>NZ_JBSWXT010000001.1:0-195000 GCF_056160745.1 Vannielia sp. ABF1_015
ACAAACCCGGTCGTCACTCTCACTCCTTCGCTCCCTCCCGCTTGGGGGTATCCTTGCTTGTGGAGTACCCCCCCTTCTGCCTCTGCTTTTTGTTTTCCCCCGGCACCCCACTTCGACACCCGTTTTGCGCCCAGGGAGGAAACCATGCGCGAGATGATCCTGAAGAGCCCCGCCCTGACTGCCGCCTTTGTCGTTGGCGTGGCGATGATCGCCTTCCAGGTCTGGCTGCTGTTCGAACCGCAACAGCCGCTCTTCGAGCGCCCGGTTCACCTAGCCTTCGCGCTTGTCCTTCTGTTTCTCTACAAGCCGCTCACCAACCCTCGCCTGCCGCGCTGGCTGCGGATCGGACTGGATGCAGCGGCCATTCTCGCCGCGCTCGCGGTGCTGAGCTACTACCTCACCGGCTTCGAGCGGCTGACGACCCGGATGGAGAATGTCTCTCCAATCTTCACGATCGATATCCTGTTCGGTGCGCTCCTTGTATTCCTCCTGCTTGAAGGCTCCCGCCGCGCGGTGGGCTGGGTGCTGGTGTGGGTTCTGCTGGCGTTCATCGCCTATGCCTTCTGGGGCAACGTGCTGCCCGGCTGGCTGAGCTTCCGTGGCTTCGGCGTGGAGGCGGCGACCGAGATCACCACCATGACCACGGCGGGCGTGCTTGGCATCACCACATCCACCTCGGTCAGCTTTGTCTTCTACTTCATCCTCTTCGGCGCCTTCTACGCGGCGGTGGGCGGTGGGCAGCTGTTCATCGACCTCGCCATCCGCGCAGCCGGACGCGCCACCGGCGGAACCGCCAAGGCCGCCATCATCGGCTCCTCGCTGATGGGCTCTATCTCTGGCTCCGCCGTGGCCAACGTGGTTTCCACCGGCGTCTTTACCATTCCGCTGATGAAGCGCACCGGTGTGCCCGCTGCCCGGGCCGCAGGGATCGAGGCCATTGCCTCCACCGGCGGGCAACTCATGCCGCCGATCATGGGCGTTGCCGCCTTCATCATGGCCGAGCTGCTCGGCATGCCCTACGCCCAGATCGCGCTGGCGGGCCTGATTCCGGCGGTCGCCTTCTACCTCGCGCTGCTGCTGGTGGTGGACCTGTCCGCCCGCCGCGACGGGGTGCGGGCGCTGACCTCGGAGGAGGTGTCGCAGACCCCGGCCATTGGCCCGCGCCTCCATCTGATCCTGCCGCCGTTGGTGCTGATCGGGCTGCTGGTGAGTGGCTACTCGGCCTCCTACTCGGCGGTTGTGGCCTCCCTCGCCTGCCTCGTGGTTCCCTTTCTCCGCGCGTCCACGCGGATCGGCTGGAAGCAGATCGCTGAGGCTCTGCGGGACGCCCCGCGCCAGGCGGCCGAGGTGGCCGTGCCGATCGCCGCCATCGGTCTTGTCATCGCTGTCGCCGTGCAATCGAACCTCGCGCTGAAGTTCGCGGGCTCGCTGCTGTCGCTCTCCGAAGGCTCGATCTATGCCTCCCTGATGTTGGCCATGGTCGGCTGCATCATCATGGGCATGGGGCTGCCCACGGTGGCCGCCTATATCATCGGCGCGGTGCTCTTTGTGCCGGCCATCGAAGACCTCGGCATCGCCCCGCTCGCGGCGCACTTCTTCATCTTCTACTATTGCGTGCTCTCGATGGTGACGCCGCCGGTGGCGCTGGCCTCCTTCGCTGCCGCAGCGGTGGGCAAGGCCTCTGCCGTGCACACCAGCCTCTCGGCCTTCGGGCTCAGCCTGGTGGCCTTTTTCGTGCCCTTCGCCTTTGTCTTCGACCCGGGCGTGCTGGCCCAGGGCAGCGCGGGGCAAAACGCCTTCAGTGCGTTCTCTCTGCTGGTCAGCACCGCGCTCTGGGCCGTGGCCTTCGGCGGCTGGGCGATGCGCCCGCTGGGCTGGGCCACGCGCCTGCCCATCGGCCTCGCCGGGCTGGTCGCGGTGATCGCGCCTTCGGGCAGCACCGCCTGGCTGGTGGCGCTGACCGCAGGCTGGTCCATGGTGATTGTCGTGGCCGTCACCGCCCGCAGCAGTGCACGCACGGTTCCCAACCCCGCAGAGTAACCATGCCCTACATCCACCACCGCTCCGAGTCGGTGCCGTTCAACGACGGCACCGGCGCGACCCTCCGCCAGATTACGCAGCACGGCTCGATACACCATCACCCGTTCTTCTTTGTTGACGCTTGGGACGCGGCGATGAGCTTTCTGCTGCTAATCTCGCACCGCACCGGCAGCCCGCAGATCTTCATTGAGCCAGCGCCGGGTGCCGACCTGGTGCAGCTCACCGAAGAGCCCGCATTGGCCGAGTGGTCGGTGATCCCCTCGCGCGACGGCGACTGGATCTATTTCGTCGCCGGGCAGGAGGGCAAACGGGTGTCGCCGCGCGACGGCAGGGTGGAAGTGCTGGCCCACTTCGACAGCCGCGAGATGCGCGAGGCCGGGATGGTTGGTGCGGCGATGGGCACCACGGCGCTTTCGGCCTGCGGGCGCTACTGGGCGGTGCCGGTGAAGAGCGGCGCGGTCAGCCGGTTCTGGTTGGTGGATACCGAGACGCAGAGCGCGGAGGTTTTCCTGGAAGCGCCCACCATCGGCCACCCGCAGTTCTGCCCAGACGATGATAACCTGATCCTCTATGCGGGGCCCATGACCGACCGGGTCTGGGTGACGGACCGGCAGAGCAACGCCCGCCGCATCTTCGAGCGCGCGCACGAGATGCAGTGGATCACCCATGAGGTCTGGCGCCCCGGGCACCGGACCGTGCTCTTTGTCGACTGGCCCAAGGGCTTCGGCGAGATCGACCCGGACAGCGGCGAGGTGCGGATGCTGACCGACTTCCCGGTCTGGCACGGTGCGCCCGACGCCACAGGCGCCCGCCTGATCTGCGATACCAACTTTCCCGACCGTGGCCTGCACCTGCTCGCGCTCGACGACTCCGCCCCACCGGCCCCGCTTCACCGCCCGGAGGCCAGCTCGCAAGGGGCGCACTGGGCCGATCCCTTCCCCTACAACAAAGGGCCGGTAAAGGTGCATGCCCCGCAGCACACCCACCCGCATCCACGGTTCTCACCGGACGGACGGAAGGTTGTGTTTACATCCGACCGGAGCGGGACAGCGCAGATCTATGAGCTAGATGTGAAGTATTAGAAGGTTGGTCATCCGATGCGCGCTTAGCATACCATTGCCAATCTTCAGCCGAAAAAACCGAAGGATGGACAATCCACAATAAAGCGCTCGTCTCACCGTCTGAACTCGAGAGCAGATTACAATGCGGATCATTGAACGTTAGCCCATCACTGAGGTTCTCGAGTCCTTCGGTGCCTCGCTACAAACCGTGCGCGTAGGAGTAGCCCGCGCCGCGATTGAGTGTGGCACTCCCCTCACCTCGTGACGTGGCTCAGTTGGCCAACATGTGTTCCACTTCGGCCAGAAACCCCTCCGCGTCGCGTGACAGTGGCGCATCGCGCATGCTGATCACGTTCAGCGGGAAGCAGTAGTCGATGTCGATGGCGGCGACGCAGGTGCCCTCAGGGATGCGCCCGTGGACAGTGAAGCGGTCGAGCAGGGTGAGGCCGAGGTTTTCCTGCACCAGCACGCAGGCGGTGCTCATCACCCGGCAGCGGGCGCGGTAATCCGGGGCGAGTCCGCGGCTGCGGAACATGTCGTCGATCAGTTGCTGCTGAAAGGCCTGGGGGTTGTAGCCGATCACCGGATGAGCGGCGATCTCTTCGAGTGTCACCTGCTCACGCCCGGCGAGCGGGTGGTCGAGGGACATCAGGCAGACCAGCGGGGCCTCTGCAATTTTCCGGATGTTGAGCCTTGGGTCGTCGATCTCGTAGATCGTCAGGGCAAAGTCGTAGCGGCGGAATTCGAGCAGGGGCAGCACCTCGTCGACGTGCATGACCCCCAGCTCGAAGCGAAGGTCAGGCTGGCGGGCCTGAAGCCGGGAGAGCGCGTGGGGCACCACGCTGAGGCCGAGGCCGGGCGAGGTGCCGATGCGTAGGGCGGTCTCGGTGCGTGCCGGTCCGGTGAGGCGGGCCTCGATGCGGGAGAGGCTGCTGTGGACCTGTTCGAGATCGTCGAGCAGCGCGTGGGCCTCGGGCATGGGCACGAAGCCATTGGGTGTGCGCGAGAACAGTGCGAAGCCGATCTGGCTCTCGGTATGGCGCAGCATCCGGCTGACGGCGGCGGGGGAGACGTTGAGCAGCTGTGCTGCGCCGCTGACCGAACGGGCGACCATGACGGCGCGGATCACCTCCACCTGCCGGATCGAAATCATCCATGTTCCCCCTGCTTGCCGGCATTTAACCAAACGTTAAAGCCGTCGGATCTAATGTTAATCGTCTCCGTCGCTCGCTTCAACTAGGGTCGGGCGCACCAGACGACCGGGAGGAGGTCACCGAATGCCAGATACCAGCGCCCCCCTGCGCGCAGACGCGGAATGCGATGTGATCGTCGTGGGCGGCGGCATGGCCGGTTGCGCCGCAGCGCTGACAGCGGCCCGCAATGGTGCGAAGGTGCTGCTGATCGAACAGAACGCCTTCTTGGGCGGCGCGGCGACGGCGGGAATGGTGGGCCAGTTCGTCGGCTGGCAAACCCGGTCGGGCCGCACCGTGATCCGCGGTGTGGCCGAGGAGATCGTGGAGCGGCTCAGGGCCGATGGCGGATGCGGGCCGCTGGGCACCTTCGTGATGTCGACCGGCCACGTGATGAACCGCATCGAGTATGACGCGCAGGTGCTGAAGGTCTCGCTGGAGCAGATGCTGATCGAGGCGGGCGTGCGCATTCTGTTCAAGTCGGTCAACATGGGCGCGGCCTGCGAGGGCGGCCATGTCACAGAGCTGAGGGTTTGGGCGGCGGGCAAGCCGCTAACGCTGCGCGCCGCCTGTTACATCGATGCGTCGGGCGACATGAGCCTCGTCACCGTCGCCGGTGGCCGTTTCCTTGGCTTGAACGAGGGCGAGGCGCTGCAACCCGGCACCATGATGTTCGAGATGGCGCCGGTGGACATTGCCGCCCTGGAGGGCATGAGCCGGGCCGATCGAGACCGGGTGGTGGCCGAAGGACTGGAGAGCGGCGCGCTCCCCCGCGCTGCGCTGCATTACTCCCGCGTGCCGGGTGCCAATGCCGCGTGGTTCAACATTTCCCGCGTCTCGGTGGACCCCGACGACCCCTTTTCGGTGAGTGCCGGCGAGATTGAGGGGCGACGGCAGGCGCTGGAGATCTCTCGCTTTCTCACCGTGCATATGCCGGGCTGCGGCGAGGCGCGCCTTTCGGCCATTGCGCCGCAACTCGGCATTCGCGATACGCGCCGCGTGCGGGGAGACTACGTGGTGACGCGAGAGGACATCACGCGGGGTGAGAGGTTTGACGATACCGTCGCCGCCGGGGCTTACCCAATCGATGTCCACAAGCCTACAGGCAAGGAGATTACCTTCATCGAGTTCTCCGAGGACCACCATTACAACATCCCCTGGCGAGCGTTGCTGCCCGAGGGGCTGCGCAACGTGGCAGTGGCCGGGCGCGGCATTAGCGCAACCCACGAGGCCTTTGCCGCACTTCGGGTCATGCCCACGGCGATGGCGATGGGCCATGCCGCGGGCACCGGCGCGGCTCTGGCGATCCAGGCGCAGGGCGAGCTGCGGCAGGTGGAAGTGAGCGCCCTGCAAGCGCGGCTGCGCGCCGAGAACGCATACTTGGGAGACTGACCGTCATGGCCTTTGCCGCGCTGCTCATCACCTTTGCCTTCTTCATGGCCATCGGCGCGCCGGTCGCGCTGGCGATGGGCGTGGCCTCGATGGTCTACATCCTGCTGGGCGACGTGATGCCCTCGATCTTCATCTTCTCGATGGTCGAGAGCCTCGGCGGCGTCACGTTGCTCGCGATCCCCTTCTTCGTGCTGGCGGGCGAGATCATGAACGTGGGTGGTGTGACCGAGCGCATCTTCCGCTTCGCCGGGCTGCTGGTGGGACACATCCGGGGTGGGCTGGCGCATGTGAACATTCTCTCCAGCCTGTTCTTTGCCGGCATCTCCGGCTCGGCGGTGGCCGATACCGCCGGGCTGGGGCGGATTGAGATCAAGGCGATGGTGAAGGCGGGCTATTCGCGCCCGTTCAGCGCCGCCGTCACCGCTGCCTCAAGCTGTATCGGCCCGATCATCCCGCCGTCGATCCTGATGGTGCTCTATGGCTCGATGACCGACGTTTCGATCCCCGCCCTCTTTATCGGCGGGCTGGTGCCGGGCTTGCTGCTGGGACTTTTCATGATGGTCTACGTCTACTTCGCGGCCAAGCGCGAGGGCGTGGAGCCGGAGGTGCGCGCCTCGCTCTGCGAGATCGGCCGCAGCTTCATCCGCAACGCGCCTCCGCTCGCCACGCCCTTCGTGATCCTCGCCGGCCTCGTCTTTGGCATCGTCACCCCGACAGAAGCAGGCGTGATCGCCGTGGCCTATGCCTGTGTGGTCTCGATGCTCTACGGCGACATGAAGTGGCGCAACCTCGGCCCGATGCTGGAGGAGGCGCTCGTCACCACCACCCAGATCATGTTCATCCTCGGCATGTCCTCGCTCTTCGGCTGGCTCGTCACGACCGAGCAACTGCCCGATGCGATGGCCGAATTCTTTCACCGCTCCGGCTACGGGCAGATCGCCTTTCTCTTCGCGATGAACGTGATCTTGCTGCTGCTCGGCACCATCATGAGCCTGACCTCGATACTCGTCATCTTCACGCCCACCCTCGTGGGCATGGGTGTGGCGCTTGGGGTCGACCCGGTGCACCTGGGCGTAGTGATCGTGCTCAACCTTACCGTGGGCCTCATCACCCCGCCGCTCGGCTGGTGCCTCTATATCGTCACCGAGATCGCCGAGATCCGCTTTATCGACACGGCGAAGGCGATCCTGCCGTTTCTCATTCCGATCCTGCTGGTGCTGCTGCTCATCACCTATGTCCCGTCCATCGTGACATATCCCGGCGAGCTGCTGCTGCCCGGACGCTGACCCGACACCACCATTCATCAAGGGAGGAAAACCATGAAGATGATTCACACAGCCACGCTGGCCCTCGCGGCCGCAACCCTCGCAGGCGCCGCGCAGGCCGCGACCTATCGGCTCGCCTGCCCGTCGGCGGAGACCTCGGCCACCTGCATGACCGCGACGAAGTTCGCGGAGGAGGTCGCGGAAAAATCCGGCGGCGATATCGAGATTCAGGTCTTTCCCGGCGGCCAGCTCGGCTCGGGCGAGAAGGCGATTCAGCAGATGCGGGCGGGTGTGCTCGACATGGTGGTGGAAAGCCTGTCGAACTACGGCAACTTCGAGAAGGATTTCAACGTCGTCTCATGGGGCTTCACCTTCCGCGACGGCGATCACTTTCAGGCCTTTCTCGACAGTGACATGGCCACGGCGATGGAGGACAAACTGCTGGAGGAAGCGGGCATCAAGATGATCGGGGACGATTGGGCCAAGCTGCCGCGCGTGGTGGTCTCGACCAAGCCGGTGAACACTCCAGACGATCTGACTGGTCTCAAGTTCCGGGTGCCGGGCATCCCCTCCTACATCAAGACCTGGGCCACGCTGGGCACCAACCCCACGCAGGTGCCTTGGGCCGATAGTTTCCAAGCGCTCAAGACCGGCATGACCGACGCGATGGAAAGCCCCTACGACTCGGTGCTGAGCCAGAAGTTCCACCTTGCCGCGCCCTATGTCACCCGCACCAACCACGTGTATGACTCGATCACCGTGGCTATGAACGGGATGCGTTGGGGCCAGCTCGACGAGGCGCAGCAGCAGATCCTGCTCGATGCCGCCGCCGTGGCCTCGGACTACTCCAAGGAGCTCATCGAGGAGGCTGCGGCCACCATCGCGGACCAGCTCAAGGCCGACGGCGCCACCATCATCGAGGTCGACCGCACCGCCTTTGCCGAAAAGCTCACCGCCGCCGCGCATGAGCAGGAGGCCGAGGGCCTCTGGGGCGAAGGTCTCTACGACGCGATCCGCGATATCCAGTGATCCTCCCCGCCCCGCCCCGGAGCTAGCGCATGACCCATCTCGACACTCTTCTCGGCCACGTCAGCAAGGCCTACCTGCGGATTTCGCAGGGCCTCCTTCTGGCGCTGGTGGTCGGAATTCTTGCCGAGGTAGTGCTGCGCTATGTTCTGGGGCGGGGCATTTTGGGATCGGCGGAGCTGACCCGGCTGGTCATTACATGGATCGTGTTCCTGATGGCCTTCGTGCTATACCGGAGCCGCCGCCATATCGTGGTGACGGCCCTCGTCGACATGCTCGGCCCGCGTGCCCGCGCGGTTTGTGAGCGCATCACCGATGTCTCGGTGGTGCTGTTGTCGTGCTACGTGATGCTCCAGCTTTGGCACGTCTGGGAGTTTCTCGGCCTCAGAACGCCGGTGTTCGAGATCCCCGATACCGCCTTCAAGATCGCTCCGGTCTTCTGCTTTGTCCCGATGGGCCTGCAGGCCGTGGTCAACTTCTTGGTTGGAAATTCCAGCGCAAAACCCGAGGGCAGCGAAGGTGTATAGCCGGGTCCGCGAGCCTGATAGCGAGGTCGAGGGGGCTTGTGGATGTCACCCATGTCATCGCTGCGGCTAGGTCGATCAGAGGCAGATTTGCGTCGCCCATACCTGCCGGCGCCGAGATGCATCCGGATGGTTTAGTAGTGGATCTCCAAGGACTTCGAAGGGATCCACCGATCAGCGGCCCTCCAGCCTTTCCTCCTCGGCGTTCGCAGTCGTTCATGATCGACCGTTACGTCGCAACTCGAACTCGTGCACCCGACTGCTGCCACGCAGCGACCGCTCATGCCTCTTCGGGCTCAGGCACCGCGTCACAGGCCCGGCGCAGGCACTGGCGCAATCATCGGTGCCCCAGGTCTCCGTCCATCCGCGGATGCCAAAGCATCGAGATCGTGAAGCCTGGGAGTGGGAACGGCAGGTCGATGTTCTGCATGTCCCGGCGCAGTCCAAGCGTGTGACGTTCTGGAACGGTAGCGACGAGGTCGGTGGCGCGCGCCAGCGACAGCGCTGTCGCAAAGCCGCCTGCCACCGCACGCACGCGCCGGCCGATCCCTGCTTCGCTGGCTGCACGATCGATCTCATCACTGTGAAGCCCCCGACGCTCGACCTGGATGTGCGCCGCGGCAGGGTAGATCTTGGTCGGATCATCAGATTGCGCCGACGGGTGACCGGAGCGAACTACGCCGATCCAGCGATCGTCGAAGAGCGTATAGGCGCGCAGTTCGGGGGCGGTCCCGGCATCGATCACACCGGTCTCGAGGTCCACATCACCGTCGCGCAGGGGCGCGCTGTCCTTGTCCTCCTTCAGGGTAAAGGCCAGCGTCACCCCCGGCGCCTCTACACCAACGATCTCCAAAAGCGCCGGTCCGAAGCTCTCGGCAAAGCCCTCGGTGCAACGGAGGGTGAACCGCCGCGCCAACCGGGAGAGATCGAGCTGTTCCGTCGGCCGTAGCACCTCCCGGGCCCCGTCGACGAGCTCGCCAACCCTCTCGCGCAGCTCCATCGCGCGCGGCGTCGGCACGAGGCCCCGGCCAGCGCGCACGAGCAGCGGGTCTCCGGTGACCTCCCGCAGCCGCGCCAGCGCGCGGCTCATTGCGGAGGGGCTCAGACCGAGGCGCCGCGCAGCGCCGGCCACGCTGCCTTCCGCCAGCAGTGCATCGAGCGTGATCAGCAGGTTCAGGTCCGGCATCGCATCCTCCCTCGGAGACATGGCGTCTGATGCAGCAATAGAGTGCAAATGCTGCGCCTTCCGCATTCCACCTGCAAGCGCCAAATAGCGGCCAGTTCACAGAACTGGAGTTCCTTCCATGCCTGCCCGTTTCGCCCCGGCCCTCTTCGGGCTGATCCTCTCCGGAATGATGTCGCTCATCGTGTCCGGCATCGCCACCCTCCGGGCCGCACCGCTCGACGGCATCCTGTCGGCCTGGCTCGGAGCCTGGCTCATTTCTTGGGCCATCGCCTTCCCTGTGGTCCTTGTCGTGGCGCCGCTCGCGCGCCGCCTGGTCGGCCTGCTCGTCGCCGCCCCTGCGACGCAGCGCTGAGGAGGGCGCGAGATGCAGCTGATCGTGAGGCATCCTCTATTCGCGCTGTCCCTCGCCACATTGCTGCCAGCGCTGGGGACCAGCATCGCCAACGTGTCGCTCCCAGACATGGCGCGCGCCTTTGCCGCGCCGCTGGTTGAGGTGCAGTGGGTCGTCGTCGGCTACCTTGTCGCGGTGACGAGCCTGGTCGTCACGGTCGGTCGACTAGGCGATCTCTATGGCCGCAGGCGCCTGCTCCTTGCCGGCACCGCGCTCTTCGGTCTCGCCTCGGCAGGCGGCGTGCTGGCCACCGGGCTGTGGAGCCTCGTGGCTCTGCGTGGGCTGCAGGGCGTTGGTGCGGCCGCAATGATGGCCCTGACGCTCGCCATGGCGGGCGATCTCATCCCAAAGGCGCGCAGCGGTCGGGCCTTCGGCCTTCTGGCCACGGTCTCTGCCCTGGGCACCGCCCTCGGCCCGTCACTGGGCGGTGTCCTGGTGGAGGCCTGGGGCTGGCGGGCGGTCTTTGCCGCCATGGCGCTGGCGGCCGGCTTCGCTTTCGCGGTCTTGACGGCTGTGCTGCCGGGCGATCGGACCGGGAGCACATCCCGGCCGAGGCTCGATCTGCCCGGTATCGTGCTGCTCTCGTTAGGCCTTGCTCTCGCAGCCTTTGCCGCCTCACGCCTTGGCCACGGCAACCAGGTGGTGGTGGCCGGGCTCGGCCTTCTGGCCTTTGCCCTGTTGCTGGCCTTTGTCCGTGTCGTGCTGCGCGCCACAGCGCCGCTGGTCGACCTGAGCCTGCTGACCAAAGCCAGGCTCTGGCCCGGCCTCCTGCAGATGATGCTTGTCTCCATGATCGTGATGACCACGCTCGTCGTTGGCCCGTTCTACCTGAGCCGGGGTCTTGATCTTGATCCGGTCGCCACCGGCCTCCTGATGAGCGTGGGGCCCGGTGTGGTGGTCCTTGTTGGCGTGCCCGCCGGACGGCTCGTGGATCGGTTCGGGACAGAACGTCTCGTCCTCTGGGGCCTGGCCGCCGCGACCATCGGATCGCTCGGCATGGTTGTCCTGCCGAACGCCCTCGGTGCCTCGGGCTACGCGATGAGCCTCGCCACCTTGACCGCCGGCTACGGCATCTTCCAGACGGCCAACGGCAAGGCCCTGCTCGCAGGCGCTCCGGCCGACTGGCGCGGCACGACCTCAGGCTTGCTGGCGCTGGCCCGGAATATCGGTTTGATCACCGGCGCAGCCGCGATGGGGCCGGTCTATGCGCTCGGGAGTCGGGGGCTGCCTGAGATCGCCTTGGCACCGGGTGCAGGCAGCGGCCTAATGCTCGTTTTCGCGGTCACCACGGCTGCGGCCGCCCTGGCGCTGACGCTCTCGTCGGTAAGCAGGCGACACGCTGACGTTCCGGGTTGACCGGGGAGGACGACCGCCCTGCACGAAGCAGCCCCTCCGGGCCTGCCGAGCAAGCTAGGGCCAATCCGTTCGCCCCCTCGGTTGCCTTCTGAGGCCTAGGGTCGCGACTCCCGGCACGTGTCGACACCTCCTTCGGCACGCTGTCGGCCCGCCAGGGCCACGGAGCGGGTTACCAGAGGGCCTCCTCGATGCTCCCCGCGCAACCCCTGGCCCAAGAGTGGACTTGCGTTCTACGGGCCGCTTTTGCCCCCCCGGTTCCGAGGTGCTTTCGCAATGCGCCGCGCCGAGTTCAGGCGAGCCCGGGGCAGCACCCAGGGACCAAGCACATGCCCCCCCCACCCCCGGGGATGTTGGCTCGTAAACCGGATCTCTAGGGCCGCACGCCAGATTTCTCTCCCCGGCCTCGGTCACCGCATCCGGCGACGCCTGGTGGCGCATCCCTGACACGAGGGCAAAAAGTGCAGAAACGACTTCTTCAAAACCGGGACAGAAAGTGAACTGATCGGTTTAGATTCTACCAAAAGATGTTGCCCACCGGGAGCACAACTATAGGTAATATAAGAGCCGTCGATCATAATAGTATATATATACCTAGTAGGTGTATTTATATTTACGAAAAATTCTGCCTCTGAACCATCATCCATGGAAGATCTGCTCCGGCCGCGGAGAGGGTGTGCCCAGGCAAAAAAGAGAGGCAGAGGTGGTTCGAGATTTCTCCCGGCCGCCCCTGCCTCGAGAGTAAGCGGACTCAGGCCCATTACCGCAGCAACTTAGAGAGCGCGCCTTGGCTTCAGAGCCTCTGCTGAATGCTGTCTTCGTCGTTACCCGCATACCAACCCGCCGGCGGGCCATCGTGTTGTTGCTGTGTTGCGGGGAAGGTCTGGCTCGCTGCTCGAGGCGTCCACCCAGCCCGGTCTGCTGATCTCGCTTGTCACTAGGCCTGCGCTCTTAGGCCTAGGGCTCGATTAGAGCGTCACCAGATGCGATCCGCAGTGCTGCCCTGTGTCACGCTTCGTCGCAAAGAGCGGTTCTCGTCTGGCGAGCTCCTTTGCGAACCGGGCGTTGTTGTGTGCTTCATGATCGCTTCTGCTCTGGACCGGCAGACTGGTGCGCCACCTGCACCAAGGTCACCATGAGAGAGGCCGCTGCAAGACTGAGGACCGATACCACACACCCTTCAGTCTGCCCCAAGGCATCTTGCAAGCCTGCCTATCGCCCGGGCACCCTTGCTAACGAATGACCTCGCGCTCAGGGTTCGACACTCCATGCCGTCATCGATGCCTGAAGCCCCAAAGCGCGTCTTCTGCACCATACTAGATCTAGACGAAGCACGACTATTCGTGATGGTTCCAAGGAAGCTTTCCGGCCGAATTTCGAGATCCTCAACCATCACGAAACTCCTCATTCTTGCCTGTGTGGTGTTTCGCGTTGGGTTTGATGAGTTTTTTGGGCCCTGAGCCAACAAAAATTGAAGCTTCCGGTCCGCATGGCGGGTGATGGTGGGTTGCCGATGATTACCTGATGGGTCGAAAAGGTTTCCCACTAAAATGCTCAGGTAAACATAAACGTTTCCCTCGATGTTTACCTCTCAGACCTCGCGCAACCCCGAAAGTTGCCCTCGGAAACCCGCCACAGGCACTTCGCCTCGATCAACGCCGGGAGCAAGCCAATCTACATCTTGTGTGCCTCAATAGCGTCGCCGCGCGCCGGTCCCCCGGCGCGCAGTCGTCACGTCAATCTACTTCGATCTCGGTCACAGTGAGCTTGCCACTCCCACTATCCGCCAGGCAGCGGATCTTCGTGCCCTCGCCCAGGCCCTCCAGCATCGCTGCATCGGTAACCACGAAGACCATCTTCGTGGACGCGGCATCTCTCACCGCTACCAACAGACCACGCTATCCTCCACTTGCTGATAGACAAGCGGCAGCCCCACCACTTCGAGTGAAGGTTCAACCGCTCCGGTTCCAGATCGCAACACGCAGAGCTTGAACTGCGGCCAATCCCGGCGACCGGACATCACCGCTATAGAGATCGCGCAGAAGGCTCAACCAAGCGGCCTCAGCAACAGATATAGGCTGCGATACATCCGGAAGCTTGAAATAGTGGGTCATTTCTCACAGTCCCCAGATAGTGCGAAGCGCAGCGCGTGACCTGCTGGTCAATCTCGGATCGGAGTGCCCGGAGGCGTCTCGAATCTCGCGCAGCCACGCAACCTCGTTCTCGGATACGATCTCGCCAAGGATCTGGTCGATCGCGTTCTTCGTCGTCTCCAACCCCTCCTGCTCCAGCGCGAGCCGGAGGAGCAACCGCTGATCCACTTCGAGAGCCGCGGCGAGCGCCGGCACGCGATCCAGAGCGAGCTTGCTGGTGCCGCTCTTCAGCATGGAGAGAAAATTGGGGTGCCTGAACCCGGCTTCGAGCGCGATGTCCCGCTGCGACTTGCGGGGGCGGAGCTTCAGGATCTGCCGGTCGAGCAGGTGAGCGAGCGGAGTGTTTCCGTAGGGGGTGCGTTTCAAGATATTGTCCATTGTAGCCGCCGCGAAACGCGACGTTTCATGTGTTCGCTATAGCGACGGCTACGTTGGGAGTGCGTTGGGTCCTGCGATGGCCGTCCACGTAATCATCATCATATGGCCCGACCTGCGTCCTTGGCTCGCTCTCCACAGAGGTGGGACAATGATAACACATAGATGCACTGAGCGTTGGTGCGTGGCCCTGCAGCACTCCGGGCAAACGGCAGACACGGTCCTGAATGGCGGAGCCTTCGCGCAGCAATCTCGGAGTGATTGAGCCCTCCAAAAGTCAAGAGGGCTTGCCGAGCCCTATGCTCTCTGCAGTTATAGACAGAGTATGAAGTCAGATTATTTTTTAGAATGCTATTCCATTTCAGAAGATAATCCCATAACGTCACCACAAGAGGAGATTCGTAGTGACAGTTGCTGCAGTAACCCGATGCCTGGACCTGCTCGAAGTGCTGGCCGGAGAGCGTGAACCGGTCGAGCTTTCCGAGTTGGCCGCGCGGCTTGATGTGCCTCCAAGTGCAGCGCACAGGCTCGTCACGACCCTTGCTGATCATGGCTGGGTAACACAGGATCCCTCGAGCCAGAAATATGCCCTGTCATTGCGCATGAGCACGTTAGCCTTCCGGAACCTTGACGGACGCAATGTGCCCGACGTGGTGCAGGCAGTGCTCGACCGACTGGCAGCCGAGACCCGGGAATACTGCCGCCTGGCGATCCTCGAAGGGCAGGATCTTGTTTGGGTCGCGCGCGCACAAGGCGCTGTGACCGGGCTGCGCTACGACCCTGACATGGGGCAGGAGATCGTGCTGCACGCCACTGCCAACGGCAAGGCATGGTTGGCGACGCTGCCCGAGGAAGAGGCGCTCTCGATCGTCTATTCGCGCGGGTTCAAGGCCAATCGCGAGTTGGGGCCGAACAGCGCTCGCACCATCGACGAACTCCGCAACCGGCTCGAAGATACCCGCCGGCAGGGCTTTGGAACTTCGGTGGAAGAGGCCGAGGCAGGCACCGCTGCGCTGGCAGTGCCGTTTCGCGCCGGTCCCGAAGAGACTGACCCGGTGGCGGGCACGATCTCGATCGCTGGCCCGCTGTTGCGTATCCAGAAGGAGCGCTGGGACGAGCTTGCCGAGGCGCTGCACCGCGCCGCCGCTGAAATCAGCCAGATCTGGCCGCTGCGGATGCGCCAGCGGGGCGTAAATGACATGAAGCGTGTTGCCGCCGAAAGGGCTGGAGCCGTCACATGACCAGTGCTTCCCTTCTGCGCCGGGTGATGGAGCCGGTTCTGTGGTTCACGGGCCTGCTGGTGCTGTGGCAACTCCTCGTGCGTGCGTTCGATGTGCCGATCTTCGTTCTGCCCGCGCCAAGCGACTTTCTGGCCGACATGGTCAATGAACGCGTGAGACTGTTCCACCATGGGCTGATCACAACCAAGCTCATCCTGATCGGCTTCCTAGCAGGCGCGGTGCCCGGTGTGGTGCTGGCCTACCTGATTGCGAAGTTCCACATCGCCGAGCGTATCCTCTACCCGATCGTCGTGTTCATCCAGGGCCTGCCCAAGGTGACGCTGGCGCCGCTGATGCTGGTCTGGTTCGGCTTCAGCGACACACCCAAGGTGCTGCTGACCGCGTTGATCACCTTCTTTCCGGTGCTGGTCGACAGTGTGCACGGGTTCAAATCCATCGACCCGCGTCAATACTACCTGAGCCGTTCGGTCGGTGCCTCGTGGTGGCAGACCTTTCGGCTGTTCGAGTTGCCCTCGGCCGCACCCAGCATTTTCTCGGGCTTCAAGATCACCGTGGTGATCGCCGTGACCGTCGTCATCGTGGTGGAGTGGCTGAACTCGCAGAACGGGCTGGGCTACCTCGTGCTGAGGGCGATGGACAGCCAGAACACGCCGCTGCTTTTCGCCGTGCTGGTGGTGGGCTCGATGATTGGCGTGGTGCTGAGTTTCGGAATGGCGTTGCTGGAGCGCCTCCTGCTGCCGTGGCGGCGCTTCTAAGCGCGGATGGCGGCAATCAATGCCAGCATGGACAACACGATTGGGAGGAGACCATCAATGTATCGCTTCAAGACCCTGCTGCTGACAACCGCCTGCGCCGCCTTTGCGGGAACGGCCAGTTATGCCGCCGACAAGCTCACGCTTCAGATGAACTGGACCGCAGACTCGGCCCATCTGGGCTTTGCCGTAGCTCAAGCCGAAGGCATTTATGCCGCCCATGATCTGGAGGTTACGCTGGTCGAGGGGCGCGGCTCGGCTGTCGCCGCACAGCTTGTCGCCACCGGCCAGGTCGAGCTGGGCTATGCCGATACCGGCGCCGCGTTGAAAGTCGCCTCTCAGGGGGCGCCGATCAAGATCGTCTCGACGATCTGGAAATCCGGCCAATTTGGCATCCAGTTCCTGGCGGACTCGGGCATCAGCGAACCCAAGGACCTCGTGGGCAAGAAACTCGCCGTGTCGCCAGGCTCGGCCATGATGCCGCTGATCCCCGTCTTTCTGAAAGCCAATGGCATCGACGAGGGCGACGTGGAGCTGATTACTGCTTCGGAATCCGCCTTCCTCGGTTTGCTAACCTCCGGTCAGGTCGATGCGGTGTCACAAACACCCGAGAACGTCGTCGTGCCGCTGGCCGAACAGGGCATCGACGCTGGCAACATGTATTTCTATGACAACGGCGTGCCCATCGCGAGCCTCAGCCTGATCGCCCGTGAGGACAAGCTAGCCGAGAACGGCGATGTCTACCGGCGCTTCATCGAGGCAACCGCAGAGGGCTGGAAGGCGGCCATGGCCGATCCGGAAGGCGCCATCGACGACCTGCTGGAGATCTTCCCCGAGACAGAGAACACCAAAGCCTCGCTGCTGCAGGCAGCCACCTATAGCTTTGCCTCGGTCTGCCCGGGCGGCAGTGGCGACAGCATCGGCGTGACCCCGCCGGAGACATGGGACGAGATGTTCAAGGTCATGACCACGGCGATGGACCTTTCGTCGGAGAACCCGGTGACGACCTATTACACCAACGATTTCGTCCCCGGCGAGCCAGTGACCTGCCCGTAAGCCGGCATTTCAAGGCGGCGGGAGCACCAGCCCCCGCCGCCCCACACGACCAAGCGACAGGACAGGTTGGATGGCGACATCCCAAGATAACACACTCATGGCATTGCAGAGCACCGGCCCGAACCCTTTGATCCACGCGTTGGGGCGCCTCTATGGCTCCTTCGTCGGCTCGATTCTGATCGGCCTCATCGCCATCGCGGCACTGCTCGGCCTCTGGCAGGGGCTGGCCATCTGGTTCGAGGTGCCCACCTGGCTGGTGCCCAAGCCCTCGGACTTTCTCGGCCGGCTGATCTCGGACTGGCAGACCATCGGCTTTCATGCAGGCGCGACCTCGCTGACCATCCTCGAAGGCTTCGCGCTCAGCGTGCTGGTCGCCGTTCCGCTCGCGCTGGCCATCGTCTCGGTCCCGGCGCTGGAGCGTGGGCTCTACCCGGTGATCGTATTTCTTAACATCATGCCAAAAACGGTGATCGGGCCGATCCTAATCATCTGGTTCGGCATTGGCCCGCTTGTCGCGGCGCTGATCGTCTTTCTGATGTGTTTCTTCCCGATCCTCGTCGATTCGATGTCGGGGTTCCGGGCGGTCGACCCGCGCCTTTTCTACATCTCGCGCTCAATGGGCGCGACGCAGTGGCAGAGCTTCTGGAAATTTCGCCTGCCGGCGGCCATGCCTGCAATCTTTGCGGGCATGAAGATCGGCGTAGTGAAGGCGGTCGAAGGCGTGATCATCGCCGAGTTCATCGCCTCGAACAAAGGCCTCGGCTTCATGATCATGCAGGCGTCGAGCTTCATGGATATGTCGCTGATGTTTGCCGGGCTGATCGCGGCGGCCATTGTGGCACTCATCTTCAACGGTGCGATGAGCATCTCCGAAAAGATGCTCATGCCTTGGGGCAATGCCGGGCACTGAGCGGCCGGGCCTGAAAGGACTACTCGATATGGAACAGATGACCGCACCCGCCAAACCGCTGCAGAGCGCCCTTGGAGCCCATTCCAGCGGCACCGCCGGCGCCTCGATCGTTGCCAAGGGAATCTCCAAGATCTACGGGCAAGGCGGGCCGAACCCGTTTCATGCCCTCGGCCCCATCGACCTTGATGTAAAGCCGGGTGAGTTTGTCAGCCTGATCGGCCCCTCGGGCTGCGGCAAGAGCACGACGCTGCTGCTCACCTCGGGGCTGGAGCCGGTTTCGGAAGGCACGGTGGAGGTTGACGGCAAGCTGCTGACCAAGCCGATCTCCGAGGTCGGTATCGTGTTTCAGGATCACCTGCTGCTCGACTTTCGCACCGCGATGCAGAACGTGCTGCTCCAGCAGGAGATCCGCAAGCTCGACGCCACGCAGTTTCGTGCCCGCGCCGACATGCTGTTTGACCGGCTGGGCATTCGCGGCTCGGAGGGCAAGTATCCGCGCCAGCTCTCTGGCGGGATGCGGCAGCGGGTGTCGATTGCGCGCGCGCTTGTGCACGATCCGTCGATGCTGCTGATGGACGAACCCTTCGGCGCGTTGGATGCGATAACCCGGACCCAGATCCGCCATGATCTTGAGGTGCTCTGGCTGGAGACGCGCAAGACAGTGCTGTTCATCACACATTCGATCGAAGAGGCGGTGGGCCTTTCGGACCGCGTGCTGGTGATGTCGCAGAGCCCCGGCCAGATCGTCGAGGAGATCAAGATCGATCTGCCGCGCCCGCGCCCGGCGCATCTGGGCGAATACCCGGAGTTCTCGAAATACGCCGAACGGATCTACAAGATCTTCGCCAAGCTCGGCGTCTACAAGTTCTGACGCCATGACCGAGATCGTCTTCAACCACGCCACAGTGCGCGAGCGGGCCGACATGCTGCGCTTTCTCGACCTTTGTGCCGAGCGCGGGCTGCGCACGGTCTCGATCTGGGGCAACGAGATAGACAAGGTTGGGGAGGCGCGCGCGCTGGAGGGGCTCAAGGCGCACGGGATGCGTGTCTCCGGCTACAACCGCATTGGCCCGTTCACGCCCGAGGGCCTGGGCCGGGCGCGGGCAGAGTTGGAGCGTGCGGCGCGGTTCGGGGCGGATCACGTCTTTCTCTTTACCGGCGGATTTGAGGAAGGTCAGCACGACCTGTCCGGGGCGCGGGGCCGTGCTGAGGCGGCGATCTCGGCGCTTTTGCCCATGGCGCGGGATCTGGGGTTGAAGCTGGCCATCGAGCCGCTGCATCCGATGCTGGTGGGCGACCGCACGGTCATCTCCAGCATGTCCCACGCGAATGATATCTGTGACCGGCTGGGCGAGGGGCTGGGCGTGGTCATCGATGTGCATCATGTCTGGTGGGATGAAACCCTCGACACCGAGATTAAACGCGCAGGCCAGGCCGGCCGCATCCTTGGCTTCCACGTCAATGACTGGCTGATCCCGACACGACATCTGCTTACGGATCGGGGCATGATGGGAGACGGGGTGATCGACCTTGCTGGCATCGAACGGATGGTGCGCGGCGCGGGGTTTGACGGTCCAGTTGAGGTCGAAATCTTCTCACAGGAGTGGTGGCAGCGCGATCCGGCTGAGGTGTTGGATATCGCGATGGTGCGCTGCAGGGAGATCTTCGGGCAGGACAAAGCGGCATGACTCCTGATCTGAACGGCGCTTCGCGCGTCTATGCGGTTTTCGGAGATCCGGTGGCACAGGTGCAGACGCCGCGTCTGATCAACCCGATCTTTGCCGCTGCCGGAGAGGACATCTTTGCCGTGCCCTTCCACGTCACGCCCGCGCAGTTCACGGCGACGTGGGACGCGCTGGCGGCGCTGGGCAGCATTGCGGGGATCGGTGTGACTGTGCCGCACAAGGTGGCCGCCGCCGCCCGCTGCGCGACATTGACCGAGACGGCGCGTGCGGTTGGGGCGGTGAACTCCATCCAACGCGGCGCGGACGGACGGATGCATGGCGCGCTGTTCGACGGCATTGGCTTTGTGCTCGGCCTTGGTGCGGCACGCGCGCGTCTGCAGGGTGCGCGGGTGCTCATGGTTGGCGCAGGCGGGGCAGGCCGAGCCATCGCCCATGCGTTGGCGAGCGAAGGCATCGCCTCACTGGCCCTGATGGATATCCACCCGGCCTCGGTGGCGTTCACCGCACGGATGGTGAACGCGGTCGCTGGCGAGGGCACCGCTTTTGCCGCAAAGGGCGGCGCGGACTATGACATGGTCGTCAACGCCTCTCCTATCGGGATCAAGGGCGACGCCCGCTTTCCGGTGCCCGGGGATGCGCTCCGCGCTGACATGCTGGTGGCCGACATCGCCGCCTTGCAGGGCGATACGGCGCTGTTGCGCGATGCCAAGCTTGCTGGAGCTGCTACTTCCGACGGCAATGACATGCTTGAAGCGCAGATTGCCCTGATCGCGGGGTTCGCCGCCGGTCTGCCTGCCGGAGAGCCGCTCGGACGGTGAAGCAGGGCCGGGCCAGCCCCGCACCGTCTATCCCCAGATCTCGCAGAGATGATCGGCAATGGCGCCGACCTGCCCTTCGATCATCCGCAGGCCGGAGTGAACCTCGGCCCCGCGCGCCTTGGCGGCATGCAGCAGGGGCGTCACTTCGGGCTGGGCGATCACCTCGGCCATGGTCATGCCGGGGCCAAGCAGGTTGGCGTCCAACGGCAGCGGATCGCTCTCTTTCAGCCCCAGCGAAGTGGCGTTGATGACCAGCTGCGCGGGTTGCGGCTCGGCGGTTCCGGCGCGGGCAACATCGCGCTCCAGATCGGCGTTCAGTCGCGCGGCCAGCGCCTCGGCCTTGTCGCGCGTGCGGTTGGCGATCACCACCTCGCCCGCCCCGGCCTCGGCCAGCGCAAAGGCGATGGCAACACCCGCACCGCCCGCGCCGACCATCAGGCAGCTTCGCCCCGCGACGTCGATACCCGCATTGTGCAAGCCGCGCACAAAGCCCGCCCCGTCAAACTGGTAGCCGCGAAAGCTGCCATCCCGCTCGCGGCGCACGAGGTTCACCGCGCCGATCCGCTCGGCCACCGGATCGAGACTGTCACAAAGCGCCAGCGCCTCCTGCTTGTGCGGCAGGGTGATGCCGAAGCCCACCAGGTTGGGCATGGCACGGAGCCCCGTCCAGATGGTCGCCAGATCGGCGCTTGGCACGTGCAGCGGCACACAGGCGATGTCGGCGCCCTTTGCCTCGAAGATCGGGTTGATCGCGCCCGGCGTGCGGGCCTGCGCGATCGGGTCTCCGATCACACCCATCAGCCGGGTCGCGCCGCCTATGGTCACCGCCATGAGAGATCCTCCCGCTTGAGCCAGACAAGGCTGCCGTCTTCGACGCCGACCACGAGGTCGAGCGCACCGCGTCCGGCCCAGTCCACCGCCTCGGGCGAAGCGACATGCATTGCCATGGCGATGGTTGCGCCCTTGTGCTTCAACGGCACCGGCAAGGCAAAGCGCGGCGCATCGGGTGTGCCGACGTTTCGCGCGTAAAACAGGCCCGCCTGCTGGGTGGTGTTGCGCGGCGCCCCTGTGGCGGGGTCGTCTGGGACACAGGCGCGGGCATGGGTGCCGAAGATGAGATCCGTGCGGCCCGTGCCCTCCCAGTCGCAGAGGCAGAGCTTGACCCGCCCGCGCCCGCCGCCCACGTCGACGGTAAAGCGGATCGGGCGGCCATCCTCCCATGTCAGGTGGCGCTTGTCGGTCAACTCGGTATCCGAAGCGCGCCGCCAGTCCGAGAGCACGCCCTCTTCATCGAGCGCGAGGTAATGCAGCTGCCCGGTGCCGGTCCAATCCGTCACCGCCGGGCGCACGCGCCAGACTGTCTTCAAGGGTTTGCCCTCGCAGGTCAGCAGCTCTTCTGCCGCGAAGCGTGGCGGGTTCTTGCCATCGCCCTGATTGCGGAACAACCGGTGGTATCCGGTGACATCGCTGCACAGGATGTCGCCCAGCCCGCTGCCTGTCCAATCCGCCACCGTGGGGCAGGTATAGCCGAACATCTTCTCGGACGGCCCCTGGATTGAGCCTGTCAGGCCGGCGGCAATGCGGATTGGCTCGCCTGCTGCGGTCAGCATCATGTCCTTGCCCAAGTGGCGCGGGTCATCCGCGCCCCGGTTCTCGTAGAACAGGAGTTCTCCCGTGGAGTTGCCCACGACGAGATCGGGCCGCCCGTTGCCGGTGAAGTCATGCGCGGCGGGGCTGGGAAGCACTCCCGCATGGATCAGCGGCTGCGTGGTTTCGATCCTCCCGACCTTCTCGAAGCGCGGCAGATCGTCGTCGCCCATCCCGCAGTTCCGGAGATAGGTCACATAGCCGTCTTCGGCGCCGACGAGAATGTCGAGCGTGCCGTCGCCGTTCCAATCGGTGACGCAGGGCAGATGAATGCATTGGTCAAGCTCCAATACCTCGTCCTGTGGCGTCTGAACCAGCTGGTTAGGCTCGAAGTGGCCGTCCGCGCGTTGACGGGCGATGTGGAGGATGTTCCAGAACTCTCCGGCGATGAGGCTCTGCTGGCCGGGCGTGAAGGCACCGAAGGCTGGGGCAAGCTGGCCATAGACCTCGAGCGGCGTGTCGCCCGCCATCAGGGGTTTGCCACTTTCGAGCACCGGGGCCGATGGGGTGCCCGTGTTCTTGAACGCATAGAGGAAGCCGCGCAGGGGGCCGCCCAGCCAGCGCCCGGCGGCGTCATAGCCGCGATAGCCGAAATCATTCCACTCCAAGCCGTTCGGCCAGTAGTCATCCCAAGAGTCGCTGCCCACGATCAGTTCCGGCACGCCGTCGCCATCAATGTCGTGGAACCGTGCCATGTGGTAGTATTCGTTGCCCTTGACCCAGTCGGCATCGAGATCGAGCACGACAGGGTCGCCGAAAGCTGGGGCACCCTTGCTGCCGATGTTCGGAAACAGATAGATCGCTTTGCGCATCCGCGAGGCGGAAACGAGGTGGAAGACGTCGCCATCGGGGACGGCGGTGACGTAGCCGCGCACGCCCTCGACTTCTTCCTCGGCACCCAGAACCGGGGTGCCGTCATCGTTGGTGCCGATCTGGCGACGCAGGAAGACCTTGCCGTCGTAGCAAGGGTCCCAGGCGGACAGCAGCAGGTCGCGCGTGCCGTTGCCCGACCAGTCGACCACATCGACGCAGGTAATGATCCGTCCGGCCACTGCAGCGGATGTTACGTCTGGATGATACTGCAGGGCTTCGGCGCCATAGTCGGGGCCATGCCAGACTGTTGCGTCATCCTCCCATCTTTTGACGCTCACCTGATTTACTCCTTGTCTCACATTAATTTGGAATGATATTCTAAAACCAAATTTGATTACAAATCTATCCGAAAGAGACAAGGATGCGAAAAAAAGCGGACGGCATCGTGCCCGTGATGCTCACACCCTTCACCGATGATGATCGTATCGACTGGGAGGGTTTGGGCCGTTTGGTTGACTGGTATGTCGATCTGGGGGCGGATGCGCTCTTTGCGGTCTGTCAGTCCAGCGAGATGCAACGCCTGACCCTGCCTGAGCGGATTGAGCTGGCTCAGAAAACCGTGGAGTTTGCAGCGGGCCGCGTGCCGGTAATAGGGTCTGGCCACATCAGCGACGACCCCGATGGGCAGCGTGAGGAACTGGCGGCGATGTCGGAGACCGGCGTTGATGCGCTGGTCTTTGTCACCAACCATCTCGACCCGAACGATAGCGGCACCGAGGCGTTCCGTGGAGGCCTCGAGCTTGCCATGGGCGCCGTGCCTGCGGACATGCCGCTGGGGCTCTATGAGTGCCCCGCGCCCTATCGTCGCCTCTTGAGCGACGACGAGTTCAAGCTCTGCCGCGACACCGGGCGCTTCATCACGCTCAAGGACGTTTCTTGCGACATCGAGACGGTGCGGCGGCGGGTGGCCATGGCCGAAGGCACCGAATTCGCGGTGGTGAACGCCAATGCGGCAATCGCTGCCGAGGCGATGCGCGCAGGCGGCAAGGGGTTTGCCGGGGTGTCCACCAACTTCCACCCGGACCTCTACGCCTGGCTTTATGCCAATCGCACCGCCGACAGCGATCTGCGGGAACGGCTCGAGGTTTTTTTGGCCATGGCAGCGATGATTGAGCCAATGGGCTATCCGGGTCTGGCCAAAATCTACCAGACCCGGCTGGGCACCTTCGGCTCCGCACACTCGCGGGTCACAGATTTCGACATCACCGAGCGGTTCTGGGCGGTCATCGATCTGCTTGAGCATGTCGAGGCTGGCACTGCACAGTTCCGGGCCGAGATCGCGGCGCTGGCATGACGATCCTAAATGTCGGCTCGATCAACTGGGACCGGGTGCTGCGTGTGGCGCATTTCCCCGCTCCAGGCGAGACGTTGCAGGCGCGATCCGTCGAGGTCGGGCTGGGCGGAAAGGGGCTGAACCAGTCGGTCGCCATCGCGCGAGCGGGCGGTAACGTGCGCCATGTGGGTGCTGTCGGTGGCGATGACACGCGGGTCATGGATGCGCTGGCGAAGTTGGGGCTGGACGGGACGCATGTGTCGGGGATCGACGGCTGCGAGACCGGCAGCGCCACGATCTTCGTCGACGATGACGGCGAAAACCTCATCGTTCTGGATCAGGGCGCGAATGCCCGTATTCCAGACGAGCGTGTCGCGCAGGCTATCGGGGCCTGCGCGCCGGGAGATTGGCTGCTGATCCAGAACGAGACGAACCAGTCAGGCGAGTGCGCCCGACTGGCCCGCGCGCGTGGGCTGCGCGTGGCTCTTTCGGCGGCTCCCTTCGTAGCGGAGATCGTGGTGCCGCTCCTCTCAGATGTAGACCTGCTCTCGGTGAACGCGGTCGAATTACAGCAGTTGATCGCCGCCTTGGGCAGCGCGGACCGCTTGCCGGAAGGCTTGGACCTGCTGGTCACACGTGGGTCGGAGGGCGCCGAGTATTTGGCTGCAGGCGAGACCCAGCGGGTCGACGCGCTCAAGGTGCCGGTAGTCGACACCACGGGCGCCGGAGATGCCTTTCTGGGTTTCTTTCTCGCCGAGCTGGACCGGGGCTCTGTGCCAGGCCGGGCTCTTGCTCTCGCATCCGCAGCGGCAGCGCTACAGGTCGGCCGCAAGGGGGCAGTCGAGGCGATACCCATGCGCGAGGAGGCAGAGGCCGTGCTTGCCCGAGACTGAGATGCACCAAAACCGCAGCATGTGGAGCGCAGGTGAGGGTTGATGATGTCGGCGCGCGTGCCCCCTTGCGGACGCAGCGCGCTAGATCGCAGTGACGCTAACCGGCTTGTTTGGATCGCTAGCCCTAGTGTTCGCTCTCCACTACTCCCGGGAAGGCCGTAAACGGAAGTGTGGTAGCAACAGGCCACTCATTCCCTGCAGATCGCACAAACGTCTTCGCGACCTGCACCGGTTGAAGTGTTCGCTGTAGCGTCGGCTCCGTTGAGGGTGCGATGGGTATGCCTGTGACCGAGAAGTATACTCACTCAACTCGGCCTTCGGCCTCGTCTCGCTCCGTCGAGCCTCCCTCCGGTCGGCTCGAGCAGGCTTAAGCGAAGACGTTTGAGTCAGTCGGGCGTGTATTCGATTCTACAAATACATCAGACTGCCGCTGGTTTCTTCCAGCAGCAGCACGTCCTATAGATTGCCAGCTTTCAAGTGCAACGCTAACAGCCCGCGGCGTTCCCTGCGGTCTCTCGCGTTCGATCACCTGTTCCGAAACTCGCTCCAGACGATGAAGTTGCTGAAGCTTTCGGCGGACCAAAGCTCCTTAGTAATATAGTCGATAACACCCGGAGAATCAAATACTTTCACATCGGCATCTCCCGCGGGAATCAAGCGTTTCCACGTCGTCTTACACCGGATTTCAAAGCCGCTCTGGCGATGGGCGACACCAGATGACTGGGGGCTATCGAGTTGCACGATGAGGTGCCAGTGCGGGTTGACGTGCGCTTTCTCCAAGAACGCGAACCATACCATACGTTCGTCAGGACGTTCGACCCACTTAGAGCCGATGAGGAAGCGGTTCATCTTGGCGTCCCACTTTTTCAGCCGGTGTCGCATCGCGAGCTCTGAGAGCGAGCTATGGTTTGTTGCCAGCGTGACGAAGTAGTGAAATTCGAACTCGCGCAACCGGCGTGCAAGTTCCTTTTTCGAGAGATAGCGTGAGGCGTTGGTGTCGTAGGGAGAATGGTAGGTCATGATATAGCTGTGTCCGTGGAGGTTGAGCGGCGGACGCAAGCCGCCGTGTATGCAGCTATAGCGAGGCAACTCACGGGATGCGCTTCGTCGTTCGGTCGTGGCGACGAAGAGCATAATGAACGGGGGGTGGCATATGTCGCAGAACAGCTATTGGTTTTTGCAGATACATCGCAACCTATTGATATCTATAGGGTAGATTAAGCCACTCTTTGACAATGGAACTTTATTATCAAGGGACAGACCGGAGTCATAATGCGGGTGTCGGGGGTTCAAGTCCTTCCTCCGCTACCAAGTATGTCCACTTTTCGATGCCAACGTGCCGCGACATGCGAGGAAATCACCCCTGGAACCGGGGGATTTTTAGGCCGGCTTCTGCGGTGGGTTTCGCGATGAACGGATATGATTGAGGTGGGTAACGCCGTTGCCAGCCTGTAAAATCTCATCCGTTCATTGGGCGAGGTAAGTCGTTCCGGTCCGTAAAATCATGCATTTAGCGATTCTCTTGATCGCCTCATGACCCACTGCTGTCGTGTCGGTGGTTAACACGTTACCTGTCATTGACTTGTTCGGTGATGCGTCTTAAGGACGATTTTGATTGCGATGCTCGTTCATTTGGGCAACGCGTGAACTCCCCGCAAGCTTCAGCAGCCAGCGTTCCTCATTACGCAAAGGAGGCTGACTTGCCGCGTTTCCTTCAGACGACTGCGATTGCCTGTGCAATCGTTCCCTTTTTTAATCACCCATCCATAGCACAGCAGCAGGAACCCACGCTGCTTGAGCCGATCATCGTGACCACGGATCGAGCGGGGGATGAGCAGCTCGATGTGCCCGCCAACATCACGGTGATCGACGACGAGCAACTGGAAAACCGACACATCACCGATATGGAGGAGCTGGTGCGGCGCGAGCCGGGCGTGACCGTGCGGCGCGGCACCAACACCACGGATCCGTTCAACTCCTTCAACGGCTTCACGATCCGTGGCGTCGGCGGGAACCGTGTGGCGATTCAGGTGGACGGCTCACGGATGGCGGAAGCGATCCAGGACGGCACACGCGATTACGTCGATCTGAATTTCACCAAGCAGGCCGAGATCGTGCGCGGCCCGGCCTCGGTGCTCTGGGGGGCCGACGCCCTCGGCGGGCTCGTGGCGTTCGAGACGATCGACCCCGAGGACTTGCTTCAGGGGCGTGACCGGGCCGTGCGAGTGGAGGGCGGTTACGACAGCTTCGACCGCAACACCAACGCCTCGCTCACTTTTGGTCAGCGCTTCTCGGATGACCTGCAACTGCTGGTCGGCGTGGCCCGCGATTCCGGCCACGAGGCCGAACTTTCAAAGGCGCGCGACGATGGTGGCAGCTGGGGCTGCCCGCGCGAGGTAGAGGCCTACGGCGCATCCACCTGCGGTGAATTGGACCCGACCGACATCTCGTCGACCCGCGCTTTGGGCAAGCTGGTCTTGACGCCGGACAGCCAGCACCGCTTCGAGTTCACCCTCGATATGCTCGACCGTGACACCAAGGTGGACCAGAAATCCTCCCTTGGCCCGGTGCTCTCCAGCTTCAGCGGCCTGCCGACCGGCGAGATCATCGAGAACAAGGAGCGCTTCCTCGATCAATACCGCCATCGCGCGGCCGTCGAACACACTTGGGCGCCTGCCGGCGGAGTCATCACCGAGCTGAAAACCACGCTCTCTTACTCCGAGCACAGCTACGATCGCCGAGGCACCGAGTTGGCCACCAGCGCCGCGGGGGACAGCATCCGGGAGCGGGAGCGGCTGCATTTCACCGAGAATTTCCTGGAGCTCGACGTGCAGGCCACCGCAGAGTTCAGCACCGGCGCCGCTGAGCACCGGGTAATCTTCGGTTTCGATGGCGACCGCGCCAAAACCGACTATTACCGCCGGGTCGACACCTTCAACCTGACGCAAGGCACCGATACCACTGCCGTAGCCGGGGGCTTCAACTTTGCCAATGCGACCACCACCCGGGCCGACATTTACATCGAGGACCGTATCAGCTTTGGCGACGGTGCCTTCGAGCTGACACCGGGCCTGCGGTTTGCCACTTACAAGATCGATCCGCGCCCTGACGGGGATTATCAAGAGGTCGCGGGCTCGGAGCCTCGGGTGCGTGAGCACGAGGCGCTGCTCAAGAGCCTCGGTGCCCGCTACCGGATCAACGAGAACTGGTCGGTTTGGGGTAAATACGGCGAGGGCTTCAAGATGCCCACGGCGCAGCAGCTTTATACCTCGTTGCCCGGCAGCTTCTTTGATTTGGTGCCAGCGCCCGACCTTGAGCCGGAAAAGGTGAAGAGCTACGAGCTGGGCGTTCGCTATGAGCAGCCGCGGGGCTTTGTCGCCGTAAACGCCTTCAAGTCCGACTACTCCAACTTCATCCAGAGCTTCTACAACCCGCTGGGCACCAACGATTACACCTATCGCAACATCTCGGTGGTGAACGTCTGGGGCATTGAGGCAAGCGCGGGCTGGGCCTTCAACGAAGCTACCTCGATGGCGGTTTCGGCGGCCTGGCAGAAGGGCACGCAACAGGTCACACCCGGAGCGGAGGAAACCCCGCACACCCTGCCCCCGTTCATGGCCACGGTTTCGCTGGCGCATGAGTTCGCGGAGCCGCGGCTGATGCTGGAGGGTGTGCTGACCATGGCTTGCGATGTGAAGGAGACCGCCGGGGACGATGACTTCAAGCCCGAGGGCTACGCAGTGCTCGACCTGCATGCAAACTGGGAGGTCGTCGACAACGGCTTCCTCCGGATGTCGGTCAACAACGTCTTCGACGAGCGTTACTTTACAGCCGGGGCAACCAACTACGCCGTGTCGCCATCCAATGCCGCCATTGCATCGGCCAGCCCCCGCGAATTGCAGACGGGGCCGGGGCGCACCTTTGCCATCAGCTTCGACATGACCTTCTGACGTGGGCGCTGTCCTGAGGCGCATATGGCGCCTCGCCTGGCGTGCGGGCTCCGGCCCGCGCGCCTGGGTGGGGCTGCTGCTATTTGCGGTGGTGCTGGCGCTCATCTTCGTCGACCTCTGGGTCGATGTGCAGATGATCTCTTGGGTGGGTCGCTTTTACGACGCGCTCGAACAGCTCGACCTGCCTGCTGCCCTGCGGGAGCTAGGGTTCTTTTTCGTTCTGGTTGGCAGCTCGGCGGCGATCTTTCTGGCCAGCGACTACTTGCGCAACCTGCTGTTGCTGCGCTGGCGCGAGCAGCTCACCAGCGAGGCGCTGGATGCCTGGACCTCGGGCAATGCCTTCTGGCACTTGCGACCGGGGCTCTCGGCGGAGGGCATCGACAACCCCGACCAGCGGGTGGCCGAGGATTGCCGCAGTTTCATCTCGCTCCTGCTCTCCCTCACGCTTGATCTGGTGGGGCGGCTGGCGGGGATCATCACCTATGTTGCCATCCTGTGGTCGCTCACCGATTTCGTGCTCAGCTTCTCGCTCTTCGGCTTCGGTATCGAGATTCCGCGCTACATGGTCTGGGCCGCCTTCATCTACGTGCTCATCTCCTCTCTGATCACCCACTACATGGGCAAGCCGCTGAAATCACTTTATTTCCGGCAGGAGCGGCGCGAGGCGGACTTTCGTCATGCACTCGTCCAGCTGCGCGACAACGCCAGTGAGATCGCGCAGGCACAGGGCGCGCCCGCCGAGCGTCGGCGGCTTGATCGGCGCTTTCAGGGAATTCGGCAGAACTGGTTTCGGCTGATCCGCCGCGAGCTGATCCTCGGGCTCTTCACCCGGCCCTACTTCCAGACAGTGCTCCGGGTGCCGATCTTTTTTGCCATGCCCGCCTATTTCGCCGGCTCCGTCACCTTCGGCGGGTTGATGCAGCTTTCCTCGGCCTTCATGCGCGTCACAACCACCCTCAGCTGGTTCATCTTCAACTACCCACAACTGGCGCAGTTCGTTGCGGTCTCGCAGCGGCTCGACGAGATGTTTCGGAATGCCCGCGCACCGGAGCCTGTGGAGGGCGTGCCGACCGGCATCACACGAAGCGAAAGCGCCGATGGTCGGTTGCGCACGGTGGGGCTGGCGCTCGCCACCCCCGATGGCCGCTGGCTCGCCCCGGTGCCGGATGCCGAGATCGGCCCGGGAGAGCGCATTTGGATCACCGGCGCCTCCGGCCAGGGCAAGACCACGCTCGTTGCCGCGCTCTCCGGCCTCTGGCGCTATGGCGAGGGCCATATCGAGCGGCCCGCCGCGCCGCTGATGGTGTTGCCCCAGCGCCCGCATCTCTCTGAGGAGGGACTGGCCGAGGCAGCCTGCTACCCGATGGACCCGTCGGAAGTGCCGCACGAGCGGCTGCGTGATGTGCTGGAGAGGCTGGGTCTCGCCCACCGCATGGCGGCGCTCGAGAAAGGCACGGGGGCAGAGGCTACCGAGGGACTTTCGATCGGCGAGCGCCAGCGCCTCGCACTGGCCCGCGTGCTGATACATCGCCCGGCCTGGCTGGTGCTGGACGAGGCCACATCGGCTCTCGATGCCGCCAGCGAGGCCCACCTCTTCACCCTGCTCCGCCAGGAGCTGCCGGACACCACGATCCTCTGCATCGCCCACCGGGCACCGGAGGCGCTGCAGACGACCGGACAATGGCAGATCGGCGCGGCGCAGCCCAACTTACAGGAAGGCAAGCACCATGAATGACGACACCCCGGATCAGGACATCGAGAAAGGTCGCTGGCGCCTTGAGGCTGGTGCCGGAGAATTGCTTGAGCGGCTCAGGGGCGCGGGCAAGGTCATGCTCGTGCTGCGAGGAAACGGCGCCACCCACGAGCGGATCGGCCCGATCGAGGCGGTCGCTTCTGATGCTGCGGGCATCTGGGTGGCAGGCGGCGCGCACACCGCCCTGATCGACCCCGGCGAGGCTTCCGAGGCTGTGCTCGATACCTCCTCCGGCTTTCAGGGCCGCATCTTCCCCTCGCTAACCTTCAACCGCGCCGATGGTGCCCCTGTGATCCGGGTGGTCAGCATGGAGGGAGCGCCGGGTTTTCTTGCAGCATTGGAGGCTGTCGCGCGCAGCACTCTTCCCGCCGAGGAAGCCTCCGCCCGAGGATCGCAGGGCGGAGGAGAGGCGGACAGCTTTGAGACCGACCCCGGGTGCACCCTCTTGGATCAAATGCGCGCCGAGGGCCGTCCGGTCGTGATCAGCCACAGGATGCCGGGCAGCACCCAGAGCTGGGAGGGCGTGATCGCCGAAGTGAAGCCCGCGATGGGCTTCGCCAACGTGATGACCGAGAACTTTCACCTGCATCTGAAGGCCGGTGCCGTGAGCGGCTGGGAGGAGCGCGATGGGGGCTTCCACGCGCTGGGGCCCGAGGGCGAGGCCACTGGCCTCAGCGTCATGCCGAAGGGCGCCGCATGAGCGCGGGGGGTGCAGGCTGGTTCCGCCCGGGCAATGCCGCCCCGGTGCCCCACGCTGAGGCCATCGCAGAGTTGGCCCGTGCCTCCGCCGTGCTGCTTGGCGAAACCCATGATCGCGCCGACATTCACCGCTGGCAGCTTCATGTCGCCGCCGGTCTGCTGGCCCACCGTCCCATTGTCATGGGCTTCGAGATGTTCCCCGCCCGGCTTGACCCGGTGCTGGCTGAGTGGGTGGAGGGCGGCTTGAGCGAAGAGGTCTTCTTGGCGAAGGCCGAGTGGGGTGAGGTCTGGGGCTTTCCGCCAGACCTCTACTTGCCGCTCTTCCACTTTTGCCGCGAGACGGGCGTGCCGATGCTGGGGCTCAATTGCCGACGCGGGCTTGTGCGCGAGGTTGGAGCCAGTGGATGGGAGGCCGTTGCCGAGGCGGACCGCGAAGGGCTCACGCCGGCCCGCCCCTCGCCGATGCCATACCGCCGCTATATCTTCGATCTGGCCGGCGGTGCCCCCCCGGGGCGCAAGGCCACCGGCCCCGAGGACCCGGCTTTCGACCGGTTCCTGCGCGCACAGGAAGTCTGGGATCGAGCCTTCGCCACCCGCATCGTGGCGGCCCTGCGTGTGCCCGAGCCGCCTCTGGTGGTGGGCATCATCGGACAGGGCCACCTGCTGTGGGGCGGCGGTGTGCCGTGGCAAATGTCGGATCTCGGGGTGGACGGGGTCGCAGTAGCGGCGTGCCGCGCACCAGATGGGGCGCCGGCAGCGAAGGGCATGGCCGATTTTCTCTACGCCCTTCCGGAAACCAAACCTTCAGCCGGGTAGTGCGGTTTCTGGATCGGTCCGGGGCCCGGGCAGCCGCCTCGCCGCCGCCGTCGCGATGCCGCGGGCGCCGGGCCCGCGCGCGTCTCAGAAGTCTCCCGGCGCACATTGCAGGCAGGTCAGCCCGGCCTCGCGCCAGAAGGCGACCACCGAGCTGCGGTCATCCACCACCAGCCACGGCCGGTAGCCATCGGCGGTGATCCGGGCCAGCGCGCTGCGCTTCACCTCAGGGTCGCTGGCGGCATCCTCCTCGGCGCGCCGCAGGTAGAGCGCATCGTGGCGAATGCCCATCCGGTCCAGCCAGGCCTCGGTGTGGGCGCGCCAGCCCTCCGGCCGACCCGAGCACAGCACGATGGCGTCACCCTGCCCGCCGAGCCTGTGCAGGAGCCGTGCCACCGGCTCGATCACCGGCGCCTCCGCCATCGCCTCGTGGAAGCGGTCCCAATGCTTGGTCTCGCCATGGACCAGATGGCCAAGACGTGGAGCGTCGAACGCTGCAAGGGTGCCGTCGATATCGAAGATCACGCAGTCCATTCGTGCTCCATTTCTAATTTGATTTCGCGCCAGGTTCCGCCGAACGGGGTGAAGAAGTAGGGTGTCGTGTTGGCGGGCGAGGGGCCGTGGGCGCTGCCTCCGGTGATCTGGCGCAGGGCGCGGATCACGCCGGAATGGGCCACCAGGATGGGCAGATGCCCTTCGGCCCGAGCGGCGGCCTCGGCCACGGCAGCCGCGACCCGGTCGATCACCGCCTGCCAGGCTTCGCCGCCCTCGGGCGTTTCGAGGCGCGGCGGAGCCTCGGCGATGGGGCGGCCCTCGAACCGGCCCCAGTCGCGCTCGCGCAGCCCGTCGAACACCCGCGCCGCGTGGTTCGGAAAGGCCAGCATGGCAGTCTCCCGCGCGCGCTGCTTCGGGCTGGAAAACACCGCCACCTGCCCGGGCCATGTCCGCCCGGCAAGAGCCCGCGCGGCCGCGCGCCCGGTCTCGGTGAGCTGCGCCTCTATGCGGCCTGCGATCCGGCCGTCGCGGTTGGCGTCGGTCTGGCCGTGGCGGATCACCACGAAGGGCTGCAAGGGCAGGGTCACAAAGGGCACCTCTGGTTCAGCACCACCTCGGCCCCGAAGCGCGGCTCGATCAGGTAGTCTTCCGGCCGCGTGCAGAACAGCGGCGCAAAGCGGCGCGCACCCAGCCGGGTGATCATGGCCAGCTGGTCGCGCAGGGGCGGGTGCACGTTCCACCGCAAGAACGCACCGCCCCTTGCGCAGATCACCCGCGCATGGGCGGTCATGTGGCCGGTAAAGATCACGCGCGCATCGCGGCCGAGCCGCCCGGCTTCGTGCCAGTCTTGCACGAGCTTGCGCGCCATGCCGCCGTCGGCATTGGGCGTATCGCAAACGAGGAGCGGCGCGGCCGGGTCGAAGGGCCGGCCCAGCAACGGCGCGAGGCGGCTGGCCGCCAGGCCAAGGCTTTCGCCCTCAAGCGCTGCGGCAATGGCGGCGCGGCAGCTGTCATCGAGCGACACCTCGCCATGGCTCATCAGGTGCAGCGCCAGCTCCCCCGCCCGGCCCGACGGCGGCACCGGAAAGAGCAACTGTCGGTCTTTTCCCCGCGCCACCACTTGGTCGAGCGCGGCCCGGCGCTCGGATTGGGGCACGTCGTCGAGATGGTAAGAACAGTCGATAAAGGCGGTCTCGGCGGGCGGCGGCCTGTCGAAGGCGAACCACTCGCTCTCCTCCGACCAGTCGCCGGAAAAGAACAACCCGCCGCCGAGCTCGAAGTGGAACCAGACGCCGCCCAAGGCATGGCCGTTGCGCCCGGTGGTGACGGGGACGCCGTCGATCACGCTGCGCCCATGTTCCGGCAAAAGGTGCACCTCTGCCCCGGGGGGCAGGGCCCGGGCAGTCTGGGCAGTGCAGTGGATCGGGAGGCCTGCAGCAATGGCATGGGCCGCGCCGCCGATGTGGTCGATGTGATCATGGCTGATGAACACCCTCTCCGCGCCCTCCAGCCAGGCCGGATCAAAGGGCGAGGTGGCCTCGGGGCCAAAGCCCACATCGAGGACCCACAGCGCTTGGCCGGTCCAGACCCGGATGCAGGCCGGGCCCTTCTCGCCCAAGCCCGAGAGCACCTCGGCCCATGCGGTGCCGATGCCCGTCACGCAGGTTGCGGCGTCACGCATCGGCGAGCGCCGGGGCCAGCACGGGCTGCGCCCCGGCATCGCGAAAAGCCCAGAGGTCGCCTAGCTCGATTCCGAGGGTCTCGCCCGGTGCGGCGCGCTCAGCGGAGAAGGCCACGAGGCTCTCGCCCGCCGCATCCAGCGCAAGGCGATAGCGGCCGCCGAGGTAGGTGCAGCTGCTCACGCGGGCCCGCAGCGGGGCCTCGTCGCGCAGGGTGATCGCTTCGGGACGAATGCTAACATGGGTCGGTGTCTCGGCCGAGGTGCGCGACAGCACCTCCTGGCCCAAAACATCGAGCCACAGGCCATCGCGTTCCGCTCGCCCTGTGAGCCGGGCCGAGACCACCGCCCCGTCACCAACGAAGCCCGCCACAAAGCTGTCTGCCGGCTCGCGATAGAGCACCTCTGGCGCGGCGAACTGGCGGATTCGCCCGGCCTCCATCACCGCCACCCGGTCGGCCAGGGCCAAGGCCTCGCCCTGGTCGTGGGTGACATAGAGCATGGTAGCCCCGGTGCGGCGGTGGAACATCGAGAACACCTCCTGCATCGAGGCGCGCAGGGCGAGGTCGAGGTTGGCGAGCGGCTCGTCGAGCAACACGGCGCGGGGCTCGAACACCAGGCAGCGGGCCAGCGCCACCCGCTGCCGCTGTCCGCCCGAAAGCTGGGTGGGCATGCGGGCGGCAAAATCGGTGAGCCCGGTCAGCGCCAGCGCCTCGGCCACCCGCGCCTCGCGCTCTGCGCGGGGCACGCGCCGCACCTCCAGCGGGTAGGCAACATTGCCCGCCACGCTTTTGTGCGGCCAGAGCGCGTAGGACTGAAACACGATGCCCACCTCGCGCGCTTCGGGCGGCACGAAGCGCCCCGGTCCGGCGACCACCTCGCCGCCGATCCGCACCTCTCCCGCGCTCGGCTGTTCAAAGCCGGCGGTGAGCCGCAGTAGCGTGGTCTTGCCGCAGCCCGAAGGGCCGAGCAGGGCCACGAACTCGCCCGCCTCGATCCCGGCGCTGATGGCATCGAGCGCCACGGCGCCGTCAAACCGTTTGGTCAGGTTGCAAAAGCTCAGCTCTGCCACGGGATCACCCCTTTCGGAAAGCGCCGCGCCCCGGCCTGCACGCAGGTCATGAGCGCGATGATGAGAAGCACGATCGACATGGCGACGGCCGAGGCCATCACGGTTTCGCCGCTGTCTTCGAGGTTGTAGATGACCACGCCCAGCGTTTCGGTGCCCGACGACCAGAGCAGGGCCGAGACGGTCAACTCGTTGACCGCGGTGAGAAACACCAGGATCGCCCCCGCCGCCGCCGAGGGGGCGGCGAGCGGCAGCACGATGTCGCGCAGCCGCCGGCCCAGCCCCGCGCCGGCCATCGCCGCCGCCTCCTCCATCGCCGGATCGAGCTGGCCGATGCTCGACTGGATCGGGCGCAGCATGATCACCAGGAACCGGGCGAGATAAGCCAGCAGGATGATCCAGATCGTGCCGTAGAGGGTGAGCTCGGTGAAGGGCAGGTTGATGAAGGCGAGGATGCAGGCGATCGACAGCACCACGCCCGGCAGCGCGTAGGGCAGCTCCACCAGCGCATCCAGCGCCCGGCTCACCCGGCTGGGGCGGCGCTCGATGAGCCAGGCCAACGGTATGCAGAGGGCAAGCAGGATTGCCGCGGCCGCCCCAGCCAGGAAGAGCGAGTTTGCATAAGCGCGCCGGGTAACCGGCTGGCGGAACAGCGCCTCGCCCCATGCCTCGAAGGTCGCGGTCTGGAACGTCAGCGGCACGCCATAGGCCGGGATGAGGGAGGTGGCGGTGAGCGCGATCAGCGGCAGCGCGAGGATGGTGAAGATGAAGGCCCAGAGCAGCCCTTCCACCGGCCCGCGCGCCCGCCCAAGCGAGAGCGCCAGCGGCTTGCCAGACAGGCCCACGAGCCCGAAGCTGCGCCGCGCCAGCACCAAACGTGCGAGCAGCACGCCCAGGATGGCGACGCCCCCGATCAACAGCGCCAGCACCGCCACCTCGGGCAGCACCGAGGGGCCCATGCCGACGAGGCGCTGGTAGATCAAGGTAGGAAGCGTGTCGTAGCGGGCGGGGATGCCAAGCATCGCAGGGATGCCGAAGTTGCCCAACGCGGTGACGAAGGCCATGGCGGCCCCGGCGATCAGCGAGGGCATGGAGAGCGGCAGCACGGTTTGCGACCAGACCCGCACCGGCCCGGCGCCCGACATGCGCGCCGCCTCGACCAGCTCCGCGGGGATCATCCGCAGCCCGGCGCGCAGGGTCAGGAACACCAGCGAGGCGTGTTGGATGCCCAGCAACAGGATGATGCCGCCGGGCGAGTGCAGCGGCTGCGGGCTGCCCAGCGGTGGGGCGAGGCCGAGGAGCTTGAGCAGGGTCGAGGACGGCCCTGCAAGCTGCATCCAGGCCAGCGCGGTAATCTGCGGCGGGATCATCATGGGGACCATGAGGCAGAACACCAGCGCGCCCTTGCCACGAATATCGGTAAGCGCCACCAGAAAGGCGAAGCCTGCGCCGATCAGCATCGAGATCACCGTGCCCCCGGCCGCCGTGACCAGCGAGTGCTTCAGCGCGGTGCCGGTGGAAGTGCGGGTCAGCACGGTCGACAGGTGCTCGGTGGTCAGCCCCTCGCCGAATCCTATGCCCTCCAGCAAAAGTCGCGTGACCGGCCCCAGCGCGATGAGGGCGACCGGCAGGAGCAGGAGCGGCAACAGCCGGTCAAAAGACCGGCTGCCACCCGTATGTTCGCTGAAAGAGCTCACTCGGCGCCGAACACGTCGGAGAACTTCTGCTTGTTGGCCTCGCTGTCGGCCAGCGCCTTGGCCGGGTCGAAGGCCATCAGCTTGATCTCTTCACGAGCGGGAAAACCCTCGGGGCTGGCAACGCCGTTGCGGGCGGGGATGTAGCCCATCTCGACGACCAGCTGCTGGCCCTCTTCGCTCAGCACGAAATCGACGAAGGCCTTGGCGGCGTCCTTATCGGCGGCGCCATTCATGATGGCGACCGGCTCGGTGACGTAGGAGACACCCTCTTCGGGGAAGACGAACTCGACCGGGGAGCCATCGGCCTTGGCGCGGATGGCGAGAAAGTCGACCAGCACGCCATAGGGCTTCTCGCCCGCGGCCACGGCCTTGAAGGTGCCGCCGTTGCCGCCTTCCGCGCGGGCGTTGTTGCCGGCGAGGCTCTCGTAATACTCCCAGCCGAGGCCGGCGGTGTTGGTCAGCGTGGCAAGGTGGATCAGCGCGGCGCCGGAGTAGAGCGGCGAGGGCATGGCGACGAGGTCGGCCATTTCGGGCTTGGCGAGATCGGCCCAGGAGGCCGGGGCCATCTCGGCGCCGGTGTTGTAAACGATGCCGGTGGTGATGAGCTTGGTCGAGTAGTAGTAGCCCTCGGCGCTGTAGAGGGCCGGGTCGTAGGCTTCGGCCTCGGGCGAGGCGTAGGCGGCCAGTTCGCCGGCCTGGGCCAGCCCTTCGAGGGTGACGGTATCGGCGATCAGCAGCACGTCGGCCTGCGGTGCGCCGGCCTCGATCTCGGCGGCAACTCGGGCCATCAGCTTGGTGGTGCCGTCGCGGACCCATTCGACCTCGACGCCGGGGTTGGCGGCCATGAAAGCGTCGACCGTTTTCTGGGCGTCTTCGTTGGGCTGAGAGGTGTAGAGGGTGAGGGTTTCGGCGTTGGCGAGCGTGGGGAGGGCCAGCCCGAGGGTGGCAGCCAGAAGGAAGCGGGACATCGGAATCTCCGGTAAGTTCGTTTTCGTTCGAAAGCCGTGATTGATATGTCGGCCTTCGCACTCGCTACCTATGCGCTCCATGTGACAGTTCGGTTACGTCTCAAAAAATAACTTTCTTGCCGGAAGTCCGGTGCCGTGCAATCTCTTTGCACGAAGGCGCCCCGTGCGCAGTGGGGAGGTTCGAACGAACATGAAGACAAGCGAGGGCGCCCGGCGCCGCGACCGCATCGTCAACCTGCTCTCCAGCTATGGCGAGCTGTCCGCCAACGCCCTGTCCGACATGCTCGGGGTATCGGTGCAGACCCTACGCGCCGATCTTCGCGCGCTCGACGAAGCCCGGATCGTGCGCCGACGCCACGGCGGGGCGAGCCTGGCCACCTCCAGCGAGAACATCGACTACCAGCCGCGGCAGGAAACGTCACGCGACGAAAAGGCGAGGATCGGCGCTGCCGTGGCCGGGATCGTGCCCAACGGCGCGACCCTCGCGCTGGGCACCGGCACCACTGTCGAGGCGGTGGCCCGCGCCCTGGTGGGCCACGAGGGGCTGACCGTGGCCACCAACAACATCCACGTCGTGCTTGCGCTGCGCATGGCGCGGCGGATTAGTGTGCTGCTAGCAGGCGGCAAGGTGCGGCTGCGCGACCTCGATTTCATCGGCGCCGAGAGCGCGGAGTTTTTTGCCGGGCTGCGCTTCGATTTCGCGGTTTTCTCGGTGGGCGGACTATCCGGCGATGGTCGACTTCTCGACTTTAACCTCGAAGAGGTGCGCGCCCGCAAGGCGATCACGGCGGCGGGGCGCAAGCGGGTTCTGGTTGTCGATCAGACCAAGCTCGATCGCGAAATCCCCTTCGCCTGCGGCGCGCTCACCGATCTCGACACGGTCGTCTGCGGCGGTCAGTTCCCGGCTGTCCTGCGCCAGAAAGCGGAAGCCGCAGGCTGCGAACTGCTGGAGGTATGATCGGCCAGGGTTTCGGCGCGGTAGACCAGCCAACGACAAGCCTCACTTCCGTCTGCGGATGGACGGAAGTTCTGAGCCGTCGCCGCACATAGAGGCAGAATTGCGCACACCGGAAGCGGCGGCGCCGAGATGCATCCGAATGGACAAGCAGTGGATTTCCTAGGACTTTGAAGGGATCCAGCGACCATGGTCTCTCCAGCCTTTCCTCCGTGGCTGGGGCGTCCGTTCGCTGTTTACCTATATCTCACCCTCCATAGCGGTCCGTGACCTCTGAAGATAAAGCGCGGGCGCTGACCGGAGGCAGGGTAGGCGACCTATTGCTCTTTCGTCCCGTAGATTGCGGCACAATGGCAACCAAACGTCCGCCGGACTTCACGCCTTCTCACTCAACTCTGCTTCAGGCGGGCGGACATGCACAGCAAACGTCGACTGGCGCGATGTGGCACCGGTAACAGAGGGCGCTGGGGCGAGTTGGACGATAAGTTGCCTGTGAGTATCACCCTCCGCTTTCTCAAGGAAAGCGACCCAGAAAAGCCGTGAATCGAAGCGTTTCTGCCGTTTCGGTCCAAGGAGCTTCCTGTTCACCTTAGCGTCGCAACGCTTCAGAGGGTCGCGCATCTCGATCGAGCTCAGGCGCCGATTGTTCGTCGCCAAGGTGACGAAGTAATGGAAGCGAATATTAAAGAGGTGGTTCCCGAGTTCACGCGCCAACAGGCGCCGCCCGGCGTTAGTGTCATAAGGTGAATGGTAGGTCATGGTGTCGTGGTGCTCTTGAGAGGTTGATCGGCGAACACGGACCGCCGTGCTTGTGGTTATAGCAAGGCGACTCGAGGGATGCGTTTCGTCGCTGCCACCAGATTGGGAGCCGTAATGAGAGCGGAAGACGGGGCGGAGGCGGCAGGAGAGTGCCGGCTGCGTTTTGCAAAAACCTCGCAACCCATTGATCTCCATAAGGCGCATAGCGCCCCCTTTGGAGAAATTGTGCAGTGTTTTCAGTAAGCAGAGCGGAATCATAATCCGCGTGTCGGGGGTTCAAGTCCCTCCTCCGCTACCAAAGCCCCCCTTACCACATACCCCGACCGGCACACACTGCTCCAAGCCCGACCGACGCACCTCGCTGCACGATGCACTGGGTCGGGGGTTCAAGTCCCTCCTCCGTTACCAAAGCCCCTCGACAAGATATTGAAAAATAGAAGCCGGTGAGCGGCCGAGACTTGGTCGATACACCACAAAACGGCTATACTCTTTTCTAGAGGCGATCTTTGAGGCGGATTCGACGAGAGCGAATTGGTCCCACAGGGACAATCGCATTCTGTCACGGCCGAAGGCAGGATTGCTTTCGTACTTCCGCAAGCACGACATAGCCAAGTTCAAGGTAGGGATGGTCTGCGAGTACCTCGCAAAACTCGCTCGGAGCAGAGCCAAGCCGCTTGCCGCATCCAATAAGGCGAAGCGCGTGATCCTGATCCGCCCGGTGCTTACTGGGGCCATCGAAGACGGGTTTATGCAGACGCTGCAACCGATGGCCTGCCAAGCCTACTGGGTGCAACACGATACGTTGGCCTGAGTTCAATAGGCCTGACGGTAAAGGTGAAGAGCATCGGCCTCGGTGACATCAACAGGGTTATTCACCAAGAGCCGGGATTGCAGCATGGCATCGCGGGCCAGCATAGGCAGGTCGGCTTCCGGCACGTCGACATCGCGCAACCGCAAGGGCGCGCCGGAGCGATCCATCAGGTCTTGCATGAAGTTCACGAACTCCGCGGACCGGGTCTGCGCGTCGGCCTTGGAGGGCCCGAGGACGACGTCGGCCAGCTCGGCGTAGAGCGGAGCGGCGGCGGCCATGTTGAAACGGAGCACCGGGCCGAGCATGAGGGCGTTGGTGAGACCGTGAGGCAAGTGGTAGTGCCCGCCGAGCGGATAGGCCAAGGCGTGCACGGCGGCCACGGGGCTGTTGGAAAACGCCTGGCCCGCGAGGTTGGAGCCAAGCAGCATGGCCTCGCGCGCGGCGCGGTTGCTGCCGTCTTCGCAGGCTGGCAGCAGGTTGGCAGCCATAAGGCGCAGGGCCTCGCGTGCGAAGAGGTCGGATAGCGGGTTCTTGCGGTGACGGCTGGTGAAGGCCTCGATGGCATGGACCATCGCGTCAATGCCGGTGGCCGCCGTCTGGGCGCGGGGCAGGCCCACGGTTAGCTCGGCGTCCAGCAGGACGCGATCGGCGTAGAGCTGGGGCGCGACGATGCCCATCTTGGTGGTTTCGCCGGTGGTCAGGATGGTGATGTTGGTCACCTCGGAGCCGGTGCCAGCAGTGGTGGGCACCTGCACCAGAGGCACCCGGCCGCCCTGCACATTGCCGATGCCGTAGAGCTCCGACAGGGGCTGCTCGGAGACCAGCATGACGGCGGCGAGCTTGGCGATATCCATCGACGACCCGCCGCCGAGCCCGAGAACAATATCGGCCCCCGCAGACCTGCCCTGCTCGACACAGGACATGAGTACCTGCTCGGGCGGGTCGGCGACGACGCTGTCGAAGACGGTCACGTTGAAACCTTCAGCCTCCAGAGAGCCAAGCGCGGGTGCCAGCAGGCCGTTTTCGTGCAAGAAGCGGTCAGTCACGATCAGCAGGTTGCGCTGGGAGAACCAGCCGCGCAGGAGCGCCCCGATCCGTGCCGCGCCGCCCCATTCGACGAGCATGGAGCCGGGCGTGTCGAAGGTGAAAGACGGGATAGCGCGGGTCATTGTGCGGAGCTCCTTGCGGTGTTCTTGGGGTGAGGTGGCAGGCGTTAGTCGGCGGTCCAGCCGCCGTCGAGCATGAGAGCAGAGCCGGTCATAAGAGCGGAGGCCTCGGAGGCCAGAAAGATGGCGGCACCGGTGATGTCGGAGGGCTGCCCGAGACGGCCCAGCTTGATCTTTTTCAGAACGTCGGCGCGGAAGGCCGGATCTTTGAAGAAGGGGGCTGTCATCGGCGTTTCAATGAAGGTGGGGCAGATGGTGTTCACGCGGATGCCCTGCGGCCCCAGTTCTACCGCGAGCGCCTTTGTGAACCCCTCGATGGCCCACTTGGAGGCGCAGTAGAGCGTGCGGTTAGCGGCTCCCACGTGGCCCATCTGGGACGACATGGTGATGACCGACCCCGCTACGCCTTCAGCCAGCATCCGGCCCGTCACCTCGCGGGTGAGCAAGATGACCGAGTGAAGATTGAGGCTCATGACGGCATCGAGATCGTCCTCGGTGACCTCCGCGAGCGGTTTGGGGCGGTTGGTGCCCGCATTGTTGACCAGCACATGGAAGGCAGGACGCTCGGCCAATGCCGCGCGGCAGGCGGCAGAGTCGGTCACATCAAGCGGCAGGGCGTGCGCCTTGCCGCCGGCGGCGCGAATTTCGGCAACCGCGGCCTCCAGCTCCGGTTCAGATCGCGCGGCGAGGGTCACCTCGGCCCCGGCCTCGGCCAGCCCCTCCGCCACGGCGCGGCCGATCCCCCTGCCCGCTCCGGTGACAAGGGCGCGCTTTCCGTCGAGGCAAAACTGCTGAGTCATGTTTCTTTCCGTTGCTGTTCGAGCCGGGCGCTCACGCGCTTCATCGCGAAGGGCAGGATCGCCACGAGGCAGAGGGCTATGAGCAGGCCGAGCGAGATCGGCCGTTCGAAGAAGATTGTCAGATCACCACGGCCAAGCTGCCATGTGCGCAGGAGGTTGCCCTCCATCATCCGGCCAAGAAGCAGGCCGATCACCATGGCGACAACCGGGTAGTTGTAGTGCTTCATGACGAGGCCGAGGATGGCGCCGCCTGCGAGGGTTATCGGCCCGACCATGTTTTGCGACAGGGCATAGGAGCCGATGACGGTGAGCACGGTAATGACCGGCAGCAGGTAGCGCAGCGGCACCTTCACTATGGTCACGGCGATGCGGAGGAAGAGCAGACCGATGCCCGCTAACAGGATTGCCTGAACGAGGTTGCCGCCGATGATGGCATAGACGATCTCTTTGTTGTCGGAGACAAAACGGGGGCCGCCTGTAACGTTATGCATGGCGAATGCGCCCAGCATGATCGCGGTGCCTGCGCCGCCGGGAATGCCCAAGGCCAGAAGCGCCACCATGGAGCCGCCCTCCGAGGAGGAGTTTGCGGCTTCGGCAGCGATGACGCCCTCTGGGTTGCCCTTGCCGAAGCTGTCCTTCGTTTTCGACCGGGTGCGTGCAAAGGAGTAGCTGACAAGGTTGGCCACAGTCGAGCCGACGCCCGGCACCGAGCCAACACCAGCACCGATCACGCCGCCTCGGACCATCAGGTACCAGTGTTTGAACGCTCCGGTGAACCCCTTTGCGATGCGCGACAGCTTCACCTCGCGGGCCGAGGCATCGGCCACGATGTAGTCGCTCTTGACGAGAGCGAAGATCTCGGAGGCGGCGAAAAGGCCGATGATGGCTGCGGTCACTTCGATGCCGTCGAGCATGTACATGGAGCCCATCGTTCCACGCATGACGCCAGATGAGCTCATGCCCATGGTGCCCAGCATCAGCCCGAGGGCCCCGGCCAGCACGCCGCGCCAGAAGAACTTTCCGGAGAGTGCGGCAATCAGGAAGAGGCCCGCCACGGCGACGAGAAAAAGCTCGGGTGCGCCCAGTTTCAGCACCAGGCGCGAGATCGGCTCGAGCAGGACGAAAAGCAGAGAATAGCCGATGATCGTGCCCACCGTGGAGGCGGCCAGCGCGAGGCCGAGGGCCTCGTTGTGGCGGCCCTGCCTTGCCATGGGGTAGCCATCGAAGCAGGTCGCGATTGCGGCCGTGGTGCCCGGCACGTTCATCAGGATCGCCGGCACTGAGCCGCCGAAGCCGCCGCCGGTGAAGATGGCGGTGAGGAAGAGGATGGCCGAGAGGAAATCCATATAGAGGGTGAAGGGCAGGAACACGGCCATGGCGATGGGCACCGACAGGCCCGGCAGTACGCCGAAGGCGAGGCCGATGAGCAGGCCGACGGGCACGACCAGCCAGGCCATGGGGTTTCCGGCGAGGAGGGCAATGGCGTCGCTGGCGGCGGCAAGATCGATCATGTCAGCCTCGGCTCAGAGAAAAAGGGTTGGAACGGGGATCGAGAGCATCTTTTCGATGGCCCATATCGGCAGCAGCCCGGCCACGAGGGAGAAGCCTGCGATGATGCGCCAGTCGCGGGCGCCCTGAAGGATCATGCAGAGCGCGATGTAGAGAACGGTTGCCACATCGAAGCCAAGGACCGGCATGGCGATGACGTAGACCCCGAGCAGCGCCGCCGAAAGCGGCGTGCCCCAGGCCTCGCGGAAGCTGCGGGTATCGCCGTCAGTGGCCAAGGCGGGGGGGACGGATTCGAAATCCTGCGCATCTGCTGCCGTTTCGGTTGGCTTACCCGCACGCCAGCGCAGGACTTCGCGGACGAAGATCAGGGCGATCACTACGCCTGCCAGCGCGGCGGCGGGGCCGATCAGCAGCATGTTCTGGACCTTGGCCTGCGCTGCCCATGCATCGAGCGCATACCACAGGGCATAGGCGGCAAAGCCTGCAAGCAGCAGCAGGTGCCCGGCAGTTCCGCTCAGGTGCCTCATGACTTCGCGCATGTTTATCTCTCCTCCTCCGGGTGCCTTGCGCCCCGGACCGCGGGATAGCGGACTGGGGCGCAAGGGGTGGGAGGCCGGGCACAATGCACCCGCCCCCCTTGTTCGGGATTACTCCAGCGCGTCTACGTACTGGGAGAAGGCTGCGTAGCTCTCTTCGAGCGAGGCAGCCGTGGCCTCCGGGCCCATCCAGTCGCCGCCGATCTGGCCTTCTTCGATGAAGGCCTTGTAGTCTTCGCGGTTGAGCATCCGCTGATAGGCGGAGACGAGCGCCTCGTAAGTCTCGGGGCTGTTTTCGGCAAAGCTCTTGTGCACGACGAAGCTGCGCAGGTCGGCGGAGATCATCGGGATCTCGGTGCCGAATTCGCTAAGCACTTCGTTGATGTTGGGTGCGTCCCACAGATCGTCGGGCTCTGCCTTGATGACGGCCAGCGGGCGCACGTCATCGGCGATGACGGAAGAGCCCAGCGCGGAAATAAGCGAGAAAGTCACCTGGTTGCCGGCCAGCGCGGTGCGCATGGGAGCGCCGCCATCGTAGCTGATGAAGTTGATCGCATCGGAGGCAAGGCCCAGCTTTTCGAGCATGATGACCTGCGCGAGGTGTGCGCCGTCACCGTTGATGATGGCCGAGGTCGCCTCGCCGGGGTTGTCCTTGATGAACTGGATCAGCTCGCCCGCGGTCTGGAACGGCTGCTCCTTGTTCACCAGCAGCACGTAGTAGTCCTGCCATTGGCCGTTCACGAAGTGGAACTTGTCCCAGTCCAGCATGCCCTGCCCGCGCAGGATGTTGGAGATGAGGTAAGGATTCACCGGGGACACCAGCGCAACCGAGCCGTCATCGGGCTGCTGCAGGAAGTAGGTGTGGCCAAGCGCACCGCTGCCGCCGGGGCGGTTGGTGACGGTCACGGGCACGCCAAGCTCTTCGGGCAAAAACTGGCCGATGGAGCGGGCCAGACGGTCGGCGGAGCCGCCGGGGTTGAAGGGCACGATGATTTCGAGGCGGCCGGGCTCGTAGGCCTCCTGCGCCATGGCTCCCGTCGCCGTGAGGCCGAGCGCCGCCATCGCGGCAAAGAAGGCCCTGCGGCCAAGTGAAAAGGTCATTTCTGTTCCTCCCAAGGGTTCGTTCATCCTGGCAGGGCGCAATCCGTGCGCCGAGCATCCGAATGCCTGCAACATTATTGATTGCATACAATAGGTCAAGAAGTTGCCGTAGATTACTCCTCTTGCCGCTCAATTGCATACAATCTATGATCTGACTAAATTTTCGGCAATCGTCGTGTCATGTTGAGGCGATTGGAGGAATGGTTATGAAACTCGCTGACCAAAACACCGCGCAAGGCGGCTCTGGCCGCCGCAAGACCGCCTCGCTGCGGGTATATGAGACGCTGCGCGACGATATCGCAGGCGGGCGTTACGGCGTGGGCGACCGGCTGACCGAGGAATCACTTGCCGAGGCGTTCGAGGTGTCTCGCACGCCGGTGCGCGAGGCGCTGCGACGGCTCGCATCGGAGGGGTTTGTCACCCTGTCACCCCATGCTGGCGCGCTGGTGAAGGGATGGTCGGCGCAGGATGCGCGCGACGTTTTCGAAACGCGGGCCATCATCGAATCGGAAGCAGCGGCCCGGGCGGCGAAAAACGCCACCCCCCGCGACGTCGAAGAGCTCGAGTCTCTTGCCCGCCGAATGGAGAAGGCCGCGGGCGCTCCGTTGCGCGACGTGGCGGGATACTCGGAGATGAACCGCGATTTCCACGCGAGGATCCTTCGGCTATCGGGCAACCAGCGGCTGGAAGAGATCGCGCTGAACCTGATGGACCTCGGCTTTCTGGTGCGCTCCTACCGGCTCTTCGAGCAGGAGGACGTGGAGCGCTCGCTCTCGGATCACCGGCAGCTGGTCAAGGCCATCGGCGCGGGCGAGGCCGCATGGGCGGGTGCGGTGATGCGCGCCCATGTGCTCGCCACAACGCGAATTTTCAAAGGCACCCATGACGTCCCCACCCCAAAGGAGCCCGGCTCCCGCGGCAAGGCGGGGCGCGACACACGCAACGATGTTTCACAGAAGGAAAACGATTGATGAGCAAACCCAGCCTCCGCGCGGCCCTTGACGCAGGGCAGTTCGTAACTGCCCCCGGCATCCACGACATGATCTCGGCGGTTGTCGCCAACAAGGTCGGTCTCGATTTTGTCTACTCCTCCGGCTACTGGGGCACCGCCTCGGTGGAGGGGCTGCCTGACGCGGGAATCACCACCTACACCGAAATGCTGCGCCGTCTGCAAACGCTGTCGCGCACCTGCAATGCAGCGGTGATCGCCGATGCCGACACCGGCTTTGGCGGGTTGCTTAACGTGGCGCATACGGTGCGCGGCTACGTCGAGGCCGGGGCCACGGGCATCCAAATGGAGGATCAGCGCTTTCCAAAGAAATGCGGCCACACGCCCTATAAGCAGGTGATCCCGGCCGAGGAGATGGTGCAGAAGATCAAGGTGGCCTGCGACGCCCGCGAAGGCGCCGACACCATGATCATCGCCCGGACGGATGCTAAGGCGATGGAAGGCTTCGAGGCCACCGTGGAGCGCGGGCTGCGTTACCGCGATGCGGGGGCCGATGTTGTCTTCCTTGAGGCGCTCGATACCGAGGAAGAGATGCGCGAGGCCTGTGAGCGGATCGACGCGCCGATGATGGCGAACATGGCCGACGGGGGGCGTACCCCGATCCTGCCGGCGAAGAAACTGGAGGAGATCGGCTACAGCCTTGCCATCTTCCCCGCAATCACCGGCCTCGCCGCGGCTGCTGCCGTCGAGAAGGCGCTGGCAACGCTGAAGGAAACCGGCACCTCGCTTTCGCCCGATGTGCCACTGTTCGACTTTCAGGAATTCAACACCCTGATCGGTTTTTCCGAGGTCTGGGAGTTTGAACAGAAGTGGGGCGACGTGCCCGAGGCTGCCGAGTAAAGGGTAACGCCCCTAAAAGCTCCCCCATGCCGCGCGGGCATTGCGCGGCGTGAAAGAAGGGCCGGGTCCTCTCCCCGGCCCTTCTCTTTTGGGCTTACTCTGCCGCGCCGCCGTAGGGCACGTTCTGGCCGCCGTAGCGCCGGACACGCAGGTTGCACTGTTCGGCATGGCCCACGAAGCCCTCGAGCATGCAGAGCCGCGAGCCATAGGCCCCGATGCTGGCGGCGGCCTCGTCGGTCGTGACCCGCTGGTAGCTGTGGGTCTTGAGGAACTTGCCGACCCAGAGCCCGCCGGTGTAGCGGCCCGCCTTCTTGGTCGGCAGGGTGTGGTTGGTGCCGATCACCTTGTCGCCATTGGCCACGTTGGTACGCGGGCCAAGGAAGAGGGCCCCGTAGCTGCGCATGTTCTCCAGAAACCAGTCGTCGCGGTCGGTCATGACCTGCGCATGCTCCGAGGCGAGCTCTTCGGCGGCTTCGAGCATCTCCTCGTAGGTGTCGCAAAGGATCACCTCGCCGTAGTCGCGCCAGCTCGCGCCAGCGGTCTCGGCGGTGGGCAGGATCTGGAGCAGGCGGTCGATCTCCTTCAGGGTCTCCTCGGCGAGCTTGCGAGAGTTGGTGACAAGAACCGCCGGGCTGTCGTAGCCGTGTTCGGCTTGGCCGAGAAGGTCGGTAGCGCAAAGCTCTGCATCAACCGTTTCATCCGCGATCACGAGGGTTTCGGTGGGTCCGGCGAAAAGGTCGATGCCGACACGACCGAAGAGCTGGCGCTTGGCCTCCGCCACGAAGGCGTTGCCCGGGCCGACCAGCATGTGCACCGGGTCGATCGTTTCGGTGCCGATGGCGAGGGCCCCCACGGCCTGGATGCCGCCGAGCACGTAGATTTCATGTGCGCCGCCCTTGGCCATGGCCGCGATGACCGCCGGGTTGGGCGCACCCTTGAAGGGCGGGGTCGCGGCGGCAATGCGCGGCACGCCCGCGACGGAAGCGGTAAGCACCGACATATGGGCCGAAGCCACCATGGGAAACTTGCCGCCCGGCACGTAGCAGCCCACCGACTGCACAGGGATGTTCTTGTGGCCCAGCACGACCCCCGGCAGGGTCTCGACCTCGACATCGGTCATGGAAGCCCGCTGCGCCTCGGCAAAGCGGCGCACCTGCGTTTGGGCAAACTCGATGTCGGCCATCTCGCGGGCTGTCACCTTGTGCATCAGCGCCTCGATCTCGCTGTCGCTGAGGCGGAAGGCGGGCGGGCTGTAGCTGTCGAACTTCTCCGAAAGCTCACGCACGGCGGTGTCGCCGCGCGCTTCGATATCGGCCAGCGTGCTCTCGACCGCGGCGCGGACTTTGGCGTTATCGCCGCTGCGCTCGTCTTCTGACTTGCCGCGCTTGAGATAGGTGATGGGCATTCATGCCTCCCTGAAAGTGAGTTTGGATATGAAAGCGCCGAGACAGGGGCCCCGGCGCGGATCTGTAGTGAGCCGAGGACTTCAGCCGATATCGGGGGCTTCGCGGCCACGGGTGAACTGCGAGATCGCCACGGCGAGGATCAGTGCGCCGCCGTTGAATACGTTGGTGACCCAGAGCGGAATGCCCAGCATCGTCAGCCCAGTGATGCCGGTGCCGAGGAAGTAGACGGCCACCATGGCACCCCAGGGGTTGAACCGCCCCGGCATGATCGTAGTCGAGCCAAGGAAGGCGGCGGCAAAGGCCGGCAGCAGGTAGTTGAGGCCCGAGTAGGGATCGGCTGAGCCGAGCACGCCTGCGTAGAGGATCCCCGCGCAGGAGGCCACGACCGAGGAGGCCACGAGCGCCCCCACGCGCACCTTCTCCACCGCGATGCCGTTGAGCCGCGCCACCTCGCGCCCACGGCCCACGAAGAGCAAGCGGCGGCCAAGCGGGGTGAAATCGAAGATGTACCAAAGCACCACCACCGCCGCGAAAGCGTAGTAGAAGGCATAGGGCACCCCAAAGAGCCGCCCGCCAACGACCGACATGATCAGCGCGTTGTCGATGCCGCCGATGGTGGAGGAGTTGGTGAACCACTGCACGATGCCGGAGATCAGGGAGGTGGAGCCAAGCGTGACCACCAACGAGGGAATGCGGACATAGACGATGAAGAAGGCATGGAAGAGGCCAACCGCCACGCCTGCGAGCACGGAAAGCAGCAGGCAGAGCAGGATCGGCAGCCCCATCCATGCATTCAGCACCGCGATCATGCAAGACGACAGGGTCATTACCGCGCCAACCGAGAGGTCGTAATCTCCCGATGTGAGCGGGATGATGATGGCCAGTGCCAGCAGCGCGGCGGGCGCGTAAGAGGCGAAGAGGATCGAGAAGTTGCCCCAGCGCGGGAAGGAGTTGGGCAGGGCAAGGCTGAACCCGAGGATCAGCAACGCCCAGACCAACAGCAGGGCGTAACGTTCGAACATGTGGAGGCGGCGGGCGCGAGTGCGGGCGCGCTCCTCGTCGTAGGCGGCGCTTGGTGCGTCTGTCATTCTTGGCTCCGGTCTTGTGTTTCGAGCGAGGCGTAGCAGGCCTGCGTAATATGGTCTTTGGTCACCTCCGGTCCGCGCAGCTCGCGCACGACCCGGCCGCGGGCGAATACCAGCACGCGGTCGCAGATATGGGCGAGCTGTTCGGCATCCGAGCTGGCGCAAAGCACCGACATGCCCTCGGCGGCCTCGGCCTTCAGCGCGTCGAAGATGCGGGCGCGGGTGCCCACATCGACACCCTGAGTTGGCTCGTCGAGCATCAACAGTTTCGGCTTGCGCTTCATCCAGCGGGCGATCAGCACCTTTTGGGCGTTACCCCCCGAAAGCGAGGCAAGGGGCCGGTCGGGGTCGTTGGGGCGCACCTCGTAGACCTCGCCAAGCCGCTCAGCCTCTTTCCGCATGGCACGGTTGCGCAGGCGCAAACCCCGGAACCAGTCGGAGATGTCGGGCAGGAGCATGTTGTCGGCGATGGAAAGCGTGGGCACGCCGCTCTTGGCATCCCGGTCGCCGGGTAGGAGGGCGAGGCCCTCGTTGATGGCCTTGGCGGGGGTCATGCTGCGCAGCTGGTGATGGCTGTCGCCCAGGGTCAGACTTCCCGCCTTGGCGGGGGTGGCCCCGAAGGCGAGGTAAGGGACGCGGTCATAGCCCGAGCCGATAAGGCCGGTTAGGCCGACGATCTCGCCCTTGCCCACATCGAGGTCGCAAGGCGGCAGGCCGGGGCCGGTGAGGCCCTCGACCCGGGCGCCGGGCGCAAAACTACGCAGCTCGGGGCCGGTATCGGAGAGTGCAGCGAGGGAACGGCCGATGATGAGCTCGATCATCTCGGCGTGAGTGGCTGAGCTGGTTTCGACACTGCCCGACACCCGGCCATCGCGGAGAATGGTGGCGCGGTCGGTGATTTCCATCACTTCGTCGATGTCATGAGAGATGAACATGACCGAGGAGCCACTGTCGGCGATCTCGCGCATGAGGGCGAAGAGGCGTTTGACCCCCTCTTCGGGCAAAAAGGGCGTTGGCTCGTCCAGCAGGACGAGGCCGGGCTTGCCGGTGACTTCGCAGGTTTCGCGGATTTCTTCGAAGGCGCGGACGATGGCCAGCAGGGCGCGGTTGACGGCATCCAGTTCGTCGACGCGGCGCCACTGTTCGATATCTAGGCCGTAGCGATCGAGCACGGCCTGGGCCGCGGCCTTCTCGGCACGCCAGTTGATGCGCAGGCGAGGCGTGACGGCGATCTGCTTGAGGCGCAGGTTTTCGAGCACGGTGAGCGACGGCAGGAGCCCGAGGTTCTGGTGCACGAAGCTCATGCCGAGGCGGCGGAAATCGGAGGCCGCAAGCGGCAGCGCGACCTCCTCGCCATTGAACAGAAGGCGGCCGCCGGGATCGGGGGCGTGGTAGCCGGCGAGGATCTTGATCAGGGTGGATTTGCCGGAGCCGTTGGTGCCCAGCAATCCGTGAACCTCTCCCGGGCGCACCTCAAGGGACACGTCATCGAGCGCACGTGTGGCCCGAAAGGTCTTGGAGATGCCGGTGAGGCTGATGGTTGGCGCCCCCCCTTTTGGGGAGGCGCCGGCCCGCGATACTGCGGGTGTTTCTGTCACGATCTGCACGGGTGTTATTCCAAGCCCCAGAGCGTGCGGAAGCCGGAGATGTAGGCATCGCCGTAGCCGGTATCGAACTGGGCAGGCGTGCCGGCGTCGGCTGCGTTGCTCTCGTCGAAGATGTAGAAGGGCACCTCGAGCTTGGCAGGCACTTCAAGGCCGCAAAGATCGCGCATGTGGCCATCGACGGTGGCGTAGGCGATCCAATCGAGGCTTTCACCGATGTCCATCGACACGGCGCCCTGCTGGATGAAGTCGAGCACGAAAGGCGTGCCGTTGAAGGTGGCAACCTTCACCTCGCCGAGCTTGCCGGTCAGGCGCAGGGCGGGCACGACGAACTGTGCCATCGAGTCGTAGATCGGGATTACCACGTCGATCTCGGGGTTGGCCTGCAGCGCCGACTGAACGGAGGGTTGGATTTTGGTGCCCCATTCGGCCACGCCCACGTTGATCTCGGTCACGATCTCGCACTCGGGGCAGTTTGCGGCCAGCTCTTCGGTAAAGCCGTCGATCAGCGGAATAGTGGGCGGCACCTCGCGCGACACGATCACCGCGATCTTGCCTTTGCCGTCGGTGTTAACGGCGGTCCAGTTTGCAAGGATACGGCCGATCTCGTTGAAGCCGATGGGCAGGGAGCTGGAGATTAGCGGGTTCGGCTCGAAGGAGGGATCGTAGAAGTGCGAGGTCATCACCTTGATGCCAGCCTCGTTGGCAGCGGTGATCTGCGGCTCGACGGTGTCGGGCGAAATGCCGGAGATCAGGTCGATCACGTCGAAACCGTCACGGATGGCATAGTCAAAGCCCTGAACCCACTGGCTGGGCTGGCCCTGGTTTTCCCACTCGACGACTTCGAGGCCGATCTCATCGCCGACCGCCTTCATCCGGTCGATGATGCCCTTGAGGAAGGGGTTGGAAGAGTTGTTGGGGATCGAGAGCATCTTCTTGCCCGCCGCGCACTGGCGGATATCGAAGGGCTCGCCGGGGGCCACGAACTCGGGCTTGGCGGTGTAGGCGGCGAGCGCTTCCTTGGCGCGGGTCATCGCGTCGCCATCCTGCGCGTATAGGGCAGCGGGCGCGCCGAGCGCGGCAAGGGCCGCGAGCGTGCCGAGAGTCTTGTTGAGCTTCATCTTGGTACCTCCGTTGGGCCCGGCGCGTTTTTCAGTGACTCGTCCGGGTTGTTGAATACGCATTCACATCTTTGCGTTTCGCTCCTAACCTGTCAATGATCCTGTCTTGATTGTTTAGCGACGGAGCTCGAATGGCTAAGAGCAAGGCCCCGAGGGCCAAGAGATCACGGGTGACGTCGTACGAGGTGGCCAAGCTCGCTGGTGTGTCGCAACCTGCGGTGTCGCGGGCGTTCAACCCGGGAGCGCCGATCGCGAAGGAAAAGCGCGACCGGATCCTCGCCGCCGCCCGCGAGCTGGGCTACGTGCCTAACGTCTTTGCCTCCAGCCTTTCGCGCAGTTCATCAAAGATCGTGGCGGTGATCAGCGGCAACCTGAACAACCCATTCTACTCCGAGAGCCTGCAGTGCTTTGTGGAGCACATTCAGCGCACAGGGCGTCAGGTGCTGGCCTTCACGGTACAGGAAGACCAAAATAGCGATGACGTGATGATGCAGGCGCTGCGCTACCCGGTGGATGGCGTGGTGGTGACCTCGGCCACGGTGACATCAAGCATGGTCAAGCTGTCGGAAGGGCTGGGTATTCCGGTCATCATGTATAACCGCTTGGTTCCAGGCGCGAAACTGCCCACTGTGCTGTGCGACAACGAAGGCGGCGCGGCAGCGCTGGCACGGCGGATGCACGCTGCGGGTGCGCGCAAGTTTCTCGTTATGCGCGGCGACCCGGTGGGCTCGACCAGCATGGCGCGGGTTCAGGGTTTCCGGGGCGGGCTGGAAAAACTGAAAGGCACCGAAGTTGAGGAGATCGACGGTCAATCCAGCTATGCGGGGGCCTATCGCGCCACGGTGTCGCGATTCGACGGGCCGCTTGGGGACTGGCCGGACGCGATCTTTGGCGTCAATGACATCATGGCAATCGGCTGCGCGGATGCGTTACGAGGCCATTTCAACATGAGAATCCCCGACGATATAATGCTGGCCGGGTTCGATGGTATCCGGGAGGCCCAGCGTGAGCCCTACCGTCTTGCCACCGTGCGCCAGCCGATCGAGCGGATGGTGACGGAAACGCTCGAATTGCTCGATGCAGCAAAATCCGACGAAGGCGCGCCTGCGGCGCTCCGGGTGATCCAGGGGGACATGATCCCGGGCGTCACCATCCAGTTCCGAGAGGATTGATCCTGACAACGAAAAAGGCGCCGCCCCGGGGGGCGACGCCTGATTTTCCGTGAGTGGGAAAGTGGTTACTCGGCGGCGTGGACGCCGGGAATGAAGCCGAAGTCGAAGGCTGACGGCGCGCCGCGCTCGGCCTTCATCTTCTCGCGCAGCTTTGACGTAGCCGAAGTATCGAGCACATCGGCCTCGGAGATGATGACGCCATAACTCTCTTCGGCCTTCTCGCGGGAGACGAGATCGTTCTGCACATCGGCCAAGACCTTCTCCGCCGGACGCTCGAGCGGATCGCCCCAGCCGCCAGAGCCCGCCGTGATGAAGACGATCCTGTCGCCCGGCTCGACCTTGAGATTGTCGAGCTTGGATGGGATGCGCTCACGCTCTTCGGAGCCTGCACGGATGATCCACTTGCTCGACGTGCCGCCGTGCAGGCCGCCGTTAATGCCCCAGGGCGGCACCACCTCACGGTCATCGTGGATCGAGATCGAACCGGCTTCGAGCACGCGGTAGGTCTTTTCGATACCTGCCCCGCCCCGGTGCAGCCCGGCCCCGCCCGCATCCTTCACCGGGCGATAGCTGTCGACGATCACCGGGTAGTAGTTTTCGATGTACTCGATGGGCGTGGCGGAGAAGAGCGGCCACCAGGCGTGACCGTCGAGACCGTCGCCGCGCGGACGGCCGGGCACGCCGCCGAAGAGCAGCTCCATCAGCTGGAAGTACTTTCCATTGCTGTCCTGCCCGGTGAAGATGAAATGCGGGCTGGTGCCGTAGCCCGCCGCCATCGACAAGTGCGGCGCACGCTGGCCCAGCGCCCCGGCCTGGCAGTCGAAGAAGCGGGTGTGGGTGTTGAGCCGGTTCGACAGGGCGGCCGGGAACTTGGGATTCAGCAGGGAGCCCTCGGGCAGAACGATCTCGAAGAGGTCGTAAAAGCCCTCGTTGAACATGATCTTCGGATCGAAGGCCATGATCATGTAGACCCCGAAGAACAGCTTGCAGAGCCCCTCGTGGATGTGAAAGTTGATCGGCCCCTCGGCCTGATCGTCGGTGCCGGTCCAGTCGAAGACGGCGGTATCGCCGCGCCGGTAAATCGACAGTTTCATCTTGAAGGGGCCGTTGCCGACGCCGTCATCATCGACGTAGTCGGTAAAGCTCACCGGCTCCTCGGGGATGTACTTGTTGATCAGCACGCGCATCGCCTCGCGGGTCCGGTCGAGCAGGAGGCCGCAGGCATCGAGGTAGGTTTCCCGCCCGAAGCGGTCGCAGGTTTCGCGCACCCGCTGCGCCGCCGTGCGGCAGCCCGCCACCAGCGCCATCAGGTCGGCACGGTTCATGTCGGGGGTACGGGTGTTGTTGAGCATGACCTTGAGCACGCCCTCGTTGAGCACGCCCTTCTCGTAGATCTTGACCGGGGGCACACGCAGGCCCTCTTCCCAGATCGTGCGCGCATCCGACGGCATGGAGCCGGGCACCTTGCCGCCCACGTCGACCATGTGGCCGAAGATCGAGGAGAAGCCCACGTGCACGCCCTCGTGGAAGATCGGCATCATCACGCACCAGTCGTTGTTGTGCGAGATCGAGCCCTTGCAGGCGTAGGGGTCGTTCCAGACGAAGATGTCACCTTCGTGGATGTCGTTGCCGTACTCCTCGACGATGGCAGGAATGTACGAGCCGAACTGGCCGACGATCATCCGGCCCTCCGGGTCGCAGATCATCGGGAACTCGTCGTGCTGTTCGCGGATCACCGGAGAAAGGGCGACGCGGACGACCACGCTGTCCATCTCGAAGCGGGCGTTCAGCAGGGCGTTCTCGATCAGGTCGAGAACGATGGGATCGACTTTCTTGCTCATGGTTCAGGCTCCCTTCTTCTCGGTGGGCCAGATCAGCAGATTGCCGGTGGGATGCACCTCGGCGTAGTGATCGGGCAGGAGTACGGTCGTTGTATCGTACTGTCGGATGATGGCCGGGCCCTCGACACGGGCCCCGGCGGCGAGCTTGTCGCGGTCAACATGCGGGGTATCGACCCATGCGCCGCCGAAGTAGCCCTTGCGGGTTTCCATCGTGGCCTCGGCAATGTCGGTCGTGCCCTCGGCGGGCGCGGCCTCCTCGACGGGGGGCGTGGCGCCAGTGGCCACGACACGCAGGGCGACCAGCTCGATGGGCAGGTCGAAGCGCACGCCGTAGAGGCGCTCGTGGGTGGTGTGGAAGTCATCCAGCACCGTTTCGAGGCCGGAGGCCTTTTCGACCACCTCGGCGGGCACGTCGATCGAAACCTCGAAGCCCTGCTGTTCGTAGCGTAGATCGACGGTGTAGGTCAGGCCACGGTCGGCCTCATCGACCCTTTCTTCGTCGAGCCAGGCTACGGCCTTTTCGCGCAGGGAGGCGAAGTGCTCGAAGAGTTCGGCATCGTTCATGCCGGCGACCGAGCCGATCAGGGTGCGGACCATCTCGTTCTTGAACTCGGCTTCGAGGAAGCCCAGCGCTGAGAGCACGCCGGGATTGTGGGGCACGACCACCGGGTAGCAGCCGAGCACCTGCGCCATCGCGTTGGCGTGGAGCGGGCCGGCGCCGCCGAAAGCGACGATGCCGAAGTCGCGCGGATCGAGCCCGCGCTGCACGGTGATGACCCGCAGCGCGCCGAGCATCACCTCGTTTGCGATGTCGAGAATGCCCTGTGCGGCGGCCTCGGGGGAAAGCTCCAGCGGCTTGCCGACCTTGTCGACTGCCTCGCGGGCGCCTTCGAGATCGAGGCTCATGTCACCGCCCAGCAGCTTGGGCGGCAGGTAGCCGAGCACCACGTTGGCATCGGAGACCGTTGGCTCGGTGCCGCCACGGCCGTAGGCCACGGGGCCGGGCATGGCCCCGGCAGAGCGCGGGCCGACGCGGAGCGAGTTGGTCAGCTCGGAAATTTCGGCGATGGAGCCGCCGCCCGCGCCCACCGAGCGCACGTCCAATGTGGGCACCTTGGCCGGGAAATATCCCACATCGGTGGAGCGGGTGATCGTGGCCTCGCCATCGAGGATGACCGACACATCGGTTGAGGTGCCGCCCATGTCGAAGGCCAGAAGCTTCTTGAGGCCGGTGCGGCGGGCCACCATGGCGGTGGCCGTCACCCCACCTGCCGGGCCAGAAAGAACGGTGTGCACGGGCCGCTGCGCCGCTGCCTCGGCGCTCATCAGGCCGCCGTCGGAGCGGACGATATGGAGCCGGCTCGTAACCCCTACCTCATCGAGGCGGCGCTCGATACGGCTGAGGTAGCGGGTCATGATCGGGCGAACATAGTCGTTCATCACCGTGGTTATCGCACGGTCATACTCGCGGAATTCGGGCAGGATGTCGGAGGAGAGCGAGACGTGCATCTCGGGGAAGTGCTCCAGCACGATCTCGCGGAGGCGCTGCTCGTGGGCCGGGTTGGCGTAAGAGTGCATCAGCGAGATGGTGAGCGCCTCAATACCGGAACCGCAAAGATCCTTGATCAGGGCGGTCGCGGCCGCTTCGTCCAATTCGGTCACCACGTTGCCGCGTGCGTCCATTCGCTCAGGGATGCCACGGGTGTCCTTGAGCGCGGCCAGCGGATCGGGCTTGTCCATCACGATCCAGCCGAAGAGCGGGCCGGGCGTCCAGGACTTGGCGAGGTGGAGCACATGCTCGAATCCGGCGGTGGTGAGCAGACCCACACGCGCGCCCTTGCCCTCAAGCACCGCGTTTGTGGCAACGGTGGTGCCGTGCAGGACAAGCGAGATATCCTCGGGCTTCACGCCGGCCTTCTCGCAGATCAGGCGCACGCCCTCTGAGACCCCGATCGACTGATCTTCGGGCGTGGAGGGTGTTTTCGCCCTATATGTCTTCTGGGCTGCATCATCATGCAGCAGCAGATCCGTGAAGGTTCCGCCAACATCGACTCCCAACCTCATGAAACTCTCCCTGTCCTAGGTGTTTTTTACTCTATGCGGCGCGCTGGACCGGGCTGAGTCTGGCCCCGAGCATTACCGCTTGAATGCGTATTCAACAGAGCCTAACATCGAGCACAGTTCAAGAGAATTTTACGGGTGCCCTTGCGCCCCACTTCTGGAGGAACGGGCGAGAATGCCGGGAAAGACGCTTTACGAGAAGATCTGGGACAGCCACGTAGTGCATGATTTCGGGGGCGGAGAGGCTCTTGTTTACGTGGATCGCCACCTCGTGCACGAGGTGTCTACGCCGCAGTCCTTTGCCTATCTCGACAAGACCGGCCTTCCAATGCGGCGACCGGAGCTTCAGCTGGCGGTGGCAGACCATGCGGTGCCGACGAAAGACAGGGGTGCAACGATCAAGAGCGAGTTGGCCCGCAAGCAGGTGGCGCGGCTCAAGGAGAACGTGGCCAAGCATGACGTGCCCTATGTTGCGCTCGACGGCGACCGGCATGGAATCGTTCATGTGATCGGGCCGGAGACCGGCTTTACACTGCCGGGTTCCATCTTGGTTTGCGGCGACAGCCACACGTCGACCCACGGGGCCTTCGGATGTCTGGCCTTCGGTATCGGGGCTTCGGAATGCGGTGCAGTCTTTGCGACCCAATGCTTGCGCCAGACCAAGCAGAAGACCATGCGGGTGAACCTGACAGGCGGGCTTCCGGCGGGCGTAACCGTGAAGGACGTGATTCTCGCCCTGATTTCGGAGATCGGCACGGGCGGCGGCGTGGGATATGCGATCGAGTTTGCCGGAGACACCACGCGGGCCCTTTCCATGGAAGCGCGGATGACGCTGTGCAACATGGCGATTGAGGCCGGCAGCCGGGTCGGCATGGTGGCCCCCGACGAAACCACCTTCCGCTATCTCGAAGGCCGGCCGCTGGCGCCGGAAGGGGCGGATTGGGATGCGGCGATGGCAGTTTGGCGAGCCCTGCCCTCCGACCCGGATGCCGTGTTCGACAAAGAAATAACCTTTGACACCTCGCAGCTCGCGCCGCAGGTCTCCTGGGGTACGACACCGGAGCAGACCAGCGCGGTGACGGGCGAGGTGCCGGACCCCGGCGCGATTGCCGATCCGAACCGGGCCGAGCGCATGCGCAAGAGCCTCGCCTACATGGGGCTGACCCCAGGCCAAAAGCTGGCCGACATACCCGTTGACCGCGTGTTCATCGGCTCTTGCACCAACGGTCGGCTGGAAGACCTGCGCGCCGCCGCAGCCGTGTTGAAGGGACGGCATGTGGCCGGCAGCGTGGCGGCCATCGCCGTGCCCGGCTCGGCTGCCGTGCGGGCGGCGGCAGAGGCCGAGGGGCTGCACGAGGTGTTCCTCGCGGCGGGCTTTGAATGGCGAGAGGCAGGCTGCTCGATGTGCGTCGGCATGAACGGCGACACCATCGAGGCTGGCCAACGCTGCGCTTCCACCTCCAACCGCAACTTCGAAGGCCGCCAGGGCGCGGGCGGGCGCACGCACCTCGTCTCACCCCAGATGGCCGCCGCCGCCGCCGTAACCGGGCGCCTGACCGATGTAAGGGAGCTTCTGTGATGGAACCGCTCAGGACAATCCGCAGCAAGGTCGCCCCGATCCTGCAAAACGCCATCGACACCGACATCATCTTTCCTGCCCGGTTCCTGCTGCTGATGGATCGCGTGGGGCTGGGAAAACACGCCTTCGCCGATTGGCGCGGGGCTGATTTTCCGCTCGATCGCGAGCCCTGGAAAGGGGCGTCGGTGCTGGTGGTTGGTGAAAACTTCGGCACCGGCTCGTCGCGCGAGCAGGCCGTCTGGTGCCTTGCCGACCTTGGGGTGCGCTGCGTGATCGGTCGCAGCTTCGGAGAGATCTTCTTTTCGAACTGCTTCAAGAGTGGGGTGCTTCCGATCAGGTTGACGGCCGATGAAATTGCGCCTGTAGAAGCCGCCGCAAAGGAAGGAGAAGAGATCGAGATTGACGTGGCCGCGCAGGAGATTCGCCTACCCTCCGGCGAGGTGATCAGCTTTGAGCTGGATGCGCACCGAAAGCGGATGCTGCTCGACGGCCTGGATGACATCGGCCTTGTGCTGGAAGACCATGCCGACCAGATCGCCACCTTCGAGCAAGCCCGTCCGCATTGGCTTGAGCTAAGCCGCGAGCGGCTGGCGGCACTGACCGGGGCGGAGGCATGACCCGCGCCGTTGCCTGCATCGGCACCGGCACGGTCGGCAGCGCATGGGCGGCAGTTTACGCCCGCGCCGGATACGAGGTGCGCCTTTTCGATGCTGTGCCCGGAACGGTGGAAGACTTCGCCCTGCCCCGCATCCGCCGCACGCTCGAAGAGCTTGCCACAGCGCGACCCACCGGTGAGAGCGCGGAGGCGGCACTGGCACGGATCGTCCCCGCGGCGTCACTGGCGCAGGCGGTGGAGGGCGTTGAAGCCGTGCAGGAAAGCGTGCGCGAGGATCTCGCAATCAAGCAGGCGCTTTTTGCCGAGATCGGCGCGGCCGCCCCGACTGATGCGCTGCTGATGTCTTCCACTTCCGCCCTGCCCGGCTCGCACTTCCTGCGCGATGTGCTCAACCCGACGCGCGCGCTGGTGGCGCATCCGGTCAACCCGCCCTCGCACATCCCGCTGGTGGAGCTCTGCGGCAGCGGCGACACCACGCAAGACACCATCGCCCGGGCGCGCAGCTTCTTCGAGGCGGCGGGAATGGAGCCGGTGGTGCTGAACCGGGAGATCGAGGGCTTCTTGCTCAACCGTTTGCAATACACGCTGGTGGCCGAGGCTATGCACCTTGTGGGCGAGGGCTACTGCTCGCCGGAAGATATCGACAAGGTGCTCACCTCGGGCCTCGCCTTGCGGTGGGCCTCGATCGGGCCTTTCATGACCGCGCACCTCAACGCTCGCGAGGGGTTTCAGGGGTTTGTCGACCAGCTCGGCGACATGATGAAAACCATGGGGCGCGAGGCGAAAACGGCCTACGACTGGCCCCCGGAGCAGGCTGGCGAGATTCACGCCCGGATGGCGGCGCAACAGCCGGTAGAAACCATCCCCGGCGCACAGGCATGGCGCGATGGGCGCATCCTCAAGACCCGCGCCCTGCAGGAGAGTGACAAGGCCCCCGGGCGCCGGTAACCCGGCCCCGGGGCTTGGCTCAACTTTCGATCTGGAGGTCGATCAATGCCTGTTGGCCACCGGCCACCGCCGTCAGCGCGCGCTCGATGGCGGCGGGCAGAGCCTCGGCGCTTGCAACCGCCTCACCGACGCCCCCATGCGCCCGGCAGATGGCCGCGTAATCGGGCGCGGGCGAAAGATCGGCAAGGAACATGCCATCGCCCGCCGCCGCTGCACCCTGCGGATACATCGCGAGCGTCGAGTTGCGCACCGCACCCCAACGGCGGTTGTTGAAGACAACCGTGACCATGGGCAGGCCATGCGCAGCCGAGGCCCAATGGCAGGCGACTGGGTTGTTGAACATGTAGGCCCCATCTCCCAGCATGGCGACGACCGGGCGGTCAGTGACGCCGGTGCGCTTGTCGGCAGCCGCCACGCCGAGCGCGGCACCGAACCCGAAACCGAGGCCACCCGCTGGAGTGAAGCCGTAGAACTGGCCCGGCTCGGAGAAGGTGGCGAGATCTGTGCGGAAAGAATATTCGTTCACGATAACAGCCTGTTGCGGCAGGCGTTCGGCCAGCACAGCAGAGGCTACCTCAGCCGTGAAGCGGGCGCGATCGAGGTTTTCGCGGCTGAGGCGACGCGCCCGGACCTCGGCCACCTTGGCACGCCGTGCCTCCACCCGGCGCGCCGTGTCGCCCGCGGGCGTGCCCATGGCGGCGGCGAGGGCGGTGAGAGCCGCAACGGGGGAGGCGACGATGCTTTCGGAAGCGCCGAAGGAGCGCAGGGGGTAGCCCGCGAAAAGCGGATCGCGGTCGATCTCCCAGAGCGGTGCAGCGGGGCGTGGATTGGTCACTTGCGGCACCCAGGGCACATCGCAGGCGATTGAGATGATGAGGTCGGCTCCGCGCAGCAAGTCCTTGGTATCAAAGCCGATTGCCATGTCGTGCTCGAACGGCAGATTGACAGAACGGGCATTGAACTGAACGACCGGCAGGGCCCAGTTTTCGGCAAGCGCGGTCAATGCGGCACAGCCGCCCGGCTCGCGGCCCGCGTTGCTGGTAATGATGACCGGGTACTCCGCGCTGCGGATGGCCACGGCGAGCCGGTCGATCGCATAGCTGTCTGGCGCGCCCTCCACAACCCGACTTCGGCTGCGCTTTGGGCGGTCGGCACGGACCTCGCGGGCCAACAACTCGCGGGGCAGCGACAGGTAGACCGGGCCGGGCGGTGCAGCTTCGGCAATGTCGAGCGCACGAATGGCAACATCCTCAACCTGGTCGGCGGAGCGAAGCTCGTAGTCCCACTTCACGGCCTCTCGCAGCATTCCGCCCTGATCGAACATTTCTTGCGCCCAGTGAATGAAACGGGATCGCGTTCCCGGCTCGCCCTCTTCGGTCAACGGCGTGCGCCCGGCGGCGAGGAGAACAGGCACAGCATCTCGTGCCGCGTTGAGCGCACCACACACCATGTTGGCCGTCCCGACGCTGACGTGCACCATGGCCGCCTGCGCCTTGCCACTGCGCAGCGCATCGCCGTGGGCCATGGACACCGCAAGATTTTCGTGCGGCACGGTGTAAGGGCGCGGGAGGTCGATGGCGGTTTCCGGACGCCGCTCATAGGCCTCGATGATCGACGGAAAGTCGGTGCCGGCGACCGCATAGAGCGCGTCCACGCCCCCTTCTGTCAGGGCTTCAAGCCACGCTTCGGCAGCGAGTTTCGGGCGCGGGTCGGCGGCAGTTCCGGAAGCGTTCGTCATAGGGGATTCCTCGGCTATATATTTGTCCGGACAATACGAGAAAACTCCCGGCGGCGACAGGAAAATCTATCCACAAATCGCCTGATTGATGACCAATTTTAGAACATGAAATTAATCAGTTAGCATGATTGTATCGAGGTGCGGACAAGATCGAAATTCCATGACATTTTTCGTCGTCTCTGCTATCATGAATACGCATACAGCTCACCAACAGGACCCCTCGCCCGAGGGCAGAAAGGAAAGCATGACTTACCACTCACAGGCCAGAAAACTTCGTCTTGGTGCGAGACTCCTCGCTACGGCGACACTCTTGCCGCTCGGCGCTGCTGCCAGTGCGCAGACCCTCGGTATCGGAACGACCCAAGGCGGGGCGACCGGGCAGATTGGTACCGCGCTTGCGCAGGTGATCTCGATGAACAGCGATCTTCAGGTCATCCCGCAGGTCAGCGCCAACACTTCGCAATACATCGTGCTGCTCGACCAGGGCAAAGTGGAGCTTGGCATCGCCAACTATCCGCAAACCTACTACGCGATGACCGGCACCGGCATGTCGACTGAACCGGCAGAAAACCTGCGGCTCGTTGCCACGATGATGCCGTTCAACGCGGCGTTGGTTGCGCCGGAGAGCGGCGACATCACGAGCTACGCCGATATCAAGGGCCACACCGTGCCGCGCTACCCCGAAAATTCGCTGGGCGATTTCGTGGTGCAAGCGGCGCTTGCCGCTGGCGGGCTGACCTATGATGACGTGACCTCGGTGCCGATTGCGAACTTTCCGCAGCAGTACGAAGCCTTCAAGGATGGCCGGATCGACGTGAGCATCGCCGCCGTCGGCTCGCAGGCGACGTTCGATCTGGAGGCTGCGGTGGGCGACATCCAGTTTCTGCCCGTCCCGGACGACAAGCTGGCGGATGTGCAGGAATTTTTGCCCGGCTCCTATATCGCGCCAGTCGAAGCCTCCGAGGAGATCCCCGGGCTTGATGAGGCAACGGCGGTTTTTGCCTATGACTACCTGCTTTTTGCCAACGCAAACGTGCCCGACGAGCAGATCACCAAGGTGGTTTCGGCAATGTACGAGGGTGTTGATTTCCTGAAGGGCACCTCGCCGCTTTGGAAGTCCTTCGACCCGGCCGCGATGGGCAAGAAGGCCGACATTCCGTACCACCCCGGCGCGACTGCCTTCTACGAGGAGAAGGGTCTGGTCGACTGAGGCTTACCCCAGAATTGGCCAGGCGCACGGCGCCCGGCCAAAACCAGAAAGAAAAAGCCGGGCGCAGTGCCCGGCTTTTTTGGTTCTGGAGACGCGTTCAGCCCTGCGCGACGGCGCCGCGGTTGCCACGGAGGAGGGCGACGTAGGCAATGATCATGACCAGACCGGCGAAGCTGATGCCGAATTCCAGCACCGGCGGGCCGACCTGTCGCAAGGGTGCGATGATCAGGATGCCGGTGACGAGGGCGAGTGCACGGAGCGGTGGCGCAAGGCGGGTCATGCCGTGGCCGATGATCGCGGCCGAGACGAGGATCAGCGCAACGAGGGCACTGGCGAAGACATAGGCAATCTCCCACCACGGGCCGGCCATCAGGAGGCCCGGCTTGTAGATGAAAAGGAAGGGCAGGAAATAGGCGATCCAGCCGAATTTGAACGCTTGGATGCCGGTCTTCAGCTGCGGCGCGCCCGAGATCGACGCGGCGGCGAAGGCGGCCATGGCGATGGGCGGTGTGATCATCGACAACATCCCGTAGTAGAAGACGAACATATGCGCGGCGAGCGCCGGAATGCCGAGCTGCACGAGGGCGGGAGCGGCCATGGTGGCGAGCAGCAGGTAGACACCGGTGGTGGGCAGGCCGAGGCCAAGGACGATGCCAACGATGCCGGTGATCAGCAGCAAGCCAAAGAGGTTGGAGCCGCCGAACTGGATGAGGAACAGCGAAAGCGAGAAGCCCAGACCGGTGGTGGCCAGGAGGCCGATGATCATGCCGGCGGCGGCGCAGATCAGGAGAACATCACATACTTGCCCCCCGGTTTTGCGGATGCTTGCCGCCACCTCAATCGGAGATAGGGCAGGCCCCGCCCCGGATGCGCTGCCACCACTTGCGCGGCGGACGGCCCAGAGCGCGAGGGCGACCGCCACTATCAGGCCGAGCGCCCAGATGGCCGCCACCTCTGCGCGCATATCCCATGCAAAAATGGCCCCCAGCAGTACAACAAACGCCCCGAGTGGCAGCCAACCCTTAGTGAGCACTGCGCGCAGGCTCATCTTTTCGATCCAGTCCGCCTCGGCATGGCCGTCGCGGCGGGCGATGAAGTCAATCTGGAAGTAGAGCGAGAGATAGTAGAGCGCGGCAGGCAGGATCGCCGCGAGCAGGATGTCGCCGTACGGCATTTGCAGAAGTTCGGCCATCAGGAAGGCGGCGGCGCCCATCACCGGCGGGGCGAGTTGGCCGCCGGTGGAGGCAACGGCTTCGATGGCACCGGACTGATCGTCGCGAAACCCGGAACGGCGCATCATTGGGATGGTCATCACACCGGTCGACATGACGTTGGAGACGGCGCTGCCCGAAATAGAGCCGAAAAGGCCGGAGGCCACAACGGCCACCTTGGCAGTGTTGCCCGGTCCGCGCCCGGCGACGCGTGTGGCAAGCTGGGTGAAGAACTCGCCCCCGCCCACGGCCAGCAGCAGGCCGCCGAACAGCACGAAGATGACCACGACGAAGGCCGCGATCTGGAGCGCGGCGCCCCAGGTTGCGGCGCTGTCGGTGCCAATGAAGCGCATCACATCTTCCAGCGGCTGGCCGCGACCACGCAGGGGGCCGGGCACGAGGTTGCCCCAGAGAGCATAGGCGAACATGGCGGCGGTGATGACGACCAGGGTCCAGCCGACGACGCGGCGCAGACCTTCGAGCACGAGGAGCGTGACGATGACGCCGAGCCAATAGGATTCGGTCGGGTGAAGGTGGCTCCCTTCGGTCAGAGTGGGAAAGCGGACGAAGACCCAGAGCCCGAGGCCCAGCGCGAGAAGTGACAGGGCGGCATCGAGCCAGACAAGCGGCCCGGTGGACGTTTCGACAGCGCGGGCGAAAACCACGCAGAGCGCCGCGCCCAACAGCAGCGCCGCGACCTGCTCTGGATAGATCAGAAAGCCCATGCGTTGCGGAATGGACAACACCCAAATGACCGCGACGACAGGCACCCCGAAGGCCAGTAGGGCAGCGAGGGGAGAAAAGATGTTGCGGAGGGGGATCACGGCCATGGTCTCGCTTTCTGGCTTTGTCCCGGGCCGCCTGAGCCGCCCGGGGCCTTGCTCTTTGGCCCCGCCCTGCCGAGCGGGGACTAACTGCGGGTTATTCGCAGGCGTCGGCCGGAGCCTCTGCGAACTTGGTCCACTCGCCGCCAGTGATCTCGATGATGTAGCCCGGCAGCTCGGCATCATGGCCATTGAAGCAGATGTCGTCACCAAGAATACCCGAGAAGGTCACGCCCTCCATCTGGTCGGCGATGGCCTGGCGCTCTTCTTCCAGCTTTTCCGGATCGCCGGTGGTGCCTGCGGCCTCCATCAACTGTTTGATCAGGTAGATGGTATCATAGGCTTGGGCATCCGAATGGTGGGCACCAAGCTTATGAATGCCGCGCTCGTTGGCAAGGGCCACGAACTTCTCGTTGAAGCTGGAGGCCTGCTCGGTGCGGCCCTTCCAGAAGCCTGCCACGACTAGCGTGCCATCGCCTTCGGGGCCAAAGAGCTCGACCACATTGGGATCGGAAAAGATCTGCGATCCGATCACCCGGCCTTCGTAACCTTGCCGGTCAAGCTCGGCGATCAGCTTCGAGGCGGATTCGGGCAGCGCGGCAACGGCCACGATGTCGGGGTTGGTCTGTACGATGTTGGCGACCTGCGCCGACATGTCGAATGTCTTCCACTGGACCGGGATCGGATCACCGACTTCGACGCCCGCCGCGGCCAGAAGCTCGGGGTAGAGCTTAGTGCCGGCGGCGTTGGCCACGACCTCGTCGGACACGTAGACGATTTCGGCAGTCTCCATCGGCAGGCCCTTCTCTTTCATCGCGGCGAGCAGGCGGCCGAACTGCTTGTGCTCGTCTTCGGTGAGACGCCAGCCATACTTGCGGCCCTCGGTCAGGCCGGGGGCGGAAGAGGAGGTGGGCAGCATTAGAATCTTGAGCCGGTCGGCGTCATTCAGCGCGACAGAGGCTTCCCCCGAGGAGAAGGGGCCTGCGATGGCGAGAACCTCGTCATCCCGCCCGAGCGAGCGGGCAGCAACGGCGGCCTGCTTGGGGTCTGAGCCGGTATCGTAACGGATCAGTTCGATTGGCTTGCCGTTGATGCCGCCAGCGGCGTTGATCTCTTCGACGGCGATGTCGACAGCCACGTTTGAGGGCTCGCCGTAGCTTTTGAGAAAGCCCGAGGCTACGCCGATATGGCCGATCTTGATGGTATCCTGCGCCAAAAGTGGCGCGGTGGTGCCGAATGTCGCCGCGAGCGCCGCGGCGAGAAGGGTTTTGGTTGGTTTCATGGTCAGTGCTCCCTGTGAGGATCGGTTTATTTGGGTATCAGGCGGACTCAGGCTCGCTGCCGCCGAGATATGCCTCGGTCAAGGCACCATCGGCTGAGAGCTCTTCGGACGTGCCTTCGATGGCGACCGCGCCGAGTTCGAGCACGTAGCCACGCTGGGCGATCTCAAGCGCCATGGTGGTGTTCTGTTCCACGAGCAGAATGCCGATGCCATCGCGGTTGAGCTCACTCAGAAGGGTGAAGAGCTTGTCAACGAAGAGTGGAGAGAGGCCGAGGCTCGGCTCGTCGAGCATGATCAGGCGAGGCCGTGCGACCAACGCGCGGCCGATGGCAAGCATCTGCTGCTCGCCGCCGGAGAGTGAGCTGGCCTGCGCGTTGCGGCGGTCTGCGAGGTTCGGGAAACGGTCATAGATCGCCTCGATCTCCTCCGAGACTGCATCGTCCCGGCGCAGGTAGGCACCCATCAGCAGGTTTTCATGAACCGACATGGAAACGAAAATCTGCCGCCCCTCGGGCACAAGCACCATGCCCTCCCTGACCCGCGCGGCGGGGCTTTGCCCCGTCAGGTCGCGTCCGTTGAAGCTGATGCGGCCCGAAGAGGGCTTCACCGCGCCCTGGAGCGCCCGCAGCAGCGAGGTCTTGCCTGCGCCGTTGGCCCCGAGGACCGTGACGATCTCGCCCGGAGAGACAGTGAGCGACACGCCTTTGACGGCCTGGGTGCGCCCATAGGTGACGCCAAGTGTTTCGACCTCAAGCATGGACTTCTCCCTTGGCTTCGGCGTGGCGGGACCCGAGGTAGGCCTCGAGCACCTGCGGATCGTGCTGCACGTCATTTGTGGAGCCGTCGTAGATGAGCCGCCCGAAGTTGAGCACAACAGCCCTGTCGCAGAGGCTGCGCACGAGGCTCATGTCGTGCTCTACGATCAGGATGGTCACGCCGGTCTCTGAGATCTGCACGAGAAAGTCGCGCAGCGCGGCGGTTTCGGAGGGGTTGAGGCCGGCAGCTGGCTCGTCGAGCATCAGCATCTTGGGCCGGGAGGCCAAGGCACGAACCACCTCGATCTTCTTGCGTACGCCGTAGGGCAGCGTGGCCACCACCTCGCCCGGGTAGCTATCCATGCCCATGTCGTCGAGCAGGGCCTCGGCCTCCTGCCGCCAGCGCGAACGCTTCAGCAGCGGGGTGACCATATCGAGCGGCGAGCCAACCTGTGCGTGCTGGCCGAGCATGATGTTCTCGACAACCGAGAGGTGGGGCATCAGCCGGATATTCTGGAAGCTGCGCGCCATGCCGCGCCGCACACGCATCCGCGAGGGGATGTCGGTGATGTCTTCACCGTCGAAGATGACCCGCCCGGTATCTGGGGTGTAGACCCCTGACATGAGGTTGAAAATCGTCGTCTTGCCCGCGCCGTTGGGCCCGATCAGCGCCATCCGCGCACCGCGGGGCACGTCGAAGCTGCAATCGTCGATCACCTGCACCCCGCCGAAGCTCTTGGAGAGGTTGGTGAGCTTGAGGATCGTCTCGGTCATTGGGTCACCTCCGAGAGGGACTTGCCCCGGTTGCGGCGGAAACGGAGGCGCTCCACCATGGTTCGGGTCACGACGCCCTCGGGGCGGACGGCCATCATCACCACGGCGAGGACGCCGAGGATCACGAAGCGCCAGCTGTCATCAGGAGGCGAGACATCGGCGGTGGCACCGAAGAGGTCTGCCAGCCCCTGTTTGAGCGCGGGCAGCAACTCGCGCAGCAATTCGGGCAGAAGGGTGAAGAAGGCGGCACCAACGAGCGGGCCCCAAGGAGTTTGGGTGCCGCCGAGCAGCACATAGAGCAGCACGTAGATCGAGACGAGGGCGTTGAAGCTCTGCACCTCCACGAAGCCGAAGCTGAAGGCGTAGAAGGCACCCGACAGCCCCGCAAGGGCTGCGCCCACGCCGAAGGCGACCACCTTCACGTTGCGGATGGAGACGCCCATCAGGTCGGACACGTCTTCATCATCGTGGATCGCCCGCATCGACAGTCCGAAGCGGGTGGACATGAGGTAGAAAACGAAGAGGCACACCAGTACTGCCGCGATCGCGGGAGGCTGCCAGTCGACGTAGCCCGGCACCGAGAGGCCCATCGCGCCGCCGAGGAACTCGGTGTTGATGATGACCCCTGCGACGACCTCCGCGAAAGCGAAGGTTGCCAACACAAGGTAGACCCCCTTGGTGCGCAGGATCGGGAAGGCGAGGGCCACGCCAATCAGCCCGGAGAGCACCATGCCAGCCAGCAGCGCCACGAAGATGGGAAGGTCGTAGCTCGCGGAGACCATGGCGGCGGCATAGGCGCCAAGCGCCTGAAAGCCCGCGCCGCCGAGGTTGAGCTGCCCCGAGGCCACCGAAAGGTAGATCCCGTAGGCGAAGATCACGTTGATAGAGAGGATCGAGATGATCCCGGCCATGTATCCAGACATCTCAGAGCTTCCCCTTGCCGATGGAATGGTGGCCGAGAAGTCCGCTCGGCTTGACGATGAGCATCAGCAAGAGGGCACCCCAGACGACGACCTGAACGGTGTCGGCGCCGATGAAGTGCACGGTCATCAACTCAAGAAAGCCCACGACGAGGCCACCGATGACCGCACCCCAGATCGAGCCCAGCCCGCCAATGACCATGCCGGCGATGGCCTTGGCCCCGACATCCTCACCCATCATTGGGGAGACTTCGCCGTAGTTAACGGCAAAGAGCGCGCCAGCGAGACCGCAAAGCACGCCGGTGAGCATGAACACGACCGGGACGATCTTTGCGGTGTCCACACCCAACACATTCGCGGCGTCGGGGTTTTCGGCGATGGCCCGCAGGCCCCGGCCGATGCGCGACCGCTTCAGCAGCTGAGTGAGGCCCAGAACGATCAGCACGGTGATGAAGAGCGAAACCAGCTGCGGGACGCGGATGAAGATGCCGGCCACGTGCAGCGTGAGGTCGGCATCCGGCCCTTCGAAGCGGCGGCCTTCCGTGCCGTAGGCAATGCGGACGAGGTTTTCGACGATCAGCAGGAAGCCGAGGGAAGAGACCAGCGGAATCGCGTGCTCGGTGCTGTCTCCATATTTCGTCTTGAGATAGCGGAAGGTGAACCGCTCGACGATCAGCGAGACGATAACTGCGGCGAGGATGCCCGCCATGATCGCGGGAAACCAGTGGATTGGACCCCCGAGGCCGAACGGCAGCCCCCAAGATGACAGCGCCCACCCGAGCATACCGGCCAGCATGAATAGGGTTGGGATGGTGAAGTTGAGAAAATTGAGGATGCCGATTGTCAGGGTGAAGGCCACGGCGACGGTCACGTAGACCGACCCCAGCATCAGGGCGTTCACAAGCTGCTGCAGGAATAGCATCACGTCTGCCCTTTTATTTTTTTGTACACAATTTGAGCATCTCCGGCACTCTTTGTGCAGTCTTTTCCCGAGCTGACACCAGCGCGAATCCAAGGTGCCTCTAGTGGCCTATGATCCCCAGATTGGCCAAAAAGCCTTTCTTTTCTCGTGCTTATCAACTTTCGTTCCCCGTTATTTGTCCTTCAGATCGGATTTCATCTTGAAGATTTGTCCAAACCTTTTGTACACAATGAGAAGCAACATCCTAGCTGTCAAGCATGCTGAAGGAGGCGAGGGCCAAATGAGTGACAAAACCGAGCGCGTGCTCATTGTAGGTGCAGGTCCGGTCGGACTGGTGGCCGCAGCGAGCCTTGCGGAGGCGAAAATCCCCGTAACCATTCTGGAGCGGAGCGATGATCTGCCCCAGGATTTACGGGCCTCTACCTTCCATCCGCCGACGCTCGACATGCTCGACCGTTTCGGCATTTCGGAGCAGTTGGTGGCCCGCGGCCTTGTCTGCCCCAACTGGCAGTTCCGCGACCGCAACGAGGGAGTCGTCGCCCATTTCGACCTCGGCCTGCTGTCGGACGAAACGAATCACCCCTACCGGCTCCAGTGTGAGCAGTGGAAGCTGACCGAAGCGCTGCGGGCGCGGCTGGAGATCAGTGATTGCGTAGAAATGATCTACGGTGCCATCGGTACGTCGCTCACGCAGGATGCGGATGGTGTAACGCTGACAGCAGAGCGCAGTGACGGCAGCACCGAGGTGTTCAAGGGGCGCTACCTCATTGCTTGTGACGGCGCCCATTCGCGCATGCGTAAGTCGCTCGACATCGAGTTCGAGGGCCTGACCATCCCCGAGATATTCCTGTCGATGTCCACGGAATTCGACTTTGCAAAGGCGATCCCCGATCTGGCGCCAATCGCCTACCTGACGGACCCTGAGGAATGGGCGGTGCTCCTGCGCACTCCCTCGCTCTGGCGAGTGCTGCTGCCGACCGATCCGAGCATGACCGACGAGCAGATCAAGGACCCGGCCCTGATGGAACAACGACTGCAGAAGCTCTGCCCGAAGGACGGCCCCTACGACGTGGCACATGCCACCGCCTACCGCGTGCACCAGAGGGTTGCCAAGAAATACGTGAAGGGCCGTGCCTTCCTGGCCGGGGATTCGGCACATCTGAACAACCCGCTCGGCGGAATGGGCATGAACGGCGGCATCCATGACGCCGTGAACCTCGTTGAGAAGCTGATTCCCGTCTGGCGCGGCGAGGCCGATCTTTCATCGCTCGACCGCTACGAGCGGCAACGCCGGCAAGTCTGCATCGACACGGTGCAGGAGCAATCCATGCGTAACCGCAAGATGATGGCCGAGAACGACCCGGAGGCCCGCGCGCGCTACCACGACGAGTTACGCGCCATCGTGGCCGATCCGGCCCGCCACAAGGACTTTCTCATGCGTTCCTCGATGCTCCAATCCCTCAAGGATCTGGAAGAGGTGGCCTGAGCCCAACCTGAAAAGACGATCAGCAGGAGAGATATCAAGATGACTGACAGCCTCGGCTACCGCATGAAATTCGGCGTCATCGCGCCCTCTACCAACACCTCGGTGCAACCCGAGTTCGACGACATGCGCCCGGTGGGCGTGACCAACCATTTCTCGCGGATCAAGATCCCCGACCGCCCGGTGAACAACGACGAGGACTTCAACAACCTCGTCATGGGTATTCGCGCCGCCACTATGGAGGCGATCGACGTGGTAAAGACCTGTTCGCCCGGCGCGATGGTCATGGGCATGTCGGCCGAGACCTTCTGGGATGGCAAGGAACGCGCCGACAAGTTGCAGGCGGAGATCATGGACCGCGCGGGCATGCCCGTGGCCATGGGCTCGGATGCCTGCATGAACGCGCTCAAGTGCTTTGGCGACATCAAGAAGATCGCGGTCATCACGCCCTACATGCCCGTGGGCGACCAACAGGTAGAGCGCTATTTCACCGATTGCGGCTACGAGGTGGTGCAGGTGAAGGGGCTGAAGTGCAAGAGCCCCATGCTGATTGCCCACGAAACCGAAAAGACCCTGCGTGACGCGATCAACGAGGTGAACGACCCTTCGGTCGAAGCGATCATCCAGGCGGGGACCAACCTTGCCATGGCCCGTGTCGGCGGAATTGCGGAGTTCTGGCTCGACAAGCCGGTGATCGCCATCAACACCGCAACCTACTGGCACGCGCTGCGGATGAACGGGATCAACGACAAGGTGCAGGGCTTCGGCTCGCTCCTGTCGCACTACTGAGGCGGGCCGCATGGAATACGATTTCGTCCCCCTGTCCGACCGCAAGCCGCTCAAATGGCCCGGCGACAACCGTCTTGCCGTGATCCTGACGATCAACCTCGAATACTGGGATCCGGTTCAGGACAGCGACAAGCCCTACTACCCCGGCGGGCCCGGCATTGTTGGCGGCAACCTGCCCGGCAACGTCTATGACAACCCCAACTTCACCTGGCGCGAATACGGGCACCGGGTGGGGGTCTGGCGGATGTTCGACCTGTTCGACGCCGAAGGTGTACCGGCCTCCTGCACCATGAATGCGAAGATGGCGCTCAAACGCAGGGCTGTCATCGACGCCGCGCTGGAGCGGGGCTGGGAGATTGTGCCCCACAACTACGTTCAGGACGAACTGCTGACCGATTACATGTTCGACGAGGCCGCCGAGCGCGACGTGATCAAGCGCACGCTCGACGTTTACGAGAGCACCATTGGCAAGAAGCCCAAGGGGTGGCTTTCGTCGTCTCTGCGCTCGACATTGAACACCATCGACATTCTGGCGGACGAGGGGCTGATCTTTGTCACCGACCTGCTGAACGACGACCAGCCCTACCTCGTCAAGACAAAGTCCGGCGCGCCGATGGTGTCGATCTCCTACACGTCCGAGGTCAACGACTTCTCGTTCCTGCGGCAGGGCCTGACGGTGGAAACCGGTTACGCGATGTTCAAGGAGCAGTTCGACTGGCTCTATGAGGAGAGCGCCACCTCTGGCAGGGTCATGAACATCGGCCTGCATCCCCATGTCATCGGTCAGCCGTTCCGCATTCGCGCGCTGCGGGACTTCATCCGTTACGCAAAAAGTCACGCGGGCGTCTGGTTTCCGAAGCGCGAGGAGATTGCGGAGTGGTATCTTGAAAACCACGCGAGCCACATCACCCCACCCGGAGGAGAACCGACAGCATGAACAAGGACGCCGCCCTCGACGAAGCCGCCCTGTCCGAAGAACTGGACCTCGCGGGCATCGAAAAGCCCGCTGATCGGGCTTACGAGGGCATTCGTCGGGCCATCCTCTCGGGGATGCTGCCCGGCGGTGCGCATCTGGGCGAGGAGGCGCTGGCCCGCATGACCGGCACCAGCCGCACGCCCGTGCGCGAGGCGTTACGGCGAATCGTGGGCGAGGGCCTTGCCCATGAGGAGGGTCGCTCGCGCTTCGTGGCGGAGTTTCCCTTCGAAGAGGTGGCGATCGTCTTCGATATCCGCGCCCGGCTCGAAAGCTACGCCGCGCGCGTGGCGGCGGAACGGATCACCGAAGAGGAACTCACCGAGCTAGCCCGGATCATCAACGCCATCGACGAGCTAGACAGCGAGCCACGCGACCGCAACACAATCCGCGCGTTCGCTGACCTCAACACTCGCTTTCACGCCGGGATCATCACCGCCACTCGGTCGCCGCAAATGCAGAACCTCTCGGTGCGTGCCACGTCGATCCCGCTGGAAATGATCAAGCAGTTCGTCTGGTCGCAGCAGGTAAACATCGCCCGCTCCAACCAGCAGCACCGCGACCTGCTGACCGCGCTCGAAAACCACAACCCTACGGCCGCCGAAGCGATCATGTCGGCCCATATCCTTTCCACCCGGCCCAACCGGCCCTTGCCCAAGACCGGACCTTCCGAATGAAAGATCTTCGCAGCGATATCACCGAGGGCCTGAAGCCCGTTACCGGATACGTCAATGGGCACTTTGTTGCCCCTACCGGCGCCGAAATCCCGGTGCTCGACCCGGCGAGCGCCAAACCCGTGGCGGTGCTGCACGAGAGCGATGCAGGCGAGGTCGAAGCGGCTGTTGCCGCCGCGCGTGCCGCATATCAGTCCGGGCCCTGGGCGGCGGCCAGCGTGGCGCAGCGGCAGAAGGCCCTGATCGCGATCCACGATCTGATCCTTGCCAACGCCGAGGAGCTGGCCGCGCTGGAAACCCTGAACACGGGCATTCCCTACACCCAGACGAAGAACATGCATGTACCGCGTGCCGCACAGAACTTCCGGTTCTTCGCCGAATTCATCAACCAGGACGGCGGCGAGGTTTTCACGCAGGAGAAGGGCTACATGTCCTTCGTGACCTATGAGCCGATGGGGGTTTGCGCCCTGATTGGGCCGTGGAACATGCCGCTGGGCCTGACGGCGATGAAGATGGCGGGTGCGCTGGCCTTCGGAAACACCTGCGTGGTGAAGCCCTCCGAGATCACCCCACTCACCCTCTCGCGCCTCTTCGAGCTGATCCACGCAGCCAAGATCCTGCCGGACGGTGTGGTGAATCTCGTCAACGGGCGAGGCCAAGTGACGGGCGAGGCGCTGTCGGCCCACCCCGACATCGACATGGTGTCCTTTACCGGGGGCACTACCACCGGGGCGCGGATCCTTTCGGCCCTGGCGCAGGGGATCAAGGGCGGGGCGATGGAGCTAGGGGGGAAATCGCCCTCGATCGTCTTCGACGATGCCGATTTTGACCGTGCCATGGACGGCGCCCTCTTGGGCTCCTTCATGAACAATGGCCAGATGTGCCTCGCTGGCTCACGGCTCTTCGTGCAAGAGAGCGTGGCGGATCGGTTCATCGAGGAGTTCGCCACGCGCACCAAGGCGCTGCGGGTGGGTGACCCGTTTGACCCCGCCACCGAGATTGGCCCGATGATCAACGCCGCGCAGGTCGAGCGCGTGATGGGCTACGTGGACAGTGGGCGCGCAGAAGGCGCAACCCTATTGGCGGGCGGTGCCCGGATCGAGGGCCGCGAGGGCTTTTACATCGAGCCCACGGCCATGCAGGCCGAAAGCAATGCGCTGGCGATTTGCCAAGAAGAGATATTTGCCCCCTTCGCAACTCTGCAAACCTTCTCCGATGAGGAGGAGGTCACGGAGCGGGCCAATGACAGCATGTTCGGCCTCGTCGGCTACGTCTGGACGGCAGACCTTGAGCGGGCACTGCGTATGTCGAGCCGCCTCGCCACCGGGACCGTTCTGGTTAACACGCCGATCATGCGCGACCTGCGCACCGGCTTCGGCGGCATCCGCCAATCGGGCATCGGGCGCGAGGGGGCCAAGGGCTCGCGGGCCATGTTCACCGAAATGAAATCCACCATCGTCGCGCTGGAGCGCCCTGCCCTGCCCCGCATGGGCACCGGCAGCTGATCCGCGCGGAAAGGCATAGCATCATGAACCACCACCCCTCGCTAAGCGGCAGGGTCATCCTGATCACCGGCGCCTCCCGTGGGCTTGGCCGCGAGATGGCGCTTGCGCTGGCGGGTTCTGGCGCCCGTCTGGCCCTGCTGGGCTCGCAACCATCTGAGGCGCTCGACAGCCTCGCCGAGGAGATCCCCGACACGATGATCCTCACCGCCGACGTGTCTCGCGCAGGGCAGGCCGAAGCCGCCGTGGCGGAGGCAGAGGCCCATTTCGGGCAGATCGACGTGCTGGTGAACAATGCCGGCCTCGGGATGCGCCGGGTCGCCGAGACCTTTAACACCCAACCCACGAAGTTCTGGGAAACATCGCCCGCTGCGTGGTCCGACATCATCGGAGCCAATGTGAACGGACCGTTCTTCATGGCCCGCGCTGCGGTGCCCGGCATGGTCGAGCGCGGCTTTGGCAAGGTCATCAACGTCTCGACCTCGGCGCAGACAATGATCCGCCGTGGCTATGCGCCCTATGGGCCATCGAAGGCGGCGCTTGAAGCTTATTCTCGTGTCTGGGCGCAAGACCTCGAGGGCAGCGGCGTGGATGTGAACGTTTATCTGCCCGGCGGTGCGGCTGACACAGACCTGCTGCCGCCCAGCGCCAACAAGAAGGGGGCAGACGGCAACCTGCTTCCTGCAGACATCATGCGCCGCGGCATCGGGTGGCTATGCTCGGACGCCTCCAACGGCGTTACGGGGGCGCGTTTCATCGCCCGCATGTGGGATGAAAGCCTACCGCCCGACGAGGCCGCACAGGGCGCACGTGACGATCACGGTGACATGCCGAGGATTCTCTAAGATGCTGAGCTTGGGGCGCGCCACAATCGAAAAGGTCACCGACTTCGACCCCTTCGTGTTGCCAGCCTCTTTGTTGCTGCCCGGGCGCGACCTAGCAGAGTTGCAGGGCGAGGCTGCAAGCCTCGAGCCGCTGCACGTGGATTTCCCGGCTGGAAACCTGCTCCTTGCGCTTCATTCCTTTCTGCTCCGCGTGGGCGGCCTGACGATCCTGATCGACAGTTGCGTGGGCGAGCATAAGCACCGCCCACGCCGCGCGGACTGGCATGAACGGCAAGATACCGGCTACCTCGAGCGCCTCGCCCGTGCCGGGGTAAGCCCCGAAGCGGTGGATGTGGTGATGTGCACCCACCTGCATGCAGACCACGTTGGCTGGAACACCCGACTTGAGAACGGTCGGTGGGTGCCGACCTTTCCGCGCGCACGCTACTTGGTGGGCGAGGCGGAGCTGGCCCACTGGTTAGCCGAAGAGACTGCACATCCCGGAGCCCACAACCACGGCGCCTTTGCCGACTCCGTCGAACCGCTGCTTGAAGCCGGGCTGGTTGAACGGGTCTCGGAGGGGTTTTCGCTGGGGGACGGGCTGAACATCATCTCCTGCGCCGGGCATTCCCCGGGGCAGATTGGGCTCGATCTGGACGGAGGAAGCGCGGGCCGGGCGCGGTTTTGCGGCGACGCGTTACACAGCCCGGTGCATGTGTTCCGCCCCGAGTGGTCGACCGCGTTCTGCCATGACCCCAAAGAGGCCGCCGCCACGCGCAGGGCCCTGATTTCGGAGGCAGCGGAAGCCGACACCTTGCTCCTTCCGGCACATCTGCGCGGAAGCATGGCGATGAAGATCACGCGGGACGGCAGCTCGCACTCGGGCTACAGACCGGAGTACCTGTGATGCGCCTGTGCTCAGTCGTCCTTGGTGGCACGGCGGCGCACGCGGGTGCGGTAAACCATCTGCTCCGCGGGGTGCCAGTTGAGCGAGGCGATCAGGATGCCGCGTGCCGTCAGGTAGCGCCGCGAAAGCTGCAACGCCTGCGTCCCCGGCTTGAGCCCTATCGCGCGCGTCATCTCGGCGGGCATCGGCACGGCGCGGATTTCCTGCTGTGCCTCGATGATCGTCTCGCCGGACTTGCGCTCCAACAGGTCAAAGAACGGCCCGTTCTGCTCGGCGAACTCGGGCACCAGATCAGAAAACCGCTCGGGCACGTAGCTTTGGATGTAGCAGAGCGGTCGACCACCCGGAGCGGTCCAGCGCACGCCATCGACACGAATCCAGCGTTCGCCAGCCTTAACCGTGCCCTCGTCGCCTCCGATCACCCGCGCGAGCGCCTCGTCGAGCACCACGGGCGCATCCGTGAGGATCACCATGTAGGTATCGACCGCGATCTGAAACAATTCCTGAAGGCTGTCGAAGCTCTGAGAATAGCCGACCTGCGGATTGGCCGCCAAGACACGTGTGCCCATGCCCTGCCGCCGCTCCACATAGCCCTCTTGCGAAAGGTTGCGCAAAGCTGCCCGCACGGTAAAGCGCGAGGTTCCGAACTCCGCCGAAAGCTCCATTTCCGTAGGCATCAATGTCCCGACCGGATACTGGCCCGCCGCGATCCGCGCCTGCAGCTCGGTCTGGATGCGCGCATATCGCGGGGCCACCTGACCGTCAGACGGAACGTCGCTGTTTTTCGCCATCCTTCAGCTCGGTCCTGCAAGGTTTCATCGGAAAGAGCACATGTCGCGTCCGCAATTAAATGTCCAGCCAATTCGCCACGCTTTTTGCCCCCGCTCCAAGCAGCATTTCGCCGGTGCACACACATTACCGGCTGCAACATCCCTGGCACGCGCAACGGCTATCAAGTCGCGTGGGATCTGATGAAGAGCTATTCGCTGGCTGATTGACCACCTTCACCGGCGGTTTGCGCCGCCGGTGCCCACCTTGACCATATGTCCTGTGCCTTTCATGCAAAATTGGTATGGACAAATATTTCTCGACCTGCCATCCCTCGGCCAAACAAGGAAAAATCCATGACACCCCGCCCCGCTTCCAGCTATTCGCACCGCGCGCGCCTTGGCCTGATCGTGCCGCCGACGAACAGCGTCAACGAAGCGGAATGGCAGCGGATGATGCCCGCTGGGGTCACTTTTCACAGCCACCGGATGAAATTGCACCCGTCCGGTGATCCAGCCCTGATGCGGGACCTGCTCGCGGCAATTGAATTGCTTGGGCAGGTGAGGCCGGACGCGATTGCATACGCCTGCACGGCGGGCTCCATGACAACGCCCTCCTCGCAGATGCCCGAGACCGCCTCCGAGGCGTCCGGGCACAGCGTGCTAACCACATCACATGCCCTAATCCTCGCCCTGCAGGCACTGGGCGCCGAGAAGATTTCGGTGGCGACCCCTTACGCAGAAGCGACCAATGCCCACGAGGTCGAGTTCCTTGCTGCCCACGGGATCGAGACTCTCGCGATTGCGGGGCTGGGCATCGGCGCGGGCGGGCCGCATGAGTTCGTCCAGATCGCGCAAACGCCGCTGGCAAAGGTGAAAGCCCACGCGCTTGAAACCTTCTCACCGGGCAGCGATGCACTCCTGCTCGCCTGCACCGACTTCCCCACCTTGCCGCTGATCAAGGAGCTTGAAGCCGAGCTCAATGTGCCCGTCATCTCCTCCAACACCGCAACGCTCTGGGCCATGCTTCGGGCCTGCGGCGTGACCGATGATCTGCCCGACGGCGGAAGACTATTTGCTGCCTGAGCGCGGCCACGGAAAACGACAGAAAAGGACCAAACCATGCCCGATCCCGCATTGCGCACAGCCATCAAGAACGGCGAGTTCATTCTCGCCCCCGGCGTTTTTGAAGCGATCTCGGCCCTGCTGGCCGACCGCGAAGGCTTCAAGGCGCTCTATGTCACCGGCTATGGCACCGTGGCTTCCGCGCTCGGCCTGCCGGATGCCGGACTGGCCACCTACTCCGATATGCTGGGCCGGATCGCCACCATCTGCGAACGCACGACAACCCCGGTGATCGCGGATGCCGACACCGGTTACGGTGGGCTCTTGAACGTGGCCCACACCGTCCGCGGCTACGAGGATGCAGGCGTGAGCGCTATCCAGATGGAAGACCAGGAGTTTCCCAAGAAATGCGGCCACACGCCCAACCGCCGGGTGGTGCCGCTGGAAGACATGTTGCGCAAGATCGAGGTGGCCGCTGATGCCCGGCGCAGCGATGACTTTCTGATCATCGCACGCACCGATAGCCGCACCGGCCTCGGCCTTGACGAGGCGATCAAGCGCGGCAAAGCCTTTGCCAAGGCAGGCGCGGACGTGGTCTTCGTCGAAAGCCCCGAGAGCGAGGACGAGATGAAGCGGATCTGCGACGAGATCGACGCGCCGCTCTTTGCCAACATGGTCAACGGTGGCCGGACGCCCCTGCTCTCCGCCGATCGGCTGAAAGAGCTGGGCTTCTCCATCGGTATCCACCCGGCACTGGGCTTTCTGGCCATGGGGGCGGCACTGCAAAAGGCTTATGCCGACCTCAAGGCCAATGGCGAAACCACGGACGCCATCGACCTCTACGACTTTGGCAAGTTCAACGAGCTTGTCGGGTTTCCAGCGGTCTGGGATTTTGAGAAGAAATACGCGCAAGTGTGAGGAACGGCACCCATGTCTGACGATCTTGAAGCCAACTATTCGGCGGCCTATTCCAACAAGTCCGGTTACGGAGAGCGCCCCGCGCTGGTGCTGATCGACTTTGCGCAGGCCTATTACGACCCGGACAACGTGCTTTACGCCGGCGTTGATGATGCGCTGGCATCGGCGCTCCGGGTGCGCGAGGCGGCCCATGCCGCTGGAGTGCCGGTAATCCTGACCGAAGTGACCTATCAAAAGGGGCTTGGTGGCAGAGACGGCGGGCGCTTCTTCGAGAAGGCCCTCCCGCTGAAGGCGTTCATGGAGGGCGAGCGCAGCGGCGGATTCGTGGAAGGGCTGGTTCCGCGCGAGAACGAGCTGATCGTGACCAAGCAGTATCCCTCCGCCTTTTTTGGCACTTCGCTTGCCTCCACGCTCACGGCCGCCGGGCATGACAGCGTGATCCTCACCGGGCTCACCACCTCGGGCTGCGTGCGGGCAAGCTGCGTGGATTCCATGTCCTACGGGTTCAAGACCATCGTTGTGGCCGACGCTTGTGGCGACCGGCACGCGGGGCCGCACGAGGCGAACCTCTTCGACATGAATGCCAAGTATGCCGATGTCGTTTCGGAGGCCGAGATGCTCGCTTATCTCGCCAGCCTCGCTGGCAAGGGCACGGCGGCATGAGCCGACGTCGGATCGCGCTGCTCGGTGGTGCTGGCGGAATCGGCCGGGTGCTGGCTGCCGAGCTCGTGGCCGCGGGCGACGAGGTATTGATCCTCGATTTGCCAGCCTCGCTCGAACGCCACAGCATTACCGAGGGCATCGAGATCGACGTGACCGACGAAGCCTCGGTTGCGGGTGCGTTCAGCAAAGTCGGCACCACCCTCGACGGCTTCGTGAACCTGGCGGGTTACAACACCGACCTCACGCCCTTGGTCGAGATGGAGCCCGGCTACTTTGACGAGATCATCGCGGCCAACCTGCGCGGTGCTTTCCTTGCGGCCCGCGCGGCCGCTCCGCTTCTTGCGAAGGCCCGCGCAGGTGAGTTGGGCAGCATGGTCATGATCGCCTCCGGCCTCGCCTCGCACGTCCGGCCCGGTTACGGTGCCTACTCGGCCTCAAAGGCTGCCGTGATTGCCATGACCAAGACCCTCGCGCTGGAACTCGCGCCGAAACTGCGCGTGAACGCCGTTGCGCCCGGATTGGTAGACACCGCCTTCTTGCGCGGCGGCACCGGGCGGTCTGCCGAAGATGCAGAGAGCATCGTCAACCTTGATGCCTACAAGGCGATCACACCACTGGACCGCATTGCGCAACCCGCCGACATCACCGGCCCGATCCGTTTTTTGCTCGGGCCGGATAGCGGCTTCATGACCGGGCAGGTGCTCTGGGTGAACGGCGGCGGCTACATGCCCTGAGAGCGAAGGGTTACGGGGCTGGACCGATCCAGTCGCCAAGACTTCCGCCACCGCCGGACCGCTCTGACGATGCCGGGGGCGGAATCGAGAAAATCAACTTAATAGTTGATACTAAATTATTTAAATGAAATTCGATTTATTCAGGCACCCCACCCAGCACCCCCGATTCAGGCAGTTTTTGTTATCAGTACATTAGGTGAACAGTTCGATTCCCAGTATTCGCGCAATCCGGAAAATGCTCGCTGGGGTTGTGGAGATAAAGCCCCTTAACATCCCATTCAGAATCCGCCCCTTAGCACCCCTTCGTAGGTCGACCGAATCCCGTCCTTCAGGCTCCGTACGTTGTTCCATCCAAGCGCATGGAGCCATGGGCTGTCCATCAGCTTCCACGGTATCCCTTCCGGCTTGCTTTCGTCAAACACCAGCGCGGCGTCGTAGCCTACCACCTCTGCGACTGTCTGTCCCAGATTGAAAACGAAGACCATTTCGCTTGATCCACCAAGGCTCACCCGAATTTTCAAACAGGAGAACTGGTACGTCGAGAACTAGCAGGCTAAGCCAGAGGTCGCTTCGAATGCCGCTACATGGGTAGGCTCTGTTCGGCATCTAAAACCAGATCAAGAGTCTTTCCTCACTCAAACTGTGACACCCAACGCCCGGCTGCGATGAACCGCTCAGGGCCCTCTTGAATCCCTTGAACCATTGCATTTGCGCGCTGGGCAAGCATAAGTCATTCGCAACATGATCGTAAAAAAATCAACTCTTTGGATCGGGTGGTTTGGGGCGCTTGCTATCGCGGTAGTCGCATGCATCTGCCCGAACAGGCTCGCCAATATTTGACGCCTTCTCCGAGAGTGGACGGCCCCAGAATGGGGTGGTAGTTTCCTTCGGCCTGTGCAACTCCGACATGAGGGAATATGCGCAACTTTCGAAAATTTGCGGCGCCAACCTTGGCCGGACCGCTCATGTTGGGCCTAACAATCCAGTGGATTGACTTGGGGCCTATTCCCTTGTCGCAAATCTCCTATCTAGTTCCGTTCTTTGCCCTTATCCCATTTCTAATGAAAAGCTGTGCGGTGAAGCCGCCAAGCATGATCGTGGGATACTGGATATTTGTGGCGGCTCTGATTGTAGCGGTTCCGTTCAGTAATGACTTAGGAGAGGGCTTTTCGGTCATTGCGAGGAGCATCGTCTACTCGGTTCTGGCGTATTTCATGTATTTCTGGCTATCCACGGAGGATCAGAATCGCAGGGAAGAACAACTGGCCAATGCGATATTCTGGGTCGTCCCCGGTTTCTGCGTCGCCTACTATGTATCCTCTCTGGTAGCAGGTGTGAATGTCTTCAGGATCCTCACCATTGGAATAACCACCGGAAATCCCTACATCATTCAGTATCAAATGTTCGACCTCGTGTTTAATCGGGGGAATGTGGATGGTGAGTTCTCGTCGGCTGCGCGCCACGGGATAATAATCTCACTTTTCACAGCGAGTTACCTTCACATCTTTCTGCGAAAGCGAAGGAGCGTTCTAGGCAACGTATATTGCACCGGAATAGTCATATTTGCTCTTTTGAGCTTTTCCCGGTCTTCCCTGTTAGGTGCTGCGCTTGGGCTGGCCTGCTACATCATGTTTCGCATTGCTCAACGGACATTTCCTTGGGGCAAGCTGCTCATGGCTTTGGGGGGCGTCTCGGTCATGCTCCTGACCGCCAACTTGGTGGGCACAAACCTTGGCATTGCAGACATCTTGCAGGAGAAGTTAGTGGCCGATATTGCCGACAATCCAAGAGTTCACGAGTTCTATCAGATCGTCGAAAAAATAGACGATCGTGCGTTTCTGGGTTGGGGGACGGGAACCAGCCTTAATCTGGTCGGGCTTTCCGCGCAGTATCCGCACAACTTTATCCTCTATGCCTGGCATCAGGCCGGTATTCTTGGCCTGTTCACGGGTGTCGCATTTGTCGCGCTCACACTCCTCCTCATTGCGAATTACGTATCCAACGCGATGCACTTCTCACGCTCAGATGAGGTGGTCGCCCGGCGGTTCATACTCGGCGCAATACTGATGTGTTTTGTTCTGGTCCGGCTCATGTTTGCAAAGGCGGGCCTGCTCGCAGTTCCGGAGTGGACGGCATTGGCCCTGTCCTGTTATGCGGTCATGAACGCCAGACGCCTTCGATCCGCCCGCCACCGCTCGCCTTACGAGATACCGCATGGGATTGGCTACCAACCGGGTGTAACGGCATAGAAAGCCACGCAATTCTGGGCTAACGTCCGGCCCGCGCCGTCGCGCGACGCCGGCCACAGGCTGAACCCAGGACCGAACGCTCCGCATGGTGCCTAGGATACCATATAGCTTACAAGCTGGTTGCGCTCACCTTCGCTGAGGATCCTGTCAAACGTGCTCAGGCCGTAGATATTGCCGCTGAAGTAGGATGCCGCGCTTCCGGCGGCGTTCAGCGCCCCAACGAAACAGGCCACGGTGCCAGCGGCGACGGTGGTTTGCGCACCTTGTGCAACCTGCACCCCGTTCACGTAGAGCCGGTTGGTGCTGCCATCGTGGGAGTAGCCCAAGACGCAGTCCGTCCCCATCAGGCCAGCAACCCCTGCCGATTCAACCGCGCGGCTCGACCCGCCCGCGCCCCAAAGCTGATACTCACCGCTGCTCAGGCGTACATTGGCAAGATACGAGGTTTCGGTCGTGGAGCCGGAGCGAGCGCCATAGAGGCACTCGTACCTGGGCGCGGTCAGCGACGCGGGAAGTTGCGCATGGATATGAACCTCCCGTAGCGCTCCGTAGCCCGACACCACGCAGGCCAGAAAATCATCAACCCCATCGAACGTGATGTAAGGTCGCCCAGCCCCGATGTGATAGACCGGGCGCGACGCGGCGGAAGACTGGGAGACGTGAAGCCCGTTGCCGCTTTTGTCCAACATGGCACCAACTGGCGTTCCATCCTCCGTGATCGCCGTGCTCGCGGCGGCGTCCTGATATAGCGTCGAAATGTCAGACGGCGCATACCATGCCGCCGCGCCAAGGCTTGCCGGTGTGGCCGCCAGCCCGGCCTTTCGCGCTGCGAGGGTCGGGGTCGTAAATCCGAAGCCCAGCATCACGACACCTCTGGCTGAGTGTTGAACGCAGTGGGCATGGACGCGGGCCGGGCCGTATCGAAACGGCCCGGAAGATTGGCGCTTGCCGGATGGTAAGGGAAAGGTGCCCCTGCTCTCGTGCACTGTTTCAAGGAACGCGCTCCTCTGTCTTTCGTGTGTCAGGAGCGCCCAGAGTTACAACGCGGCCACCCAGAAAGCGTAAAGCCTGCGTACGTTGCTCTGGGGGCGCAGGAGCGATATGAGTCCGGCAATAATGAGAACCATGTGATCGGCGCGTCAAACTGCTCCGATTTCCGATGTGGACCTGACGCGGTTCTACCTACGGCGGGGCTTTCGCGTTCTACCGGCTTATTGGGTCGTGGTGATCGTTCAAACCATAGTTCTGGCAATTGTTTTCCTACCCGATGTTCGCACGTCGGACTTAGGTGGCTATATTGGCGCGAACCTGTTGACGGCAAATTTCCTGCAACCAAGTTTTATCGAAGGCATTCCGGCTCTCAATGGTTCGCTTTGGACCATCAAGATCGAGCTTGGCTACTATGTAGTGCTGCCTTTTCTGTTTCCCTTGATCGCCCGCTCATGGCGCTGGCTGGCGATTCTATTCACACTGTCCATGATCTGGGCGTTCTTTTTCCCCCTGCCCTTCTTGGCCAAACAGCTTCCGGGCAAGCTTTTTTTGTTCTTCATGGGTGTCGTCATTGCCCAACAGCCCATGCTGCAAAACAAGACAGTCAGCATGGCCGCCCTTGTGCTGATCCCGTTTGGATTCATCGCACACCACCTTGCTCAAGAAAGCTCGGTACTCGAGCAGATTTCGACAATGCTACTTAGCCTGCTGCTCGTGGTGGCCTTCCTGAGACGTTGGTGGGATGCCGATCTGCCCGATCTGTCCTACACGATTTATCTCGTACACTACCCGATTTTGGTTCTGCTAACACGCACCGTGCTCTCGGGAACCAGCTTTGCGCTAACGTTAGCCGTAGCTGGCGCGACCGTTCTGGTAGCGTCATATGCACTGACCTATGCAGTCGAGCGCCCCGGAATGAGGGTAGAAAAAATGCTAACGCACAAGAGACGCGAACATCAGGTGAAGGCGCTCTAACAAAGCCAATGCAGTTCGACCGGGCCTTAGTGGATGACCTCACCACCAACCCGACCAAAGGATGCGCCGGGAACAGCGTCGCTGAGGCGAAGACTGAGCCCGGCACCTATTTGCGCAGAACCTTTTTTAACGCCTGAACCTTCGCTGGCCCGAGCACGCTTTTCGCAAAGCGTTTCGCGTCACCCTTCAGGTTCGGCTCCAGATTTTTGATCATTTTCAGCGCGTTACTTTCATCCTCGGCGTCAACGAAGGCCTCGACCAGCATCGGGCGTCCGTGTGGCTTTGGCGAAAGCAGCCGCGCGGCGACATCCGCGCTTTCCTGCTTGCCGCGAAACGGGATGTAATCCAGCCCCAGCGCTTCGGCATAGCCCTTCACCAGAACCGGCGACATTTGTCCAAAGTGCCCGTCCGCCGCGATGAAGGTGTTCGCGTCAGCGCCAAAGTGGGATCCGGCGTGGTTATGCTGCGTAAACTCGGTGCCCTTGCCGTTGTTGACGAGAAGGATGCGCACGTTTTTGCCAAGGTGGCGGTTGCCGAGCGCATTCATGTCGTAGAAAAACGCCAGATCTCCGGTGACAAGAAAATAGAGCCGCTCTGGGTCCGCCAGTGCCGCGCCGATCAGCGTCGACATGCAGCCATCAATTCCAAAGCCGCCGGTGTTGGAAGCGGTTCGGATCCCAGGGGGCAGCTCAAAGAAATTCCAGGCACGCAGGCTATTAAGAATGGCAAAATGCACCACCGAGCCTTCGGGTACATGCTCCGCGAACTGCGACGCGATCCAGAGGTTCGAGAACGGCAGATCGGGCACCAGCGCCTGTTTGGCGGCGAGTAGCTTGCGGCAGGTTTCGTAGTAGCCGGACTGCCGCGCCTCGTTCTTCGTATAGTGCTCGAAGAACTGCTGTTCGGACATTTCGAAGACATGACGCAACCGGCGGAACGTGTCGCGGATCTCGCCGTCCGGGCTGACCCGCCAGACCGACTTGCGCGGCAACCTGTGACTCTCGTAGTCGCCCGAAATCTCTCCAACATGGATCATTACGTCCGGTCGGATGGCCGAGTTGTCGGCCCCTTCCTGCCCGCCGAGCAGCGCCGTCTGAAGCCGATACTTGCCATGATACCCGCTCGAATGGTCGCAAAAGACAGCCGCGTCATGCGCCTCGCAGAAGCGTTCGAGCGCGGCAGTCTCCGCGGCGCTCCACGGCTTGTGCGCGCCAACAAAAACGGCCACCCGCCCCGGCAGTTCGGGCATGTCATCGCCCGGAATCCAACGGTCAATCTTGCGATAGGCGGGCAGGGCCTTGGTCGTGAAATCCCGGCTGTAGGAGGTTGGCAGGTTGATATGGACAGGCCCGCCCCCTCGTCGCGTCAGCTCAAGGATCGCCCGGTTCACCTTCATCTCGCACTCCCAGACCTGCTCGGCATCATGGACGATGGGCAGATCGACGCTGAGTTTGACGACATCGGCTGGCATGGCGCTGCGATCAATGACCTGGGCAATCAAATGTCCCGCCCGTGCTTCACCCTGCATCGAGGTGAGCGCCAGAACCGGCAGCTTTCGGTAGAAGGCTTCGGTCAATCCCGGCATGTAGTTGCGAGAGGCCGTGGCCCCGGTGCAGCTCAGCACCACAGCCTCCCCAGTCTCGGCGGCGAGACCGCTCGCCATGTAAGCTGCCGAGCGCTCGTCAACAGCGGAATAGACCTTGAAGAACGGATCGGTCTGAACACTCCCAACGAAGGCCATATTGGTAGTGCCTGGCGAGGCGATAACCCGCTGGATGCCGTGCGCCTTGAGCAGAGCAACTACGATTTGGGCATGTTTCTCGTCCGTGTAATGCGTCATGACGCCCTCATTTTCTCGATCAGTTCCCGGGGGAGATGCCGATATGCCAAGTAACGAATTTTCTGCTTTGCGCCGTGGAAGCCGCTCAGTGCCGTATATTCAAGTGCCGCCTTGTCCCGCAACGCCTCACCGCGCCCGTCCAGCGCCAGAAAGCTCCCGTGGGGCAGGTGTGCGCGGAACCCGCTGTTGAGCAGTGTGAGACTGCTGCCGAAGCCATCCAGATCGGCCAGATCTGCAATCTTGGATGGATCGAACCTCCGATTATACATCCGATCGTACACCACCTGCGGAACGGAACGAGCGGCTACGCAGAAGTCCTGCAAATCTTGCAACAGGACTTTCGGGCGGTGCCCGAGGTGGTCTTCCAGACCGTCGAGGTAGAGCGTCAGCACCTCGCCCCAGGTTTGCGACTGCCCACCGGCAAGGTTGAAGTCTTCCCCGAGAGCCGCCGGGTTGCCGACAAGCGCCTCCATCATGGCTGCCACATGAGCCCCGTCCGTCATTGTCGTTTGCTTTTCAAGCATCGGCTCGCAAAAAACAACGCTGCGCCCCTTCAGGGCCCGATAGAGCCAGGCTTCCTTTTCAAGTGTCCCAAGCTGAAATCGGGCATTCCCAAAGGTGATGTAGGGTCGCACGATGGTCCAGTTTTTCCGGCCCGACTCCCGAAGCAGGTCTTCCTGCCGCGCCTTGGCGAGCGCATACTCGTCGCTCGTCAGAAAGGCCGCATCCTTCGACACATCCAGCAGCCTCGGCGACCGCTCGGTGATTGGCTCCTCCGATTGCGCAAAGACCCGCGCTGAGCTGAGAAAGACATATTGGTTCGTCGCAGTAAGCAGCGCGTCCATCCGGCCCCGAAAGGTTGCCGTGTTGTAGGCCATGAAATCAACGATAGCGTCCCACCGGTCTTGCAAAATGGATTTCAGGAAGCTGTCATCCCGCGCATTTCCCTTAAGGTAGCTGACGCTGCCTTCCGAAGCGCGCGCCCGTCGGCTGGTCACGGCAATCTCATGCCCTTGCGGGGCGAGTGCGCCAACCAGCTGGCCTCCAATGGCTCCGGTCGCGCCGAGGGCGAGAATTTTCATCGCTTGCCTCCAGAACCTGAAAACTTGCGTTTCACGGTAGAGATCAAAAACGCCCGTTCGCTTTTTGCCAATCCCATCCCGAGTGTCACGATAGGTGAGAGCACGAAGATCGCCACGATACCTGCCAGCGGCGCAGGGGAGAACGACAATGTTGCCGCTCCGGGCACGAGAAGCAGGATCATAGCAACCAGAGCAGAAGAGACGACCACCACCAGCAGGATCGGCATCAGAACGGACCGGCTATACGTTCTGACCGGCAGATCGACCATCAGGTTGGCCAACCAAAGGCGAACGGCGAACATTAGCAGGTTGATCACGATGGCGACGATGTAAACGACATAGGCCGCCGCACCCAGCTTGATCGCGACCCACGACAAGATCAGCACAAGGGACTGCAACGACCCGAGCGACAACTCGTAGAGGCGAATCCTCCCCGTTGCGCGCACGGCGGTCATCAGCGGCAGACTGACGGCGACTATCGCATTTTCCACCAACGCAAGTTGCGTAAACAGGACGGTTTCGCTCGGCGGTGTGCCGAGCCACAAATCCAGAATGCCGGGTGCCAGGGCGATCACCGGCAGCGTTGCCATCCAGACCAGGAAGAAAGTGACCTTGGAGCCAAAGTAGATCAGCGAAAAGGTTTCTTCCTTCTCGCCAGATGCATGGGCCTTGATGATCGGCGGATGCAACGCGGAGGAGAAATTTTTCGAGAACGCGAGGATCTGGGCCCCAACCGAACTTGCAATCGCGCGCGCGGCCACAGTCGCCGGGCTGAACGCCTGGTTGACGAGGATCGTCACCGCCTGGCTTCGGCTCACCGTGGTAATCTGGCCAAAGATGGTCCAGCCCCCAAAAACCAGCATCTCTCGCAGGGCCGAGACTTCGAAACGGATCCTTCCGGGGTGACATTCTTCATACTTCCGGACGCTGTAAGCGAAGAAGTTGATCACCAGTATCAGCGCGACAATAGCCAGCAGCACCCCGTAGAGCACCAGCCGGTCGCTCGCGATCAGCGATAGGGTGAGGGCGGCGGCAAGGCGCAGGACGGCGTCCAGAATCGAGATAAGCGCGAAGGCGTGCATGTCTTCATGGGCCATGATCACCGATGAATAGAACGTCGAGAAGATACTGAGCACGAAGGCCAACGTCAGAAACTGAAACAGCATTCCCGCCGACTCGACCCGCGCAGCGGCAATCACCAACTCACGATTCACGAACCACACGCCGATGGTTTCGAGGCCGACAACGGAAATGACGGCGGCAAACAACGACATCATCATGCCCGCATCGTGAACCTGCTTCAACGTCAGGTGGGATCGCTTGCCCATCGCAAAGGCGAAGTATCTCTGGATTATCGTGTTCAGCGCGATGGTCATGAATGAGCCGAGCATGACCACGTTGAAAAGCACGTTGTAGAGCGCAAAATCCTCGATCCCAAGGCGGTTTAGAACGATACGGATGGTGTAGAGGTTAATCGCGACAATAAAGATCTGCCGGAGAAACAGAGCCGCCGTGTTCTTGGCCAGACGTGAGGTCTGAGATTGGGTCAAATCCCGCTCCGCTCCTGGCCCTTGTCAGCCGTGCCGCTCAGCGCGTCGCGCAAGAACGCTCGGGATTGTGCCCGCGACGTCTCCAGAACCTTCGACACCGCATCAAAATCCGGCTCCTTGGCAGCACTGGCAGGCAGGCCGCCTTCCCAGTCGGTCAGGCCCCGGTCGTGCAGGCCGAAGGTTTCGAAGAGAGAGGTAAAGCGGTCCAACCCCCGCCGGGCGTTGAGCAGGGTCAGGAACGGCTTGCGGAACAGGAGCGAGAAGATCGTGCCATGAAACGAGTCCGTCACAACGAACTCCGCATTGGCAAATTCCGAGAGCCAGCCGGGAATGCTGGTGAAATCGCGCGTTGAAGGCGACAAGACCCGAACGGGCAGGTCGCCGTGTTTGGCGGCGATCTCGCCGGCCAGCTCGCGCGCCTCTTTCTGCCTGTCCAACACGTAGACCAACACGCCCGGGCGGGCCTCGCTGGGCTCCAGCATGGATCGGTAGTAGTCGGCGTCATGCAGCAGCGTCGGGTCGAGGACGAACTCGGCGTCATCGCGGGAGAACTCCTCCGAACAGATCGTCCGTGCGCTCCGCTCACGCACCGAGATAGCATCGAAACGCGACAGGCAGGCGCGAACCGCGTCTCGGCGTTCTGGAAAGTCCCAGAAGCCATGACCGAAAGAGGCCGCATAGGACACGCGCCTCAAATCCTCCGTGCCGAAATCGAGGAAGTAGTTCAGTTCATCAGCGTCCTTCTGGTAATCAATGCGCCAGACTTGATCGCTGCCAACAACCACCGAACCGATCTCCAGACGGGCAATCTCCTGTTCGATGTCGTGGCCGCTCCAAACGGGGCGGGAACGCCTCGCAAGGCGGCCTTCAAAAAAATGTCGGTGCCTGCGGGTCGCCAGCGCAACACTTCGCGCGCCCCGTAGATCCTGCATTGGTATCCGTCCAAGCAAAGAGAGGATCCTCTCCCGCGCGGTCCGCAACCTTGCACGCTTGTCAAGCAGCACGGGCGCAAACCCTTCCTGCTCCAGCGCCCGGTAGAGCGCCAGCATCTGAAGGATGCCGCCGTAGTTGGTGCTCAATGGCAGGGTCAGAAGGCCAATTTTTCTTGGATTTTCGGCAATAATCAAAGCAAGTTCCCTTGCAGGCGTTTAGAGTGTTCGACTGGTTCGCCACGGCCCCCGGTCAATCCGAACCTCGGGCGGGGCCGCTTCGTCTCAGCCCATTTTGTCTCACCGCGCATCGGTCTGCTCCCCTGGGGCCGTGAAACGCGCAAGAATGCGTGCAACGTGTCGGTCCCACGTCAGCTTCTGGTGTGCCATCTCCCAGCCCGCGCGGCTCACCGCTTGCATCTCTTCGCGGTCATCGACAACACGAAGCAGAGCCTTCTCAATCTCGGTTACTTGAGTGCCGTCAACAAGGTAACCCGTGCGGCCACTCTCGATGAAATCTGTCGGCCCGCCGCTCGCCCCGGCAATCGCAACTGCACCGAAGGCCATTCCATCTGCGATCGTGAGCCCAAAGCCTTCCAGATCGCCGCCGCCCTCGGTCGCGATCTGCGGATGAAGGAAGATATGTGCTGCCCGATAGAGCGGCACAATCTGTTCGTCCGGCACCCGGCCAAGCAGTTCGACATTGCCCTGCACCCCTTCGGCCTCAATCGTCGCCGCAAGCCGTTCGGCCTCCGGGCCGCCGCCGGCGATCCGAAACCGAACATCCCGACCCGCCCGCACCAAACGCGCCACCGCGCGGATCGCTCCGTCGACGTTCTTGCGTGGCACGAGGCGGCACAGATCAAGAATTTCCAACCGTCCAGACAAGGGCTTTTCGATCCAATCGGCACTCTCTTCGGGAAAGGAGATGCCGTTCCAGCAGGCGAAAGCCTTGGAGCCGCTCATGGGGAGGCTCTGGCTCGCCTTGTCGATGATCGCGCGGCTCACTGTCGGAAGCAAGCGCGCGTGGCGCAAAACCGCGCGCAGCAACGGGCGCAACGGGCCGGGCACGACAAAGACCTCGCGCCCATGGATGCTTACCACGAGGGGGGGCGTCCGGCGCAGCGCCAGCACCGGCAAGGCCACCCGCCAAGTGGTGGCGTGAATCAGATCGAATGGCTTTCGACGCAGGCGCCAAAGCTGCACGAGCATGCGCAGAAACACCACCGCCTGAGGGCCCTGACCGACGTTGACGACAGGTATGCCGCCGCGCATTGCACGGCCCCTTGCGCCGGGATGGGCGGTGATAACTGTTACGTCATGTCCCGCACGCTTCCATGCCAGCGCGACCTGTTCGGAATAGGTTTCAACGCCGCCGGTTTCGGGCGGATAGGCCTTCGCAATCACCAGGATCCGCAAATCAGCGTCCTGTCCCATTCCTGCCTCAACCGCCGTAGAACGCATCGGTGGCTCCCACGTGTCCAAGGAGGCGCCCATAGACGAACACTGCCTGCCGAAAGAGGCGGGGCCTGCCCTTAGAGGTCATCAGCAGTGGCAAGCCCGCGAGCAGTCGCGCCGCTTGCCTCAGAGTCTCGCGCCAAGGCGCTTTCGGGCCGGCACCGGGATGAAGGCCCCGCACCAACTTTGCCGCGATCACCCCCGACGCCCCGCGCTGTATGGTGCGGCGCAGAAAGTAGCGTCGATCGGCGCGTTCCAGCGGCATTTCCTCGCGCACCCGCGCCTCGGCACACCACAAAACGTTGCCACTGCCCAGCGCCTTCGCGCGCCAAAAGAAAGCCTGATCTTCTGCCCCGAGCCGGTTCAGTTCAGGCAAAAACCAGGGTGGCTCCATCTCGCGCAGGATCGCAGCATCCAGTATCGTATTGTGGCTGGCAAGTTTCGGGCTCGGGGCGCCGGTTTTCAGTGCGGCAGTGCGAGCGCCTGTCTGCCCGATGCCCGAGCGACGAAACCATTCCGGCGTGGCGGGATGAAAAATCGTCTCGACCGGACCGATCATCGCGTCTGCGCCCGTCGTGCTCATTGCTGCCAACAGGGCCGAGAGCCAGTTCGGCTCCGGCACTTCATCATCGTCGATCAAGACGACAAGATCTGCATCGGCCTCAAGCGCCGCCCGGGAGAGCGCGTTCCGATTGTGACACAAGCCAGCCTCGGCAACATGGATCGCTGAGAGCGGCACCGGGAACAGCTTGCTCAGTGTCTCGACCTGATCGACGGCGCAAGCATCTCGGTTGTTGTCCCCCACGATCACCTGCACCCGATAACGCCTGTCGCGGAGCGCAGTCTGCGACGCAATCCCCTCCAGGCACCGCTTCAGCATGTCCGGGCGCCCAAAGGTGGGCACCAGCACGACGACGACAGGCACAGAGTCCGGCGTCGCATCCATTCCAGATGTCGATGCCCCGCAGCCCTCTGTCATGCGCCACGGCTCCAACGCCATTGGCGCAGCTTATAGCTCAGCGCGGCCCTCAACCCGCGCTCGCGGGCATAAGCACGCAGTATCCGGACGGCATCAAATAGCTTTGTCAGCTTCAGGCGCAGCGGTCCGGGCGAGCGCCGGCCGGTGGCGAGGGTGGCCGGGTAGGTCGTGCGCTGCATTTCATCATAGCAGATTTCCTCGATCAGCCGCACTTGTCTGGAAGTCAGCCTCGCGCGCCAGGTGTCCTGCGGAGTAGCGACGACGCCAGAGTGCCCCGCCGCGCTGCCCCATCTTTCTTCATTCGAGAAGTCCCGAAGGGTGGCCGGGTCGAAGTTGACACCAAGCCAGCCCGCCAAGCGGGCAAGTTCCGCTTCTGGGTCGGCAACCAACCGTTCGTAACGCAGGGTCTGCACATGTCCGGCCGGAAACCTGCCCTCGGCCCGCTCGACAGCACGCAGGGCATCCCGCCAGATCACCGCGCCGCGGAGCACGCTCCGGCCCCACGCAAGGTGCATTGACAACACCGTGGCGCGGGGGTCACGCAACACGTGCAATATCCGCGCCTCGGGCCAGAGCCGCGCAATCAATGCGAGCTGAAAAACGTTCTCGGGTGTCTTGTCGCCCCAGTAGCGAACACCTGAGAGGCCTTCACTTTCGGCAATCGCTGCCACGAGCTCGCGGAAATCACGGGCACTTTCGTGGCCGAGGGCGAAGATGATCCGCTCTCTTTCCGGCCAGAGACCACGCCCGCGCATATGACCGGCAAAGGCGGTTTTTTCCAGGTAGTCCGCAATCCGTTCCGGGGCCGCGTCATTTTCGCAAAGCGCAATGAATGCCGGCAGCACCTGAAACTCGTCCGGCGGCAGGTAAACTCCATCGAGCCGGCGCAACAGATTGCGGGTCAGCGATGTGCCGCTGCGCGGGCAGCCTAGCACGAAAAACGGGCAGGAGTCCGGGAGCAGAACTGGGGAGCGCTCATTCATGATTGCCTCGGTTCAGGTTGCGTCCGCACTTTGCAATCGCTTGTAAGCCAACCGGCGGGAGATTACGACTTTGCCGGAACGCAAAAACCAGTTCGCCAACAGGAACACGCTGTATGCGAACGAAAGCTTCTCTACCTGTCGATAGACTTGCCATTGATAGGAGATGTTTTTCGACTTTTTGGCTGAAATGCTCTCGCTGTGCTGCCGATAGGAGCAGGTTATCTCGTCCAGCAACTCCGCCTTTCCAGCTCGTTTGAGCAGGTTGAGAAACAGAACGAAATCCTGACGCTTGCGGATATCGCTCATGTAAACCTTCTCGCCAAGGCTCTCGACGTCATAAACGAGGCTGGAGGTGCGGATAAAGCAGTGGCGCAGGAGTTGGTGGTATGTTGCCTTTGCCGGGATCTGGCCGCAGTTGGCAAACACTTGCCCGGACTCGTCGATGAGGTCGTAACGCGAGTAGCAAACACTCACGCCCCTCTTTTTCATCAACGCGATTTGGCGCTCCAGCTTGGTCGGCGCCCAGAGATCGTCAGAGTCCAGAAAGGCTATAAACCGCCCGCGCGCTGCCGCGATTCCCGCGTTTCTAGTGGCACCTGCGCCCATATTCCTGTCGTTTCTAAGGAAACGCACTCGATCGTCTGATATGCCTCGTACAACTTCTGCTGTTGCATCGGTCGAGCCGTCATCGACCACAATTATTTCGAGGTCCTTGTAACTTTGATTGGCGACAGAGAGGATAGCGAGTTCTACAAAACTAGCTGAATTGTAGGTTGGAATTACAACTGAAACCTCCGGAATTTCATTCATCATTATACGCTTACTCGAGTTCTCTTGATGTAAAGTATCGGAAGTGGGCGACACGTGATGTGGGTCGTTTGCTTCAGAACGCCCATGCTGGATCCTTCACGGAGTGAAGAAGTATCACTTTTTGTAACTTCCACAGCCCAAACTAGAAGACGCATTCGATCAAGAAATGATCTCCCGGAGAGTACCGCCGGACTCCTAAACGATCTGTCCATCTAACCGCTGCGCCCGGACAACTTGGAAATCGATAAGGTGATATCTGGGGAGTCGTTGATACCAAGAAACAGTAGCTTCATCTCTTCACCTTGCACTTCTCGAACTTCGTTACTGTAAGCGACCCTACACATCGACAGGCTCGCACTGATCATCCATTCCCGACTCCAGAAATCATACCTACCCCATCACGCTGCATTGCAGCAAACACCGATCCTAGGTCAATGACAAGCCCCGGTTATGCGCCGCGAGTAACCAGCAATCCGACGCCGACACTTCAGTCCGTCGAAATCTGAAGGGCTGCACTCAGCCCGCTAGTCCTCACGCGAGCGCTTCAAGGGGCATTAGTTATGGAAGCCAAGCTCCGGAAGCCGTTTCGACACGACGCTGGTCGCTCGGTTCAACTTCATGACCCGTGGCAACCCGACCGCGTTCAATATATCGAAGCCCCAAGCGGCCGCGAGTATCAACCGCAGGGGAATCCCGCGCTTCGCCGGCACGTAGCCGCCGACCTCCGCGAAAGTGTCTGCGATGTCCTTGGCCGTGTGCCGCTCCGGCAGCGCGAAGTTGTAGGTGATCGTCTGCTCCTCGAGCTCCAGCGCGAAGCCAAAGCTCGCCACCCGGTCTTTCATGTAGCCGCAAGATTTGATTTTGTCGGTTCGGCCCGGGAAGGCGAAGCGCTTCTTCGCCAGCATCCGGGCCATGCGGATAAAGTTCCCCCGCTCGTCACGCCCGTAGATCGCCGCCGGACGCACCGTGACCAGCTTTCGCCGCTCCGGCGCCTCCCGCTGCCACTGGTGATGGATCTGCTCGGCGCAGAACTTCGACTTGCCGTAGGCGCTCTCGGGCTTCAGCTCGGAGTCCTCGTCAAGCGGATCCTCGGTAGGCCCGTAAACCGCGATGGAGCTGGTAAAGACGATGGCCTCGCACCCGACCCGTCGCGCAGAGTCGCAGACGTGCGTCGCGCCAAGGACGTTGGCCCAGTAGTATTCCCAGTCTTCGTGCCCAGGTGTCGTGTGGACCGCGGCGAGGTTGTAGATTTCAAATACTTGGTCGGAGAGATCGAGGTCGATCGGACTGCAGACGGACATGCCAGGGTATTTCACGCCTTCGACGCGCCAGCGCGGTTCACCGATGTCGGCAGAAATGAGTGTGTCGTAGAGGCCGGAGAATGCGAGCTTCTGAAGGAGGTGCGTCCCGATTAACCCGCCCCCCCCCGAACACAACTGCTACACGTCCCACATCGAACTCCTGGCACCCAGTTCCCACCACATTGTGTCTCGGTAGATTTGTGTGAGTTCAACCCTGAAAAGAAATGCCCGGCGTGCAGACGCTGGCACCCGACTGCGTGGCGCCCTTTGGCTCGGGTCGCTCCGGGTCCTTCCTGGGAAAATCGGCCTTCCGCGGGGGGCGCAGAGCGCGACATTGCACAATTTTGCAGAATCAACCATGGTCATCCGTTGTTTCGCGGGGGCTATCTCCAAAATCTCGGGTTCAATTAGCGGTACGATCATGCTGCCCCGAAGGTTTGTGCTGAATAATGCATGCCCTCTTCCGGTGTACCTCTGAAGCCCAGCTCGTGGAACTTCTAGTGGTCGATAATCTTAAGAACATATCGGGGGGCAGCCAAGGCCTCGAAAGCAGGTTGGACGAGGGCCGTCAGAAGCGCGGGACGCTTGGACACTGCCGGGACACAACTAACGTCCCGGGTTTCGTCCATAGAAATATACCATTCCAACATGCTGGGACACAGGGACATTACCCAACCTTTAAGAGATTATGTTGGTAACAGTGATTCCGCAAAGCACGCACGTGAATGCGGAATCCACTTGGTGCGTCGGACGCATGGGCCGAGGGCGTCCCGAGGGTCCCTACGTCCCACTTTGGAGCCCAAAGCGCCTGATCGACCCGCAATACACGCGGCAGGTTCACGTGTCGGCGCGCGGCTCTCACCTCATGGCGTGAGGAAACCCGGCCTCGCGACTGGGTTTCCATGCGGCTTTGAAATCATGCTCTTACAGAAAGTTAGGCGTTCCTTCTGGGAAACGGACCCGACATATGGCTCAACCGCCCCTCATCGTCGCCTTGGAGTGGAACGAAGTTCGGTTCGGGTATACCCAAAAGGTCTCTTTGATTTTCCTCTTGAATGAATCGGCGCACGTCGATGCCTAATAGGAATCTGGACAAAACCATTTCGCGCCGGGCGTCAGTAGACTTAAGGCTGCGCAGCCGATCGGCATCTTTGTAGAAGAAGCCCCCGATCATGGAATCGACGTGAAATCCTGGGCGCTTTCCATGGATGTTCGGCGCGTAGGGTGCATCCACGGACCGGGTTGCAATGGTGTGATAGGTTCGGTCGAAGATAGCTTCGATACGGGCCTCAGGGTCGAAGCCGTAACCATAGGGTAGCCTCTTGGCGTAACTGGTCTGTTGGTGGGACACAGGGGTCTCCTTTGCAGTTCGGAGTCGGCCTTTTTCAATCCCGGGGCCGCACATGACCGAGTTCCATGTCGAAGAAACGATAATGCTACGTCTCGTCAGGCGAGCAGATCGTCCATCGAGGTGTAGATGCACCTGTGAGCCGGCGCCGCCCGTACAAACGCGGATGTCTGGTCGCTATTAACCCTGGCATACCAACGCGCTTGTCGGCCCAGCCGGCGAAGCTTGCCCAAGGACTCCCACCCCTCCAGCGACTTCAAAGCCTGGGAGATCACCTTGTCAGGGTTGATCCTGAGGTCCCGGATAACGGGATGCCCGCCAAGCTCCTCGCGGATCATGGTCGTCGTGACCAGGTTGCGCACGAACACCTCGCCATCCGTGGCTCCTTCGAACTCATCAACGAGAGCATCTCCAGCATCGACCCTGGCAGCGCTGTAAGGCCGATCCAGCCACTCTTCGACCACCTCTGCCACGGCCTCGTGTGGCTGAGCCTCTCGGGCTTCTGTCTGAAGCCTCCTGGCGATCTGGTGCGCCTCCTTCGTGCGCCAGGTCAGAACCAGGCCACCCCTCGGCTGCTTCTCCCGGGCATCGTGATACATCACCGACGCCTCGGCCCACAGCTGCGGTATGACCTTCTTGACCCCGTTGGGGCCGTCAAATTCGATGGCTCCCCCCTCGTGGACCGTGGTCAGCACCGGGCAGAAGCGCCGGTTCTCGGAATCGCGGAGGTATTCGTTCTCGTTGGTTGTGCCCATGTAGACGCAGCGCCGCGGGAAATCTTGCTCATTGACCCGGTAGGCCAAGCGTACGGTGTCGGAGGTGTTCGAGAAGTATTGCTTGATGTCCTCGATCTGTCCGCGGTGGAAACCCTTCAATTCGGGGACCTCCAAAATCCAGGCCCCCCGGGTCGCCTCGACCATCTTCTGCGTGTTCTCGAAGTCACCGGGCAGCTTGCCCGAGAAGCCCATTGCCAGGCATTCGACCAACATGGATTTACCGCCGCCTTGCAGGCCCCCGAGAATCGGCACCAAGTCGAACTTGGCCCCGGGCTCGTAGAGCCGCGTCACGGCGGCCAGGAACCAAAGCTCGGCAAGCTCGCGGTGGTAGATGTTGTCCTCGGCCCCCAAGTAGTCGGCAAAGAACGTCCCGATCCGGCGCTTGCCGTCCCACTTGGTCAACTCGATCCGCTCGATCACGGGGTTGTAGCGGTTCTGCTCGGCGGCCAGCAGCATCCCCTGCTGCAAGTCCTGGTTGGTGAAGTCGCGACCGTAGCCGCCCAGCTTCGTGGGGGCGGCGAGGCAATAGGCCAGGGCTGCCGTGTCCGTATCGGTCCACTTCCGGCCGACCGGTTGAGCATGGAGGAGGTCTTGGAACTCCGGGGAAGCCCAAAGGTTCTCACCCGAGGTCGGAGAGGGCGCCTGGCAGACCTTCACCTTTTCGAATCTCAACGGACCTCGCAGGTCCGGGCCACCACTCAACTCGTTGAGCGCGATGCTGGGCGCGATCCGTCGATCATTCGTGACGATCAGGATCGCGTTGAACTTGGACTTTTCCACTTGGTCGGCCTTGTCCAGGACCAACTGTTCCTGCCACTTCGGGCTGTCGTTTTTCTCGGCCTTGCCCTTCTTCTTTGAAGCCTGCGGCTGCGCGGCCTCGTCCTCCTCACTGATGCCAAGGAAGTCATCAACCTCGCGTCCCATGTCCAGCAATTCGTCGGACGAGAACAGGCTGCGGTTGCGGTCCTGGTCGTCCTCCTCGTCGTCCATGTCATCGAACTCGTCGTCATCGAAGGCGAGGGCCGCGGCCCGCTCTCGCACCACCCGCTCGTCATTGAGCGCGAAATCCGTCATCGCCTTGAAACTCGGCATATTCCCCGGCGAGGTATTGCCATGGGCATCATCGTCTTTGCCCCCGAACAGATGTATACGCACCAGGTCAAAGGCATTGTGGGTCCCTTCGGCGGGGTCGGAGGAATGGTGCGAGGTCAGGAACTTGCCGCCCTCGTAAGCCACGGCACCGTTGGCGCCGGAGCCCTGTAGGTAGGAGTATCGTTCCTCGGAATCGGTTGAGTCGCCGGGCCCGTAGACCTCGGGCAGGAACTTCTCGATGGCCTCGTGAACGGTGTAGGCCCGGCAGAACGCGCCCACGATCCCCACCTTCTCGGTGGGGTCCTCCATCTTCTTGCCGGAGGGGCCTGCGGCGGACTTCTCGGTGTCCTTGCGCGGCAGCTTGGAGATGTCCCGCCAGCCGGGGTGCTCGGCAAGGAACTCATCGACCCGGAGAAGCTTTCCGATCTCGTTGATCCCGTGCAGGAAGTCCTGGCCCTTCGAGATCGACGGCAGATACATGATCTGGTTTACCTTGTGGGACACGGAGTCCGGGATCTCGATTGCCTCGTCGGGATCATCAGCCAGACGGAGCGAGAGGAGCCGCGTGATTGCGTTAGCCTCCTCCGCATCCATTAGGCGGTCGGTCGGCACAATAATCCGGATACGAGGCTTCATGGTGCAATGCGCGCGCGTCGTGTGCCAGATAAAGGAGTAGACGTTGATCGCGGCAGAGCCGTTCAGGATGAACTCGGCCTGCTCGGGTGAGCAGTTGTCGATGTCGATCTGGACCGCCGACTTTCCCTCGAAGTGGGAGCCCTTCCGTTTGCCGTCCCGAAACTTCGCCATTATGGCGAAGCCAGGCGCAGCCTTGCGCTCCCCCTTCTCATCAAGGGACAGCTTCATGTACTCGGCGTAGTTGATCGAGGTGTCGACCGAGGGATTGGAAAGGGTTTCGTAGAGCTGGCCAACAGTAGTAGGGACTCCTCGGACCCTCCCTCTGTTCTTGCCACCCTGGCCCCCTCGGGAAACCCAGATTTTGTGGTTCAGGAACTCCTCAATCATTCCTGAGGCCCCTCATTTCGGGTCGCTGCACTCACACAGGTCTCTTCAACCCGCTGCATGATGAAGGCGTCGAGCCAGGTTTCCGGCATCACGCTCGCGCGCATGCTGATCTTCACGAAGGGCGGGAAACAACCGTCCGCAATCATTGCGTAGATCTGGCTACGAGAGAGCCCGACCCGTGCAATAACCTCTGCTGGGCGCAACATCACCCCGCCCGGCTTTACAGTGACCCAAGGCTTTTGGTTGTCGTCTCTTGGCATGCTCACAGGTTCTCCTTTCGAGCCACGCTGCGCCTTATCGGCCAGCCCTGAACAAGAAAGGACATCCATTACGCCGTAGATAGGGTCACTTAGGGACATGCCCCCAAGCAGTGTCCCTAAACTATCTTGGTAACACCCAGATTTCGGTAGTGTTGGCCTACCTGCCGCCAGGTTTTGTTGGTTTCGCGTGCCTCACCGTGGGGATGTCTAAGAAGGCGCTCTATTCTCTTGCGAAGCGCTTCGTCTGTTGGAATCTGCCGCTTCGGAGCGTCAAGACCGTCGATTTCATACTCAAACTGCAAAGCTCGCCAAGCTCCCGAGTTCAGAACTGACTCGAGGATAGTTTTGATAAAGACGAGGCCAGCACTCAGTCTGTTGGAGGCTTCGTTATTGCTCGCGGCCGGGGCCAGATCAAAAACCGCCCAATAGACTCCTGTGATTTCGGTGTAGAAAATTGCGTCCCATGGGTCTTTTCCGTAGTAGCTATTCACCGGGCCTTCATCCGCCGGTGGGTCCCCCTGCCAGCGAGGCTCTGCAAGTCTTGCGATCGCTTCGATCAACTCAGGTTGTGGGTCAGGCATCGCAATTCCGTACTTTTGAAGCATTGATGCTGTTCGAAAGAACCGGAGCGCTTGAGCGGCTGATGCTTGGAGCCCAAGACCCTTACTCAGCAGCAAACCAAGAAATTCGTCTCTGCTCGCGTATGAAATGGTGTCGTTGATAAACCAATGAAGCCGCTTACTGGCGCTCCAGCCCGCTAGACCTGCGCCCTCGAGTTCAGCGGAGTACTCTAACCCCAGCCTCCGCATGACCTGATCGATCGCGCCGTCCAAGGTCTCAGCGCTGACCCACTCTCTCGGGAACAATCGTGATACTTGGCTCATGGGCTATTTTGCCTGCCGCATCCTATCAATCTCATCCGCCCACCAGGCCGCCATCTTCACCCGCTCCTCCCAATACTCCCCGCGCGCATAAGCCCGGCGCACCTCGTTGCCCTCCACGTGCGCCAATGCCCGCTCGATAGCATCAGGGTTCCACAGCCCGCTCTCGTTCGCAAACGTGCTGAAGGTCGCGCGGAAGCCGTGAGCGGTGATCTTGTCCGGCCCATAGCCGTGCCTACGCAAAGCGGCGTTCAGGGTGTTGTTGGAGATCGGCTGTGTCCAGGAGCGAGCGGAGGGCAGGAGGAACTCGCTGGTGCCGGTGAGGCCGTGCAGCTCTTGCAGGAGCCTGATCGCCTGAGGCGGCAGCGGCACGCGGTGGGGACGGCGCATTTTCATCCGGTCGGCCGGAATGCGCCAGACAGCTTCCGCGAGGTCGAACTCTTCCCACTTCGCCAGGCGCAACTCGCCGGGGCGTGGCGCCAGAATGGCGAGGAGCTGGAGAGCGTATCGGGTCGTCTCCTGCCCGGTGAAGCCGTCGATGGCGTTCAGCAGCTTGCCAAGCTCCTGTCGGTCCAGGATCGCGGCGCGAGGGCGGACACGGTGCTGGATGAGCGCTCCCTTGAGCGCCTCGGTGGGGTCGATGTGGGCGCGACCCGTGGCGATGGCGTAGCGGAAGACGGCCCCGGCGAAGCTGCGGAGCCGCTTGGCGGACTCGTATGTGCCCCTGGCCTCGACCTTACGGAGGGTGCGGAGCACGTCGGGAGCCTCTGCGGTGCGAACCGGCAGCTCGTACATGTCGGGTTTTGTCTGCGCCAACAGCCATCGGTTCTTCTTGAGCGTCGCCGGCGATCGACCCTCCTTCTCCAGCTTCTCGATGTACTCTTCGCCGACCACACCGAAGGTCACCGCGCGCTCCCTGTCGCGGCGGATGCGCTCCAGCCTTTTCTCCTCGGATGGGTCCAGCCCGTCTAGCAACAGAAGCCGCGCTTGATCGCGTTTAAGGCGAGCATCCTTGAGGCCGACCAGGGGATAGGGCCCGAAGGAGAGCAGTTTCTCCTTCCCGCGGTAGGTGTACTTCATCCTCCAGAGCCGCGATCCGGCCGGATTCACCAGCAAATGCAGGCCTCCGGCGTCGAAGACCTTGTAGGATTTCTCGCGCGGTTTGGCGTTGCGGATGGCGGTATCGGTCAAGGGCATGGAATCGGGAATCGAATTGAAATCACCTCAATTCGATCATACCGGCACCCCACAATCCACCCCCGAATCGAATGGCTGCCCCCGGATACCCCTGGACAACCAAAACGTGAAATGCCCGTAAAACTTGATACTTAGCCAAGCTACCGGACAACTCTGGATTGTGCTGGAGATAGTGATGGTGCCCGGGGGCGGAATCGAACCACCGACACGAGGATTTTCAATCCACTGCTCTACCCCTGAGCTACCCGGGCACGGGGAGCGGCGTGCCGCTCCTTGGGGTGGCGCGGTTCTACGGTCAGTCAGTGGGGATGGCAAGAGGGGAAGTTGCAGATTCTTGCGGGGCGATCGGGTGGTCGGGTCTGGGGTCTTACGGGCGGCAGAGGTTTCAGTCGAGGGGGGCGACGAACCCGGTGGGCTGGGGATCGCTCTCGTGTCGTTGTGATGGGCTTGGTTGCGCCGCTTGGCCTGCGCGCTTGCCGGCACGTCGAGCGCATCGTCGAGGCGTGACGCCGACAAGAGGCCTTGATGCCTCGGGTGGCTCAGGCATGCCGCGCATGGTGCAGCTTCACGCGCCGGTCTTGCCAGTCAGAACGTCGAGGTTGGCCAGAAAGCGCCGCAGCATCCCGGTGAACTGCTCGATCTCCTCCTTGCTGTAGCCGTCGAGGAGGATGCGCTGGCGCTCCAGCGCTTCACGGAGCACTTCGCCGTGCAGTGCCCGGCCTGCCTGTGTCAGCCACCATCCGCGACTGCGCCCGTTCGCGTGGAGTTCGCCCTTTGTCACGAGCTTGCGCTCTTCCAATCGGCCGATGCAGCGGCTTACAGCCCCTTTGTCGATACCGATGGTGTTGGCCGATTCCGTTACCGTTGCGCCCGGCTTGCGAGTCAGCATCACCAGCATTCTCCAGTCCACTGCCCCGATTCCGAACTTATCGGCATAGGTCTTTGCCGCCGCCCGCGTAAAGCGGTTTGCCGCGAACGTCAGCAGAACTGTCGGGCTCCGCGAGAAGCTAAGCGTCTGGGCTCTTGCCCCGTCCTCATCCTCGACATCCACGAGGAACAGTGCGTCGAACGCGTCGAATTCTTCGGTCATGGCAACGGTGTAGCGAAATCCGCAGGAGCCGAACAGGTGCTTATGTTGTCAGGGCAACATTATGTTGACCTGACAACATCACACCCCTAATGTCGCCTCAACGCCGCGCCGATTCCAGACCGGCAAGCAAGGGAGGACACATGAAAGAAGCACCTCTGGCAGAGGCCGGGCGCGGCTGCCCGATGAACGATGCAACGACGGGGTTTCAGCCGTTCGAGCACCGCGGGATGTATGATTTTCTCGCCTCCATCCGAGAGGATGTACCTATCTTCCATGCCCCCGAGATCGACTACTGGGTGGTCACGCGGCGCGCCGATATCGAGCAGATCCTGCCCGATGCCGCGCGTTTCTCTGCGGATATTGCAACCCAGCCCATCGTTCCCTGGCCGGAGACCGTTGGGCGCTATCTCACTGGCCGCAACTTCACCAACGAAGCGGTTCAGGTTGCCTGCGATCCGCCACGCCATACAAGGGTGAAGGCGTCGGCGACGCAGTTCCTCAACATCCGCCAGTTCATGTCTTACGAAGCCGCGATCCGTGACCTTGTGCGTGGCTATATCAAACGGATCGACGGACAAGGCGAAGTCGATCTGGTCGAAGCGCTGACTTACGAACTTCCTGCACAGGTCGTGTTCCTGCTGCTTGGCGTCACCGATTTTGATCCAAAGAAAATCAAGGCCTGGGGCGACTTGCGCCTGCACATGATCTGGGGCGATCCCAGCGAGCACGATCTCGAAACCGCCGCACGCGACCTCGCCGACTTTTGGGATTACACCGTTGACCTCGTTGAGGCACGCAAGCGCGCGCCGCAGGAGGACTACCCCAGCAAGCTACTCGCCCTAAGCGATGGGGATGACGCGGTTCTGACCGAAAACGAGATCCGCAGCCTGATCTTTGGATTGCTGCTCGCGGGCCATGAAACAACGACAAATGCCGCCGGCAATCTCTTGCTGGAACTGCTCCAGCGTCCCGAGCAATGGCAGGCGATCGCAAGGGATCCGGCACAGGCCAAGAACGCCGTGGAAGAAGGTTTGCGCTACGCGTCTTCGGTGGTGGCTTGGCGACGCAGGGCGAAGGAGCCGGTTACGGTGGGCGGCGTCGATCTGCCCGCAGGTGCCAAACTCCTGCTTTCGCTGGCCTCGGCCAACCGAGACCCCGCCAAGTTTGACAACCCGGAGACCTTCGACATCGACCGCAAGAATGCGCGGGAGCACATCGCCTTCGGGCGGGGCCTGCATCACTGCGCGGGGGCCCCTCTCGCCCGGTTGGAGCTGCGCATCGTGGTGGAAGAACTCACTGCGGCTTTCCCGAAGATGGCGCTTGTCGAGGATCAGAAGATCGATTTCACCCGCACCCTGTCGTTTCGGGGGCCGACCCGGCTGCTCGTTCGTCCGGGCGGACAATCCCAGTAGCAGAGGAACACATGGTTCAGCTTACGTTCATCCAACCGGACGGCACGCGCACTAATGTAACCGCAGCGCCCGGCACGTCAGTCATGGAAGCCGCCCAGCGCAACGGGATCAGCGGCATCATCGGCGAATGCGGCGGCTCAATGGCCTGCGCCACCTGCCATGCCTTCTTTGATGCGCAGACAATAGAGAAAATCGGCAGGTCCGGCGGAAACGAGGACGACATGCTCGATTTCGCGGCCACGCCGCGTGGTGCAACCAGCCGGTTGAGCTGCCGGGTCCAGATTACCGAGGCGCTGGAGGGGGCAGAGATCACCTTGCCCGCAACCCAGGTCTAGCCAGACCAAAATTCGCGAGGGGCCGCGCCTGCTCGCGAAGAACCAAGCTTCAGGGAGGAAACCATGAAAGCCATCAAAACACTCATTACCGCGGGCCTCGCCGCGCAGTTTGCGACAGCCGCTCTTGCCGAAGATGACCCACGGGTGCTGACCATCGCGTCCTGGGCCGGGCCCAACCATGTCGTCAATGCCGAGATGTGGCCGCAGTTCGTTGAGAGAATTGAAGAGGTTTCCGACGGCGCGTTGACCGCCGAGATCAAGCTGAACCTCGTCCCCCCGCCGGCAATGGCCGATCTTGTCCTCGACGGCGGCGCCGACATCACCTTTATCTTCCACGGCTACAACGCCGGGCGCTTCGTGGCTCCGCAGCTGGTCGAGCTTCCGGGTGTGGAGGGCAATGCAGAGGCCGCCTCTGCCGCATACTGGCGGGTCTGGAAGAGCCACCTCGAAGCCGCAGGTGAGCAGGAGGAGTTCAAGACGATCGCCATGTTCCAGCACAGCCCTGCACAGTTCCATTTGCGTGAGCCGATCAAGAGCCTTGCCGATGTGGATGGAATGAAGGTCCGCGCTCCCGGCGGCGTTGGGTCATTGGTGGTTGAAAGCCTTGGCGGTGTTGGCATTCAGGTGCCCGCGACCAAGGTTTACGAAACCCTCAGCGCTGGCGCAGCGGATGCCGTCACCATGAACGCCGACGGCCGCCTCGGCTACACCCTCGACGAGGTTGCGCCGGTGATGTTCGAAACACCCGGCGGCCTCTATCGCGGCTCCTTCGCCGCACTCATGAACAAGCAAACCTGGGACAGCCTCGATCCCGAGCTTCAATCTGCCCTCGATGCGGAGTTCTTCGGGGAGCCGATGTCGCGATTGTTCGGCAAACTCTGGGATGCCTCCGACGCTGCCGCGATCCAGAACACACGAGATTTGGGAAACCCGATTGTTGCCGCAAGTAAAGCGGATATCGAACTCTTCGCTCCGATCATCGAAAGCACCACAGCCACCGTGCTAGAGCGCGTCAATGCCCGGGGTGTCGATGCCGCGGCGGCCAAGGCTGCCTTTGAACGGGAAACCGCCGCCGTCATGAAAGAGATCGGCTCCTGATGCAAAACATCATCGAACGCACGGCGCAGACCGCCGTGCGTCTCCCTCTGTGGCTGGCAATCTTAGCGCTGTTCTCGATGATGCTTCTGACTTTCGCTGACGTCCTGTTGCGCTCTTTCGCCAACGCCCCCATTCCGGGTGCTGCGGAGCTGACGGAAGTGTTGTTGGCAACATCCGTCTTTGCAGCGATGCCAGCCACCTCACTCTGGGGCCGCCATATCTCGGTCGACCTGTTCGACAACTATCTCTACATGCGCCTCCGCGAAGGGCTCGTGAACCTCGTCTTTGGCATCCTGCTCTGGTGGCCGGTCCTGAAGTGTTGGGAGAACGGCCAACGCACCATCGGCTACGGAGAAGTCACGCTCTACCTGCGTATCCCCGTGGGGTTGATTCTATATCTCATCGCTCTGGGCTTGACGCTTGCTGCCTGCGCCATGCTGGTACGCGGCCTGGCTATCCTCTTCTTCCCCGCAACACGCATCGTAACCGACGATGACCATGAGCAGGCAGGCTCCGGGGCCTGATCTCGCTGCAAAATAAAGGATTTTCAACGTGACGCTCGCCCTGATCGGTTTTGCCGCGGTTCTCGTTCTCGTCTTCTTTCGGGTGCCGATTGCCTTGGCGATGGGTCTCGTTGGCCTCCTCGGATACGCCCACGAAACCTCCACTTCTGCCTCCATCTCGATGGCCGCCCGCCTCATCACCGATGGCGCACGCGATTATGGCCTGTCGGTCGTCCCGCTCTTTGTGCTCATGGGGCTGTTTGTGAACCAGTCCGGCATGAGCCGTGAGATCTACCGCGCCGCCAACGCCTTTCTCGGCCACTGGCGGGGCGGTCTGGCAATGGCGACCATCGCGGCATGCGGAGTTTTTGCTGCCATCTCCGGATCTTCGCTCGCCACCGCCGCCACGATGAGCCGGGTCGCAATGCCTGAGATGCGCCGCTTCGGCTATGCCGACAGCCTCGCCACCGCCTCCATTGCAGCAGGCGGCACGCTCGGCATTCTCATTCCCCCTTCTGTGATCCTGATCATCTATGGCCTACTCACACAAACCTCCATTGCCGCCCTGTTTCTCGCAGGGCTGGTGCCGGGCCTCCTCGGCATTCTCTTCTACCTCGGCGCCGTGGTTTTCGTGGTCCGCCGCAGGCCGGAGTCCGGCCCCTGCGGCACACGGCAAAGCTGGCGCGAACGCCTTGCCTCCCTGCGTGGGATTGGGGCCGTCATCGGCCTGTTCATATTCGTGATCGGCGGCCTTTATGGCATCTTGGATTTCTGGCCCCTCAACCTAACCTTTTCGCCTACCGAAGCAGCCGGGATGGGGGCGATGGGCACTTTCGCCATTGCCCTTTGGCGCCGGAAGCTGCCTTGGCCAGCCCTCACGAGCGCATTGATCGAAACCTGCATCACCACGGCCGGGCTTTTCGCGATCCTGATCGGGGCCTGGGTCTTCTCGAACTTCGTCAACCTCGTCGGCCTGCCCGAGGCGCTTGTTGCCTTTGTCACCGGCAACGACATTCCTCCCATGGCTGTTATGTGCTTGATCCTGCTGATCTACATCGCGCTAGGCTGCGTGTTTGAAAGCCTTTCCATGATGGTGCTTACCGTGCCGGTTTTTTTTCCGGTCGTCAGCCAGCTCGGGTTCGACCCGGTCTGGTTCGGTATAGTCGTGGTGGTGGTCACCGAAATCAGCCTGATCACTCCGCCAGTGGGGTTAAACGTTTTCATTATGCGCTCAGTGGTCACCGATGTATCCACCGCCACGATCTTCCGAGGGGTCACCCCATTCTGGATTGCAGATATTTTCCGCCTTGCGGTTATCGTCCTTGTGCCGTCTGTCGTTCTGTTTCTTCCACGGCTTTTCCAAGGCGGCTGAACGCGGTTGGCCGGGCATGAGGGGAGCAGATCAAACCGGGCCACACCCGGAAGCCGGGCTTGTCTTTGCCGACGGGCTCGACGACGACCGACTTACCAGCACATCCTCGAGCTTGATCGAAAGCCGGCCATCGTGGCCCGCCATTTTCATCCGGTACCAGAACTGCCCTCACCCTTCCTTACCATAACCGAAGCCAAGCGTAATTTAGGACCAGTTGCGCGCCGGGGTGTCTAAGAGCGAACTGTTTTCCATAAGGCTCGTGGTGGGCTCATCGACGGCACCCTCTCCATGATCATCTCGCACCCGATGAAGCGCTTCGCCCACTAAACATCGCCACGCTGATGAAAGCCAAAACCGGTGGCCCCGATGGTGGGGCACATCGGGTCACATTCGGCTTCGAGATCTCCACGCCGGAAAGCGTCTGACATTCCCCTACCACGCACAAAGCGGCCCCCAAGCGCCACTCTGGCGTAAATGAAGCGTGAATTGCGGCATGGCAGGAGGCCGGGGCGGGGACGGCGGCGGCTCTCCAAGGCATACTCGCGGTATTCCTTGATGCAATTGATGAGCCCGCCATGCCCAGCCTGCGTTATTCCATCCAGAGCACCCTGTTTTCCGTCATCGAGGCAATCCCGCCGCTGGCGAAGCTGGCCAATCGCTGGGCGATCAACCGGGTGGTAAAGCGGGCGCGCAGCCGGCCGCATCCGCTCAGCACCATCGGTGACTACGTGTCATGGCGCGGGCTGACGGACCGCCGGTGGAGCGGTAGGCACCTGCCACCGCAGCGCCGCAGCAATCTGCCGGAGGTCGAAAGCCTGCTGCCCCTCTTCGAGCGGCGCGCCGGGGTGCAACGGCTGTGCCCCAAGTCCACCTGCCTGTTCCCCACCTTCGCCCAATACCTGACCGACGGTTTTTTACGCACCGAAACCGACGAGCTGATCGCCGAGGGGGAAGACCCGGATCTACGCTTGCGGCGGAACACCTCGAACCACGAGATAGACCTCTGCACGCTCTACGGGCGGACCTATGCGCAAACCATCGCGCTCAGGCTCTGCTCGGAGGAGAAGGGGCGCAAGGGGCGGCTGAAATCGCAACAGATCAACGGCGAGGAGTATCCCCCGTTTCTCTACAAAGGCGGCGCGCCCGACCCGCAGTTCGCCGTGCTGGACCCGGCCCTTGGCCAAAAAGATCTGCCCCCCGCCCAGCGCGACACGCTCTTTGCCGTGGGGGGCGACCGGGTCAACTCCGTGCCTCAGGTGGCGATGCTCAACACGCTCCTGCTGCGCGAGCACAACCGGCTGGCGGGCGAGATCGAGGCGGCGCATCCGGCGTGGGGCGATACCCGCGTGTTCGAAACCGCCCGCAACACGATGATCGTGCTCTTCATCAAGCTGGTGGTGGAGGATTACATCAACCACATCTCCCCCCTGCCCTTCGCCCTCAAGGCCGACCCATCGGTGGCGTGGGAGGCAAGCTGGAACAAGCCCAACTGGATCACCACCGAGTTCAGCCTGCTCTATCGCTGGCACGCGCTGATCCCCGACGAGATGCCGTGGGGCGGCACCCCGCAGCCCCTCGCCGGGACGCTGCGCAACAATACCCTGCTCCTTGAGGGCGGCTTGCTGAAAGCCTTCGAAACCGTCAGCGCCACCCCCGCCGCGGAGCTGGGCCCACGCAACACCGCCACCCCGCTGCTGGAGGTAGAGAAGGCCTCGATCCTGCAAGATCGCGCCTGCGAGCTGGCCAGCTTTTCCGACTATTGCGCCTATCTCAAGCAGGACCGGCCACAGAGCTTTGAGGATATTTCCTCCAATCCGGATGTGGCCGCAGAGCTGGCCCGGCACTACGCCAGCCCCGATCAGGTAGATTTCTTCGTCGGCCTGTTCTGCGAAGACCGCGTGCCCAACAGCCCGCTGCCCAATCTTGTGCTGGTCTTCGTCGCGCTCGACGCCTTCAGCCAGGCCCTGACCAACCCGCTGCTCTCCCGCCATGTCTTTGTGCCAGAAACCTTTTCGGCCCCCGGATGGAAGGCAATTCAGGGAACGGCCACGGTGCGCGACATCGTGGATCGCAACGTGCCCGGCGGCGCGGGCAACAGCTTTATCGCGATGACCCGGGCAGACTGGCAGCCAGAATAGCCGCACCCATAAGCTCTTCTTATCAATAAAATCTGCAAATCCAATTTTTCCTGATACCGCACAGCTGGTAGTTTGCCCTCACACGGGAGGAATCACCGGCGTCGTAGGGCGCTGGCCCCTCCCGCACGCCACATCCAGCTACAGGAGCGCCCGATGGACGGAGCCGAACTTTCAAACATCAGCAAATGCCCGGTGATGCACACGCATGCCGCACGCGGAAACAAGGACTGGTGGCCCAACCAGCTCAACCTGAAAATCCTCAACCAGAACGCGCCGGGCACCTCGCCGCTGAAGGATTTTGATTACGCCGAGGCCTTCAAGGGCCTCGACCTGAAGGCGCTCAAGGCCGATCTGACCGCCCTGATGACCGACAGCCAAGAGTGGTGGCCCGCCGACTTCGGGCACTACGGCCCCTTCTTCATCCGCATGGCATGGCACTCCGCCGGCACCTACCGCACCGCCGATGGCCGTGGCGGCGCGCGCTCCGGCTCCCAGCGCTTTGCCCCGCTCAACAGCTGGCCCGATAACGCCAACCTCGACAAGGCCCGCCGCCTGCTTTGGCCGATCAAGGCCAAGTATGGCAACGCGATTTCCTGGGCCGATCTGATGGTGCTCACCGGCAACGTCGCGCTGGAGAGCATGGGCTTCAAAACCTTCGGTTTCGCCGGGGGCCGCGCCGATGTGTTCGAGCCGGAAGAAGATATCTACTGGGGTGCCGAAGACGAGTGGCTCGCCCAATCCGATGCGCCCAACTCCCGCTACTCTGGCGATCGCGAGCTGGAAAACCCGCTGGCCGCCGTGCAGATGGGCCTGATCTACGTGAACCCCGAGGGCCCCGACGGTAACCCGGACCCGCTGGCCTCTGCCAAGGACATCCGCGAAACCTTCGGCCGGATGGCGATGAACGACGAAGAGACCGTTGCACTCATCGCCGGTGGCCACACCTTCGGCAAGACTCACGGTGCCGCCGATGCCGCCAACGTGGGTGTTGAGCCGGAACAGGCCAACATGGCCGAGCAGGGCTTTGGCTGGACCAACAGCCACGGCACCGGCATGGGCGCCGACACCATCACCTCGGGCCTCGAAGTCACATGGACCTCGACGCCGACAAAATGGTCCAACGGCTACTTCGACAACCTCTTTGGCTTCGAGTGGGAGCTGACCAAGTCGCCCGCCGGCGCCCATCAGTGGACCCCGAAGGACTGGAACGGTGAGCATGCCGTCCCCGATGCGCACCGCGAGGGCGAAACCCACGCCCCGACCATGCTCACCACCGACCTCGCCCTGCGCTTCGACCCGATCTACGGGCCGATCTCCAAGCGCTTCCACGAAAACCCGGAAGAGTTTGCCGATGCCTTCGCCCGCGCGTGGTTCAAGCTGACCCACCGCGACATGGGGCCGAAAGAGCTTTACCTTGGGCCGGAAGTGCCGGCGGAAGAGCTGATCTGGCAAGATCCAATCCCCGCGGTCGATCACCCGCTGGTGGACGCCGCCGATACCGCCGCGCTGAAGGAAAAGCTCCTCGCCGCGCTGCCGGTCTCGGATCTGGTAAAAACCGCCTGGGCCTCCGCCTCCACCTTCCGCGGCTCCGACCTGCGCGGTGGGGCCAACGGCGCACGCATCCGCCTCGCACCGCAAAAGGACTGGGCGGCGAATGAACCCGCCGAGCTGGCCCGCGTGCTGGGCGTGCTCGAAGGGATCAAATCCGAGTTCGACGCACAGGGCGACAAGAAAATCTCGCTGGCCGACCTGATCGTGCTGGGTGGCTCCGCCGCCGTCGAGAAGGCCGCTGCCGATGCGGGCTCGCCCACCGCAGTGCCCTTCACCCCGGGCCGGATGGATGCCACCGCCGAGCAAACCGACGCCGAGGCCTTCGAGCCGATGGAGCCGTTTGCCGATGGCTTCCGCAACTACATGGGCGGTGATTTCTCGGTCTCCGCCGAAGAGATGCTGGTAGATCGCGCCCAGCTTCTCACCCTCACCGCCCCCGAGATGACGGTGCTGGTGGGTGGCCTGCGGGTGCTGGGTGCCAACCACGGCGGCTCCAAGGCGGGCGTCTTCACCACCCGTGAAGGCCAGCTGACCAACGACTTCTTCGTCAACCTGCTCGACATGTCGACCAAGTGGGAAGACGCGGGCGACGAAAAGGTCTTCATCGGCAAAGACCGCAAGACCGGCGAAAAGAAGTATGACGCCACCCGCGTCGATCTCGTCTTCGGCTCCAACAGCCAGCTTCGGGCGATTGCCGAAATCTACGGCCAGTCCGATGCGCAGCACGGCTTTGTCGAAGATTTCATCGCCGCCTGGGTCAAGGTGATGGAAGCCGACCGCTTCGACGCCTGATCACGCTTCAACACCACAGCCAAGGGGCGCCGGGGAAACTCGGCGCCCCTTTCTCATTTTCTTGCCGGAAAATACTCCCCGGCCCCCTCCCCCGCTTTGTGAGCCGTTCACACCGATGCCTCTCTGCGCGCCCGTGCCATAGCGCGCCGAGGGAGGGGGCCGCAAAAAAGGAATGCGCCCGCAGGGCGCGCAATTTGACAGCTGCCAAAGAAAACGCCGCCGGAGGGAGCCCCGGCGGCGCTTGGTCTTCGATCTGTCCGGAGGGATCAGTTCGTCAGGATGTAATAGCTGTTGCGGATCCGGCCCTGGTTGCGGACGCCGATAAAGAAGTAGCCGTCCCACTTCGGGGTCCACGAGCAGTAGAGCTTGTCGGAGTAGCTGCGGTCGAGGCAGATCACGTTGCCGCCCTCATCCGTCACCACGAGGTCAAGGTTGGCATCGCCGTCGCCCACGATGGCCAGCTCAGCGAGGCGTCCGCCGTAGAACGGCACCTTGAACACGTCGGTCTTGCCAGCAGGCAGGCGCGACAGGGTGCGCGAGGCACCACCGATGCGGCCACGGGAGCCCTCGGCCTTGATGTCGGCAATCATGCTCTTCAGGGCTTCGTCGTCACCGGCCAGTTCCTCGGCCTCGGCGAGCATTTCCTCGGGGGTGGTCGGCGCGTCCACGCCTTCGCCCTCTTCGGCACCCTCGTAGCCTTCGATGTCCTTGGTTTCCTTCTCGCGCTCAACGTCCTCGGCCTCGACCGACATGGCGATCTTGGCAGCGGTGATGATCGAGAGCGCGTCCTTGTTGGCCGAGCCGTAGGCGTAGAGATCCTGCGCCATGGCCATCTGCGCCACCGCGCCGGCCTCGCCTTCACCCGCGCCATCGGCGGCGTTGGCGCCTTCCTTGTCCTGCGCCCAGGCGGTGCTGCCGAGGGCGACCACCGCAGTCGTCGCCAGCACGGCGCTGAGGGTCTTGAATTTGGTCATCATTACCTTTCGTCCTTCCCTTCTCATGGGCGGCGGTGGCCGGGGTGACCCCACCGAAATCATGTGCAGAGACTGACAAATGCCGCTGCGTAAGGGAAGATGGTTTTTGGTGACAAATGCCGTTAGCGCTGAAATTCCAATGCGTTAAGCCCGCCGCTTTTGTCTTTTGACATCACTCTGCGCTGCGCAGCACACGCGCCGGTGGCATCGCGAGGGGTTTCAGCGCAAAGCCCAGCCCGGCCAGCAGCGTGGCCAGCACCCCGCCGGTGACGATGGCAACGGCAGAGACCGGCTCAAAACTGTAGTCCCCCTCCATCACGAAGGTGGTCACGCCCCAGCCCGCGAGCCCGCCCGCGAAGATGGCCACCACCCCGGCGGCCAGCCCCAGCAGCGCCGCGCGCAGCACCAGATAGGCCAGCACACGCCCGCGCACCGCGCCCAGCGTCTTCAGCACCGCCGCTTCAAACTCCCGCGCCGGTTGCCCCGCCGCCGCCGCGCCAATCAGCACCACGCCGCCCGTGACCAGCGAGGCCAGCGCCCCGTAGGTGATCGCCGCCGCGATTCCCTCCAGCAGCCCCGCCACGCGAGAGATCGCATCGCGCACGCCGATCCCGGTGATATTGGGCCATGTCTGCGCCACGTCCCGCAAAATCGCCGGCTCCGCCTCGGCCTCGGCATAGACCGTGGCAATATGACTGTGCGGCGCGCCCTGCAGGGCGGCGGCGTTGAAGGTCATCACGAAGTTGATCCCCATGGTCGAAAAATCGACCTCGCGGAAGCTGGCGATGGTGGCGGTAATCTCGCGGCCCAGCACGTTCACCGTGATCTCGTCGCCAATCCGCAGCCCAATCTCGGCCGCCTCCTCGGCGGCAAAGCTCATCAGCGGCGGGCCGTCATAGTCTTCCGGCCACCATTCCCCCTCCGAAACGGTCACCCGCTCCGGCTGGGTGGTGGCATAGGTCAGCCCGCGATCGCCGCGCACCACCCAATGGTCGGGCGCAACCTCGGTGGCCGGTTGGCCGTTGATCCGGGTGACGACGCCGCGCAGCATCGGCGCGGTATCCACCCGGTTCACCTGCGCGTCCTCGTCCAGCCGGGTGAGAAACGGGCCTATCTGGTCGGGCTGGATGTCGATGAAAAAGAACGAGGGCGCGACCTCTGGCAAATCGCCCTGAATGGCCGCACGCATGTTGGAAGAGACCTGCCCCACAGCGGCCAGCACCGAAAGCCCAAGCCCGAGCGAGAGCACCACCGCAGAGGCCTCCTGCCCCGGCCCGCCCACCGAGCCAAGCGCCAGCCGCAGCGCGGGCCAGCCGCGCACCCACCGCGTCCGCGACAGACGCCGTGACAGCCTGCGGATGCCCGCCGCCGCTGCGAGAAGGAGCAAGAGGGCAAAGCACACGCCAAGCGCGGCCCAGACGGTCAGCGTCCAGAGGCCCGAAAAGTAGGCCGCCGCTCCAACGAGCAGCGCCGCAAGCCCTAGCGTCAGAGCGATAACCAGAGGGCGCGGCAGGTGGCGGCGGGTGTCGCTCAGCGCGCGAAACAGCTGCGCCGGGCGGATCTCTTCGGCGCGGCTCACCGGCCAGAGCGTAAAGATCAGCGCCGTCAGCGCCCCATAGAGCGCTGCCTCAGCCAAGGGGCCGGGATAGACGGTGAACTCGGTTGGCAGCGGCAGCCGCGCCTCCAGCACCGGTGCCAGCGCCAGCACGGCGGCAGCGCCCAGCGCGAGACCCACGGCGATGCCCAGCGCCGAGAGCGCCCCTATCTGGATCAGGTAGGCCCAAAGGATGGTGCGGCGCGAGGCCCCAAGCGTTTTCAGCACGGCGATCACCGGCGTCTTGCGCTCAAGGTAGGCCCGCACCGCCGCCGACACGCCCACGCCGCCCACCGCAAGGCCCGCAAGGCCGACAAGCACGAGGAAGGCGCTGATCCGGTCGACAAAGCGGTTCAGCCCCGGTGCCCCATTGCGGCTGTCGCGCCAACGCGCGCCGCTGTCGGAGAATTGCGAAAGCGCCTCTTCGCGCATCGCGGCAAGGTCGGTGCCCTGCGGCAAGGCGAGGCGGTAGTTGGTTTCAAACAGCGTGCCGGGCGCAAGCAGGCCAGAGCCTTCAAGATCCGCCCGGTAAAGCAGCGTGCGCGGCCCGAGCGAAAAGCCGGAGCCCGCGGCATCAGGTTCCAGCGTCAGAGCCGCCGCCAGATAGTAACTGGCGGTGCCGAGCTCAAAGGTATCGCCCACCTCCAGCTCCAGCTGCGCCATCAGCGAGGGGTCCATCACCGCGCCGGGCATCCCCTTAGCCCCGGCCAGCGCTTCATCCAGCGGCATGGCAGGCTCCAGCCGGATTTCGCCGTATAGCGGGTAGATATCATCCACCCCCTTCACCTGCGTTAGCGCGGTATTCTCGCCCGCGCGGGCCATGGAGCGAAAGTCGACGATCTCCGAAACCCGGGTCGCCCGCTCCGCCATCCACGCCTGCTCCGCCTCACCCGCCGCGCGGTAAGTAAAGCGCAACTCGGCATCCCCGCCAAGCATGGTGGCCCCCTCGCGCATCAGCCCGCCCGAAAGGCTCTCGCGCACCAGCCCCACGGCGGCAATGGCGGCCACGCCAAGGGCGAGGCAGGCGAGGAACACCTTGAAGCCGCGCAGGCCCCCACGAAGCTCGCGCCGGGCGATCCGGGCCGACTGGGCAAGGCTCATTCGGCAGCCTCGGCCTTGGCCTCGGGCGAGATCAGCCCGTCAGCGAGGCGCACAACCCGGCCACATCGGGCAGCAAGCTGGCGGGAGTGGGTCACAAGCACCAGCGTGGCGCCGTGCTTCTCGGAGAGGTCGAAGAGCAGGTCTGTCACCGCATCGCCGGTGGCGGCATCAAGGTTGCCGGTCGGCTCATCGGCCAGCAAAATATCAGGGCGCGGCGCAATGGCGCGGGCCAGTGCCACCCGCTGTTGCTCGCCGCCCGACATCTGGCTGGGGTAGTGATGCGCCCGGTCCCCAAGCCCCACAGCGGCAAGCTCGGCCTCGGCGCGCTCATAAGCGTCCGGCATACCGGCCAGTTCCAGCGGCGTGGCCACGTTTTCCAGCGCGGTCATCGTGCCGATGAGGTGGAAGGATTGAAACACCACCCCCATATGCTGAAGACGAAAGCGGGCGAGCGCATCTTCCCCCATCGCCGTCAGATCATGGCCCAGCGCCATGACCCTGCCGGAGCTGGCCGTGTCGAGCCCGCCCATCAGCATGAGGAGAGAGCTTTTGCCAGAGCCAGACGGCCCGATCAGCCCCAGCGTTTCGCCCTTGGCGACATCGAGGCTTATTCCCTTGAGGATGTTGACCTTTCCCGCGTTGCCGTCGAGCGTGAAGGTAACATCGTTCAGGGAGAGGATCGGATCTGTCATGCGCGCGCTTTCTGTTTCATTCCGATATGGGGCCAAGCTGCTGGCGCTCAAGGTTTTAACGACAATCTTTCTGGTTTCCGTCGCCCATGCCCAACCCGTTGTGGTGGCCGCGCTGGGGGACAGCCTGACAGCGGGCTACGGGCTGCCGCAGGATGAGGGCTTTGTGCCGGTGCTCGAAAGCTGGCTCGAGGAGCGCGGCGCAGAGGTGGATTTGCGCAACGCCGGCGTGAGCGGAGACACCACGGCAGGCGGGCTCTCCCGCGTGGATTGGACGCTGACGGATGACGTGGATGCGCTGATCGTGGAACTAGGCGGGAACGACATGCTGCGGGGCGTCGATCCGGCCACAAGTCGCGGAAATCTCGATGGAATCCTCGCTGCCGCAGAGGCAAAGGGCCTGCCCGTCCTGCTCGTCGGGCTGACGGCTTCGGGCAATTTCGGGCCTGAGTACAAGGCCGCCTTCGACGCCATGTATCCCGAGCTGGCCGGGCAATATGGCACTCTGCTCTACCCCGACTTCTTTGCTGCCCTGACCGCGCTGGAAGATCAGGCAGCCGCGCGGCGCGAGCACATGCAGGGCGACGGCATTCACCCGTCAGCCAGCGGGGTGCGGCTAATTGTCGAGGACATCGGCCCGCAGGTGATGGAGCTGATCGAACAGGTCGAGTAGCGCAGGCTATTTCCAGTCAAAGAAGTCGTCGGTGGCCTGCGAGAGCAGTTCGGCGGCAAGGCTCGCGCCCATCTCGGCGGCCTGAGAGACGGGGCCAGAGCGGCTGCCTGCCAGCACTTCGGAGCCATCGGTGCGCAGGATTTCTCCCTGCAGCTCCAAGGTGTTGCCATCAATCGCGGCCAGCCCGGCAATGGGCGTCTCGCAAGAGCCATCAAGCCCGGCGAGAAAGGCGCGCTCGGCGGCGGTGCGGTGGTGCGTCAACTCATGGCGCAGCGGCGCAAGGAGCGCATCGGCCCGGTGGTCATCGGCCCGGCGCTCAATGCCGATGGTGCCTTGGGCAATGGCCGGAAGCATCTCGGAAGGGTCGACCGGTTGGCGCGAAATATGCTGCGCGTTCAGGCGGTTGAGGCCGGCAAGCGCGAGAAAGGTCGCCTCGGCCACGCCGTCTTGCAGCTTGCGCATCCGGGTTTGCACATTGCCGCGAAACTCCACCACCGAAAGGTCGGGCCGCTTGTGCAGCAGCTGGGCCTTCCGGCGCAGCGAAGAGGTGCCAACAACGGCGCCCTCGGGCAGCCCTGCCAAAGCCATTCCGTCGAGGGTGATAAAAGCATCGCGCGGGTCTTCGCGCTCAAGAAAACAATCCAGAACAAGGCCTTCCGGCTGCTCCACCGGCATATCCTTGGAGGAGTGCACGGCGATGTCGATCTCGCCCGAAAGCATCGCCTCCTCGATCTCCTTGGTGAACAGCCCCTTGCCACCGATCTCGCGCAGCGCCCGGTTTTGCACCCGGTCGCCGGTTGTGGAAATGATTACAATTTCAATGGCTTCATCGGGCATCCCGTGGGCCGCCATAAGGCGGTTGCGGGTTTCATGGGCCTGGGCGAGGGCGAGCGGGCTGCCGCGCGTGCCGATCTTGAGCGTCTTGGTCATGCAGGCGGGATAGCGCGGCGGCGGTGACGTGACAATGCGGCACTTGACACTTTGCCCCGGTACGGCGACCAACACCGCCAGCGAGGAGACAGCACATGGCCGAAAAGAAAAGCATTCTCAAAGCCTTGGCGGGTGAGGCCGTAAGCCCGCCGCCGATCTGGATGATGCGGCAAGCCGGGCGCTACCTGCCTGAGTACAAGGCCACCCGTGCCGAGGCCGGGGATTTTTTGAGCCTCTGCTACAACTCCGATCTCGCCACCGAGGTCACGCTTCAACCGATCCGGCGCTACGATTTTGACGCGGCGATCCTCTTTGCCGACATCCTGCTGATCCCGCAGGCGCTGGGGCAGAAGCTGTGGTTTGTCACCGGCGAGGGCCCCCGGCTGGAGCCGATTGAACTGCGCAAAGGGTTTGAAGCGCTCAAGAACGGCGACGAGGTGCATGAACACCTCGCGCCGATCTACCGCACAGTCGGCAAGCTCTCGACCGAACTGCCTGAAAAGACAACGCTTATCGGCTTTGCCGGCGCGCCCTGGACAGTGGCGACCTACATGATTGCAGGCCGCGGCACGCCCGATCAGGGGCCGGCCCACGCGCTGAAAACCGGTGATGTTGCGCTGTTTCAGGCGCTCATCGACCGGGTGACATGGGCAACCATCGAATATCTCAACATGCAGATCGACGCGGGCGCCGAGGTGGTGAAGATCTTCGACAGCTGGGCCGGAAGCCTGAGCGGCGATGATTTTGACAATTACTGCGTCGAGCCGATCAAGAAAATCATCGCGGGCGTGAAGGCAAAGCACCCGGAGACGCCGGTCATCGCCTTCCCACGCGGCGCGGGCGAGCGGTATCGCGGATTTCACGCCGCGACCGGGGCCCACTGCGTGGCGCTGGATGATGGCGTCACCCCGGAATGGGCCGCCGAACACGTGCAATGCGACGGCTGCGTGCAGGGAAATCTCAAGTCGTCCCACATGGTTACCGGCGGCCAGGCGCTCATCGACGAGACCCGCCGCATCGTGGAGGCCTTCCGCCACGGGCCGCATATCTTCAACCTCGGGCATGGCATCACCCCAGATGCAGACCCGGAGAACGTGCAGCTGATGATCGACACCGTTCGGCGCGGCTAACGGCGCGGGGCGGTATCTGGCCACCCCAGGCACCTCCCAAGCGAACCGCAGGCGCAGCCGCCTCGCTGCGCCGCAGCGTGTTAACGGGCCGATTCGGTGGCATAATCCTCCTTTATTTGCAGGGAGTGATTTCGATGCCGGACGAGGAAGAAGAAGAGGAACTGCAGCTGAGCAGCTCCAACCTGAACGATGCGGCCAAGGGGTTAACCGACACCATCATCCTGACCTCGGGCAAGAAGGGGGGCCGGAAACTGCGGCGCTCCAACCTGCCCGCGGCTCTGGCGCAGGCCGGGCTCAAGAAGGATTGGCAGGGCACGCTGGTGGTTGCCTTCCCTGATGTCAGCAAAACGCCGTCACCGGGCGGCCCCGTGCCCATCCCCTACCCCAACATCGGCGCGGCCAAACCCGGCTCGCACAAGAAGGTGAAGGTGCAGCAGGCGCTCCAGCAGGCGGGGTTCAAGGGCATCCGCGTAAGGTCGATCGGTGACGAGGCGGGCAGCGCCAAGGGAGCCATCGGTGCAAGGGCGATGACGGGCGCAGGCTTCATTCCCTTCTCCTTCGACGTGAAGATGGAGGGCAAACCGGTGCTCATGGGCCACGAACTGACCCACACCCTCCAGCAAGGCGATCACACGCCGCATCTGGTGAAGCCGCAAAGCAAGCGCATGAAATAGCCGCAACGCTTGAGCGAGGCTGGCCCCGAAGTCAGTTTCACTACAGGTGACACACCGGCTGGGACGTGGGGGACTGGGCATGGGTGAACCGATCCGCGAGGTGACAATTGTCGGCGGGGGAACCGCCGGATGGATGACGGCGCTCCTGCTTCAGTCGATGCTGAAGGGCGGGCCAGGGGGCGGCGTGAGGGTAACGCTGATCGAGAGCCCCAATATCCCCACCGTGGGCGTGGGCGAGGCAACCGTGCCGGGCATGCCGCGCACGCTGAAGCAGGGCGGGATTGACGAGCGGGAGTTTTTCCGCACCTGCAACGCCAGCTTCAAGCTCGGGGTCGTCTTTGGCCATTGGAATGAGGACGCCGATGGCAACCGGGTGGATTACATCAACCCCTTCGCCCACCCGCCCGCGATTGATGGCGTCTCGGCGGCTGAATACGCGCTGGAGTTCGGCACCGGCGGGCTGGATTTCGTGCAAACCTTCTCCCCCTCGGTCGATCTGGCCGCCGAGGCCAAGGGGCCGCGCGGGCGGGGGCAGATGCCCGGGCCGCCCGTGGGCTTCGCCTATCACCTCGACGCGGGAAAGTTTGCCGGGATGCTGAAAGAGCATTGCGTCGCCCGAGGGGTGGTGCATGTGCTCGACGATCTGGTGGAGGTGGAGCTGGACGAACGCGGCTATGTGGCGGCGCTCCAGCTTCAGCGCGGCGGGCGGCATCCGGTGGAGCTGGTGATAGACTGCACCGGCTTTCGCGGGCTCATCATCAATCAGGCACTCGGCGAGCCGTTTGAGAGCTACGGCAAATATCTGGCGAACGACCGGGCGATGGCAGTGCAGGTGCCGCACCGCGACCCTGAGCGGCTGGATTCAGTAACGAAAAGCACCGCGCTCGGGGCTGGCTGGTCCTGGCGCGTGCCGCTCTTCAACCGGATCGGAACGGGCTATGTGTTTTCCTCCGCGCATCGCACCGATGAGGAGGCGCGGGCGGAGTTTCTGGCGCATCTCGGGGAGGATGGCGAAGGCGCAGAGCCTCGGGTGATCCCGATGCGGGTGGGGCGCAACCGGAACGCATGGGTGAAGAACTGCGTGGCCGTGGGCCTCTCGGGCGGGTTCATCGAGCCGCTGGAGAGCACGGCAATCCACATGATCGACACTGCGGTGCGCTGGCTGGTGGCCTACTTCCCTGACCGCGACTTCGCCTACCCGCTGCGCAACCGGTTCAACCACCTCGTCGACGAGCTTTACAACGAGGTGCGCGATTTCATCTGCCTGCATTACGCGCTCGGCAACCGCACCGATGACCAATACTGGATCGACGCGCGCGAAGAGTTGGAGGTGCCCGACAGCCTCGCCGAAAACATCGAGCTTTGGCAATACGGCCTGCCGACGCATCACGACATCCGCTTTGTCTCCCTGTTCAGCCCGATGACCTATCAGGCAGTCCTGCTGGGCAAGCAGGTGTATGAAACCGGATATGGAAAGGGCAAATTCGCCACCGGGCGGCGGCTCGATCCGGCAAAGTGGGAGGCCTATCTCGCGCGGGCGCGGGCCGGGATTGGTGCGCAGGTACAAGCGGCAGCGGGGCACCGGGAGTTGCTGCGGGCGCTGCGTGGGGATGTGGTGGAAGAGAACGGGCTGCTGCCGGGGCTTGGCGGCGGGCCCGGGATGGCGAAGGGTGAGGGAGAGGCGGCGATTTTGTGACCCGGCGGTGGGCAGATTGCCCACCCTACGGCGGGGCGGCTGGATCGCGGCCATGCCCGGCCCGGCGAGCCAAAGCACATGAAACGGCCCCGGCGGGGACGTCCGTAAAGACGGGCCGGGGCCGTTCGCCCGGCAAAGATCCGGGCGCTGCTCGACGGCTGAGCCGCCTGCATCCGCGCCGCCAACAGGGGATGACGGCGGCGCGGGATTTCGGGGGTTATTGCGAGAGGCTGTCGGCCAGACGCATCAGGTTGACGGCCTCGGCGCGGTAGCCAAATTCGTCTTCGCCCTTGGCACCGTTGGCCAGCGCGATGGCCTCGGCGTAGCTCCAGTCCCCAAGGTAGTCGGAGCCTTTAAGCAACTGGGCAAACCCGGCGATGGCGGCGGCAAAGCGGGTCTCGCTGGTGGCCTCCCCCATGCCTTCGGTGATCGGAAACTCCAGCAGCGTGCTCTCGCTCTCGCCAGGCTCCTTCCAGCGCATCCGCAGGAAGGCCAGCTCGGGGTTGTCACTCTCGGCCTGCGCGGGGGCCACCGAGGCATCGGCGGAGCCGTAGCGCAGCGGGTCGTTCAGCACGGCGGGGCTGCCCACCGGCGTGACCTCGTAGATCGCCGTCACCGAATGGCCCGCGCCGATCTCGCCCGCATCCACCTTGTCGTTGTTGAAGTCCTCGCGCTTCAGCGCGCGGGTTTCGTAGCCGATCAGGCGGTACTCGGCCACCTCGGCGGGGTTGAACTCCACCTGAATCTTCACGTCAGACGCGATGGGAAAGAGCGCGCCGGTGAGCTGATCCACCAGCACCTTGCGGGCCTCGTTCAGCGTGTCGATATAGGCGGCCTGCCCATTGCCGTTTTGCGCCAGCGACTGCATCAGCGCATCGTTCAGGTTGCCCCGCCCGAAGCCGAGCACCGAGAGGAAGGTGCCGCTCTCGCGCTTGTCTTCGATGAACTCCTTCATCTGATCCGGGGAGGACAGGCCAACGTTGAAGTCACCATCCGTCGCCAGCAACACGCGAGAAATTTCGCCCTCCTCGGTCATCTCCTCGGCCACGTCATAGGCCTGCTGAAGCCCCGCCGCCCCGGCGGTGGAGCCGCCCGCGCCGATGTTGTCGAGCGCGTTCAGGATCTTGCTGCGCTCACCCGCCGGGGTGGGCGGCAACACGAGGCCGGAGGAACCCGCATAGGCGACGATGGCCACCTGATCCTCGGGGCGCAGCTCGGGGAGCATGAGGCGCAGGCTCTGCTTCAGCAGCGGCAGTTTGTTGGCCTGATTCATCGAGCCGGAGCTGTCGATGAGGAACACCAGGTTGAGCGGCGGGCGGTCTTCAACCACCGGCATCTCGCCTTGGATCGCCACCGTCACAAGCTGGGTGTCGGGGTTCCACGGGGTTTCGCCCACAACCACGGTGGGTTTGAACGGCGCCGGATCATCCGCCTCGGGGGCGGCGTAGGCATAGGGGAAGTAGTTCACCATCTCTTCCACCCGCACGGCATCTGCCGGTGGCATCCGGCCTGCGTTGAGCGAGGAGCGGACGACCGAGTAGCTCGCCGTATCCACATCAATCGAAAAGGTCGAAACCGGCTCTTCGGCGGCCACTTTCACCGGGTTGTCCTCGGCCTCGGGGAAGGCCTCGGTATCGGGCTCGGGCGGGGCCACGTAGCCATCGGAGGGCGGCGGCACGGGCATGGGCTGAGAGGCGCCTGCGATGCGCCCAAGGGCACCGGTGCCCTCCTTGCGGGCGCGGGCGGGGGCAACGCCGGCGGCCAACTCTGGGGCGGCTTCGGCGGCAACATCGGCCATGGCATCCGATTCCATCGGGGCTTCCGCTGCCGGTTCGGCCTCGGCCACCTCCTCCTGCGCTACCTTCGGCGCGGCCTCGGTCTGGGCCACTTCGGGCGCAAGCTCCGCATCGGCGGCCTCATCATCGGCGCGCGAGGCACCGGCATCGGCCAATTGCTCGCGCTCGGCCCCCTCGGTGCCAGCCTGATCCGACCCGCCGGACGCTTCATTGACGGTGATAACCTCGGGCGCACCCGGCTCGCGCATCTGCGGGATGATAACTACAGCGGCCAGCCCCGCAGCGACGATCCCGGTGGTGGCGGCGAGGCCCGCCTTTGTGCTCAACTTCGCAAACATCTCTCTCACTCCTTGCAGCAGCCCCGCCTTTCGGGGGCCTTCAGGGGTGAGACGCGCGCCCTCGGCCAATCCTTGGCGGGTGGCGAGATTTTCTTCGCGCTGATCGTCGAAGGCCTGCATGGCAAGGGCCGTCGCCGCCTCTTTCGCCTCCGGATCGGGGGCGGGCGGGGCGGATTGCATCGCCGCTTTCAGCTTGTCGAACTCGTCGGTCATGACGCTCTTTCCTCGGTTGCCAACGCGCGGAGGCGCTTTTTGACCTCCGACATGCGCCAGGCGATTGTGCCCTCGCTCACGCCCAGCACCTCTGCGGCACCGGCCTGTGTCATCTCTTCGCCCAACACCAGCGCGCAGGTGTCGCGCAGCTCTGGCGGCAGGCTGCGCAGGGTGGCGGTGAGCCAGTCCACCGCCTCTGCGGTTTCGGCCATCTCGGCCTGCCGAGCCTGCTCCCAGTCGCCCCAGCCATCGGCGGCCTTCGCCTGCGTCGCGGCCCTACGCCGCCGGTCATGCGCGGCATTCACCGCCACCCGATAGAGCCATGTGGTAAAGGCCGCACGCCCCTCGTAGCGGGCAAGCTTGGCGGGCAGGGCAAGGCAAATATCCTGCGTCAGATCCTCGGCCTCGGGGCGCGTGCCGGTGAGGCGATAGGCAAAGGCAAACAGCCGGTCGTAATGCCGCTGGAGCAGCGAGGCAAAGGCCTCCCGGTCACCGCCCGCGGCGGCCAGGGCAAGAGAATGGTCTGACACCGTCATGCGCATCACGTTGGTTGGACGGGCCCGAGGCGTCAATCCTTGGCGGGTGGTGAAATTTTTAATCACGGGGCGGGCGCGGTTTACCGAATCTTTCCGCTTCGCACGCAGATTGGCCACGGGACAGATGACGATAAAGGACGCCCCATGATCCGTTTGCTTTGCGCCGCCCTGCTCGCTGCGGCCCTCTCCGCCTGCAGCTCCAGCGGCAACATGTCGATGAAAAACCAAACCGAAACCTCGGTGGCCCAGATGATGCACCCCGGCACCACCAGCCAGATACAGGTGCAAAACATGCTCGGCGCGCCGCAGCAAAAGAGCTTCACCGCCGCCGGCACCGAGATCTGGATCTACAACTACGAACGGCTACGCCCCCATGCGGTGAGCTTCGTCCCCGGCGTGCGGATGTTCGGGCGCGTGCGCAAGGGCTACCAAAAAAGCCTCACCGTGCTGTTTGACGAGGCCGGCATGGTCCAGAAATACGCGATGACGGAAACCGACCTTTCCGTGAAGACAGGCCTCTACAAATAGTCAGGCTTCGGGTGCCACAGGGCGCCTGCGCCGCCCGGTAGCCAGCGCGATAAGCCCGGCAGCAACGATAATCGCCGACCCCGCCAAAGTCGCCGTGTCGGGCCGCTCGCCAAAGACAACCGCCGCCAGCACCATCGCCACCACCAGCCGCGTGTAGCGGAAGGGGGCCACCACCCCCACATCGCCGGTCCGCATGGCGATGGTGAGCGCGTAATAGGCCGAGGCCCCCGCAAGCGAAGCCGCCAGAATGCGCAGTGCATCCGCGCCGGAGGGCACCACCGGGGCCGATTGAAACGCGAGGATCACCAACCCCGCCGGGATCAGAATGGCACAGCCGTAGAGGCTGAGTTGCAGGTGGCTCAGCACCGGCGGCGCGGCGCGGGTGGCCAAATCGCGGCCCGCGAAGCCGATCATGCCAAGCACCGAGAGGATCGCCAGAGTATCAAACCCCTCCAGCCCGGGGCGCAGCACCAGCAGCACCCCGGCAAACCCCACAAAGATCGCCAGCCAGCGCGCCGGGCTGACCGGCTCGCGCAGCACCACCATCGCCCCCAGCGCCACCACCAGCGGCGCGGCCTGCAGGATGGCCGAGGCGGTTGAAAGCGGCGTCAGCGCAATAGCCAGCGTATAAAACACCCGCCCCATCATCTCGAAGCCACAGCGCACCGCCATCGGGCGCGAAAACAGCGCCGGATGCACAAGCCGCTGGCCCCGCCGCAGGCAGAGCACCGCAAAGATCACCGTGCCGATCACCCCGAAGGTCGCCAGAACCTGCCCCACCGGCACCGCACCGGCGGCGGATTTGATGAACACATCCTCAACCGCGAAACCCGCCATCGAGGCGGTCATCCAGAGCGCGCCCTGGGCATTTGGTGTCAGAGCCATCGGGGCCTCGCTGTGATGCGCCGCCACGTTGCCCGGTTGGGCGGCAGGGTCAAGCCCGGGCGCGCGCCCCGCCGCTGCGAAGAGCGCCCGCGCCGTCAGGCAAGGGCCCGATGAGCAGCTGCCCTCAGCCCTTCTTCACTTCCTCTTCCATATCCATCCCGTTCAGCCGGGCAACATGGTCGGTGACGAAGGGCACAAAATCGCCGCCCGCGCCAATCGCCTCGACATGAGAAAAATAGTGCCGCACCGCGCTGGCCACCACGTTCACCACACCGGCATCGGCGGCCATCGAGTTCACGTAGCGCAGATCCTTGCTCGCATTCTGGATGGTAAACTTGTGCACCTCCGCCTCGCGCCCCACGCAGCCCCGGGTGAAGGTGTCAAAAAACCCATTGCCCAACCGCGAGCCGCCGATCACCGTCTGAAACTGCTGCGGAGAAATCCCCACCTTCGCCCCCAGCACCGCCGCCTCGGCATAAAGCGAGGCGTAGCCCATCGAGACGAAGTTCATCAGCAGCTTCATCTTGTGGCCGTTGCCGGTGGGCCCAAGGTGGTTGATGGTGCCCGCCCAGCATTCGATCACCGGCAACACCTTGGCGTAGCTCTCGTCATCCGCGCCGACCATCGCATCCAGCGTGCCCTCTTCGGCCTCCTTCGGCGTGCGGCCCAGCGGCGCATCCACGAGGCGCCCGCCCTTCGCCTCCAGCGCTGCGGCCAGCTTCATCGTGCTCACCGGGTCGGCGGTGGAGCATTCCACCACGATCAGCCCGGGCCGCGCGCCCGCCAAAATGCCGCCTTCGCCCTCGAAAACCGCCTCCACCTGCGGCGAGTTTCCAAGGCAAATGTGGATGATCTCGCATTGCTCGGCCATCTCGCGCGGGCTGGCGGCCTCCGTCGCCCCCATGCCCAGCAGGCTCTCCACCGGCGTGCGGTTTCGGTTGCCCTTCACCACCAGCGGATAGCCGCCCTTCAAAATGTTCTTGGCCATCCCGTGGCCCATGAATCCAACGCCGATGAACCCGACGGTCGGTTTGTCTGCCATGTTTTCCTCCCAGAAAATCTCAAAGACTGGCGGTAATTCCGCCGTCTACAAAAAGCGTATGCCCATTCACAAAGCTCGCCGCGTCACTGGCGAGGAACACGCAGGCCCCCACCAGCTCTTCCACCTTGCCCCAGCGCCCCGCCGGGGTGCGCTTTTCGAGCCATGCCGAAAACTCCGGGTCCGCCACCAGCGCCGCGTTCAACGGGGTGTCGAAGTAGCCCGGCGCAATCGCGTTACAGTTCAGCCCGTGCTTGGCCCAATCGGTCGCCATGCCCTTCGTCAGGTTGGTGATCGCCCCCTTGCTCGCCGTGTAGGGCGCTATGCCCGGCCGGGCGAGCAGGCTCTGCACGGAGGCAATGTTGATGATCTTGCCCGCGCCGCGCGCAATCATCCCCCGCGCCACCGCCTGCCCCACGTAAAAGGCAGAGTTCACATTGGTGCGCATCAGCCTGTCAAAGTCTTCCGGCTCAAAGTCTTCCAGCGGCCCGCGATGCTGCATCCCGGCGTTGTTCACCAAGATATCAAGCGGCTTGCCATAGCCCTCCACCGCCGCGCGCACCGCGCTCGCATCGGTCACGTCAAAGGCCAGCGTTTCCACATCCGCGCCGCGCGCCCGCAGCCCTTCGGCGGCCTCTTCCAGCCGCTCCGCATTGCGCGCATTCAGCACCACCGAGGCCCCGGCCTCCGCCAGCCCCTCTGCCAGTGCTGCGCCAATGCCCATAGACGAGCCGGTCACAAGCGCACGGCGCCCCGTCAGGTCAAAAATCTTCATAAGCCCTCCCACGCGCCCGCCCTCCCGTTGACAATCCGGGGCCGAGCCTTCATGCAAATGGTATACCATTTAAGGCGGCATGCAACCGCCCCGCTCTGGGAGGAGTCACGTCGATGAAGGCCCTGTTTGCCCATGGGGCGCATGATCTGCGTCTTGAGGACTGCAATGCCATTGCGCCCGGCCCCGGCGAGGTTGCGCTGCGGATGCGGCGCGGCGGCATCTGCGGCTCCGACCTGCATTACTACCACAACGGCGGCTTCGGCACCGTCAAGCTGCGCGAGCCGATGATCCTCGGTCATGAGGTGGCAGGCGAGATCACCGCGCTCGGCGAGGGTGTGACCGGCCTCGCCATAGGCGACCTCGTTGCCGTCTCCCCCTCCCGCCCCTGCGGGGCCTGCGAGCAATGCCTGCGCGGCTTGCCCAACCAGTGCCTCAACATGCGCTTCTACGGCTCCGCCATGCCCTTCCCCCACATCCAGGGCGCCTTCCGCGAAGAGCTTGTGGCGCTCGCCTCCCAATGCGTGAAGGCCGAGGGCCTCTCCGCCGCCCAAGCCGCCATGGCCGAACCGCTCGCCGTCTGCCTCCACGCCACCCGTCAGGCCGGCGACCTCCTCGGCAAGCGCGTGCTCATCACCGGCTGCGGCCCGATCGGACAGCTCTGCATCCGCGCCGTCCGCCAGGCCGGTGCCGGTGAAATCGTGGCGACAGACATCTTCGACCCCGCGCTGGAGGCCGCCACCACCTCGGGGGCCGACACCACGCTGAACACCGCCGCCGACATCAACGGCTTCGGCGTCTATACCGAGGGCAAGGGCTATTTCGACGTGGCCCTCGAGTGCTCGGGCGCCGCCATCGCGGTCAATCAGGCCGTCGTCGGCCTGCGCCCGCGCGGCACCCTCGTACAGCTCGGCCTCGGCGGCAGCATCCCGGTGCCGCTGACCACCCTCACAACCCGTGAAATCTCCCTCAAAGGCTCCTTCCGCTTCCACGAAGAGTTCGCCACCGCCATCGCCCTGATGCAAAAGGGCCTGATCGACGTCACCCCGCTCATCACCCACAGCTACCCGCTGGCCGACTATGCGAAGGCCTTTATCACGGCCTCCGACAAGTCCCGCGCGATGAAAGTGCAGCTGGAATTCTGATGCTCACCTTCTTCGCCGCCGTCTTCTTCCTCATCATCACCCCCGGCCCGGGCGTGCTGACAACGGCTGGCGTCGGCTCGGGCTTCGGCTTCAAACCCGGCCTGCGCTATGTCACCGGCCTCTTCATCGGCAACAACCTCGTCGGCCTCGCCGTCATCACCGGGCTGGCCGCCGTGGTCCTCTCCGTGCCCGCCATCCGCATCGTGCTCACCGTCGCCTCCGTGGCCTACCTCTGCTACCTCGCCGCCAAGATCGCCTTCGCGGGCAGCAAGATCGCCTTCATCGAGGCCAAGTCCGCCCCCGGCATCATGAACGGCGTGCTGCTGCAAACCATCAATCCCAAGGCCTACGCGGTGAACACGGCGCTCTTCGCCGGGTTCCCCTTCCTGCCGGAAAGCCTTGTGTGGGAAACCGTGCTGAAGGTGCTGATCCTCAACGCCGTCTGGATTCCCATCCACCTCGGCTGGCTCTGGGCCGGGGCCACCCTGCACCGGCTCAATCTGCCCGAATCCGCCCACCGCAAGATCAACTACGCCATGGCCGCCTCGCTGCTGGCCGTGGTCGCCCTAGCCCTCTACGCGAGCTTCCTCACATGACGATAGCCAACGCCATCACCCGCCTCGCCTTCCTCGGTGATCGCCTCGTCACCTCCGGCGCGGTGCGCGACCAGCACGGGGCGAACGAAACCTACTATCCAGACACCCCGCCCGATGCCGTGGCCTTCCCCGAAACCACCGAAGAAGTCAGCCAGATTCTGAAAATCTGCCATGAAGAGTCCTGTCCCGTCGTCCCCTACGGCGCCGCCTCCTCGCTCGAAGGCCAGCACCTCTGCACCTCCGGCGGCCTCTCGCTTGACATGAACCGCATGGCGGGCGTTCTCGAAGTCCGCCCCGAAGATCTCAACTGCACCGTCCAGCCCGGCATCACCCGCCTGCGCCTCAACGAAGAGCTGCGCGCCACCGGCCTCATGTTCCCGGTCGATCCCGGTGCTGACGCCTCCATCGGCGGCATGGCGGCCACCCGCGCCTCCGGCACGACCGCCGTCCGCTACGGCACCATGCGCGAGAACATCCTCGCGCTGGAGGCGGTCATGGCCGATGGCACCGTGATCCGCACCGGCACCGAGGCCCGCAAATCCTCCACCGGATACGACCTCACCCACCTACTGATCGGCTCCGAGGGCACGCTCGGCATCATCACCGAGCTGACCCTGCGCCTCCAAGGCATCCCCGAGGCCACCAGCGCCGCCACCTGCCGCTTTGGCTCGGTCGAAGACGCGGTGAACTGCGTAATCACCACCATCCAGTCCGGCCTGCCCATGGCCCGGATCGAGCTGCTCGACGAGATGATGGTGAAAGGCTTCAACGCCTACTCTGGCGCGGGCCTGCCCGAAGAGCCGCACCTCTTTCTGGAGTTCCACGGCACCCCGGCTGGCGTGGCCGAACAGGCCGAAACCTTCGGGGCGATTGCCGAAGACTTCGGCGCATCCGGCTGGCAAGTGGCCGAAAAGGCCGAAGACCGCACCGCCCTCTGGGCCATGCGCCACAAGGCCCACTACGCCTCCGCCGCGCTCGGCAAGGGCAAGCACCTCTGGCCGACGGACGTGTGCGTGCCGATCTCGCGGCTGGCCGAGGCCGTGCTTCAGGCCCAGAAAGACGCGGTCGCAATGGGCCTCACCTCCACCATCGTCGGCCATGTGGGCGACGGCAACTTCCACGCCGGCGTCAGCGTTGACCCGACAGACCCCGAAGAGATGCAACGCGCCGAAGCCTTCACCGGGGCACTCGCCAAGACCGCGATCCGCCTTGGCGGCACCGTCTCCGGCGAGCATGGCATTGGCCTCGGAAAGCAGCGATACATGGAGGCCGAGCACGGCCCCGCCCTTGCCTACATGCGCGCCATCAAACAGGCGTTTGACCCGCGCAACATCCTCAACCCCGGCAAGCTTCTGCCGCCAATCAACGAGGTGCCCCATGCTGCCGCAGAATAGTGATCAGGCCGTCCTGACAACCCGCGTCTGGAAGCCTGAGGTCGGCCCCTGCGTGGTGCGCCTTGAGGCAAACCGCGTGGTGGACATCACCTCCAAGGCGATCCCGACCATGCAGGCCCTGCTGGAGCAGCCAGACCCGGCCGCCACCGCCCGCTCCGCCCCCGGCAACTTCCTTTGCACCTTTGACGAGCTGGCCGAGGCCTCCACCGAAGCCGCCGGCCCCGATGCCCTGCGCCTCCTTGCCCCGGCAGACCTGCAAGCCATCAAGGCCAGCGGCGTCACCTTTGCCGAGAGCATGGTCGAGCGGGTGATCGAAGAGCAGGCCGCAGGCGATGCCGACCGCGCCGAAGAGATCCGCACCAAGGTAAAATCCGTGATCGGAGACAGCCTCTCCGGCATCACCCCGGGCAGCGATCAGGCGATGGACGTCAAGACCGTCCTGCAAGCCGAGGGCCTCTGGAGCCAATACCTCGAAGTCGGCATCGGCCCGGATGCCGAGGTTTTCACCAAATGCCAGCCCATGGCCGCCGTCGGTTTTGGCGCATCCGTCGGCCTGCACCCGATGAGCAGCTGGAACAACCCCGAGCCGGAGGTGGTGCTTGCCGTTTCCTCCACGGGCAAGATCGTTGGCGCCACGCTGGGCAATGACGTCAACCTGCGCGATGTCGAAGGCCGCTCCGCCCTCCTGCTCGGCAAGGCGAAAGACAACAACGCCTCCGCCGCCCTCGGCCCCTTCCTGCGCCTCTTTGACGACAAGTTCACCCTTGATGACGTGCGCAAAGCCCACCTCACCATGAGCGTGACCGGCACCGACGGCTTCACCCTCGAAGGCAGCTCCAGCATGGAGAAGATCAGCCGCGATCCCGCCTCGATCGTCACCCAAACCATCGGCCGCCACCATCAGTACCCCGACGGCTTCTTCCTCTACCTCGGCACCATGTTCGCCCCGGTCAAAGACCGTGACGCACCGGGCCAAGGCTTCACCCACCACGCGGGCGATATCGTCTCTATCTCTACCCCGCTGCTCGGCACCCTCACCAACACCGTCCGCCTTTCCACCGAGGCGCCGGAGTGGACCTTTGGCACCTCCGCCCTCATGCGCAACCTTGCCCAGCGAGGCCTGCTATGAGCCTCTATGACGACACCCAGTGCAACCTCGGCGAAGGCCCGCTCTGGCACCCCGAGCGGCAAGAGTTCTTCTGGTTCGACATCAACAAGCACCACATGCACACCCAGCGGAAGGGCCAAACCTTCACCTGGGAGTTCGAGCATTACGTCTCGGCAGCGGGCTGGGTTGACCGGGACACGCTGCTCATCGCCTCCGATGCCGCGCTGTTCACCTTCAACCTCACGACCGGCGACCGCGAGGAGATCGTGGCGCTCGAGGCCGAAAACCCTGCCACCCGCTCCAACGATGGCCGGGCAGACCCTCAGGGCGGCTTCTGGATTGGCACAATGGGCTGCAAGAAAGAGACCGGCGCAGGCGCCTATTACCGCTACTATCGCGGCGAGCTGCGCCAACTGTGGGACAACTGGTCAATCCCCAACTGCACCTGCTTCTCCCCCGATGGCACAACCGCATATGTCGCCGATACGCCCATGAACCAGATCTGGCGTATCGCGCTGGACGAGCATGGCTGGCCCAAGGGCGACCCCGAGCCATGGCTCACCCTCCCCGTCGAAAGACACCGCCCCGATGGCGCGGTTTGCGACACCCAAGGCAACCTCTGGATCGCGCAATACGGCCACTCCAAGGTCACCGTCCACGCGCCCGATGGCACCGAGCTGCGCGCCCTCCCCGTCCCCGGCAAGAACACCACTTGCCCGGCCTTCGGCGGCGAGGCGCTTGACCAGCTCTACGTCACCACCGCCATTCAGGAAGACCCGAACCCCGCGCCGGAGGACGGCTGCACCTACCTGCTCGATCCCGAGGCCACCGGCCAGGCCGAGCATCAGGTGATCCTGTGAGCCGCTTTCTCGCCATAGGCGAATGCATGGTCGAACTGGCCCAGACCGGGCCAGACACCTACCGCCGCGGCTTCGCAGGCGACACCTTCAACACCGCATGGTACGCCCGCCGCTGCCTGCCTGCGGCGTGGAACGTCACCTACGCCACCGCAGTCGGCAATGATGCCACCTCCGCCGAGATGCTGCGCTTCATCGAGGGCGAGGGCATCACACCGGCGGTGCGCGAAATCCCCGATCGCACCGTGGGCCTCTACATGATCGCCACCGACAACGGCGAGCGCAGCTTCTCCTACTGGCGCAGCAACTCCGCCGCCCGGATGCTGGGGGAAGATACCGACTGGCTCGCCGCCACCTTCGCGCAGGCCGATATGATCCACGTTTCGGGCATTACGCTGGCCATCCTGCCGCCCGATCAGCGCGTGCGCCTCTGCAACGCCCTGCGCTCCTCGCCCGCCACCGTCAGCTTCGATACCAACCTGCGGCCTCGGCTCTGGGACAGCGAAGCCGAAATGAAGCGTGGCCTCACTCTCGGGGCCTCTGCCGCCTCCATCGTGCTGCCCAGCTTCGACGAGGAAACCGCCCTGTTTGGCGACGCCACGCCCGCGCATACCATCGAGCGCTACCGCGAGGCCGGGGCGCATATCATCGCGGTGAAGAACGGCGCCAGCGCGCTCACCCTCGCCACGCCCGAGGGCATCACCGAAATCGCCGCCGAGCCCGTGGACGAGGTGGTCGACAGCACCGCCGCGGGCGACAGCTTCGCCGCCCGCTTCCTTGCCGGGCTGGCGCAAAAGGAGCCGCCTGAAGAGGCCGCCCGCGCCGCCATGCAACTGGCCGCCAAAGTCATCTGCGCGCCCGGCGCGCTGGTCCCGTCCATCTTCGAAGGAAACAGCAAATGAACATCCTCATCATCGGCGGCGCCGGCGTTGTCGGCCAAAAACTCGCCCAAGCCCTCGCCGCCAAGGGCACCCTGCGCGGCAAGGAGATCACCCGCGTCACGCTGGCCGACGTGGTGGCCCCCGCGCCCGTCGAGGCCCCCTTTGCCGTCGATACCGCGCAGTGTGACATCACCGACCCAGCCTCGATGGAAGCCACCATCACCACCGATACCGACGTGATCTACCTGCTCGCCGCCATCGTCTCGGGCCAGGCCGAAGCCGAGTTTGACCTTGGCTGGAACATCAACATGCACGGCACCATCAACGTGCTGGAACGCGCCCGAGCCCTCGGCACCTGCCCGGTGGTCGTGTTCTCCTCTTCCATGGCCGTCTACGGCGGCGACACGCCAGACCCGATCGTGGATCACTCCTCCCTCAACCCGCAAACCTCCTACGGCGCGCAAAAGGCCATCGGTGAAATGCTGGTGACCGATTACTCCCGCAAGGGCTTCATCGACGGCCGCGCCTTCCGCCTGCCCACCATCTCGGTGCGCCCCGGCAAGCCCAATCTCGCCGCCTCCTCCTTCATGTCGTCGATCTTCCGCGAGCCGCTCAACGGCGTGGAGGCCAACTGCCCCGTGGATGACAGCTTTCCGCATTACTACCTCTCCCCCCGCAAATGCGTGGAGAACCTCGTGAAAGGCGCCGAAATCCCGGCAGAAGACTTCGGCCCCAACCGCGCCGTGCAGATGCCCGGCCGGATGTGGACGATCCGCCAGTGCATCGATGCGATGACGGCGGTCGCAGGCCCCGAGGCCGAAAGGCTCATCACATGGAACGACGACCCCGAGATCCAGGCCATCGTCAAAGGCTGGCGCTTTGACCTGCGCCCCGAAAAGGCGCTGAAGCTGGGGCTGGAGGCCGATGAGAGCTTCGAAGACAACATCCGCTACTACATCGAAGACGACCGCCCGTAGGGTGGGCAATCTGCCCACCGCCTCCATGCGCCCGCTCCTTGCCGCCCTCCTCCTTGCCCTCACCCCGGCAGCGCAGGCCGCGCCCCGCACGCTCTGCACCCTCGTCACCGAGGCAACCACCGGCGCGACCCTGCTGGAGGAGGGCGATTGCGACACCCGCACCACCCCCGCCTCCACCTTCAAGCTCGCCCTCGCCGTCATCGCCTATGACGCGGGGCTGCTCACCGGCCCCCACGCCCCGGTGCTGCCCTTCCAGCAGGGCGACCCCGACTGGGGCGGGGCCAACTGGACGCGCAACACCGACCCAACCGATTGGCTGCGCTATTCCGTAGTCTGGTATTCCCAGCGCCTGACCCGCCAGCTCGGCGCAGGCACGCTCACCCGCTACGCCCGCCGCCTGAACTACGGCAACGCCGATTTCTCCGGCGACCCGGGCCATGACAACGGGCTCGAACGCGCGTGGATCGCCTCATCGCTGGCCATCTCGCCACGCGAGCAGGTCGCTTTCCTGCGCGGTCTCACCACCGGCTCCCTGCCCGTGTCACCGCAGGCCATGGCGCAAACCCGCGCCATCACCGAAAGCCACCAAAGCGGCGGCTGGCACCTGCACGGCAAAACCGGCACCGCCTACCCCCGCCGGGCAGATCGCAGCTTCGATTATGCCCGTGGCTACGGCTGGTATGTCGGCTGGGCCGAGAAGGATGGGCGCAGGCTCATCTTTGCCCGGCTGACACAGGCGCAGGAGCGCAGCAAAGGCTCCCCCGGCAACCTCACCCGCAAGGCCTTTCTGGCAGGCTGGCCAAGCCTCGCGCCCTGAGGCGGGCCGCACAGCTTCAAACACGCAAAACCGCCAGCCCGCTTCACGCTGGCTGACGGCTCCACGCAAGTATGCCACTTGCAAAAATGGCGGCGGGGCGCCTGGGAATGGGTAGGGTCTGCCCCGCCGCCGCTCCGGTCTTAGCCGGAGGTCAGAAGGCCCGCCCCCACGGCGGCCTCCCATTCGGCGGTGTCCACTTCACCGTCAGCCGAGGTGTCGATCTCGGTAAAGATCTCCTCGGTGATGTCGGGATAGGCTACCTGCATCTCTTCCATCGAGAAGGTGCCGTTGCCATCCGTGTCTTCCACCATCGGCGCGTCTTGGGCCATCAGCGGCGCAGCGGCGAAGGCAGCAATGGTTGCGGCTGTCATCATGATCTTGGTCATTACTCTTAACTTCCTCTCAGTTGGTTAAGCGGCCCCGGCTGTCATCCTTGCCGCGGCCTGCACGAGAGAAGTAAGTCCGCCGCCCTCCGCTTTTCCATGCCTCCCGCGCCGGTCCGCCAAACCCCGGCGCTGCCCCGCCAAATTCGGATTCCGCAGCCTGCATTTTCCCGCCTGTCCCGCCCGCTGGTCCTTTTGCCGCCCACCGCAAACGCGCCGCTGCGCCGGGTTTTGCCCAGATTTCCACGCGCCGCGCCATGAGCGCCAATCTGCTAATCCGCAGGCAGGAACCCCCGCCCGGTTTTCCCGTTGAGTCGGCACATCCGAAGCAAGAAGGAGGAGCATTCTTATGCCCCGCATCGAAGACGCAAAGATTCTGATGATCGCCACCAACGGCTTCGAGCAGTCCGAGCTCGAATTTCCGCGTGACCAACTCCGCGCCAAGGGGGCCACGGTTCATGTGGCCACGCTTGACGGCAAGCCGGTCACCGGTTGGGAAGGCACCAACTGGGGCCGCGAGGCCGAGGCAGACGCCGAAATCTCCAGCGTGGCTTCTGCCGACTATGACGCCCTCGTCATCCCCGGCGGCCAGATCAACCCCGACCTGCTGCGCGTCGAGATCGACGTGCTCAAGCTGGTCCGCGATTTCCACGACACCGGCAAAACCATTGCCGCCGTCTGCCACGCCCCATGGGTGCTGATCGAGGCCGGCATTGTCGAGGGCCGCGAGATGACCTGCTACAATTCCATCAAGACCGACCTGAAGAACGCAGGCGCCCATTACGTCGACCGCGAAGTGGTGGCCGACAATGGAATCGTCACCTCCCGCAAGCCCGACGACCTCAAGGCCTTCGTCTCCAAGATCGTTGAGGAGATCGAAGAAGGCGTACATTCCCGCAAGGCGGCCTGACGGCGCGCCACGAGCGGCCCAAAAGGAGCGGCAAGGTTAAGGCCTTGCCGCCACCGGCCCCCACAGCCTTTTCAGCCCAAAAGCATGGTTTTCCCGACATGTTCCTTGCGTAACAGGGGCTTGCGCCGGATATGGCCGCACTTGCCCCTACGTCCACGCGTTTCCACTGGCCTTACGATCGCCCCGATTTCCCCGGTATTGTCCGGCTCCCGTCCCATTTGCGCCCGAATTGATAGCCATACCCAAGCTCGGAAATAACACGAGCAGAGGTAGTGCGGAATGGATCGTCTGACCGAAATGGAAGCCTTCGCCACGGTCGTAGACCAAGGCGGCTTCACAGATGCGGCCAAGAAAATGGGGATCTCGAAATCCGCCGTCTCAAAACACGTCTCCTCTCTGGAGGCCCGGCTCGGTGCGCGCCTGCTCAACCGCACCACGCGCCGCGTGTCTCCCACCGAGATCGGCCTTGCCTATTACGACCGCGCCCGCCGCGTGCTGAATGACGCGGGCGAAGCCGATGCGCTGGTTACCTCCATGCAATCGGCCCCCTCCGGGCTGCTGCGCATTTCCGTCGCCACCGACTTCGGGGTGAATCATCTCAGCCCGGTGCTGGGCGAGTTTCTGCGCGAGTTCCCCGACATCACCGTGAACATGGTGCTCAACAACCGCTACGTCGAGCTGATCTCGGAAGGCTTCGACATGGCCATCCGCATCGGCGAGCTGGAAGACAGCACCCTGCGCGCCCGCAAGCTGGCCGACACCACCAAACGCATGATCGCCTCGCCTGCCTACTTTGAAAAATATGGCCGCCCCGAAAAGATCGACGATCTAAACGAGCACAAGCTGCTGCATTATTCCAACCAGTCCTCCGGCAACGTCTGGAAACTCACCGCCCCCTCGGGCGAGAAGCGTCAGGTGCGCACCGCTGGCTGGCTTACCGTCAACGATGGCCAATCGCTGCTGAATGCCGCGATCTCCGGCCTCGGCATCGCCTACCTGCCCAACTTCCTCTACTGCGAGGCCGAGAAGGAGGGCCTCGTGCAAGAGGCCATCCCCGATCTTCCGGTCGAGATGCTTGGCATCTACGCCGTCTACCCGCCCGGCCGCTTCACCCAGCCTAAGGTTCGCGCGTTCATTGATTTCCTGGTCCAGAGTTTCGCAACGAAGGGCCCGGATACCTGGTAAGCCACTGGCTTGCCAATGTTTCCCCAGAAGACAGACTCGGCCGGGCGCAATGCCCGGCCTATTTTCTTCAGAGCGGCACTGCCCCTTGCTCGAACTGCGCTGCAAACTCCGGTGACGGCGGGATCGGGGTGATCACGTCAATCAGCACGCCGCCCGGATCGGCGGTGATGAAATGCCGCTGACCAAAGTCTTCAGACCGCAGATCCACCAACATCGGCAGCCCCTCGGCGCTCAGCCGGGCATGTACCGCATCCACATCCTCCACCTCGAAGTTCAGCAGCATCCCGCCCGCTGACACACCGCGCCCCACCTCCGGAATGGTCTCGTGGTCGCGTTGCAGCAGCGCCAGATTAACGCCCTCATCGGCTTCGGACTGCAAATGCACGTACCAATCCGCTTCGAACAGCGCCCGAAAGCCAAAATGCCGGATGTAGAACTCTGCCCGAGGCGGCACCTCTTCGCACATCAGCACCGGGTAATATTGCGATGATTTCATGGGTGTTCTCCCTGTCGAAATAAACATACACTGTGTATGTGTATCTTGTCCATAAACATACAGGATGTATGTATGCAACAAGAATCTCCGCGACGCTCCAACGCCGATCGTCGCCGCGAAACCCGCGCAGCGCTGCTGTCTGCCGCAAGGGAGTGCTTTGTTTCCAAGGGCTTCGCAGGCACCGGCACGCCTGAGCTGGTGGCCGCGGCGGGCATGACCCGCGGCGCGCTCTACCACCACTTTGCCGACAAGACAGACCTGTTCCGCGCCGTCCTCCGCACCGAAGCCGAAGCCGTGGCCAACGCGATTCGCGCTGCCGCCCCCCCCGGCCCCGACATCATCGAGGCGCTGCTCTCAGGGGCCGACGCCTATTTTGCCGCGATGAAAGCCCCGGGCCGCGCGCGCCTGATGCTGGTCGAAGGCCCCGCGGTGCTCGGCCCCACCGAGATTGCCAAGCTCGACGATGAAACCGGCGGCGCCACCCTGCGCGAGGCGCTCACCGCCCTCAACATCGCCGCCCCGGTGCCCGAAACCGCCCGCCTGCTCTCCGCCATGTTCGACAGTGCCGCCCTCGCCATCGCCGAAGGCGCAGAGGCAGCGCCCTACCGCGCGGCCCTCACCCATCTGCTCAAGCAGCTCGCCGCACCGCACCCGTAGTGCCCCCGTCCTCCCCCGCGAGGACGCCTCGAAGGGCGGACGAGCGGCCCGCTTATTCCGTTGATGAAAGAATGGCCTCCACCCGCCGATTGGCCTGCCGGCCCTTCTCGGTCAGGTTTGAGGTGAGAGGCGACAGAAAGCCCACGCCCTCGGCCTTGATCTGGCTGCCCGGCACGCCCAGCGCCGTCAGCCGCGCCTGCACCGCCCCGGCGCGCTTCTTCGACAGGGCGATATTGCCCGCCAGCGAGCCCTCGGCATCGGTATGGCCCACCAGCACAACAGAGCGCTCCGGGTGGGTCTTCAGGTAGCCCGCCAGCAGATCGAGCGAGGTATAATCGCCCGCCTCCAGCCGCGAGGAACCGGTAGGGAAATCCAGATCTTCCAGCACTGCGCGGCCATGAATCTCAAGCTGTTGGGTGAGCGGCATCGCCGTGGTGCTCGGGGCCGTGAGCCCCACCGGCGCCCCGGCCACCTCTTCCTGATCCGGCTCCACGGCAAGGTCAGGCGCGGTAATGTCGGGGTTCTTGGTCGAGGCCACCAGCACATCGGCCTCCGCCTCTTCCGGCCCGACGCGGGTGATCTGCACAAACCCCCGGCCCGACGAGCGGCTCACAAGGAAGGACACATACTCAGGCCGCTCCTCGCCCATCCGATGCGCAGCCATGAAGCGATAATCGCCAAGGTCCACATGCATGTCCGGCTCGGGGATGTTCTCGGTGGCATAGCGAAAATCGAAGCCGCCGCACTCCCGCGCCTCGCATTCGAAAATCACCTCAAAGCCCGCCGCCTCCACCTGCTCGCGCAGCGGCGCGAGCAATTGCAGCGTTGTCATCCCCCGCGTCTGCACCTGCCAGGCCTGCTGGCGCACCTGCCCCTCGGCCCAAAGGCTCTGGATGTCGCCGTTGCGGAACGGGCTGATCGCAACACGGTAGCTGCCAAAGCTCTCCACCTGCTCCGCCGTCTGGCGGGCACCGGCCGGAAACTCCAGCCTGAGGGCATCGGCAACGCCCGCACAGGGGGCAAACAGCGTTGCGGCCAGAAGGGCCAGTCGAAGGGTCATCGGTTTTGGCCGTGATACTCCGGGTTCGGTTGCATTTCCGTTGCCGTCGCCACACGGTTGGTCATGTTGAAGAAGCCAGCAACCGAGGCGATATCCCAGATGTCCCGGTCGCTCCAACCGACAGCGCGCAGCGCGGCGCGGTCTTCATCATCCACCTTGGCGCACGATTCTGTCAATTTTGCAGCGAAATCCAGCATTTTGCGCTGCTTCTCGGGCAGGTCGGCCACCCGGTAATTCATCACCATCTGCTCCCCCAGCGCCGGGTCGCCGCTGAGGGCCCGCACCGCCTGCCCGTGGGCGACAAGACAGTAGAAGCAATGGTTGATCGAAGAGACGACCACCGCGATCATCTCGCGCTCCAGCTTGGTCAGTCCGCTGTCGGCCAGCATCAGGTCATTGTAGAGCGCAGTGAAGGCGTTCAGCTTGTCGATATCAAAGGCATAGGCCTTCAGCACATTGGGCACGAGGCCCAGCTTCTCCTCGCAAATGTCGAAGTACTTCGCCGTATCCTCGGGCAGCGGGTCGACCATGGGAAGGTCGAGCGCTGTCACGCTCTCAGTCTTTGCCAAATCTCTGCCTCTCATCGGGCCTCTTGTCGGGCCTGTCCCTGACGATACAGGTAGTGGCCCATCAAATCCATTTCTAACCGTTCATACAACGCATTTGCCGCGGCATTCTGTTGCGTGACGAGAACTGTCATCCAGCGCGCGCCATGATCTTGTGCCCAACGCGCCGCGCCACGCATCATGTTGACGGCGGCCCCTTGCCGACGCATCGCAGGCCGCACCTCCAGCGCGTGCAACATAGCAATATCGCCATCAAGGGCCACAAAGGCTGTGCCCGCAGGCGTGTCGTTCGAGCGGCCCAGCAGCGCCGTCTTAGGCCCTTTCGCCCGCTCCATCACCGCCACCCGCTCCGGCCCGATGCCGCCTTCGGCCCACATCTCGCGTTGGATCGTCAGCGGCGGAAATTCCACCGCAAAGACCCGAACAGGCGGCAAGGCGCCCGCCGCCAGTCGCTCAACCGGGGCGAGGCGAATGTTGGTTGGGTCTTTCGCCACGTAGCCCGCTGCCTCCAGCCGCGCATCAAGCCGCGCCTGTTCGCCCCGCAGCCGCACCAGCGGGGTCTGCCCCAGCGCCGCTTGGGCGGCTTCCATTTCCGATAGATCGGCCTCTTCATCTGCAGTTGTGGCCGATGACACCCGGCTTCCGCCCCCGGCCCCCTCGCGCACCCGCCACGCCCCGGCCTCCACCACGCTTGCTGCCGGCCAAGTGGCATCAAGCGCGGCGAAGAGGGCGTCAAGGTCGGGTGTCACGTGCCGAACAGCTCCACCAGCCGCACCATCGCCGCATCCAGCCGCGCGGCATCCTGCCCGCGCACCACGATGTTGGTGCCATAGGCCCCGTCCTGCTGAAACGGGTAGGAGCCGAACGACAGGTCCGCAAATTCCTCCGCCAGCGCGCCCAGCGGATCGGCCACCACGCCCTCGCCCTGCATCACCCGCAGGCTCTGGCTGAGCAGCGGTGCGCCACCTTCCAGCGTGGCCAGCACGCCCGCCACCATCGCTTCAAACACGTTCGGCACCCCGGCCATCACATGCACGTTCTCAAGGGTGAAACCCGGCGCAACGCTCACCGGGTTCTCGATCAGCGCCGCGCCCTCCGGCACCCGCGCCATCCGCTTGCGCGCCTCGGTAAATTCAACGCCCCGCGCCGCGTAGTGATCCCCCAGCAGCTTCAGCGCATCGGCGCGCTGCGGCGCGGTGGTGCCAAAGGCGGCAGCCACCGCTTCGGCGGTAATGTCATCATGGGTGGGGCCAATGCCGCCGGAGGTGAACACATGGTCAAAGCGCAGCGACAGCGCCTGAACGGCGGAAACAATCGCGCCCCGATCATCGCTCACCACCCGCACTTCGCGCAGGTCGATCCCCCGTTTGGTCAACTCCCCCGCCAAGTGGTGCATGTTGCTGTCACGGGTGCGGCCAGAGAGGATCTCGTCGCCAATCACCAGCATCGCGGCGGTCGGGTTATTCATAGGTGGTCGTTCCTTGAGCCTTCCTGCCTGCCGGTATAGGCCCGCCCCATGCGCTTCGCCACCCCTCTCGTCCCGGCCCGTCTGCTGCGCCGCTACAAGCGGTTCCTCGCCGATGTTCAGCTGGAAGATGGCCGCGAGGTGGTGGCCCATTGCCCCAACCCCGGCGCGATGACCGGGCTGGCCGAGCCGGGCACCCGCATCTGGCTGGAGCCGAACGAGGACCCGAAGAAAAAGCTGAAATACGGCTGGCGGCTGGTCGAGCACGGCGCAGGCCACTTCACCGGCATCGACACCGCCCTTCCCAACCGGGCGCTGGCCGAGGCGCTGCGGGCAGGCACCGTGCCCGGTCTCACCGGCTACGCCGAGATCCGCGCCGAAGTCCCCTATGGCGAGAGAAGCCGGGTGGATTTCCTGCTCACCGGCACCGGCCCCGCCTGCTACCTCGAAATCAAGAGCGTCACCCTCATGCGCCAACCGGGCCTCGCCGAGTTCCCCGATACCGTCACCGCCCGAGGTGCCCGCCACATGGCCGACCTCGCCGCCATGGCCGCGCAGGGCCACCGCGCCGTGGTGCTCTTCCTCGTCCAACGTACCGACGCTACCCGCGTCTCCGTCGCCGCCGATATCGACCCGGCCTATGCAGAGGCCTTCAACGCCGCCCGCGCCGCCGGGGTCGAGGCCATGGCGCTCTCATGCAGCATAACGCCCGAGGCGATCACCCCGGGCGCACCGCTTCCGCTCCTGTAGGGTGGGCAATCTGCCCACCACCCCGACAGCCGCTACTCGGCGGCCATCGTGTAAACCGTCCGCGTCGGGAAGGGGATGTCGATGTCCGCGCTGTCCAGCGCCTCTTTCACCTTGCGGGTGATATCCGCCTTGTAGGCAAAGTAATCGCCCGCATCGACCCAGACCCGCACGAGGAAGTCCACCGAGCTGTCGCCAAGGTTCGTCACCTGAAAGAACGGCTCAGGATCGGTCTTGGAGCGGCTGTCAGCCATGATCGTGTCGCGGATCACCTGCTCCGCCTTCGCAAGGTTCGCACCATACCCCACGCCAAAGGTCCACTCCGCGCGGCGGGTCTTGTTGGTGGAGTAATTCTTGATCGTGTTGCCCCAGACATCGCTGTTGGGCACGATCACCTGCACATTGCTGAGGTCCGCCAGCTCGGTGGTGTTCAGCGTGATGTCCTTCACCGTGCCCATCTGCCCGTCGATCTCCACGAAATCGCCCATCTTGAACGGCCGGAACACGATGATCATCACGCCCCCAGCCACGTTCGAGAGCGTGCCCTGCAACGCAAGGCCAACCGCCAGACCGGCGGCACCGATGGCGGCGATGATCGAGGTGGTCTGCACCCCGAAGGTGTTGAGAACGATCAGGAAACAGAACCCAAGGATCACCCAGCGCACGATATTGCCAAGGAAGTGGAACAGCGTGTCATCCAGCTTCGGGTTCTTCTCGGCAATGCCAACGATCCGCCGCTTCACCCACCCGGCGATAACGAAACCGACGATCAAGATCAGGATCGCCGTCACCACGCTGCCAAGGATGGAGGCCAGGAACCCTATCGTCAGATAGTCCCCCAGCACCTTGTCCGCCCCTACCGGCGTGCTCATCAGATTGTTCAGAAATTCCATGCCGGTATGCCCCGTCTTTCCCTTGCGTCACATGACATATGCGGCGCAAAAAACGCCGTATTCACAATGCCTCAACGCCGACATGTCAAAAAACGTTCCGGCTTGAAAGCGGAAGTGGCCAGAGCCGACCTAGCGTTTCGCGGTCAAAGGGCCTATTGGGTGAGAGAAACTCCAAGAGACGAAGACCATGATGGATGAAACGCGCGAGCGGCTGACACGAGACGGTATTCGCATTCACGCGGCGGAAGATTTCGCCGGGATGCACGCAGCAGGCAAGCTGGCCGCTGAAATTCTGGATGCCTGCATTCCCCTTGTGGTGCCCGGCGCCACCACCGGCGAGATCGACGCAGAGATCGAGCGGCGGGTCAACGAGGCCGGGGCCAAATCGGCCACCATCGGCTACAAGGGCTACAAGCACGCCTCCTGCATCTCGGTAAACCACGTGGTCTGCCACGGCATCCCCGGCGAGAAAAAGCTGAAGGATGGCGACATTCTCAACATCGACGTCACGGTGATTGTCGATGGCTGGTTTGGCGATACCTCACGCATGTTCGTGGCCGGCAACCTCTCTCGCAAGTCCGAGCGGCTGATCGAGGTGACCCATGATGCGCTGATGCACGGAATCGAGGCGGCCCGCCCCGGCAAAACCTTCGGTGACATCGGCCATGCGATCCAGAGCTATGTCGAAAGCCACCGCATGTCGGTGGTGCGCGACTTCTGCGGCCACGGGCTGGGCCGGGTGTTCCACGCCCCGCCCAACGTGCTGCACTATGGCCGCCCCGGCACCGGCCCGGTGCTGGAAGAGGGCATGTTTTTCACCATCGAGCCAATGGTCAACCTTGGCCGCCCCGAGACCAAGGTTCTCTCCGATGACTGGACAGCCGTGACCCGCGACAAGTCTCTCTCGGCGCAGTTCGAGCATTCTGTCGGCATCACCGCCGACGGGGCAGAGATTTTCACGCTCTCGCCCGCAGGCCGCTTCCACCCCACCTATTCCGCCTGACGCCCGTAGGGTGCGCAGTCATGGCGCACCCGCCAGCCGGTTCACCGCCCCTCTGGCTCCACCGGAAACCGCCCGTCAATCCGCCATACGCCGCGCCGGTCAACCCTTGCGCTCTCCGCCAACGGCTCCGCAACAACGCCGCCAAAGCGGGCTTCATGGAGGTAGACGGGCCGCCCCTTGATGAGCGCAATCACCCCGTAGCAGACACGTAGCTCGGCCTCCGGCTCTTCCGCGTAACGCCAGCCAAAGCCGCCGCCCGGATGGGTGTTGTAGCAGTCGATCCGCCGTCCGTCCTTGTCACAGGCGAGCGCACGGCAATCGTTGCAGAAGTGCCAAGGGTAGCGCAGGAAGGCCTTCCTCTCTGCCCCGCAGCCGGGGCAGAAGTGGTCCGGGAGTGCCGGTTTGTCAGCCAAGTCCCAACCCCTCCAACCCTGCGCGCAGCTCGCGCATCGAGCGCACCAAGGGCACGTCCAGCGCCGCCATCTTCTCGGCATTGCCATGTTCGACATAGCCGAAAAACCGCATCCCGGCGGCCTTTGCCGCCGCCGCGCCCACCGGGCTGTCATCCACCATCACGGTCCGCGCCGGATGCACCCCGGCAGCCTCCGCCGCCTTCAGCAGCAGCCCCGGCTCTGGCTTGGCGGTGCCATGGTCATGGGCAGAAAAGATCCGCCCGCCCAACCGCACGAACAGCCCCGACGCGCCAAGCGAGCCCTGCATCTTGCGCATCGGTCCGTTGGAGGCCACCGCCACCTGCACGCCCGCACCTTCAAGCCAGTCCAGCATCTCCGCCGTGCCCGCGCTCACCGGTACGCCCGCATCCATCAGCGCAAAGACCTTTTCGTAAAGGTCCATATGCCAATTCTCAGGCAATTTCGCCCCGGCCTCGCGCAACCGCCGCTCCACATCAGCCAGCGTGCCGCCCACGAACCGGTCATGGAAGTCCTCCGGCGCAACCTCAAAGCCATGCCCCGCAAGGTCTTCCACCGCCAACGCCGCCAATGGCCCCTCACTGTCCACCAGCACGCCATCGCAGTCAAAAATCACAAGTTCCGGGGTCATTGGCGCTCCATCAGCGTGATGTGCGTGTCGCCATAGGCCCTGTGGCCCTCCAGCGAAAACCCCTCCGGCGGCTCCATCGGCGCAGCTTCTTCCCAAACGATCAGCGCCCCCTCGACAATCCAGCCGCCCTCCACGGCGGAGGCCAGCGCCCGCTGCCCGAGGCCCTTGCCGTAAGGCGGATCGAGAAACACCAGGTCAAACCCCGCCCCCCGGTTCTCGCCCATCCGGCAGGCATCGCGGCGATAGAGCTTCACCTCGCCCATCGCGCGCAGCTTCTCCACGTTCTCGCGAATAAGCGCCCGCGCCTTGTGCCCGTCATCCACCGCCGTCACATGGCTCGCGCCCCGGCTCAAGGCCTCCAAGCCCAGCGCTCCGGTGCCCGCGAAAAGATCGAGCACCCGCGCGCCCTCCACCCCGCCCCGGCTCGCCAGCACGTTGAAAAGCGCCTCCCGCACCCGGTCGGACGTGGGCCGCAAATGCGCCCCCGCATCGCCCTTGCCCAGCGCTGCCAGCGCCGTGCCGCGAAACTTGCCACCAACGATCCTCACGCCTTCAGCAGCGCCTTCAGCTCGGTCGCCGGGTCGGCCAGCGCCGCCTTGTCGGGGCTCTTGCCAGCCTCAATCAGCCGCTTGCCAACCATGTAGGCCCGTGGATCGTTCAGCGCATCCACCGCCCGCAGCTCATCGCCGCAGTAATACCAAAAGCTCACCGCATCGCCCTCGCCCCGTGTGACGATCTCATCATAGCCGGTGTTCAACCCGGCGATTTGCAGCTTGGTGTCATATTGATCGCTCCAGAACCACGGCTTGGCGACATAGGGCATCTCCGCCCCCAGCATATTGGCCGCCACCACCTCCGCCTGGTCAATCGCATTGCCCACCGACTCCAACCGGATGCGCCCGTCCTTCCACGGGAAAGACGCGCAATCCCCGGCGGCAAAAATCGCCGGGTCCGAGGTGCGCCCCTGAGCATCGGTCTTGATCCCGTTGTCCAGGATCAGCCCGCCCAGCTCGGCAATCTGGGTGCAGGGGGTGATGCCAACGCCCACAATCACCACATCCGCCGCCAGTTCCTCGCCATCGGTCAGCAACGCGCCACTGACACGGCCCTCGCCAATCAGCTTCTCCAGCCCGGTGCCCTCGCGGATATCCACGCCATGGCTCTCGTGCAGCGCGCGGAAGTAATCCGAGGTCTGCGGCGCGGCGACCCGTTGCAGGATCCGGTCGGCCATCTCCACCAGCGTCACATCCAGCCCCAGCTTGGCGCACACCGCCGCCGCCTCCAGCCCGATATAGCCGCCGCCGATGATCAGCGCCTTCTTGCCCGCACCCAGCTCCGGCTGCATCCGGTCAATGTCAGCCAGCGTGCGCACGGTGAACACACCGTCGAGATCACCGCCAATCGCCGCAGGCAGGCGGCGCGGGGTGCTGCCCGTTGTCAGCGCCAGCATGTCGTATTTCACCCGCGCCTCGCCCAGATGCACCTCCCGGTGCTCGCGGTCGATCCCCGTCACCTGCGCACCCAGCTTCAGGGTGATGTTCTGCTCGGCATAAAACTCTTCGCTGCGCAGGTAGAGCCGCTCAATGTCCATCTCGCCCAGCAGGTAGGCCTTGCTCAGCGGCGGGCGTTGATAGGGCACCACGGGCTCCTCGCCGATAAGTGTAATCCCGCCTTCATGGCCAAGCGCCCGCAGCTTGCTCACCAGCGATGATCCCGCCTGCCCTGCCCCGATTACGACGATATCCATGGCCATACTCCCTTGCATTCCGGCGCTTCAGCGGCAACTCATGACCTGAATACCGCGAACAGCAAATAGAAAATGGGAGACAATCATGCAAATCTCGGTCGGCGACACGCTACCATCGGCAACTTTCGTGCGGATGGGCGCTGAAGGGCCCGAACAAGTGGCCCTGAAAGACATCACCACCGGCAAGAAGGTTGTAATCTTCGGCCTGCCCGGCGCTTTCACCGGCGTCTGCTCCACCTCCCACATGCCCAGCTTCATCGACAACATGGATAAGTTGCGCGAGGCCGGCGTGGCCGAGGTGATCTGCGTGTCGGTCAACGATCCCTTCGTGCTGGACGCATGGGCAAAGGACACCGGCGCCGACAAGGCTGGCATCCACCTGCTGGGAGACGCCGAGGCGAGCTTCACCAAAGAAATCGGCATGGCCTTCACCGCCCCGCCCGTCGGCCTGATCGACCGCTCCCAGCGCTACGCCCTCATCGCCTACGACAACGTGGTGCAAACCCTCAACATCGAGAACAGCCCCGGCGAATGCTCGATCTCCGGCGGCAACGCGATCCTCGACGCGCTGTAAACCTTGCCCCGCCATCCTCGGGCCAAGCCCGGGGATGGCAGCACATAACCCCGTAGGTGGGCAATCTGCCCACCACCCCGGCTACCCCGCCAACCGCTCCATCACCGACGCCAGCTTCAAATCCTTCTCCGTCAGCGCCTTTTCCGAATGCGTCGTCAGCCGCACTTCGACCTTGTTCCACGAATTCGACCAATCCGGATGATGGTCCGCCTTCTCCGCCGCCAGCGCCACCCGCGCCATCCAGCCGAAAGCCTCCGAGAAAGTCCGGAACTTGAAGGTCTTGCACAGCACCTCCCCGTCCCTCTCCCAGCCCGCAGCCTGCAACTCTTCCAGCGTCAATCCTGCTCCTCCCGATGCTCGCGCCTGAACGGCCCGTAGCCCGTCAGCACTTCAATCTCGTAGTCCACCGCCCGGGCCTCCTCCTCCAGAAAATCCGCAATCGCCCGCCTGAAGCCCTCGTCGGCCACCCAATGCAGCGAGTGCGTCTCCTTCGGCAAATACCCCCGCGCCAGCTTGTGCTCGCCCTGCGCCCCGGCCTCCACCCGCGCCAGCCCCCGCGCAATCGCCTCCTCGATGGCCACGTAGTAGCACAGCTCGAAATGCAGGCAGGGGTGTTGCTCGGTGCAGCCCCAATACCGGCCAAACAGCGCGTCCCGCCCGATGAAGTTGAGCGCCCCGGCCACATAGGCCCCCTCGCGCTCGGCCAGCACCAGCAGCACATCATCGCGCATTCCGGCCTGCACCTCGTCAAAGAATGCCCGCGTCAGGTAGGGCGAGCCCCATTTCCGCGCCCCGGTGTCCTGATAAAACTGCCAGAAGGCATCCCAATGCTCCGGCTCAATCTGCTCGCCGGTCAGCCGCAGGATCCGCCCGCCAAACCCCTGCGCCTGCCGCCGCTCCTTGCGGATCATCTTGCGCTTGCGGCTGCTCAGATCGGCCAGGAAGCCATCAAAATCCGCGTAGTCCCGGTTCTCCCAATGAAACTGCTGCCCCCGCCGGTGCATCAGCCCCATCTGCGCGCCCGCCTCGGCCTCTTCCTCGGTGCAAAACGTGGCATGCACGCCAGAAAGCCCGGCCTTCGCCGCCACCTGCACCGCACCCTGCACCAGCGCGCTCATCCCGATCCGCTCCCAGCCGGGCTTCACCAAAAAACGCCGCCCCGGCACCGGGGTGAAGGGCGCGGCGATCTGCAACTTCGGATAATAATCGCCCCCCGCCCGCTCAAAGGCATGGGCCCAGGAGTGGTCAAACACATACTCGCCCTGGCTGTGAAACTTGGCATACATCGGCGCGCAGGCAATCAGCTCTTCGCCCGCCCGCGCCAGCAGGTAGGTCGGCTGCCAGCCAGACCGCCCGCCCACCGAGCCGCTGTCTTCCAGCGCCTTCAAAAACCGGTAGGTGGTAAACGGGTCTTCAGCCCGCCCGCCGCCCGGCGCGGCGCAGGCGTCCCAATCCTCGGGCGTGACCGCGCCGAGGCTGTCTATCGTTTCAACGCTGATCTCGCGGGAGCCGTCCATATCTGCCAAACTCGTTGCGCCGCAGCGCGGCGTCAAGCGGCGGCGTAGCCCTCAAAGGTCACATTGGCGGCAACCTTCCGCGCCTCGGCCTCTTCCGCCGCGCTGCGGATCGTCCAGCACAGAATTTCGGCACCCTGCGCCTTTAACTCCGCCACCCGGCGCTGGCCCAGCGCCCCGTGGCGGTGGCTGATAAAACAGGCCCCCACCCGGTCGTAATCGGGGATCGCCCGCAGCTCCGCCCGCCGCGCCTCGGGCACAGTCGTCCAGCTCTCCGGCTCGTAGTTATCGGTCGTCAGCCCGCGCGCCACATCCGGCAGCAGCTCCGCCATCACCGCCATCGAATGCGGGTTGAAGCTCATCAGCGCCATCTCGCCCGCGTAGCCCCCCAGCGCCTCCGCCACGGCCCGCTCCAGCGCGCCCACGTTCGGCCCCAGCGCCCCGTCCTGATCCTTGATCTCGATCAGCAGCGGCACCCGGCCGTCCACCAGCGCCAGCACCTCTGCCAGCGTCGGGATACCCTCGCCGCCATCGGTGAGCATGATCTGCCCCAGCTCCTCCGCCGTGCGCTGCGCCACCGGCCCGGTTTCGCCAGTCAGGCGGCTGAGGGCGTAGTCATGGAACACCATCGCCACGCCATCCTTCGAGGGCTGGATGTCCAGCTCTATCCCGTAGCCCGCCTCAATCGCCGCTGCAAAGGCCGCGCGCGAGTTTTCCACCCGCCCCGCGGCCCGGTCATGGTAGCCCCGGTGCGCGATGGGGCGGGTCAAAAAGGCGTCGGGCAGGCTCATTTCAGCTTGAAGATCCCTTCGATCTCCACCGCCACGCCAAAGGGCAAGGAGGCCGCGCTGACGGCCGAGCGCGCATGCCGCCCCGCGTCACCGAGGGCCTCTACGAGGAAATCGGACGCGCCGTTCACCACCTTCGGCTGCTCGCCAAAACCGGCGGTCGAGTTCACGAAGGCGGTCAGCTTCACCACCCGCTCCAGCTTGTCGAGATCGCCCCCACAGGCCGCCTTCACCTGCGCCAGCAGGTTCACCGCGCAGACCTTCGCAGCGGCCACACCGGCCTCCACGCCCATGTCATCGCCCAGCTTGCCCTTGATCATCTCGCCATTTTCCATCGAGATCTGGCCGCTGACATAAAGCAGCCCGCCCGCCTCTACGTAGGGCACGTAGTTGGCCGCAGGGGCGCTGGCTTCGGGCAGGGTAACGCCAAGCTCTGCAAGGCGGGTCTCATAGGTTCCGGGCATGGGTACATCTCCTTTTCGGGCGGACCATGGCCCCGCCCCGGCACCCCGTCAAGCTACCTCCGCCGCAGCCGCGCCATCAGCCGCTGCCAGCCCCCCGGCGCCAGCGGCACGCTCAGGAACAACCCGGCAAAGAACCCGCCGATATCTCCGATCCAGTCGTTCCCCGCCCCAAAGAGCACGCCGAACACCAGCTGAAACACCAGCAGCACCCCGATCAGCGTAAAGGCCCGATACTGGCTTTCGCCCATATGGCCGTAATGCACCCACATGATGTAGGTATAGCCGCCAATCAGCGCATAAGCCCCCGGAAACGCGCCATAAAGCGCCCCACCCCCGGCCAGCAGCCAAAAAGCCAACGCCCCGACCACCGTCCCGGCAAAGAACAGCACCACCACCGCCACCTGCCCCAGCACCTCGCCCACCATCTTGCCCAGCGCAAGCGTGAACACCGCGGCAAACAGCATATGGGTGAACCCGCCATGCACGAACGGATAGGTCACAATCCGCATCAACTGGCTGGCCGGATACTCCCCGCGCTCCACCATCATGCTCATGATCTCGCCCGAAAACGCAAACCGCTGCAACGCGAAGATCCGCGCATCATCCCCACCCCGGGTGTTGCCCACAATCCCGGCCTGGCTCAGCATAAACCACAGCTCGGCCGCCCCCATCAGGCCAACCAACGCCAGCACCACCGGCGGCACGGCATTGAACGGCGAGGCATTGTGATCCCAGTCCATGACGACCTCTTGTTGAACTTTCCCGCCCCCGTGGGTAAGCGAGCAGGGCAGATTTGACCAGACAAGGCACGCCCCATGTCCGACACCAGCTTCACCCCCCGCATCTTCTCGGGCATCAAGCCCTCCGGCGGGCTCACCCTCGGCAACTACCTCGGCGCCATCAAGCGCTGGGTGGACATGCAGGAGGAGGGGACGGAAAGCATCTATTGCGTCGTCGACCTTCACGCCATCACCGTCTGGCAAGACCCGGCAGAGCTGCGCAAGGCCACCTATGAGGTCGCCGCCGGTATGCTCGCGAGCGGAATCGACCCGTCAAAGTCGATCCTCTTCAACCAGAGCCAGGTGCCCGAGCACGCCGAGCTGGGCTGGATCTTCAACTGCGTCGCCCGCGTCGGCTGGATGAACCGGATGACCCAGTTCAAGGAAAAGGCCGGAAGCAACGCCGAGAAGGTCTCGCTCGGCCTCTACGCCTACCCCTCGCTGATGGCCGCCGACATCCTGCTCTACCACGCCACCCACGTGCCCGTGGGCGAGGACCAAAAGCAGCACGTCGAGCTGACCCGCGACATCGCCGCCAAGTTCAACCACGACTACAAGGTCGATTTCTTCCCGATGACCGAACCGGTGATCGAAGGCCCCGGCATGCGGGTGATGAACCTGCGCGACGGAAGCAAGAAGATGTCCAAGTCCGGCGAAAGCGACATGGAGCGCATCAACATGCTCGACGACGCCGACACCATCGCCAAGAAGTTCAAAAAGGCCCGCACCGACCCGGCCCCCCTGCCGGAGTCGCCGAACGGCCTGAAAGACCGCCCCGAAGCCAAAAACCTCGTCGACATCTACGCCTCCCTCTCCGGCGGCACGCAAGAGTCGGTAATCGCCGAATACGCCGGCGCAGGCTGGGGCCAGTTCAAACCCGCCCTCGCGGATTTGGCGGTAGAGAAACTGGCGCCCATCAGCGACGAAATGCGCCGCCTGATGGCCGACCCCGCAGAGATCGATCGCCTGCTGGGGGTTGGGAGAGACCGCGCACGGGAGATCGCCGCCCCGGTGCTGGAGCGGACGTATGAGATTGTGGGGTTGGTGCGGAGTTGAGGGGAGGTGGGACGTGGAGCCACTTCGGGGCAAGTGATAGCTGTTAGGTGCCAACAGGCGCGTCAGTGGGATGGCAAGCCAACCGCTCATAATCGCGCCGAAGGACAATACGCAGTCCGGCTCTGATTGACCTTAGAAGAAGCTCTACATGAGCAAGCTGCCGCGCTTTCTTGACAGAAACGGACACACGACTGTGACAGCACTTCTCGCAAAGACAGCATCATCACCTATTTTCCTATTGTTTATCAATTTGTTAACATATTGGTGACTTTTCTTCTCGCATTGTCATGAACGTAAGTTATTAATAGCGCTGTGTGACATCTACGGGAACGCCGGATCATGGATGCTGTGGTTGAGTATCTGAGGGACAACGGGCCGAGCCTCACTAGCGAAATTTCTGAGGGCCTTGTTGCCACTGAGGGCATCTCGCCAGAAGCTGCTCGCAAGCGCGTTTCTCGCTCCAGAAGTGAAGTCAAACGATTGGGCGACCTAGTTTTCCCGCGCAAAGCCCGGTTCGTCTACCTGCCTAGCCAATTCGGTAGCGAACTGTATTGGTCTCGCCTCATCGATGCATTGCAGTCCACCAACTCAGCATATGGATACGCAATAGCGGCTGTACGAGCGCGCGGTGACATTGTGCCTGAGGCCCATTTTCCCATCGTATCGGGAGCGCCGGTTCGCCAGGCGCGCCATCTTTCGCCAGACGTGATCGCGGCACGACTCGAAGAGATAGGACTATTCAGGCGCATCACAATTCCCGGGGTCGGGCCATGCATCGCTCTGGCTAAGGACGATGAGTACTATGAGGATGTAGGTGTGGCGACCCTCGCGCGGCTTACGGCAGAAGGCATTTTGCTTGCTGCGTTACGTGACTGGGCGAAAAAACTCGGGCTTGTGAGCTATGACAGAGTCGCCATACGCGGCGGTGAGAAGCTGGCCAAAGTCGGAACTTTTGCCTGGGACCTCACCGCACCGACATATCTGGGTGGTATGTCCACGGTGTCGAATAGTGGAAAACCCAAACCCGGCTTCCTCGTGGCCGATGTATTGCTGGCACACGCGGTGCCGGTTTGGGGAGTTGAGCCCTTCGTTCGCAAGTGCACGACACTTAGATCGCTTCGGAATGTTGGCCCTTGTTTGCAGATGTTCGTTGCTGAGAGGTACACAAGAACGGCGTTCCAGCTACTAAAACAGAAGGGCATCATTCCAGCCACGCCTCGTACGCTCTTTGGAACGGAGGTTGCCGAGGCACTAACACAAGTGGCTTCGGTCCTCATTAACGTCGCGCGAAACGTCGTCGACCAGAAGAAGCTCGATGACATATTTGGACGTCTTGGGAGGATTGAAGGCGCTGCAACGCAACTGCGCGGAACACTCTTCGAGTTCATGGTAGCGGCCCATTGGCGTCGGGGTGCCGATAACGTCGCCCTGAACCAGAAATACAAGGTCCAAGAAGGCGAAGCGGAAGCTGATGTCGTAGTTATCCGAAATGGAGTCTCTGTAACGTTTGTCGAGTGCAAGGGTTATAGCCCTTATGCCACCGTCCCGAACGAGCAGATCCAGCGCTGGCTGCAGATACGCGTCCCAAGGTTATATAAATTTGCGCGCAGGCATCCCGACTGGTCTCGGCTGAAGGTTCATTTCGAGTTGTGGACGAGCGGTAATATCGAAGGCGATATGGTTGCGCTTGTGGAAAAAGCGAAAGCAGAAACCAAATCTACGCGATACACTGTCGATCTAAAGCTCCGGCCAGACGTGCTGGACGCATTTGAATGCCAGCACGAGACTGAACTCGCTGCAGCATTCGAGAAACATTTTTTTCCGCTCGTGAAAGATGATCAAGAGGACTCCTTCGACAATCACCACGGCATGGACGAGGACGACGAAGATGTCTGGAGTGCCTCCCGATAGAGCGTTCTCGGCGCAGGGGTGAATGCTTCGTCGCGGCTACCAGAAGGTCCCTTTAGGGCACGCGCTGGTGTTGGTGTAGTCGTGTAGTTACGCAAGAAGTGGAGGCCGGCGGAAATCTTATTGTCAGCCGAGAGTTTTAGTATCGCCGGGGTATCGTGTAGTTCGTCCACCCCCACCCCCCCGCACCATTAACCACAATCCCCACCCCTCATGTGCAAAAACCGCGTATGCATCACTTGTGCATAGGATGTGCATCACTTGTTGCCCTCTGCTTTTTCGCCACCTGACCCGCCCGCGGCAGAAACCTTAACGGCCCGCGCCACCTTCGTATTATCGCACATCATCGGCGCTCACGCGTAGAATTGCGCGAAATTACAGGCCAGCCTATCTTTGCTTCAAGCAACTGAAAGGCCCCGAAATGACCCGCTCCGTCACCCCCGTTCATCCCGGCACCCGCATTGGGCACGTCCACCTCAAAGTCGCCGATCTCGATCGTGCCCTCGCCTTCTATTCCGGCGTGCTCGGCTTTGAGCTCACACAGAAATACGGCCCTGAGGCTGCCTTCCTTTCCGCTGGCGGTTACCACCACCACATCGGCCTTAACACATGGCAGAGCAAGGGCGGCACCCCGCCGCCTCCCGGCACCACCGGCCTGTTTCACACCGCCATCCTCTACCCCACCCGCGCCGCCCTCGCGGATGCGCTCAAGCGCCTGATTGAAAACGACATTCCGCTTGATGGCGCCTCCGATCACGGCGTCAGCCAGGCCCTCTACCTGCGGGACCCGGACCAGAACGGAGTAGAGCTTTACTGGGATCGTGACCCCGAGGATTGGCCCCGCGATGCCGACGGCAACCTCGCCATGGTCACGGCCCCGCTCGACCTTGAGGCCCTGCTGAACGAGGCCACCGAAACAGCCTGACCGCTGTTACAGATCTGTCACCCAACCGTCACCCCAAGGACTCCTCCCCCTCCTAGGGTGCCGGCAAGGGAGCGAGGCCGCCAACCTCCTCGCCCCACGCCCGAGGCGGCTCCCCTCCGCTGGCCCACCGGCAGTCCCCGCCAAGGCCGGCCCTTCGCCCCGGGCAGAGCGACCCAACTCCTGTCCCCCGGAGCCATTCCGCTCTTGTCCCCCGGCCTTCCCCGAGGCCGGGGGCCCTCCCCTCTGGACCTTGCCGCGCCACGCCCCTAGGTTCGCCCGGCAAAGGAGGCCCGCCATGGCGACCGGAACCAACATTCGCACTTATTTTGAAGGCACTTGGCACGAAGGCGACGTGATGATCATGCGCGCCGCCGACCATGGGGCCTGGCTCGGCACGACCGTGTTTGACGGCGCGCGCTTCGTCGATGGCCTTGCGCCCGACCTTGAGGCGCATCTTGCCCGCGTCAACCGCTCCGCCGAGGCCCTGATGATCCGCCCCACCGTCTCGACCGAGGAGATGCTGGAGATCGCCTGGGAGGGCCTGAAGCTCTACCCGAAAGATGCCGCCGTCTACATTCGCCCGATGTATTGGGGCATCGAGAGCGGCCATATGGGCATCCTGCCCGCCGAAGCCGATGGCGGCTTTGCCCTTTGCCTTGAAGAGGTGCCGATGGCCCCGCCCGAGGCCACCGTGCGGCTCACCACCACGCAGTTCCGCCGCCCGGTGATCGAAAGCGCGGTGTGCAACGCCAAGGCGGGCTGCCTCTATCCCAACAACGCGCGCATGCTGGCCGAGGCCAAGGCCAAGGGCTACGACAACGCGCTGGTCGCCGATGTCATGGGCAACGTGGCCGAAAGCGCCACCGCCAATGCCTTCATGGTGAAGGATGGCGAGGTCTTCACCCCCATCCCCAACGGCACCTTCCTGTCGGGGATCACCCGGGCGCGGCACATCTCCAACCTCAAGGCAGACGGGGTGAAGGTGCATGAATGCGTGCTCAGCTTTGATGACTTCCGCGCGGCAGATGAGGTGTTTCTCTCCGGCAACCTGATGAAGGTCACGCCGGTGACTGAATTCGACGGCACCCACTACCAGCACGGCCCCGTCACCCGCCGCACCCGCGATCTCTATTGGGACTGGGCCCGATCCGCCTGATCGGCCAGTGCGCGGGCAAAGCGGCACCGCCCCGCCCGAGGGTGGCGCAAGCCCTTGTCGGCAACACTGGTTTTGCGGATGGGGCGGATTGCAGTTGCCCGCCCCAACGGCATAGTGCCATCACCATGCACCGCTCCCTCTTCCCTCAACTCAGCCCGCCTGCCCCACTCCGGCGGACCACCCGTACATGCCAGTCGATCTAGCCGAGTATCTCCCGCCACTGCTCCCATGGCTCGCCTGCGCCCTCGCGGTGATCTGCGGCACCGCCATCCAAAAGCTCTCCGGCGCGGGCTTCGGGATGGTCGCCGCCCCGATCATGACGATCACCGCCCCCGAATGGGTGCCGGGAACAATCTTGCTGCTCGGCGCGCTGATCGGCATCGGCTCGGTGCTCGGCGCGCGGGACGCGATCGTGCGCTCCGACCTGCCACCCGGCTTCATCGGTCGTGTGCTCGGTGCCGTCGTGGCCGCCTTCCTTGCGCAGGCCGTGGTTGGCACCGCCATGCTGCCTATCGTCATCGCGCTCATCGTGCTCTTCGCCGTTGCCCTCAACCTTGCCGGGCTTCGGATGGCCATCACGCCGCGAAACCTGTTCGGCGCGGGGATCACGGCTGGGATCATGGGCACGCTGACGGGGATCGGGGCACCGCCAATGGCCATTCTCTACTCCCGCGTCGAGGCCCGCAGATCGGCCGCAACGCAAAACGCCTTCTTCGGCTTTGGCATGATCGTTTCCATCGGTGCGCTCGCCTTCGCGGGGCTGATCCGCGGGCCGCAAATCGCGCTCGCCGTCTCTCTCGCACCGCTTGTGCCACTCACACTCATCGCCGTGCGCCCCTTGGTCGCGCGGTTTGAGCGGGGGGCGATACGGCCTTGGGCGCTTGGGCTGGCCACGCTTTCTGCCCTCATCCTGCTGACAAAGGCGCTTTGAAGCCCCATTGCCAGTTCCCCGGCCCTCGGCCATGATCCGCCCGCAAGGAGGGCCACACAGATGCGCAAGTTTCTTGTCGTGCTTGATGACAGTCGCGAATGCCTTAACGCCATGCGCTTTGCCGCGATGCGCGCAGCCAAAACCGGCGGCGGGGTAGAGATCCTGTCGATCATCCCGCCCGACGAATTCAACCACTGGATCGGCGTTGGCGATGTGATGCGCGCCGAAGCCCGCGAGCGGATCGAGGCGCATTTCGAGGTCTTCGCCAAATGGATGCGCGACCGGCAGGGGGTAGACCCGGAGCTGGTGGTGCGCGAGGGCGAACCGGTGGATGAAATCCTCGCCCAATGCCGCGAAGACAGCGAAGTTGGCGTTCTGGTGCTGGGCGCGGGCGCAGGCAAGAAGGGCCCCGGCCCGCTGGTGACGCAGCTCACCAAAAACGCCGGCTCGCTGGATTTCCCGATCACCATCGTGCCGGGCGAGCTTTCCAAGGAGCGGTTGGAGAGCATTACCTAGGCCAAGACTTGCCACGGCGCTGCCGCCACCTACTTTAGAACCATTCCAAATCTTGACCCGCCCCCACCCGAGGCGCATATAAGCCCCAACCCCGAAAGGACTGTGCGCATGTTCATCCAGACCGAATCCACGCCAAACCCCGCCACGCTGAAGTTTCTGCCCGGGCAGGAAGTGCTTGGCACCGGCACCGCCGATTTCCCCAATGCCGACTCGGCCTCCGGCTCGCCGCTGGCCCAGCGCATCTTTGCTGTCGATGGCACCACCGGCGTGTTTCTTGGCGGTGATTTCGTGACCGTCACCAAAACCGATGCCGTTGAATGGGACCATATCAAGCCCGCCATCCTTGGCGCGATTATGGAGCACGTGCAATCGGGCGAGCCGGTGCTGGCCTCCAACGCCGCGCCCGAGGCCGCCCATGCGGTGCATGAGGGCGAAGACGGCGAGATCGTCGAGCAGATCAAGCAGTTGCTTGATACCCGCGTGCGCCCTGCCGTGGCGCAGGATGGTGGCGACATCACCTTCCACGGCTTCGAGCGCGGCGTTGTGTACCTGCACATGCAGGGTGCCTGCGCCGGTTGCCCCTCTTCCACGCTGACGCTGAAAATGGGCATCGAGCAGCTGCTGCGCCACTACATCCCCGAGGTGACCGAAGTGCGCCCGGTCGCCGCCTGACCTCTCCGGCTTGCTTCCTGACCGCCTCACCGGGCGCTGCTACTGCGGCGCCACGCAACTCAGCGCATCCGGCCCGCTGAGCGTGGCTTACTGCCACTGCACCGATTGCCGCCGCTGGACGGGGGCACCGGTCACGGCCTGGGTCGGCGTGCCCGAGGTCACCCTCACCCCCGCGCCCGAGCCGTTCTCGGTGGCCGAGGGGGTCAGCCGCACATCCTGCCCGCGCTGCGGCTCGCCGCTCGCGGCCAGTTTCTCCTACCTGCCCGGCACCACATGGCTGCCGATGGGCCTGCTCGATCAGGCCGCTGATCTCGCCCCCACGCTGCACTGCTACGCGGGCGAGGCACTGCCGTGGCTCCACATCTCCGATGATCTGCCGCGCGAGCAGGGCAGCGGCCACGAGGTGCTCTGATGAGCGTGGCTGACCCGACCCTGCTGGCCTTCGACACCTCCGGCCCCCACATCGCGGGGGCCGTTCTGAACCGTGGCGAGCTGGTCGCCGAGTGCTTCGAGCCAATGAAGCGCGGCCAGGCCGAAAACCTCATGCCAATGCTGGAGGGCCTGCTCACCAAGGCCGGGCTCGCTTGGGGCGACCTCACCGCGCTTGGCGTCGGCATCGGCCCCGGTAATTTCACCGGCATCCGCATTTCCGTCGCCGCCGCCCGTGGGCTGGCGCTTGGGCTCGGCATTCCGGCGATCGGCGTATCTACCTTCGAGCTGGCCCGCTCCGGAGAGAGCGAAACCGTCCTGCTCCCCGCCCCCCGTGACATGGCCTACGCGCAAGACTTCGCCCACGGTGCCCCCTCCGGCCCGCCCCGGCTGGTGCCACGCACCGCCGAACTGCCCGACACCCTCCCCGACATTCCCCTCCGCCTCGCCACCCGCGCCGCCGCGCTGCTCGCGCAGGCCAGTGGCCCCCTGCCGCGTCCCGCGCCGCTCTACGTCCGTGCGCCCGATGCTGCCCCCGCGCGGGATGCGCCACCCGAGATCGTCGGATGAGCACCGAGGCCGCGGCGCTTGCCGCCCTTCACGCCGCCTGCTTCACCGCGCCCCGACCTTGGCACGCCGAGGAGTTTGCTGCGCTGCTGGCGCAAGACAGCGTCTTTCTCATCGGCGATGGTGGCTCCGGCTTTGCGCTGGGGCAGGCCTCCGGCGCCGAGGCAGAGCTGCTCACCCTCGCCGTGCCCCCCGATGCGCGGCGACAAGGCCGGGGCCGCGCCCTGCTTGCTGCCTTCCACGACGCGGCCAGCGCGCGGGGCGCAAGCACCACCCTGCTGGAAGTTGCCGCCAACAACGCCGCCGCCATCGCGCTCTACACCGCCAGCGGCTACGGCGAGGTGGGCCAGCGCAAGGCCTACTACCGCACGCCCGATGCCGAGCGCATCGACGCGCTGGTGATGACCCGCGCCCTGTAGGGCCGGGCGCATCCCGCCACACCGCCCCGATCCCCCCTCGAAACATCGTCAAGTTACGTTGCGGCGCAGAAAAAGCGGTTGACCACCCCCCGCCGCTGCGGCCTTATTCATGGGTAATCCATAATCCAGCAGCCCCGAGCGCAATTGCGCCGAGGGCGCGGAGCAAAACCAACGGGAGACCTTCACCATGACATTCGCGCGCGCTCTTCTTGCCGCCACCGCCTCCGTCGCACTCACCGCAGGCGCGGCGCTGGCCGAACCGGCTGTTATCTTCGACCTCGGCGGCAAGTTCGACAAATCCTTCAACGAAAGCGCCTACACCGGTGCCAAAAAGTGGGCCGAGGAAACCGGCGAGAGCTTCAAGGAAATCGAGATGCAGTCCGAGGCCCAGCGCGAGCAGGCCCTGCGCCGGCTGGCTGAAGATGGCGCCAACCCCATCGTGATGACCGGCTTCGCCTTCGCCACCGTGCTCTCCGAGGTGGCCCCCGACTACCCTGAAACCAAGTTCGTCATCATCGACGGCGTGGTTGATGCGCCCAACGTGCGCTCGGTGGTGTTCAAGGAGCAGGAGGGCTCCTACCTCGTCGGCATGATGGCTGGCATGGCCTCCGAGTCGGGCACCGTGAGCTTCGTCGGCGGCATGGACATTCCGCTGATCCACAAGTTCGCCTGCGGCTATGCCCAGGGCGTGAAGGCGGCCAACCCCGATGCCACCGTGATCCAGAACATGACCGGCACCACCCCGGCCGCCTGGAACGACCCGGTGAAAGGCTCCGAGCTGACCAAGGCGCAAATCTCGCAAGGGTCTGACGTGGTTTATGCCGCCGCTGGCGGCACCGGCGTGGGCGTTCTGCAAACCGCTGCCGATGAGGGCATCTACTCCATCGGCGTGGACTCCAACCAAAACCACCTGCACCCCGGCTCCGTGCTCACCTCGATGCTCAAGCGCGTCGACGTGGCTGTCTATGACAGCTTCACCGCCGGTGCCGACGGCATCGAGCCCGGCCTCGTGGCCCTCGGCCTTGCCGAAGGCGGCGTCGATTACGCCATGGACGAGAACAACGCCGATCTCGTGACCGCCGAGATGACCGCAGCCGTCGACGCGGCCAAGGAAAAGATCATCGCCGGCGAGATCGAAGTGCACAACTACGAGACCGACAGCACCTGCCCGGCGATGTAAGCCGCGTGCAACGCTGACCAAACAAGAGGGAGGGCCGCGCCGGGAGACTGGCCGCGGCCCTTTCCCAACCAGAAGACCGGGGGACAGACATGGCCGATCAACAGCCGCCCGCCATCGAATTGCGCGGAATTTCCAAGGCCTTCGGGCCGGTTCAGGCCAATAAGGACATCTCGCTTTCGGTGAAGCGCGGGGCGATTCACGGCATCATCGGCGAGAACGGCGCAGGCAAGTCCACCCTCATGTCCATCCTCTACGGCTTCTACAAAGCCGATGCGGGCGAGGTCTTCATCGGTGGCCGCAAAACCGAAATCACCGACAGTCAGGCTGCCATCGCCGCCGGCATCGGCATGGTCTTCCAGCACTTCAAACTGGTACAAAACTTCACCGTGCTCGAAAACGTCGTGCTCGGCGCGGAAGACGGCCCCATGCTCGGCCCCTCGCTGTCCAAGGCCCGCAAGGAACTGACGGCGTTGGCCGAGGAATACGGCCTCAAGATCGACCCGGACGCGGTGATTCAGGATATCGGCGTGGGCATGCAGCAGCGCGTCGAGATTCTCAAGGCGCTCTACCGCCAAGCCGATATTCTCATCCTCGACGAGCCCACCGGCGTGCTCACCCCGGCAGAGGCCGACCAGCTCTTCCGCATCTTGGGGCGGCTGAAGGAAGAGGGCAAAACCATCGTCCTCATCACCCATAAACTCCGCGAAATCATGGACATAACCGATACCGTCTCGGTCATGCGCCGCGGCGAGATGACGGCCACCGTCCAAACCGCCACCACCTCCCCCGAGGAGCTGGCCGAGCTGATGGTGGGCCGCAAGGTGCTGCTGCGCGTCGACAAGACCCCGGCCAACCCCGGAGAGACGGTGCTGGAGGTCCGCGACCTCGCCGTGACCGATGACAAGGGCGTGCAAAAGCTGCGCGGCATCTCTTTCGATATCCGCGCAGGCGAAATCCTCGGCATCGCCGGGGTGGCGGGCAACGGCCAGTCAGAACTGCTCGAAGTGCTCGGCGGCTATCAAGACGCCAAGGGCACCATCCGCATGAACGGCGAGCAGATCGACCTGACAGGCCGCCACTCCGATGCCCAATCGCGCCGCCGCCGTGGCATCGCCCACGTGCCCGAAGATCGCCACCGCGAGGGCCTCATCCTCGAATTCCACGCTTGGGAAAATGTCGCCTTCGGCTATCACAACGACCCGAAATACCAGAAAAACGCGCTGACGATGGACAACACCGCCATCCGTGAAGACACCGAAGCCAAGATGGAGCGCTTCGACGTGCGCCCGCCCAACCCGCTGCTGGCCGCCAAGAACTTCTCCGGCGGCAACCAGCAAAAGATCGTGCTGGCCCGTGAGATCGAGCGCAACCCCGACCTGCTGCTGATCGGCCAGCCCACGCGCGGGGTGGATATCGGCGCCATCGAATTCATCCACCAGCAAATCGTGCGGCTGCGCGACGAGGGCAAGGCCATCCTCTTGGTCTCGGTCGAACTGGACGAAATCATGTCGCTCTCCGACCGGATCGCCGTCATGTTCGACGGGCAGATCATGGGCGAGCGCCTGCCGTCCGAAACCGACGAAAAAGAACTGGGCCTGCTGATGGCCGGCATGCAGGGGGAGGCCGCTTAGATGGACGTCATGCCCAAATGGGCCGAGGTCATCCTCGTCCCGCTCATCTCCCTCATCCTCGCAGCAATCCTCTCGGCCCTCGTGATCCTCGCCATCGGTGAAAACCCGATCACGGCAGTCGGCATCATGATCGACGGTTCTGTCGGTTCGATCCGGGGCTGGGGCTATACGCTGTATTACGCCACCAACTTCATCTTTACCGGCCTCTGCGTTTCGGTCGCCTTCCATGCCCGCCTGTTCAACATCGGCGGCGAGGGGCAGGCGATGGTTGGCGGGCTCGGGGTGGCGCTGGTGCTGCTCTACATCCCCTTTCCGCACTGGTCGATCGCGCTGGTCGCCGCCTCTCTGGGGGCCGCGGCCTTCGGGGCGCTCTGGGCGCTGATCCCGGCCTATCTTCAGGCCGCGCGGGGCAGCCATATCGTGATCACCACGATCATGTTCAACTTCATGGCCGCCGGCCTGCTGAACTACCTGTTGTCCAACACGCTCAAGCCCGCTGGCCAGTCTGATCCGGCCTCGGCCAAGTTTGACGCCGCCTATGATCTGCCCACGCTGAATTCGGTGCTGACAGATCTGGGCTTCAAGGCGGCGCGGGATGACTCGGTGAATGTCACCTTCCTCCTCGCCATCGTCGCCTGTTTCGCTGTCTGGTTCCTGCTCTGGCGCACTCGCCTCGGCTTTCAGATCCGCGCCTTCGGCCAATCCGAGACAGCGGCCAAATACGCGGGCATCTCGCCTCTGCGCATCACCGTGATCGCCATGCTGATCTCGGGCGGCCTCGCCGGGCTGATGGCCGTCAACACCGCCATGGGCGAGCAGGAGCGGCTGGTGCTGAACGCCGTCGAGGGCGCGGGCTTCATCGGCATCGCCGTGGCGCTGATGGGCCGCAACCACCCCTTCGGCGTGTTCCTCGCCGCCGTGCTCTTCGGCTTTCTCTATCAGGGCGGAGCCGAGCTGGCGCTGTGGACGTCGATCCCGCGTGAGCTGATCGTCGTCATCCAAGCCCTCGTGATCCTCTTCACCGGCGCGCTCGACAACATGGTGCGCGCGCCGCTCGCCAAGCTCTTCCTGCATCTGCGCAAGGGCAAGGAACCGCCCGAAACCGCGCCACCGCCGCCGGGGCCAAAGCGGCCCGACCATGCGCCCGAAGGCACGGTGAAGGAGGCATGATGGCCGATCTCATCCCCTTCCTGCCCGGCTTCTTCGCGGCCTTCTCCATACTGATGGTCGCGGCCTCCTCGCCCGGGCCTGCCGTGGCCATGCTGCTCGGCATCTCCATGAGCCGGGGCCGTGGGGCGGCGCTGGTGACCTGCCTCGGCATCGCCTTCGGCTCCACCACCATCAACCTCGCCACCATGCTCGGCGTCGGCCTGCTGCTGTCAGAGGCCGCATGGGCCATGCAAATACTGCGCTTGCTCGGTGCCGCCTACCTTGCGTGGCTCGCCTACGGCGCCTTCCGCCGCGCCGCCAACCCGCCGGTGCTGAAAGAGGGGCCGGTGCCCGCCCGCTCGGTGCCCCGCCTCCTGCTGGCGGGTTACCTGCTGCAAGTCACTAATCCCAAGGCCATCGTCTTCTGGCTCGCCATCGCCGCACTCGGTGCCACCGAAGGCGGCGGCACGCTGGTCTATGCCGCCTTCTTCGCCGGGGCATGGCTCATCAGCTTCACCTGCCACGCCGCATGGGCGCTGCTGCTCTCCGCCGCACCGATCCGCGCCGCCTACGCCCGCGCAAGGCGGTCGGTGGAGGCCACGCTGGGCGTGCTCTTCGCCTTCTTCGCCTTCAAGCTCGCCACATCGAGGAGCTAGAGCCATGGACTTCCTGACAATCATCCAGGTTCTCGACGGCACCATCCGCCTCGCCATCCCCCTGCTGCTCGCCTGCCTCGCCGGGCTGTTCTCCGAACGGGCCGGGATCTTTGACATCGGCCTTGAGGGCAAAATGCTCATGGCCGCCTTCTTCTCGGCGGCGGTGGCCTTCTACTCCGGCTCGGCATGGGTTGGCCTGCTGGCGGGCATCGCCTCGTCCATGGTGCTCTCCGCCATCCACGGCGTCGCCTCCATCACCTTCCGGGGCAACCAGCTTATCTCCGGCGTGGCGATCAACTTCCTCGCCGCCGGCCTCACCGTGCTCATCGCGCAAGACTGGTTCAACCAAGGCGGACGGACAGAGCCGCTCACCGGCGCGGCCCGCTTCAACAGCATCGACCTGCCCGGTGCCCTCACCCGCATCCGCGACATGGCCGACGCCGGGCCTCTGATGCAGGTCTACTCCGAGCTGATCTCGGGCCACCCGATCCTCACCTACATCGGCTTCCTCTTCGTGCCGCTGACATGGTGGATCCTCTTCCGCACCCGCTTCGGCCTGCGCCTGCGCGCGGTGGGCGAAAGCCCCGAGGCGGTGGATACAGCGGGCGTTTCCGTCGTCGGCCTGCGCTTTGCCGCCGTGGCCATCTGCGGCGTGCTCTGCGGCATCGCCGGGGCCTACCTCTCCACCGCCATCCAGGCCGGCTTCACCAAGGACATGACAGCCAACCGCGGCTACATCGCGCTGGCCGCCCTGATCTTCGCCAAGTGGCGGCCGTGGTATGCGCTCTATGCCTGCCTTCTCTTCGGCCTGTTCTTCGCCATCGACAACCGGTTTCAGAACATCACGATCCTCGGGCTGCAACTGCCCGTGCAGTTCATGCAATCGCTCCCCTACATCCTCACCGTGGTGATCCTCGCCGGCTTCGTCGGCAAGGCCATCCCACCCCGCGCCGGAGGCGAACCCTATGTCAAAGAGCGCTGACCTCGCCGCCAAAATCAAACTCGATGCAGGTTCCGCCCCGCCAAAACTGGCGCTGATCCTCGGCTCCGGCCTCGGCCACCTCGCCGAAGAGGTGAAGGGCGTTTCCATCGACTACGCCGCGCTAGAGGGCTTCCCCCACGCGGGCGTCTCGGGGCACAACCCCAAGCTGGTGATCGGCACGCTGGAAGGCGTGCGCGTGGCGGTGCTCGGCGGGCGCGCGCATTACTACGAAAGCGGCAACCCGGCGGCCATGCGCCTGCCGCTCGAAACCATCAAGGCGCTTGGCTGCGACACGCTCCTGTTGACCAATGCCGCAGGCTCCATGCGCCCAGATATTCCGCCGGGCGAGCTGATGCTGCTCTCCGATCACATCAACTTCTCCGGCCTCAACCCGCTCATCGGCGAGCCCTCCGATGCCCGCTTCGTGCCCATGGGCGATGCCTATGACCCGGCCCTCCGCTCGGCCCTCAAGGCCGCCGCCGAGGCGCAGAACATACCGCTCGAAAGCGGCACCTACGCCTGGTATTCCGGCCCCTCCTTCGAAACCCCCGCCGAAATCCGCGCCATCCGCACGCTGGGGGCCGACGCCGTGGGCATGTCGACCGTGCCCGAGGTAATCCTTGGCCGCTTCCTCGGCATGAAATGCGCCGCGATCTCCACGATCACCAACATGGCCGCCGGCATGTCGGACGAGGCCATCAGCCACGAGCATACCAAGGCCATGGCCCCCCTCGGCGCGACCAAGCTGGAAAAGATCCTGCGTGCCTTCCTGAAGTCACTCTAAGCCACACGCTGCGCTGCGGCACTAGACAGCGCCAGAAGTTTGTCGCACTAGGAGGTCCATGCAGTTCTACCTCCCCATCGCCGAGGTATCGGTGAACGCCTTCTTGCTCCTGGGCATCGGCGGCGTGGTGGGCATCCTCTCGGGGATGTTCGGGGTGGGCGGTGGCTTCCTGATCACCCCACTGCTGTTTTTCGTGGGCATCCCGCCCGCCGTGGCCGTGGCCACCTCCGCCAATCAAATCGTCGCCTCTTCCATCTCCGGCGTGCTCGCGCACCTCAGGCGAAAGACCGTCGATGTCCGAATGGGCCTTGTTCTGTTGGCGGGCGGCCTCGTTGGCGCGGCGCTTGGCGTCTGGGTGTTCAACATCCTGCGCCAACTCGGCCAGGTCGATCTGCTGGTAACCCTCTGCTACGTCGTCTTCCTCGGCATCATTGGCGCGCTGATGTTCATCGAGAGCCTCAATGCGATGCGCCGCACCAAGGGCGGCAAACTGCCCCCACGGCGCAAGCACAATTGGGTGCACAACCTGCCCCTGAAGATGAAATTCCGCACCTCTGGCCTCTATATCTCCGTCATCCCGCCGCTTCTGGTCGGCCTCTCGGTCGGGGTGCTGGCGGCCATCATGGGCGTGGGCGGCGGCTTCATCATGGTCCCGGCCATGATCTACCTGCTGGGCATGCCCACCAAGGTCGTCATCGGCACCTCGCTGCTGCAAATCATCTTCGTCACCGCATTCACCACGCTGCTGCACGCCACCACCAACCAAACGGTCGATATCGTGCTGGCCGTACTGCTGCTGGTCGGCGGGGTGGTGGGCGCGCAATTCGGCACCCGGATCGGCACCATGATGAAGGCCGAGCAGCTACGCATCGCCCTGGCCGGGCTGGTGCTGCTGGTCTGCGGCAAACTCGCGCTCGATCTGCTGCTGCAACCCACCGAGCTGTTCTCGCTCACGCCGCTGGGGGCGGGCTGATGCGCTGGCTCCTCGCCCTCCTCTTCCTCGCGGCCCCCGCCAGCGCCGCCGAAGAGGTGGTGGCCGACCTCTCGCAAAGCCGGGTTGGCATCAACGCCACCTTCAATGGCTCTGAAATCCTTGTGTTCGGCGCGGTCCGCCGCAACTACCCGGTGTCTCCCGCCGGTGAGCTGGGTGTTGTCATCACCGTCGCCGGCCCGTCCACGCCAGTCGTTGTGCGCAAGAAAAACCGCAAGGCGGGCGTTTGGGTCAATACCGAGGCTGTCGAGGTTGACCGGGCGCCCAGCTTCTACCAGATCGTCACCACCGATCCGCTCGACAGCCTGATCTCCGCCACCGCCGACCTGCGCCACAGCATCTCCATTGATCGCGCGATCCGCTCTGTCGGCGCGCCCGCGAGCATCGGCAACGCCGCCGACTTCACCGAGGCCCTTATTCGCATCCGCACCGACGCCGGGCACTACGCGCTGCAGGAGGGCGGGGTGACGATCCAGAAAGACACGCTCTTTCGCGCCAACGTCGCCCTTCCGGCCAACCTGACCGAAGGCAATTACACCACTCGCATCTTCCTGACCCGCGAAGGCGCAGTTGTGTCGAGCCACACCACCACCATTCACGTCTCCAAGGTCGGGCTGGAACGCTGGCTGCACGCGCTGGCCCATGAGCAACCGCTGCTCTACGGCCTGCTATCGCTCGCCATCGCCATCGCGGCAGGCTGGGGCGCCTCTGCGGTGTTCCGCTATATCCGGGGCTGATCCGCCCAACACATCATCGCTGATACACCACATGCCCCGCCCGGCGCGTTAACCCCTTCGGCTTTGCGCAAATACCGGATGCATGGGTTGTGCATAGGATGTGCATGGGTTGTGCATGTGACATTTTTGCAGTTAACGCGGTGCCGCAATGCGGCGCAACGGCATTTCTGCAAAGCAAATCAACGCTCTGTCAGCTTCAGCTCGATCCGCCGGTTCTTCGCCCGCGCCTCCGCCGTGTCAGCCGTGTCAATCGGCTGGTATTCCCCAAAGCCATTCGCGCTCAATCTCTGCGGCGGAACGCCGAGCCCCTCGCTCATGAACCGCACGACAGAGAGCGCCCTGGCCTGGCTCAACTCCCAGTTGTCGGCATATTCACCAAAGCCCGAAAGTGGCTGGTTGTCGGTATGGCCATCGACCTGAATCACCCAGTCGATCTCGGGCGGAATCTCGGCGGCGAGGCGGCGCAAGATCAGCGTAACCTTCTGAATTTCCTGCCGCCCTTCCGGTGAAAGCCGCGCCTCTGCCGGGGCAAAAAGCACCTCGGAGGAGAAGACAAACCTGTCCCCCTCGATCCGCACACCCTCGGTGTTACCCACAAGGTCGCGGAGCCGTCCGAAGAACTCCGAGCGATACTTTTCAAGGTCTTCCTGCGCCGCTTCCAGCCGCGCCCGCTCCGCCGCTTCCAGCTCCGCCCGTCGCCGTTCTTCCTGCGCAACCTTGGCCAGCGCGGCGTTCAGTTGCGCGCCCAGCGCCTCTATCTGCACCTGCGCGTCCTGATCCTTCTGCGTCGCCGCATCAATCACCCCCTGAAGCGCCCCCAATTGCGCCCTCAGAGCGGCCACTTGCTCGTTCAAAAGCGCCAGTTTTCGCTGCCCTTCGGCTGAGGCTACCTCACTGTTTTCCAACTCTTTATTGGCCTGAGCAAGAAGCGCATCCTTGCGCTCCGCCTCGCTCAGCGCCGCCTCTGCGCGGCCCTCTGCGGCCAGCTTCTCCGCCAGCGCCGCCGCCAGCTTTTCCCGCACCTGCGAGGCATCCCCAAGGTCCGCCTCCAGCGCCTCTTTGACGGCTTTCAACTCTGCGATTTCCCGCGCGTTTTCAGCAACTTCTGCCCGAAGCGCGGCAAGCTCCGCCTCCACCGCTTCCGCACGTGCCGCCAACGCATCCCGCGCCGCCTCCGCCTCACCCCGCGCCGCGCCCAGCGCCGCCAGTTCGGCTTTCGCCGTGGCCAGCTCGCCCGAAAGCCGGGCGGCCTCTTCTGCGGCGGAAGTGCCTGTTTCCACTTGGCTTTCCAACTGCGAGATCGACGCAAGAGCCGCCGCCAGTCGCGCGTTCAATGTCTCTTCCGCCGCCTCGGCCGCCGCCAGAAGGGTCAGCGTTTCCTCGGCCTTCTTGCGCTGCGCCTCCAGCGCGAGTGTCATCGCCGTCAATTCCGTCTCAGCTCCCTGCAAACGCTCCCTAAGTGCCTGAGCCGCCGCAGTTTCTGCCAGCCGGGCCTTCTCTTCTTCCGAAAGCTGCTCTTCCAGCCCAGCCACCTTTGCAGCGGCCTCGACCTTCTCTGCCTGCAGATCCGCCACCAGCGCCTCAAGCGCCTCCCGCCGTGCCGCAGCAAGCCGCGCGGCCTCCACTTGGGCGTCAACCTCCGTTCTTGCCGACGCAAGCGCTTGTTCCAACGAGGTTTTCTCGGCCTCCACGGCCTGCCGTGCGGCCTCTGCTGCGGCCAGATCCTCCGCCAGCCCGGCCCCCCGCTCCTGCGCGGCATCCCGCTCCACGATCAGCGCCGCAACCTGCGCCTCGAAGCCCGAAATCTTTTGCTGCGCGTCCTGCAGCGCCTCCTGCCCCGAGGCGATCTGGCCCCGCAACGACGCGATCAAGGCCGCCTGCCGCGCAGCATCCTCCTGCGCCGCCGAGATCGTTGCATCCCGCTGCGCGATGTCGCCCTGCAAGGCCTCCACCCGAGCGCGCTCAAGGCCCAGCGTATCGGCCAGAGAGGCCAGCTCTTCGCTCAGTTGGTTCAGCTCGCTTTCCTGCCCGGTGATGGTTTCGCGGAGCATGAATTGCACGATCATGAAGATCGACAGAACGAACATCAGCACCAGCAAAAGCGCCGTCATCGCATCCACAAACCCCGGCCAGATCGAGGCCGAGAACCGTTGGCCGCTGCGCCGGGAGAGGGCCATCAGCCGGGCCTCTTGGTCGCGTCGCGGATCACCCGGGTCAGCGCCGCAAGATCTGCGCGCAGGCCAGAGACGCTCTCTTGGCGACCGGCCGCTATATCTTCATGAATCGCAAGCAGTTGCGTGTCGATGGAGCGCAACCGCATGCGGCTTTCGGCATCAACACCGCCCTCGCCGGGCGCGAGATTGTCGAGCTTGGTGAGGAGGGCCTCGTTGCCCTCTGCAATCCGCCGCAGCAGCTTGTCGGTATTGCGCGGCTGCGCCATGTTCTCGGCGATCTTTTCCATCGCCAGTGCCACCTCGCCCATCCGGTCTTCCAGCATCGCGCGGGAGACATCGGACTGCGTGAACATCTCGCGCATCGCTTCCATCTGCTCGGCCATATGGTCAAGCACGCCAGCCGCCGAAGACGGGTCGGCAGCATCCCCGTCATTCGCGGCGAAGGAGACGCGGGTGATGGACGAAAGCCACTCTTCCAACTCACGGTAAAAGCGGTTCTGACCGTGGGAGGCGAAAAGCTCCAGCAAGCCGACAATAAGAGAACCGGCAAGCCCGAGAAGCGAAGAGCCAAAGGCCGTGCCCATCCCGCCAAGCTGCGCTTCCAGCCCGCCCATCAGGCGCGAAAAAACCTCCACACCGCCCTCGCCTTCCTGTGGCGCAAGGGAGCGGATCGTTTCAACAACGGCAGGCACAGTGGTGGCGAGCCCGTAGAAGGTGCCAAGAAGCCCGAGGAAAATCAGCAGGTTGACGAGATAGCGCGTGATATCGCGCAGCTCTTCAATCCGGGTGGCCACAGATTCGAGGATCGAGCGCGACGAGGTGGCAGAAATCTGCATCCGTCCGCGCCGTGACCGCAGAAGCGCCGCCAGCGGGGCCAGCAGCCGGGGCACCTTTGGCCCCACTTCCCGGTCGAGCGCAAAATCCTCCAGCCAATGTACCGAGCGCACCAATTGGTAGACCTGCCAGAAACAGGTGAACACACCGACCACGAAAACCAGCCCGATGGTGCCGTTGAGCCAGAGGTTGGCAAGGATCACCGGCATCACGGTGGGCAGCAGCAGGTAACTGCCCACGCCCACAAGGCCCAAGACAATGAGCATCTGCGCCACCTGGCGCACGGGTTGCGAAAAATGCGGCTCGGCCTCAGCCTCTGTCATGCTCATAGCGGGGTTAACGCCCTTTGCTTGTTGGCCTCACGATAGGGGCCCGGCCCCTTCTTGCCAATCACAAAGGGCTCAGGCGCCCTCACGCAGCTTGGCAGCAAGCCAGGCAAGGTCCGGGTCGGCTATGCCGATCTGGGCCAGATGATCGGCAGTGTTGAAGAGGTATTCGGAGTTGGGCCCGCGCCCGCCATGGGCATGAGCGATGATCTCGGCCTGCTGTTCAAGGCTGAGAGCCCCGCAATATTGCACGTGATCCCGGTCCACCACATAGGCCAGCGCTTTGAACGGCTCATACCCATCGGAGCGGAGCGTCACGACCGCTTCGAAATAGGCCGAAGAGATCAGCTCGCGCTCCCGCAGATCGGCCAGAACCTGCGGCTCCTGTCCCGGCGTCACACGCAGCGCAACGCCTTGGCAGGACGCGCCTTCTGCCTCATCGAGTGCCAGCACCAGCCCCGGCTCTTCTTCGGTGCCACGGTGGTGGATCGACAACATGCAAAAGGCCCGGTGATACCCATCAAGACGCGCCAGCCGCTGCTCGGCCACCTCGAATCCGGGGTTCCAGAGCAGGCTGCCGTAACCGAACACCCAGAGCGGGTTGGGAAGTTTGCTATCGGGGATCATCCGCCTCGCCTTTCCATCTGCGGCCCGGTAAACCAGATCGCGTCAAAAACCGAAAGGGGCGTGGATGCTGCGCCGGATTATAGTGGTGGTGCTGGTGGCCGTGCTCGCTTGGGGTGGGTATTGGGCTGTTGGCGCATGGGGGCTGAAAAAGGCCGTGCTCGGCTGGCTGGAAGAGCGCCGGGCCGATGGCTGGCAGGCCGAGGCCGAGCAGGTGGTTGTGCGAGGCTTCCCCAACCGGTTCGACCTTGAGCTGAACACGCTGAAGCTGGCAGACCCGAAGACCGGCTGGGCGTGGAATGCGCCGTTTTTTCAAAGCCTTGCCCTGAGCTACAAGCCCTACCACGTCATCGCCGTCTGGCCTGATACCCAGAGCCTGCAAACGCCCTACGAACGGCTCAACATCACATCCGAGCGGCTTCGCGGCAGCCTGATGCTGACGCCAACCTCGCTCGCGCTGAAACGGTCGAGCTTTGAGCTGGACGGGGTGGAGATTACCTCAGACGCCGGGTGGACAAGCCGATTGACGGAGGGCCGGCTGGCGACGCGAACTTTGCCCGAGGATTTTCCGGATCCGACGGTTCATCAGGTGAGCTTCTCGGCACACGCTTGGCAGGTGCCATCGCGGCTGTTGGCAGAGTTGAATGCCGCTGATCTGGTGCCCGATACGCTGGATAGCGTCACCGCAGACGTCACCATCACCTTCTCTGCCCCCTGGGACCGCTATGCCATTGAACGCGCCCGCCCCCAGCCGCGCCATGTGGAGATCAGGCTGGCCGAGGCTAAATGGGGGCAAATGGAGTTGAAACTGGCCGGCAGCTTTGATGTGGATGAGTCTGGCGTGCCGGAGGGCTCTGTTCTGGTGAAGGCAACCAACTGGCGCGAAATTCTGGCCGTTGGCGTTGCATCGGGCATGGTGCCCGCAGATTTCGAGATGCCGATCACCACCGCGCTGGAACTGGCCAGCCAACTGGCGGGCAGCCCCAAGACACTGGATATTCCGCTGAACTTTAAAAACGGCCAAACCCGCATCGGCCCCGCGCCCATCGGCCCCGCGCCTGTCATCCTGTTGCGGTAAGGCTCAGGCCTGCGCGCCGCTCTGCTGTGCCTCGCGCGGCTTGGCTGATAGGGCCTGATAGGCATCATATTGCGCCAGAAACAGCTCGCCCGAGAGAGCTTCAAGAAAGTGGGTGCGGCCAAGCCGGTCTGTGACCGGGCCTTTCACCTCCGACATGTGCAGGCGCACGTTGAGGCCGATGAGGCGGGTATTCAGCGCCTCCAGCGATTCAAGCGCCGAAAGGTCGATCTCGTTCACGGCAGAGCACATCAACACCACATCGCGCAGTTCCTGGTTTTTCACAACGCGGTCGAGCACATAGTCTTCGAGGTAGCGGGCATTGGCGAAATAGAGGCTTTCGTCGATCCGGATGGTCAGCAGGGTTGGCGAAGTCTCCACCATGTGGCGCAGCACGTTGCGAAAGTGCTGGGTGCCCGGCACCAGCCCCACCTCGGCGATATGGGGCTTGGAGGTGCGGTAGAGAAAAAGGCCGATCGAGATCACCACGCCCGCCGTTACCCCGGTTTCAACGCCAAGGCCGAGGGTCAGCAGGATGGTGGCCAGAACGGCGGCAAAATCGGCGCGGCTGTATGTCCACGAGGTTTTCAGGATCTTGAAATCGACCAGTGAGAGCACCGCAACGATGATGGTGGCCGCCAGCGTCGCCTTGGGCAGAAAATACACCAAAGGCGTGAGGGCGACGGCGGCGATGGCGAGGCCTACGGCAGTATAGGCCCCCGCTGCCGGTGTCTCTGCGCCCGCATCAAAGTTGACGACCGAACGGGCAAAACCGCCCGTCACCGGGTAGCCGCCAGTGAAGGCCGCGCCGAGGTTGGCCGCGCCGAGGCCAATTAACTCCTGATCGGGGTTGATCCGCTGGCGCTTCTTGGCCGCCAGCGTTTGGGCCACCGAGATCGACTCCACAAAGCCGATGATCGAGATCAGCAGCGCGGGCACGAACAGCGCGCCCAGCATCTCGGTGGAAAAGTCGGGCATGGTCAGCGGCGGCAATGCTTGCGGCACAGCCCCCACCACCGCAACGCCACGCTCGGTCAGGCCAAAGGCCCATGTAACGAGCGTGGTAACGACGACGGCAGCCACCGGCCCCGCCTTGGTGGCAATGTCAGCAAGCCGGGGCTTGAGCCCTGCCTTCAACAACGCGGGCCTCAGCCCCTTGCGGACCCAAAACAGGAAAGCCGTGGCAGTGACGCCGACCACAAGGGTGATCACATTGGTCTGGCCAAGCTGGGTAACGAGGCGTTCCACCATCTCGACAAGCGTGTGCCCGCCGCCTTGCACTCCGAGGATGTGCTTGAGCTGCGAGGTGGCGATAAGGATGCCGGACGCGGTGATAAACCCCGCGATAACGGGGTGTGACAGGAAATTGGCCAGAAACCCGAGCCGGAACACCCCCAGAAGCAGGAGCATCCCGCCGGAGAGAAAGGCCAGCGTCAGCGCGGCGGTGGCATAGCCCATGGTGCCCTGCTCGGCCACCTGCCCAACGGCAGCGGCCGTCATCAGCGACACCACCGCCACCGGCCCCACGGCCAGCGCGCGCGAAGTGCCGAAGATGGCATAGAGGATGATCGGGACGATGGAGGCATAGATGCCAGCCTCCGGCGGCAACCCGGCCAGCAGGGCATAGGCCAGCGACTGCGGGATCAGCATGATGGTGACGATCAGCGCGGCGATCAGGTCATTGGAGAGGGTATCGCGCGAGTAGTCGCGGCCCCAGTCGAAGACCGGCAGATACTTGCGGGCAAGGCGCAGCAATATCAGCCCGCCGCGCCAAGAAACGCGCCAAGCTCGTAGCCTGCGTCACGCGTTTTTGCCAAAACATCCTCAGTTGGTCGCATCCGGGCTTCGCGAAGCGCCCAGACCATGGCCGATCGCGTGCCGGTGCGGCAGAAGGCCAGCACCGCGCCCGGGGATTTGCTGCTCAAGATCTCGCCCAGCGCATCGGCATGGCTTTCACGCACATCCGCGCCGGTGACCGGCAAGAGATGGAAGGCGAGGCCAAGCCGCTTGGCCTCCGCACCCAGCGTCGCTGCTTCGGGTTGCCCCGGCACCTCGCCATCCGGGCGGTTGCAGATGATGGTGCGAAACCCGGCTGCGGCGAGCCCTCCCAGATCGTCAGGCACGATCTGGCCCGCAACGAAAAAGTCGCCGTCGAGTGGCTTGGGCTTAACCATGGCTCAAAGCCCGTTCAGCGGGACTTTGAGCATCGGCTTGCCGTCCTTGTCCGTCGGGATCTCGCCCGCGCGCATGTTCACCTGCAACGACGGGATGATGAGCTTTGGCATGTCGAGCGTGGCATCGCGTTCTGTGCGGAACTTGATGAAATCCTCTTTCGTCTTGCCTTTGCCCACGTGGATATTGTGCGCGCGCTCATCCGCAACTGTGGTTTCCCACTGAATGTCGCGGCCATTCGGCCCGTAATCGTGGCACATGAACAGGCGCATCTCGTCAGGGAGCGCCAGCACTTTCATGATGCTCTCGTAGAGCACGCCTGCGTCGCCGCCAGGGAAGTCGGCACGCGCCGAGCCGCCATCGGGCATGAAGAGCGTGTCGCCAACAAAGGCCGCATTGCCGATGACATGGGTCATGCAGGCAGGGGTGTGGCCCGGGGTAAAGATCGCCACCGCGTCGAGCCCGCCGATCTTGTAGGTATCCCCATCCTCGAACAGCGCATCAAACTGCGAGCCATCGCGCTGAAACTCGGTGCCCTCGTTGAACACCTTGCCGAAGGTATCCTGCACCGTCTTGATGTGGGTGCCGATGCCGATCTTGCCGCCCAGCTGTTGCTGGATGTAGGGCGCGGCGGAGAGATGGTCGGCGTGGACGTGGGTTTCGATCAGCCAGTCAACGGTAAGTCCGTGCTCCCGCACGTAGGCGATGATCTCGTCGGCATTGTCATAGGTGATGCGGCCGGCCGCATAGTCGATATCCATCACGCTGTCGATCACGGCGCAATGCTCGCTGGCCGGATCCTTCACCACGTAGGAGATGGTGTTGGTCGCCTCGTCGAAGAAGGCTCTGACCTCGGGGACAATGGTGATGTCGATGGGGTAGTCGCTCATGTGAACCTCCATTTCGGGCGGGGGCGCTCAGGCCCTTGCCACCTCGGGTTTCTTTCGCGCAGTTATTTTTTGCAGCGTCTTGGCCAGCAGGACACCTGCCACCAGCGCCGCGACGAAGATGAACACCTCGATGCGGCCCGTGCCGAGGGCCGGAAGCGCGCCGCCGGGGCAGAAGCCGGCGATGCCCCAGCCGATGCCAAAGACAAGCGAGCCGCCGATCAGGCGCGCGTCGATCTGGCGGGTGTTCGGCAGGCTGAAGCCGGTGGCCCAGATCGGTGCCGCGCGGCGAAACATCAGACGGTAGCCAATGAGGGTGACAACCAGCGCCCCGCCCATAACGAAGATCAGGCTCGGATCCCAGCTGCCCGCAACATCGAAAAAGTTGATGACCTTGGCCGGGTTGGCCATGCCGGAAATGGAGATGCCGAGGCCGAAGATCAGGCCGATGAGGTAGATCAGGATGTGCTTTTTCATGGATCAGCCCCCGATCACGTGGCGGATGACATAAACCGTGGCCGCCGTGCCCACCATGAAAGAGAGCGTGGCCACGATCGAGCGCGGCGAGAGCCGGGCCATGCCACAGACGCCGTGGCCCGAGGTGCAGCCCGCGCCATAGGTCACGCCAACGCCCACAATCACTCCGCCCAGCGCCAAGAGCGGCGTGGACACGGGCACAGAAATGGCGGGCCAGTTGCCGGTAATCGCGAGGAAAACCAGCGGGCCGGAGACCATTCCGGCCAGCAATGCGGCGCGCCACGAGAACTCCGAAGGGCTGCTTGGCTGGATGAAACCTGCCAAGATTCCGGTGGCGCCGAAGATGCGCCCGAGCGTGGCCATCAGCATCACGGCTGCAAGCCCGATCAGCAGGCCCCCGCCGAGAGAGGCATAGGGTGTAAACTCGGTTTCCATTGGTGTGACATCTCCGTTTCATGCGTTGCGGGCCGCGCGGCAGCGACCCGTCTCTGGCGTTGACATCTATATATTCCATTTTTTGCATCTGACAAGGGGCGATCAGAGCCGTGCCAGAAATGCTCCAATCCGCTCACGGTCAATCGGCTTGCCCAGCAGTTCCAGCCCAAGCGCAGCACAGGCCTCCCGCAGACGGCGCGAACGGTCGGCAGAAATCACGCGGGCAGGCAGCTTGCCAAAGCGCCCGGAGAGCAGGGAATACAGCTCCGTGCCCGACATGCCGCGCCCCAGCTGCTCATCAAGCAATAGCGCATCAGGCTTCAGCTGCACCTCAGCCAGCAGTTCCAGCGCCTCATCGGCATTATGCGCGTGAAGCACATGCGCGCCCCAGCCCTCGATCATCATGCCAATCGCGCGGGCGAGGGCAGTGTCATTCTCCACGAGCAGCACAAGCGGCGCGCGCTCCCGCAGGTCGGGCTCCTCCAGCGCGCGGCGGGCGCGGGCCGGCATGGCCCGTTCGGCCATCGGCACATTCAGGGCAAAGCAACTGCCCTGCATCGGTGCCGACCAGAGCGACAGCGGATGGCCAAGGCCCTTGCACGCCCGCTCCACGATGGCCAGCCCAAGGCCAAGGCCATCGCCGCCGCCATTTTCGAGCCTCTTGAACTCCTGAAAGACCAACGCCTGATCTTCCTCGGCAATCCCACGCCCCGTGTCCCACACCTCGATCCGCGCCGAACCACCGTTGCGGCGCACACCCAGCACCACACGCCCCCGGTCGGTGTAATTGACCGCGTTCGAGAGCAAATTCTGCACGATGCGCCGCAGAAAGGCCGGGTCAGACCTGACGGTAAGGCCACTGTCGATGATCTTGAGGCGCAATCCCTTGGCGCGGGCGAGCGGCTCGATCTGGTGGCGCAGGGGCTCGAAGATGGCGCGCAGAGGCACCGGCTGCACCTCGAAACTCGCCTGCCCGAGGTCCAGCTTGGAGATATCCAGAAGCGCGGTGATGATCTCTTCCACGTTGACCAAGGCCTGCGCCGTCTTGTCGGCCAGTTCCGACGGGGCCCCATCCCCCACGGCTTCCGCCAGCGACGACAGGAACAGCTTGGCCGCAGAAAGGGGCTGCATCAGGTCATGGCTGGCCGCCGCAACAAAGCGCGATTTGGAGGTGTTGGCGCGCTCCGCCTCGGTGAGGGCATCTTCCAGCTCCAATGTGCGCTCTTCCACCCGCTGTTCGAGTAATTCGTTGATGTCTTTCAAATCTTTGGCCGCCTGTCGCTCGGCGGTGATATCGGTGAAGGACACCACAAAGCCCCGGTCCGGCATTTCCTGCGCAAACCCCTGCAAGATCCGCTCGCCCGCCGTTGTCAGCTCAAAGCTCAGGGGCGCGCGCCCGCTGCGCCGGGCCGCCCAATCCACAAGGGTTTCAAGCGTCAGCCAGTCAGAAAACCCGGCTTGCGTGCCCAATTGGCGGCTGATCTCAATGAAGTCTGCGCCCAGCACCTCTTCCGGCAGGCCGATATCGAAAAGCTCGCCCAATCGGTCGTTCCACCCGACAAGCCGTGCGTTGGCGTCAAAGATGGCAACGCCTTGGGTCAAATGGTCGAGCGTGGCCTGCAGCATCTGGGCATGACCGTGCTGCAACCGCTCCCGTTCACGCCGCTCTGCGCGGAAAATCGAGGTCACGTCAGTTTGCAGGATGACCGTGCCACCAGAGGCGGTCCGATGCTCGGAGACCTGAAGCCAGCGGTCGCGCACCAGCGAGACATTGAAAACCGAATGCGCATCACGGTGGCGGCGCATCCGGCGGGCGGCCCAATCGCCGGGGTCTTCGCCTTTTGGCAGCGAGATAGCGCGGCTCTCGGATACCAGCCGCACGTACTCGGCAAAGCTGAGCCCCTCGGTGAGCTTTGGCTTGATGTCCGACAGGGATTTGCAAAAGCGGCTGTTGGCGAGCACCAGCTTTTCGGAGGCATCAAAGAGCGCAAAGCCCTCGGCCACCGTCTCGATCGCATCGGCAAGGTTGGAGCGGGCGGCCACGGCGGAGCTGTTGGCTCGGGCGAGGCTGGCGTTTGAATCCTGCAAGAGGTCCAGCGCCCGCTCCAATTGCTCCGTGCGCTCGCGCACCTGCGCTTCCAGCAGCGCGGCCCGTTCAAACTGGGCATAGGCAAGGCCGCTCTCTTCGTTTTTCTGCTCAACCCGGCGCATGAGCGACTCGGCGATCTGCAACAACTTCTCGTTCTGCCGCTCAAGACTGTCTTCAGGGTTGACTAGCATCCCCTACACCGCCCCCTCGGGCGGGTAGAACGCAACGCCGGTCATCGTCTGATTCACATGCAGTGGCCCGAATTGCTCACCATAGGTGGAAAACCCCGAGACCTTATGCCGTGACAGCGTGTCAGACAGGCCCCGCACCGCCTGCGCCCGCTCGGCCTCCATGCGCCGCAACAGGCAATCGCACCCGAGAATTGAAAGGGGCGCCTCTTCGCGGGCAAGGGCCGAAAGCTCCTCTTCCAGATGGCTGACAATATCCTGCTTGTGGGCCACGGTCAGAACCATGCCCTCGTCGATGGCGGAAAAGAACTGCAACTCACCCGCGTCCGTCACCCGTTGAATTGCCCTGACATGGTGCTCCCCCCCGATACGGACGACCACGGGGTGGGCGGCGAAGGTGAAGGTATCAAGCTGGTCAGGGTCCTTGCCGACAATCCGCGCGTACTCACGCGCCGCAGGCTCGGCGTTGATGGCTTTCACGATCCTCGCGGTCGGGTCCGCCTCGGTCACCACCATACGCTCCTCGGTCGGCAAGAGGTGATTGATAGAGAAAACCCGGATCGGTAGGGCCGTCCGGACCAGCGCCAGAACGGCGGCATCCTGAGCCACCTCGGCATTGAGGGCGACGCGGGTGCGGGCAAAATCCACCCCATCGCCCGCAGAGCCGCCAAACAACGGCATCCCGCCCAGCGCGGGGGAGAGCGCGGCGGCCAAAATGTCTTCTTTCAGTGAGAGGCCATCGACCAGCAAGAAAGCGAACGCGTTGGGGCGGTCCGGAGCCTGCTCCGATAGTGTGAGCCGCTCCCGCACCAGCCTGTCTCCAAAGGCCTGCGCATCCCGGCTGCTCAACTCGCGGATCATGACGGCGGCGGTAGAAAACGTCTCCGCCGGAAAGCCGACGGCCACCACGCGCTCTTCAACATATCCGGCGCGCCCGATCTCACCCGCCGTCGTGCAGGCCATCACCTGCGCCTCTCCAAACTGCCCCGAGGCCGCTGTGACCAACTCCGTAAAGTCGCCCACCGGGCTGACGAAGAGGCAAACGAGCGAAAACGGGCCGGGGCCGAGTTCTTCTGCCAGCACCCCGAGAGGGTCGGGATCTGTCGCGAAGGCTTCTGCGACCTGCGGGCCGAGATGCAGCAAGGCTTGGTGCCGTTGGCCGTCTTTGGTCAGTGTCACAGGGGCTCCTCCCACGTGCCACCGGGGCGCATCCGAAAGCGCCAGTGGCGGCACAAGTTAGGAGGAGACAGGCGCGCTTGGCAATACGGCTGAAAAACGGGCCTGTCCGGCCACAAGCACCGCCTGCGTGCGGCTTTGAACGCCGAGCTTGCGCATGATCGCGGTGACATGCGCCTTAACCGTGGTCTCGGCGATGGCCAGATCGAAGGCGATTTGCTTGTTCAGCTTGCCTTGGCAGATCAACTGAAGAATGCGCGCCTGCTGCGCAGTCAGGGTGGAAAGCCGCTCAACGGCATCGCCCGCATCGCCCTCTTTGCCCTCCGCCTCAACAAAATCATCCGGCAGGTAGGTTTCGCCGCGCGCAACGGCGGCGAGTGCCTCGCGAAAGGTGCTGCGCGGGCTGTGCTTGGGCACAAACCCCGCCGCACCGGCCTTGAGCGCGGCCGAGATCACCTGATTTTCAGCCATCGAGGAGGCAACAAGAACCGGAACACCCCGCGCAGCGGCTTTGAGGCGGATCAGACCGTCGAGGCCAGACACATCCGGTAGGTTGAGATCCAGCACCACCAGATCGGGCAGCGCCTCGCCCAGCAGTGTCAGCGCGGTTTCCAACCGGTCGCAGGTGCGAACCTGCCGAAAGGCGGCAACGCTTGTGAGCGTCAGTTCGAGCGCGTCGCAAAACAGCGGGTGGTCATCCACCACCAGCGCCCAGCCGGTGAACGCGCCTGAAGGGATATCACGGTCGATCTGTTCCATGTGGCCAGACTATCCGCCGAAGATTGGTCAGTCACTTGCCAATTGGTCGGGGGCGGGTGACACTCGCACCCGACAAAACCCGATGGGCCCCAACCAAGCCTTTGGTCGAATAGGCGCGGCCCCTCGCGCTTCCTAGGGTCTTCATCAATTGAGGGAGGTGATTCATGGAACTCAGCGACAGCCGTGTAATAAAAGCCGATCCGCAAACCGTCTGGAACGGGCTGCTGGATGCCGATGTGCTCAAGGCCTGCGTGCCGGGCTGCACCGAAATGTCAGGCTCTCCCGAAGAGGGCTTCGAAGCGACCGTGGTGCAAAAGGTTGGCCCGGTGAAGGCCACGTTCAAAGGGGCGGTCACGCTTACGGACATGAACGAGCCCCACAGCGTTACCATCAGCGGTGAAGGCAAGGGCGGCGCGGCAGGCTTTGCCAAGGGCGGCGCTGATGTGGAGCTCAAGGAAGTGCCCGAGGGCACAGAGCTGACCTATAAGGTGGAAGCCAAGGTGGGCGGCAAACTTGCCCAACTCGGCTCGCGCATCATCGACGGCTTCGCCAAGAAGATGGCCGACCAGTTCTTTCAAAATTTCCAGACGGCCATCGAGGGTCCGCCCGAGGGCGAGGAAGACCCGGCCGAAGATGCAGAGACAGAAAAGAAAGGGTGGCTCAAGCGCCTGACCGGCAGCTGACCCTCCCCGACCCAGCACAACACGCCAGGATAACCACATAGGGAGGATTGCAATGGCAACGGTAACCATGACGGTCAACGGGAAAGCCCGGACCGGCGAAGCGGAAGGGCGGACCCTCCTCGTTTCGTTCTTGCGAGAAGAATTGAAACTCACCGGCACCCACGTTGGCTGTGACACCAGCCAATGCGGTGCCTGTGTCGTTCATGTGAACGGCGAGGCGGTTAAGGCCTGCACCATGTTTGCCCAAGAGGCAGATGGTGCCGAGGTGAGCACGATCGAGGGCCAGGCCAACGCCGACGGCTCGCTCAACGCCATTCAGCAGGCGTTTCAGGACTACCACGGCCTACAGTGCGGCTTTTGCACCCCGGGCATGGTGATGTCCGCCGCGGCCCTACTCAAGGACAACCCGAAGCCGACCGAGCAGGAAGTTCGCAACTACCTGCAGGGCAACATCTGCCGCTGCACCGGCTACCACAACATCGTCAAGGCGATCATGGCAGCCAGCGGGCAGGACGTGAGCGCGGTTGCCGCCGAGTGAGCCTTCCCGGCCCCCGCTCTGCGGGCCGGATCAGCTTTAGGGTGGGCCCTGCCCACCATCCCCAAGGGAGGAGATAAGATGCCCAAAGACGGTGGCATTGGCGCCAGCACCAAGCGGCGCGAAGACGTGCGGTTCTTGACCGGCAAAGGCAAGTATACCGACGACATCAACATTCATGGTCAGGCCTACGTGTATTTTCTGCGTTCCGACGTGGCGCACGGCAAGCTGAACAGCGTAGACACCTCTGCCGCAGAAGGGATGCCCGGCGTTGTGCGCATCTTTACCGGCAAGGACTTCGAAGGCATCGGTGGGCTGCCCTGCGGCTGGCAGGTGACCGATCGGCACGGCGAGCCGATGCAAGAGCCGCCGCATCCTGTGCTGGCCCAAGGCAAGGTGCGCCACGTGGGCGACCCGATTGCCGCCGTGGTGGCCGAGAGCCTGGAGGAGGCGCGTGACGCCGCAGAGGCGATCGACGTCGATATCACCGACCTTCCCGCCGTGATCGACATGAAAGCCGCCGTGCAGGATGGCGCCCCCAAGGTGCATGACGACCTGACGAGCAACCTCTGCTACGATTGGGGCTTCGTGGAAGACAACCGCGACGCGGTGGATGAGGCGATCAAATCCGCCCATCACGTCACCACGCTGGAGCTGAAGAACAACCGCCTCGTCGCCAACCCTATGGAGCCCCGCGTGGCCGTGGGGGACTTCAACGACGCGACGGGCGATCATACGCTCTACACCACCTCGCAAAACCCGCATGTCATTCGCCTGCTGATGGGCGCTTTCGTGCTGGGCATTCCCGAGCACAAGCTTCGGGTTGTCGCGCCCGACGTGGGCGGCGGCTTCGGCACCAAGATCTTCCACTACGCCGAAGAGGCCTTCTGCACCTTCGCCGCCAAGGAAGTGAAGCGCCCGGTGAAGTGGACCTGCTCACGCTCCGAGGCCTTCATCTCCGACGCTCACGGCCGCGACCACGTCACCAAGATCGAGCTGGCGATGGACGCAGAGGGCAACTTTACCGCCCTGCGCACCGAGACTTACGCGAACATGGGGGCCTATCTCTCCACCTTCGCGCCTTCGGTGCCCACCTGGCTGCACGGCACGCTGATGGCCGGCAATTACAAGACGCCGCTGATCTACGTGAACGTGAAGGCCGTCTTCACCAACACGGTGCCGGTTGACGCCTATCGCGGCGCAGGCCGCCCCGAGGCAACCTACCAGCTGGAGCGCGTGATCGACAAAGCTGCCCGCGAGATCGGGATGGACCCGATCGAACTGCGGCGGAAGAACTTCATCACCGAGTTCCCCTACGCCACGCCGGTTGCGGTCGAGTATGACACCGGCGACTACCACGCCACGATGGACAAGCTCATCGAGGTGGCCGACTTCGCCGGGTTCGAGGCGCGTGCCGCCGAGAGCAAGGCACGCGGCAAGCTGCGCGGGCTGGGCGTGAACTGCTACATCGAGGCCTGCGGCATCGCGCCGTCCAACCTCGTCGGCCAGCTCGGCGCCCGTGCGGGCCTCTATGAGAGCGCAACGGTGCGGGTGAACGCGACCGGCTCGATCTCGGTGATGACCGGCTCGCACAGCCACGGGCAGGGCCATGAAACCGCCTTCCCGCAGGTGGTGGCCGACATGATCGGCATCGACGCCTCCCAGGTGGAGATCGTTCATGGCGACACCGCAAACACCCCGATGGGCATGGGCACCTATGGCTCCCGCTCCCTTGCGGTAGGTGGCTCGGCCATGGTGCGTGCAACCGAGAAGATCATCGCCAAGGCGAAGAAGATCGCGGCGCACCTGATGGAAGCCTCCGAGGGCGACATCGAGCTAAAGGACGGTGCCTTCACCGTGGCCGGCACCGACAAATCGGTGGCCTGGGGCGATGTGACTCTCGCAGCCTACGTGCCCCACAACTACCCGCTCGAAGACATCGAGCCGGGTTTGGAAGAAACCGCCTTCTACGATCCGTCCAACTTCACCTACCCCTCCGGCGCTTACAGCTGCGAGGTCGAAGTGGACCCGGACACCGGCAAGGTGGAAGTGCTGGCCTTCGCGGCAGCGGATGACTTCGGCAACGTGGTCAACCCGATGATCGTTGAAGGCCAGGTGCACGGCGGCATCGCCCAAGGCATCGGGCAGGCCATGCTCGAGAACTGCGCCTACGACGATGACGGCCAGCTGCTTTCGGGCTCTTACATGGATTATGCCATGCCCCGTGCGGCCGACCTGCCAAATTTCATCGTGGATCACTCCTGCCAGACCCCCTGCACCCACAACCCGCTTGGGGTGAAGGGCTGCGGCGAGGCCGGGGCCATCGGCTCTCCGCCTGCACTGGTCAACGCCGTCTGCGATGCATTGCAGCGCGCCGGAAAGGATGTGAAACATATCGACATGCCGCTGTCGCCCGCCCGGGTCTGGGCCGCGATGAACGGTTGAGGAGACACGAACATGTATGACTTCGACTTCGAAAAGCCTTCCACCATCGACGAGGCCGTTGCGGCCCTGTCGAGTGAAGGGGCGCAGGCACTTGGCGGCGGGCAAACCCTGATCCCCACGCTCAAGCAGCGCCTCAACATGCCCGAAAAGCTGGTGTCTCTCACTGGTATCGCCGAGATGAAAGGCGTGTCGTCGGATGGCGGCACGATGAAGATCGGCGGCGGCACCACCCACGGGACCGTGGCCAAGGAAGCCAAGGGCAGCTTTGCGGGCCTCTCCAAGTTGGCCTCGCTCATCGGCGATCCGGCGGTGCGCAACCGTGGCACCATCGGCGGCAGCCTCGCCAACAACGACCCGGCGGCCTGCTACCCCTCGGCCTGCATGGCCACCGGCGCGACCATCCGCACCAACAGCCGCGAGATTGCCGCGGGTGACTTCTTCGACGGGCTGTTCACCACAACGCTCGAAGAGGGGGAAATCATCACCGGTGTCGATTTCCCGGTTCCGCAAGCCTCGGACTACCAGAAGTTCGAACAGCCGGCTTCGCGCTTCCCGCTCGTTGGCGTCTTCGTGGCCAAGTACGGCGACCGCGTTGGCGTGGCCGTGACCGGCGCGGGTGAAGATGGCGTGTTTCGCTGGGCAGAGGCCGAGGAGGCGCTTGCGGGCAACTTCTCTGCCGATGCGGTGTCCGGCCTCACCCACTCTGCCGACGGTCTTATCAACGACCTGCACGGCACTGCCGAGTATCGCGCTCATCTGATCAGCGTGCTCACCAAACGGGCCGTCGCAGCGGCAAGCTAACCGCCACCGGCAGCAGGAAAACACTAGCGCACCGCCCTCCCGGCGGGGCGTTTCTCTTTGGGGGCTCAAGAAAAATTTGATTAACGCGGCGCAATATCTCATGGCCCGCATGCAGGCTCTGTGCCACGATCAGCACCGATCTCAAGTTTTCATGTCTCTGGGAGGATAAAATGAAAACACGTCGCCAATTCCTCAACATTGCAGGCGCTGCGGCCCTCGCGACCGCTGGTTTCAGCGCTCAGGCCCAGGCTCAGGAAACGCTGAACCTGCACCAGATGCTGCCCCCGCAAGCCTCCGTGCCTTCGCAAATCCTTGAGCCTTGGGCTGCCAAGGTTGCAGAAGAATCGAATGGCACGCTCACCATCAAGCACTTCCCCTCCATGCAGCTCGGCGGCACCCCGCCCGAGTTGATGGACCAAGCCAAAGACGGCGTTGCCGATATTGTCTGGACGGTGATCGGCTACACCCCGGGCCGGTATCCGCGCTCCGAGGTGTTTGAGCTGCCCTTCATGGCCACCACGGCTGAAGCCACGTCGATGGCCTTCTGGGACATGTTCGACGAGCACATGAAGGACACCGAGTTCAAAGACCTGCACATCATCGGCACGTGGGTGCATGGCCCCGGCCTGATCCACACCAAGGATCCGGTCGAAAGCCCCGAAGACCTGCAAGGCATGAAGATTCGCGGCGGCTCGCGCCTGGTGACGAACCTCGTCGAGAAGCTCGGCGCAACCGCCGTTGGCATGCCGGTTCCGGCTGTGTCTGAAGCCCTCTCCAAGGGCGTGATCGACGGCACCACCATCCCGTGGGAAGTGACCACCGCCGTGAAAAGCTCGGAGCTGGTGACCAACCATACCGAGTTCACCGGCAACTCCCTCTATGTTCTTGGCTTCGTGCTTGCCATGAACAAGGATAAGTACGAGAGCCTGCCGGACGAGGCCAAAGCCGCGCTGGACGCCAATTCCGGCGCAGAATTCTCTGCCTGGGCCGGCAAGATGATGGACGAGCTCGATGCGCCCGGCCTGAAGATTGCCGAAGACCTTGGCAACAACATCATCACCATCGACGCCGAGGGCACCGAAGAGTGGAAAGAGCTCGCCCAGCCCATTTACGAAGAATGGGTGGCCGACATGGAGAGCAAAGGGATCGACGGGCAGGCGCTCATTGATCAGGCCCGCGCCAAGATCGACGAATACAGCAAGTAAAACACTCCACATGAAACAAAGCGCCCCGCCTCAGAGCGGGGCGTTTTTTTGCGATGATCGCTGAGATCGTCGATTTTATTGCTGGCGCGAAGGTGTGATATACGGCAAACTCGGCACTATAATGCAAAAACCATCAGGTTAACGGGAGGAGTTAGAGGATGGATCGCAGAACGATTTTGGGGGCCATGGGCGGCGTTGCCCTTGCCGCTTTCGGCGCCACGAGTGCATTGGCGCAGGAGGTGACACTCCGGATGCACCAGTTCCTGCCACCGCAGGCCAACGTGCCCAAGCTGGTGCTCGACAAATGGGCCGCTGATGTCATGGAGCAGTCAGACGGGCGCATCAAGGTAGAGCACTATCCCTCGATGCAGCTTGGCGGCAAGCCACCCGAGCTGATGGACCAAGCCATCGACGGATCAGCCGATATTGTCTGGACGGTGGTGGGCTACACGCCCGGTCGCTACCCGCGCACCGAGGTCTTCGAGCTGCCCTTCATGGTGACAACGGCCAAAGCGGCCAGCCGCGCCTATTGGGAGATGTTCGAAGAGCACATGCGCGATACCGAGTTCAAGGATCTCCACATCCTCGGCACTTGGGTCCACGGCCCGGGCCTGTTCCACACCAAGGATCCAATTGAAGTGCCCGCCGACCTCGACGGCATGAAAATTCGCGGCGGCTCTCGCACCGTGAACATCCTGCTCGAAAAGCTCGGCGCAACGCCCGTTGGCCTGCCCGTTCCGGCCGTGTCGGAGGCGCTGTCCAAAGGCGTGATCGACGGCACCACCATCCCGTGGGAGGTGACGGCCTCGCTCAAGGTGGCCGAGCTCGTTGAAAACCACACCGAGTTCAAGGATGTGTCGCTCTACACGCTCACCTTCGTGCTGGCGATGAACAAGGACAAATACGAGAGCCTGCCCGATGACCTCAAGAAGGTGATCGACGATAACTCCGGCCTCGAATTCTCCATGTTCGCAGGCGACACGATGGAGGCCTCCGATGCCCCGTCGCGCAAGATCGCCGAAGACCTTGGCAACAACATCATCACCCTCGACGAGGACGCCACCGCCGAATGGCGTGAGCTTGCCGAGCCGATCTACGAAGAGTGGGTGAAGGACATGGAGGCCAAGGGCATCGACGGTCAGGCGCTGATCGACGAAGCCCGCGCCAAGATCGCTGAATACACCGAGTGATTCTGAGCCAAGTGTGAAATTCGGGCCGTAGCGGTAACGCTGCGGCCCTTTTTCGTGTCAGATGCTCATCCGAACGGCATCGGCCACGGCTTCCGGCGTGATGTCAAAGTGACGATAGAGATCGGGGAAGTCACCCGACGCCCCAAAACCTTCCATCCCGATAAACGCACCCTCCGCCCCTATGTAGCGATCCCAGCCAAAGCGCACGGCCGCTTCAACGGCAACACGGGGCGCGCGCCCAAGCACTTCATCGCGGTAGGCCTTAGGCTGGGCCTCAAACAGCTCCCAGCAAGGCATCGAAACCACCGCCGTCTCAACGCCCTGCGCGGCCAGCTGATCACGCGCGGCAAGAGCGATTGCCACCTCGGAGCCCGTCGCCAAAATCGTCGCCCGGCGCGGCCCGTTTGCCTCCACCAGAACGTAAGCCCCTTTGGCAGACCGGTTTTCCTTACCGGCATCTGGCCGCACAACCGAGAGCGGCTGGCGAGAGCAGATAATGGAGGTTGGGCCATCAGCATGGGTGAGCCCCAGTTCCCAAGCCTCGGCCATTTCAATCGCATCCGCCGGTCGGATCGTCCACATATTCGGGTAGGCTCGTAGCGAGGCGAGATACTCGACAGGCTGATGCGTTGGGCCGTTCTTGCCGATCCCGATGGAATCGTGGCTGAAGATGAACAGCCCCGGAATGCGCATCAGCGCGGCCATCCGAAGGGTGTGGCGCATGTAGTCTGAAAAGACGAGGAAAGTGGTGCCCATCGCCACGATCCCGCCGTGCACCGTCATCCCGTTCATCATCGCGCCCATCGCGTGCTCGCGGACGCCGTAGTGGATGTAACGACCGGAACGATCGTTGGCGGTGAAAGGGGCAAGCTGGCGTTTGTGTTGTGTGGCGGCTTCAAGGTCGGGCGCACCGGAGATGAGCTCTGGGATAGCCTCAGCCATAGCGGCGACCATCTCGCCGGAGGCGCGAATGCCGGGCAAGCCCCCTGCGTCGGCCAGTTCTTCCTTCTTCTTCGCAAGCGCCGTCTGCCATCCGCTCGGCAGCTCACCGGCCATCAACCTGTTCCATTCGGCGCGGGTCTCGGGCGGAAGGGCATCAACCCGCGCTTGCCAGGCTTCCCTCGCCGATGTGCCCCGCGCTCCAGCCTCTCGCCAAGCAGCCTCTACCCCTCCCGGCAGTTCAAACGGCGCATGGGGCCAGTCCAGTTTCTCGCGCGCGGCGTCAGTGTCTTCCGTGGTGATCTTGCCCCCGTGGGCGGCGCGATCGTTCTGGATCCGGGGGATGCCGTAGCCGATCAGAGTGCGGCAAGCGATCATGCTGGGCCGATCATCGGATTTCGCCTTGGTTATGGCGTCCGAAACCGCCTCCGGGTCGTGCCCGTCCACCTCCTGCACATGCCAACCATTGTTCTCAAATCGGGTAGCCTGATCTTCCGACACCGCCTGATCGGTCGGCCCGTCATCGGTCATCCTATTGTCATCCCATAGGAAAATCAGCTTGCCCAGCTTCAGGTGCCCCGCGATAGCGATGACTTCGGCTGCGATCCCTTCCATCAGGCAGCCATCGCCAGTGTAGGCATAGGTGTAATGGTCAACGATCCCATCGCCGAACTTGGCGTTCAGAATGCGCTCGGCCACGGCCATGCCCACAGCATTCGCAATGCCCTGCCCCAACGGCCCCGTTGTGGTTTCGATCCCGGCCTCCGGATCATACTCCGGGTGGCCCGCGGTGTGAGAGCCAAGAACACGGAAGTTTTTCACCTGCTCCATGTCGATCTTCTCATAACCACAAAGGCAAAGAAGCGAATAGAGCAGCATCGAGCCGTGACCAGCTGAGTGCACAAAGCGGTCGCGATCCGGCCATGTTGGGTTGGCGGCATCAAACTTGAGGTGGCGGGTGAAGAGCGCGGTCACAATATCAGCCCCTCCGAGGGGGGTGCCGGGGTGCCCATCGGCGGCACGCACGATGGCATCCATCGAAAGGAAGCGGATCGCATGCGCCATTCGCCGCATGTCGACGGCAGTTTCGGTCGAATTCTGAATATTCATGCCCGGCTTCCTCCTCAACGGACGGGTCTAAAACCCGCGCCCGTTCCTAGCCATTGGCCCGGATCGGAGCAAACTCGAAAACTTAATGATCTTGTTAGGAAAACTACACACAAGCGCCAGACACAAAAAAACCCGCCAAAGGCGGGCCGTGATGTTGGTTGCGGGGGTAGGATTTGAACCTACGACCTTCAGGTTATGAGCCTGACGAGCTACCGGGCTGCTCCACCCCGCGACACTTATGTGCGCGATTGCTTCGTTCGAACTTTCGCGCTGGTCATCGTTTTGAGAGATACGGCGGATGACTTCTTACTAGGTTTGGCGGCGACCTACTCTCCCACGTCTTAAGACGCAGTACCATCGGCGCTACGGCACTTAACGGCCAGGTTCGGGATGGAGCTGGGTGTTTTGCTCGTGCTATGACCACCAAACCAAGAAAGAAATCATCATCGTCCAAGCCAAGCACGCGTTGTGGTGTAGTACGGCTTTCGATCAGTAACGGCCTTGCTGTTACTGGATCAAATCAAGCCTATCGGGCAATTAGTACCGGTCAACTGAACGCATTGCTGCGCTTACATCTCCGGCCTATCGACGTGGTGGTCTACCACGGCCCTCAGGGATACCTTGTTTTGAGGGGGGCTTCCCGCTTAGATGCCTTCAGCGGTTATCCTTTCCGATCATAGCTACCCAGCACTGCCGTTGGCACGACAACTGGTCCACCAGTGGATCGTTCACCCCGGTCCTCTCGTACTAGGGGCAACTCCTCTCAAGTATCCTACACCCACGGCAGATAGGGACCGAACTGTCTCACGACGTTCTAAACCCAGCTCACGTACCTCTTTAAACGGCGAACAGCCGTACCCTTGGGACATGCTCCAGCCCCAGGATGAGATGAGCCGACATCGAGGTGCCAAACGGTGCCGTCGATATGGACTCTTGGGCACCATCAGCCTGTTATCCCCGGCGTACCTTTTATCCGTTGAGCGATGGCCCTTCCACTCGGGACCACCGGATCACTATGGCCGTCTTTCGACTCTGCTCGACTTGTCAGTCTCGCAGTCAGGCTGGCTTATGCCATTGCACTCAACGAGCGATTTCCGACCGCTCTGAGCCAACCTTCGCGCGCCTCCGTTACTCTTTGGGAGGCGACCGCCCCAGTCAAACTACCCGCCACACAGGGTCCCGGATCCGGATAACGGACCGCGGTTAGACATCAAGCAGAGCAAGGGCGGTATCTCAAAGGAGACTCCACAGGAACTAGCGTCCCTGCTTCAAAGTCTACCGCCTATTCTGCACATGCTGTGCCTGATGCCAGTGTGAAGCTGTAGTAAAGGTGCACGGGGTCTTTCCGTCTAACCGCGGGAAGCCTGCATCTTGACAGGCAATTCAATTTCGCTGAGTCGATGTTGGAGACAGCGGGGAAGTCGTTACGCCATTCGTGCAGGTCGGAACTTACCCGACAAGGAATTTCGCTACCTTAGGACCGTTATAGTTACGGCCGCCGTTTACCTGGGCTTCAATTCAAGGCTCTCACCTCTCCTTTTAACCTTCAGGCACCGGGCAGGCGTCAGACCCTATACGTCGTCTTGCGACTTCGCAGAGCCCTGTGTTTTTAGTAAACAGTCGCCACCCCCTGGTTTGTGCCCCCGGATCCAAGTTGCCTTGAACCCGGGCCTCCTTCTCGCGAACTTACGGAGGTATTTTGCCGAGTTCCTTCAACATCGTTCTCTCAAGCGCCTTGGTATTCTCTACCAGTCCACCTGTGTCGGTTTAGGGTACGGTCTGATGGAAGGCTATTTCCTGGAACCCCTAAGCAGCCCATTCAATCCGATAAGGATGAACTACCTTCGGGATCCGTCACATCTTCCTGGCCCACGAATATTAACGTGGTTCCCATCGGCTACGCATTTCTGCCTCGCCTTAGGGGCCGGCTTACCCTGCTCAGATTAGCTTTAAGCAGGAACCCTTGGACTTTCGGCGACAGGGTCTCTCACCCTGTTTGTCGCTACTCATGTCATCATTCTCGCTAGTGATCTCTCCACCGGATCCCTCACAGGCCGGCTTCACAGAAAACTCCGAGCCTTCAATACACCCCGAGGGATGTAGAAAAGGCGTGGAGTTATGTCACACTACGCTCCGCTACCATGCATTACTGCATCCTAAGCTTCGGCTCATGGCTTGAGCCCCGTTACATCTTCGCCGCAGGACAACTTATCTAGACCAGTGAGCTGTTACGCTATCTTTAAAGGATGGCTGCTTCTAAGCCAACCTCCTGGTTGTTTTGGTCGTCCCACCTGCTTTCCCACTTAGCCATGAATTAGGGGCCTTAGCTGTAGGTCAGGGTTGTTTCCCTCTCCACGACGGACGTTAGCACCCGCCGTGTGTCTGCCATCTAGTACTTCCGGGTATTCGGAGTTTGGTTAGGATCAGTAAGCCTGTGGGGCCCCATTACCCATCCAG
>NZ_JBSWXT010000001.1:200000-2463050 GCF_056160745.1 Vannielia sp. ABF1_015
TAGCGGCCCGGCTTGTCGACCATGCCGTCGATTTCAATCGCCCAGCCGGAAGTATCCAGCGCGGCGGCATTGTCGGCAGGGTCCGTCTTGCCGGTGCCGAACTCGTAGTAGTTGTTGTAGCTGGTGATGTCCTCAAAGCTGTTCGGCTCAAGATCCTCACCTGCCGCCTGCGCCCGCCCGGCCAGCGAGCCGGCCACACCGGCCGCCGTCAGCCCGGCGATGATCTGGCGCCGGTTCAGCCAGATCGGCTCTGGTGTCACGTCGGCGCGGGTGAGTGTGTTGCTCCAGCGAAAAGCCATTATCGTCTCCTTCTTTCCCCACCCACTATATAAGGTGAGAAAACTGAAACATTTCTCACGAGCCGTTTGGCTGACGGGATCGTCAGCCGTTGAAACACTACTCGGGCGGCGCGTTGAAGCTGGGCAGGATGCGGTTGAACGGGATCGAGGTGCCATCGGCCTGCACAATCCGCACGTGCCGCCGCCGCATCAGCCGAGGCTCGGCCACCCCAACAGAGTGCGCAATGGTCTCCACCTCCTTGATGACCGACTTGGCATAATGCGCCACCTTCTTATCCTTATCCTCCACCACAAGCCCCTTCTGGAAACGCGGGTTATGGGTGGTGATGCCGGTGGGGCAGGTGTTGCGGTTGCACTTCAGCGCCTGAATGCAGCCGAGCGAAAACATGAAACCACGGGCAGAGGTGACAAAGTCGGCCCCCAGGGCGAGGGCCAGCGCCACATCGCCCGGGTTCACCATCTTGCCGGACGCAACCAGCCGAATGCGCTCTTTCAGCCCGAACTCGTCGCGCAGGTTGTTGAACAGCGGCAGCGACTCGCGGATCGGCATGCCGACAAGGTCCATCAACGGCATCGGCGCCGCACCGGTGCCACCCTCGCCACCGTCTATCGTAATAAAGTCAGGTGCCGAGGCCTCGCCCCGCTCCGCGATCAGCTCAAACAGCGGTCGCCACGCCTCGATGTTGCCGATCACCGTCTTGAAGCCCACCGGCTTGCCCGTGACCTCGCGCACATGGGCAATGTAGTCGAGCAAATCCCCCCAGTCATCAATCTCGGGATGGCGGTTGGGCGAGATAGACGCCTCGCCGACGCGAATGCCCCTGATCTCTGCAATCTCCGGCGTCACCTTGGCGGCAGGCAAAATGCCCCCCTTCCCCGGCTTGGCCCCCTGCGCCAGCTTCAGCTCCACCATCTTCACCTGCGGGTGGGTGGCCAGCTCTTGCAGCTTTTCATCCGAGAGGTTCCCGTCATGGTCGCGCACGCCGTATTTGGCCGTGCCGATTTGAAACACGAGGTCACATCCGCCTTCAAAGTGGTAGGGGCTCACGCCGCCCTCACCGGTGTTCATCCAGATACCGGCCAGCTTTGCCCCCCGGCTCAACGCCCGAACGGCGGGCTGCGACAGGGCACCATATGACATGCCCGAAATGTTGAAGATCGACTGCGCGGTATAAGGCTCGCGACAGTGGGGGCCAATCAGCACGGGCTCGGTCGATGCAAACTGGTCGTCCAGCGGCGGGAAGGCCGCGTTTACAAAGATCGGCGTGCCGACAACGCTGATGTTGCGGGTCGAGCCGAAGGCCACCGTGTTGGAATGCCCCGCAGCCGCATGTTTGACCCAATCGCGCTGCGCCCGGTTGAAGGGCAGTTCTTCGCGGTCCATCGCAAAGAAGTATTGCCTGAAGAACTCCCCAAGCGTGCTGAACACATGCCGGAAGCGCCCGATCACCGGATAATTGCGGCGAATGGCATCCTGCGTCTGGGTCTTGTCGATCACAAAGAGGCAGGCCGCAACAAACAGGGCCACGCCGATTGCCACCAGCAGCCCCAGCGCCAGAACCTCAAGCGCCCAGCCCGCCCAGTTCGTAAACCACATCTGCCTGCCTCCTTCGGTCGGTTGCCGGAGGATGCGCCGGGTAAGTCGCAGGTGGCAAGGCTAGCCAGTAATGAATTGCGCCCAGATCGGGCGATGGTCCGAAATATGATAGCGGGTGAAGGCATCAAACTCGGCAGGCGAGCGGCTTCGCCAAAGATCGGCAAACACCGCGCCATCAAAGTCGAACACCCCCTTCTGCACGAAGGCCTGCCCCGCATCGCCCGGAAAGAAGGCGAGTTGGTCATAATGCTTGCCCTCGGTAATGACGGTGCCGATGCGCGATTGATGAGCCGGCACCTCCAGCCCGCGCTTTCGCAGAGCATCAAAGATCGCATCGCCCATCTCGGCCTTGGGCATGTTCAGATCGCCAATCGCCACCACATTGGGCGAATAGGCCCAGCCACGTTTGCGGCGCAGGTCGGCCCAGCGGCCCAGCGCGTAGGTTTCCAGCGCACGCCGGTTGACCGAGCGTTTGGACTCCGAGCCGAAGTAGAGGTGCGCGTTCACCACCGTCACCACCCATCCGCCCGCCTCGAAGGCGACGGCAAAGGGGTTGCGGTCGAACCCGCGAAACTTCTGCCCGATCCCCGGCAGTTTCACATGGCGGTGGCTCCCGGGCGGCACGGCGATCTCGCCCGCCAGCTCCATCCGGGTAACGCGGGCGGTGTCGAAGGCAAAAAGCATCCGCTCGTCATTGCCGCCCTGATCCGAAAAGACAGTGTCCCACCCGTGGGGCAGATGCGCCTGCACCCGCCGCCAGTCGGCAAGGTTTTCCTTCACCTCCTGCACGGCAACGATATCGAACCAAGAGATGACCTCGGCGATGAGGCGAACATCGGCCTCATCCCTGATCTGCGAACGGTCTCCCAGATTGGCGATGTTCCACGAAGCCAAGAGCAGCCGCCCGTTCTGCTTGGGCGGAATGGCGCGGCCCGGCTGCGTATCGCGCCAGGCCCGCATGGCGGCGATCTCTGCATCAGCATCGTAGCTGAAGGCGAAGGCAGGTGGTTCGAAGGGCGGCATGCAGGGCTCCGGCGATCTGGCCCCAGCCTAACCGCCCTGCCCCGCTTGCCCTACCCCGCGCAGGCAAATTTCACGCGCGCTTCACGACCGGAGCGCGGGAAGCCCGATCCCGGTGCTCTCAAAGCCGCCATCCACCGAGAGCAACTGCCCCGTAATATAGCTGGCCTTGTCGGACAGCAGGAAGACGATGCCCTGCGCAATCTCCTCTTCCTTGCCGTAGCGATTGAGCGGGATGGAATCGTGGTAGGCCGCGCGAATGTCAGGCGTGTGCACGGCGAGTGCCAGCTTGGTATCCACCGGGCCGGGTGCAATGCAATTGACCCGCACACCATGCTCGCCCCATTCGGCGGCGAACTGTTTGGTCAAGTGAATCACTCCCGCCTTCGAGGTGCCATAGGCCACGCGCAGCGTGCTGGCCCGATGACCGGAGATCGAGGCGATGTTGACGACGGCACCCTTGCTCTCGATCAGCGCCGCGCGCGCGGCCCGCGAACAGAGGAACACGCCGTCGAGGTTGGTGGCCATGACCTCGCGCCACATCGCAAAATCGGTTTCCGCCTCCGGGCCAAACAGCGCCACACCCGCGTTGTTCACCAAGCCGTCGATGCGGCCCAGCGCAGCCTTGGCCTCGTCGACCATCCGGCTCACATCCTCGGGCAGCGACACATCGGCAACCACGGCCACACCGCCCGGCACCTCGCCCACGGCGGCCTCCAGCGCCTCGCGGTCGCGGTCGACCATGGCCACCTTCCAGCCTTCACCGGCCAGCAGCTTGGCAGTCGCCAACCCGATCCCGCGCGCGGCCCCGGTAATGATTGCACCCTTCATGCGCCCTCCTCCCAATGCAAAGGCCCCCTCCCGGGCGGAAGGGGGCCTTGCGTGTTTAGGCGGGCGATGGGCCCGGATCAACTTCGCTCAGTGCACCACGGCATCATCGGGGCGCGGGCGGTTGGAGCCAGCCACCTTGTCGCCGATGATCAAGCCCTCAGCCCCGGCAGACACCGTGACCGTATCGCCATCGGCAACATCCCCGGCCAGCAGCATCTCGGCCAGCTCATTCTGCAAGGCCCGCTGGATCACCCGCTTCAGCGGGCGGGCCCCGAACACAGGGTCATAACCCTCATCGGCCAGCCACTTCTGCGCGCCCTCATCCAGCTCGATCGCAATGCCCCGCGCACCAAGGCGACGGCGCAGATGTGCAAGCTGGATATCGACGATGCCATCCATGTCATCCCGGCTGAGCCGGTCGAAGATGATCGTTTCATCCAGGCGGTTGAGGAACTCGGGGCGGAAGTGCGCCCGCACCGCATCCATCACATCGCGCTTGGCCTCACCGGCGTCCGACCCCTCGGGCAACTGGCTGAGCGCCTGCGCCCCAAGGTTGGAGGTGAGCACGATCAGCGTTTGCTTGAAGTCCACGGTGCGGCCCTGACCATCGGTCAGCACACCATCATCAAGCACCTGCAACAGCACGTTGAACACGTCCGGATGCGCCTTCTCGACCTCGTCGAACAGCACGACCTGGTAGGGCCGACGCCGAACCGCCTCGGTCAGCACGCCGCCTTCGTCATAGCCAACGTAGCCCGGAGGGGCACCGATGAGCCGGGCGACGGCGTGCTTCTCCATGAACTCACTCATGTCGATCCGCACCATCGCGCTGTCATCATCGAAGAGGAACTCGGCAAGCGCCTTGGTCAGCTCCGTCTTGCCCACGCCGGTCGGCCCGAGGAAGAGGAAGCTGCCCAGCGGGCGCGCCTCGTCGTTCAGCCCGGCCCGCGCACGGCGCACCGCGTTGGACACCGCCTGCACCGCCTGGCGCTGGCCGATCACGCGCTTGCCGATCTCGTCTTCCATGCGCAGCAGCTTCTCGCGCTCACCTTCCAGCATCCGCGCGGTCGGAATACCCGTCCACCGCTCGACAACTTCGGCGATCTGCTCAGGGCGGACGGCCTCTTCGACCATCACGTCACTCTCCGACGCTTCAGCCTCGGCAAGCTGCTTCTCCAGCCCCGGGATGACGCCATAAGAGAGCTCACCCGCTTTCGCCAGATTGCCTTCACGCTTGGCCTGATCAAGCTGGGCACGGGCATGGTCGAGCTGCTCTTTCAGCGCACGGGCCGAATCCAGCTTGTCACGCTCGGCCTGCCATTGCGCCGTCATCTCGGCAGACTTCTCCTGCACGTCGGAAAGCTCTTTTTCGAGCTTTTCGAGCCGGTCCTTGGAGGCTTGGTCGTCTTCTTTCTTCAACGCCTCGGCCTCGATCTGCATTTGCAGGATCTGCCGGTCCAGCTGGTCAAGCTCCTCGGGCTTGCTATCCACCTCCATGCGCAAACGGCTCGCCGCCTCATCCACAAGGTCGATTGCCTTGTCGGGCAGGAAGCGGTCGGTGATGTAGCGGTGCGAAAGCTGGGCCGCGGCCACGAGGGCGGAGTCGCTGATCCGCACGCCGTGGTGCAACTCATACTTTTCCTTGATGCCCCGCAGGATCGACACCGTGTCTTCCACCGTCGGCTCCTGCACCACCACCGGCTGGAACCGGCGGGCAAGAGCCGCGTCTTTCTCGACATGCTTGCGATACTCATCGAGCGTGGTGGCACCGATACAGTGCAGCTCACCGCGCGCGAGCGCAGGCTTCAGCAGGTTGGAGGCGTCCATCGCCCCATCGGCCTTACCGGCACCCACAAGCGTGTGCATCTCGTCGATGAACAGCACAATATCACCGGCGGCGGCCTCGATCTCTTTCAGGATAGCCTTCAACCGCTCCTCAAACTCACCGCGATACTTCGCGCCCGCAATCAGCGACCCCATGTCGAGCGCCATCAGGGTCTTGCCCTTCAGGCTCTCGGGCACGTCGCCGTTGATGATACGAATGGCGATGCCCTCGGCGATGGCGGTTTTACCCACGCCGGGCTCACCGATCAGCACCGGGTTGTTCTTGGTCCGGCGCGAAAGCACCTGCATGGCGCGGCGAATTTCCTCGTCGCGCCCGATAATCGGGTCAATCTTGCCGTCACGAGCCGCCTCTGTGAGATCGCGGGCATACTTCTTCAAGGCGTCATAGCCCTCTTCCGCCGAAGCGGTATCGGCAGTGCGGCCTTTGCGAATGTCGTTGATCGCGCCGTTCAGCCCCTGCGCCGTAACGGCCCCGGCCTCCAGCGCCTGCTTGGCCCCCGAGCGCACAACGGCCAGCGCCGTCAGGATGCGCTCCACCGGCACAAAGCTGTCGCCCGCCTTCTTGGCAATTTTGGCGGCCTCGTCGAGCACCTTACCCGTCTGGCTATCCAGATAGACCTGCCCCGCATCGCCCGAAACCTTGGGCTGCTTGGCCAGCGCGGCATCGAGCGCCTCGACCACGCGCTCAGGCGAGCCGCCCGCGCGCTTGATAAGGTTGGATGCAAGCCCCTGCTCGTCGTCCATCAGGGCCTTCAAAAGATGCTCGGGCACCATCCGCTGATGGTCTTCCCGCATCGCGATGGTCTGCGCAGCCTGAATGAAACCGCGAGACCGTTCCGTGAACTCGTTCATGTTCATCGGCAGTTCTCCTTTTCATAAGCGCCCCTTGCGCTGGTCTGCCCGCTCGGCGGCACAGACCTTTCGGGGCCTTCGCTTCCCTATTTGGGGTCGCGTCGCAGCGCTCTCAAGGGGCCGCGTTCCGATGAATCACTGTTTCGTGACTCCCTGTGGAAAACTTTATGGAACATCCCCAGATGTTGTTGCGTTGAGGGTGTGAACCACAAGGATGAGGAGGCAGAGATGCCGTTCACCGGACCACAGATTGACCATGTCATTTACGACCCGGCCATGCGCCGGTTCGAGGCCGATGTCAGCTTCACCAACGGAACGCCGCTGCGCCGCAAGGTGCATGTATCCATCCCCGGGCACGTGCAGTGGGGGCACCAGAAGATGGTGTCAGAGCTCGTGGCCGCTGGAGAAAAGGCGCTCCAAGCGCGGTAAGACTTTTTGATACGGGCCCGAAGCGCAGATCAATCGGGCTCGCAACACGGCGACGGGTTGCTGCCTGGCCCGTCCCCTGTCCCCGGCCCGTCTTCGCTGCCCCCAAAACGCGAAGGCGGGCCCTTTTTTCATCCCGTCAGGTGATCCACCACCATCAGATGCTGCGCCGTGGTGTTGACCCGGTCGAGCCAGCGCAGCACCAGCTTTTCATCAGACGGCGCGGCAGTAACGCCTGCCGGAATCTCATGGGCCAGCACGGCCTCAACGGCCTGCGCAACCGTGTCACTCACCAGCCGCGCCATGGCGGAGCCGCGGGCATCGCCCCAAGCGTCCATCACGTAGCTCTTGTGATAGACCGGAACGCCTTCGGATTCCGCCTGGAGCGCCACGCAAAGCACAACGCGGTCTGGCTCGCCCTCGGCATAGGCGTGCTTATCCCAAAACTCATCCGCCATCTCGCGCAAGCGGTCATCCGCCTCGGGCTTGCCTTCCAGCGCCTCCACCTCGGCAAACACGTCCTTCCACGCATCCGCCCAGCCGTTCAGTCGCAGGGTGCCCCGCACGAAGTCTTTCACCTTCCAGCCGGGCTCAAAGCCATATTCGGCCATGAAAGGAAGGCTGTCACGGTTGGGATAAACCTCGAAGCTTTCAGGCGTGGCCAGCGGAGCATCATAGCGGCTGAGCGCGTCCCACGGGCGTGACACGCGCAGCTCGGAGTGGCTGCGGATGGACACAGAAGGAGATTTCAGCGCCTTCAAAACGCCCAGCGGCGACCAGCTGAACTTGTAGCGGAACGCATTGGGCTCCTTCGGAATACCGCCGCAATAGCTGATAAAGCTTAGCACGTTATCAGGGTTGAAGGCGTCGGAGGCGCGATAGTCGGCCATCAGCCAATGCGCCATCAGGTGATCTATCCCCGGATCGAGACCAACCTCGTTGACGAGGCGCAGGCCCTTTTCCTTTGCCGCCCCATCAAGCGCGCGCATCTCGGGGCTGATGTATGAGGAAGAGACAAAATGCGCCCCCGCATCAAGGCAAAGCTCTGCCAGTGGCACGTGATGGTCGCCGGGCAGCATGGAAACCACAACATCTCCCGCGCCCAGAGCCTCGCTCAAGGCCTCCATCGAAAAGGCGCGAATGTCGCTCGTCAGGTCGCCCACGGCCTCGCGGGCCTTGGCTTCTGTCCTGTTCCACACGACCACATCATCGCGCTCGCTCAGCAACCGCCGCAGGCCGGGAATGGCCGAAAGCCCTGTGCCGCACCAATGAATCGTCATTCCGTATGCTCCTTGAAAGTCTCAGCCGCCCGGCCCCAAACACCCTTGCTGATCTCGTCCAGTCGCAGGAGGTGGGGCAGCATCTGTGCGGCAAAATCCTCGCTGGATTCCTTGGGCAGCAGCGAGGGCAGGTTGTCGATTGCCATGACATCGAGCACCGGCTCATCCGCCGCCCGGTGCACGGGGTCTTCCCAGCTTGTTGCTGCGTCATAGATCGGGATCGGGTTGAAATCGCTCGTCGGGTCGCAGGAGATATCGCCAATGGCCGCAAGGGCACGGGGCGCGGCAAGCGCCTCCCGGGGCACAAATACCGGCGTTTCGGGCCCCGCGAGAACGCAGTTGAAAAAGAGTTCGTTGCCAAGGATCTCGGGGAACGGCCCGCCAGACGCGGTTTCGGCGATATCCCAGCGGATGGGTTCAATGCCCACCTCTTCGCACATGTCGCCCGCGCCGGTGCCCACCCGGCCCAGCGCGCCCACGATCAGCGCGCGGGGCGGCGACAGACCCTCAAGGTCTGCGCGGATTTCACTGACAAGCTCGGCCTGCTCCTCCCACTCGCGCACCGCAGGGCAAATCATGCCCCGCTGCCCGGCAGCCCAGGCCTTCAGGGTAATGGCCGCGCCGACAAACCCCGCCCAATAGCCAAAGGCCGCAACACGGCGGCCGTCGGGCTCGGTCAGATACTCCAGATCATAAAGCGCCCCGCCGCCCGCCCGGAAGCGTCTCAGCAGATCTTGCCCGGCGCGTTGGCCCTTGTAGGCATGGCCGAACATGATGTGGCGATGCACCAGCGGGCTGCCATCTTCCGGCAGTTCCTTGAGGCCGTAAATCAGGGCGCCCTCCGGCGCCTCGCGCCAGCTGCCGCGCGGGGCGATCTCTGCCCCGGCGTGGCGGTATGGCTCCAGCGGCAGGATTCGGTCGGGGCTTTCTTCCACCGTCACCCTGAAGCCGCGCTCCAGCAGGGCTTCCACGCCATCGGGCACAAGGCCCACGCGCCGTTCATTCTCGCGCTCCTCGGCGCGGACCCAAAGGTGAACCATGTGACTTCCCCGCATGTTGCCGCCCGACTTAACAGTGCTGCGCAGGTGGGCGCAATCTCCTGTTGCGTCAGATCAGGCCGCGCAGCAGCGGCAAGACGCCGGCGGCGATGATTCCGACGAAGACGCCAATGGCAAAACGCGTCGGAATGCGCCAGCTGGCCGGAACGAAGCCTGCAAGCAGCCCGCAGACCACTCCGTAATACGCCAGCGAAACAACATCCATCGGTTCAACTCCCCGTTATTTCGGAACGGTGTTCCACACGTATTGAACAGTCGTTCAAAAAACATTTGACGCACGCCCCATGCCTTGACCATAGTAACTGACAATCAACGTCGGGCCAAAGGCCTGGTGCCTGGGGAGAGGCACCTTCTGGGAGGAGACATTGACGGTGACGGCAACGCCTGAGGGCGATCTTAAATCTATTCCTGCACTGCTGGCGCGGAACGCGCGCCAGTTTGGAGGCCGCCCGGCCTTTCGGGAAAAAGAATTTGGCATCTGGCAAAGCTGGACCTGGGCCGAGACCTCCGAGGAGATCGAGGCGTTGGCGATGGGGCTTATCGCGTTGGGGCTGGAGCCCGGTGATCATCTGGCGATCATCGGGCGCAACCGGCCTGCGCTGTACTGGTCTTTCGTCGCCGCGCAAAAATGCGGGGCGGTGCCGGTGGCGCTGTATCAGGACGCGGGCGCCGAAGAGATGGCCTATGTGCTGGAGCACTGCGGTGCGCGCTTTGTCATCTGTGGCGATCAGGAGCAGGTCGACAAGGTGATCGAGGTGCAAGAGAGCGTGCAGGGCATCGATCAGATCATCTATGTCGACAAGCGCGGCCTGCGGAAATACGACCATACCCATATGAACGCCTATGCCGATGTGCAGGCCGAGGGGCGCGCGGGGCACCACAGGTTGGAGCCGGTGATGCGCGAGCGCGAGGCGGGCCTTGGCTACGACGACACATGCGTGATGCTCTACACCTCCGGCACCACCGGCAAGCCCAAGGGCGTGGTGCTGAGCAACCGCAACATCATCGAAACCTCCAAAAACTCTGCGGCCTTCGACCATCTGACTGAAAAAGAAGAGATTCTCGCCTACCTGCCATTGGCCTGGGTGGGCGATTTCATCTTCTCCGTCGGGCAGGCGATGTGGACGGGGTTCTGCGTGAACTGCCCCGAAAGCGCCGAAACGATGATGACCGATCTGCGCGAGATCGGGCCGACCTATTATTTCGCCCCGCCCCGGGTTTTTGAAAGCCAGCTGACCAATGTGATGATCCGGATGGAAGATGCCGGGCGGTTCAAGAAATGGCTGTTCGATCGCTACATGGCGCATGCCCGCGAGGTGGGCCCGAAGATCCTTGACGGTAAACCGGTGAGTGCGGGCGACAAGCTGAAGTACAAGCTCGGGGAGCTGTTCATCTACGGGCCACTGAAGAACACGCTGGGCTTTTCGCGGGTGCGCGTGGGCTACACGGCAGGCGAGGCGATTGGGCCGGAAATCTTTGATTTCTATCGCTCTTTGGGGATCAACCTGAAGCAGCTCTACGGCCAGACCGAGGCCAGCGTTTTCATCACCCAGCAGCCGGATAACGGTGTGCGGGCCGATACGGTGGGCGTGGCCTCACCCGGTGTGGAGCTGAAGATTGGCGACAATGGCGAGGTTTACTATCGCTCGCCCGGCGTCTTCGTCGAATACTACAAAAACCCCGAAAGCACCGCCTCGACCAAGGATGCCGAAGGCTGGGTGGCGACGGGCGACGCGGGCTTCATCGAAGAAAGCACAGGCCACCTGCGCATCATCGACCGGGCCAAGGATGTGGCCAAGCTCGCTGACGGGCGGATGTTTGCCCCTAAATACGTGGAGAACAAACTCAAGTTCTACCCCAACATCCTCGAAGCCGTTGTGATCGGCGCGGGGCGCGACCGCTGCTGCGCGATGATCAACATCGACCTCGGCGCGGTGGGCAACTGGGCGGAGCGCAACAACATCAGCTACGCGAGCTATCAAGAGCTGGCTGGCCACCCGGATGTGCTCAATATGATCCAGAGCCATGTAGAAGAGGTTAACGCCTCGGTTGCCGAAGACGAGATGCTCTCGGGCTGCCAGATTCACCGCTTCCTTGTGCTGCACAAGGAGTTGGACGCCGACGATGGCGAGTTGACCCGCACGCAAAAGGTGCGGCGCGGGGTGATCGCCGAGAAGTTTGCCGACCTTGTCGATGGGCTCTACGGCGGTGCCGACAGCATCTATACCGAAACCGAAGTGACCTATGAAGATGGCCGGAAGGGCAAGATCAAGGCCACGCTGGAGCTGCGCGACGCGAAGGTGTTCGACTCCGCGCAGAAGGTGGCGGCCGAATGAGGGAGGCGCTGGCATCCTTCGTGTTTCTCGGCGCTCTCTTTGCCGCTCCAGCAAGTGGCGGGCCAATGGTAGAAGCCTTTGAAACCCATTGCCTTTCAGCTCTGCAACAGGGCGTGGCGGTGAATACCGAAGGCCTTGAGCAACTCGACCCTGAAAGCCTTGGGCGCAAGCCGATGAAGATGGCTGCCGCCGAGCCGCCAAAGTTCTTTGCCCTGCCGGGGGGCGAGGCCTTTTTGGGAGTGCTCTATTTGGGCGGTTACCAAGGCTGCATGGTGGGCCATCGCAGTGGGCACAAACTGGCCCCCGGGGCCTTTGCGGCCCTTGCAGAACAGGCCGATCTGCTGCTGCTCGAAGAATGCGACGAGACGGACCCGGACATTGCCGTGGCCACCCGCCCCAACTCCATCGGGCGCTACTTCATGGTGAGCCACAGCACCAGCAGCGCGGGCAATGATGAACTGATGGCGATGGAGCGCACCCGCCCTCACACGGGCCGCGCCTGCGACAGCTCGGGCGGGGGTGGAAACTGATGCGTTTTCAAAGAACTGGATGGTCTGATGCTTGATACCGCCGAGAGCTACACCACCGAAGATGGCCGCACGATTGGCGGGGTCATGATGGAAATGAAGAACATCACCCTGCGCTTTGGCGGGGTGGTGGCGATCAAGGATATCTCCTTCGACATCCGCGAGGGCGAGATCCGCGCGATCATCGGGCCAAACGGGGCCGGAAAATCCAGCATGCTCAACGTGATAAGCGGGTTTTACAATCCGCAGGAGGGCGAGGTGTGGTTTCATGGCGCAAAGCGCCCCCCGATGAAGCCCTATGAGGTGGCGCGGCAGGGGATTGCCCGGACATTTCAAAACATCGCGCTCTTCGAGGGCATGTCGGTGCTCGACAACATCATGACGGGCCGCCTTGGCTTTATGAAATCGGGGATGCTGGCGCAGGCGATCTGGTGGGGGAAGGCCGAGAAGGAAGAGATTGAAAACCGGGAAGCCGTTGAAAAGATTATCGACTTCCTCGAAATCCAGAACATCCGCAAAACCCCGGTGGGCCGCCTGCCCTATGGCCTGAAGAAGCGCGTGGAGCTAGGCCGGGCGTTGGCCGCCGAGCCCAAGCTGCTGCTGCTCGACGAGCCGATGGCCGGGATGAACGTGGAGGAGAAGGAGGACATGAGCCGCTTCATCCTCGACGTAAATGACGAATATGGCACGACAATTGCGCTTATCGAACACGATATGGGCGTTGTCATGGATCTCTCCGACAGAGTCGTGGTGATGGACTACGGCAAGAAGATCGGGGATGGCACGCCGGACGAAGTGCGCAACAATCAGGACGTCATCGACGCTTACCTGGGGGTTGCACATGATTAGAGAGATCGCCGCGTTAACCGCCGACAAGGTGCGAAAACGATACAGCCACACCCCATGCACATCCTATGCACATCCCATGCATACGAGGATGCGCCTTGCCTGCGCCGCGCTGGCGTTAACGCTTTTGAATGCCGCCCCGGCCCGCGCCGTTGCGCCAGACGTGCTGAACGAATTTCTGACCTACTGCACCGAGGCCATCGCCACCGCCAGCCCAACCGGGCCAAAACTGCCGCGCGGGGCGCAGGCCAATGACACCGGCGCAATCCTTGCCACGCCCACAGTGCCGCATTTTTCGATGCGCAAGGACAGCCGTGGCGATTGGGTGTGCGAGGTTGGAGACAAGCAGGCCAAGGTGATGACCCGCGTGGTGGAAGATTACCTGCGCACGGTGAACACCGTGGACAAGTATCGCTCCACCTTCGGAGAAAACCGCTACATCGCCGCCACGATCTGCGTGGGGCCAAATGCGGTGGCGCTGATCCTGAATGGCCCGCTGAGCGATGAGCTCGTAATGGGCACGGCGGTGTTCTCCGGGGGCAAGGTCAGCTCGGGGTGCGACGGGTGAAGGCGCTGGCGCTTCTGCTCGCGGCAGGAGCCGCGCCGGCCGGGGCGAACCCGGCGGCCATAGGCGAGGCGCTGGCGCTTTGTATCGACGTGGTGGAAGCGCAGAGCCACGCGCCGCTGGACGAGGCCGGGCTGAACATGCTCGCGCCAAACACCCTGAGCCCGCCGCAATGGCGCGCGCGCTACCGCTCGCCTGCCGGGATCGGAGAGATCTTGGCGGCACGGGGCGCGCAGGAGGCAGAGGGCCTGCCCGCAGAAGTGAGCTGCACACTGCACCTTCCGGCGGCCAATGGCTCTGCCGCGATGCGCTGGGAAAAGCTCGGGCTGGGGCCGGTGATGGCGCTGGAGGGCGATGGCTTTGCGCAGAATGGCGGCAGCTACGTGTCCCCGAAGCTGGCCCGGTGCACCGGCACCGACACACCGATCTATGTGAGCTTCACCCATAACGAGACAAAGCAGGCCGTGGTGGCGCGGATGAGCAACCGCCCCGACGACGGCCAAGACCCTTGCTAGGAGAGCGATGATGCCCGATCAGCTGTTGTTTGCCATGGAAGTCACCCTGAACGGGCTGATGGCGGGCGTCATGTATGCGCTGGTGGCGCTTGGCTTCGTGCTGATCTTCAAGGCCTCGGGCATCTTCAACTACGCGCAGGGCGTGATGGCGCTGTTTGCGGCGCTCACGCTCGTTGGGCTGCAGGACGGGCAAATTCCGTTCAGCCACCTGATCAACGCCACCTTCGGCACCGATCTCCACCACTTCGGCTGGCACATGCCGGCGGTGCTGGCGATTGTGCTGACGGTCGCGGTGATGGTGCTGTTTGCCTGGATCGTGGAAAAGCTGATCCTCAAGCACCTCGTCAATCAGGAGCCGATCATCCTGTTCATGGCCACGATCGGGCTGGCCTACTTTTTGGAAGGCTTCGGAGACCTGATGTGGGGCAGCGACATCAAGAAGCTGGATGTGGGCCTGCCGCAGGGCATCAACATCTGGATCGACGAAACCACGTTTGGCTGGTTCGGCTACGGCTTCTTCATCGACAACCTCGATATCGTGGCAACGGTGGTGGCGGCGCTGCTGGTGGCCGGGCTGGTGCTGTTTTCGCAATACACCAAGCAGGGCCGCGCGCTGCGGGCGGTGGCCGATGATCACCAGGCCGCGCTGAGCGTGGGCATCAGCCTGCGGTTCATCTGGGTGCTGGTCTGGGCGATTGCGGGCTTTGTGGCGCTGGTGGCCGGGATGATGTGGGGCACCAAGAGCGGCGTGCAGTTTTCGCTATCGCTGATCGCGCTGAAGGCGCTTCCCGTTCTGATGCTGGGCGGCTTCACCTCGATCCCCGGCGCGATTGTGGGCGGGCTCATCATTGGCATGGGCGAAAAGCTGTTTGAATTCCTCATCGGGCCGCTGGTCGGCGGCGCGACGGAAAACTGGTTTGCCTATGTGCTGGCGCTCATCTTTCTGGTGTTCCGCCCGCAGGGGCTGTTTGGGGAGCGGATCATTGAACGTGTCTGACCGACCCCTCGCCCCCAGCAACGCCCGGTTGGCGGCCGCGCCCGTGCCTCAGCTTTGCGTGGCGGCGATAAACACGCCCAGCCCAACGGCGCCGAGGCCCAAGAGGATGATCGCCGCCTGCGCTGACACGCCGAAGAACACCGCAATGGCCACAACCAGCACACCTGACACGATGATATACGGCATCAGCCCACCGAGGATCTCGGCGCAGGTGCCCAACATGCAATCAAGGCAGCGCCGAAAGAGCCCTTTTGGGGCCTTGGGTTCGCTCAGGTCCGCCGGCATGTCTTCCAATGGATGGATCTGCGTTTGCGGCGACAGGGGAACGAAGCGGTTCTTGGAGCTCGGCATTAATGTCCTCAGGGGCGTTGTTCGGAACAATTTGCCCAAAGATTGCGGCAACCGCTTGGCGGCATTGTCTCGAAAGCAAGAAAACGCGGGCATCGGCACGGGCCGGATGACGGGCCAGCGGCGCGCCAGGGGCGGAGACTTGGGCGCTGCGCTGCCGCGTATGACGGGGCCTGCCATCGCCGTTGCCGAAATGGAAACAAACAACTTGGGCGGCCCGGTGGCGGGACTGGCTCAAAATGGAGGAAATGGCTGATGCTCTACCGTGAGGCCGGCGACTTCAAAACCAGTTACGCCGCAGACAACCAGACCTTTCCCATCAAGTTCGACCGCTGGCGTTATTACGCGATTCTGGTGGTGGCCTTCGGCGTCGTTCCCTTCATCATCAACGACTACTGGGTGAGCGCGGTTTTCCTGCCCTTCCTGATCTATGCCATCGCCGCAATCGGGCTGAACATCCTCACCGGATACTGTGGGCAGGTCAGCCTTGGCACCGGCGGGTTCATGGCTGTGGGGGCCTATGCCTGCTACAAGCTGATGACGGCCTTTCCGGATGTCAGCATCTTCTTTCACATCATCCTTGCGGGCGGCGTGACGGCGGGCGTGGGCATTTTGTTTGGCCTGCCGAGCCTTCGGATCAAGGGGTTTTACCTTGCCGTGGCCACGTTGGCGGCGCAGTTCTTTCTGGTCTGGCTCTTCAACCGGGTGCCGTGGTTTTACAACTACTCGGCCACCGGGCAGATCAGCGCGCCAGAGCGCACGATCTTCGGCATCAAGATCACCGGCGCCGAAACCGAGGCCTGGGCGACCTATCTGTTCTGCCTTGTGTTCGTGGTGCTGCTGGCCCTGCTGGCGCGCAACCTCACCCGGGGCACGGTGGGCCGCAAGTGGATGGCGATCCGTGACATGGACATCGCCGCGGAGATCATCGGGGTAAATCCGCTCACCGCGAAGCTCTCGGCCTTTGCGGTTTCGTCCTTCTTTATCGGCATCGCGGGGGCGCTGTTCTTCTCTGTCTATCTCGGCGCGGTCGAGGTGGGCGAGGTCTTTGGCATCAACAAGAGCTTCCTCGTGCTGTTCATGGTGATCATCGGCGGGCTGGGCTCTATTTTCGGCAGCTTTGCGGGCGCGGCCTTCTTGGTGCTGTTGCCGGTGCTGCTGAAAAACGTCTTCGTCGGCACGCTGGGCTGGCCGACCGATCTGGCGGCGCATCTGGAGTTCATGATCATCGGCGGGCTTATCATCGTGTTCCTGATCGCCGAGCCGCACGGGCTGGCGCAGCTTTGGCGGGTGGCGAAGGAGAAGCTGAGGCTCTGGCCGTTCCCGCACTGAGCGGGGCGGGCGGTGGGCAGATTGCCCACCCTACCGATTGCTTCGGGCCGCAGCGCCCGGACAAAGGGTTGGCCCACCGCACGGGCCGAGGAGGAGGAGACCGGGGCAAAACCCCGGCGCGCAACGCAACATCGGACCAACCAAGGGAGGAGACACCCGATGAGACTGAAACTAGCAACACTGGCGCTTGGCGCGGTGATGGCCGCCGCTCCGGCGATGGCAGAGATCACCATGTCGGCGCTGAGCTACCGCACCGGCCCCTACGCGGCCAACGGCATTCCGTTTGCGGATGGCTATCAGGACTACTTCACCCTGCTCAACGAGCGGGACGGCGGCATTGGCGGTGAGATGATCAACCTCGTCGAATGCGAGACCGGCTACAACACCGAGAAGGGCGTGGAGTGCTATGAATCCACCAAGGGTGAGGGCGTTCTGGTTTACCAGCCGCTGTCGACCGGGATCACCTATCAGCTGATCCCCAAGGCCACCGCTGACGGCATCCCGATGCACACGATGGGCTATGGCCGCACCTCGGCCAAGAACGGTGCTGTGTTTCCGTGGGTGTTCAACTATCCGGCCAACTATTGGGACGGGGCCTCTATTGCCATCACGCATATCGCAAACGAAGAGGGCGGCGACCTGAGCGGCAAGAAGGTGGCGCTGGTCTATCACAACTCCGCCTATGGCAAGGAGCCGATCCGCACGCTGGAGAGCCTCGCCGAAAAACACGGCTACGAGCTGATGCTGCTGCCGGTCGATCACCCGGGCCAGGAGCAGAAGAGCCAGTGGCTGCAGATCCGCCGGGAGAAGCCCGACTACGTAATCATGTGGGGCTGGGGCGTGATGAACCAGGTCGCGATTCAGGAGGCGGTGAACATCCGTTTCCCGATGGATCATTTCATCGGCATCTGGTGGTCCGGCTCGGAGAATGACGTGCTGCCCGCCGGTGATGGTGCCGATGGCTACAAGGCGCTGACCTTCCACAACCTCGGCATGGAATACCCGGTCTATGACGACCTGAAGACCCATGTGGTCGACAAGGGGCTTGCCGCCGGCGCGGGAGACCAGCTGGGCACGGCGCTGTACAATCGGGGCATGTATGCCGCGATGCTGGCCGCCGAAGCGGTGAAGACGGCGCAAGAGCTGAGCGGCGAAACCACCATCAGCCCGGCGCAGATGCGCGACGGTATGGAGAACCTCGGGATCACCGAAGCCAAGATGGCCGCCCTCGGCCTGCCCGGCTTTGGCCCCGAGTTCACCGTCAGCTGCGAAAACCACGGCGGCAACGGCTTTGGTGCCGTGGCGCAGTGGGATGCAGCCGCCAAGAAGTGGAGCCTGATCACCGACTACTACCAGTCCGATCAGGAGATCCTCGCGCCGCTGATCGAGGAAGACAGCGCGGCCTATGCCGCCGAGGCGGGCGTGGAGCCGGCCTGCAACTGATGTGACTGCTCCCGGCCAGACCGCTCCGGCCGGGAGACCCTTTGGGCCATTTTCGAGAAAGACCGGGGGCGCCCTGCCGCCGGAAGGAGAGCCAGACCATGCTGGATGCCGCCAAGCCCGACGCCGAGACGCTGCTGGAGGTCAACAACATCGAGGTGATCTACAACCATGTGATCCTCGTTCTGAAGGGCGTGAGCCTGAAGGTGCCCAAAGGCGGCATCACCGCGCTGCTGGGCGGCAACGGGGCAGGCAAGACCACCACGCTGAAGGCGATCAGCGGCTTGCTGCGCTCGGAGCGCGGCGAGATCACCAAGGGCAGCATCACCTATCGCGGGGACAGGCTGACCGGAGAAGATCCGGCGGCGCAGGTGAAGAGCGGCATCATTCAGGTGATGGAGGGGCGGCACTGCTTTGAGCATCTGACGGTGGAGGAAAACCTGCTGACCGGCGCCTACACGCGGAGCGACGGGCGCGGGGCCACCGATGCCGATTTGCAAATGGTGTATGACTATTTCCCGCGGCTGAAAGAGCGGCGGAAGAGCCAGGCGGGCTACACGTCGGGCGGCGAGCAACAGATGGTGGCGATTGGCCGGGCGCTGATGAGCCGCCCCGAGACGATCCTGCTGGACGAGCCGAGCATGGGCCTCGCGCCGCAGCTGGTGGAGCAGATCTTCGACATCGTGCGGCGGCTGAACGAAGAGCAGGGCGTGACCTTCCTGCTGGCCGAGCAAAACACCAACGTCGCCCTGCGGTTTGCCCATTACGGCTACATCCTCGAGAGCGGACGGATCGTGATGGACGGCCCCGCCGCCGAGCTGCGCGAGAACCCGGACGTGAAAGAATTTTACCTCGGCATGAGCGAGGAAGGCCGCAAGAGCTTCCGCGACGTGCGCAGCTATCGCCGCCGCAAGAGGTGGCTGGCCTGATGCTGCGTGGTATTCCCCCGATCCTTTCACCCGATATTCTCTGGACGCTGCGGGCCATGGGCCATGGCGATGTGCTGGCCATCGTAGATGCCAACTTTCCCGCCGAGGCGCTGGGGCCGCGCTGCCTGCGGCTGGACGGAATCAGCGCCACCGACCTGCTGGAGGCGGTGCTGGCCTTGATGCCGCTCGACACTTTCGTTGACGAGCCCGCGCACCGGATGGAGGTGGTAGGTGCGCCGGATGAGGTGCCGCCGGTGATAACCGAGTTTCAGGCCATCATCGACCGGGTAGCCGACGCCCCGCGCCCGCTTGCCAAGATCGAGCGACATGGCTTTTACGCCGCCGCGAAGGGTGCCTTTGCAGTGATCCAGACCGGCGAGACCCGGCTTTACGGCAATGTGCTGCTGACCAAAGGCGTCATCGCGCCTGGCTGAAATGGCGCTACAATGACCTGAAAACCGCAGATCATGACAGGGAGGTGGCGTCGTGACCAAGGACGGCCCGGAATTTTGCAGTGTCGAAGCGCGACGCGCCGAGTTGGCAGAGGCGCTGCCCCGGCAGGTGGCGCGGGCGCAGGGCCTGCCGGGCTACGCCGCGCTTGCCGGGGTTGCGGCTGGCGCGGTGGTGGATGCCGAAGCGCTGGCCGCCCTGCCGGTGCTACGCAAGGGCGCGCTGATGGAGGCGCAGGCCGCGCGGCGGCCCTTGGGCGGCCTGACGACGGTGGAGGCCACGGGCTTTACCCATCTGTTCCAGTCGCCCGGCCCGATCTATGAGCCAGGCATGTCCAACGCCGAAGACTGGTGGCGCTTCGCCCCCTTCCTGCGGGCGGTCGGCATTGGCGCGGGTGACGTGGTGCAGAACTGCTTTGCTTACCACCTGACCCCGGCGGGGATGATGTTTGACAACGGCGCGCGCGCGGTGGGCGCGGCGGTGATCCCGGCGGGCACGGGGCAGACGGAACTTCAGGTGCGGGCCGCCGCCGACCTTGGCGCAACCGCCTATGCGGGCACGCCGGATTACCTGAAGGTGATACTGGAAAAGGCCGATGAAATGGGCGTGAGCCTTGGCATCACCCGCGCGGCGGTGTCGGGCGGAGCGCTGTTTCCGAGCCTGCGGGAGTGGTACGCCGCGCGCGGCATCACCTGCCTGCAATGCTACGCCACCGCCGATCTGGGCAACATCGCCTATGAGAGCAGCCCCGAGAGCGGGCTGATCGTGGCCGAGGGCGTGGTGGTGGAGATCGTCACCCCCGGCACGGGAGACCCGGTGCCCGAAGGCGAGGTGGGCGAGGTGGTGGTGACCACGCTGAACCCCGATTATCCGCTGGTCCGCTTCGCCACCGGCGACCTCAGCGCCGTTCTGCCCGGACAGAGCGATTGCGGGCGCACGAATGGGCGCATCAAGGGCTGGATGGGCCGGGCGGACCAGACGGCGAAGATCAAGGGCATGTTCGTGCGCCCCGAGCAGGTGGCAGAGCTTGTGTCTCGCACTGCCGCCGCCAAGGCGCGGGTGACGGTGACGCGCGAGGATGAGCGCGATGTGATGGCCGTGGCCTTCGAATCGGAGGGCGGAAGCGAGGCCACGCTGGCCGATGCGGTGCGCGAGATCCTGAAACTTTCTGGTGAGGTCACCATTCATCCCTTGGGAAGCCTGCCGAAAGACGGCAAAGTGATAGACGACCAGAGAAGTTACGACTGAGGGCCGCTCGAACGGCCCGGGAGGCGGGCATGAGACGAGCAATCCTTTTGACACTGGCGCTGGTGGCCGGGCCTGCAATGGCCGACCGGGCATTTATCCTCGGCCAACCCGAAAGCGGGCGCGGGCTGTTTGGCGGCTCTGCGCCAGACCTTGCCGCCGCCTATGAGGGCGCGGGCTTTGCGGTGATCGGCGGCAGCCCGGCCACGGCGGAGCTGATGCGCGAGGGGTTGGCGCGGTTCTTGAACGGCGTGGAGGGTGAGCGGAGGCTGGTGATCCACCTCAACGGGCCCTTCGTGCGCTCTGGCAGCGACACGTGGCTGATGGCGGATGATGCCAAGGCGCCCAACCTTGCCACCGTCGCTGGCCAGGGGCTTGCCCTTTCGACGGTGCTGGAAATTGCCGCCGAGGTGCCGGGGCAATCGCTTGTGCTCATCGGCGCGGCGGGGGCGCCAGAAGAGCTTGGCCCCGGCCTCACCGCCGGGATCGGGCCGCTCGATATTCCGCAAGGGGTGACGGTGATCCGCGGCCGATCTGCCGAGGTTGGAGCCTTTGCCGTGGGGCCGCTGATGGAGCGGGGGCAGAGCCTTTCTGCCCTCGTGGCCGGTGCCGAAGATGTAACCGGCGAGGGCTTCTTGTCGGCGGCAACGATCTGGCGGCCCGAGGGGGAAGACCCGGTGGAGACTGGCAGCGGCGAAGAGCCGGTGGCCGATGCGGCGGAAGTGGAGCGCGCCGTATGGGAGAGCGCGGTGGATGCCGACAGCAAGGACGCCTACCTTGGCTACCTCGCGCGCTACCCGCTGGGGCAGTTTGCCGACGAGGCGCGCAAGGCGATTGCCGAGATCGAGGCCGAGCCCTTCCGCGCCGAGCGCAAGGCCGAAGAAGCGCTTGACCTGTCGCGCGACGAGCGGCGGCAGATCCAACGCAACCTGACGGTGCTGGATTACAAGCCACGCGGGATCGACGGCATCTTTGGCCCCGGCACACGCGGGGCGATCAAGGCGTTTCAGGAGAAAAACGGCTTTCCGCCCTCCACCTACCTCACGCGCCAGCAGATCACGCGGCTGGCCCAGCAGGCCGAACGGCGCAGCGCCGAGCTTGAGGCCGAGGCCGAACGGCGGCGGCTGGAGGCCGAGCGGGCTGACCGTGCCTATTGGGAAGTCACCGGCGCGGCGGGAGATGAGGCCGGGCTGCGGGTGTATCTGAAGAAGTATCCTGACGGGATCTACTCGGACATTGCCGAGGAGCAGCTGGCCATCATCGAGGAAGACAAGCGCCGCGAAGCCGCCGCACAGGACCGCGCGGCGTGGGATGTGGCGGTGAAGGGCAACACCGTGGCCAGCTACCGCGCCTACCTTGTGGCCTACCCCGAGGGGGCCTTTGCCGAGGAGGCACGGGCGCAGATCGACAAGCTCACCGAAGAGGCCAGCCCCGACCGGCAGGAAGCCGAAGAGCGGGAGGCCGCCCTTGGCCTGCCGCAGTTCACCAAGGTTCTGGTGGAGCGGCGGCTGGCGCAGCTTGGGCTGGAGCCGGGGCCAACGGACGGGCAGTTTGATGACCAGACCCGCCGCGCCATCCGCCGCTTCCAACGCGACCGAGAGCTGGAGGTGACGGGCTATCTGGACGAGGCCACGGTGAGCCGGATGCTTTCGGATGCAGGCATCAGGATCATCCGCGACTAAGACCAACCCAAAGGGGGAGATGAGACATCGAGAAGGTCAGCGGCATCGGCGGGTTCTTCTTCAGGTCCGAAGACCCGAAGGCGCTGGCGGCGTGGTATGAGGCGCACCTCGGCATCAACCCGGTGCCCGGCGACTACGACACGCCGCCGTGGGAGCAGGAGGCGGGGGCCACGGTGTTTGCCCCCTTCGAGAAGGTCACGGAATACTTCGGCAACAGCGAGAAGCCCTTCATGCTGAACTTCCGGGTGCGCGACCTCGACGCGATGATCGCGCAACTGGATGCGGCAGGCATCGCCGTGAAGCGCGACCCGGAGAGCTACCCCAACGGGCGTTTCGCATGGCTGAACGACCCGGAAGGCAACCCGATCGAGCTTTGGGAGCCTGCCTGATCGGGTGGTGGGCAAATTGCCCACCCTACGGGCGGGAGGCGCAGGAAACGGGTCGGCAAGGCGCAGGGTTCGGGTCGGCCCTGAGCTCGCTATCGCGGAAGGTCCGGTCATCCGCAAACAGGAGACCGGACCATGCGATTTTCAGGAAAGACGATACTTATCACCGGCGCGAGCTCGGGCATCGGGGCCGCGACGGCGCGGCTGGCGGCGGCGGAGGGCGCGGCGGTGGTGCTGGGTGCCCGGCGGGCCGACCGGCTGGAAGCGCTGGCGGGCGAGATCAAAGCCGCAGGGGGCCGCGCGGCCTGGGCGGCGGGCGATGTGACCGAGTCAGGCTTTGCCGCCGAGTTGGTGGTACTGGCTGAGGCTCGTTTCGGGGCGCTCCATGGGGCCTTCAACAATGCGGGCACGGTGGGCGAGATGGGGCCGGTTGAGAAGATGATCGAGGCCAACTGGCGCAGCGTGATGGCGGCCAATCTCGACGCAGCCTTTTTCGGGGCCAAGGCTCAGATCCCGGCCCTGCGCCGTGCGGGCGGCGGGGTGCTGCTGTTTACCGCCAGCTTTGTCGGCAGTTCGTCGGGCTTGCCCGGCATGGCCGCCTACGGCGCGGCCAAGGCGGGGGTGATCGGACTGGCGAAGGGGCTTGCTGCGGAGCACGGGGCCGAGGGGATCCGGGCCAACGCGTTGTTGCCCGGTGGCACTCTGACGGAGATGGCTGGGGACGACCCGGCCTTCATCGACTTCGCCAAAGGCTTGCACGCGATGAAGCGGCTGGCGGAGCCGGAGGAGATCGCCCGCGCGGCGCTGTTCCTGCTCTCGGAGGACGCCAGCTTTGTGACCGGGGCCACGCTCTTTGCCGATGGCGGCAATGCGGTGAGCAAGGTGTAGGCCGCGCCGCAGGGGCAGAGGCAGGCGGCGAGAGCCTGCCGACTGCGGCTCCTCCCGGCATCTGGCGGGAACAGAAGCCAAGGCTCGCTCGTTCTGCTGCCATACAGACATGCAAGGAGGGAGCACATGCCCAAGGATTGTGACCTGATCCCCAGCGCGCTGGGCGCAGCCGATGTGGCGCAAACCCCCAGCGCGCTTGGCTTTGAATTGCTGGACGCCGATGCGGGCGACGAGGCCGCGCAGGGGGCCCTGGCCTATCGCATCGGCTACGAAAGCAGCCCCTCGGGAGAGGATGGCGTGATGGAGCGCCTCAGGGTCAGCGAAGTGTATCGGCGCGATGGCACGGGGTGGATGCGCATCCACCGCCACGTATCGCCCGCCCACGCCTGACCCCGCCCGGCGACAACAGACGGAGAACCATACAGACGGAGAACCATGATGCAGGAGAGTTTTGACACCTTTCTCACCCGCCGCCGCGATGCCGCTATGGCCTATGCCCACGGCGACGATGCCCCGATGCGCACGATCACCGCGCTCTCCGGTACGGCCACCGCCTTTACCCGCGATGGCGGCTTTGCCCGGGGCGCACGCAGCGTGAACGAGGCGAACGCGCGGCAGGCCGAAGACTTCGTGGAGGGCCAGACGCGGCTGGAGATCGAAGACAGCGGCACCGAGGGGGACGTGGGCTACTGGACGGGCTTCCAGATTTCGGAAGTGATGGTGGAAGGCGCCGATGTGCCCCGCCGCGAGCGGCTGCGGGTGACAGAGATTTACCGGCGGATCGGGGAGACGTGGCAGCGGGTGCATCGCCATGCCAGCCCGGTGGGCAATTGAGCGAAAACGGCACGGCACGCCAACACAGACAACACAGCCAGCGCAGACAACAAAAAAGGCCGCCCGAATTGGGCGGCCCTTCCGTTTGTGCGCGCTGAAGCGTCTTAGCCCTGACGGGCCTTGAAGCGGCGCTGGGTCTTGTTGATCACGTAGACGCGGCCTTTACGGCGGACCACGCGGCAATCCCGGTGCCGGTTTTTCAGCGAGCGGAGTGAGTTGCGGACTTTCATATCTTCAACCTTTCCTCTCTTGCGGCCCCTAACGCGGCAGTTGGGTGCCAAGTTCAACATGACCCTGGAAGGGTCGGCTCAGATGGTGGGCGATACTGGGATCGAACCAGTGACCCCTTCGATGTCAACGAAGTGCTCTACCGCTGAGCTAATCGCCCTGACCTCTTCGAATCGCCCCGATATCAAAACAAAAGACGCGGGGCGGTCCGCGTCGGTGCGGTGGCGTATAAAGTGAAGCTGAGCGCGGTTCAAGGGCTTTTGGCAAGTGGAAGTTTGCCGCTATAGTTTTGGCTATGAGCAGGAATGAGGCAAAGTCATATCGCATTGAGCGCCCGGTGGAACGGACGACCGGAGCCGTGTTTGCCTCTCCGCATTCGGGTTGCGACTATCCTTGGGCGTTTTTGCGGGCGTCGGTGCTGGATGAGCGCAGCATTCGCAGCTCGGAAGATGCCTTTGTAGACGAGCTTTTCAGCATGGCCCCGGCGCATGGGGCCCCGCTGATCGCTGCCGCTGCGCCAAGGGCTTACATTGATCTCAACCGCTCTGCCGACGAGCTGGACCCGGCGCTGATCCGGGGCGTGGCCACGGTAACGCATAATCCGCGCGTCAGCTCCGGCCTTGGGGTGATTCCACGGGTGGTGGCCGGCGGGCGGGCGATTTACCGGGGCAAGATCACGCTGGAGGAGGCCCGCGCGCGGATTGCCGATGTCTGGCGGCCCTATCACCGCGCCTTGCAGGGCGAGGTGGATGCCGCGCGCGCCGAATTCGGGCAGGCGCTCCTGATCGACTGCCATTCGATGCCCCACGAGGCGATAGACGCCGCCGGAAGCCGCAAGGGCAACCGCCGCCTGCCCGAGGTGGTGCTGGGCGACCGCTTTGGCGCGGCCTGCGGGGCGGAGGTGATGGATCAGGTGGAGGCTGCCTTTGCCGGCGCAGGCTTCCGTGTGGCCCGCAACGCGCCCTTTGCCGGGGCCTATGTCACCCAGAGCTATGGCCGCCCGGCGCGGGGGCAGCATGCGGTTCAGGTCGAGATCGACCGCTCGCTTTACATGAATGAAGAGACCATCGAACGCGGCCCCCGGTTTGAAGAAATCCGCACCCGGCTGGGCAAAGTGGTGGCCGATATTGTCGAGATCGGCCGGGGCGGCGCGGCAATGCCGCTGGCGGCCGAGTAACCCAAGCGACGTAACGTAAGGTTTGACCGGGCCGGGCACGGGCGCATCCTGCCGGGCAGGAGCCAGAGGAGGTGCGGATGCTGTCCAGAGACGAGGCACAGGCCATTTTGGACGCCCAACCGTTTTCCAAGTTGGTGGGCGCCGAGCTGGAGCTGTTCGAAAACGGGCGCTGCGTGATTTCCATTCCGATGCGCGACGACCTGAAACAACACATGGGTATCGCCCACGGCGGCGTTTTAGCCACGCTGGCCGATATGGCGCTCACCTTTGTGGGCGCATTGGTCCTTGGGCCGGTCATCACCTCGGAGCTGAAAATCAACTTCCTGCGGCCCGGCACCGGCGAGCGGCTGGTGGCGCGCAGCGAGATCGTGGGCCACGGACGGCGGCAGGCGGTGACGCGCTGTGACGTGTTTGCCGTGGTGGATGGCGAAGAAAAGCTCTGCGCCGCCGCGCAGGGCACCATCGTGAAGATCGAGAGCTAGAAGCCGCAGTAGTCGGAGCCGTAGTAGCGATAGCGGAAGGGGTTGCGGCTGAGCACCTCGATGTCTTCGCGTTCGGAAACGGCAATCACCGCGTTGTTCGCCCCCATGATGCCATGTCCCGACTCCTGATAGGCCTTCAGCAGCTGATCTTCGGTCATCACGCAGGCGTTGGTTTCGAAGATGTAGCGGACAAAGTCATCCGGGTCGCCGGGCTTTGGCGGTGGCCGGTCCTGCGCGGCGGCGGGCAGCGCGATGAGCAGGCAGAGCAGCAGGTATCGCATGGGCAGATGGTGCGGGGTGCGGGGGCGCGAGTCCAGCCCTTTGCGGGGGGCCGGGGGAGTGGTGCGGGGAATGGTGGGCAGATTGCCCACCCTACGCCTATCTGAGCGCCCTGCCCTTCAGGATGGCGTCCTTACCAAAGCGGGCGCGGATAGAATCGGTGGCCCGCTCGGCCTCGGCGCGCTTTCCGGCGTCCGGGTCCAGCAGGTCGCCCGAGAGGTCTGCCGCCGCCTCTGGCGCGAGGTCAGACAAACCCACACCGATGAGGCGGAAGGGGCCGCTGTTGCCTGCTTGGTCAAAGAGGTCGCGGGCGGTGCGGTAGAGGCGATCGGCGATTTGCGTGGGCTCGCGCAGGGTGGTGCGGCGGGTGAGCAGCTTGAACTTGGCGGTCTTGAGCTTGAGCGTCACCGTGCGGCCCGAAAGCTCCTTGGCCTTGGCGCGGGCCGAGACCTTCTCGGAGAGCCGCCAGATGTGGCCGTCGAGAATGTCAGTGCTGGCGGTGTCTTCAAAGAAGGTGGTCTCGTTGCTGATCGACTTGAGGGCCGAGTCGCGGCTCACCCGGCGCTTGTCTTGCCCGCGTGCAAGGTGCCAGAGGCGGGCGCCGGAGGCCCCGAACCGCGCCGCCAGTTCCTTCTGCTCCCAGCGGCGGAGGTCAGCAAAGGTGCGGATGCCCGCGCCCTCCAGCGACGCCTGAGAGGCCTGACCAACGCCCCAGATCATCCGCACCGGCTTGTCGCGCAAGAAGTCTTCGGTTTCCGCCGCGCCGATCACTGAAAAGCCCTGCGGTTTGTCGAGATCCGAGGCGATCTTGGCGAGAAACTTGTTGTGGCTGAGGCCGATAGAGCCTGTCACCCCCAGTTCAGCCTTCATCCGCTTCACCAGCCGGGCCAGCATGACGGCGGGCGGGTGGCCGTGGAGCCGCTCGGTGCCGGTGAGGTCGATGAAGGCCTCATCCAGCGATAGCGGCTCGATGGACGGGGTCAGCTCTTCCATCAGGGCGCGGATGGCGCGGGACACCTCGACATAGGCCTCCATCCGAGGCTTCACCACCACCGCCTCGGGGCAGAGCTTGAGCGCCTGAAACATCGGCATCGCCGAGCGCACGCCCTTGATGCGGGCGATGTAGCAGGCCGTCGATACCACCCCGCGCCGCCCGCCGCCGATGATCACCGGCTTGGCGGCCAGCTCCGGATTGTCGCGCTTTTCGACCGAGGCATAGAAGGCATCGCAATCCATATGGGCGATGGAGAGCGAAAACAGCTCGGGGTGGGCCGCAACGCGGGGCGAGCGGCAGGCGGGGCAACGTGTGCCGGAATCGAAGGTTTCTAGGCAGTCGCGGCAGAGGGCGGGCATGGTTTGTGGCACTCGTCAGGCGGGCGCATGGTAGCGCCATGGCGGCGCGTGTCCAAGCGGTCACGGTCGCGCTTCGGGCGAGGGGGTGATTCGGAAAACACTTCAAAATGTCATGTGACGTGCCCATATGTGGAGTGGCAGGGGCAGTTATTTACAGGATTTGGGTATGAACTTCATGGATTTTCTTCCGGGCGTAAGCGGTGGCGCAGTGGTCGTCGGCCTGCTGGCGCTGTTTGTCATCATCTCGATCTTTCTGGGTGTGCGGATCGTTCCGCAGTCGGAGAAATACGTGGTGGAGCGCTTCGGGCGGCTGAAAAGCGTGCTTGGCCCGGGCATCAACCTGATCGTGCCGTTCATCGACCGGGTGCGCCACAAGGTGAGCATCCTTGAGCGGCAGCTTCCGAACTCCAGCCAGGACGCGATCACGGCCGACAACGTGATGGTGCAGGTGGAGACCAGCGTGTTCTACCGCATCCTCTCGCCTGAGAAGACCGTCTATCGGATCCGCGATGTGGATGGCGCCATTGCCACGACCGTCGCCGGTATCGTGCGTTCGGAGATCGGCAAGATGGAGCTGGACGAGGTGCAGAGCAACCGTTCGGCGCTGATCTCGTCGATGAAGGCGCTGGTCGAGAGCGCGGTGGATGACTGGGGCATCGAAGTGACCCGGGCCGAGATCCTCGACGTGAACCTCGACGAGGCGACCCGCGCCGCGATGCTCCAGCAGTTGAACGCCGAGCGTGCACGCCGTGCGCAGGTGACAGAGGCCGAGGGCCGCCGCCGCGCGGTGGAGCTTGCTGCCGACGCCGACCTTTATGCCGCCGAGCAAACCGCCAAGGCCCGCCGCGTGCAGGCCGACGCCGAAGCCTATGCAACCGGCGTGGTGGCTGCAGCCATTCAGGACAACGGCATCGAGGCAGCACAATACCAGATTGCGCTGAAGCAGGTCGAAAGCCTGAACAAGCTGGGCGAGGGTGACGGCAAACAGACGATCATCGTGCCCGCAGATGCCATGGAATCCTTCGGCAACGCCTTCAAGATGCTCGGGGGGATCGGCAAATGACCGAGCTCTTCACCACGTGGTGGGCTTGGCTCGCGCTGGCGGTGGTGCTGGCGATCCTCGAGCTGTTTGCCCCCGGATTCATCTTCGTGGGCTTCGCCATCGGCGCGGCGCTGGTTGGCATCTTGCTGGCAATGGGCCTAACCTTCGGCGGCAGCCTTGCGTGGGTGCTGCTGGTCTTTGCGGTGATCTCGGTCGTGGCCTGGGTGATTTGTTACAAGACCTTCGGCGCCAAGGGCCGGCAGGTGCAAACCTTTGATGAAGACATCAACGAGGGCTGAGGCAGAGGCTCAGGCCTTGCCAAGCGGCCTGTGACCAATCCTAATATCTGAAGGGGCCGGCGAGCGACTCGCCGGCCCCTTCAATTTTGATTAGCGAGTGGGAGGGATGCATGGCAGACCTTGAATACAACGGCACGATTCTTAACTGGGCCAAGAACGGTGCAAAGAAGTACCCGGCCTCCAGCGGTATGGATCAGGGCACCAATAACTCCGGCAACGTTGTCGACCTTCGAGTTGCCAAATACCAGACAGTGGCAGGGATGGGGCCGGTGCCGGAAGGTCAATACTTCATCCACCTCAAGCTGAACGGTGCCGCCAACGTGGTGAACAAGTATACCGATCCCCCGACAGAGGCGAGTTGTTCGATTGCGGCGAGCAAATCAGGCGGGGTCGAGAAGATTCCGACGCAAGGGCCGGGTGAATGCGCTCTCTATCAATACCCCGGTTGGGGGAAGAACCGCATTCGGATGTTCAAGGGGCCGGGCAATAGAACGGCACGAAGCAACTTCTATCTGCACGATTCAACCAAGGGCTACTCCCATGGCTGCATCGAGGTGGATGGCCAGTTTTTCGTAGATCTGAAGGCCTATATCGCCAGCCATGAAGACGATGTTCTGACGGTGAAAGTGGCCTACCCCGGGGCGGAAGCCAGCACCAACGGGGGCACCAAGAAATGAGGCGGCTCGTCGGCGCACTCATTGGCGCCCTTACCCTGGTTGGGCCGGTGCAAGGTGCCTCATTGGAGGTGGTTGGGCCGAGCACATCCTGCAATGGGCTGCTTTCGATCATCCGGGCTGAGCAGCAGGAGGGAGGCCTGCGCGCGGAGGTTACGATACGGCGGGCAGGGCCGCCTGACGGCGAGGTTTCGCGCTGTGTACACCCCTATAACCGGGTAATGCTACTCCGCGAGCCTCAGGCCCCAAGCGGCGGCGCGCGACACCCGGCAAACCCGGAGTGGATGCGGCGACTGGAGCTGATTGGCTTTGGAGCTTACATCTTCGAAGCAGAGGGCAAGCTGGAGCCGATCCGGTTTTCGGCGTCAGTGGAAGGGGACGGGCAGTATGTGCTGCTGTGGTATCTCGATCAGGGGCACCAACCGGTTTCTGCCCTGAAGGACGACGCGCCTTTTCGGCTACTGCCCGAACCGATGCCGATGAAAATGCCTATCACCGCCGCAGAGATCTTCAGAGCGATGGAGTAGCCCAGAGCGAGGGCGCGCTCAGAGACGTGCAGGGGCCGCGTGCGGGTGGCCCTTTTGCGGCTCAGGCCTCTTCGCGGGCGTCATAGGCTTGGCGGCAGTCGTTGATCTCTGGCTGATGCACCACCGCCCAGTCGCGCAGCCCTTCCAGCGCCGATTGCAGCGAACGGCCCAGTGGGGTGAGCGCGTATTCCACCGAGGGCGGCGAGCAGGGCAGCACCGTGCGGCTAACCAGCCCGTCGCGCTCAAGGTTGCGCAGGGTGACAGTGAGCATCCGCCGCGACACACCGTCAATCACCCGCGCCAGCGCGTTGAAGCGGCAGGGGCCACTGAGCAGCTCCAGCATGACCAAGAGCGACCACGCATCGCCGATCCGGTCGAGCACATCGCGCATGGGGCAGGCATAGGTGATGCGGCGGCGGGCTTGCATGTTCATGGCGAAGGCTCCTTGGGCGGTTACATCTGGGTAACCATGTGACGAGAGAATGCCTCTCCCCCAGCGCGGTTATGGTCCGTAAGTAGGTTATCAATAGTAACTTATCGCGGAGCAAGACAGATGAACATCCTTTTGATTGGCGCAAGCGGCATGATCGGCAGCCGTATTCTGGCCGAAGCAGCGGGCCGCGGGCATGTGGTGCGCGCGGCCAGCCGGACACCCGGCAAGATCGCCCTGCCGGAGGCTTCAGAGGCGGTGGCACTTGATGTGACAGACGGTCAGGCGGTGGCCAAGGCCGCGGAAGGGATGGATGTGATCGTCACCTCCGTCAGCCCGCGCAGCACCGGAGATGCCGTGGCCGAGATGGCGGCGATCGGGGCGGGCGTTGTGGCCGGGGCCAAAGCCGCCGGCACGCCGCTGCTGGTGGTCGGCGGCGCAGGCACGCTGAACCTGCCCGATGGCTCGCCGCTGCTGCCAAACCTGCCGCCCGAAATCCTGCCCGAGGCCACCGGCATGAAGGCCTTCAAGGAGACCCTGCCCGAGAGTGGCGTGGAGTGGACCTTCTTCGCCCCTGCCGCAATGATCGAGCCGGGCGAGCGTACAGGCAAGTTCCGCATCGGCGGCGATGTGCTGCTGAGCGATGCCGAGGGCGAGAGCCGGATCAGCGCCGAAGATTACGCCGTGGCGCTGGTCGATGAGCTGGAAGCGCCCAAGCACCGTGGCGGAGTGTTTACCATCGCATACTAGCGGGGCCGCTCATCCACCCTGCGCGGTGTCTTCGCGCGGGGCCGGTCAGGGCAGCTCAGAGATGATGGCGCGGGCGGCCCCATCGGGGTTGTCCGCCTGCCACACCGGGCGGCCGACAACGATATGGTCGGCCCCCTGTTCCACCGCAAAGGCGGGGGTGGCGATGCGCTTCTGGTCGCCCTTCGCCGCGCCCGCGGGGCGCACGCCGGGGGTGACGATGAGCTTGCCTTCGGCCTCCGGCAACGCCCGGATCATCCCGGCCTCATGGGGCGAGGCAATCACCCCGTCGGCCCCGGCCTCGAAGGCCTTGGCGGCGCGCTCGGTGACGATCTCGGAAATGTCGCCAGCGCGGATCAGCCCGGCATCCAGATCGGCACGGTCCAGCGAGGTCAGGATGGTGACGCCGAGGATCTTCAGATCGCTGCCGCCCTTGCCCTCCTGCGCCGCCCGCACCACATGCGGGTCGCCGTGGACGGTGAGGAAATCGAGCTCGAACTGGGCAATCCCGCGCACCGCGGCCTCTACCGTTGCGCCGATGTCGAAGAGCTTCATGTCGAGGAAGATGCGCTTGCCGTGTTCCTGCTTGAGCTCATTGGCCAGCGCCATGCCGCCGCCGCAAAGCATCCCCAGCCCGATCTTGTAGAAGCTCACCGCCGCATCCAGCTTCTCGGCCAGCGCCAGCCCCTGCACCGCATTGGGCACATCGAGGGCAACGATCAGCCGGTCATCCGGCAGGCGATTGTGGGCGATGGATGCATCGGCGGTGGCAGTCTGCATGGCGGCGGGCCTCCTGAAAGATGTTTCCCTTCCCTAAGCCCTGCCCCAGCGCCACGCAAGCCGCAGAGGCCAAGGGCCGACGTGGTGCACCCACGCCCGCAGCCCGCCTGCGCGGCGGCGCGGGGGGAGCGGGCGGGCGTGCCGGTGCGCAGGCGGCCCGCGCGCTCAGCTCTCGCGGAAGGCCTTGTTGAAGTAATCCGTCAGCGGCTTGACCAGATAGGCGAGCGGCGTGCGGTCATCGGTGCGGATATAGCTATCGACCGGCATCCCGGGAATGATCGCCTTATCCGCCAGCTTGCCGATCTCGCCTTCATTCAGCCGAATCTCGGCGCGATAATAGGTGATCTGGCTGCGCTCATCGGTGAAGGCATCGGCAGACACCTGCACCACCTGCCCAAGCAGCTCGGGCGTGGTGCGGCTGTCGAAGGCCGGAAAGCGAAGCACCACGGGCTGGCCTGCAAAGACCTGATCCACATGGATCGGCTCAACCCGCGCGGCAATTACCAGCGGCCTGTCTTGCGGCACGAGGAACAGCACCGGATCGGCCGGGCGCACCACCGAGCGGGGCGTGTTGACCGTGAGGCCATAGACGATGCCCGACACCGGGGCGCGAATATCGAGCCGCGAGAGCCGCACTGTCAGCGCCTGCCGCCGCTCGATCAGCTCGCCCTCCTGCGCGGTGACGTCGCGCAATTGGGTGATGGCCTCCTCGCGGCGCGCCGTGCCCAGCTTGAGAATTTCGATCTCGATCTCGGTGATCTTGCCCTCGGCCTCGGCCCGCTGCGCCGTCAGCCGCCCGATCTCGCCCGCCAGCCGGGCCTGCTCGCGCTCCAGCGTCAGCACCTTGTCATAGCTGACCAGCCCACGCTCGAAGAGGCCGCGCTGCGTTTCCAGCTCGGTTTCGATCAGCTCCAGCTGGCGGGCGAGCGAGGCGCTTTGGGCGTCGATCCCCTCCACCTGATTGTCGATCTGGCCCTTCCGGCGGGCCAGTTGCTCGGCCTCCCGCGACATCGACTCATTGCGCGCGGTGAAGAGGCGGGACTGGCCCTCCACCATCTCGGCCACATCGGGCCAGCCCTCGGCACGGTCGAGCAGCTCTTGCGAAAATTCGATGCGCTCGGCCTCGTCACGCTCGGCCCGCAGGCGGGCGGCGCGGGCCATGATCTCGAACAGCTGGCCTTCGACAATGGCCAATTCGGAGGCGAGCTCGGAGGCATCAAGGCGGATCAGCACATCACCCGCCTCCACGCTGGCCCCCTCGGCCACCAGCACCTCATCCACCACGCCGCCATCGGGGTGCTGCACCACCTGCCGGTTCTGCTCCACCTCGACCTGACCGGAGGCAACGATGGCGCCCGAGATATTGGCCAACGTCGCCCAGGTGCCAAAGCCGCCCAGAAGCAGCACCAGCGCAAAGAAGCCAAGCAGCAGCGGGCGGCGGGCCGAGAGGTTCATGACACGCCTCCCTGCCCACCGGCCCGGGCGATTTCGGCGTGGTTCTTGACCATCTGCTTGAGCACCTCGTCACGCGGGCCAAAAGCTTTGCGCATGCCGCCGTCGAGCACCATCAGCAGATCGCATTCCTGAATCGCGGCGGGGCGGTGGGCCATGATCAGCACCGATTTCTGATCCGCCTTCATCGCCTTGATCGCCCGGTTCAGCGCCTCGGAGCCCGCGTTGTCGAGGTTGGAGTTCGGCTCGTCCAGCACAAGGATCACCGGATCGCCATAGAGTGCGCGGGCCAGCCCGATGCGCTGGATCTGCCCGCCCGAGAGCCGCCCGCCCGCTGCCGCAACCGGCGTGTCGTAGCCGTCGGGCAGCTTGAGAATCATCTCATGCGCCGCTGCCTTCTTGGCAGCGGCCACCACCGCCTCGGCATCCGGCTGGGGGGCGAGGCGGGCGATGTTTTCGGCAATGGTGCCATCAAACAGGGTCACGCGCTGGGGCAGGTAGCCGATGTAGCGGCCAAGAGTATCCGGATCATACTGGTCGAGCGCGGCCCCATCGAGGCGGATGCGCCCGCCTGCGGTGGGCCATGTGCCGGTGAGGGCGCGGGCCAGCGTGCTTTTGCCCGCACCGGAAGGGCCGATGACGCCCATCGCCTGCCCGGGCGCGAGGTGGAAGGAGATCATCCGCAAAGAGGCCTGGCTTTCGCCCGGGGGCACCACGGTGGCCTGGCTCACGTCGAGCACGGCGCGGGGCGCGGGCAGCTCGGTGCGGGGCTTTTCGGCGGGCACGGCGGAGAGCAGGCGGCCCAGCGATTGCCAGCCCTTCGAGGCACGGCTGACCAGCTCCCACTGGCCAATAAGCAGCTCCACCGGCGCAAGCGCGCGGCCCAGCAGGATGGAGCCCGCAATCATCGCGCCGCCCGTCAACTCGCCCTGAAGCACCAGCCAGGCCCCCAGCGCCAGCATTGCCGATTGCAGAAAGAGCCGCAGCGCCTTGGTGGTGGTGCCATAGCCCCCTGCCCTGTCGGCGGCGGCAAGCGCACGGGTTGCCGACTTGGCCCTTGCGCCCTGCCAGCGAGCAAAGGTGGCCCCGCGCATCCCGAGAGACTGGATCGTCTCGGCCTCGCTGCGCATCTGGTCGGCCATCCGCTCGGTGCGTTCGCGCAGCGCGGCGGCCTCCTGCGAGGGCCGTTTTGTGCGGCTCTGGTTGAGCAGGGCCACAGCCACAAGCACCGCGCCACCGCCCAGCGCGAGCACGCCGAGCAGCGGGTGAAAGATGAAGATCGCCGCCAGAAAGAGCGGCGTCCACGGCACATCAAAGAACGCGAGCAAGGCGGGCGAGCCCATGAAGCGATGCACCGAATCAAGATCGCGCAGACCCGATGCCGCCAGATCATTGCCGGGGCTCTTGCCCTCTGCGGCGAGCACGGCGGCAAACACCCGGCCCTCCATCTCGGCCTGAAACCGCGCCGCCGCCCGCGCCATGACCCGGCCCCGCGCGTAATCGAGCAGGCCCATCATCAGGAAGAGGAAGGCCACCAACACGAAGAGTGCCACCAGCGTTTCTTCGGAGCGCGAGCCAAGCACACGGTCGTAGACCTGCAGCATGAACAGCGGGCCGGTGAGCATCAGCAGGTTGACGAAGATCGAAAAGGTGAAGGCCGAGCCGGAGAGGCCGCGCGCGCTGGCACGGGCTGCCCGAAGCTCCGCAAGCCCCTTGGCCGTGTCGGACATGCGCATATCCGCCGCTCTCCTTATCCTGCCCGTTTTACCGCCTCGGGGGTCTGCCACCTTCCGCCGGTTGTGACCAGCGGCTGCGGCGGCTATTCTGCCCCAAAGACGCGGGCACTGCGTGGCCCGCCCACCATGCGCGCCAAGATACGAAGAACTGGTTGAGAATTCCATTGATTCATCACATCCCCCCTCGCACCCGCGGTGCCGCCCTGCTGCTTGCCTTCGCCACGTTGATGGCCGGATGCAGCGCCAACACCTCGGGCGAGGCCATCCATGACCCCTACGAGGCGCAAAACCGCAAGGTACACGCCTTCAACAAGCGGGTCGACAGCGCCATGGGCGGCGGCAAAGGCGGCGGGGTGGGCAAAGCCATTCCCAAGCCGGTCACGCAGGGCCTCTCGAATTTCTCCAGCAACATCAGCCAACCCAGCTACATGATGAACCACCTGTTGCAGGGCAACATGGAAAGCGCGATGCGCAACTTCTGGCGTGCGGCGGTCAATACCACGGTGGGCATCGGCGGGCTGTTCGACCCGGCCACCAAGATCGGACTCTACGACGATTCGACCGATTTCGGCGTGACGCTGGCGAAGGCGGGCATTCAGGAAGGGGCCTACATCGAGCTGCCCATCCTCGGCCCCTCGACAGAGCGCGACCTTGCCGGCAAGGTCTTTGACTCGCTGCTGAACCCGCTTCAGGGCGTGATCAAGGTGGAAGACCAGAGGAAAATTACCGTCATCAAGGTGATGTCACGCGCCGGTGACCGGGCAAAGTATTCGGAAACCGTCGATTCTGTTCTATATGACAGTGCAGACAGCTACGCGCAGATGCGGATCATCTACCTGCAAAACCGCAGGGGCGAGACCGGAGACACGGCGGCTGCAGAAGCAGAGGCAGATGAGGTTTACGATTCCTATGAAGACTTTTACGGCGGCCAGTGACACTGGCAATCTGACCCGGCGGAACGTTCTGACGGGAGCGGCGGCGCTGACGGCATCCGCACTGGCCCTGCCTCGCGGTGCAATGGCCCTTTCGTCCGGTGCATCGCAGCAGCTTGTGACCGCGGCGGTGAATGACATCAACAAGGTGATCGCCTCGGGCAAATCCGAGCGCGCGATGTATGGCGACTTTCAGCGTATCTTCGTGCGCTACTCCGACCTCAACTACATCTCGTTCTACTCGCTCGGCTCTGCAGCACGCGGGGCCTCCAAGGCGCAGATGCGGGCCTACACACAGGCCTTCTCGGGTTACGTCTCGCGCAAATACGGGCGGCGCTTCCGCGAGTTCATCGGCGGCAAGATCGAGGTAAAGGGCGCACGGTCGGTCAAGAACTGGATCGAGGTGGATACGGTTGCCATCCTGCGCGGCAGCGCCCCCTTCGATGTGACCTTCTTCGTCAGCGACAAGAGCGGGAAGCACAAGTTCTTCAACCTCTTCATCGCCGATGTGAACATGCTGCTCACCGAGCGCACCGAGATCGGCGCGATGCTTGATCGGCGCGGTGGCAACATCGACGCGCTGATTCAGGATCTCAAGCGCGCGTGAGCAGGGCGCGCCTCCTCACCTTGGCTCTGGCCTGCGCCGCCACCCCGGTGTTGGCGCTTGAGGTGGAGGGCCGCTACCGGGCCAGCCCGGAGGCGGATTGCGAGGCCGGGGACGGGGCCGAGGGGTTCCTGCGGATTGAAGACGGCGTGTTTCACGGCCTCAGCGGCACCTGCAAGATGCGGAACCCGGTGAACGTGCGCGATATGAACGCCCAACTCTTCGACATGGAGTGCGAGGGGGCCAACCCCAACTTTCAGTGGACCGAGCGCGCTCTGTTCATGGAAGGGGCCGAGGGCGGGCTGATACTGGCGTGGAACGGCTATGCCTTCCGCTACGAGCGCTGCCCGGTGCCAACGCCTGAGCCCGAGGCCACCGCGACAGAGGCCGCCGCCGACTGAGGCGCGGCGAGGCGTCACCAACGCCTGCCCGCCCCGCTGCTGCCGTCAGTTGCGGCAGCCCAGTAGCCCGCACAGCACGTTTTCCAGCACCCGCTCGGCCACATCGCCGTTCTGGCGCCGCCGTTGCTGGCGCTCCTGGCGCTCGGCTTCGCGCTCGGCCTGACGGCGGGCACGTTCTGCCGCGCGGCGTTCGGCCTCGGTCTGCTCGCGCGCGGTTTGCTGGGGCGGCTCTGTCTGGCTCACCTGCGGCTGCCTGCGCTGGGGCACCAGCATCGGCAGCTCTTTCACCGGCTGGCCTTCGTTCACACGCACCATGACCTCGCGCCAGATATCTGCCGGAAGCCCGCCGCCGGTCACGCCGGTGAGCGGGGTGTTGTCGTCATACCCCATCCAGACGCCCACCACGTAATCGGCGGTGAACCCCAGAAACCACGCATCCCGCGCGGAGTTGGTGGTGCCGGTCTTGCCTGCCGCCGGGCGGCCGATGTTGGCGCGGCGGCCTGTGCCCTGCTCGATGGTCTGGCTCATCATGTAAATGAGGTAGCGCGCGGCCTCTTCGGTGATCACGCGCTCACCCAGCCCGCCGCCCTGCCCCATCAGCGGCTCGTCATCGCCCTTCAGGCGCAGCTCAAGGATGCCATAGGGGCTGACGGAGGTGCCGCCGTTGAGGATGCCGGCATAGGCGCCGCTCATCTCCAGCAGGGACGATTCGGAGGCGCCCAGCGCCAGCGCCGGGCCAGCGGCCAGATCGCTCTCGATCCCGAAATCCTCGGCAATGTTGCGCACGTTCTCGCGGCCCACGGCCTCAGAGACCTTCACGGCGGGGATATTGTAGCTATGCGCCAGCGCCTCGGTCAGCGTCACACGGCCATGAAACTTTCGGTCGTAATTCTTGGGGCTGTAGGGGCCGGAGCCGGGCACGTTGATGGTGAGCGGCTCATCCACCACCGTTGCATTGGGCGTGTAGCCCAGATCAAGCGCGGCGGCATAGACGAAGGGCTTGAAGGAGGAGCCGGTTTGCCGCTTGGCCATGGTGGCGCGGTTGAACGCGCCGGTCACCTTGGTTTGCCGCCCGCCAACCATGGCGCGCACCGCGCCATCGGCGCTCATCACCACGATGGCAGCCTGCGCGGCGGAGCCTTCCTTTACCTTGGTGGCAAAGATCTCCTTCATCGCCTCTTCGGCGGCCTTCTGGATGCGCTGATCGAGCGTGGTTTTCAGCACCACGTCCTCGGTGGTGTCCTTGGTCAAAAAGTCGGGGCCGGTGTCCATCACCCAATCGGCAAAGTAGCCGCCAGCGCGGGCCTGCGCGGCCTGAGAGAGCGTGGCCGGGTTGTTGGTGTACTGCTCGCGCTCGGCCATGGTGATGTAGCCCTGCTCCTGCATCAGCTTGAGCACGGTGGCCGCACGGGCCTGGCTGCGCTCAAGGTCGGAGGTGGGGGCATAACGGGTGGGGGCCACGAGAAGGCCCGCCAGCATCGCCGCCTGCGCCGGGTTCAGATCCTTGGCGGCAATGCCGAAGTAGCGCTGTGAGGCGGCGGCAAACCCGCGCGAGGAGGCCCCGAGATAGGCGCGGTTGAGGTAGATCGCCAGCACCTCATCCTTGGTGTAGCGGGTCTCCAGCGCCATCGAGTAGATCATTTCCTTGATCTTGCGCCACAGCGTGGTTTCGCGGCAGTCCGACTCATAGGCCGCCTCACTCTCCCACGCGGCCTCGTCATAGGGGATGCCGAGGCAGAGCAGCTTGGCGGTTTGCTGGGTCAGCGTGGAGCCGCCGTGGCCGGAAAGCGGGCCGCGCCCTTCGGAGAGGTTGATCTTGATCGCAGAGGCAATGCCGCGCGGGCTGACACCGAAGTGGCGGTAGAAACGCTTGTCTTCGGTGGCCACCACGGCGTTTTTGAGATGGGGCGAGATTTTTTCGACAGTCACCGGGCCGCCGTAGGTTTCGCCGCGCCACGCATAAACCGCGCCGTCGCGGTCCAGCATGGTGACGGAGCCGCGCGTGCGGGCATCAAGCAGGGCCGTCACATCCTCGGGCAGCGTGGTGTAGAAATAGGCCACCGCCCCGGCGACGATCAGCGCCACAACCGCGCCCATCCGCCATGTCACGCCCCAGATGATCCGCATGAAGAATCGGATGATCCGCGCCGCCCAGCCCAAAGGCCCCTTGGGCACAGGCCGCTTGGCACGCGGAGCGCGCTTCTTCTTCGGGGGTTTCGCCTTCTTGGGCGCCGCCTTCTTTGCCGGAGCCGCGCTCGAAAAGCGCTTCTCCGCCACCAGGGGCGTCTTCTTTCGTCCATTGCCGCTCATGCGTGCCTCGCTCGCATTTTTCCGCGCAGCATAGAGGTGGGGGCTGGAAAAGGGGAGACAAGACCGTGCGAGAAACGTGATTTTTCAGAGCGCCTAATTTCTGAGCATGTCGCCCATTTTGTGCAAAAATTGTGCAACTGCCTGCTGAATCCGCAGGTGGAGCGGGCTGCGTTCGCTTGAAGCCGGGGGTGCAACGGGCTGTGACTGACGCCGTGAACCCGCCGGGGCTGCGCCTGGCACAATGGAAGGGGACAACTGTGAAACTCATAATTGCAGCAATCAAGCCGTTCAAGCTGGAGGAGGTTCGCGAAGCGCTGACCACCATCGGCGTGCGCGGCATGATGGTGACCGAGATCAAGGGCTTCGGCTCCCAGTCGGGCCACACGGAAATCTATCGCGGTGCCGAATACGCCGTGAACTTCGTGCCAAAGGTCAAACTCGAAATCGTCGTTTCGGCCGCGATGGCCGATCAGGTGGTGGAAACGATCCAGACCACTGCGAAGACCGACAAGATCGGCGACGGCAAGATCTTCGTTCTGGATGTCAACCAGGCCGTGCGCGTGCGCACCGGCGAAATCAACGACGAAGCGCTTTGAGCGCGGACAGTTAGGGGACTCTGAAAAGATGCAATTCCGCAAATATATCCCGGCCGCCGCGGCCCTGACGGCAGCGGTTGCGCTGCCCGCCATGGGTCTTGCGCAGGAGGCCGAAGCCGACATGACGCCGCCGAACGGCGAAATCGGCTATATCTTCACCACCTTCATGTTCCTGGTCACCGGCTTTCTGGTGTTCTGGATGGCAGCGGGCTTCTCGATGCTCGAGGCCGGCCTCGTGCGCCAGAAGAACGTGACCATGCAGCTGACCAAGAACATGGCGCTCTTCTCGATCGCCTCGCTCGCCTACTACCTCGTCGGCTACAACCTGATGTATCCGGGCGATGGCTGGATCTCCGAGGGCTACCTCGGTGCCTTCGGCCCTGCCGTGCTTGAAGCCGTTGGCCTTGCAGACACCGAAACAGACCTGACCTATGCTTCCGTCGGTTCCGACTTCTTCTTCCAGCTGATGTTCTGCGCCACCACCGCCTCGATCGTTTCGGGCACCCTGGCCGAGCGCATCAAGCTGTGGCCCTTCCTGATCTTCGTGATCCTGCTGACGGCGTTCATCTACCCGATCCAGGCTTCCTGGAAATGGGGCGGCGGCTTCCTGGCACCCGGTGCCGAGGGTGTGACCGACTTCCTCGACTTCGCCGGTTCGACGGTGGTGCACTCCACCGGTGGCTGGGCCGCCCTTGCTGGTGCGCTCATCCTCGGCCCGCGTCTTGGCAAGTACAAGGACGGCCGCGTGCATCCGATGCCCGGTTCCAACCTGACCCTCGCCACGCTGGGTACGTTCATCCTGTGGCTTGGCTGGTTTGGCTTCAACGGCGGCTCGCAGCTGTACATGGATACCGCTGGCAACGTGGCTGACATCAGCCGGATCTTCGCCAACACCAACACGGCGGCTGCCGGTGGTGCCCTCGCGGCGCTGGTGCTGACCCAGATCCTCTACAAGAAGGTCGACCTGACGATGGTGCTCAACGGCGCGCTCGCAGGCCTCGTCTCGATCACTGCCGAACCGCTGACCCCCGGTCTGGGCGCGGCGACGCTGATCGGTGCCGTGGGCGGTGTGATCGTGGTCTTCGCAGTGCCGTTCCTCGACAAGCTGAAGATCGACGACGTTGTGGGCGCCATCCCGGTGCACCTCTTCGCCGGCATCTGGGGCACGCTCGCGGTGTGCATCACCAACGGCGACGCGTCGCTTGCAGTGCAGATCAAGGCCATCGTGATCGTGGGCATCTTCGTCTTCGTGGTCAGCGGCGTGATCTGGTTCATCCTGAAGGCGATCATGGGCATCCGCGCTTCGGAGGAAGACGAGATCGCCGGTCTCGACACCACCGAGCTGGGCATGGAAGCCTATCCGGAATTCGCCAAAGGCTGACCTCCCCTTCCGGGACAGTCTAAAAACGGCCCCGGGCGTGAAAGCGCCCGGGGTTTTTCTTTGACCAAGCGGGAGAGCGACGGCAGCTCTTCAGCCCGCGCAGGGGCCTCATCGCATCTGCGAGGCGGGGGAATTGGCGTGAAGCAGGCTGCTCCTCAGCCCAGCGCGGCCTGCACCGGCATCAGCGGCTGGCGCCCGGCCTCGGTCAGCAGCGCCACCTCCAGCCGCTCGCCCTCGATCACCACCGCCGAGAGCGGCCCGCCAAAGGCTGCCGCGCTGTCGATGTTGAGCCGGTTGCCATAGTGGGTGGCCGCGGCAACCGGGCTGTGGCCATGCACGATGAGCCGCCCGTGGTCGCGCGGATCCGACAGAAAGGGCTCGCGAATCCAAACCAGATCATCCTCGGTCTGCGCGGCGAAGGGCACACCGGGGCGCACACCAGCATGAACGAAGAAGAGCCCCGGCAGGGTGTGGTGCGTGGCCATGCCGTCGAGCAGGGACACATGGGCCTCGGGCACTGCGGCGCGGGCATCGTCATGGATCGCCTCCTTGCCGCGCGCCGGGTCGGTATCCACCCCGTAGCTCTCCAGCGTGTTGCGCCCGCCGATATTGGGCTGAAGCCAGTGCAGATCGGGGCGGGACGGGTCGCGCAGGCGGTCGGGCTCCAGAAAGCGGCGCATCATCCTGTCGTGGTTTCCCTTAAGAACGATCCAGGGCTGCCCGGCGGCCATGCCCTCGGCAAGGTAGCCAAGCACGCCCGACGAATCAGGGCCACGGTCCACCAGATCGCCAACATGGACGACCACGGCATCAGGGTCTTTCACCCGCGCCTTATCCTCTTCGATGAAGGCATGAACGCTCTTCAGCTTGTCGAGGTGACCATGAATATCCCCAATCGCATAAACGCGCATACCACTTTGACCTTTCACAGAATTTCGGGTGCCAGCATCCCCCCTGCGCGCGAGATATCATGGCAGGGGGGCGGGTCAACCACCCGGGCGGGATATTGCCGCGCCCCGCTCACGCAAAAGGGGCGGCCCCGGCTCACCGGCACCGCCCCTTCATTGCTCTGTTCAAACGTCAGGCGACGTCGAATTGCAGCGGCTTGATCGACTGGAACAGGTTGGTCTCTGCCAGCTTGCCCAGCACGTCATCGGGCACACGGTCATCGACATAGAGCAGCGCGATGGCATCGGTGCCCACCGAGGAGCGGCCAAGCGTGAAGTTGGCGATGTTGACGCCATTGGTGCCCAGCGTCTGCCCCAGCGTGCCGATGATGCCCGGCACGTCCTTGTTGGTGGTGTAGAGCATGTGCTCACCGATCTCGGCGTCGATGTTGATGCCCTTGATCTGGATGAACCGCGGCTTGCCATCCGAGAAGACCGTGCCCGCAATAGAGCGCTCGCGCTTGTCTGTCACCACCGTCACCTTGATGTAGCCATCAAAAGCGCCGGACTTGTCTTGGTTGGTGGTGGAGATCTGCACGCCGCGCTCCTTGGCGATGACCGGGGCGCTGACGAGGTTCACATCGGGGTTGGCCTTTTTCATGATACCGGCCACCACCGAGCAGTTCAGCGCGGGCAGGTTCATCTTGGAAACGACACCATCGTAAAGGATGTTGATCGCCTTGATCGGCTCGTCGGTCATTTGGCCGATGAAGCTGCCGAGATGGTCGGCCAGCTTGACCCAGGGCCCCATCACCTTGGCCTCTTCGGCGGTCATGGAGGGCATGTTGAGCGCGTTTTCCACCGCGCCGTCGAGCAGGTAGTTCGACATCTGCTCGGCCACCTGCAGCGCCACGTTTTCTTGCGCTTCCGAGGTGGAGGCGCCGAGGTGCGGCGTGCAGACCACGTTGGGCAGGTTGAAGAGCACGTTCTCGGTGGCCGGCTCTTCGGCAAACACGTCGAGCGCGGCCCCGGCGACATGGCCGGATTTCAGCAGTTCGGCCAGCGCGGCCTCGTCGATCAGCCCGCCACGAGCGCAGTTGATGATGCGCACGCCCTTCTTGGTCTTGGCGAGGTTCTCGGCCGAGAGGATGTTGCGGGTCTGGTCGGTGAGCGGCACGTGCAGGGTGATGAAATCGGCCTTGGCGAGCAGATCATCAAGCTCCACCTTCTGCACGCCCATCTTGTCGGCCTTCTCCTGGCTGAGGAAGGGATCGTAGGCGGCGACCTTCATGTGCAGCCCGCGAGCACGGTCACACACGATGCCGCCGATGTTGCCTGCGCCGATGACGCCCAGCGTCTTGCCGGTGAGCTCGACGCCCATGAACTTGGATTTCTCCCATTTGCCCGCATGGGTGGATTGCGAGGCTTCGGGAAGTTGCCGGGCCACGGCGAACATCAGCGCAATGGCGTGCTCGGCGGTGGTGATCATGTTGCCAAAGGGCGTGTTCATCACGATCACGCCCTTCTTGGAGGCTGCTTCCTTGTCGACGTTGTCTGTGCCGATCCCGGCACGGCCAACGACCTTGAGGTTGGTCGCGTTCTCCAGCAGCTTGGCGGTGACCTTGGTGGCGGAGCGGATGGCGAGGCCATCATACTGGCCGATCACCTCGGCGAGCTTTTCCTTGTCTTTGCCCAGCTCGGGCATGAAATCGACGTCGATGCCGCGATCACGGAAGATCTGAACGGCGGTTTCCGAGAGTTTGTCGGAGACGAGAACTTTGGGGGCCATGGGTTTGGTCCTGTCATGTAAATTGGATAGGGGGGAGGTGGGCAGATTGCCCACCCTACAGGGCGCGCCCACCACCTAGGGTGGGCAATTTGCCCACCTATGCGGTTTCGGCGAGGGCCTCGATCTCGGCTTCAAAGGCCCATTCGAGCCAGGGCAGCATCGCCTCGATATCGGAGGTTTCCACCGTGCCGCCGCACCAGATGCGCAGGCCCGCAGGGGCATCACGATAGGCGCCAACGTCGAGCGCCACGTTCTCGTCGGCCAGCCGCTTGGCGACGGCCTTGGCGAATGCGGCGCCATCGGTGATGCGGGCGTCGGTGAACTTCAGGCACACGCTCGTGTTGGAGCGCGTGGCCGGGTCGGTGGCGAGGTTGGCGATCCAGTCGCGGGCCTCGCAGAAGTCGAAAATCGCCTGCGCATTGGCATCAGCCCGGGCGATGAGGCCCTTCAGGCCGCCCACCGATTTGGCCCAGTCGAGCGCCACGAGATAATCTTCCACGGCCAGCATGGAGGGGGTGTTGATGGTTTCTCCCCGGAAGATCCCGTCGATCAGCTTGCCGCCCTTGGTCAGGCGGAAGATCTTGGGCAGCGGCCATGCGGGGGTGTAGCTTTCGAGCCGTTCCACGGCGCGGGGGCTCAGGATCAGCATCCCGTGAGCCGCCTCGCCGCCCAGCACCTTCTGCCAGGAGAAGGTAGTGACATCGAGCTTGTCCCACGGCAGGTCCATCGCGAAGGCGGCGGAGGTGGCATCACAAATCGTCAGCCCCGCACGATCCGCCGGGATCGCATCGCCATTCGGCAGGCGCACGCCAGAGGTGGTGCCATTCCATGTGAAGGTCACGTCAGTATCGAAGTCCACTTCAGCGAAATCGACAATCTCGCCATACTCGGCGGTCTTCACATCAGCGTCGATCTTGAGCTGCTTGACCACATCGGTCACCCAGCCTGCGCCGAAGCTCTCCCATGCAACCATGGTGGCCTTGCGCTCGCCCAGCAGGTTCCACATCGCCATTTCCACCGCGCCGGTGTCAGAGGCCGGGACGATGCCGATCTTGTAGTCGGCGGGAATGCCAAGGATCTCGCGGGTGGTCTCGATCGCGGCCTTCAGCTTTTCCTTGCCAACGGCAGCACGGTGCGAGCGGCCAAGGGCGGCATCCGCCAGCTTCTCGAGCGAAAAAACGGGGGGTTTGGCACAGGGGCCGGACGAAAAACGCGGGTTAGCCGGCCGCGTGGCCGGAGCTTCGATAGCCATTGCTGGTATCCTTCCAGATATATGCCTCTCGTTGGGGAGAGGTGTCCCGCCGCCGGAGATAGTGGGGTGCAGGCCGGGCTGCAACCGGGAAAATGGCGCGGATACGACGGAAGGGCAGGCAAAAACGGCGGCGGGCGTTCCGATAGGAAACCGGGCTCAATCGAGCGGCAGGGCCTCGAGCGTGTTTTTCAGCAGGCGGGCGCTGCGGGCGAGGTCGGCGGTTTCCTGTGGCGAAAGCTCGGGCGGCAGATCGGCCAGCACGCCCGCAGCCCCGATCAGGCGCGGCAACGAAAGTGGCACCTCCTGCACCCCGGCAACATGGGGCGTGAGGATGGAGACGGAATGCACCGAAGCCTCGTCACCGCCCACCGCCTCTACCAGCCGCGCCAGCCCTGCGCCGATGCCATACCACGTGGCACCCTTGCCCTCGATGATGGTGTAAGCCGCGCGGCGCACGCCATCGTCAATCCGGTCGCGCGCCTCCGCGCCCAGCGGTTTGCCAACCTGAGCCGCCACCTCCTCCAGCGGTAGCGCGCCGACGCGGGCCGAGGACCATGCCAGCACCTCGCTGTCACCATGCTCGCCCAGCACATAGGCATGCACCGAGCGCGGATCGACGCCCAGCGCCGCGCCGAGCAAGTGGCGAAAGCGGGCGGTGTCGAGGATGGTGCCGGAGCCGATGACCCGTGCGGGCGGCAGGCCGGAGAGGCGGGTGGTGATGCCCGTCATCACATCCACCGGGTTGGAGGCAATCAGCAGCAGCGCGCCCGGCGCATGGCGGGTGAGCCCCTCAAGTACCTCGCGGAACACCGCGGCGTTGCGGGTGAGCAGATCGAGCCGCGACTCGCCGGGCTTTTGCGCCACCCCTGCGGCGATAATCACCACATCGGCCCCGGTGAGCTCTTCATAGCCCCCCGCCTCGATGGCGCAGGCGGCGGCAAAGGGCATGGCGTGGGCGATGTCTTCCGCCTGAGCGCGGGCAAGCGCGGGGTTGGCATCCACCAGCACGATATGGCGCGCGCAGCCCATCAACCCGCAGGCATAGGCCGCCGCGCTTCCAACCATTCCGGCACCCACGATTCCAAGTTTCATCACGCACTCCATTGCTGATTCCCGCAAAGGTAGAGTGTCGCGCCTGCGCGCGGACGGAAACCGGGGCACTGGCCAAGCCCCCCTGCCATCTGTTCTATGGCGCGCGAATCGACACTTCGGAGCCCGATTGATGCATATCGTGACCCTCATTGCCCGCCCCGGCGGGCTGGAGCCCGCCGCCGCCGAAGCCCTGCGCAACGCATGGGGCGGCGAAAGCCTGCAATGGCTCGCGCCCGACGAGGCGGCGGGGTTCGCCGTGGCACAGGTGCCGGGCAATCGCTGGGATATCTGGGCGGACATGCAGGCACTTGGCGTCGATATGGCGGTGCAGCCCGCCGAGGGCCGCCGCAAAAAGATGCTGCTGGCGGATATGGACAGCACGATGATCCGGCAGGAATGCATCGACGAGCTGGCCGAAGAGGCGGGCGTGGGCGCGCGGGTAAAGGAAATCACCGCGCGGGCAATGAACGGCGAGCTGGATTTCGAGGGTGCCCTGCGCGAGCGGGTGGCGCTGCTGGAGGGGCTGCCCGAAAGCATCATCGCCAAGGTTCTGGACGAGCGGATCGAACTGATGCCGGGCGGCGCGGCGCTGCTGGCGACGATGAAGGCGAACGGGGCCTATTGCGCGCTGGTGTCGGGCGGGTTCACCGCCTTCACAGCGCGGGTGGCCGAGCTGCTGGGCTTCGATGAGAACCGGGCGAACACCCTGCTGATGGAGGGCGGCACGCTTTCGGGCAAGGTGGCCGATCCGATCCTCGGGAAAGCGGCCAAGGTGCAGGCGCTGGAAGAGATCACCGCGCGACTTGGGATCGCCGAGGCCGAGGTGATGGCCGTAGGCGACGGGGCGAATGACCTTGGCATGCTGGGCCGCGCGGGCGCGGGCGTGGCGCTGCACGCCAAGCCGGTGGTGGCCGCCGAATGCGAGCTGCGCATCAACCACGGTGACCTGACGGCGCTGCTCTACCTTCAAGGCTACGCCAAGTCCGAGTTCGCGGGCTGAGCTGCCCCGCCTAGAGGAACACCGGGCGCACCTCGCCCACTTCGACCTTGCGGCGATTGAGCAGCGGGGCCCAGGCCCGTTTGCGCACCGCCGGATCGTCCTTGTCGAGCACGCCGTATTTGACCAGCAGCGCGGCCATGGCACATTCTGCCGCCCGCGTGCCGCCATCCGCCACCTTCAGCGCGATCCCAAGCCCCTGCCCTGGCAGGATCGCGGTAAAATAGCCCTCTGCCCCGGTCTTCACCGCCGCCTTGCCCGCCGCCGCGCGCATCAGCTCGGTGCAGGCCCGGCCTTCGCCCGCCACCAGCTCGGGGTGGGCCATCATCGCATCGCGCAGCTGCGCCTCCGCGGAGCCTTCGGGAGCCGTGGCAAATTTGGCCATCGCCCGGGCCATGGCGGTGACGGAGCTGCGAAAGTTCGGTGCCGAGCAGCCGTCAATGCCCCAGCCGGAGGTGTCTTCCTCGCAGATGTCTTCCCATGCGGCATGCGCCGCCTGCTGCACCGGATGGTCATACTCGTGGTATTCCGGCCCGGCCCCGAGGTGCGCCGAGAGCGTGAGAAAGCCCGCGTGCTTGCCCGAGCAGTTGTTGTGCCACTGGCAGGGCGCTTCACCCGATTTGATGAGCGCCTCGCGGGCCGGTCGATCATCCGGCATCTGGGTGCCGCAGCGCAGGGCGGGCTCGCCCAGATCGAGCGCGGCCAGCCAGCGGGCCACGGGGCGGGTGTGAATGGCCGCGCCGTTGTGCGAGGCGCAGGCCAGCGCAAGCTGCTCGCTGCCAAGGCTCCTGTCTGCCGCCGCGCCCGAGCGCACCAGCGGCAGGGCCTGAATCATCTTGGCCGCGGACCGGGGATAAACCGGCAGCCCCGGCGCGCCGCGCCCGTCCACCAATTCACCCGCCGCATTGACCACCGCGACATGCCCGAGGTGAACAGATTCCACCTCGCCACCGCGCGTTACTTCCACCAGTAGATCTGCCTGCATGCCTCACCTCTCCGTAATGTCAGCGAAATTCTGCCAAGAGGGCTTTCGCAGTTACGGAAAATCACGTTACATTGAGCCAGAGCAAGTTGAAAAGACATTCGCCACCTGCAAGGAAAGGCGAAGGCTTGAGGCAGAGGCAGCTGGAGGCTGTGGGACACATGAAAAACCGGGTTATGGCTGGCCTCGTGGCCAGTATCGTTGCAATGGGCGCAGGCGCAGGCCTTGCACAGGAAAGCGACAACCGCGTCGCGGCAAAGACCGACTGGTCGGTTTTCGTCGAGGACGACCCCAAGGAATGCTGGAGCGTTTCGGCGCCCAAGGAAACGGTAAACACCCGCGACGGACGCGTCGTGGCGGTGCGCCGGAGCGACATTTTGCTGTTCGTCACCGTGCGGCCCGGCAGCGGCGCGGGCGAGGTGAGCTTTACCGGCGGCTATCCCTTTGCCGGCGGCTCCACCGTGACGCTGGACATCGGCGGCACCCAGTTCGAGCTGTTCACCGAGGGCGAGTGGGCCTGGTCCGCCAGCCCGCAGGATGACGCCCGGATCCTCACCGCGATGAAGCGCGGCGCAGAGGCCAAGCTGACGGCGCGCTCCAGCCGGGGCACCCGCACCGAGGATACCTTCTCGCTGCTGGGGCTGACGGCGGCGCTGGACGAGGCCACCAAGCGCTGCGGCGGTTGATCGGCGCGCGAATTTGGGCTTAGGCTTCTCGCAGCGGTTTTCTGTGCGGAGTCATTGCCTTGCCCTTTATTCTCGGAGCCATCGCGCTGCTCGGTGCAGCCTACATGTGGTATATTCGTGCCAAGGGCGCTGCCGATATGGCAGGCGAGCTGATGAACGCCGCGGGCGATGTGCGCGCCGCCGCCCGTCGCTTTGGTTACAAGCTGCGCAAGCGTGAACACCCGGTCGACGGCATCGACGAGCCCATGGTGGCCGCCGCAGGCATTGCCGAGGCCTTCATTTCGCTTGATGACCTGCCCACGCGCGGCCAGCGCACCGGCATATTGCAAGGGCTGCAAAAGGCCTATCGCACCGATCTGAACGGCGCCGAAGAGGCCGCCATTCTGGGCCGCTGGCTGGTGGCACAATGCGGCACGCCGGATGCGGCCATCACCCGGATCGTCAAGAAGCTGATCACGCTGGGCGGTCAGGGCGAGGTGCAGCCCCTGCTGGAGGTGCTCAACACCGCCGCCAGCGCCGAGGGCGGCAGCCTTGGCCCGCGCCAGCAAGAGGCCCTGCAAGAGATCTCCCGCCGCTTCGGCCTGTGAAAAAACCTTTGCAATAAGGCCCTGCCCGCCCTATGTGCACGGCTTGAACCCGACACCCGGAGAACTCCCATGACCGAGGCCAATGCCCCGATCACGCAAGACGTTGCCACGATCCCGCGCAAACTGCCCGAGGGCGGAAAGCGCAACATTGTCGGCCTGACCCGCGAGGGCCTGGCCGATGCGTTGCGCGGCATCGGTGTGGCCGACAAGCAGCTGCGGATGCGGGTGAACCAAATCTGGCAGTGGGTCTACCAGTGGGGTGTGCGCGACTTCGAGGCGATGACGAACCTCTCCAAGGCGTTCCGCGCCGATCTGGCCGAACATTTTGAAATCGCCCTGCCCGAAGTGGTGAAGCGCGAAGTGAGCGCCGATGGCACCCGCAAGTATCTGGTGCGCATCGCCGGCGGGCATGAGGTGGAAACCGTCTATATCCCCGAGGAAGATCGCGGCACGCTCTGCATCTCCTCACAAGTCGGCTGCACCCTCACCTGCTCATTCTGCCACACCGGCACCCAGAAGCTGGTGCGCAACCTGACGGCGGGGGAGATCGTCGGGCAGGTGATGCTGGCCCGCGATGACCTTGGCGAATGGCCCGAGCCCGGCAAAGGCTCTGACGAGAACGGCCCGCGCCTGCTGAGTAACATCGTGCTGATGGGCATGGGCGAGCCGCTCTACAACTTTGATGCGGTGCGCGATGCGATGAAGATCGCGATGGATGGCGAGGGCATTTCGCTCAGCCGCCGCCGGATCACGCTGAGCACCTCCGGCGTTGTGCCCGAGATCGCCAAGACCGCCGAAGAGATCGGCTGCCTGCTGGCGGTCAGCTTTCACGCCACCACCGACGAGGTGCGCGACAAGCTGGTGCCGATCAACAAGCGGTGGAACATCGAAACCCTGCTGGCCGCGCTGAAGGCCTACCCCAAGGCGTCGAACTCCGAGCGCATCACCTTTGAATACGTCATGCTCGACGGGGTGAACGACAGCGACGAAGATGCCCGGCGGCTGGTGAAGCTGATCGCGGGCATCCCCGCCAAGATCAACCTGATCCCCTTCAACGAATGGCCCGGCGCGCCCTACAAGCGCTCCAGCTGGGAACGGATCGAGGCCTTTGCCGATATCGTCTACAAGGCGGGCTATGCCAGCCCGATCCGCACCCCGCGCGGCGAAGATATCATGGCCGCCTGCGGGCAGCTGAAGTCGGAGACGGAGCGGGCGCGCAAGAGCCGCAAGGAGATCGCGGCGGAGGCGGGTCTCTGAGGCAGGCTTAATCCCTCGTTAACCAGAATCGGCTGATCCTGCCGGCATGCAGCGGATTTCTTTTCAGGTCACCCACGCCACGCTCTCGGCCCTCATGGACGAAGCGCAGAAAGGTGACATCTCGGTCGGTCAATTGCTGCGCGATGCCGTGCGGCGCGAACTGCGGCACCGCCACACCCCGGCGAAGACGCCTCGAAGGGCGGATGAGCGGCTCGTCGCGCGGCTCGCCGCGCTCCTCGCCCCAGCTTTCGCCGATGCCGAGTCCTGGCGCCATCTTACAGACCTCCTGCACCGCCTCGACCATGAACTGCGCCCGGCTGGCGGAGGCCTCGCCGTGCACCGCCTCTCAGACGGCCAACGCATTTGCAAAGCATCGGAAATCGGGCAGGCCTATTCGCGGCTGATCCGCCGCTTCGGCGCCCCCTTTCCGGGGCACAGCCACCGCTACCTCGTCGAACGCATTCTTGGAGACACCCCCAAAGAGGCGGCCAGCGAGGTTGTCGAACCCCTAGCTCCTAAGAGCACCCATCCTCGGCCCAGAGCTTGAGGTTGGCCTTGAAGGTGCCGCCCAGCGGATGCGCCTTGGCGAGGTTGTCGGCAAACTCGGGCTTCAGGTAATTCGTCGCCTGCTCGCAGATGCGCTCGCGCGTCCATTCGTGGCAATTGGTGCAGGTCTGGTCCTTCCAGATCTCCTCTGGCAGCCCTTCAAGCGGCGGAAACAGCGGCGAATTCTCGGTAAACACCTGTTCGATCGTCTTGCCGCGGATGTCCTCAACCCCGCCTTGCAGCGGTTCGCCCCAGCGCACCGGGCCCACCGGAACATCCTGCCCGGGTGCGCCGGCTTCCTGCTCATTCTCATCCACATCGAGAATGATCACCGCCGGATCGCCCGTCCCCTGCGCAACGGCCACGCCGGCCAGGAACAGGGCGGCAAACAGCCCAATCACAAGACCTGCACGATTTTCTTTCATTCTGCCCGCCTGTTGCGCTTAGTATAAAGACGCTAGCAACAGTTCCGCCTTCGGGCAATTCATGTTCCCAATTGAACCGTCCGCTGGGCGGCATTTGCAACAGACCCATTCAAGGCCTCAACCCAAGGAGGTAACCATGATCCGTCGTCTCGCCTTTATTCTGGCGCTCGCCCTGCACGTCGCCCAACCCGCCAACGCCCAAGGCGCGCTTGATCCGGGCTGGCTGCTGGATGCCGATGCCTCCAACCTGCGGTTCCAGTCGATCAAGAAAGAGGTCGTTTCGGAGTCCAGCGATTTCGCCACCTTCACCGGCGAGATCTTTCCCAACGGCAAGGCGGAACTGCGGATCGCGCTGGAAAGCGTGGACACCAAGGTGGATCTGCGCAACGTCCGCATGCGCTTCCTGTTCTTTGAAACCTTCAAGTTTCCCGAAGCCATCGTGCTGGCCGATGTGACGCCCGAGATGATCGGCGAGCTGGAAAGCAAGCGCCGCGCCACCTTTTCCATGCCCTTCTCGCTCGATCTGCACGGGGTCAAGAAAACCCTCGTGGCCGAAGTCGTGGCAACGCTTCTGAGCGATGACCGCATCTCGGTGGCCACGGCCCGGCCCGTTGCCATTTCGGTGGAGGAGTTCGGCCTGATGGAAAACCTCGGCAAGCTGGAAGACGCCGCGAAGGTGGATATCGTGCCCTCCACCACCGTCACCTTCGACTTTCTCTTTGACCGGCGCGGCACCGGCAGCGCCCCGCTGACCGGCGGCGGCGGTGCGGAGGTGGATGCCACCAATGCGGCGCTGGAAGATGAGGGCGACTTCAGCAAGGAGGCCTGCGAAGGCCGGTTCGAGATTTTGTCGCGCACCGGCAATATCTACTTCGCCTCCGGCTCGTCCCGGCTCGACAGCGCATCGGAGCCGCTGCTCAAGGAGTTGCTCGACATCACCAGCCGTTGCCCGGGCATCGAGGTTGAAGTGGCAGGCCACACCGACAGCGTGGGCAAGGCCAGCTACAACCAGCGCCTCTCGGAGCGCCGCGCCAGATCGGTGGCCGACTACCTGATCGAAAACGGGATCGCGCCCGAGCGCCTTTCGGCCAAGGGCTATGGCGAAGACAAGCCGGTGGCTTCAAACGACACCGCAGAGGGTAAGGGCAAGAACCGCCGGATCGAGTTTTTGCCCCGCACCAACTAGGTCAGGCCGAGGCCATGCGCGGGCGGGCAGACACTTCTGCCTCGCCCGCCACCCGCTCCCATCCCGCACCACGGCGGGCGTAGGTTGCGCTGTCTCCGGGCTCAAACTCCGCACCCTGCGCGCCCCATGTGGTGACGGAAACACGCCCGCCCTCGGCGTCCAGCACGTTGAAATTGTTGGTCTCCTCGCGCAGCCGCGTCGAGAGGCCGGTGCCCGCCTGCACGAAGAGCAGCCCGGGAGCGGCGGTGAAGGGCGCGGCGGAGGCGGTGTGCAGATGGCCCGAAAGCACCACATCGGCCCCGCAATCCGACAGCGCCGAAAGCGCCGCGCTGGCCCCGCGCATCAGCTGCTTTTCAACCGTTGGCCCATGCTCGAGCGGATGATGCACCACCACCACCTTCAGCTTGCCCGCCCGCCCGGCAAAGGCATTGCACACCCGCCGCACCGTCCGCCCGGAAAACCTTCCGCGCTGCCATGAAAAGCGGTTGACGGTATTTACCCCCACCACCTGCATTTCGGCGTCTTCCACGCATGGCTCCAGCACCCTGTTGATGTGGCGCTTGTAGCGGTGAAAAGGGGTGACGAACCGGCGGAACAGGTTGTCGATCGGCGTGTCATGGTTGCCGGGCACCGAGAGCACCGGCGCCTCGATCCGGCTCAGGAAGTCCGCCGCCTGCCGAAACTGCCGCCGCCGGGCCCGCTGGGTGAAATCACCGGATATGACAACCAGATCGGGCCGCAGCTTGGCGATGGCCCTGAGCAGCGGGGCCTCAAGGTTGGCGTCGGCCTTGCCGTAGTGCAGGTCGGAGAGGTGAAGGATGCGTCTCATGCGGCTCCGGGCAGGATGATGGTGAGCGGCTCGTCGGCCATGGTGAAGTGGAAGGGGCTTTTCTCGGTGGATTTTTCGCCGTCAAACGCCACGAGCGACCGGGGCCGGGCCGTTTCAACGGTAAGATCGCGCGCCTTCAGCATATCATAATCGCGCCCCTCCTGCATGGTGCCGGTGATCAGCCGCCATGTGATCTTGAAGAGCTTTGCACGGCTGGTCGCCCGCCCGATGAGCACGGCAAACTCATCGTCCGCAATCGCCTCTTGCCCGGCAAGGCCGAACCGTTCGAGCTGATAGGCCGAGCGGGCGACGAAGAGCAGCGGCGCGCGCAGGTTGTGGGCTTTGCCATCTGCGGTGAGGCGCATCTTCATCGGGCGCTGAAACCGCAGGAAGGTTTTGAGCACCGACCAATGGGCCATGATCCGGCGGCGGCCCCAGCGTTTGTAAACCGTTTCGCGCTCCTTGAGGATCGCCGGGTAAACACCGAGCGAAGCGTTGTTCAAAAACACCCGCTCCCCCACCATGCCAACCGAGATATCATGGCGATGACCGCCAAGGATGGCCCGCGCGGCCTCTTCCGGGTCTTCCGGCAGGCCGAGGCCGCGAGCAAAGAAGTTGAAGGTGCCAAGCGGCAAAACGGCCAGCGCGGCGGGCTTGCCGAGCAGGCTCTGCGCCATGGCCATGGCCGTGCCATCCCCGCCTGCGGCGACAATGGTCGTTGCCCCATCGGCCAGCGCCTTGTCGACAAGGCCCGAAAGGTCATCCCCCGGGCTCCAGTGGCGCAGCATGGCGGCCTCGCCAAACACCGCAAGCGCGCGATCTATCGCCTCGGAATCGCGGGCGTTGGTGCCTGATTTGGCATTGGCGATCACGCAGATTTCGCCCGGCTCAATAGCAGGCTGGGCGATATCGGCAGGCTCTGGCAGGGCCACCATTTCGGTCTCCGGATGTTCTGGTTGCAGCGCGGCTTCGGGATCACAACTCGCGGAGCGGCGTTTGGTTGCCTTTGGCCGGTCTCGACATCACGCCACCTGCGGGCTAGCACCGGTGCGAGGCCGGGGGCTGTGAGGGTTAGAAAAACATGCGGTTTATTCAACGAAAGCTGTGGCTTGTCGGAGCCATGCTGCTGGGGCTTGCGCTTGCGGGCTGCGGCACGCCGCCCACCTCCACCCCCGATGACGTGGCACGGCTGGAGCAGGCCATTCTGGCGCTGGGGCCGGGGATTGACCCGGCAGAGGCCGCACGCGCAGCGCAGGTGAGCTACGCGGCAACGGCACGGCTGGCGGTGGCCTATGAAATCGAAGACGGGCCCCTGGTGCACAACATGAAGGTGAACGCGGGCAAAAAGCCCCGGGGCCTGTGCCGCCATTGGGCGGAAGACATGGAAAAGGCGCTGAAAGCCGAAGGCTTCCAAACGCTTGAGGTGCACCGCGCCATCGCCAACGCGCGCAACCCGATCCTGCTGGAGCACTCCACCTCGATCATCTCCCGCAAGGGCGACAGCATGTATGACGGGATCGTCGTGGACCCGTGGCGCGAGGGCGGCCACCTGACGTGGATCGGCACCCGCGAAGACACCCGCTACCCTTGGGAGCCGCGCCTTACCATCCTGAAATGGAAGCAGGAAACCGGGCGCACCAAGCGGATCAGCCGGGTCGATTGACCGCGCTGAACAATTGCCCCGGAAATGCCCGTTTGTTGCTGAAGTCCTGACAAAACACCCCTGTCATCTGCTTCTCGTGGGGGCGAGCTGTTCGCCCGGATGCTCAACGAGATCAAGGGACTGTAACTATGGATGAACTGCGTAAAATCGTGATGCGGGAAAAGGCGCAATCGGTTTCGAGCCGCGAGTGGAAGCACCGGCTCATGGGCTACGGCTACAAGCTGGAAGAAACCTCGACGGGCTATGTCGTCAGCTCGATGCGCGGCAATGAAGCCTTGCTGACGCTCTGAGCCGGGCCACACCGGACAGTTTTGCAACAATGCCGCTGCGCCGAAGCGCGGCGCGGCGTTACCCCCAGGTGTGAGCGCGGCACAGGTGATGCCCTTCCCCTGCACAGCCCATAGCGATGCAAATCCGCAAGCCGCGCGGCCTTAACGCGACGCGCGATGTCGCCCCTTGATTAGATCGGGCACCGCCGAGGCCCCTAGGTGTGGGCGGACTGACGCTTCCGGAGCCCGGCCATGAGCCTCCCCCCTGATCCGCCCGCCATCACCCTCTCCGACCGGCCCGACTGGCTTTACCTTCTGCGCGAGTTCGACTGGCTCTATCGCTACGGCTCGTCCGGCGGCAGCAAGCTGATCCGCGGCCATCGCAAACGGGTGCGCGACATGCTCTCGAAAGTGGTCGACTCCGGCCCCGAGCTGCGGCTGCGCGAGCCCAAGAAAATGCCGGTGGTCGCCCATCTCGGACGGGCGCTGGACCGGGGCGAACGCGGGGCGGTGGTTGGCATGGCGCGGGCGCTGTCGCGCGTGGCAGAGGCGCTGACATGGGAATACGGCTACGAGAAAGTGCCCCCGGCGCTGGCCCGGAAGTACGCCTAGTGCGAGGTGCTCGGCCCGCGCGGCCCGGTGATGAGTGAGCGGCTGATTCTGGGTTTCGTGCTGTTCGCGCCGAAGACGACCTATCCGCAGCACTCCCATGAGGACATCGAGGAAAGCTACGTGTCGGTCTCGGGCGCATGGTCGGAGAATGACGCGGCGGTGCACGCACCGGGCTCGCTGATCCTGAACGGCTCGGGGCAGGAGCACCGGATCACCACCGACGAGACCGAACCCTGCCTGCTGGCCTATGCGTGGATTGGGCCGGAAGAAAAGCTGAACGCGCCGGGGATGAAGCTGACCGGGACGCGCAAGAAGCGGGTCGAGCGCGGCATCTGAGAGCGCGGGCGTTTGACGCGCTTAAAGCGCCTTGCCCTGCAGAAGCCGCGGCAGATCACCCGTAAGGCCCGCCGCCTCCCGAATGAAGCGCCGCCGCGCATCGGGCAGCGCGGCCACGGCAGAAACGCCCAAGTCACGGGCGGCCCGCAGGAGCGGGTTGTCATTTGAAAACAGCCGATTGAACCCATCCGTCGCCAGCGTCAGCGCGGTGCGATCAAAGCTGCGCCACTGCCGGTGCCGCTCCAGCACCAGAGCCGCGCCCGGATCTTCGCCGCGCCGCCGCGCCTCGGTCACAACCTCCGCCAGCGTCGCCACATCGCGCAGGCCCTGGTTCAGCCCCTGCCCGGCAATCGGGTGAATGCCTTGCGCCGCATCACCCACCAGCGCCAGCCGCGCACCAATGATCCGCTCGGCCACGGTGAGCGTCAGCGGGTAGGAAAAGCGTTCGCCCTCAAGCCGGATCTCGCCAAGAAAGTCGCCAAACACCGGGCGCAGCGCCGCCAGAAAGGCCTCATCATCGGCCTTCGCCAAGTCTTTGGCCCTGTCGCGGCGCTCCGACCAGACGATAGAGCTGCGGTTGCCCGGCAGCGGCAAGATGGCCAGCGGCCCGGAGGGCATGAAAAACTGATGCGCGGTTCCGCAGTGAGGGCGTTCATGGGCAACCGCGCAGGTCAGCGCCGTCTGGCCATAGTCGCTGTCGCGCCGCGCAATCCCGGCGCGCCGCGCGGTGGGCGAGCCGCGCCCATCGGCCCCGGCCAGCAGCGCGCCGCGCAGCACCCGGCCAGAGGCGAGCGTCACCGCCACATGCCCCGGCTGCACCTCTTGCGCCACGATCTCTTCGCCCGCCAGCACCTCGACGCCCTCGGCCTTGGCCAGCGCCGCCATCAGCGCGGGACGCAGGTGGCGATCTTCCATCATGTAGCCCATCGGGCCTTCGTCGATCTCGCCGTAATCGAGGTGCAGCAATCCGCCCAGCACCCCTTCGCCGGGCCGCCCATCGCCGGTTTTTACGTGCAGGATCGGTTGCGCCTTGTCGGCCACCGCCTCCCAAACGCCAAGCGCACGGAACAGCCGCTGCGAGGCCAGCGCCAGCGCATAGGACCGCCCGTCAAAATCGGCGGCCACCTGCGCGCCCGCAGGCAAGCGATCAACCACCACAACCCGCGCCCCGCCCTTGGCGAGGGCCAGCGCAAGGCTCGCGCCGGTCAGCGCCCCGCCTGCAACGATTACATCGGCATCAAACATGCGGCGGACTATGGGGCGTGGGCCGGGATTGTCCATATGTCGCGGTGTCGCTACCGTCACCGCAACGAAGGAGAGGCGCATGGACTGGCACGGCAAATCGGCATCCGATCTGGGGCGGGCAATCGGGCGCGGAGATATTTCGCCGCTGGAATTGACCGAGGCCATGCTCGACGCCATCGACGCGCATAAGTTCGCCCCGCGCATCTACGCCCGCCTCACCCGCAAGCGCGCCATCGCGGAGGCCCGCGCCGCCGAGGCCCGCGCCCGCACCGGCACCCGCCGGGGCCTGCTCGACGGGGTGCCGATCAGCTGGAAAGACCTGTTCGACACGGCAGGCGTCGCCACCGAAAGCGGCTCGGCGCTTCTTGCAGGCCGCACGCCTGATCGTGACGCTCTGGTGCTGGCCCGTGCCTCCGCCGCAGGCCTCGTCTGCCTTGGAAAGACCCACCAGACAGAGCTGGCCTTCTCCGGCCTCGGCCTTAACCCCGTCACCCAAAGCCCGCCCTGCGTGAACGACCATGACGCCGTGTCGGGCGGCTCCTCCTCGGGCGCGGCCACCTCGGTGGCTTTCGGGCTGGCGGCGGCGGGCATCGGCTCGGATACCGGCGGCTCGGTGCGCACCCCGGCCGCGTGGAACGACCTCGTCGGGCTGAAAACCACCCACGGCCGCCTGCCGCTCACCGGCACCGTCCCACTCGCCGCCAGCTTTGATACCATCGGCCCGCTCACCCGCACCGTCGAAGACGCCGCCGAGCTGCTCGCCGTGATGGAAGCCGGTCGCGCGCCCGACCTGCGGGGAGCCACGCTCACCGGCACCCGCCTGATGGTGCTCGAAACCGTCGCGCTGGATGAGCTCTCCGGCCCCGCCGCCGCCGGGTTCAACAGCGCGGTGCAGCGGCTTCAGGCTGCCGGGGCGCTGGTGCAGCGCCGCAAGCTGCCCTTTGTCGCAGAGGCCATGGCGCTGGCGGGGCCGCTCTATGCGCCCGAGGCCTATGCCACATGGATAGAGGAGATCGAGGCCGCGCCCGACAAGATGTATCCGCCGGTGCTGGCGCGCTTTCGAGGTGGGCGCGACGTGCCCGCGACCGAACATATCGCGGCCTGGCAGGCGATCCACCACCACCGCGCCGCATGGGCCAAAGCGGTGGCAGGCTATGATGCGGTGCTCATCCCCTCGGTCGCCAACATGCCGCCCAAGCAGGCCGATGTGCTGGCCGACGAGGCGGTGTTTACCTCCGAAAACTTGCTCGCCCTGCGCAACACCCGCATCGGCAACCTCATGGGCCTGCCCGCGCTCACCCTGCCCACCGGCCTGCCCTCAACCGGCCTCATGCTGATGGGCACACCCATGGGCGAAGAGCGCCTACTGCGGCTTGGCGCGGCGGCAGAGAAGGCGCTGGCCTGAGGCGTTTCGCAAGACTTTGACTCAAATGCCACAATTCCCCCCTGACCCGGACCAAAATGCAACGGTTTCGCTGGACGGGGGCCCTTGCTGCGGCCTACTCTACCCTCAAAAGCGGGGCAAAGACCCCGCACCCGAGGCAGTAACGTACACACAAGATGACCTTTCCAGAGCGGTTTTCGAACCTGCCAGATTACGCTTTTCCGCGCCTGCGGAAGCTCCTCGACGGCACCCAGCCGGGAGGGGACGTGATAGATATGACCATCGGCGAGCCGCGCCACGGGCTGCCGGGGTTCGTGGCACCGATCCTCGCTCAAGCCGTTGAAGGCTTTGCCAAATACCCACCCAACGAAGGCACGCCCGAGCTGAAGGCGGCGATCACCGGATGGCTTTCCCGCCGCTATGGCGTTTCACTCGATCCGAACACGCAGGTGATGGCGCTCAATGGCACCCGCGAGGGGCTGTTCAACGCCTGCCTCGCGCTTTGCCCCGAACGCGCCGCCAACGGCGATACGCCCACGGTGCTCATCCCCAACCCGTTCTATCAGGTCTACGCGGTGGCCGCCGCCGCCGCCGGGGCCGAGCCGGTGCTGGTGCCCGCAACGGCAGAAACCGGCTTTCTCCCCGATTTCGCATCGCTCCCCGAGGATGTGCTGGCCCGCGCCGAGGTGGCCTATATCTGCTCGCCCTCCAACCCGCAGGGCGCGGTGGCCGACACGCTGTACTGGCAGGAACTGATCGGCATGGCCGAGGGCTATGGCTTCCGCATTTTCGCCGATGAGTGCTACTCCGAGATCTACCGCGATGTGCCGCCGCCCGGCGTGCTTCAGGTTGCCGCCGAAATGGGCGCGAACCCGGAACGCATCGTCAGCTTCCACTCGCTCTCCAAACGCTCCAACCTCCCCGGCCTGCGCTCGGGCTTCGTGGCCTCCGGCCCGGCCAACATGAGCGCGATCAAGCGCCTGCGCGCCTATGCCGGGGCACCGATGCCGCTGCCTCTCCAGCAGGTGGCACAAATGGCGTGGACGGATGAAGCCCATGTGGAAGAGAGCCGCGCGCTCTACCGCCAGAAATACACCATTGCCGACCAGATCTTTGGCAACTGGCCCGGCTACGTGCCGCCGCAGGGCGGGTTCTTCCTTTGGTTGCAGGTGGATGACAGCGAGCAGGCCACGCTCAAAGCATGGCGCGAAACCGGGGTGAAGGTGCTTCCGGGGGCCTACCTCGGGCGGGAGGTAAACGGGGAAAACCCCGGCGCGGGCTACATCCGCGTTGCGATGGTGACGAAAGATACAGACGAGCTGCAGGACGGGCTGACAAGGCTGCGTGACTGCCTCGCAGGTTGAGGGACAGGACGAGGAAAGACATGGCATATCAGGCAAAACACCGCGATCCGCTTTTCGACAGCGCCATGCAGGCGGCGATCGAGAAACGTGGCAAGGAGATGATCGGCATCGGGCTTATCGCCGCCGGGCTGCTGGTGGCTCTGATGCTCGGCTCCTACGTGCCGGATGATCCCTCGTGGCTCTCGGCCACCGATGCGCCCGCGCAAAACATCCTTGGCCGCTTCGGAGCCTCCATCGCCGGGCCGCTCTTCATTATCGTGGGCCACGCCGCTTGGGCGCTGCCGGTGATCCTTGGCGCATGGGGCGTGCGGTTTGCCCGCCACCTCGGGAGCGAACGGGCCCTGTCCCGGCTGGTGTTCGCCCCCATCGCCGTGGCGCTGGCCGCGATCTACGGCGCGATGCTGACGCCGGGTGGCGGCTGGTCTCACAGCTTTGGCCTTGGCGGGCTCTTCGGCGACACGGTGCTGGGCGCGCTGCTCAACATTCTGCCCTTTGCCGCGGGCCTTGGCGTAAAGCTGCTGGCCATCCCCTTCGGCCTCGCCGCGCTGGCCATGCTGGTGTTTGCGCTCGGCGCAACCAAACCCGAAATCAAGCTGCTGGCCCGCTTCCTCATGGTCGGCATGATCATGCTCTATGCCGGCGCGATGAAGCTGATGGGCAAGGGCGCGCAGGGCTCGCTCTCGCTGGCGCAGGCCATTCAGGCCCGCCGCGCCGCCAAGCGCGAAGCCGCTGCCGAGGCCGAGCTTCTGGCAGAAGCCGCCGCGCCCGCTGTTGCGCGGCATGATTTTACACCGCGCCCGCTGGTGGTGCGCGATGACGAACCGATGGAACAGCCCGTGGCCGCCGTGCCCGCAACCGAGCGCAAGGGCCTGCTGGCCAGCGTAACCGGCTTCGTCCGCCGCCCGGTTGAGCCCGAGCTGGTAGAGCCCGAGCCGCTGCCCGAGCATGACGTGGAGCAACCCAGCGATGACCGCATCCGCGCCCGCATCTCCGATGCCATCCGCCAACGCGCACGCGGTGGCGGTCAGGTGCGCCCGGTGCTCTCCAACGGCCTGCCCGCCGAGCCGCCGGTGCTACGGGCCCGCAAACCCCAGCCGCTTGTGCTGAACACCAAGGGCGCCGTGCCGCCCGCGCCCATGGCCATGCTCGACGAAGAGGCCGAGGTGATGGAGCCGGAGGCCGCGCCGCTGCCGCCGCAACCGCCGGTCAGCGCCGCCCCCGCATCTGCCCGCGTGGCGGCTCCCGCAGCCGCAACCGTGGCCCCTGCCCCGGCGCAAGAAGCCCGCGCCGTGGTGCAGCACCCGCCCCGCAAGCTGGCCCAGCCCTCGCGCCGGGCGCAGGCCGAGGCCCAGCCCACGCTGGCCTTCGACCCCGAAGAAGCCCGCTTCGAGCTGCCCCCGCTCTCGCTGCTCTCGCCCGCCAAGGCGGTGGACCGCAGCCACCTCTCCGACGAGGCGCTGGAAGAGAACGCCCGGATGCTCGAAACCGTGCTCGATGACTATGGCGTGCGCGGCGAGATCGTTTCGGTCCGCCCCGGCCCGGTTGTCACCATGTACGAACTCGAGCCCGCGCCCGGCCTCAAGGCCTCCCGCGTGATCGGCCTCGCCGATGACATCGCGCGCTCCATGTCGGCCCTCTCCGCCCGCGTCTCCACCGTGCCGGGCCGCTCGGTCATCGGGATCGAACTCCCCAACGAACGCCGCGAAATGGTGAACTTCCGCGAGATCCTCTCCGGCAAGGACTACGGCGACGGCAACCACCGCCTGCCCCTCGCGCTCGGCAAGGACATCGGCGGCGAGCCCGTTGTGGCCAACCTCGCCAAAATGCCCCACCTGCTGATCGCGGGCACCACCGGCTCGGGTAAATCCGTGGCCATCAACACCATGATCCTCTCCCTGCTCTACACGCTCCCGCCCGAGGAGCTGCGCATGGTGATGATCGACCCGAAGATGCTCGAACTCTCCGTCTATGACGGCATCCCCCACCTGCTCTCGCCCGTCGTGACCGACCCCAAGAAGGCCGTCGTGGCCCTCAAGTGGGTGGTGGGCGAGATGGAGGATCGCTACCGCAAGATGTCCAAGATGGGCGTGCGGAATATCGAGGGCTACAACGCCCGGGTGCGTGACACGCTGGCCAAGGGCGAGATGTTCAGTCGCACGATCCAGACCGGCTTTGACGATGACACCGGCGATCCGATCTTCGAGACCGAGGAGTTCAAGCCCGAGACCCTGCCCTTCATCGTCGTCATCGTCGATGAGATGGCAGACCTGATGATGGTCGCCGGCAAGGAGATCGAGGCCTGCATCCAGCGCCTTGCGCAGATGGCCCGTGCCTCCGGCATCCACCTCATCATGGCCACCCAGCGCCCCTCGGTCGACGTGATCACCGGCACGATCAAGGCCAACTTCCCCACCCGGATCTCCTTCCAAGTGACCTCCAAGATCGACAGCCGCACCATCCTCGGCGAGATGGGTGCCGAGCAACTTCTCGGCATGGGCGACATGCTCTACATGGCCGGCGGCGGGCGCATCACCCGCGTCCACGGGCCGTTCTGCTCGGACGAGGAAGTGGAAGAAGTGGTGAACCACCTCAAGAGCTTCGGCGCGCCCGAATACGTGAGCGGCGTGGTCGAAGGCCCGGATGACGACAAGGAATCCGACATCGACCTCGTGCTTGGCCTGGGCGGCAACACCGATGGTGAAGACGCGCTCTACGATCAGGCCGTGCAGGTGGTGATCCAGGATCGCAAATGCTCCACCTCCTACATCCAGCGCAAACTCGCCATCGGCTACAACAAGGCCGCCCGCCTCGTGGAGCAGATGGAAGACAACGGGCTGGTGACGGCGGCCAACCATGTCGGCAAACGCGAGATCTTGGCGCCAGAGCAAAACTGACGATCGGTGGGGCTCACCCACCCGGAGTCCCCGCCCTCATCCTGCTCCTGCGCGACCTCTCCCGAACATCGTAGGGTGGGCAATCTGCCCACCTTCCGCCCGGCCCGGTAACCACGATTGGGCCAAAAACTCGTATGCATCGGATGTGCATGATCTGTGCATCACATGTTGCCCTGCCGAGTTCCGGCAATGTTCACATCGGCAACCTTTTGGGACGTGGCACAAATCCGCTGTTAACAGATAGCTGGGGTGAACACCCCAAACTCGCCGCCTTGTTATCGCATATCAGGCTCAAACCCCCTAAGTAGGGCGTTAACGGGCATCACGCCCTGCACGTAACAAGAAAGGCGCCGCATGAAACTCCTGCGCATTCTCATGGCCCCGGCTCTGCTGATGGCCCTCGCTCTTCCGGCTGCGGCCCAAAAGGTCTCCCTGTCGGAATTGTCAAAGTATCTCAACAACTTCACGACCGCGACGGGTGAGTTTACCCAGATCAACGGCGATGGCACCATCTCCACCGGCCAGATCTACATCCACCGCCCCGGACGCATTCGCTTTGAGTATAACAAGCCCGATGAAAGCCTCGTCATGGCGGGCGGCGGACAGGTGGCGATCTTCGACTCCAAGTCCAATACCGGCCCCGAGCAATACCCGCTGCGCCGCACACCGCTCTCTATCATATTGGCCCGCAAGGTAGATTTTGGCCGCTCCGGCATGATCACCGGCCATAAGTCAGACGGCAAAACCACCACCATCCGCGCTCAGGATCCCGAGCACCCGGAGTACGGCCATATCGAGCTGGTTTTCACCTCTTCGCCGGTCGAGTTGCGCCAGTGGATCATCACCGATGATGCGGGCAATCAGACCACGGTGGTGCTTGGCGCGCTGAAGAAGGGCGGAAACCTGCGCTCTTCGCTTTTCAACATCCCGGCAGAGACCCAGCGCCGCGGCAACTGACACCCGGAAAACTCGGCATGGGGCCCCGCCACACGGCGCGGCCCCTTTGCCTTAACATTGCTGCCTCAGGCCTTGCCGCAGGCCGCCAGTTGGGCGCGGTAAACCTCTGAACGCGCACCCACTTCTCCGGCCACCCGCACAAGCCATGGCTTGGCATTGTAGCTCGCTTTGCGATAGCCGGTGTGCCCCTCGTGATAGGCCAGATACTGGTTGCGCGCATCGGTCAGCGCGATGCCGTTCCGCTCGCGGGTCTGGTTCATGTACCAACCCATGAAGTCGGTCGCGTCCTGAATGTCATCGCGCTTGGCGCGGCGGTTTCCGGTTTGGTCCTTATACTCCTGCCACGTCGCATCAAGCGCCTGAGAGTAGCCGAAAGCCGAGCTTTGCCGCCCCATCGGGATCACCCCGAGCGACCATTTGAAGGGCGTCCGCGCATCGCCGTCAAACTTGCTTTCCTGATAGATCGTCGCCATCTGCACGTGCACCGGCACGTTCCAGCGCCGCTCGGTGCGCTTCATCGCCCGCAGGTATTTGGGCCGCTCATCTACCAGGGCACATGCATTTTCCAGGTTGCGCGGACTTTCCAGCTCACGCCCACCACCGCAGCCCGCAAGTAGGGCCATTACCAGCACACAGCCGATTTTCCTGAACATCGTCGCTCGCTCGCCTCGTTGCGCGGTCTTTGCCGCTTTGGGGCCAGAATAAGCGAAATTGACGCGCGGGGGAACGCCCAACTGCGCGAGGCGCTTCACATTTCAGATCAGAAAGGCCAAGGCGAGCGGCAGGGCGGCGACCGATAGCAGGGTGGAAGCCACGACGAGGCCTGCCACGGCGGTGCTGTCGGCCCCGAAGCGTTCGGCCAGTAAGTAATTCGTAACCGCAATCGGTGTTATGAGTTGCAACACCAGCACGGCAAAGGCGGTGCCGGTGAGGCCAAAGGCCCAGCCTGCGCCCACAGCGATACCCGCGCAGAGCACCGCCTTCAGCAGCGAAAGCCAGAACGAACGGCCAAGGTCGCCGGGCTTCAGCCGCGCCACGGCCACGCCGAGGGTGATGAGCATCAGCGGGATGGCGACCTGCGCGATAAGGTCGATGGTGTTGGTGACCCAAACCGGGGTTTGCCAGCCTTGCCACAAAAAGAGCGCCCCCGCCGCGGTGCCAACAACCACGGGTTCTTTGAGCGATTTCAGTGGGTTGCCGCCACCCGAGACGAGCCAGATGCCGAAGGTGAAGCTGAGCATCGCCATGATCGCAAAGATCACCACGGCAAAGCCAAGCCCCTCTTCACCAAAGGCAAAGAGCGCCAGCGGCAGGCCGAGGTTGCCGGTATTGCCGAAGATCAGCGGCGCGAGATAGGTCCGCCGATCCAGTTTGAGGACGAAGGCGACAAGGTAAAACACTGCAATAACAGTGAGGTAGGCCGCAATGGCTGCTAGAGAAACCGCCGTAAGCGCCTGCGGGTCGATCTCGGTTTTCATCAGCGCGCCGAAGATCAGGCAGGGAATCGCAAGGGTCATCACCAGCCGGGTGATAAAGCGCATCGGATAGTCCTGCCCGAGCTTGACCCAGACAAACCCGATGGCCGCCAGAATGAACACGGGCGCGACGATTTGCGCCACTGTCAGAACGAGGTTCACACACTGTTTCCCTGTTTTTCCGGGCCGATTTATAGACATCGCCCTTGGCCTGCACTAACCATCGGCACGTGGGGAGCACAATGGTATGATGAAAACCCGGGCGAAATATCACCTCGGTCAAGTAGTAAAGCATCGCAAACACCCGTTTCGCGGGGTGGTTTTTGATGTCGACGCGATGTTTTCGAACACGGAGGAATGGTATGACGCCATTCCTGAAGAAAGCCGTCCGCCCAAGGACCAGCCGTTTTATCACCTGCTCGCGGAGAATGACCAAAGCTACTACGTGGCCTATGTCAGCGAGCAGAACCTGATTGCCGACTACTCCGGTGAGCCGGTAGACCACCCCGACCTGCCCGATCTGTTCGGGCCGTTCGAAGATGGCGTCTACCCGCTGCACTTCCAGCTCAACTAACTGAAACCACGCGCCTTTTTGCGCCCGACGGTCAGTAGCCGATGGCCGAACCGTCCTTGCGCGGGTCCGAAGCCCCAATCAGCACGCCCTCTGGCGTGATGCGGATGGCCTGCGCGCCGCCAATGGGCGCGGGCGGGGGCACCACCTTGTGCCCCAACTCGGCCAGCGCAGCACGGGTGGCCTCGGGGAAGGGGGCCTCAAGCTGCAACTCGCCCTTCTCGGCAAACAGGCGTGGAAAGTCGATCGCCTCCTGCGGATCCATGCCGAGATCCAGCATGTTTGAGGCGAATCGCGCGTGCCCGGCCGCCTGATACTGCCCACCCATCACGCCAAAGGGCATCTCCACCCGGCCGTCCTGCAGCATCATCCCGGGAATGATCGTGTGCATCGGCCGCTTGCCCGGGCCCGCCTCGTTGGGGTGGCCCTCTTCCAGCGAGAAACCCGCGCCGCGGTTTTGCATCAGGATGCCAAACTTGGGGCTGGCAAGGCCGGAGCCGAAGCTGTGGAAGATCGAATAGATGAGCGACAGCGCCATGCCGTCGCGGTCCACCACGCAAAGGTAAACCGTGTCGCGGTGCACCGCCTCGGTCACGCTGGTGACCTGCGCCATCGCCCGCTTGGGGTCGATCAATGCGGCAAGCTCTTGCGCGAGGCCGGGGCGCAGCAGGACCTTCGGGTCTTTCATGGAGGCCGGGTCTGCGATGAGCCGGTTGCGGGCGTCATAGGCCAGCTTGATCGCCTCGGCCTCGATATGGCTGCGCTCCGGGCCAAGCGGATCCATCGCGGCAATGTCGAATTCAGCGAGGATCGCGGCGAGCAGCAGGGCGGTGGTGCCTTGCCCGTTGGGCGGATGCTCGGCGATCTCGCGGCTGCGATAGGGGCCGGTGAGCGGGCTGCCCCAGTCGGCGCTGACGCTGGCGAAGTCTTGCAAGCTGTGGCTGGCCCCGGCGAGGGCGGCGCACATATCCTCGGCCACTTCGCCCTGATAGAACGCCTGCGGCCCCTCCGCCGCCACCCGGCGCAGCACCTCGGCCTGGCCCGGGCTGCGGAAGATCTGGCCAACCTCGGGGACGGCCCCGCCAATCAGGTAATGCTGGCGAGCCGCGCCCTGAAGCGTGGCCTCTGCGGCTTGCCAATCGCGGGCCACGCGCGGCGCCACGGGCACGCCCTCTTCGGCGTAGCGGATGGCTGGCGCGAGGCTTGCGGCGAGCCCGTTGCGCCCGAAGCGCTCCGATAGGGCCGCGAAGCCGGCAATTGCGCCCGGGAGCGTGACGGCATGGGGCGAGGTCAGCGGAATGGTCGGCCCGCCTGCGCGCAGGGCTTCCACGTCTATGCCTGCGGGCGCCCGGCCAGAGCCGTTCAGGGCGTGGATCTCGTCCGTCCCGGCAGGCTTGACCAAGGCAAAGCAGTCACCACCGATTCCGGTGCTCTGCGGCTCGCAGATGCCCAGCAGAACCGCTGCTGCGATGCCCGCATCCACCGCATTGCCGCCCGCCTGCAGAATCTCCACCGAGACCTGCGCCGCAAGCGGGTGCGAGGTGGCGCAGAGGCCATTGGTTGCAAAGACAGGCGACCGCCCCGGAATCTCGAAATTGCGCATGATTGTCCCTCCGGCGGCGAGACTAGGCGGCGCAGTGCGGGGCGACAAGGCGATGATGATAGGGAAAAATAAGACCTCGACGCCACGCACTGGGTGGGGGCTATGAAGCGTGGCGCCGAGGGAAGCTATATGCAGCTACCCGTCTAATTTGCTCTTTGATCCTGTCGCCGTTTGGGTGTGATCAGGACCATTTTGCGGCGCGAATTTCCAAAGGCGAAACAATTGCGTGCGTGGGGTGGATTGAGCGCGAGATTGGAACCGGGATTCCGGGTTAACCGGCTGGGTTTGCGGGCGGAGCGCTGCGAGAACAGCCGTGTCAGGGCATGGTGGCAAAATCCAGCGAGAAGCTCAGGCGATTCTGGCCACTGTCGCGGGTGTAGTTGAGGTCTTTCGAAAGCTGCCGGATCAAGAACCAGCCAAAGCCACCTTCCGGCAGAGCCTCCAGCGGCACATCAACCTCTGCGGCCCGACCCGCTGGCGCATCGAGCCCCGGCATGGCGCGACCATGATCGGTGACGGTGCAGAAAATCCTGCGCTCCCCCTGAAGCACGTTGATCTCGATGACGCCGGAGGCCGCCTCGTCATAGGCATGCTCGACGACGTTGTTCAGCACCTCGGCCAGCACCAGCTCAACGGTGCCACGATCTTCATCTGAGAGAGCGAGCGGAGAGAGGTTGCCCAACACGTGCTCCAGCGCGCGCCGCACCTCCATAGGAGTGCTTGAGAGCACAATCCGAAGCGCATTGTTTGGTGGGCACGCGGCGGGCGCGGGCTCAGGCTCGGTTGAGGCGATTGCGTGAACGCGGGCGCGGTTGGGCATGATGCTGCCCGGTCAGGCAGCGTTTTCGCCAGAGGCAAGGGCCGCCTCGGCAGAACTGTGGATGTTGAAGACCGTATCCATGCGCGTCAGCTTGAAGACCTTTGCCACCGTTCTGCTGAGGGCCGCCAGTTCAAGCTTTGCCCCGGGATCAACCTGCTTCATCGCGCCCACCACGGCACCGAGGCCCGAGCTATCAAGAAAGCCGACCTCGCCCATGTCGAGCACGATCCGCCCGGCGTGGCCCGACGTCAGCTCGCGCATGGTTTCCTTGAAGGCAACGGCCACTGCCGCGTCAATCCGGCTTTCGCGCACGGTGACGAGCAGAATGTTGCCCTTCTGGCTTGCGTCTAGGTTCATGGCCTGCTCCGTGTCAGTTGGGCGTGCCTCAGGCCTAGACGCGAAACCTTACCATTCGGTATGCAAGTGGCAGATATTTGCGGGGAGAGAGCAATGACACGGGTTGGAATTGCGGGGGCGGCGCGCACGCCGATGGGCGGGTTTCAGGGTGCGTTTGCCACTGTTACAGCGGCTGAACTGGGCGGCGCGGCGATCAGGGCGGCGATGGATCAGGCCGGGGCCGAGGCGGCGGACGATTTGCTGATGGGCTGCGTTCTGCCCGCAGGGCAGGGCCAGGCGCCCGCGCGGCAGGCAGGCTTTGCCGCCGGTCTGGGTGAGAGCCTGCCCGCGACCACGCTCAACAAGATGTGCGGCTCGGGCATGAAGGCCGCGATGGCCGCGTTTGACACCATTGCAGGCGGCGGGGCCGATGTGGTGATTGCCGGCGGGATGGAGAGCATGACCGGCGCGCCCTACCTGCTTCCCAAGATGCGCGGCGGGGCCCGCATTGGGCATGGCCAGGTGATCGACCACATGTTTCTTGACGGGCTGGAAGACGCCTATGACAAGGGACGCCTGATGGGCACCTTCGCCGAGGATTGCGCCGAGACGTTCCAGTTTACCCGGCAGGCACAGGATGACTACGCACTTGGCTCGCTGGAAAATGCGCTCAGCGCCCAGAAGGAGGGCCGTTTTGAGGGCGAGATCACGCCCGTTACGGTTAAAGGCCGCCGGGGTGAGACCGTGGTGGGCGAGGATGAGCAACCCGGCAACGCGCGGCCTGACAAGATCCCTACGCTCAAGCCCGCTTTTCGCGAGGGCGGCACGGTGACGGCGGCCAACTCTTCGAGCATTTCCGACGGCGCGGCGGCGCTTGTGCTGGCGGGCGAAGGCTCTGGCCTGCCGATCCGCGCCCATATCCTCGGCCATGCCTCCCACGCGCAAGCGCCCGGCTGGTTCACCACCGCGCCAGTGCCAGCCGCGCAGAAGCTGCTGAAGCGGCTTGGCTGGAGCGTGGAGGATGTGGATCTTTGGGAAGTGAACGAAGCCTTCGCCGTGGTGCCCATGGCCTTCATGCACGAAATGGGCGTGAGCCGCGACAAGATCAACGTCAACGGCGGGGCCTGCGCGCTGGGCCATCCCATTGGCGCAAGCGGTGCCCGCATCATGGTGACGCTGCTCAACGCGCTGGAAAAACGCGACCTCAAGCGCGGCGTGGCCGCCATTTGCATCGGCGGAGGCGAGGGCACGGCCATCGCGATTGAACGTGCCTGAGGTTGATTACGCCGCGCTGGCAAAGGTTATTGAAAGCCTGACCGAGAACGAGACCGATGAGGTCGCGCTGATGGCAACGCTAGCCTGTGAAATACACCATTCTGACGACCGGTTTGACTGGACAGGCTTCTACCGCGTCACCGAGCCCGGAATGCTGAAGATCGGCCCCTATCAAGGCGGACATGGCTGCCTGCAAATCCCCTTTGGCAAGGGTGTCTGCGGCACATGCGCCGAGACGGGAGAGGTGCAGCTTGTCGATGATGTCGAGGCCTTTCCCGGCCACATCGCCTGCGCCGCGACCACCCGATCGGAAATCGTGCTGCCGGTGCATGGGGCCTCCGGGCGGCTTATCGGTGTGCTCGATATCGACAGCGACCAGCCCGCCGCTTTCACAGAGGCCGACGCAGAGGGGCTGGGGCGGGTGCTCAACACGGTTTTTGGTAACGGCGGACATTGGCGATGAGCCTGCAAGGAAGCTGCCTCTGCGGCGCGATCCGCTTCGAGGTGACCGGCAAGCCAGAAGGCGTTTCTGTCTGCCACTGCGGCCAGTGCCGCCGCCAGTCGGGGCATCTTTGGGCTTCGGCCTATGTGAAGGACGATGAGCTTTCCGTTCATGGCGAACTGCAGTGGTATGCCTCTTCTGCGGAGGCCAAACGCGGCTTTTGCCCCACCTGCGGCAGCTTTCTGTTGTGGAAGCACCGTGACGAAGACACCACCAGCTTTGCGTTGGGCGCCATCAACGGCCCCACCGGCCTGACCCTACAAAAGCACATCTTCACCGCCGACAGGGGCGACTACTACGAGATCAGCGATGGGGTGGAGCAGCGGTGAGCGACACCTATGCCCCGCCGGACACGCCGCTGGACGTGCTCCACCACGACCATGAACTGCTTGCCGTCAACAAGCCCTCCGGCCTGCTCTCGGTGCCGGGCAAGGGCGAACATCTGGCTGATTGCCTGCTGTCGCGGGTGCAAGCGGCCTTCCCTGAGGCTCTGCTGGTGCACCGGCTGGACCGCGACACCAGCGGCGTCATGGTCTTTGCCCTCACTCCGCACGCTCAGCGCCACCTTGGCCTGCAGTTCGAGCATCGGCGAACCAAGAAGCAGTATGTGGCGCGGGTCTGGGGCGAGGTGGCGGAGCCCGAAGGCGAGGTGGACCTGCCGCTGATCGTGGATTGGCCCAACCGGCCACGGCAGATGGTGGACGATGAAAACGGCAAGCCTGCGCTGACCCGTTGGAAGCGACTGAAGGCCAAGGATGGCGAGAGCCGGGTGCGGTTGATGCCCGAGACGGGGCGTAGCCACCAGCTGCGCGTGCATATGCGCGAAATCGGCCACCCGATCCTCGGTGATCCGTTTTACGCCACTGGCCCCGCACTGGAGTTCCCCCGCCTGATGCTCCACGCCGAAATGCTCCGCGTGCTGCACCCGGATGGCGGAAGGGGTGTGAATTTTAAGGCGAAGGCGCCGTTTTAAGAGCCACTCTTCACCGCGCTCGCGCGCCGTGAGGGGCGGATGAGCGGCCTAGCGCGCGTATTTCACGGCGTTGCTCTCGATCTCTGCAATCTGGTCGGCCATCGCCTTTTGATAGGCCGGGCGGGCAAGGCAGCGGTCTCTGTAGGCGAGCAGTGTTGGGTGGTCTTCGATCAGCTTCAGCCCGTCGAGCCCGTGCAGCACGGCGGCCATCATCAAGTCCGAGACGCAGAAGGTATCGCCAAGCAGGTAGTCCTTGTCGCCCAGCGCGCTTGCCAGCCGTTTCAGCTTTTTGCCAGCCATCGCGCGGAGGGTCGGGGCGACCCGTTCTGCTGCCTCGCGGTCTTCCACGAAGGTCTGAACGGTGCCGACCACTCCGGTCAGCGGCTCGACTGAGTTCAGCGCGGCGAAGACCCAGCTGAGGGCGGCGTAACGATCCACCTCCGGGGGCAGAAGCACGTCGCTGGACTCGGCGATCCGCCAGACGATCGCGCCGCTCTCGAACATCGGCGCACCGTCGATTTCCAACACGGGGATCTGGCCGAAAGGTTGCCGCGCCAGATGCTCCGGCTTGCCTTGGCCACCCATCTCGACATGGGCCATCTCGTAGCCCAACCCGGCCTCCAGCAGGGCCCAGCGCACCCGGAAGTCGCGCACCTGACCCTTGGCGAAGTCGGGCACCCACTCATAGCCCCAGACGGTCAGCTTGCTGTCTTTCATGATGCCCTCCACGCTTGATGCGTTGACATCAACATGGAACGTGCAGGAGGGCAAGCCCGCCAGCACATGCCGGCGGGCTTGGGCTTCAGTAGCCGACAGTGGCGGCGTCTACCCGGCGGGGGTCGGAAGCGCCGAAGAGCAGACCGCTCTCCTTGTCGACCATGATTGATTGGGTCGAGCCCATCACCGTTTTGCGCGCCACCTTATGACCCTTCTGCTCAAGGATCGCGATGGTATCGGGGCTGATGCCTTCTTCGATGCGGATCTCGTCGGGCAGCCATTGGTGGTGGATGCGGGGGGCGGTGGAGGCTTCGGCGATGTTCATGCCGTGGTCGATCACGTTCATGATGACCTGCAAGGTGGTGGTGATGATGCGGCTGCCACCCGGGCTGCCCGTCACCATGAATACCTCGCCATCCTTCATCACCAGCGTCGGGCTCATCGACGACAGCGGGCGTTTGCCGCCCTCCACCGCGTTGGCGTCCCCGCCGATCAGCCCGTAAGCGTTGGGCACGCCGGGCTTGGCGGCGAAGTCGTCCATCTCGTTGTTCATCAACACGCCGGTGCCCTCGGCCACCATGCCCGAGCCGTAGGAGAAGTTGATGGTGTAGGTGTTGGACACCGCGTTGCCGTCCTTATCGACAATCGAGAAATGGGTGGTCTCGTTGCTCTCGTAGGGCGCGAGATTGCCCGGCTTGATGGTGCTGGAGGGTGTGGCCACGTTTCGGCTGATCTCGCCCCGGATGGCGGCAGCGTAGTCCTTCGAGGTGATTTCGGAGAGCGGCACATCGACGTAGTCGCTGTCACCCAGATACTCGGAGCGGTCGGCATAGGCGCGCTTCATCGCCTCGGCCATCAGGTGGATCGTCTCCGCCGAGTTATGGCCGAGGAAGCCCACCGGATACTCTTCCAGCACGTTCAGGATCTGCACGATATGCGCTCCGCCCGAAGAGGGCGGCGGCATCGAGACGATCTCGTAGCCACGGTAGCTGCCGGTGACGGGCTCGCGCAGCACCGCCTTGTAGTTCGCCATGTCCTCCGGTGTGATCCGCCCGCCCGCGTCCATCACCGCCTTGCTGATCGCCTCGGCCACCTCGCCCTCGTAAAAGCCGGCTGGCCCCTCGTCGGCGATCTTCTGAAGTGTCTGCGCCAGATCGGCCTGCACAAGCCGCTCACCCGGCTCGTAAAAAGCGCCGCCTTCCTTGAAGAAGATCGCCTCCGACGAGGGCCATTTCTTCAGCCGGCCCTCCAGCCCCTTCAGGCTGTCAGCAAGGCCCGGCGTCACGTCGATCCCGTCGCGGGCGAGCGCGATGGCGGGGGCGACGACCTCGGCCATCGTCATGGTGCCGTATTCCTCCAGTGCCATCTGCATGCCCGCAACGGTGCCGGGCACGCCGGTGGCCAACCCGGTGAAGCGGCTGAGGTTGCTATCGGCATTGCCCTCGGCGTCGAGGAACATGTCGCGGTCGGCATTGGCCGGCGCCATCTCGCGATAATCAATCGCCTTAGTCTCACCGCTCTCCGCATCGTGCACGATCATGAAACCGCCGCCACCGAGGTTGCCCGCGCGGGGCAAAGTGACGGCAAGGGCAAAGGCCACGGCCACACCGGCATCTACTGCGTTGCCACCGGCCTGCAAAATGTCGAGCCCGACCTGCGCCGCCACAGCCTCTTGCGCCGAGACCATCCCATTCTGGGCATAGACCGGGTGAAGCCGGTCATCCCCGGAGAAGATCGCCGCTTCCTGCGCGGCCAATGGCGCGGCGGCAAGCGAAAGGGCCAGCGCCCCTGCAATGACTGGTTTCATGTCTCTCTCCCTGTTGTTTGCCCTGTTCTTCCTCGCAAACCTGTGATGAGGTAACGCAGGGGCAACCGCATCGGCGTGTTTTCGCCCAAGAGTTGAGCGCCCCGGGCAGAACCGCTGTGCCAGCCCGCGCGTTGCCCCGAAACAGACGTTTCTCTCCCGGCGCAGCGACAAAACGCTCTCCTTCTCCCCAGGTGACGGGCCTTCCAATTCTGGCTGCGGGGCGTATCTATTGCCGCAAGGAAACGCTGCCCCTAGGAGGAAACCTCATGGCCCTGCGCATCAACGACACCGTCCCCAACCTGACCTTCCCCACCGATCTCGGCGAGCTGACCCTGCACGACTGGATCGGTGATAGCTGGGCGGTGATCTTCTCGCACCCGAAAGACTTTACCCCCGTCTGCACCACCGAGTTCGGTGCCGTGGCCCAGCTCGCGGATGAATGGGAGAAGCGCGGCACCAAGGTGCTCGGCGTCTCCGTGGATGGGGCGGAAGAGCATAAGAAATGGAAGGGTGACATCGAAGCCTTTGGCGGTGCCAAGGCGGGCTTCCCCATCGTCGCCGATACCGACCTGACCTTTTCCAAGGCCTTCGACATGTTGCCGGCAGATGCCTACCTGCCCGATGGCCGCACCCCGGCCGACAGCGCGACTGTTCGCTCGGTCTTCATCGTCGCGCCTAACAAGAAGGTGCAACTGATGATGACCTACCCGATGTCGGTCGGTCGCAACTTTGCCGAGGTGCTGCGTGCGCTCGACGGGCTGCAACGCACCTACGAACAGCCGCTGGCCACCCCCGCCAACTGGGAAACCGGGCAAGACGTGATCGTGGCCCTGGCGCTGGACGATGCGGCGGCGGAAGAGAAATACGGCGCGCTCGACAAGAAGCTGCCCTACCTGCGCTTTGCCAAGAACCCGGGCTGAGCCCGCAACATCCCATGAACGTGAAAAAGCCCCGTTGGAGTGAACGGGGCTTTTTTGCTAACCTCCGCTGTGAAAGGGGCACCGGGGCAACGCCCGGTCTCCGCGCAGAGGATTGAATGACGCACCCATACCGGCGGATTTTCGCCGCGCTTGTTCTGCTTTCAGGAGTGGCTGTGACCACTCTTCCGCCGCTCTCCGCTCAGGACTTGGGGGATGCTGCGGCTGAGCCAGAAGACGGGGCCGGGCTAGTGATCGGCGACGCTGCCGACCTTGCCGAAGAGGGCGTTGATACCGAGGGGATCGTTGGCGAGGACGTGCAGGTGACATGGGGCGACGATGGCGTGCCCATTGTGCGCGTGGCGATGCCGGCGACTGTCTTCATGCCGATTGAGGAGGAGGAGATGGAGGACATGTACTTCACCCTTCAGGAAGAGCTCAACCGGCTGGGCTGCGACGCGGGCACCGTCGATGGCGACTGGGGCCGAAACTCCGAGCGGGCCATGGCGCGGCTGCGGGATGCGGTGCCCGACATTGCCGAGATGGAGCTTTCGATCACCCTCGCCGGGCTGTTGCAAAAGATGCCCGAGGGCACCTGCCCGCTGGTCTGCTCTGTGCGTGAGGTGAAGGTGGATAACCGTTGTGAGTTGAAGACCTGCCCTTCGGGCCAGTATCTCGACACGCGCGGCTCCTGCCGGGTGCGGCAGGCCAAGGCCTCGAAACCGAAGCGCGCTACCAGCAGTGGCGGCAGCGGGGGTGGCGGGGGCCGCAAATGTGCAACCTACAACGGACGGACCTACTGCAATTGAGGCCGGCCGAGGGAGCGAGAAAGGGACGATGATGCTGAGATGGATCCTTGCGGCCACACTCATGGCCAGCCTGCCTGCCACACCGGCGGTGGCCGAGTTGAAGCTGCGTGTGAGCTTCTCGGAAAAGCAGGTGCGCTCGCGCGGGCTTGGGCGCTCGAACGACACCTGCCGCACCACCTATGACATCAAACAGTTCGGCGGGCTGCTGGCGATTGAAACCGTGAAGTCCAACTGCAAGACCTTCGAGATCGGGGCCGAGCGCGGAGCCGACGGATCGGCCTCGGCGCTGGTGTTTGAGGGCCGCTCCAGCCGCTCCACCAAGAGCTGCGCCTACACGGCCAAAACCCGCACGGAACGCTGCAGCGACGGCTCACGCGTGCGTCTGCCGCCCGGCATCAAGGTGGACTACAAGGCCAATGTGGAAACCCGGGCCCGTTACAACCTGACCCGCAGCGGGCTGACGGCGACGATGGGCATCAACCGGGTGCTGACCGATGCCGAAGGCAGCAAGCAGGTGATGGAAGCGGGCTTTCGGATGGTGGTGGCTTTGCAGGGCAACACCTGCAAGCTGACCGAGCTTGTCTCCTCTGCCACCACCAAGGTCGCCGAAGCCGGGCGAGGCCGGGTGGTAAAGGCGGCTCCGCAGCGGGAAAGCCGCAAGATGATCAAGGCCGAGTCCTGTCAGGTCATTAGCCGCTGAAGATGTTTCGACTGAGCAATATCTTCCGCCGGGCTGGCGCGCGTCCTGCTGTGCAGCCCTTCGACGGTGGCCCGCTTGCCCCTGACGCTCCCTTTGTTGCGGTGGGCGATGTGCATGGCTGCGATCATCTGCTGGAACGGTTGATCGACAAGCTCGAAGCAGAAGCACCGGGCCTGCCGATTGTTTTCGTTGGCGATTATGTCGACCGGGGCGAGGCTTCGGCGGCCGTGCTGCGGCGGCTGAAGACATTTTGCTCCGACGGGAAGGCCACCTGCCTGCGCGGGAACCATGAAGAGATGATGCTCGACTTCGCCCAAGGCAAATACCCGCGCTGGCTGAGACATGGCGGGCTGCAAACGCTGTCGAGCTTCGGGCTCGGCGCGGGTGTGTCGGAGACCGGCGGGCCGGGGCTGGAGGCTGCCCAGGCAGGGCTGGCCGAGGTACTTGAAGCCGAGGGCCTGCTGGACTGGATCAAGGACATGCCCCGCCAGTGGCAAAGCGGCAATGTTGCCGTCACCCATGCTGGCGCCGATCCCGCCCGCCCGCTGGACGCGCAATCTAACTCGCTCACCAATGGCCACCCCGACTTCTTTTCGACCCCGCGCAGCGATGGCACATGGATCATCCACGGCCATTACATCCGCGACACGGCGGAGGTCGCCCCCGGTCGTATTGCGATAGACACCGGCGCTTTTGCCACGGGGCGGCTGACGGCGGTGGTGGTGGCCTCCGGTGAAGACCCGCGCTTCATCGAGGCCTGAGCGGCACAGGGGCCATTTGCCACTCCCGAAAGAGGGCGCGGCGGCCAAGCCTCTTCAACATGCAAAAGGGCCCGAGGTTTCCCCCGGGCCCTTCGCTAATCCGAAAGTGAGTGGCCTCAGTCGGCCTTCTCTTCTTTCTTGATCTCTTCGCCGGTCTCCTGATCGACGACTTTCATCGACAGGCGCACCTTGCCGCGATCGTCGAAACCCAGCAGCTTCACCTTCACGTCCTGACCTTCGGTCAGCTGGTCGCTGGGGTGGTTCAGGCGGGTGTTGGCGATCTGGCTGACGTGCACGAGGCCGTCACGTTTGCCGAAGAAGTTCACGAAGGCGCCGAAGTCGACGATCTTCACGACCTTGCCGTTGTAGATCTTGCCTTCTTCCGGCTCGGCGACGATCGAGTGGATCATCTCGCGGGCCTTCTCGATGCACTCGGCATTCGGCGAGGCGATCTTAATGACGCCATCGTCGTTGATGTCGACCTTGGCACCCGAAACCTCGACGATCTCGCGGATCACCTTGCCGCCCGAGCCGATCACTTCACGGATCTTGTCGGTGGGCACGTTCATGGTTTCGATCCGCGGGGCATGCGCCGAGAACTCGGTGCGGCCAGCGGTCAGAGCCTTGGACATCTCGCCGAGGATATGCAGACGGGCGTCCTTGGCTTGGGCCAGGGCGGTTTTCATGATCTCGGGCGTGATGCCTGCAACCTTGATATCCATCTGCAGCGAGGTGATGCCGTCTTCGGTGCCAGCCACCTTGAAGTCCATGTCGCCGAGGTGATCCTCGTCGCCAAGGATGTCGGTCAGGATGGCGTAGTCGCCGTCTTCTTCCAGCACCAGGCCCATGGCCACACCGGCCACGGGGGCCTTCAGCGGCACACCGGCGTCCATCATCGAGAGCGAACCGCCACAGACGGAGGCCATCGAGGAAGAGCCGTTGGATTCGGTGATCTCGGAGACCACGCGAATGGTGTAGGGGAAGTCGGTCGGTGCGGGCAGCACCGCCTGAAGCGCACGCCATGCCAGTTTGCCGTGGCCGATTTCGCGGCGTCCGGTAAAGCCGAAGCGGCCAACCTCACCCACCGAGTAGGGCGGGAAGTTGTAGTGCAGCATGAAGTTGCTGCGGTAGTTGGCGTGCAGCGCGTCGATGATCTGCTCATCGTCGCCGGTGCCGAGCGTGGTCACAACGAGGCCCTGCGTTTCGCCACGGGTGAACAGCGCCGAGCCGTGGGTCCGGGGCAGAATGCCGACCTGGCTCTCGATGGCGCGCACATCGGTGGTCGAGCGACCGTCGATCCGCTTGCCGTTCTTCACCACGTCGCCGCGCAGGATGCCGCTTTCGAGCTTTTTAAGGGCCGAACCCAGGTTCGCATCCTCTTTCTGCTCATCGGTCAGCGCCTCAAGGATCTTCTCCTTGGCGGCGGAAACGGCAGAGGTGCGCTCCTGCTTGTCGAGGATCGCGTAGGCGGCGCGCATGTCGGCTTCGCCAGCGGCCTTCACGGCCTCATAGAGCTCCGAGTAATCCGGCGGCTGGTAGTCGAAGGGCTCTTTGGCGGCCTCTTCGGCCAGGTCGATGATCAGGTCGATCACCGGCTGGATCTGCTCATGGGCGAAGGTCACGGCACCCAGCATCTCGTCTTCGGACAGCTCGTAGGCTTCCGACTCGACCATCATCACCGCGTCCTTGGTGCCGGCGACCACGAGGTCAAGGCGTTGGTCGGGGTTCAGGCGCAGCTGGTCCATGTCCTGCACTTCGGGGTTCAGCACATATTCGCCATCTTCAAAGCCGACGCGGGCGGCGGCAATCGGCCCCATGAAGGGGGCACCGGAGATGGTGAGCGCGGCCGAAGCGGCGATCATCGCCACGATGTCAGGGTCATTGACCAGATCGTGGGAGAGCACGGTGCAGATCACCAGAACTTCGTTCTTGAAGCCGGGAACAAACAGCGGGCGGATCGGACGGTCGATCAGGCGCGAGGTGAGCGTCTCTTTCTCGGTCGGACGGCCTTCACGCTTGAAGAAGCCACCGGGGACTTTACCGGCGGCGTAGTATTTCTCGTTGTAGTGCACGGTCAGCGGGAAAAAATCCTGCCCGGGCTTTTGCGTTTTCGCAAAGGTCACGTTGGCCATGACAGAGGTTTCGCCCAGCGTGGCGATCACCGAGCCATCGGCCTGGCGGGCCACACGGCCCGTTTCGAGAGTGAGGGTCTCTTCGCCCCACTCCATGCTTTTCGTCGTAATTTTGAACATATTCGTTTCCTGTGGGGGAGCACTCCCGGGCGTATCCCGGGTCTCCCGTTTGAGTGGCGGCCCCATTGCCGCCGGCCCCTTTCATCTATTCCATCGAGCACCGGGGCCTTGGTGCAACGTCTCAGATGGCTGGGCCATACAGGAAAGTTGGAGCGATGGGAAGCGTTGAGACGTGTGCTCCGCGCAGGCACATCGCAGTCGGGCCAGCGGGGGCTGCCCTAATCCGCCAGTCGCTCTCGCGGTAGGGTGATGCGGCGGGTCATGCCTTCGGGGCGCAGATCGGTATGCAACGTGCCATCAAGCTGGCCTTCGATCGCCATGGAGATCAGCCTTGTGCCGAAGCCCTCCGGCTTGCCTTGCTCTGTTGTCGCGCGCCCGGTTTCTTCCCACAGGATATTGAGCGCGTCGTCCTCCACGCCCCAGCGGACCGAAAGGCGGCCTTCGGCGGCGACCAGGGCACCATATTTGGCTGCATTTGTTGCCAGCTCATGCAGGGCGAGCGAGAGAGAGGTGCTGGCGCGGGGGCCGAGCACCACGTCAGGGCCGTCAAGCGCGGTGATGTGCTGGGCACCATAGGGCGTGAGCAGGGTTGTGAGCAGGTCGCGCAGCGAGATCCTGTCTCCCACCGGCTTGCCGGCTTCGATGATCGGGGCCAGCAGGTTGTGTGCCTTGGCCAGCGCCTGCAGCCGTGCCTCCAGCTCCGATGCACTCTCGCCATTGGAATGGCTAAGGCGCACCATGCCGGAGACCACGGTGAAGAGGTTTTTCACCCGGTGGTTCAACTCCTCCACCAGCAATTGCCGCTCGGCCAGCGCCTGATGCAGACGGATCTCGCTTTCGACGATCCCGGCGATGTCTTCCAGCGCCTTCAACTGCTCTTGCGACCACTCGTGCGCCTCTGCGTCTATCGCGCAGAACGAGCCGAGAACCTCGCCGCCCGGGCCATGCACAGGCACACCGAGATAGGCCACCACGCCCATATCGGCCACGGCGCCATTGCCTGCGAGAAGCGGGTGGACAGTGGCGTCAACCACGGCCAGCGAGGTGCGGGAGGAAACGACATATTGGCAGAATGAATGGCTCAGCGGTGTTTCCCGCTCTTCCACCCCGGCTTCCTCGAGGCCGGACTGCGCCTTGAAAAACTGCTTTTGATCATTCACCAGCGAGAGCAGCCCGACCGGCGCGCCGGTGATCTGCCGAGCCAGCCGCACCGCACGGTCGTAGACCTCTTCGGGGACGGTATCCATCAGCCCGGTTTGTTTGAGATCGGCCAGCCGCTCGGTGCGCCCAAGCTCGGCCCTGTGGCCCTCGGGTTCTGCTGTTGGAAAACTCGGCACGGTGGCCATCAGCGCCGCCTTTCTTGCGTGTCGTTCGACCCAAGGAATTATCAGGCCAAGCGCGGGGGGACCATTGCATTAATGGCCGGAACCAGCCGTTTGAGCGACTTTCCGGCCTTTCGAAGGCCGAGAAAGGGGGCGTGTGTGTCTTAGGACATCCGGGCACAGCCGGAACGTGCATGCTAACCCAGCGTCAGGAGATGTGCCGCGGGGTTTTGGAGATGCCATAGGCCTTACGCGCGGTGACAAGGCGAAGGTCTTGCGGGTCCATCCCGATGCTCATTATTGTGTGCCGGTCATACCGGGCTCGGGCGCGAGCCGGGTTGTGGGCGGTGCCAAACAGACGGTCAATCCACGCCATCCCGGCGGTGACGTGAAAGGTGGCGTGATGGTCTTGGTAGTGGTGCGCCATATGCTCGCGCGTCACCCACTTGCCGAAGCGGCCCTTGGGCACGTTGAGATGCGCCAGCGTGTGGCAGTATTCGTAAAAGGTGAAGGCCGAGGCTGAACCGACAAAGAGCGCGACCCACGCAAACTCCACCGCGGGCCACAGCCCCACGAAGGGCCAGAGCACCAGCAGATGCGCCGCGAAGGATATGGCGGCAAAGCGGAGTGGAAACCAGTGATCGTCGCCGGTGAAAAACTCTTCGTCGGCGGGAAACTCGTGGTGGCCGATGTGGCTGCGATAGAGCTTGTTGAACGGGCTCTGCGCAGTAGGCGGCTCGCGGTGGTAGATAAAGCGGTGGATCAAATACTCGTTGAACCACTGGATCACCACGCCATAGGCCAGCGCCGCCAACATCCAGAGCTGAAAGTCGAACATCAGCAGCCCAAGGCCCGCCAGCCAGAATGGGAACAGCCGGTGCAGCCCACCCATGTGGATGATGATGCGCAATGCAGGGATCATCTGCCTCCTCCTGCGGCCAAGTCTGGCCGTGCTCGCCCGACCCGGTCAACCGGAACGCCACGTCGGCGCGGAAGCGCGCGCAAACGAAAAAGGGGCGGCCCGCAGGCCACCCCTTCGATCTTGTCCCTGGCGTTCCGTCTTAGCGGCGGATGCCCAGCTTGCCGATGAGATCCCGGTAGCGGGCCTCGTCTTTGTTTTTCAGGTAGTCCAGCAGCTTACGGCGCTGAGCCACGAGCTTGAGAAGGCCACGACGACCGTGGTTGTCCTTCTTGTGGGTCTTGAAGTGCTCGGTGAGCGTGCTGATGCGCGAGGAAAGGATGGCAATCTGCACTTCGGGCGAACCGGTGTCGCCTTCTTTGGTGCCGTGTTCCTTGATGACGCGGGCTTTTTCTTCAGCGGTGATCGACATCGGGGTCTCCTTTGGTTGGTGTGTGCGGGCGCAAGCCGGGATGTCGTCCAGCAGGGTCCATGGAGTGTGCCTCCCGGGCGGTGCCGGGCGACAGGGGGCGCGTATAGGCGATGGCGGCGCGGATGGGAAGGTGATTCGTGCGGCTTGCCCTGCGCCCGGCTTTACTCGGCATTGGCCGGGGGGATTTCTCCGGGCTCGGCCTGCGGCGGGTCTTGCTGCGGTGCCTCTTCGCCGCCTTCGGCATTGCTGCCTCCGCCTTCGGGTGCTGGCAATTGCTCGTCCACGCGCTGCTCCACCTCCGCTTCGGTTTGCTCCTCCTCCAGCTCGACATCTAGCTCTGCCGCCCATTCGGCCAGAATCGGGATGAAATCGACCTGACTGAGGAGATAGGCGAGGACGGAGACGAGCACCGTTGCGCCGACCACCGAGCCAAGGCCAAAGGCCATGCCGCGCAAGAGTTGAAAGGCCACCAGCCGCCAGAACTGGGCGTAGACCCGCAGGAACTTGTGATCGTTCAGCTTGGCGACCTCGTCACGCAACGCCACTATCTCGTTGCGCAAATCGGTGCGGGTGGCATCGTGCTCCACTTCGGCCTCGGCTGCCACCTGAGGGGGCGCGGGCTTGGAGGAGAGGTGCGGATCAGGGTCACTCATGGGATGAACCCTAGTCGAATATCCAGCTTTGAAAACCCGTCAGAACGGTGCGGGTCAAACCGTTGCTGAGGCCGACATCGGGACAAGCTGGATATCCTCGGGCGAAAGCGCGCCGCCGCCGTGCACTACGCCGATGAGCTCGCCATCGGCGTAGACTTCCACAGCATCGCTGTTGGCCTCGCCTATGGTAATCTCGGGGGGCGCATCGCTCGCGATATCATCCCAGAGCAAGGCGAGGCTGTCTTCTCCGGGCTCGAAATCCATTATCTCGGCCACGGTCTCTTCCACGAGGTCGGGGCCGAGGCGGAACAGATCGGCCCCGTCGCCGCCGGTTGCCACGTCACCATCGCCCAGCAGCAGAATGTCATCACCTGGGCCGCCATTCAGCCAGTCGACGCCAAGGTCATCGTCGCCCGCGAGCGTGTCATGTCCGGTGCCGCCCTGAAGGTTATCCTGCCCATCGCCGCCAAACAGCACGTCATCGCCGAGCCCGCCTTCCAACTGATCGGCATCGTCGCCGCCCAACAGGGTATCGGCCCCGTCACCCCCTGTGAGCCGGTCTTCGCCCGCGCCGCCGAGAAGCCTGTCATCGCCCGCACCACCCCAGAGCGCATCATCACCGGTCCCCCCCTCAAGGCGATCGTCATTTGCCTCGCCAAAGAGGCTATCAGCGCCCGCGCCGCCGTGGATGGTATCGTTACCGGCCTCTCCGAAGGCAACATCATCGCCCTCGTAAGCCATAATCTGATCGTCGCCCTCATAGCCCTGCAGAATGTCATCGCCCGCGCCGCCATCCAGCAGGTCGGCGCCGATGGTGCCGGTTTGGGTGCTGCCGCTATCGGGCTCTGTCGGGTTCAGCGCGCCGGCCTCGCCCAGCACGGCTGCTTCCTCCGTCGGGTCGATCGACGTGGTTTGGTTGGTGCTTTGGCCGCTTTCGTCGAACTCCGCAGCATCCTCATCCGCATCGTCGCCGCTCTCGACAACACCGATCACGGCAGAGCCAACGAGAACCGCGCCCATGATACCAAACAGCAAGAACATCCCGGCTACCCCGCAACAGCCCTTTCGGCGCCGGGCGGCGCAAGAGCCGACCGGTCGCACAGTCACTGGCTTGGGGATAAAGCCCAGATGTGGGCATTTCCCTTACGCGGGATGGAATTGTGCCTAGATTATGCAACAAATGCTAATCACCTGCCGCGCCCGGGCTGGCATGCGGCGCGGCTTGCGGAGATGATCTGCCTATGGTTTCCGATTGGATCATTCCTCTGTTGTTCTTACTGCTCGCCCTTGCGCTGATTGCGCTCTGGCTTCGGCTGCGCGCGCGGCGCAGGGCGGAGATGGCAAGCGCGGCGGAGGCTGGTGGCGCTGCGGGCATTGGCGAGACCGTGGTGGACCCCGATCAGCCTGAGGTCTTCCCGCCGGAGATCATGGCCGTGCGCGAGGAGTTGTCGCGCATCCGGGCAGAGGAGGAGGCCGAAGCGGCGGCGAAACGGGAAGCTGATGCAGCGGACGCGCCCGAGCTTGCGCCGGAAGAAGAGGCTGGTGAGCCTGTCGCCGAGGAGGTGGTTGAGGAGATCGCTGAGGGGCTTGTTACGCGCGATGAGGCTGAGGATAGCGCCGCGCCGGACACGCCTGCGGATGGGGGTGCCTCGGAGGCTGGCGCGGTGCTGGCAGAGGAGGCCACAGCTGAGCAGGCAGAGCGAAAGGGTGAGGCAGGGGAGGCCGACCCTGCCCCGGAGGCTGTGGACGACGAGCCGGAACCGCAAGTCGATGTGGCTGCCGAGGAACCCGATGAAATGCCGAGTGAGGAAGAGGCTGAGGAGGCGGGCGACCGATACGATCCTGATGGCCGACTGATCCTGCCCATGGCCACGGGGGATGTGATCGTTGCCACCGAAATGCCCCGCAGGCTGGAACTCACCGTTACGCGCCAATGGCCGGTTCCGAGCGTGCAGGGATTTGACCCGCAAGCCGAGCGCTTGGTGGTGCTTTATGACGGGCCGGAAACCTCGGATGTGGTGATGCTGCCCACGGTGGATGGGCGCTGGCAGGTTAGCCTTGGCGGGCGGCCCGTGGTGCAGGTGGAATGCGCCGCTGGCCCGGAGGCGCTGGCCGGGGCGCTCGAAATCAACCCCGCCGCAGCCTAGCCCCAGGGCCGGGGCTGCTCGGTATAGGCGATATAAAGCGGGTGTTTGGGCTGGCCGTGCTTGGTGAGCCCGAGGTGAAACAGTGGCCAGCCGCCCTGCCGCAGCAAGGCCTCTACGGCCCGGCCCCGGTCCAGATGCTCGCCATGACTGCCCCATGCGCAGATGATCCTGTCGGCCCAACCGCAGCTTTCGAGGATCGCCATATCGTTTTCCGGCCCCACCGGATCGGCGGCGGCGCGCATGGCCTTCGGGTCTGTGTCGCGCCATGCGAAGATGTTGGTGACACGGAAGCTGCCGAAGCCCAGCGTGCGCGCCCGCCGCTCGCAGCGCTCCACCGTTGGGTCGTTTTGCACCTCGGTGGCGGTGGAGGGGTTGAGCATGATGAAGAGCGCCTTCTCGCCCTGCGGCTCCCATGTGCGGGTCAGCAGGTAGCGGTAGCGCTCGCAGTCGGAGTAGACGGCGGTGGAGGGCGCATCGCCCTTGGTGTGGGTGCGGGTGATCATGCCTGCTCATCCGTCCTTCGAGACGTCTTCGCAGCCGGGGCGAAGAGACGGCGAGGTCGTGGATGAGCCGCCCGGCTCACCGGTTCAGCACCCGTGCGGGGTGAAACTCGCCGCCCATGTAGCGGCCTAGGGCTACGGCGCGGCCTTGGTGTGCAGCCCAGCATTCCTCACCGAAGTCTGCATCCGAAGCCACGACAGGCGCAGGGTTGCCGTGCGCGATGCGATTGGCGGAGGCCTCGTTGACAGTGACCCGCGCCAACTCTTCCAGACCGGCTTCGAGAGGCACCAGCAGCGCGTCGATCTCCGGGGTGCGCGCCAACTCTTCGACCTGCTCCAGCGTAACGGCGTTTTCAAGATCGAAGGGGCCCGACCAGCTGCGGCGCAGCGTGACGACATGGCCGAGGCAGCCCAGTGCCTCGCCCAGATCGCGGGCGATGGAGCGCACGTAGCCGCCCTTGCCGCACACCATCCGCAGCTCGGCGGTATCTGCATCGGGGCGGGCCGTAAGCTCAAGGCTCTCGACCCAGAGCGGGCGAGCCTGCACCTCGAAATCCTCGCCGTCGCGGGCCAGCGCATAGGCCCGTTCACCATCTATCTTGACGGCGGAAAACTTGGGCGGCACCTGCATGATGTCGCCGGTGAAGCGGCCAAGCGCGGCCCGGATTTCATCATCGGAGGGGCGGGCTTCGGCTGTCGCGATCACCTCGCCTTCGGCGTCATCGGTGTTGGTCGCCGCGCCCAGCCGCACGGTGAAGTCGTAGCACTTTTCGGCATCGGTGATGTAGGGCAGGCATTTGGTGGCCTCGCCGAAAGCCACAGCCAACAGCCCGGTGGCAGCCGGATCGAGCGTGCCCGCATGGCCGGCCTTCTTGGCCTCAAACGCCCAGCGCAGTTTGTTTACGCAGGCGGTGCTCGTCGGCCCGGCGGGCTTGTCGAGGATGATCCAGCCGGAAATGTCGCGTCCCTTACGGCGGGCCATGGGGCCTCCCTTGGTTTTGAGAGGCGCGGGGTAGCGCGGAGGCGCTGCGCGGTCAACCGGGGGCAGCGCAGCAGCGATACGTCAGTTGCCCGCTGTATCCTCCAGCCCCTCGGGCGCACCGACCACGACGAAGTGCAGCCCTTCAGGGTCGATCAGCTGCCCGGCGACGCGCTGGATATCTTCTACCGTCACCGCCTCGACATAGCCGTTGCGGTTTTTGATGTAATCCACGCCGAGCTCTTCCATCTGGAGGCCAACGAGAATGTTGGCGATGCGCCCGTTGCCATCAAAGCGCAGCGGGTAGGCACCGGTGAGGTACTTCTTCGCCCGCTCCAGCTCATCGGCACTCACGCCTTCTGCGGCGAGCTTTTCCCATTCGGCCTTCACCACATCAACGACCTGCGCCACACGGCCATTGGCGGAGGCGACATTGCCGCCGATGAGTTCGCCATAGTCCATTGGCGCGACGTAGGCATAGATCCCGTAGGTCAGCCCGCGCTTTTCACGGACCTCTTCCATCAGGCGGCTGTTGAAGCCGCTGCCGCCCATGATCTGCATCATCACGAAGACGGGGAAGAAATCGGGGTCATCCCGCTTGATGCCTTTTTGCCCGAAGGCCACCACTGATTGCGGCGTGTCATAGGGCACGACCGTGAGCCCGCCGGAGAGATTGTAATCAATATATTCGGGCAATTCGGCACCGGTTTCAGGCAGACCGGAAAAGAGGCTGTCCAGCAGGCCGGAAAGCTCCTCGGCGTCGATATCGCCCACGGCGGAGACACAGAGCCTGTCGCGGGCCATGACGCGGGCCTTGGCGTCGAGCATGTCTTCACGGGTCAGCGCGGCGATGCTCTCTTCGGTGCCGTTCAGATCGGTGCCGTAGGGGTGAGCGCCCCATGCCAGCCTGTCCCATGTGTTTCCGGCGATCTTGTCGGGGTCATTGTCATTTGACTTGATGATGGACTGAACCTGCCCGCGCACCCTGTCGAGCGCGTCCTGATCGAAGCGGGGTTCTTCGATGGCCAGGCGGAGGAGCTCAACCACCTCATCCATGTTCTCGGTCAGGAACTTGGCAGAGATTCTCAGCGCATCGTTGTGAACGTCGAAGTCGATCGAGGCGGCGAGGCTATCGCGCGCGGCGGCCCATTCGCGGGCGTTCATATCGCCAGCGCCTTCTTCAAGGATGGCGGTCATCAGGTTGATGGCTCCGCGCTTGCCGGGCGCATCCAGCGAGGCCCCGCCCTTGAAGCGAATCTCAAGCGCCACGAAGGGAATCGAGGGTTCGTTTACCAGCCATGCATCGACGCCGCCGGGCGAAGTGATTTCTTCAATCTCCACCTCGGCCTGCGCGACCAAAGGCAGAAGGGCAACCAGCAGCCCGCAGGCGATCCGCGTGATGAATCTCATTGCGAAATCTCCTCGGTTTCCGGTTGCTGTGCCTCGGCCGGCGCGGGTGCGCTTGCGGGTTCGGGCGTTGGGTCTGCGGTGCGGGAAGCGTAGCCAGTGACGGAGTTGCGGTTGTTCAGCACTTCGCGGGCGGCCGCCATCACATCTTCAGGCGTGACAGCCTGCAGCACCTCGGGCCAAGCCTGAATATCCTCCACGGTCAGCCCCGTGGTAAGCCCCTCGCCATAACGGCGGGCGAGACGTTGGAGATTGTCCTTGGCGTAGATCTCGCTGGCCTTCAGTTGCATCTTGATCCGCTCGAAATTGTCCATGTCGATCCCGTCCTCAAGGAAGGCCTCGATCACCCGGTCCATATCGGCCTCGGCCTCTTCAAGGCTGCGGCCGGGCACCGGCACCACGTAGAAGCCGAACTGGCCATCATCCAGACTGTTGCCGGAGTAGAAAGCCGCGGAATAGACGGCGAGGCTTTCATCGAATTGCAGCATGCGCCCCATCAGCGAAGAGGTCGGCGGGCCGCCCATCAGCTCTGCGAGGAAGGTCAGCGCGGCGGCCTTTTCCTGTGCGCCGCTGTCGCGCTCCGGGGCGAGGTAGGTGCGCACCACATAGGGCTGCGAGATTCGGGGGTCTTCAAACTCCAGATGAACGGCGGCGCGGTGCGGCGGCTCTTGCGGGCGGGCGCGCGGCTTTAGCTCCGGGTTGGCGGGCAGAGGGCCAAAGTGGGTTTCGGCGAGGCGCTTCACCTCTTCGGGCTGCACATCACCGGCAACCACGAGGATGGCGTTGTTGGGCGAATAGTGGAGCTTGTAAAAGTCGAGCGCATCCTGCCGCGTCAGCCCCTCCATCTCGTGCTTCCAGCCGATGATCGGAATGCCGTAGGGGTGATTCATCCACTGTGCGGCGCGGCGATCCTCTCCGAACAGGGCGGACGGATCATTCTCGATGCGTTGGTTGCGCTCTTCGAGGATCACCTGAAGCTCGGTGGCCACGTCTTCCTCGGTGATCAGGAGGTCTACCATCCGGTCGGCCTCCATCTTCATCATCAGTTCCAGCCGGTCAGCGGCGACGCGCTGGAAGTAACCGGTATAATCCCAGGATGTGAAGGCATTGTCGCTGCCGCCGTTCTCTTCGACTACGCGAGAAAACTCACCGGGGGCCAGATCATCGGTGCCCTGAAACAGCAGATGCTCCAGAAAGTGCGCGATGCCGCTCTTGCCGGGGGCCTCATCGGCGGCGCCGGTGCGATACCAGACCATGTTGACGACCACCGGCGCGCGGTGATCTTCGATCACCACAACGTCCATCCCGTTATCCAGCGAAAAGGTTGTAACCTCTTCAGCCGCAGCGGGCTGGGCGGCGAAGGCAAGGAGCGCGAACAAGGCGGCTCCGGCGCGGCGGATTGGGGTCATCAGCGCTCCTCTCAAAAGATGCGAGGGCTACCCTAGGCATGGTGCGAATATGCGCAAGTGGGGCAACGGGGTTGTGAAGCCCGGTGTAACGCGCGCAGCCTTGCGGTTTGGTTAACGATTACTGATAGGCACCGCTGGGCGGGGCGGCGGGCGTCTTTGCTCCGGCGCGGCGGAAGCGCTGCAACTCGGCTTGCTGATCCAGCGACTGGCGGCGATAGGCCTTGTAATACACGTTTACGTTGGCGATCCGCTCCAGCAGCCGCCCATCGTTGCGCTTGCGATACTCGTAATCCTCTGCTGCCAGCACGCCGCGAATATTGCGCGTCAGGCCGAAGCGGCTGACGTGGCCGATCAGCCCTGGCTCGCCCCGGATTTCGCCGCTGCGGTTGAGGCTGTTGGGGTTGCCCCCCAGCGCGGCCACGGCATCCTTGAAGGGCGTCGCATCGGCGCGGTTGCTCCCGCCCGGCGTGGGCGGCGGCAGGTCTCTGTAGCTTTCAGGTTGCTGGATCGGCTTGTTGGGCAGAATGGAAAACTCATCGGGCGTGTCCTGCCCGCGCTGGATGTTCATCAGCTGCGGCTCGCGCGAGCAGGCCGCAACCAACGCGCATAGAGCCAGACCGAGCACCATGCGCCCGGCTGCTGTCTTCCACTTGTGAGCCCCTGAAACCACTCGGCTGTTCCTCAAGTCTTTTGCCCGTTCTAGCGCGTTTCACCGCCCTCGTCAGCCGCCTTTTTCTCGCCGGTCCAGAGGATCAGCCCAAAGGCCCCGGCAAAGATGAAAACATCGGCGAGGTTGAAGAGGTAGGGGTTGGAGATGCCGCAGCAGGACATGTTGAGAAAGTCGACCACGCCCGGGTGCAGCACCCGATCGAGCGCGTTGGCCAGCGCGCCCCCGATGACAAGCCCGGCAGAGGCAAAGGCGCGGGCCAAGGTAAAGCTGCGCATGGCCCAGATCAGCAGCAGCGCCGAAAGCACCACGGCCACACCAATCAGGAAATAGGCTTGAAGCGGCGAGCCCTCGCCAAAGAGGCCGAAGTTGATGCCGTCGTTGTAGCCCAGACGGAACACGAGGAACGGCGGCCACACATCTTCGCGCAAGACCACCGGCAGGCGGACCACTTCAAGGATCCACCATTTGGAAAACTGGTCGATCCCGAAGGCCAGAAGGGCGGTTATGGTGAGCCAGCGCATCCCTCTTTGCCCGCTCAGTGCCGGAAGTGGCGCATGCCGGTGAAGACCATGGCAATGCCCGCCTCATCGGCGGCGGCAATTACCTCGTCATCCCGCATCGACCCGCCCGGCTGGATCACCGCCGTTGCGCCCGCCTCGACCGCGGCCATCAGGCCATCGGCGAAGGGGAAGAACGCATCGGAGGCCACCACGGAGCCTTTGGTCAGCGGCTCGGAGAGGCCCAGCGCCTCGGCCATATCAAGGCTCTTGCGGGCGGCGATGCGGCTGGAATCCACACGGCTCATCTGGCCGGCCCCCACGCCCACGGTGGCACCGTCCTTGACGTAGATGATCGCGTTGGATTTCACGTGTTTGCCCACGGTCCATGCAAAGAGCAGGTCGTTCAGTTGCTCGTCGGTTGGCTGCACCTTGGTCACGACCTTCAGGTCATCCTTGGCGATGTGGCCGACGTCCTTGTCTTGCACCAGCATCCCGCCGCTGACCTGCCGATAGGTGAGCATTGCCTCGCGCGGATCGGCCAATGCGCCGGTGGTGAGCAGGCGCAGGTTTTTCTTGGCGGCAAACACCGCCTTGGCCTCGTCATCGGCACGGGGGGCGATGACCACCTCGGTGAAGATCTCGGAAATGGCGCGGGCGGTGGCACCATCGAGCGTGTGGTTCAGTGCGATGATGCCGCCGAACGCGGAGGTGCGGTCACAGTCAAAGGCGCGGCGGTAGGCCTCTTCCAGCGTTTCGCCACGGGCCACGCCGCAGGGGTTGGCGTGCTTGATGATTGCGCAGGCCGGGCCGTCTTGCACGGCAAACTCGCTGACCAGCTCGAAGGCGGCATCGGTGTCATTGATGTTGTTGTAGCTCAACGCCTTGCCCTGATGCTGCTCGGCGGTGGCCACGCCGGGGCGGTTTGAACCATCGGTGTAGAAGGCCGCGCTCTGATGCGGGTTTTCGCCATAGCGCATGGTGGAGGCCAGCGTGCCGGCAAAGGCGCGGCGGCGCGGGGTGGGCTGGCCGATTGCGCCCGCCATCCATGTGCTCACCGCAGCGTCATAGGCAGCGGTGCGGGCATAGGCGGTTTGGGCAAGCTGCTGGCGGAAGGCGAGGGTGGTTTTGCCGTCGTTCTCATCCAGCTCGGCGATCAGCGAGGCGTAATCCTCGACATCGGTCACCACGTTCACGAAGGCATGGTTTTTGGCTGCGGCGCGGATCATCGCCGGGCCGCCGATGTCGATGTTTTCGATGCAGGTGTCGTAATCCGCGCCCTTCGCCACGGTGGCCTCGAAGGGGTAGAGATTGACAACGAGCAGGTCGATCGGCTGAATCTCGTGCTCGCTCATCGCGGCCACGTGCGCCTCGTTATCGCGCAGCGCAAGAAGCCCGCCGTGCACGCGCGGGTGCAGCGTTTTCACCCGTCCGTCCATCATCTCGGGGAAGCCCGTCACATCGGCCACGTCGCGCACATCAATGCCCGCCTCGCGCAGCATCCCGGCGCTGCCGCCGGTTGACAGAATCTCAATGCCGCGCTTGGCCAGAAGCTCAGCAAGCTCCACCAGCCCTTCCTTGTCGGAAACGGAAAACAGCGCACGGCGGATCGGTTGCAGGTTACTCATCGGCATCGGCCCCCTCGGTCAGCCCTGCCCCGCGTCCTCATCCTCGGCGTCATCGTCGTAGGGCGCGCGGAGCGTATCTCGGATGGCGAGCGGGGTATCCTGTGCTTTCGCCAAGGTCCAGCCGATCTCGTGCCCGTAATCCATGACTTTGGCAGAAAGGACGATCTGACGCGCCGCTCTTGGCTTGATCCGCCCCTGTTCGAGGTAGACCGAAGGCTCCAGAGACAGCTCGGCACTGCCGGTGTAGCGGAAGACCCAGATCTCGCCTGACTTCAGCGCCATCGACACCGCCATGCCGCCCATGTCGATTGTCGCGTCGACATCGGGATGCAGGTGGAAATGTGCGGTAAAGGCCACGCCTTGAAGCTGCATACGCGTCATCGCCGCGTCGAAGGCGCGGCGGGCGTCTTCGGTGAAGGCGCGCAGGGTGTCGGTGCCAGACAGGAGGCGGCCCGCCGGGTCGAGGTTGAGCCGCCGCATGTGGGTGAGGCCGTGGGTGGAGCTATAGCCATCATGGCCCGCCAGCAGATGGATGCCGGTATCATCGGCAGTGCGTTCCACCTTCACCTGGCGCGGCACATCCTCCAGAAACTCGCCTCGCTGCCCGCTCGCCGTGGCCAGCCGGGACGAGGAGTAGCGCTCGACTGCGAGCGTGGAGTGTGAGGCGGTCGCGCGGCCTGCACGGCGCCAGCTTTCACCAAAGCTCGCCCCCGAACCGCAGCCGACGATCACCGGGCGGCGGCCCGATGTCAGCTCGAAACCCAGTGTTGAGGCATGGGCGCGGGCCGAGGCGGGGCCCTGCGGGGGGCGGGCTGCATCGACGATCACGGTGGTGCGACCGGCGGCGAGGCGCGCATAGCCCATCGACAGCCCTTCACCCGGCCCGTCGCGCACGCCAGACGCAACCAGCGCAGCATCCAGCCGCCCCTCCAGCCCACGCCCGCCGCCATGAAAGCGCGCGAGACCGCCATCGGCATGGCGCAGGGCGCGCAGGGTGGGGGTGATCCGGGCGATGGCACCGGTGAGGGGGCGGGGAATGGGGTGATCTGCCTCGACCAGCGCATGGGTGACCCATGTGAGCAGCGTCAGGACCTCCATCAGCTCTTCGGGGTTGCGGGTGGGAATGCCGCCTTCGGCATCGACCTGTCGGTCACATTCCTTCGACAGCGCCCGGAGGGCCGGGCCAACCCGGGCCTCCATGCCTTTCAGCGACAGCCCGGCATAGATCAGCCCGGTCAGCGCCTCGAAACGCGGCAACCCCGGCGCGGCAGAACGCCAGCGGCGTGACAGAAAGCGCGCCTGCCCGGCCAGCGCCTTGAAATAGGCTTGGCTCTGCTCGGGGTTTCGCCCGTTGAGCAGAAAGATCGCGTGGTTGATCCAGCGGATCAGCCGCCGCCCTGTGAGATCGGGTGTCCAGCCCGCGCCCTGACCCTGCCCGAAGCGCTCGATCCACAGCCATGTCCAGGCCTGCGCCTTCTTGCGTGCGCATAGATCGCCAACGGCGGCTAGATCATCGAGCCACGAAAAGCCCATCAGCGCCTCGGTGAAGTCGGGCGCTGGCGCAGGCATGTCCCAGATCGAGCGGTCATCGCCCTGCGCTTCCACGAGGTAGCCGGCGAAGAGATAGGTGCCCGCCACAAGCTGCCGCCCCTTGGCAAAGCTGCCGATGGTGCGCGGTTCGGGCTGGCTGGTGAAGGCCGTGGCCGGACGCGCCCAAGTGGCCAGCCGAGCCTGCAGCCGGTTGGCCATGCGTGTCCACTTCGCGGAGGGATGCTTTGCGAGGGTGCCTGCCATCATGCTCTCGGGTCGCCGTGTTGGGCGGTTTGTTGATTTTGGAATAGAATAAGGCGGCGCGGCGCGGGTGTCACCGGCGAAATGGGCCTGATTGGAAACGGGCGGAACCCGGCTTCCGCCTCCCCTGCCCCACGGCCCGGCCCTATGGCTTGTGCAGAACGGCGATGAAAAACCCGTCCATCCCGCCGCGCTCGCTCCAGAAATCCGGCCTGAGCCGCAGGCTGTTGCCCGCGCGCCAACCATCTTCGATCCACTCCGCCTCGGGCTGGACAGGGTTGAGGCCGGCCACCTGCGCCTCGCCTTCTTCGGGCAAGAGCGAGCAGGTGCAATAGACCAGACGCCCGCCGGGCTTCAGCCAGTTCATCGCCCGCTCCAGCATCGCCGCCTGAAGCGCGAACAACTCCTTGAGGCCCTTGCCATCCTTCACATGCGGCAGATCGGGGTGGCGGCGGATGGTGCCGGTGGCCGAGCAGGGCGCGTCGAGCAGGATTGCGTCAAACTGCTCCTCCGGCTCCCATTTGAGCGCATCGCCCGGCACAAGCTGCGCAGCGAGGCCGGTGCGCGAGAGATTTTCGTCCACCCGGCCGAGCCGCCGCGTTGAGAGATCCAGCGCCACCACATCTGCCCCCGCTGCCGCGAGCTGCATTGTCTTGCCGCCGGGCGCGGCGCAGAGATCGAGCACCCGCTCGCCCGGCTGGGCGTTCAGCAATTTGACGGGCAAGGCCGCGGCGGCGTCTTGCACCCAGAAGTCCCCCTCTGCGAACCCCGGCAGCGCGGTTACCTGCACGGGCCCGGTGATCCGGACGGATCCCGTGGGCAGCAGCGTGCCGCCCGTCGCCTCGGCCAGCGCCGCCGCATCGCCCTTTGCTGTCAGGTCCAGCGGCGCGCCTGCACCGTGGGCGGCTTCGATCTGCGCCACCACGGCATTGCCATAGGCCGCCCCTAGCCGCCCGCGCAGCCAGTTTGACAAGCGCGTGGGCGGCGCGGCATCGAAGGCCGCCTGCCCCTCTTGCGCCACCTTGCGCAGCACTGCATTGGCCATACCGGTCGCGCGGGGGCTGGCCTGCCGGGTCAGGCTCACCGCCTCGCTCACCACCCCATGCGCCGCCTCGTCCAACGCCAGAAGTTCCACCGTGGCCAGCCGCAGCACATCGCGCACGGGGGCGGGCGGTGCCTTTTTGAGGTAGGGCTTCAGGGCTGCATCGGCCGGGCCAATGTTGCGCAGGGTGGCACCGGCAAGCCGCTGCGCGCGCGCCAGCACCTCAGGTGGCGCCTGCGTGGCCGCCACAAGATCCGACATCATGATCCGCTGCGCCAGAACGCCCTTGATGAATGAAAGTGCCAGCTCCCGCGCCGCATCGGCCATGGGCCTTCCCCTTTTCCCGTCAGGTCTCGCGGGCTATATCACGAGCCGAGCCCTGACAAGGAGCGCCGTGATGGCCGACCGCCCCGAGACCAAGAAAGACCTGCCTCCTGAGGCCCAGCGCGCGCTGGCCGAGGCCGAAGAGCGCCGCAAGGCCGCCAAGGCCGATGAGCTACCGAAAGAACTCGGAGGCCGCGACGGCCCCGAACCGGTGCGCTATGGCGACTGGGAGAAAAAGGGGTTGGCGATCGACTTCTGAGGGGGCTCGTTCGCCCTTCGAGGCGTCCTCGCCCGGGCGAAGAGGGCCCTGGAGGGGCCAATGAGCCTGCCTGGCCTAGCTTTCGCTTAGCCCCAGAACATCCAGCATCGAGTAATGGCCCGGCTTGCGGCCCTGCCCCCAGAGCGCCGCCTTCAGCGCGCCCTTGGCAAAGAGGCTCCGGTCGGTCGCGCTGTGCGAGATCGTCAGCCGCTCGCCCGGCCCGGCGAAGATCACGTCATGCTCGCCGATGATGTCGCCGCCGCGGATGGCCGAAAAGCCGATCTGCCCGCGCTTGCGCGCCCCGGTTATCCCGTCGCGCGCGGCCTCATACACCTCTTTCAGCCCATGACCGCGCCCCTCGGCAGCCGCCTCGCCCAGCATCAGCGCAGTGCCAGAGGGCGCGTCCACCTTGTGCCGGTGATGCGCCTCGACCACCTCGATGTCGAAGTCTTCATCGAGCGCAGCGGCCACTTTCTTCACCAGAACTGTCAGCAGGTTGACCCCGAGAGACATGTTGCCAGCCCGCACGATCACGGCGTGGCGCGCGGCGAGGTCGATTTTCTCGATGTCGTCATCCGTGAGCCCGGTGGTGCCGATCACATGCACCGCCCGCGCTTGCGCGGCCAGCGCGGCTACCTCAACCGTTGCGGCGGGGGCGGTGAAGTCGATTACCGCTTGCGCCTTTGCCATGGCCTCCAACGGGTCTGCCGTGACTTGCACGCCCAGCGCTGCGCCGCCCATGGCTTCGCCCACGTCGCGGCCAATCCACTCGTGGCCCTCGCGCTCCAGCGCCCCGGCCAGCCGCATCACCGGGCTTTCCTGCACGCTCTGCACCAGCATCCGACCCATCCGGCCGGAGGCTCCCATCACCACGATCCCGGGCACATCCATCATCTCACATCGTCCTTCTTGCGTTCGGCCCCGTTTAGCTGACGCGGCGGCGCGGCGCAAAGCCCGCCTTGCGCGAGCCGAACCGGCGTCTTATGTCCGGGCCATGGCGAAGAACAAGTTTCATGAAGGGTCCGGCCCCTCGCAGCGTCAGCTCCGCGTGGGTGAAACCATTCGGCGGGCATTGGCACAGGTGCTTCAGCGCGGCGAGGTGCATGACGATGATCTCGGGCGAATCTCGATCACCGTCAGCGAAGTGCGCTGCTCCCCCGATCTGAAAGTGGCCACAGCCTATGTGATGCCGCTTGGCGGCTTTCATGCTCAAGAGGCCTTGGAGGCCCTGCGCCGCAACCGCTCGGAGCTGCGCCGCGCCGTCAACAAATCGCTGGCGCTCAAGTTTTCGCCCGAGTTGCGCTTTCAGCTCGATGAAACCTTCGACCGGATGGATGACACCCGGCGGATGTTTTCGGAAGAGCGTGTGCGGCGCGACATCGAAACCGATGAAGATGATGACGCCGCGGATTAAGCGCCTTCTGGCCCCGCTGCTTGCGCTGCTCACCGCTGCGCCGCTCTCTGCCGCGCCAGCCTGCCGCGACATCGCCCATCAGGGCCGGGCTTATACGCTTTGCACGCTGGATGCCGCGGCAGATGATATTCGCCTGTTTCACTCCGACGGCGGTAGGGTGATCGGCAGTTTCGCCCGGCTGGAAGACATGCTGGCGGAAGAGGGCCTTGCCCTGACCTTCGCGATGAACGCGGGCATGTATCACGAAGATCGCAGGCCGGTTGGCCTTTACCTCGAAGAGGGCCGCCAGACGGCGCCGCTTGTTGCCAACCCGGGGCCGGGCAATTTTGGCCTCCTGCCCAACGGCGTTTTCTGCCTGATGGAGAACCGCGCCGCCGTTGTGGAAACCCTCGCCTATCGCGCCAACCCACCCGCCTGCCGCTACGCCTCGCAATCCGGCCCGATGCTGGTGCTGGACGGCAAGCTGCACCCGCGCTTTCTGAAAGACAGCACATCGCGGCATTTTCGCAATGGCGTGGGCGTCGCGGCGGATGGCCAGACCGTGCATTTCGTCATCTCCGACGAGCGGGTCACCTTCTGGGAGTTTGGCACCCTGTTTCGTGATGCGCTCAAAACCCCGAATGCGCTGTATTTCGACGGCTCCGTCTCGCGGCTCTTTGCCCCCTCGATCGGGCGGCATGACACCGGGTTTCCGCTCGGCCCGCTGGTGGGCGCCGTGGTGCCAAAAGGCTGATTTCGCGGCTACCCGCCAAGGCCCCGCCAGCCTCGCCCTGCCCCGAAACGCCCGACAAAACCCCTCGCAGAATCGCTCCGCCCCATGCTACCCCTAGTGGCATGAATGCGCCCCACCTCAATATAGGCCCTAAGACGAGCCTCGATCTGCCGCAAATCCGGCAACTCGACGAAACGGTTATCAACCGGATCGCCGCGGGCGAGGTGGTTGAGCGCCCGGCATCCGCCGTTAAAGAACTGATCGAGAATGCGCTTGATGCGGGGGCCACCCGGATCGACGTGACGATCTCGCACGGCGGCAAGACCCTGATCCGCGTCACCGACGACGGCTGCGGCATTCCCGCTGCCGATCTGCCGCTGGCGCTCTCTCGCCACGCCACCTCCAAGATCGACGGCTCTGATCTGCTGGACATCCGCTCCTTTGGCTTTCGCGGCGAGGCGCTGCCCTCGCTCGGCGCGGTAGGGCGGCTTGTTATCACTTCCCGCTGCGCGTCTGGCGATGCCGCACGGATTTCTTGCACCGGCGGCAGCCTCGGCGAGGTGAAACCGGCGGCGCTCACATCCGGCACGGTGGTTGAGCTGCGCGATCTGTTTTATGCCACCCCGGCGCGCCTTAAGTTCCTTCGCTCCGACCGGGCGGAAACTCAGGCCATATCGGAGGTGGTGAAACGGCTGGCGATGGCCGAGCCCTTCACCAGCTTCACCCTACGCGACGAAACCTCCGGCGAGCCCCGCACCACCTTCCGCGCCGATGCGCAATCGGGCGATCTCTTTGACGCACTCGCGGGCCGCCTTGCCACCGTGCTGGGGCGTGACTTTGCCGAAAACGCGATCCGCCTAGATGCCGAGCGCGAGGGGCTGCACCTGACGGGCTACGCGGCGCTGCCGACCTATTCGCGCGGCTCCTCAGTGGCGCAGTTTCTCTTCGTCAACGGACGGCCGGTGAAGGACAAGCTGCTGATCGGCGCTCTGCGTGGCGCTTATGCCGACTACCTCAGCCGCGACCGCCACCCGGCGGCAGTGCTGTTTCTTGATGTCGATCCGCAGCGGGTGGATGTGAACGTGCACCCGGCCAAGTCGGAAGTGCGCTTTCGCGAACCGGGCGTGGCGCGGGGGCTGATCGTTTCGGGCATTCGCCATGCGCTGGCCGACGCAGGGCACCGCGCCTCAACCACCGTGGCGGGCGAGGTGCTGGGGGCGATGACGCCTGAACGGGCGGCGGAGGAGCCGCCGCGCGTGTATCAGATGGACCGGCCCGCGAGCGAACGCGCGCAGAGCTACCGGTTCCCATCGCCGGTGATTGAGCCGATGGGTTTTGCAGAAGCGCCGACGGGCCGGGTCGAGGACACCCCGCAGGGTGTGGATGAGCCCCTCACCCACCACCCGCTAGGCGCGGCGCGGGGGCAGGTGCACGAAAATTACATCATCGCCCAGACCGAGACCGGCATGGTCATTGTCGATCAGCACGCCGCGCATGAGCGCCTCGTCTACGAAAAGCTGAAGCGCCAGATGGCCGAAAACGGCGTGGCCGCGCAGGCGCTGCTGATCCCCGAGATCGTGGAACTTTCGGCGCAGGATGCCGCGACCCTGCTGACCCATGCAGAAACCTTCACCCGCATGGGGCTGACGCTGGAGCCCTTCGGCGCCGGCTCCATCGCCGTGCGCGAAACCCCGGCGATTCTCGGGGAGATCAACGCCGAGGCCCTGCTGCGGGATGTGCTGGACGAGCTGGATGACATTGGCGAAAGCCAGCTGGTGCAGGAAAAGATCGAAGCGATCCTCTCGCGCGTTGCCTGCCACGGTTCCATCCGCTCGGGCCGCCGCATGCGGGCCGAGGAGATGAACGCCCTGCTGCGCGAGATGGAAGCCACCCCCCACTCCGGCCAGTGCAACCACGGGCGGCCCACCTATGTGGAACTGAAGCTGCACGATATCGAGCGGCTCTTCGGGCGGCGATGAACGAAACGGCCCCCTTCACCCTCCGGCTGGACGATCCGGCCACGCTGGTGCTGTTGGCCGGGGCCCTCATCGCCCTTGTGCTGCTGGCGCTGCTCATCACCACCGTGCGCCGTGCGGGCCGGGCCGCCGAGGCTGCGGGGCAGATTGGCACCGTGTCGCGCGCGGTGGAAGCCTTGGCGCAGGGGCAGCACGAGCTTGGCGGGCGGATCGCCTCGGTGTCTGAAAGCCAGCAAAACGGGCAGGCTCAGATTGTCTCTGCCATGGAAGCCCGACTGGCCGAGGTGCAGGCGCAGATGGCCGACCGGTTGCATCAGACGGCGCTGCATTCAGCACGCACTCTCAACGATATGCAGGAAAAGGTGACTGAGACCCTCTCCGGCTCTTCCAAAGCCACTACCACCTCGCTGACCCAGCTCACCGAGCGGCTGGCGCAGATCGACAAGGCGCAGGCGAATATCGAGAAACTCTCGGGCGATGTGCTGGGGTTGCAGGACATTCTCTCCAACAAGCAGACCCGGGGTGCCTTTGGGGAGATTCAGCTAAACGACATTGTCTCCAAGGCCCTCCCGCGCGACAGCTACACGCTGCAGGCCACTCTGGCGAATGGCAAGCGGGCGGATTGCCTGATTCACCTGCCAAACCCACCCGGGCCCATCGTCATTGACGCCAAGTTTCCGCTGGAGGCTTACGAACAGCTTCGCAATGCCGCGAGTGACTCAGACAAGACTGCCGCCGCCCGGGCGATGCGCACGGCGGTGAAGGCCCATATCTCCGCCATCTCCGAGAAGTACATTTTGGAAGGCGAAACCGCCGACGGGGCACTGATGTTTTTGCCGTCCGAGGCGGTTTATGCCGAGTTGCATGCCAACTTCCCCGAGGTTGTGCGCGAAGGTTTTGCCGCGCGGGTCTGGATCGTTTCACCCACCACCTGCATGGCAACGCTCAACACCATGCGGGCGGTGCTGAAGGACGCGCGAATGCGGGAGCAGGCGGGCGCGATCCGCAAGGAACTGGCGCTGTTGCACGGCGATGTTGAGCGGCTGGGCACCCGCGTTGGCAACCTTGACCGACACTTCGGGCAGGCGGCGAAAGACATCGAGGATATCAAGATCTCTGCCGAGAAGGCCGGCAAACGCGCACATCGGCTCGACAGCTTCGATTTCGAGGAACTTGCACCGGCGGATGGCGGGCAGGTTGTCCCCCTTACTGGCCCACCTTCCGGCTCCACACGCTGAAACCTGCTCAATTCGCGGGCAATGGCGTGAATTTGAACGTCATCCAGCCGCCGAGTTGAACCTCCCCGTGGCCCACGCGTTATAGTTGGATAGGTACGGCGCAGAATCACCCCGCGCCGGTGACCGCATTTGAACAACTCAGAGCTTTACGGAGGAGAGAGATTTCATGATCGAATGGCAGGGTAAACGGTATTGGATTATTGGTGCAGGCTCCGCGCTTGGCCGGGCTCTGGCCGATCAACTCTCTCGTGTGGGTGCCGAGCTGATGCTGACCAGCGCCGAGCCCGAAGCCATGGAAAAACTGGCCGAGATGCTACCCGGCAAGGCCTCCGCAATGACGGCTGACGTTTCGGATGCTGAAGCCATGAGCGTGGCCGCAAAGGATGTAGGCGCTGTCGATGGCGTGATTTACCTGCCCGATGGCCAGGGCGGCCATGGGGCCCGCACTTGGGACACTGCCGCGATCAAGAAGGTGATCGACCGTAACCTCGACGGCGCGTTGAACACCGTGGGCGCGGTACTGCCCGGAATGGTGGAGGCCGATAAAGGCCACCTGCTGCTGGTCGCTGGCCTCTCGGCCTACCGCGGGCTGCCCGGTGAAATCGGCTATGGCACCTCTATGGCTGCGGTGATGCACCTTGCCGAAGAACTCTATGCCGAACTGCGCAACTCCGGCGTTCAGGTCCAGCTGGCCTGCCCCGGCCACGTGATCGAGCCCGAGCCGACCGCAGAGGGAGACACCCCCGCCGCCCTGCCCCCCTCTGTCATGACCTCGGAAGCCGCCGCGCGGGAGCTCTTTGAGCATATGAACGATGATGTCTTCCAGCGGAGTTTCCCCACAATGCGGGGCTGGGTTGTGCGGTTGTCGCAACTGATGCCCAACTGGCTCTATTATCGCCTGTTCCGCTCTCAGCTCTGAGGGGCTGGAAACCCCGGGCGCGCAGTGTCAGACTTCGCACAGGAGGTGCGGCCATGCTCGATATATCCATGCAGAAGATCGTCCGTGTTATCGCGCTCGCGCGGGAGTACGGCAGCGACGGTGTTTCAACCCGCAGCTACATTGCTGGGCTGAACGAGGACGAGCAATCGAGCCTCGTGGCGCTGATGTGGGTGGGGCGCGGCAGCTATGATGCGGATGACATCGAAGAAGCGCGCCGTATGGCGGTGGCCGAGAAGACCACGCCGACCGAAACCTATCTTGGCGGCGAGCCGCAGCTTGCCGACATGCTGGAAGACGGGTTGGATGCGCTTGATATTAACGTGGCTGAGGCCGAGGACCATTTGCGCGAGCGGCCCTGAGCTGATTCCCTTGCATCGCGGCTCCGTTGTGGGTGAGCTGACGCCGCATCAGCGGGCTACTTCTGTGTCAGCCCTTCTTGGGGCGCTCCTCAACCGGCCCGCCCGCCTTTTTCCAGCCTGCGAAACCGTCGGTGATGTGGCTCACGCCCTCTAGCCCCATCTCCTGCGCCACCTTTGCCGACAGCGCCGAGCGCCAGCCCGACGCGCAATAAAACACGAAGCGCCCGCCGCTCTGGAACTGCTCCTTGGCATAAGGGCTTTGCGGGTCGATCCAAAACTCCAGCATCCCGCGCGGGCAGTGGAAGGCGCCGGGGATCATCCCCTCCCGGTCAAGCTCGCGCGGATCGCGCAGATCAACGAAGGTAACGCCTGGCTGGCCATGCGCGCCCAGCACCTTTGCCGCCGGGGCGTGTGACACCACCGCATTGGCCTCGGCCACCATATCCTTTACTCGTTTCATCGCCTTCTCCCCCTCGGTCTTGCTTGACTTCATCCGCCTACCGGAACACCTAGCCTAGACAGGAGGATATGACATGGCCCCGCGCAAGGAAAAGAAGCCTCAGGCGGTTTATACGCTGCTGGTGGAAGTGGGCCGCAAGCCCGGTGACGGCCTGCCCGACGGGGCAAAGGGCGCGGCGCTGATGTGCTATGCGGCGGGTGTGGACGAGGCCGAGGCTGTGCGCGAGACAGTGGCCATCCTCAAGCAGGCCGACATGGCCCCGCTCGATGTCACCGGCTACGGCACGCTGGAAGAGCGCGAGGCGCAGGGCCATGAGATTGGCGAAGATGAGCGCGGGCTGATGGCCCGGGCCGCGGAAGAGAACGCCGTGATTGTGGCTCAGATGACTCCCTTCTTCGATGAGAGCACCCATGAAGGCGGGGAGGCCTGATGGCCGACCGCCTGCTTCAGGTCATTGCGACAACCGAACAGATCGACACGGTGGTGGACTGCCTGAAGGAGCTGCCCCCGGATCATTGGTGGCGCCTGCCTGCCGACAAGGATGAGGGCCGCCAGATGCTCTGCGTGGCGCTCTTCAAACGCGACACGCAGGAGGTGATGGACGCCATCAGTGACGCGCTGGAAAGCGAGAAAGACTGGCGGCTGTTCTCGGTGCCCACCGAGGCCAGCCTGCCGGAACTCGATGACGACGATGAGGAAAGCCGCCGCGCCGAGAAGGAGAGCGTAAGCGCCCGTGAAGAGATCTATCGCGAGGTGCGGCAGGGCACGGCGCTGACGGTCGATTACCTTGTGATGACGGCGCTGGCGGCGATGGTGGCGGCCATTGGCCTGAGCCAGGGGCAGGTGGCGGTGGTTATCGGCGCGATGGTCATTGCGCCCTTGCTTGGCCCTATCATGGCCTTCGCCTTCGGCACCGCGCTGGGCAACTTTGCGCTGCTCGGCGTTGCGACACGCGCCCTTGGGGCGGGGCTTTTGGTGGCCACGGCCGTGGGTATTGCCCTGGGGCTCATCATGCCCGGCTCCTACCCCGACACGTCGATGATGGATTTCTCCGGTGTACTCAGCCTGCGCACCGTGGCTCTGCCCCTCGCGGGCGGGGCGGTGGCCGCGCTGATGATGTCGGGCGGGCAGACCACCGGCCTTGTCGGCGTCATGGTGGCCGCCGCCCTGTTGCCCCCTCTCGCCGCCTTTGGTCTCTTTGTCGGCGTCTGGGATATTCCCAATGCGCTACGGGCATTGGCGACGGTGATGACGAATATCGTGGCCATCAATCTTGCCGCGCAGGTTGTATTTCTGCTCAAGGGCATTCGCCCCCGCCGCTGGGAAGGCTCCGACCACAAAACCAGCGTTCGGGTGGCGCTTGGGGCGTCGGGGGCCTTGGTGCTGCTCATGGCGCTGGCGCTTTGGGCAGCGGGCCACGGATACGTGCCGGGGATATAATCCGCCGCTTTGCAGGGCAATTAACCGAGAATTCCCACCAATACCCCAAGCCCGCCCCATTTGTGCCGCGCTTTCCCGCCTAGATGGAAAGCGACTGAAAATGAGGCCTGTGCGCACCCATGAAACAATCAATTGCCGCGATCAAATGGGCGCTCAACGCCGTGATGATCGCAGCCATGCTGGGTATGGGCTGGCTTGGCTACAAGTTTGTGACCGAGCCGGGATATCTCGCGGAACTGGCACTTGGGCTTGAGAGAGATGACGCCGGATGGGCCGCCCCCGGCCTTGATATGGAGGGCACTGCGCCCGCAGACGACAGGGTTGTGACCTCGCGCCTGCCGCAGGCCAGCGGTGCCCCGCAGAAGAGCGCAACCAACACACAGCGCCGCGTGAGCAATAGCTCAGGCAGCGGGACGACATCGAGCACGGGCACCTATGCCCCGCGCACCACGGCAACCGACGGGCTTCGGACCGTTCGCCGCAAGAAAGAAGAATCCGCGCCGGCCTATGCACCGCCGGTGGCGCAAAGAAAGGTGATCCGGGTTGGCGAGTGACCAGCCCCCGGACCACGACGAGAGAGCAATGAAGAGGGCGGGCATGGTGCCCGGCTGCACCGAAGGAAGAACTGACGGGCCAGATGCCCGGGTGAACGGAAAGGCAGGCAAGATATGGCACAAGTGCGGATAATCCTGATCGTCGCTGTCCTCGCCGTAATGGGCGTGATCGGCTACATGCAATATGCGTCTGTTTCTGGCGTAAGCGGCGCGCTCGACGCGGCTGACGGCGAAGACTACGCCGCGCTCGACGAGAGCACAGATACCAAGCGATCCACAGCCTCCAGCGGCTACTCCGGCGGCAACCTCATCAAGTCGACCAAAACCACCAGCCGCGTTGGCGGTGACAAGACGATCACCATTCAGCGCAAGGCCCCGAGCCTTTGGACGCGCATTCGCATGTGGTTTGGCTACCAGCCCGAAGATGCCCACCGCCGCGACTTTGCCCGCCTCAAGGCCCAGCGCGAAGCCGAGGCTCGCCGCAACAAGGGTGTGAATTCGGCCACCGGTCGCAAGGAAAGCACCGCGCGCGTTTCCTCGTCTGGCTCTAGTGTGAAGCGCAAGGCCGCTCCGAACAAGTCGGTCGCCAGCGCGCTCGGCAACTAAGGCCGCCGGGCCTTAGGATACCGATACGCAATCAGGGGCCATTTGCGAAGTTCGCAACGCGCCCCAACGCGCGATCCGGCGTTACTGCCGCGCCTTAGGCCGCCTGCAACGCCTCCGCTGCCCAAAGCCGCGCCTCGTAGCCCGAGAGCATGCGGCGGGCGGCGGGGCCGTAACCTTCCCCGGTTTGCGGGTCGAGTTCCGGGAAGATTTCGCAAATCTCCGCCACGATCTCTGCCTCGAAGCTGTGCTGCATCTGGCCGCCCGGCAAAAAGCTCTCGGTCGGGAGCCCTTCGGAGAACACCACCTGGTGACGGTCGAAGAGTAGGTGCACATATTCTACCTCGCCCCCCTCAAGCCGGGTGACCGAGTTGCCGTTGACCAGCTCTTTGGCAGCTACAAGCACCTCCCCATCACCAAACAGAAGTTCTGCGAGCGGATCGCGGATCATCAGCCGGTGAAGCGGTGAGATTGTCAGCGCGCGATGCTGGCCGAAGGTGCCTTCGCGGATATGAATCGGTGCCATCGCCCCCTCTGCAGGCACGGCACGGCGCCCGATCCAGCGCAGCGGCTGCGGGCCGTCGTCATGTGTGAGCACCATGTCACCCGGCGAAAGGCTCTCCACCGGCACTTCGCCGTCTGGCGTGGCGATCATCGTGCCCGCGACGAAGCAGGGCACCTGATCGAGCTTGACGAAGCCGGTATCTGTATGGCCTAGCCCGTCGCTGATGGCGTAGGTGAAGGTAACTTCTTCATCATCCCCATCGCTGTCGACGGTGATCGTGCCATCGGCATTGAGCGTAACGGTCTGGCCTGTGCCAAGCGTCACACTATCCCCGGCGGTAACGGCCACACCGTTGATATGGGTGATCGTCATCGTCGCGCCCGTTGGGCCGATATCGTTTCCGGTAAGGTCGAATTCCTTGCTGAAGTCGGTGCCCATGGTCAGGTTGTCGGTGATGGCCACGAGGTCTGTCTGCACCGAGTCGGCGGCGATCAGCAGGTTGGAATCATACGAACTGTCGGAGGTATCCGCGATGCCGATCCGGATCGTGTTTTCCTCGCCCGCGTTCACCGGCATGGTCAGCGTCATCGTCACCGTGAAGCCATCCATCTCGGTGTTGAAGGCACTGCCCATGTTGTCGATGAAGAGGTTGGAATTGTCGGCGTGGTTGACGTTGGTCACCGAGGTATCGCCCGAGCCAACCTCCAGTTCGACGTATTCGCCGTTAACCCAGACGGCGACGATGTCGTTGTAGATCGAGTCCGCATACTCCGGGTACTCGTCTGAGGAGAAGACGAACTGGATGGTCATCACATCGCCTTCGGGGATGAAGGTCGCATCCAGATAGGACGCATCATAGGTGCGCGTCCCTGCAATCTCTTCAAAGTCGCTGTCCGGCGGATCCGAGTTGAACCAACCGGTGTTCATGTTGCTTGATGTGTTGGTGTCTTGGTTGGCGTCGCCGTAGCTGTTGGTAAAATCCGTTGCCCGCCCGGTGGAGAGGATTACGCCGCTATCTCCCGGCAGAACACCGGGCGAGGTGCTGTTGCCACCCGTATAGATGCCCGATGACCGGTCGTCGCCGGAATAGGTGGCCGAGACCACCTGAACGCTGTCACCAAAGATGGTGTTTGCCATATTGGTGGCGGTGGCGTTGGTGTTGATTGAAAGTTCCGATGCCGCAACCATGCTCTGTCCTCAATGAGCCGTCGGCATGGCACGAGGGCCCGGCACGGGGCCGGTCCTTCGGGGGTGGCTCGGTGCGCGGGTTTTCCCGTCTCTCCGGCCTCTGCTCTTCGCCCTGCCTCGGGTCGATTTTCTCGTTTGTCGAAAAATGCCACGATTTCGGCGGCTTGTCAGCACATTTGGCTGGCGGTGGCACAGGCTGTGGGGCGGCGGCAACAGCGCCTTGCCCCGGGGCGGCCCGATCGAAACTGGTGCCCGGCAAGCGGAGGCGGTATTTCGGGGGCAAAAGGAGCCCCCGCCATGACGACCGACCCTGTAGAGCTGACCCGCGCCCTCGTGCAGTGCCCCTCTGTGACACCAGAGGAGGGCGGAGCGCTGCTGCTACTGGAAGACCGGCTTTCGGCAGCCGGATTTACCTGCACCCGAGTGGATCGCGGCGGCGTATCCAACCTGTTTGCCCGCTGGGGCCGCGCGGGCAACGGCAAATCCTTCGGCTTCAACGGCCACACGGATGTGGTGCCGGTGGGCGATGAGGACGCGTGGACCTTTCCGCCCTTCGGCGCGCAGGAGGATGATGGCTGGCTCTATGGTCGGGGGGCGACCGACATGAAGAGCGGTGTGGCCGCTTTCGTGGCCGCGGCCATCGACTTTGTGCAGAATACCCCGCCTGAGGGCTCGGTGGTTTTGGCGATTACCGGTGACGAGGAGGGCGATGCGCTGGATGGCACCACCGCGCTGCTGGACTGGATGGCCGAGAATGGCGAGCGGATGGATGTGTGCATTGTCGGTGAGCCGACCTCGCTCGAAGAGATGGGCGACATGATGAAGATCGGGCGACGCGGCTCGATGAACGCCCATTACGTGCTGCGCGGCAAACAGGGGCATAGCGCCTATCCGCATCGTGCGATCAACCCGGTGGCGGCCATGGCGCGACTTTGCGACAGGCTGGCCAGCCGCGAGCTCGATATGGGCACCGAGCATTTCGATGCCTCCACGCTGGCGCTCACCACCATCGACGTGGGCAATGTGGCGACCAACGTGATCCCGGCGCAGGCGCGGGCCACGGCGAACATCCGGTTTAACGACGAGCACACCGGTGAAGGCCTGACCGAGTGGCTGAAGGCCGAGGGCGACCAGGTGGCCGAGGAGTTTGGCGTGGAAGTCGAGTTGAAAGTGAAGGTGAGCGGCGAGGCCTTCCTGACCCCGCCGGGTAAACTTTCGGCGTTGGTGAGCGCGGCGGTGGAGGCGGTGACGGGCCGCGCGCCGGAGCCCTCGACGACCGGGGGGACAAGCGACGCGCGCTTCGTGAAGAGCCACTGCCCGGTAGTGGAATTCGGCCTTGTCGGGCACAGGATGCATCAGGTGGATGAGAGGGTGCGAGTCGAGCAGATTGGCCAGTTGAAAGAGGTGTATGGCCAGATGCTGGCGGCCTATTTCGCCGAGGCGTGAACCCACAAATGTTGTTTTGTGGGGCGAGGCAGGTTAGCTTTGGGCCATGCCTCGCCTGTCGATAGATATCACCGCCGAAGAACACCGGAAGCTGAAGGCCATTGCCGCGCTTCGGGGGCAGTCGATCAAGGATTTCGTGATGAGCCGGGCACTGGGGGATGCGTCTGAAGTTTCGGCAAAGGACGAGGCGGAAGCCATGAAAGAACTGCGGGCGTTTCTGAAACCTCGGATCGAAGAGGCCCGGCGTGGGCAATTTTCGAGCCTGTCGATGGATGAGATTGCAGCAAAAGCAAAGGCCGACATGGCTGACTGATGGCAGCCTACCAGCTAACCCTCTCCGCCGAGGCCGATATTATCGCTATATGGCAGTACACTGCGCGGCACTGGGGAGAAGAGCAGGCACAGGCTTATCATTCGGAGCTTGAAAGATGGTTCTCTCGTCTTGCCGACGCGCCGCACCGAGATTTTGAAACGATAGCATCAGGGCTTCGCTCCTCACGTTCCGGGCGGCATGTGGTTTTCTGGATTGCACGCGTGGACGACATCCCGGAAACCATTGCAATCCTGCCCGAACGGATGAATCTGTTCGCGCAGCTGGCACACAGGCTCGACCCAACACAATGACCCTCACCATCACCCCGACCCACGACCTAGATGCATGCTTTGCGCTGCGCCGCGAGGTGTTCATGCGCGAGCAGGGGTTTTCGGAGGCGGAGGAGTTTGACGGCAAGGACGGGGCGGCGCTGCATTTGCTGGCGAGCGAGCGTGGCGAGCCGTTGGGCACGGCGAGGGTGTTTGTGGACGAAGGGCGGATCGGGCGGATTTGCGTTGTGCAGAGGGCGCGGGGCACCGGGCTGGGCGCGGCGCTGGTGCGGGCCGGAATGGACCTGCTGCGCGAGCGGGGCGCCACCCGCGTGGTGCTGGATGCGCAGGTGCGGGCGATGGGCTTCTACGAGGGGCTGGGATTTACTGCTGAAGGCGATGTCTTTGACGACGGGGGTGTGCCGCACCGCAGGATGACGGCGAAGTTGCAATGACAACGGGCACCGCCCTGCACATCGCCCGGACCAAAGATTTTGCCACGTGCCTCGGGTTGCGGATGGAGGTTTTCGTGGCGGAGCAGGGGGTTCCTGCGGAGGTCGAAAACGACCAAGAGGACGCCGGGGCGGTGCACCTGTTGGCGCGTCTCGGGGGCAAACCAGTGGGCACGGCGCGAGTGATGCGCGATGGCGCGACTGGCAAGATCGGGCGGGTTTGTGTGCTGAAACACCTACGAGGCACCGGCCTCGGGCTGGCGCTCATGCAAGCAGCGCTTGATGAGCTGCGGGAGATGGGCGGGATAACCCGTGTGATCCTTGGCGCGCAGGTCTCGGCACTTCCGTTCTACGCCCGGCTCGGCTTTTCACCGTATGGAGAGGCGTTCGACTCAGTCGGCATCGCTCATGTGATGATGGAACGGGCGCTTTAGGCACGGCTGCGGGCGAAGAGCAAAATCGCGTGGCCCTGCGAAATCCGCTGTTGCCTTGGCCCATGCCCTGCTACCTCTTTCCTCATGGCCGAGCTCCCAACGAAAAAAGACATTCTGGACTGGATCGCCGCCCACCCGGAGGCCTCCAGCAAACGCGATATCGCCAAGGCGTTCCACATCAAGGGCGCGGCGCGGATCGACCTGAAGCGGATGCTGCGCGAGCTTGAGGACGAGGGGCACCTCGCCAAGAAAAAGCGCAGCTACCGCGACCCCGAGAAGCTGCCGCCGGTAGGCGTGCTGACCGTCGTTGGCCCCGATGCGGATGGTGACCTTATGGCTCGCCCGATGGAGTGGCATGGCGAGGGACCGGAGCCGAAGGTGCTGATGATCCTGCGCAGCGCCGATGGCGCGCTGGGCGCGGGAGATCGGATCCTGGCCAAGCTGCGCGAGGTGAAGGGCGAGGAGCACCATTACGAGGGACGGTTGATCCGCAAGATCGGCACCAACCCAAAGCGCATCCTGGGCGTTTACCGGAAGGGCGCGGAGGGCGGGCGGATCGTGCCAATCGACAAGGGCGCAGACCGCGAGTGGACAGTGGCCAAGGATGCCACGGCGGGCGCGAAGGATGGCGAGCTGGTCGAGGCCGAGCAGGCCGGGCCCAAGGGCCGCATGGGCCTGCCCAAGGCCCGCGTGGTCGAGCGGTTGGGCGACCCGAGCAAGCCCAAAGCGGTCTCGCTCATCGCCATTCACCAGCACGGGATTCCCGACGCCTTCGACGACACAACTATCGCCGAGGCCGACACGATGAAGCCCGCTGGCCTGAAGGGCCGCGAAGACCTGCGCGATGTGCCACTGATCACCATCGACCCGGCAGATGCGCGCGACCATGACGATGCCTGCTACGCCCGCCCTGACGACGACCCCAAGAACGAGGGTGGCCATGTGATCTGGGTCGCGATTGCCGATGTGGCGCATTACGTGCGCCCCGGCTCGGCACTGGACCGGGAGGCCCGGGAGCGGGGCAATTCCACCTACTTCCCCGACAGGGTGGTGCCGATGCTGCCCGATCGGCTTTCGGGCGATCTTTGCAGCCTGCACGAAGGCGTGCCGCGAGCCTGTATCGCCGTGAAGATGCGGGTGGATGCCCATGGCGAGCTGGTCGGCTGGGAGTTTGTGCGCGGGTTGATGCGCTCGGCCGCCTCGCTGAACTACGAAGAGGTGCAGCAGGGGATGGACGGCGCACCCAACGACAAGGTCGGGCCGTTGATGGAGGAGGTGATCAAGCCGCTCTATGCTGCCTATGGCGCTCTGGTGGATGCCCGAAACCGCCGCCAGCCGCTGGATCTTGACCTGCCAGAGCGCAAGATCGTGCTGGCCGAAGATGGCACGGTGGCTTCGGTGCAGTTCAAGGATCGCTTGGATGCGCACCGGCTGATCGAAGAGTTCATGGTGCTGGCCAATGTCTGCGCCGGCAAGGAACTGGTGAAACGCGGCAAGCCTCTGCTGTTCCGGGTTCATGAGGAGCCGAGCGTGGAGAAGCTGGAGGCCCTGCGAGAAACCGCTCAGGCCTCGGGGCTGACTTTGGCCAAGGGTCAGGTGCTGAAGACCGAGCACCTCAACCGGCTTCTGGCGCAGGCGGCGGGCACAGACCACGCCGAGCTGATCAATCTCAGCACCCTGCGCTCGATGACTCAGGCCTATTACTCGCCCCAGCACATCGGCCACTTCGGCCTAGCGCTGGGCACCTACGCCCATTTCACCTCGCCGATCCGGCGCTACTCCGACCTGATCGTGCACCGCAGCCTCGTTACGGCCCATGGCTGGGGCGATGATGGCCTTTCCGATCAGGAGATCGAGGCGCTGGAGCAGACGGCGGTGCATATCAGCGAGACGGAACGCCGCTCGATGACCGCCGAGCGCGACACGACTGACCGCTACCTTGCCAGCTATCTCGCGGAGCGGGTGGGCAACGAATTTGGCGGGCGAATTAGCGGCATTGCCCGCTTTGGCGCCTTCGTACGGATGGACGAGACGGGAGCGGATGGGCTGATTCCGATCCGCTCGCTGGGGCAGGAATACTTCCACTTCGACCGCGAGGCGCAGGAGTTGATGGGCTCTGATACAGGCCGCGTTATCGGCATTGGCCAGCGCGTGACCGTACGGCTGGCCGAAGCGGTGCCTGTGACCGGCGGCCTGCTGCTCGATCTGCTGGAAATCGAGGGCGAAGCGGTAAAGCCCGGGGCCTCGGCCAAGCGCGGCCGCCCCACGCGCCGGAAGGAAGGTAAGGCGAGGGCCAAGGCGGCCAAGAGCCGCAAGGTGGCCCGCCGCCGCCGTAACTGAGCTGTGCTTTGGCACGGGCGGCATTTTCGCTATGCTGAGGCCAAAGATCTGGCAGCAGACGAGCAGAATCATGAAGGCACTTACGACCGGCGTTGCAGCCGCACTACTGGCGGGCATGGCTCAGGCCAGCCCGGCGATTATCGAAACCTCTATCCGCCCAGTCACCCGGCCCGCACAAGGGGGGCTGCCGGTGGTTGAGGTGGCCAACAAGGGGTTCGAGCGCTGGATTGAAGCGTTCAAGGCCAAGGCCCGCGCCGAGGGCATCGACGCCGCCCTGCTGGAACGCGCCTTCGAGGGGGTCACCTACAACACCACGATCATCCAGCGTGATCGAAACCAGAACGAATTTACCAAGACGATCTGGGATTACCTCGATACCGCTGCCTCCGACCTCCGCCGCGACAACGGCAAAAAGGCACTGGCGAGGGAGTTGGAAGCGCTTACCGCCATAGAAGCCAAGTACGGCGTTCCGAAAGAGATCGTCACCGCCATCTGGGGGCTTGAGAGCGCCTATGGCACCTTCAAGGGCGATACCGATATCGTCGAGGCGCTGGCGACCCTCGGTTTCGACGGGCGGCGGGGTGCCTTCTTCGAGGCTCAACTCATGGCCGCCTTCCAGATCCTACAGGCGGGCGATACCGACCCGCGCGGTATGACCGGCAGCTGGGCCGGGGCGATGGGCCACACCCAGTTCATCCCCACCAGCTACCTCGCCCATGCCGTCGACTTCACCGGCGACGGCAAGCGCGACATCTGGGGCGATGACCCAACCGACGCGCTCGCCTCTACAGCGGCCTACCTCGCCGATGCGGGCTGGGTCACCGGCATGCCCTGGGGCATGGAGGTGCTGCTGCCCGAGGGCTTCGACTACGAGATCGCGGGCGAGCACGTGGAGAAGTTCGCCGCAGAGTGGAACGCGCTGGGGGTCCGCGACATCGAGGGCAACGAACTGCCCGACCACGGCCCCGCCTCCATCCGCCTCCCCGGCGGCTCCAAGGGCGCGGCCTTCCTGACCTACGGCAACTTCATGGTGCTGGAGCGCTACAACACGGCCGACGCCTACGTGATCGCCGTCGGCCACCTCGCAGACCTCATCGGAGGCGGCAAACGTATCCAGTCCGGCTGGCCGCGCGAAGACCGCGCCCTGACCCTGCCCGAACGCGAAGAGCTGCAAACCCGGCTGGAGGCCGCAGGCTTCGACCCCGGCGGGGTAGACGGCAAGATCGGCCCCAAAACCCTGGCAGCGGTGCGCGCCTACCAAAAGCACATCGGCGTCATCCCCGACGGCTACGCCTCGCTGCATATCCTGCAGAAGCTGCGGTAGGGTGGGACTTGTCCCGCGGCCGCCCCGCGTAGGGTGGGCAATCTGCCCACCGCCCGGAGCCACCCCTCACGCCCCCAGCACCTCCACCGCCACAGCCGTCCCGTAAATCCCCATCATCAGCACGCTCTCGATCCCGATGCGCCCCGGCCCCTCCCTCTGGCGCAGGATCAGCCCGGCCATCAGCACCGCCGTCATCAAGAGCCCCGTCGCCAGCCAGTAGAGGTCGCTCATCCCCACCGCGTGGTAGAGCGAGCCGTCGCGGTAGGCCACATCCGAGAACACGAGGAACAGCGTGTCGAAGGTGTTGCCCCCGATGATCCCGCCCACCGCCAGTTGCAGCGCCCCGCGCCGCACTGCCACCAGTGTCGTCACCAGCTCGGGCAGCGAGGTCACCACCGCCGTCACCAGTGAGCCGACGAGGCTCGACGCCAGCCCGAAGCGTGTCACGAACTCCTGCCCCCCTTGCCCGATCACCCAGCCGCAAAGCGCCATCGCCCCGGCCAGCGCAACGAACACTACCACAGGGCCCCGCGCGCTCTTGTGTGCGTCCTCGGCATCCCCCGGGTCATCCGTGCGCGTGTCGCCCGTCTCCACCGGCTCCCACATCGGCTCTTCGCGCACGGAAGCCGCCAGCCGCACTCCTGCCGCATAAGCGATGAAGAGGGCGACCGAGACGGGGTGAATGCCGAAGTACGCCACATCCGGCCCGGCCATCGCCGCCACCGGCAGGCTGAGCAGGATCAGCAGCATTACGCATTGGAAGAGGTTCGCAGGCTCGGCGGCAGCATGCTCGAGGTTCGCCCGCTTGTGCAGCGTGTCGGCAATCGCGAGGAACAGCGTTTGCGCCGCGATCCCGCCCACCGCATTGGAAAAGGCAAAGGAGGCATCCCCCTGCGCCGCCACGGTGACGCTCACCACCACGCCCGAAAGCGATGTCGCCCCACCCAGCAGCACGCCGCCCACCAGCGCCTCGCCCACCGCCGTGCGGTCGGCGATGATATCGGCCAGCGCGGTCGCCCGGATCGAGGCCACCACAACAATGCTCGCCGCCACGGCGAAGGCGACGAGGAGCCAAGTCAGCGATAGGTCTGTGAGCACGCCGTCAGGAGCGGCGCGCGATGGCCCGGCAGCCGAAGATCAGCAGGCAGGCGCCCGCGATCCCGACGATCAGCTGCGGAATGATCCGCTCGGCGGCATAGATTCCAAGCAATTGAAGCAGCAGGTTGAGCACCAGCGCACCGACGATGCCGAGCACGATATTGGTGATGAGGCCGGTGTCGGCCCTCATGATCATGCTGGCGATCCAACCGGCGAGGCCGCCGATGATGATTGAGAGAATCAGTCCAAGACCCATGGGTCCATCCTTTCGGTTCAAGAAGGTGTTACCGTCTCAACCCGTCAGCCATGGGCGCGGTTCCCCGGTTCGAGCATGCCACACCGTTCAGGTGCTCACGCCACATCATCCCACGGCACCATCACGGCCTGCTCAGCAATCTTCTGAGGCATCCAATCCCAGTAGGGATCCCATTCGCCCGGCGGGCCGCTTTCCAAAAGGTGACGGATGCCAGCAAGAATCGGCTTGCGGACATGCTCCGGCGCGGCCACCAGCCGTTTGGCGTGCCTCATCCAGCGAAACGTCATCTGGTCAAAATCGCCGTTGTGGTGAAGGTCGTCGAGCACCAGAAGCGCGACGCAGGGAAACCACGTGGCGCCATTGTCCGGGTCATGCCCGGTGAGCTCCACCACCTCCGCCGGATACCACCGCTCGCCTTTCGGAAATCGGCAATCCTGCGTATCCAGCACCGCCTTCAGCGCCTCCGCATGGCGCTCTGCATCCATCCCGTAGTCCGCCATGGCCACCGCATCGACCATGCCGCGCAGCTCCCGCGCGATCTCCACCAGCGGCGGGATCACCCGTTCGGCGGGCAGGCTCGTCACCGGCTCCGGCAATTCCATGTTCAGATGATCGGCCTCCTCCACCGCGTGGAGCCCCCGCACCACAGCCGCCCGCCGCGCGCCCGTCTGGGTGGCCATAGGCAAATTTTTCGGCGCAAACCCGATCTGCCCATGTACGGCGTCGCCAATCAGAAGCGCCGTCGCATAGCTCGCCAACTCGGCATCCGGCCCAAGCGCGATTTCTCTCAGCAGCAGTATGCGCGGCAGGCAATCGTTATCGCAGGGAAGCTGAAGATCCTCCTCCAACGGCACCGCCACCAGCCGCTCCGGCCCCCGTGCCTCCACCACAGGCCGGATGGCCTGCGCCATGCTGCGCAGATCATGCAACACCTGCCGGCGCGGCCAGTCAGAAAATCCGATCACGCCGCTCCAATCCGCCGCGCAGCAAGGGCAGAGCGAGTCGACAGGATGAGCACTGCGAGGAAGGGCAATACAAACACCGCAAGGAGCACCAATAAGCTCGCGCCATCCGAAGGTTGGCTGACATAGATCGCCATCATCATCGGCTCGAAGAGCTGTGCCAGCACAGCGATGGCAAGCGCCATATCCAGCGCCACCGGTGCCCAGGCTTCCAGCCACTTGGGCCGCTCCCCCCGACGCCTGCTGCGCCGGGAGAGTACATAGCTCAAAATCATCGCGGCCTCATTTACGCGTCTTGCCGAGGGATTCCGCGGATCGTGCCACGAGAGATCAGTCGCGCAGCAGCTCGTTGATCCCGGTCTTCGAGCGGGTCCGCTCGTCCACCCGCTTCACGATCACCGCGCAGTAGAGGTTGATGCCGTTCTTGCTGGGCATCGAACCCGAGACGACCACCGAGTAGGGCGGCACCTCGCCATACATCACCTCGCCGGTCTCCCGGTCGACGATCTTGGTGGACTGGCCGATGTAAACGCCCATGCCCAGCACCGAGCCCTCGCGTACGATGCAGCCTTCCACAACTTCCGAGCGCGCGCCGATGAAACAGTTGTCCTCGATGATCGTCGGCCCCGCCTGCATCGGCTCCAGCACGCCGCCAATGCCCACGCCGCCGCTCAGGTGCACACCCTTGCCGATCTGCGCGCAAGAGCCGACCGTGGCCCATGTGTCTACCATGGTGCCCTCGTCCACATAGGCGCCGAGGTTCACGAAGGAGGGCATCAGCACCACGCCGGGCGCGATATAGGCGCTCTTGCGAACAATCGCATTCGGCACCGCACGGAAACCGGCGGCCTTCCACTGGTTGTCACCCCAGCCCTTGAACTTGCTGTCCACCTTGTCCCACCAGCCGCCACCCTGCGGCCCGCCGGATTGCTCTTCCATGTCCTTGATCCGGAAGCCCAGCAGCACCGCCTTCTTGGCCCACTGGTTCACGTGCCAGTCGCCGCTCTCACGCCGCTCGGCCACCCGCAGGCGGCCGCCGTCCAGCGCGGCCAGCGTATCCTCGATCGCCTCGCGAGTTTCGCCAGTGGTGGCGGGGGTGATTGCATCGCGGCCCTCCCAGGCGGCTTCGATGGCGGCTTCAAGCTGGGCGTTCGACATGGGGACATCCTCCGAAATCTGATCGCAACCGTCATAGCGCCCCGCCACACGGGCGCAACCCACCACGCGCCCGGCTTCCCTCTCCATCGCGCCCGCGATACCGTCCCCCCAACGAACAGGAAGGACGACCGATGAACGACGCCAGCCGCTTCCGCGACGCCGGAGAAGACAAGCGCACTGCCCATGAAGTGCCCGACACCCCGCAAACCCGCGCCCCGGCCTACACCCTCGCCTTCGCCGATGAGGATTTCCTCTGCCGCGACGAGCTGCGCCCCGTGCGCCTGCAACTGGAGCTGCTGAAGCCCGAGCTGCTGATGGAAGAGCACGGCATCCGCTCCACCGTGGTCCTCTTCGGCGGCGCCCGCATTCCCGAGCCCGCGAAAAAGGACACCGCCCGCACTGAGACGCTGGCAGAGCTCTCCGCCTTCTACGACGAGGCCCGCACCTTCGCCCGGCTGATGACCGAGCGCAGCCTCGCCTCGGGCGGCACCGAGGACGTGGTGGTCACCGGCGGCGGCCCCGGCGTGATGGAGGCCGGCAACCGCGGCGCGGCCGACGCTGGCGGCCACTCCATCGGCCTCAACATCGTGCTGCCCCACGAGCAGGCGCCCAACGAATACGTCACCCCCGACCTCTGCTTCAACTTTCACTACTTCGCCATCCGCAAGATGCATTTCCTGATGCGCGCCCGTGCCATCGCCGTCTTCCCCGGCGGCTTCGGCACGCTGGATGAAACCTTTGAGGCGCTCACCCTCATTCAGACCGGCCGCATGCAGAAAGTGCCCTTCCTCCTGTTCGGAAGGGCCTTTTGGGAAAAGATCATCAACTGGGACGCCCTGAAAGACGCCGGCACCATCAGCCCAGACGATCTTGACCTGTTCAAGTTCGTGGACTCGGCGGAGGAGGCGGTTGCGGCCATCGACGGCTGGGAAGGCGCGGGTGAGAAGCGTGGGGAAATTCCGGGGCGGTAGGGCGCCCTCAATCGTCGATCCGCCGGGCCTCGTCTACCAGCATGATCGGGATACCGTCGCGGATTGGAAAGGCGAGGCCGGCGCGTTCGGAGATCAGTTCTCCGGCCTCAGAGTCATAGCGCAACACGCCTTGGGTCTCGGGGCACACGAGGGCCTCCAGCACATGGCGCTCAACCCCGGAATGGGCGGTGGCCGTTTCGTCGCTCATTGTAGCCGTTCCTCTCCGTCTTCGCCGCTGCGCAGGGCAAACTCGATCAGGGTTACCAGCGTTTCACGCCGGGTTTCGAGTGAAGGCGCCTCCAGCAGCGCCTGTTTGTCTTCAACCTCGAAGGGGCAGAGCATCGACAGCGAGTTGATGAGCAACTCGTCATCGGCTTCTTCAAGGCTGTCCCAATCCGTCGACAGGCCCTGCGCCTCGAAGTAGCGGCAGAGCTTGGGCATGAAGCGTTCGCGGTTGAAGCCCTTGTCGTGCTCGGGTTGGCCGAGATCCCGGTCAAACCCCTTCCAGCAAGGTTTGACACGCCGATAGGGCGTAAAGCCCTCGACACTTTCCTGAATCCGGAAGCGCGAGATGCCGGTGAGGGTGACCATGTAGCGACCATCCTCGGTTTCGGAAAACCCGGTGAGCCGCCCGGCACAGCCGATCTTCTGCAACCGCCCCGGCTCGCACCCGCAGCCCTTGGGGCCTTCGCAGGGTTGGACCATGCCGATCAGGCGGGTGGAGGTTTTCAACGCATCGTCGAGCATCGCAAGGTAGCGCGGCTCGAAGATGTGCAGCGGCAACCGGGCGCGCGGCAACAGCAGCGCTCCGGGCAGCGGGAAAATCGGGATCGTTTCGGGAAGATCGCCTGAGTGCATCATGGCCATCAAGGTAGGCCGCGCCGCGCGTCAGGCAAATATCATCGAGGAGAGTTTACGACGGCCCGTCAGCACCACCGGATCCTGCGGTTTCAGCGCATCGAAGATGGTGAAGAGCTGGGTCTTGGCTGCGCCGTCGTTCCACTCGCGATCCCGGCGGAACAGTTCGAGCAGATGATCCACCGCCGCTTCGGTATCGCCGTTGGCATGAAGCGCCGTGGCAAGGTCAAACCGGGCTTGATGGTTGTCGGGATCGGCCTCGACGGCAGCAGTCAGCTCGGCAACGGGGCCTGCGCTTTCGGCCTGTTTGAGCAGGTCGATCTGGGCGCGGGCAGCCTCCACCTCGGCGCTTGTCGCCACGGCTTCCGGCGCGTTGTTCAGCAGGGCGTCAGCTTGCTCCACCTGCCCGGCGGCGATATAGGCCCGCACCAGCCCGCCATAGGCCTGGGCGTTCTCTGGCTCTTCCTCAAGCACCCCAGCGAAAACCTCGGCGGCATCGGCGGCGGCACCCTCTTCCAGCATTTCCTCAGCGGCGTTGATCGCATCGGCCAGCCCGCCATCGGCCTCTGGGGCCAGAGCGGCGATTTTGGCAACAAACTCCTTCAGCTGGCTTTCGGGCAGCGCGCCTTGAAAGCCGTCAACCGGCTGGCCCTGCCAGAAGGCATAGACCGTGGGGATGGACTGGATGCGCAGCTGCCCGGCGATGCCTTGGTTCTGGTCGACATCGACCTTGGCCATCTTGACCTTGCCCTTCTGGGCGGTCACGGCGGCCTCGAGCTGAGGGCCAAGCGTTTTGCAGGGGCCGCACCATGTGGCCCAGAAATCCACGATCACCGGCACCGTCTGCGAGGCTTCGATGACCTCCGCCATGAAGTCGGCTTCGTTCACGTCCTTGATCAGGTCGCCTGCGGGGGCTTCGGTGTTGCCTTGGCCAAGTTCGAGCATTGGGGCCTCCATCATCTATTGAACGGGTAGATGGAGCACTCAGCCCTTGTTTGCAAGGGCACCGGGCAGAGGCAGGCAGCCGGTGAGCCCCGCGGGGAGCACCAGTAGCGCTCCGGCGCGGTAGAGACGGGCTGCAAAATCGGGGGAGTCGCTCTTCAGGGTGACGGTTGCCGCGCTGGCGGAGATGACGGCGGCATCCTCGGGCAGCCCGGCAAGAAAGGCCTCGCCGGGGAACATCACAACTGCCGCTGGAGCCGCATCGGAGAACCGCATGACAAGCGCCATGGTGGCGACCCATGCGATGAACAGAAGCGGGGCCCAGAGGGCAATGCGCTTAATAATCGTGGACATGCTCCACCATAGCGCCGTTTTCACGAAGGAAGGCGGCAAGATCGGTGACTTGAATCAGCACCAGTGATCGGGTGTCGCCGTAGCCCTGCCGCTCGCGGGCATAAAGCGCGCTGGGCAAAGGCGTGTCGGCAATTGCGGTGAGCATGATGTCGTCGTTGCCGGCGATTTCGATGAAGTCAGCGCCGCGCGCGGCCATCTCTTTCATCAATTCGGTGAGGGCGCGATAGCGTGGAGTTTCCAGCACCAGCCCTTCGGAGCGGCTTTCGATGATCTCGACGCCCTCCAACCCCTCAAGTTGAGCCTGCTCACCCTGCACCACCATCCGCAGCCGCAGCGCATCGGCGCCCACACCGGCCACCGCCTGTTCGATCACGCCCGCGTAGGCGGATTTGGCGGAAAATTCGATGCCCAGCGCAAGGCGGCGCTCATTGTCACGCTTGCTGCCTTCACTGGCTTCAGCATGCTCGGCGATGTCGCCTTTGAAATCCCATTTGTACCAAGGGGTTTGCTGAAGGAAGGCCGCATAGTCGCGGGCCTGCCGCGCAGAAACCTCATCCAGCGCGGAACGCTCAGGGCCGCGAATCCATGTGTAGACACGGCCCACCGTCTCTTCATAGGCGGCCTTAAGCATCAGCTCGGCGGTGAAGCTGACGCCGATCACATAGGCGGTTTGCTTGGTGGTCCAGTCAAAGCCGCCGTGCGCGGGCGAGGCCTTTGAGAGGGCACAAAGCGAGCCCCAAAAGCCGCCAACCGCGCGGAAATAGCTAAAGTCATGCGGGTCACCCGAAGAGATCACCTCGGCATAATCGTCATAGGCGTGAACGATGTGCCACTCGGGATAGGTCATCAGCGTGCGGCCCTCGGCGCGGTGCCATTCGGGCGGCAACAGCGGCTCATACTCCTTGCGAATGTAGTCCTCGCCGCGACAGGCCACCTCGACGTAGCCGACCGGGGCCAGCAGCGCGAGCAGCAGCAATACCGCCACCACCAGCAGCCGTTTGACCCATTTCCAGACCCAGCGGATCATTTGCGATCCAGGAACAGGCCCGCAAAGAGGGCAAAGCCCCCGAGGCCGATGTGGGGCAAGTTGGCGAGGATCTTGAAGCCGAAGGGCAGATCGAGCACGCCGTTGGTGAAGATGCCCATGTCGAGGTAGCCCGAACCGAAGGCGAGGCCCATCGCGCCGTCGGCGAGGTAGAGCGCGCCGAAGATCAGCAGGAAGAGCTTGGAGGCGCGGTGCGAGGTGAGCGCGGCCCCGAACGCCCAGAGGGCGGAGACGAGGTGCAGCGCGTCATCGAATATGTCGAGCTCGAAGATGCCGAAGGCCAGCCCCTCGCTGTCGGTTATGCCGGGCACGTAGTTGAGCGCAGCGGCCCCGATCAGGGCGAAGAAATAGCCGAAGGCGATAATGCGGAGTGTGGTCATAGGAGCCCCAGATAACTGTCCCAAAGGTTGTTGCGGAGCAGCAGCCCCGGGTCGATCTCGCGTTTGCGCGCGGCAAACTCCTGCGCGCGCGGGTAGGCCACCATGAGCTGGTCGAGCGTGGCGTGCGGGCGGTAGGGCAGGTAGTAGGCCCCGCCGATGGCGTTGATACCGCCAATCAGGGCGCGGGTCATCCGGGCCATGTCGGCCTCGCCGCGCGCGGTCATTTCCTGGCTGAAGGACATGACTGCGGCGATGCGCGGCACCCGGGCGTAGGAGAGCCAGCTTGTGCTGTCGGTATCCACGAAGCGCAGGGTGACATTGAGAAACTCCTGATAACTGGCCGGGATCACCTCGCGGCAGACCTGGAGAAAGTCGGAAAACCGGTCAAAGGGCACGAAATACTCGTGGAGGATATCTGTGCGGCGCTCGTCGCGGTCATCCAGCGTCACGACCGGCTCGTTCATCAGCGCGTTGCGATTGGCGGCCCCGGCGAGCATCGGCGCGGCGCGGGACTCCGTCCACCAGCGCCAGCGCTTCATCCGCTCGTTGCCAAGCTGCCAGCGGTAGAGACGCGCGGCGGCCTTGGAGGTGAACCCAGAGGCGTATTCGGCAGGCGGAATCTCGTCACTTTCAGGGTCTTCACTGTAAGTAATCAGCAGCGCCTCTTCCATGAAGCGGGCACGGCCCACGTTGAGACGGCCATAGGCCATGGGGATTTGCGGGTTATCCACGGCGGCGCGGAAAGCAGGAGCGAAGGCCTCGGCCTCCATCCGCGTGAAGCTGGGGATGAGGCGCTGGTTTGGCACCATATCCACCTCCATCTCGGTGATCAGGCCGATGAGCCCATAGCCACCCATCGCCATGGCGAAGAGTTCGGCGTTCTCCGTGCGGCTGGCGGTGACAAGCTCGCCATCGGGTAGCACCATCTGCACCTCACGCACGGTGGAGCCCATCGGGCCATAGGGCACCGGCCAGCCGTGGGCATTGACCGAGAAAGTGGCAGCGAGCCCGAAATCGGAGTTGGATTGCATGACGGCGGGGCCAAAACCTTGCGGATCGAGCGCGGCGATCACCTCGTACCAGCGGGCACCTGCGTGGGCACGGTAGGTGCTTGCGGTCGTGTCTAGCTCCACGAAGGGGTTGCGATAGCTGATCGCCGTGCCCTCGCGAGGGATCGCCTGCCCGCCCATCGAGTGCCGCGCCGCGCCAAGGTTTACCGGGCGGCCCTCCGCCTGCGCCTCTTTCAGCTCGGCGCGCAACTTGGCCACCAGCGCCTCGCCCGGATCGTCGGTGAGGATGACATGCTTGGCCACCGGGGTTTCGCTGAGGCCGGAGGCGTCGTTCATCGTGTTCACGCGGCCCTCGGGCGTACGCGAGCGGGTGCCTGCCAGCACCGGCACGTCGCTCTTCAACCACTTGGACCCGGCCACACCTGCCGCCGCCCCCGCGCCAAAAACCACGGCCCTACGGCCCAACTTGCCCATCACACACCCTCGCTTTTGCGCCATCTTGCCAATGGACGCCGCAACGGAAAACGTAAAAACTGAGCAGCGGGGCATGCAGGGAGACAACCGTGGCACAAAGGATTCTATGCTTTGGCGACAGCAACACCTTCGGCACACCGCCGATGGAGGCCCACGGCGGACATGCGCGCTTTGGCCCCGACACCCGCTGGCCCCGGGTCATGGCAGAGGCCATGGGCGGGGTTGAGCTGATCGAAGAAGGGCTGCCGGGGCGCACCACCTGCCACGATGACCCGGTGATGGGCGCCATCATGAACGCCGAGCCGGCCTTGCGGATCGCGCTGCGCAGCCATGCCCCGCTGGACCGACTGCTGATCATGCTGGGGACGAATGACCTTAAGGCCCGCTTTGCGCCCTCTGCCCAAAAGATCGCCGCCGGTCTTGCAGGACTGCTGGACATCGCGGCCAGTGCCCTCGAGGCGCCAAGAAGCCCGGGATTGAAGATCACGCTGATCGCGCCGCCCCCGCCGATCGAGTCTGGGCTCTTCGCCGCGGAATTTGCCGGGGCCGCCCGTATTGGGCCAGAGCTTGCTCCGGCCCTGAACGCCCTCGCAGAAGCGCGTGGTCTGGATTTTTTCGACGCCGGATCACAAATTTCAGTGAGCCCGGTGGACGGCATTCACATCGCGGCTGCAGACCATGTTGCGCTTGGAAAGGCGCTGGCAGCACATCTCACCTGATTTCGCCGCGCCTACGCGCGCCGACCGGGGGCGCCTCGCTTCGCTCGGCGTGGCCTGCGTCTCATCCGCATTCTCTGCCTCATCCTCGCGAGGACTGACAGGGTTTACCGCAATAGGTTTTAGGCCTCCGGCGGGGAGTATTTGGAGCAAGAAAATGAACAACTTGATTCAAATTGCCCGCACTTGCTCTCATTTTCTTGCCGTAAATACTCCCGGGGGTGTGGGGGCAGGCCCCCACTGTGCCGCCTGCTGCTCACGCTACAGGTCGAATTCCGCGAAGACGGGGGCGTGGTCGGACGGTTTTTCCCAGCCGCGCACCGAGCGGAGGATGCGGCTGGAGTGGGCGGCGTTTGAGATATCGGGCGTGGCCCAGATATGGTCCAGCCGGCGGCCTTTGTCGGCGGCATCCCAATCTTTTGCGCGGTAAGACCACCAGCTGTAGAGAAGCCCCTCGGGGATGTCCTTGCGGGTGATGTCGACCCATTTGCCCGCGTCCTGCGTTGCGCCCAGCGCCTCTACTTCAACGGGGGTATGAGAGACGATCTTCAGCAGCTTCTTGTGATCCCAGACGTCATCTTCACGCGGGGCGATGTTGAGATCGCCCACAAGAATTGCTTTCTCCGGCGTCTCTGCATGGAAGGCATCGCGCATCTCGGAGAGGTAATCGAGCTTTTGGCCGAACTTCTCGTTCACCTCCCGGTCAGGCACATCGCCCCCTGCGGGGACGTAGAAGTTGTGGACGGTCACACCGTTTTCGAGCTTGCCAGCTATGTGGCGGGCGTGGCCGAGCTTGGCGTAATCCGCCGCGCCAGCCTCTTCCATCGGCAGCTTGGAGAGGATCGCCACGCCGTTGTAGCCCTTCTGGCCGCGCGCGACCATGTGGGTGTAACCCAGCGCCTGAAAAATCTCGACCGGGATCTTGTCGACCGGGCTTTTGCACTCCTGCAGGCAGAGCACATCGGGGGTTTCCTCACGCATCAGACGCGCCACGAGGTCGGCCCTCAGCCGCACCGAGTTGATGTTCCATGTTGCCAGTGAAAATGCCATGCCCGCCTCCGTTGTTCCGGGTCGGGATAGCGCGGGGGAAGCCGGGTTTCCACCCCTTGCCCTGCCGCTGCTGACAGCGCAGGCTTGGGCGTATGAAACAGCTCCTCGTCGCCGCCCTCCTTGCCCTTGCCGCCCTGCCGGGCCGGGCCGATGCCCCGCCGCAGGGGAGCTTCATGCTGGGCAGTTATATCTGGCCCGAGCACGTGCTGCCACGCTCGGTGGTGCTGACCTTCGAGGGCGAACAGATGCAGCTCGAATTCCTCTATCCGCTGCCTTTGGATCAAGAGGCCTGCGACCGGGAGGGGGTATGCGAGCCAAGGGTGCAGGCGGCCACGGCAACCGCGCGGATCGATGCGGGAAAGCTGGTGCTCAACGCCTTCGAGATCGACAGGGCGGCGGCCATCGAGCCCTCCAGCGAGACCCACGTCGGCATGCCACAAGACGCCGTCTACACCAACTTCGCGATCAGCTTTTTCCAGATGGCCCGCTTTGCTCCAAACGAGCACGGGTTCACACTGGACAGTGCCGGCACGACGCTGGAGTTCTTCGAGGTGCGCGGTGACGACGCTTTGGCGATTGCCGCGCTGCCGGTGATCTTTGAGCAATCCATTGCCAAGATGGCGGGCTGCGAGGTGCGGGCGCTGGCCCCCTTGCTGGCCGAGACTGAACCAACAAAGAAAGAGGCACGGTTTCAGCGGGTGATGCGCGGCTTTGGCACCTCGTTGGACTATGATTTTGCAGCGCGGCGGGCCGCGCCGAGGATGGCCGAGCCGACCGAAGAACAGAGGATGCAGGCGGCGAAGCTGCGAGCGGCCTCCGGCCTGCCGGGGATGGTCGCGGCGATCTTTCGTACGCCCGAAGAGGGTGGCCTCGACGCGTTCAGGGCACAGATGGGGCTGAAGATGTTCCGTGACGATGCCGAGGCCTTTGACGCTGCCGTGGCCGCCTACGGCGACGCCCTGCCCGATATGATCGCCTTTCTGCGCCACGTGCCCACCGTGCCGGACCGGCTCAACGTGGACGGCCTCTGCGCAGACCCGTCGTTGGGTTTCATGGACTGACCTCCGCCACCGGGCGGCAAACAAAACATGAAATGCGCCGTAAGGCGCTCAATTGGATTGCGGTTCAATCCAGGCGAGCGCGTCTTTCAGGGCGCTCATGAAGGCGGCCGGGTTTTCGATTTGCGGGATGTGGCCGAGGCCGTCCAGCTTCCACAGTCGCGCACCGTCAACCAGAGCCGCCAGCTGTTCGCCCTGGGCCAGCGGGGTTGCGGTGTCTTCCACGCCCCAGAGGATGCCGAGCGGGAGGGTAAGTGCGCGCCAGCCCTCTTCTGTCACGCTGGCTGCACCTTCGGGGCGGGTGACGAGGGTGGGCAGCCAGTCGGCCATGGCGGCGGTGGTGCCCGCGCGCTTCATCGGAGCATTCAGCGTGGCCACATAGGGGGCGGCGCGCCCTTTCTTGTGCAGGAAGGCCTTCAGCATGGGCTTCATCGCCCAGGGGTTGGTGATGGTGGCCGAGACAGCAAGTTGGCGCAGCGGGCCGGAGCGCAGCGGCAGCGGCGGCGGGCCGGGCTGAGCCTCAAGCCCGATGGCGCCGTCCACCACGATGAACCCGGTGAAGGCCTCCGGCTTGGCCATGACGGCCTCGGCCCCCGCCCCTGCGCCGAAGCTATGGGCCACCAGCACCGGCCGCACGTCGAGCGCTTCGGTCAGCGCCAGCACGCGTTGGCCCTGTGTCACACGGCTATAGTCACCCGCCGCATCCCGCTCCGACCAGCCCATCGGGGGCATGTCGAAGGCGATGGCGCGGTAGCCTGCGCCCTCCAGCGCAACGATGGTTTCATCCCAGAAGGCCGACCAACCAACCGAGCCATGCACCAGCAGCACCGGGGTCGCCTCCTTGGGGCCGTAGTCTATCACGTAGACCTCGCCCATCGCGGTTTGCACCATGCTGCCCCAGCGGGGCGCTTCGGTTTGGGTTTCGCGCAGGGCGGCCATGCCGCGCAGCGCAAGCAGGGCGACGACGACGAGCACCACAAGAACGGCGGCAAGCTTCAGGAGGAACTTGATGAAACGGCCCACGGGATTACTCGCTGATGGTGATGGGGGTGCCATCGGGCACAAGTGACCAGATCTCGCGCATCTCGGCATCGGTCACGGCAATGCAGCCGTTGGTCCAATCCCACGCTCGGTGCAGCCTGCCAATCCAGCCCCACCCATTGGCGATGCCGTGGATCATGATGTCACCGCCGGGGCTGTGGCCCGCCGCCTCGGCGCGGGCGCGGTCATCGGCATTGGGGTAGGAGATGTGCAAACTGAGGTGGGCGATGGAGTTCGGGTTGCGCCAATCAATCACGTAGCTGCCGGTGGGGGTGCGCTCGTCACCCTCGCGGGCCTTGTGGCCCTCGGGCGCGGCACCGAGGCTGATGGTATAACTGGCGATTGCCTCACCATTCCGCAGAAGGTCCATGCGGCGGGCGGATTTATCGACCCGGATCTCATCGGCCTGCTCCGCCTCGGGGGCCACGGCAGGGGCTGTGCCCGAGCCGACGCGCGCCATTGCGGCGGTGTAGGCCACGAGGCCGAGAGCGAGGACGGCGAGGGTGGCCGCGATCTTCAGAACACGTTTCATGCGAGCGGTTTAGCACCCCGTTCACAGCCCGTCATCCTCGGGCTCGACCCGAGGATGACATCCAGCCGATGCAGGCACCAAAAAAAGGCCCGGGTGCAAACCCGGGCCAGTCCAACAGGGAGGTGTGGCCATTACCCCGGCCACGGAGGGATTTTTATGCCACCAGCCGGTAGCCGCCGCTCTCGGTCACCAAAAGGCGCGCGTTGCTCGGATCAGGCTCGATCTTCTGGCGCAGACGGTAGATATGGGTTTCCAGCGTGTGCGTGGTCACACCCGCGTTGTAGCCCCAGACCTCGTGCAGCAGGATATCCCGCGGCACCACGCCCTCGGAGGCGCGGTAGAGGAACTTGAGGATGTTCGTCTCTTTCTCGGTGAGGCGAATTTTCTTCTCGGCGTCATCCACCAGCATCTTCATCGAAGGCTTGAAGGTATACGGCCCAAGCTGGAACACGGCATCTTCCGATTGCTCGTGCTGGCGAAGCTGGGCGCGGATGCGGGCCAGCAGCACCGGAAACTTGAAGGGTTTGGTCACATAGTCGTTCGCGCCCGCATCAAGGCCGAGGATGGTGTCGGCATCGCTGTCTTGGCCGGTGAGCATCAGGATCGGGCATTTCACCCCCTGCTTGCGCATCAGCTTGCACAGCTCGCGGCCATCGGTATCGGGCAGGGCCACGTCGAGGATCACCAAGTCGTAGATCGCGTTCTTGGCCTTTTCCATCGCGCCCGCGCCGTCTCCGGCTTCGAACACGTCAAAATCTTCTGTCATCACGAGCTGCTCGCTCAGCGCCTCGCGCAGGTCTTCGTCGTCATCGACGAGGAGAATTTTCTTCAGGTTGGCCATGGAAGGCTCCTTTCTTCTGCTCTCTCGGATGTGTGAACGGTGCACGGGCTCGGCAAGATTTGCTGCAAATCGCTCACGCAACCGTGTGCGAGGGGGCGGAAATGTTTCATATTCCTACGAAAACCCACTAGATGTGCCCCGAGTTCCCCTGAGGTTTCACGCATGAGCCTGCTGCCCACCCCGCAAGAATTACGCGCCCGCGCTCGTGCCGATCTGCGGCTTGGGCTGCCTGTTGTGATCGTGGGCGAAGGGGAGGCGGCGCTGGTAATGGCCGCCGAGCAGGCCGCGCCGGAGCGCGTGGCCGAGCTGGCACAAGCGGGGGCCTACCTTGCAATAACCGCCCGGCGGGCCGAGACGCTGAAGGCCCACGCCTATGACGGCGACATGGCGCGGCTGCTGCTCCCGAGTGACGGGCAGGCCGTCTGGGCGGCGGCGGTGGCCGATCCGGCGACCGACCTCGCAACGCCGATGAAAGGGCCATTCAACGCGCTTCGCGGGGGTGAGGGCTGCCCTGAACTTGCCCGCGCGGGCATTCGGCTGGCGAAGGAGGCGCGGGTGCTGCCCGCCGTGCTGTTGGCCCCGCTCACCGGACCTGCACCAGAAGGCCTGACACGGATCGCCGCGAAGCTGGGAGACGCGCTGCCCCCCTTTGCGGAGGCCATTTCAGCGCGCCTGCCGATGCGGCTTGCGGGTGCAGGCCGGGTGCATGTGTTTCGCCCAGAGGACGGGGCCGAGGAGCATTACGTGATTGAGGTGGGCCGCCCGGATCGGGACGCGGCAGTGCTGACCCGCCTGCATTCGGCCTGTTTTACCGGCGATGTTCTGGGCTCGCTGAAGTGCGATTGCGGCCCCCAGCTCCACGCCGCCTTGGCCGCAATGGGGGACGAGGGCGGCGGGATGCTGCTTTATCTCAACCAAGAGGGCCGCGGCATCGGGCTGGCCAACAAGATGCGCGCCTATTCTCTTCAGGATCAGGGGTTTGACACGGTGGAGGCCAACCATAGGCTGGGCTTTGAGGATGACGAGCGCGACTTCAGGATTGGCGCCGCCCTGCTTGGCAAAATGGGTGTTGGCCGGATACGCTTGATGACGAACAATCCCGCCAAGATCGCCATGATGGAGGCGCAGGGCGTGAAGGTGGTGGAACGGGTGCCGCTACAGGTGGGCCGCACCGCCGAGAATGAAGGGTATCTGGCCACGAAGGCCGCGAAATCAGGGCATTTGCTATGACACCTGCCGCATTTCTGAACGCCGCCGCGCGGCTTGAAGATTTCTCTCAGGCTGAAGTGGAGGCGGCGCTGGGGCTGCGGCTGACGGCCACGCGCAAATCGCAGGCCTGGGTCGGGTTCAATGCACCCGGGTCCGGGCCGTTCAGCGGCTTCGAGTTGCGCAGCCCCGGGCCTTCAGCGCGGTTCGGGGGGCTGCTGATTGCGCGTTTCGGCCAGCCCGAGCCGATGACGCGGATGAAACCGCTGCTCGATCAGCTGCGGTTTCTGCGGATGGAGCCTAATCCGCCGGGCGCAGGCGGGCCGCCCACGGCGGGGCATTGGTTTCAACTCGGGCCGCATGAGCTGGCCGCGACGGTTCTGCTTGGCGCGCCGGAGCGGGTGGCGGCGCTCGCCGTGCATGGCGCCTATCCGTGATGCGGCTCACCCCGCGCGGGCTGTTTTCTGAGGGGCGTCTCTTCCCCGCGGTTATCGGCCGGGGTGGCGTGACGGCAAACAAGCGCGAGGGCGACGGCGCGACCCCGGTGGGCCGGCACCGCATTCTGGCCTGCTACTACCGCGCTGATCGGGTGCCCGCGCCTGCCCCTTGGGCCATTGCAATCGGGCCGCGTGACCTGTGGTCGGACGCGCCGGAAGATGCAGCCTATAACACGCTGGTGCAGGCCCCCTACCCCGCCAGCCATGAGAAGATGTGCCGCGCAGACCGGCTTTATGACATCGTGCTGACGACGGATTGGAACACACCCGCAACCCCCGGCACGGGCTCGGCCATCTTTCTGCATCGCTGGCGCAAACGCTGCCACCCGACCGAGGGCTGCATCGCTCTTCGCCCTGACCACCTTACCTGGATCGCGGCGCGGGCGGTTCCCGGCACGCGGCTGCTGGTGCCGGGAAGGCCCTAGCCGGGCACCCGCCCCCCAAAGATGGCCGACCCCACGCGAATGTGGGTCGCGCCCAGAGCAATGGCCCGCTCGAAGTCGGCGCTCATGCCCATGGACAGGCCGGTGAGCCCGTTGCGCTTGGCCATCTTGGCAAGCAGCGCGAAGTGCAGCGAAGGTTCCTCATCCACCGGGGGGATGCACATGAGGCCCCGAACCGGCAGGGACAGCGCCGCGCACTCGGCCACGAAGCCATCCACTTCAGACGGCAGGCAGCCCGCCTTTTGGGCCTCCTCGCCGGTGTTGACCTGAATGAACAGGTCGGGGCAGCGCCCCACCTCATCGGCCAGCCGGGCAATGGTGGTGGCGATCTTGGGGCGGTCCACGGTGTGGATGGCGTCAAAAAGCTCCATCGCCACCCGCGCCTTGTTGCTTTGGAGCGGGCCGATCAAGTGCAGATCGACGCCCTCGAACCGCTCCCGGAAGCCGGGCCACTTGCCCTGCGCCTCTTGCACGCGATTCTCGCCAAAGCAACGATGCCCCTCGCCCAACACGGCCTCGACGCGCGCATCAGGCTGCACCTTTGACACGGCGATAAGGGTAACGTCCTCACGCGCCCGGCCCGCGCCGTCGCAGGCCTTGGCGATGCGGGCTTCTATGTCTTGTAGTGCCAATCCAATACCCCATGCCGCTCAAGCGCATCGGTCAGCGGCTTCAGATCATCAGCGTATTTCTCCCAAGCACGGGCCGAAGACTTGTACATCGGCTGGCGAACCTGGTGGAGCGAAAGCGTCTTCACGTCGCGCTTGGTTTTGTGGAAATCGAGGCAGGCATCCTCCCACTCCAGCCCGGCGGCAGCAATGAGCTTGCGGCTCTGCACCTCTGGGTCGTTAACCAGCTCTTCGTAGGCAATCTCGGTGAAGGCGTCGGGCAGCGTCTTGCGCCAGAACTCCATGCACTCGACAAACTTGGAGTAGTAGAGTGCAAGACTTTCAAGATTGTAGGCGTAGGTGTGCGTGTTCTCGGCGAAGACGTTCTTGTAAATTGACAGGAGCTGATCGCGCGGATCGCGCCGGACCACGATAATACGCGCATTGGGTACAAGCTCTCGGATCAGGCCGATAAAGCGGAAATTCGAGATCGTCTTGTCGGTCACCAAGTTATCAAAATCCATCCGCTTGCGAAACTCGACCTCAACCTGCTTCGGGAAAACTTCATACTGCGAGTCCTTCAGTTCGAGCGTGTCTCTCCACTTCTTCGTCTTTTCGTCGCTCATGACGAGGCGCATCATCTTGGACAGAACAGCAATCTCGCCGCCGCCTTCCACCTGGCTGTGGCTAGCGATGATCTGCTCTACTAGCGTGGTGCCGGAACGTGGCAAGCCGGTCACGATAATGGGCGCGAAGGACACATTGTCGAGCGGCGGCGTTTCTGTTCTCCAGGAGATCGGACTCTGGAGACGAAGCAAAGCTTCAGTCTCCTGTTCAATGTCTTGAGGCTTGAACGGAGATGCCTCGCCAATCATCCGGTTGCCTTCGTTCAGAAAACGAAACACCTTGTCATACTGACCAGTGTCTTCCATTGCCTTGGCAAGGGCAAAGCACAAGTCGGCCCTCATCCGACCCTGGATATGCGGATCCGCGTAAGCCTCAAGCATCTCGCGGATCACTGGCTCGCCTTTCTTGACCTTCTTGCCGTGAAGCCAGGCACGATAGACGATTCCGTTTCCCGGCGTGATACGGAGCGCCTTGCGAAAGTGCTTTTCAGCCCCATCGAACTGCCCCAATTGCTGATACAGGAGGGCCAGCTGCATCTGGACCTCATAGTCCCTTGCATCAAGCTTGGCGAGTTCCTGATAGGCCCGAATAGCCTCTTCAGTGTCACCTGCGTCGGCCAGGGTCTGGGCCAGCTCCTTGAGCACAACAGGTTCACCACGTTTAAGCCGCAGCGCTCGGTTCAGCGCCGCGACAGCAACATTGAAATCCCGCACTTCTCTTGCGATGCGCCCGATCTGGTAGTGCGCTTCGGCTGTCTGGGGGCGTACCGCGACGATCTCGTTGTAGATGTCATGCGCCTCTCTGAGCTTGCCGGATGAATGCAGCTTCAACGCACGCTGGTAGAGCTGGGGAATGTCGTTGATTGCGATGCTCGCCATCACCTGCCTGCTATATCTTCAGTTTCGGGTCAGTAAACAGGTAGCCGATTTCCCGGCTGGACTGAATCCCAAAAAAGAAAAGAGCGGGCACAAGGCCCGCTCTTCCCGAAAGGTTTTCGACTGGCTCAGAAGGCCATCGACAGACCCAGCGACCAGGTGTCGACGGTGTCGCCACCGGCGTCGGAGAGGTCGGACGAGCCGTAACCGGCCAGAACCGAAGCGCCGCCGCCGAGGTCGTAACCAGCGGTGAGGCCCCAACCGGTGAGCTCGGTGCCGTCGAGGTCGAACACACCGTAGTTCATGTGCACCGAGAAGGCATCCACGGCGTAGCCAACACCGAGACCGGTGTGGGTCACGTCAGCATCGGTGCCGTCGATCGAGAAGTCGGTGAAGGTGAAACCAGCGGTCAGGCCGGAGTCCAGCGTGACGGTTGCACCAAGGCCGAGAGCCGACACTTTGACTGCCGGAACAGTCGATGCTGACGTCGGGAAGTTGTCGACGAGCACATCGATGTTGGTGATCTCAGCTTCCTGGTAGCCAAGGCCGAGGGCCAGGTCAGCACCACCAAGATCGGTGGAGTACTTGAAACCGATGGCGTAGCCGTCGTCACGTGCGCCAGTGTCGTCCATCTCGAGCGAGACTGCGACGCCGAAGTCACCGAAGGTGTTGTCGTAGCGGACGATCTGGCCGTCATAGGCACCGTCGAGCCAGTTGCCGTTGTAACCGATGTGACCGGTTTCGTCGTCATTGATCGAACCGGGGTTGCCGATGTTGCCGGCGTCGGTCAGGGCCCAGTCAAGAGCGCCGTCGGTGTCACCCATGGTGACGGTGCCGAACGAACCGGAGATGAAGACAAACGCGCCGCCATCGTCATCAGCGGAGAAAGCGCCGTTTTCGTCGAGGTCGACGCCAGCACCGAAGGTCAGGCCGCCGTCAGTTTCACCGGACATACGGAATTCGACGTCGATATCTTGGAAGAACTGAGTCTCCATATCGGTGCCGCCGTAAATACCCATCTCGGCCCAGCCGGAGACGGTAACTTCTGCCGACGCGGCGCCAGCGAAGGCGACCAGCGCGGTCGAAGTGAGAAGAACCTTTTTCATCTTGTTTCCCTCGTTATCAAAGGTCAGCCCAATCAGGGGAATCCAGACTGGGTATGTGAGGCTGTTTCGCTCTTTCGCCGTGCGATTGCAATAATGGCGAAAACCGGGCGTGGGGACTCTCTGGCATATGGTGCAAACCTGCCACAGTGCCACGCGCGCCCACAATTGCCTTATTCCACGCAGATGGCGCTGCACGCGGCGGGCAAAAAGCCTTGTGGGGGTGCGGCGGCTCGGATAGATAAGCAAAAAAGGGTGAGAGGGGCAGCTTTTAATGACCTTCCGGAAGGGACTGCGGGCAGCGGGAATAACTGCGATGGTGCTGACGCTCTCCGCGTGCGGCGTGAGCGGGCGGCTGGGCAACAGCCTGGGTGGAAGCTCGGGCGGCAGCTCGGCAGGGATTCGCAACGCCCCGGCGCAGCCCCGCGAAACAGACCGACTCGGTCGGGAGATTGTCGGCGGGCGTGTTCGCACCTCCACCATCTGGGATCTCTTCGGCAACCGGGACGACCCGAACATCACCGTTGAGGTCAACAAGTACATCTGGCGCGCCTCGCTGGAAGTGCTGAACTTCATGCCGATCCAGACGGTCGATCCGTTCTCCGGCGTCATCGTCTTTGGCTACGGGCGCCCACCCGGCGGTGGCAGCCCCTATCGCGCGACCGTCTATGTGCAGGATCCGGCCCTCGACGCCCGCTCGCTCAAGGTGGCGCTCCAATCGCGCAACGGCAGGGCAGTCAGCGCCGATACGGTGCGCGCCGTCGAGGATGCCATCCTCACCCGCGCGCGGCAGCTGCGCATTCAGGACGGAAAGTTGTGATGGTGGGTTAACACCCACCCTACAGCCCGTTCACACCACAGATTCGCTCACGCAGCCCCGCGCCAACCCGCTGGACCCTGCGCCGCGCCCGCCGTAAACACGCCGGGACCATATAGAATACCCGCAAGGCAGCGCAGATGACCCGTTTCACCCCCGCAGAGATTGAACCCAAGTGGCAAAAGGCCTGGGATGATGCCCAGACCTTCAAGGCGGAGCGCGACGAGAGCCGCCCCAAGTATTACGTGCTCGAGATGTTCCCCTACCCCTCCGGGCGCATCCACATGGGCCATGTGCGCAACTACTCCCTCGGGGATGTGGTCGCCCGCTACAAGCGCGCCCAGGGCTTCAACGTGCTGCACCCGATGGGCTTTGACGCCTTCGGCATGCCCGCCGAAAACGCCGCGATGAACTCGAACGGCCACCCGAAGGACTGGACCTACTCCAACATCGAAACCATGGTCGACCAGATGAAGCCGCTGGGCCTCTCGCTCGACTGGTCGCGCATGTTCGCGACCTGTGACGTGGAGTATTACGGCCAGCAGCAGGCGCTGTTCCTCGACATGCTGGCGGCCGGTTTCGTCACCCGCCGCAATGCGACGGTGAATTGGGATCCGGTCGACATGACCGTGCTCGCCAACGAGCAGGTGATCGACGGCAAGGGCTGGCGCTCTGGTGCCGAGGTGGAGCGCCGCGAGCTGACGCAATGGTTCTTTAAGATCTCCGACATGTCGGAAGAGCTGCTGGAGGCGCTGGACAGGCTGGAGGACTGGCCCGAGAAGGTGCGGCTGATGCAGTCCAACTGGATCGGCAAGTCGCGCGGCCTGCAGTTCGCCTTCGAGCGCACCGACGGCGGCGAGCCGTTGACAGTATATACCACCCGCCCCGACACGCTGCTCGGCGCGAGCTTTGTCGGCATCTCGCCCGATCATCCGCTGGCGAAGGAGCTGGCCGAGCAAAGCCCAGAGGTCGCCGCCTTCCGCGCCGAATGCGCCAAGGGCGGAACCACGGCAGAAGAGCTTGAAACGGCGGAGAAAAAGGGCTTCGACACCGGCCTCACGGTGCGCCACCCCCTCGACCCGTCCAAAGAGCTGCCGATCTGGATCGCCAACTTCATCCTGATGGACTACGGCACCGGCGCGATCTTCGGCTGCCCGGCGCATGACGAACGCGACTACGAGTTCGCCACCAAATACGGCCTGCCCATCACCTATACCTTCGCCCCCGCCGATGGCGCGCTGGACGAAACCGCCGCCTTCACCCCGCCCAAGAGCGAGAAGGTGCGCTTTACCCGCGCCATCGCGGGTGACGAGCTGCAAACCGGCGAAGAGGCCGTGGCCGCCGCGATCGCCCGCGCCGAATCCGAGGGCTGGGGCGAGGGCGTCACCAAGTTCCGCCTGCGCGACTGGGGGCTGTCGCGCCAGCGCTACTGGGGCTGCCCGATTCCGGTGGTGCATTGCGAGGCCTGCGGCGTGGTGCCAGAGAAAAAAGAGAACCTCCCCATCGAGCTGCCCTATGACGTGTCCTTCGACACGCCGGGCAACCCGCTGGACCGTCACCCCACGTGGCGCGACTGCGCCTGCCCGTCCTGCGGCGCGCCCGCCAAGCGCGAGACCGACACGATGGACACCTTCGTCGATTCGTCGTGGTATTTCGCCCGCTTCACCGCGCCCCGCGCCGAAACGCCGACCGTGGCGGAGGATGCGGACTACTGGATGAACGTCGACCAATACGTCGGTGGGATCGAGCACGCGATCTTGCACCTGCTCTACTCCCGCTTTTTCGCCCGCGCGATGCACGCCACCGGCCACCTGCCGGAGAAGTCGAAAGAGCCGTTCAACGCGCTGTTCACGCAGGGCATGGTGACCCACGCGATCTACCAGACGAAAAACGCCGGGGGCCGCCCGGTCTATCACTATCCCGAGGATGTGGTGGTGGGCGAGAGCGGCGCGACCCTGAAGGACGGCACCCCGGTCGATGTTGTGCCCTCCGCCAAGATGTCGAAATCCAAAAACAACGTCGTCGACCCGCTGAACATCATCGAAAGCTACGGGGCCGACACCGCCCGCTGGTTTGTCCTCTCCGACAGCCCGCCCGAGCGCGACGTGGAATGGACAGCCTCGGGCGCCGAGGCTGCCAACCGGCACCTCGCCCGTGTCTGGCGCATGGCCTCCGAGATCGCGGCGGATGATAGTGCCTCAGGCGCCGAAGACGCGGCCCTGCAAAAGGCCCTGCACAGGACCATCGCGGATGTGACCGAAGGGGTGGAGAGCTTTGCCTTCAACACCTCCATCGCCAGGCTCTATGCCTTCACCAACACGCTCTCCAAATCCAAGGCGGGCGGTGCGGCGAAGAAAGAGGCGATGGCGACCATGGCCCAGCTGATGGCCCCGATGACCCCGCATCTGGCCGAGGAGGTCTGGCACATGCTGGGCCGCGACGGCCTGATCACCGAGGCCGCTTGGCCCAAGGCCGACCCGGCGCTGCTGGTCGAAGATACCGTCACCCTGCCGATTCAGGTGAACGGCAAGCGCCGGGCGGAGATCAGCGTGCCCAAGGACATGGACAAGGCCGAGGTTGAAAAGCTGGCGCTGGCGGAGGAGGCTGTGCAGCGCGCGCTGGATGGCAACGCGCCGAAAAAGGTGATCGTGGTGCCGGGACGGATCGTGAATGTGGTGGCGTAGGGCAACCGAGGCTCTCGCAGGCTGGGTGAAACCCACCATCCGGCGGGCGACGCGGTGGGTTGCACCCGCCCTGCTGCTCGCCGCCTGCGGCTTTGCTCCGCTATACGGCCCCGGCGGGCCGGGTGACACGCTGCACGGGCAGATAGAAATTGCCGAACCCACCACGGAGAACGAGTTTGAGTTCGTCGCGCGGGTAGAAACGCGGCTGGGCCGCGCAGCCGCCGCACCCATGCGGCTGGATTACACCATCACCACGCGCAGCGACGGGCTTGCGATCACCGCCGATCAGGAGACGCAGCGCTACAACCTCATCGGCGAGGTGCGCTATCAGGTGACCGACACCACCACGGGCAACGTGCTGTCCACTGGCCAGACCAACAGCTTCACCAGCTTTTCCGCCACCGGCACAACCGTGGCCACCACCACCGCCGAGCGGGATGCCCGCAAGCGGCTGATGGTGATTCTGGCCGATCAGGCCGTTACCCACCTGCTAGCCAGCGCCGAAACCTTCTTGCCGTGAGTGCGGCATGAAGCTTTCGACCCGCGACGCCAACGCCTTCTTCGCCAAGCCGACGCCCGGGCCCGGGATCTTGATTTCTGGGGCCGATGCGATGCGAGTGGCGCTGAAGCGGCAGGATTTGCTGAAGGCTCTGGTGGGGCCGAATGGCGAAGAGGAAATGCGGCTCTCGCGCCTCTCTGGCGCCGATCTGCGCAGCGACCCTGCGGCACTGCTGGACGCGGTGCGCGGTGCGTCCTTCTTCCCCGGCCCGCGCGCGGTGCATGTGGAGGGGGCGACAGACGGGCTGACGGATGTTTTTGCCACCGCGCTGAGTGAATGGCAGGAGGGCGATGGCATGGTCGTGGCCACCGCCGGCAGCCTGAAGGCCAGCTCCAAGCTGCGCAAACTCTTCGAGAAAGACGCGCGCGCCCGCTTCGTGGCGATCTATGATGACCCGCCGAGCGCCGCAGAGATCAAGGACAGGCTTGGCGCGGCGGGGTTGGCGAATGTGGAGCATGCCGCGATGGAAGCGCTGGTGGCGCTGGCCTCGCACATTGACCCGGGCGATCTGCGCCAGTTCATCGAGAAACTCTCGCTCTACAAACTTGGCGATTCCGCGCCGCTGAGCGAGGCAGAGATTGCCGCGCTTGCACCGGCCACGACAGAGGCCGGGGTGGATGAGTTGCTGAACGCCGCCGCCGAGGCAAAGCGCGACCAGATCGGCCCGCTGATGCAGCGCCTGGAAGGCCAGGGCGTAAACCCGACGACGCTTTGCATCATGGCGGGGATGCACTTTCGCACCCTGCATGTGGCCGCTTCCGACCCGGGCGGCCCGGCGCAGGGAATCGCCAAGATGCGCCCGCCGGTCTTTGGCCCGAGGCGCGACAGGATGATCCGGCAGGCGCAAAACTGGGGGCTGGTGCGGCTGGAACGGGCGCTGACGTTGCTGCTCGACACCGACCTTGCCCTGCGCTCGGCGGGCCAGACCGCGCCGCAGATGGCCCAAGTAGAGCGGGCAATGATCCGGCTGGCGATGATGCCCCGCTAGGCCGCCGCTCGTTCAATCTTCGGGCTTGAGCACCACGGATAGCTCCGGCACCAGTTTGAAACCGCCCGAATCCAGGTCGACCGCCTCTTCACGCAGGGCCTTGGCCTCGGCGGCAAAGCTGTAATGCATCTGCTTGGCGTCGGGCTGGTTGCCCGGCAGGCGGATGTTGCAGCCAAACACCCAACTCTGCACCTCCTCCAGCGCAGAAAAAGCGAAGCGGCCTGAACGCCTGTCATAGAGCACCGGCGCGACAGGCAGATCGCAGCTGTCGGGCTCCTGTGCCCCGGCCTCGGTGATGGCGAAAAACACGAACCCCTCGCTCTCATAGGCCAGCACACCACCTGCCTTGCCGCGCACCAGATCACAGGGCGCCGGCAGTGGCGCGTAGATCGTGAACTCACCAAGGCTCAACGCGCAGGCTGCCACCGAGGCCGGGGCCTCCTGTGCCTGTGCCTGCGCCGCCGCCCCCGACGCGAGTGCGCTACAGAAAGAAAACGCGCACGTGATCGGATGAGCTCGCATATTCTTCTCCTATCATGCCGTATGAACCTTGGGTGTTGGTGCTGTCGTGCAGGTCGAATCCGTCGATATGATGCGGACTCCCGAAAAACATGATGCCCCGCAGCTTCTGCCCCTCACCGGCCTTCTTCTTTAGCCAGTCAAGCACAGGATAGAAGGTGCCGTCAGCCTCATAAACGCCGGGCTCGCTGGCACGCACCCCGGTTGTAGGATGGGCCGGTCGGATGTAGCGGCGTGGGCGCTTGAGGTAAACTTCCAGGTAATCCGCCAGGGATCGCGCGCCGCGCGCCCGCCCGTGGCTGCACAATGGGCCAAACCGCTCTTCGGTGTAGCGCTGTCCCGTCCCGTTGAAGGGCCAGGCTGCATCGACCAGAGCACTACTAACGCGGATGGCACATTGGTTGGTGTATCCGTCGCTGCACGGGCTGCGGTTGTTGCGCACGTAGTTGGCCTGCGCCGCCTTGAAACGTTCCCAGTTCAGGCTCATGGGTTTTCCTCCGTGGAGGGCACTCGGCACAGCTGCGGAGTCCCTGACAAATAGGTTGGTTCTTGAAACAGGGTCAGCTTAGAGACAGCCCTGCCGCGCGCTCAACTCGGAGCTGCACGGCAGATGCGTTATTCACGCTTTTTGAGCGGTCACGATGTGGCGCGCGGCGCTTTGCCCGGCCCAACGGCCCGTCGCGAGGCAGCCGGTGATCAGGTAGCCACCCGTGGGAGCCTCCCAATCCAGCATCTCGCCGGCCACAAAAACGCCATCGCGGGCCTTTAGCATCAGCGCCCCGTCTACCGCTTCGCGGCGCACACCGCCGGCGACAGAGATTGCCTCGTCGAGTGGGCGAGGGCCGCTGTGGGTGACCGGCAGGGCCTTGAGAAGTGCGGCCAGCGCGGAGCCTGCCGGGAGCGGTCGGCCAAACTCCATCAGCAAGGCGCGGACAGCAGGTGAAAGGCCGAGCCGTTTACGCAGACGATTGCCAATACTCTCCTTGCCGTCCTTTGCCAGACGGCCGACGGCTTCTTCGCTGCTCATGTCGGGCAGCAGATCGAGCAGCAGCGGCTCCCCGTCTCGCGCCGCGGCAGAAACTTCGTAGATCCCGCCACCTTCCAGCCCTCGGGCCGAGATGACAAACTCGCCCCGACTCTGCAGCGGGCCCGCGATGAGGCGGGTGCCTTTGACGGGACTGCCGAGGTGCGGGGTCATATGGGCAGACCAGCTGACCACAAGGCCCATGTTCGCCGGACGGAAGGGGGCGAGAGGCACGGCTTCGGCGGCCAGTATATCAGCCCATGCGCCATCGGAGCCAAGCCTTGACCAACTGGCGCCGCCAAGAGCGAGAACCGTGGCCTTTGCTTCGATGCGCTGCACACCATCCGGGGTCGAGAAGAGCGCCGCCGCGCCGTCCCATCCCTGCCAGCGCCACCGCGTGCGGATGTCGACCCCCTCCAACCGTCCCAGCCAGGCCCGGAGCAGTGGGGAGGCCTTCATTGCGTTGGGAAAGACCCGTCCGGTTGTCCCGGTGAAGCAGGGCTGCCCCAGCGCCTCGGCCCAGGCCCGCACCTCGGCCGGACCGAAGGCCGATACCATGGGTGCCAGCCAATCGGTGCCATAGGCCGCGGCAAAGCCCTCCTCCTCCTTGGTCAGGTTGAGGCCAGATTTGCCCGCCATCAAAAACTTGCGGCCCACAGAGGGCTTGGCCTCGGCCAGCAGTACGCTGCGGCCTGTACCTGCAAGCACCTCCGCCGCTGCCAGCCCTGCAGGGCCACCGCCAATTACCAATGCATCCATTGCCGCTCCTGCCATTTGGCCCATCTATGCCCCATGGAAGACGCGCCGCCCATATGCCCCTTGTGCCACAGGCCCATTCCGGCGGATGTGCCGCAAAGCCGCCACCATCTTGTGCCCCGGCTGCGTGGCGGCAAGGGCGGGGAGACGGTGCTGCTGCACCATATCTGCCACAAGGAAATCCACGCCACCTTGAGCGAAACCGAGCTGGCGCGGAGCTATACCACACCCGAGGCGCTCAGAGCGCATCCAAGGCTGGCAAAGTTCATCGCTTGGGTCGCCAAACGTCCCCCCGGCTTCAGTCCCCGATCAACAGGCTCCCGGCGCCGGGCACGGTGACGCCCCGGCACATCGCCTTGATGCCCGCGCGGGTTTCAGGCGTGGCGGCAATGGCGGCTTCACACAGGGCGGCGGCTTCCGGCAACAGGGCCTCCGGCTCTGCAAGGCGGTCGACCAAGCCCCAAGACACAGCCTCTTCAGCCCCGATCTTCTGGGCGGCCAGCAGGATCATCCGGGCACGGCCACGGCCCACGAGCGCCGTCAGCCGGGCCGGGTCGGAGGGTTGAGGTAGGTAGCCAAGCTTCATCACCGGGTAGAAAAACCTAGCGTCCGACACCGAAAGCCGGAGGTCGCAGGCCAGCACCATGCCGAAGGCCCCGCCCGCCAGCGTGCCGTTCAGGGCGGCGATGGTGAGGGCGTCACTCTCGGCCACCGCATGAGAAAGACGCTCCCATAGCGGCGACGTGGCCAGCCCGGCCTTGGCGGCCTCAAGATCGGCCCCGGCCGAAAAGACCTTCCCCGCGCCGGTCAGCACCAGTGCCCCGCCCGGCGTGCCCTCCACCGCCTCGATCAGCGCCTCCAGCATCTCGCCGGTGAGCGAATTGGCCTTGTCCGGGCGGTCGATGGTGACGGTGCGCAACCCGCCCTCGTCGGCGACGCGGATCATATCAGGCCCACCTTGCGGCGTATCTCTTCATCCCTCAGCGACACCTCCGCACCGCAAAACTCATCGGCCTCGCTAGAGCACATCCAGAGCAGCGTCTTGGCTGGCCAGTCAGGGGCGATGTGCTCGGACCAGTCAAGCTGGCTGACCGGGTTGATCCCGCTGGCCTTGATGTCGCGCTGCATCTGGGTGGCCACGGTGCCGGGCGACAGCGAGATGGCGCGAATGCCGGCCTCGCGGTTTTCCTTGTCGGCCATCCGGGTGAGCATCAGCGCCCCCGCCTTGGACGCGCAATAGGCCGACCATGCCTCAACCGGCCCATGCGCCGCGCCCGACCCGATGGTGAGGATCGTGCCACTGCCTTCGGCGAGCATCACAGGCAGGGCCGCGCGCATACCATTGAAGACGCCCTTGAGATTGACGTCGATCACCTGCCCCCATGCCTCGGGGTCCGCCTCGGCGAGATGCGTGATGGGCTCGAGTATGCCCGCATTGTTCACCAGCACGTCGAGCCGCCCGAATGTCTTCACGCAGGCATCGACTGCGGCTTCCATCTCCCAGAACCGGCTGACGTCGCACGGAATGGCCAGCGCCACATCGGGGCCAAGCTCGCCCGCGAGGTCGGCCACGGCCTCTTCGCTACGGGCCAGAAGCGCAACCTTTGCCCCGGCCGCGGCAAAGACACGCGCGGCTTCTGCCCCAATGCCACGACTTGCACCGGTGATCATCACAACCTTGCCGTTCATTTCCATGGCACGCCCTCCTGTTTCAGCTTTCTTCCAGAGATAACGGAAAGGTGCCTGTCGTCCACCCGCTTCGAGCCATCGGGCACTTGACCCCGCCCGCGCCGCACGGGAGGATGACGCCACTTCATTTCTGCCCGAAAGGACTTTGCCCGATGAAACCATTCCTCCGCCTCACAGCTGCCGCGGCTGCGCTTTGCGCCGCCAGCCCCGCAGCATGGTCACTCACCGCTGAAGAGGCCTGGGAGGCCTGGGTCGGCATTGCCGCCGAATACGGCGAAGAGGTCACCGCCGCCAACACTTCCAAATCCGGCAACGTGCTCACCGCCTCGGGCGTGTCCGTGTCGATGGAAATGGAAGAGCTGAACCTGTCGGGTGATCTGGGTGACGTAACCTTCACCGAGAATGGTGATGGCACCGTGGCAATCGCGGTTCCTTCCGCCTTCCAGATGATGATGGTGGCCGATCCGGAATATGGGGAGAAGGTCGAACTCACGCTCGACTTCTCCATGGAAGGCCTCGATATGACGGCGGCCGACGCCGATGGTGAGGGAGCAGCCTTCTCTTACGATGCACCTACGATGACCTTCACTCTGGGCGATATGAAGGTGGATGGAGAGGCAGTGCCGATCAACTTTGTCGGCACAATCGGCGGCAGCACCGGCACCTATACAAAAGCGGGTGATATCGTGACTTCGGTGTTCAACGCCGACAGCCTGAAGATCGACTTCGATGGCCGCGATCCCGAAGGCGAAGGCCGGGGCAAGGGCACGATCAGCATGGCCGACATCAGCTCCACCTCCACCGGCAAAGGCCAACTCATCTTCATGGACCCGGAGGCCATTCCGGAGTTGCTGAAATCTGGCGCCTCGGTGCAGGGCTCCACCAAGGTTGGCGCAACCACCTTCGCGATCGAGGGCACCGATGCAGGCGAAAGCTTTGCGATTTCGGGCGATATGGACGGTGGCACCGGCTCGGTGAAGCTGGATGCCGATCAGGTTCTCTACGCTGTCAACTACACCGGCTTCGACATGACCATGTCGGGCAGCGAGATCCCGTTGCCGGAAGTGACCGTCGGCCTTGGCGAGACCTCCTTCAACATGATCATGCCAATCGCCCAGTCCGAAGCGCCCAAGCCCTACATGCTGGCCGTGGGCCTCAAAGACCTGACCATCGCAGACGGCATCTGGAACATGTTCGACCCGGGCACCGTGCTGCCGCGTGACCCGGCAACGCTCACCTTCAACCTCGCGGGCACCGGCAACTGGCTGATCGACATTCTCGACCCAGAGGCCATGGCCAACCCGCAGGGGATGCCCGGTGAAATCCATTCGCTGAACATCTCCGACGTGCTCCTGAAGGCAGCAGGCGCCGAGTTGACGGCGGAAGGCACTTTCACATTCGACAACACCGACCTGATGACCTTTGGCGGCATGCCCGCGCCCGATGGCACGCTGCGCGCCAAGCTCTCGGGGGCCAACGGCCTTTTGGACAAGCTGGTGACCATGGGCTACGTGCCCGCCGATCAGGCCAATGGCGTCAAGATGATGTCGGGCATGTTCTTCCGCCCCGGCGATGGCCCGGACGTGCTGACCACCGAGATTGGCGTGTCGCCCGATGGCACGGTTTCGGCCAACGGCATTCCGATCCCGCTGCAGTGATCTGCTACGATCTCGATAAAGGCCCCCGTTGCGCAATTCGCACCGGGGGCCTTTTCTTTTCAGGCGTGGATTGCCGCCACCGCACCGTTGCTGTGCCGCTTTAACCGGCAATGGCTGTGCTGAGGCCATCGGTCTGTTCCGGCAACCTTTTTGCCTCGGCCCCAGAGGCTAAACTCTCGTCAGCTTAATGCCTCCGCCCTCGAACGTCGGCCTTGGGTGGCGCGGGGCTCCGAACAGCCCGGCGGCGCATCCGCTGCCCGTTTTTTCGGCGCTCCGGCCTTGCCTCGCATCGCCCCGGCGGCTAGCTCAGTTCGGCAGGTGTGACCGCCACCGCCGCGCAGAAGGACAGAAATGACAGATAGCACAAGCCTTGAGAGCCTGACCGAGGCGCTTCTTGCCGCCGCCCGCCGGGCTGGCGCAGAAGCCGCCGACGCAATGGCCGTGGCCTCCACCTCGCTCTCCATCGACACCCGCGCAGGGGCGCTGGAGCAGGCAGAACGCTCGGAAGGCACCGAGATCGGGCTGCGGGTTCTGGTTGGCAAAAGGCAGGCCTGCGTCTCAGGTTCCGACCTGCGGGCCGAGACGATGTACACGATGGCGGAGCGGGCAGTGGCCATGGCCCGGCTTGCCCCGGAAGACCCGCACTGCGGGCTCGCTAGACCCGAGCAACTGGCGCAAGACTGGGACGTCGCCGCGCTGGAGCTGGCCGACCTTGGCAGCGAGCCAGAGGCCGCTGCGCTGCAAGAGGCCGCGCTGGCCTGCGAGGCTGCTGCCGCCGCTGTGGAAGGCGTGAGCCAGATCGAAGGCACCTCGTCAGGCTTTGGCCGCAATGCCATTCACCTCGCGGCGAGCAACGGCTTTGCGGGCGGCTACACCCGCACCGGCCATATGCTCTCTGCCTCTGCCATCACTGGCAGCGGCACCACGATGGAACGGGACCATTGCTATGAGCACCGTATCTTTGCCGCCGATCTGCCGACACCGGAAGAGGTAGGCCGCAAGGCCGGTGAGCGCGCCGCTGCGCGTGCCGGTGCCAAGAAACCGCCATCGGGGCGCTTTGGCGTGCTCTATGATGAGCGTGCAGCCTCTTCACTGATCGGGCACCTGCTCTCTGCCGCAAACGGCGCTGCCGTGGCACGCGGCTCCTCTTGGCTGGCTGGCAAGATGGGGGAACTGGTGCTGCCCGAGGCGCTTTCGCTGATCGAAGAACCGCTGCGCCCGCGCGTGTCTGGCTCCAAGCCCTTTGACGGCGAGGGGCTGCCCACGCGCACCGCGCCCATCGTGGAAAACGGCCGCCTTGCCCGCTGGGTGCTCGATCTTGCCTCCGCCCGCAAACTGGGCCTGGAAAGCACCGGCAACGCCGCCCGCGGCACCTCCGCCCCGCCCTCACCTTCGGTGAGCAACCTCACCCTCACGCCCGGCAACGCCAGCCGCGAAGCGCTGATGCGCGACATGGGCACCGGCCTGCTGGTGACTTCGCTGATTGGCTCCACCATCAACCCCAACACCGGCGACTACTCGCGCGGGGCTTCGGGCTTCTGGGTGGAAAACGGCGAAATCGCCTATCCCGTGCATGAGTGCACCATTGCGGGCAACCTGCTGGAAATGCTGCCAACGCTTGTGGCCGCCAATGACGCCGAAGACCACAAATCACGCCGTATTCCCTCGCTCCTCGTCGAAGGCCTCACCATTGCCGGAGCTTGAGGCCGCAGACGACCTGACGTTGCTTGTGGAAGCGGCGGAAATGGCGGGCGAAATCGCGCTGCGCTACTTTCGTTCCGAGCATCGCGTTTGGGACAAAGCCGATGGCGCAGGCCCGGTGACGGAGGCCGACCTCGCGGTTGACGCGATGCTGCGCAGCAAGCTGATGGCCGCGCGCCCCGATTATGGCTGGCTGTCCGAGGAGAGTGCTGACACGGCCGCACGGCTCGACAGGGAGCGCTGCTTCATCGTCGACCCGATCGACGGCACCCGCGCCTTTACGGCTGGTGAGCCGAGCTGGGCACATTCACTGGCCATCGCCGATGCGGGGCAGATCGTTGCCGGAGTGGTGGCAATGCCCGCCAAAAACGCAGTTTACGCTGCTGCAAAGGGCAGCGGATCCACGCGCGATGGCGAGGCGCTGCGGGTAACGGCCACACCGGGGCCGGATGATGTGACAATCGTCACCGCCAAGCCAAACCTCGCGCCCCAGCTCTGGCCCGGCGGCGTGCCGCGCCATAGCCGCCACTACCGCCCGTCACTGGCCTACCGTCTCGCACTGGTCGCCGAGGGGCGCTACGACGCGATGATAACCTTCCGCGACAGCTGGGAATGGGACATCGCTGCCGGGGCGCTGATCGTGGAAGAAGCCGGAGGCCGGGTGACGGATCGCCGGGGCACGCCGCTGCGCTTCAACACGCCAGATCGGCTGACGGCAGGGGTGATTGCCGCGAATGATGAGTTGCATGGCGGGCTAATGCAAAGGGTGACGAAAGACACCTGAAGCAGCCCCTTTGGATGGGCGATGAGGGCCTAGCCAGCCGTAAACAGCGGCTCATCCGCCCTTCGAGGCGTCCTCGCCCGCGTCTGCATCCGGCTCCGAAAGCCCCCGCGCCAGCCGAAAGCCGATCCGCTGCGCCTTCTGCTCGCCCTTGGGTTTGGGCAGGGCGCGGAGGGTCACGTTGAGCTGGGTCACATGCTGCACCAGCTGCATCCGCCCGCCCGAGGGATCGCGCCCATAGAAGCTGACGATATCAGGCGCGAAAAAGCCGATCCCCTCGATCCGCAGCAGCCCCGCGCCGCCATCAATCATGCCCATGGCGATCTCTTCATCGGAGTCGAGCTGCTCTTCGAAGTTCTGGATGTAGAGAATCAACCGCTCGTAGGCCCATTCGGCGGGCGATTTCTCCTCTGCCGGGCGGGTGCACATGGCATCGGGCAGCGGCTTTTGCTCGGCCGTCGCAGGCGCATCCGGATCGGCGTGAACAGCACGGGAGCGCGGCAGGGCACTTGCCTCATGGGCCTCGGCCACGGTGCGGATATCGTCTACCATCTCTCAGTTCACCCTAAAGATATATGCGTCATCCGGGCCAACCTCGCGGCTCACCTTGCCCGTGACATAGAGGTGGTTGAGGTGACCCACGGCCTCGACCAGCGCCAGCCCGTAGGCACCACCGGTGATCTGCCGCCCGAAGATCGGCTCGAAACAGTCATGCGCAGAGCCGGGCGTGGCGGAGAGGTGCTCCAGCAGCCGGGCGAGCGCGGTGTGGTGATTGTCGGCCATCTGCACCAGCCGCGCGGGCAGGCCGGTGAAGGGCAGCTTGTGGCCGGGCAGAACCAGCTGGTCACCACGGGCGTGCGCAGCCAGACGCTCGCAGCTTTCCAGCCATTCGCCCACCGGGTCGGCCTCGGGCTCGGTGGGATAGACGCCAAGGTTGGGCGAGATGGAGGGCAAGAGCTGATCGCCGCCCAGCACAAGCGGCGCATCCTCGCACCAGAAGGTGGCATGATCGGGCGCGTGCCCCTGCCCCAGCCGAACGCGCCAGCGCCGCCCACCCATGGTGATGTCATCGCCCTCTTCGATCCGCGTAAATCCCAACGGCAGCGGCACCGTCATATCGGCAAAGTTGAAGGGCCGCTCGTTGCAGCGTTTTTCGTAGATCTCGGGGGCCATCCCGGCGCGGCGCCAGAACAGCTTTTGCGCCTCCACCGGTCGCTCCTGCTCATCGAGTTGCAGCATCCGCGCAGTGAGCCAGGCCACCCGCGTTGCGACGATCTCGGCCCCCTGCTCGGCGAACCACCCGGCCAGACCGATATGATCGGGGTGATGGTGGGTGAGCACCACGCGGCGCACCGGCTTGCCGCCCATCGGGCCAGCCAGCACCTGCTCCATCTGTGCCCGGGCCTTCGCCCAGTTCATTCCACTGTCAATCAGCGTCCAGCCATCGCCCTCATCGAGCGCATAGAGGTTGACGTGATCGAGCGCCATTGGCAGCGGCAAGCGAAACCAGAGGATGCCGGGGGCAACCTCTACCGCCTCGCCGGGTGCAGGCGGGGTATCCCAAGGGAAACTGAGGGGCTGTGCGTCCATAGGCTTGGACCTAGGCCATCAGCTCCTCGTTGGAAAGGGCATCCATCCCGTCCCCGCCCATCCGCACTTCGGCAGCAAGCCCCGCGTGCTGAGGCAGCAGGCGCTTGATGTAAAAGCGGGCAAGCCCGGCGCGCGGTCCGGTGTCTTTCTCGGTCATGGCGGAAGCGAGGTGGTAATGTGCGCCAAGCACCCGCGCAAAGGCCCGCAAGTAGGCCACGGCCACGGCACCGCGCGCCTCCATGTCCATCTCCAGCACAGCCTCGGTCAGCTCGCGCTGAACCTCGGCGGCATTCCACACCGCATCCGTCATCCGGGGGAAACGGCCGCGACCGGCCTCGGCGGCGTCTTGAACCTCGCTCAGCAGAGTCAGCGCTGCCTCGCCGCCATCCGCCAGCTTGCGGCCCACCAGATCGAGGGCCTGAATCCCATTGGTGCCCTCATAAATCGTGGTCACCCGCACATCGCGGTAGAACTGCGCCGCACCGGTCTCTTCGATAAAGCCCATGCCACCATGCACCTGAATGCCCGTGGCGGCCACTTCGCAGCCCACATCGGTGCCATAGGCCTTGGAGATCGGGGTGAGGAGCGCGGCGCGGGCGGCCCATGCGGCCTCGCCGGTGGCATTGGCCATGTCGAGCGCCACGGCATTGGCCAGCGCGATGGCCCGCGCGGCCTGCGTTTCGGCCTTCATCGTCATCAGCATCCGTCGCACATCGGGGAATTCGATGATGCTGCCCGAGCCGCCCACCTTGCCCTGCTTGCGCTCGGCGGCATAGGCCATTGCCGCCTGCGTGGCAGCCTCGGCCACGCCGATGCCCTGAATGCCCACGCCAAGGCGGGCGTTGTTCATCATGGTGAACATGGCCGCCATCCCGCCGTGTTCCTTGCCGATGAGCCAGCCCTTGGCGCCGTCATATTCCATCACCGCCGTGGGCGAGCCATGCAGGCCCATCTTGTGCTCAAGGCTGACCACCCGGAGGGAATTGCGCTCGCCGGGAGTGCCATCCTCATTGGGGATATTGCGCGGCACCATGAAGAGGCTGATGCCCTTGGTGCCGGGCACCCCATCGGGCAAGCGCGCCAGCACGAGGTGGCAGACGTTCTCGGCAAAGTCAGCATCACCCCAGCTGATATAGATCTTCTGCCCGCTGATGCTGTACGTCCCGTCGCCGTTCGGCTCGGCCTTGCTGCGCAGCGCACCCACATCGGTGCCCGCCTGCGGTTCGGTCAGGTTCATCGTGCCCTGCCACTCACCGCTGATGAGCTTGGGCAGGTAGGTGGCCTTGATCTGGTCGGAGGCATGGTGCTCCAGCGCCTCGATCTGGCCCTGTGTCAGCAGCGGGTTCAGCGCCAGCGACAGGCAGGCACCATTCATCATCTCGTTCACCGCTTCCATCAGCGCAATCGGCAGGCCCATGCCGCCATGCTCGGGGTCGGCGCTGATCCCGATCCAGCCGCCCTCGGCAATCGCCTTGTACCCCTCGGCAAAGCCGGGCGATGTGCGCACCACGCCGTTTTCCAGCACTGCGGGGTGCAAGTCTCCGTTGCGTTGCAGCGGCCCCAGAACCTCGGTGCAAAGCCGCCCGGCTTCGGTGAGGATCGCATCAACCATCTCACCGCCCGCCTCGGCAAAGCGCTCTGTCTGTGTCACCTGATCGTAACCGACCACATGATTGAGCAGAAAGCGAAATTCATCGACGGGCGCGGTATATGGCATATGCAGTTCCTCCTCTGCTGACCTTGAGAGGCCACGCGACGCAGCATAAGAGATGAGACGGGCGTGCCCAAGCGAAACGCATAAAACGCCGCGTCACGGAGAGAGCGGATGACCGAGAGGCTGGAAGGTGAGGCAGGGCTGACGCGGGCGGTGGAGCTACTGCGCGCGGGCGAGCTTGTGGCGATCCCGACCGAAACGGTCTACGGGCTTGCCGGCGATGCCCGCAAAGGCGAAGCGGTCGCGGCGATCTTCGAGGCCAAGGGGCGGCCACGGTTCAACCCGCTGATCTGCCACCTCGCATCACTGGAGGCCGCCGGGCGGTTTGGCGTGATTGAGGGCGCGGCCCTGCGGCTGGCAGAGGCCTTTTGGCCCGGTCCGTTAACTCTGGTGGTGCCGCTCCGCGAGGCGACGGGGCTTTCTCCGCTGGTCACGGCGGGCCTGAACAGCGTGGCCCTCCGGGTGCCAGCCCTGCCCCTCGCCCACCGGCTGCTGGGCGCCTTCGGCGGCCCGCTCGCCGCCCCCTCGGCGAATCCTTCGGGAAAGATCTCCCCCTCAACCGCTGCGCATGTGGCTGAAGGGCTTGAAGGGCGAATCGCGGCGGTGCTTGACGGCGGGCCAGCGAATGTGGGGCTAGAAAGCACGATCATCGACTGCACCGGGCCTGAACCACGCCTGCTGCGCCCCGGCGGCCTGCCGCTGGAAGCGCTGGAGGCGGCGTTAGGCACCCCACTCGGGCGTGACGCTCCCACGGATGACACGGCCCCCTCGTCCCCCGGGCAGCTGTCATCTCATTACGCCCCGGGCAAGGCTGTGCGGCTGAACGTAACCACACCTCCGGAAAGCAGCCTGTTTCTGGCCTTCGGTCCCGGCTTCCCGGCAGCAACGGCCAACCTTTCGCCATCCGGCGATCTGCGCGAGGCCGCCGCAAACCTCTTTGCGATGCTGCACAAGCTCGACGCGCTTCCGGGCGCAGAAATCGCCGTGGCGCCAATTCCGCAACGCGGCCTCGGGCTGGCGATCAACGACAGGCTCACCCGCGCCGCCGCACCGCGAGGTTGAGGCAAACGCCACCTGCGGCTTTCGGTGGCCTCGCTGCGCTCGGGAAGGAAAAGTCAGGCGCGGCCCGCGTCACCGCTCAGCAGGCGAGGGTCGACGCCGAGGGAGTTCAGGGCCTCGGTCCACTTGTCGGCATCGCCGGTGCCAAAGACAATCTCGGGTGTGGCGTCGCAGGTCAGCCAGCCATTGCGGGTGATTTCCCCCTCCAGTTGGCCCGGGCCCCAGCCGGAATAGCCCAACGCAAGAATCGCATTTTCCGGGCCCTTACCGCGGGCCATGTCTTCCAGAATGTCGACCGTCGCTGTCATCCCAAAGCTGGGGCTCACCTCAAGCGTGGCCCCTTCACTCCGGTAATCGGTGGAATGCAAGACAAAGCCGCGCCCATGTTCTACTGGGCCGCCAACATAAATTGGCGTCTTGGCGCGGCTTGGCGGCAACTCGATATCGCTGGCGATGTCCAACTGCTTGAGCAACTCGGAGAAGGTCAGGTCATCTGTCGTGCGGTTGACGATCAGCCCCATGGCGGCCTCGTCGGAATAGGCACAAACGTATATGACGGCACGTTCGAATCGCGGATCGCCCATGCCGGGCATGGCGATGAGCAACTTTCCGGTGAGGTCCATCTCTTCTTGGTTCGAGGCGTTGAGCATAGCTCAATGATGGGGGGTGCGGGCGCGCGGTGCAAGGCATCGCTGCGGCTCATCGGCCACGCCGCCTGCCCTCTCGCCCAAACGTGATTTCACCGGAGCCGCGCCGGGCCTATGCTGCGCCGTCATGAAAACTCTCCTTGCCACCCTGCTTGCCCTCACCCTCTTCATCCCCGTCGCAGGGGCGGGCACCTATGGCACCACGCCCGGCGAGGTGGTCAAGGCCGAGGTGCTGCCCGGCTGGACCACCAAGCGCGGCACGCGGATGGCAGCGCTGCGGCTCACCCTGGCGCCCGGCTGGAAGACCTATTGGCGTGCCCCCGGCGAAACCGGGATTCCGCCGCACTTCGACTGGTCGGCCTCGCGCAATCTGGCCCGCGTGACCCTGCATTGGCCTTCACCACAGGTCTTTGATGAAGCCGGGGTGCGCACCATCGGCTACAAGCGTGAGCTGGTGCTGCCGATAGAAATCACCCCAACAGACGTAGGCAAGCCGGTGGAACTGGCTGCGGATGTCGACCTTGGCGTGTGCGAGCACATCTGTGTGCCGGCCTCGCTCAGCTTCCGCGCGCCGCTCTCGGGCAAGGGCAGCTTCGATCCGGCGATTCAAGCCGCGTTGAAAGCCCGGCCGATGACAGCGCGAGAAGCCGGCCTGTCGGGCGTTACCTGCGTGGTCGACCCGATATCGGACGGCGTACGGGTGACCGCGAGCATCCCCGCAGAACGGATCGGCGGGCGCCGTGTGGCGGTGATCGAACCGGGCATTCCAAGCGTCTGGGCCTCCGAAACCGAAACCCGCCGGGAGGGCGGCACATTGATGGCCAGCGCCGAAATGGTGCCCCCCGCAGGCCGGGCCTTGGCCCTGTCGCGCAAGGCCCTGCGGGTGACTTTGCTGGGCCGTGGCCGCGCCATCGACATTCAGGGCTGCCCCGCACCCTGAGCCGCGCCAAAACCCACAAAACTTGACCCAGCCACCCCGGCCCCTTACATCCGCCCCATCCAAGGGAGCACCTGACATGAACCTGAACCTCACCGCAATCGCCCTACCCGCGTTCTGCTTTGAGGTCTCTCATGCCTGCTCTTTGTCTTTCCGCCGTTCCGCTCACCGCTGCTGACGGCACTCCCCTTACCCCACCCCTCAACCTGACCTTCGGCCCCGAGCGCACTGGCCTCGTGGGGCCAAATGGCGTGGGAAAATCCACCCTGCTTGGCCTCCTGGCAGGCCATCCGCCGGGGGGTGGCACAATCGACCGGCAAGCAACGGCGGGGCAGCTTTTGCAAAGCTGGCCGGATCTGTCGATCACGCTCGGCGCGGCACTCGGACAAGACGAGCCGCTGGCGCGGATTGCGCGGATCGAGGCGGGCACACCGGAAGGGAATGACCTTGACCGCGCCGACTGGCTGCTGCCCGCCCGGATCGAGGCGGCTCTGGCGCGGGCCGGTTTGCCCGGGTTCGATCTGGCGCGGCGGCTTGGCAGCCTCTCTGGCGGGCAGCGCACGCGAGTGGGGCTGGCGCGGCTGCTGCTCGACAAGCCGGATATCCTGCTCATGGACGAGCCCACCAACAACCTTGATGCAGAAGGCCGGGCACTTGTGTCCGAGATCATCCGCAACTGGCCGGGCGGGGTGGTGGTGGCAAGCCATGACCGGGCCCTGCTTGCGGATATGGACCGGATCGTCGAGATCACCCCGCAGGGCGCATTTGTGACGGGCGGTGGCTGGGCAGCCCATGTGACTGCGCGAGATGCCCGGCAGGCCCGGGCCGCCACCGAGCTGGAGCGGGCGCGGCGCGAGGAGGCGCGTGTGGCGCGGGAGCTTCAGGCCGCCAAGGAGAAGGCCGCGCAGCGGGCGCAGGCGGGCAAGAAGGCGCGGGCGAGCGGCTCGCAGCCGAAGGTGTTGACGGATGCGATGGCTGATAGAGCGGGGCGCACGCAAGGCGCGGATAAGCGGCGCGCCGAGCGTCTTGAGGCCCGGGCCGAAGCGGCGCGGCAGGCGGCGGCGCATGTCGGCCCGGCACGGGCGCTGGACATCTGCGCGGAGTCCATACGGGGCGAGGCGGTGGTGCTGCGGCTGGACGGCGTGATTCTGGAGCGTGGGGCGTTTCGGCTGGGGCCGGTGGACGCCGAGGTGGCCATAGGCGAACGGGTAGCGCTAACCGGGCCGAATGGAGCGGGTAAGAGCACCCTGATCGCCGCCATTCGCGGGCAAATCGAACCACGGGCTGGGCAGTTATCCGTGACGGAGAACCTGGCCACGCTCGATCAGCACGCGGGCGACTTAGCGCCGGAGCAAAGCCTGTTGGAAAATGTCACGCGGCGCCATCCCGGCATGTCTCCCCACGACGCCCATGCGCTGCTCGCCCGCTACGGCTTTCGGAATGTGGCAGCGGAGACACCCGTGGCCCGGCTCTCCGGCGGGGAACGGTTGCGTGCAGCGCTGGCGATGGCGCTTGGTGGGCAGCCTCCGGCCCTGTTGCTACTCGACGAGCCGACAAACCACCTCGACATCGAAACGGTGGAGCTGCTGGAAGAGGCGCTGCGGGGCTACACCGGCGCACTGCTCGTCACCAGCCACGACAGCACCTTTCGGCAGGCCATCGGGCTGACGCGCGAGATCGTGCTTTAGGGCCGCGTTGCAGAGGCAGCTCATCGGTCCCCACAGCCCTCTTCGCAGCTGCGATCAGGAGGCGATGCCCCGATGCGCGGCCTCAGTCAGGCTGTGCGTCGGTGCGCGGCGATGAGGCCCAGCGCCCCCAGCGCAAAACCCAGGAGGATCAGCGCAAGCGCGCCAAGGAGGAAGAGGCCGAGCGCGGCAGCCAGCCCCGCTGCGGGCACCAGCGCCCCGAGCAGCGGCCAGACCGCGCCGGTCACAATTGCCCATCCCAGCGTGGCGACAAACCACAGCACCAAGGCCACCGCCACCAGCCCCACGATGCCCGAAACCCCCCGCGCACCCGCGCGAAACTGCCCGGCGCGGCGCAGGGCCTGAAACTGGCGCAGCACATCCTGCTGCATCGCCAGCAGCGAAGGCACCACAAGGAGCACCAGAAACATGCCAAAGCCGAGGCCAAAGACCAGCGTCACCACCGTGGGCTTCAGAAACTGCGCCTGACTGGAGGGTTCATAGAGCAGCGGCGCAAGGCCGATCACCGTGGTGAGCGTGGTCAGCAGCACCGGGCGCAAACGGTCACAGGCACCATCAACAATGGCCGGAAACAGCCCGCGCTCACGGCTGTATTCATCCACAGTTGTCACCAGCACGATACTGTCGTTGATGATGATTCCAGACATGCCGATCAGCCCGACGACCGAAAACATTGAGAGCGGCAACTGCCAAATCTGATGGCCCCAGATTGCGCCGATAAGGCCAAACGGGATGACGGCCATGATCAACAAAGGCCGGGTCCAGCTGGAAAAAATCCATGCCAGCACGAGGTAAATCCCGATCATGCAGGCCCCGAAGCCTAGGATGGCATCGGACAAAAACTCGCTTTCCTGCTCCGAAAGCCCGCTCATCCGTGAGGCAACACCGTATTTCTGCTCAATCTCGGGCAGGATCACCTCCTGAAGTTGCAGCATGATCTCGGCCGCGCGGGCCGGGTCACCATCGTCAAGGTCGCCGGTGACGGAGACGAGGCGGATGCCATTTTCGCGGTCGATGGTGGAAAAGCCGGTCTGCCGGCTAACCTTCACGATATCGGCCAGCGGCACGTAGGCCCCCTCCGGGGTGCGCATCATCGTGCGGTCGAGGAAATCGGCCGTCAGCTCCTCTTCCGGCAATTCCACGCGGATAGCAGAAGAGCGCGGACCATCGGGGAAGGTGGCCGCCTCGATGCCGCCAAGGCGGTTGCGCAGCACCGAGCCGAGATCATCAATCGAGAAGCCCAGCTCCTGGCCCTGCGGCGTGAGGTCGAGGATCAGCTCTTCCTTGTCATAGCTGAGCGTGTCTTCCAGCGCCGAGACTTCGCCAAACTGCGAAAGCCGCGTTTTCAGTCCCTCTGCAGCGGCCTTCAGCGTGGCGACACTGGCGCCCGAAAGCTGCACATCCACCGCATCCCCGCCCGGGCCGCCGCGCCAGCCTCGAAAGCTCACAATCTCCACCAGAGGATGCTTCTCGACGCTTTCCTGAAGATCGGCCACGAACTTCGAACTGGTGTAGGGGCGCAGGTCGGGGTCAATCAACTCGACGGCGATGGAGCCAAGCAGGTCTTCATCCTTGCTGTCCACCCCCGAAAGGCCACGGCCCGTGTTGCCGCCGATCTCGGCCACCGCATAGGCCACCGGATTGCGGCCAAACTCGGCCTCGTATTGCGTGCCCAGCGCCTCGACGGCGGCCTGAAACATCCGCATCTGAGCCACTGTGTCGGCGCGGTCCGCCCCCGGCGCCATGGCGAAGTTACCCGACACCGAGCCCTCCTCCGGCGCAGAGAAAAACCGCCACTGCACATTGCCGCGCACCAGTTCACCCACCTGCACGGCCAGCAGCACGAACACCGCCGCCAGCACCGGGTAGCGGGCCCAGACCACGGTGCGCATCAACCGGCGAAAGAGGTGGTCGCGCACCCATGAGAACCCCTTGTTGAACTGGCGCGAGGGCCAGTCATACCATGCCGGCTTTTTCTGGGTGGCCGCCAGCGCGTGGGCCATGTGGTTGGGCAGGATGACAAAGCACTCGATCAGCGAGGCGATCAGCACCGTGATAACGGTAAAGGGAATGTCGGCGATCATCTCGCCAAAGCGCCCCTCGATCACCGTCAGCCCGGCAAAGGCGATGACAGTGGTGATCGTGGCCGAAAATACCGGGCCGAACATGCGGATGGCGGCATTCTCGGCAGCCTGAAATGGCCCCTCGCCCAGCCTTCGCGCCCGAAAGTCGGCGTGTTCGCCCACCACGATTGCGTCATCCACTACGATCCCCAGCGTGATCAGCAGGGCAAAGAGCGAGATCATGTTGAGCGTCAGCCCGGCGGCCCACATGATGGCGATTGCAGCGAACATCGACACCGGAATGCCCATCGCCACCCAGAAGGCGGTGCGCGCATTGAGAAACAGGAACAGCAGGCCAAGCACCAGCGCGAGGCCCATCAGCCCGTTCTCGATCAAAATGTTCAGCCGCCCCTCGATCGCCTCGGAGCGGGTGCGGATCAGGTCAATCTTCACCCCGGCGGGCAGGGTCAGCTCCAGCTCGGCGGCCACCTCCTCCACCGATTCCTGAATGCCGATGGCGTCGCCCTGCACAGAGCGGTCCACCCGCACCGAAACGGCAGGGTTGGGGCCGACGAAATAGGTGCGGTTGCGGTCTACCCCCTCCACCCGGATTTGCGCGAGGTCACCAATGGTGAGGTCCGGCTTGAGGACGATCCCGGCAATCTGGTCGGGGCTGCGCTTGGCCACCCCGGTGCGCACCCGCGCCGCCCCGCCCGAAACATCGCCCGCCGGGTCGGCCTCGGCCTCGGCGGCAATGGCATCGGCGATCTGCCGCATCGTCACATCGTTGTTGATGAGCTGTGCCGAGGGCACCTCGATGATGATCTCCGGCGCCGCAACGCCCCTGATCGTCGTGCGCGTCACCCCGGCCTCGAAGAGCCGGGCCACGAACTCATCGGCATAGCGCGCCAGCAGCTCCACCCCCACCGGGCCGGTGATGATCACATCCGTCACCCTGTCACGCCAGGCGGAGCGGGTAACAACGGGCTCATCGGCCTCTTCGGGCAGGTTGGTTATGCCATCCACCGCCTGCTGCACATCCTCGGCGGCGCGAGCCATGTCATAATTGGCCTCAAACTCCAGCCGGATAGACCCGGACCCTTCGCGGGAGGTGGCATCGCTCTCCTCTACACCGTCCACCGCCAGCAGCGCTGGCTCCAGCACGGCGATGATACCGCTGTCGACATCCTCTGCCCCCGCCCCGTCCCAAGCGATGGAAACGCGCACGCTGTCGAGCACGATATCGGGGAAGAACTGCGCCCGCATCCGCGGAAAGGCTGCGACCCCGGCCGCGATCATCAGCACCAGCACAAGGTTGGCCGCCGTCTTGTGGCGGGTGAAGTAGCCCAGAATGCCCGTCGCCCGCCCAGCCATTTATCCGCCCATCCGGCTTTCGATCCGCTCCACCGTCTCGGCAGGAACGCGATCTTGCGCGAGTTGGGCGAGCACGCGCTCCTTGGCGTCGGCGGGCATGCGGTTGTTGCCCTCGATAAAGGCGATAAGCCGAGCGCGGCGCTCTGGCGTCAGCTCCACCAAATCCTCGGGTGTGGGCTCTGCGGGCGCGGGCACGGTCTCGCCCAAGGCGCGGGCGCGAATGCCGGGGCCCACAAGCGGGCTTCGCTCGGAAACAATGAGTGCGCCCGCGTGGCCCTCGGCGCGGATGATGATCTCGTCGCCCTGCCGCCGAAGCACCTCAACCTGCGCCAGTTCAAGCCGCTCATCGGCGTTCAGCACCAGCACCGTACCCGCCGCATCCACCGCTGTGGCGGGCACCACTGCCACGCCCTCCAGCGCTGGCTCTTCGATGGTGACGGTCACAAAATCGCCGGGCCGGAAGCCGCCGGTCTCGGACAGGTCGGCATAGATCACCCGGCCCGTCTGGCCCTCGCCCACTGCGCCGCTCACCCGATCCAACCGGCCTTCGGCCACGAGGTCGAGCCCGGAGACATCGAGCCGCACCTGCATCGACGCAGGAATAAGCCGCCCATCATCGCCCAGTAGGCGGGCGTATTGGGCGGTGCTGAGGCGGAAGGACACTTCCAGCGCGTCAGGGTCGATCAGCGAGGCCATCAGCTCGTTGGCCGCCACTAGCCCGCCCTCGACCACGGCGACATCGGCAAGGGTGCCAGAAAAGGACGCGCGGATTTCATGGTCAGCCAGATCGCGCTCGGCGTTGGACAGGCCAAGTCGCGCGCGGCTCACACCGTTGCGGCCCACATCCACGCGGCTTTGCGCCGAAGCCACGGCCTGACGTTTGGACAAAACGGATTGGTCGGCAGAGGCCGCAGCAAGCTGGGCCTCTTCGACGGCGGCGGCCGAGCCCACGCCGCGCTCGCGCAAACTTTCCTGCCGCGCAAGGGCTTGCTCGCGCAGCGCCGCCTGACGCTCGGCGGCGGCCTGATCGTCACGCGCAAGCACAAGGGCCCGCTCTGCGTCTGCCAGCTCAGCCTCTGCCTCGGCCAGATCGGTGCGGGCATTTTCCAGCGCCGCCTCGGCATTCACCGGGTCGATCCGCGCCAGAAGTTCGCCTGCTTCAACAGTGCCACCCTCGGTAAAGGCCTCAGACAGCTCAACGATCCGCCCGCCAACCACGGCGCGGATATCCAGCGTGCGCTCGCTCAGAACCTCGCCAAACGCCGTCATTACCGGCACGGCGCGGCCCGGCTCCAGCCGCACCACGTTAACGCCCGCCACACGCTCACGCGCGGGCCGCGACCCGGCTTCCCGGTTCATTCGCTCTTCAACCGCGCCCCAAAAGCTGGCGCCCGCCACGGCCAGAAGCCCGAGCGTGACCGAGAGAAGAAACAGCCCCACAAGGGACCGGCGCAAAAAGTTCATAGTTGTCCTCTGCCTCAGCAGACCGAAATCACCCTAGCCCTGACGCAGAAAGACGCAAAGGCACAAGCGTGTTACGCTCGGCAACGGGGTTTCCGTCGCACAATTTTTGCAGATTGCGCAGAAAATGTAACGCAGCCCCGCGCTGTGCTGTCAGACGAGCGCTCGGAAGTGCTCTGGCGGATCGTGAGCCAGCGCTGCCGCCGTGGCGGTGGGGTGCTCCTGAAAGTAGCGGGCCACGAGCTGATAGGCCGCCGAGTAGCCCAGCCAGTTGGGCATTTCGCCGGTGCCGAAGAACCATGCGCCGTGATCGTAGGAGGCATCGCGCCAGTCATCGCGGATCCTCGGGCCCCATGTGGCGAGCGCATCGGGCACGGCCACCTCCCACGGCTCCAGCGGTGCGCCGAAGAGCTCCTGCGCGAAGTGGCAGGCCAGCCCCTCCGACACCAGCGTGGCCCCCAGCGTGCGGCCATAGCCCGGCCCATCCCAGCGGGCAGCGTGGTGCAGCTCATGCGCCACCATCCGCTCAAACCCCTCGCCCTCATTGGCCTCCAGCGCCGGATTTTCGGGATCGACCGTGAGGATAACGATGCCCGGCCCGGGCGCGAGGCCAACATGGCCCTTTTCGCGGATCACCTGCTTGCCAGCCCGCAAGATCACATCAAGCGGGCCAAGGGGCAGGTAAGAGGCGGCGCGGGCATGGGTGGCACGGAGTGCCTCGGTCAGCCAGTCGGTGCAGCCGGTCAGCTCGCCGCGCGCGTTGCAGATATGCAGGGATAGCGGTGGCGCGGCGGCGGCAGTCATCCGGCCTGCTGATGACGCTCGATATAGCTGCGCAGCTCTTCGGCCTCGCGCCGCGCATCGCGCAGCCCGTCCATCGCCGCTGTCAGTTCGGCCTCTGTCTGAGAAAGCTGGTTGGTCAACTCGGCCTCGCGCTGCTGGAGGTAGGCAATCGCCTGATCGCGGGTTTCTTCGGCCTCGTGGAGCGATTGGGCCATCTTGTCGAGCTCACCCATCTCCGATTGCGTGACCCGGCTAAGACGATGGATCAGCCAATTGGCAAACCATCCCAGCATGAAAGCGACAAAGAGAATGATCGCCGTAACGATGATGAACTCTGATCTACTCACCCGCGCTCTCCGCCTCGCCTTCTTCTTCGGTCGCACCGTCATCTGACGGGTTCTCACCTTCTGCCCCATCATCCGCGGCAGCGCCACCCTCTTCGGCCTCGGCATCCCCAGCTTCGCCAGACGCGTCATCCTGCGCGCCAGCAAGCTTGAATTCGATACGGCGGTTGGCCTCACGGCCCGCTTCGGTTTCGTTGTCAGCGATGGGCTGGGCCTCACCATAGCCAATGGCCGTGATCCGGCCGGTCAGCACGCGGCGCTCCATCAGCGCGTTGAGCACCGCATCGGCCCTCTGCTGCGAGAGCTGCTGGTTCATCTGCTCGCGGCCCTGGCTATCGGTGTGACCGCCGATCTCGAAGGCAAATTCGATCTCCGAGCACTTCCCCTTCAGCACCTCTGCGATCTTGTCCATCACTGCAACGGCACCGCCGGAAATTTCGGTGGAGCCAGGCTCGAAGGTAATCTTGGTGGCCTCGTTGATCGCCACGATCTTGGCAAGGCACTGCTCGGGCGTGGGCAGATCAGCCAGCGGGTCGAGCGCCGCCTGATAGGTGACGGCGATCTCGAAATGCGCACCTTCGCCCAGCTTCGCGGCAAGGTGCCGGGCGATCTCGGCCTTGGCATCAGGGTTGCCGGTGATGCCGCGCACTTCGATATAAGCCGGCTGCACGACAACAGAACCGCTGTTCAGCTCCGAAAGCGCAGTAAGCCCCGCCAGCACGCGGATCGGCCAGCCATCGGGCAGATCCGGGTCAAGCCTTGTAGCCAGATATACTGCCTCGGAGCCGAAACTGGCCTGTGCAAAGCTGCGCACGGCCTCGCGCACCTGCTCGTTGGTCACCCGCCCTCTCAGTTGCACCCGGCCCTCGGGCGAGCGGGTGGCAACAAACTCCGGCGGGCCCTGATCGGCTTCACCGGTGCCGTCGACGTTGGCCTTCTCGGGCAGTTTGGAGGTGAGCGAGAATACATCTGGCAGGTTGCTCTCCAGCTCTCCCACCACGCGGTCAAAGGTCGATTGCGAACTGCCGGCAAGGGCGACGAGAGAAACATCGGCATCCGAGAAGGTCACAGCACCGCCGCCCAACTCGCCCACCGCCGCAATCGCCTGTTCGGCAGCTTCGGCCCAGTCGGGGGTGGGCACGCCAAGGCCCAGCACGCAATCGGCCTGCCCCTGAAGCCCCACGGCGCGGGCGGCTGAAAGAATGCGCCGACGCGTGGCCTCGGTATCGGCAGAGCAGGCATCAAAGCGGGCGGTGCCGTTCTCGTCGATCAGGAAGCGCAGTGTGAAAGGCGTGATAACGGGACGGGGCGCGGTGATATCCACCACCAGCCGCACGCCTTCGGGTGCCCTGCGGGCCAGCATGGTTTCGAGATTGCGCTTTTCAGCGCCCGAGGCGCTGATGGCCGTAACCGCCACCCGGTCGGCGGCAATGGACACCTTGGAGCGCGGCAGCATTTCAAGCGCATAGAGCCCAAACTCCACCGCCGTCTCCCAGCCCTCGGGCAAGGGGTAATCAGCGGTTTCCAGCAGGTCGGTGATGCCCACCTTCTCGCCCACAGCCCCGGCGATCCGCTCGGCAAAGGCATCGCGGTCGATCTCGGCGGGGATCAGCCCGATCATCGACACGCCTTCGTCGTTCCGCAGGATCTCGATGGAAAACTTGGGCGCGGTAATCGGCTTGCCCGGCTCTACCTCGATCTCGTCGATCACGCGGGAGGCATCCACCACCGCTCCGGTGGCAGAGAGCGCCCGAAAGCGCGCGGCCTCGTTGGGCGCAGTGCCCGTGAGCCGCACTTGCAAGCCATCGGTTTCAACCGCCGCCCAATCATGCCCGCCTTCAATCAGCGCCGTTTTCACCGCCGATTGCGAACCGCGCTCGATCAGACCTGCGGCGGCGGTAGCGCTGACATAGCACAGCACGGCAGCCAGAATGAGGGCGGCAAAGGTAACGAGCTTGGGGCTGAGGCGCATGAACACTCCGGCGCGGCTGCGGGTTGGACCTTGCTTTAGAGCGCCGGGGCCACGGGCGCAATCATGCTGCGATCACAGAAGGATGACAGCGGCGAGAAACAGCACGGGGATCAACCCGGCGTCCCGGTTTGAGCGAAACAACTTGAGGCAGATCGCCGGATTGTCGATGTCGAGCCGCGCAAGCTGCCAGGCCATATGCCAGCCCATCGCCCACGCCCCGCAAGCGGCAAGCGCCAGTTGCAAAGGCGAAGCCGGCTCGATCAGCGCGGCGATCATCGCCACGGTCAGCAGGGTGATGGTGAGCGCGAGGAAAAGGCGGAGGATAGACGGCGAATTGTCCCCGAACAGCCGGGCGGTGGATTTCACCCCGATCAGCGCGTCATCCTCGATATCCTGATGGGCATAGATCGTGTCGTAAAAAATCGTCCAGGCAATGCCCGCGAGATAGAGGAACGCCGGCGCAAGGCTGAGCGCATTGGTATGCGCGGCCCAGGCCAACAGCGCACCCCAGTTGAAGGCAAGCCCAAGAAAGATCTGCGGCCACCATGTGAATCGCTTGGCGAAAGGATAGACGCAAACCAGCGCAAGCGAGCCGATGCCGAGCCAGATCGCCGTGGGCGGGAAGGTGAGCAGGATGAGGAAGGCGGCAAGCGATTGCACCACCATCCACGCCAGCGCCTGCTTGACGCTGACCGCGCCCGAAGGGATGGGCCGCGAGCGGGTGCGGGCAACCGAGCCGTCGATATCGCGGTCGGTAATGTCGTTCCACGTGCAGCCCGCGCCGCGCATCAGGATGGCGCCAAGGCCGCAGCCAATGATGATCCACAGGTCAAACCAGCGCCAGCCGGAGGAGGCGGCGGCCAGCAGCACGCCCCACCAACAGGGCAGCAACAGCAGCCATGTGCCAATGGGTCTGTCGAGCCGCGAAAGGCGAAAGTAGGGCCGCGCGGCGGCGGGGGCCCAGCGGTCGACCCAGTTGCCGGTGACGGCATCAGCCACTTGCACGTCTGGCGTTTCGGTCTCGGCGTGCATATCTCTGGCCCCATGAAAGCGAAAACCCGCCTCCATGTAGACCACCCGCTGGGCGCGGGGCAAACCGTTGGATTGTCGCGGGAGCAGGCGCATTACCTTTTTGCGGTGATGCGGCTCAGCGTGGGCGACGGCGTGTTGCTGTTCAACGGCGAAGCCGGCGAGTGGCTCGCCGAGGTGATCGTGGCCAACAAGCGCAACCCGGTGCTGCAATGCCGCGCGCAGACCGGCCCGCAGGTGTCGCCCCCCGACGTCTGGCTTTGCTTCGCCCCGATCAAGAAGGCCCGCACCGACTTTATCGTCGAGAAGGCCGCAGAGATGGGCGCGCGGCGGATCGTGCCGGTGCTGACCGAGTTCACCAATGCCGAACGGGTGAAGGTGGACCGCCTTCAGGCCCACGCGGTAGAGGCCGCCGAGCAATGCGGCGGAACCTTCGTGCCACGAGTCGCAGAGCCGGTGAAACTGTCGGCCCTGCTGGGAGACTGGCCCGAAGGCCGCAGCCTGATGTTCTGCAACGAGGCGCTGGTGGGCGAAGACCGGCGGCTGGGCGGAACGCCCGGCCCCTGGGCGGTGCTGATCGGCCCCGAAGGCGGGTTTTCGGAAACGGAGCGCGAGAGGCTGGCCGCCATGCCCCAAGCCCATGCGGTGAGCCTCGGCCCACGTATCCTGCGCGCTGACACGGCAGCCGTCGCTGCGCTGACCCTCTGGCAAACCACCCACGGAGACTGGCGATGATCCGGCAGGCCCAGCCCGGCGAGGAGGCACGGCTGGAATCCTTCCTAGCGCAGCATCCCAACACCTCGATGTTTCTGCGCGGCAACCTCGCGGCGCATGGGCTGGTGCCCTCCGATCACCCGCATTCCAGCACCTGTTGGCTGGCAGAGACCGAGCGCGGCGAGATCCGCGCTGTGGTGGGCTGCAACAACGATGGCTTCCTGATGGCGCAGGTGCCCGAGGAGATCCCGGGCTTCTGGGGTGCCGTCACCCATGCGCTGGCGGGGCGGAAAGTGGCAGGGATGACCGGGGAAGACGGGCAGGTGCGCGACGCGCTGGCCGGGCTTGGCCTATCGGGCGCCCCCTTCACGCTGAGCCATAATGAGCCGCTCTATCGGATGGAGCTGGACAGGCTCGAAGACCCGGGCGCGCAGCTGCGGCAGACGCAGCCGGGCGACGAGGCGATGCTGAAGAGCTGGTTCATCGAGCATTTTCTCGACACGGGCTTTGCCACCAACAAGCTGCAAGCCTCCGCCGATGCCCGAAAGCGGGCAGCACGTGTGGTGCATGAGAAAGATCTGCGGCTCCTGCTTGAACACGGCTACAAACCGGTGGCCATGGCCGGGATCAACGCGCGGGTCGCCAATATGGTGCAGCTCGGCTCTGTCCACGTGCCACGCGATCTGCGCCGGGGCGGGCGGGGCCGAAAGGTGACGGCAGCCCTCCTCGCGGAAGAGCGCGCAAGGGGCACCGAGGTGGCGGTGCTCTTTGCCAACAACGCGGCGGCGGCACGGGTTTATGAGGCGATCGGCTTCGAGTTGGTGGGGCGTTACCGCATTGCCATCCTCTCCCGCCCGGTGCCTGTGGGGGTGGTGGCATGAGCCTGATCCGGCCAGAGGCGCGGGCGCATCTCTATCGCTGGCGCGAGTGCATCGCCGGGGCGGTAATCATGGTCGTGGGTGTCTGGCTGGGCCTGCGCACTTCTGGGTTGGTATGGTGGTTCGCAATAGCGATGATCACCGTAGGCGGGCTTGGCTTTTACGCCGGCATGCAACGCGCCCTGATCCGGCCCCGCTCTGGTGGGCAGGGGCTGATCGAGCTGGACGAAGGGTCGCTGCGCTACCTCACTGGCGCGGGCGGCGCGGTGATTTCCCTGCCCGAGGTGGTGCGCATCGAGATCGAGACCACTAGCGAAGGCCCGATGGTGGACGATCTGTTCTGGCTCTGGGTCACGCCGGAGGGCACGGCACGCATCCCGGCCTCCGCCGCAGGGTCGGAGAAGATGGTGGATGCCCTTGCCGCCTTCCCCGGTGCCCGTTACGAGCAGGTCATCGCGGCCTCGGGCAGCACCGAGCCGCGCCTGTTCATCGTGTGGCAGAAGGATAGACTTCTGGTGCATTGACTTCATCGGCAATGCCGCCAAGTCTGACCGTTCTAGCGGCAGAAAACCCCGGAGCCAGAATATGTCTATCCCCCAGTCCGGCGGCGGGCCGATCGAGCGGCACGAGCAACTTGCAGAGTACCTGGCCGATGGCTGCAAGCCTAAGGACGACTGGCGAATTGGCACGGAGCATGAGAAGTTCGGCTACTGCAAGGACACGCTGAAGCCTCTGCCCTATGAGGGCACGCGCTCGATCCATGCGGTTCTTTCAGGCCTGCGCGACCGTTTCGGTTGGGCGCCGGTGGAGGAAGCGGGCTACCTGATCGGGCTGGAAAAGGACGGCGCCAACGTGAGCCTTGAGCCGGGCGGCGCGCTGGAGCTTTCGGGCGCCCCGCTGGAGACCATCCACCAGACCTGCGACGAGGTGAACGAGCACCTGCGCGAGGTGAAGGAGGTGTCCGACGAGATTGGCGTGGGCTTCATCGGGCTCGGCGCCGCCCCGATCTGGACCCATGACCAGATGCCGCTCATGCCCAAGGGCCGCTACAAGCTGATGGATGCCTATATGGGCCGCGTTGGCAGCACCGGCACCACCATGATGCGACGCACCTGCACCGTGCAGGTAAACCTCGATTTCGGCTCCGAGGCAGACATGGTGCAGAAGATGCGGGTGGCCATCGCGCTGCAACCCATCGCCAACGCCCTCTTCGCCTCCTCGCCCTTTTTCGAGGGCAAGAAGAACGGGGTGAAGAGCTACCGCAACTACGTCTGGCGCAACCTCGATGCCGACCGCACCGGGATGCTGCCCTTCGTCTTCGACGAGGGTTTCGGCTTCGAGGCCTGGGTGCAATACGCGCTCGATGTGCCGATGTACTTCGTCTACCGCGACGGCAAATATATCGACGCGCTCGGCCAGTCGTTCCGCGACTTCCTCAAGGGCGAGCTCCCCGCGCTGCCGGGCGAGACACCGACGCTAAGCGACTGGGCCGATCACCTCACCACGATCTTCCCCGAGGCCCGGGTGAAGAAGTTCATCGAGATGCGCGGTGCCGATGGCGGGCCGTGGCGGCGGCTCTGTGCGCTGCCTGCCTTCTGGGTCGGCCTGACCTATGACCAGACCGCGCTGGATGCGGCATGGGACATGGTGAAAGGCTGGAACGCGGAAACCCGCCACAAGCTGCATGTCTGCGCAGGCGAACAGGGGCTGGCTGGCGAGGTGGACGGGCTGAAAATTCTCGATCTCGCACGTGAGGCGCTGAACATCGCAGAGGCCGGCCTGAAGGCGCGAGCGCGGCCCGGGTCGGGCGGCATGGTGCCGGACGAAACCCATTTTCTGAACGCGCTGCAAGAGAGCGTGGCCAGCGGCCAGACCCTCGCCGACGAAATGCTGGAGCACTATGACGGCGACTGGAATGGCGACCTGAGCCAAATCTACGCCGCCTACAGCTACTGACCTGCTCAATCCGTGAGGCTTTCGTGAAAACTCCCGTCATGAAGGGGGCGAAAGCACACGGAAATGTTAACCTTACTTGACCCAACGGTAAAAAAGTGCCCAATCTCGTGGCACAAAACATTGAACGCGAAGAGGGAAGTTATTCAATGCGCGACACAATTATCAAGATTTTCGACGTCCTTATCTGGGTTATCGGTGGCCTGACCGCCATCGGCGGCATCATCGGCGGCATCATTGCGCTTGCGCAGGGTGAAGTGGTGGGCCTCGCTCTGATCGTCGGCGGTATCCTCTATGCCGTGATCATCATGGCTCTGTTTTTCATCCAGATCGGCATCTACTACCACACCAAGCGGACCGCCGAAGCGGTGGAAAAGCTGGCCGGTCGCTAAAACGCGCCACAGCTCCTAGAGATTGCAAAACCGGGCCTCAGGGTCCGGTTTTCTTTTTCTCGCCAATGCGGGTTTCGGTGCCCGCTTTCATCCGCTGAATATTCTCAACATGTCTTACATAAATAAGAACGGTCAGCGCGATCCCGAGAAAGAAACCGTTGCCGTAGCCGAGGGTGAACATCCAGAAGGTGCAGGTGGCCGCCGAGATCAGGGCGGCGAGCGAGCTGAGCCGGGTGGCCAGCGCCACCACCAGCCAAGTGCCGCAGGCGGCGAGGCCGGTGAGCGGGTGCAGGGCGAGCAGGGTGCCGAGGAACGTGGCCACGCCCTTGCCGCCCTTGAACTTCAGCCACACCGGAAAGAGGTGGCCAAGAAAGGCAAACAATCCAGCAACTTGGGCGGCATCTTCGGCCAGCAGCGCACGCGCCACCAGCACCGCGATTGCGCCCTTTCCGGCATCCAGAACGAGGGTGAGAAAGGCAGCCGGTTTGTTGCCCGTCCGGAGCACGTTGGTTGCCCCGATATTCCCCGAGCCGATAGCGCGCAGATCACCCAGCCCGAACAGCCGCGCCATCACGAGGCCGAAGGGCACGGAGCCAAGCAGATAGGCAGCCAGCGCGGTCAGCGCGAGGGCTTGAAAACTGGTCAGTAGTTCGGGCATCGAAGCTCCTTTTCGCCTCCCCTATGCGCTGAATCGCGGTTTTTGGGCAAGTGGTTAACCGCCCCGGAGGTAACATAACACCACAGGCACAAGTGATGCACATCCCATGCACAACCCATGCATACGAGAATCTCAGCGCACGGCCCACCGGCGAAACCCTGCCGGAACGTGCGATGCCACAACATTCTGGCAACGCTCCGCGACCGGATCCCGGCCCGGGCTCGTTACAGACTAAACACAGCCTGAACGGACCGACCGATGACCCTCAACATCTCAACCCTGATCACCTGCATCGCCGTCTGCCTCGTGGCCGGTGCCTTCATGCTTTCGCAAAGCAATGCCATCGCCCATGGCCAGAACCCGCAAGCCGAACCGGTGGGTATCTCACTGAAGGCCTCTGCCGACCTGCGGTAGGCTGGCAGGCAGCCGAACGAGGGTTGCGGCAGCTTGGAGCGCTCAGCTTGAGGCCAGCGCGGCGGCCTGTAGGGCGAGCTCTGTTGCGTGGAAGCAATGGGCCTGTGGCATGGCGGTTTCGCTGCGGTTCAGCACATCATCCCGCAGGGCCGCGCCATAGGGCAGCGGGGTGTCGGAGCAGTCGATGTGGCGGGTGCCTTGCGCATCGGTCAGGAACAGGTGGTCCGCCCCCGGGCGGCCCTCGATATCCATGTATTTGCGCAGCTCTATCGTGCCTGTCGTGCCGGTCAAAAAGCAGCGCCCATCGCCCCAAACGGGAGAGCCAGCGGGGGTGAACCAATCGACCCGCAAAAAGCCCAGCGCGCCGGTGTCTGCCTCCACCACCGCATGGCCGTAATCGGTGAAGCCGGGATATTGCGGGTGGGCGTGGTTGGCCTCGGAGGCTTGTAGCACGCGGGCCGAAGCCGCGCCGGTGAAGGCAAGGAACTGCTCGAACTGGTGCGCGGCGATGTCGGTGAGTATGGAGCCGTTTTGCACCGGATCCCAGAACCACGGGTAGCGCTTGCCATAGTCACCAATGCGGTGGGGGCCAAAGCCCGTCATGTGGATGACCTCGCCAATCGCGCCTTCGCGCACAAGCTGGAGCGCCCGTGTGGTCGCCTTCTGGCGGTAATGCTCGGAATAGAGCACCGACCAGATGCGCCCCGTCGCCTGCTGGCTTGCCTTGATCGCGGCCAGCTCATCAAGCGAGAGGCAGCCGGGCTTGTCGACCATCACATCCTTGCCTGCCTCCATCGCCCGGATCGCCAGCGCGGCGCGGGCGCACGGAATGGGGGCGGCGACGATAACGCGGATGCTCTCGTCGGCCATGATCTCGGCCTCGGTGCAGCGAGTGGCTTGCGGGAAAGCCTCTGCATAGCGGGCGGCAAGACCATCCTCCTCGGCGGCAAAGCGGGTGAGGGTGCAGCCCGCGTTCAGCATAGCCTCGGTCTGGCCGTAGATATGGCCGTGGTTGAGGCCGATGGTGGCAAAGTTGAAGGGCATGGGCACGGTCTGGATGGTGGGTTTTACCCACCCTAGGGAGTCTGGCGCGGTTTGGCGAGAAGGTCGCTCAGCCGAAAACGCGGGTGCCCGCGACCCATGTGCCAAGCACCCGGCCTTCCATGCGCTGGCCGTCGAACGGCGTGTTCTTGGACTTGGAGCGCAGCTTTGTGCGGTCGAGCAGGAAGGGCGCGGAGGGGTCGAACAAGAGCAAGTCCGCCGGGGCGCCTTTGGCGAGGCGGCCCGAGGGCAGGCCGAGGCGCGCGGCGGGCTTGAGCGACAGGGCGCGGAAGAGTTGCGGCAGGGTGAGCGCGCCGGAATGGATGAGGCGCATAGCGGCGGGCAGCAGCGTTTCTAGCGCGACAGCCCCGGAGGCGGCCTGCTCGAAGGGGAGGCGCTTGCTCTCCTCGTCCTGCGGGGTGTGCATGGAGGAGATCACATCTATCAGGCCGGAGGCGACAGCCTCGACCATGGCCAGCCTGTCCTCTTCTTCGCGCAGCGGGGGCTTGAGCTTGAAGAAGGTGCGGTAGTCGGTGATGTCGTTGGCGTTCAGCGTCAGGTGGTGAATCGAGACGCCTGCGGTAATGTCAAACCCGTTGCCCTTGGCCCGCTCCAGCGACGGCAGGGCGCGGGCGGCGGAGAGCTGGTCGAAGTGGTAACGCGTGCCTGTCATCTCGACCATGGCGATGTCACGGTCCACCCCCATGCGCTCGGCCATGGGGGAGACGGCGGGCAGGCCCATCAGCGTGGCGAGTTTGCCGGAGGTCGCCGCCGCGCCCTTGGAGAGGGTCGGCTCCTGCGGGTGGCCAACAACCAGCGCGTCCAGATCGCGGGCGTAGGAGAGGGCGCGGGCGAGCACCTTGGTATCGGCCACGACCTTGTCACCATCGGAAAAGGCCAGCGCGCCCGCGTCCTTCAGGAAGGACAGCTCTGCCATCTCGCGCCCTTCGCGGTTTTTCGTGAGCGTGGCCATGGCGTGGATGTTCACCGGCGCGGCCTCACCCGCGCGGCGGGTGACAAACTCCAGCGTCTCTGGGGAGTCGATTGCGGGCAGCGTGTCGGGGCGCATGATGAGGGTGGTCACCCCGCCCGCCGCCGCCGCCGCGCCCGCCGATTTGAACGATTCCTTGTGCCGCTCGCCGGGCTCGCAAATCTTTACCCCAAGATCGACGATGCCGGGCGCCAGCCATTTGCCGCCGCCATCCACCACCTCAGCCCCCTCGGGCGCAACCATCGGGCCGGTGGCGACATCGGCGATGATCCCGTCTTTCACCAGCAGGTGACCGGGCGCCTCGGTAAGCGCTTCCGGGTCGATCAGGGTGACATTGGTGAAGAGGGTTGTGGTCATTGAGACTGTTCCTTGAGGGCCTTGCGCGCCAGCCCCATCACATGCGCCCCGTTCTCGATCAGCTCAAAGCCGATGCGCCGGGTGAAGCTGCGCTTGAAGCCATTCTTGTTGCGCCGCGTATAGGTGGTGGTGGCAAACCAGAGCGTGTCACCCCGTGCCGACTGCTCGAGTTCCAGCCTGTCGGTGAGGGGATAGCTCTTGAGCTTGCGGGTGCCAAGAACCTCGGTGGCGATAAAGCCGCGCTTGTTGGTCAGCGTGTAATTGGTGTGCCTCCGCTGGTAGGCCTTCCAGAAGTACTTGCCGAAGACCATGTAGAGCCCGATCGCAAGAAAGGGCAGGCCGAAGAGCGGGAAGAACTGGAAGATGCCGGGCGCATTGCGCGGCGTGCCCATGGAGCTGGCCATGCTTATCCAGAAGATGGCGAAACCGGCGAAGAACAGGCCAAAGAGGCTTTCAAAGATATCCTTGCCGCGCACCACCACGCCCGCAGAGGGGCGGCCCTGCCAGAGGATCTCTTCGTCGTCGTCAAGAAGGCCTTCCCAGCCGGGGGGAGGTTTGCTCATCAGCCCTTCCCCCGTATTGCGGTCAGCGCGGTTTCGGCCATCACCGCATCTTCGGCGGAGAGGCCGGTGAAGCCGACAGGGCCGGGGCGGGAGGTGCGATAGTGCCCGTCAGCGTCACGGTAGCGCCGCGCGGGGGGGAAGAAGAAGTAAACGGCCCAAGGCCCGTCTTCGTCGCGGCCCCTTCGATTGATCTTGCCGGATTTGCCGATCGACAAGCGTATCAGCCTATGCCCGCCGTGCAGGATCAGCGCGCGGGTTTTCGTAACGCCGTAGCGGGTGCGCCGGTTGGCGGCACGGGCGTAGGCGGGGGCGAAGAAGGAGAAGATCAGCCAGAGACCGCTCGAGATGGCGAGGAAGATGACCCAGATCAGCGTGCCTCCCTCCATCTCGTCGAGGTTGGCGAGGCCGATCAGCAGGAAGAACAGAAAGCAGGCAAACATGACCCAGCCGGTGATACGCAGGAAGACATAGGCGCCGGGCAGGGTGCGGGTAAAGGTGGGCCTGCCCTGCCAGAGCAGGGTTTCGTTGGGCTTGAGATGGGGTTCAATACCGTCGCTCATTGCTCCGCCTCCTTTTCAGCAAGGGCCGCGTTGATCCGGCGCACCATTTCGCCGGGGCGCGAGATGTAGCGGGCCACCACCTTGCGGCCATCGGTGCGGGTGATGAGAACGCCGCGCAAAAGGGTGGTTTTGACCCGGGCGATCTCATTCAACATGAGGTCTGTCACCAAGCCGTCGTTATCGTGAAGGCGCAGCCTATCGGGGTAGAGCACCCAGCGCTCACGGCGGTGGCGAAGCCATTTTATGTGGTCGTCAAAGACGAAGCCCCAGAGAAGCGGGCTGATGATGAAGACGACCAGCAGCGAAACCCAGAAGGTGAGCGGATCAGCCTCGCGCAGGCCGGTGGGCACGATGCCGAAGAAGAGGCTGGTGAGCAGACCGACGATGAAGAAGCGGAACAGGAAGTTCCGGAAGGAGGGTGCCCAGCTTGCGATGGCCTCCTGCGCCGTCATGCCGCGCGCGATGCCTTGAGGTTTTGTGCCAGCAGGTCCATCGCCGCCATGCGCACGGCCACGCCCATTTCGACCTGTTCGGTGATGACCGAGCGGGTGGGGTCGTCGGCGGTGGCGCTGTCGATTTCGACGCCGCGGTTCATCGGGCCCGGGTGCATGACGATGGCATCGGGTTTGGCGTGGCCAAGCTTGTCGGCGTCGAGGCCGTAGCGGTGGAAATACTCCCGCTCGGAGGGGATGAAGCCGCCGTCCATCCGCTCGCGTTGGAGTCGCAGCATCATCACCACATCGGCGTCCTTGAGGCCCCCGGCCATGTCATGCGTCACCTCGCAGCCCAGATCGCGGAAGGCGGCGGGCACCAGCGTGGGCGGACCGACGAGGCGCACGCGGGCCTCCATCTTGTTTAGCAGCATGATGTTGGAGCGCGCCACGCGGCTATGGGCGACATCGCCGCAGATCGCCACCGTCAGCCGGTGCAGGCGGCCCTTGTGGCGGCGGATGGTGAGCGCATCGAGCAGGGCCTGCGTGGGGTGCTCGTGCCGCCCGTCGCCCGCGTTGAGCACCGCGCAGTTGACCTTTTGCGCCAACAGGTCCACCGCGCCGGAATGGGGGTGGCGGACCACCAGCAGGTCGGGGTGCATGGCATTCAGCGTCAGCGCGGTATCCAGCAGGGTTTCGCCTTTTTTGATCGAGCTGGCCTGCATCGCCATGTTCATCACGTCTGCCCCGAGGCGCTTGCCCGCAAGCTCGAAGCTGGCTTGGGTGCGGGTCGAATTTTCGAAGAACATATTGACCTGCGTCAGCCCTTCCAGCGCCTTGCCGTGCTTCTCGGCAGAGCGATTCAGCCCAGCATAGTGCTCGGCGAGGTCGAGGATGGCGGTGATTTCATCGGGGGCGAGATTGGCGATGCCAAGCAGGTGTCTGGCGCGCAAGGTCATGGTTGGCTCCCCGGAAATTTGCGCCAGTGTATAGCAGGCTCGCACGGGGCGGCAACATGGGGTAAGCCGTGGGTATGGACGGGGATTTCGACCGAAACGCAATGTTGGCGGCGCTGGCCTGGCAGGTGGAGCTGGGCGCGGTGGATGCCATTGGCGATGCGCCGGTGGACCGCTTTGAGGTAAAGCCGGAACCGAAGGCCAAACCTGCCGCCGCAGCCGCGCCCCATGCGCCCGTCGTGGTGCCCGAGGTCGATATCGTGGCCGAGGCCCGCGCCGCCGCCAAGGGGGCCGGGAGCCTTGAGGCCCTTGCCGCCGCGCAGGAGGCCTTCCCCCATTGTGAGTTGAAACGGGGGGCGCGCAATTTTGTATTTGCCGATGGTCGCCCCGAGGCGCGGGTGATGGTGATCGGCGAGGGGCCGGGGGCCGAGGAGGATGCGCAGGGCAAGCCCTTTGTCGGGCGCTCCGGCCAGTTGCTCGATAAGATGTTCGCCGCCATAGGGCTGGCGCGGAGTTCCGAGGATGCGGCTTGGGCGATCTACATCACCAATGTCGTGCCCTGGCGTCCGCCGCAAAACCGCGACCCGCTGCCCGAAGAACTGGCGATGATGCGCCCCTTCGTGGAACGCCACATCGAACTTGCCGCGCCCGAACTGATCGTGCTCATGGGCAACCCGGCCTGCGGCTCGATGCTAGGCAAGCGCGGCATTACCCGGCTGCGCGGTAATTGGCACGAGGTCTGCGGGGTGCCGGCGATGCCGATGTTCCACCCCTCCTTCCTGCTCCGCCGGGCCGAGATGAAGCGCCACGCATGGGCCGATCTGCTGACAGTGAAGGCGCGGCTGGAGGGGCTGGGATGATTGACGCGCTCACCCTGCTGGCCTTCCTGCCCGCCGCGCTGGCGCTCAACCTTACGCCGGGGGCCGACATGATGTTTGTGCTGGCGCAGGGCCTCAAGGGCGGGCGCGGACCGGCGATGGCGGCCAATGCGGGGATTTCGGCGGGATGCTTGGTCAACGTCGCGGCTGCGGGGCTGGGGCTTGGCGCGGTGGTGGCCGCGCTGCCCGGGGCCTTCGAGGTGATCCGCTGGGCGGGGGTGGCCTATCTGCTGTGGCTCGCCGTGGCCACGCTGCGGGCAGGCGGGCCCGGGCAGAGCCGTGCCAAGCCACTCGCCCCGGCGCGGGCCTTTCGGCAGGCACTGGTGGTGAATGTGACCAACCCCAAGGTGATCCTCTTCATCCTCGCCTTCCTGCCGCAATTCGTGGACCCGTCTCGCGCCGTGCTGCCGCAATTTCTAGCGCTGGGCAGCGTGCTGGCGGCAGGTGGCTTTATGATCAACGGCGCTGTCGGCCTCGGGGCGGGCTCATTGGGGCTGGCGCTGACGCGCTCGCCCCGCTTCGCCCGGGCGCTGTCGTGGATCACGGCGGGCATCTTCGGGGTATTGGCGGCGCGACTGGCCCTGATGGAGCGCACATGAGCGAGCGAGAGTTTATCTCCACCCGGATCGCGGTACTCACCGTTTCCGACAGCCGCAGCATGGCCGAAGATCGCTCCGGCGACACCCTCGTCGCCCGGATAGGGGGGGCGGGCCATATTCTGGCCGCCCGCACAATCCTCCCCGACGAACGCGACGAAATCGCCAACCAACTCCGCGCGTGGTGCGCCGACCCCCAGATCGACGTCATCATTTCCACCGGCGGCACCGGCCTCACCGGGCGCGATGTGACGGTGGAGGCGCACCGCGATGTCTACGAGAAGGAAATCGAGGCCTTCGCCACCGTCTTCACCCATGTCTCCATGGCCAAGATCGGCACCAGCGCGGTGCAATCGCGCGCCACCGGCGGCGTGGCCAATGGCACCTACCTCTTCGCCCTGCCCGGCTCTCCCGGTGCCTGCAAGGACGCTTGGGACGAGATTTTGGTGAAGCAGCTCGACTACCGGCACATGCCCTGCAACTTCGTTGAGATCATGCCCCGGCTGGACGAGCACATGCAGCGGCAGAAATAGCCGCCACCCTGTTCATTTTCTTGCTCTAAATATCTCCGGGGGGTGCGGGGGGCTGGCCCCCCGCTGCAACGGCTCACCACCGCTTCAGCGCATCCTCATCGGCCTCAACGGCCGCCACCCAGCCCGCACCCTCCCGGGTAAGCTCCTTCTTCCAGAAGGGCGCGCGCGACTTCAGGTAATCCATCAAAAACTCTGCCGCCTCGAAGGCCGCCACCCTATGGGCCGAAGCGGTCGCCACCATCATGATCTGTGCCCCCGGCTCCAGCCGCCCGTGGCGGTGGATCACCAGCGCCCCGGTCAGCGGCCATCGGCCCTCGGCCTCTTCCACGATGCCAGAAATCGCCTTTTCGGTCATGCCCGGGTAATGCTCGATCTCCATCGCCTCCAGCCCGCACGCAACATCGCGGACAACCCCGGTGAAGCTGACGACGGCACCTGCCCCGCCTTGTGCGGCGGAAAAGCGGTTCAACTCGGCCCCGGCATCAAAGCTCTCGGCCTGCACGCGAACCTCGGCCATCAGCCGCCCGTCATCGGCGGAAAGAAGGCCACCTCGCGCACGCCCTCAAGCGGCGCGTCAAAGTCGGATAGCTCCTGATCGAGCGCCACGCGCAGGGCGGTTACATCCTCGAAAGCGGCGGCATAGCGTGGCTCGCGCGCGCGCAGCTCTTCCACCAGAGCGGCCACGGTTGGGGCTTGGGTTTTCACCTTTTCTTTCGGCAAGCCGATCCGCTCGCGCACCCAAGCGAAGTAGAGCACATCCACGGTCATTTTGGCCCTTTCAGGAACGGCAGCGCCTTGCGGAAGTAATCCCAGCCGGTGAGGAGCGTCAGCGCCCCGGCGATCCACAGCACCCAGATGCCGGCCACCGTCGCCCAGCCTGCCGGGCCATCGCGGAATCGGGCCAAGCCGCCGGGGCCATCACCACGATGGGTGAGCCAATCGAGGCCGGTGCCAAGGAACAGGATGGCAATCGCCACCATCTGCGCCGTGGTCTTCCACTTGGCGAGTTGCGTGACCTTGAGCGTGCCCGCGGTATCGCCAAGAAACTCGCGCAGGCCCGACACAAAGACCTCGCGGAACATGATCAGCGTCGCGGGCAGCAGGATCCACGGGTTCATCCCCGAAAAGCCGGTGATGACGAGCAGCGCAATCACCACCATTGCCTTGTCTGCAATCGGGTCCAGCATAGCGCCGATCTTGGTTTCCTGCTTCCACTTGCGCGCCAGCCAGCCGTCAAAGAAATCGGTGGCGGCGGCGGCCATGAAGAGCACCAACGCAAACCAATCGGCCCAAGGGCGGCTGAAGTAGAGGAACATCACCGCCACGCCGGGGGCGGCGAGCAGGCGGAGCACCGTCAGGATATTTGGGATCGTCCAGACCATGAGAGGGGTTTACCCCAGCCGGGGGGCACACGGAAGTGGCTCGATTTCACGCTGGTCGGGCTGCTGGGTTTTGGAAACTCGTGCTAACGTTACGGCAAACAGCAGGAGTTTGCGATGTCCGGAGTACTTTCTGACGCACATGGCCGGTACACCGGCAAAGGCCGATGGGCCGATGCAAAGGGCGACAGCCATAACTACACCGTTGAGTTGGAGCTGGTGCCCGAAGGCGAACACGGGCTTTGGCTGCGGTTCAGGCATGTCTTTACTGAAGAGCAGACGCCCGATGTGGTGATGCAGCTCCCGTTGCAGATTGCCGCTCCGGGCATCCTTACATTCGAGCTTGCGGGCATGCCGCAGGGCCTGGGTTATTACACTGACACAGCGCTGCACTTTACCCTCCCCGTGCAGAATGCGGCGGTGGAGGTCACGCATATCTTCGGCAACGGGGGCTGCCACGTGCTTGGCTCGAGCCAGAAGAACTCGCTCGGCCGCTACATCATGTGGGAAGAGCACCTGCGCCGCACGTAGCGCTGACCGGCAGCCCTAGCCCTTTTCGTGAAAGTAATCGTAGATCTTTTGCGCCAGCCCCTCGCTCACCCCATCTACCGCCTTCAGGTCGGCAAGGTTGGCACGGCTCACGGCCTTGGCCGAGCCGAAATGCGCCAGCAGCGCCCGCTTGCGGGTGGCGCCCACGCCCGGCACCTCATCCAGCGGGTTGGCCACCATCGACTTGGCCCGCTTGGCGCGGTGGGTGCCGATGGCAAAGCGGTGGGCCTCGTCGCGCATGCGCTGGATGAAATAGAGCACCGGATCATTGTGGCGCAGCGCCATCACCCGCTGCCCGGGGCGGTGGAACTCTTCCTTGCCGTGATCCCGGTCTACCCCTTTGGCGACACCGATGAAGGGCACGTCTTCCACCCCAAGCTCGGCCATGATCTCGCCCACGGCGCTCACCTGCCCCGCGCCGCCGTCGATCAACAACAGGTCTGGCCATGTGTCTGACTGGCGGTCGGGGTCTTCTTTCAGCAGGCGCTTGAAGCGGCGGGAGAGCACCTCTTTCATCATGCCGAAGTCATCGCCGGGCACCAGCTCTTCGCCCTTGATGTTGAACTTGCGATACTGGCTCTTCACCCAGCCATCGGGGCCCATCACCACCATGCCGCCCACGGCATTGGTGCCCTGAATGTGGGAGTTGTCGTAAATCTCGATGCGCTGCGGCGGAGCGGCGAGGTCGAAGGCCTCGGCAAGGCCCTTGATCAGTTTCGACTGCGCGGCGCTTTCGCTCATCTTGCGCGCAAGGCTCTCGCGCGCGTTGCGCAGCGCACCTGCCACCAGTTCGGCCTTCTCGCCACGCTGGGGCACGCTCACCTCCACCTTGCGCCCTGCCGCCTCGGTCAGCAGCGCCTCCATCACCTCGCGATCTTCGATGTCATCGCTGATCAGCACCAGCCGGGGCGGCTCCTTGGTGGAGTAAAACTGACCCATAAAGGCTTGCAGCACCTCCGCCGGGCTCTCTGCCCCGCCAAGGCGGGGGTAGTAGTCCTTGTTGCCCCAGTTCTGCCCGGCGCGGATGAAGAACACCTGCACGCAGGCCTGCCCGCCTTCCATGTGCAGCGCGATCACATCCGCCTCGGGCGTTGAGCGCGGGTTGATTCCCTGCGCGGTCTGAAGGCTCGTCATTGCGCGGATCCGGTCGCGCAGCGCGGCGGCCCTTTCAAACTCCATCGCCTCGGAGGCCTCCTGCATCTGCTCGGCCAGTTGCGACTGCACCTTGGTGGAGCGCCCTTGCAGAAACCGCTCTGCATCGCCCACCAGCCCGGCATACTCCGCCTCGCTCACCTTGCCCACGCAGGGCGCGCAGCACCGCTTGATCTGATAGAGCAGGCAAGGGCGCGTGCGGGTTTCAAACGTGGCATCCGTGCAGTTGCGCAGCAAAAAGACCTTCTGCAACTGGTTCAGCGTCCGGTTCACCGCCCCCGCGCTGGCAAAGGGGCCGTAATAGGCGCCTTTCTCCTTCTTCGCGCCCCGGTGCTTCTTGATCTGCGGAAAGGCATGATCCTTGGCGACGAGGATATTCGGAAAGCTCTTGTCGTCGCGCAGCAGCACGTTGAATTTGGGTTTGAGCTGCTTGATGAGGTTTTGCTCCAGCAGCAGCGCCTCGGTTTCGGTCGCCGTGGTGAGGAACATCATCGAGGCGGTTTCGGAAATCATCCGGGCAATGCGCGGGCTGTGCCCCGTAGGGCGAGCATAAGAGCTGACCCGCGCCTTGAGGTTGCGGGCCTTGCCAACGTAAAGAACGCGGCTCTCCTCATCGAGCATCCGGTAAACCCCTGGGGAGCCATCCAGATGTCGCAACTGATCGCGGATAACCTCGTGACCGGCCTTCATCGCACCTACTTTATTTAGTTCATGATTCCCCGCCATGGCTGCAATGGTAGTTGACCAAGGGCAAGAGGAAAGCTCTCCACTGTTTCTGTGGATAACTCTTGGGAGAAATGCGAGACCGGGCGAAAATTCCCTTGTTTCCCGGCGGATTCCAGACTTTGCTTAATTTTTGGGCTTTACTATAAGATATTGAAATCAAATGGAAAAATTTATTGCCGCTCATAAATTAATGATTTCATTACATAAAATATGTCGGATTTGTAACGCCGCAAGCCGCCTAGGATAACTCGGTCCGCCCTCCCGCTCCTGACGCGGTTGGCAGGAGAAAACCCGGACGTAGAGGCAAGGCGGCGGTCTGCGCCTCAGACGACGACCACCACTAAATATGCCACGTATAGAAAGCTGAATATGGCCCCGACGGCCCGGCCCATGTTTTGCCGCAGGAAGACGAAGGGGATCAGGAACAACGAGGCGGCCAGCATCACCCACAGGTCGAACTGCAGGATCTCCGGGTCCACCGGGATTGGGCCAACGAAGCTGGCGATGCCGATGATCGCCAACAGGTTAAACATGTTGGAGCCAATCACGTTGCCCAGCGCCACATCGGCCTGATTGCGCAGCGCGGCCATGACGGTGGTGGCGAGCTCGGGCAGCGAGGTGCCGATGGCCACAAGTGTGAGGCCGATCACCGTGTCGGAAACGCCCAGCACCTTGGCGATGTTCACCGAACTATCCACCAGCAGGTCGGCCCCCAGCGGCAGGCCAATGAGGCCAAGCGCGGTGTAAACGCCAATCTTCCACCACGGCATGGATGGATCGGCCCCTTCAAGGTCGACCTCTTCATCAGCGCCGTAGTCCTGTGTTTCCGTCGCGCGGCGGTGGTTGCGCGCGGAATGAAACGCATCCCAGAGCACGCCCGAGAGCGCCGCCACCAGCACCAGCCCGTGCCACCAGCGGATCGGCCCGAAGAAGCAGGTGGCGATAAACAGCAGCGAGGCTGCGATCATGAACATGTAGCTGCGGCGGGTGTCGTGATCGCGGGTGGCGAGGGTCTTCATCAGAGCAGGCACGCCGAGCACCAGCAGCACATTGGCGATGTTGGACCCCACCACGTTGCCCAGCGCGAGGCCACCTGCATTGTCGCGCACGGCATTGACCGAGATCAGCAACTCCGGCGCGGAGGTGCCGAAGGCGACAATGGTGAGCGAGACGATCAGGGCCGGAATGCCAAGCCGCAGCGCGATGTTCACCGCGCCACGCACCAGCGCATCGCCGGCAAGAAGCAAGATCACGAGGCCCAGCCCCGCAATCAGGAGATCATAGGCCATAGATCAGCTCTTTCCGCAGGCGCAGTCACCCGCCCCGATCCGGAAGGCCCCGCATTTGGGACACTTCTGCGCCGTCTCCACGCGCTTTGCCGGAGGCTTCTTCTTGGCGACCTTCTTCTTGCCGAAGATCGCCAACAGGCCCATCACGGCCAGAAAGAGGATGACTGCCTTGAGGAGCATCTAAAGCCCGAACCTCGCCCACATGGCCCGGTCTTCCACCGCGCCCACCGCCCCGTTCATGGCCTCTGCACCGATCCGCCGCAAGAGCCCGCGCTTGGGGCCGTGCACGGCAAAGCGGGTTTTGTCGCCAAAGCGGGCCTTCATCGTGGGGATCAGGTGGCCAACCGCATCGGCCAGCCCCACCTCCACGGCCTGCTGGCCAACCCAGATGTCGCCGGTGAACAGGTCGGTGCCCTTGGTCAGCTTGTCACCGCGCCGCGACTTGACCTGCGTGATGAAATTTCCGTGGATCACTTCTTGCAGCGCCTTGAGGCGGGCCACGTCTTCTTCTTTCTCCGGGCGGAACGGGTCCATGAAGCTCTTGGACTGCCCGGCGGTATGCACCCGCCGCTCGATCCCGTGCTTGGCGATAAACTCGGTCAGCCCGAAGCTGGCGGAGATCACGCCGATGGAGCCGGTGATGGAATTTGCATCCACGAAAATCTCTTCAGCCGCCGTGGCCAGCCAATAGCCGCCGGAGGCCGCGACATCTTCGACGAAGGCAAAGACCGGCACCTCTTTTTCTTCCGACAGGCGGCGGATGCGGGCAGCGATTAGGGCGCTTTGGGTCGGTGAACCGCCGGGCGAGTTGATCTGGAGCGCCACCGCCGCGGGTTTGCCCCTGCGAAAGGCCCGCTCGATCGGCGCTGCCATGCCAGCATCAGAAAGCCCACGCGCCCCTCTGCCTATGGCGCCCTGAAGGCGAACGACAGACACAAGGGGGGGCTGTTCGAGAAAGGGGATAAATCGGCGCATGGCCTCTCATGTATGTGTGCCCCCCTGCACAAGCAAGGCGTGGCGCTGCCTCTGACGGTGCGTCACGCGGAGGAACCGCGCAGGAGCCCATGCAGGCAGGCATTCCGCACAACAGGCTGGTTCGGTTCAGGAATGTTTTGGGAGATGATCGGCAGTGTGACTTCGCCGGAACGGTGCTACTTTCGCCGGGGTCTAAGCAACGCGCCGGGGCACGCCAGCCTTGTGGCCCCTGCCCCCCCCAAAGATCGGCCTGCCACAGCCGATGGGGATCACACTGAATGGGTTACGCGGAGGCGAAAAGCCTCCAGGTGAGCATGAGCGCGTGATCTGCGCGGGCGCGGACCTGCGCCTCCGAAGGCGCGGGCGCCGCATGGATGGCGCGGCGAATTTGCAGGTCGCCCAGCAGCAGAGACAGGTAGGTGTCGCAAATCGCGGCTGCGTCGCCACCTTTTAGAGCGCGGGCGTCCAGCGCCTTCTGGCAGAGCGCCAGGATCATCGGCCGGACCTGCTTGCGTCCGGCCTCTGCCAGCGCCGCTCCAAGCGACCCGGAAGGATCGCCCGCCGCGGCCCTTGCCAAGGCCACGGCGCGCGGGCCGGTGAGCAGCCCAAGCAGGAGCGGGCCAATGCTGTCGAGCGCCTCAAGTGCAGAGGCGTCCTCCGAAAGCGCGGTCTCCAAACGGGCGATCAGGTCTGCGCCGTTCCGCTCGGCCATGGCGCGAAACAGCCCGAGCTTATCACCATACCAGTTGTAGAGCGTTTCGTTGGACGCCTTCGCGGCCTTCGCCACGGCCAGCATCGACATACCGGCGGCGCCCTTCTCTTCCAGCAGCGCATAGGCCGCCTCGATGATCTGGCTTTCGCGGGCTGCCCGCTTCTCGTCTCGCATTGCTACCTCCGCGTTGACAGTAACCGTACTTGCAATTACGGATAGCCGCAAGCGTAATCATGTATACGGATTTGAGCCATGCTGACCATCTTTCGCCTCGCCGCCCTGCTGTCCCTGCTGCCCTGCGGCGCGCTCTTCGGGTTCTTCTACGCCTGGGTTTGCTCAACGATGTGGGGGCTTGATGCCGCCGCGCCGGAGGTGGCCATTCGCGCGATGCAGGCGATGAATGCTTCTGTCCGTAACGCGGTGTTCGCCCCTGCCTTCTTCGGCACTGGCCCGGCCCTGCTGCTCACCGCTTTCCTCGCATGGAAGAGCGGGCAAGGCCGTGCGGTGGTGGGGCTGTTTGCGCTAGCGGGGCTGGTGGCCCTGTTCGGCGGGTCGGTGCTGACCCTCGCGGTGAACGTGCCGATGAACGAGGCGCTCGCGCTGGTGAGCGATGCCGAGATCGACGCCGAAGCTGCGCAGATCTGGGCCGAATATTCCGCCCCCTGGCAGTTTTGGAATCAGCTGCGCACCGTCTTCACTGGCATAGCGCTGGCACTGGCGGGCGTAGGGTTGCTGGTGGCCGTCCCGGCAGGGGAGCGTTGATCGCCGCCGATCACGCCAAGCCCGCTTCCAACCGAGGCCAAACCGAGAGACACCCCTCAGTAGGCCGTCAGCCCGGCGTTGGCGTTTAGCAGAAACTGCGAAAAGATCGGGGCGCTGGCTGCGCCGATGCCCCGGGCAATCTCTCCGATGCTTCCGGCCTCGATGCGCGGTTCGATCAGCCCCCGCGCGTCTTGGTTGACGAGATAGCGCCGGACCCGGCTGACAAGATCATTCCGCACTTCAGTGGGAAAGGCCCCGTCGATCACGATCGCCTCGAAGTCGATGACCGAGCAAACCGAAAGCGAGGCCTTGGCCAGCTCTTGCGCGGTCTGGGCCATCCAAGGGTCAACGTAGCGCGACAGCATGCTCCAATCCTGCGGCTTGCGCCACAGCAGCTTCGGGTCCACCCCGGCTTCAATCAGCCGGGCTTCCAGCAGGTGAATGGAGGCAACGTCTATCATTTGCAGGCTCTCGCCCTGCGGGCCAGTGGTGCGCATGGAGCCGAGCGCCCCGGCGTTGCCCTGATTGCCCTCGAAGACTGTATTGTTCAGCACCACCCCGCCGCCAATGAACTGGCTGACGAAGAAGAAGGCATAGTCGCGAAACTCCTTGCCGCGCCCGTAGAGATGCTCGGCATGGCAAGCCGCGGTGCCGTCGTTGAGCACGAAAACCGGCAGCTCGCTGAACTTGGCCACCTCCTCGGCAAAGTCGATGTCTTTCCACGACCGAAACCGCTCGGCGGTGTGGCCGATGAGGTCATGCCACTTCCACAACTCGAAGGGCGCGGCGATGCCGATGCCACAGAGGCGGCCGCGCTCTTCGGGGGACATCTGGTCGATGAAGCTGGCAAGCCCGCGTTTGAGCAGGCTGAAGACGGCCTCGGGGAAGGGGTAATCATAGTGCTCCTGCATCTGCTGACGCACCACGCCATCAAAGCCGGTGAGCACGAGGTCGGCGCTGCGCCGCCCGATCTTGAAGCCAACTGAGAGCACGCCATCAGGATTGAGCCGCATCGGGATGGAGGGCTTGCCTACCTTGCCACGGCTCGGGTCGCCGCGCATCACGATGCCATCCCCTTCGAGGCGGCGCAGGATGATCGAGATGGTTTGGGGCGACAGGTTAACGAGCCGCGCAATATCGCTGCCCGCCATCGCCCCGCGCCGCTGGAGCACCGACAGAACCAGCCGCTCGTTATAGTTACGAACGCCCGACTGGTTGACCCCGCCGCTCAGCCCCTTGATTTCAGTGCCATCCATCGGCTTGGCCATACGAAACTTCCTGCCCCAAAGGAAGTAGGCCATCCGTCCGTTAATAAATCAAGTTTATTTATTTATTGACAGACGAACGGGAATCGCGCTCTTTACGCTGCAACCCCGGGCGCAATCCGCCGGGGGGCGGATCAATGGGAGATCCAGATAGCAACGCTTCCCAGGGAGGAAATCATGAAGAAACTCGTCGCAACAACTGCGCTCGCACTCTGCGCCATGTCCGGCACCGCGATGGCACAAGACATCGGCGCTTGCCTAATCACCAAGACCGACACCAACCCGTTTTTCGTTAAGATGCGCGAAGGCGCCGAAGCCAAGGCCGCCGAGCTGGGCGTCACGCTCAACAGCTATGCCGGCAAGGTTGACGGCGACCACGAAACGCAAGTGGCCGCCATCGAAACCTGCATCGCCAACGGCGCCAAGGGCATTCTGCTCACCGCCTCCGACACCAGCTCCATTGTGCCCGCCGTTCAGCAGGCGCGCGATGCGGGCCTCGTGGTGATCGCGCTCGACACGCCGCTCGACCCGATCGACGCTGCCGACATGACCTTTGCCACCGACAACTTCCTCGCCGGTGAGCTGATTGGCCAGTGGGCCGCCGCCACGCTGGGCGACGAGGCCGCCAACGCCAAGATCGCCATGCTCGACCTCGCCGTCAGCCAGCCCACCGTGGGCGTGCTGCGCGACCAGGGCTTCCTGCAGGGCTTCGGCATCGAGCTGGGTGACCCGAACAAGTGGGGCGACGAAGAAGACCCGCGCATCGTCGGCAATGACGTGACCGCCGGTAACGAAGAAGGTGGCCGCAAGGCGATGGAGAACCTTCTGGCGACCGACCCCGAGATCAACGTGGTTTACACCATCAACGAGCCCGCCGCTGCCGGTGCCTATGAGGCGCTCAAGTCGATTGGCCGCGAAAACGACGTGCTGATCGTTTCTGTTGACGGCGGCTGCCCCGGTGTGGCCAACGTGAAAGACGGTGTGATTGGTGCCACCTCGCAGCAATACCCGCTGCTGATGGCCTCCAAGGGCATCGAAGCCATCGTCGCCTTCGCCAAGGACGGCACCAAGCCGGCCAACACGCCCGGCAAGGACTTCTTTGACACCGGCGTTGCGCTGATCACCGACAAGCCCGCCGAGGGCGTCGAGAGCATTGGCACCGACGAAGGCACCGAGCTCTGCTGGGGCTGACCCGGCACACAGCCGACTGAGCCACGAACGGGGCGGGCACGTCCGCCCTGTTCAAACCGGCAGGCGCAAGAGCCTGCCTCCCGGGGGGACACATGTCACAATCTGATAATTACGAGGCCTCTGCCTCCAGCGCACCCAGCGAAGTTGCGTCTTTCGACGGGCACAACAAGAGCCTGATCGACCGGCTTCAGCACCAGTTGCACACCACGCCGGCGCTTGTGCCGCTCATCGTGCTCGTGCTGTCGATCATCGTTTTCGGCCTCACGCTTGGCGCAAGGTTCTTTTCTCCCTTCGCCCTCACGCTGATCCTGCAACAGGTGCAGATCGTCGGCATCGTGGCCGCCGCGCAGAGCATTGTTATCCTCACAGCGGGCATCGACCTGAGCGTGGGTGCCATTGCGGTGATCTCCTCGGTCATCATGGGGCAGTTCACCTTTCGCTACGGCGTTCCGGTTGGCCTCTCCATCGTCGCTGGCCTCACCCTCGGCACCGCCATCGGCGCGTTGAACGGCTGGCTGGTGGCGCGGGTCAAGCTGCCGCCCTTCATCGTGACGCTCGGCATGTGGCAGATCGTGCTGGCAGCCAACTTCCTCTATTCCGCCAACGAAACCATCCGCAGCCAGGATATTGCCGAGGCGGCCCCCCTGCTTCAGCTGATGGGTGCCAAGTTCAGCGTGGGCGGCGCGGTGTTTACCGTTGGCGTGGTCTTTATGCTGATCCTCGTGCTGATCCTCGCCTATGTGCTGCGCCACACCGCTTGGGGCAGGCATGTTTATGCCGTGGGCGATGACCCGGATGCGGCGGAGCTTTCGGGCGTGAACGTGCGGCGCACGCTGATCTCGGTCTATGCGCTCGCGGGCCTCATCTGCGCCTTCGCCGGATGGGCACTGATTGGCCGGATCGGCTCTGTTTCACCGACCTCGGGCCAGCTTTTGAACATCGAGAGCATCACCGCCGTGGTGATCGGGGGCATCTCGCTCTTCGGCGGGCGCGGCTCGATCCTTGGCACGCTCTTCGGAGCCCTGATCGTAGGCGTCTTCACCCTCGGGCTGCGGCTCGCCGGGGCCGACGCGCAGTGGACCTACCTGCTTATCGGCACTCTCATCATCGGCGCAGTGGCCGTCGACCAGTGGATCAGAAAGGTGGCAGCCTGATGGAACCCATTCTCAAAGGCCGCGGCCTCACCAAGCGCTATGGCCGCGTGACCGCGCTCGACAATTGCGACTTCGATCTGATGCCGGGCGAGATCCTCGCCGTCATTGGCGACAACGGGGCAGGCAAGAGCTCTCTCATCAAGGCGGTCTCGGGGGCGGTGATCCCCGATGCAGGCACGGTGACGCTGGAGGGCAAAGAGGTAAACTTCTCGTCGCCGATCGACGCGCGGGAGGCGGGCATCGAAACCGTCTATCAGACGCTCGCCATGTCACCCGCCCTGTCGATTGCCGACAACATGTTCATGGGCCGCGAAATCCGCCGCCCCGGCTGGCGCGGCAAGCTTCTGCGCCAGCTTGACCGGCCCACGATGGAACGGATGGCCCGCGAAAAGCTCACCGAGCTTGGGCTGATGACGATCCAGAACATCAATCAGGCGGTGGAAACCCTTTCGGGCGGCCAGCGTCAGGGTGTGGCCGTGGCCCGCGCTGCGGCCTTCGGCTCCAAGGTCATCATCCTCGATGAGCCCACCGCCGCGCTGGGTGTAAAGGAAAGCCGTCGCGTGCTGGAGCTGATCCAAGACGTGAAGTCGCGCGGCATCCCGATCATCCTGATCAGCCACAACATGCCCCATGTCTTTGAGGTGGCAGACCGTATCCACGTGCACCGGCTAGGCCGCAGGCTCTGCGTGATCGACCCGCGTGATTACACCATGTCAGACGCGGTGGCCTTCATGACCGGCGCAAAAGAGGCCCCCGCGGAAGCAGCATGACACGCACCCTCGCGTCATTGCCCGCGTTGCAAGAGGCCGTTCTGGCCACCCCCAAGGCGGGCCGGCGCAGGGTGGTCGCCCTTGCGGGCGCACCCGCCAGTGGAAAATCGACGCTGGCCGACGCGCTTTGCGCCTCGCTGAAAGAGGCCGGGGAGCGCGCGCAGGTGGTGCCGATGGATGGCTTCCACCTGCACAACCCGATCCTCGTAGAGCGCGGGCTGCTTGCGCGGAAGGGCGCGCCGGAAACCTTTGATGCGCCCGGCTTCCTGCACCTCGTCCGGCGATTGCGCGATGAGGCGGAGGTGGCCTTTCCGCTCTTTGATCGCGCACGGGACATTGCGATTGCCGGGGCGGGGCTTGTGGATGAGGCCTGCGATACGGTGATTGTGGAGGGCAACTACCTGCTGTTTGACAGGCCGGTTTGGCGAGACCTCCGCCCGCAATGGGATTTGGCCGTGGTGATCGACGTCGAACTCGCCACGCTGCGCGAACGGCTGGTTGCCCGCTGGCACGATTATGGCCTCTCCGGCCCCGAAGCGACCGCGCGGGCAGAGGGCAACGACCTTGCCAATGCGCAACTGGTCGCAGAGGCCATGCTGCCTGCCGACGTCACCGTAACAGCACGCGGATAGCCAGACGCGGCCGGGAGATGGCCGAAAATCCTTGCCGCCGTCATGCAATTCGGCTGGACCCTCCTGCGCTCCGGGGGTAGCCCGGATGTGTGATTGCAGGAGGGACCAGTGGACATTCGAGCAATTTTGATGGGGCTTTCATTCGCCTTCATCTGGTCATCCGCCTTCACCTCGGCGCGGATCATCGTCACCTCGGCCCCGCCGCTCGCCGTCTCTTCCGTCCGGTTCTTTCTGGCAGGCTGCATTGCGCTGCTGATTGCGCGGGCGCTCGGCCAGAGCTTTAGCCTGACGCGCGGCCAATGGCGGGCGACGGTGATCTTCGGGATTTGCCAGAACGCGCTCTACCTCGGCCTCAACTTTATTGCGATGCAATGGGTGGAGGCGAGCTTTGCCGCCATCATCGCCTCTTCGATGCCGCTTCTGGTGGGCCTCATCGGCTGGGTGGCTCTGGGTGACAGGCTGCCCCGCATGGGGGTGCTCGGCCTCGTCATGGGCTTTGGCGGCGTGCTGCTGATCATGGGCGCGCGGCTGGAGGCGGGGGTGAGCCTTCCGGGGGTGGCGCTTTGCGTCACGGCGGCCTGCGCGCTGGCAGTGGCCACATTGGCGCTGCGCGGCGCGAGCGGAGGCGGGGGCAACCTCATGGTGGTCGTCGGCTACCAGATGCTGATTGGCGGCGCATGCCTCGTGGTGCCCTCGGTGCTGGTTGAAACGTGGGCATACACACCCAGCACGGGGCTGACGTTGGCGTTCATCTACACCGTCTTCGTGCCCGGCCTGCTGGCCACGTGGATCTGGTTCAAGCTGGTCGGCAGGATCGGCGCGGTAAAGGCAGCCACCTTCCACTTTCTCAACCCGTTCTTCGGCGTGCTGGTGGCGTGGATCTTCTTGGATGAGCACATCGGGCCGCTGGATATTGCAGGCGTCGCGGTGATCGCTGTGGGCATCTTGCTGGTGCAACTGGCCAAACAGAAGAGGGTAGAGGCGTAAGGCGGGCCAGCGCCCGCCCTACGCTTTTCTCAGGCGTTGTCGCGGGCAGCCACGGCCTGCACCGCAGGGCGCGCCACCACACGGTCAAACCATGCTTCGATGGCGGGCCGCTTGGGCAACCAGTCGCGGTTCCACTGGTAGGGCGAGGCCATGATGAGATCGGCAGCGGAAAAGCCGCTTTCGAGCAGGTAGTCCCGCCCATCGAGCGCCGCTTCGAGCCTTGCGATCATGGCCGGCATGTCGCGATAGGTGGTCACCCAAATCGGATTGTCGGCCACCTCGCAGACCATGCCCATGATAAGCGGCTCTGCCACGCCCGCGTAATAGGACAGCCACATCAGAAAGGCTCCACGATCCGGGTGGCCGGGCGGCACGGCGGTTGGGGCCTCGGGGAAGAGCTCGGACAGCAGGGCGAGGATGGCCGCGCGTTCGGTGATGAGGCTGCCATTCACCTCAAGCGCGGGCACCTTGCTCTCGGGGTGAGGGTTGGCCGCGTCAGGGCCGCCGGTGCCATCCTGCCGGGGAACGGTGACGATTTTCGTCTCTATCTCTGCGGAAAGGCCCATTTCTTCGATCGCTATGGCAACCGTGCTGCTGCGCGAATTCGGGGCGTGGTAAAACTTGATCATCGAGAGTCTCCTTTTGCTGAAGGCACCATAGCAGCCCTCCCCTGACAGGGTGGTGTCAGGAGGGGTGGCAGGGGCCCCGTCAGGAGGTGATCAGCCAATTTTGCCGGGCAAACCTTCGCCCACCTGCCCGCGATGCAGCAGGATGTGATCGAGAAGCACGCAGGCCATCATCGCCTCGCCCACGGGCACGGCGCGGATGCCGACGCAGGGATCGTGCCGGCCCTTGGTGATGATCTCGGTCTCTTCACCCGCCTTGTTGATCGTCTTGCGAGGCTTGAGGATGGAGGAGGTTGGCTTGACGGCGAAGCGCACCACAAGGTCCTGCCCGGTGGAGATGCCGCCGAGGATGCCGCCCGCGTGGTTGGAGGAATAGACCGGCCCACCCTGGCTCATGGCGATCTCGTCGGCGTTGGCCTCGCCGGTGAGGCGGGCGGCGGCGAAACCGTCCCCGATCTCGACACCTTTGACGGCGTTGATGCTCATCATGGCGGCGGCAAGGTCGGTATCCAGCTTGCCGTAGACTGGGGCGCCGAGGCCCGCCGGGGCGCCGCTGGCGACCACCTCGATGACCGCGCCCACCGAGTTGCCAGACTTGCGCAACTCGTCGAGATAACCGGCCCAGTCTTCGGCGGCCTGCGCGTCGGGCGTCCAGAAGGGGTTGTTATCGATCTCGGCCATGTCGTAGCGGGCCGGGTCGGCTGCGCGCTCGCCCATGCTCACCATGAAACCCTTGATCGAGAGGCCCGGCACCAGCTTGGCCAAGGCATTACGCGCCAGCCCGCCTGCGGCCACCCGCGCGGCGGTTTCACGCGCCGAGGAGCGCCCGCCGCCGCGATAGTCTCTGATTCCGTACTTCTGCCAATAGGTGATGTCGGCATGGCCGGGGCGAAACTTTTCGGCGATGTCGCCATAGTCCTTGGAGCGCTGGTCGGTGTTGCGGATCATCAGTTGCACCGGGGTGCCTGTGGTGACGCCCTCGAACACGCCCGAGAGGATCTCGACCTCGTCGGCCTCGCGGCGCTGGGTGGTATACTTGTTTTGCCCCGGCTTGCGCTTGTCGAGCCAGACCTGGATCTGCTCTGCCGTGACCGGAATGCCGGGAGGACAGCCATCGACTGTGCATCCCAAAGCGGGTCCGTGGCTTTCGCCCCAGGTGGTGACGCGGAAGAGGTGGCCGAAGGTGTTGAGGCTCATGTGCGCGGGCTCCTTTGGTCGCAAGGAGTTATCCGCTGCGTCGCGCCCTGCCAAGGAGAATCAAATCGGCAGAAGCTCGGGACATACGATGATGACTGCGCCACCGCCCAGCTCTTTCAGAGGCCCCCGGTGGCACTGGGGGAATCCCGAGCTCCTGCCGATTCAGTTCAGCAACGAGTCCCCGGTAACCAAAAGGGGGCGATCGTAACCACACTGGTCTTAGCGAGGCGCTTGGAGCGCCTTCGTTATGTCATTGGACATACCACCAAATCCGCCACCCATGTTGCCCGATCAGCGACAATCGCCACAGAAGGCCCAAAATGTTGCAAAAGGGTGACGTTAGGTTAAGGAAGGTTAACTAACGGTTAACGCGACATAAAATAGATCAAGGCAACGGCAGGTTGTGGATGACCGCGCGCCGGGAGGAGAACACCGGCAGCTCAGAGCGGCCCTGCGTAAGCGGGATCGTGAGGCCGACAGAAACCCAGTTTTCGCGCTCATCCAGCAAATCAAAGTGGTGCTGCCCGACGGCAACCGAGAGCAAAGCCGCACGACCCGAGGCGCCGGCAGCGGGCAGATCAAGCCATGTGTCGAGCCCGAAGGCGAGGTGGTAAAAGTCTTGGTCTCCACCGGCCATGTTCAGCGTGTCTTTTGAAAACGCCCCATAGCCAGAGAACCGCCCCTGCCCGATGTAGCTCACCCGTAGGCCCCGGTTGGTGGCATAGCCATCCACGCCCAGTGCACCGCCACGGGTTTCGCCAAAATACAGCTCCGCACCAAAGCCCGACGGCAGGCGCACCGCGGCTTCCCCGCCAATGGCAAAGGCAGCGCCCCCTTCGGATTGAGAGCCGAGCCACAGGTAAGGGCCAACCGAGAACCCATCGCCAAGCGGGCGTGTGGTGAGGTGAAAGAGCGCCTGTGCGGTGCTCAGGTCAGCCTCCCCCGCGCGGGCGGTGGACAGGGCAAGATCAATCCCGAGGTCAGCCCAGCCAAGCCCGTAGTCGGCGTGCGCCGTGCCCAATAGCCGGTTGTATTGCTCCCCCCTAGGGAAGCCGCCAGTTTCCAACGACACCCCGGCAAAGCGAAAGCCGTTCGCCTCCTCTGCGTGGGCCGACAATGGCAAGGCAAACGCAAAGGCAACAACTGTGGTGAGGCGGCGTAGCATGGCGGAAGTCTCCGTTGATCAGGCCCACAACATTAGGGCGGTCGCTTAAGAAGGAAACGGACAGCCGCGCTTATTCCACAAGCGTGACCTGCTTGCCATCGCCCGGTGCGGCCCTATGGTGTGCCGCACCTCGGGGTGCCCTTGCAGAAGGGCTGAGATGTGGCCATGCGCGCCATGAACCCGCTGAACCTGAACCGGCTAAAACCGGCGGAGGGAAGGTTTCGAGATACCTCGATTGCCCGCTCCGCCCGCATGCAATGGAGGATGACCCATGAAAGCCCCCCTCATCGCCGCGGGATTTGCCCTTGTCGCCAGCACGGCGGCAGCGGAAACCCTGACGGTCTACGCGCCCGATTACTTTGCCAGCGAATGGGGGCCCGGCCCCGCGATCAAGCAGGCCTTCGAGGCCGAGTGCGGCTGCGAGTTGCAGTTTGTGACCGGCGACGTGCTGCCACGCATCCTGCTGGAAGGCGACCGATCGGAGGCCGATGTGGCCATCGGCCTGAGCCAGGATGAAATGGCCCGCGCCGCCGAATCAGGCCTGTTTGCACCGCACGGGCAAGATGTTTCGTCCCTGACCATGCCGGTGAACTGGGAAGATCAAACCTTCCTCCCCTTCGACTGGAGCCACCTTGCCTTCATCTATGACAGCACCCGGATGGAAACCCCGCCCGCGAGCTTCGAGGCGATGCTGGAAATGGCTGATGACACCCGGATCGTGATTCAGGACCCGCGCGCCTCTGCCGCCGGGCTGGCGCTGGTGATGTGGGTGCAGGCGCTTTACGGCGAAGAGGCCGGGGCGGCATGGGAGCGGCTTGCTCCCAAGATCCTCACCGTCACCAAGGGCTGGAGCGAGGCCTATGGGATGTTCACCGAGGGCGAGGCCGACATGGTGCTGAGCTACACCACCTCGCCGGCCTATCACATCGTTGCCGAGGGCGACGAAACCAAGCAGGCGGCGATCTTCGAGGAAGGAAACTACCTTTACGTCGAACTCGCCGCCAAGCTGGCGGGCACCGACCAGCCCGAACTGGCACAGAGCTTTATGGATTTTATCCTCAGTGACGGGTTCCAGACGGCCATTCCGGAGGGCAACTGGAGCTTTCCAGCCAAGCTGGATGAGGCCAAATGGCCCGAGGCCTTCCGCAACCTTCCGGTGCCCGACAAGGTGCTCTACGTCGATGCCGCAACGGCAGAGGCGATGAAGGCGGATGCGATAGAAACATGGCGGCAAGGGCTCAGCCAATAACCCGATGGCTCGCAGGGGCCGCGGCGGCGCTTGTGCTGGCGGTGACGCTGGGCACGCTCGCCGCCGTGGCGTGGCGGGCCGAGGACTTTGCCGCCGTCGGCCCGGCGGCGCGGGATGCGCTGTGGTTCACGCTATGGCAGGCCGTGGTTTCGGCCAGCCTGAGCGTGATTCTGGCGGTGCCGGTCGCGCGGGCACTTGCGCGGCGGCGGTTTTTCGGGCGCGGGGCAGTCATCACCTTGATGGGCGCGCCCTTTATTCTGCCCACAATCGTCGCCGTGCTGGGCCTCGTCGCCGTCTTCGGGCGTTCCGGCGTGGTCAACGTGGCGCTCCGGGCGCTCGGCCTGCCCGAGGTCAGCCCATATGGCCCGCAGGGGGTGATTCTGGCGCATGTCTTCTTCAACCTGCCGCTGGCGGTGCGTCTTGTGTTGCAGGGTTGGCTCGCGATCCCGGCGGAGCGGTTTCGGCTGGCGGCCTCGCTTGGCATGGGCGCGGGGCCGATCCAGCGGGGCATTGAGTGGCCGATGCTGCGGGGCGTGCTGCCCGGCGCGTGGCTGCTGATCTTTGCGCTCTGCCTCACCAGCTTTGCCGTGGCGCTGGCGCTCGGCGGCGGGCCGCGCGCAACCACCGTGGAACTGGCGATCTATCAGGCGTTTCGCTTCGACTATTCGCTTGGCGCGGCCTCGGTGCTGGGGCTGGTGCAATTTGCCCTCGCGGGCGCGGCGGCGGCGCTGGCATGGGGGCTGGCGCGGCCTACGGTGTTTGCAGGCGGCCTTGGCGGCGTGGTGCGGCGCTGGGACGGGGGCGGATGGCTGCGCTGGCAAGACGGGCTGGTTGTGGTGCTCGCCGCCCTCTTCCTGCTTGCGCCGCTGGTAGCGGTGGCCCTGCGCGGCGTGCCGGGGCTGGCGGAGATGCCTTGGGCCGTCTGGCAGGCCGCCGGGCGCTCTGTGGCGGTGGCGCTGGGCTCGGCGGCGCTCTGCCTTGCGTTGGCCCTGCCGATGGCGCTGGCGGCGCGACGCGGGCTCTGGGTGCAGCTCGTCGGCGTCCTGCCCATCGCCGCTTCGCCGCTGGTGATCGGCACTGGCCTCTTCATCCTCTGCTATCGCTGGATTCGCCCCGACGAGATCGCGCTGGTGGTTACAGCGCTTGTCAACGCGGTGCTCGCCCTCCCCTTTGCCCTCGCCGCGCTGGTGCCCGCCGTGCGGGAGATGCGCGCCGGGTCAGGACGGCTGGCCGAGAGCCTCGGCATGACCGGTTTGGCACGGCTGCGGCTGGTGACGCTCCCCACCCTGCGCCGCCCGATCGGCTTTGCCCTCGGCCTCGCCGCCGCGCTTTCGATGGGAGACCTCGGGGTGATCGCGCTCTTTGCCGATGGCGACACCGCCACGCTGCCCTTGCAACTCTACCGCCTGATGGCCGCCTACCGGATAGATCAGGCCGCGGGCGCGGCGTTGCTGCTGCTGGCACTCTCGCTGGGGCTGTTCTGGGGATTCGACAGGGGAGGGCGGGCCAATGCTGGCGCTTGAGGGGCTGCGGCTGGAACAGGGCAACTTCGCGCTTCAGGCGGATTGGACGGTGGAGGCCGGCGCCCGGGTGGCGGTGATCGGCCCGTCGGGCGCGGGCAAATCGACCCTGCTGATGGGCATCGCCGGTTTCGTGGAGCCTGCGCGCGGGCGGGTGGTTTGGGACGGAACCGACATTAGCGGGCTGGCACCGGGCGCGCGACCCGTGTCGGTGCTGTTTCAGGAAGAAAACCTCTTTGGGCACCTGAGTGTGGAGCAAAACGTGGGGCTGGGGCTGCGCCCCGACCTGCGGCTCGCGTCTGGTGACCGGGCGCGCGTGGATGCGGCGCTGGAGCGGGTCGGGCTGGCAGGCATGGGCGCGCGGCTGCCACGTGAGCTGAGCGGCGGGCAGAGGAGCCGGGTGGCGCTGGCGCGGGTGCTGCTGCGCCAAAGGCCGGTGCTGCTGCTCGATGAACCCTTCGCGGCGCTCGGCCCCGCGCTGAAGCGCGAGATGCTGGCGCTTGTGCGCGAGATCGCAAAGGAGAGCGGCGCGGCGGTGCTGATGGTCACCCATGACCCGGAAGATGCGCGCGCCTTTGCCGGGCAAACGGTGGTGGTGGCCGAAGGCCGGGCCGAGGCACCTGTGGCGACAGGCCCGTTGCTGGACGATCCGCCCGAGGGGCTCAGGGCCTACCTAGGGTAGCTCTTCGCGGCCCCCGGCCCCTCATCGCCCCTGCGAAGACGCCTCGAAGGGCGGATGAGCATGCCCCGAAACGAAAAAGGCGCGAACCGTGAGGTCCGCGCCTTTTGTCATTCTGTCGCCTGCGCTCAGGCCTTGGCGTTCAGCGCCTTGGCCCTCGCCTTATGCGGGGCCCAGAGGCGCTTGTTGGTGAGGTAGAGCAGCACCGAGAGGAAGATGAGGAAGCCAACGATCAGGAAGCCTGTTTCCTTGCGCTGCATCATCTTGGGCTCGGCAGCCCACATCAGGAAGGCGGCAACATCCATTGCTTCGTGGTGCAGGTCATTGCTGTGGCCGTCGTCAAATTCCACATCTTCGCCCACCAGCGGCGGGGCCATCGAGATCCAGCCGCCGGGGAAGGCGGTGTTCTCGTAGAAGACCGAGCCGTATTCCTCTTTCTCCTCGCCGGTGTAGCCGGTGAGCAGGGAGGCGATGTATTCGGCGCCGCCCATGCCCTTGAAGAGCTGGTTCATACCGGTGCCATAGGGTCCGTGGAAGCCTGCGCGGGCCTTCGCCATCAGGCTGAGGTCGGGCGCGCCGGCGGTGGTGACCGCCGGGAAGTTGTCCGCCGGGGTGGGGGTGCGGAACTCGCCCAGCTCGGCATCGTAGAAGTCGCGGTTGGCGTCTTCGTCGAGGATGACGATCTGCGAGGCGTAGGCGCGCACCTGATCTTCGGAGTAGCCCAGCCCGCCCCCTTCGGCCATCGACCGGAAGGAGACATACTTGAGGCCGTGACAGCCCGAGCAGACCTCGGTGTAGATCTTCAGGCCGCGTTGCAGCTGGTTCTGATCATACTTGCCGAAGGGGCCTTCGAAGGAGAAGGCATAGTCTTCGATGTGGCCCTCGCCCCCCGCCGCAAGGGCGGAGGTGGCCGGCATGGCCAGTGCGAGCAGGGCGGTGAGTGCGAGTTTGCGGATCATGTCTCTCTCTCCGTCCTCTTATTCGGCCGGCGTGGCCGGTTTGGCCTTGCCGTAATGGGCGTTGAAGTCGTCTTCGATCGTGGCCGGACGCGGCAGCGGTTTCTCGATCACGCCCAGCAGCGGCAGGATCACCAGGAAGTAGGCGAACCAATAGGCCGAGGCCACCAGCGAGAAGCTGGAGTAGGGCTCTTCTGCCGGCATGGCACCGAGCCACATCAGCACAACGAAGTCGATCACCAGCAGCAGGAACCACCACTTGAACATCGGGCGATAGCGGCCCGAGCGCACCGAGGAGGTATCAAGCCAGGGTGCCAGCGCCATCACCGCGATTGCGCCGAACATCGCCAGCACGCCGAAGAACTTGGCGTCGATGATGCCGAAGCTGATCCACTCGGCGAACATCACCACCCAGACGTCGGAGGTGAAGGCCCGCAGGATCGCGTAGAACGGCAGGAAGTACCACTCAGGCACGATGTGTGCCGGCGTCGAGAGCGCGTTGGCCTCGATGTAGTTGTCAGGGTGGCCGAGGTAGTTGGGCATGAAGGCCACAACCGCGAAGAACACCGCGAGGATCACCGCGAGAGCGAAGAGATCCTTGATCACGAAGTAGGGCCAGAACGGCAGGGTATCGGCCTCGGCCTCTTCCTTGCTCGCGGTCCGCACCGCAACCCCGGTGGGGTTGTTGTTGCCGGTGGTGTGGAAGGCCCAGATGTGCACCGCCACCAGCGCCGCGATGACCATCGGAAGCAGGTAGTGCAGCGAGAAGAAGCGGTTCAGCGTGGCGTTGTCCACCGCAGGGCCGCCGAGCAGCCAAGTCTGGATGCTTTCGCCGACGAAGGGGATCGCGCCGAAGAGACCGGTGATCACCGTGGCCCCCCAGAACGACATCTGACCCCAAGGCAGCACGTAGCCCATGAAAGCCGTGCCCATCATCGCGAGGTAGATCAGCATGCCAACGATCCACGTCACCTCGCGCGGGGCCTTGTAGGAGCCGTAGAAGAGGCCACGGAAGATGTGGATGTAGACTGCGAAGAAGAACAGCGAAGCGCCGTTCATGTGGGTGTAGCGGATGAAGTAGCCGCCGTTCACATCGCGCATGATGTGCTCGATGGAGGCAAAGGCATAGTCGACGTGGGGCGTGTAGTGCATCACCAGAACGACGCCGGTGGCGATCATCAGCACAAGGCAAAAGGTGAGGACGATGCCCCAGATCCACCACCAGTTCAGGTTCTTGGGGGTGGGGATCATCAGGGTGTCATAGGCGAGCCCGACGATGGGCAGGCGCGAGTGAAGCCACTTCTCGATACCGGTCTTGGGTTCGTAGTGGTCGTGCGGAATACCGGACATCTGCGTTCCCTCCCTTAACCGAGCTGAATGGTTGTTTCGTCGACAAATTCCGCGACCGGAACTGGCAGGTTCTCTGGCGCGGGGCCTTTACGGATGCGGCCAGACGTATCGTAGTGCGAGCCGTGGCAGGGGCAGAACCAGCCGCCAAACTCACCGGCACCGTCACCCAGCGGCACACAGCCGAGGTGGGTACAGACGCCCATCATCACCAGCCATTCGCCGTTCTCGTCGAGCGAGCGGTTCTCGTCGGTGGCGGGCAGGCCGGGCTTGTTTTCGTTCCGGTCGATCGGGTCGACCAGATCGGCCATCGCAACGGCGCGGGCCTCTTCGATCTCTTCAGCGGTGCGGCGGCGGATGAACACCGGCTTGCCGAGCCACTTCACGGTGAGCTGGGTGCCCACTTCGACACCGCTCACATCGACGCGAATCGAGCTGAGCGCCCGCACATCGGCAGAGGGGTTCATCTGGTTGATGAGACCCCATGCAGCACCGCCGGCAACGACGGCACCCGCCGCTCCGGTTGCATAATAGATGAAATCCCGGCGTGTACCTTCGGGCTCGTGAGTGTCCGACACGGGTTGTTCTCCTTCTCACCGGCCCGGCGCGTAAGCGGGCCATGACGCGGCATGACAAGGGCGTGAGCCCAGCCATTTCGCGCGGTTATTAGCTGCCTGCATCGCGCCAGTCCAGCGGACATTCCCGCACAGTTGCGGCCAAGTGACGCAAAAAACGCGCGGAGGCCGGAAAAAGGGCAGCAAAGCATCACATCGCACCCTGCGTCACCGGCGCGGCTGTAAATCGGCCCGTGCCGTGCTAGGTGAGCTTACAGACACATGACGACCACATGACGACCCCTCGGAGCAAAGCCTTCCATGCGTATTCCCGCCCTTCCTCGCCTCGCTGCAGCACTCACCCTCGCCCTGGCCGCTCTTCTGCCCGCCGCACGGCCGGCTGCGGCGGAGATGGAGCTGAGCTTCTACACCGGCTACCAGACCGCCCCGCACAGCCGGGTGGAGGGCAATGACGGCACCTCCGATTTCTCGTTCCTGTCGGAATGGGAAGGCCGCCCCTTCGAGGCACCGCCCTACTACGGCATCCGGGCTACGTGGTGGCGCAGCGCCAACCTTGGCTTCGGGGCCGAATTTACCCACACCAAGGTCTATGCCACCGATGAGACCCGCGACGACAACGGCTTTGACCGGCTGGAGCTGACCGACGGGCTCAACATCATCACCGCCAACGTGCTCTACCGCTGGCCCGGCCAGTGGGCCTCTGGCAAGCTGACCCCCTATGTGGGCGCGGGCCTCGGCATTGCGGTGCCGCATGTGGATATCACGCCCACCGGCGGCGCAAAGACCTTCGAATACCAGTTTACCGGCCCCGCCGCGCGCTGGATGGCCGGGGCCTCCTACGCGTTCAACGACACATGGTCGGTGTTTGGCGAGTATCATGGCACCTATTCGGCCAACAAGGGCGACCTTGAAGGCGGCGGCGAGTGGGAATCAAACATCCTGACCAACGCCATCAACATCGGCGTCAGCTACAACTTCTGAACGGGTTGGGCTTGCCGGGGCGGTGGGCATATTGCCCACCCTACGGCCCTATCAACCTTCGGGCGGCTTGGTGGCCTGCATCGAGGGGCGCTCGCTGAAACGGGCATACCACTCCGCCAGCGCCTCGTTTCCACTGCGCCAATCCCGCTGAGGGTGGCGAAAATCCGCATAGCCAAGGCCGCAGGCCAGCGCGATCTGCGCCGCATCAAGCGGGCCCGAGAGGTGGCTCATCCAGCGCGAGTTTGCCGCCGTCGCCGCGCGGTGAGCCTTGCCCCACTGGGCTTCAACAATCTCAGGGCTCTGCTTTTCCTCCGGGCGCAACCGGGCCTCATAGGTCATCAGCAGCACCGCCTCGGTCAGCCCATGGGCCAGCGCCTCAAGCGTCAGCACCTCCCAGATTCGCGATTCGGGGTAGAGCGTCTTGCCGCTCTGGGCGTCGAGGAACCGGCAAATCACCCGGCTGTCGAACATCGCCGGGCCATCGGGCCGCTCCAGCGTGGGGATCTTGCCCAGCGGGTTCTGCGCCAAGGGCATAGTGCCCGGCGCCAGCGGTGTGCCCGCTGCCTCAACGCATTCTATCTCCTCGGCCAACCCCGACTCATGCGCAACCACCATGACCATCCGGACAAAGGGCGAGGCGGGGCTGTGGTGGAGAATGTAGGGCATTTCTGGCAACCGTCTGGGGCAATGGACAATTCACGTTGGCTCAAGAACGCCGTGCTGGCAAGTTAACCTTGTCGGGGCGCCCTTACCCTGCGTTACTCCGCTCCCAGCATAAGCGCCGCCAGAAGCGCCGGATCCTGCCCGATGCCATAGCCCTTCACCTGCCGCGCCGCCGCCTGCCGGGCCTCCGCAGGCTTGTTCTGGCCAAGCTTCCACGTGCTCTCCACCTTCTCGACCACAAAGCGAAACGGCTGAATCATCCGCATGAACCGCGCCAATACGTCGGCAGGCATTTTGTCGGCGGTCCATGGGGCCTTGGGGAGGAGGCGCTGCTCAAAATGATCTGAGAGCGCATCGAGCACACCGCGCAGGGCGGCATCGGGCAGCCGCTCCAGCTGGCCGTCGAGTTGCACGGCAACGTAGTTCCACGTCGGCACCTGATCGTCCATCTCGTACCAATCGGGCGAGATGTAGCTGTCAGGCCCCATCACCGAGAGGCGGGCAGGCATAGGTGCGGTGCAGGCGCGAGCCATCGGATTGGAGCGCATCAAGTGGAGCGTGGCGGTGCCTGCCTCTGCGTCGAGCAGAAAGGGCACATGGGCGGTGAGCGGAAAGACCTCGCCATTGGCCGCCAGAGTGCCAAAACCGCGCTCGGCTGCAAAAGCAAGGTTCTGGGCAGTGGGGGCGTCGCGATAGATCGGGTTTGGGTGCATCGGAGCGGTCATCCTCGGGCTTGACCCGGGGATCTCTTGCGGTTGGAGACCTTAGGGTCAAGCCCGAGGATGGAGGCGTTGTGGTCAGGCCGCGGTGAGGCGGGCGTTGTCGGTGCCGGTGATCGTGGCCGTCACAAGCGCACCCTCCGGCTGGTCAGAGGCGAAATGCACCTCGGCAAACTGCTCGGTGCGGCCCATGCGGGCGGATTCGGTGAGCACGCTGTGAGTGCGGCCCTGTTGCGCCGCGAGATGGCGTGCAACGGCAGCCGCCCCGGCGGCGCGCAGTCGAGCGGCGCGGGCCTTGATCTCGGGGCCGGGCACGGCGGGCATTTTCGCCGCCGGGGTGCCGGGGCGCGGCGAGTAGGGAAAGACGTGCAGCCAGGTGAGGTGGCAATCTTCAACAAGGCGCAGCGAATCTTCGAAGTGCGCTTCGGTCTCGGTCGGGAAACCGGCGATGATATCGGCACCAAAGGTCATTTCTGGGCGCAGCCTACGGGCCTCTTCGGTAAAGCGGATCGCATCATCGCGCAGGTGGCGGCGCTTCATCCGCTTCAGGATGAGGTCAGCGCCGTGCTGAAGCGAAAGGTGGAGATGGGGCATCAGGCGCGGCTCGGTGGCGATGGCCTGCATCAGGTTTTCATCCACCTCAATCGAATCAATCGAGCTGATCCGCAGCCGGGGCAGATCGGGCACCAGCTTTAGGATGCGCATGACGAGATCGCCCAGCTTGGGCTGTGCCGGAAGGTCGGCACCCCAACTCGTAAGGTCCACGCCCGTCAGCACCACTTCGTTGAAGCCCTTACCCACCAGCCGCTTGATCTGCTCGACGACCACACCCGCAGGCACGGAGCGCGAATTGCCGCGCCCGAACGGGATGATGCAGAAGGTGCAGCGGTGGTCGCAGCCGTTTTGCACCTGCACATAGGCGCGGTGCCGGCCAAAGCCATCAATCAGATGGCCGGCGGTTTCGGTGACCGACATGATGTCATTCACCTGCACACGCTCGGTCTCACCGATGAAGTCGGGGGCCAACCCGGCCCATGTGTCCGGCTGCATTTTCTCAGTGTTGCCGATCACATGATCGACCTCGGGCATCTCGGCAAAGCTCTCGGGCGCAGTCTGCGCCGCGCAGCCGGTGACGATAAGGAGGGCCTCGGGGTTTTCGCGGCGCAGCTTGCGAATATCCTGCCGGGCCTTGCGCACAGCCTCAGAGGTGACGGCGCAGGTGTTGACGATCACCGCGCCATGCAGCCCAGCGCCCTCGGCCAGCTCGCGCATCGCCTCGGTTTCGTAAGCGTTGAGGCGGCAGCCGTGGGTGGAAAAGATCGGCGCGTCAGCCATGCCAGACACCATCGAAGACATGGGCGGTAGGCCCGGTCATCCAAACGCCATCTTCGCACCAGTCGATGTGGATGGTGCCGCCGTCGAGGTCGATGGTGACCTTGCGCCCGGTCAGGCCGCGCCGGTGTGCAGCCACGGCCACGGCACAGGAGGAGGAGCCGGAGGCAAGGGTGATTCCGGTGCCACGCTCCCAGACCCGCATCCGCAGGTGATCGGGGCCGATGACATGGGCAAACTGCACGTTGGTGCGCTCGGGGAACAACGGGTCGTGCTCGACCTCGGGGCCGCGCACGGCGAGGTCCACGGCCTCGGCGTTATCCACGAAGAAGGTACAATGCGGGTTGCCCATGGATGTGCCCACAGGGTCGCCCGTTAGCGGCAGGTGGAGCGTGTCGGCCGCGCGGGCAAGCGGGATCTCGCGCCAGGTGGTGAGCGGCGCGCCCATGTTGACGGAGGTGAGTCCGTCGCCGGCATCAACGCAGGGCAACAGGCCGCGCTCGGTGAGGAGGGTCACGGCGGGTTTGCCCCTTTCCTCCATCAGGTAACGGGCAATGCAGCGCGTGGCATTGCCGCAGGCCGCCGAAAGCGAGCCATCGGCGTTGTAGAAGGTGAGCTTGGCATCGGCCTTGTCGCTCAGCTCGATCACGGTAAGCTGGTCAAAGCCCACCCCCCGGTGCCGGTCGGCAAGGGCCATCGCAAGTTCCGGAGTCACGACCACGCCGCCCGCGCGGTGATCAAGCACCACGAAGTCATTGCCAAGCCCGTGCATTTTCATGAAGGGCAGGCCAGAGGGAGGGGTCTGGTCGCGCATGGGCGGGCATATACAGCGCGGGGGGTGCGCTTTCCAGCCCGGGGGCGAAGATTCCCGCTTGACCCCCCTTGGGGGATTCCCTAGAGAGCGGGCCTCAGAGTGGGCCGTTAGCTCAGTTGGTAGAGCAACTGACTTTTAATCAGTGGGTCGCAGGTTCGAATCCTGCACGGCTCACCACTTGCATCAGATTTCCTTTGTGGGATCGCACCTTGCGGTCCGCATCCGTGCGACGTCACTCGCTGGGTCGAGCAGCAGCTTGATTGCGCCCAATGCGGCGACCTCGCGGAACTGCGCGCCTGTTCTTCCCTCCGCGTCTCTAGCGAAATCCCCGGGCAGCAGGCACGGCAGTGGCTCCAGCCACGCCGAATTGGTCCTGTCGAAGCTGCTGAATGGCCCCGTGACGGCAGACCGTTCACCCCTTACCCTCAGGCGCTAAAACGGCGGGGATGACGGCTTTGGAAACGAGCGAATGCGATGTGGTGGTGGTTGGCGCGGGCTCTTCGGGCTGTGTCGTCGCGGCCCGGCTCTCCGAGCGCCCGGGGCTGCGGGTCTGCGTCATCGAGGCAGGCGGGCGCGACCTGAGCCCATGGGTGCGCATGCCCATCGGTTACGGCGGCGCCTTCTATCACCCCCGCCTCAACTGGCGCTATTACACCGAGCCCGAGGCAGGCCTTGGCGGGCGCAGTGCCTATTGGCCGCGCGGCAAGGTGATTGGCGGTTCAAGCTCGATCAACGCAATGGTCTTTATCCGGGGGCAGGCCGAGGACTACAACAGCTGGGCCGCGGCGGGCTGCACCGGCTGGAGCCACGCCGATCTGCTACCCTACTTCAAGCGGCTGGAAGACAACACGGCGGGCGAAAGCGCGTGGCGGGCGACCGGCGGGCCAGTGGGCGTCAAGGATGTTTCCCAAGAGGTTCACCCCCTGTCTCACGCCTTCGTCGCCGCAGGCCGGGCAGCGGGCCATGCGGTGAACCCCGATTTCAACGGCGCCTCGCAGGAGGGCGTCGGCTTTTACCAGATCACCACGCGCGGCGGCTTCCGCTCTTCGGCGGCAGCGGCCTATCTGCGACCTGCCCTGAGGCGCAAGGCCCTGCGGCTGGAGACGGGTGCCCATGTCACGCGGCTGCTGTTCGAAGGGCGGCGCTGCACCGGCGTTGAGTTTCGGCGGGGCGATACGGTGCATCAGGTGAAGGCGCGGCAGGTGGTGCTCTCTGCCGGGGCAATCGGCACGCCGCAGATCCTTCAACTCTCGGGGATTGGTGACTCCAAACGGCTCAAATCCCACGGAATAGAGACGATTCATTCCGCGCCCGAGGTGGGCCGCAACCTGCAAGATCACATCGGCTTCGACCTTGTTTATGAGGCGACCGTACCCACACTCAACGCCACCCTCGGCCGCTGGATCGGGCGCGTTGGGGCCGGGATGCGATATGTGATCACACGCAGCGGGCCGCTTTCGCTCTCGGTCAATCAGGCGGGCGGATTTGTGCGCAGCGATCCTGGGCGCATCAGGCCCAACCTCCAGCTCTACTTCTCGCCGCTGAGCTACACCAAAGCGGTGCCGGGCAAGCGGCGGCTGATGAAACCCGATGCCTTTGCAGGCTTCATGATTGGCGTCTCCAACTGCCACCCCAAGAGCCGGGGCGAGCTGCACATCCGCTCGCGCGACCCTCAGGAGGCACCGGCGATCCGCCCCAATTATCTGAGCGCTGCCGAAGACATGGAGGAATTGCTGGCGTCGGTGCCGATCATGCGGGCAATTGCCGAGCAGCACCCGCTGGCCAGCATCACCCGCGCCGAGCTGAAGCCGGGGCCCGCAGTGACCGAGCGCGAGGCGCTGGTAGATTACATTCGGGCTGTAACAGGCTCTGTTTTCCACCCCTGCGGCACCTGCGCGATGGGGGCCGAGGACAGCGCGGTTGTTACGCCCGATCTGCGCCTGCGCGGGATCGAAGGGCTGACAGTGGCCGATGCCTCGGTGATCCCCTCCATCACCTCGGGCAACCTCAACGCCCCGGCGCTGATGATCGGCGAAAAGGCGGCAGACCTTATCGCGGCGCGGCTCTGAGCGCGTTTGCCAACCGCTCGACCCCGCGCTGCACCTCGATCCGGGGCACCGCCGAAAAGCCCAGCGTCAGCCCCTGTTGCGCGACGGGGGCCAGCGCAAAGCGCGACAGCGGTGCCGTGGCCAGCCCCTCGGCCCGCGCCGCCTCTGCCGCTGCCATCTCATCGCGCGGCTGCGGAAAGTATCCCACCGTATGAAAGCCGGTCTCCGTGGGCTGCACATTGAGCAGCCCGCCCAAATGGCTCTGCGCCGCCTCCAGCAGGGCATCGCGCCGGTCGCGATAAAGGTCTCTCATCCGGCGGATATGGGCCGAAAATCGCCCCTCCTCGATAAACGCCGCCACCACCGCCTGCACCGAATGCGACACCCCATGCGCCGCCGCTTCAAGCGTGCGGGTGAACACCTCTGCCAGCCCCGGCGGCACAACCGCATAGCCCAGCCGGATCGCCGGAAACAGCGCCTTGGAGAAGGTGCCCACGTAAATCACCCGCCCCCCCGCATCGAGCGCCTTCAGCGGCGGCAACGGGGCGCGGCCATAGTGAAACTCGCCCACGTAGTCATCCTCAATCACCCAGGCCCCGGCCCTTTCGGCCTCTTCCAGCAACTCAAATCGCCGGTCGCGTGACATCGGCACGCCTAGCGGATGCTGATGCGCCGGGGTGGTAAAGGCGGCGCGAAATTTCGGCTCGGCGGCGCGACCTGCGGCAACATCAATCCCCTGCCTATCCACCGGCACCGGCACCAGCCGCGCCCCACGCGACAAAAATGCGTTGCGCGCGCCGATGGCACCGGGGTTTTCAATCCATACAGGGTCACCCGGCTCCAGCAGGATCTGCGCGATCTGCACAAAGGCATCCTGCGCCCCGGCAAAGACGAAAACCTCCCCCGGCGCACAACTGAGGCCCCGGTTGGCGCGCAGGTGCTGGCATATCGCGTCACGCAGGGCAGGCAGCCCCGCGGCCTCTGGGTAGCTCATCAGCCCGGCACGGGAGCCGCGCCAATACTTCGCCTGCATCCGCGCCCATTGCGCCATCGGAAAGGCATCAAACGCGGGCATCCCGGTAACAAAGGGGCGCGGGGTGCGCGGGTGTTCGAGCCGAGGGAAGTACCGCTCCGTCAGGTCTTTGGCGACATGCGAAACCGTCTCTGTTGCAGGCGCGGCGGGCGCATGCGGGCGTACCTCCTCCGACACATAGGTGCCCGCCCCCACATGGCTCGAGACCATGCCTTCCGAGGCCAGTTGCTCGTAGACAGTGACGGCGGTGGTGCGGCTGACGCCGTGATCTCGCGCCAGCACGCGGGTGGCGGGCAGGCGGGTTCCGGGCGGCAACGCGCCAGACAGGATCAACTCGCGCAGACGGGTGGTCAGCTGCATTGAAAGGCTGGCAGCATCCGCCCGGTCCACCGAGAGGCCGGGAATCAGCGCACCACCCGCGTATTTGGCCATCCGATCCTCCAATTGGTCTGCCAGCCTTTGCGGAGTGGACCTTATCGGCAGACCGTTTGGCAAGTTCTATCGGCCCGTAACCGGGAGTCCGCACCATGCGTCTGACGAAAATCGAAACCTTCGCCACCCCCGATGTGGGCTTCGTGCGTGTCACCGATGAGATGGGCCGCGAAGGCTGGGGGCAGGTCTCCACCTATCAGAGCGACATCAGCGCCGCCGTGCTCCACCGGCAGGTGGCACCGCATGTGCTGGGCCTGGTTTTCGACCCCGACACAGGCCAGGATGACCTGTTTCAGCGTGCATGGGAGAAAGAGCACAAGTTTCCCGGCTCCTATATGTGCCGTGCCATCGGCGGGGTGGAAACCGCCCTGTGGGACTTGCGCGGCAAGGCGGCGGGCAAGCCGGTGGCCACGCTGCTCGGCGGCAGCCCGGGCAAGCTGCGTGCCTATGCCTCCTCGATGAAACGCGACATCACGCCCGAGGCCGAGGCGGAGCGCTTTCGGCGGTTGCGGGGCGAGCAGGGGTTTGATGCCTTCAAGTTTCGCATTGGCGCGGAATGTGGGCGGAATAGAGACGAATGGGAGGGCCGCACCGAGGCGATCATCCCCGAGATTGCCGCCGCGATGCGGGGCGAGGATGTGGCGCTTCTGGCCGATGCCAACTCCTGCTACGCGCCCGCCGAAGCCATGCACTACGGGCGGATGCTGCAAGATCACGGGATCACCCATTACGAGGAGCCCTGCCCGTATTGGGAGCTGGAACAAACCGCAGAAGTCACCGCCGCGCTGGAGATCGACGTAACCGGCGGCGAGCAGGATTGCTGGCTGCCCACATGGCGCCGGATGTTCGAGCTGAACGCCGTGAACGTGGCCCAGCCCGATGTTCTCTATCTCGGCGGAATCGGCCGCACGTTGCAGGTTGCGAAGATGGCAGCGGCGGCGGGCCTGCCTGTTACCCCCCATGCGGCCAACCTCGGGCTGGTCACGCTGTTTACCATGCACCTCCTGCGGGCCATCCCCAATGCCGGCCCCTATCTGGAATTCTCGATTGAGGAGGCCGACTATTACCCGTGGCAATACGGCCTCTACCGAAATGATCCCTACCGCGTTGAAGGCGGTCAGGTAGAGGTCACCGATGCGCCCGGCTGGGGCGTGGAAATTGCGCCAAACTGGCTGGAGACGGCTGAGTACAGGGTGAGCGAGGCCCCAGCGGGGTGATTGCGCAGACCCGGAGCGGCGGGCAGGATCACGGGATGAAGACAACGCCCTATTGGTGGGATAGCGCCCCGCCCGCGCCGATCGAACGGGGCCAACTCCCGTCCCGGGCCGATGCCGTGGTAATCGGCTCCGGCTACACCGGGCTGCATGCCGCGCTGCAAATCGCGCGGGGCGGGCGCAGCGTGGTGGTGCTGGAGAAGGGGCAGGTGGGCGAGGGCTGCTCAACCCGCAACGGCGGCCAGCTCAGCTACTCGATCAAGCCCTCCCTGCGCGCCCTTACCGCCAAGCACGGGCCAGAGATAGCCGCCGCGATTCGCGCCGAAGGCCCCGCTTCGCTTGCTTTCACCGGCGATTTCATCCGCACTGAAGGGATCGACTGCGACTTTCGGCTTTGCGGGCGGTTCGACGGGGCGGCTACTGCGCGGGCCTATGTGGAGATGAGCCACGAAGCCGATGGCAAGAACATCATCGCCGTGCCAAAGGAGCGCCAGCGCGAAGAGATCGGCACCGATCTCTATCATGGCGGCGTGATCTACAAGAATTACGGCGGGCTGGACCCGGGCCGCTATCATGCCGGGCTGTTGGCAAAGGCGCTGGAAGCTGGGGTAATGGTGCTGCCCCAATGCGGCGTCGAGGCGATGGACGAGGGGCCAAGCGAGGTCACCCTGCGCACCGCGCACGGCAGCATCACGGCGGCGGATGTGGTGATTGCCACCAACGGCTACACCCCCAAGGCCACCCCTTGGCACCGGCAGCGGGTGATCCCCATCGGCAGCTACATCATCGCCACCGAGGAACTGCCGGAGGAGGTGATGGCCCGCCTCTTCCCGCACAACCGGATGTATTGCGACAGCCGCCGCGTGATCTACTACTACCGCGCCTCACCCGACAGAAAGCGGGTGCTCTTTGGCGGTCGCGCGGCAGCGGGAGAGGCCGGCGCAGCGGTGGCAGCGCGGCGGCTGAGGGCCGAGATGGTGCGGCTCTTCCCCGAGCTTGCGAGCACCAAGATCACCCATAGCTGGATGGGCTTCGTTGCCTTCACCTTCGACAAGCTGGCCCATACCGGCGACAAAGGGCGCATTCGTCATGCCATGGGCTATTGTGGATCGGGCGTGGGTATGGCCTCTTATCTCGGCATGAAGGCGGGGCTCAGGGTGCTCGGCGATCCGGCGGGAGACACCGCGATGACGGCCCCCAGCTTCCCCACGAGACCGCTCTACTCGGGCGATCCATGGTTTCTGCCCGCTGCGGTTGCAAGCTATCGCCTGCTCGACCGCTTCGGTTTGTAACGGCTGTGTATCGGTTTGCCAGGATGCATGAAATGGACCTTTCGGACCAAACCATTCTGGGCTTCACTCTCCATCAGGCCCGCGTGAGACGGGCAGGAAAATCTATAAATGACCCCAACCGGAGGATCTGACATGAAACCAACCATCCGCGCCCTGCTCGCGGGCACCACAATGGCTTTTGCCGCTGGCACCGCCAGCGCCGAAACCCTGCGCCTGCTCACCTGGGGTGGCTATGCCCCCGAGAACGTGATTGCCAAGTTCGAAGAGGAATACCCCGATATCGACGTCGAGGTGACCCTCTCCAACAACGAAGAGATGATCGCCAAGCTGCGCGCCACCGGCGGCACCGGCTTTGACCTTGCCCAACCCAGCCACGACCGGGTCTATGCCGCGCAGTTGGAATACAACATCTACAAGCCGCTGGATCTGAGCAAGATCAACACCGACGCGATGACGCCCAACCTGCTGGACGGCGTGAAGGCCAACACCACCATCGAAGGCGAGGTCTACTCGGTGCCGCACCAGTGGGGCACCTCCGGCGTGATGGCCAATATGGCCGAAGCCCCTGACGTGACCGGCTGGAACGACCTCTGCGACGAAAAATACGCTGGCCGCACTTCGATGCGCCTGCGCCGCACCATCCTGCTGGGCACCGCCTTCGGCATGGGCAAAGACCCGTTCGCCCTCTACGCCGACCCGGAAGCCTACCAGCAGATGCTGGACGAGGTGACCGAGAAGCTCATCGCCTGCAAATCGGTCATCAAGACCTATTGGAGCGGTGGCGACGACCTTTCGGCGCTGATGCTCTCGGGCGAGGTCGTGGTGTCTGAAACATGGGATTCCACCGCCTTCAAACTCTACGGCGAGAACCCCGATATTGTGTTCGTGCCGCCAGAAACCGGCGCGCTGGCATGGATCGACACCTTCACCATCCCGCGCGGTGGCGAGGCGGACGATGCGGCCTACAAGTGGATCAACTTCGTGCTGCGGCCCGAGATCACCAAGATGATGTCGGCCTCCACTGGCGCCATTGCCGCCGTGCCCAACGGGATCGACCTGATGCCCGAAGACAAGAAAGCCGCGATTTCGGCAGGGTTTGATCAGGAAGACCTCGATAACCTGAAGTTCTTCGCCAACATCCCGCCGGGAATCGAAGACATGGAAGGCCTCGCTCTCGAGCGCATCAAGGCTGCCAACTGAGAGAATGGGCCGGGGCCTTGCGCTCCGGCCCTTTTTCATTGCGGGATGGCGGGACAAGTCCTGCCCTACGCCCGCCCGGAAGACAGAAAGACCACCCCCATGTATGACCTGAGCTGCACCGATCTGACCAAGAAGTTCGGCACCTTCACCGCCGTCTCCGATGTGTCGCTCGACATTCCCTCAGGCTCGTTTTTCTCGATCCTCGGACCATCGGGCTGCGGCAAGACCACGCTGATGCGGATGATCGCAGGGTTTGAGAGCCCCACCGCCGGAGACATCCGGATCAAGGGTGAAAGCGTGCTCAACCTGCCGCCCAACCGGCGCAACGTGAAGATGGTGTTCCAGCATCTCGCGCTGTTTCCGATGATGAGCGTGGGCGAAAACATCGCCTATGGCCTGCGCTGCCGGGGCGAGCCGAAAAGCGAGATTGCCGGCAAGGTGGCCCGCGTGCTGGACCGGGTGGGCTTGCCGGGCAACGAAGACAAGAAGATTGATCAGCTTTCTGGCGGGCAAAAGCAGCGCATTGCCATTGCCCGCTGCATGGTGCTGGAGCCCGACGTTCTGCTGCTCGACGAGCCGCTGGGCGCGCTCGACCTCAAGCTGCGCGAGCATATGAAGATCGAACTGAAGCAGTTGCAGCACCAGTTTGAAACCACATTTCTTTACATCACCCACGACCAGTCCGAGGCATTGGTGATGTCCGACAACGTGGCGGTAATGAACGCCGGGCGCTTCGAGCAGATCGGCGCACCAAAACAGCTCTACGATGCCCCCGCCTCCGGTTTTGTCGCCGGGTTCGTGGGCGATGCCACTGTGCTTCAGGGCAAGCTGGGCGAAGTGCGCGGCACCCAGGGCCGCGTGGTTCTGGAGGGAGGCAACGAGGTGGTCGGCACCGTTTCGGACCGCAGCACCACCGGAGATGCAGTCGAGGTATTTCTGCGGCCAGAGGCGTTGAAGCTCGGTGAGGGCGAGTCTGGCTGCAAACTCGCAGGCAATGTGGAAAGCCTGCTGTTCAACGGCGCGTCCAGCCGCATCCTCGTGCAGACCGGGCGCAACCTGATCGAGGTGGCCGACCCCGAGCAACGCAGCGATGTTGCCGAAGGCCAGACCGTCACCGTCAGCTGGAGCCCCGAGCGCGCCCGCATCTTCGCCCGTCGCCCCGGATCGGAGGCCGTGGTATGAGCCGCGATGCGGGCAAACTCTCTCTGATCCTGCTGTTCACGCCCTTTGCGCTTTGGATCGGCCTGCTCATCATCCTGCCGCAGCTCGGCATCGGCTATGTCTCGATCCGCGAAAAGGTGGGGATCAACCAGTACGAATACGGGTTCAAGAACTACGTCGATTTCATCACCGAGCCGGTCTATCGCAACACCCTGCTGCGCACGGCCTGGATGAGCATTCTCGTCACCGCTCTGGCGCTGGTGATCGGCTTTCCGATTGCCTGGTATATCGCCAAGATCGCCCGCGAACGCTCCCGCGCCGCGCTGTTCCTGATGTGCCTCATACCTCTCTGGGTGTCGGACTTGGTGCGCGCCTATGGCTGGATCGTGCTGCTGCGCGAAACCGGGGTGATCTCGATGACGCTGGTGAAATGGGGCATCATCAACGAACCCATCGAAATGCTCTACAACGACATGACGGTCATCATCGGCCTCGTTTACACCGTGATCCTTTTCATGATCGTTCCGTTGGTTTCCACCCTGCAAGGCATGGACGACGCGCTGCTGGAAGCGGGATATAACCTCGGCGGCTCGCGCATCACCGTCTTCCGCCGCATCATCGTGCCCTATGCCATGCCGGGCATCGTGGCGGGCTGCATCATCACCTTCATGCTGACGGCGGGCAGCTACCTGACGCCGATCCTGCTGGGGGGCAAAAACTCCAGTTGGTTTACCGAGCAGATCTACAACCAGTTCATCACCCGATATAACTGGGAGAGCGGCTCGGCCTTTGGCGTTTCGCTCCTCGTCTTCACCTCCTTCGTGGTCTGGGCCGGGCTCCGGCTGACCGGGCAGAGCCTGGCGACCACCGTGGCAAAGGAGTGAGCGTTATGCAGGGTTCTCGCGGCCTCATGTGGATCTACCGCTCTTACGTGGTGGTGTTCTTCCTCTACCTCGTCGCCCCACTCGTTGCGGCGGGTGTCTTTGCCTTCAACGATTCCATGTTCCCCTCGCTGCCATGGAACGGCTTTACGTGGGATTGGTTCTTTTCGCCAAACGAGCCCAAGCTCGGCCTCTTCCATGACGACCGGCTGCTGCAAGGCCTCGGCAACTCGCTCTACATCGGCGTCATCGTTGCCGCGCTTTCGGTGGCGGTGGGCACCTGCAACGCCTTCCTTTTCGTGCGCAAGGACTTCCGCTTCAAGAACGCGCTCTACGTGCTGATGGTGGTGCCGCTGGTGATCCCGGGCGTGATCCTCGGCATTTCGATCCTCGTTCTGGCCTCAACCATCGCCGGCCTTGCCGACCAATGGTTTGGCGTGTTCCTCACCTCGCTACGTCCCGGCATCCCGCTGGTGGTGATGGGCCAGTTCTCCTTCCTCGTCACGATCACCTCGCTTGTCATCATCGCGCGGCTGGAAAAGTTTGACATCTCGCTCGAAGAGGCGGCGCTGAACCTTGGCGCATCTCGCCCGCGCACCTTGGCAACCGTCACGCTGCCGTTTCTCTTTCCGGCGATGTTCTCGGCCTTCGTCGTGGCCTTTCTTGTGTCCTTCGAGAACTTCAACACCACGCTCTTCCTCGTCGGCTCCGATTCACCGCTGACGATCACCATGTATGACCGGATGGTGAAGGCAGGCAGCACGCCGGTGCTCAACGCCACATCGGTGGTGCTGATGCTCGGCTCCGGCCTGCTGGCGCTGCTTTCGGTTTTTGCCCAGCGGCCCAAAAAGCAGGCGTGAGTTACTCGAAGTAGGTGTAACCGTTCATCGAATTGCGGAAGGCCTCGATCAGCTTGCGGCCCTCCCGCGCGTCAATCCCGCCCTCCGAAATGGCCGCATCCACCCGTTTGCGGAAGCCGCCGGAAATGTCGCGCGGGTTGTACTCGACGTAGCTGAGCACCTCCGAAATCGTGTCCCCCTGCAACTCTTCCACAAGGTCAAAGCCGCCATCGTCGCGCAGGGTGATGGTAGCCACGTTGGTATCGCCAAACAGGTTGTGCAAATCGCCAAGCGTCTCCTGATAGGCCCCGACGAAGAAGGTCGCAAAGTGGTAGCGTTCGCCTTCTTCCACCGCATGCACCGGCAGGGTGCTGGCGGTGCCGCCCTCCAGAATGAAGCGGTCAATCTTGCCGTCGCTGTCGCAGGTGATGTCGGCCAGAATCGCCCGCCGGTCGGGCACCTCGTTGAGCCGTTGCAGGGGCACCAACGGGTGAAGCTGGTCAATCGCCCACACATCGGGGAGCGACTGGAAGAGCGAGAAGTTGCAATGGAGGATGTCGGCGGTGCTGTCGAGCTGGTCCAAAATCTCCGACGGGCCGCCGGGGGCCTCGGCAATGTCATGGATCCGCGACATCAGCCAAAGATAGATCCGCTCGCCGCGGGCCACCTCGCGCAGGCCAACCGCGCCCCGGCGAAACATGGCGCGCAACTCGTTGCGATAGTAGCTCGCGTCGTTGATGCACTCCTGCAAGCGCTGCGGCTCCAGATAGGCGGCAATGGCAGCAATGTCTGACACGAGGTGATGGTCACCCGGCTCCGGCTCGGGGGCGCTTTCCACGTCATAGCGGGTGGTTTCCAGCACGTCGAAGACCAGCGCGGCAGAAAGCGCCACCACCCCGCGGCCGCTTTCGGTGACCAGCGTGGGGTGGTCCACGCCCGCCTCGTCCATCGCATATTTCACGGTTTCCACGATGTTCGAGCAATATTCGGCAACCGAATAGTTCACCGAAGATTCCGTCGCCCGGGCCTCGCCTGTGTAGTCAATGCCAAGCCCGCCGCCGAGGTCGAGGTGGGTGAGCGGAACGCCCTCGCCCAAGAGTTCGGTGAAGTAGCGGCAGGCCTCCGAGGCGGCGCGGCGCACGTCGTTCACATCGGGGATCTGGCTGCCGAGGTGGCTGTGCTGCAGGGTCAGGCAATGCAGCAGGCCCGCCGCCTTGAGCTTTTCCACAGCCGTCACCAACTGCTCGGAGTTGAGGCCAAAGGCCGAGCGGTCGCCCGAAGAGGCGGCCCAAGCGCCGCCGATCTGGTTGGTCAGCTTGATGCGCACGCCAAGCAGCGGATCTATCCCCAACTCCTTGGCGACCCGAATGGCGATTTCAACTTCGTTCAACGATTCCAAAACGATATAGGTGTTGAACCCGGCCCTGCGGGACAGTGTTGCAAGGCGCACGAACTCTTCGTCCTTGGTGCCATTGCAAATGATCAACGCGTCCTTCGCGAGAGGCTGGCCAAGGGCGATCACCAGTTCGGGCTTGGAGCCCGCCTCCAGCCCGTAGCCCATCGGCGCGCCGTATTCCACCAGCCGCCGCACCACCTGCTCCTGCTGGTTTACCTTGATCGGAAACACCCCCCGGTAGCTGCCCCCGTAGCCGGATTTCTCGATCGCCTCGGCAAAACTGCCGGTCACCCGGCTGAGGCCGTATTCCAAGAATTGCGTCACCCGAAGCAGTACCGGTGTTTGTATCCCGCGCTCCGAAAGCGCGTTGACCACACCGGGCAGGCTCACCGGCGTCGCGTTGGGGGCCAGCGGGTTGACGAGGCCGATCTCGCCGTTCTCCATCACCTCCACAAGGCCACGGCCCCAGCGGTTGACGCCATAGATTGCATGGGGGGCGGTTTGGCTTTCGGGCTGTGTCACCTGCGGCTCCTGCGGATATCTGCGGTTGCTGGCAGGATGGTAGAGCAACAGGGCGGCTCTGCAACGGGGCAAGTCGGGTCAGCCGGTGCAGGCGAGCGGTTTGGGCCTGCGAGGCAGCACAACGTGAATGGCGGTGCCCTCCGTGGTGCCCTCATCGCACCAGATGCGGCCGCCGTGCCTGTCGACGACCTTGCGGCAGGTGGCAAGGCCAAGCCCGGTGCCGGGGATGGCCGCGGCAACGGGCAGGCGTTTGAACGGCTCAAAGATGGTTTGCCGGTATTCGGGCGGCACACCGATCCCCTTGTCCTCAACACTCAGGCGCACCGCCTCCGGAGTTTCGCTGCAGTGGATCGTAATGCGAGGCGGGGCATCGCCCGCGTATTTGATAGCGTTGCCGATCAGGTTTTGCAGCAACTGCACGATCTGCGGCATATGGCAGGTAAACCGGGCGCGGCCCTTGCTCACCACTTTCGCGCCGGTGCGCTCAATCTCTTCCAGCAGCACCGTCCGGGCCGCCTCGACTAATTCGTCGCTCGTCACCTCCTCTTCCTCGGTCTCATGGTCAAAATGCACGTGGCCGGCGAGGCTTGTGACCAAGTCATTCAACCGGTCAGCCGATTTGCCGATTAGCTGAACATCCCGCCGCACGTCTTTGGCGGTGCCCTCGGCCAGATCCTCGTTCAGCTTGTCGACCAGAAAGCGCATGGAGCGGATCGGGGCTTTCAGATCATGCACCAGCACCTCGGAAAACACCGAAAGATCCTCGCGCTGCTCATCAAGCTGCCAGCGCATCCGGGCGAGCTTGCAGCCGGTCTTGATCACCCGGTCGAGCGCGGCGGGCGAGAGGTTGCGCTTGGGCAGATAGTCTATCGCGCCGCGCTGGATGGAGTCCTTGGCGATCTCCTCGTCCCCCTGCCCGGTCATCATGCAAATGGCGGCGCGGGGCCAGCGGCGACCGAGCGGAACAATCAGGTCAGCGCCGCTGGCATCCGGCAGCATGTAGTCGAGAAACACCATATCGGGCGCGGGCAGGTCGCAGGCCATGGCGGCTTCGGCATTCACCGCCTCGTGCACCTGCGAGGGATCCTTGCGCTGGCCGAGCAGGCGGCGGAGCAACTTGCGGTCCCCCGCATCATCGTCGATCACCAAAAAGCTCAGCGTCATCCTCAGACCTCGGAAAGCGGCGCCTCGCGCGACATGTCAGGGAGCACAACGATGCGCCAGAAGTGTTCTACCGTGTCGATCAGCTCCAAAAAGTCCGCCCCGGCGCGGCCCTTGATGATGTAGCCGGCGACGTTCTGGTCATAGGCGCGGAACACATCGGTTTCATCTTCCGAGGTCGAGAGCATGAACACGACAGCGCGGTGAAGGCGCGGGTCGACGCGCAGCTCTTTCAGAAACTCATGGCCGTTCATGCGCGGCATGTTGACGTCGAGCAGCAGCACGTAATGCTCGGGGGGCTTGCTCTCGCCTTCGCCGCGCAGAAAGGCGAGTGCCTCGATCCCGTCGCGCAGGCGGTGGATCGGGTTGGCGATATGCGACTTCGCGAGCGCGCGCACCACGGCCTTTGCATCGCCGTCGTCATCTTCGACGAGCACGATATTGAGCAGGTTATGTCGGGCCTCGAAAGGGCGGGGTGCCACGGCGTTCATGCTGCGATCTCCTCTTCTGGGGCGTGTTGCGCGCGCGGCCAGCGCATGCGGAAGGTCGTGCCGCGGGTGCCCTCGGATTGAAGTCTTATGTCGCCGCCCACCACGTCGACATGTTTGCGCACAATGGCCAGCCCCATGCCGCTGCCTTCAACCTCGTCCCGGGGCCGCAAGGTCTGGAAGATCTGGAAGACCTTTTCATGGAAATCGGGGGCAATGCCCGGGCCGTCATCTTCCACGCTGAAGTGCCAGGCATCGGCGCGTTCCGCGAGGGTGAGCCGCACCTTGCCATCGGGCCTGTCATGGTGCTTGAAGGCATTGCTGACGAGGTTGAGCAGCACCACCTGAAGTGGCATGCGCGGCAGGGTGACCTCGGCCCACGGCCCCTCGATCTCAATCCGCATGCCCTTGGGTATGTGGAGCAACCCGCGCAGCTCCTCAATGAAGGCGGTGCCGGTGAGTTGCTCCTGAGACTGTTTGGTTCGGCCAATGCGGGAGTGTTCCAGTAGATCGTTCAGCAGGTTTTCCATCCGTTTGGCGCGGCTTTGCAGCAGATCGAGGCTTTCGCGGGTGTCTTCTGTCAGATGCGGATCCAGATCGTCTGCCAGCCAGCCCGCGGCGTTCTGGATCACCCGAAGCGGGGCCTTCAGGTCATGGCTGGCGACATAGGCAAACTGGTCCAACTCCTCGTTAGAGCGCCGCAGCGCCTCGACCAGCTCGGTCGTCCGCAACTCGGCAGCGCGGCGCGCGGAGATATCGCGCACCATGCCGATGAATTTTACTTCGCCATCCAGTTCGGCGCGGCTGACCGAAATCTCGATGGGCAGGCCGCGGCCAGACTTATGGCGCCCGTGAATTTCGCGATTTTCGGCCATGCGGGCGCCATGCGGCCCAACTCGGGACGCGCTGACGTAGGCTTGATGAGTATGCGCAGTGTCCTCAAACATCAGCACCGTCAGGGGCTTGCCGCGCAACTCCTCGGCGACGTAGCCGAACATCTCTTCTGCCGCCGGGTTGATATCTTCGATAACGCCTTCCCCCGAAATGGTGATCAGCCCGTCGCCCACGTTTCGCAGCGTCCACGATAAACGCGCGTGACCTTTCTCAAGCTCTCGCGACATTTCGTCGAAACGTTGGGCCAAATCCCTCCCGAGAAATTGGGTGATGGCCCCGGCAAACATCGCCAGAAGCACCGTGATTAGCGTATGCCGGATGACAAGGCCGCCGGTGTTCCCGATCACGCCAGCAGGTGCCCCGAAGGTGAGCACGCCAAACTGCACCGGCAGCGGGCGCAGCCTGTCCATCGGCACGGTGTGCAGATACACAGTCTCATTGCCCAGGTCCGCAAAGCGGTTCTGCCCAACCCGGGCCCCTAACGCCTCAGCTTGAGGTAACGGGCTATACCCGGCATCCTCATGGTGGAAGAGTCGCGAACTGCGCCCGCCCGCTTCATAGAGCACGTAATCACCAGCGCTGTTGACTACAGCGACGGTTTGATCGAGCAGCACGTCCGGCTGGGCGGTTTGCAGCAACGCCTCGTAATCGGCGTTGATCACAATCGCGCCAAACAGCCCCCCGTCTGCATCCGGTAGCGGGTGGACCAGGCGGATCGTCACGGGGCCGTCCCGTTTGCCATGCTCCCGGTTGTAGGAAACTCGAGAAAAATATGCCTCAGAGCGCGGATCGGCCCGAAGACGGGCAAGATAGGGCTCCTGCGCTTTTTGCTGCAGCTCTGCATCAGGGGTGCGCTCGATCTCGCCGCTGCGCTGATCAACACGCACGGCTTCGCGCCAGCCACCTTCGGCGAGGATGAGGCGCACCTGGGTGTAATGCGGATGCACCTCGAGCTTGTTGGCGAAGATCGTGGCCAGCCGGTCTTTCCACTGGTCGAGCGAGGACTCGTCCAGCGGATCAACGCTATCGGGCGCGGAAACCGCCCTCTCGATCCCCCCGATGGGCGGATAGTTCGACAGTATGGCACCATCGTCCTGCATGTCATGGAACACACCCGAAATCTGCTCGGCATAGAACTGGGCGCGCTGCTGAAGCCGCAACTGCTCCGCCTGCAAGGCGTCGGCGCGGGTGGTGAAGACATGGTAAGCCCCATAAAGCGCACTGACCGTAACAACCACGCAGACAGCAATCAGCGTGAGTCGCATGGTCAGCCGCTCGGCAGACAAATGCTTGTAGGCCGCCCGCGAATTCTTCATAGGGCCTCCGCTCTGTGTGGGTGGCTAGGTTGTGCCGTTGACGAGTTTGATGTTGCGCGCCGTTTCCAGCTTGCTCTGCTCGACGATGCTGGTGAGATCGTCGAGGAACACGACCAGATCCTTGCAGCCGCGTTCCAGCAGGGTGACGTGCTCATCACTGGTGGCCTCTTCCTCCCCCGCGCGGACCTTGCGGATTTGGGCGAGGGTGCCCGAGAGAATTTCCCGCATTTCCGGCCCGCAGGAGGTGAGAAACTGCGTGATCGTGTGCTTCATCTTCTCCTGAAAGGCGCGGGCATCGGAGATCGAGGCATAAAACATGCGCCGCTCGAAGGCCGACACCATGGATTTGCGCAGGTTGTCGACAGACATTTCCTCCTTCACCAGATAGTCGGCGCAGCCCCGGCGCATGGCTTCCACGGCAATGGCGCGGCGGGTGACGGAGGTGAGCATGATCGGGATAACCTGGCTCTGCTCCTCATGGCCGAGCAAGACCTTGAGCGCATCAAGCCCCGTCTCCATGCCGAGGTTGTAGTCGATAAAGGCCACGTCAAAGGGCGTATCTAGCTTTTCGCGCATTTCAGCGATGGTGTAGGCCTCGGTCACCTCCAGATCGAGCCCCGCCCGCTCACAGATGCGTTGCAGGCGGAGATGGTCGATATCGTCATCGTCCAGCACCAGCGCGCGGAGGCGCATTGGCATGGCGGCATGGGCGGCTGGGGTCGGGAAGGGGATTGGCTGCGACGTCATGAACGCACTCCTGCATCTGGGGGCAAGCGGATTGACAAGACTGTAGGGCGCGCTCCGTTAACATTCGGTTGCCATCTTGGGCACGCGAGCCTCGACTTTCTCTAAATCTCGCCACAGTTTGCGCCCCGCGTCATGAATCTGTTGCCCCCATGCCGGAGGATCAGGCCAATGCAGGACTTCAGCCGATATGCCGTCTATTACGCGCCACCCGAGGGGCCGCTCGCCCGCTTTGGCGCGCAATGGCTGGGGTGGGATGCCGCCGCAGGGGCCGAGGTGGCGCAGCCTGACCAAACCGGCCTTGATATGCGGGCCATCACCAAGGCGCCCCGGGCCTATGGCTTTCACGGCACCATCAAGCCGCCGTTCCGGCTGGCCGAGGGCCAGAGCGCAGCGGCGTTGGAAGTGGCGCTTGCAGAGTTTTGCGCCGGAGCCGCACCGGTTTCGCTTGAGGGGCTGACGCTGGCGCAGATCGGCAGCTTTCTGGCATTGGTGCCCGAGGGCGATGCAACCCCGCTGACCGCGCTGGCCGGGCAGGCTGTGCAGGCGCTCGACCGCTTCAGGGCGGTGCCCGGGCCCGAGGAGCTGGCCCGCAGGCGCGGCGCGGGCCTCACCCCTCGGCAAGACGCGCTTCTGCTGCGCTGGGGCTATCCCTATGTGATGGAGGAGTTCCGCTTTCACCTCACGCTCACCGGCAAACTATCCCCATCACAGGCTGAGGTCGCCGAGGCGGAACTGCGGCGTCGGCTGGATGGCCTGCTTCCCCGCCCCTTCCGAATAGACGCTCTTTGCCTTTTTGGAGAGAGCGCGAAGGATGGCCTCTTTCACCTCCTGCACCGCTATCCGCTCGGCGACAGGCAAGGCGGCTGACGGACAGGCCCGCTTTGAAGTCGACGTCGCTCATCCACCTGCGCAAAACCCATCCCACCTTGTAGCCCTGGGTCTGCGGGCATAGAGGAAGGCCAACCAATGGAGGCGCAGATGCTTGGCAAAACCCCGGACCTGATAGAAGACGTGCGGGCGCGGTTCGCCCATGTAGAGAGCTGCCCGTTCTCCGGCGAGCGGATCTTCTTCGAAAACGCGGGCGGGGCGCTGACCCTCAAGTCGGTGGTCGAAACCACTGCCAAGTTTGCCGCAATCCCCGATAATCAGGGCCGCGATAACCCGGCCTCGGCCCATCTCATGGATGTCATCGCCAAGGCGCGGACCGATGCAGCGACCTTCTTCAATGCCAACGGTGGGCAGGTGATTGTGGGCGAGAGCGGCACCGAGCTGCTGTTTCGTCTCGCCCGCGCCGCCTGTGCCGGTCAGCCCGCGGGCAAGGTCATCAGCTCCACGCTGGAACACCCCGCCAGCCGCTCTGCCGCAGCGCTGGGGGCCGAGGCCGCCGGGCTGGAGCACATCGTGGTGCCCCATGACAACGCAACCGGCACCATCGGGCCAGCGGCCTATGCCGCCGCGATGAGCCCGGATGTGCGCGTGGCCACCATCGTGCATGCCTCTCCCGTCACCGGCATGGGCACGGATGTGGCCGGGATCGCGGCCGAGATTCGCGCCATTGCGCCCGATTGCCTGATCCTCGTCGATGGCATCCAGCACGCCGCCCACGGCCATGTCGATGTCACCGCTGCCGGCGTCGATGGCTACGTGGTCTCGCCCTACAAGATGTTCTCGCGCCACGGCTTCGGCCTCGCCTGGCTGTCCGACAGGCTCGCCGCCCAGCCGCATGATACGCTTCAGGGCGGCGGCGGATGGGAGCTTGGCACGCGGGACACCGGGGCCTACGCCGCCTTTTCGGATGTGATCGACTACTTCACATGGCTCGGCGCTGCCTTGGGAGAAACCGGCGAAAAACGCGCCAAGATCGAGGCCGCCGCCGCCGCAATCCACGCCCATGAGACAGACCTGACCAACGCCATGTTGCACGGCACCGGCAACCAGAAGGGGCTGGCCGAGCTGCCCGGCGTCACCATCATCGGCGGGGTCGACAACCCGGCACGCGAGGGGCTGGTCTCTCTCACGCTCGATGGCCTCTCCGCCGAAAGCCTCGTTTCGGCCCTGCGCGAGCGCGGCATCCGCACCCACGCCCGCAAGGCCGACCATTACTCGGGCAACGTGCTCACCCCACTGGGCCTGCCCGGCTGCGTGCGGGTCTCGATGTGCCACTACAACACCGAAGGGGAGGTTGCCGCCTTCCTCTCGGCCATGGCGGAAATCGCAGAGCGCTGACACACGCTTTACGGGAATCGGCGCAGGGCCTATGCTGCCCGTATTGATCGTTTCCTTTTGAAAGCACTATTCCAATGGCCAAGAAAATTCGCCTGTCGTTCGACGATGGCCCAAAACCCGTGTCAGCGCTCACCCAGATTCTGAAAACCCTCGAAGACAACAAGATCATCGCCGATTTCTACGTGAACGGCGTCGAGATGGAGGACTCCGGCGGAAAGGCGGCGGTGCAAGCCATCCACGCGGCGCATCACAAGGTTGAAAATCACGCCTTCCACCACGTCGCACTAAGCCCGCTACCAATTGAAAAACTCCGCGAAGAGGTGCGCAGCAATCAGCAGATCATCAAGGATGCCATCGGCGTGGCCCCCACCCGGCTGCGCCCGCCCTATGGGGATGGCATGTGGACCAACCCCAAAGACCCGGAACTCCTGCAAGTGGCTCAAGAAGAAGGCCTGACCATCACCCTCTGGCGGGTCGATACCGAAGACTGGAAGGCCCCCATGGCGGGCAAGTGGGATTGGGTCATGGCCGAGGTCCAGAAATGGGCAACGAAAGACCTCAACGACGTGCTCATGCATGTGCTCGACACCACCGCCCGCGACCTGCCCGAGCTCATCACGCGCCTCAAGGGAGCCGGCTATGAGTTTGGTTAAGCTCACCGCGCTCTCACTGCTCGTCTCGGTCGCCCTCGCAGCCTGCCGCGAGGAAGACACCGCCACCGCCTCTCTGGCGGAGGCCGCAGCCAGCTACCGTGAAAACAGCGATGCCGCGAGCCTCGAGGCTGTCTCTCAGCAGATCGGGCCGGGCACCAAACGCGCCGAGGTGGAAGAGCTGATCGGCCCGCCCACCTATTCGCCGGTGGAGGGGGTGGCGATGTATGCCTCCGAAGACCGTCAGAAGGTGGGAGAACGTGAGCTGACGCTGGGCCTCATCGTCGATTACCGCGACGCCGACGCGCAGCTTACCGACAGCGTTCAAACCGTCAGCTACGGCCCGATTGGGGAATAGCCGCCAACAGCCGCACCCCGGCAAACGAAAAGGCCGCCCGAGTGGGGCGGCCTCGAAAGCCTTGGCAGCTTTTGCGCTCGGGCTTAGCCGTTCACGCTGTCTTTCAGAGCCTTGGCGATGGTCATCTTCACCACCTTGTCGGCCTCTTTCTTGATCTGGTCGCCGGTGGCGGGGTTGCGCACCATGCGCTCGGGGCGCTCGCGGCAGTAGATTTTGCCAACACCGGGAAGGGTCACGGCACCGCCGGCAGACACTTCTTTGGTGATGATTGCGGTGATCGCTTCCAGCGCCGCGGCAGCCGACTTCTTGTCGCTGTCCAGTTCTTCGGCGATTGCAGCGACCAGGGCAGTCTTGGTCATCGGTTTGGTTGCCATGTACTTGTCTCCTCGTAAGTGACCCATCTGTGGGTCTTATGTTCGGCAAAACTACGCCATCTTGCGGCGTCCCACAACGTTTAGTGGCCTTCAAGTCAATAAATCAAGGCGTTTTCTGGGGTTTTTGGCCTCAAAGGAAGGCGGTTTCGTCGAAACTGCGCAATTTCCTGCTGTGCAGGCGTTCCAGAGGCATGGTTCTCAGGTGTTCCATGGCCCTTATGCCGATCAACAGATGGTTCGCAACCTGTGATTTATAGAACTCCGAGGCCATACCAGGCAGCTTCAACTCGCCATGCAGCGGCTTGTCGCTGACGCACAAAAGCGTGCCGTAGGGCACCCTGAAGCGGAAGCCGTTGGCCGCAATCGTGGCGCTCTCCATATCCAGGGCAATCGCCCGGCTCTGGCTGAGCCGCTGCACCGGGCCGGACTGGTCGCGCAGCTCCCAGTTGCGGTTGTCGATGGTGGCCACCGTGCCCGTCCGCATGATCCGTTTCAGGTCAAACCCTTCCAGCCGGGTCACATCGGCCACCGCCTTCTCCAGCGCAATCTGGATCTCCGCCAGCGGCGGGATCGGCACCCAAACCGGCAGGTCATCGTCCAGCACGTGATCTTCGCGCAAGTAGGCGTGGGCGAGCACAAAATCGCCAAGGCTCTGGCTGTTCCGCAGCCCGGCGCAATGGCCCACCATCAGCCACGCGTGGGGGCGCAACACGGCAATATGGTCGGTCGCCGTCTTGGCGTTTGATGGGCCAACGCCAATGTTCACCAGCGTGATCCCCGCGCCATTCTCCGCCTTCAGGTGGTAGGTCGGCATCTGGGGCATCTTCGTCGGCGCGATGATCTCGGCCTCCGGGTCAGTGATTTCAACGTTCCCGGTGCTTACAAAGCTGGTGTACCCGCTCTTCGGATCGGCCAGCACATGCCGGGCGTAGGCCTCGAACTCCTCAACGTAAAACTGGTAGTTGGTAAACAGAACGTGGTTCTGAAAGTGGTCCGCCGCCGTGGCCGTGTAATGGCTGAGCCGGGCCAGCGAATAATCAATCCGCTGCGCGCTGAACGGGGCCAGCGGGTGGCTGCCATCTTCGTGGAGGTAGCCAAACTCATCCACGATCGCATCGTTCGTGGTGCTCAGGTCCGGCACATCGAACACATCGCGCAGCGGATAGCGCATCGCCCCGTCCTGCGGCACCGTCACATGGGCATCATTGGCCACCGCAAAATGCACCGGGATCGGGGTAGAAGACGGCCCGATCAGCACCGGCTGGCGATGATTGCGAATGAGCAGGCCAATCTGCTGTTTCAGATAAGACCGAAACAGGTCTGGCCGGGTAACAGTGGTAGCGTAGGTGCCCGGCCCGGCGACATGGCCAAAGGCAAGGCGGCTGTCGGTCTTGGCGTGGCTGGTCGTGGTGATGCGGATCTCGGGATAAAAAGCCCGGTAGCGCACCGAGGGCGCATCGCCCGTCACCGCCTCGCTGAAGTGCCGTGACAAGAACCGAGTGCTGTCGTGATACAACTCCTCAAGGCGGGCCACCGCCTTGCCCGGATCGTCGAACAGCTCTGCCTTCTGTCCGTCCGGCGTTACCACCGGGGTGATCTGATCGCTTGCGTTCATGTCGCCCCCTCCTCAAACAGCTCCGTCAGCTCAAACTTCGTAACATCCACAAGCCCGAGGTCCGAAATCCTGAGTTCGGGTATCACGACCAGCGCGAGGAGAGAATGCTGCATGTAGGCGTTGTTGAGCGTGCAGCCGCAGGCTTCCATAGCGCTCACCATCTGCGCCGCCTTCTCGGCAACCTCCTGCGCGGGGCTGTCGCTCATCAGCCCGGCAATCGGCAGTTCCACCAGCGCCAGCTCCGCCCCATCCTTCCAGACAGTCACGCCGCCGCCCACCTCGCCCAGCCGGTTGGCGGCCAGGGCCATCATCTCCCGGTCCGTGCCGACAACGATCATATGGTGGCTGTCATGGGCCACCGTCGAGGCCATCGCCATGCGCCCCTCGTAGCCGAAGCCTTTGACAAAGCCGTTGGTCACACCCCCGGTGCCCCGGTGCCGCTCCACCAGCGCAATCTGGCAGGTGCCATCCGCGCCCTCGGCCACGCCATCCACAACCGGCAAGTCTTCGGTGAGGGCCTTCGTCGGCGCTTGGTTCTCGACCACACCAATCACCCGAGCGCGAACCGAGTTCGCCCCCTCCGGCGCCGTGATCACAAAATCCGCTGCACCAAGCGACTTGCCAAGGTTCACCGTTGTCCGCGCATGATCCGGCCAGTCCAGATGAGGAAAATCGACACTAACTTTGCCGCTTTCAGCCACCAACTGCCCCTTGGCCCAAACCTTCTCAATCGGCAGGGCTTTAAGGTCGGAGGTCAAAATCACATCCGCCCGCCGCCCCGGCGCGATGGAGCCAAGCTCCCTCTCCAGCCCGAAATGCGTCGCCGTGTTTACCGTCGCCATCTGCAAGGCAACCAGCGGCTCGCAGCCGCATTCAATCGCATGGCGCACCACCCGGTTCATATGCCCGTCGTTCACCAGCGTCCCCGAGTGGCAATCATCCGTGCAGAGGATAAAATTGCGCGGGTCCAGCCCCTTCTCGGTCACCGCGGTGATCTGGCTTTCCACATCATACCACGCGCTGCCCAGCCGCATCATCGAGCGCATCCCCTGCCGCACCCGCATCACCGCGTCCGCCTCGCCGGTGCCCTCGTGGTCATCCGCCGGCCCGCCGGCCACATAGGCATGGAACGCCGGGCCAAGATCGGGCGAGGCATAATGCCCGCCCACCGTCTTGCCCGCCCGCTGCGTGGCGGCAATCTCGGCGAGCATTTTGGCATCGCCCGCGCTGACACCGGGAAAGTTCATCATCTCCCCCAGCCCGATGATCCCCGGCCATTCCATCGCCTCGGCCACATCATCGGGCGTAATCTCAAAGCCTGTCGTCTCCAGCCCCGGCGCAGAGGGCGCGCAGCTTGGCATCTGGGTAAAGATCGAAACCGGCTGAAGCAGAGCCTCATCGTGCATCAGCCGCACGCCCTCTAGCCCCAGCACATTCGCAATCTCATGCGGGTCGGCAAACATCACCGTGGTGCCGTGCGGGGTGACGGCCCGGGCAAACTCCGCAGGCGTCAGCATGCCGCTCTCAATGTGCATATGCCCGTCACACAGCCCGGGGATCAGGTAGCGCCCCTCGGCCTCCACCACCTCGGTGCCGTCCCCGATGCAATGCGAGGCATCGGGGCCGACATAGGCAAACCGCCCCGCCTTCACCGCAACCTGCCAGCCGTCAAGCACCTCGCGGCTCTGCACGTTCACCAACCTGCCGCGGCGGATCACCAGATCCGCCGCCGCGCGCCCTGCGGCCACCGCCACCAGTTCCGGTGCCGCCTCCGCCCATGTTTTGAAATCAGCCGTCATGGCGCAATTGTCCATGGCGCGCGGCCATCCGCAACCCCTGCCGGAACCGCCCCCGCGTCACCGGCGTTTTCAGCCCATGAACGTCGCGCCCGCCTCCCTCGTCTACTACCCCGACAGCCGCCCCGGCATTGCCCGCCGCCGCTGCGGGCGCGGTTTCACCTATACCGCGCCGGATGGCACCACCATTGACGACCGAAGCGAGCGCGCCCGGCTGAAGGCATTGGCCGTGCCACCCGCCTATGAGGACGTGTGGATCAGCCCCAAAGTGAACGGCCACCTGCAAGCCACCGGCTACGATGCCCGCACCCGCAAGCAATACCGTTACCACCCGGATTGGACGGCGTTTCGCGCCGCCACCAAATACGCCGAACTCCCCGCTTTCGGAGAGGCCCTGCCCGCCATTCGCCGCCGTGTCGCCCGCGACCTCACCCTCGACGCGGGCGAAGAGCCTTTCGCCCTCGCCGCCGTCATCGCCATGATGGACAGGCTCTCTCTGCGGGTCGGAAACAGTGACTATGCTACCGAAAACGGTACCTATGGCGCCACTACGCTCCGCTCCCGCCACCTGCGGCTGCAGGATGGCGACCTGCACCTTGGCTATACCTCCAAGGGCGGCAAGAAGGTGCAGCGCAAGATCGGCAACAAGCGGATGCAGCAAACCCTACAAAAGCTCGATGACCTCCCCGGCGCCGAGCTGGTGACATGGGTGGATGAGGAGGGCGACCCGCGCACCATCAGTTCCTCGCGCGTAAACGACTGGCTGGCCGATATCACCGGAACGCCGGGCATCACCGCCAAAACCTTCCGCACATGGTCCGGCTCCGTCGCGGCGCTGGAGGCGGCAAGTTTGGCTGAAACGGTCACGATCAAGGGCATGTCCGAGGCCGCCGCCAAGCGCCTCGGCAACACCCCCACCATCGCCCGCAACAGCTACATCCACCCCGCCGTCATCGACCTCGCCAACGACCCATCCGCCCTGCCCGATACCGCGCAAGACCGCCCCGGCTTGCGCCTCGCCGAGCGACGGCTGTTAAAGCTCATCGCCCGCTGGACACTCTAGGCAGAGGCTCGCCACGCGCCCTTACGCCCTCTTGACCCGGTGGCAGGGCCGACTATTCGTTACCCAATGCAAAAAGGTCTATTCTCCAGCCTGCCAAGCATCAGCAATTGGCCCGATCGCACCGATCTTTCGGCGGCGAGCGGCTGGGCTCTGCGCAATGGCCTCGCCGATGCGGGCGACTTTCTCTGTCTTATCAGGGCAGATGACACATCGCTTCTCTGGTGCGATGGCAGCGGCTGCACCCCGGATGACATCCGCACCGACCCGCCCGAGGGCATCGGTGCCACACTTTCCGCCGCGCTCACCGCCCTGCCCGACACGCGCTGCCTGCTCTTCGCCCGCCCGCCCCAAACACGGGCGCTGGCCGCACTGACCGAGAGCCAGTTGCAGCCGATCTGCCCGGATTCCTCTCTGTTTCACCACAAACATCTCGTCGATTCCGATTTCGGGGGGCGCACGCCAGAAGATGAGGGCGGCCGTCTCGCCGCCTTGCTTTCTTCTCCCGGTCTCCGGGCGGCGTTGATCGGCAACCAGGGCGTGCTCACCTTCGGACCCCGCGTGTCTCACGCGCTTTCCTTTCTGCATCGCTTCGAGCGGGCTGCCGGCACCTATCTGCGCGCCCTGTCCACCGGCCACAGCCTCCGCCGCCTCCCCGACGAGCTCGCATCCACACAGCCTGAGCCGGGTGCCGAGGCCTTCTTTGCCGCCGTGAAGCAGCAAAACAGTGCCTGACGCACCGGGGAAAACCCTGCTCTCCCTCGGTCACGGCTACTCCGCCCGCGCACTCGCCGCGCGTCTCGCGCCCGAGGGGTGGACGATCATCGGCACCACCCGCAGCGAGAGCAAGCTGCAGGCCCCCCACGCCGAAATGCACCTCTGGCCCGGCACCGATCTTGCGCCCCTCGCCGCCCGCGCCAGCCACATTCTGCTGAACGCCGCGCCCACGGAAGAGGGAGACCCGTTTCTGGCCGAAATAGGCTCTATCCTTGCCGAAAGCGCCCCTGACTGGCTTGGCTACCTCTCCACAACCGGCGTTTATGGTGACCACGCAGGCGGTTGGGTTGATGAGCAAACGCCGCTCTCCCCCTCCACCCGGCGCGGCGAGATGCGCACCCAAGCCGAGGCCGCGTGGCAAGCGCTGGCCGCCACCCACGACCTGCCCCTGCACATCTTCCGCCTTGCTGGCATCTATGGCCCCGGGCGCGGCCCATTCGCCAAGGTGCGGGCAGGCAAGGCCCGGCGTATCATCAAGCCCGGTCAGGTGTTTTCGCGGATCCATGTCGAGGACATCGCCCAAGTGCTCGCCGCCTCCATGGCCCGGCCCGCTCCCGGCGCGGTGTACAACCTCTGCGATGATGATCCGGCTCCGCCGCAAGACGTCATCGAACACGCCGCCAATCTCCTCGGCCTACCCTTGCCACCCGCAGTTTCTATCGAAGACGCGGAACTTTCTCCCATGGCCCGCAGTTTTTATGCCGAGAGCAAGCGGGTGAGGAATGACCGTATCAAGCGAGACCTTGGAATCGAGCTCCTCTACCCGACGTACCGGGACGGGCTCAGAGCACTCCTCGAAAGAGAGTGACATTCGGTCGTTGTCTGATGTGCTGGACGCGCTCGACGGGCTGACATCTGCCAAAACAGTTTCGGTTCAGGACTTGCTCGAAGAGGTCGGCGTTCGCGCGTTTGCGCCCCTCATCCTGATTCCCGCGCTCATTCTCGTTACGCCGATTTCGGGCATCCCGGGTCTGCCAACCCTTGGCGCGGTGCTGGTCGGGCTGGTGATTGTGCAAAAACTGCTTGGGCGAGAGCATCTTTGGCTCCCCGGGTGGCTGACCCGCCGCAAGGTTCGGGGCGAGAAGCTGGCAGATGCTGTCGACTGGATGCGCAAACCCTGCCACTGGATCGACAAACACTCCCGCAAACGCCTCAGCCCCTTGGTCTCGCGCCCCGCAAACTTGGTGGCAGCGGTTGTGATCACACTAATCTGCGTGATCATCCCGTTCTTGGAACTGCTGCCAATGGTCACCTCGCTCTTCGCGGTGGTCATCAGCCTCTTTGCCATCGGGCTCCTGCTCCGCGATGGGTTGTTCACGCTGGTTGGCTATCTATGGATCGGCGTTGCGGCGGGTGCGATTTACTGGCTGACGGGCTGAAACAGGCTCTGCTCAGGCGCGTTTGGAGCCAATCTGCGCCACATCCAGCACGCTCAACACCTTCGCTTCAATCTGCTCGGCATTCATCGCCGCCTCGGCCCACATGTCACGCGGGCTGGCCTGGTCGATGAAGGTATCGGGCAGCACCATAGAGCGAAATTTCAGCCCCTCATCAAACACGCCCCCTTCGGCGTATAGCTGTGCCACGTGGCTGCCAAAGCCGCCAATCGCGCCTTCTTCGATTGTGATCACGGCATCATGCTCGGCGGCGAGCCGCAGGCAAAGCTCCTTGTCCAGCGGCTTGGCAAAGCGCGCATCGGCAATCGTTGGCGTCACGCCGCGGGCGGCCAGCGCCTCTGAAGCCTGCATCACCTCCGCCAGCCGCGCCCCGAAGGACAGCAGCGCCACGCCTTTGCCTTCCTGAATCACCCGGCCCTTGCCGATTTCCAGTGGAATGCCGCGCTCCGGCATGTCCACACCCACGCCCTCGCCGCGCGGATAGCGGAAGGCAATTGGCCCGTCGTCATGCGCAGCCGCCGTGGCCACCATGTGCCGCAACTCCGCCTCATCGGCAGCAGCCATCACCACGAATCCGGGCAAGTTGGCGAGGAAGGCCACATCAAACGCACCCGCATGGGTCGCCCCATCGGCCCCCACCAGCCCGGCGCGGTCGATGGCAAAGCGCACCGGCAGGCGCTGGATCGCCACGTCATGCACAACCTGGTCGTAGCCGCGTTGCAGGAAGGTGGAGTAGATGGCGCAGAAGGGCCTCAACCCGCCCGCCGCCTGACCGGCTGCAAAGGTAACGGCATGCTGCTCGGCAATACCCACATCAAACACCCGCCCGGGGAAGTGCTTGCCCACAAGGTCCAGCCCCGTGCCATCCGGCATGGCGGCGGTCACGGCGGTGATACGCGGATCGGCCTCTGCCTCCTGAATCAGGCTCTCTGCAAAGACTTTCGTGTAACTCGGCGCATTGCTCGGCGCCTTTTTCTGCTTGCCGGTGACCACATCGAACTTGGCAACACCATGCCCCTTGTCGGGCGCTTCTTCGGCGGGCGCATAGCCCTTGCCCTTCTTTGTGATCACATGGATCAACACCGGCCCATCTGCCCGCGCCTTTACCGTGCGCAACACCGGCAGCAGCTGCTCCATATCGTGCCCGTCAATCGGCCCGACGTACGAGAAGCCCAGCTCCTCAAACATCGTGCCGCCAACCGTCACGCTCTTCAGCAGCTCCTTGGCCCGCCGCGCACCCTCTTGGAACGGCTCTGGCAGCAGGCTCACCGCCCCCTTGGCCGCCGCCTTGAACTCTTGAAACGGCGCGCCGGCATAAAGTCGGCTGAGGTAGGCACTCATCGCGCCGGTCGGCGGGGCGATCGACATCTCATTGTCGTTCAGCACGACGAAAAGCCGCTTGCCGAGGTGGCCCGCGTTGTTCATCGCCTCATAGGCCATTCCCGCACTCATCGCGCCATCGCCGATAACGGCAATCGCATCGCCCAGCGGCGGATCGGCGGGGGCGCCAAGATCACGGGCCACGGCAAAGCCCAGCGCCGCACTGATGCTGGTGGAGGAATGCGCCGCGCCAAATGGGTCATAGGGGCTTTCGGAGCGTTTGGTAAAACCGCTCAGCCCGTCCTTCTGGCGCAGGGTGCGAATGCGGTCGCGCCGCCCGGTCAGGATCTTGTGGGGGTAGCACTGGTGCGACACGTCCCAAACCAGCCGGTCGCGCGGGGTGTCAAACACCGCATGAATCGCCACTGTCAGCTCAACCACGCCAAGCCCGGCCCCAAGGTGGCCGCCGGTCTGGCTGACGGCATCAATCGTCTCGGTCCGCAGCTCGCCCGCCACCTGCAGCAGCTCGCTATCGCTCATCTGGCGCAGGGCGGACGGGTCATTCACCCGGTCGAGAAGCGGCGTGGCTGGGCTCTGGCTCATTCTGGCCTCCTAACTGCGGCGGGCAATAACGAAACGCGCGACCTCCCGCAACGTTTCCGCCGACGGCCCGTAGGGCTCCAGCGCCGCAATGGCGCCTTCCACGAGCTCAGCGGCACGTTTCCGCGCAGGTTCTAGTCCGAGAAGCGAAACAAAGGTCGCCTTGCCCCGGGCCGCATCCTTTCCAACCGCTTTGCCTACGGTTTCTGCGCTTCCCTCTACATCCAATATGTCATCAAAGATTTGAAAGGCCCGCCCGATTGCATCGCCATAATGTCGCAGGGCAGCACTTTGAGCGCCCGCCATGCGCGGCCCGGCCAGCGCCGACCACGTGATAAGCGCCCCGGTTTTCCCGGCCTGGAGCGCCTCGATCTCGGGCAGGGTCAGCGGCGTTTCGGCGGTTTCGGCGGCAATGTCAGCCGCCTGCCCGCCCACCATGCCCGCCACGCCCGCTGCCTCGGCCAGGCTCTGCACCAGCGCAATTCGGGCCTCCGCAGGCAGGCTTGCACCGGCGATCAGCTGAAACGCGAGCGATTGCAGCGCATCGCCTGCCAGCACCGCCGTTGCCTCATCCCATTTGCGATGCACCGTTGGCTGGCCCCGCCGCAGGTCGTCGTCATCCATACAGGGCAGGTCGTCATGTACGAGGCTATAGGCATGCAGCGCTTCGATCGCCCCGGCCACCGGCCCCGCCGCCGCGTCCACGCCATAGAGCCGCGCCGATTCCACCACCAGAAGCGCCCGCAGCCCCTTGCCGCCTCCGCAGGCATAACCCATCGCCTCGGCCACGCGCCCTCGCTGCGGCACGGCACCAGCAATCGCCGCGCTGGCCAGCTCACGGGCCTCAAACAGTCTCTGTTTCACGGCAAAACGCCCCTAGTCGACGTCCAGCGGCTGGGTGCCCGTGGGCGCGCCCTCGGCGTCTGTGGTGATCTTGGCTACCTTCTCCTCGGCGGCCTTCAGCAGAGCATCACACTTAGCGCGCAGCTCCGAGCCACGCTGATAGAGGGCAATCGAATCTTCCAGCGGCACGTCTCCGCCTTCCAGACGGCCCACCACGTTTTCCAGCTCGCGGATCGCCTCCTCGAAGCTCATCTCAGCCACCGGCTTCTCGCTCATCTTTCGCCCCGCTTCATCAAAACCTTCACATGCGCCGCCGTGCTCGCGGCCAGCGCCTCCAGATCATATCCGCCCTCCAGCGTCGAGACCACCCGGCCCCCGGCATGGGCATCCGCCACATCGCACAGCCGCTCCGTTGCCCAGGCAAAATCCTCTTCCACGAGGTTCATCTGCGCCAAAGGGTCGGCGCGGTGGGCATCGAAGCCAGCAGAAATCAGCACTAGCTCCGGCGCAAAGTCATCCAGCGCCGGCAGCATCTCGGCCTCCATCACCCGGCGAAACCCGGCAGAGCCCGTGTCAGGCGGCAGCGGCACGTTCATCACGTTGTTGTCGGCCCCGGTCTCATGCTGCGCGCCCGTGCCCGGATAAAGCGGTGATTGATGGGTGGAGATGAAAAGGCAGCGGGTTTCATCCCACAACAGGTCTTGCGTGCCATTCCCGTGGTGAACGTCAAAATCCATAATCGCCACACGGCTCAACCTATGCACATCCAGCGCGTTTTTTGCCGCGATAGAGACGTTTCCGAACAGGCAAAAGCCCATCGGCGTGGCCTTCTCTGCATGGTGGCCCGGCGGGCGGGCGGCAACAAAGGCGTTTTGCGCCACATCGCGCATCACCCGCTCCACCGCCGCCACGCAGCCCCCCGCGCCACGCAGCGCCGCCTTGAGCGAACCGGCCATGACATGGGTATCGGCATCTATCGAGGCCCAGCCATCGCCCGCCGCCTCAACAGCCCGTTCCACCGCCGCCACATGCGCTTCGGGATGCACCCGCAGCAGTTCGGCCCGGTCGGCCAGCGGGCAATCATGCCAGTCCAGCGCCGCAAAATCCGGCCCTTCCAACACCTCCAATATCGCCTCAAGCCGCGCCACCCGCTCGGGGTGGCCGGGGGGCGTAAGGTGCTTCAGGCAGTCGTCATGGGTGAATACAGCGGTTGTCATGGCGCTACCCTGCCGCGCCGCGCCCGCACTCGCAAGCTACTCGGGCACACGAAACGTGAGAGAGGCCCAAAGCGAGCGCCAAACAGGCCCGGCGTCCACGTCGTCATTCTGGGTGCTCTGCACGATCACGGAATCCACCAAGTACTCATGGCCCGGCGTCACATCAAAGCGAACGCGCCCGCCACGCGTGGTCTTCAGTTGAAACACCTCAACGCTCCCATCGGGCGCCTTGTCGAACACCTCCACCTGCGTGTTCCCCAGCTTGGCACCGTAGTGATAAAGATCCACCAGCATCCCGGCGCCAAGATTGTCGGCGTAGGGGTTCAGCACGGCAACAAGCTCGAGGTCTAGCCCCACCTCAACATCCGCGCCCTCACCATGGCCCACACCAACAAGCGCCTTGGCATAACGGCGGTAAGCCTCTTTGAAGCCCGCGTCCGGCAGGCCGCGCTGGCGATGCACCCCTTCGAGAAACGCCCAATCCTTATGGGCGAGGAAGCGCTTGAACACTTCGATGTCCTTGTAGGTCACCGTCAGGTCGCTGGTTTCATGCACCGCCACGTTCAGCCCCTCCGCCGGGGCCGGGACGTTGAGCGCCGGGCGGTCCCCCACCCGCGGCGTCACCTCTGTCTTGCCAGCCGGGGAAGTCACAAAGAACTGCTCCGAGCGCCCGGGCACAAACACGTAACCCCCGCCTTTGAACTCTTGCCCTACCCGGAACTCCGCGCTTAGCGTGCCCCCAGCCGGCACCTGATAGGCATCGGGCGAAATCCAGAATTCATGAGCCTGCGCGGGAAGCGCGGCGATGAGGCAGAAAGCGAGCGAAGCGAAACGCATGAAGACCCTTACCCTTTGGCAGTCCCTACGGACACTGGCACTCGCCCTCCTGCTGTCAACCCACGCCTCCGCGAGCGCCGCGCATGAGTTAAACCCATCTGTGGCCGATGTGACGGTTTCGGCAGAAACAGTGACACTTCAGGTCACTCTCAACGCAGAGGCCATTTTGGCCGGGGTCGATCAATCCGCCGGAGAAAACACCGACGATGTGCCACAGGCCGAGGCCTATGACGCCCTGCGCGCCCTGCCTGCGGAAGAACTCGCAAGCCGTTTGCGGGCTGTCTGGCCGGAGTTGCAGGACGATTTCGAAGTCTTGGCAGGCGATGCGCCCGTCTCCCTCACGCTGGGCGAGGTGTCCGTCGCGGAAGTGCCAGACGCGTCTCTCCCGCGCGATACAACGGCTGTGATCACAGGCGCCCTGCCGCCCGGAGACGCGCCCGTTACTATCGGCTGGGCCTCCACCCTTGGCCCGCTGATCCTGCGCCAGATGGGTGGTGGAGAAGATGCTTATTCCGATTTCCTCAACCCCGGCACCAGCAGCCAGCCTCTGCCCCGCTCGGGTGAGGTGGTAACAGAAGGCGGGTTTGCGCTTTTCGCCCGCTATATCGTGGTTGGCTTCGAGCACATCATCCCCAAGGGGCTGGATCATATCCTGTTTGTGCTCGGCCTCTTTTTCTTTTCGCTCCACCTGCGCCCGCTGCTCTGGCAGGTCACCGCCTTCACTTTGGCGCACACCGTCACGCTGGCGCTCGCCAGCCTGAAGATCGTGCTGATCCCGGCACCCGTGGTGGAGCCGCTCATCGCCGCCTCCATCGTCTATGTCGCGGTCGAGAACATCTTCGGCGGGCGGCTCGGCTGGCGGCGCATCGTCGTTGTCACCCTCTTCGGCCTGCTGCACGGCCTCGGTTTCGCCTATGTGCTGGGTGATGTCGGGCTGGAGCCATCGCGGTTCCTGGCAGGGCTGATAGGCTTCAACATCGGCGTCGAGATCGGGCAACTCACCGTCATCGCGCTCGCGTTCCTGACCGTGGGCTACTGGCTGGGGCAGAAACCTTGGTATCGCCGCGCGGTCGCCATCCCCGCCTCCCTCGCAATCGCCGCCATCGCCGCCTTCTGGGTGGTCGAGCGCACGCTGCTCTGAGGCCTATTTCATCGTCGCGTTGATCTTGCCCCGCGCCGCCCGGTCCTTGCCCAGCTGTTGCTCGCGCCAAACGATAAAGACGCCCGCGCATATCACCAAAGCCGCGCCGCCCAGCATCTGCAATGTCGGCAGCTCGTTGAACACGAAGTAGCCGATCACCAGCGCCCAGATCATCGAGCTATAGGTGTAGGGCGCCAGCAGGGAGGCGTCGGCATAGCGGTAGGAGGACGTCACAAGGATCTGCCCGGCCCCGCCGATCAACCCGGCACCCACCAGCAGCAGCCACTCCTGAGGGCTTGGCCAGACCCAGCCCCACGGGATCGTCAGAAGAGAAAGCAGCGTGGCCGTGCCCGAGAAGTAAAAGACAATGGCCGCCGTCGACTCCTTCGACGCCATCGCCTTGACGAAGATCTGCGCCAGCGAGGCCAGAATGGCGGACGAAAGCACCATCACCGTGCCGATAAACTCCCGCTCGCCGCCCGAAAGCGTCAGCCGCGGCCACATGATGATGAGCACGCCCACCAGCCCCACTGCCACCGCGCTGATCCGCAGCAGGCGCACCCGCTCCTTGAGCAACAGCGCCGCGAAGATCACGATGAGGATCGGCGTGACAAACCGCAGCGCGGTCACTTCCGGCAGGGGCAGGTAACGGAGCCCAAGAAAGCCCAGCCCCATCGCAGCCGAGCCCGCAATCGCCCGAATCGCATGGCTCCGCACGCTCTTCACCTTGAGCCCGCTCGGCATGTCTCCCCTGATCCAGAGCCACAGCACGATCACGGGCAGTGCGCAGCCCGCGCGGAAAAACACGGTCTGCCCCACCGGAATGCCCTCCGCCGCCTTCACAAGCGCGCCCATGATGGTGAACATGAATATGGCGCTCAGAGTGAGCGAAATGCCGACGAGAGGTTTCATTATACAGGTTTGTCCGGGTCTTGCGCCCTTAGACCACGCCGCGCCCCAAGGTGCGACCGCAAATTATTCCGCCGCGGCGCGCACCGTCATCCGGTAGGCCGAAACTGCCGCCTGTATCCCCTCCGAGGCACGCGAAAGCGGATAGGGGCCCAGACGGTTGCTATGCACCCTGAAGATTACGCCCGCCCGCTCGCGTTCGGGAATGTTGAGCACGTAAACACGCGCGTCGATCCCCTTTGCGGAGAAGCTGCGCCGGATCTGCCTCGCCATTCGGAGGCCATCCGCCGCGCTCGGATCATGCAGCCGCAACTGCACCTGCAAATCCCGCGCCTCCCCCACCTCTCCACGGAACACCACCTTCTCAATGGTTTGCGCCAAGGGCCGCAAGGTCGGGTCACCCGTGATCTTGTAATAGCCCAGCGCAAGCGCAGAGGGCAGCGCAACAACAAAGGCGAGGAACAGACCGTATAAGAGCTGCTTGACCCACATGCGGGAGCCTCCAAACACAGGAAAGGCGGGCCCAGTCTCCCAGCCCCGCCTTTCAATCCGGTTAAGAGGTACCCGGTCAGCTCCTCACAAGCTTCTCATAGCTGTCGCTCATGTCACGGGTCAGCGCGCCTACCTCAAACTTCCAGTCGCCAATCTCGCCCACCGGGGTCACCTCGGCGGCGGTGCCGGTCAGCCAGCATTGCTCAAAGCCTTCCAGCTCCTCTGGCATGATGTGGCGCTCATGCACCTTGATCTGCCGCTCCTCCAGCATCCCGATCACGGTCTGCCGGGTGATCCCGTTGAGGAAGCAATCAGGCTTGGGCGTATGCACCTCACCATCCTTGACGAAGAAGATATTGGCCCCCGTCGCCTCGGCCACGTAGCCGCGGTAATCCATGAACAGCGCGTCCGAGCAGCCCTTGGCCTCGGCCTCATGCTTGCTCATCGTGCAAATCATGTAGAGCCCCGCAGCCTTGGCATGCACCGGGATCGTCTCGGGGCTCGGCCGCTTCCACTTGGCCACATCCAGCTTGGCGCCCTTCATCTTGGCGTCGCCGTAGTAGTTGCCCCACTCCCAGCCAGCGATGCCCACGCGCACCGGGTTCTTCATGGAAGAAACGCCCATGTCCTCGCCCGATCCGCGCCATGCGACGGCCCGCACATAGGCATCCGTCCAGCCATTGGCCTTCAGCATCTCGTATTTCGCCGCTTCCAGCTCATCGACAGTGTAGGGGATATCAAAATCCAGCCACTTCGCCGAGGCAATCAGCCGCTCGCTGTGCTTGCGGCTCTCGAAAATCGTGCCGTTGTAGCAGCGCTCGCCCTCGAACACGCTGGAGGCATAGTGCAGCCCGTGGGTCAGCAGGTGCACATTGGCGCTGCGCCAGTCCACCAGCTTGCCATCCATCCAGATTTTGCCGTCACGGTCATCATAGGCTCCAACCATCGGACCCTCCTCCAATTTTTCGAATATTGCGCACGAAAGGTCCGTACCGGACACAATCTTGCGCAAAACCTGCGACTCGCTACCAATCCATCCTTGGAAAGTCAACAAGGCTGACATAATATCCGCCACCAAGAGGAGAAATCCAGACAGGACAACAACATGGCCGACGGCCCCGGTAATCCGCAATCGAGCGAAAGCCTGCTGTTTCTGACCGATGAGCAGTTACGCAAGGGAATCGAGGCGATGTTCTTCGCCTATCGCGGCTTCACCGCTGATCCCGATCGTATCCTCGGCGAGCTTGGCTATGGCCGTGCACACCATCGGGCGGTGCATTTCATCCACCGCTCCCCCGGCACCACCGTCAACAACCTGCTCTCCATTCTCGGCGTCACCAAACAGTCTCTCAACCGCGTGCTGCGCACCCTCATCGAGGATGGCCTTGTTGAAAGCCGCGTGGGCCGGCAAGACAGGCGCGAGCGGCACCTTCACCTTACAGAAGCGGGCACCCGGCTGGAGCAGCGCCTGTCAGACGCCCAGCGCGACAGGATGCGCGCCGCGTTCCGTCAAGCCGGTCCCGAAGCCGTGATTGGCTTTCGCACCGTGCTCGAAGCGATGATGGACCCGGAGCTGCGGCATCACTATACCGCGCTCAAGGAGGGGAACTGATGGTTTCGATCGACCAGTGTGACGCGCATCTACTGATCGTCGATGATGACGAGCGGATTCGCGGGCTGTTGCAAAAGTTCCTGCTGCGCCACGGCTTTATCACCACCTCCGCGCGCGACGCCGCCCACGCCCGCCGCCTGCTCTCCGGGCTGGAGTTTGACCTGATCGTGATGGACGTGATGATGCCCGGCGAAACCGGGGTGGAGCTGACCCGCGCCCTGCGCGAAACCGTCACCACCCCCATCCTCCTGCTTACCGCCAAGGGCGAAACCGAAGACCGGATCGCAGGGCTTGAGGCCGGGGCAGATGACTACCTCGCCAAGCCCTTCGAGCCCAAAGAACTGCTGCTGCGCATCAACGCCATCCTGCGCCGCGTGCCCAACGAGGTCGCGGTCGATACCGGCCCCAAGGTGCTCTCCCTCGGCCCGGTTCGCTACGATGTCGCCCGCGGCGAGATGTGGAAGGGCGAGGAGATGGTTCGCCTCACCGCCACCGAAAGCGCCCTCATGCGCATCTTCTCCGCCCAGCCCGGTGCCGCCGTCACCCGCAACAAGCTGGTCGAAGACTTGGGCCGCGATGGCGGCCAGGCGCAGGAACGCGCCGTCGACGTGCAGATCACGCGGCTCCGGCGCAAGATCGAAGCCGACCCAAAACAGCCCCGCTACCTTCAAACCGTGCGCGGCGAAGGCTACATGCTCGCCCCGGATTGAGCGCCGGTTCGTGGAGCGGCACCCACCCTGCGGAAGGCTGTAGGGTGGGCAATCTGCCCACCACCCGCTCACCCCAACTGCGCCACCGCCCAGCGCGCCGCATCCGCCACCACTGGGTCACTGTCTTCACAAAGCCCCTGCGCCACCGGCTTCAACCGCGCCGCACCCGAGTTGCCAATCGCGTAAAGCACATTGCGCACAAACCGCCCCCGCCCGATCCGCTTGATCGGCGAGCCGGAAAACCGCGCCCGAAACGCCGCATCATCCAGCCCCGCCAACTCTTCCAGCGCGGGCAAATCCGTCTCTATTCCGCCGCGATACCGCATATCCGCCGCCTCGACGGCAAACTTGTTCCAAGGGCAAACCGCTAGGCAATCGTCGCAGCCGTAAATCCGGTTGCCCATCAGCCCCCGCAACGCCTCGTCCACCGGCCCCGCGTGCTCAATCGTCAGGTAAGAGATGCACCGCCGCGCATCGAGTTGATAGGGCGCGGGAAATGCCCCGGTCGGGCAAACCTCAAGGCACTTCCGGCAACTCCCGCAATGGTCCACTTCCGCCGGATCAGGCTCGATTTCCAGCGTCGTGAACACACTCCCGATGAAGAACCACGAGCCCATCTCCCGGCTGACAAGGTTGGTATGTTTGCCCTGCCACCCAAGCCCCGCCGCCTGCGCCAGCGGCTTCTCCGCCACCGGCGCGGTATCGACAAACACCTTGATCTCCCCGCCGAACTCCTCGATCAGCCAGCGCCCCAACCGCTTCAGCCGTTTCTTGACGATATCGTGGTAATCGCGCCCCCGCGCATAGGCCGAGATCATCCCCTTCTCGCGCTCCCCCAGCGCCGCCAGCGGGTCAAACTCCGGCCCGTAACTCTCGCCCAGCACCAATATGCTCCGCGCCTCGGGCCAGAGCGCTGTGGGGTCTTCACGCCACTCAAGGCGCTTTTCCATCCAAGCCATCTCGCCATGGCGGCCCTCCCGCAGGAAGGCCCTCAGCCACTCCGGCACCCGGTCAAACGGCGCTGCCCGCGCCACGCGGCACAGCGAGAATCCCTCCTCAAGCGCACGTGCAACGATGGCGTCCTTCACCACCCCGCCCCATTTTCTTGCTGAAAATATCTCCGGGGGCGTGGGGGCTGGCCCCCACTCCAACGCCTGTTCCTAAAAATCCAGATCGGCATAATGCGGCGGCGGCGGGAAGCCCGGCACCTGATCGGCCAGCAGCCCCCGAAAGGCGGGGCGGCTTTTGATCTTGGCGTACCAGTCCTTCACGTTCTCGCTCCGGTTCCAGTCCACATCGCTAATGTAGTCGAGCGCACTCAAATGCGCGGCGGCGGCAAAATCGGCCAAGGTCATCGCATCCCCCGCCAGCCAGCGCCGCTGATCCAGCAGCCAGCTCATGTAGTCGAGGTGATACTTGATCGCCTTCGCCCCCGCCTTCACGTTGCGGCTTTCCGGGTAGCCCGCACCGGTGACCTTCTTGTTCACCCGCTCATAGAGCAGGTTCGCGGTGACTTCGTGATGAAACTTGTCGTCAAACCACGCGCAAATCCGCCGCACCTCGTAGCGCCCCTCGGCATCCTTCGGCATCAGCGGCGGCTCTGGATTTTTCTCTTCGATGTATTCGCAAATCGGCTGGCTCTCGGCCATCATCACGCCGTTCATCCGCAGCACCGGCACCTTGCCCGCCGGGTTGCGGCGCAGGAAGTCGGGCTCCTGCTCCCAGTAGCGCTCTTCCACCAGCTCCACCTCAAGCCGTTTCTCGGCCATCACAAGGCGCACCTTCCGACAGAAGGGCGACAGCGGCACGTGGTACAGACGGTGGCTCATGAACTTCCCCGATATTCGTTAATGCCACCGTGATAACGCGGCCACCGGCCAACCTTCAATCCTCGAAACAGGCAGCCCGCCCATCGGCGGCAATCGTCGCCGCGCCATCGGCAATCCGCACGGCGCGTTTTCGCAGGGTGGCTGTGGGGCGCGAGGCGGAGCGCTTCTTGGGGTTGGGCAACACGACAGCAAGCAAGGCGCCCTGCATCGGCGTCAGATCACGGGGGGCCACGCCAAAGTAGTGATAGGCCGCCGCGTCGATGCCAAAGACACCCTCATCAAACTCCGCAATGTTGAGGTAAATCTCCAGCATCCGCCGCTTGCTCCACACCGCCTCGGCAGCGGGGGTGATCAAGGCCTCCAAGGCTTTGCGAAACCAGCTCCGGCCCTGCCACAGAAAAACGTTCTTCACCGTTTGCTGGCTGATCGTCGAAGCGCCCCGCGTGCCGCCGTCTTCCAGCGCGTCGCGGATCGCGTCCACGTCAAAGCCCCAATGCAGGCAGTAGTTGGCATCTTCGGCGGCCACCACGGCCCGCACTGCAGAGGGGGCCACCTCCTCAATGCCGATCCACTGCCGATCCACTTCGCCCAACCGGCGCTTTTCCGACCAGATCGTGTGCGTCGTCGGCGGGTCGATAAAGCTGTAAAGCAGCACCACGAGGAAGGTCAGCGCCACCGGCACCAACATAACCAGCAGCAGCCTGCGCCAAAACCAGCGCCACGCCCGACGCACCGCCGGCGGTTTCGCCTTCGCCTTCTTGCTCTTTCCAGAGCGCTTCTTTGCCGTTGCTGCGCGCGCCATCCCGTCTGCTATACGCCGCCGCCGCGCCTCAGAAAAGCCGTCAGGCAAAAAGCGCGGAAGCGTCACGCGCCCGCATCACCGGCCGGCTAACCCGCCCGTGCGCCCGCCCCACCCATTCGGGGAAGAGCGCGGCAAGCTCCGCCCTGGTCTCGCTGTCCGCGCTGGCAAACTCGCCGCCCGGGTCAAAACTCTCGGTTGGCACGCCCTCGGCCTCGATGATCTCATGGCCATCAAACATCAGGTGCAGATAGGTCACCTCGCGGCAGGGCATCAGGTGCACGCCGTCATGGCCGAGTAGGCTCTTGGCCGCCACCAGCACCTCATCCTCGCCAAAATACATCTGCGCCCGCCAGCCCTCGATCAAGATCCGATGCTGCTGCGACACAACCAGATCGCGCGTGTTGCCCAGCGTTCCGGCTGCAATCCGCACCGGCGCAAAGGCACCCGCTCCACCAATCCGCCGCTGGCCGACCCAGACAAGCGGTTGCAGGCCCTTGTCGCGCGTCATCACCAGATCGCCCGCCACAAGCTCTTCTGCCGGGCGCAACCCGCCCTCACAGGCAATCAGCGTGCCCGGCGTAAAGCACGGCGGCCCGAGATCATCCACATCCAGCGGACCCTGCCCGCTTACCCATGTGGAGCTGACAAAGGTGCCGTTCGCCAGCGCCTGCCCGTCCGTCGGGGTAAAGACCCGCCCGCCATCTGCGAGGTAAAAGGTAATCCCGGTGTAGGTTACATTGCCAACCCCGGCGACGTTGATCGTCACCGTATCGCCCGGGTAAGAGTTGGTCACATCGCTCCCGTTCACGCTGTCGCCGTTAAAACGGTCAACATCGCCATCGCCGTTGTTGTCGACGAGGTCCATCGTCACCCAGTTAACCGTTGCGCCCACAGAGGGCGGGTTGGCCGGGTCAAAAGTAAAAAACTGGTCTGTATACGTCGGCATCTCTGCTTCCACATGGATACCCGCCCCCACGGCGGTAACAGGATGAATGTGGCAGCCAAAAAGGGCATGGCGAGGGTAAGAACAGGGCGTTTCCGCCGCAATTGATCGAGCCCCCACACCAACGAAAAGGGGCAGCCAATGGCCGCCCCGATCTCGTCTTATCTGATGAAAACAGGCTCTATTCCGCCGGAACAGCACCTTCTTCCAAGGAAAGCGGATGGCTGAGATTGGCCAGCATCTCCTTGGGGCAAATCTGCACGAAGTGCGGCAACTCGCTCTCCCAATGCTGAAGGATCGACTCGGCCCTCCGGCTCTTGGTTTCCTTCAGATGGTTGGTCACCAGCTCATGAAGCTGCCGCTCCCAATGGTCCACCGTCACCGGATTGGTCACCAGCGTCTCCATGTTCATCATGTCATGCGCCTTGCCCTCCGGGTCGTAGAGATAGGCCATGCCGCCCGTCATCCCGGCACCAAAGTTGGCCCCGATGCTGCCGAGGATCACGGCCACGCCGCCGGTCATGTATTCACACCCGTTCGAGCCGCAGCCCTCGATCACCGTCTTGGCGCCCGAGTTACGCACCGCAAAGCGCTCGCCCGCCCGACCGGCGGCATACAGATAGCCGTCGGTCGCGCCATAGAGCACCGTGTTGCCGATGATCGTGTTCTCGCTGGCTTCCAGCGGGCTGCTCATGGTCGGGCGCACCACAATCGTGCCCCCGCTCAGGCCCTTGCCCACGTAGTCGTTGGCGTCACCCGCCACCTCCAGCTTGAGGCCGGGGGCGGCAAAGGCACCAAGCGATTGCCCGGCAGAGCCAGAGAGCTTCACCGTCAGGTGATCCGACAGGAAGGCGTTGCGCATGCCAAAATTCTGCACGATGTGGCTCGACGTGCGCGTGCCCACCGTCCGATGCGTGTTTTGCACCGCATACTGCAACTGCATCTTCTCGCCGTCCCGCAGGAAGCGCTTGGCATCCTGCACGATCTGCGCATCCAGCGTATCGGGCACCGGGTTACGCGGGCGTTCCTGAGTGTAATCCACCTTGTCCGCACCATCGACGCAGATCAGCAGCGGGTTCAGGTCAAGATCGTCCAGATGCGCCGAACCACGGCTCACCTGCCCGAGCAGATCGGCCCGGCCAATCACCTCGGCCAGCGACCGCGCACCGATAGAGGCCAGAATCTCCCGAACCTCCTGCGCGTAGAAGGTGATGAGGTTAACCACCTTGTCGGCATTGCCGGTGAACTTCTCACGCAGGTCATCGCGCTGGGTGCACACGCCAACCGGGCAGGTGTTGCTCTGGCACTGGCGCACCATGATGCAGCCCATGGCGATCAGCGCCGCGGTGCCAATGCCGTACTCCTCGGCCCCCATCATCGCGGCCATCACGATGTCACGGCCCGTGCGCAGCCCGCCGTCCGTCCGCAGGGTGATGCGGCTGCGCAGGTTGTTGAGCGAGAGCACCTGATGCGCCTCCGTCAGACCCATCTCCCAAGGCAGGCCGGCGTATTTGATCGAGGTCGCCGGAGAGGCCCCCGTGCCGCCATTATGCCCTGAAATCAGGATGTTGTCGGCCTTCGCCTTTGCCACGCCCGCCGCAATCGTGCCCACACCGGAGGAGGCAACGAGCTTCACCGTCACCTTCACCGTCGGGTTGATCTGCTTGAGGTCGTAGATCAGCTGCGCGAGGTCTTCGATCGAGTAGATATCGTGGTGCGGCGGCGGCGAAATCAGCGTCACCCCCTTGGTCGAGTGCCGCAGCCGGGCGATCAGGTCGGTGACCTTCATGCCGGGCAGCTGGCCACCCTCGCCGGGCTTGGCCCCCTGCGCCACCTTGATCTCAAGCTCTTCGCAGTGGTTCAGGTACTCCGCCGTCACGCCAAAGCGCCCCGAAGCCACCTGCTTGATCTTCGCGCTCGGGTTGTCGCCATTCGGCTCAGGCACAAAATGCGCCGGATCTTCGCCGCCCTCGCCCGAGTCACTCTTCGCGCCAATCCGGTTCATCGCCACGTTCAGCGTCTTGTGCGCCTCAGGGCTCAGCGCCCCGAGAGACATACCAGGCGTCACGAAGCGCTTGCGGATCGCCGTTACGCTCTCCACCTGCTCCACCGGAATCGCCTCGCCCAGCGGCTTGATCGCCAGCAGGTCGCGCAGGTGGATCGGCGGGTTGGCCTGCATCTTGGCGCTATACTGCTTCCAGATCTCAAACGAGCCCCGGTCACAGGCGCTCTGCATCAGGTGCATGCTCGACGCCTCCCACGCATGGGTCTCGCCCGAGCGCCGCGCCTTGTAGATGCCGCCCACCGGCAGCACCGGCGTTGCGCCTTTCAGCCAGCCCGCGGCGTGGATCTCTTCGGCCTTCTTCTGAATGCCGGGCACACCAATGCCGCTGATCCGGCTGGTCATGCCAGGGAAGAATTCCGCCACCATCGCCCGGCTCAGGCCCACGGCCTCAAAGTTCAAGCCGCCGCGATAAGACGAGATCACCGAAATCCCCATCTTCGACATGATCTTCAGCAAGCCCTGATCAATCGCCTCGCGGTATTTCTTCACCGCATCCGTCAGGCTCATGTCGAGCAGGCCCCGCTCGATCCGGTCGGCCAGCGAATCCTCGGCCAGATAGGCGTTCACAATCGTCGCGCCACAGCCGATGAGCACCGCAAAGTAATGCGGATCAAGGCACTCCGCCGAGCGCACGCCAAGCGAACAGAAGGTCCGCAGCCCCTTGGCCGTCAGCCCGCTGTGCACGGCACTGGTGGCAAGGATCATCGGCATGGCCACCTTGTCCTCGTCCGAATGCTGATCGGTCAGCACAATATGCCCGGCGCCCGAGCGCACCGCGTCCTGCGCCTCGGCCCGAATCCGCGCCAGCCCCTCCTGCAAGGCATTCGGCCCGCCATCGCGCGGGAAGGTACAATCAATCTCGCACATCTCCGCGTTGAAGTGCTTTACCAGCTCTTCAAACTGCGCATTGGCCACAAACGGGCTTTCCAGCACGATAATCTCGGTCTGGCTGCTGTCTTCATCCAGCACGTTCTTCAGGTTGCCGAAGCGCGTCTTCAGGCTCATCACCCGGTATTCACGCAAGCTGTCGATCGGCGGGTTCGTCACCTGGCTGAAATTCTGGCGGAAGAAGTGGCTCAGCGGGCGATACTTCTTGGACAGCACCGCAGAGGGCGTGTCATCACCCATGCTGGCAATCATTTCCTTGCCGTCCTCGGCCATCGGCGCGAGCACCTGCTCAAGGTCTTCAATCGAATAGCCCGCCGCGATCTGCCGCTTGCGCAGCTGGTCGCCGGCAAACAACGGCTGCGCCTCAATGCCCACCATCGCCTCGTCGAGATCGTTGATCTTGCCGACCCACTCGCCAAACGGCAACGCACGGGCAAGCTTGTCCTTGATCTCCACATCGTGGAACAGCAGGCCTTTCCTGGTGTCCACGGCAATCATCTGCCCCGGCCCAAGCGCGCCCTTTTCGCGCACGACAGACTCGTCAATCGTCACCATCCCGGCCTCGGAGCCTGCAATCAGCAGCCCGTCGCCGGTGACGACATAGCGCATCGGGCGCAGCCCGTTCCGGTCAAGCCCGGCGCACACCCAGCGGCCATCGGTCATCGCGAGCGCGGCGGGGCCGTCCCACGGCTCCATCACCGAGTTGCAGTAGCTGTACATGTCGCGCCACGCCTCGGGCAGCTCAACCGCCTGCTTGCTCCAGCTTTCGGGCACCAGCATCGTCTTGGCCATCGGCGCGGAGCGCCCGGCGCGCACCAGCACCTCGAACACCGCATCAAGCGCAGCGGAGTCAGAGGCTCCCTGCGGGCAGATCGGCTTGATGTCTTCCGCCATGTCCCCAAACGTGGACGAGGCCATGCGGATCTCGTGGCTCTTCATCCAGTTCAGGTTGCCCTTGATGGTGTTGATCTCACCGTTATGCGCCAGCATCCGGAACGGCTGGGCCAGCCACCACTGCGGGAAGGTGTTGGTGCTGTAGCGCTGGTGATAGATCGCAAAGGTGCTCTCAAAGCGCTCGTCCATCAGGTCGGGGTAAAACTCGGCCACCTGCTCGGCCAGCATCATGCCCTTGTAAATGATGCTGCGGCAGCTCAGCGAGCAAACGTAGAAGGCCGGCAGGCTCGCCGCCTGCGCCGCCTTCTCGATCCGGCGGCGAATAACATAAAGCTCGCGCTCAAACGTCTCCTCGTCCACATCCTTGATGTTCGAAATCAGGATCTGCTCGATCTCGGGGCGCGTCGCATTGGCCTTCTCGCCAAGGCAGGTGATGTCCACCGGCACGTGTCGCCAGCCATAAATGTAATAGCCCATCCGAAGCACCTCGGCCTCAACGATGGTCCGCGCCCGCTCCTGCGCACCAAAGTCGGTGCGCGGCAAAAACACCTGACCAACGGCGATCAGCTTCTCCTTGTCCGGTACATGCCCAGTGCGCTCGATCTGGTCGTAGAAGAAGCTCACCGGAATCTGCACATGGATGCCCGCGCCATCGCCCGTCATGCCATCGGCATCCACCGCGCCGCGGTGCCAAATCGCCTTCAGCGCCTCGATCCCGTTTTCCACCACCTGGCGGCTCGGCTTTCCGTCGATCGAAACAACCAGCCCGACCCCGCAAGAGCTTTTCTCTTCGCTCTCGTGATACATGCCATTTTCGCTGAGCCACTCGCGTTGCTGCGTGTGCTGCGCAGCCCAGGCCTCATCATACTTGGTCATGGTGGTCTCCTTCACTGGCTCACAGGCGGCAAGAGGCTCGCCTGCAGCGCGTTACATCCGTAGCGGGGCCGAAAATCGTCAAACCCCTTTTCGCCGGGAAAGATGAACTCCCGCGGCGTGTTATCTTCCTGCCAGCGCTCCGCGCCGTCGAAGTAGCTCTCCTGCCCAAGCATAAAGAGCCGCTCATCTTCAAAAACGTATTGCTTGCCCTCGGCGGCAAAGATCAGCTCGCCGGCCTCGTCGCGGGTCTCGGAGGAAACGTTGACGGTTTTCAGCGTCACCCCGTCAATCACCTCGGTCTTGCCGGTGGCCACATCGCGGCCCCGGGTGTTGAGCTTCATCACCTCGTCGCCGGTTTGCTCAATGGTGGTAAAGTCGTAGCTGTCCTGCCCCGTTTCCAGCAGCTCAGAAATGCTGATCGGGTCGGGGCCCGGCTCATAAAGCCGCTCGGTGGTGCCGGTGTTGAAGTAAAAGGCATCCACCCACTGAAACTCGCGGTCATAGACATGCAGGCTCGAAGGCCCGTCGATGTCGTGAGACACCTCCCAAGTGGTGCCCTCGGGGGCATCTTCGCAGCGCCAGTAGTGAGACACAGTGCACGCCCGGGTGTGAACCGTCAGAAACCCCGCGCAGCCCTCGGGCGGGCTGGTTGATTGCGCCACGGCACTGCCCGCCGCAAATGCAGCGAGGGTGAGGGGCAGGAGTGTCGCAATGATCTTCACGGGGTCTTAACTCTTTCGCGGCTCTGGGTCAGCTTGGCTGTCCTTTGGGGGTGTTGAGGGGTGGCAAGGTGTTGCGTCACCAAGGCTGACCTTTAACACTTGTCGTGTGCATGGCCTGTGCATCACTTGTGCATCAGTTGTGCCTGTGACCTTTTGCCTTTTCGCCCCTTATTCTGCAGCCACCGCACGGGCGGCATCGAACTTCTCAAGGATCGCCTCGGCGGCCTCCCGACCATCGCGGATCGCCCATACAACAAGGCTCGCGCCCCGCTGAATGTCGCCCACCGCATAGACGTTTTCCATCGGCGTCTCATGGGTCAGGAAATCAGCCTTCACAGTGCCCCAGCGCGTCACCTGAAGCTCGGGCTGATCCCAGAGTTTCGGCAATTCTTCCGGCTCAAAGCCCAGCGCCTGAATGACCAGATCGGCCTTTTCCACATAGTCCGAACCTTCAATGAGTTCCGGGCTTTGGCGGCCGCTGGCATCGGGAGCACCAAGGCGCATCTTCTGCACCATCACGCCTTCAACAACCTCTTCGCCGGTGAAGCCCTTGGGCGCCGAAAGCCAGACGAATTCCACGCCCTCTTCCTCGGCATTGGCCACCTCGCGCTGAGAGCCGGGCATATTGGCCCGGTCCCGGCGATACAGGCACTTCACGCTCTTCGCGCCCTGCCGGATCGAGGTGCGCACACAGTCCATCGCCGTGTCGCCCCCACCGATGACAACCACGTTCTTGCCTTCGGCGTTCAGCGTCCCGTTCTCGTAGTCCTCGACCGTGTCACCAAAGCTCTTCTTGTTAGAAGCCGTAAGGAAATCAATGGCTTTCACGATACCCTTGGCCCCCACGCCGGGCGCCTGCAGCTCGCGCGTCTTGTAAACGCCGGTGGCAATGATCACCGCGCCGTGGGCCTTCTGGATCTCCTCAAAAGAGATATCCTCGCCCACGTTGCAGTTGAGCTTGAAGGTCACGCCGCCGTCTTCCAGCTGCTTGTTGCGGCGCATCACCACGTCCTTCTCCAGCTTGAAGCCGGGGATGCCGTAGGTCAGCAGGCCGCCCGCACGGTCGTAACGGTCATACACCGTCACCTGCACACCCGCGCGCCGCAGCATGTCTGCCGCCGCCAGCCCGCCCGGGCCCGCGCCGATGATACCCACGCTCTCTTCGCGTTCCTGATGCGGCTTCGGCGGCTCAACCCAGCCATTTTCCCAAGCGGTATCAGTGATGTACTTCTCGACAGAGCCAATGGTCACGGTGCCGTGGCCGCTCATCTCGATCACGCAGTTGCCTTCGCACAGCCGGTCCTGCGGGCAAATGCGACCACAAATCTCGGGGAAGGTGTTGGTGGCCTGGCTCAGCTCATAGGCTTCTTTCAACCGGCCCGTCGCGGTGAGTCGCAGCCAGTCGGGGATGTTGTTGTGCAGCGGGCAATGGCTCTGGCAGTAGGGCACGCCACACTGGCTGCACCGACTCGCCTGCGCCTCGGCGCGCTCCGCCGCAAACTCTGCGTAAATCTCTTTGAAATCATTCGAGCGTACATTGGCCTCCCGCTTCTCGGGCATCTGGCGTTCTAGCTCGACGAATTTCAGCATGGGCTGCTTGGCCATGACGTCTCCTTCACTGTCCCCGCCTCCCTACCACGCGGGGCGGGGGGAATAAAAGTCAACTGAGCTGACCTATTTTTGCGATTTTGGATACCTTCGCTGCGCGATAGGTGTCAACTCCCTAGATTTTGTGTAAGTAGAGTTTACCTATTTTCCCGCTTCCCTCTGTCTGCCTGTTGTATAGGCTGCGGCAAAACCAAACGGGCGGGCTGAAATGGAACTTTGGCAGTTACTAGTTGTTGCGATAATTCAAGGGGTTACGGAGTTTTTGCCAATCTCCTCCTCGGGCCACCTCATCCTTTTGCCGGGCCTTACCGGCATGGAGGATCAAGGGCAGGTTATTGATGTGGCAGTCCATGTCGGCACCCTTTTTGCCGTCATCCTCTACTTCCGCACCGATGTCGCCGCCGCCGCCGCAGGCACCCTCCGCCTCGCCCGTGGCCGCATCGACACGCCGGGCGCCCGCCTCGCATGGCTGCTCATTCTGGCAACGATTCCCGTCATCCTCTTTGGCCTCGCGCTCAAACTCACCGGCCTCGATGATCAACTGCGCTCCGTTGCCGTGATCGGCTGGACAATGCTCATCTTCGGCCTCGTCCTCTATTGGGCCGACCAGAAGGGCCCGGAAACCAAGGAAGATTCAGACTGGAACCTGAAAGACGCCCTCATCATGGGCCTCTGGCAGGCCGTCGCCCTAATCCCGGGCACCTCCCGTTCCGGCATCACCATCACCGCCGCCCGCAGCCTTGGCTACAAGCGCGAGGACGGGGCGAAACTGGCGATGCTGATGTCGATCCCCACCATCGCCGCTTCGGGCATTCTGTTGGGTGCAGAGGTGGCCGCCAACGCCGATGCTCAGGTTGCCAAAGACGCCGCAATCGCCGCGCTCTTCGCCTTCCTCTCGGCCCTTCTGGCATTGGCGCTGATGATGCGCCTGCTGCGCTCGGTCAGCTTCACGCCCTACGTGATTTACCGGGTGGTGTTCGGCCTGTTCCTGCTGTGGTGGGCTTACGCTTAAGCCTTCAGCTTACCGGCCGATTCCTTGATCGCGTCATATTGGCCGGAGGGGCGGAATTTCCACATGTAATCAGGGAGTTCAGCTTCCATCGGGGTCGGCTGAATATCCAGCGCCTCAAAGCCCGTGGCCCCCTCGCCGACCACATTGTCAACGCTCAGGCTTTTGACCTGATCGCGGTTGATGAGGCTGTTGGTAAAGAGCCCGCCCGTGAGGGTTTGCGCAAGATCGAGCGAACCAGCCAGAAGCCGTGCAACAAAGGTTGGCTGCGCAATCAGGATCTTCTTGCGCCGGATGATCTTCAGCACCTTTTCCACAAGCGCCCGGATGGTCAGCACCTCCGGCCCGCCAAGCTCGTAAATGCCCGGTGCCGCCTCGCCCAGCGCGGCTTTTTCCGCCGCTGCGGCCACGTCATCCACGAAGACAGGCTGCACTTTGGTGCCCGCGCCGATCACCGGCATCACCGGCCCGAAGCGCGACATTGAGGCGTAGAGGTTGATGAAGCCGTCTTCCGGCCCGAACATTAGCGAAGGCCGCAGAATCACGGCGTCTTCAAAGGCCTCACGAACGGCCGCCTCTCCTTCGCCCTTGGTCCGGTAATAATCGCTCGGCCCATCCGCATCGGCCCCGATGGCCGATACGTGCACAAATCCCTCAACGCCCTGCTCCGCCGCGATCCGCGCGATCCGGCCAGCGCCATCGACATGCACGGCGTCCATGTTGTTCTTGCCATAGGTGCCACCGACACCCACGCAGTTGATCACAAGATCAGCACCCTGCATCGCCTGCGCCACCGAAGCGTCATCACGGATGTTACAGAAGATCGGCTCAACCTGGCCGACAACGCCATAGGGCCGCAAAAAGCCCGCTTCATTGGGCCTGCGCACCGCAGCCCGCACCCGCCATCCCTGCTTGGCCAGCCGGCGGGCAATGTAGCGCCCCAGAAAGCCGGAACCGCCGTAGATGGTAACGAGTTTCGACATGTCGGATGTCTCCCTTACTGGCTGAAATGCTGATAACTTCCCGAGCCTCGCACGGCAAGGCGCGATTGGACGCACAGGAGTGGTTGACAGCCCCTCGCAGCACATATATCTGCCGCCCTCACGACACCTGCCCAGGTGGCGGAATTGGTAGACGCGCCAGCTTCAGGTGCTGGTATTCGCAAGGATGTGGAGGTTCGAGTCCTCTCCTGGGCACCATTGACCCCGCCAAAGGTCAGCCAGAATCAACACATTGTAGAGCTTGTAGACGTACCCGGCGCTCATTCATGCCGCAGTAGGGTAGCTGAATTCTGACTCCCCTAAGCGATTCGAGCATTGGCGATACCCCTGCGTGCCACCAAATGGTCTTGAGCCAGCGGCGAGGAGCGCTGATATATATTAATCCTCACGCGGGTTCCGGTCGTCACCCGGCTTAGCGCGAGCGCGCTCAGGACAGCGCCCACTCCAGTGGCGCGGCTTACGGTCTTCAATGTCAGGCTGTCGCCTCGGAGCGTACCGCAGACCACCACAGGCAAGTGCTCGATCACCAACCGAACGATGAGCCCGTTCAGAGCCGTTGTCACCAGAGCAAGAGCGATAATGGAGTGCCCAGCGGCGTAATGAATTCCGTTGGCCAGTTCTTCTTATAGTGTGCCGCGGCCAAAAGTGCCTGACGGCGCAACACTCTATCGTGGCGCGGAACTCAGCTTGTAGGCCTGAAGCTCGGTAGCCGACAGCCTCCGGCGCATATCGTGCTGGATCTTGCGCTGCCGGAGCGTCGGAATTTGCCAGTCAGGCAAGTGCGTTGGAAGGTGTTTCCCCGTGAGGTATTCGACGGGAGGTCGCTGGGTGTTGCTCAGGACGCGATGGACACTTTTGGGTTGGCCTCGTTCAGTTGGAAGCGGTCGACTTCGCAATCAAGCGCCGGCTTGTGGAGTTCCCCACCCCACGCACAGCCATTGACAGCATTTACTTATTTTAATAATTATTACGGCAACTACAAGGGGAGGGGCCGAAGGTGGATCAACAGGGGCGCTCAGACGAGGCGATTGAAACGATCAAGATCCCAGCCACTGACATCGATGTCGCCTATGAGGCAGACGTCGTAGTTGTCGGCGCTGGCCCGGCAGGCTTCGGATCTGCGCTAAAAGCGGCCCGGATGGGGGCGAAGGTCGTCATTATCGACAAGCTCGATATGCCCGGCGGAGTTCACACATCAGGCCTTCAGGGTCACGCCGCTGAAGGCATCGGTGGCATCCACACCGAACTGATGGAGCGCTTTGCTGCCCACGGCTACATATACCGCGCCGATGCCACGACCCATGCAGACTGGGCCGGCAACCCTCTGTCGCACTACGAACGCCGCAAGACCCCAGGCGATGATTTTACCCGTCTTTCTTTCAATCCCGAAGGCTCCGGCAGCGTGATGGCGCAGATGCTCCATGAGGCTGGTGCGGTGGCACTCTACGATACCCGCTTTGTAGACTGCATCATTGAACAGTGCGTAGGCGACGCCACGATCGCGGCCATCGTCGTCGAAAACAACAGTGGCCGATTCGCGATCTCGGGCCGGGTTTTCATTGACGGCTCGGGCACCGGTTTGCTCGCAGCGAGAGCCGGCGTTCCCTATGTTTCCGGCGGTGGCGGGCAGCCGGAGGGCACCGACTGGGACGGGGTGAATCGCCCCGTGCCCGGCGGCTTGCTTTGGACCATGCACGGCATAGACCTGCCGGCCCTCGTCCGCCACCAAGAGCAGGCCAGCGACCCCTTATTGGAGAAAGCGATCGCCGAGGCGCGGGCCGCGGGCGACATTCCCGAAGGCCTCTACCGCCCGACCATGAAGGGCGAGAACGTCTACGCCAGCATGTATATCGGCCATCCCACGCTTGACATGAGTCCAATGGCTGCAGAGGGAACCTACTGCCTGTGGCAGAACGTGCCCTACGAGCTTGGCCTGCACATGGATGAGAGCGGTGAGCACAACTCTCTGGCGATGCGGTTGCTGCGCGGCTACGTGGATGCAGAAGCCCGCTTCCTGAAGAAATACGTCCCCGGTTTCGAGGCCGCCACCATCGGCAACGTCGGACGATTCGTGGGCGTGCGCGACGGGCGCCACCCTGTCGGCGAGCACGTCTTCTCGCTCGAAGATGCGCGCGCGGGCACCGAGTTCGCCGATGCCGTCACCGAGCCAATGACCAAGCCGTTCTATTGGGACAAATACAAGCCCTACACGTTCACCGTGCCCTACCGAAGCTTCCTGCCCAAGAAGGTGGGTAACCTTCTGCTTTCGGGGGCCTCGCTCTCGTTCACCTACGAGACGCTCTTCATGGTAATGCGCAACTTCCCTTGGTCCACGCTTACCGGCGAGATCGCAGGCTTCGCCGCCGCCCGCTGCATCGAGAAGAACATCGGCCCGAAGGAGCTCGACTGGACGGCACCCTACGGGCCGGGCGGCTGAGCGGGAGGGTTGGTTAGATGCGGGTGGTTGACGGGCAGGCCGACGAGCACTTCGAGCAAGCTTCCCAGTTCGGCGAGCGCCGGGGCTTCTGGTGTGGCTTGCAGCTCTGCGGTCCGGGCCTCGATCAGCCGTCCCACGCGCATGGCGGCCTGCCTGCCCTCCGGGGTGAGCGACACCTGCGCCCGTCTCTGGTCCGTGCCCGAGGCGGTGCGCTCGACAAGCTCCAGCTTGGTGAGTTCGTTGAGCACACGGCTCACGTTGGGCGGCTGCATGAAGGAGCGCAAGGCAAGCTCGGACGGCTCCAAAAAGGGCTCGTCATAGAGGTTGCGCAGCACGCGCCACTGCCGCTCGGAAATGCCCGCTGCCCGGAACAGCGGGCGATAGAGCTGCATGATAGCCTCGCGCGCGCGCAGCAACCTTACCGGCAGCGCCTCTGCGAGACCGGTCGCGGGCATCCAGGCCTCCGTCTCGGTCGCGCTTGCCGCGCTACCGGTTGCGAGGTCGGAACTGTTGGGATTGAACGCAGTCACTGGCAGCCTCGAGACAAGTTGATTGGGGCACGCAAATACGGGCCTAACCGTGTTATCCGAAACACCACATCCAATCAACTTATGATAATAATTATTATGGCAAGTATTTTGAATTCTGCGCGCAGACCGGGCGCATGCAACCGGGCGAGAGCGCGATGATCCGGCTGATAGGGTTGCTCGACACCGTGCTCATGGTCATCGCCACGGCGGTTTTGACCCTGATGTTGGGCCATGTCACGCTGGAAGTCGTTCTGCGCCTGTCCGGCGTGAACGCGCAGCTGCAAACGATCACCTTCGTCTCGGCCTGGTACATGGTTGCGCTGGTCTTCTGCGCCCTGCCTTGGGCCGAGGGGCGGGAAGGGCACATCAGCGTCGATGCCTTTACCTCGCTGCTGCCAGACTCGCTTCGCCGCGCGATGTCGCGGGTGTTCAACGGCGTCACGGCGCTCTGCCTCGGCTTCCTGGCCTGGCTCTCCACCGCGCAGGCCTGGGATAAGACGCTCGATGGCGAAATCTGGGAGACCTCGACGGGCTACTTTCTGGTCTGGCCGGGGCGCTGGACCGTCGCGCTCGCCTTCGCCGTTCTGACCCTGCGCTACACGCTGCGCTGCCTTGGCAGCCAGGGGGCGGATGCACCCGCCGAGTGGAGGGCCTGAAATGGATGGGCTCTGGATCGGCTTTGCGGGCTTCGGCGTCGTTCTGCTGCTGGTCGCGCTGGAGTTTCCGGTCGGGGTGGCGCTCGGCCTCGTCGGGGCCGTGGGGATCTACATGCAGATCGGCTATCGCCCGATGGTCGGCATCCTAGAGACGACGCCTTTCGAGTTCACCGCAAGCTGGTCGCTCTCGGCCATTCCGCTCTTTCTTCTCATGGGCAGCGTGATCCAGCGCTCCGGGCTGGCCGGGCACGTTTACAACTCGGCCCGCCTCTGGATGGGTACGCTCCCCGGCGGTCTGGCCGTCGCCACCAACGTGGCGTCGGCGGGCTTTGCCGCCATGTCGGGTTCCAGCATGGCCACCGCGGCTGCGATGGCACGCCTCTCGGTGCCGGAGATGCTGCGTGCCGGATACAACCGCAAGCTAGCTTCCGGATGCGTGGCGAGCGCAGGCACCCTTGGCGCGCTGATCCCGCCCAGCATCCTGATGATCCTCTACGCGATCTTCGCCGAGGTCTCGATTGCCAAGATGCTCGTCGCCGGCATCCTTCCCGGGCTGCTGACGCTGGCGGTCTACATCGCCATGATCATGCTCCTCAGCTGGCGTGATCCGGCCCTAGCGCCGGGCCTCGCCACCCGCGCCAGCCTGCGCGAAAGGGTTGCAAGCCTCGCCCCCGTCTGGCCGTTGCCGCTGATCTTCTTCGGCGTGCTGGGCGGCATCTACGGCGGCATCGTCACGGCGACCGAAGCGGCAGCGCTTGGCGTGCTCCTGTCGCTCTTTGCGGCGCTGCTGGCCGGTGGCTTCTCGTGGCGCCTCATTGCCGGCTCGCTGATGGAGACGCTGGGCAGCACCGCGCGGATTTTCTTTGTCGCCATGGGCGCGATCATCTTCACCAAGTTTCTCGCTCTTACGGGCATCTCGACCACGCTGGGCCGCAGCTTTTCGGGCTTCGCCGACAACTACCTGCTGCTCGTGCTTGCCGCCTCGCTTCTCTTTCTGGTCCTTGGCATGTTTCTCGATCCGCTTGGCGTGATGCTCATCAGCCTGCCGATCATCCTGCCGGTCTTCAAAGCCGTCGACGCAGACCTGATCTGGCTCGGCGTCATCGTGGTGAAATACATCGAGATCGGCCTGTTGACTCCGCCCGTGGGCCTCAACGTCTACGTCGTGAAAAGCGCACTCGGAGGCGAGGTGCCTCTGGGCGACATCTTTCGCGGGGTGACGTGGTTTCTGGTCTGCGAGGTCATCATCATGGCCCTGCTCATCGGCTTTCCTGAAATCTCACTGGTCCTGGCCAACGGGCTGGGTGTCTGACACATCGCAAGGGAGGAAACTATGCGTTTCAGATTGAGGACTTACCTGGCCGCCGCGCTCGCGCTGGCCTTGACGGCTCCGGGCTTGCAGGCACGCGACCTGCGCTACGCGGCCTTCGTCGGCACCCAGCATCCCTCACTGAATGCCTCGCTCGAACCTATGTTCGAGCGGCTGCGCGAGGCCACCGACGGCGAGCTGAACTTCACCGTCTTTCCGCTCGGCCAATTGCTCGGTGCCCGAGCGATCCTCGAGGGGATCGAGGACGGCATCGCGGATGGGGGCATGGTGGTGCCGCACTGGTATCCCTCCGATATCCCCTCCGTCGTGAACTACGCCAACATGGCGGTCTACGGCACCGATCCCTTCGCCATCGCCGGCGCGGTCAGCGAGGCGATGCTGCTCAACTGCCCGAGCTGCGTGGAGGAATATGCCGAGGCCGGCGCTCGGATTCTCGGGGCCTATTCCACCACGCCCTTCGTGCTGCAATGCACCACGCCCGTGGCCTCGCTCGCCGATCTTGACGGCTTGCGGGTCAAGACGACCGGAATCATGGGGCCTCGTCTCGAGCGCCTCTCGGCCGTTCCCTCCAACATTCCGTCCCCTGAGATGGCGGAAGGGCTGCAGCGCAACCAGCTGGATTGCGTGCTGGCTTCGATGGACTGGTATTCCTCCTACGGTCTTGAGGGCATCGTAACCGACATCACCGAGGCGCCGCTGGGCACCGTGCGGGGCATGTCGCTGATGGCCTTCAGCACCGAAACCTGGAACGACCTCTCCGAAGAGCACCGCGACTTAATGCTGCGCGAAATCACTTATGCGGTCGCCGATATGATGATTGGGCAGGAAGCCCTTGCCCAAGTTTCGCGCGACAAGGCCGAGGCACAGGGTGTCACCTTCCACAAGGGAGACGACACGCTCGCCGATGCCCTGGCGCCGTCCGCCGTGGATGAGGAGCTGATCGCCGCCTATGCCGCCGACATCGGGCTGGAAGGCTACGCCGAGCAGATCGAGGCATTCAGGACAGCGCTGGCCAAGTGGGAGGGGATCGTCGCCGACACCGGGCATGACCGCGAGGCCTTCGCGCAGGCCCTCTACGACGAGGTTTACAGCAAGCTCGACTGACGCAAAGGGTGTGGCGGCAATTTTTCTCGAAACGCAAAAGCTGATACTCGCTTTTCGGCCTTATCACGGGAAGTCGCTGCCACTAGCCTGATCCAACAGCCAGCATTCCCGGGGAGGAGAAATGCAGCTCACAGATGCCGAGAAGGCCATGCGCGACGGCGAAAAAGGCCCTGCCGTTGCCCGCGCGATGGACTTGCTCACCCGATACGGCGAGGCGCTCGGTGCCGAGCGCTTGGTAGAGACCCGCAATGTTGCGGGCGCCTACAACGCCTCGACGCCCTCTGTGCGCGCCCTCGCCGAGGAGGGCTTCGACAAGGTCTTCTCAGAGCTGAACCTCGACAGTGACGAGGTCGTGGACGTACCGCGTATGGCGGTGCCCACCTGCCAACTGATCACCGGCATCGACCTCGACAACCACGAACTCCAAGGCGCCGACCCGGCGCTGGTGGAGATGCAGCGTGCGGGCGAGAAGTACCTTGGTAAGCGCGGCGTCAACATGATGTGCACCTGCACGCCCTATCAGGTCGGCAACGTGCCGGTGCAGGGCGAGCATTGCGCCTGGATGGAAAGCTCTGCGGTGATCTACTGCAACTCGGTGCTGGGCGCGCGCACCAACGTCGAGGGCAAGGAGAGCACCGGCGCCGCAGGGCTGACTGGCCGCATCCCATACTGGGGCCTGCACCTGCCCGAGAACCGCCACGCCAACCGGCTGATCCGGGTAGAGACCGAGGTGGACGACATGGCCGACTGGGGCGTGCTCGGCTATTTCACCGGCTTCGAGGTGGAAGAGAACAAGCCCGCATTCGATGGCCTCACCCATCTGCCCGACCTCATGAAGCTGAAGCACTTCGGCGCCGCCGCCGCGTCATCGGGCGGGGTGGAGATGTATCACATGCCGGGGATCACCCCCGAGGCGCCGACGATGGACGCAGCCTTTGGCGGGGCCGACCGGCCCGAGGCGATCGTCTTCGGCGAGGCCGAAAAGCGGCGGACATGGGCGCGGCTGCAAAATGCCACCGATCGCAAGCTCGATTTCGTCATGCTGGGCTGCCCGCACAACTCGATTGAGCAGATGTCGCTGGTGGCCGAGTTGCTTGATGGGCGGAAGATCCACCCCGACACAGCGCTTTGGGTGCATACTCCCCGGGCCATCCGGCAGATCGCGGATCGCTCCGGCTACACCGATATCATCCGTGCCGCTGGCGGTGAGGTCATGTCGGATACCTGTCCTTCGATTTCGCGGCGGATGCCCAAGGGCGTGCGCGTCATCGCCACCGACAGCGCCAAACAGGCGCACTATCTGCCCGCCATCGGCAAGGTGCAGGGCTGGTTCGGCTCGGTCCAACAATGCGTCGACAGCGCCGTGGCGGGCGAGTGGTTGGGGGTGGTGCAATGACCACGACCCGCCCCCGCACCGTGACGCTCCGCGGCCGCAAGGTGGTGGGCGGCAAGGCCCGCGCCGAGGCGCTGGTGACGCGTCAGACCATCTCGGGTTGGGGCGGGATCAACGAGCGCGACGGCTCGGTGATCGAACTGCACCACGAGCTGAACGGGCAGAGCTTTGCTGGCAAGGTGCTGGTTTTTCCAGGCGCCAAGGGCTCGTCGGGCTGGTCGGCCTATTTCCACATGTGCCGCCTGAATGGCACCGCCCCCGCGGCGATGATCGTTACACGGATGACCACCAAGATCGCGCTCGGCGCGGTGGTGACACGGGTGCCTACGGTGACGGACCTCGATGGCGACCCCTTCGAGCTTATCGAAACCGGCGATGTGGTGGAGGTCGATGCCGATGCGGCCAGCGTGACCATCATCAAGCCGCCGGGCTGAGAAAATACCGGACCGGCGCGCCTGGGAGGGTGCTGCGCCGGATACGCCGGACCAATGGGGCAGACCCGCCCCGCACAACAAGGAGGAGACAAGACAGATGTTGAAACGCGCAACTCACCTGCTCGCAGGTGCCGCCCTTGCAATGGGACTGACCACAGCAAGCGCCACTGCTCAGGACTATGCATGGCCCGAATACTTCTCGGTGGTCACCCCCATCGTCGGCACCGCCAACCACTCGCTCGCCGTCGCCTGGACCGCCGAGTTCTCGGCGCAGACCGAGAGCCGTGCCCGGGTTTTACCTGCACCCAACGGCTACGCCCGTGCCGAGTGGCTCAACACAGGCGAGGGCCTCGTGGCGATGGTCCAGGCCAGCGACTATTTCGACCTGATGGACGCCAACGAAGGGTATGCCACCCCCACCAGCGGCCCCTCCGATAGCCGCGTGGCGGTGATGAACATGATCACGCCGTGGGGCTACATGGTGCGCGGCGACAGCGCGATCCAGAGTTTTGACGACATAGGCCCCGGCACACGCATCGCCTTCTCACCGTCGTCCTCCTTCTTGGTCGCTGGTGTGGATGCACTGCTGGCCTACCGCGGGCTCACCCGCGACGACGTTGAATTGGTGGAAGTCGGCAACTATGGTGCCAACACTAGGATCACTGTCGAGGGCCGCGCCGATGTGACCTTCACCTCGCCGCTCTCAGGCACCAGCTACGAGGCCGAGGCCAACCCCCAAGGCATCCGCTGGCTGGCCTTGCCCAAGCGAGAGGATGACCCCGAGGCCTTTGACCGCTACCGGGCGATCCAGCCGGGCTACGTGCCGATCGAGATTAGCTCCGGCGTGCCGAGCTCTCAGGGCCTCTACATGGATCATGCCTATCAGGCCAATCACGTGCTGGCCGACGGCGACGCAGAATTCGTGTACCAGCTCGCCAAGTGGCTCGACGAACATCATGGCGATTTCGAGAAGGACTTTACCCACGCCAAGATGATGTCGATGGCGAGCCTGGAGAGCTTTCTGAACGTGGGCGCGCTCCAACCGATCCATGATGGCGCAATCCGCTACTTGAAGGAAAAAGGCGTCTGGACCGACGCGCATCAGGCCCGGCAAGACAAGCTAGTAGACATGGCCAAGGCCCGCGTGGCGCTCTGGGAAGAAACCCTGGCGGAAGCCGAGGAAAAGGGCATCGACGTGTCGCCCGACAGTGCTGAATTTGCCGAGCTCTGGACCACCAAGCGCGACGCCGCGAGCGGCGGCAAAACCTACGGCGAGATGGTTCTCTCGATCGAGTGAGCCCTCCCCTGCCGCCCGCGTTCCCCGAAGACGCGGGCGGCTAAATCTCCAAAGTTTCCACCCGACATCGCGTCAAAGGGCCAGACATGAGCACCGACCAGACACCCCAATCCAGCGCTCTCGCCGATGAGGCCGAAGCTGCCGCAGCCGCAGCCGCCGTGCCGCAGAGCTTTCGCGATCAGGCCGAGGAGCGCTGGCTGTCGATGCCGCTCTGGGTCCGAGCCTTGGTGCTGGTAATGTCGGCCGGTGGGGTCGCGCTTTCGGTGGCATATATTTTCGCCATCGTCCCGATGCTGGACCTCACCTACTACTTCTTACTGATGGCCGCTTTCCTGCCTGTGGTCTACCTGCTGCTGCCGGCTTGGGCGAGTGAGGGTCGGGTGACCTGGGCCAGCTACCTGCCCGCCATCGCGATCTGCGGGCTGACGCTTTTCATGGCATATCAGGCGCGCGGGCTGGTGTTCGGCACTTGGGTGCCGGTCAAGGAGACTTGGCAACTCGTGGTCGCGGCCTCGATTTTTGTGCTGGTGCTTGAGGCTGCGCGGCGTTCGGGCGGCTACATCTTCCTTGTCATCTGCATTGCTCTCGCGCTTTACCCGGTCTACGCCTACTATATGCCGGGCATCCTCTGGGGTCCGCCGACGACGCTCTCCCGCACCATCGCCTTCAACGTTTTCTCCGGCGACGCGATGCTGGGTGTGGTGACCCGGGTGGTTGGCGAGCTGATCATCGGCTTCCTGATCCTCGCCGCCCTGATGGTCGCCACCGGTGCGGCCGATTTCTTCCTCAACTTGGCGATGGCGCTGATGGGGACGTCCCGCGGCGGTGCGGCCAAAGTCTCGGTGCTGGCCTCTGGTTTCTTCGGCTCCCTTTCCGGCTCGATCTTCGGTAATGTGGTCTCCACCGGCTCGGTGACGATCCCCAGCATGAAGAAGGCGGGCTTCCCCGGCCACTACGCCGGCGCGCTGGAGGCCTGCGCCTCCACCGGCGGCATGTTGATGCCGCCGGTCATGGGCGCGGTGGCTTTCATCATGGCCGACTTCACCAACACCGAATACCGCGTGATCGTGCTCGCCGCTCTGATCCCCTCGCTGCTCTACTACTTCGGCCTCTACTGCCACGTTGATGGCTTTGCCGCACGCAACGGCCTCAAAGGCCTTAAGCGGGCCGACCTGCCCCGCGTGGGCCGCGTCCTCAAGGACGGTTGGCCCTTCATCGTGGTGCTCGCCTTCCTCGTCTGGGGCCTCGTCTTCATGCGCTGGGAGCGGCTGACGCCCTTCTATGCCTCCGCCCTGCTGCTGGTGCTGACCACCCTGCACCCACGCCTGCGGATCAAGCTCGGCCGCATCCCCGAACTGTTCTACCAGGTCACCAAACTGCTCAGCCAGACCATGGGCCTGCTGCTGCCCACCAGCTTCATCCTCGGCGGGCTGATGGCCACCGGCGTGGCCCCGGTGATCGCTGCTTCGCTGGTGCGGATGGGCGGTGACGGCCTCGTGCCCGTGCTCGCCATCGGCATCGGCGTCTGCCTGATCTTCGGGATGCTCGGCATGATCGTCGCGGCCTACCTGATGCTGGCGCTCACCCTCGCCCCGGCGCTCGAGCAGATCGCGGGCCTCAACACCCTCGCGATCCACCTCTTCATCGCCTATTACGCCTCGCTCGCGGCGATTACCCCGCCGGTGGCGCTGGCCGCCTTCCTCGCCTCGCGGATCTCCGACAGCGACCCGATAAAGACCAGCGTCCACGCGGCGCGGCTCGGTATCGTGCTCTACTTCGTGCCGATCTTCTTCCTCTTCGAGCCGGCGCTGATCCTGCAGGGGCCGTTCTACCTCACTATCGCCTGGACCGCGCTCAACATCCTCGCCGTCATCACCATCGCCGCCGCCTCCGAGGGCTACGTGCCCTGGCGCGGCAGGCTTGTGGGCTGGGCACGATGGCCGCTCTTCGGCTGTGGTTTGCTGATTGGCTTCCCCGAATGGACCAGCACCGCCATCGGCCTCGCGCTCGCCGCAGCCCTGGTGCTCCTGGGCAGCCGCGCCGCACCGCGAGAGGCGCCCGCCGGCGCAACCTGACACGCGGGCGGCCCGCCGCCCGCACCACGACGAACCAAAATTCAACGGAGTCTACACGCATGTCCTACGGTCGCCCGATCAACCCCGCCACGACGGTGGTGCGCCACACCGGCGATGTCCTGCACCGCGAGTTGGAGGTCGACCTCTGCGTGATCGGCGCGGGCATCTCCGGCACCACCACGGCGCTGGAAGCCGCCAAGCTGGGCAAGAAGGTCGCCATCGTTGACGGCCTCCCGGCGCTCGGCGGGCAGGCGGTGAACTCCATCATCGGAACCTTCTGCGGCCTCTACCAGAACGGCACCCACGGCCACCGCTACACCTTCGGCATCGCCGACGAGATGCTGGCCTACCTCGAGGCCAACGACGCCTGCTTTTACCGCCACGGCCCGATGACGACCGTAGTGCATTACAACGAGGTCGCCCTGTCCCGCTGGGTCGAGACCTCGCTGGACAAGGCAGGCGTCCTCCCGATCACCGGTGCGATCCTGCGCGAGGTGGAACGGGACGGGCGGCGGATCACGGCGGCCAAACTGGTCACCCGCTACGGCGACGTGACCGTGCGCGCCGAGGGCTTCGCCGATTGCTCGGGCGACGCCGCGCTGGCCTATCTGGCCGGGCTGGAGTGCCGCGAGCCGGATGAGAAGGTGTATGGCACCCAGCAATGCGTGGTGGAGGGACTGAACTTGGAGGTCGAGCCGCCGGAGCGCGACGAACTCTCCGAGCGCATCGCGCAGAAGGCCAAGGACTACGGTCTGCTGCGCCACGGCGGCATAGCCTTCTACTTCCCCGGCAAGGATGTGGCAGTGCTGAACATGACCCACATGGAAACCCCGCTTGACCCGCTGGAAGCCTCGAAGGTGGGCCAGTTCGGCAAGGAGCAGGTGGACAGGGGGATCGAGCTGCTCAAGGCCGAGTATCCCGAGTTCTTTGGCAATATCCGGGTACGCAACTACGGCTTCCCGGGCATCCGCCAGACCCGCTGGATCAAGGGCGCGCATCATCTCGTGGTCGACGAGGTGGTGGGGCAGAAAAAGTTTGACGACGCGATCGGCCGCACTGCATGGCCGATCGAGCTGCACAACGCGCCCGAGGGCTTCGTGTGGAACACCTTCGACGAGAACCACACGCACTACATTCCCTTCGGCTCGATGATCTGCCCAGAGGCCGACAACCTCGTCGCCGTGGGTCGCTGCATCGATGGCGACCCGGCGGCGCTCAGCTCGGTCCGGGTGATGGGCCCCTGCATGGCGCAGGGCATGGCCGCTGCCCAAGCGCTGGACCTCGCCGGCTCCGGCTCCGTGCACCAGCTCGACATGGCCGCACTCCAAGAGCGGCTTTCCGACAACCTGACCCGCACCGATGGTGTTGCCCCTTAGGATGAGAGGAGAATGACTATGGATACCAGACAGCTAGAAAACGGCTTTGGCGTCGAGATCACCGATGGGCTGGATGTGCTCGCCCCCCTGAGCCCCGCAGAGATTGCCGAGATCGACGCGCTGATGGATCGGCACTCCATCGTCGTGATCCGCAATCAGCCGATGAGCGTTGAGGAGCAGCTCGCCTTCACCCGCCAGTTCGGCCCGCTCGATCAGGGCTTCAAGAAGGTGGTGGCCAAGAAGAACACCAACACTCAGGTCACCCATGCCGAGGTGGGCGACATCTCGAACATCGGCAAAGACGGCAAGCCGGTGCCGCGCACCGACAAGCGGGTTCTGAACAACATCGCCAACCAGATGTGGCACTCCGACAGTTCGTTTCAGAAGCCGGCGGCGAAATATTCCATGCTCCATTCGGTGCAAAACCCGAGTTGGGGCGGCGACACGGAGTTTGCCGATCTGAAGGCGGCCTATGACGCGCTGGACGATCGGATGAAGGCCTTCCTCGACGGAAGAGAAGCCGAGCACTACGCGCTGCATTCGCGGTTCTTGCTGGGTGACGACAGCTATGACGCCGAGCAGAAGGCGGCGATCCAGCCAGCGTGGTGGCCGATCGTGCGCACCAACCCGGCGACCGGAAGGAAGCACCTCTTCATCGGCGTTCATGCCCGTCAGATTGATGGAATGACTGTGCCGGAGGGCCGTATGATGCTGGCGGACCTGCTGGAACACGCCACCCAGAGGCAGTTTATCTATCGCCACAAGTGGCAGACCGGCGATACCGTGATTTGGGACAACCGCGCCACGCTGCATCGGGGCCGCCACTTCGACCTCGACGAGCCGCGCGAGTTGCGCCGCACAACCACGCTAGACGACCGCGCACCGGAGTTGCAGCTCGCCTCCTGACATCGCAATGCGGTGGGGCCCTCAGCCCCGCCGCGCAACGTGCCGTCAGAGCGGCGGCACGGGCTTGCGCTCCCATGGCGCTTCATCAAACTCTTTCTTCAGAAACTCCAGCAAAGCGGCCACCTCGGGCCGGTGCAACTTGTTGTTGGGCACCATTGCTTTGAACCAAAGTTGCACGACGGGAAAATCGGGCAGCACCTCCACCAGCCTGCCCTCCGCCAGATCTTCTTGCACCAGAAATCCCGGCGCGATGCAGATGCCCAAGTGATGACGCGCCGCAAAGTGCAGCAGGCGCGAATCGTTGACGGTGAAAACCGGGTTTACCGTGACCGAGATCGGCCCCCCCTCGCTCTCGAAAAACCATGTCATTCCGGCGGCAACGTAAATGATGCAGCGATGCTCCAGCAGATCGCCCGGGGTGCGTGGGGTGCCATGGGCGGCCAGATACTCGGGCGTCGCCACCAGCACGCGCGGGTAATAGCACAGCGGCATCTCATGCACGCTGGCAAAACTTTGCGGCAGGCCGCCGAGAGCAATATCGAAACCTTCCTCCAACGGGTTCACCGCGCGGTCGATCAGCATCAGCTCTGTGGTGATCGCCGGGTTCTGCGCCATGAAACGGGCAATGGAGCGCCCGGCGAAGAGCGTGCCCAAGGTGGTGGGCGCCTTTATGCGCAAATGACCCGTTAGGCCCGTCTCGGGCGGTGCGGCCCCGACCAGCGTGTCTTCCAACTCGCTCACCAGCAATTGCAACCGCGGGCGCAGCCGGTCGGCTTCGGCGGTCATCACCAGCGCACGGGTGGAGCGAATGAAAAGGCGGTTGCCGATGTGGGCTTCAAGCCGCCCCACGCGCTTGGTTATTACCGAAGGTGCGACACCGATTTCACGCGCGGCGGCAGAAAAGCTGCCTGTGCGTGCCGTGGCGAGAAAGGCCTTGATATCAACAAGAAGCGTCATGCCTGGGTGCCTTTCGCTGAAGATGGCCCGCGCGCAACCATGGGCGCAGTGCCGGCGCAATGCAACGCGGCGGGCACGCTCTATGCGCCACTATGACGGTTCAGGCTCAGTCGCACCAATTGGGCGATGGCCCTGCTTGGCAGCTGAAGTCGCATCGTAACCATTCCTCAAACTCTTCCTGCCACAACAGGCGTGACGGATCGCACTCAGAATGAGGCTGAATGATTTACCGCCCGGCTTTCATCGCTCTTTGGTTTACGCTCCTGCTTGCCACCTCAGCCAATGCTGCCGAGCCGCTTTTTGGCGGTGCACGGCCGCTGGTTGCGCCTGTGGGGGCCGAAATTGGGCCGGGGCCGAGCCTTTTTGCCGGGAATCAACAGGGCGGATTTTTTGCCCCCCTTCCGGAGCGGCGCGCGAGGGATGAGGCCGCGCGAGAAGCACCAATACGTCGCGGCTGGACGACCGAGGCCGTGTATGCCGAGTGGATTCGCGGGCTGATCGCTCAGGCCGAGGCCGGGGCGGCGGGCTATGACGCTGTTGTTCTGAGCGCCAAGGTGAAGCCACCACGCCGCCCGACCGAGCTGACCATTGCCGAAATTTACGAATGGATCGAGGACACGCCCGGCCAGAACCACGCGATCGGGCGATATCAGTTTATCCCTGTCACACTCCGGCGCCTCGTTGACCATCTCGGCACGCCGCCAAACTCGCGCTTCACCCCGGACGTGCAGGATGCGCTGGCCGACCAGTTGCTGCGAGAAGCAGGGCTCAGCGCGCTTCTGGCTGGCAAGATGCCCCGCAAAACCTTCATGAACCGCCTTGCCGCCATCTGGGCCGGGCTACCCACTTCATCGGGCAAATCCCACTACCACGGGCACGCGGGCAACAAGGCGACCATGAGTTGGCGGCACTTCGAGGCGGAAATGGCAAAATTCTTCCCTGAGTGACGGGATTTGCCACGTTTGCGGCATTTGATTTCGCACCCGTTAGGGCCTATCTCGGCTCAAACGGATAAAAAGGCAAACCACCGTGGCAAAGACCCATCTCTACAAAAACGACCTTCCAGACGGGCTCGACCTTGGCCCAGTGGTGGCCATCGACTGCGAGACGATGGGGCTCAACCCGCATCGTGACAGGCTGTGCCTTGTGCAGATGTCGGGCGGCGACGGCGAGGCGCATCTGGTGCAGATCGAAAAGGGCCAATCAGCAGCGCCCAACCTTGCTGCGATGCTGGAGAACCCTGATGTTCTGAAGCTCTTCCACTTTGGGCGGTTTGATATTGCCGCGATGTACAATGCCTTCGGCGCACTGGCCGCGCCCGTCTATTGCACCAAGATCGCTTCCAAACTGGTGCGCACCTTCACTGACCGGCACGGGCTGAAATACCTTTGCCAGGAGCTAATCGGGGTGGATATCTCAAAGCAGCAGCAAAGCTCCGACTGGGGTGCGCCCGAGCTGACCGAGGCGCAGCAAAGCTACGCCGCCTCCGATGTGCTCCACCTGCACAAGCTGCGCGATGTGCTGAACGAACGGCTGGCCCGCGAGGGGCGCACCGAATTGGCACAATCCTGCTTCGACTTTCTGCCAACCCGTGCCAAGCTCGACCTCGCCGGCTGGCCCGAAATCGACATATTCGCCCATTAGGCTGACGCGATGAACATTCAGGAGCCCTTCAACCCCGCCACGCTCATTGAAGCGGGCAAGCGGGTGATCGCCCTTGAGACAGAGGGGCTAACGCGGCTGGCTGAGGGGCTTGGGCCGGGCTTTGCCGAGGCCTGCGAAATGATCCTCGCCGCGCCGGGGCGGATCATCGTGTCTGGCATGGGCAAATCCGGACATATCGCCCGCAAACTTGCTGCCACATTCGCCTCCACCGGCACGCCTGCGCATTTCGTCCATCCCGCCGAGGCCAGCCACGGCGACCTTGGGATGATGAGCCAGGGCGATGTAGCGTTGCTGCTTTCCAACTCCGGCGAAACCCCCGAGTTGGCTGATATGATCAGCTATACCCGGCGCTTCGCCATCCCGCTCATCGGCGTGGCCTCGAAAGCCGAGAGCACACTGCTCTCTAGCGCCGATTGCGCGATTCTGTTGCCCGGTGCCGAAGAGGCCTGCGAAGAAGGGATCGTGCCAACCACGTCAACCACGATGACGCTGGCGCTGGGCGATGCCTTGGCGGTGGCGCTCATGAAGCACCGGCGTTTCACACCAGAAAAGTTTCGCGACTTTCACCCCGGTGGCAAGCTGGGCGCGCGTCTCGCCAAGGTGCGAGACCTCATGCACAACCACGATGCGCTGCCTCTTGCCACTCCGGGGACGCCAATGAGCGAGGCCCTGCTTACCATGAGCCAAAGCGGTTTTGGCGTGGTAGGCGTAGCCGCACAGGATGGTAGGCTTCACGGTATCGTCACCGACGGTGACTTGCGCCGGCACATGTCCGGGCTTCTGGATCATACCGTGGATGAAGTCATGACCGATAACCCCCTGACCATCGGCCCCGATGCCCTCGCCGCTGAGGCACTGGCGTTGATGAACAGCCGTAAGATTACCTGCCTTTTCGTTCTTTCGAGCGATGGTCGGGCGGAGGGGCTCTTGCACATTCACGATTGTCTCCGCGCCGGCGTGGCCTGAGCGGCGGAGCGCGGCGATGTCGGTTTACGACAACAGCTATTCCCGCTTCGTTTCAATGGCGAAGATCGTGTTGCCACTGGCCGCGCTGGCCATGCTCTCGACGCTCTTTCTGGTTGCCCGCACGGTGGACCCGACCCGCTCGATCCCTTTCGCCGATGTCGACGTGAACGAACTGGCCCGCGAGCAGCGCATATCCGCGCCAAACTATTCGGGCGTCACCCGCGATGGCTCGGCTATTTCCATCGCCGCCACCACAGCCCGGCCCGATCCCGAGAACGGGCATCGCGTTTCGGCCACGGATCTGCGCGCCCAACTCGAAACCGAAGGCGGCGGCACCTACGAGCTTTCGTCTCTTTCCGGGCAGATCGACACGCAGGAAGGGCAAGCCGTGCTCGGTGGGGGTGTGATCATCACCACACCATCCGGCTATCGGATCACCTCGGATGAGATTACCACTGCTCTGGAGCGCACCGAGATCGAATCGGTCGGCCCGGTGAAGGCTGAAGGCCCCGCCGGAACGCTTGATGCGGGCAGCATGCGCCTGGCTCCGGCGGATGACGCCAACGAAGACGGCGGATTCCTTCTGGTTTTCAAGAATGGGGTGAAGCTGGTATACACCCCGCCAACCGAATAGGAATTGTCTCCGTGACTTTGAAGCGCCTCTTTACTGCGTGGCTTTTTGTGCTTTTCGCCGGACTCTCGGCCCCGCTCCATGCACAGGGTGCCAATGTCGCCTTCGGGGCGCTGAAGCATGACAGCTCGCTTCCGGTGGAAATCGCCGCCGATCAGCTCCAGATCAACCAAGAAACCGGCCGGGCCGTATTTCGTGGCAACGTCAAGGTTGGCCAGGGCGAAATGCGGCTGACGGCTGCGATGGTGGAAGTTGAATACGAGGGCGGCGAAAGCTCGACCGGCAAGGTGAAGCGACTGCACGCGACCGGCGGTGTGACGCTTGTCAGCGGCGCCGAGGCGGCAGAGGCGCGGGAGGCCGTTTATACCATTGGCACCAGTCAGATTGTGATGACCGGTGACGTTCTGCTCACGCAGGGCCAGAACGCGCTTTCAAGCCAGAAGATGGTGGTGGATCTCGACAAGGGCACCGGCGTGATGGAGGGGCGCGTGCGCACCGTCTTCCGTTCGGACAGCGAAAATTGAGCGACACTGACACCAATACCAAGCCCGACCTGCGTGTGGCCGGTGGTGATGCGGGGCTGCGCGTGGCCAACATGCGCAAGAGCTACCGCAAGCGCCTCGTCATTCGCGATGTCAGCATGGATCTGGGCCGCGGCGAGGTGGTGGCCCTGCTGGGCCCCAACGGCTCGGGCAAGACCACCTGTTTTTACGCGATTGCCGGTCTGATCGTGCCGGAGAGCGGGCAGATCACAATTGACGGGCGCGAGGTGACGAGCCTGCCAATGTATCGCCGTGCCAAGCTGGGCATCGGCTACTTGCCGCAGGAAATGTCGATCTTTCGCGGGTTGAACGTGGAAGATAACATCATGGCCATCCTCGAAATCGCAGAGGCCGACAGGCACAAGCGGCGCGAGCGGCTGGAAGAACTTCTCTCGGAATTCGCCATCGAACATCTTCGCCGCGCTCCGGCTCTGGCGCTGTCGGGCGGTGAGCGGCGACGTGTGGAGATTGCCCGCTGCCTCGCCGCAGACCCGAAGTATCTGCTACTGGATGAACCATTCGCCGGCGTCGATCCGATATCGGTGGGCGAAATTCGCCACCTTGTGACCGATCTTAAATCTCGGGGCATCGGCGTGCTCATCACCGATCACAACGTGCGCGAAACGCTGGAAACCGTGGACCGGGCCTACATCTTGCATGACGGTAAAATCCTGATGAGCGGGACAGCTGAAGAGGTGGTGCAAGATGAGAACGTGCGCCGTGTCTACCTCGGCGACAGCTTCCGCATTATGTGACGGCGGGCCCGGATGAGCGGCCCGAAAACCCGACTTGAGCTGAAGCAGGCACAGCGCCTCGCTCTTTCGCCTGCCCTCCAGCAATCCATCGGAATTTTGATGCTGACGGGCGGTGCCTTGGAGGAGGTAATTGCCGAGGCTGCCGCCGATAATCCCTTTTTGATCTATAGGCCGTTTGAAGGAGGCGCCAGCGCTGCCCAAGGCGCAACCCCTTACGAGCTTGCGCTTCAAACCGTTGCCGCGCGCCCCAGCCTTGGCGAGCACCTGAGCGGGCAGATCGCCCTGATGGACCTTTCACCCGCGGTCGACGATGCGGCCCGGCGGCTGGCCTATGATCTCGACGAGAGTGGGTTTTTTACCCAGACGGATGTTGCCGCGCTTGCAGAAGAGCACGGGCTTTCGAAAGGGGTTGCCGGGTTGGCAGTGCAGGCGATTCAAAGTTGCGAGCCCACAGGGGTGGGGGTGTTCAGCCTGATGCAGTGCATCCAGTTGCAACTCACAGAGAGCGGCCTGCCCCCGCAAAGGGTGCAACTGGTGCTGGCGGGGCTGCCCTATTTCAGCAAGGGCCAGACCGAGCTGATAGGCCCGGCGCTCGGCCTCACCAGCGACGAGGCCGCCGAGATCGTTGCCTTGGTTCGCTCACTCGATCCGGCTCCCGGCCGCGCCTTTGACATGGCAGAGCCTGTCGTGCGCGTGCCCGAACTGCTGGTGACCGAAGATGAGGCCGCCGGGCTTCGGGTGGAGCTTGTGAATGACAACGGGCCTCGGCTGAAACTCGACAAAGCGCTGGCACAGGCGCGCGGTGAAAAGCTGGCCGCGCATCTGGCCGAAGCACGGGCGCTGATTTCGGCGGTGCGCTACAGGGGCAAGACCCTGCTGGCTGTCGGAAAGGCGGTGGCCGACGCGCAGGCCGCCTTCTTTACCGGGCGAAGTGATGCACTTGCCCCGCTTACCCGCAACGTGATTGCCGGTCAGCTGGGACTGCACAAATCAACCATTGGGCGGGCCATCTCGGGCAAGACACTCATCTGGCGCGGGAGGATCATCGAGCTCGACTCACTCTTTCCGGCGGCGTTGCGAACCGGGGGTAACCCGGCGACTTCGAGCCATACGGCACAGCTCGCCATTTCGCGTCTTGTTGCCGCAGAAGCGCCCGGCGCGGTGCTCTCTGACGAGCAGATCTGCTGCAAGTTGAAGCAGGATGGAGTTGACATCTCACGGCGAACTGTCGCCAAATACAGAAAATGCCTGAACATACCACCCTCAAGCAAACGCAGACGCCTGCTGACCCAGTCAGCGGAGCGACGCCGAGCTCGCTGAAACGCCCGCCAAGCCACACTACATAGAGATTGCCCACCGGCACGCATGGCGTTGTGCCGTGCTCTTGCCGATGGGATGAAGACCCCGAAGAGACCCCCAGGAGGTGCCATGCGCTACCAAATCAGCGGAAAACAGATCGACATCGGTGAAGCACTGCAAACACACGTCCAATCCGGACTTGGTGCCGTGGTTGATAAATATGCCGAGCGACCGACCGATGCGAATGTGATCTTTTCCAAAAGCGCCCACGAGTTTGTTTGTGAGTCGACGATCCACCTCTCAACCGGCCTGACGGCATCAGCCAAGGCCCATGCGGCAGAAATCTACTCGGCCTTCGAGCTCTGTTGCGACAAGATGGAAAAGCAGCTGAGGCGTTATAAACGACGGCTGAAAGACCACCACAAGGACCGCACGGAGCCGGTTGAATTCATCGGCGCGTCTTCGTATATCCTCGCCGCATCGGAAGATACCGAGACCGAGGAACCTGAGAGCCTTCAGCCCATGATCATCGCCGAGATGGAGGCCCGCGTGCCTGCACTCTCCGTTGGTGAGGCTGTGATGCAGATGGAGCTTCAGGGTGCCCCGGTTCTGGTCTTCCGAAATGAAGGGCATAGTGGTGTTAACGTGGTCTACCGTCGAGATGACGGCAACATTGGCTGGATCGACACCAAACAGGAATGAGTGACGCCCCGTTCAAGGGGCGGGAAGGCCGGGCAGGACATGGAGCTGCAAAAAATCCTCAAGCCCGAGGCCGTTAAGGTCTTGCAGGGTGTGAGCAGCAAAAAGCGGCTGTTTCAGCAGCTCGCAGAACTTGCGCAGTCCGCCTATGGGCTCGAGCCGCAGCGCTCGGTCGATGCCTTGATGGAACGCGAGAGTCTCGGCCCCACTGGTGTGGGCCGGGGCGTTGCCTTGCCGCACGCCCGGCTGGACGGTCTGGGCAGGGTTGTGGGCGTATTTGTGCGCATCGAGAAAGCCGTGGATTTCGACTCGGTCGATCGCCAGCCTGTTGATCTGGTATTTGCGCTCTTCGCGCCTCAGGATTCGGGCGTAGATCATCTCAAGGCGCTTGCCCTCGTCTCGCGCACCCTGCGGGACAGCGGCGTTTGCAGCAAGCTGCGCGCCAATGATGCCCCGGCGACCCTGCATGCCATTCTGACAGAAGCGCCGGGCCAGCAGGCCGCCTAAGCCCGCGTCAGCTGTTTTTCAGCCGTTTGAACCCGAAGTTGAGGTAATCGCGCTGGTAGGCATCCAGCGCAGCCTGCTCGATCTCGTCATCGAGGATCGTATCGAGCAGCAAAGCGCCTTCATCCTCAAGCGATTCCAGCGGTGGTGAGGTCTCTACCTCGCATTGCGCCAGAAGGTGCGAAAGGCCCAGCGCCAACTGGTCTTCCCGAATGATCATGTCGGGCGAGCCCAGATCGGCGAAGCCCTGAATTACCGCTGCCTGGCTGGCCCATGCCGCATCTATTCGTGTACCAGTCTGGCCGGCGAGGTTGGCCTTCAAGAACTTCAGCCAGCCAAGGAAGGCGGCGTGGTGGGCGGAGGTATCATAGTCATCCCCCGGCTCACCCTCCGGCAAAGGCACATTGTATCCTTCACGCAGCGTGCGACGGATCTTGGTAAAAACGCCCTCACCCTCGGCCCGGAGGATGTGATGGCAGAAAACCCGGTGCGCTCGCTGCAGCGGGTGGGCGATAACGGAAAAGCTGCGGGCGCCCTTGTTCTTGCGCCGCCATTGGCGAAGGGTCTTTTGGTTGAAGCCGCGTTGCAGTGCATCGGGCTCCACACCATCAAGCGCCGCCAGCCAGCGCTCAACCGGCCCGAGCGTCGCACCTTTCACCGGCATATGGAGGATCGGGCTGAGTGCGCAGGCGAGGTAGGTTGGCACCACGCCACCGCGCCGCGGCTCGAAGTTGGGGGTGCGGGTAAGGCCGAAGGTGTCGATTTTCGCCAAAGCGGCCTGCATATCGTCGAAGTTGGCCACCTTCTCTTCAAGACCGCCCGGGTTTTGCTTTTTGAGCTTGGTCGAGAGCTCTTCAAGCGGCGTGTCACACCCCAGAAACTTTGCTAGGCCATTCAGCACGTCGAGGTCGTTTATATCCTCGTAGGCGATGTAAAAGCCGGTTTGCCCCGTGATCTGCATTTCGTGCTGGAGCAGCAGTTGAAACGATTGCAGCTCGGCCACCAGCTCTTCAAATTCCGCGCCATCGAAACGAATCTTCGCATCGCGGCGGTGCTTGGCATCGGTCAGGCGCCATTGGCCGGTTTCTGCAGCGATCTTGCGGCTGACGTAGCTTTCAAGCGGGTTGCGGATGAGGATCACCTTGGCGCAGCGCGGATCGGGCAGGCAGGCCTCCAGCACGCGCGGGTCATGGTCGTGGAAGAAGCGGAAGCCGGGCAGCCCCTTGGTGTTCTTCTTCATCCGTTCGAGCAGCAGAAGTGGATCGGCCTCGCGCGCGGCGAGGGTCATATCAAACAGCTCCTTGGTGTTGTGATGCCCCACGAAATGCGGATTGAAGGCCTCGCCGTAGCAGTACAGCCCTTCAAAGCGGTTGATATTCTCCTCAAGATAATTGGAACCCGTGCGCATCTCTCCGAAGATGACGAAACTGTCGAACCGGTCGCTCATAAGCAGGTTACTTCTTTACGAGATAGGGGCGCTGAGCCTCATCAGCCGAGGTTGGCACGAGTTGCGGATCAACCGGGAAATCGCCGGCGAGGTAGGGGTTCATCCCCTGATTCTTGAGAGTCTGGAGGAACTGGCCGAACCCGTTGAGATCTTCCATCAGCGGTGCGGCGGTGAGACGGCGACGGGCCCCGGGGATAATATCGTCCATAATGAGTTGGAGGTTGTTCATCGGGTCTTCAATGAACTCCGCCAGCGACCAGATTCGCACCCTTGCCTTGGCATGAGGGGAACGCAGCACATCAAGATGCGCGGCCTCAATGGCCTGCAGGCGCGCCGCTTCCTTGCGAACAACAGAAGAATTGATGCCAAGCCGGAAGAGTCCGATAGCCCAGGCCCCGGTGATGACCGAAATCTGCGCCTTCGGGTCGGTGGCGATAAGCCACTCGATATCCTGCGCATCGCCGGGACCGAACTGGAACATCTGGCGCTCGCCACGGGTGTTCCAGATAAGGTTGGTCAGGAAGGCTGTCGGGTTATGATCTCGCAACAGGGCGCTATCGGAGAGCCCGCCGTTGTAAACCGTTTCACCCCCTGCAAACTGCGCCCGGTCAGGGGCAAAGAGGTGCCCGTGCACACGGCCGCCTGCCGCCTTGCCAAGCCATGTGTCAAAGTTTGAGAAGAGCTCGGAAAACCCTTCAAACACCGAGTAGGGTTCTGCCGTTTTGCCATTCTCCCAGTCTTGGTTGGGGAAACGGCTCTGCATGTAGAGCCCCATTCGCCCACGCGTCCTTCGGTCTACCGCTTTGGCAAAGAGCCGGTCGATCTTGGAAGGGTTCGGCTCGGCGTTTTTGGTCACCTTCGGATCGTTAGACAGGAAGGACGCGTAAAGCCGATTGGCGTGGGGCCAGATCTTGCGGGCAACGAAGCAATCGGACCGCCGGAGCAGTTGCAGGTGATCGTCGTAGAAAATGTGGGGCTTGCCCTGAAAATCGAACTTGGAAAGCGTCAGCGAGCGGCTTTCGACCTCAGCGGAATAGACCCTGACGATGGACTGAAAATAGCTTTCATCCGGAATCCACACACGCTTGAAGTAGCGGTCATAAACGGGCCGGTCTGGGTCGGTCAGAATGGCCTCAAGCGTGGGACGAGAGAGGCACCACCATTGCGAACCGAGGTGGGGCACCAACCCCTTGGGCACCTTGCGCTTGAACCGCACCAGCCGTTGCAGTGCGACGTAGCGATCAAACAGAAAACGCTGCCTTTTCCATGAGAAGGGAAAGCGGAGCGTGAACCGCTCACTGTCAAACCCGCCCTTCGTCCATGTAACGTCCTCGATCGTCACGCTTTCGATGAAGTCGGTACGGGGGCGGGCCCTAAGGTAGGCTTTCAGCTCTTGCAGCGGGCGCAGCGGCAGGCAGGAGCCGGAGGCGAGGTAGACGTGGCCGACCTCCGGATGCTTTTGCAGCATGATCTCGGCCGCCTTTTGAGTTGCGGCGACGATGTTCCACGTCCCCCACTCGCATCGGTAACGGGGGCTGAAGCTGACATTTTTGAGGTCTGCGAGGGACTCGGTGAGCTTTGCGTAGCTTTTCCGGTCAACCTTCCGGTCACAGTGGATGACAACAGGGCAGCCGCTCGTGGCCCAGTGCCGCGCGGTTTGGCTGGCACGGTCAAGCGCGGTATGCACAAGCATCACAAAGCCGACCATCAGGCCCAGTTTCCCTTTGACATCAGGCCGAGAATTTCAAGCTGGCGCCAGTTGATGTAGCGCTCGCTCCACTTTGTCCAGAAGTCGGGATTGTCGCGCAGCACGCGGGCATAGGCCTTGTATTCATGGCTCGCCGCATAGTGCTGGCCGCGCTCCAGCTCCTCCTCGGATTTGGCGGTGAAGGTATCGAGAAACTTGGCATGGAGCAAAATGCCCGAGGCCTTCTCGCCGCCCCATTCATCATAGGTAAGGTTCAGCCCGCGTGGCAGGAGCATGTGGGTGGAGCTGACGTAGGTGTATTGCTTATCCCATTTGACCAGCGGAATCTTGTTTAGCGCCGGGGCACGTTCTGGCGCATCGCCAAAGAAGGCGCGGGCGCGGGGGCCGCCTTGTATCCAGAGGTTACCGTAAAGCCGATTGCGGGTGATCTGGTAGTTTCCGCTATCGAAATAACAGGCGATCTCAAGCGGGTTTTGCCCTTCGGTATAGGGCAGCGCGTCGAGCGGGCCCTTGGGATACATATCGAGCAGCATCGCCGAGAAGGACTTGATCGAAGAGGCATCGAGCCAGTCGGTCAGCGCACGTATGGGCCGGGTATCGCAGAAGGGATAGACGAAGAACTCATCCACATCGACAACCAGCGCCCAATGCCCGTGCGCATACTTGCGTTGGAGCCAGTTGAGCCAATCCACACCGAAACGGGCGCGTTTGTAGCTTTGCTGGGTGGTCCAGAGCGAAACATCGGGCTGATCCGCAAGATACTCGCGTGAGCCATCTTCGGAGCCGTTGTCGACCATGAAGAAATGCGCCACCCCGAGCTTGCGGTAATACTCCAGAAAGTAAGGCAGGCGGATACGCTCATTGCGGAGGGTGACAAAGGCCAGCACATCGCCGGGCCTCACAGAATCGGTGCGGTTGGCAACTGCAGACAATTCCCGCCGCTTGCGAAGCGCGCGAATGCGCCAGCGTTTGCGCTGGAGCCGCAAGCGATATGATCTTAAAGCGCCCAACTCAATCCTTCGCCCCGGAGGCATGGCGGCAAAGCGGTATCAGGTCACGCTTAAAACTCTGTTGAAATGCGCATCCCATGTGGGGAGTTGCACCTGCTCCAGCTCGACCCTCGGCACCGCCTGACCCATTGTTGCCATTTCCTGAATGGTCTTGGCCCATAGATAACTATCGTTGCCACCTAGGTAAACGGGCAAATCCCCCAAGAATTCGCGGTAGACTGGCAAGTCGTTGACGATGGCTGGCGTGCCAAGCGCCAACGCTTCGGCGGGCGGCAGGCCAAAGCCCTCTGCGTGCGAGGGGAACAGCGCGGCGCAGGCTTTGCGAGTCAAGTCGGCAACGGCGCCGTCAGACAGGCCCTGCAGCTCAAAGATGAAACGACCTTTTATCGGAGAGCTATCGAGACGTCTGAAGAGCGCCTCATTCCTCCAGCCCCGGCTGCCCACAATGAAGAGCAGTGGCGGTTCGCCGGGCGTTTTGGCCAGGTGCTCCCACGCATCGAGCAGCAAGGCGTGGTTTTTGCGCGGCTCTATGGTGCCGGTGGCGATGAAAAAGGGGCGCTGCGTGGGGAGTGTGGTGGGCACTTCTGCAGCCTCTGGCACCGGCTCCTCGACGCCGAGCAGGGCAACCTGACCCGCTGGCACACGACCAAAGCGAGCAAACCATTCCTCACTGCGCTCCTGCGTGTGGCGGGAGTTGTAAATTACCTGTGTTGCATGACAGCTCACACGCCGCATCGCCGCCTCAAACTTCTCGGGCTGCCCCTCGCGCTGATACTGCGGAAAATCCAGCGGGATCATATCGTGGATCAGCACTGTGACCCCGGCAGCCTTTACCGCCATTGTGCCCAGAACGCGCTCTGTCAGATTGGCGTGGCCGACGTTGAGATAGCGCGTGCCCTCGGGAAGGTGCCGGGCCAACATGGCGGGCAGGCGGGCACGGAGGCAGGTGGCCACTGCGAGGCCGCGGATATCGGCATGGACCCGGCGCTGAAGCGGCGTGAGCTTGCGGTTTAGGAGGCCCTGCAAATCGGTGCTGCCCCATTTGCCCCCTGCAGCAAGACGAGCGGCAAGTGGAGACAGCCCATCGCGATTCAGCAAGGCGTAGGAGCCGGGCAGGCGGATCAGGGCAAAGAGTGGTGCGCCTTCTGCCAGAAGCCTGTCGAGATAGGCTCGCTCGACCCGGTCTACACCGGTCAGCGGGCCGCGTCCGACCCGGGATATGAGCCGCGAGAGATCGAGACAGCGCGGAGGCGCCTCAGCGGTCATAGGGCTCCGACTGATGCCAACGCCATGCGTCGGCAATCATCGTCGCGATGTCCGACCGTTTTGGCGTCCAGCCCAGTTCCTCCGTCGCGCGGTGGCTGCCCGAGACCAATGCCGCAGGGTCACCCGGCCGCCTGCCGCCCTCGACAATGGGCACCTCACGGTTGGTGACAGCGCGGCTGGCATCCACCACCTCGCGCACAGAAAACCCGTGGCCGGACCCGAGGCAGAACACCCGGCTCTCCTTGCCCGACTTCAGCCACTCCAACCCCTTCACATGGGCATCGACGAGGTCTGACACATGCACATAGTCGCGGATGCAGGTGCCATCGGGCGTGTTGTAATCGGTACCAAAAATCGTCAGCGCGTCACGCTTGCCTGCGATGGCGTCAAGCATCAGCGGGATCAGGTGTGTTTCGGGCAGGTGTTGCTCGCCGACTTCGGCCTCCGGATCCGAACCGGCCACGTTGAAATAGCGAAAGATGACCGAGCGCAGCCCGCAAGCCACCTCAAAATCAGCCAGCAATTGCTCGATGGCCCTCTTGGAGCTGCCGTAGGCATTAATGGGGAGCTGTTCGGTGTCTTCATCAAGCACCACGCCATCCTGGTCGCCATAGGTTGCGCAGGTGGAAGAAAAGACAAAGTCGAGACAGCCAGCGGCAACGGCAGCATCGGCAAGGTTGGCTGCACCCAGAACGTTCTCGCGCCAATATTTGCCCGGATCCTTCATGCTTTCGCCCACCAGAGAGAGCGCGGCAAAGTGCATGACGGCAACGGGCTTATATTTGGCGAAAGCGGCATCTATGCTGGCACGGTCCAGCAAATCGCCCTCGTGCAACGGGCCGAATTTCACCGCGTCACGCCAACCGGTTGAGAGGTTGTCAAAGGCGACGGGAATGTATCCCGCTGCTTTCAGAGCTTTACAGGCATGTGCCCCGATGTAGCCGGCGCCACCGGTGACAAGAACGTGGTCCATTTCCACAGCCGCTTACTGAGCGGCTTTTTCGCTGGCAACAAGCTCGCGCAGGTAGCCCCAAAGCTCGTCGCGAAGCTCGTCCCGGCCAAGGCCGAAGGAGACGGTGGCCTGGAGGAAGCCCGCCTTGGAGCCGCAATCGAAGCGCTCGCCGTTGAAGCGGTAGCCATACACGCCCTCGTCGCCGCCGATCTCCTGCGCAATGGCGTCTGTCAGCTGAATCTCACCGCCCGTGCCCTTTTGCTTTTTGTTCAGGTTGTTCAGGATCTTGGGGGTAAGGATGTAACGGCCGATCACCGCAAGGTTGGAGGGTGCATCTTCGGGCTTCGGCTTCTCTACCATGCCACCGACCTTGACCAGCTGGCCATGGTCTTCCGTCACATCAAGCAGGCCGTAGGCGGAGGCTTTGGACTGCGGAACTTCCATCGCGGCAACCATGCAGCCGCCGGTTTCCTGATGGGCCTCGACCATTTGCTGAAGACAGGGCTTTTCAGCGGCGATCACGTCATCAGGGAGGATCACGGCAAAGGGCTCGTTGCCGATCAGGCGGCGGGCACACCAGACGGCGTGGCCGAGGCCCAGTGCTTTGTGCTGACGGATATAGGCGATGGCGCCGCTTTCCATGTTGGTGTTCTTGAGCACCTCCATGAGCTGGTCTTTGCCCTTCTTGCGCAGTTCCTGCTCCAGCACCGGGGCATGGTCGAAGTAATCTTCCAGCGCGCCTTTGCCGCGAGAAGTGACGAAGATGAATTCCTTGATACCGGCGGCGCGTGCCTCGTCGATCGCGTATTGGATCAAGGGACGGTCAACCAAGGTCATGATCTCTTTCGGGATGGACTTGGTTGCTGGAAGGAAACGCGTACCCAGCCCTGCCACCGGAAAAATCGCCTTGGTCACTTTTTTCATATCTGTCTCGTCAATCAGTGTTTCACATGCGGGTTTCACCGCCATAGCGCCGAGAAGGTGGCGCTGTATGGCCGCGACGATAGGGGCAAACCCTTGCGGAAGAAACAGCCAAGGTGGGCATTTTGTTGCACTGCGGCATTAAAACGGTTTCCGGTTAATGCTCGGCGTGCCAAATGGGCAATCGTCAGCTTTTAGGGCTGCGAAAAGCATCAATTCGGGCTGTTTCACGCTTGATCCGGTCGGCGCGGCGCCAAAAGCGGACAAGCGGATCGCTGCGCAAAGATCGGCCGAAGAGCCCGCCGCGCTGCACCCAGAAGCCCGCCGGATCGAACCGGCTGGCGTGGAATCGGGTGGTTCTGGAGAGGCGCAGCAGGGTGATGGCCTTGTCGCCCACCGCCGCATCAGCGCGGGCCTGCGCAAGGGACTTGCGATAGCCCCAAAGGCCACAACTGCGCACCTCGTGGCCGCGCGGCCCCGGGCCTTTCGGGAACGGGCGGAAGGGGACGGTTGCCTCGTGCATGGCCTGTGGGTCGCTCAAATCAGCCATCTGGCCCTCAGTGATACCACGCTCAAGGCTCTCCATCAGCGGGGCTTCATCTTCGGTACTGAGGCGTCTCTCTGCGCGGTGATGAGCCAGACGTTCGGCCTGCCCGCTGCGTAAGGCATCGAGTGCTGCATCGCGGCGATCCGGTGGGCAGTGACGCCTCAAAAACAGAGCGGCGGATCGGCCGATCTGCGCCAGATCTGTTGGTGCGCGGTTGGCCTTGCGGCTCGCGTTTGCGGCGAAGCCGTGGTGTACTTGGGCCAGCGGGACGATAGCGGTTTTGCCGCCCTGTGGCACAAGGCGGTGAGTGACGTCGGTTTCATCGAGGAAGAAGCGAAAGGCCGGGTCAAACCCGCCGATGTGGGCAAGGGCAGCACGGCGGAAGGCGCAGTTGGTTCCGTGAGTCTTAACGCAGCGCGCGATGGGCAGAACCGTGGTTTCTTGTTCGTTAACGTCGAGGGCGATATCCGCACCCGTCTCATCCGTTGCAACCCCTTGCCATTGCATGGAAATTCCGTTTCTGCCGCGCACAAAGCCGGTGCTGGCAACCACATCGGAACCGTCGAAGGGGGCCAGAAGCCGCGCAAGCCACGGCGGTTCGGGTGTGGCATCATCGTCGATGAAGGCGACAAGGGGCGCGGCGGCCTGTGCGAGACCAAGGTTGCGGGCTGCCGAGATATTGGCTTCGTCAAACTCTACCAGCTTCATCCTGTCAGACAGGTTAAGCTCCCGCGCCACGGCAAGGCCCGACGGGTCTGCGACGAGGATCAGCTCGAAGTTGCGGTGGCTTTGCAAGCGGAAGGCGGGGAGGTTGCGGCGCAGTTCATCCGGCCTGTGGCGGCTGACGATGATGACGCTGGCCGCCTCGCTCATTCGACGCCCATCTGCGCCAGCATGGCCTCGATACGGGGGATATCTTGAGGGTTGTTCAGCTCCCAGAAGGCCCGCCCGCGCCCCTCGACTTCGACGCAGAGCACGCGGCGGCCCTGCTCCAGAAACCGAAGCTGCTCCAGCCCTTCGAGCCGCTCAAGGGGCCCCGCTTTCCACGATGGGTAGGCAGCCAGGGCATCCGGGCGGTAGGCATAGACGCCGACGTGGTGAAACACCGGCGTAGCGGCCTCATTGGGATAGCTGGCGGAGGTGAAGGGGATTACCTCCTTGGAGAAGTACAGCGCGGAGTTATCGGCTGCGAACACCGCGGTGGTGCCCCCGACGCGGCCAGCCTTCCGGTCATCCAGAAAGGCATTGAGCGCAAAGCCGTCGCAGCGGAGCACCGGTGTGGCAATGTCTGCCGTGGTCTCGGCCCGCATTGCTGCGACCAGATCCTCGATGAACCAGGCGGGCGTGAGCGGGGCGTCTCCCTGAAGGTTGACCACCACATCAAAGCTTTCGCCCAGCGCCTCGATGGCCGCCGCACAGCGCTCGGTGCCGTTGGCGCAGGTATCGGGCGTCATGATCACCTCTGCGCCAAAGCCTTCGGAGGCCTCGCGAATGCGGTGGTCATCCGTGGCGACCACAACACGCGGGTTGCCACCAACAGCCGTTGCCGCCTCCCAACTGCGCTGTATCAGCGACTTTTCCACGCCGCTTGCGCCGCGCAGCATTGCCAGCGGCTTGCCCGGGTAGCGCTGCGAGGCGTAGCGGGCGGGGATGACGATGAGAAACGACATGAAAGACCTCGGGGCTCAGCCCTGCTTGAGCGCCACGTCGGGCGAATAGGCGATGAAGAAGGGGTTTTCGTAGCCCGGCTTGCCGTAGGTGAAGGGGGTGTGATCATCAAAGCGGACCATCTTGCCACCCGCCCCGCGCAGCACCGCATCGCCTGCCGCCGTGTCCCATTCCATGGTGCGGCCAAGGCGCGGATAGATATCGGCCTCTCCGGTGGCGACGAGGCAGAACTTAAGGCTGCTGCCGGCGCTCTTCATGTCTGCCGTGTTGTAAAGGCCGATGTAATCGTCGGTGGCCTGATCGCGGTGAGATTTGGAGGCGACAACCAAGAGCGCGCTGTTGTCGGGCTTTGAAACTGCCATCGGCACCTGTTCGCCCGGCTCACCCGGCGCGTGGGTGCCGGTTTCTTCGACCGATTGGCCAGAGGCGAGGGTGTAGAAGAGCCGTTGTTTTGCAGGGGCGTAGACCACGCCGCGCAGGGGCACGCCGCCTTCGACATAGGCGATGTTAACCGTGAAGTCGCCGCGCCGGTTGATGAACTCCTTGGTGCCGTCGAGCGGATCGACGATGAGGAAGGCATCGGCGCTTTGGCTGTGCGTGCCTGCCTGTTCTTCGGTGACCACGAGCACATCTGGGAAGGCTTCGCGCAGGCCCGCGCCGATAAGCGCATCGGCGGCCTCGTCGGCCACGGTGACGGGGCTTTCATCGGATTTCGACTTCACCTCGAAATCGTCAGCCTCGTAGATCTCCATGATCTTCTCGCCGGCTTCCAGCGCCAGACGACGCATCACTGTGACCAAACGGTCGAAATCCATTGCACTCTCCTATTGCTCGCGGCAGCGTCAATTGATCTGCCAGCCCCGGCCCCTTATGGTTTGGCGTCAAAGTTTCGGCAAGTTTTCCGTGCAAGATAGCTGCAAGAGCAGCACAAAGAGGCCCGCAGGCACATGTTTGAGAAACAAACACCGAGAACGCCCTATGGTTCGGCGTTGGCGATGCTTGAGCTCATCTATCACGCCACGGTACGTGAGGTGCGCAAGGGCCATGGCAACGCGGTGATGGGCCTACTGCTGAACATGATGCAGACCGTCGTGATGGTGGCTGCCTTCTATTTCATGTTCAGCGTTCTCGGCTTGAAGGGAAACGCGGTGCGCGGCGATTTCCTGCTGTTCGTGATGACCGGGATCTTCTTGTTCATGACCCACGTGAAGGCGGTTGGGGCTGTGTTTGGCTCTGAGGGGCCGACCTCGGCGATGATGAAACACGCTCCGATGAACACCGTCATCGCGATTTGCTCTTCGGCTTTGGCATCGCTTTACACCCAGATCCTTTCGATGGTTCTGATCCTGTTTTTGTATCACGTGGCGATCACACCGCTTTACATCTATGATCCCGTTGGCGTGTTCGGGATGGTGCTCATGGCGTGGTTCTCGGGCGTTGCGGTTGGCATGCTCTTGCTGTCAGCCAAGCCTTGGGCTCCGGAGGCCGTGGGGGTGATCAGCAGCGTTTATACGCGGGCGAATATGATTGCCTCGGGCAAGATGTTTTTGGCCAACAACCTGCCAGCGTCGATCCTGCCTATCTTTGATTGGAATCCGCTGTTTCATGTCATCGACCAGACCCGCGGATATGCCTTTATCAATTACAACCCCCACCACAGCTCACTCACCTATCCGATCTATGTATCGTTGGTGCTTATCATGCTGGGGCTGCTGGGAGAGTTCTTTACCCGCAAGCGCGTTTCGCTAAGCTGGAGCGCCAAACGTTAACGGCGGGAACGCTGGCGGCAGGGCTGTGCGATTGCTGGCGTTAACCGCCAAATTACCACAGCCACACCCTATGCACATTCCATGCACAACCGATGCATACGGGATTTCACCCGGCTTGGTGAATTAACCCACCGTTCTTACTGCTCCGACTCGTTTACGGCGATCAGATCACGGCCGGGATCGGCCAGCGATTCGGCGCTGGCTTTCCCCCCCATCGCGAAGACGCCTCGAAGGGCGGATGAGCGGGTCAGGTGACGACGCGGAGGGTGACGTTGAGACGGCCGCCTTGGGGGAGGAGGGTGGAGGTGCAGGGTTTGAGGCGGTCGATTCCGTGGAAGGCTCGCCGCGCGGCACCGGCGAGCACGCAGACATCGCCAGAGTGGAGCCATGTGGAAGCCGTGGGAGCGGAGCGCTCGAGCCCGCCAACGCGGAAGAGCGCATCATCTCCGAGCGAGATCGAGACAACGGGCATGTCGAAGTCGGATTCGTCGATGTCTTGGTGCAGGCCCATGCGGGCGGCCTCGGAGTAGTAATTGACGAGGCAGCATTCGGGCGCGCGGGAAACGCCGCTTACCTGTTTCCAGACGGCCAGCACTTCGGGCGGAATTGGGGGCCAATCCACGCCAGAGGGGTGGCGAGGTTCGTAGCGGTAGCCGCGCCGGTCGGAGACCCAGCCGCGTTGCCCGGCAGAGGTCATCTTTACCGACATCTTTTTGCCGAAGCGGGTTTCGGGGTGGAACATCGGCGCCGCCTCGGCAACCCGGCGCAAGGCGGAGACCATCGCCTCCTGCGCCTCCCGGTCGAGCAGGCCCGGATAGAGGCTGACTCCGCGAAAATCGAGCCTTTCGCTCATGCCCGTGCCGCCAAGACCGCATCCCATGCCGAACGCGAGACTTTCCAGCATTGCCGCATCCCGGCGCCGGAGCCGAAATCGAGCATGGCATCGTGGGTGTGGATGGCCCCCAGCCTGCTCGTTGCGGTCTGGGAGCGGATATTGACCGGGTCGATGTGCAGCCAGATCACATCAGACCAGCGGAAGGCATGGGCGAACATCAGGGACTTCATCTCGAAGTTCCAGCCCCCACCCCAGTAGGCGCGAGACAGGAAGGTGTAGCCAATGCAGGGCGTGCCGGGATCATCTGAGGTGGTGTAGAACCGTGAGGTGCCGATGATTGTGCCGCTGGCCTTCTCGATCACCACGAGCGACTCGCCATGGCTGAGCAGCATGTCGAAGTAGGGGCCAAACACCTCGGGCCGCCAGCGCTCGGTGGCGGGATGCCCGGCCCAGATCAGCGGATCACTGGCTGCCGCAGCCAAGGCCTGCTTATCGCCCGCTTCGAGCGGACGCAGCAGAAGCGAGGGGCCTTCCAGCAAGGGCTGCGGATCAAATTTGGGAGCGCTTTGGCCCATGCTTTGTTCCTTCTGTGCAATTCCACCCAAATAACGGCAGATTCCTTGTGCGGCATGTGTTGCAGCGCGGCAACCGGCTCCTTATATACCCTGCGAAGCTCGGTCGGGGGCCAAACTCCGGCCACTGGGATCGGGTGTCAGAGGCCTGACAGGATCTGACGTCCAAAACATCGCCGAAAGAAGAGGTAGAGTATAATGGCTAAAGTCATCGGTATCGACCTTGGGACCACCAATAGCTGTGTCGCCATCATGGACGGCTCGCAGCCCAAGGTAATTGAAAACGCAGAGGGTGCGCGCACCACGCCCTCCATTGTGGCCTTCACCGACGGTGAACGCCTTGTCGGCCAGTCCGCCAAGCGGCAGGCCGTGACCAACCCCGAAAACACGATCTTTGGCGTGAAGCGCCTGATCGGCCGCCGGTTCGACGACTCGGATCTGGCGAAAGACAAGAAGAACATGCCATTCAACATCGTTGATGGCGGCAATGGTGACGCATGGGTCGACTCGCGCGGTGAGAAATACTCCCCGAGCCAGATCTCCGCGTTCATTCTCGGCAAGATGAAAGAGACCGCCGAGAGCTACCTTGGCGAAGACGTGACGCAGGCCGTGATCACCGTGCCCGCCTACTTCAACGACGCCCAGCGCCAGGCCACCAAAGACGCCGGCAAGATTGCTGGCCTCGAAGTGCTGCGCATCATCAACGAGCCGACCGCGGCTGCGCTGGCCTATGGCCTCGACAAGAAAGAGAGCAAGACCATCGCCGTGTATGACCTTGGCGGCGGTACCTTCGACGTGACAATCCTCGAGATCGACGATGGCCTGTTTGAAGTGAAGTCCACCAATGGTGACACCTTCCTTGGTGGTGAAGACTTTGACATGCGCATCGTCAACTACCTGGCCGACGAGTTCAAAAAAGAGAACGGCGTTGACCTGACCAAGGACAAGATGGCGCTGCAGCGCCTGAAGGAAGCTGCCGAGAAGGCGAAGATCGAGCTGTCGAGCGCGAGCCAGACCGAGATCAACCAGCCGTTCATCTCGATGGGTGCCGACGGCCAGCCGCTGCACATGGTCATGAAGCTGACCCGCGCCAAGCTGGAGAGCCTGGTGAACGACCTGATCAAGGCGTCGATCAAGCCCTGCCAGGCTGCCCTGAAGGATGCTTCGCTGAGCACCGGCGACATTGACGAGATCGTTCTTGTCGGTGGTATGACCCGGATGCCGAAGGTGATCGAAGAGGTTACCAAGTTCTTCGGCAAGGAGCCGCATAAGGGTGTGAACCCCGATGAGGTTGTGGCCATGGGCGCCGCCATTCAGGCCGGTGTTCTGCAAGGCGACGTGAAGGACGTTGTGCTGCTCGATGTGACCCCGCTTTCGCTGGGCATCGAGACGCTCGGCGGCGTGTTTACCCGCCTGATCGACCGCAACACGACGATCCCGACCAAGAAGAGCCAGATCTTCTCGACCGCCGAGGACAACCAGAATGCCGTGACGATCCGGGTGTTCCAGGGTGAGCGCGAGATGGCTGCCGACAACAAGATGCTCGGCCAGTTCAACCTTGAAGAAATCCCGCCCGCACCGCGCGGCATGCCGCAGATCGAAGTGACCTTCGACATTGACGCCAACGGTATCGTCAGCGTCAGCGCCAAGGACAAGGGCACCGGCAAGGAGCAGGTGATCACCATTCAGGCTTCGGGTGGCCTCAGCGACGACGACATCGAGAAGATGGTCAAGGACGCCGAAGAGAACGCCGACGCTGACAAGGCTCGCAAGGAGCTGGTGGAAACCAAGAACCAGGGCGAGAGCCTGCTGCACTCCACCAAAAAGTCTCTTGAGGAGCACGGCGACAAGGTTGACGCCTCGACGGTGGAAGCCATCGAGCTGGCCATGGGCCCGCTGGAAGAGGCGCTGGAGGCCGACGATGCCGGCAAGATCAAGGCTGGCATTCAAAACCTCTCCGAAGCCGCGATGAAACTCGGCGAGGCCATCTACAAGGCCGAGCAGGAGAAAGCCGGCGAGGAGCCCTCTGACGCAGAAGAAGAAGGCCCGCGCGGCGTGGATGACGACATCGTGGATGCCGACTTCGAAGACCTCGACGACGACAAGCGTGCCTGATCGCACGTGATGTAACCCGGGATAGGCCGGTCCGGGAAACCGGGCCGGTCTTCGCCGTTCAAGGGAAAGGGCGATCAGATGGCAAAACGCGATTTCTATGAGGTTCTGGGCGTCGAACGCGGCGCGTCTGGCGATGACATCAAGAAGGCCTATCGCAAGAAGGCCAAGGAGTTGCACCCCGACCGCAATGCCGACAACCCGAACGCGGAAGACCAGTTCAAGGAAGTAAACGAGGCCTATGACGCGCTGAAGGATCCGGAGCGCAAGGCCGCCTATGACCGCTTTGGTCATGCCGCCTTCGAGGGCGGTGGCCCGAGGCCCGGGCAGGGTGGCGGCTTCAACCAGCAGGGCGATTTCGCCTCGGCTTTCAGCGATGTGTTTGACGATCTCTTCGGTGATTTCATGGGTGGCCGTGGGCGCCCCGGCGGGGGTGGCGGACGCCGCGCCGCGCGGGGCAGCGACCTGCGCTACAACATGCGGATCAAGCTGGAAGAGGCGTTCAAGGGCACGCAGAAAACCATCAACGTGCCGACCTCAGTGCAATGCGACACCTGTGAAGGCAGCGGCGCCGAGGGCGGGGCCGAGCCAACAACCTGCCCGACCTGTTCAGGCATGGGCAAGGTGCGTGCGCAGCAGGGTTTCTTCACGGTGGAGCGCACCTGCCCAACCTGTGGCGGGCTTGGCCAGCACATCAAGAACCCCTGCAACAGCTGTGGCGGGCAGGGCCGTGTGGAGAAGGACCGCTCGCTGAGCGTGAACATCCCCGCCGGTGTCGAGACGGGCACGCGCATTCGCCTGAGCGGCGAGGGCGAGGCTGGGCTACGTGGCGGACCGACGGGCGACCTTTACATATTCATCGAGGTCGAGCCGCATCCGCTGTTTGAGCGCGAGGGCGCGGACCTGTTTTGCCGCGTGCCGGTGAGTATGACCAATGCCGCGCTGGGCGGCGACATCGAGGTGCCCACGATTGACGGCGGGCGCAGCCGGGTGAAAATTCCGGCCGGGGCGCAAAGCGGCAAGCAGATGCGCCTACGCGGCAAGGGCATGCCGCCGCTGCGGGGCCCTGCGCATGGCGACATGTTCATTGAGCTCGCGGTAGAGACACCGGTGAACCTGAGCAGCCGCCAGAAGGAGCTGCTGAAGGAGTTTGACGAGCTGGGCAAAGACAACAGCCCGGGCAGCTCGGACTTTTTCAGCCGTGTGAAGAGCTTCTGGGACGGGATGAAGGGCTAAGCGGGGCGGCGGAATTTTCCGCCCCCCACCACCACCTAGTTCAGGTCGTAGGTTGGCAATAGATAACATGCCCGCCGGCGATGTCCTTCATCTGCATGCTTCCGCTGGAAAATTCCGAGATCTCGAAGCTCCAGGGTTCATCCTTGAGGCGCGCTTCCATTTGCGGAACGACCCCGGGGCCGAGGGAAGTGATGGGCACGTTCTCGCCGCCACGGGTGACGCGCATCAGGGTTTGCTCGGAGAGGGTTTCATCCAGCCGGGTGCCTGAGAGCGCCCATGTTCCCTCGACCTGAAAATTCATCACTACGCTGGGCGCGCCATCGGTGCTTTGGATCCTCACCAACCCATCCATTGTGCCGCCCTCGGCGTATTGGAGCACGCGGGAATAGAGATAGCCGGGCAGCTCGGCCTCGCAGGCCCATTCCTTCACGAAATCTGCAGTGTCTATCGTCTCTTGGCAGGCGGATAAGCTGGAAAGCAGGGCGAAGGCGGCGACGAGCCGTGCACAGCTCACCACCGGCGCGGCCTCACAGCTTGCGACAGGAGATGTTGACGTTGTTGCGCCCGCCTCTGGGCGAGAGGTAGAGGAGCTTCATCCTGCTGTCGGACAGGCTGCGGATCTTGTAGCGCCACGTGGGATTTTTCTTCAACGCGCGGCGTTGAGACTCCGCCTCCGCGCTGCGCTTGAGCTTGGTGGCGCGGTTGCCCTCTTGCACGGTGACATCCACGTGGTGCACCGATGTCACCCGCTCCACCAACAAGCCGTTCTTGATGCTCCAGCTGCCCTCCATGGAGGCCGTCAGCCGCGCGAGGCCCTTTTTGCCTTTGTGGGTGAGCTTGATCTGATAGGCCATCCGGCTGTCGAACCGGCCATTATCGCCAAAGGTGACGCGCCGGCCAATTCCGCGATCTCCGTTGGCAGCCTGACAGTTCCACGCGCCGGTAAGGGAGGCGGCAGCGGCTGGCGCGGTGAGGAGGCACAAAGCGAAGAGCGGGGCAATCAGCAAGATTTTAAACATGCCGAGACCCTGCCGTTTGCGCCTGTCTCGGGCAAGACAAAATGAATTAACCAATGATTTACCAAAGCCGCGTTACATCGTTGCATGTCACGCGCCTTTCACGAAGCCCCGATGCCGCTGTTTGAGCCCGACGAGGCAGAGCCTGCGCTACTGGCCGCCGGCAAGTTGCCCTCTTATATCAAGGATCATCGCAAGCGCCTGCGCGCGCGCTTCATGGAGGGCGGTGCGGCAGCCCTTCCGGATTACGAGATGCTGGAGCTTGTGTTGTTTCGTGCCATTCCGAGGCGCGATGTGAAGCCGCTGGCCCGGGCGCTGCTGGAGCGGTTCAAGGACTTCAACGGCGTGCTCTCCGCCCCGGTGGCGCGGCTGCAGGATGTGCCGGAGGTGGGCGAGGCGGTGATTGCGGAGCTGAAGATTGTGGAGGCGGCGGCGCACAGGTTGGCCCGCTCGAGGGTGATGGAAAAGCAGGTGATATCCAGTTGGGACCAGCTGCTGGATTATTGCCGCGCGGCGATGGGGCACCGGGAGACGGAGCAGTTCAGGGTGCTTTATCTCGACCGGCGCAATGTGCTGATTGCCGATGAGGAGCAGGCGCGCGGCACGGTGGATCATGTGCCGGTGTATCCGCGAGAGGTGGTGAAGCGGGCGCTGGAGGTGAACGCCTCGGCGCTGATCCTCGTTCACAACCACCCCAGCGGCGACCCGACGCCAAGCACGGCTGACGTAGAGATGACCGACAAGATCCGCGAAGCCGCCGATGCGCTGGGGATTGCTCTGCACGATCACCTGATCGTCGGGCGGGCGACGGAGCTTAGCTTTCGGGCGGAGGGCTATTTGTGAGGGTGGGCACCGCACTTCTCAATGCGCTGCCCGCTTGGGCCATGCGTGGCCGGTTGGGCGCTATTCGGCAGACGCGAGGCGCACCTCGGGCTGGACGTCGAAGAACATGAGATGCTCGCCCACCGCATCGCAGCCGGGCATGGTGGCCGTCAGCGCGTGGGAGGCATAGCCCTTGATACCGAGGCTCAGGATGTTGGCACTCATTTCAGCGCCACAGGTCGCCTCTGTCACCGCAGCTTCGACATTCAGCTGCACCTCGCCCTCCAGTGCGGCGGGGTAGCTGTAGACTTCAGCGATCCGTGCTCCGGGCAGGTCGGCAGAGCCAAGCACCGTCAGGAAGCCGCCTTCGCCGCTGAGGGCGCGGGAGGCCGTGGCGGGATGTGCGGCGGAGATATGGCCGCCAGTATCATACTCGGCCCCGTTCTCCAGCGCATGAAGCGCGAGGCCGATGTTGCCCTGCCAAGTGAGGGCCACGCGGCGGTGATCGTCGAGACCCTCCACCAGCGTCATCGCGAATGCACGCTCGCCGCTATCAAACCGCGCTTCGAAGGCGGCAGTGGCGGAGAGGGCGGGCACGGTGACGGTAAAAGTTCCGTCGTCGGCCGTGATGTCGGTAAAGCTGAGCGGCCCATGCTTGACCGTCACTGGCTGGCCGCCATTGCAGGGCGCGGTGAGCGTGAGCTGCACGAGCGCCGCCTCTTGTGCCGTGGCCTTCAACTTGAGCGCGCAGGCACTGGCAACGCCATCGGCAGCCGGAAGGCTATCTGGCGCGAGCGACATGGGCGAGATACTGGGCACCACCGAGGCCATCCGGACCGGCGCGGCGAGAGCTTGTGCCTGGCTATCCATTTGCTTGGGCGCGGGTGAGCTCTGTTGGAGCGCGGAAGAGAGGGGCTGGAGCGATGCCTTGGTTGCTGCGGCTTCGCTTTTTTCAGCTTGGCGATCCGCGAATTGATCGGCCATCGGCCCCAGATTTTGCATCAGAAAGCCGGTTCCGAGCGCGATGGCAAACACCGATGCCGCCGTCATCACTCGCTTTTTTTGCTTTGCGTCGATGATCATCATTCCCTCCGACACCCCTTAGTCGACATCGTTAACGTCTAAAGTCGGAGTTGGGCACAGACAGGGCGGAGTTTGGCCGATTCTGGCCAAGCGGCCCGTCAGGCTACGCAATATATGGGGGCACGTGAAATGGCGGGCCGCGACATCAGCGCGGTTTACCAAGCGGCAGCCCTAAAGCTGCCACATTTTCTGTTGCGCGATCGGAAACGATCTTAGGTGAGGGCGCCGTGGCAATGCTTGAACTTTTTGCCCGATCCACAGGGGCAAAGATCGTTCCGGCCCGGGTTGCCCCATGTGCTCTCGTCGTTCTCATTGAAGCCGGGCGCAGCTTGCTCTGCGGGTGTGGCACCTTCAGCGGCGGCGGGGGCCTGCTGCTGGGAGGCGATTTGCTGCACCAGCTGGGCTTGTTCCTCTTCTGAAAGGGGACGAATCTGGCCGAGCTTTTGGGCGACCTCTTCACGCAGACTGTCGAGCATGCCCTCGAAGAGTTGGAAGGCCTCGGTTTTATATTCGTTCAGCGGGTCGCGCTGGGCGTAGCCACGGAAGCCGATGACCGAGCGGAGGTGTTCGAGCGTGAGCAGGTGCTCGCGCCATTTGCCGTCGATGGTTTGCAGCAGCACCTGCTTTTCGATGTTGCGCATGGTGTCAGGGCCGAACTCGGCGGCCTTTTTGGCCATCATCTCGTCGGAGGCCTTGCAGAGACGTTCGGCGATGTCGTCCTGATCCACGCCCTCTTCCTGCGCCCAGTCGATGACCGGCACGTCGATGGCGAGCTTTTCGATGCAGGCGGCGTAGAGCTTTTCGGCCTCCCACTGATCGGCGTAGGTTTTGGGCGGCATGTGCTCGTCCACCAGATCGTCGACCACCTCGTGGCGCATGTCGGCAACGATCTCGGAGAGATCCTTGCTTTCCATGATCTCGCGGCGCTGCTTGAAGATGACTTTCCGCTGATCGTTCATCACGTCATCGAACTTCAGCAGCTGCTTGCGGATATCGAAGTTGCGGCCCTCGACCTTGGCCTGTGCCCGTTCGAGAGACTTGTTCACCCAGGGGTGGATGATCGCCTCGCCCTCTTTCATCCCGAGGCGCGAAAGCACGGCATCGAGACGTTCGGAGCCGAAGATGCGCATCAGGTCATCTTCGAGCGAAAGGTAGAAGGAGGTGCGGCCAGGGTCGCCCTGACGGCCAGAGCGGCCGCGCAGCTGGTTGTCGATCCGGCGGCTTTCGTGGCGCTCGGAGGCCAGCACGAAGAGGCCGCCCGCGTCTTTTACGGCCTGTTCATCGGCCTCATGCCCGGCCTCGATCCGGGTGCGAATTTCCTCGGGGTCGCCCTCGGGATCGGCGGCAATGGCCTCCATCACCTTGAACTCGACGTTGCCGCCAAGTTTGATGTCGGTCCCGCGGCCAGCCATGTTGGTGGCGATGGTCACGGCCCCCAGCTTGCCGGCGTCGGCCACGATCTGGGCCTCCTGCTCGTGCTGGCGGGCGTTCAGGACGTTGTGTTTGATGCCGGCCTTTTCGAGCAGCTGCGAGAGGATCTCGGACTTTTCGATGGAGGTTGTGCCGAGGAGGACCGGCTGGCCCTTTTCGTTGGCCTTGCGGATGCGCTCGACGATGGCGTCATATTTCTCGCGCACGGTGCGATAGACGGCATCGTGATCGTCTTTCCGGGCGATCGGCTTGTTGGTGGGCACTTCGACCACGCCGAGTTTGTAGATCTCGGCAAATTCGTCGGCCTCGGTAAGCGCGGTGCCGGTCATGCCGCCGAGCTTGTTGTAAAGTCGGAAGTAGTTTTGGAAGGTCACGGAGGCGAGGGTGACGTTTTCGGGCTGAATATCGCAGCCCTCCTTCGCCTCGATGGCCTGGTGCAGACCGTCGGAGAGGCGCCGCCCGGCCATCATCCGGCCTGTAAACTCGTCGATCAGCATCACTTCGCCGTTGCGGACGATGTAATCCTTGTCCTTCTGGAAAACCTTGTGGGCCTTCAGTGCCTGCGTGGCATGGTGGACGATGGTGGTGCTTTCCGGATCGTAGAGCGACTGCTCTTCGGGAAGAATGCCCTGAGCGTGGAGCTCGGTTTCGAGAAACTCGTTGCCCTCGTCGGTGAGGGTGACGTTGCGGGTTTTCTCGTCGACTGTGTAATGCTCTTCGGAAAGCGAAGGGATCACCTTGTCGAGCGTCATGTAGAGCTCAGAACGGTCTTGCGACGGGCCGGAGATGATGAGCGGGGTGCGGGCCTCGTCGATCAGGATCGAGTCCACCTCATCGACGATCGCGAAGTTGTGGCCGCGCTGATACATCTGGTTCAGCTCGGACTTCATGTTGTCGCGCAGATAATCGAAGCCCAGCTCGTTGTTGGTGGCATAGGTGATGTCGGCGGCGTAGGCTGCCTGTTTCTCGCCATCGGGCTGCTGCGGGTAGACCACTCCACAGGTGAGGCCGAGTGCCTCGTAGACGTTGCTCATCCACTCGGCGTCACGCTTGGCGAGGTAATCGTTGACGGTAACCACATGCACGCCCTTGCCGGTAAGCGCGTTGAGGTAGGCCGGGAAGGTGGCGACAAGGGTTTTGCCCTCGCCGGTCTTCATCTCGGCGATGTTGCCCTCGTGCAGGAAGATGCCGCCCATGAGCTGCACATCGAAGGCCCGCAGGCCGAGCGCCCGCTTGGCCGCCTCGCGGCAGTTGGCAAAGGCCTCGGGCAGCAGCGCCTCAAGCGCCTCACCACCCATGGCACGCTTGGCCAGCTCTTCGGTTTTTTCTTTCAGCCCTTCGTCGGTGAGCTTTTCAAACTCCGGCTCCAGCGCGTTGATCTTTTCGACCAGCGGACGGGTGGACTTGATCTTGCGGTCATTGGCGGTGCCAAAGACCTTTTTCGCGACGGTACCCAGACCCAGCATAATTTCTCCGCTCGCCCTGCCTTGACGGTTTTGTGTGGCTGAACGCGCTTGCCGCTCTTCGCTGGCCCCCATAGAAACGCGGGCAGAGAAAACGGGCTTGCGCCTTAGAACACAAGGCGATGTAAGACCCGCGACCCATAGTGTCAACGCCGCCGCAAGGGCGGCCGAGCAGGAGTAGATGTATGACCTTCCCCAAGACGATCGCGCTGGCTGCCATTCTAGCCGCAGGGCTTGGTGCCGGGGCGGTGGCTCAGGAGGCCGCGGCGACTGAAGAGACCGCGCCCGAAGCCGGTGCCGAAGCGATGGCGGATGTGACCGCTGAGACCGTGGTGGCGACCGTCGGCGGCGTGGATATTACCGTTGGCCACATGATCGTGGCGCGCAAGACGCTGCCCGAGCAATATGCCCAACTGCCGCCGGAAGTGCTTTGGGAGGGGATCCTTGAGCAGCTTGTGCAGCAGAACGCGCTGGCACAGCAGGCTGGTGAGCCTTCGAAGGAAACCGAGCTGACGCTGGAGAACCAGCGCAGCGGCTATCTTGCAGGCGACGTGCTTGAAGCTGCGGCGATGGACTCTGTCTCTGACGAAGCGCTGGAAGCGAAGTATGAAGAGCTTTACGCCGATGCCGAGCCGCAGCGGGAGTGGAATGCTTCGCACATCCTCGTGGAAACCGAGGAGGAGGCCCAGGCCGTGAAGGAAGAGGTTGAAGCGGGTGCTGAATTTGCCGAGGTTGCCAAGGTTAAATCCACCGGCCCGTCTGGCCCCAATGGTGGTGCGCTTGGTTGGTTCAGCAAAGGCATGATGGTGCCCGAGTTTGAAACCGCAGTGATGGCGATGAAGGCCGGCGACTTGAGCGAGCCGGTGCAGACGCAGTTTGGCTGGCATGTGATCATGCTCAATGAGACCCGCCTGAAGGACAAGCCCGATATGGCCGCCGTGAAGGACCAGCTGACCGAAGAGGTGCAGCGGGCTGCGGTGGATGAGGCGATTGCAAAAGCCGTTGAGGCTGCCGGAGTAGAGACGCCCGAGGGCGAGATTCCGGCCGCTGTGCTCAACGATTTCAGCCTTCTGGAGGACTGATGAGCAAGTACCCTGTTTCGCCGCTGGCGCCTGAGAGCTTCCCCGATCTACCGGTGATCGGGGGCGTGAGGTTTGCCGCCGTGGAGGCCGGGGTGCGATACCAGGGCCGGCTTGACGTGATGCTGGCCCTGCTCGATCCGGGGAGCGTGGTGACCGGGGTGTTTACCCGCTCTGCCACCCGCTCGGCCCCGGTGCGCGATTGCGAGGCCAAGCTGCGCAAGAGCAGCGAGGCAGGGGCCGCCATTTTGGTGAACTCTGGCAACTCCAACGCCTTTACCGGCGGAGCCGGGCAGGAGAGCGTGGAGGCGATTTGTGCCGCCGTGTCAGAGGCTGCGGATGTGCCGAAGAGCCGGGTGTTCACCGCCTCGACCGGGGTGATCGGGGAACGCCTGCCGCATGACAGGATCACCGGCAAGCTCGGCGAGCTTGTGGGTGCGCTGGACGAGGGCAACATCGCCAAGGCTGCGCAGGCGATCATGACGACCGACACCTTCCCCAAGGGGTCAACGCGCGAGGTAGAGCTAAAGGGCGGCAAGGTGAAGATTGCCGGAATTGCCAAGGGCTCTGGCATGATTGCGCCGGATATGGCGACCATGCTGGTGTATATCTTTACTGATGCCACGATTTCTCGCAATGCGCTTCAGGGCATGGTGAGCGGGCTCAACGAAACCACCTTTAATGCGATCACGGTGGATGGTGATACCTCCACCTCCGACACGCTGATCTGCGCCGCGACCGGGGCTTCGGGCGTGGATTGTGACGGCTCCGAAGAGTTTGAAGCCGCGCTGAAGGCGGTGATGAAGGATCTGGCGCATCAGGTGGTGAAGGACGGCGAAGGGGCCACCAAGTTTGTGACCGTGCGGGTGACAGGCGCGGCCCATGATGCCGATGCCAAGCGCGTGGCGATGAGCATTGCCAATTCGCCCTTGGTCAAGACGGCGATTGCCGGGGAAGACCCGAACTGGGGCCGGATCGTGATGGCCGTGGGCAAGAGCGGTGCCGAGGCGGACCGGGACAAGCTGACGATCAAGTTTGGTGAGGTTTTGGTGGCCGAGAAAGGCTGGGTAGCGCCGGGTTACTCCGAGGAGCAGGCTGCGGGCTACATGAAGCTGCCCGAGCTGGTCATCAAGGTGGATTTGGGCCTGGCCAAGGGCCGGTTTACCGCGTGGACCTGCGATTTGACCCATGGCTACATCTCGATCAACGCTGACTATCGGTCTTGAGGTAGAGCGCAAGTGAAGGTGGTTCTTGTTTCAGCTGTTGCCCTGATCGACGTGGATGGCCGGGTGCTTTTGGCCCAGCGCCCCGAGGGGAAGAGCATGGCCGGGCTGTGGGAGTTTCCGGGCGGCAAGGTTGAGGCGGGGGAGACGCCGGAAGCGGCGCTGATCCGTGAGCTGCATGAAGAGCTGGGGATTGAGACATGGGAGAGCTGCCTTGCGCCGCTCACCTTTGCCTCGCACAGCTACGATGATTTTCATCTGCTGATGCCGCTCTTTGCCTGCCGCAAGTGGGGCGGCACCCCGCAGGGCAAAGAAGGGCAAAGGCTGAAATGGGCGCGGGCGAATGAGCTGCGCGACTACCCGATGCCTCCGGCGGATGTGCCCTTGGTGGCGATTCTGCGGGATTGGCTCTGACCGGGACTGTTGCCCGGAATCGGAGCAAGTATCTTTGCTACTTGCCTCAAATTTGCGCAACTTTCTTGCTTGGACGATTACTTTGTAAATGAAATGTAAACCAAGCTGCGCTATTCTACCCCTGAGGAAAGCAACCTTTGGGGAGGAAATAAATTGCGGACCATCGTTGTTGGAAGCTGTGTTTCGGTGCAGGGCACCTTTGTGAAGGCGCTCTCGGACGGGCGCGTTGTTGTGCGCGTGGGTGAACGGGATTTCACCGGCCGCCCGGTTGAGACTGTCGCTGCCTGACAGGTTTTGCCACTGCAAATGCTGTGCACTGCCCGCGTTGGTGACGACGCGGGCATTTGGCTGTCTGGACCGAGTTTAGATCTGCTGGGGTTTGAGCGTTCTTTGTTTGGCAGGTGTGTGATGCGCACTTAGATCCGGCTTTGGTTTGCCAAGCGTAGCAGGGTACGCCCTGTGCAAGCATCTTGGAATGGAGAGTTAACCAGCCAGTTTAGCGGACACAGATAGAGGTGCTATGATGACGAGGGCCGACCGGGCCGCGGGGCCACGGTCGGAGCCTTGAAAGCTTGATTGGTCGAGCGCTTAGAGCGTGCGCTCGACTTCCTTGCGGGTGAAGATCTCGATGACGTCGCCTTCGCGAATGTCGTCGTAGTTCTCGAAGGCCATGCCGCACTCTTGGCCGGATTGAACCTCGGCAACCTCGTCCTTGAAGCGCTTCAGGGTCTTCAGCGTGCCTTCGTGAATCACCACGTCGTCGCGCAGCAGGCGGACACCAGCGGAGCGGCGGGCAACGCCTTCGGTGACGAGACAACCGGCAACCTTGCCGACGCCGGTGACCTTGAAGACCTCTTTGATCGACGCGTAGCCGATGAAGTCTTCCTGAATCTCGGCGGAGAGCAGGCCGGATGCGGCGGCTTTCACGTCATCCACAAGGTCGTAGATCACCGAGTAGTAGCGGATCTCGACGCCCTTCTGGTTGGCGGCCTGACGCGCGGGGGCGTTGGCACGTACGTTGAAGCCGAAGACGGGCGCACCGGAGGCTTCGGCAAGGCCGATATCGCTTTCGGTGATGGCGCCGACGCCGGAGTGCAGCACGCGAACACGAACCTCGTCGTTGCCGATCTTCTCCATCGCCTGAACGATGGCCTCGGCAGACCCCTGCACGTCGGCCTTCATAACGATGGGCATCTCGGCGACGTCCTTGTCGTCCTTGGCCTTCTGCATGAGCTGCTCAAGGGTGGTCGCGGCACCGGCGGCGGCCCGCTTCTCTTTGGCGGCGTTCTCACGATACTCGGCGATCTCGCGGGCCTGACCCTCGGAGCTGACGACGTTGAGCACATCGCCGGCCTCGGGAGTGCCGTTGAGACCGAGCACCTCGACGGGAACGGAGGGGCCAGCCTCGGGCACACGATCGCCCTTGTCGTTGATGAGCGCGCGGACCTTGCCCCACTGCTCGCCGACGACGAAGATATCGCCCTGACGGAGCGTACCGGTTTGCACCAGAACGGTGGCAACCGGGCCACGGCCAACATCAAGCTGGGCCTCGATCACAGCGCCTTGGGCGGGACGATCGGGGTTGGCTTTGAGTTCAAGCAGTTCGGCCTGAAGCGCGATGGCTTCGAGCAGCTCGTCGAGGCCCTTGCCGGTGTGGGCCGACACTTCAACATCCTGCACCTCACCCGACATCGCCTCGACGATGACTTCGTGCTGAAGCAGATCGGTGCGGACCTTCTGCGGATCGGCTGCGGGCAGGTCTACCTTGTTGATCGCCACGATCATCGGCACGTTGGCGGCCTTGGCGTGGTTGATGGCCTCGATGGTCTGCGGCATCACCGCGTCATCGGCGGCCACCACGAGCACGACGATATCCGTCACCTGCGCACCACGGGCACGCATGGAGGTGAAGGCAGCGTGGCCGGGCGTGTCGAGGAAGCTCAACACTGCGCCGCTGTCTGTTGTCACCTGATAGGCACCGATGTGCTGGGTGATGCCACCGGCCTCACCGGAAACAACCTTGGCGTCGCGGATCGCGTCGAGCAGCGAGGTTTTGCCGTGGTCGACGTGGCCCATGATGGTGATGACAGGCGCGCGCGGCTGAAGATCTTCTTCCTTGTCCTCAGCGGTCTTGATGACCTGCTCGACATCGCTGTCGGAGACGCGGACGACCTTGTGGCCGAACTCCTCGATGATGAGCTCAGCGGTATCGGCGTCGATCACCTGGTTCTGGGTGACCATCATGCCGTTTTGCATGAGGGCCTTCACCACAAGCGCGACACGTTCGGCCATGCGGTTGGCCAGCTCGGACACGACGATGGTTTCGGGCAACTGCACGTCGCGCACGACCTTTTCGCGGCTTTCGCCTCCGCCCATGGCCTTCTGCCGGGCACGCTCCTGCTTGCGCTTCATCGCGGCGAGCGAGCGCTGGCGCCCGCCTTCGCCGCCCGAAAGCGCCTGGTTCAGGGTGAGCTTGCCAGCGCGGCGGCCACCGTCATCGCGGCTGCCTTTGCCACGGTTGTCGCGGTTGTTGTCGCGGTCGTCGCGGCCATCACGGCGCGGCGCGGGGCGATTGCCACCACCACGCCCGCTGTCTTCTGCCGGCGCGGGGCCGGGTTGGGCTGCTGCAGCGGCTGCGGCGGGCGGCGCGTTGCGCTCGGCCTTTTCGCGGGCTTTTGCTTCTTCCGCTTCGCGCTTCTTGCGAGCGTCTTCTTCTTCTTTCGCCCTCAGGGCTTCCTGGCGTTCGCGCTCTTCGCGCTCTTTCGCCTCGGCCTCTTCACGCCGGCGCTGGCGCTCGGCCTCGCGCTCTTTCTCTTCAGCCTCGCGGCGCTTGGCCTCTTCAGCCTCGGTTGCCTTGGCCGCGGCAAGCGCCTTCAGGCGGCGTTCCATCTCGGCGTCGGAAATCCCGGCGGGGCGCTTGGACGGGTCAGACCCGGCGGCTGCCGCCGCTTTTGCGCCTGCGGTGGGCGCACCGGGCTTGGGCACCACAACGCGCTTGCGTTTGGTTTCCACCACGACGTTTTTTGTGCGTCCGTGGGAGAAGCTCTGCTTCACCTGACCGGAACGTGGGCCGGTACGGAGGCCTAGGGTTTTTTTGCCGTCGCTATCGCTCATGCGATGTTCGTCCTTTCCGGGGAGAATCCCCGCTTTCTTCGCGCAAAGCGCCAAGCTTTGCGGCGTCTTCTACAACACGCTTCGTGAGTCCGCCAGACGCAAGAGCGGCGTGTATCACATGTTCTCTGCCGAATGCCAAACCGATTTCGTTTGCACTCAGGCAGCCTATGAAGGTTCCTTTTCCCGGCGGCGAGCTCAGCTTTGACTTGCCACGCTCAGAACCGTCGAAAGCCTGGATCAGCACGCGGGCCTCCTCGGTAAGGAGCCAGCCTTTGACCTTTTCATACCCCGCCACCGCGCGGCCCGACTTGCGGGCAAGGGCGATGCTATCTGTTACCCGCTTGGCCATAAGCCGTTCAACCAGCTCAAAAAGACCATCGGGCACTGTGAGCTGGGTTTTCGCCGCGCGGGAAAACAGCTTCTTCTTGATCGCCTTTTCAAGCGAGGCCCGGTTTGGCGTAATCCAGATACCACGGCCCGGCAGCTTTCCGGCGATGTCGGGGACAACCTCGCCGCCGGGGCCGGCGACGAAGCGGATCAATTTGGATATAGGGTAGCTCTCGCCGGATGCAATGCACCGGCGTTCGGGAATCTCCCCATGTTCCTTATCGCGGCCGCCGCGACTCAGGCCCGATCCCGGAGCCTGAGATCAGGCTCCGGCCTCCTCTGCTTCAGCAGTGGCTTCGAACTCTTCACCCTCTTCCTCGGATGCGTCCAGTTCGGCAGGATCGACCCAGCCCAGCGAAATGCGGGCCGACATGACCATGTTTTGCGCTTCTTCCAGCGAGAGGTCGAATTTTTCCAGAATGCCGTCGTCCTTCACACGCTCGCCATCCACGGTTGTCCATCCGCCTGCCAGCTCCCAATCGGCGCAGGTGGCGAAATCTTCGAGCGTTTTCACGCCATCTTCGGCCAGCGCCTCGATCATCTGGGGCGTGAGGCCCTCGAAGCTGACGAGGCTGTCTTCCACGCCAAGTTCACGGGCATGCTCGAGCGCCTTGCGGTTTTGCTCTTCGAGATAGTCGCGGGCGCGGGCCTGAAGCTCTCCGGCGGTGCCTTCATCGACACCGTCGATCACCAGCAGCTCGTCGAGCTCGACATAGGCGACCTCTTCGAGCGAGGTGAAGCCTTCAGACACCAGCAGCTGGGCGAAGAATTCGTCCAGATCGAGCGTATCCATGAAGAGCTTGGTGCGCTCTTCGAACTCGGCCTGACGGCGGGCACTCTCTTCTTCCTCAGTGAGGATGTCGATGTCGAGCGAGGTGAGTTGCGAGGCGAGGCGCACGTTCTGGCCGCGACGGCCAATGGCGAGCGAAAGCTGCTCGTCGGGCACCACGACCTCGATCTTGCCCGCCTCTTCGTCGAGCACCACCTTGGAGACCTCGGCGGGCTGCAGGGCGTTGACGAGGAAAGTCGGCTGATCGTCGTTCCAGGGGATGATGTCGATCTTCTCGCCCTGAAGCTCGTTGACCACGGCCTGAACGCGGCTACCGCGCATACCGACACAGGCACCGACCGGGTCGATCGAGCCATCGTAGGAGATGACGGCGATCTTGGCGCGGGAGCCGGGATCACGGGCGACGGCCTTGATCTCGATGATGCCGTCGTAGATTTCGGGCACTTCCATCTTGAAGAGCTCGGCCATGAACTCGGGCGCGGTGCGCGACAGGAAGATCTGCGGGCCGCGCTGCTCGCGGCGCACGTCCTTGATATACACCCGGATGCGGTCGCCGGGGCGATAGCTTTCACGGCCGATTTTCTCGTTGCGACGCAGCACCGCCTCGCCCGCGCCGATATCGACAATGACGTTGCCATACTCTTCACGCTTCACCAGACCGTTGATGATGGTGCCGGCGCGGTCTTTGAACTCTTCGTACTGACGATCACGCTCGGCTTCGCGGACCTTTTGCAGGATGACCTGCTTGGCCGATTGCGCGGCGATCCGGCCCATTTCGACGGGCGGAACCTCATCGACCAGCTCGTCGCCATCGGCGGGCGGTGCGGTTTGGTCGACGCCTTCGGCCAGTGCCTTGTCGATCTCGGACGGGGTGCGCAGGAGGAAGCGGCGGATCGGGCGAGGCTCTTCATCCTCGGCCTCAGGCTGCGACATGCCGGAGACGACGATGTAATCTTTGCCGTGGGTGCCGAGGCTTTGCTTGGCGGCCTCATGGGTCATCTCGGCCTGATAGTTTTCCAGATCAGGCTCGCCGACGACGGTGCGGATGCGGGTGAAGGTAGCGCGCCCGGTCTTGCGGTCGATCGCCACGCGGATGTCCATCTCTGCGCCGTAGCGCGACTTGGCGGCACGGGCGAGGCTTTCTTCCATCGCTTCGATAACCAAGCCAGGGTCGATCATCTTTTCCCGGGCCACGGCCTCGGCGGTTTGCAGCAACTCCAGCTGGTTTGCGGAAGTAATGGCCATCAGTTGTCCTCCTGACCGTCCATGAGGGTTTGCACCTCGTCAAATTGGGTTTCGTCGACTTCGCCGGCGTCCTTGCGGTGGCGCAGCACGTCGCGGATGAGTTCGTCGGTGAGCACGAGCTTGGCGTCGGAGAGCCAGTCGAACTGCAGGCCGATGGTGAGTGGCTCGCCGTGCTCTTCGATCTCGATCAGCACTTCGGAGCCCTCGGTGCCCGCCAGCTCGCCCTTGAAGCGGCGGCGGCCGTCGATCATTTCGGTGGTTTCCAGCTTGGCCTCGTAGCCTTCCCAGCGGTCAAAATCCTTGAGCCGGGTCAGGGGCCGGTCGATGCCGGGGGAGGAAACTTCGAGCGTATACTCATCCTCGATCGGGTCTTCGACGTCGAGCACGGCAGAAACGGCGGTGGAGATGCGGGCGCAGTCATCCACCTCGATGCCGCCCTCGGGCTTCTCGGCCATGATTTGAAGGTTCGCGGTTTTGCCACCCATCAACCGCAGGCGCACCAGCTCGAAGCCCATGCCTTCAAGCACGGGCGAGACGATCTCGGCCATGCGCTGATCCATTCCGGTCTTGGCGATAAGGTCGGTCATGATCTGGGTAGGGGCCTTTCGGGCACAAAAAAAACGGGCGCTGCGGCCCGTCGGATTTTCCGGTGGAGTGTCGGGGGTGGAGGCCGACGCTGCCGCTGTTGAGGGGGATATAGGCCTGTGCGGGGCGAATCGCAAGGGGGTTTGGTTGTGGGCGTTGCGGGGGGCGAGAAAGTTATTACGATAGGTTGTGGGGATTGCGTGGTTTGAGTGGTTTGAGCGGGTCTATGCAGCTGATGTTGAGAGCGACCAGCATAGTGGCGATGCTCTTGGTCCTCCCGCAATGCGTGGCCAACGGGTTTCGCCCACCACCGCATCTCGATGTGGAGCACAACCTCGTAATGGAATGCCTTACTCACTTTGACACCCTAAGGAACTTCAACGCCGATGGTGGGCAGTGTGAGCCTTTGGGGGCATGCGCGAGAGACCAAGCTGAACGGACCTACCTTGGTACATACCCGGCCTGGCGTCCCTACGAGCGGGTCATGGAGACCGAAAATCAGAAATTCACCTCGGTGGCGGAGATGCGGGCCAATGCGGAGGCCGGGACAGCGGAGATGCGCGAGGTCTTCGCGATCATCATGCAGGTGCGGAAGACCTGTCTGGCGCGGGTGGGGCTGACGGAAGAGTTGGGGGACGGTTAGAAGCCGTAAAGCTCGGGTGCTTTTGCGATGCCGCGCGTTGCTCGCACCAGCTCGGCCGATATGCCCGGCTCCGACAGCGCATGGCCGGCGTTGGGGATCATGCGGAGGGTGCCGCGGGGCCAGCGCTCGCAGAGGGCTTGGGCGGCCTCGGGGGGGCAGATCATATCGTAGCGGCCTTGCACCACGGTGCCGGGGATGTGGGCGATTTCTGGCATGTCGGCGAGGATCTGGCCGTCTTGCCGCAGAAAGCCTGCGTTGGAGAAGTAGTGATTTTCGATCCGCGCAAAGGCCCGGGCGTAGCTGCCGGAGCCTTCGCCTATGTGGCTGTGGCTCTCCATCGAGGCGAGCGCATTTTCCCACCCTGCCCAGCGCTGCGCGAGGCGGGTTTCTTCCATCAGGTCACCGCAGAAGAGGCGCTTGTTGTAGGCGGCGATGAAATCTTCGTGCTCGGCCTCGGGGATGAATTCGATAAACCGCTTCCAGACATCGGGAAAGAACCGCGCCGCGCCGCCGCCGTAGAACCATTGCAGCTCGCGCTGGGTCATCAGGAAGACGCCGCGCAGCACGAGATAGGCGGCGTGCTCGGGGTGGGCCTGCGCGTAGAGCAGGGAAAGCGTGGCGCCCCAGCTGCCGCCGAACACGACCCAGCGATCAATGCCGAGGATTTCGCGGATGCGCTCGATGTCAGCGATCAGGTCTTGGGTGGTGTTGTTTTCAACCGAGGCAAAGGGGCGCGAGCGGCCGCAACCGCGCTGATCGAACAACACCACGCGATACCGCTCCGGGTCGAAGTAGCGGCGCATGGCGGGCGAGCAGCCGCCGCCGGGGCCGCCGTGGAGCACCACCGCCGGAATCCCCTGCGGATTGCCGCATTGCTCGACATAGATCGAGTGGCCACCCGACATGTCGATCATCCGCTGGTCGAACGGGCTGATCGCCGGGTAGAGGTGACGGTATGCGCTGTTATGACCCGCGTTTTTGTCCATGCCTGAGCTATATAGGCTGACGGGGCGCGGGACCATGGGTTGAGAGGGAGATTTTCGATGGCAGTCGACACGACAGACCCGGCAGAGCTGGCCAAATTCGAGGCGATGGCGGCGGAATGGTGGGATGCGGAAGGCAAGTTCAAGCCGCTGCACATGATGAACCCGGTGCGGCTGGATTACATCTGCGACCAGATCGCGGCCGAGTTTGACCGGGATCGGGCCGGAACAGAGCCTTTTTCCGGGCTTCGTGTGCTGGACATCGGCTGCGGCGGCGGTCTGCTGAGCGAGCCGATGGCGCGGATGGGGGCCGAGGTGGTGGGCGCGGATGCCGCCGCGGGCAACATCCCCGTGGCGAAGGTTCATGCGGAACAGTCGGGTCTGGAGATTGACTATCGTCACACCACCGCAGAGGCGTTGGCCGAAGCGGGCGAGCAGTTTGACGTGGTGCTGAACATGGAGGTGGTGGAGCACGTAGCCTCGCCGCCCGACTACCTGGAGGCCTGCCAAAGACTGCTCAAGCCCGGTGGGCTGATGATTTGCTCCACCATCAACCGCAACCCTAAGAGCTTTGCCGTTGCCATTGTGGGCGCAGAATGGGTGATGCGCTGGCTGCCCAAGGGCACCCATGACTGGAAGAAGTTCATCACCCCGGATGAGCTTTACGAGTTTCTGCGTGGCGCAGGGCTTGATCCGGTGGATCGGAAGGGGTTTGTCTTCAATCCGCTCGCCTGGAGTTGGAGCGTGAGTGACCGCGACCTGAGCGTCAACTACGTGACGGCGAGTGTGAAGGCGGCGTAGGGCGGCGGTAAAACTTCCGCCCTATGGCTCTTCGCGGGCGCCGAGCTTTTGGCGCAGCTCTCGCATGACCGGGAGCATGGAGCGCACCTTGTCGCTTCCGATCTCCGACACGATGGCGGCGATGACGGGGCTGACCGAGGCGATGGCGGCATCGCGCGCGGCTCGACCGGAAGGGCTGATGGAGACCATCTTGCGTCGGGCATCATCCCAATCGGGGCGGATGTGCACGTAGCCTGCCCATTCGAGCTTGTTCAGCGTGTTGGTCATTGCCCCACGGGTCAGGTGGAAGGCCTGCGCAAGCTGGGCCGGGCTGCGCTCTTCTCCGATGTGGGCGAGATGGTTGAGCACCGAGAAATGGCTGATCTCCATACCCTTGGGCAGCGCCTTCGACATCCGGTTGCGCGCGAGCTGCTCGGCGGTGAGCAGTTCGGAAAACAGCGCGACGGCCAGAGTATCTGAGATTTCAACAGCCATGCAGGGGTCTGGGGCCTTCGAAAGGGCGATCATGGGTTAGTGCGGGGATCTTGTGGCGCGCATCGTTCACATCGGAGAGGTCCAGGTCAACTGTGATCACACCGGGTGCGTCACCACCGTCCGCCAGCACCTCACCCCATGGGGACACAACGAGCGAGTGGCCATGGCTGCGGCGGGTGCGTCCTGCGGTGCCGGGATGGATGCCACATTGGGCGGGGGCAAGCACGTAAGCCCCGGTTTCGATGGCACGGGCTTGTAGCAAGGGTTGCCAATGCGCCGGGCCGGTGCCGGGCGAGAAGGCGGATGGGACGGTGATGATTTGTGCGCCAGCCTTTGCCAACACGCGATAGAGATGCGGGAAGCGGAGATCGTAGCAGATAGTGAGGCCAATCGCTGCCAGCGATGTTTGGGCTAGGACAGAGACGTTTCCGGGCCGGTAGCCCGCACTCTCGCGGTAGGTTTCTGTTTCGCTCACCTGAACATCGAACATGTGAATCTTGTCATACCGCGCGACGACTTCGCCGCTCGGCCCGATCAGGAAGGAGCGGTTGGCAAATCGGCCATCGGGATCGTCTGTTTTGACGGCGATGGAGCCGAGGAGGAGGTGCTTGCCGAGGCGCGCGGCGGCCTCGCGGAAGGCGGCAAGCGTTGGGTCGTCCGGCTCGTGGCGCAACACTTGCTGCTGGCGGGTGCGGCTGGAGGACACACAATTGGTGACCTCCGGCGTCAAGATGAGGTCGGCACCCTCCTGCACGGCTTGTTCGACCATCCCGAGCACCACCGGCAGGTTGGCCTCGGGATCATCGGAGCTGGTGGGTTGGAGGAGGGAGGCCCGCATCAGGCGAGCATTGGCTCGAGCTTGCCGGCGCTCTCCAATTCGTAGAGATCATCACACCCGCCAACGTGGGTTTCGCCGATGAAGATTTGCGGCACGGTGTGACGACCGCCTGATCTGTCCATCATCTCGGAACGGCGGCCGGGCTCTTCAAACAGGTTCACTTCGGTAAATTCGACGCCCTTGGAGGCAAGGAGGCGTTTGGCGGCCGTGCAGAAGCCGCAGATGGGGGTGGTGTAGATCTCGATTGGCACGGGCATGGCTGGTCCTTTCGGGTTCCGGCCATACTTAGGCGTCCTTGACCGTTCGCGCCAGTGTCAGCACCCGAACCTCTGCTGCGCCGGAGGCGAGGCAGGCATCGGCGCAGGCGGCGAGGGTGGCGCCGGAGGTCATCACGTCATCGACCAGCAGCACCTTGCGGGCCGCCATGCGGTGGCGGCGTTTGGGGTGGGGGCGGATGGCCTCGGCCATGTTGGCAAATCGGGCCTGAGCTCCGAGCCCTTCTTGCCGGGGCGTGGCGCGGGTGCGTTGCAGGAGGTCGGGGCAAGAGGGCGCGCCCAGCTCGTTGGCGAGGGCGCGGGCGAGCAGGGCCGATTGGTTGTAGCGGCGTTTGAACAGCCGGATCCAATGCAGGGGCACGGGCGCGATCAGCATGCCCGGCTCGTAGATGGGGGCGGCGGCGCGGGCGAGCCAGGGGGCCACGGATTGCGCAAGATCGGCCCTGTCAGAGCCTTTCAGGGCCAGAACGATCCGCCGTCCATTGCCCCGGTAGAGCAAAGCAGAGCGGCCACGGCTCCATGGGCGAGCGATGCGCAGGCAATCGTCGCAGGTGAGGGTGGGGGCCCTATCCGGGTCATCATCGCCGGGGAGGGGCGCGCCGCAGGTATCGCAGACCAGGCCGATGATGAAGGCCGTATCCCGCCAGCAATCGGCGCATAGCCCGCCTTCTGACCCACTGATGGCACCGCAGGACAGGCAGTGATCGGGATAAATCACCTGCAGAAGCCGTTGCATCGCCACGCGCCCTCCCTGATAAGCCGGGGCATGGCCCAGCCACCCCAGTTGACCGACCGCAAGGCCCTCGCCCGCAACCGTGCCCGTGCTCGGCCCGACGCGCTGTTTTTGCACGCGCAGGCCATCGATGAGATCAAGGAAAGACTCAGCGAGGTTAACAGAACCTTTACGACGCCCTGCGTTGTGACGGGTTTTCCTGAAATCTGGGGCAAAGCCTTCCCCGATGCGCGGATCATCAGCGACTATGATGTGCTTGAGATCGAAGAGGGGGCGCATGACCTTGTGATCCACGGTTTGGCGCTGCATTGGGCCAGCGACCCGGTGGGCCAACTGGTGCAAGCGCGGCGGGGGTTGCAGCCTGACGGGCTGTTCATTGGTGCGATGCTGGGGGGCGAGACGCTGGCCGGGCTGAGGGCCGCGCTGGCAGAGGCGGAAGTAGCCCAGACCGGGGGGCTCAGCCCGCGGGTGTTGCCGATGGGTGAGATACGCGACCTTGGGGCGTTGCTTCAGCGTGCAGGATTTGTGCTGCCGGTGGCAGATGCCTTTCCGCTTGAGGTTTCATACGCCAACACACTGGCCCTGATGCGCGACCTTCGCGCGATGGGTGAAGCTAACGCAATGACCGCTCGCCTCAAAGCGATGACACGGCGGGCCGTGCTTTTGGGGGCAGCCGCGCTGAATGACGCAAGCGCCGGGCCGGATGGGCGCATTCGGGCTGTATTCGAAACCGTTTTCCTCACCGGATGGTCGCCGGGGCCGAACCAGCCACAGCCGCTGCGGCCCGGATCGGCCACCACGCGGCTGGCTGATGCGCTTGGCACGCAGGAGCATGGGCCCGAGGGTGGGAAGAGGTGACGCATTGACCCGGGCGGCGCGTGCACTATCCCTAGCCAAAGCCCATAGCGAGGACAGCCCGTGAGCCATCTGCCGCCCGACCATCCGCCCGTAAAGCCAAGCAAGATTGGCGTGTTGATTGCCAACCTCGGCACGCCCGACAGCCCGGGATACTGGGACATGCGGCGCTATTTGAACGAATTCCTCAGCGACAAGCGGGTGATCGACTATCCGGCGTGGAAGTGGCAGCCGATCCTGCAGGGGATCATCCTGACCAAGCGGCCCTTCAGCAGTGGCAAGAACTACGAGTTGATCTGGGACAAGGCGAAAGACATGTCGCCGCTGATGGTGATTACCATGGCGCAGACCGAGGCGCTGCGGGCGCGGCTGGCGCAGGAGTATGGCGGCCAGGTGATGGTTGATTTCTGCATGCGCTACGGCAACCCCTCGACGGAGAGCAAGGTGGCAGAGATGGTGGCCGCGGGCTGCGACAAGATCATCTTCTTCCCACTCTATCCGCAATACGCCGGTGCCACGACGGCCACGGCGAATGACCAGTTCTTCCGAGCGTTGATGAAAGAAAAGTGGCAACCGGCGGTGCGGACTGTGCCAGCCTACTTTGACCGCCCCAGCTACATCGACGCGCTGGCCGCCTCGGTGGAAGAGAAGCTGGGTGATGCGGAGTTGCTGGTGTGCAGCTACCACGGGATGCCCAAGCGCTATCTGATGGAGGGCGACCCCTACCACTGCCAATGCCAGAAAACGACACGACTTCTGCGAGAAAAGCTCGGCTTGCCGGAGGACAAGATCATCACCACCTTCCAAAGCCAGTTTGGCCCGGAAGACTGGCTGCGGCCCTATACGGTGGAAGAGGCGGCGGAGCGGGCGAAGGCCGGGGTGAAGAAAATTGCCGTGGTCGCCCCCGCGTTTAGCGCGGATTGCATCGAGACGCTGGAAGAGATCGAGGGGGAGATCCGCGAGAGCTTTGAGGAAGCGGGGGGCGAGAGCTTTACCTACATTCCCTGCCTCAATGAGCGGCCCGATCACATTGAGGCGCTGGCGGATGCGGTTAAGGAGAACCTCGCCGGGTGGCTTTAGGCCCATGGTGCTGAAACATGAAAAGGGCGGCCCCGTGGTGCCGCCCTTTGTGATTCAAGCGTATGGCCAGAGACGTCAGATCAGCAACACCTGCGCACCCGGGCGGACGAGGCTGAAGAGCTCGGCGATGTGCTCGTTGTAGAGGCCGATGCAGCCGTTGGAGGACTTGCGGCCGATCTTGCGCGTGTCGTGGGTGCCGTGGATGCGATAATACGTCCAGCCAAGATAGAGCGCGTGGGTGCCGAGCGGGTTATCGGGGCCAGCGGGCACGAAATCGGGCCACTCGGGGTTGCGGCGCTTCATGGCGGGGGTGGGCGACCAAGTGGGGCCTTCGACCTTGCGGGCGACAGTGGTGCGGCCCCGGCGGGTGAGGTCTTCAGTGATCGGCACAGAGGTTGGGTAGAGCTTGTAAACCGACTGGTCGGCGGACCAGTAGTGCAGGGCACGTGACGTGATGTCGACGAGGATTGCCCCGCCGCGCGTGGAACTGAAATAGGGCCGCCAATCGAGCGAACGGAAGCTGGAGATGTTTCGGCGCACTTGGGCTTGCGGGCCCAGCGCGGATGGATCGACCTGCTCGGCCCGCAAAGCGGCGGGCAGAACGGCGGCAGCGGCGGTGGCACCGAGGAAGGCGCGACGGTTAAATTTGCTATCAGAATAATCGGTCATTCCGGCCTCAAACGGTTGGGAACAGGCGGGGGCAGATCCCCGACATCCCTATTTATATGGCGGGAAAGCCGCAGTCGCAAATCAATCACGCAGGAAAACCGGCAACGTTGCGGTGGTGCAATTGCACAAGTCAGGGCAAATCGCTATGGCTGACGCCCGACACTGCTAACTGGGGTTGCCTCTCATCATGCTGCGGATGATTTCTCTGATCGTTGCAGGCGCGCTGGCTCTTTCGGCCTGTACACCTGCGGTAACCACCGGGCCGGATGGCAGCGGGGTGCGGGTTTACAACATCACGGCGCGGGACGCGAAAGAGATTCCGTTCCGGGTGCTGGACAACGTGAACCAACTGCGGGCCGCGCGTGGCGTGAACCCGGTTGAACTGAGCCCCCAGCTAAACGCCGCTGCGGCAACCCATTCTCGTGACATGGCTGTGCAGAACCGCCCCTGGCACTTTGGGTCTGACGGATCCAGCCCGCTCGATCGGGTGCGCCGCACTGGCTATCAGGGCCGTTTCCTGGGCGAAAACATCAGCGAGACCTTCGAGTCTGAAGTCGAGACGCTTTCGGCATGGATGGCGCAGTCGGACACGCGGAATGTGATCCTTGCTCCTGAGGCGCGCAACCTCGGGATTGCTTGGCATCAGGAAGAAAACGGCAAGATCTGGTGGACGTTGATCACCGGCGGTTGAGCCGCTCAACGACCACCATCACAGCAAAAGCACGTTACGCCCGGCTCGAAAATGGCCGGGCGTTTGCGTTTAGGGGTGAATGTCGATCGGGGTGCCGTTGCGCACCATGGCATAGATGTTCTCGATCTCGCGGTTCTTCACCCAGATGCAGCCTGCCGTCCAATCAGTGCCGCGCCTGTCACGTTTGCTCTCGCGACGACCGTGGATGAAGATATCGCCCCCCGGCTTCTTGCCCTGAGAGCGCGCATATTCGACATCGGCCCTGTTCGGGTAGGAAATGCCGAGCGACAGGTGGAAATCTGAGTTCGGGTTGCGGCGATCAATGATGTAGCTGCCTTCCGGCGTCTTACCGTCGCCTTCAAACTGCTTGTGGCCGCGTGGCGCAAAGCCGAGGCCGATCTTGTATTCGCGCAGCACCTCGTTGTGGTGCATCAGATACATGCGGCGCCTGTCTTTGTAGACGATCACACGCGTGACCTCTGGGCCGTTGTAGGATTTGAACTTGCTCGAACAGCCCGCAAGGGCCAGTGCCGCGGCGCCGAGAAGCGTGGCGCGCCGTGTAAGCTTTTTCACCGTTAAGTCCCCAGCGTTTGCCTGTGTATTATTATGCCATGCACTATACGGATTCTGCCCTGTCTTGGAAGGCGCTGAAAGTGCGATTCACACCCGCGTGAACTGCGCTGCAAGCTCAACATGGGAGGACCAGCGGAACTGATCGACTGGCCGAACCCAGTCCAGCGTGTAGCCGCCATCGGTGAGAATCCGCGCGTCCCGCGCGAAGGTGACGGGGTTACAAGACACGGCGGCGATGCGGGGAACGCTGGAAGCGGCGAGTTCTTGGTGCTGGGCTTCTGCGCCCGCGCGGGGCGGGTCGATGACGACCGCATCGAAGCGGGCAAGCTCATCGGGCAGAAGCGGTTGGCGGAAGAGATCACGGGTGATGGCCTTGGTATGGCGGAGGGTGCCGCCACTGTTGCACCAGCCGCGATCAAGCGCGGCGATCAGGGCCGCGTCGCCTTCATAGGCCTCCACCTCGGCGCGGGCGGCCAAGGGCAGCGAGAACGTACCGCAGCCTGCAAAAAGGTCTGCGATCCGGCGTGGGTTGGAGCCAATGGCCTCTTCGATGGCCGAGATCAGCGCTGCCTCGCCCTGTGGTGTGGCCTGCAGAAAGGCGCCGGGCGGCGGCGTGACCTTTGCCGAACCGAAATGCAGCGTGGGCGCGGCGCGGGTGGCCACCGGTTCATCTCCATAGGTGAGGCGGGCGAGGTTGTATTGGCCTGCAAGCGCAGCGAGCTCAACCAGCAGGGGGCCATCGGTGGGGCGACCGTTTGGGATGTGCACATCAAGACCGGACTCGCTGACGGTGACGAAGAGGTCGACACCGGCGGTTCGGGTGGCTGTGGCGCGGGTCAGGGCCTGAAGCGCGGGGAGGGCGGCGAGGATCGTGGGGTGCAGGACGAGGCAATCGGGCACTTCGACGATGACGTCGGAGGCGCGGGCATTGAAGCCGACCATTGCCCCCTTCTTGGTGCGCCGCCCATGCAAGGTTGCGCGGCGACGGGATGCGGGCGGAGAGGTGACAGTGGGGCGGATCGTGGTGGAAAGGCCTTGGGCCGCCAAACCCTGAGAGATGACCGAAGCCTTCCACTCGGCCACAAAGGCATTTGAAGCGTGCTGCATTGCGCATGCACCGCAAGCCTTGAAGTGGCGACAGGGCGGCGCAACGCGGTGCTCGGATGGCGTAACGATTTGGGTTTTTTCAGGCGTAACAGAGACTGTTTCGCCCGGAATGACCCGGGGCACCGGAGGGACACCCGGGGCTATGCCCTCGCCACGCACATTCAACTTTTCGATCAACACTTCGGTCATGCAACCGGCGTTACTCGGCGGCCTTGGTCACGTCAAGGAAGCCGCCGGACTGACGACTCCAAAAGCCAGCGTAGCGCCCGCCAAGGCTGACCAGCTCATCATGGGTGCCTTCCTCGACAATCCGGCCGTCATCCAGAACCACGATCCTGTCCATCCGGGCGATGGTGGAGAGGCGGTGGGCGATGGCGAGCACGGTTTTGCCCTCCATCACCTCGTCGAGCGCGGTCTGGATTTGGGCTTCGACCTCGGAGTCGAGCGCCGAGGTTGCCTCGTCCAGCACGAGGATCGGCGCGTTCTTGAGAATGGCGCGGGCTAGGGCCACCCTTTGCCGCTGCCCGCCTGAAAGCCGCACGCCACGCTCGCCCAAGTGGGCATCGTAGCCGGTGCGGTTGTTGTAATCTTCCAGCCCGGTCACAAACTCATGGGCCTCGGCCCGGCGCGCGGCCTCTTCCATATCGTCATCCGGTGCTTCGGGGAGGCCATATTTGAGGTTGTCGCGGGCGGAACGATTGAACATTGCCGTATCCTGCGTGACCATCGAGATGGCCCGGCGGAGGCTTTCTTGAGTAACCTCGGAGATATCTTGCCCGTCGATCAGAATGCGGCCTTCTTCGGTGTCATAGAGACGCATCAAGAGGGCCACGAGCGTGGATTTGCCTGCGCCCGATGCGCCGACGATGCCCAAACGCTCCCCCGGCTTGATGCGCAGCGATAGGCCCTGCACCCCTTCGCGCTCGCGCCCGTAAGTGAAGCGCACATCCTCAAAGGCGATCTCCCCAGCGGGCACCTTGAGCGGCGTTGCGTTGGGCGCGTCAACCACGCTGTGGCGGGGTGTGAGGGTGCGCATGCCATCTTCGATCTCGCCGATGTTGGCGTAGATCCCCAAGAGCGTATGGCTGACCCAGCCTGTCATTTGGGCGATGCGAATGGCGATGGTGCCGGTGGCGGCGATATCACCCGCAGTGGCCGCGCCGTTTTGCCAGAGCAGGAGCGTGCCGCCGATGAGCAGGGCGGGCAGAGCGCCCGCGAGCAGCATCAGCGCACCGCGAAACCCGGCGGCGAGGAAGCCGACATGGATCACCGCATCGCGGAACTTGCTCATGGACCCCAGCGCCGCGCGATCTTCATGCTCGGCGTGGGCAAAGAGCTTGACCGTCTTGATGTTGGTGATCGTATCCACCACTTGGCCGGTGACCATGGCCCGGGCAGAGGCGCGGACCTTTGAACGGACGCGGATGCGCGGCATGTACCAGGCGATGAGGGCAAGATAGACCACAAGCCACGCCGTGAGAACGAGAGCGATGCGCCAATCAATCGAGGTCAACAGGAGGGCCGCACCGATGAGGGAGGCGAGCGCGAAGCAGATGGTGTTGGCGAACTCCGAGACGACATCGGTAATGGCGCGCGCGGTTTGCATCTGCTTTTGAGCGATGCGACCTGCAAAGTCATTGTCGAAGAACTGCACGGCTTGGCCCATCGTCCAGCGGTGCAGGCGCGAGAGCACCAGCGGCATGACATTGGGTTGAATGACGAGGCTGTTGGCGGCGGCGGAAGCCAGGAAACAGGCGGGGCGGATCAAGAGGAAGAAGGCAAGCGTGCCGAGAATGAGCCAGAGATGGGTGGAAAAGAAGGACTCGGGGCCTGCATCGAGTGCGGAGTCGATGATGTGGCCGAGCAGAAGCGCGGTGACCACCTCAAGCGTGCCCGTCACCGTGAACAGCAGCCCGGCCCCGATCAACGGCAGTTCGGCACCGCGGATCGACCAACGGATGAAGGCCATCAGTTGCGTCGGCGGCGGCCCCTTGGCGTGGCGGAACGCATCAATCAGATCGGGGATTTTGCGGGCGAGGCGGTGCATGGGTGTTCCTTTGGTCCGCTGGCAACTTAGCTCACACGACCGGGAAGGAAACTAGGGGGCCAGCAACTCTTTGCGGGTGAGCTGGAAACCAGAGGCGATCCAGCGGGCTTCAAGCTCTTTCAACCGAGCGCCAAGGGCGGGGCCGGTGAGTTGTGGCATGAGGTCATTCGCGGTGACGGGGAAGGTTTGGCTGGCGCCATATTCTGCGTCTGATTGCGCATTTTCGGGTGGAATAGTCTCTATCTGCGCGGCGCGGAGATAGAGAGCGGCAAGGCCATCTTCCGCGCTAAAACGATAGCCTAGCGCAGCGGGCGGGGCGAGGCTGGCGGCGGCTGTCAGCAGGGTTTCGACGCGGCGCTCTTCGGCACGCGACAGGCGCAGGCCCTCACGGCTTCCGCCCAGCGCGGCGAGGCGGGCGATGACGTCAGGCGCGGGGGCGAAGTGGATGAGGCGTGCGAGCGTGGGGGCGTCTGCCCCGGGCAACACTCGATGCAACACGCCCGATGCATCCATCGAAGCGACGGCGGGGGCCGGGTTTGCTGCGGCGAGCAGCTTCAGGATTTCGCTTGTGATGCGCTCGGCAGAAACGTGGGAGAGCCCCTCTGCCCCAGCGGCACAGGCGGCGAGGCCTTCGGCGTCGATGCCGTGGGCCGAGTCGGCATACCAGGCGGTGAAGCGGAAGAAGCGGAGGATGCGCAGATAGTCTTCGGCAATCCTGTCTGCCGGGTTTCCGATGAAGCGCAGACGGCGGGCCTCAAGATCGGGGAGGCCCTTGAGCGGATCTTCCAGTGCGCCGCGCATGTCGCAGTAAAGCGCGTTCATGGTAAAATCGCGCCGGGCGGCATCTTCGGCCACATCATCGGAAAAGGCGACCGAGGCGCGGCGCCCGTCAGTAGAAACATCGCGCCGAAAGGTTGTGACCTCGATAGGAACGTCGCCTGCCACCACGGTGACTGTGCCATGTTCGATCCCGGTGGGGATTGCTCGAAACCCTGCCTTTTCCGCTAGATTGGTGACTGTTTCTGGGTGCGCATCCGTGGACAGATCAAGATCAGTTACAGGCACATCAAGCAGAGCGTTGCGAACGCAGCCGCCGACAAAGAGCGCCTTGTGGCCTGCCGCTTCGAGAGCGGCACAGAGAGCGCTGGGGCCGGGGGCTGCGAGCCATTCTGCGGTGAGGCGGGTCATGCCGCGGCGCGGTCGGCAAGGGCGCGCAGCATCCTCGCGGTCGCGCCCCAGATATAATAGGGACCGTAGGGCACGGTATAATAGCGTCGGTCGTAGCCCTGCCAGTAGCGGCTTTGAACGGCATAGCGGTTTGGATCAAGGATGTGGGCGAGAGGGACGGTAAAGACCTCATCGACTTCCCCAGCTTCCGGCACAGGGATAAACGGGCCTTCGATCACCCCAATGACCGGAGTGACCGAAAAGCCGGTGACGGTTTCATGGGCGGGCAATGTGCCCAGCACGCGGACATCGCCGCGGGGCAAGCCGATTTCTTCCTCGGCCTCACGCAGGGCAGCTGCGACGGCATCGGCATCGCCCGGATCGACCTTGCCGCCCGGGAAGGCGATCTGGCCGGGGTGGTGTTTGAGCCGGGAGCTGCGCTTGGTCAGGATCAGACGCGGCGCGGGGCCGTTCATCCAGACCGGGACCAGCACGCCAGCCTCGCGTGTTTTGACCCGCACCGAAGGGTGGCTTGGGTTTAGGTCATAGTCCGACGAAGGGCGGCCCGGCGCGGCGAGGGCCGCCAAAAGCCGAGCCTCTGTGTCAGTCATTGCCATCCTTTGCCTCGAAGCCAAGCGTGGCCGGATCGAGATTGTAGTGAGCGCCACAAAACTGGCAATCGGCTGTGACCCTGCCTTCCGGCGTTGTCATGGTGGCAATGTCCTTTGCCGAATAGATCGATAGCGAGGCGCGCACGCGGTCTTCCGAGCAGGTGCAGCCGAACTTGACCGGCTGCGGATCGAAGACGCGGGGGCCTTCCTCGTGAAAAAGCCGCACGAGCAGGTCTGTTGGCTGAATGGCCGGGCCGACCAGCTCAAGCTCTTCGACTGTGTCGAGGAGAATGTTGGCGCGGTTCCAGTGCTCTTCATTCTCATCGTCGAGCATGTCGGAGGGCTGGAGCAGGCGCGGCTCTTCGCTCTCGGTTGGCTTCAGCAGAGGTGAGGCCTCGGGCATGAGCTGCAACATCATGCCGCCCGCGCGCCAGCTTCCAGCGGTGCCATCTGCATCGAGCGAGCGACCGTAGCGCAGGTGGAACCTTGTGGGGAGTTGCTCGGATTGGGCAAAATATGTCTCTGCACACGCAGAAAGCGAGCCTCCGTCAATCGGTGTGATCCCTTGATAGGGTGTGGTGCCTTCGCCCTGGTCAATCAGGATAGCGAAGTATCCGGACCCGATCAGATCAAAGGGCTTGCCCTCAAGCGGGCGCTCACGATCAAAGCTGGCGTAGGCGCGGATGCGGGCCGGGCCGCCTTCGGTTTCGGGGGCGTAGTAATCGGTGGCGATGAGGCGAGCCGGACCGTCGCCACGCACCTGAAGCGAAAGTTTCCACCGCAGCTTCATGGTGTGGCCGATCATGGCGGTCAGCAGAGCCATTTCGGCTACGAGCTGCTCGATCGGGTCGGGGTAGTCGTGCTGGGCGAGAATCTCGTCGAGCACCCCGTCGAGACGGGCCACGCGACCCCGGATATCGGAGCGGTCGAGCTGGAAGGGCAGGACGGTATCGTCCCAGGCGATCTGTGCACCGAGGGTCATTTGCTTTCCTTGACGGTGGAGGCTTGGCTTGTCGGTGCCATATAAGGGCGAAGGGGGGCAAGGCAAAGGGGCAGTGCGTGACAAGACGATTTGGAGAGCCTGTGGAGGCGGGGCGGCGCTATGTGCGCAGGCCGGGGATTTATGCGTTGCTGCCCTTGGGTGGGCGGGTGCTGGTGACGTTTCAGGAGGAGCCCAAGGCGGAGTTTCAGCTCCCGGGTGGCGGGATTGATCCGGGCGAGCAGCCGATGGCCGCGCTGCACCGCGAGGTACTGGAAGAGACCGGCTGGCGCATTGCGCCGCTACGACGGCTGGGCGCGTTTCGTCGGTTTACCTATATGCCGGACTATGAGCTTTGGGCCGAGAAGATTTGCACCGTGGTGCTGGCGCGCCCGGTGCGCCAGTTGGGGCCGCCCGCCGAGCCGGGACACTCCGCTGTTTGGCTTGACGCGGATGAGGCCATTGCGTTGCTTGGAAACCGGGGAGACGCGCATTTTGCTGCGCGGGCACTTGCCGGGTTGCGTTAGTTGATTGCCTTCGGGCCATCGAATTCGAAGAGAACGGCGGAGACATCATCTTCAAAGTCCTGCGCACCGGCGTATTCTGACAAATCCCATGTCAGCGCTTCCAGAAACCCCGGCCCTCGGGTGCTGGCATTGCGGCGCAGCAAGGCTGCCAGCCCGTCTTCGTCAAGCATCTGGCCGTTCGGGTCCATCGCCTCTGTCAGGCCGTCGGACATGAGAAAGAGCTTGTCACCGGGGTTCAGCTGGCGGGAAATCTGCTCGAAGCTGGCCTCTTCCACCAGGCCAACGGGCATTCCGCCCTCGCCGATGATCTCGATTGCACCAGACGCCCGCAAGATCATCGGGTGGGGGTGGCCGGCCTGCACGAGGGTGAAGGCCCCGGTGGTGAGATCAAGATCGACGTAGGCGAGCGTGAAGTAGTGCGCGGTTTCCAACTCGGTGAAGGCAAGGCGATTGAGCGTGGCGGCAAGCTCGGCCGGGGGAATCGCATCGTATAGGCCAAGCTCGTTTTCCATCATGGCGACGTTTTGATCTGGCGAGGTGGGCGAGAGGAAGCCGGCGAGCCGGGCGGTCATCAAAGCGGAGGAGACGCCATGGCCGGACACATCTATGCCGAATAGGCCAACACGATCGGAGTTGATCGAGAAAAATCCGACAAGATCGCCGCCCACATGCCCGGAGGGACGCAGCAGCAGGGAAACCTGAGAACTTCCGAAGCTGCGAAACCGCTCTTTCACGAGGGATTGCTGGAGTTTGCGGGCCTCTTGCAGATCTCTGTCGAGCGAATCGTAGAGCGATGAGATCTGGCCGAGGGTTTCGGTGACGAGGCGGTTCTTTTCCACCAGTTCGGCGTGAATACCAAGAATACGCTCGCCGGCAGCCATGCGGGCCCGAAGCTCATCAGGTGAAATGGGTTTGGCGAGGTAGTCATCAGCCCCGGCATCCAGCCCAGCGGCGACCTCCTCGGTGCTGCTCTTGGAGGTCAGCAGGATGAAGTAACCGTAACTTTCACGCGGAATGGCGCGGAAGATGGTGCAAAACTCGATCCCATTCATGCCGGGCATCATCCAATCGGAGAGCACAAAATCCGGCGGATCGACGACACAAATATCAAGCGCTTCCTTTGCGCCGCCTGCCTCGCGCACGGCATAGCCCCATTTGGTGAGCATCGCAGACAGGATCCGCCGCTGCATCCGACTATCATCGACAACGAGAACCGTGCGCTGCCTGGCAGGCGAGGAACGCATGGGGGGCGCGGGCTTTGCGATGCCTGTTTGCAAGGTGTGTCGTCTCTTCTGCAACTGCTCGGATGGTTTGGCAGGGAGGCGTTAAGGTTGGGTGAAGCGGATAAGTTTTTGGGATCAAGTAATCTTCCATCAACCGATGGCGCTTAGTTTTGCTCGGCAAGGGCGTATCAGGAGTTTGGTATGATTGATTGGGCGCGTGTGTCCGAACTTCGGGATGAAGTGGGCGATGAAGCCTTTGAGGAGGTGACAGAGCTTTTTCTTGAAGAAGTTGAGGAGGTGTTGATCAAATTCGAGGCCGGGCAATCTGCCAGTTGGGAGGAGGACTTTCACTTCCTCAAGAGTTCGGCGCTTAACATGGGCTTCACGGAAGTTGCCCAGCTTTGCCAGGATGGAGAACTGCGTGCACGGGACGGCGGCGCGGGCGCCAGCGAGGCGGCGGCTGTGGTGGCGAGTTTCCGGGCGTCGCGGGTGGCTTTTGAACAAGGGCCGCACGCCTGACAGCCCCTTGGATTCCCCCTCGAAAGGGCATAGACCGCCGCCTTGAACGCAAGACGACGGAGCGCCCGGCACATGACCGCCCCCAAGAAAGTTGTTCTCGCCTATAGCGGCGGGCTTGATACCTCGATCATCCTCAAATGGCTTCAGGTGGAATATGGCTGCGAAGTGGTGACCTTCACCGCCGACCTTGGCCAAGGCGAAGAGCTGGACCCGGCGCGCAAGAAGGCAGAGCTGCTGGGGATCAAGCCGGAAAACATCTTTATCGAGGATGTCCGCGAAGAGTTTGTGCGCGATTTCGTCTTCCCGATGTTCCGCGCCAATGCGGTTTACGAAGGGGTCTACCTGCTGGGCACTTCGATTGCGCGCCCGCTCATTTCCAAGCGGCTGGTTGAAATCGCCGCCGAAACCGGGGCCGATGCCGTGGCTCACGGCGCGACCGGCAAGGGCAATGATCAAGTTCGGTTTGAGTTGAGCGCCTATGCTCTGAACCCGGAAATCAAGGTGATTGCCCCATGGCGGGAGTGGGACTTGAGCAGCCGGACCAAGCTGATCGAATTTGCCGAGCAACACCAGATTCCGATTGCCAAGGACAAGCGTGGCGAAGCGCCGTTCTCGGTGGATGCGAACCTTTTGCACACCTCCTCGGAGGGCAAGGTGCTGGAAGACCCCGCCGAAATGGCGCCTGATTACGTGTATCAGCGGACGGTTCACCCCGAGGATGCGCCGGATAAGCCGGAGTTCGTAGAGATCGGCTTTGAAAAGGGCGATGCCGTCAGCATCAACGGCGAGGCGATGAGCCCGGCGACCGTGCTGACCAAGCTGAACGAGCTGGGCGGCAAACACGGCTGCGGTCGGCTCGACCTTGTGGAAGGCCGTTTTGTTGGCATGAAATCGCGCGGGATCTACGAAACGCCGGGGGGCACGCTGCTGCTTGAGGCGCACCGCGGGATTGAAAGCATCACACTCGACCGAGGGGCAATGCACCTGAAGGATGAGCTGATGCCGCGTTATGCGGAGCTGATCTACAACGGCTTCTGGTTTAGCCCGGAACGCGAGATGCTGCAGGCCGCCATCGACCACAGCCAAGAGCATGTGACCGGCACGGTGACGCTGAAGCTCTACAAGGGCTCGGCGAAATGCGTGGCGCGGAAATCGGACCATACGCTCTATTCCGAAGCGCATGTGACCTTCGAAGAGGACGCGGGCGCCTATGATCAGAAGGACGCGCAGGGGTTCATCCACCTCAACGCGCTGCGCCTCAAGCTGATTGCTACGCGGAACAAGCGGGTCGGCTAAACGCAAACGGGCGGCACCCGGAGAGAGTGCCGCCCGACTGCTCGAAACGGGTTACGCTTACTGCGCGGTGATGGTCGTCATCACCAAGTTACCTTCGGGCTTGATTGGGCCGTCTTCCTTGGCGCCGAGGGTGTATTCGAAGATACCGGTTTTCATGCCACCCGCTTCGGAGTGAACCATCAGCATCAGCATGTCGCCGGGGGCCACTTCTTCGGTGAGGATGGCGGCGACGTCCATGTTTTCGCCCATGCGCAGGGGCGCGTGGCCAACCACGGGGCCGGGCTTCATGTCGGCGTCGGTGCGGTGCACCACGAGCCATCCGTTCTCGCCGGCGACGACCTTTTCAGCCGAAACAACGCCGTTTTCGACGCTTTGGTCAGCGGCTTCAACCATGGGTGCCATGGAATGGCTGGCGGCGAAGGCCGCGGTGGAGGTCAGCGCGATTGCGGTGGTGAGGATAAATTTCTTCATGTCTCTCCCTTTCGAATATGGTTTCGATTGTGAAGGGACAGGCACGTTATGCGCCCGCCTTACAGAGAGACACGGGGCGGCGGTGCGAAGAGTTTCAAGAAAGTGTTCGAGCAGCCATATCCGCGTAGAACGGCATTGCGGATCGCGCGAGCGCGGCCTCGTTACCACCCAGCTCAGGCAGCGGACCCTCGGCACCAGCGAAACCGGCGGAGCGGTGAATGGCGCCATACCAATGGGGTGCCCATGTTCCGTCGAAGGGCTTGGGGCCGGCTGGCCATGAAAGCATGGATGGCGTGAAGGCGAGGCCGATCTCGGCGCAGAGCTTTTGTAGCATCGCCTCAGGGTTGGCACGAATATCGGTTGCATCAATGACCGGACCGGGAAAGCGCGCGAAAACTGCGGCGTGTTGGGTATAGCCGATGTCGGACAGTGTTGGGTGCTCTCGCTTTGCGGCATAGCTTGCCACCACACGGGCCGGGTGGCGGATGAGATGAACGTTCACACAGCCTTCAGCCCAATCCAGCGGCATGCCATCGACCATGTGGAGGGCCATGTGCTTTTGGTAGAAGTGGGCCTTACCCCCGGGATTGGGCCCAGCGCATCTTGCGGCTATTTCCGCTGGGTTAGTGAGGTTTTCAGCGAGAATCGCAGCCTTCATGGGGTGGTCGATGCTGGTGGCGGCAAGATAGGCCGCGTAAAAGGGCTCATCCCAGGCCGCGCAATCGCCTCGGGCGGCAAAGGCATACATCATCGCCGTCGACAGGTTTCGCGGGCCTGACCACATGGCGATTTTCATGGCGTCACTCTGTAATCAGCGCGATTTCGGGGCAGCCGGGGGCCAGCTCGTCGGTGCGGAAAATATCATCGAGACCCGGCTCCACGGTTGTGACAGTGCTGCCGTCGAACAGGGTGAGCTCCACGTTCCGCTGATGGTCCTGATAGGCGTACTCCACCTTGCAGGCCTTGAAGAGCGCGCGCGCCTCCTCCCACGTGATTTCACCCGTTGGGGATAGTTGCGGCTCTGTCATGCAGGCCGAGAGGAGAAGTGCGGGGAGGAGGCGTTTCATGCGGGGGGCTCCGTGACGAGTGCTTTGTAGAGGGCGCGGATGCGGGCAGTGAGCGGGCCCATCTCTCCAGTTCCGATCTGGCGCCCGTCTATTTCGCCCACGGGTGTCTGCGCGCCAAAGGTGCCGGTGAGGAAGGCTTCATCGGCCGAATAAGCCTCCACAAGAGAATAGTTCTTCTCGCGGCAGGGGATGCCATGAGCGTGGCAGAGGTCGATCACCTTTTGGCGGGTGATGCCGTTCATGCAGTAGTCGCCGGTTGAGGTCCAAACCTCGCCCTTGCGGACGATGAAGAAGTTGCAGGCGTTGGTTGTGTTCACGAAGCCGTGGACGTCGAGCATTAGCGCTTCATCGGCTCCGGCCTTTTCTGCGGCGATGCAGGCGAGGATGCAGTTGAGCTTGCTGTGCGAGTTCAGCTTTGGATCCTGAGTCATCGGCAGGCCGCGCAGGTGTGGCACGGTGGCGAGGCGGATTGGGCGGGGGATGGAGGGTTTGGAATGCTCCATGATGATCGCCACGGTAGGGCCGGTAACGGATAGGGACGGGTGCTGAAACGGGCGGGTTTTGAGGCCGCGTGTGACCATGAGGCGCGCATGGGCATCTGTGGTCATACCATTGGCGAATTGTGTCTCTGTTATTGCCGACACGAGTTGATCTGCGGTCATCCCGATATCGAGATCAATCGCCTTGGCGGCCTCGAAGAGCCGGTTGAGGTGCTCATCCAAGAAGGTCCAGCGGCCATCATAGAGCCGCAACCCTTCCCACACGCCATCGCCGAGCATGAAGCCGCTGTCATAAACACTGACGAGCGCCTCAGCCCGGGGTTTCAGCGCCCCGTTGAGCCAAATCAGGATGTCGGCGTTTCGCGGGTCATCCTCGGCGGTATGTGTGGTGACATGTTCGTTCATGAATGAAGGCTACGGAGGCGGCAGGATGTTTCCAAGGATAAATACGGTGTGAGGTCACGCCCCGGTGATTGGACGGTGGCATGGGTTCGCGGCGAGGCTCTGCGAAACAGGAGGATGACCCATGTTGATGAAATTGAGGCGCGGACGGCCGATGCTGCTGGCGATAGCAGTTGCCATTGGGGTGACGTTGAATTGCGCACCCGCCAAGGCGGCCGGGACAGAAACAGCTATTTTGGCGGGCGGCTGCTTTTGGTGCGTGGAAGCGGACTTTGAAAAGCTGAAGGGCGTTAAGGAAGTGGTTTCGGGGTTCGCCGGCGGCACCGTGGCCAACCCGACCTACAAGCAGGTGGTAAGCGGTGGCACCGGGCACTACGAGGCGGTGAAGGTGAGCTATGATCCGGATGTGATCACATACGATATGATCCTGCATGCCTTCTTGCGGAGCGTTGACCCGACCGATGCGGGCGGCCAATTTTGTGACAGGGGGGAAACCTACCGGACCGCGATTTTCGTCTCTGATTCAGGCGAAAGAGCTTCGGCGGAAGCAGCAATTGCTGATGCGGCGGCGGCGCTGGGCAAAGAGGTGGTGACGCCCGTCTTGCCCGCCAGTCGGTTTTACGAGGCGGAAGATTATCACCAGGATTATTACAAGAAGGGTGATATCATTCTCACGCGGTTTGGGCCGCGATCCAAAGCGAAGGCCTACAAACTCTATCGAGAAAGTTGCGGGCGCGACGCGCGGGTTCGGCAGTTGTGGGGCTCGGCTGCCCCTTTTGCGGGCGGCTAAAAGCGGCTTCGCCCAGCAGCCACGCTATAGAGTTGCATCGACCTCTGCGCGGGTTGGCATGGCCGGCGCCGCGCCGGGACGGGTGACTTGCAGACCGGCGGCGGCGGTGGCCAGCTCTAACGCTTCCTTGCGCTTCATCCCCTCAGAAAGCGCAGCGGCGACCGTGCCGATAAAGCAATCTCCGGCGCCTGTTGTGTCAACCGGCTCCACCTTGCGGGCCGGGACATGGGTAACGCTGCCATCGCTCTGATCACGCCAGATCGCCCCATCGGCCCCGAGTGTTACGAGCACGTGGGGCACCGGGATTTCTGCGAGCGGCATCTGGTTGCGGCGCTCGAGTTCTTCACATTCGACCCGGTTCATCACGAGCAAGTCGATGTAGGGAAGCATTGCACTAACGGCGTCTGGCTCGAAGGGCGCGGCGGAGAAGATGACGAAGAGGTCTCTGTTCCGGCCGGATTTTGCGACATCCTCGATCAGCGGGGTCTCGTTTTGCAGCAGCAGGATGTCCCCCGATTGGGCTTCCTCCAGCGCGGCTTCCACCGCGTCCAGCGATTGCTCGGCGTTGGCCCCGCGCTGGATGACGATTGAGTTTTCGCCCGTGAGATCGACATAGATTACCGCGTGGCCGGTTTCCGTTTCGACCTTGCGGACACGAGATACATCAACCCCGTAGCCTTCAAGCTGGGCCAAAGACCAGCCGTCGTCTTGCCCGACCGCGCCGATATGCACCGTTTTGGCGCCCGCGCGGGCGCAGGCGACGGATTGATTGGCCCCCTTGCCCCCAAGCCCGACAGAGTAGCGGGTGGCGGCCAGGGTTTCTCCCGGCGCGGGCATGTGGGGCACCTCGTGGATGAGGTCGCGGTTAATCGAGCCGAAGTTGTAAACGGTCACAGCGCTTTCCTGGCTATCCGATCTTGGCTGCGGCAAGCACAGCCATGTTGAGAATGTCGCTCGCGGTGGAGGTTGTCGAGCAGATCTGAATCGACTTGTCGATGCCGGTGAGAATCGGGCCGATCACCGTGGCTCCGGCCATTTCTTGCATCAGCTTGGTCGAGATCGAGGCGGAGTGGCGTGCAGGCACCACAAGAACGTTGGCCGGGCCACTCAAGCGGCAAAAGGGATAGTTGGCCATCTGGTCGAGGTTCATCGCCACATCGACCGTCATCTCGCCATCATACTCGAAATCGGCTCCGCGCGCATCGAGCACCTGTGGAGCCAGGTGCATCTTTTCTGCCCGCTCAGAGACGGGGTAGCCGAACGTTGAAAACGAGAGGAAGGCGACGCGTGGCTCAAGGCCAAGCGAGCGAGCCACGGCTGCACCGCGCTCGGCAATGGTGGCGAGATCTTCTTCATCAGGCCATTCATGCACCAGCGTATCGCCGATCAGCACGATCCGGCCGCGATGCAAAAGGGCGGTGACCGCAACAGCCCCGGCCTCTTGCGTGACGTCGAAGACATTGCCGACAAGCTGCAACGCATGGGCAGATTTGCGCGTGGCTCCTGTGACCAAACCGTCGCCGTGGCCATGGGCCAGCATGAGGGCGCCGAAGACGTGGCGATCGCGGGCGGCGAGGCGGTGGACATCCTGCTTGTCGATGCCTTTGCGTTGCAGGCGAGTGTAAAGAAACTCTTTGTAAGCATCGAGCTGCGTGGTGTTGGCGGCATTCACCACCTCCAGTTCACGCACGGCATCGCCAAGCCCTGCCCCTTCGAGACGCTCCTTTACATCTTCGGCGCGCCCAACAACCAAAGCCTTGCCGCAACCCTGCCGCTGATAGGCGACCGCCGCCCGCAGCACGCGAACATCATCGCCCTCGGCAAAGATCATCCGGGCCTGTGCATTGCGGGCGCGGGCGTGGATGGAGCGAAGAATGGAGGCTGTTGGGTCCATCCGGGCCTTCAGGTGCGCCTCGTAGCCCTCCATATCGACGATGGGGCGGCGGGCAACGCCAGTGTCCATGCCAGCGCGCGCGACGGCTGGGGGGACGATGTGGATCAGGCGGGGGTCAAACGGTGTAGGGATGATGTAATCCCGGCCAAAGGCGAGCTTTCGACCATAGGCCATGGCCACCTCGTCGGGCACATCGGCGCGGGCCAGCTCGGCGAGAGCCTCGGCGCAGGCAATCTTCATTTCGTCGTTGATCGCACGTGCGTTGATATCGAGCGCGCCGCGGAAGAGGTAGGGGAAGCCGAGGACGTTGTTTACTTGGTTTGGGTAATCCGAGCGCCCGGTGGCGACGATAGCATCGGGGCGCACCTCATGTGCCTCTTCCGGGGTGATCTCCGGGTCGGGGTTGGCCATGGCGAAAATGACCGGCTTGTCGGCCATGCTCATAACCATCTGTTGCGTAACCGCGCCCTTGGCCGACACGCCAAGAAACACATCCGCCCCTTCCATCGCGTCTTTCAGATCGCGCAGGTCGGTTTTGACGGCATGAGCCGATTTCCACTGGTTCATTCCCTCGGTGCGGCCTTGGTAGATGACGCCCTTGGTGTCGCACATGATGCAGTTGTCGTGTTTCGCCCCCATGGATTTGAGCAGCTCGAGGCAAGCGATGCCTGCTGCGCCAGCGCCATTGAGGACGATGCGGACATCTTCGATATTCTTGCCGGAGATGTGCAGCGCATTGATGAGGCCGGCAGCGCAGATCACGGCGGTGCCATGCTGGTCGTCGTGGAAGACCGGAATATCCATCATTTCCTTGAGCTGTTGCTCAATGATGAAGCACTCGGGGGCCTTGATATCTTCAAGGTTGATGCCGCCGAAGGAGGGGCCCATCAGCTTGACGGCGTTGATGAACTCCTGCGCATCCTCGGTGTCTAGCTCAAGGTCGATCGAGTCGATGTCGGCGAAGCGCTTGAAGAGCACGGCCTTGCCCTCCATCACCGGCTTGGATGCCAGCGCGCCAAGGTTGCCGAGGCCGAGGATGGCTGTGCCGTTGGAGATAACGGCGACGAGGTTGCCCTTGGAGGTGTAATCATAAGCCGCCGCCGGATTTTCGGCGATGGCCTCAACCGGAACGGCCACGCCGGGCGAATAGGCTAGCGAAAGGTCGCGCTGGGTTGTCATCGCCACGGTGGCGTTGATCTCGAGCTTGCCGGGGCGCGGTTCAAGGTGAAAGTTCAACGCTTCTTCGGGCGTGATCCGTGATTTGGCCATGTTTCTTCTCCTCTGGCGTCCGTTGCGTAACCCGCTTGCGCACGGGCGTCTACCGGGGGTTTTGCCTTCCGGGCGCGGGGGCTATGGTCCGCCAGATAAGCGGACGGGGGCAAGAGTGAGTTCTGCGACAGTCACACCGATGATGGCGCAATACCTGGAGATCAAGGCAGATCAACCGGGTGCGCTGCTGTTTTACCGGATGGGCGACTTCTATGAGATGTTCTTCGACGACGCGGTGGCGGCCGCGGCGGCGCTGGATATTGCCCTGACCAAACGGGGAAAGCATGGCGGCGAAGACATTCCGATGTGCGGGGTGCCGGTGCATGCGGCAGAGAGCTACCTGCTGACTCTCATTCGCAAAGGCTTTCGGGTCGCGGTTTGCGAGCAGATGGAAAGCCCGGAAGAGGCAAAGAAGCGCGGCTACAAATCCGTGGTGCGGCGCGAGGTGGTGCGGCTCGTAACGCCGGGCACACTGACCGAGGAAAGCCTGCTTGAGCCACGCCGCCACAACTTTCTGGCGGCCTATGCCGAGGTGAGGGGCGAGGGCGCGCTGGCGTGGGTGGATATCTCCACCGGGGCCTTCCGCGTTGTACCTTGTGGGCGCGAGATGCTTGGGCCTCAGCTAGCGCGGCTGACACCGCGCGAGGTGCTCGTAAGCGAGCGCGCAGAGGCGTTTCAGGCGGAAATAGTCTCTAATTTGGGCGCTGCGGCCACCTATGCATCCGCTGAGAGCTTTGACAGTGAAAGCGGCAGGGCCCGGCTGTGCGACGCGCTTGGGGTAAAGACGCTGGATGCGTTTGGCAGCTTCGGGCGTGCCGAGCTTTCAGCTATGGGTGCGATCGTGGCCTACTTGGAGTTGACCCAAAAAGGCCAACTGCCGCTTCTGCGCCCGCCGGTGGCCGAGGACATGGGCGGGGTGATGCAGATTGACGCTGCGACCCGGAGAAACCTTGAGCTGACCCGCAGCCTGAGCGGAGGCCGGGACGGCAGCCTGATTGCAGCGATTGACCGGACGCTGACAGCAGGCGGCGGGCGGCTACTTGAGCGGCGCGTGTCCTCGCCATCGCGGAAACTCTCCGAGGTACACCGCAGGCACGACACCGTAGAATGGGCGCTAGATGCCGGGCGGCGGGAGCTGCTGCGGGATGCGCTGCGGCGGGTGCCGGACATGGACCGCGCACTCTCGCGGCTGGCGCTCGACCGGGGCGGACCCCGGGATTTGGCGGCCATTCGTAACGGGCTGACCCAGGCCGAGATCCTCGCGGGATCGCTGGATGAAGAAGTGCCAGACCTTATTGCCGAAGCCGCGCAGGCGCTGCGGGGGCATGATGAACTGACCGACCTGCTGGACGCTGCGCTCGTGGCGGAGCCACCGCTCTTGGCGCGGGATGGCGGGTTTATTGCCTCTGGATACGATGCCGAGTTGGACGAGGTGCGCACGCTGCGTGATGAAGGGCGCGGGGTGATTGCACGGATGCAAGCTGAGTTTGTGGAGCAGACGGGCATTGCGGCTCTGAAGGTGAAGCACAACAATGTGCTGGGCTATTTCATCGAAACCACGGCGACCCATGCCGACAAGATGATGAAGCCGCCCCTCTCGGAGGTTTTCATTCATCGGCAGACCACGGCCAATGCAATTCGCTTCACCACCGTTGAGCTGAGCGAGCTGGAGACGCGGATTTTGAATGCGGCTGGGCGTGTTCTGGAAATTGAAAAACGTCTCTATTCCGCCTTGAAAGAGGCCGTGCTGGACGCCTCCGCCGCTGTTGGCGCGGCCGCACGGGCGCTATCTGAGCTGGATCTTTGCTGTGCGCTGGCTGACCTTGCCAGCGGCGAAGGCTGGGTGCGGCCCTTGGTGGATGATGGTCGGGCCTTCGAAGTGGAGGGCGGGCGACATCCGGTTGTGGAGGCGGCTTTGAGGCGCGAGGGCGGGCAGGCGTTTGTGGCCAATGATTGCGGGCTGTCGGATGGGGCCGAGGGCGCGCATATCTGGTTGCTCACCGGGCCAAACATGGCAGGTAAGTCGACCTTTTTGCGACAGAACGCGCTGATTGCGCTTCTGGCACAGGCGGGCAGCTTTGTGCCGGCACGGCGCGCGCATATCGGGATCGTTTCGAGCCTGTTCTCCCGCGTTGGTGCGGCAGATGACCTTGCCCGGGGGCGGTCGACCTTCATGGTGGAGATGGTGGAAACTGCCGCGATCTTGAATCAGGCGGACGACCGGAGCCTTGTTATCCTCGATGAGATCGGGCGCGGCACGGCCACCTATGACGGGCTGTCGATTGCCTGGGCGGTGATGGAACACCTTCATGACGTCAACGAAGCGCGTGCGCTGTTTGCCACCCACTACCACGAGATGACCGCCCTGAGTGCGAAACTCAAAGGGGCCGAGAACGCCACGGTCGCCGTTAAGGAGTGGGAGGGAGATGTGATCTTTCTCCATGAGGTGCGGATGGGCGCGGCGGAAGCGAGCTATGGCGTGCAGGTCGCCAAGTTGGCCGGTTTGCCCGACGCAGTGGTGACGCGCGCGCGGATGGTTTTGGAGCAGTTGGAGAAGGGCGAGCGTGAAGGGGGCGACAAGGCACGGCTAATCGACGATTTGCCACTCTTTGCCGCAATGCCGAAACAAGCGCCGCCGCCGCCGAAAGCTGAGAGCGATGAGCTCAAGCAAAAGCTCGCCGGCGTATTGCCTGACGAGCTAACGCCCAAGGAGGCGCTTGACGTAATCTACGAGTTGAAGCGGCTGGCAGAGTAAGGGCGGGATAAAACCCGCCCTATAGTGGTTAGCCGGGGTTGGAGCTGACGCCCACCTGCGCGGGCCGCAGCAGCCGGTCGTAAAGCATGAAACCCTCACCCGCGACTTGGATGATGTCACCCTGTTTGGTTTCGGGCAGCGGCGCCTCGAACATGGCTTGGTGATGCTGCGGGTCGAACTTGTCGCCCACGGCGGGGGAGATCCGGGTGATGCCGTGCTTCTCGAAGATGTTGAGCAGCTCGCGCATTGTAAGCTCGACGCCTTCAATCAGGGCAGACATGCCCTCTCCCTTGCCGTCAGACCCACCGGCGGCCTCAAGGGCCCGCTTGAGGTTGTCGTAGACCGGCAGCATATCGCGGGCCAACTTGGAGCCGCCATATTGCTCGGCTTCTTTCCGGTCACGCTCGCCACGCTTGCGGGCGTTTTCGGCATCGGCCAGCGCGCGCATGAAGCGGTCGCGCATTTCATCACGTTCGGCGCGGAGAATTTCGACTTCGTCCATCTCAGCCGCCTCTTCGCCACCCTCGGCAAGCGCGTCGATGTCGATCAACTCTTCCGGATCCTGCTTGGAATCTGCCATGTTCTACCCTTTGCCTCGATCCGCGATCAGCTTTCCGACAAGCTGCGCGGTGTAATCCACGATTGGAACGATCCGGCCGTAGTTGAGCCGCGTGGGCCCGATGACCCCTACGGCGCCGATGATCTTCCGGTCGGCATTCATATATGGAGAAACGACCAAAGATGAACCGGAAAGTGAAAAAAGCTTGTTCTCGGAACCGATAAAAATGCGCACGCCCTCGCCTTCATCGGTCAGTTCGAGAAATTCGGCGATGTCGCGCTTCCTTTCGAGGTCATCGAAGAGGGTGCGGATTCGATCCAACTCTTCTGGCTCCGACTCGGCGAGAAGGTTGGCGCGACCCCGGACAACGAGCCGTTCGTGCGGCTCGCCCTGAGCTTCCCAGATGGCTGTGCCCTCGGCCACAAGATCAGCGGCGAGCGCATCAATCTCCTGCCGTCGTGCACCAATTTCATGCTCGATGAGGCCGCGCATCTCGGAAAGGGAATGACCCTCGGCAAAGGAGTTTAGGAAATTGGCCGCCTCGCGCATGGACGAGGGGGTTTGCCCGGGGGGCGGGGTGAACACGCGGTTTTCAACGTGGCCATCGGAGAACACAAGCACCACAAGCGCCCGGTCGGGACCCAGTTGGACAAACTCGATGTGCTTGATCTCGGCTTCATGCTTTGGCGCAAGAACAAGGCTGGCAACCTGGGTGGTGCCTGAAAGGGCGGAACCGACACGGGAGAGGAGTGAGGTGACATCGGTGGAGTTGCTGCCGAGTGTCGCGTCGATCTTCTCGCGGTCGTCGACCCCGAGGTCGCGCACTTCGAGGAGGCCATCAACAAACATGCGAAGGCCCTGTTGGGTGGGTATTCGGCCAGCAGAGACGTGGGGGCTGTTCAGCAGCCCGAGATACTCCAGATCCTGCATCACGTTTCGGATGGTGGCCGCGGAGACCTTTTCTTCAAGTACGCGCGTGAGCGTACGGGAGCCGACCGGCTCACCGGTTGCCAAATAGCTCTCGACCACCCGGCGGAACACCTCGCGGGAGCGATCGTTCATTTCTTCCAGAAGTTTCGCCGCATCGTTCATGGGGTTTAGATAGGGATGCTAGGCGGAGAAGGTCAATCTTGCTTGCGTCCACGAGCCGGGAAGGCCAAGACGGGGACGACCCTAGAGGAGGACTTGAAATGCGCCCTTCCGGCCGCGCTCTGAGCGACATGCGCCCGATCTCGATTGAAACTGACATCACCCGCTATGCGGAAGGCTCTTGCCTGATCAAATGCGGGGAGACCCAGGTCATTTGCACCGCAACCGTTGAGGAGCGTGTGCCCCCTTTCTTGAAAAACAGCGGCAAAGGCTGGGTGACGGCGGAATACGGGATGCTGCCGCGCGCGACCCACAGCCGGATGCGGCGAGAGGCTAAGAACGGCCAAAGCGGAAGAACACAAGAAATTCAGAGGCTTATCGGTCGCTCTCTGCGTGCGGGCGTTGACTTTCAGGCGCTGGGCGAGCGGCAAATCCAGATTGACTGTGATGTGATTCAGGCTGACGGCGGCACGCGCTGCGCCTCTATCACCGGCGGTTGGGTGGCACTCAAGCTGGCTGTGCAGAAACTGATGAAGGCCGGGCTCGTTACAAGTGATCCGATGCTGGACCACGTGGCAGCGGTGAGCTGCGGCATTTATGCCGGGCAGCCGGTGGTGGACCTCGACTATGCGGAAGACAGCGAAGCCGGGACCGATGGAAATTTTGTGATGACGGGTGGCGGCAAGTTGATCGAAGTGCAGGCCAGCGCCGAGGGTGCAACCTTTGCCCGGTCCGAGATGGATGCGCTGATGGACCTTGCCGAAGCCGGAGTGGCTGAACTTGTTGCGGCCCAGAAGGCCGCAGTGGGGGGCTGAGCCTTGCGCAGGTTTGACGGCAGTAAACTGGTGATCGCCACGCATAACACGGGCAAGTTGCGGGAGATCTCCGCGCTTCTTGCGCCCTATGACGTGGAGGTGACCAGCGCGGGCGAGCTTGGGCTGGCTGAGCCCGAAGAAACCGAGGCAACCTTTGTTGGAAATGCCCGGATCAAGGCGCATTTTGCCGCCAAGGCAAGCGGCTTGCCGGCGCTTGCCGACGATAGCGGGATTGAGGTTGATGCACTGGGTGGGCGGCCCGGTGTGTATACCGCTGACTGGGCCGAAACGCCGAATGGCCGAGACTTTACGCTGGCGATGACCCGTGTTTGGGAAGAATGCGAGGGTATCTCCGCCCCTGAGCCTCGGGTTGCCCGCTTTCGTGCCACGCTGTGCCTTGCTTGGCCGGATGGGCACGACGAGGTGTTTGAGGGTGCCGCGGAAGGCCGGTTGGTTTGGCCGATGCGCGGGACGAACGGGTTTGGCTTTGATCCGATGTTCTTGCCGGACGGCCAGAGCCAGACTTTTGGCGAAATGACCCCAGAGCATAAAGCTCCGCTTACGCATCGGACAGCAGCGTTTAAAAAGCTCGTTGCAGGCTGCTTTGCGCGCTGATTGGCAGGACGGGGGCTTTGGGCTCTACATTCATTGGCCGTATTGCGCCGCCAAATGCCCCTACTGCGACTTCAACTCCCATGTTTCTGCCCAAATTGACCACTCCGCCTGGAGAGGGGCTTACGTGCGGGAGATTGCGCGGGTTGGAGCCGAAACAGAGGGGCGCGTGCTCAACTCTGTCTACTTTGGCGGCGGAACACCATCGCTTATGGAGCCAGAGACCGTTGCTGCGATACTTGCAGAAATCGGCCGTTATTGGCCACGCGCGAACGATCTTGAGATCACGCTTGAGGCCAACCCTTCATCTGTCGAGGCACGGCGCTTTGCGGGATATGCTGAAGCCGGGGTGAACCGGGTTTCGCTTGGGATCCAGTCGCTGCGAGATGCAGACTTGCGGGCCTTGGGGCGCTTGCATGATGTCGCGCAGGCAAAGGCGGCGCTGGACGTTGCGAAGGCGCATTTTGGGCGTGTGAGCTTTGATTTGATCTATGCGCGGCAACATCAGCAGCTTGAGGGTTGGAGAGAAGAGCTTTCGGAAGCGTTGGACATGGCCGCGGACCATCTCTCACTTTATCAGCTAACGATTGAGCCCGGGACTGCCTTTGGCGACCGCTACGCCATTGGGAAGCTAGGTGGGTTGCCCGATGATGACCTTGGCGCCGATATGTTTGAACTGACCCAAGAAATGACGAAGACGGCAGGGTTTGAGGCCTATGAAGTCTCTAACCATGCCCGCGATGGCTCCTTTTCTCGGCATAATCTGGTGTATTGGCGCTATGGGGACTACGCCGGGATTGGCCCCGGTGCGCATGGGCGGCTGACGCTTGCGGGCCAGAAATATGCGACAGTCGCAACATCCGCACCGCTGGCGTGGTTTCAACAGCAGGCGGAGGGCAGCGCGGAGGCCCGGGAAGCGCTGACCGGCCCGGAGCAGGCGTCAGAGTATTTGATGATGGGGCTGCGGATTGATGAAGGCGTATCTCTGTCGCGCTACGCTGTCATGGCCGGCGAGCCCCTTGATGATCAGCGTATTGCCCAGCTTTCAGAAGATGGGTTGATTTGGCTGGAAGAGGGCAACATCCGAGCCACGCAGCGCGGTAGGATGGTGCTGAATGCGGTTATTCGAGAGTTGATGGTTTAGATGCGGATGCTTTGGGCAGCGGCGGGCGCGGTGAGCCTGATGCTCGGCGTGATCGGAATTGTGCTGCCCTTGCTGCCAACGGTGCCCTTTGTTCTTCTAGCGGCTTTCTGCTTTGCCAGATCGTCCGAGAAGCTGCACGATTGGCTGCTGGCACACCGGACCTTTGGGCCGATGATCGTGGATTGGCGAAGAAACGGGGCCATACATCGGAGGGCAAAACTGGCTGCAACCGCGTCCGTTGGCCTCGTTTTTGGGGTTTCTTTGGTGCTTCAACTGCCTGCGCATGTCCTGCTGATACAAGCCATCACACTTAGCGGGGTGATGGTGTTTATCTGGACACGTCCAGAGGCGTAGCGGACAGAACGCGGCAAAGGGCATCCAGATCGTCGAGATCTCGGTAGGCGATTGAAAGCCGGCCCTTGCCCGAAGCATCATGCTCGATTGCGACCTTAAGGCCGAGATTGGCGGCCAGGTCAGCCTCAAGCGCGCGTGTGTCGGCATCTTTTTCGGGTTTCGGGGCTTTGGACGCGGGTTTTTTGCCGTACTTGGCCAGTTGCTCCGTTTGTCGAACGGACAGCCCCTTTTGCACAACCTGCCTTGCCAGCTCGGAAGGATTATCTGCCGTGATGAGCGCACGGGCGTGGCCGGATGACAGGCGGCCGTCGCGCAGCAACAGCTGCACATCTTCAGGAAGCAGCAACAGGCGCATCAGGTTGGCGACATGGCTGCGGCTTTTTCCAAGCGCGTGGGCGAGGTGCTCTTGCGTGTGGCCGAACCTGTCGACCAGCTGCCGATACCCCTGGGCTTCGTCAATCGGGTTGAGATCTTCGCGCTGAACGTTCTCGATGATCGCAACTTCGAGGACTTCTTCATCGGTGAACTCACGGATGATGACCGGCACTTCGTGCAATTTGGCCATCTGTGCCGCGCGCCAACGCCGCTCCCCCGCGACGATCTGGTAAATATCTGATTTTACGGGGTCTTTACGGACAATCAGAGGCTGAATGATGCCGCGCTCTTGGATTGAGTTGGCCAGCTCCTGCAGCGGCTCCATCTCGAAATCGCGGCGCGGCTGGTCCGGGTTGGGCTCGACCTGTTCAATCGGCAAGCGGCGTTCTGTGCCGGTGGGAGCCGAGGTTTGGTCTTCCTTGGGTGCTACATCAGCCATAAGGGCCGACAGACCACGACCGAGACCTCTCTTCTTTTCAGCCATCGCGCGTTTCCTTTGTTATTGTGCAGGCCGCCCGAGCAGCTCTTTTGCGAGATCACGGTAGGCGACGCTGCCCTTAGAGGTTGGGTCATAATCAAGCACCGGCATGGCAAAGCTGGGCGCTTCGCTTACTCGCACGTTTCTGGGTATGCGGGTTTGGTAGACAAGATCACCGAGGGCTTCGCGGGCGTCATCGTCAACCTGTTGAGAGAGGTTGTTTCGAGAATCAAACATCGTCAGCACAACCCCCTCGATCCGGAGGTTCGGGTTGGCGGTTTCGCGGACTTCCCTGAGGGTCAGCATAAGCTGAGAAAGGCCTTCAAGCGCATAAAATTCCGACTGGAGGGGCACGAGAACGGAATCTGCCGCGATCATCGCGTTTACCGTCAGAAGGTTTAGCGAGGGTGGGCAGTCGATGAGGATAAAATCGAGCGAGTAGCGGTCTATCTCGGGCTGCCGAAGGGCATCGTGCAGCAAGTGGCTGCGCCGCTCGTTGGCCACCAGTTCGATATCAGCAGAGCTGAGGTCGGTGGTGGAGGGGGCGAGAAGGAGGTTTTCAACGTCGGTTGCCAGAATGACTTCTCGCAGTGGAGCGTCATCCAAAATCAGATCGTAGGTGGTTTTCGTTCTGTCAGCTGGCTCAACGCCAAGGCCGGTGGAGGCATTTCCCTGCGGATCAAGGTCGACGATGAGCACGGCCTTGCCTTCAGCCGCGAGCGCGGCGCCAAGGTTGATTGCCGTGGTCGTCTTTCCAACGCCGCCCTTCTGATTGGCAACGGCGATAATTTTAGGTGCCTTGGGACGGCTGAGGTCAGACACGGGAGATGTTTCCTATGGTGAGAAGGGCGCCGGATGGATCGGTTTCGCTGGGATGTTTTTGAACGTCAAAGTTCCAGTTTTCAAGCGCCTTCGCGATCTCTGCCTCATGTTGCGCACCCTTGAGGAAAAGCGCCTTTCCGTCAGGTGCCAAGTGCTGATCTGCGAAGGAAAGAAGGGTGTTCAAGGGGGCCATTGCGCGGGCGGAAAGAACTTGAGCGCTGCGCGATGGGAGCGACTCGGCGCGGCTTGCGTGTATCTGAGCCGAAACGTCGGTTTCTCGCAGGACAGTGCTGAGAAATGTGCACTTGCGTTGATCAGATTCGATGAATTCGAAGGTAAGGTCTGGTGATGTTTCGTGGGCGATAATCGCGCAAACCAGCCCTGGAAAGCCGCCACCGGTACCAATGTCGAGCCAGAGCCCGTGTCGCGGAGCGTGTTTGAGGACTTGGGCGGAGTCCAAAAAATGGCGTGCCCAGAGATCTGGCAGGGTTGCCGGCGCGACAAGGTTGATGGCCTTGTTCCACTTCACCAGGAGGGTGGCGTAGGTGTCGAGCCGCCGCGATGTTTCACGTGAAACATCGAGGCCCGACAGAACGGCATCACGATCGTTCAAGAGACTTTCCGTTTTTCGGCGCGCCGCAAGTGGGCAAGGATCAACCCAAGCGCGGCGGGTGTCATCCCGCCAATCCGCGCGGCCTGACCGAGGGAGGCGGGGCGGGCGGCGTTGAGCTTCGCCTTCAGTTCATTGGACAGGCCCTGAAGGGCACCGTAGCTGAAATCGCCCGGTATTTCGCGGTTTTCATCCCGTTCCAACGCAGCCACGTCCTGCTCTTGGCGCGCGATGTAGTTCTGATAGAGCGCGTCTCGCTCGACCTGGTTGGCGATGCTCGGTGCAATGTTACCGAGTTCAGGAACGCTTTTTTCCAGCCTGGCCATGCTTGCATCTGGCAAACCCAAGGCCTCCAAGCCATTCCTGCGCGGGCCGTCAGCGTTTACACGGACGCCGAGGCTGGAGAGTTCGCGAGATGTGAATTCGAGGTTGGATAGGGTGGATTTGGCATCCATCAGCGCTTCGGCCTTTTCGTTGAAGGCACGGGTTCGTTCTTCTCCAACGCATCCAAGCGCAATTCCAATGGGTGTGAGGCGCTGGTCCGCGTTATCCGCCCGAAGCGACAGGCGAAACTCGGCCCTAGATGTAAACATCCGATAGGGCTCGGCCACACCTTGCGTTGTCAGGTCGTCAATCATGACGCCGATGTAGGATTCTGCCCGGCTGAAGGTAATCGGATCCTTCCCTTGGGCGCGGTGAGCAGCGTTGAGGCCGGCGACGAGGCCTTGCGCGGCTGCCTCTTCATAGCCGGTGGTGCCGTTGATCTGGCCTGCGAGGAACAGGTTGCTCAGAGCGCGTAGCTCCAAGGAGGAGGTGAGCGCGCGGGGGTCTATGTAATCATATTCAATCGCATAGCCCGGCTGCAGAATTTTCACCTGTTCGAGCCCGACGATAGAGCGCACATAAGCTTCTTGCACGTCTTCGGGCAGGGAGGTGGAGATGCCGTTTGGATAGATGGTCGGGTCGTCCAAGCCCTCTGGCTCCAAGAAGATCTGGTGCGAGTCCTTGCTGGAAAACCGTGTGACCTTATCCTCAATCGAAGGGCAGTAGCGCGGCCCAACACCCTCGATATGGCCACCATACATGGCGCTGCGGTGCAAGTTTTCGGTAATGATTTGGTGGGTTTGAGGATTTGTGTAGGTGATCCCGCAAGAAACCTGCCGGGCCTTTGGAGCATCGGACAGGAAGGAGAAAAGCGTTGGGCTTTCGTCGCCGGGCTGATCCTCAAGGCCTTCCCAATTGATGGTTCGGCCATCAAGGCGCGGGGGTGTTCCTGTTTTGAGGCGGCCCAGTGGGAGAGAGAGGCTGGCGAGTTGGTCGGCGAGAAGCTGAGAACGCTCTGCGCCCATCCGACCACCCGGGTAGGATTTGTCGCCAATGTGGATGGTGCCGCGGAGGAAAGTGCCGGTGGTGAGCACCACGGCGCTGGCATGCAGCTCGGAGCCATCCCCCAAAAGGACGCCTTTCACCGTTCTGTCCTCTAGCAAAAGGCCAGAAACTTCGGCTTCGATCACACGCAAGCCGGGTGTGTCTGCGATCGCAGCTCCCATGGCTTGCCGATAGAGTTTTCGGTCAGCCTGCGCTCTCGGCCCTTGGACTGCGGGGCCTTTCTTGCGGTTCAGGAGGCGAAACTGGATTCCGGCGGCATCGGCAACGCGGCCCATCAGGCCATCCAATGCGTCAATCTCGCGAACGAGGTGCCCTTTACCCAAACCGCCAATCGCCGGATTGCATGACATCACACCAAGATCGCTTGCCCGGAGAGTTACCAAGGCCGTGGCTGCCCCCATCCGCGCTGCGGCATGGGCAGCATCAGCACCTGCATGCCCACCACCAACAACGATGACATCAAAGTCATGTTTCACGTGAAACACTCCTACTTGCCGATACAGAAGCTGGAGAAAATCTCGCCCAGCAGGTCTTCAACCCCGATGCGCCCAGTTAGGCTTTCGATCCGGCGCAGGGCGGTGCGTAACTCTTCGGCCGCGATTTCTGCCCTCGCAGGCCCCGCTTCTACCTCGATTCGACTGGCCCGCAAAGCATCGCTCGCGGACTGCAAAGCCGCCCGGTGGCGCTCGTGCGTCGCGGTGGTTTGCGTTGGGAGGCGTTCAGATAGCACTGCCTTGACGCGTGACAAGAGCTCATCAATCCCGTCGCCGGTCAGGCCTGACAGGCCAAGAGCTTCGCCGGATGGTTGGCTCATGTCAGACTTCGGGTGTGCGAGGATATCTCGCGCGGAAGGGGTCAGGCCCATCGGAGGACCAAGAAAGATTCGCAAGTCTGCCGAGGTGGCGCGGGCTTTTGCCCTTTCAACACCGATGGCTTCTACCCGATCTTCGGTTTCGCGCAGGCCAGCTGTATCCAGCAGGGTCACGGCTAGGCCACCGATATCCATGCGGACCTCTATGACATCGCGCGTCGTTCCGGCGACCTCTGAGGTAATGGCGGCTTCGCGCCCGGCAAGGCGGTTTAGCAGGGTGGATTTGCCGACATTCGGTGCGCCGACAATAGCAACCTCAAAGCCCTCGCGGATCCGTTCTGCCGCATCGACGCCAAGCGCTTCGCTGTCAAATTGCGAAGTCAGCGTGTCGATCAGGTCCAGCACCTCGGTTGTGGTGTCCTCCGGCACTTCTTCATCGGCAAAGTCGATCATTGCCTCAAGCAAGGCTGCAGCGCGAATGAGCAGGGCGCGCCATTCTTCAACCCGCGCTCCGAGGGCACCGGAGAAGGTCGCTTGCGCGAGCTGGCGTTGGGCTTCTGTTTCGGCCTCGATCAGATCAGCAAGGCCTTCGACCTGCGCCAGATCGAGTTGATCGTTCTCGAGCGCACGACGGGTGAATTCTCCAGGCTCGGCGAAGCGAAGGCCTGGCAGCGTTGTCAGCTCTGAAAGAACAGCGCGGGTGACCGCGACTGAGCCATGAGTTTGCAGCTCCACCACATCTTCGCCAGTGAAGCTCGCCCCTGCGTCAAAGGCCAGCACGAGCGCGGTATCGAGAAGCCCTGCGGAGCAGCGCAGCTGCATTAGCGTGGCGCGCCGGGACTCTGGCACGCGGCCGGCAAGGTGCTGCAATGCGGGCTTGGCGTCCGGTCCGGAAATACGGATCACCGCGACCCCCGCACGGCCGGGCGCGGTGGCTTGGGCGACGATGGTGTCCATGGTTAACTCTTTGATTTACCTGAAAGATCAGGTGTTCATGGAGTCGAAGAACTCTGCGTTGTTCTTGGTTTGCTTGAGCTTGCCGTTCAGGAACTCGATGGCATCTGTTGTGCCCATCGGGTTGAGGATACGGCGCAGAACGAAGGTTTTTTGCAGGTCTTTTGGATCGACAAGCAAATCTTCCTTCCGGGTGCCGGATTTGAGGATGTCCATCGCCGGGAACACGCGCTTGTCGGAGATCTTGCGGTCCAGCACGATCTCAGAGTTGCCGGTGCCTTTGAACTCTTCGAAGATCACCTCATCCATCCGCGAGCCGGTGTCGATCAGAGCGGTCGCGATGATGGTCAGCGAGCCGCCTTCTTCGATGTTCCGGGCCGCACCAAAGAAGCGTTTTGGCCGTTGCAGCGCGTTGGCGTCCACGCCACCGGTGAGCACCTTGCCGGACGACGGCACAACAGTGTTGAAGGCCCGGCCAAGGCGGGTGATCGAGTCAAGCAGGATGACCACATCTCGTTTGTGCTCAACAAGGCGCTTGGCCTTTTCGATCACCATCTCGGAAACGGCAACGTGGCGCGTTGCGGGCTCGTCGAAGGTGGAGGAGATCACCTCACCCTTCACCGAGCGCTGCATGTCGGTCACCTCTTCAGGGCGCTCGTCGATCAGCAGGACGATCAGGTAGCACTCGGGATGATTGACCTCGATCGAGCGGGCGATGTTTTGCAGAAGCACGGTCTTACCGGTCCTCGGCGGTGCCACGATCAGCGAGCGCTGGCCTTTGCCAATGGGCGAAACAAGATCAATGATGCGGGCGGAGCGATCTTTGATGGTCGGATCGTCGATTTCCATCTTCAGCCGCTCGTCGGGGTAGAGCGGTGTCAGGTTGTCGAAGTTAATCTTGTGCCGCGCCTTCTCGGGCTCTTCGAAGTTGATCTGCGTAACTTTCGTCATGCAGAAGTAGTTCTCATTGTCGCCGGGCGCCTTGATGAAGCCCTCAACGGTATCGCCTGTGCGCAACCCATGCTGACGGATCATCTCGGGGGACACGTAGATGTCGTCGGGGCCGGGCAGATAGTTGGCCTCGGGCGAACGCAGGAAGCCGAAGCCATCTTGCAAAACGTCCAGCACACCATCACCGGAAATGTCCCAACCTTCCTCGGCCCGCTCCTTGAGGATGGCGAACATCATGTCGCCCTTCCGCATGGTCGAAGCGTTGTCGATCTCCAGTTCTTCGGCCATCGACAGCAGGTCTGCCGGGGTTTTGGACTTGAGATCGTAAAGGGAAAGCTGGGGTTGGGTCATGAACGGGCCTTGGCTGCGCAACTCACAGCAGTGCTGCGGGGCGCGGAATGAAATAGCGGGAAGATCCACGACCGAACGGCCGCTTGAGCAGGTGAGATAAGCGCGGGATGGCCGCGAGTCAAGATAAGGTCAGAACGGGCGCACCACGATTGAAACCACGATGACGACCAACAGCAGCGTCGGCACCTCGTTCATCATCCGGTAGGTCCGACCAGAAACGGAGTTGGTGCCGGCAACAAAGTCTTTGCGCCGCTTGCCCAGCCAGTGATGAAACCATGTGAGGCCAAGGATGCCCGCGAATTTGGTGTAGGGCCAGATGGCAACCCAGTCGACAATGCCGGGCGTCGAGGCCAGCATGATCCCGAAGATCCAGGTTGCGATCATGGCAGGGTTCATGATGAGGCGTAGCAGCTTCAGCTCCATCGTCTGGAGCATCGCATCAGAGTGAGGATTCTCGATCCCTTTCTCTGCATGATGGACGAACAGACGAGGCAGGTAGAACAGGCCAGCCATCCAAGAGATGACAGCGAGAATATGCAGCGTCTTGGTCCATGGGTAGAACCAGGCAAGGAAATCGAAGAGCACAGGTCACCTCCTGTCTCCCTTCAATAATAAAATAGAATCTTAAGAAAGGTTGTTTTTGTAGTAGGGGCTGGGGATATGGGGATTACTTGGTTTTCCACAGATCTGCGCACAGTGGATATGGAACTTGATGGTTACTCGAATGTTCGTAAAAATCATTTAATTTCAGTGTATTATAAAATTATCCTGTGGATAAGCCTTCGGATAACTCGCTGAGTCGCGGGTGGACAAAGAAACTCTTCATACATCGGACGACGCGTTATCCTCATGGGGAGGAAAACGGAGCGGTTGGGGACAAGCGGGTGGTTTTCCCCCGGGTTGAAGGTTGTTCAGAATGAGGCCACACCCGGTGCACAGACAACTCCCAGAGTCATCCACGAGGTTATTCACATGCCAGCCCCTCTGCTCTTGGCCTCCGGCTCCGAGATCCGCGCTACACTCCTAAGAAACGCGGGCGTGCCGTTTGATGTGGAGGTGCCGAGGGTTGATGAGGTGGCCTTGCGTACTGCCTTGGAAGCCGAGGGCGCGAAGGCGCGCGACATAGCGGATGCATTGGCCGAGATGAAAGCTGCACGCATCGCCGGCAAACGCCCTGAGCGGATGGTGCTGGGTTGCGATCAGGTGTTGGAGTTTTCTGGGCGCATCCTGAGCAAGCCCGGGAGCCCGAAAGAGGCAGTGGCGCAGATTACAGAGATGGCGGGGCAGAAGCACACGTTGCTTTCAGCCGCTGTAATTTACGAGGATGGTGCACCTGTGTGGCGACATGTGGGTGTTGTCCGGCTCTACATGCGGCAACTCTCAACGAGCTATGTTCAAGCCTATGTTGAACGCAACTGGGATGAGATTCGGTGGTGCGTCGGCGGCTACAAGCTGGAGGAAGAGGGTGCGCGGCTCTTTGCGCGGGTTGAGGGGGACTATTTTAATGTACTCGGATTACCGCTATTGGAGGTATTGAACTACCTGTCGATCAAAGGTGTGATCCCGACATGACGGACAAGATACCGCTGGCGGGGGTGATCGGCTCGCCAATCGCCCATTCTCGCTCCCCTGTATTGCACCGGCACTGGCTGGAGGCTCTTGGCTTGCGTGGTCACTACATCCCTATGGATGTCAGCCACGAGAACCTCGAAGAAGTGCTGCGGGTGCTGCCGAAGATGGGCTTTGTGGGCTGTAACATCACCATTCCGCATAAGGTAGCAGCGCTGAACCTCGCCGATGCGGTGAGTGATCGTGCAGCACTGATAGGATCGGCCAACACCCTGATCTTTCGGGATGATGGCAGTATTTACGCAGATAATACCGATGGTTACGGCTTTATCGCCAACCTCAGGGCCGGAGCGCCGGACTGGGAACCGAAGGATGGGCCGGTGGCTATTTTTGGGGCTGGCGGGGCGTGCCGCGCGGTTTTGGCGTCTCTCATTGAGGCGGGCTGCACCGATATTCGCCTCGCCAATCGCTCGCGGCCCCGCGCTGAGGCCCTGCGCACCGAGTTTGGCCCCAAGATCACCGTTTTCGACTGGGTGCTTGCAGGCTCGATGATTGAAGGCGCGGCCCTTATCGTGAACACGACCTCCCTTGGGATGGTCGGCAAATCGGAGTTCAAGGTGCCGCTCGATGCGCTGACCCCCGATATGGTTGTCACCGATATCGTCTACACCCCGCTGGACACCGAGCTTTTGAAGACAGCGGCCGCGCGGGGCTGCACCACGGTTGATGGGCTTGGCATGCTAATCCACCAAGGCGCGCCCGGGTTTGAGCGGTGGTTCGGCGAACGGCCTCCTGTGACAGATCAAACCCGTTCGGCTGTGCTTGGCTGGTGAGCGGCGCGTTCCGGATAGGGCTCACCGGCGGGATCGGCATGGGTAAGTCCACCACGGCGCGCATGTTCGCTGACAAAGGCGTTGCCGTATGGGATGCGGATGCAGCTGTGCACCGGCTTTATGACAAGGGCGGCGGTGCCGTTCGGGCGATTGCTGAGCTTCGGCCTGCGGCGGTTATAGATGGGGCGGTGTCTCGTGCGGAACTGCGCGCGTGGATTACCGAGGATGACGGTGCCTTGAAGGCCATTGAAGCTGTCGTGCACCCGCTGGTGCAGCAAGACCGCGTTGCGTTTGCCGACCAGGCTGACGCGGATATTCTGCTTTTCGATATCCCATTACTCTTTGAAACAGGGGCGGAGCGTGAGATGGACCTGACGGTGACAGTTAGCTGCTCGCCTGAGGAACAGCGGCGCCGGGTTTTGGAGCGGGGCACGATGGATGAGTCTGCCTTTGACCGGATCGTTGCCGCACAGATGCCCGATGCCGAAAAAAGAGCCCGGGCGGATCGGGTGATCGAGACAGAAACGCTGGAGCAAGCCGAGGCTCAGGTAGAGGCTATCGTAGCGGAGATCAGGGAGCGAATTGATGCGTGAGATCGTACTTGATACTGAAACTACCGGGTTTGATCCGTTCAGCGGAGACCGGATTGTTGAGATCGGTGCGGTGGAGCTGGTGGGGCATATGCCGACAGGCAACCACTATCACCAATACATCAATCCGCAGCGCGACATGCCGACTGAAGCCTTTCAAGTGCATGGTATCAGTGAAGAATTTCTGGCCGACAAGCCGCTTTTCGCAGCCATAGCTCAGGACTTTCTGGATTTCATCGGCGATGCAAAGCTGGTGATCCACAACGCCGCCTTCGACATGAAATTCCTGAATGCGGAGTTGGGTTGGGTCAAAAAGCCGCTCATCCCGGACGATCGGGCGATTGATACAGTGGCTATGGCGCGCAAGAAGTTTCCGGGCTCGCCAGCATCGCTGGATGCGCTGTGCCGGAGGTTTGGGATTACCACGGAGCGTGAGCTGCACGGGGCCTTGCTCGACAGCCAAATTTTGGCCGATGTCTATTTGGAGCTGATCGGCGGCCGCCAGCCGGGGTTGGTGCTTTCGGAAACGAGAAGCCGGAGCACGTCTGACACGGTGGATACCAATTGGCGCCCGTCTCCTCGCCCGCAGGCGTTGCCCGCGCGGCTAACGGAAAGTGAGAACGCCGCACACCAGGCTTTTGTGGAAAAGCTCGGTGATGCGGCGGTCTGGAAGCGGTTTGCCAATTAAGCGTCGGCTTTAGGTGCAGCCTCGGCCGCCCGCTGGGCGATTTGCTGGCGATAGAGCGCCACAAAGTCGATGTTTTGCAGGTTCACCGGCGGGAAGTTGCCGTCACGGGTGACGTCAGACACGATGCGGCGGACGTAGGGAAACACCTGACGGGGGCATTCGATGAGCAGGAAAGGGTGCAGCTGGTCTTCCGGCACGCCTTCGATCTGGAACACTGCCCCATAGTCGAGCTCAAGCAGGAAAAGCGTTGCGCCATCCGGGCGGTTTTTGCTTTCAACCTTGGTTTTCAGCGTGACTTCATACTGGTTGGGCGTGGTGCGTTTGCGCGCGTCCACGGCAACCGACACCTGCATGTCGGGCTGAACTTCACCAGTCACGCCTTTTTGCACCACGATGTTTTCAAACGACATATCGCGGATGAACTGAGCGAGGATTTGCAGTTGAACCTGGGGCGGCTCTTGCGGCGCCGCAGCGCCATTTTCGGGGGTGTCGGCCATTGGGCCCTCCGGTTTTTTAGGTCGGGCCTGCTTTATCAGGCGTTGGCGGTGGCCTCAATGGCGTGTCCACCCGGAATTACCGGGCACCTTTGGCGTGTCTGGTTCAACCTCGTGAAAACTGCCCTCAACCACATCATCCCGCGCAGCGCGCTGGGCTGGCCCGCTGCCCATGGTGAAACTTTGAACCCTCACGCGCTTGCGCAACCACTCAAAGGCCATGGTTCGGAAGCCGGGGATGAGGAGCAGAAAGCCGACAGCATCTGTGAAAAACCCGGGCGTGAGCAGGAGTGCGCCGGAAAACAGGATCATCGCACCATGTGCGAGCGGCTCAGTTGGGTCGCGCAAGTCGTTGAATCTGCCCTGAAGATCGGCCAGCACCTGCCGCCCTTGGCTCTTGACCAGCCAAGTGCCGAGAATTGCTGTTACGATTACGATCCCGAGGGTCGGCCAGAGCCCGATAAGGCCCCCGACCTGGATGAAGAGAGCAATCTCGATGATCGGGACCGCGATGAAAAGCGCTAATAGGGGCATCAAACCTCCGTAAGTGTCGCAGGGGCGCTGGTGGACTTGCCCCCTGCGAAAGCCTACATATGTTCGGAACGCTCCAATTGCCAACTTTGTGCCCGAGGCCCCAATGAATCTTGCCGTTATCCAGCTGCTTGTGCTTGCCGGTGTCGCGATCTTCCTGATCCTGCGGCTGCGCTCCGTGCTGGGCACCCGCGAGGGTTTCGAAAAGCCGCAAGCCCCGCTGCCCGGCCCAAGCCGTAGCCGCGAAAATTCTCGTCCGGATTTTGAGGTGATCGACGGCGGGATTGACCGCGATATCACCGACAATGTCCCCGAGGGGCCGGCGGCTGATGCGCTGGCCAAGATGAAGTCTGTTGAGCCCGGTTTTTCGGTTGGCGAGTTTCTTCACGGGGCCCGCGGTGCATATGAGATGATCCTGATGGCTTTTGAGCGGGGTGAGCTTGATAGCGTAGCACCGTTCCTTGGCGAGGACGTCGCCGAGAGCTTCGAGGACGTCGTGAAGATGCGCGCCGAAAACGGTGTTACGGTTGAGGCCAGCTTTATTGGCGTGCGTGAGACGGTGCTGAAGAACGCCAGCTTTGACGAGGCCAGCAGCGAGGCCGAAATTACCGTGCGCTTCATCGGTGAGATGACAAGTGTGGTGCGTGATGCCGGCGGCGATATCGTTGAAGGCGACCCGAATGCTGTGAAGCGCCAGCGCGATGTCTGGACCTTTGCAAGGCATATGGGCACAGGCGATCCCAACTGGAAACTGGTCGCCACCGGCGAGTGAGCCGGGCGTGTCGCGGCTTGCATTGGCAGATCTGCCCGGTTGGGCAGGGGATGATCATGACCTCGCTCTGAGCGCATATCTGAGAACAGCAAAAAACGATGACTCCGCGCATGGTGTCGTGCCGGGTGATGCTAGGGCATTCCTAGAGCGATCCTATGATGCCGAGGTCGTGGCTGAGGATGCCGTGATGACGGGCTATTTTGAGCCGGTTTACGAGGGGGCGCTGCAAGAGAGCGATGACTGCCGCGCGCCGATCCACGGGCTCCCTGAGGGTTGGCAAACCGGAGACAGTTTTGCCACGCGCGCCGAGATCGAAGATGGTGATCTGCTTGAGGGGCGCGAGCTGGCTTGGCTGAAAAGCCCGCTCGACGCTTTCTTGCTGCAGGTGCAGGGCTCTGGCCGTGTACGCCTTGCCGATGGGTCGATGCGCCGTGTCGGTTATGCCGGAAAAAATGGCCACCCCTATGTTTCGCTCGGCAAGCTCCTGATCGAGAGGGGGCACCTCACCGCTAAAGATGCCTCCATGCAGGCGATACAGGCCTGGTTCTCCGATCACCCCGAATTAGGGCCGCGCTACCTGCGGGAGAACCCGAGCTACGTTTTTTTCCGCTCCCTTGATGATTTGCCAGAAGACTTGGGGCCGATTGGCACCGCAGGTGTGCCGCTGACGGCGCAGCGCAGTATTGCGGTTGATGAAGCCCATACAAGGCTTGGCGCTCTGGCCTATGTGGTGCCCAAGCACCCCGACACGGCGCCGCGCCTTTGCGTTGCGCAGGACACGGGTGGGGCGATCAAAGGTGCGGGGCGGACGGATTTGTTTTGCGGCACCGGAGCGCAAGCGGGCGCACAGGCAGGGCGGTTGAACACGACAGTCAACTTTTTTCGGCTCGTTCCCAAGGCGGTGCGATGAGCCGGAAAACACCAAAGCGACTTAGCAACGAAGATGAAGCGCTGTGGCGGAAGGTAGTGGAGAAGGCGACGCCGCTCACGAAGAGCCGTCCGAAACCTACGCCAACAGCAACCAAACCGCATCACGCGCCTGAGCCTAAGCCAAAATTCGTTCCGCAGCCTTTCACGATTGGGGAAAGGGCTGGCTCCACTGAAACGAAGGCCCAGGCGGCCAAACACGCTCCGGCGATGGATCGTAAGGCTTTCACCCGGATGAAGCGGGGCAAGTTGAAGCCGGAAGCACGGATTGATTTGCACGGCATGACTTTGGCCGAGGCGCACCCGCGGCTCTTGAAGTTCATCCACTCCACCCATGCAGATGGCAAACGGCTGGTCTTGGTGATCACCGGCAAGGGGCGCACGCGGCCGGATGACGAAGGGCCCATTCCGTCCCGTCCTGGTGTTTTGCGCCGACAGGTGCCCGATTGGCTAACGCGGCCGCCGCTGACGGCGCTGGTGCTGGAAGTGACCCCAGCCAACCTTAGGCATGGTGGCGAGGGTGCATTTTATGTGTATCTAAGGCGTAGCCGGTAGCCGTTTGCGCGCTGCCGTCAGCCCGATGGTGATATTCACTGCCGCGAAAACGAAATAGGCGGCGATCCAAGGCAGCTGCTCTTCAAAGTTGTAGCCGGCGTCAATGAGCCAACCACTGATGCCCGGCCCGATTGCAGACCCGAACACCATGATCGCTCCGGCGGCGGCCTTGATTGCCCCGATGTGGCGGGTTCCGAAAAACTCGGCCCAGTAGGATCCGGGCAGGGTGGCCTGAGCCCCGACACCAAGGGCGACCATGCCAAGCCCTGCCGCTGCCATGTGCAGGCTTTCCGCCTGCCAGAGCAGCAGGAAGCCAAAGGCGAAGGGCAACATGAAGAGCATCATCAGCCGGGCCGTGCCAAAGCGGTCAATCAGCGCGCCGGTGGTGAAGGTTGAGATGATGGCCAAGGTGGTGAACACCGGCATGAGCGCAACGTAATCGACCAGCGCCCAGCCCTTTATTGCTGCGAAATGGACTTGCTGGAAGAACAGCGAGGTGCCCCATGCCGCTGGCCCGAGCAGCACCGGGATGCTGAACCAGAAGAGAGGATGGCGCAAAACCTCGGCGCGGGTCCAATGGTGATTGTCCATGCCGGCCATCGGCGCGGAGCTGGCGACGGATTGAGGCGTTCTTTCGTTGCGCAGCAGAAGGGCCAACACGGGCAGCGCCGCCAGAATGAGGCCCGCTGCCACAACCCAGAGCCACCGCCAGTTCAATGTCAGCAAAGCTGCTGCGGCTCCAACGGGAAGAACCGCTTGCCCGAGGGCAAAGCCAAGCGACGAGATCGACAGCGCCATTCCGCGCCGACCGATGAACCACCGCGCCATGGCAACCACAGAAAGATGGCTGAACAGGCCTTGTCCAAACAGGCGGAGTGCGAAGATGACAAATACCAGAAGAAACGGCCCGGGGACGGTGGCCATGGCGAGGCAGGAGAGTGCCAGACCGGGCCCGACGATATTGGCGAGGGCGCGCACGCGGTAGCGATCGGTCAAGGCGCCGGCCCAGACCATCGCCAAAGCCGAAAGGGTTGTGCCGACGGTATAGATGAGCCCCCACTGGCCGTCAGAGAGCCCGAAGGTGCCCATGATCTCGCCTGCGAAAACCGAAATGAAGAAGGTTTGCCCGAAGGATGAGCTAAAGGAGAGCAATGCACCGGCCAGTAGGAATGGGGCATTGCTGCGCAGGAAGCCGAAGAAGCTCATGCGGGCGTTTATCGCGCCGAAGGACGGGGATGAAAAGCTGTCAGTTTCCGGCGAGGGCTGTGACGGGCGAGAGGATGATGGAGGTGGCGCTGCGCACCGTCAGAATTGTGCCGGGGAGGAGCCCAGCGCGGCCTGCATTATCGGTTCCGAAAGCGGCATCGACGGCACCGACTTGGCCAAGGATCTTCAACAGTGCCGGATTTTCGGCGGCCACGAAGTGATCCAGCCCGCCGCTCTGGAAACTGGAAACATCTATGAGGGTGACATCAAGGTCTGCCACGGCCTCTACATCCGGCAGGTTGCCAAGCCGGGCGGGGAGGCCGGTGAGGCGGGCAGACAGGCGCAGGGCCTTGTCTCGGCTGGAAGTGAAGATGATGAAGGGTTGCGGCAAGTTGCCGATCCGCTTGGCTTGGGTGCGGAACAGATCAACATCCAGATCGGGCGACATCAGTATGACGCCGTTGAGCTTGGGCAGCACTTTGCGATCACCGCGAATGGCCATTTGGCGTAGGGTTTCCATCACCACAAGCGAGCCCATCGAATGGCCGACAATGGTGATAGTCCGGGCACCGGATTGCGAGACTTCCTCCAGAAACTGCTCCAGCCCGTCTCGTGCAAACAGGGCACTGTCGCGGTCATAGGCGTAAGCCAGCGGGTTTTCGGCGGAGGGCCATGTGTAGCTGACAGGCAGATCGTCGATCTTGAGATCATGGGTCAACTGAGCGAGGCGGAAGACTGCGTCAGCGATGGTGTTGTTGTAGCCGTGAACATAGACGATCACGTTCCCCCGCGCCTTTGGCCGGGCCTTCAACGCCTGATGGACCGCACCACGAAATGTTTGTGGTGTCGCGTAGCGGTTTGCCGCCGTTGCGACGAAATCGCGCTGAACATCTGCGCCACGGCGCCGTGCGGTGCGCACTTCGCCGGGCTGCCTGTTGGGCGGAACGGACACGTCATAGGACAGGTAGCCAAGCGGTCCGCGCTCCGTGTAGCGGAGGGCCTTCTTTGTAGGGTCACGCTCCCGGGTGCTGCCGACAAAGATTGTGTAAGGCGTGCCGATCCCCACGGCGCTGGGCACGATCACCAGCGAAGCACGCGGGGCGCAGGCGGACAGTCCAAGAATCAGCAGCGTAAGGCGCAATAGACCAGTCATGGTTGCCAGATTATCGCGCCCGCACGGCAGGTGCCATTGCTATAGAACGTACCGCGACAAATCGGTGGAGCGGGAAAGTTCGCCAAGGTTCTCCTCGACATAGTCGGCGTTGATCTCGACCGCGTCGCCAGACTTGTCGGGCGCCACGAAGGAAAGCTCCTCAAAGACCCGTTCGATCACAGTGTAGAGCCGACGGGCACCGATATTCTCGACGCTCTGATTGACCTCTGCCGCGATGCGGGCAAGGGCCGAGATACCATCATCGGTAAAGCTCACCTCCACCCCTTCGGTCTTCATCAGGGCGGTGTATTGCCGGGTCAGCGCATTGTCGGTTTCGGTCAGGATCCGGACAAAATCCTGCTCGGTCAACGCTCGCAACTCAACCCGGATGGGCAGGCGGCCCTGAAGCTCGGGGAGCAGATCGGACGGCTTGGCGATGTGGAAGGCGCCGGAAGCGATGAAGAGGATATGATCTGTCTTGACCGGGCCATGCTTGGTGGAAACGGTTGTGCCCTCGATCAGCGGCAGCAGATCGCGCTGAACACCCTCGCGGCTTACATCGCCGCCACGTGTTTCGGCGCGGGCACAAACCTTGTCGATCTCGTCGATAAAGACGATGCCATTCTCCTGCACGGATTCAAGCGCTGCTGCCTTGACGGCCTCATCATCCAGCAGCTTGTCGGCCTCTTCGCCGATCAGCACGTCATAGCTTTCGGCGACGGTGAATTTGCGGCGCTGGGTGCGCCCGCCGAAGGCCTTGCCGAACAGATCTTGCAGGTTGCCCATGCCCTGCATCCCGCCGCCGGGTTGGCCGGGGATCTCGAACATCGGCATGGAGGGAGCGGGCTCTGCGATGTCCAGCTCGATCTCGGTGTCGTCGAGCTCGCCGTTGCGGAGCTTGTCGCGGAACATGTAGAGAGTTTTGCCGCGTGCGTCTTCTCCGGCGATGGCGCGCAGCACCCGCTCTTCGGCGGCTTCGCGGGCTTTCGACCTGACGTCTTCGCGCATCAACTCCCGGGTCTGGGCAATGGACGCGTCAACCAGATCGCGGATGATCTGCTCCACATCACGGCCAACATAGCCAACCTCTGTAAATTTGGTGGCCTCAACCTTGATGAAAGGCGCACGGGCCAGCTTGGCGAGGCGTCGGGAAATCTCGGTTTTGCCCACGCCGGTCGGGCCGATCATCAGGATGTTCTTGGGGTACACCTCCTCGCGGATGTCATCGGCCAGCTGCTTGCGCCGCCAGCGGTTGCGAAGGGCAACGGCAACGGCGCGCTTGGCGTCCTTTTGGCCGATGATGAAGCGGTCGAGCTCTGAAACGATCTCGCGGGGGGTCAGGTCTGTCATGCTGTCTGCTCTTTCGGCCGCGTCCAGGGCGGCAGGTTGTCCTTGCCGGGAAAGGTGGGAAGCACTGCCATGATCGCGCCGCGGATGCTTTCCCAGAAGGCACCGAGGGCCACGAGGAAGACGCCGAGCAGCAGGATGAAGGCCCATGTATTGCCTTCGGCTGCGAGTGCGGTGAGAGCCACCACATAGCCGATGCCGGAAATGAGGAAGGAGCGGCGGTCGATCACGATGGCGAAGAGCGCCATGAGCAGGAGGAAGCCGCTGAGGATGAGGTAGGAGGTAGCCCCGCCTTGGAGGAAGAGGGTGAAGGCCACAGTGTTGACGATGGCCGGAGCGGCAATGACATGGAGCCAGAACGCTTGACTGGCTCGACGGGTCACGCGGTGCGGGTCTGACATGTCGAAGCGCAGTGCGATGGCCAGGCCAAGGAGGCCGAGGGCGAGGGTGATCCAAGAGAATGCCGAATTGGCAGAGAGCAAAAAGACATCGCGGAAACTGTCTAGCTCGGGGCCATTGAGCGCCGTCAGCCCGAAGCATGTGGCGTAAAAACCCAGCGCGATGAGGAGCATCGCGAATGGCACGCGGAACGCGAGCCAGTAGAAGATGACCGAAAGGGTGGCGAAGGCCAGCATGATGACGGTGCGCACATCTGAAGAATCGGTCACCTTGGGGATGCCGCTATCGGGCACCATCCAGTAGCTCACCGCCCATCCGGCCTGAATTGCGGAGAAGGCAAACATGATGGCCAGCGCGATGGAGGGCGCAACCATCCTGCGCTTACGTGTGAAGTAGGACGCGAGGGCGACCAGCGTGGCCATGCCCGTGATGCCGCACAGCAGGAGCGAGGTCATGGAGCTGCTGGCGAGAAAGGTGGTAACGCCAGTGAGGCCCGTCCACCCTGCGTAGAGGATTGTCAGGCCGACGACGATGAAGATCTCGTTGAAGCCTTTGAACAGCTCAAAGGGCTCGTCGAGTCCTTGCAGGTTTTCGCGCGCACCCCGGCGGGCATCGGAGAGCGCAACAATGGCCGTGGCCTGCGCCTCGCTGATTTTGCCTGCACCGACGGCTGCCCGGATGTCATCGCGGGTGATGCTCATTTGCCAATTTTCTCAACGGTCAGGTTGCCGTTGGTGTAGACGCAAATGTCGGAGGCGATCTCCATCGCGCGGCGGGCGATGGCCTCGGCGTCGAGATCCTGATCTATGAGGCCGCGTGCGGCGGCCAGCGCGAAGTTGCCGCCGGAGCCGATGGCCGCGATGCCATGCTCAGGCTCAAGCACATCTCCAGCGCCGGTGATAACCAGAAGCTCCTTACCGTCGGTGACGATCAGCATGGCCTCCAGCTTTTGAAGGTACTTGTCGGTGCGCCAGTCCTTTGCCAGCTCAACCGATGCACGGGCAAGTTGTCCCGGTGTGGCCTCCAGCTTGGATTCGAGCCGTTCGAGCAGGGTGAAGGCGTCGGCCGTGGAGCCGGCGAAACCGCACACCACATCGAAACCGCCGGGGGAAATGCGCCGCACCTTGCGGGCAGACCCTTTAATGACCGTCTGGCCAAGGCTTACCTGCCCGTCACCGGCCACCACCACCTCGCCGTCCTTGCGAACGCCGATGATCGTTGTGCCGTGCCACCCGGGAAATTTGTCGTCCGCCATAGCGACCTCCATTTTATGGGGAGATATTTGCGGAGGGGCACGGGTGCAACCCTTGTTGCCCGGACGCTGGCCGCCTAGCCTGTGGCATGAGCGTGAAAACACTGCACATTCTTTTAGATGCGCCCAGCCTGAAACGGGTGCGGAACGGGACGTTCAACTTTTTTAACCGGGTGCAGGGGATCTTCGAGGCGGAGGGCTGGGAGGTTGTCACTTTGGGCGATGGCCCGGAGGAGCGAGCACGTGCTGCGGCCTTTGGCGGGCCGACCCTGACCCACATGGAAGCGCCAACACACGATGCCGCCCTTACCTGCCGCCGCGCCTACATCGGTGCGTTCTGGCGCATTGAAAAAACCTATGAGCGGTGGGGCTGGCCGGTGGCAAAAGCGCGTTTTGACCCGGGCGAGGTCGACCCGGAGGAGGCCGCGCGGTTCTTTGGCAACTGGCGGGCCTGGCAGTTTCAGCGCGGGGCGGATGTGGCGGATGATGGTTTTGTGCTGGTGCCGCTGCAGGGGCGATTGTTGGAGCGCCGCTCGTTTCAGTCGATGAGCCCGATGGAAATGATCGGCGAGGTGCTTGCGCGTACGTCCTGCCCGGTTGTGGCCACGCTGCACCCGCGCGAGGCCTACACAACGGCGGAACGCAAGGCGTTGGAGGCGCTGGAGCGGGCGCATGCGCGCTTTGAGGTTGCCGAAGGCGCCACCGACATGCTCTTGCGAAGGTGTTCCTACGTAGCGACGCAGAACAGCTCGGTCGCCTTTCAGGGTTACTTTCTTGAAAAGCCGGCCATTCTTTTTGGAGAAATCGACTTTCACCATATCGCCGGTTCGGTGCCGCGTGATGGGCTGCAGGCGGCCTTCGACAAGCTTCGTGAAGCACCGGACTTTGGCGCCTATGTCACCTGGTTTCTCACGCGCGACACTCTGAACGCCGGCAACGATACTTTCGATCGGGACTTGCCGAAGAATCTGCGGGCCCACGGCTGGCAGATATGAAAATGGCGCCTGAAGGCGCCATTTAACGTTCGCGATGGAATGCAATCAGATGGATTCGGTGATCCAGCTTTGCAGCGCGGCCTTGGGGGCAGCGCCTGTCTTGTTCGACACAACCTGACCGTCCTTGAAGAGGAACAGGGCGGGGATGCCGCGCACACCCATCTGGGCCGGGGCGTTGGGGTTTTCGTCGACGTTGACTTTGACGATCTTCACTTTGCCGTCGAGCTCGTCGGAAAGCTCCTCAAGCGCCGGACCGATCTGTTTACAAGGGCCGCACCACTCGGCCCAGAAATCCACCACGACGGGCAGATCAGCTTCCTTCACCTCAGTGTCAAAGGTGTCATCGGTAACGGCAACGGTGGCCATCTCGGCTCTCCTGATGATTTGCGGTTCGGGTGGGGAAGGTAGGGTCGCGCCTAGGGCAGGTCAAGCAGATGCAGTGGCTTTGAGTGCATTCGTCACAAGGTCGTGTGGAAGAAGGTCAATCCGGGGCTCACGGGTCCAGAGCAGGGCGGTTTGGACGGTGTGCTGGGGGTAAATTTGCGAAAGGGCGGAAGCATATGCGCCCATCTGAGCCAGAAGGCCGGAAGGTGTGTCTTCGATGCGAGCCGGAACGATGACGTTGGATTTGTAGTCGATCGCGGTGACATGAGTTTCGGTGACGATCAGCCTGTCGATGATGCCTTGCATGGGGCGTTCGCCGAGTTCGGGCAAGCGGGCGCAAACCGGCACTTCCACCAAGGCCTCACCGGCAAAGAGGCTGGCAAGCTCTGGCGCGGCGAGCACGGTAAGCGCTTCTGGCAGAACGTCGGAGGCCACGGTGGGCGCATGCGCCTCAAGCAGGGCAGCGGCGCGGCTTTGGCGCTCGCTGGGCGGAACATCCGGAAGATGCTCCAGCAGCATATGAAGGGCCGACCCGCGATCCATCGCGTCAGGGTTGCCGCTGCCCTCGGCGGGCAAGGTCTTGGGGCCCGGAACACTGGAAGGAGAGAGAATTTTGGCCGGGCGTGTAGGCGCGGGGAGTGGCGTGAGGATGTGGGACGGAAGAGTGGTGCCCTGCGCTGGCTGGCTATCATCGGCTACAATGTCTTCACCTGCCGGTTGCGCGTTTTGCACCCGGAGCCCTTGGCCGAAGGGAAACAGGTGAGACACCGCGCCGACCCGCTCCAGGGCGCTTTCGGTTCGGCGATACCAGTTTTCCTTATCTTCCTTGGCCTCACCTGCGCCGCAAACGATCAACCATTGCTCCGCGCGGGTCATGGCCACGTATTGCAGGCGCAGGCGTTCTTCCTCCTGCTTCTCCTTCAGCTCTTCGAATGATGGGCGCAGATCGGTCGGTATATCGGCCTTGGAGGGCTTCCAGAGCGGGGGCAGGCCTTCGAGCAAAACGGCCCCATCCTCGCGCGGAGGCCGCCTGTCGCCGCTTTCGGCAAGGATAACGATGGGCGCTTCAAGGCCCTTGGCGCCATGCACCGTCATCACCCGGATGGCGCGCCCGCCACTCTCTTGTCCGCGCTTGATATCAATCTCGCTGGCCTCCATCCACGCGAGGAAGCCGGTCAGGCTGGGGGTTTCGGCCTGCTCATATGAGAGTGCGGTGGACAGCAGCAGATCAATCGACTCTTCGGCCTCTGCCCCAAGGCGGGCCAGCAAGCGGGGGCGGCCTTGGTGGTGGGTCAAGATCCGTTCGAGCAGCTCGTAGGGGCGCAAGAACCCGGCGTGATCGCGCAGATCTTCGAGAATGCCCAGCGCTGGCTCCCCGGCCTCGCCGTGGTTGCGAAGCGCTTGCCAGAGCGTGCCCTTTCGCGGCTGCGCCAAACGATAAAGCGCGTCCTCGCTCCAGCCAAAGAGCGGCGAGCGGAGCGCGACGGCGAGCGAAAGGTCATCATCGGCGGTGTCGAGGAACGCGAGAAGGGCCAGCAAATCCTTCACCGCCATCGCCTCGGAGAGTTTGACTCTGTCCGCGCCCGCCACTTCCAGTCCGGCGGCCTTGCAGGCCCGGATCACCTCATGAAAGATCAGCTTGCGCCGCTGCACGAGAATAAGGATATCGCCATCGGTGATCCGGCGCGGACGAAAAGCGCCATCCACTGACTCATAGAGCCGTTCTTCTGCTTGCATGCGCAGGATCTCAGCCGCAATGCGCTCGGCCAGCTGCACCTGCGGGTCATCGGCGCTGACCATATCGACCGGAGAGAACCACGGCGACTCTTCCTCCTCGGACTTTTCAGGTTTGGGAATGAAGGGCCAAAGATCCACCCGGCCGGGCATATCTTCATGAAAGGCGATGTGGGTCAGGGCGCCGCCCATAGCGGGTGGTGCATCTGGGAAGGCGGCATCGACAACGCGCAGCACGGGAGCGGCGGATCGGAAGGAATATTGCAGCTCCATCCGCTGTGGCGGCGTCCCTAGCTGGCCTAGCCTGTCGGTGAAGGTATCGGCCATCCGCTCGAAGCCATCGGGATCGGCCCCCTGAAACCCGTAGATCGACTGTTTTTTGTCACCCACCACAAAGATGGTGCGCTCACCGGCCTCGCGCCGCCCGCTTCCGGCGGTGATTTCGCGGGAGATCAGGTCAATCACCTGCCATTGCTCGGGGCCGGTATCCTGCGCCTCGTCCACAAGGATATGGTCTATCCCGCCGTCGAGCCGGAAGAGCACCCAATCTGCCACCCCTTCATCGGTCAGCAGGTTGCGGGTCTTGAAGATCAGATCATCAAAATCCAACTCTCCCCGCCGCGCCTTGGCGGCGCCGTAGGCCGGCAGAAACGCAGCCGCAAAATCGTGCAGCGCAGCGGTGCGGCGGGCCAAGCGGAGCTGCTTGGCGGGTTCATGGGCAAACTCCACCCGGGCCATCAGCGCTTCGAGTTCATCCAGCAGGTCGGGGGGCATCCCTTCTCGGGTGGCCTTGGTCGGGAAGCTGCCGATCCGGGCTTGCCCCTCCTTCTGGCCAGACTGCGCGATGAAGCGCTTATCAAACACCGCAAGGCGGGCCAGCGGCTCTTGCGGCAAATCTGCCAAGCCCTCGGCCGCTTTTGCATCACTAGATGTTCCCCCTCGCAGGTGGGGGAGCAGGGCCGTTATGAGATCGTCTTCATCGCCGTTGAAGACCTCGTTGAGCATCGCGGCTTCCGTGTAACCGGGCGGCAAGCCCAGAGCGTTTGCGATGCTTTCAAAGCTGGCTGGCTCGGCAAAGGCTTCGCGCTGGCCAGCGAGACGGGCGCAGAAGGCCTCTACCTCCAGCCCCGAGAAGAGGGCGGCGAAGGCATCAAACACAAGCGGGTGAGATAGCGCCACCTCATCCAGCGCCTCACGGAGCCGGGCTTTGGCGGTGACATCATCAAGCTCTGTGAAGCCGGGTGGCACGCCAGCTTCAAGCGGGAAGCGACGCAGGATCGCCGAGCAAAAAGAGTGGATCGTCTGAATTTTCAGCCCGCCCGGCGTTTCGATTGCGCGGGCAAAGAGCCGCCGCGCCTTGGCGAGGCGGTCTGGGCCAACCGGGGAGGCCTCGCCAACCGTTTCGAGCGCCTTGCCAAGCGTGGCGTCGTCCAACATCGACCAGGTGCCGAGCCGGTCGAACAGGCGATTTTGCATTTCGGCAGCAGCGGCTTTGGTGAAGGTCAGGCACAGGATGTTTTGCGGTGGCACGTCGCGCAATAGAAGCCGCGCCACGCGGTCTGTCAGCACGCGTGTCTTACCGGAGCCTGCATTGGCCGAAAGCCAAGTGGACATCTCCGGTTGCGCGGCGCGGATCTGGGCGGCGGAGGCTTCGTTGGGTGCTGTCATCTGCCTACCGGAATGGTTTCTGGCGCGGTGGTATCGTCCCATTCGCCGTAGCGGGAGAGGTGGTCATAGTCGCTGGAGTAGCGCAGGTGTTGGGGTGCACGGCGGGCGGTGTAGCCCTTGGCGGGGTCTTCGTAGCACTGGATCAGCGCCGCGAGATCCTGTAACATGGCATCGGGCCTCCAGACGCCCTCTTCAGTTTCGAGGGGCTCTTCGCGTGAGTTGCCGGGGTTGCCCAGCGCGATATAGCCCACCCGCTCTGCCCTTCTCTGACCAAGCCCGGGGAACCCGCCCGCCTCTGCGATGGCCGCTTCGATCAGGAGTTGCTTGTCGAACGCCTCCACCTCCTTTTCTGAGGGCGGCTTGGTGCCGGATTTGTAATCCATAACAGCGCACCCGCCGGAGGTGAGGCTATCAATTCGGTCAGGCTTTGCTGCGACGGTGAAATCGACCGCTTGCAGGGGCACGAAGCCCTCTTTTTCGATGACCACCGGCTTGCCCTGCGCCTGCCACTGGGCCTCCTTTCGGATCAGGTCGGGCACCACAGCCGCCAGCTTGCCAAGCCAGAGCCGCCGCGTTGCGGGCCAAGGGATGTGCTCGGCAATGACCTCTTCAGCAAGCGCGACGAAGGCGGCAACGGTATCTTCAACTGGGCCGTCGAAGGCGAATTCGCGCCTCAGGGCGCGCTCCATGACCATGTGAAGGACGGTGCCGCGAAGCGCAGCGTCCGGCTCGGGCGAACGGGAGCCTGCGCGACGCAGCCTGAGCACATGGCGGGCATAAATTGCATAGGGGTCGCGGATAAGGGTTGAGACGGCAGTGACAAAAAGCTTGCGCGGGCGTGCCTCAACAGGCGGTGCGGGCGAGGGCCTGGGGGCAGGCAGGGGCGAGAGTGCGTGCTCGGTATGGTGCGCCAAGGCGGTAGAAGTGGCGAGCAGGCTTTGGCCGCGCTTGCGCATGGCAGCAAGGGCCTGCTGCCCCGGTTCGCCAAGGCCGGTCAGCAGGTTGGTAAAACGGTTCAGCCAGCGGGAGGGCACGGTTTCGGCTTCGGCGCTGCGCGCGCTGCGGCTCAGAATAACCTCTGCCGCCCCCATGGCCTGCTGAAAATCATGCGCAGCCAGCCCAACGCGCCGCTCCGGCAGCAGCATTCCGGCCTCGCGGCGCATGGCGCGGTTCATCCAGGGGTCTTGCGGCAGGCTGGCGGGCCACGTGCCCTCGTTCAACCCGGCGAGGATGCACAGATCCACCACACGGGTGCGCGCCTCGATCGTGCCCCAGATCGAGATGAGCGGGTGGGCGATTGGGGCTTCACGCACGTCCTTTTCTGCCAGAATGCGGCGAATAAGGCCGGAATAGTGACTGTTTTCCAAATCGCCCGCATAGGGCGCAGCCTCTGCCAGCTCATCAAGCGCGGCGCGCGCGGCTTCTCCCGGCTCCTTGAGCCAGAGACCACCAGAGCCGGTTTGCCCAGGGCCGGCGGCAAGGGCTTCAGCAAGGGCAATGTGATCGGCAAGGCGCGTTTCGACGGGTTGCGCGGGGCGTGTTGTCGGGGGTAGCAGAAGGTCAGAGACCCAGGCCGCCCAAGCGCGCGCCTCCTCAGCCCCCTCGCCCTCTTTTATCCAACCTGCGAGGTTTTCAGAATCCAGCCGGGCCACGCCATTGCGTCGCGCCCAGAGCTCAAAGCGCCCGGTGTTGAGCTGATGCATGCCACGGACGGTCGGGCTTGAGGCGGTAAGGGGGTGCTTGAGCAGCGAGAGCGCCGGTGCGAGTTCCAGCGGCTGCCCGAAGAGCGCGGCGGTTTCGATCAAGAACCGCCCCGGCGCGATTTGGTGCAAAGGCAGGCCCGCAGAATCGTCGGGCACAATTGCCCAGCGCTCAAGCGCAGCGGTGACTTGCCGGGCAAGCGTTCTGTCCGGTGTGACGAGGGCGGCTGATTTGCCTTGCCCCGCGGCCTCACGGAGAGCCAGCGCAATGGCCCCGGCTTCTTGGCGCGGTGTCGGTGCTTCGATCAGGGTGACCGTCTCGGTGGCGTTTGGGAGTTCAGGCATAAGCTCGGGCCCGTCCCGCCGCCATTGGTCGGTGACGGGTGCGGGGCGGAGGGCGAGGGAGACCAGCCGGTTGCGTGCAGGGACAACGGGCGGTGTATTTGCCCACATTGCCATGTCTGCCGGGCTTAGGCCGAGTGAGGCCAGCAGGGCCGCGAAACGATATTGCGGATGGTCCTCTTCCGGTATGCGATCTTCGCGCAGGGCAGATGAAAGCAGTGCCTCCCATATGGCGCTCGGCATTTCTGCATCGACGCCCGGAAGGATCACCGCGCCTTGGGGCAGGCGGGCGACGGCCTCCATCAGGTGGCGGGTTGTGCCGCGAGAACCGGTGGAGCCTGCGACGATTACAGGATCGGTTGGTGGCTGCTCAGACCAATGGGAGAGCAGTGCGGCGAGGGCATCTCTGTTCAGCGCGGATTGGCTGCGAAATGCGCCGCTGTCTTCACCGGAGAGGATGGAAATCAGCTTGAGGCTGCGTGCCCAATGCGCCGAGTGATCGCCCACGTCGAGGTTGGCGAGGCTTTCAGGGTCCACGCCCTCATCGCGCATTTCATCGAGCAGTGCAGCGAGGCTGGTGGCGAGGTCGAAGGCGGCGGCGGGAGGGGCAAGGTCCGGCTGAAGCTCGATCAGCCGCGCGATGGCTTGCCGAAGCTGGAGCCGTAGCCGAAGCGACGACAGCGCCGGATCAAGGCCAGTGAGCCGAGTGTCGGAGGCAAGATCTGTCACCAGCCGAATCTTCGGCATCAGCCGGGCCGGCCCTTCGGCGAAACGGTCCAGCAGATGGCGGCGCATGCGCGTGGTGTTCACAAATACCGTCACCCGCCCCCATGCCTCCGGCGGGGCACCCTCAAGGCGGGTTTCCAGCCCGTTCAGCAGCGCTTCGCCGAAATCCACACCAATGGGTGTGGAGAAGAGGCGGGGCTTTTCGGTTGGCTCAAACATGGCCGGACTCGGCAAGCATGGTTTCGGCCTCTGCGATTCCGCCGGGATGGCCCACATCGCACCAGCCACCCCCGTGCACAACGCCATGTAGACGCCCGGCGGGTTGCATCACGTTCCACAGCTTGTTGAGGGAAAAGACGTGATCGGGGATCGCCGCCAACCCGTCGGTCTTGATGATTTGTACACCGGAATAGACATAGCCCGCACCGCGCGTGAGTTGCCCCGTATCATCCAAGGAAAAGTCACCTTGGCCTGAGTAGCCGCGCGCTGATGGGACCGGGATGAGCAGTAGCAGGGCGTCCATGACGTCGGGGGCCCATGCTGCGCGCAGGGTGTCGAGCGGGTTTGAGCCTGTCCACACCGCATCGGAGTTGAGGGTGATGACAGGGCCACTGCCGAGCCGTGGCAGGGCATTGCGCAGGCCGCCCCCGGTGTCGAGAATTTCGGGCTCGTGGATCACGTAAACATCACGACCGGCGAGATGGCTGGCGATTTGCTCGCCGAGGTAATGCGTGTTCACCACCACATGCGGCAGCCCGGAGGTGAGGGCGAGTGCGTGATCCAGCAACGGCTGGCCCGCGACCTCAATCAGAGGCTTTGGCCGTGTTTCGGTGAGTGGGCGCATCCGTGTGCCGAAACCGGCAGCAAAGATCATGGCGGCTTGCGGCGGGGTCATTTGGCAGACCTGCGGATCCGCTCGATGCGCTCTGGTGTGGGCTCAGGCAGGGTGGAGAGAACGGCCTCTCGCAGCGTTTCAAGGCTGGGATGTGACAGGTCGTCCATGAGGAGAGACCAGACGCGAGGCATCATAGAGAGGTAACCGGGCTTTCCAATATGGGTGCACAGCCGCGCGAACATGCCCAATATGCGAAGGTTGCGCTGGGCACCCTGAGCCGCGAGCGCCGCGGTGAAGCGCGCCTCCTCTTCCCCGGTTACATCGAGATAATGGCGGATGGCGGCCTCTCGGACAGGTGCGGAAATCTCGCGGCGAACATCGCCGATGAGGGATGCAAAATCGTAGGCCGCGTGGCCTGCGAGGGCGTCCTGAAAATCCAGCAAGCCAACGCGCCCGGCGCCGCTGCGCTCCGGGAGCCAGATCAGGTTTTCGGCGTGGTAATCCCGGTGGATCAGTACGGGCGGGCTCATGTCGGAGGCCAGCAGGGCCTCTTCCAGCGCCGATGTCAGCTCCAGCCAGCTGTGGTGGATGACCGGCGCTTCGGTGGCGGGCGCGTAAAACTCGGCGGCGGGGCTGATGGCCAGCGCCATTTCGGCTGGTCCATAGGGTTGGAGTCCGTCCGGCAGCGGAGCGTTACGCAGGGTGATGAGCACATCCGTCGCGGCGCGGTAGAGGTTTGCTTCGTTGCCGGGCTCCTTTTCGGCGAGCCGAGCCAGAAGGCCGTTGCCAAAATCCTCCATCAGGATGAGGCCGTTTTCCGGCTCTGTCGCATAGATTTCTGGCGCAGAGAGGCCGATGGCCGAGAGATGCCGCCCAATGCGGAGAAACGGCTGAAGGTCGCCGCCCGGATCGTTCATCAGAACGGCGCGATCCGGCCCGCTGGAGAGCCGCTCGTAGCGGCGAGAAGAGGCATCGCCCGCGAGGGCCTCACGATGGGCATCGGCCCATCCGGCAGAGGCCAGGAAGGTTTCAACGGTGTTCATGTGGCTGCCTCAAGCACTGCGCCTAGGCGTTTAGCCCAGCGCTTTGGCCCATTAACTACAAGGTTGCGGGCTTCCGGTTCATCGGCGGGTGTGAACTCCAGCGTCAATGCGTTGGATGGCGGCTCTGGCAGTCGGTCGGGCCATTCAACAAGGCAAATGGCCTCTTCAAAGGCCGCTGCCAGCCCAAGTTCCTCAACCTCATCGGGACCTGAAAGGCGATACAGGTCGGCGTGCCAGATCTCTGCGTCGGGGAGGGGGTAGCTTTGCACCAGCGTGAAGGTGGGCGAGGGCACATCCTCAACAGCATCCGCGCGGTGCATCCGCCAGCGGATCAGGGCGCGGGCAAAGTGGCTCTTTCCGGCACCGACCGGCCCGGCAAGCAACAGAACATCGCCAGCGCCAAGCTTGGGCGCGAGGGCCTCGGCGAGGCGGGTTGTCTGCGCGGGGGAACCAAGGTGCAGGGAGAGGGGAAATGAAACATCACGGGTCATCGCCGCCAGACTATCCGCCGCGCCGCGCAGGGCAAGGCCGAACGGCACATGGTCAGGCTTGAAGTGAGTGCGACTTTTCCTCTTGGGCCGAACTGCCCAGACCATCCTTAATCTTGAAGCCAACCAAAGCTGCGCCACCGGCGACGGGCGCAAATCGGCAAGTCACGCCTCCCCGCTCCGGGGTGTCGAGCTCAACGCGCCAAGGCCGCCGGTCATCACGGCTACACAGAAACCTTGCTGCGCGTGACCACAGCGCCTCATCGTCCGACAAGACAGACCAATCGCGCACCGCATCTTGCACCGTGATATCAGAGAGTGATCCGGCCAAATCACAATCCCACAGCTCTTGATAGGCGCGGTTGCACAGCACCATCGAGCCGGTGTGTGCGAAAACGGCGATAGCTTCGTCCAGACCATCCACAACTGCTTGGCCCATCTCCAATTCGGAGCGAAAGCGGCGGGTGAGCGACATTTCAGCGGAGATGTCTTCAAACAGGAAGGCTATCGCCCCATCCGGGTGGGGTTGCCCGGTGACCCGATAGGTCTGGCCCGTGGGCAGCGACCAAATTTCCTGGTGCATCCCTTCGGATGCCGCCGACTCCAGCTGTGCAATGCTCTCGCGCCAGCTCTTGTAGTCTTTCGGCTCCGGCATTCTCTGCGCCTCGCGGAGGTGGTCGAGAAAAGCCACGAGGGTTGGGCGGGATGAGAGAAACGGCGGCTCCAGCGCAGACAGATCGGTGAGCGCGGGATTGAACAGGGCGAGTTGCCGGTTTTTGTCAAAGACGGCGAGGCCAGTGGGCAGATCTGCGAAGGTCTTGGTCAGCGTCTGCAAAAACTCGATACGCGAGCGCTCTGCCTGCACGAGCCGGTCGGCCGGGGTGGCAAAAACAAGGGCCTCGTCGCCAATCGGGCGGGCCGTGCAATCATACCAGACCACCTGCTCGATGTAGGGCACGGTGACGGAAACACGATGCACCACATCATCGTCGCAGTCGAAGAACGTGTGTGGGAAAGCGCGGGGTAAGGGCCATGCCAAAGTAGTGCGGTCAGGGTGCATCCGGTAGAGCAGGTCAATATATGCGCCGTTTGCCCATGTAACCTGACCGTCGTCATCCTCGCGCCATGCCAGAACGGGCGCATCATCGACAACCGCGCGAAGGCTTTCCAGCTCTTCAGCCATGGCAGCTACGGAAAAGCAGTCATAGGTCTCGGGCTCCAGATCGTCTCCCTCATGCAATGAAAACCGGGCAAGACCGCTCTTCCATTCGGCCTCAAGCCGCGATGCGCCGTCACGGGCGCGAAGCTCCATCACCCCGACATCGGCAAGTTTGGCGGCTCGGGCACCAATATCAGGGAAGCTGCCTGCGAGCAGAGCGAGGAAACGGGGCCAGGGCGGCAGCGCTTCTGGCCCTTTCGACAGAAAATTCTGAGCCTCTTCGGTGGCGTCGACCAACTGTTCTTCCTCGAACAAAAAGGTCATTCCGCCGCTTTCGCGCCCGAGCCGATCCCATGCAATGCGGCGCTTGGGCTGCAGGTAATTTACCGCCAGAAGGGCAATGAGCGCTGTTCCGAAGGAAGTCACCACCAAGAGCAGCGCGAACGTCCACGACAATTCGCTTAACAATTCCGTTTCTCCCCAAAAGGGAAAACTGTTCCCTAGATCCGATGAAAAGCGAATCTGGTTAACCGCTGGTTAATTTGTCGTTCCGCGACGTCGTTAACCTAACGTCAATGTGGGGTTACGTCTGAAACGGACGGTTGAGCCCCAGCGCGGCACGGGTTTCATCCTTTTCCGCCACCAAGCGCGCGCGCGGCCATGTGGCCTCTACGATAGCGCCGCTCCTATCGGGGCGTTCCTCCGGTGCTAGGAACGGGTCTGAGCCGTTGGCGAATGTGAGCTCTGCGCCGACCCGCTCAAGAAGGGTTTTGGCAATGAAGAGCCCAAGGCCCATGCCCTCATACTCAGGACGTTTTCGGCGCTCTTCCGCGCTGCGCCGCCGCCGCATGAACGGGTCGCCGATGCGGCCGATCAGGTGAGGCGGGTAGCCGTCGCCATCGTCGATTACGCGCACGGTAATGCGGCGCGCCGTCCATCGCGCCTCGATCCAGACGTGACCGGCAGAAAAATCCACAGCGTTCTGAATCAGGTTGCGCATGCCGTGTATCAATTCGGAGCTGCGGTGCACTTCAGGCTGCTGGTCTTCCGCCTCGTTGCCCGGGCCCGGCTGCAAGTCAAAATGCAGCGCCTTGCCCCTGTCTTGATGCGGCTCGGCGGCCTCTTCCAGCACGGCGCCAAGCGGTGCTGTTCGCATGTGAAGGTCGTCTTTGCCGACGCGGCCCATGGCGCGCAGTATTTCTCGGCACCGGTCGGCCTGCTCGGCGATGAGCTGAGAATCCTCCAGCAGGCTCTCTCGGTCCGCGTCGGCCTTCAATTCATCGGCCATCTCCGAGCTGACCAGCTTGATCGTTGCCAGCGGGGTGCCAAGCTCATGGGCCGCTGCCGCCACAACGCCGCCAAGGTCGGTCAGCTTTTGCTCACGCGCGAGTGCTAGTTGCGTGGCCAGCAAGGCATCGCCCATCGTCGCAATCTCGGTGGTTACCCGCCGAGCATAGAGCGCGAGGAACGACACGCCGATGACGATCGCCGTCCACGAGCCGAAGAGAAAGATCGAGGGCACCCGCAACACGAAGCCCTGAACGGTGCGCAGGGGCAGGTAGCCAAACGCCACGAAGGTGACGAGCCCGATGGCGGCGGCACCGACGATGAGCACGGCGTTTAGGCCCAAGGCGGTAGCGGCGATGGTCACCGGCGTCAGCAAAAGCAGCGCAAAAGGGTTGTGCAGCCCGCCGGTCAAATAGATCAGAAAGGCCAGCTGCGCGAGATCGAAGAGCAGCATCAGCATAGTCTCGGTCTCGTTCAGCCGCTTGTTCGCCGGATAGATGAACATGGCTACGAGATTGGCGATGACCGACATGCCGATGGCCAGCACGCAGAGCCCGATTTCCAATTGCAGATCGTACCAGAAGTGAGCGATGGCGATGGCAGCGCTTTGCCCGGCAACTGCGACCCAGCGCAGCACGATAAGCGTGCGCAGCCGGATCCAGTTGGCCCGGTGCGGGTGCTCGAAGAGCGTTTGAGGGGGGCCGGTCTCGGGCATGTGAATTGCGGCTGGAGCCTTTGGTGTGACAGTCGGACCCATTGATAGCCCGGTGCTGCACCGGCAGCAAAGGGCAAGACGGCGAAGGAGAGCGGAGCATGCGAACGGCGATTTGGGCAGGAGCGGCGGCAGCGGCCATTTGTGGCGTGATTGGTGTGACGCTCTGGAAGGTTTACCCCGGTGCGCCGAGTGATGCCTTTGCCGAATGTGCCGGGGGGGCCAGCGGTGCGAGTATCGGTGGGCCGTTCGAGTTGGTAAATGCCAGCGGAGAGACGGTGACGGACAAGGATGTCATCACCGAGCCCGCCCTGATCTATTTCGGTTACACTTTTTGCCCCGATGTCTGCCCTCTCGATACCGTGCGAAACGCCGAGGCGGTGGATATCCTTGCCGAGCGCGGTTACGCGGTGACGCCCGTGTTCATCAGTATCGACCCGGCGCGCGACACGCCTGAGGCGGTGGGGGATTTTTCGGGCAATATCAGTGAGAAGATGGTGGGCCTGACCGGGAGCCCCGAGCAGGTTGATGCCGCCTCCAAGGCCTATCGCACGTACTACAAGGCCCATACCGAGGACGACCCCGACTACTATCTCGTAGATCACTCCACCTTCACCTATCTCACCCTGCCGGAGACCGGATTTGCAGGCTTTTTCAAGCGCGAGTTGACGGGGGAGCAGTTGGCGGATCGGGTGCAATGCTTCCTCGACGCGGGATAACCCGTTGTGCGGAAAGGCTTGTGGCGGATTTGCCGCCCGTATAGCGTGATGCAACCATTGGACGACGAGCGGAGGGGTGCGCGTGGCCGAGCGTGATCTCAAGGAGATCGGGGAAGACAAATCCCTTCTTATCGTGGATGACGATGAACCTTTTCTGCGGCGTCTGGCGCGGGCGATGGAGAAACGCGGCTTTGAGCCGGAGATGGCGGGGTCGGTTGCCGCCGGCAAAGCCATCGCCACGGCCCGCCCCCCGGCATACGCCGTGATCGACCTGCGGCTCGAAGATGGTAACGGCCTCGATGTGGTTGAAACCATCCGCGAAAAGCGACCCGATGCAAAGGTTGTTGTGCTCACCGGCTATGGTGCTATCGCCACCGCCGTTGCTGCCGTGAAGATCGGGGCGACGGACTATCTTAGCAAGCCGGCTGATGCCAATGAGGTGACCGCTGCCCTGCTGGCCAGCGCCGACGAACTGCCGCCGCCGCCGGAAAATCCGATGAGTGCCGACCGGGTGCGCTGGGAGCATATCCAGCGGGTCTATGAGTTGTGTGATCGCAACGTCAGCGAGACCGCGCGCAGGCTTAACATGCACCGCCGGACGCTTCAGCGGATCCTCGCAAAACGCTCTCCGAAGTGAAAAATCAAATGGGCCACAACCCATGCACATCCCGTGCACAACCCATGCATACGAGAATTTGGCCTCTGGTGATTCTGCTCGCAGGCTGCACCACATCTGGTGAGGCGCCGCGCCCGGTGGGCAAACCTCTTGGTTACGAGTTGCGCCAGACCGGTGTGGGCGTTCCGGGCTCGCCACAGGAGGTGAGCTTTGACCGGGTGCTGCCGGGGGCGGAGACCTCGCTTGCCAAGCTCGCCGGGCCAGTGACCGCGCGGGAGAGCTGCGGGCCGGGTATGACGCGGATCACCTTTCGCGACGGGCTGGTGGCCACCTTTCGGGGCCGTGAATTTGTAGGCTGGCGGAGCGAGGGGCGCAGCGTGGGTATGACCTGCGGCTGACTAACCGGCCAAGAGGTTGGCGCAGGCGATCCGGGTGAGTTCGGCGAAGAGCGGTTCGATCCGGGCGATGGGTTGCTCGGAGCCAGCGACGTAAATGGCCAACATCAGCGGCGCGCGTCCTTGCGGCGGATGAATGATGGCAAAATCCGAGCAGCACCCGCCCGGGCCGGTGCCTGTCTTGTGCCCGACCTGCCAGCCGGAGGGCACACCGGCACGGATGCGCTTGGCCCCGGTGGAAGCAGCGCGCAGCCAAGTGAGAAGCTGGGCGCGGGAGGCCTCGGAAAGTCTCTGTTCCAGCAGAAAACTGCCCATCAAAGAGACCATGGCCGTAGGTGTTACGGTGTTGGCGGGATCGCCCGGCGCAAAGGTGTTCAAGGCAGGTTCCCACGCGTCGATCCGCGCGTCGGGGTGGGCGAGCCGGGTTGTAAAGCTGGAGGGGCCGCCGACGGTGCCGAGCAACAGATTGGCGGCTGTGTTGTCGCTGCGCCCGACGGCGGCGGCGCAAAGTTGGCCAATGGTGAGCGAATTGCCCTGCGCGGCGGCGGTGACAGGGGCGTAGTTGAGAATGTCCGCGGCGCGGATGGGTATGCGGCGATCGAGTCGCTCCGCGCCAGTGTCCACACGTTCGAGCACGAGGCCCGCCAGCAAAGCCTTGAAAGTGGAGTTGAACGGAAAGCGTTCGTTGGCGCGCCACCCAGCGCGGCGGCCTGTGGCCGTGTCGAGGGCCAGTACACCGAGCGAACCTTGTGCCTCCTATTCGATCAGCTCGAAAGAGAAGCGCGGGATCAGCCCCTCATCGTAGCTGCGGGGATGGTACTTGCGCGTGCCGGTCTGGCCGAGCAGGGGCGTGGCGGCGAGGGCTGCGGCAGCTGTGAAAAAGTGGCGGCGGATCATAGATCGTAACGCTTGAGCACCTTGTCGACCACCGTGCCATCGGCCATCCGGTAGCCCTCGATGCGGCCATAGTCCTCAAACCCGCGAGACTGGTAATAGGCCAGCCCGCCCGTGTTGTCGGCGCGGATATTCGCGCGGATCCAGCGGTAATCGAGACGTTTGGCGGCCTTTAGCGTGGCCTCGAAGAGCTTTGAGCCGATGCCCAGCCCGGTTTTGCCACGCCGGGCGAAGGTGGCGATCTCGGCGCAGGTTTCGGGCTCATCAACCATCGGGTCGATCCACTGAAACCCGAGAAGCTCGCCCGCTTCGTCTTCGGCCACGTGCCATGCAGCGCGGGGGGAGATGGACATCTTGGCGAGGATGTCTTCGCGGGTTACCTGCCCTGTGATCGCGGTGGTGCCGCCAGCATCGACGACTTCCTGCAAGAGTTCGGCAATGGCGCGGGCATCGGAGGCCCCCGCCGCGCGGATGTGAATCATGATCGGGCCTCGGTGCGGGCTTTGATGACATGGAGAACGGCGTGGTGCATGTCGTTCAAGAAGAGCCTGCCCCACGGTTTGAGGTAGGCGTTGATCGGCGTGGAAAGCTGGTAGCTCGTGGTGAGGGTGACGCGGGTTTGCGACGGGCTGAGCGGCTCGAAGCTATAGCGGCCTTCAAGCATCACCACTTCGGGGCCGAGCGGCGAAATGCGGGGATCGAGCGCCTTCAGCGCGTCCGGATCGGGAAAGGCGAAGCGCCACGCGAGATCGGGGCCGGGCAGGAGATGCTCTTCAAAGTGCACGGCCTGCGTCCACCTGGCATAGCGAACGCCGCCTTCTGTCTGCGCAGAGAGCGGGCGCGGCGCGCGCAGGAGGTTATGAGTGAACGTCCAGGGGCGCTCGCTTTTGGCAATGTCAGAGACGTTTTCGGCCTGCGCGCGCACCTCGGAAGCTGGTGCGGCGATGGTTATGACAGTCGAGACCGAAACGACTTCTTCAAAGGCGGGTGCAGGCAAATCGAGCACCGGCACGAGCAGCGGCAGGGCGAGCAGTGCGGCGCAGAGATGGCTTTGGCGCTCGAAACGCTCCAGCAGGAGGCGGGTTAGGGCGATGCCGATCATGGCGATAAACATGGCGATTGGCAGGATCATCACCACGCAGATCAAGGTTTCGATGGCGAAGAGCAGGAACAGGATGGTGACAGCGAGCATAGCCAGGCAGGTGCGGCCGATGACTGCCCAGAAATCGAGCCTGCGATGCCAATCGAACACGAGTTGGCCAGCGAAACCGAGGCCAAGAGCAAACCAGAGCGCAAGCCAGGCGATATCGGGGCCGGAAGGCACGAGGAAGAAGATGGCGTAGGCCAGTGCCGCATAGATCAGAAAGATCAGCGGGCGCAGGACCAGGGGCGCCATCAGAGAGCTGCCATCAGGGCTGCGTGGCGGGCGGTGAAATCGGCCCGCACGTCGACGGGTGGGCGCAGGGTGATTTCCATGCCGTCGATCAGCTCCGGCGCGGGAACGCCGAAAAACTTGTTGGCCTCGGCCACGGTGAAACCGGCGATGCGCGTGGCCTCCAGCCAGGCCGAGACCTTGTCGGCCTTTTTGATTTGTTTCTTGACCGTGGCGGGGATTGCGGCGGGCAGGCCAAAGCGGATGTGAATGGCGGCTGTCAGCCGATCATCCAGTGCACCGTAGCCAGGGCCAACTGCGGCCTTAACGGGAGAGATCATATCGCCGATTACGTATTCGGGCGCGTCATGCAGCAGGGCAGCGAGTTGCCATTTGACGGGGGCAGAGGGGTTCATCCGGGTAAAAAGCGCCTCGACCAGCAGGGAATGCTCGGCCACGGAATAGGCATAGTGGCCGTGGGTCTGGCCGTTCCAGCGAGCGACGAAGGCGAGGCCATGGGCGATATCTTCGATCTCGATATCGACCGGCGTCGGATCAAGCAGATCGAGCCTGCGGCCCGATAACATGCGTTGCCACGCGCGGGGCGGTGCCTTGGCCATGAACGTCTCCCTCTCGCCCGAATTGGGTAGCGCGATCACGGCGAGGTGTAAACGTGGGTTGGAACCACAGGGCCGCCGTAGCTGTTAAGCTGCTGACAATACAGGGCAACCAGCCAGAATAAAGCCTGCCGAACGCGGGCCCGTTAGGAGTGCAACATGAAGACCGTCATCGCCACCGCGACCTTGCTCGCCGCCGCCACGCCGCTGGCCGCGCTGAGTGCAGACGGGCCCTGCGGCAAGCGCGAGTTCTTCGTGGATCAGCTTGTAGAAACCTACGAGGAGCGACCTGTTGCGGGCGGGCTGCAAAGCGAAGACTCGCTGGTGGAAATTTGGGCCTCTGAAACGAGCGGTAGCTTTACCATTCTCGTTACCGACGCGTTCGGGCAAACCTGCGTTGCCATCACCGGCGAGGACTTTCACGAGGCCGGTAGCTTTGTTGGCGTCAAGGGCCAGGCGTCCTGAGCAAACAGCTTCGGATTAGGCGGGTTTGGTTGCCGCTCATGGGGGCGAGTGCTATGTGCCGCTGCAAGTGAAACATGCAGTGGGAGCGCCCGATGGCCGCCGATTACGTTGTTAAAGACATCTCTCTTGCCGGGTTCGGCCGTAAGGAGCTGGACATTGCAGAGACCGAGATGCCCGGGCTCATGTCTTGCCGCGCCGAATATGGTGAAAGCAAGCCGCTGAAAGGGGCCCGTATCGTGGGCTCGCTTCACATGACGATCCAGACGGCTGTGCTGATCGAAACGCTGGTGGCGCTGGGTGCCGACGTGCGCTGGGCCTCCTGCAACATCTTCTCCACGCAAGACCACGCGGCGGCGGCGATTGCCGAGGCGGGCGTGCCGGTGTTTGCGATCAAGGGGCAAAGCCTTGAGGAGCATTGGGACTACCTCGACAAGTCGTTCCTGTTTGAGGATGGCCCCAACATGATCCTCGACGATGGCGGCGATGCCACGCTTTACGTGCTGCTCGGCGCACGGGCTGAGGCGGGGGAGGACATCATCCCCGTGCCGCAATCCGAGGAAGAAGAGGTTATCAAGAAGCAGATCAAGAAGCGGATGGAGGCCTCCCCCGGTTGGTTCACCAAGGTGCGCGACCAGATCAAGGGCGTTTCGGAAGAGACGACGACCGGCGTGCACCGGCTCTACGACCTGCACAAGAAGGGCCAGCTACCTTTCCCGGCGATCAACGTGAACGACTCGGTGACCAAGTCGAAGTTTGACAACAAGTATGGCTGCAAGGAATCGCTCGTCGATGGCATCCGCCGCGCGACCGACACGATGATGGCCGGCAAGGTGGCCGTGGTCTGCGGCTACGGTGACGTGGGTAAGGGCTCTGCTGCCTCCCTACGCGGCGCGGGTGCTCGGGTGAAAGTGACGGAAGTGGACCCGATCTGCGCGCTTCAGGCGGCGATGGACGGCTTCGAGGTGGTGACGCTGGAGGATGTTGCCCCCACCGCCGATGTCTTCATCACCACCACCGGCAACAAGGACGTGATCCGCATCGAGCATATGCGCGAGATGAAGGATATGGCCATCGTCGGCAACATTGGCCACTTCGACAACGAGATTCAGGTGGCCAACCTGAAGAACCACAAGTGGACCAACATCAAGGACCAAGTGGACATGATCGAGATGCCGGGTGGCAACCGGATCATCCTGCTCTCGGAAGGCCGTCTGCTGAACCTTGGCAACGCCACTGGCCACCCGTCCTTCGTGATGAGCGCCTCCTTCACCAACCAGGTGCTGGCGCAGATCGAGCTTTGGACCAAGGGCGAAGAGTATCAGCCGGGCGTCTACATCCTGCCCAAGCACCTCGACGAGAAGGTGGCGATGCTGCACCTCGACCGGATCGGCGTTAAGCTGTCGAAGCTCTCGAAGGATCAGGCGGCTTACATCGGCGTGACGCCGGAAGGGCCGTTCAAGCCCGAGCATTATCGCTACTGATACGCGGTTAGCGGCGAAATTCTACGGCCCTGGAGGAGACTCCGGGGCCGTTTCTCTTGTAGGGCTCGGTGGAAACTTCCAGGCCAAAAGCACCCCGGCGGCAAGTATGAAGAGATGAGGTAACATTACATTTGCAAGGAGGAAGCTAGGCAGTTTGGTGTCGCCATTGGTGAACTGCCAGGAGCCGATGATGCCCAGACCTTCGGCACAGTCGAACTTCTTCGACAGCTCTTCCAACTCCTTGAGGCGTGGGAGATAGCCGCGTTGGAAGCTCTTCCACAAAGCGTCGATCCAGTAAAACGGCAAGGTAGAACAGGCGGCCAGCAAAAGCGCGATCCGTCCGTTGTGGCGGATCGGCTGGCTATAGGCTGAGAGCATTGCAGCGAGCGCGACCGTGACCGACCAGCTCTTGAGGGTGAGCGCATGGCTGTTGAACGCCTCATAGGCATTGAAGGCCAATGCGTACTCGTTCCAGATCAGATCACAGTTCATTTTGCCCTCACTGTTGCGATCATGGCGTGCCCTGTGTGTTCCGCGCAAGAGTATCGGCGCGTTTTCGGTTTGCCACGGGCGGCGAAGGCTGAGACTTCTTGGGCGGACAAAAGGGAGATAGCAATGCGGATCATTGTCTACGGAGTGGGCGCGATTGGTGGCGTAGTTGCGGCGGCATTAACGCTGAGCGGGCAGGCGGTTGTTGGCATTGCGCGGGGGCGGATGCTGGAGGCGATCCGGGCCGATGGGCTGCTACTTGATAGCGAGCGGGGCCGCGAGGTGGCGCGGTTTGAGTGCGTGGGGCACCCGAACGAGATCACCTTCCAGCCGGATGATGCGGTGCTAATCTGCGTGAAAGGGCAGGATACCGCCGCCGCGCTGGCCGATCTGCGGGCGGCGGGGCTGACCAATCAGCCGATTTTCTGCTGCCAGAACGGTGTGGCCAATGAGCCGCTGGCGCTGCGGTTCTTCCCCAATGTCCATGCGGTGACGGTCATGATGCCTGCGAGTTATCTGGAACCGGGCGAAGTGGCGATTCACTGCCAGCCCAAGTTCGGGCTCTTCGACATTGGGCGGTTTCCGGGCGGGCATGACGCGGACGATGCAGCGATGGCCGAGGCGCTGAACGCGGCGAATATCGAAACGCAGGTGCGCGACGATGCGATGGCGCCGAAATACGGCAAACTGATCCTCAACCTCGGCAATATTACCGGTGCGCTCTTGCCCGCAGGTGCAGATTGCGCCGAGTTCGACGGGCCGCTGCGCGAGGAGGGCAAGGCGGTGCTCAGGGCCGCCGGGATTGCGTGGGAAGACGTTGGCAAAACTGAGCGGCGCGCGAAGTTCATGCAGAACCGGAGCGATAGCGTGCAGGGGCGGGCGGGCAACTCCACCACCCAAAGCCTTGCCCGCGCGACGGGCAGCGTGGAAACCGATTGGCTGAATGGCGAGATTGTGCAGCTTGCGCGGCTGCATGGGGTGCCTGCGCCGTTGAATGCGCGGGTTCAGGCGCTTTCGGTTGAGATGATGGCGGAGGGTGGCACGCCTGGGAGCCTGAGCGTGGTGGACCTGCGGGAGCGGTTGTTCGGATAGGTTCGGGGGTGGTGGGCAGATTGCCCACCCTACGGGTTTGGCGCTCCGCGACGGATCGCGGAGCGCCGGGGCTTTAGTGCTTGAACCGCTTGATCTCGCCGGACTTGAGCCGGGAAATGTAGCTGTTCACTTCACGCTTCACGATCGGCATCAGCAGGTAGAGTGCGATGATGTTCACGATCGCCATCGAGAAGAGCATGGCATCGGAGAAGTCGATCACTGGGCCAAGCTGGGCCGCCGCCCCGATCACGATGAAGAGGCAGAAGATGACTTTGAAGATCACCTCTGTCGTGCTGCCCTCGCCGAAGAGATAGGTCCACGCCTTCAGGCCGTAGTAGCTCCACGAGATCATGGTGGAGAAGGCGAAGAGCACCACGGCCACCGCCAGCAGCACCGGGAACCACGAGAAGGCCTTGGCATAGGCCGCCGAGGTGAGCGCAACGCCCGAAACCTCGCCTTCGGTTGCGATCCGGCCCGCCTCGGCGTTCCAGATGTAGAGCCCGGTTTCAGGATCGACGTTGAGCACCCCGGTGATGACGATGACCAGCGCGGTCATGGTGCAGATCACCACGGTGTCGATGAAGGGCTCCAGCAGGGCGACGTAGCCCTCTGTCACCGGCTCCTTGGTGCGCACCGCCGAGTGGGCGATGGCGGCTGAGCCGATGCCGGCTTCGTTGGAGAAGGCGGCGCGGCGGAAGCCTTGGATCAGGGCACCGGTGAAGCCGCCCACAACCCCGAGGCCGGTGAAGGCTCCCATGAAGATTTGCCCAAAGGCCCATCCGATCATCTGATAGTTCATCAGAAGGATCACCAGTGACACGGCTACGTAGAAGATGCCCATGAAGGGCACGACCTTTTCCGTGACTCGGGCGATGGATTTGATGCCGCCAACGATCACTGCAAAGGTTACGAGCGCAAGGATGACGCCGGTGATCCAGCCCGGGTAATCGCCCAGCACGCCTGCGAGCTGTGCGTGGGCCTGATTGGCTTGGAACATGTTGCCGCCGCCCAACGCGCCGAGGATGGTGAAGATACAGAACAGCACCGCGAGGATCTTGCCGCCCGGAAGCCCGCGCTCTTTGAAGCCCTTGGTGATGTAATACATTGGGCCGCCAGAAACGCGCCCGTCGGGGTACTCGTTGCGATACTTCACGCCGAGCGTGCATTCGGTGAACTTGGTCGCCATGCCGAAGAGGCCCGCGACGATCATCCAGAAGGTCGCCCCCGGCCCGCCGATGCCGACAGCCACCGCGACACCGGCGATGTTGCCGAGGCCCACGGTGCCCGAGAGCGCCGTGGCGAGCGCCTGAAAGTGGGAGACCTCACCCGCATCGTTCGGATCGGAATAATCGCCCTTCACCAGCCGGATCGAATGGACGAAGCCCTTGATCTGGATGAAGCCGAAATAGAGCGTGAACACGAGCGCGCCGACGACGAGCCACAGTGCGATCCACGAAAAGGTGGTGCCGGGAAGGGGCGCGAAGATGAAGGACACATACCAGCCGGTATAGTCCGCGAAGATGGTGTTGATGGTTTCGTCGATGCCCTGTGCCAGCGCCGGGAAAGGCGCAAAGAGAGTGGCAATGAGGGCGGCGAAGGCTGTTTTGAGATGCATGGGTTTTCTCCGGCGCTCAGGGCACGATCACGGTGGGAACGGGGGCAATCTGGGCCAGCCCGATGGGCACGGAGCCAAACACCCGCGCCGCGATGGATTGTGACCCGGCCCGACCGACATAGATCATCGTGGCCTTTGTTTCGGCGGCGATCTCAACGATCTTGTCCACCACGTTGCCGTAGCGAAGCTCGCATTTGGCATCGAGGCCGGCGGCTTGGGCCCTGGCAACGGCCGGATCAAGGACGATCTCCTTGGCGCGTTCCATTTCCTTCTTGCGGCGACCATGGCGCTCTTCGATTTCTTCCGGAGTGAGGAAGCTATAGGGCGACCACTCCAGAATATGCACGATCAGCAGGCTGGCGCCGTCTTTCTTGGCGCGCTCGATCGCGTAATCGAGCGTGGGCGTATCGCCCTCTTCGCCCTCATACGCGACGATAAATGTTTCAGAACTCATTGGTCGTCCCCCGTGTCTTTTTATGTTCCGGCCTCATCAAGATCCCCAAAAAACACACAAAAACTGACAGGCCGCTCTTTGAGCCTGTGCGATATGTCACAGGTCTGTCACGAAATTTCTTGGGGAAACGGGCGAAACTCGGCGGTCAATCGCCGGGATGGGCAGTTAATTGGCCCGTTGCGTGATATGTCACACGACATCGTGTTGACCTTGCGTCGGGGGTATTTTTTCTTTGCCGGTATGGGGCTGATGCGTATGTTTCACCCCAACGGCGGGAGAACTCGCCGCAGTGCCACCATGCGAGGGAGTGAAGCATAATGGGCAAGAGAGACGAGTTGATCGCGAAGTATGCCGACGATCTGAAGAACAAGTGCGGGATGACCCCGGACATGGACCTGCTGACGAAAGTCACCATCGGTTGCGGTCCGTCGATCTACAACGACGATGCTTCTACCGTAGCCGCGAGCCAGAAGAGCGAGCTGGAGACGATCGAGAAGAACTTCCTGATCAAAAAGCTCGGCTTGCCCGCCGGGCCCGACCTGATGGCGGGCATCGACAAGGCGATCGAGACCTATGGCAAATCGGAGCGGAACAAGTATCGCGCGGTTTTCTATTATCTGCTCGTGAAGCAGTTCAAGAAAGAATCTGTTTACAAGTAAGGCAGCCTGAAGCCGCCGAAATCGTAACCTCTCCGAGAGGATTGTGGCGGCGTCGCTTTGGCCGTGCCATCAATAGGGGGAGCCGCTCAACAGCGGTTCCCTCTTTTGTTTCGGGCGCTTGGCAGGTTTGGCCCGGGGCCGGAAAGCGGTGAATGTGGTGGCTTTGAGGCGACCCTTATGGTTAACGCGCCATATACCCTAACCTACTGTAAAACAGACATTTTTCTAAACGGAACGGTTGCTTTGCGGTGCCACTTGGCGTAGGTTCATTCACAAGCGAAGGGTCAGGATGACCCGGGACATATCAGATACGAGCGGTGCGATTGGGAGCTCGTGGGAAGATGGAGGGTCTCGGGGGTCGAGGCCCTCCATTTTGTTTGCGGGGGCGGTTTGGACGCGGCTTGGATCCATGACGACGGAGAAGGGGGGCAAAGCGGCGAGGCATGCTGCGTTTGGCCGTGGTGGAGCTTTTCCAAGACAATCATTGCGGGCTGTGCGCTTCGTCTGTCGCAGGAGGGCACGCTTGATCTAGAGGCGCCATGTGGCGGCCCTCACACGTTACGGCAGCTTCTTCAGCACCGGGCCGGCGTGCCGTGTTACGGGGGGTTGCGTGCCTATCACGATGCGGTGGCTCGGGGCGATAGGCCGTGGTCACGCGAGAGGTTGATGCGGGAGGTTGGCAGCGAACCGCTGTTCGCGCCAGGTGAGGGCTGGGCCTATTCGAACATCGGATACATGCTGGCCCGTGAAGCCGTAGAAGCCGCGGCGGGCTGTGACATTGGCAGCTTGGCGGCGCGGTACTACGCCGAGCCGCTGGCGCTTGCCACCATGCGGCTGGCCGAGGTGCCGGGCGATTTTGCGGAGAGTCCGGGCGCGGCAGGATATGACCCGGGGTGGGTCTACCATCGGTGCTTCATGGGATCAGCGAGAGATGCCGCACGGCTGGTGGGCGTGTTGGCGTTGGAACTCGGCGGGCAGCCTGTGCACCGGCTTGGCGGCGGCATCGAGGGCCGACCATGGAGCGAAACGGGCTATGGGCTGGGTGTGATGGCCGGTGCCGTTGAGGGCGCTGGCCGCGTGGTTGGTCATTCGGGATCGGGGCCGTTCAGCCATTGCGCCATCTACCATTTTGCTGATGTCGCCCGCCCGGTGAGCGTGGCGACCTTTGGCACCGGGGCAAGCGAAGCCGAGCCGGAGTGGGAGGCGGTGCGGATTGCCCTTGGGGGCTAACGCTCAGAACAGGCCGAGCACAAGGCCGATGACCGTGGGGCCAAGCACGGAATAGCCACCATCCAGCAGCGTCAGCTCCTGTTTGCGGCGGGCGTAGGCGTAGTTCATCGCCACCCAGGGCGTGATCATGAAGAGCCCGATGCCGAGGCCGACGAGGGCGGATTTGAGCGCGCCTTCGATGCCCGACATCACGAGGATATGGCGCATCATCCCGGCAACCAGGAGCATTGCCACACCGGAGATGATGAAGGGCACCGGAGAGAACCCGCCCGCAGGCGCGCCGGTTTCATCCACGGGAATCTCCGAGGCGGCTAGCCAAGGCTTGGACAGCGTCATGTACCAGACCGCGCCAACGGCGAATCCGGCTATAGCGGCGATAAGTACGGCGATCATGCCCATGGGGGCCCCTCCCTCTGCGGTCAGCAGCGAGTATGCGGCACATCAACCTTTGTGGGAATACCCGCCAAGCTTGCAGATGTACGCCCATTCTGCCTCGGTGACGGGCTGCACGGAGAGGCGGGTGTTGTTGACCAACACCATGTCTTTCAACGCGGGCTCTTCCTTGCACATCGCCAGAGTCACGGGATTGGGCATGGGCGCAACCGCCTTGATGTCGACGCACTCCCAGCGCGCGTCATCTGTGGTGCTGTCGGGGTGAATCTCGGCGCAGACTTCAACCACGCCGACGATCTCCTTGTCCTTCTGGGAGTGGTAGAAAAACCCAAGGTCGCCCAACTTCATCTGCCGCATCATGTTGCGCGCCTGATAGTTGCGCACGCCATCCCACTCTTCGCCCGCGTCGCCCTTGGCGATCTGATCATCCCAACTCCATGTGGAGGGTTCGGATTTGAAGAGCCAATAGGCCATGAGATTATTCCTTCGTCAGCGGTCTGGAGAGCAGCACGGCCATTGCCTCGGGCGCCGAGAGCGTGCCGGAGGTGAGCGCGGCAACGGCCTCGGTGATCGGCATGTCGAGCTTGTATCGCTGCGCGAGCCGCAGCGTGGCCTCGGCGGTGGCGATGCCCTCGGTTGTCACGCCCGGCGGCGGAACCTCGCCCCGGCCCAGCGCGAAGCCGTGGCGGAAGTTGCGGCTTTTGTCGGATGTGCAGGTCAGCGCGAGATCGCCAAAGCCGGAGAGGCCGGAGAGCGTGTCGCGCTTGCCGCCCAGCGCAGCCGCAAGGCGGGCCATTTCGGTAAAGCCACGCGTCATCAGGGCGGCGCGGGCGCTCTCACCGAAGCCCGCACCAATGCAGGCCCCGCAGGCGATGGCGATGACATTCTTCAGCGCCCCACCCAGTTCCGCCCCGATCGGGTCCGTCGACAGGTAGAGCCGGAGGGTGGTGGTGGAAAGCGCCGATTGCAGCATCTCGCCGGTGCGTTTGTCGGCGCAGGCGAGGGTGAGGGCGGTGGGCAGGCCCTGGGCAATATCGACGGCAAAGGACGGGCCAGTAAGAATGGCCGGAATCGCCCTTTTTGCGGCGCTTTCGATGATGCCGGTCGGCCCCTTGCCACGCTCAAGATCAACACCCTTGCAGGCCGCAACAACGCAGGCCTCGCCGATATGCTCGCGGTGCTCGGCCAAGAGGCCGGCGAGGGTTTGCATGGGTGTGGCCATGATGAGGATTGGCGCGGCGAAAGCGCCATTGTCATGCACCACAGCAAGTTCAGAGGGCAGGGGCACGCCGGGCAGGTGACGCTTATTTTCCCTTGCCTCGCTAATCTCGGCGGCATGATCGGGGTTGCGCGCCCACAGGGTCACGGTGGGGCCATCCTCGCCAGCGAGTTGGCTGGCCAGTGCGGTGCCAAAGGCCCCTGCTCCTATGACGGAAATATCGCTCATGCCTTTGCGCCTTTCTTGCCGGAGCCGAGCATTGGCAGGGCTGCTGTGTCAAGCGGCCAGCGTGGGCGGGCCGAGAGGGTGAGGTCGTCTGCAGAGCCACCTGCGCGCAGTCGTTCGATTGCGGCCCAGCCGATCATTGCCGCGTTGTCGGTGCAGAGGCTGAGTGGCGGTGCGGTAAACCGGGCGCCGACCTTTGCGGCCACATCCTGAAGTGCCGCGCGGAGGGCCTGATTGGCGGCCACGCCTCCGGCCACCGCCAGCGCTGGTGCGGCTGGAGAATGCGCCATGTAGGTCTCCAGTGCCCGCGCTGTCTTTGCGGCCAGCACATCGCGCACGGCTGCCTGAAAACCGGCGGAAAGGTCGGCCACATCCTGCCGCTTCAGCTGGTTGCCGCCGATCATCACCTCGTCACGGGCGCGTAGCAGCGCTGTTTTGAGCCCGGAGAAGGACATATCGCAATGCGGCTCGCGCAGCAGAGGGCGGGGCAGGCTGAAGCGTTGTTCGTCCCCCTCCAGCGCGGCATTTTCGATGGCCGGGCCACCCGGTTGAGGCAGGCCAAGCAGGCGGGCGGATTTGTCGAAGGCTTCGCCCGGCGCATCGTCGATGGTGCCGCCCAGCCGTTCAAAGCTTTCTGGCCCGTGCACGATCAGAAACTGGCAATGCCCTCCGGAAACCAGCAGCATGAGGTATGGGAAGGCCAGCCCATCTGTCAGCCGCGGCGTCAGCGCATGGCCTGCGAGGTGATTGACCCCGATGAGGGGAAGCCCGGTTGCCGCTGCCAGTCCCTTGGCGCACATCACGCCAGAGACGACCCCGCCGATCAGCCCCGGGCCGGCGGTGACGGCAATCGCATCCAGCTCTGTCAACGCCACGCCCGCGTTTTGCAATGCCAGCTCCACCATCAGGTCCAGTCGCTCCGCGTGGGCACGGGCGGCAATTTCGGGCACCACGCCACCGAACGCTGCGTGCAGGTCTGTTTGCCCGGAGACCTCGGAGGAGAGCACATGGGCGGCACCGTCCCAGTGCAAGACCGCTGCGGCGGTGTCGTCGCAGCTGCTTTCGATGCCAAGGACGGTTAGCACGCTCATGTCTTGCCTTTTCAGGGGTCGCGCGGCATGACCCGCGCAGATGGCTGATCGTTGTTATCCCGCCCGGGTTGCGTTGTGAACCGCCTGCCCGTCCTGCTCACCCGCCCGGCACGGGGTGCGGCAGAGTTTGCCGAGGCGCTGCGTGGCGCGCTGGGCGAGGTGGAGATCATTGTTAATCCGCTGATCGAAATCGTTCCGGTTGCGCCCAAAGAACTCCCCGGCTCGGATGATGCGCTGATTTTTACATCGGTGAGCGCGGTTGAGGCTTTTGCAACGTTTCAGGCGGGCGGCGGGCGCAGGGCGTGGTGCGTGGGAGATCGCACTGCAACGGCGGCCGCCTCGGCAGGGTTTGAGACGCGTGTCGGGAATGGGGTGGCAGCCGGTCTGCCCGAGAGGATTGCGCGGGAACAGCCAGTGCCGTTGCTTTGGCATATGCATGGCGCGCATGTGCGGGTGGATCTTGCGGAACGGCTCACCTCAATGGGCCACCCCTGCCATGGCATCGTTATCTATGACCAACCCGCGCGCGCCCTGGCCCCGCCCGTCAAAGCCCGACTTTCGGGGGGTGAGGCGATGGTTGCGCCCCTCTTTTCGCCCCGCTCGGCAGGTCTTTTGGCCGCAGAGGTGAAAAACCTTGGTGCGAATCTTCGGGTTGTGGCGTTGAGTAGTGCGGTGGCTCAGGAATGGCCCGGAGATGCCGTTGTTGCGGAGCGCCCTGACGCAGCGGCGATGCTGGATGCTGTCAGGCGCGAGGTTGGTTGAGCCGCTGCGGGTGGCAGGCTAGGGTGTTGTGCGGCAGCGCAGCGAAATGACGAGAGGAGTTGACGTGGCGGGTTCGGACGACAAGCCGGAAGACGAGGGCAGCGAGGCCGAAGTGAACGGTGCGGATGCGCAAGATGATGGCCCGGATCAGAAGAAGGATCATGAGCCTGAGACCGCTGCAGACGCCGAAGAGTCGGCCGACTCCTCGCAGGATGACGCGACCGAAGAGACAGCCGATGAAGATGGCGAACCGGTTGAAGCCGAGGCTGACGAGAACGCTCTGACACCCGTTGAGCCGGAGGATTCGCCCAGTGGTGATGCCGCCGACCCCGAAGCAACGCTAGAAATCGCTGAACCGTTGAAGCTTGGACCCACCGAAAAGGGCGCGGATAGCCTCGAAGCCGAAGCCGAAGCCGAAGCCGAAGCCACGGATGAGGTGCCCGACCTTTCCGAACCGCCGGAGCCTGAGGCCACGCCGACCCATGCAGCGGCTCCGCCACCAGCCGCGCAAAAAGCCAGCGTCATGCCCATGCTTTTTGGCGGAATCATCGCGGGCTTTATAGGCTTTGCCGCCGCATGGGCCCTCTGGGGGCGTGACAACTCTTCCGCAGACCTGACCGCGCGGCTGACCCAGCAAGAGGAAAGCGCCGCTGGAACGACGGCCGCGCTCAATGAAAAGGCGTCTTCGGAGGATCTTGCCGCGCTGGAGGCTCGCGTGGCGGAGCTTGAAGCCGCGCCAGCCGTTACCGCCGATACCAGCGAAACCGATGCCGCCATCGCAGCACAGGCCGATGCACTGGCTGCCCTTTCAGCGCGGATGGAGGCGCTGGAGAAGGCCCCGGTGGAAGGTTCGGCAGACCCGGCAAGCCAGGCCGCCCTTGCTGCATATGGCCGAGAAGTTGAGGCCCTTCGCAAGGAAGTGGCCGAACAGATGAGCGAGATGAATGCGGCGCTGGAGGCCGCGAAGGAAACCGAGGCGCAGGCCGCCGCGCGGCAGGAAGAGGCCGCGGCCGCCGCCGCCCGCGCCGAAGAGCAACGCGCGTTGCTCGATGTGCAACAGGCCCTCGACACTGGCGCGCCCTATGCCGAGGCGCTTGCGCGCATCACATCTGCGGAGATCCCCGGAGGGCTTGCCGCCCATGCCGAAGAGGGTGTGATGACCCTGGATGCGCTGAAAGCCAGCTTCCCCGCCACGGCCCGAGGTGCGCTTCGGGTATCGCGCGAAGAAACAGCCTCGGAAGAGGGCGGCGGTTTTGGCTCGTGGCTCACGCGGCAAGTTGGCGCTCGCTCACTTGAGCCCAAAGAGGGGGATGACCCCGATGCCGTGCTCTCCCGCGCTGAAGCGGCGCTGAATGGGGGCGACCTTTCCACCGCGCTCGAAGAGCTTGCAGCGCTGCCCGAGGGCGGCCAAAACACGATGGATCAGTGGATCGCGCAAGCCAGCCGTCGCAACGATGCCGTGACCGGGGCCCGATCCCTGTCTGCCACGCTTACAAGTAACTAGGAGACAACAGACGCATGCTCTGGTCGGTTCTCAAGATTCTCTTTTTCGTCGTGATCGTGGCGGCTCTCGCGCTTGGCGCGGGGTTCGTGATGGAAAACGGCCCATCGGTGTTGCTGCGCGTTGGCTCCATCGAATTTGCGCCCTCGCCATTGGTTGCGATCATCTGCGCCCTCGTTCTGCTGCTCGCGGTCTGGCTGCTGCTCAAGCTCGCTGGCCTTCTGGTGGCTGTGGTTCGCTTTCTCAACGGCGATGAAACCGCGATGAGCCGTTACTTTGACCGTCACCGCGAAAAGCGCGGCTATGAGGCTTTGGCAGACGGGATGATGGCGCTGGCTTCCGGTGAGGGGCAACTGGCCCTGACCAAGGCCAACCGGGCTGAGCGCTACCTCGGCAAGCCCGAACTCACCCGCCTTCTGACGGCGCAGGCCGCCGAGCAGGTGGGCGACAAGAAGCGGGCCGAAGAAGCCTATAAATCCCTGCTGACCGATGACCGCACCCGCTTTGTGGGGGTACGCGGCCTACTGAAGCAAAAGCTCGCCGATGGTGACACTGACACCGCCCTCAAACTGGCCGAAAAGGCCTTTTCAATGAAGCCGGGCCACGAAGAGGTGCAGGATACGCTGCTCCAGCTTCAGGCTGGCCACTCTGATTGGTCCGGTGCCCGCAAGACTCTGAGCGCCAAGCTGAAGCATGGCTCGCTGCCGCGTGATGTGCATCGTCGCCGTGATGCTGTTCTGGCGCTCTCGGAAGCCAAGGATGTGGTTGAGGAAGGCGGCAGCATCGAAGCGCGTGAAGCCGCGATCGAGGCCAACCGTCTTTCGCCCGATCTCGTGCCCGCTGCCGTCATGGCTGCCCATGGCTACATCGAGCAAGACAAACCGCGCTATGCGACCCGGGTGATTAAGAAGGCGTGGGAAGCCCAGCCGCACCCCGATCTTGCTGCCGCCTTTGCCGCGATTCAGCCCGACGAGAGCCCCGAAGCCCGGCTCAAGCGCTTTCAGCCGCTTCTGCGTTCGCATCCTGAGAATGAGGAAACCAAACTGCTGCTGGCCGAGCTCAACCTCGCCGCGGAGGACTTTCCGGCGGCTCGCAAGGCGGTTGCGCAGCTTGCCAGCGCGGAAGGTGCCAATGCCCGGGCGCTTACCATCATGGCCGCTGTCGAGCGCGGCGAAGGAGGCGATGATCACGTGGTTCGCGCTTGGCTGGCACGTGCCCTGACAGCGCCGCGTGGCCCCGCATGGGTTTGTGAGAAATGCCAGAACATCCACGGCCAATGGTCGCCCACCTGCGACAATTGCGGCGCGTTCGACACGCTCTCATGGCGTGAGCCGCCCAAGGCTGAAGTCACCATGCCCGGCGGCGTCGAAATGCTCCCCCTCCTTGTTGGCCCCGCTCCTGAGCCAGAGCCGGAGGAGGCCCCGCTTGTCTTGCACGAGGGCGAGGTGGAAGACGCCGAGACGGTGGAGCCTGAAGAAGAGGCCCCGGTGGAAGAGAAGGCAAAATAGGGCTGGCCCGCGCGAAGCGTCCGCGCTATAGACCGCGCCGGTTGCCGCTGTAGCTCAGCTGGTAGAGCACGTCATTCGTAATGATGGGGTCGGGGGTTCGAGTCCCTTCAGCGGCACCAGTTTTCCAAAGGTAACGAAGTAAATACAATCGCTTAGCGGAAGTGCCGCCGAGTGTATCCACCCCCCTGCCCACCTTTGGCGTTCTGGTGAATGGTCATTCGTGGCCGTAGTGTGATGCAGAGAAGACCGCGCTCTGAGTTTCTCTCCAGCTTCTCCGGGTCCAAGTCTCGCAACCCCGCTCACTCGTGGCCCAGAGTGCCCCCAGGGAATGGGACTACGACATGTACCTACAGAGCTTGCGCTTCTTCCGGGACGAGGAGGAGGCTGACACCAGTGAGGCCGACAAGTGGCCCTCGGGGTGGTGGATCGTGCCAGCGGCTATCTTTGGCCTCGCCTTCTGGGCGGGAGTTGGCTGGCTGTTCTGGTCGCTGCTTTGAGGCTCCGGCATATGTCGCCTAACAATGGAAGCAGGTTACTGCCCAGCGCGCTCTGCCGATTTTCCCCAGTAAGCAAAAGTAGGCGCATCCCAGCCTAGCGCTCAACTACCTGCTTACTGCAGGCGGATTGCCCCTTGAACAGCATCATGAGACTCTTTGCGTGAAGTGCCGGAGTACGCAGATGCTGAAGAGCCAAACAATCGCCTACCTACTACCAATCGCTCTACTTTTGATTGTTGTCGCCGCGTCTCCTTCTGACAGCGCAACATTCCAGGTTGAGGCGTTTGATCTTAGACCGATCCGGGAGCCAACGATCCACGTCACTATGAGTGGACCTATCGTTTCGGGCGATGCAGAGAAGCTAACCGAGGTTCTTGCCAAGCATAGCTTCGAGGGCATGCGCGACATCCTCTTCCTGATGGACTCGCCGGGCGGAAGCCTCATCGAGGGCTTGGCCATCGGTCGCGTGATTGCTTCACTTCCAGAGATTACTTCCGCGCAAGTGGGATCAATCGAACGGCCTGATGCGACTTGCGCCAGCGCCTGTGTCCTATCGTACTTGGGCGCTGACTACCGATACTTGGCCGAGCGGGGGCGGATTGGGGTGCACCGCTTTGCAGCCCCAGACACGGACATGAGCGGCGCCGAGGCGCTTTCAGTGGCACAAGAGATGTCCGCCGTCCTTACCGAGTACATGCGCCAGCAGCGCGCCGACCCAGCTTTCTACGAGCGGATGGCGCGGACACCTTTCGACGGCATCGACTGGGTGGACCGGAAGCAGTTGGAGGAATGGCGGGTGGTCACCGGACCTGTCTACGACGAGTGGACCGAATACAGGAACGCCAACGGCTCGATTGCCCTCTTTCTCGGTCATATCAGTTTGTACGGCGAAAATAGTATGACCTTGCTCTGCGGTGATCGTGGGCTCGTGGGCCTAGCTTCACTGAATAAGCCCGAACTTTCGATGTATGGTCGCATGGAGCTGGCGATTGATGGCGACGGGTTTACTGTTCCAGATTATCAAGTCGTGAAGGACAGCGAGCGATTTGCCCAGGTTGCGTTTCAGATTCCGGCAGACAGCTTACATCGGATCGCTGCTGCTAAGTCGTTCGGGGTGCGCATCCTGCTGCCCAGCGAGTACGGCTTCTTCGGGTTCGAGATGCAGATTAAAGATAATCGGCTGCGGGAGATGGTGACGACTTGTTCAACCGCGAGCGTTGCCAACCCTAGTGCAACCGGTATGAGACTGATCCAAGGGACCGATTATCCAGGGGGAGATGTGACATCCTCCGGCATTCGCGGCATCAGCTTGGACGCGTGTCTGCGTGCTTGTGACGTAGATAACTCTTGCCGGGCGGTTTCCTACGTGACCGAACTGAGTTGGTGTTGGCCAAAGTCACAGGTAGGGCAACCGACTGCTGCGCCTGGGATCGTGAGTGCTATAAAGTGATTCCCGCCAACCTATTGCCTCACCCCGAAACCACCGCACGCGCCGTAGCCACCGTTTTCTCGGTCTCATCTTCTAGGGAGGAGTCGGCTGGCTGATCTGTTCGTTCTCACGAGGCCCGCCTAGGTAGCACGGTCCGAGGGTTCCGCCTTCTCTTTCGAGCGAACACTTAGACTGATCTCAGTCAGCACCCCAAGCGCGATGGCGATGCCTATCCAGTAGAAGCCCTGGTCGATGGCCTCGCCGGTGGTATCCGTGCGAAGATAGAGCTTCGCAGCGGCAACTGGATCGTCGGCGGTGAGCGCTAGCGTGAATCCCATGAAAAGCCGGATAGCCGCCAACACGAATACCACCCAGGCGCCAACGCGCCCTAACTTCGTGAAGAACATATCGTACCCCTTATCTGTTCGAGCTATTTGAGTGGGGCATCAACCAATCCATCCGGTTGGGTGCCGGGACCTGCGCAAGGGCCATGAAAAGATTGCTCGCCTATAGGTTCTTCAACGCCTCTAGTTCTTGGAAGCGGTGCCATGGAAGTGAGGGATGAGAACAGTAAGGGTGGCTGGGATAAACCTGCACGACCACATCGCCGCGAAGCAAGACGCCAAAGTTCTCGCGCCCGGTATAGCCACCGAAACCGTTCTTGGCGTTGCCTCGGACACAGACGCCCCGAAGGCCCGAGCTGAAAGTTCCAACATTGGATATCCCCGCATCGCGGATGGAGTAAGGATCCAAGAGCTGGGTCCTAGCAACCTCAACTATCTTAACGCGGACCACCTTTGATGGAGGGGATGAGTTCGCGATCACCTTATTCAAGTCCTCTGATGGCGTTGCTGCACACCCAGAGACGACTACAGCCACAGTTGCGACTGTAGATTTCAAGACTTTTCTCACCGTTTCATGTCCTTATGTGCCCAAGTTAGGGTAAAATGTTCTTCAGAACGGAAGCGTTTGTCCAGCGAATTTGCGTGCCGGTTTCGGGATCGACTTTCAGCAAAGTTCGCGCCAAGCGCGACAGTCATGCAAGCGGACATAGTGAAAGCTTTCATTGTGGCACCCACCCTCAACGTCACCCTGTGAGAGCGTTAACCGCACCGTCGGCTGTGCCAAACGGAACCCGGTTGCTGATTGCGCGCTTCACGGCTTCTCAGGATGATGCGAGCACCATTGGGGGGTGGACTGGGAAGCTCCGTAGGTCGAACCACGTAAAACGCGTGCCATCCGGGTTCGTCTTGTTGCCCCATCGTAGACCGTTGGCCCCTCGCCGCACCAATGCCGCGCGAAAGGCACGCAGGTCGATCAACCACCACTTTTCGAAACCGACACCAGAAGCACTGGCATGGCCGTAAAACATCCAATCACCCGCCCCATTGATGATCTTGGAAAGCTCCGTTTCACCGCCAGAAGGGAGCTTGGAGCGGATGGTAAAATCATGGGGGTATCGTTCAGCATAGCCCGGCCTCCGGACTCTCGCCGCTATCCGCATGTCGCGAGCGTCCAGCATGAGTAGGTCAGTGGCCTGTCGCTGATCAAGAAGGTCGGGTGCGGCTTGGAGGAGGTGTGATCCGACGATGCTCTTGATCTGGGGAATGTAGCGGTCGGACCACTGCCTGTTGATGTCGTAATGCGCGTTCATAGGAAAGGGTTTCTGAAATGGATGGGTGAGGCGACGACCCGATGAATGCTGGGCCGTCGCCTTGGGGCTCAATGGACCTCCGGAGGCTTGTTAGGGGGGCTGTGAGGCGGTTGTGCTTCCGCGAGCGTTATCAGTTCATCCACCTTGGCCAGAGCCACTAAGAGAGTGCCAACAATGCCCCTCGCGGTCAGCGGGGTGCCTGACGTCTCGTTCTCCAGCGCGTGAACGCTGGCATTGATCAGGCAGGCGACCTCATGGCCGATGACGCAGGCCTTGTTGTCCAAGGCGCTCATGTTGCGGCCTCCTCCAAGTTCTCAAAGTGTGGGACCAACTCGCTGAGCAGGTTCTCGGCAAGTTCAAGCGACGAGGTTTCGAAACGACCAAGGGGAAACATCATTTCGACGTTGCAGCCTGTATCCTTCGCAAGGATGTGATCCTGCAGGATCGCGATGGCGGCGCAGAGTTTGGTATGTGGGCTCATGCCGCCACCTCCACTCGGTTCACGCAGTCGAGGCCAGCGTTCAGTTCGCCAGCAAGTTCCTCGCAGCGATAGAGGATGGTCTTGGCGGTATCCTCCTGCTCATCGCTGAGGCAGGCCAGTGCGCCGGTCACCATGTTTTGCAGGTTCATAGCCTTGACCTGCAGCATGTCGTAGTAGTCGCTCTCGGGGTTCATGAAGTGGCCTCCTTTTCGTTCAGCGCATCAAAGAGAGCGCTGTACTTCACGTTGAGTTCGGCGACCTTATCGCGGAGGCTTTCGATTACTCCGCAGGCCGCATTTCGCTGTTCGTTGTCGCTTTTGTCAGGAATGCTCAGCCCGGCAAGCTCGAACCCTACGAAGCCCAGGGCGTCCGACAGGTTCATCAACTGGCCAATCGTGTAATCGACCTCCTCCAAGTGCTGCTTTGTAATCATGCCCGGCTCTCTTGCGCCGCACGGAACGCTCCGAGGATCAGGCTTCGAGGCGCACCCAACCAGAGCCAATCGAGCGATAGGCCGGTGCGGTCGGCGAACTGTAGAAGCTCGGTCGAGAAGGTCAGGCCATCGCCCTGGTCTTCCGTGACACTTGCGGGCGGCGTGGCGCCGGTCCAGGCGGCGAACTGTGCCAGGCGCTCTTTGACGCCATTGGGCAAGCGGGTATCTGTCGCGCTGGCGCGTTGTTCAGTGTTCATCTTGGTGTTCTCTCAGTTGGTTTGTGTGTTGGCCCGCTCCATGCGGTCACGCAGTGCGCGGATCACTTCGGAGTTCTGACTTGAGCCGTTCTTCTTCGCTTCGGCTTCAATCCACGCCTTCAGGTCTGCGGGTAGTCGTAGCTGCATCGGCTTTCTATCACTCATGGCATCTCCATGCTGGCAACGTGCCATACAGCAAATATGGCAACTAGCCACCATTGCGTCAAGAGCCGATATAGTGGCAACTCGCCAGCATGTCAAAAGCACCTTCTCAGACACAAGACAAGTTCATCATACGGCTGCCCGAAGGCATGCGGGATCGGATCAAGATCGCAGCAGAGGCGAATGGTCGCTCGATGAACTCTGAGATTGTGGCAACGCTTGAGCACGCATATCCGGAGCCAAGGGACACAATGCACTTAGTCATAGAAGATATTCGCCGCACCCTTGACGACTACGAAGCAGAAACCGACCCGGAACAGCGCCTTCGGCTTCAGACGGTTGTTGAGGGTCTGGCCTCTGGAACTTTAACCACAGTGAGGGATCAAGAGGAGTAGGCCGCCTATTTGCTTCCCACTAGTGAGACTTTGGGAGCGGTTGAAATAACTCAGGGACTCAAACGCGCTTAGCCTTGGAAGAGCAAGCCGCGAGCCGTTGCCAATGCGTCTTCTAACCCGATAGCCTGCATACAACACGCGAAGCGGGGGAGGCCCAAATGTGGCGAAACATGCCGCTCGCACCAAGAAACGCGATATCGAGATCGATCAGTTAATTGGCATGTGGACAGTGAACATCAGGTTTGATTTACGAGAACCAATCCCTCGCGAAGAGAATGGTAGTTTCGTGCTCCTCCACTTCACTGGAGGTGTTATCGCGAGAAACTTGATCAAGGGTTGGACCCTTGAGCCAGTGCCCTACGATGGCAAACCACATATTGTTGGGTTCGTGCCCCACGCTCTCCTACCTCGCCTCTTCTCAAGCACTGATTTGCGTCCGATCTTCTATGAGCAGTCTTCGGTTACTGACGGTGTTCGGCGCAGTTTTATAAAGCCATGGGTCAACAGTGTGAACGCTGATCCAAGACATGCTCGTGATCTATGGAGCGCTATTGCGAAAAACTACTTGGATACTGAAGACGGCATAAAGGAAAAGGCAAATCACATCGCTCTAAGCCTCACTAACATAAACACCCACGTAGCGCGCATTTGTCGCTCATTCAGCCAGCAACTCTTTTCAGCCCTGCTATCAGGTGATGACGCCGGTGACCGTAAGTTCTCAAACCTGACGGATCATGAAATCTCCGCAAGCCTTCACGACTTCTACGCAGCAATTGGTACCGCGAGAGACCATCTGGGCGCGCTGATTGCGTTGAGGCTTGGTAAGCCACCGAGAATCAATGATTTTGCTCGACTGCTCGCCGTGCTCAAGAGACCAGGCGAATTCGATGATGCGATGCTGACGACGCTAACCGACGGCGGCCACATTGTTCAGTCTGGGACAGCTTGTAGCGCCGGTGATGCGTTGCAAGGCGTGGGGCAAGTCCGGAAGCGGCTGATCCACCACGCGCCATACGGTTCGAGAGAAAACGAGAACTGGGGTCAAACAGCGACATCCCTTGTTACGGGCGCTCTCAAGATCAACTCCTACAAGCGGACCATAGTGGACGACAACGGCGTGGCCAACGACCTCCTTACACAAGTGCGGCACGACTACCTGTATATAATGAACTTGTTCAGTCAACTTGCTGAGTCATCCGGATACTCGATGGACATTCAAACCATTACAGAAGCTGGCATAAAGGAGCTAAAGATTACCCCACGGCGACCAAGCGAAGAAGGCTAGCATCACCCGACGGGCGAGCAATCCGAACCACAGATAACATTTCGCGTGCGCCTCGGTATTCTACATGCATGCCACGCACCCTTGCTCTTCAAAGGTGTGAAACATGTGAATCTGCCGAGTAAGAAGCCCGGCAACGAAATTCAGCAAGCCGTTCGGGACCGAATAACACGGGCGCGGAACATCAAAAGCGGCAGGTTTAAACTCCGGTAGCTACTTCCGAAATCCTACTGAGCCTTTGAAAAGCTCGCTTCGCTGGCGCAGGCTTGAAACATGGCTAGTAAGGGGATTCGGTAATGGCGCTGTTTGTTGTGAGCTACGACCTTCGGAAGCGAAAAGACTATCCGAAACTTTGGGAAGAGCTTGACAGGCTCGGCGGGCACAAGCCGCTGCTGTCTGTATATCTTCTCAACTTGGACTTGACCATGGAACAAGCGGGAGAGCTTCGTGACCACTTGGCTCAGTTCATAGATGATGACGACCGGCTGCTTGTTGTGCCGTTTTCCCACAAACCGGCGCACCAGAAGGCAAACAAAGGTACCAACGACTGGATCAAGTCGAACCTGCACTAACCCGCGCCTCAAAACCGCGTCCGTAGTAGACTGAGAAGCCTTGGCTGTTTTCCCTTCCGGCACACCTCCCAAATCATCGCGAGACATTTTGTATTTCTGCGACGAATCCAGCCAAGTGACCGACCCTTGTTCCGCAGTATGGAGCAAACTTACCAAATGTGGTGATCGTTACACCCACAGTGGTTCGGTTGTCCAATCAGTGGGGAAGCCTGCCGCGGCAATGTTGTATCGAGGGGACGCCGGAAAGGTGGCAACGTGCGCCTTCAGTCTCTCGTGCCATAGCGTTCTCGGGTTCGCAAACTTCAGCATGTACCGAGCGATGCAAGCTATCGCGTATAGCCTGGTTGTGCCGCCGGGGGCACGTGAAACGTGAGCGAGGTCAGGAGGGGGCTTGCCTGCTGAACCTTGAAGCGACGGCTGATTAATTAGGCGCTTGTTCCAGAGGCGAGAATGGTGGGCGCAGACGTTTCGCGTAAATGAGAGGGAGCGAGCCCACGAAGAAAGCTGGCGTTGGTCGATCCCTCCGTAGTTCCCGCCTATCGACATGCTGTCGGCGTATCTTAGCCCGCTTATCAAGTGCGACAGCGGTCCAAAGTCTAACAGCTCAACTGCGACCCAGACCGGCATGTCATCGCTCGGGTACTTTCTCCTGAAGTGTTCGGCAAATTGATCCTTCGAGTCAGCAAATCGTTTATCTAGCTTTTGGAGCCATTCTCGGTGCTTCGTGGGGCCGGTCTTGTGTCTAGACCTCGCGAACTTTGGCCCGAGATATCTGAGATCGCGATGAGCTTTCGGATTGTGCGCGCCCAAGGTCAGCGACACGTCCGTCCTGAGCGAAACTTCGAGGCGTTCCAATGCATCCAGCATTAAGAGCCGAAGCCGCCCGTCGAAGGTGTAGAGGTCAGTCGCTTCTTTGAAGCGAGTTCCTGGCTCGAAGTCGTCTAGAGCTCCACCTGTGATCGGGTCGCGCTTGCGCATGGGGTGCCAGTAGGCGCTGAGACGATAGTAGCCAATCCTTTGAAGATATTCAGACGCCTTGGGAATGTCGTCGATCGTCATTCCGCGCGACTGAAGCAAGGTGATTTGCTGGGGTACTGTAAGGTAAGGTTTTGTGTACATTAAAGAAAAGGCCAACCCTTGATGCGATTAACAACAGTGGGGCTGGCCGTATTGCAGCCTATATGCCCACTGCTGTCAGGGTTTTCAACATAAAGTTGGCCGTCAACCCCCTACGCCATCTCTCCAAGTTTAGTGACCGTGCTCCTACCTCGTCTATGCACATCATGAAAAGCGTTGCGCGATACATGACTTCGCATCTCGTGTCGGAAGGTGTCCGCCTCCTCACCCCCACTACTTCCTCCCGGCATACTTCTTGTTCAGGCTTGGGCCGAAGTCGTCCATCAGCGAGCTGTAACCGCTAGCGAACCGTGAACCTGCCTGCAGGTAAGATGCAGTCTGCTTTTGCTGGCCCTCGAAGCGCCGAGCATCTGCCTGAGCCTCGAAGCCACGGGCAGCCTCTTCGCCTTCCCACAGCGCAACCATAGCCCTATAAGTGCCTTCCTCCTCGATAGCAGCGTCTAGGCCGTAGTCCAAACCGCCGCCTGATGCTGCACCCACGGCGCGGGCGCGGGATTGTACCAACCTTTTCTGTCGGTGCTCCTCCTGTGCCTTGTGGGAGGCCGTACCGCGCTCTGCGGTCGCCTTTTGGTCCAATTGCTTGGCTTCGAACTTGGCAGCCGAGTTGGCCGCGCTTCCTGCCGCGATGGTGCCAGCAGTGGACAGGATGGTGCCGCCTGCCATGAGTGCGGCACTCATTCCTCCTGCTTTTATGGCCGCGACTGCGGGCATGATGAGTTGCGCCATGGATCAGGCCTCCTCTTCGACTTCGCCAAGAATGACGGCCACTTGTCGCTCAATCTCGGCTGCAACCGGCTTCTCGCCCAGCAGCCAGCTCGTGCCTTCAGTGAGGAAGCCGGAACGCAGGATCATGTCGCCGAAGTGGTTCTTACCAAGGGCAGGCTGAAGCACCGCCGCCGTACAAGCCGCCAAACGAGTCTCCTGGGCGCGAGGTTGCAGTTCGTGGGTGACACCTGCTCCAGCGGCGCTAAGCGCCCCTGTGAGGCCTCTCCGCGCCTCCTCGGCCCTTGCGTAGGCCTTGGCGGCGCTCCGCATGGCCGCTTCCATGTCAGAGATGGCGTTTTCGCGTGCCTGGGCCAGTTCGCGGACCCGCTTGGAATGTGCCTGTCGCCGCTCTTCATCGGACACAGCCGCTGCCGCCTCGGCCTCTGCCGCAGTCCGGGCCTGCTCCCGGCGCTGGAACTCAGTCAGTGCAGCCTTGGTGGCTTCCAGGTCGCTCTCCGCTTCGCGCAGGGCAGCAGTGTCGAACTTGGTGCCGTTCAGGATTGCTTCGACCTGCTCGCCCTTCATTTCGGCTACACGAGCCTCCTGCTCGGTCACCCGCTGTTTGAGGTCTGCTTCGGTGATCTGTTTCTTGGTCATTGATGCGCTCCTTTCTGAGCGTTGCCTGTATGGTCGTTGAGTTGCTCGCCGGTCTCCTGCTTCGCCCTGAGGCCCTTCTCCAGGATGAACGCAAGCCGCCGGGCGATTTCGAAGTCGCCGAGGGTGTTTGTCTGGATGGGGCCTCCATTCGGCCCGGTGTGTTCCTGCTTGTCGGCGAGGCCAAGGTCTCGGGCGATGATGTTGGGGTTGAGGAGCCCGGCAGCCGCGCCGGTAAACTTCTGCTCCCGGATGACCGTCTCGACCCGTGCAGCGACTTCCGAAAAATCTTCACGCTGCCGGTAGTCCGCCCAAGTGCTGAACCCGATCCCGAGGTGCAGGCACAGACCGTGAATGGTCATCGCCCGCATCTTCGGCAGGTCTTCCAGCTTCGACTTCCCCTGATGGGAAACCAGCTTGGCCTCCATGAGCGGGTTGGCGTCCACCCACTCGAAGTAATCGACGGCAGCGGCCCAGAGGTCTTCCGGGGTCTCGAAGATTGGTGGGCGACCGTGCTTGCTGCGGAGCGTCCAATAAGAGTTGTTCTCAGGCGCAGCCATGGGCTTGCCCTCCTTTCGTTTGATTGTCTGTTTCAGCGTCTTCCCAGCCTCCTGTGAGCGCGTTCCATCTCGCCCCTTGAGGCCCCCACCGCTCCCAATTCGAGAGCGCCTTCCATTCGGCGAGAGAGACGACCTTGCCCTGCCAGCAGCGAGGGCGGTTTCCGACGCTTTGAAGCGGCGCTTGTGCGTCCCCTGGCTCCGGCCGATTTTTTTCCGAGTTCTCCACCCGACACCCCGACAAAAGGGGACAGAAGCCCTCATCCGGACCTTGCGAGGGGCTTTTGTCGGGTTCTGTCGGGGTGTCGGGTAAGGAAGCGGGAAATTCTGCGGCCTTCCGGACGAGCTGCAACCAACGGCTCATTTTGCCCCCCATAGCTTCGGGTTCAGGACGTAAATGGTGCGGGGCCGACCAGCGGTTTCCTCGCGCTCTTGGCGCACCCAGTCTGCCTCCTCAAGCACCTTCAGAGCGGCGGTGATGGCCTTCGATGTCTGGAGGCCAGCAAGCTCACGCCGCTGGATTTCCCGAACGGTCACCTGCCGGGGTTCATCACGCAGGAGCAGATCACCCAGGCGGCGTGCCTGCTTGATCTCTTCGGGAACCTCGGTCGCACCGTAAGCCCTGAAGGCATGGAGCCGCAGATGCTCGCCGACCAGGTGGCAGGCGCGCCCGATGTGATCCACCTCGATGCGGTCCGGCAGCATGGCCCCGGCATCAGCAGCCCAATCGAGATGGGCGAGGACACAAGAGACGCGAACAGCGAGGCCCGGCAGCTTGCCGACGTGCCCTTTGAAAATCCCGCGCGCTTCACCCTCCCATTCCCTGCAGCGCCCCCCGGAACTCCTGCAGAGCGTCGGCAGCGTCGGGAGAGAAGGGCAGGAAGAACGGACGTATGCCGCCCGTCTCGTCGGTGACGCCCTTGAGGTCGCGCAACCGGGTAAGTGCCCGCTTCATGGTCTCCTCATCCAAGGCGGCGCGAGGACGCGAGAGGGGTACAGGTTCGGGGTAGATGGTCAGGAAGCGTGCCAGCAGACCGTCATCATCGGATTTCACCAGCAGGCTCGCCAGCTTGTCCGGTTGCGTGCCTCCCAGTACCGAGATGCTGAGACGATCCACGATGATGGGCTCAGGGCTGCTCTTCCGATCTACCGTGAAGGAGCGACCCCCGAAGGCTTCGAGCCAGAAGGGTCGATCACCCCCGTTGCTGTAGCGATCCATGCTCCCGAGCCAGCCGGAGAGTTCATCGCGATACTGAAGCAACCCGCGCCAAGTTGAGGCGACAAGCTCGGCCACCTTCTCGGTTGTCGCGTCACTGATCGCGATACGCTCCCGAATAGGAGGTGCGCCCGCATCTGCCGTGCCGGGCTTCTCTGGAGCTTCCTCGCCCTCACCGATGGCCCGCTTCGCGTCGGCCTTCCATTGAGCAAGGGTCAGACCAGCGAGTTCAGCCTTGCCCTCCCAGTCCGTCCGAGCGGCCCTGTACTCTTCACTGAGTTCGCGCTCGATGGCCTTCACCGGATCAAGCAGGGCATCCAGTGCGGGTGACTTACCCGAAGAAGGGTCGCCCACGAGCATGACCCAGAGAACTGGAGGCTCTTTCCAGCCTTCCCAGGGTGAGGCCCAACGAGAGTTCCCCAGAACCGCGCTGGCGGTCGAAAGAAGCGCACCGGCAACGTAATCGGTCGGTGCGCCCTTCACGTCCGCAGCATCCCTGATCCACTTGGTCCAAGGCCCGTAGACAAGATCGAAGTCCGCAGGGTCCATGACCGGAGCTTGCGGGCGTTCAGGCTTGGAGAGAGACAGGTCCGGTTCGGGCCAGGTCGCTGACGGGTTGAAGGGGATGGCGGCAGGCATGTTCATGCGGCAGCCTCCTTCGCGGTCAGGACGTCGTTCCAATCGCGACCCTCCGGCGCGGGCAGAAGGCTGACCTTCCAGCCATGGCGGTCAGCCCGCTCGGCCAGTTTGTCGCCGCTCGCCTTGCCTGCCTTATCGCCATCCGTCGCGATGATCAGTGCGCCCGGCGTCGGCGGCAGACGGAGCGCGGCCATGTTCCCGGCAGAGAGCGCGGCCCAGATGGTCGGTGCGCCCTTCAGCAAGCCACTGGCGAGGCTCAGGCCGGTCTCGATGCCCTCGGCCACCACCAGTGGCCCAGAGCCTGCCGTGAGCCTCACAGCGCCGCCCTTGACCGTGCCCAGCATTGCCCTGTTCGGGGCTACCTCGGCTTTGGCTCGACAATCCGCCCTCAGGTAAGTCCGGTGAACTCCGAAGCCCTCCGATCCCTCCACAAGCGCGACCATCGCCGGAAGCCGCTTGGCGCTCTGGTGCCAGCATTCAGGTGCAAACCGCAGGGTTTCCGGCAGGCCGCAGGTGATGCCACGAGAGCGGAGGTAAGTTTCGGCGATGGTCCCTTGAATGGGTTGGGCGTCATCCCACGACGCCTGGGCCTGACGGGACCGGCGCTGCACATCTGCTCGCTCTTCTGCCTCACGACGAGCGATCTCGGCAGGATCAAGCTGACTGTGGCCGACGTCACCCAAGCCGATGCTGTCCAGGGCAGCTACGATGTCGGTGAAAGTGCAACCCGCATGGCAGCGGAGCAAAAGCTTCCCGTCCGCTGCGTTGGTAAGAGACAGGCTGGGCCTTGTATCGTGATGCGCCGGGCATTTTGCGATCCCGTAGGTGCGGAGCCACTTGCCGCTGAGCGCCGCTGTGATCTGGCGTGCGTCACTGGTCATTGAGCACCCTCCCGAAGAGCGACAACTTCCGCGCTGTAGAAGGAGAGGTCAGAGGCTTCGACCATGCCCTCGGCAAAGTCGATTGCCCTCTGTCGGGTTGCGAAGCACTTGGCAATGTAGCCAGCATCCCGATGACGGTCCCAAACGCAAACCGCAAAGGGCTCGTTTCGGTCGAAGCCTACCATGATTTCAATTTCCCCGTTCATGCGGCCACCCGGTCGTGGAGGTCTGCCGAGGGCTGGCCATGCTGGGGGAAGGCGGCTTCGAAGGTGTCAGCCGCAGTCTTGGGCGGGAGGGACTTCAGCGCCGCGAAGGCGAGTGCCGCCCGCTCTGCTTCAGTCAGCCAGGCAATTGCGACGGTCACGAAACCGGACCATCCGGCGCTGGTGCCGAGGGTCAGCGTGTAGCCCAACATCTGGGCAGTGCGGTTGTGCCCCTCCCTCGCATAGAGAGGCGCAGTAAAGCCACGCCGGCGCGGGCTAGCCTGCTGATATTCATGATTTTTGGTGTTCACTGCTCGGTCCTTTTCGTTGAAGGATCGGGCTGCGTGCGCTATGCTTCCGATGTCAGCCGAAAGAATTGCCCCGCCGCCCATATGGGTTGGTGGGGGTTTCTTCAGGCGGCAGCAGCCAAGCCTTCCATCAGGTCGTCGATGTCGGCCTCTTTCCAGTAGAGCCGAGCGCCGAACTTCATAGGCTTCGGAAGGCGTCCCTGGTCAATGTCGCGATAGATGCTGGTGCGGCCCCGGCCACCCAGCTTCTCCTGAAGGTCACGGAAGGTGAGGTATTTCATGGCTTTGCCCTTTCATCCTGGTTTGCTGCCAAGCGGGGCAAAGTGGTGCCCCGATGAATACCATGACGATAGGCGGGCGGTCTGTGACGGTGGCGGGGTGTGTCACATGTTTCTGTGGTGGCGGTACCAAGTCCGGCGGTTTGCTTCAGCGGATGCGCCTAGACCTGCCTTTGCCGCGAGACGTGCGGCTTGGGTTATCCCCACTCCGGCGTCGATCTTCTCGGCCATGAAGGCGAGAATTCTCAGAAGGTCTGAGCGTTGGTTCTCAGCGCTGCTTTCTCCGCCTCGGCGAGCAGCTTCTAAGGTCCCTTTTCCACGCAGGAAGTGCCCTTCACTACGCTCCCTTTGGTGGATCAAAGCTGTAAGATAGCCGTACAGAAAGTCGTCTTGCCGGACGTGCGCTGCGTGAAGCGACATTGCCGCCAACCAGATGTCACTGAGGGGTTCTTCAAAGACCTGAACCCATGTGGCGACGACCAGGACCTCTACGATGAAGTCGCAGGGGTCAAATGGCGGGAATACATCAGTCGGGGCTGACTCTGCTCGCTCATGTATGGCGTCAACTTCCCGCTCAAGCGCGGCCCAATCTTCGGAGTTAAGATGCTCTTTCAGTTCAAGCTTGAGCTTCGCAGTCGGCCTGTAGCCGCCCATAAAGAAGCCCGCTTCGCCCAACAACTGGAAACCAAGCTCCTCAGGTTGCAGCTCAAAGAAACGCTCATAGGCAAGCTCCATGCGCCCATCGGTCGGGAGAGCATTAATTTTCTTCAGTCGCTGGGACACATCAGGCCCGTGCGACGTCTGCGTGAAATGCAGTATGCCTGCGGAGTAGGAGGACGTTCGTAGTGTCTCCCCGGGGCGCTGCGACCAGGGCTTCACTCTGGTGACGAGTTTCGGTGGCTCCTTCGGTCGCTTCGTCAACTGGACACCATCGCCAGAACGTCTCCAGTCCTGCCCAGGCACACCTGCCCCCAACGCCCCATCAGAACGCGCCGCTGCTCAAGGAAGTCCGTTCGCCGGTACGCCCGCTCGACGGCAGAACCGGCGACATGCCCCAGAACCGTCTCGGCAACCTCGTGCGGCGCGTCAGTGGCCTCGGCCAGCCAGGTCCGCAGGCTGGACCGGAAGCCGTGGGGGCGTTCCTCCATCCCCTTTCGCTCCATGAAGCGCGCCATCGTCGCATCAGAGATGACGCCCTTGCGGACGCTGGGGAACAGGTAGCCATCCCGCTCGTGGGGTTTTGCCATCTCGATCACGGCCAGCGCCTCCGTCGAGAGCGGTACCCGAAAGTCTGCCGTCTGACCCACGCGGCCCTTCATCTCCTCACCGGGAATGGTCCAAACGCCGCCCTCGATGTCCTCCAGCCGCATGAAGCGCAGCGGCTTGGACCGCACGCCAGTCAGGATGAGAAGCCTCAGGGCGAGCTGGGTGACTGTCGGCTCTGTGAGAGACTGGTAGAACGCAGGCACCACCTGCCACGGCAAGGAAGGGATGTTGGTGGCCTTGTGTCGGCTCTTCCCGAGTAGCGCCTTGGCCTTGTCTATCGCTTGCAGGTCCACATCCAACCCAAGCGCGGCTGCATGACGGAACACAATGCTCAGCCGGTTCATCGCCTTGCGGGCCGTGTCGGCCTTCTCGTGCCAGATCGGCGCTAGGGTGTTCTTGATGTCCTGCTGATCGATCTCTTCGACCGGTACCTTGCCCAGCTTCGGCAGCACGTGAAGCTCAAGAGGCGAGAACCAGCGCCCTGCCTTGCCGTCGCCCTTCAGTTCTGCCTTCCGGGCTTCGAAGGCATCCTCAGCTACCGTTCGCAGGGTGTTGTCCATACGCTCGGCTTCACGACCGAGTCTCTGCCGCTCCTTGATCGGGTCTTTCCCCGACCGGGCCACGGCACGCCAGCGCTCGGCTGCTTCCCTGGCTTCCTTCAGTGACACGGCAGAAAGGTTGCCCAGGCCCATCTCCCTGCGCCGACCGTGTACTGTCATGCGCAGGAACCACTGAGCCCCGCCATCTTCGCGTTTGTGCAGCCAGAGGCCACCGCCGTCGCCGTACTTGCCCGGCCCCGCGGATTTCACCTGAGCGCTGGTCAGCTTGTTCAATGCCCTCATGATCCTATCCACCCCTCAGTCCACCCCTACATGTAGCATACCATGGGGCATCTTGGGAAACAGTGGAACAGAAAAGTTCAAGCTATGTTGGCTTTCCGGCATCTACTGGAACAGGGTGAAACAACATGGTGTAGGTGTTCAATGCCCTTCAGCGGCACCAGTTTTCTCCGAAAGTTCCGGAACCGGCCCCCGGCCGCGTAACGCCCTTCGTCAGGCCGCTGGCAGCGGGATGACGTCGACGCTGTGGCTGGTGTCTTGATTACCCACCGTGCGGATCACGCCCTTTACTGGTGCCACATCGCCGTAGTCGCGCCCGACGGCGACGGTGATATGATCCATCCCGGTGGAAATGTTGTTTGTCGGGTCGAACTCGATCCAGCCGACTTCGGTGCCGCACCATGCCCGCACCCATGCGTGCATCGCATCGGCCCCCTCCAGCCGCTCCTCACCCTCGGGCGGGATCGTGCGCAGGAAGCCAGAAACATATCCGGCGGGAATGCCGAGCGATCTCAAGCAGGCGATCATGATATGTGAGAAATCCTGACACACGCCGTGGCGTGCCTTGAAGGCATCCGCCGCCGGTGTATCCACCTCGGTGGCGTCTGGATCAAAGGTCATCTCTTTGTGCAGAGCCCGGCCAATTGCGCGCACCGCTTCAAGCGTTGGCATGTTTGTCGACACCACCCCCTTGGCGAAGCTGCTCATCGCCGCGTCGGGCGAAACCCTTGGGCTTGGGCCGATGAAGTGGTGAGGCGCGGTGCCGTCTATGTGCCTTGCCTCGGCAATCTCGCGCGGGAGGGCGGCCAGTGGTGGCGATATCTCCAGCCCCGGAGGCTGCAAGAGACGTTCGGCGCGGGCGGTCAGAGACAGTGATATCCGGTCTATCGGCTCGTGGAATCCGATGAAGGTCATCAGGTTGCCGTAGAAGTCGAATAGATCACGCCGCTCTTGCGGCATTGGGTCTACGGTCAGCAGGCTGGCGGAGATGCGCTGCCGATCAGGGATCTCGGCGGGCAGAAGATGGAGCAGGTTGCGGGCATGGTCAGAGGTGCCCGCATATTCGTACTCGATCAGGAGTTTCACATCATAGCGCAAGCGATCACCTCAGATAGAGCGTTGAGACGAGGTTGGAGAGGTTCGCCAGATCGTCGCGAAGCGTCAGGAAGGACTCGGGGGTCAGCGCACCGGAATCGGCGGTTCGCAACCGCGTTTCGATTGGCATCACGGCGCGGGTCAGCGCCGTGGGACGACCGGGCGCGGCCCGGCCCGGCAACATTTTTGACAGCTCGTGCATTTCGGTGAGCTGAAAAACGATGGCGCGGGGGTTGTTTGGGTCGAGGGCGAGCAGATCAATCGCCGTGTTGCGGCTGGCGTCAATCGGGTAGCGCTGGCGATGGGTCATCACGGCGTCGCCAAGTTCAAGCGCAATGTCGAGGCTGCCCTGCGGCTGCTCCTCATCGCAGAAGGCCGCGAGGATTGACGCGAGCGCATCAGAGCGTTCCAGCGCCCGCCCGAAGGCCAGAAAGCTCCAGCCGATGGAGCGATACATGTTTTCCTGCACAAGGCCGGAGAACCCGGTGATCTTGCGGAGCAGGACGCCCATTTCATGGGCTGCCCCATCGCCGGGATAGGTCATGCCGATGATCGCATCGAGGCTCCGCGCCAGATCGGAAAGCGCGTTCCAGCCGTCGATAGAGAACCTGTCTCGCACCTTTCCGGCGCAAGAACGGGCGGAGGACAGAAGGCCTGTGAGGGCATCGGGCACGGCATCGTTTGTGTCGATACCGAACGCCTTCATATATTTGGCCAGGGCGACGAGGCGCGGATCTTTGCGGTCTCCGGTTTCGGCCAAGCGCAGGTGATAGGCCCTGAGAAGCCGAACCGCCCCCTCGAAGCGCTCAACGTAGCGACCGAGCCAAAACAGGTTTTCAGCGGCACGCGCCGGCAAGGCTCCCTTGCGGGGTGACAGGGCCGATGAGCGGCCCAGCATCGACTCGGCGGCGACTGCGGTGTCGCCCATGATCCAGACATCGGCCACCGTGCCGCCGCGTTGCATGGCCAATGCGGACAGGTCGTTGGATGCGCCGATCCGTGCATAGCCGCCGGGCATGAAGGTCCAGCCTGTCGGGGTTCTGGCTGCTGTTACCCGGACGGTCATCGGGCGCGGCACAAGGCGGCCATCTTCCCAGGCCGGGGTGGTTGAGAGCGTGACAAGCTCCTGCCCCACAAGATTGCTTCCTTCCGCCTCTATCCATGCGTCGATGGAGGGCTGGGCGCTCTCGCGGAAACTGCCGCCTTCTGCGGTTGTTGCCCCCATCTCGAAGGGAAGATCGGAGGCCAGCGCATGGCCGATCATTATCTCGGAGGTGTGGCTGCGAACATGGGCGCGCTCGCTCTCGGTGCCGCACCACCATGTGGCGATGTTGGGCAGCTTCAGGGGCTGGCCGGTGAGCACCTCGGAAATGCGCGGCAGGAAGGCCTGCATCGCCCGCATCTCCAGCACGCCAGCACCGAGCGCGTTAACCATGGAAAGGGTTCCGAGCCTGAGGGCCTGCACAAGCCCGGGCGTGCCAAGGTATGAATTTTCGTCCAGCTCAAGCGGGTCGGCAAACTCGCTGTCGAGGCGCCGCCAGAGGGTGCCGAGGGGTTCTAGGCCTTCGACGGTGCGCACCTTGAGCTGGCCGTCGTGGACGATCATGTCTTCACCTTCGAGCAGCATCATCCCGAGGTAACGGGCGATATAGGTATGCTCGAAGTAGGTGTCGTTTCCGGGCCCGGGGGTGAGGATCGCGGCCCTGCGCCCGGCCACCCCGGAGAGACCATCCAGCGCGGCGCGGAATGCCCGGAAGAAGCCCGCCAGCCGGTGGATGTTGGCGCGGGGGAATGGATCCTGAAAGGTTCGGGCGGTGGCCATCCGGTTTTCCAGCGCGAAGCCAGCGCCGGAGGGGGCCTGTGTGCGATCTCCCAGCACAAACCATGAGCCATCGGGATTTCGGGAAATTTCGAAGGCGATGACGTGAAGAAAATGCCCGCTCGCCGGGGTGATACCCACCATCGGGCGAAGCCATTGCGTGTTGCGCGCCACAAGCTCCGCCGGAAGATGGCCGCCCTTGACCAGATCTGCGGTCCCGTAAAGGTCTGCCATGACCTGCTCCAGCAGATCGGCCCTTTGGGCGAGGCCGTCGCAGATGGAAAACCACTCCTTTTCGTGGATGATCACGGGCACATGGCTGAAAGGCCAATCTCGCTCTGGTGCCGGGTCGTTGGAGTATTGACGAAAATAGACGCCCGCATCGCGCAGGTAATTCGAGCCACGGGCAAAGATGTCTTCTGTTTCCTGCCGCGAAAGGCTGCCGAGAGCGGACATAAAGCTTTGCCACACAGGGCGCATTTGCCCCTCCGCATCAATCAGCTCATCCGCCGTCCCCGGGCGCGGCGCGTAGCCTGCCAGAAGAGGCGGAAGCCTGTTGGTGCGGAGGGCGCTGGACTTGCTCAAGCGTCAAGCCTCGGATCTCGCCGCAGGTCGAGCGTGCAGGGAAACTCGGGGTGCGGGCGCTCGGGCGCCGGGCGATAGGCACCGGGGGCGTGGCCGTAGGGCTCGAACCGCGCAAGGCGGCGCGCCTCGGCCTCGTTGCCGTTGACGGGGAAGGTCTCGTAGTTGCGCCCGCCGGGGTGAGCCACGTGATAGGTGCAGCCACCGATGGGCCGGCCTGTCCAATCATCGTAGATGTCGAAGTGCAGCGGCGTGTTGACCGGCAGCACCGGGTGCAGCGCCTCCGGCGGCTGCCATGCCTTGTAGCGCACCGCGCCGACGTGAGTGCCACTCTCGTTGCCCGCGCTCAGCGGCACCGGGCGTTTGTTGACCATGATCCGGTAACGGCCCTGATGCTGGGTTGTGAGCTTGACCTGAAGCCGCTCGACGGAACTGTCGGTGTAGCGCACCGTGCCGCCGATGGCGCCGGTTTCACCGAGCACGTGCCACGGCTCAAGCGCCTGCCGCACTTCGAGATGCGCTCCCTCGACCTCGACCTGCCCACAGAACGGAAAGCGGAACTCGGCCTGCGCCTCGTACCAGACAGGGTCCAGCTCGTAGCCGTACTGCGCGAGGTCTTCCAGCAGCTTGAGGAAGTCGGCCCAGAGGAACTCTGGCATCATGTACCGATCATGCAGGACGGTGCCCCAGCGGACCGGTTTGCCCTCGACCGGAGCCTTCCAGCAACGGGCAATGATGGCGCGGATCAGCAATTGCTGCGCGAGGTTCATCCGCGGGTGTGGCGGCATTTCGAAGCCGCGGAACTCCACCAGCCCGAGACGGCCGGTGGGGCCATCGGGTGAATAGAGCTTGTCGATGCAGATCTCGGCGCGATGCGTATTGCCGGTGACGTCTGTCAGCATGTTGCGGAAGAGCCTGTCGACCAGCCAAGGCGGGGGCATGTCTCCCTCGCCGGGTTTGGGCACTTGCGCCAGCGCCATTTCCAGCTCGTAGAGCGTGTCATGCCGGGCCTCGTCAATGCGCGGGGCCTGCGAGGTTGGGCCGATGAACATGCCCGAGAAGAGGTAAGAGAGCGACGGGTGGCGCTGCCAGATCAGGATGAGCGACTTCAGCAGATCGGGGCGGCGGATGAAGGGGCTGTCGGTGGGCGTGGCCCCGCCGACAACCACGTGGTTGCCTCCGCCGGTGCCGATGTGGCGCCCATCGATCATGAACTTGTCGGCCCCGAGGCGGCAATTGCGCGCCTCCTCGTAGATAGCCTCGGTCGTCGCCACACAATCCTGCCAGTCGTAGGCCGGGTGGATGTTGACCTCGATCACCCCCGGATCGGGGGCGACGCGGATGACGTTGATGCGCGGGTCATGAGGCGGGGCGTAGCCCTCGATATGGATCGGCAGGCCCATGTCCTTGGCGGTCGTCTCGGCTGCGGCGAGCAGGTCGAGATAGTCTTCGGCATCCTCAACGGGCGGCATGAACACGCAGAGCCGGCCATCGCGTGGCTCAACAGAAATCGCGGTGCGCACGGCACCTCCGATGCTGCCAAGCTCCTGCTCCACAACGTCTTGCGTGGGGCCTGTGGCCTGCGGGGCCGACACGGGCTGCTTGCGCTCTTCGCTGCTCTCGGGCAGCGCATCCCCCGCCTCGTCGTGGTAATCGGGCAGCGGGCCACGCTCGACTGACGGGTCGGTAACGTAGGTGTAGGGAAACTCGGAGGGCTTGACGTAGGGCAGGGTGCCGAGGGGCAGGCGGTAGCCAACGGCACTGTCGCCCGGAACCAGAAAGACCTTGCCGCGCCGCAGCTTCCACTTCTCAGAGCGCCATTTGTGGCCACTTGCCTTGGCCTGCCAGCGCTGGATTGGCAGCACGTGGCCAGCCGCCTCCGTCAGCCCGCGCTCGAAGACCTTGGCAATGCGAGCGCGTTCCTCCGGGTCTTTCAACTTGGAGTTCTCGGGGGTGACGTTTTCGGGCAGGTTGCCTTCCTTGATGATCCACTCGGCGGGGTCTTCGTAGGCGGGGGCAACGTAATCGGCGTCGACGCCAAGGTTCTGCGCCATGCCCTCAAGGAACTTTTGCGAATCCTCGGCTGTGGCGCCAGTGTCTTGCTTTTCTTCGGCAATCAGCGCGTCATCGGACCAGATCGGCTTTTCGTCCCGGCGCCAATAGAGCGAGAAGGTCCACCTTGGCAGGGTTTCACCCGGATACCACTTGCCTTGGCCGTAGTGCAGGAAGCCGCCAGGGGCGAAACGGTCGCGCAGGCGGCGGATCAGTTGGTCGGCCAATGCGCGTTTTTCGGGGCCGACGGCGGCGGTGTTCCACTCTTCGCCCTCGAAATCGTCAATGGAAACAAATGTGGGCTCGCCGCCCATGGTAAGCCGGGCGTCGGCGGCTTTGAGATCTTCATCCACCTTCTCGCCCAATGCGTTCAGCCGGGCCCAGGACTCGTCGGAAAAGGGCTTGGTGATGCGCGGGTGCTCGGCCACGCGGTCGATCTTCATGTCGAAGGCGAAATCAACTTCGGGGGTGCCCGCGGCAGCGAAGCCCCCGGTGATCGGCGCGGCGTTGCGATAGTGCGGGGTGGCGGCGAGCGGAATGTGGCTTTCGCCCGTCAGCAGGCCGGAGGTTGGGTCGAGCCCGATCCAGCCAGCGCCGGGGATGTAGACCTCGACCCATGCGTGCAGGTCGGTGAAATCCACATCGGTGCCAGAGGGGCCGTCGAGCGCCTTCACGTCCGGCTTGAGCTGAATCAGGTAGCCCGAGACGAAACGGGCGGCGAACCCGAGGTGGCGGAGGGTCTGCACCAGCAGCCATGAGCTGTCGCGGCAGGAGCCGGACTTGATGGTGAGCGTCTCTTCGGGCGTTTGCACGCCGGGCTCCATGCGGATGGTGTAATTTACCACCTGCGAGACATGGGCGTTGAGCGCGACCAAGAAATCCACGGTGCCGTCTGTGCCGAAGTCGAGCCCACCGATAAACTGCGCCAGCTTGGGGCCTTCGGGCTCCGGGCGGCGGTAGATGGACAGGTCTTCGCGCAGGTCTTCGGGGTAGTCGAAGGGCCACTTTTCGGCGCTCTCTTCGACGAAGAAGTCGAAGGGGTTGTAGACGGTCATATCCGCCGTCAGGTCCACCTCGATCTTCAGCTCGCGGACCGGCTCGGGAAAGACAAAGCGCGACAGCCAGTTGCCGTAGGGATCCTGCTGGTGGTTCACGAAGTGGCCGCCCGGAGAGACCTTGAGGCTGTGCGACAGAACCCGGGTGCGCGAATGCGGGGCCGGGCGCAGGCGTATTATCTGGGGGTCGAGGGTAACAGGGCGGTCATACTTGTAATGCGTCAGGTGATAGATGCTTGCGAGAATGGCCATGCTGTTGGGTGCGTCCTTGGATGAGTGGAACACACGATTTATGCCGCATATGCGAAGCGATGCCTAGCAAGCATTATGTCCGGGGCGTATCCGGAGGTCGGCCGGGCGCGAACCCGGCCGGTTTTGCCGGACCGTTTCAGAGCGACTCGACGTCGAGCCCGACCGTGATTGCGCCGATCGGCTCGCCGGTTTCAGGATCTGAAATCGTCATCGAGACCTGCCCCTGATAGGTGTCTGAACTTTCATCAAATTCGACCTCGTCAATGAACATGGCACCGGCGCCTGCGGCATAGGTTTTGGCGTGTTTGTCCTCATCGCCTTGCCACATGTCGGAGGTAACGGTGGAAGCGGCGACGTTGAGGCCGTGCGTATCCATGATGAAAACTTCAGAGATCAGCCCGCCCGAGGCGGAGACCTGCTTGCGCAAAAAATCGGCAGCGGCATTCCGCAGCACCGGGTCGATGGTGGGGCCAGCGCCGCCGTCCGCTTCAGAGCGCCAAGCTGTATCCATGGCGTCAATATCGGCCTGGGTCAGCGCGGCGCGCTCGGCATTGGCAGCCTTGATCGCGGCCACAATCACCTCGTCAGAGGCCCAGTTGGCAATGCTGGCGGAGAAATAATCTGTCATCGCGGCGTGGTAATCCTGCGCGGTTGCGGGCAGAGCGAAGGCGGTGAAGGCGGCGAGGGCGAGGGCTTTGCGAAACATGGGGACTCCGGTTTGTAGGGCAGGGCATAGCGGCAGAGGAAAGTGCCGCCTTGGGTGGGTAGGCTAAGGCGGATGTCTTAAGGCCCGGTTGAGGATGCCGGCCTGAGGAGGGCCAAACTGCTAAAATGCCAGCTAACGGGCGGATGGCCTTGCTGCCGATTTCAGCGGCACACCCTCAAGAGAATGCCTAAATATTGAGCGGATGCGGCCCCCGTGCTACTCCTACTCCTGCGGCAACTCCCCCCGGGCGCGGTGTCATGCCTAAGTCGGGCCGCTCAACACCTGAAACGGAGGATTTCGCCCGTGTTCATTCGTACCCTTATCGGCGCCGGGGCCATTGCAGCCGCCACGCTCACCGCAGCGCAGGACGCCAAGGGGGAAAGCCACGCCATGACGTTGCCCTTCGCCCTCGACTGGAAGTTTGAAGGCCCCTCGGCGCCCTATTTCGCCGCCATCGACAACGGCCACTTCGAAGAGAATGGCCTCTCCGTCGAGATTACCGCAGGCTCCGGCTCGCTCGATGCGATCCCGAAGGTGGCCACCGGCGCCTTTCCGGTGGGCTTTGCCGATATCAACTCGCTCATCAAGTTTCTCGACCAGAACCCCGGCGCGCCCGTGACGGCGGTGATGATGATCTACGACAAGCCGCCCTTTGCCGTGATCGGGCGCAAGTCGCTCGGCGTTTCCGAACCCAAAGACCTTGAGGGCAAGGTGCTCGGCGCACCGCCGCCCGATGGCGCATGGGCGCAGTTCCCGATCTTTGCCGCCGAGAACGGGCTCGATATGGCCACGATCACGGTGGAGCCCGTAGGCTTCCCGACCCGTGAGCCGATGCTGGCCGAAGGCAATGTGGCCGCGATCACCGGCTTCTCGTTCAGCTCCTACCTGAACCTTGTGCGGCTCGGGATTGAAGAGGACGATATCTCAACAATCTTAATGGCTGATTACGGGGTGGACCTTTACGGGAATGCCATCATCGTCAACACCGAGTGGGCCGCCGAAAACGGCGATGCGCTGAAGGGCTTTTTGGCCGCCGTGGCCGCGGGCTGGAAAGATGCGATTGCCGACCCGGCCGCCGCAACAGCGAGCCTGATGGAGCGCAACCCGGCGGCCGATGCCGCGCTGGAGCAGCGCCGGTTGCAACTTTCGATCGACGCCAATGTGGCGACCGACTACGCGATGGAAAGTGGCTTTGGCACCATCGACGAAAACCGGCTGGCCAGCTCGGTGGAGCAGATCAAAGCCACCTATGAGTTCGTTAACGAGCCTGATGTGTCGCTCTACTTCACCGAAGAGTATCTGCCCGAGGGCGGGTTTGCGCTGAAGTGAATGGAGAGCCTCGTGGCGGTGGGCAGATTGCCCGCCCTACGGGCCGCGCAACATGACGAACCTTATAGAAATCAAGGGCGTGCGCCACGCCTACCAAACCCCAAGCGGGCCGTTGCCGGTGCTGGACGGGTTGGATGTGGCGGTGCCCGAAGGTGGCTTTGTGGCCGTGGTCGGACCGTCGGGCTGTGGCAAGTCCACCCTGACGCGATTGGTCGCGGGGCTGATGAAGCCCGATGAGGGTGAGGTTTGGCTGCATGGCGAGCGGGTGAAGGGGCCACGTGCGACGGTGGGCATGGCCTTCCAGAACCCGGTGCTGCTGGAGTGGCGCTCGATCCTGAAGAACGTGATGCTGCCGCTGGAGATTGTGCCCACCAAGATGGGCCGGAAAGAGCAGGAAGAGCGGGCGCGTTACCTGCTTTCTCTCGTCGGGCTGGAGGGGTTTGAAGACAAGCGGCCCAGTGAGCTTTCGGGCGGGATGCGCCAGCGGGCGAGCCTTTGCCGCGCCCTTGTTCACAAGCCTGAAGTGTTGATTTTGGATGAGCCTTTCGGGGCGCTGGATGCCTTCACCCGGGAAGACCTGTGGCAAACGATGCAGAAGGTGAAAGAGGCGGAGCCCTTCACCGGCGTGCTGATCACCCACGACCTGCGAGAAAGCATTTACCTGGCCGATCAGGTTGTGGTGCTTTCGGGCCGACCGGCGCGGACGCAATACGTGCTGGATGTGCCGGACCGGGGGCATGATATCGAGCAGCTCTATACGCCTGAATCGGCGGAAATGCTGGCCATTCTGCGGCACCAGATCGAGGTGGCGCAAGGGCGGGCTCCGGCTGAGGAGGGCGCGGCATGAGCCCGCGATTGCGCAAGGTGGCGGTGCCCGTGGCGGCTGTTGTCGTCTTCCTCATTCTTTGGGAATTCCTTGTTTGGGCAATGGGTTGGCCGAACTACAAGATGGCGTCGCCATCAGACCTGGTGCCCGCTTACACCCGCTACTGGGAGCTGTTCCTTGTGATGGGTTGGCAGACGCTTTGGCGCACGGTGGTGGGGCTGGTCCTTGCCATCATCGTTGGCGTGGCCATCGGTATGGTCATGGGCTTTTCGCGCGTGATGCGGGAGGCGCTTTACCCCTTGTTGGTGGGCTTCAACGCCATCCCCAAGGCGACTGTGGTGCCTATCGTGGCGCTGATGTTCGTCGGGGCGCATGACTTCAACACGGTGCTCATTGCCTTCATGATCAGCTTCTTCCCGATCGCGGTGAGCATCAGCATCGGGCTGAGCACGCTGGAGCCGGAATATCGTGATATTTTAAGGGCTTTGGGGGCCTCGCAGAGCACGATCTTCTGGAAGATCGCCCTGCCTAAGACGCTGCCGGAGTTCTTTGGCGCACTCAAGGTGGCGGTGACGCTGGCCTTCATCGGAACCAACCTGATGGAGATCGTTTCGCCCCACGGGAGAGGGCTTGGCGCGCTGTTTGATAGCGGCAAGACCAACTCGGATTACCCGCTGATGTTTGCGGTGCTCATTGCCCTCGCGGCGCTCGGAATCCTACTTTATTACATTGTGGTCTGGCTGGAGAGCATCTTTGCCGGTTGGGCGGAGCGCGCGCCGGGGTAACGAACGGGCGTTAACCCCGAAAAGCACGGGGCAACACCCTATGCACAAGTGATGCACATCCTATGCACATGTCGGATGACATAGGCGGGATTAATCAATGGACCGTGCGGTGGGCCTCTGGAGCGGTGGCCGGGAGATCCTTGGATCAAGTTCGAGGATGACAGCGGCGCCGGGGGTCTTGCGGAGATCGGCTACCCTGCCATGAACCTCTGGGCCATGACGGCCTCTTGCCCTTCCATCAACTCCCGCGCGGTGGCCATGTGGTTGGACATGATCGTGCGGGCCTCGTCGGCCTTTCCTTCGCGCAGGGCGGTGACGAGGCGGGACTGGAAATCACGCCCCTTTTGCCAGAGCTCGATATTGGGTGGCGCATAGAGCTCGCGGTAGACTGTGAGGTCGGAGAGGAGAGCGATCATGAAATCGATGCAGAAACTCAGGAGCGGGTTGGGCGACTGGGTGGCGAGGATGGCGTGAAAACGGAGCGAGGCGATGTGCTGCTCGCGCTCCTCTTCGATCGACTTTGATGGCTCGGAATAGGTGGCGATGTTTGCCTCCAGCTCGGTCAGCGCTTCTTCGGACAGGGTGCCTGCCAGTGAGGCGGCAAGCTCGGGCTCCAGCGCCTGACGGAGCTGGTAGATGTCGGCGATGGTGAGATCTTTGAAGTAGAAGTAGTTGCCCAAGAGCGCCCGCGCTCGCTCGCGGCTGACTTCGTGAACAAACACGCCGCCGCCGGGGCCGGTGCGGGTTTTCACGAGGCCCTGCGCCTCGAGTATCCGCATGGCCTCGCGGATGGTGCCCTTGGCCATGCCGAAGCGCTCGATCAGCTCGGCCTCGGCGGGCAGACGATCACCGGATTTCAGGCCGTGCTCGACGACCCAGGACTTGATCGCCTCGGCGACTTGAACAGGGCGGCTCATGCGACCGTCAGAGGGGATGGAAACAGGCGGCAACTTGATTTTCTCCCATGGCCACCAGGGGCGGCTCTTTCTTGCGGCATTCGTCGGTGACCCGCGGGCAGCGCCCTGCAAAGGGGCATCCGGGGGGCGGGTTGAGCGGGTCGGGCAGCTCGGCGGCGGCGCTTTCGGGCGCGGTGAGCGGGCGGCCCACCACCGGGGCGGAACTGGCGAGCAGCTTTGTATAGGGGTGTTTGGGCGTGCGGAAGACATCTTCGGCGCGGCCAATCTCCACCACCGAGCCGAAGTAGAGAACCATGATCCTGTCGGAGACAGCCTCCACGACGGCGAGGTCATGGCTGATGAAGAGGTAGGTGAGGCCGAACTCGGCCTTGAGGCGCGCCATCAGGTTGAGGACTTGGGCCTGCACAGAGACGTCGAGCGCCGAGACCGGCTCGTCGAGAATGATGATCTCGGGGGAGGCGGCGAGGGCGCGGGCGATGCCGATGCGCTGGGCCTGACCGCCGGAAAACTCGTGCGGGTAGCGGGTGAGGAACTCCTCGCGCAGGTTCACCGAGGCGAAAATTTCGGAGATGCGAGCGTCGCGCTGGGGCTTGTCCATGCCGTGGAGCAGCTTGAGGGGGGCTTCCATGATCTGGCGGATGGTTTTGCGCGGGTTTAGTGACGATATCGGGTCTTGGAACATGTACTGGATGAGCCGGCCGAAGGCGGCCGGGTCGGCGTTGTCGAGCGCCTTTCCGGCGATTTCGATGGTGCCGGTGGTGGGCTCCAGCAGGCCGACGAGCATGCGGGCGAAGGTGGACTTGCCGCAGCCACTCTCGCCGACGATGCCGAGGGTCTCCCCCTCGGGCACCTCGAAGGACACGGGGCGCACGGCGCGGACCCCGGCCTTTGGCTTGGAGAAGAGGCCGCCGCCGATGGGGAAGGTCTTGGAGAGGTCTGAAACCTTGAGGGCGAGTTTTTGCGTGGTCATGCCAGCACCTCCTCGGGATGGATGCAGCGGACGGTGCGCTTTTCGCTCCCTTCCAGCGGGATGTAGCCGACCTTGCACTCTGGCTTGCACTTGTCGCAGCGGGCGGCGAAGTGGCAGCCGGGGGGCAGGTCATTCACCACAGGGGGCAGGCCGGGGATGGCCGCCAGCTCGCGCCGCCCGCCGCCAAGCTCGGGCACGCAGGCGATGAGGCGCTTGGTGTAGGGGTGGGCGGGCGCATCAAGCACCGATTGGGTTGGCCCCTCCTCGACGATCCGGCCCGCATACATGACCGCGACCCGGTCGCAGAGTTGGGCCACCACGCCGAAGTCGTGGGTGATGAAGATGATCGCCAGACCGCGCTCGCGGCGCAGATCGTTCAGCAGAGAGAGGATTTGGGCCTGAACAGTCACGTCCAGCGCGGTTGTCGGCTCGTCGGCGATGATGATGTCGGGCTCGTTGGCGAGCGACATGGCGATGCCGACGCGCTGGCGCATGCCCCCCGACATCTCGTGCGGGTAGTTGCTGAGCCGGGACTCGGGGTTGGGGATGCGGACCTGCTTCATCAGTTCCAGCGCGCGGGCGCGGGCGGCGGATTTGCTCACCCGGCTATCGTGCACGCGGATTGCCTCGGCCAGTTGATCGCCCACGGTGTAGAGCGGGTGCAGGGTGCTGAGCGGGTCTTGGAAGATATAGGCGATGCGGTTGCCGCGCACCGAGCGGAGTTGCTCGTAATTGGCGGAGAGCAGATCCTGCCCGTCGAGCCGCACCGCGCCGCCGGTGATGACGCCGGGGGGCGAGGCGACGAGGCCGGTGACGGAGAGGGCGGTGACGCTTTTGCCGGAGCCGGATTCACCGATGACGCCGAGACATTCACCCGGTTTGACGGAGAGGGAGACCTTGCCGACCGCCTCGTAGACCCGGTCGCCGACGTGAAACTGGGTTTCCAGCTCCTGAATGTCGAGCAGGGGGGCGTTGTCGCCGGTGTTTTCGGCGGGGACGGCGCGGTTCTTGGCGACGTTAGTGACCGGGAGCGGGCGCGAGAGGGCGCCGGAGCGGAGGCGTGGATCGAGTGCGTCGCGCACGCCATCGCCCAGCAGGTTCACCGACATGACGATCAGGAAGATCATGATGCCGGGGATGATCGAGGTGTGCGGATTGGTGGTGAAGGCGGCGCGGGCCTGGCCGAGCATGGAGCCGAGGTCTGAGTCCGGCGGCTGGGAGCCGAGGCCGAGGAAGGAGAGGCCTGCCGTCTCCAAGATCATCCAGCCGACGGTGGTGGACATGGCGATGACGATGACCGGCAGCACGTTGGGCAGCACCTCGGTGAGGATGATGCGGATGTGGCCCTTGCCCGCCAGCCGCGCCGCATCGACGAATTCGCGATGGGCGAGGCCCACGGTGATGCCGCGGATGTTGCGGGCGAAGAAGGGGATGTTGACGGCGGCGACGGCGATCAGCGCGTTGATGAGGCCGGTGCCAAGTGCGGCAACGATGGCCAGCGCGAGGAGGATGTAGGGGAAGGCCATCAGCATGTCGATCAGGCGCATCAGGATGTTATCCGTGCGGCCGCCGAAGTAGCCCGAGATTATGCCGATGGCGGAGCCGAAGAAGGCGGCGAGGAAGGCGGCGACGGCGCCGACCATCAGCGAGGTGCGGGTGCCGTAGAGCAGGCGCGAAAGCTGGTCGCGGCCGAGGTGGTCTGCGCCAAGGAGGTAGCCCTCGGAGAAGGGCGGCGCGAATCGGTCGGCGGTGTTGGTTATGTTGGGGTCCTGCAGGGGCAGGATGGGGGTGAGGATGGCCAGCAGAACGATGATGGAGAGCACCACGGCGCCCATGGCGGCGAGTCGGTTGCGGAAGAGCAGCTTGAGGAAGGCACTCATGATTTGATCCTCGGGTCGAGCAGGGCTTGGGCGACGTCGACGATGATGTTGAAGAGCACGTAGCAGGCCGCCACGACCACGACGCCGCCCTGCACCAGCAGCACGTCGCGCTGGGAGATGGCGTTGACCAGCATCTGACCGATGCCGGGCCAGTCGAAGACCATCTCGATATAAACCGCGCCGGACACCACGAACCCGGCCTGGATACCGAGCACCGGGATGATCGAGACCATGGCGGCCTTGAGGGCGTGGCCCATGATGACGCGGCGCTCGCCAACCCCCTTGGCGCGGGCGGTGCGGATATAGTCCTGCCGCAGCACTTCGAGCATGGCCGAGCGGGAAAGGCGGGCGATGACGCCTGTTGCCACCACCGCAAGCGCGGAGGCGGGCAGGACGAGGTGGTTGGCGAGGTCGGCCAGGCCGCCCCCGCCGTAGATGAGATACATGCCCGAGACCGGGAACATACGCAGCTTGAGGGCGAAGAGGATGATGAGGATCATGCCCAGAAAGAAGCTGGGGATGGAGATGCCGATGAGGACGGTGAAGGTGATCAACTTATCCGCCAGACCATACTGACGGGCCGCCGAGACGACGCCGGCGAGGATGCCGAGCACAGAGCAGAGCACGAAGGCGACACCGGCGAGGATGAGGGTGTTGCCGAAACGGCCGAGCACCTCGTCGATCACCGGTTTGTTCTGCGAATAGCTTCGGCCGAAATCGCCAGTGAGCATATTGCCGAGCCAGATGAAGTAGCGCTGCACCAGCGGCTTATCGAGGCCGAGATCGGCGTTGAGTTTGGCAACGTTCTCGGGCGTTGCGTAAGAGCCGAGGATGGCGAGGGCCGGATCGCCGGGGATCATGGCCATGATGAAGAAAACGAGGACGGAGACGCCGATGAGCACCGGGATCGCGGCGGCGAGGCGTTTGAGGATGTAGCTGCCCATGACGGGGGTCTCCTGTCTGGCTGGGTCGCGCTTGTCCGTCCTTCGAGACGTTCTCGCGGCGGCGGCTGGCGGTTGCGGCAGGCTGTAGGCGGTGAACAGCTTCCGCAAAGGTGCTCTCCGGCCCGAAGGCCGGAGAGCGAACTGTGATAACTCGCTACTTCTTCACTACCTTTTCAAGCTGGAGCAAGAACGAGGGCTCCAGCGAGAAGTTCTCGACGCGGTTGTTTGTGACCGCGTTCTGTTTCCAGTTGGCGATGAAGGCCCAAGGCGCATCATCCTGCACGATCTCCTGCATCTCCTTGTAGAGCGCTGCGCGCTCTTCCTGATCAATTGCCGTGCGGGCGGATTCCAGCAGCTCGTCCACCTTGGGGTTGGAGTAGTAGCCGGAGTTGAAGCCGCCGTTCTCGGGCCACGCGTCGGTGCGCAGGGCGAGGTAAGGCAGGGTGTCGGGGTCATTCGTCATCCAGGCCATTTCGGCCATGTCTGCCTTGCCCTCGAGCCCCGGGTTCACGTTGCCCAAGAAAGTGTTCCACTCGTAGGTTTCGATCTTCACGTCGAGGCCCACGGCGGCGAGGTCGGCCTGAATCGCGGTGCCCATGGCGACCGGATCGAGCATGCCGGAGCCGCCTTCGGTGACATAGAAGGTGAGCGAGGCGCCTTCGGCCCCGGCTTCGGCCAGCAGGGCCTTGGCCTTTTCAGGGTCGTAGGGGTAGGGCGAAAGCGCGTCGTTATAGGCCCATGCGAAGGCCGGGGGCGTGGGGCCGGCGGCGACTTCGGCGGTGCCTTCGAGCACGTCGTTGACGATGGCTTCCTTGTTGATCGCGTAGTTCACCGCCTGACGGACCTTCTTGTCGGCCAGCGGGCCTTCCTTGGCGTTCAGGATCAGGAACCAGACGTGGGGGCCTGCTTGCTCGACCACGTTGAACTCATTGCCCTGAAACTGGCTGAGCGCGGTTGGGGGCACTTCGACCATCATGTCGATGCCGCCTGCGATCATCTCGGCGACGCGGGTGTTGGCGTCTTCGATCGGGCGGAAGACCACGGCCTGCGCGCCTGCGGGCTCGCCCCAGTAGTCCTCATACTTGTCGATCACCACGGCCTCGTTGGCGCGCCATTCGACGAACTTGAACGGGCCGGTGCCCACGGGCGCGCGGCCAAAGTCGGCGCCGCCCGCCTCGACGGCGGCGGGGGAGACCATGAGGCCGGTGGGGTAGGCGAGGTTGCTGAGAAACGGCGCATAGGGCGCGGAGAGCTTGAACTTGACGGTGGTGTCATCAACCGCGGTCGTCTCTTCAACCGAAGAGAAGAAGAAGGCCAGCGGGAAGGGGCCGGTGTTGTGGAAGGGGTGATCCTCGTTCAGCATTCGGTCGAAGTTGAACTTGACCGCCTCGGCGTTGAACGGCGTGCCATCGTGGAAGGTGACGTCTTCGCGCAGCTTGAAGGTATATTCGGTGCCGTCCTCCGACACTTCCCAGCTTTCGGCCAGACCGGGTGCAACTTCGAGCGTGCCGGGTTTGTAGCGGGTGAGCCCCTCGTAGAGGTTCACGAGGATGCGGAAATCGTTCACCGCGGTCACCGCTGCCGGGTCGAGTGACTTGGGCTCGGCCACCTGACCGACGATCAGCACGCCTTCGGGGGTTTGCGCCGTTGCGGCCATCGGGGCCAGCGCAATCGCGGCACCGGCGGCGATCACGGCACGGCGTGTCCAGTTGAAGAGGGTCATTGGAGCATCTCCCTGTGGTTTTTTGTGCGGCCTGTCCCTTGCGGGCAGCCGGGTGTTCGTGTGAGGAATTAATCATGATAAATTTGACAGGTCAATTTATCATGATAAATTTATTTGCGGAGAGTAAAGGAGCCGCATGACATTCTCAATTCTTGTGCATGACGCCCAAACAAACGCCATTGCCGGTGCGGCAGCGACTGGGAGTCTGTGTGTAGGCGGCTGGGTGCTGCGGGGGCGATGGGGCGCGGGCATGAGCGCGAGTCAGGGGGCGGCCCCCTCGACGCTTTGGGGCGAGCAGGTGCTGGACGAGATGGAAGGCGGTGCGGGTGCAGGCCTTGCGTTGAACAGGGTGACGGCCCCTGACGCCGGGCGCGACTGGCGCCAGCTTGCGGCCTTGGACATGTCTGGCGCGGCGGCTTGCTTTACCGGCACGAAGAACACCGCACTCACGGCTTCGCATGTGTTCAAGGGTGGGGTTGCCTCGGGTAATATGCTGGGGAGCCGGACGGTGCCGGAGGCGATGGCGCGCCGCTACATGGAGGCGGAAGGCAGCTTGCCGGAGCGTTTGATTGCAGCGCTTTGGGCGGCTGCGCGGGACGGCAGCGACAAGCGGGGGCTGCTCTCGGCGGCGCTCCTTGTGCTGCGCCCCGATGCGGCGCCGCTGACGCTGAGGATTGACCATTCGGAACAGCCCTTGGAGGCCCTTGGAGACCTGTTGCAGCGGGCGACCACGGGCGATTATGGCGATTGGGCGCGGCAGGTGCCCACGCTCGCAAAGCCCGAGCGGGTCTTGGATGAAGGGCTGGTGGGCACCTTGGTGCCGGAGCCCGAGGAGTGACCGACTGGGGCGCACGCGCGGCAGACCATCTGGAGGCGCTGGCCGGGTTCAGCGCGCCGGGGCCGGGCGTGACGCGGCTGCCCTATGGCCCGGAGCATCGCGCTGCGGTGGGCTACTTGACGGATATGATGGAGGGGGCCGGGCTTTCGGTGCATCTCGACGCGGCGGCCACGTTGGTGGGCCGGGCAGAGGGCGGCGGGGCGGGCACCTTCTACATGGGTAGCCATCAGGACAGCGTGCCAGAAGGCGGTGCGTTTGACGGGATTGCGGGCGTGGTGCTGCCGGTGCTGGCGATGCAGATGCTGGCCGAAGAGGGCGTGCAACTGCCGTTTGCGGTGGAGGTGCTGGGCTTTGCCGACGAAGAGGGTGTGCGCTTTCCGACGGCGCTGGTCGGCAGCCGGGCGGTGGCGGGCACGGTGGATATGACCGTGCTCGACATGGAAGACCGCGACGGGGTGAGCCTGCGGGCGGCGCTGGAGGGGTTTGGCTGCGATCCGGCAACCATTCCCGCCATTGGGCGAAAAGGAAACCGGGCGCTGGGGTATCTTGAGGCGCATATCGAGCAGGGGCCGGTGTTGGAGGCCGAGGGCGAGGCGCTGGGCGTTGTGACCGGGATCTGCGGGATCGAGCGCCATACGCTGCGTTTTGTCGGCGAAACCGGACATGCGGGCACGGTGCCGATGGCGGCGCGCAAGGATGCGCTGGTGGGTGCGGCGCGGGTGATTACCGAGGTTGACCGGCTGGCGCGGGCCAAGCCGGGGATTCGGGCCACGGTGGGGCAAGTGGATGTGCGCCCGGGCGCAGTGAACGCGGTGCCCGGTGAGGTGCGCCTGCCGGTGGAGTTGCGCAGCGAGGATGACGCGGCCCGCGATGAGGCGGGCGCAGAAATTCAGGCCTTTGCCCGGCGCGTGGCCGATGAGATGGGCTTGGAGCTGGAGGCGCGGCGCACCTATGCCCAGCCCGCCGCGCCCTGCGATCCGGCGTTGAGGGGCGCGTTGGTGCAGGCGGTGCAAGCAGGCGGTGGCAGGGGGCTGGAACTGACATCTGGTGCCACTCATGATGCCAGCGCGATGGCCGACCTTTGCCCAATTTCTATGCTATTCATCCGCTGCCGGGGCGGGGTGAGCCACCGGCCTGACGAATACGCAAGCCCAGCAGACCTTGGCGCGGCGGTTCATGCGATTGCGGAGACGCTCCGGCGGCTGGCCGACGCCTAAAAAGCGGGCAAGTTCCGCGTGTAAGCGCCGTGTTTGTCATTTCACTTTGTAATGTCGGCTATGACGTGGATAATCGAAGCAATGACAAAAACGTTTGACGAGATGTGGGGGAGGGAGGATTCGCTAAGAGCGCCCTACTCCCAATTTGGACAATGGTTTGAAGGGGAAGACCCGGCCCGGCTGCGCGCAAAGCAGCGTGAGGCCGAGGAGGTTTTTCGGCTTACGGGCATCACCTTCAACGTCTATGGGCAGGCGGCGGCGGAGGAGCGGCTTATTCCGTTCGACATCGTGCCGCGCATCATCAGTGGTAATGAATGGAAGAAGCTGACCCGTGGCATCGAGCAACGGGTGCGCGCCATCAATGCCTTCCTGCATGACATCTACCACCGCCAGGAGATTGTCCGCGCCGGGCGGCTGCCTGTGGAGATGATCAAGAACAACGAGGCTTATCTGCCCGAGATGATCGGCGTCACGCCGCCGGGCGGGGTGTATACCCATATCGTAGGCATCGACCTTGTGCGCACCGGCGACGATGACTTTTTCGTGCTGGAAGACAACGCGCGCACGCCGAGCGGTGTGAGCTACATGCTCGAAAACCGCGAGACGATGTACAAGATGTTCCCCGAGCTCTTCGGCAAGACGAAGGTGCGGCCGGTGAGCCAGTATCCGCGTTCGTTGCTGCGCTCGCTTTCGGCCTGCGCCCCGGCCTGCGCCGAGGGCAACCCGACCGTCGCGGTGCTGACTCCGGGCAGCTACAACTCGGCCTATTTCGAGCATGCCTTTTTGGCCGACCAGATGGGCGTGGAGCTGGTGGAAGGCTCTGACCTGCGGGTGGTTGATGGGCGCGTGGCCATGCGCACGACCCAGGGCTACAAGCCGATTGACGTGATCTACCGCCGCATCGACGACGACTATATCGACCCGCTCACCTTCAACCCCGAGAGCGCGCTGGGCGTGCCGGGGATCATGGATGTTTATCGCGCGGGCAACCTCGCCATCGCCAACGCCCCGGGCACCGGCATTGCCGATGACAAGGCGATCTACAGCTACATGCCGGAGATCGTTGAGTTTTACACCGGCGAGAAGGCGATATTGCAGAACGTGCCGACATGGCGCTGCAATGACCCGGAAAGCCTGAAATACGTGCTCGACAATCTTTCAGAGCTTGTCGTCAAGGAAGTGCATGGATCGGGCGGCTACGGGATGCTGATTGGCCCGACCGCCAGCAAGAAAGAGATTGCCGAGTTCCGCAAGAAGCTGGAGTCGCGGCCGGGCAACTACATTGCCCAACCGACGCTCAGCCTCTCGACGGTGCCGATCATGACCAAGGCGGGCCTTGCCCCGCGCCACGTGGACTTGCGGCCGTTTGTGCTGGTCAGCCCGGAAGGTGTGAACATCACCCCGGGCGGTCTGACGCGGGTGGCGCTGAAGAAGGGGAGCCTTGTCGTCAATTCCAGCCAGGGCGGAGGCACCAAGGACACCTGGGTGCTGGAGGACTAGGCCATGCTAGGAAAAACGGCAGGCGGCCTGTTCTGGATGTACCGCTACCTTGAGCGGGCAGAGAACATCACCCGCATCGTGGAGACCGGCCAGCGCATTGCCTTGACCCGGAATCAGGAAAACGGCGACGAATGGGCCTCGGTCCTGCAGACGGCCTCGGTGGATCTTGGCTACTTCGAGAAGCATGACGAGCTGTCGAAGGATGCGGTGATCGACTGGATGCTGCGCGACAAGGAAAACCCCTCGTCGGTGATGAGTTCGGTGGAATCGGCGCGCAACAATGCCCGGCAGGTGCGCACCGCCCTGACCCATGAGGTTTGGGAGGCGATGAACCTGTGCTGGATGCGGCTCAAGGAGGTGCTCAAGCGCAAGGTCAACGAGCGGGATCTGCCGCATGTGCTGGGCCTGATCCGGCAGCGCACCGCGCTTGTGCGCGGCGCCACCCACGGCACGCTGCTGCGCAATGACATTTACGACTTTGCCCGGATCGGCACCTTTCTGGAGCGCGCTGACAACACCGGGCGCATTCTCGACGTCAAATACTACGTGCTTCTCCCCTCGGCTGCCGCGGTTGGCTCGCGGCTCGACAATGTGCAGTGGGAGACCATTCTGCGCTCGGTCAGCGGGGAAAGCGGCATTCGGATGGTCTATGGCCACAACCCGACGCCGCGCGACATTGCGGCCTTTCTCATCCTCGACGGGCGCATGCCGCGCAGTCTCTACTTTTGCGCCAAGAAGTTGCAGGACAACCTCGGCTATCTCGCGCATGACTACGGCAGCACCGCCACCAGCCATGACCTTGCCGTTCAGCTCGGAAAGAAGCTGAAGGAAAAGTCCATCGACGAGATCTTCGACGGGGGGTTGCATGAGCACATACAGGAGACCCTCGTTGCCCTGGGCGACCTCAGCCGTCAGATTGAAGTGGATTATCGGTTTTATGAATAGGCCGGACAGATGCGCCTGAAGATCTCCCACGAAACCCGCTACAGCTTTTCGGAGCCTGTGCGCTACGGGCTGCAACAGATGCGGAAGTCGCCGAAATCCTACCGAAACCAATCGGTTTTGAGTTGGGAGACCAGCGTTATTGGCGGAGAGAAGCAGCTGCAATACGAGGATCAGCACCGCAACACGGTTGAGCTGATCAGCATCACGCCGGGCGAAACCGAGCTTTTGCTGCGCAGCGAAGGCGAGGTGGAGGTGGCGGACAACAACGGTGTGATCGGCCAGCATGAGGGCATGACGCCGCTTTGGCTGTTTGACCGGCAGACCCCGCAGACCAAGCCCGGCCCCAAGGTGAGGGAGCTGGCACGTTCTCTTGGCGACCGCGAGGGCCTTGACCAGCTTCATGCGCTGATGGAGGCGGTGGGCAAGGCCGTGGAATATCAGGCCGGCTCATCGGAACCGGATTGGACGGCGGAGAAGGCGCTGGAGGTCGGCAAGGGCGTTTGCGCGGATCAGGCGCATGTATTCATTTCCGCCGCCCGCCATCTGGGATACCCGGCGCGCTATGTTTCGGGCTATCTGATGCTCGACGACACGGTGAGCCAGACCGCGATGCACGGCTGGGCCGAGGTGCATGTGGACGCCCTTGGCTGGGTTGGCTTTGATGCCTCGAACAACATGTCGCCCGATACACGCTACGTTCGTGTTGCAACAGGGCTGGACTATACCGGTGCCGCCCCGGTAACTGGTACGCGCACAGGCGGCGAAGAGGAGTCACTTTCCGTTGCCATAGAAGTTGCGCAACAGATGAGCCAGAGCCAAGAATAGCACCATGACCTATTGCGTCGGAATGAAGCTCGATCGCGGGCTCGTCTTCATGTCTGACACGCGCACGAATGCGGGTGTCGATAACATCAGCGTTTTCAAGAAGATGCATTCGTGGGAGGTGCCGGGCGAACGGGTGATCACCCTGATGAGCGCGGGCAATCTGGCCACCACGCAGGCGGTGGTTTCGATCCTTGAAGAGCGCACCAAGGCCCCCGGAGAGCGCAGCCCCTCGCTGTTGGAAGCGCCCAGCATGTTTCAGGTTGCCCGGATGATTGCCAAGGTTCTGAAGGATGTGATTGCCGAGCATGAGCAGGCCGGGCAGCAGGCGAGTGCTTTTGGGGCAACGCTTATTCTGGGCGGGCAGATTGCGGACTCCGCGCCGCGGCTGTTCCTGATCTACCCGGAAGGCAACTTCATCGAGGCGGGGGATGACACGCCGTTCTTCCAGATCGGTGAAACCAAGTATGGCCGCCCGATCCTTGTACGGGCCTACCGCCCGGAGATGAGCTTTGCCGAGGCGGTGAAGCTGCTGATGGTGAGCTTTGACTCGACGGTGAAGGCCAACCTGACCGTGGGCCTGCCGCTGGATTTGCAGTTCTACGAAGAGGGTAGCCTGACGCTGGGCTATCAGAACCGCATTGAGGCGAACGACGAGAATTTTCAGCGCATCAGCAACGGCTGGGGCGAGGCGCTGACGCAGGCGCTCGACAGCTTGCCGGATATCGAGATCTGACGGCTGGTGGGTTTCACCCACCCTACAGCCTGCCGCAACTGCTTGGAGTGGCGGGAATAAGGCGGTAAGCAGGGAGAAAGACCCGTTGAAAGGCCCGCTCCGTTGAACCAGGACGCCCCCAAGCCCATCCCGCCGCGCCGCCCGCTGACCCTGAGAGATGTGTCCGAGGCCTCTGGCGTCAGCGAAATGACGGTGAGCCGGGTGTTGCGCAACCGGGGCGATGTGAGCCAGGCGACGCGGGAGCGGGTGTTGGAGGCGGCCAAGCGGCTGGGGTATGTGCCCAACAAGATTGCCGGCGCCTTGGCCAGCAGCCGGGTGAACCTTGTGGCTGTGGTGATCCCCTCGCTTAGCAACATGGTGTTTCCCGAGGTGCTTACGGGCATTGGCACGGTGCTGGATGACACCGAGTTGCAGCCGGTTGTGGGCGTGACCCATTACAAGCCCGAACGGGCCGAGAAGGTGCTTTACGAGATGCTGTCGTGGCGCCCGAGCGGGGTGATCGTGGCTGGGCTGGAGCATACCGATGCCGCCCGGGCGATGCTGGCGAACGCAGGCTGCCCGGTGGTGGAGATCATGGATGTGGACGGTGAGCCGATCGACTCCATGGTGGGCATTTCGCACCGCCGCGCGGGGCGGATGATGGCCGAGGCGATTGCCGGGGCGGGCTACAAGAACATCGGGTTTGCGGGCACGAAGATGCCGCTGGACCACCGGGCGCGCAAACGCTTTGAGGGCTTCACCACCGCGCTGGCCCGGGCCGGGCTGGAGGTGCGGGACCGGGAGTTTTATGCCGGTGGCTCGGGGCTCGCCAAGGGGCGCGAGATGACGGAGGCCCTGCTGGCTCGCTCGCCGGAACTGGATTTTATCTATTATTCCAACGACATGATCGGCGCGGGCGGGATGCTGCATTGCCTGACATCGGGCATCAACATCCCCGAAGAGCTGGGGCTTTCGGGGTTTAATGCCCTCGAGATGCTGAGCGCGTTCCCGCAGAAGCTGGCGACGATGGATGCCTGTCGGCGCGAGATTGGCGAGGCCGCGGCGAAGATTATTGCAGACCGAACAGCCAGCGGTGATCTGGCCGGCGAGGGTGGCGGCACAGTGATTGAGCTGGAGCCGGTGCTGGCGCTGGGCGACACGCTGAAGCGGGGCTGAGGTGATGAGCGCGCCGCAGGTGTCGGTGGTGATCCCGATGATGAACGAGGCCGAGAACGTTGCGCCGCTGATCGGGCGGATCGTGACGGCCTGTGGGGATGTTGAGTTTGAGGTTGTTGCCGTGAATGACGGCTCGACCGATGGCACCGGCGAGGAACTGCTGAAGCTGGCGCGCGACGATGCGCGCGTGCGGGTGTTGCAGCACCCAAAGCCTGCCGGGCAGAGCGCGGCGGTGCATTCGGGAGTGAATGCCGCCCGCGCGCCGATCTGCGTGACACTGGACGGCGACGGGCAGAACCCGCCCGATGAATTGCCGAACCTCTATGGCCCGCTCTTGGCCGACACCACCGGCAAGCTGGGGCTTGTGGCCGGGCAGCGGGTGGACCGGCAGGACACCGCGAGCAAGCGCTGGGCGAGCAAGGCGGCGAATGGGCTGCGTGCGCGCATTCTGAAGGATGGCACGCGTGACACCGGTTGCGGGCTCAAGGGCTTTCGGCGCGATGCCTTTCTTGGTCTGCCGTTCTTCAACCACATGCATCGCTACCTGCCAGCGCTGATGCGGCGGGACGGCTGGGAGGTGGCGCATGTGGATGTGAGCCATGCCGAGCGTGCTGCGGGACAGAGCAAGTACAACAACCTTGGTCGCGCCCTTGTGGGCATTTACGACCTGATCGGCGTGGCCTGGCTGATCCGGCGGCGCAAGACGCAGGTGCCGACCGAGGTGACGCCCGATGTTTGAGTGGCTTTTTGCGGTGCTCCATGTCGAGACATGGGTTGAGTTCTGGTGGGTGGTCATCGGGCTTGGCGGGCAGTTGCTGTTCACCGCGCGGTTCTTGGTGCAGTGGATCGCCAGCGAGCGGGCGCGTGCCTCTGTGGTGCCGGTTGCCTTCTGGTATTTTTCGATCGGCGGCGGGCTGATCCTGCTGGCTTATGCGCTGTATCGCAAAGACCCGGTGTTCGTGCTGGGGCAGGCGATGGGGCTCTTTATCTATGTTCGTAACCTCTATCTGATCCATGTCAGCAAGCGTGAAGCCTGACGGCGCCGGATGGTTTGGCCCCGCGTTTGCGGTGGTCGCGGCGCTGGTGATCTTTCGCCTCGCGCTGCTGCCCTTTGCGCGGGCCGAGGTATTTGTGGACGAGGCGCAATACTGGCTTTGGGGGCAGGAGCTGGCCTTTGGCTACTACTCCAAGCCGCCGATGATTGGCTGGTTGCTGCGCGGCGTGACCGAACTGGCGGGCAGTGATGCCGCCTTTTGGCTGCGCGCCCCGGCGGCGGTGCTGCATGGGGCGACGGCGCTGCTGTTGGCGGGCCTCGCGGCGGAGCTGGCGGACAGGCGCACGGCGATCATCGTGGCGGCGAGCTACATCACCTTGCCGCTGGTGGCGGTGGGCAGCTTTTTGATCAGCACGGATACGGTGATGTTCCCCTTCCTTGCCGGGGCGCTCTGGGCTTGGGTGCGGGTGATCCGCGAGCAGAGCCGGGGCGCGGCGGTGCTGGCCGGGGCGCTGGTGGGGTTGGCGGTGATGAGCAAATACGCGGGGCTCTATTATGTGCTTTGCGCGGGTCTGGCGGCGGTGTTTGTGCCCGGCGCAAGGGTGCGCTGGAGCGATGCGGGGCTGGCGCTGGTAGCGCTGCTGATCCTCATTTCGCCTAACATCATCTGGAACATCCAGAACGGGCTTTCGACGTTGGAACACACCATGGACAACGCCGATTGGGTGCGTGATCCGGGGGCGCGGGCCGGGTTGAACTGGGCGGCGTTGGGGGAATTTGCGGGCAGCCAGTTTGTGGTGTTCGGGCCGGTGCTGCTGGTGGGCCTTCTGTGGTCGGCGGTGAAGAGGCGCAGCGCGATGCTGCTGTGGTTTGCCCTGCCGATCCTCGTGCTGGTCTGCGGGCAGGCGCTGCTTTCGAAGGCCTATGCCAACTGGGCGGCTGCGGCTTACCTCGCGGGCACCATTGCCGCCGTGATCACGGTGCGGGGCTGGGGGCGTTGGGCGATGGGGGTGAGCCTTGCGCTGGGCGCGGGGTTCGCCGTTGTGCTGGTGCTGGCCACAGTGTTTGCGCCGGTGCTGCGGCTGGGCGACGGGCCGCTGCTGATGGAGCGTTACCTTGGGCGGATCGCGATGAGCTCGGCCATCGCGGCGCGGGCCGAGGCCGAGGGCGTTTCGGTCGTGGTGGCCGATGACCGCGATGTGCTGGCCGACCTGTTCTATCGCATCCGGGGCCGGGGCGTGGCGGGCAAGATCACTGGGCTGGAGGCCTACGCCCGGCCCGAGCGGGGCCGCCCGCCAAACCATTACGTGCAGAGCCATGCCTTTGCGGGCAGCCCCGGCGATGTGCTTTACGTCAGCCGACGTATCGTGCCGCCGGCCTGTGAGGGGGCCGTGGCGCTGGAGGCGATTACACCCGGAGAGGGGGCGTTTCGGCGCAGGCCGCAGACTGTCTGGCGGGTGCCGGGCGATTGTTGGACAGAAGGAGCCATACCATGACGCGCACCGCCCTTGTGACCGGTTCTGCCGGGTTTATCGGCTCGCATATCGCCCGCCGCCTCTTGGATGATGGCTTCAGGGTGATCGGGCTGGATGCGATGACCGATTACTACGATGTCAGCCTCAAGCAGCGGCGGCATCAGCGGTTGTTGCAGAGCGAGGGGTTCAGCGCCGTGGAGGCGCGGCTGGAAGAGCCGGGGCGGCTGGAAGAACTGATGGAAGAGCACGCGCCCGAGATTGTTATCCACCTCGCGGCGCAGGCGGGGGTGCGCTACTCGATCGACGCGCCGGAGAGCTATGTGGAGGCCAACCTGATTGGCACCTTCCGGCTGCTGGAGGCGGCGCGCGCCCATCCACCGGCCCATATGCTGATGGCCTCGACCTCTAGCGTTTACGGGGCGAATGAGGCCATGCCCTATGGCGAAACTGACCGCGTGGCGCATCAGATGAGCTTTTACGCCGCGACCAAGGCCGCCAATGAGGCGATGGCGCACAGCTATGCGCATCTTTACCACCTGCCTGTCACCATGTTCCGCTTTTTCACCGTTTATGGCCCGTGGGGGCGGCCCGATATGGCGCTGTTCAAGTTTGTGAAGTCGATTCGGGCTGGAACGCCGATCGACGTTTACAACCATGGCAAGATGAAGCGGGACTTCACCTATATCGACGATCTGGTGGAGGGTATCCGGCGGCTGGTGGATGTGCCGCCGGAGAGCGGGGCGCCGGTGGGCGAGGCAGACAGCCTTTCACCCGTGGCGCCGTGGCGCGTGGTGAACATTGGCAACGCCGCGCCGGTGGAGCTTGGCGCCTTCATCGAGGCCATCGAAGCGGCGCTGGGCCAGCGGGCGGAGAAGAACATGATGGACATGCAGCCCGGCGATGTGCCTGCGACCTGGGCCGATACCCGCCTGCTTACCGATCTGGTTGGGGCGATGCCGCAGACCAGTTTGCAGGATGGCGTGCGTGCCTTTGTCGATTGGTACGACAAGCACTATGCCTGAGCACGGCCTGAGCGCCCGGCAACGGGCGGGTGCGGAGGCTTAGATGGGCAGGCAATGGGCCAGAGCCGGGGGCCCATTGCGTTGAGGTGCCCTGCCTATCCGGCGAAGTTCTGGGCGATGTAGAGCGAGCCGCAGGCCTTGCCTCGGGGGTCGAGGGCAATGGCGGAGGCGGCCATCTTGTACTTCCGCGCGAGAATGTTCACCCGGTGGTCGGGAGAGTCCATCCAGAGCGCCACGGTGTAGCGGGCGAGTGAGCCGTAGCTGTGCCGCCCGATGGGCGTTCCGTCAGGCGTGGTGAACTTGCATTGCGCGGCGTTGGTGATCTTGTAACCACGCTGGCCCTCAACCTTGTAGAGCGCGACGCGGGCAATGTTCTCGGAGCCGCGGCGGACCTTGAGGCCAGAGGCCAGAATACGCGCCTTGACGGTTGCCCGGCCCGGCCGGGTGGACTTGTGGCTCAGCGTGCTTTTAGAGGCCATCCAGTTGGCGTGTCCGAAGGCCGTATCCCGCAACGGGGCCGCGCCTGCCAGCCGGGGAAGGCCCCTTTGGCACCGCTGATAATTTACCTCTACCGCAATCACCGCGTCCAGCAACGGCTGGTCAAGCCGCGCCGGGTTGATTGGGTTTTCCGCACCGGCCACATCCCCCCGGATGCAGCCGCTTGCAGTCGTTGACAGGCTCGCCACTGTCATCATGGCCCCGAAGGCCAGGCGAAATGCCTTGTGCATTGGTTACCTCAAGCGTCTGGCCCCCACCATCTGCTCTGATCTCAGCCAACCCTTTCGCTTGGGCGATTTTAAGGCGCGAATGAGGAAACTCGGATGCACAAGTTGCATTTTCCCGCCGCTCCCGCCATTGAGAAAACCGTCATAGCCGCCGCGCGGAAGGATTGTTGAACCATGAAGATTGCAATGATTGGCACGGGCTACGTTGGCCTCGTCTCAGGTGTGTGTTTTTCGGACTTCGGGCATGAGGTTGTTTGCGTTGACAAGAACCCCGAGAAGGTGGCGCAGCTGAAGCGGGGCGAGGTGCCGATTTACGAGCCCGGCCTTGATGTGCTGATGGCAAAGAACGTGGCCGCCGGGCGCTTGAGCTTTACCGAAGAGTTGGCCCCTGCCGTGGCGGGTGCCGATGCGGTTTTCATCGCCGTGGGCACGCCCACCCGCCGGGGCGATGGCCATGCCGACCTGACCTATGTGTTCGCCGCCGCCGAAGAGATCGCCCAGTCGCTCGACGGGTTTACTGTGGTTGTCACCAAGTCGACGGTGCCGGTGGGCACCAACCGGAAGGTTTATGAGATTATCGCCAAGACCTGCGAAGAAGGCAGCTTTGACGTGGCTTCCAACCCCGAGTTCCTCCGCGAAGGCGCGGCCATCGACGATTTCATGCGGCCTGACCGCGTGGTGGTGGGCGTGGAGACGGAGCCGGCCAAGGCGGTGATGGGCGATATCTACCGCCCGCTGTTCCTGCGCGATTTTCCCATTGTCTACACCGATCTGGAGTCGGCTGAGATGATCAAATACGCGGCCAATGCCTTTCTCGCTACGAAGATCACCTTCATCAACGAGATCGCCATGCTCTGCGAGCGTGTTGGCGCGGATATCAAGTCTGTCTCCAAGGGCATGGGCCTTGATGGGCGGATCGGGAACAAGTTTCTCCACGCGGGGCCGGGCTATGGCGGCTCCTGCTTTCCGAAAGACACCAAGGCGCTGGCCCGGATCGGGCAGGACCATGCGGTGCCGCTGGAGATTACCGAGGCCGTCATTGCCGTGAACGAGGACATGAAGCGCCGGATGGTGGAGAAGTTGCGCGATCTCTGCGGCGGTTCCTTTAACGCCAAGAAGATCGCCGTGCTCGGCGTGACCTTCAAGCCGAACACCGATGACATGCGCGAGGCCCCGAGCCTCACCATTGTGCCCGCGCTGGTGGGCGGTGGTGCCGAGGTGCGGGTGGTGGATCCGCAGGGCCGCCGCGAGGGCGAGGCGTTGTTGCCCGGCGTCACGTGGGAAGAAGACCCTTACGCCGCCGCCGAGGGCGCGGATGTGCTGGTGCTGCTCACCGAGTGGAACGAGTTTCGCGCGCTCGACCTGTCGCGTGTGGCCGAGTCGATGGCGACCGCGAACATGGCCGACCTGCGCAACATCTACTCCGCGGAAGATGCGCGGGATGCCGGGTTTGATGCCTATGTCTGCGTTGGACGCCCCGATGCGGAAGGCATGCAGGACAAGCCGGATCTGACCGCAGTGGCAGGCTGAGGCAAAACGGGGGCCGGGCCGGTGAATGCGGGCAAAAGGGCCTTTGACATCATCTTGGCGCTGGCCCTGCTGGTGCCCGGGTTGCCACTGATGGCCCTGCTCTGGTGCCTTGTTGCCCTGAAGGACGGACTGCCCGCCTTTTACACCTCCGAGCGGATGCGAGCGCCGGGCCGGCCATTTCGACTGTACAAGATCCGCACCATGAGGATTGCGCAAGGTGGGCCGGAGAGGGGGGTATCCGGTGGCGACAAGGCCGGGCGGATCACCCCGCTGGGTCGAACATTGCGCCGCTTCCGCTTTGACGAATTGCCGCAGCTCTTCAACGTTCTGAAGGGCGATATGAGCTTTGTCGGCCCGCGCCCGCCGATGCGGCAGTATGTTGAGCAGTTTCCCGAGCTTTATGGTGAGGTGCTGAAGAGTCGGCCCGGTATTACCGGCCTGGCCACCATCATGCACCACAGCCACGAGGAAAAACTGCTGAAGAACAGCCGGTCGGCAGAGGAGACCGAGGAGATTTATGTGAAGCGATGCGTGCCCCGGAAGGCCGCGATTGACCTGCTCTACAGCCGGCGGCAGAGCTTTTGCTTTGATCTCTACATTCTTTACCTGACGATGGGGAAGCTGATGTCTCTCCCCGGGGCGCGGCTGCAAAGGCTGCGGGCCAAGGCCGCGCGGGTGTGAGCCGCTGCCGCCAGAGAATGAGTTTGGTTAACCCTATCTAGATACTCTGGCGATATTCCAACCACGAACAGTGACCGGGACGGGCCAAGGGCCTTGTCCGCAGGTTGAGGGCCCGGTGGCGGGCTTGATTGAAGGGCGTTCGCGCCACGGTGGGGCTCTGCGCCATTGCCGGGTGACGCGGCCTTGCGTGGACGTGCGTGTGAAAATGGAGAGCAGAATGCCGGGCTGGGCCGTGGGATGAAACTGGTGATCACAGGTGCGCTGGGCTTCATCGGCCAGAACCTTGCACGATATCTCCGCGCCTCAGAGCTGCCCTGCACCCTGATTGGGATCGACCGCTACAGCGATGCCGGGGCGGAAGAACGTGCGGTGTTCGACACGCTGCACATCGGCTGCTTCACCAGCGATACCGCCCTTGCCCTAGCGGCGGGCGCAGATGTTGTTGTTCACCTAGCTGCGCAGGCCTCGGTGCAGCAGAGCATGATCGACCCGCTCGGCACCTATGAAAACAACGTGGCCCGCAGCCATCGGCTGATTGACCATTTGCGCAGGCACGCACCGGGCGTGCACTTTATCTTTGCCTCAACCGGGGCCGTTTCGCAGGATGAAGGGCCGATTGATGAGCGGGCCAGCGCCAACCCGGCCTCGCCCTATGGCGCCTCGAAGCTGGCCACCGAGGCCCTGCTGCGCGCCTACAGCAGCACCTGGGATTTCACGGCGCTGACGCTGAGGTTTTCCAACGTCTATGGCCCATATTCAAGGCGGCAGGGCGGGGTCATTCCGCAGTTTTGCCGCAAGGTGCTTGGAGATGGTCGGATCACCGTGAACGGCGATGGCCGGCAAACGCGCGATTACATCTATGTTGATGATATTTCGCAGGCGATTGTCACCGCCATCGAGACCCGCGCCAAGGGGCTTTATCAACTTGGAACGGGGGTTGAGACCCCGCTGATGGGTGTGGTGGAGATCTTCCGCAGCCTCTGCGCCCGACACCCGCCGCAGCTGGCCAGAGGCCCGGCGCTGTCGGGTGAGATCAGACACAACTGCGCCAATATTGCCCGGGCCACGGCCGAGTTGGGCTTTGTGCCACGCCACAGTATACACGACGGCATCGCCCGGACGTTACGGTGGTATGAATCGGAATATGTAAGCTAGCCGGAACGGGGAGCTGCGACAGATGAAGTTGCTGGTGTTCGGAGAAACCGGACAGGTCGCGCGGGAGATCGCCGCGCTCGCGGGCGAAGACCTGACGATAGAGACTGTGCCACGAAGCCGTGCCGATTTTGCCGAGCCTGATGCGGCGGCGCAGGTGGTTGCGCAGAGTGATGCGGATGCGGTGATCAATGCTGTGGCCTATACGGCGGTGGACAAGGCGGAAGAGGAAGAGGCGCTTGCGCGGCAGATCAATGCCGTGACGCCGGGCGCGATTGCGCGGGCTTGCGCCGGGAAGGGCCTGCCCTTTGTGCATATCTCGACCGACTATGTCTTTGACGGAAGCGGGACCACGCCGCGCAGCCCCGACGCCGCGGTTGCCCCGCTGGGGGCCTATGGCCGCACCAAGCTCGCCGGAGAAGAGGCGGTGCGGGCGGCGGGCGGCGTTTATGCCATCTTGCGGACCTCTTGGGTGTTTTCGGCCCATGGCGCCAACTTCGTGAAGACGATGCTTCGGCTGGGCGCGGAGCACGAGCGGCTGACCATCGTGGATGACCAGCGCGGTGGGCCAACCGCAGCGGCGGATATCGCAAGGGCCTGCGTGGCCATGGCCCGGGCGCTGACGGAAGCGCCCGAAAAGAGCGGCACCTATCACTATTCCGGCGCGCCGGATGTGAGCTGGGCAGAGTTCGCCCGCGAGATATTTGCCCGCGCGAAGCTTCCTTGCGAGGTCGCGCCGATCCCCAGCAGCGACTACCCGACGCCCGCCGCCCGCCCGCTGAATTCGCGGCTCGACTGCCGCGCCAGCGAGGCAACATTCGGCCTGCCCCGCCCCGATTGGCGGGTGGCGCTGGACAGGGTGCTGAGCCAGCAGACGTGACCTGAACTTCCGTGGCCGAAACGCCCGGGCAACCGCAATTCGAGCAGCAGAGCGACGCAACGTGAAGATCGAAGAAACTCCCCTCCCCGGTGTGCTTGTCATCACCCCGTCCCGGTTTGGCGACCATCGCGGCTTCTTTGCCGAAACCTATTCGCAGCCCAAACTTGCCGAGGCGGGTGTGGAGATGGTGTTTGTGCAGGACAACCATTCGATGAGCCGTGAGGCCCCCACCCTGCGCGGGCTGCATTTTCAGGCGCCGCCGCGCGCGCAGGACAAGCTGGTGCGTTGCGGTCGGGGCGCTCTGTTTGATGTGGCGGTGGACATCCGTAAGGGCAGCCCGACCTATGGCCAATGGTATGGCGCGGAGCTGACCGAGGATAACGGCCGCCAGCTTCTGGTGCCGGCGGGCTTTGCTCATGGCTTCGTGACACGGGTGCCGGACACCGAGATCATCTACAAATGCACCGACACTTATGCCCCCGACACCGAGGGCGCATTGCTGTGGAGCGATCCGGACATCGGGATCGACTGGGGCCTTGGAGGCGCAGAGCCGGTGCTATCGGAGAAAGACGCGGCGGCGGCCCGGCTCGACGGCTTTGACAGCCCGTTCATCTGGGAGGGCGGCGCATGAAGCTGCTGGTGACAGGAGGCGCGGGCTTTATTGGCTCGGCGGTTGTGCGGCGCGCCATCCGGCAGGGCCATGAGGTGGTGAACCTCGATGCGCTGACCTATGCCGCCTGCCTCGAAAACGTGGCAAGCGTGGCAAACCACCCGGGCTATCGCTTTGAGCATGCCGATATCCGCGACCGGCCCGCGCTGGATGCGATTTTGGCCCGGCACCAGCCGGATGCGATCATGCATCTGGCCGCCGAGAGCCATGTGGACAGGTCGATCGACGGCCCCGCGACCTTTATCGAAACCAATGTGCTCGGCACCTTCCACCTGTTGGAAGCCGCTCGCGCCTATTGGCAGGAGCAGGGGCGGCCCGAGGCGTTTCGGTTTCATCACGTGAGCACCGATGAGGTGTTTGGCTCGCTGGGCGCGGAAGGCCAGTTTACCGAGACCACGCCCTATGACCCGCGCAGCCCCTATTCGGCCTCGAAGGCCAGCTCCGACCATCTGGTGCGAGCTTGGCACGAGACCTATGGCTTGCCGATGGTGATGACCAATTGTTCCAACAATTACGGGCCTTTCCACTTCCCCGAAAAGCTGGTGCCAGTAGTGATCCTGAACGCCTTGGAGGGGCAGCCGATTCCGGTATATGGGCGCGGCGAAAACGTGCGGGACTGGCTCTATGTGGAGGACCACGCCGATGCGCTGCTGACGGTTATCGAGCGCGGCGTGCTGGGCCGAAGCTACAACATCGGCGGCGAAAACGAGGCGCGCAACATCGACCTTGTGCGGATGATCTGCGCCATTCTCGACGAGGCCCGCCCGGCACAGCGGCCCCGCGAGGAGCTCATCGCCTTTGTGGCCGACCGGCCCGGCCATGACCTGCGCTACGCCATCGACCCGAGCCGCATTGCCTCAGAACTCGGCTGGCGGCCCTCGGTGACCCTTCGCGAAGGGTTGGAGAAAACCGTGGCTTGGTATCTGGCAAATGAAGCCTGGTGGCAGGCGCTCCGCGACCGGGACGGTGTGGGCAAGCGGCTGGGAACCGGATGAGGCAAGCTGCGGCCCGGCCTGGGCAAATCGCGGTGAACAAGCTGGGTGACATGACCGACGCTCGGTAATGAACACCCTGCCGCATCCCCGACCTGATGGTTGTGGATTGGTTAAGACGGGACGAAGCGCACAGAGGGCGCTGACGAAATAGCCGGCGCGGGCCCAAGGTAAGGGCGGACCGGCAAGAGAGGTTTGGAATGGGCGAACGCAAGGGTATCATTCTGGCCGGGGGCACCGGCTCGCGGCTTTATCCGATCACCATGGGTGTGTCGAAGCAGCTGCTGCCGATCTACGACAAGCCGATGATCTACTACCCGATTTCCGTGCTGATGCTGTCGGGCATCCGCGATATCGCGGTGATCACCACGCCGGAAGACGCCGAGCAGTTTCAGCGCCTTCTGGGAGATGGCAGCCAATGGGGTGTGTCCTTTACCTACATCGCGCAGCCCTCGCCCGACGGGCTGGCGCAGGCCTTCATTCTGGCGGAAGACTTCCTCGCCGGTGCGCCCTCGGCGCTGGTGCTGGGGGATAACATCTTTTTCGGTCACGGGCTGCCCGAACTGCTCCACGCGGCGGGCGACAAAGGCACGGGCGGCACCGTTTTTGGCTACCGGGTGGCGGACCCGGAGCGCTATGGCGTGGTGGATTTTGACCCGGGCGGCAAGGTGCGCTCGATCATCGAAAAGCCGGAGACGCCGCCCTCGAACTACGCTGTCACGGGGCTTTACTTCGTTGATGGCACGGCACCCGAGCGAGCGCGGCAGGTGAAGCCATCGGCGCGTGGCGAGCTGGAGATTACAACCCTGCTGGAGAGCTACCTTGCCGATGGCCAGCTGGACGTGGAGCTGATGGGCCGGGGCTATGCCTGGCTGGATACCGGCACCCATGGCAGCCTGCTGGATGCGGGCAATTTTGTGCGCACGCTTGAGCAGCGGCAGGGGTTGCAGACCGGCTCGCTCGAAGAGATCGCCTTTTCCCTCGGTTGGATCACGCGGGAGCAGCTGATTGACCGCGCGAAGCTCTTTTCCAAAAACGAATATGGTGCCTATCTGCTTGGCCTGCTTAATTAATCCGCCCGCCCACAGGATTTCCTTTATTGCTGCCTGTTGTCGCCGCAATACTGCGCCATAGCCCCTGCGAGGCGCTGAGGAGCAGAGCATGAAGATTGTTGTTTTGGGTGGAGACGGGTTTTGCGGCTGGCCGAATGCGCTGCATCTGTCGGCGCGCGGGCATGATGTGACAATCGTCGACAACCTCTCTCGCCGGAAAATCGACATTGAGCTGGAAGTGGAGAGCCTCACGCCGATCCGCCCCATCGGGGAGCGGCTGCGGGTGTGGAAGGAGTTGACGGGCCGCGAGATTGGCTTTCATGACTTCACGGTGGGCGAGCACTATCACCGGCTGCTGACCCTGTTTGCCGAGGAAAAGCCGGATGCGGTGATTCACTTTGCAGAGCAACGCGCCGCGCCCTATTCGATGAAATCCAGCGCGCACAAGCGCTACACGGTGTCCAACAACCTCAACGCCACCAATGATGTGCTTTCGGCCATCGTGGAAAGCGGACAGGATATTCATCTTGTGCATCTTGGAACGATGGGGGTGTACGGCTACGGCACCGCCGGGATGAAGATTCCGGAGGGTTACCTGAAGGTGAAGGTGGACACGCCGGAGGGGCTGACGGAAACCGATATCCTCTACCCCACCAACCCCGGCTCGATCTACCACATGACCAAGAGCCAGGATCAGCTGTTCTTTGCCTTCTACAACAAGAACGACGGGGTGAAGATCACCGACCTGCATCAGGGCATCGTCTGGGGCACGCAGACGGAAGAGACGGCGCGGGACGAGCGGCTGATCAACCGGTTCGACTATGATGGCGATTACGGCACGGTGCTGAACCGCTTCATCATGCAGGCGGCGATCGACTATCCGATGACGGTGCATGGCACCGGCGGGCAGACGCGGGCCTTTATCCACATTCAGGACACGTGCCGCTGCATTGAGCTGGCGCTGATGAACCCGCCGCAGACCGGCGAGCGCGTCAACATTCTGAACCAGATGACCGAGACGCACCGCGTGCGGGATCTTGCGCAGTTGCTGCAAGAGCAGGTGGGGGCCGAGATTGCCTATCTGGAAAACCCCCGCAAGGAAGCGGCCGAGAACGACCTGCATGTGGCGAATGACCGGTTTCTCGGCATGGGGCTCGATCCGATCCGGCTTTCCGAGGGGGTCATCGCGGAAGTGCGTGAAATTGCGCAGAAGTATGCGGGGCGCTGCGACAGGTCCAAGATCCCCTGTGTGTCGACCTGGACGCAGGACCGTTCCTAGAGCCGCATTAACCGGCTTTTCACGGCTGTCTGCAAAACTCCGAAGAGCAAGAAAGCTGCCTGCGTCGAGGCGAGGGATGGGCGATTGCGGCGGCGTGCTGCCGCAAGTCCGTGTTGGAGAACGGGCCAGTGCTCGCCCGGGCGGCTTTGCGGAGTGGAACTAGGGTTTGGGGCTGGCCATGTTGCAGGCAACGCCGGAATGGCAGACGGCAGTTTCGGGATATGCGACGCGGGCCGATTGGCCGCCTGTGACCGTGTTGATGGCGGTGCATCGCGGCGCGGCGCATCTGCCCGACCAACTCGACAGCCTGACCGATCAGCAGCACAAGAACTGGGCCCTCGTTGCCAGCATTGATGGCGAAGATGACGGCTCGGATGACATCCTTGAGGCCCACCCCTCTGCGGCTCGGATCACCCGGATTGCCGGCCCCGGGCGGGGTGCTGCGGCGAATTTTTTGCACCTGATGCGGGAGGTCGAGCCGGGGAGCTACTGGGCCTTCTCTGATCAGGATGATTTTTGGCTTCCGCACAAGCTGGGCCGGGCGGTGGAGCGGCTTGAGGACATGCCGTGGAACACGCCAGCGATGTATCATAGCCGGAGCCTTGTTACCGATGGCGGGCTCGACAATCATCGCCTGTCTGCCGCCCGCCCCAGGCCCCCGAGCTTTGCCAACGCGCTGGTGCAGAACATCGCCGGTGGCAACACCATCGTGCTGAACCCGGCTGCCAGTCGCCTTGCTCATGCCGCCTCGCATGACGTGGAGGATGTGGTGGTGCATGATTGGTGGCTGTATCAGCTGATCACCGGCGCGGGCGGCACCGTGATTCATGACGACGCACCGAGCCTGCTGTATCGCCAGCACGGCGACAACCTGATCGGCGCGAACGATGGCATGCGCGCCCGGGCGAGCCGGCTGCGGATGGTATTGGATGGCACCTACAAGACCTGGATGGAGGTGAATCTCGCCGCCCTGCAGGCCTGTGCCAAGTATTTCACCCCCGAGAACCGCAGCCTGTTGCGCCGATTGGTCATTGCCCGACACCAGCCGCTGGCTGTGCGCATGAAGATGCTGCGCAACGTGGGCATTCACCGACAAACGCAATTCGCCAGCTCGGTGATGTGGCTTTCGGTGATCTTCGGGCGCCTGTAAGCGGCGCCCGCTCTCCCGATTTGCGGTCGCCCCCGCCGCGCGCGTCAGGCGGGGGGCGCTTGATTGTCGTAGCCAAACTCTTCGCGCAGGGCCTGATTGTGCCGCTCAAACACGGCCTCGATCCAGGCGATGCGCTCTGACGTTCGGCCTGCGTCGGGTTTGGAGGGCTCGTGCAGCGCCTTCTTTACGGCGGTGACGATCTCTTTCGGGGCCTCGCCGAGCCGGATCATCTTGGCGATGCGGTCGCAGTCTTCGGTGCGCAGGGAGGGGTTGGTGAGATCGCGGGGCACCTCCCAATCCAGCGTGGCCCCCTCCAAGAACGGCTCGATGGTGGTGCGGATCGCGCGGTGGCTGGCGAGGGTGAAGCGCGCCTCCGGCAGGGTCGTTCGCCATGCCTTCATCCAGCCACGGGGGTTCATCTGGCGAGCGCGGGAGACAACGAACTGCTCAAAGCTCTTGCCGCCGTAGGGGGCGGCGGAGGCGATGAAGGTGCGAAAGTGCTGCTTCATCATCTGCGAGTAATCGCCGAAGATGTATTCGTTGAAGGGCCGTGTGAAGGTGACAATCTCCACCTCTGCGCCCAGCTTTTCCACCGCGCGGGCAAAGGGCCGGGCCTTGGAGCCGAGGCTGATGAGGTCTTCGAAGGAGAGCACGAGCTTTTGATGCGGGCCAAAGAGGGCCTCCAGCCGTGCGGCCCCGGCGCGTTCGATCCCCTCGGCATTGCCGGGGTGTCCCTTGCCGTCATGCGGGTAGGCAATGCCTGCCTTCGCGAGGGCCTGCTGATTGCGCAGGAGCACCTGCTGAAGATAGGTCGATCCGCATTTGTGCATACCGATGTGAAGAAGAATGGAGCGGGTCATGCGGCGGCCTCCGATTTGGTTTGCACCTGCGAGAGCAGGTTAGAGAGCTGGTCCATCATCTCGTCGATCGGCAGGCCGAGTGGCGAGAGGTCGATATTGCGCTCGGCGTCAGGCACCGGGCCTGCGGCCCAGGCGTGGGACAGGGCGGCAGAGAGGCCCTCCGCCGTGGGCTGGGGCGAGAGGATTGCGGGAGACAGCCGCGAAAGATCCTTGCTGCCGTAGGTGTTGGTGACCACACGAACGCCAGAGGCGGCCATTTCGATTGGCGGGTGGCTGGGGTGCGGGGAGAGCATGAGCGAAAGCCCGAGGTCGACCGAGAGCAGGTAGCCCGGATAGTCCTCCCACGGGAGTTTGCCGAGGCTGGTGAGGCGGGCCCCGGTGGAGAACTCGACCGGATCATGCTGAAGCCCGACCGAGACAAGCTCGATGTCATCGCGGCCCAGCCCCTCGGCCACCACGAAGCGCTCCAGCGCCTCGATGGCCATCGGATACATGTTGCGCTCCACCTCGGGCCGACCGTAGAGCGCCAGCCGCCGTGGCCCGCTGCGGGCCGGGCGGGTGCCGGTGCTGTAGCGCGTAACCTCGATGGAAGGGCGGAAGGCCAGCGCATCCGGGGCGCAGAGGCCGAGATTGGCGCAGTGATCGCGCAGGAGCGTGGTGTTGAACACCGGCAGATAATCCATGCCATAGCTCTCGGCCGCTTCGGCAAAGGTGGTGCCCCAAGCGTAAAAGTTGGGCTCGTAGTCCTGAATCAGGTAGATGAAACGCCACTGCCCCATGTTGTATTCCTTGGTCAGGCTCCGGGCGACATGGGCTGTCCACCATGCGGTGGCGAGGAAGTAATCATCAATGTGCTGCGAGATTTCCGGCCCCTCGGGGCCGCTGGTGTCGCCGGTGATGCCGCAATGGAGCGATATCCGAGAGGCGGTCTCGGCCCCGCCATTGCCAATGCGGCCCTCGACGAAGGCGCGAGAGGCTGCGGCGTTGGCAATGGGCAGGTCGGTGGCGATCATCCGGACCCTGTGCCCGCGCGCGGCGAGGCCGATGCCGATGTCTATCGCGGTGGCGATGCCGGCAAAGGCCTCGGTGGGGTTGAGCGTGGGCACCAGTAGGGTGAGCGCGGGCTCCGGCGCATCAAACCGGGGCCGCCAAGAGGGCAGTTTGCGGGTGTCGATAAAGCTCGACGCGGGTTTGCTGCGTTGCTGGGGCGGCGGGGCGGGCTCCAGCGCCAGCTCCTTGATGATCACGTTGCCGCCGCTGTCGAGCTCGGGGGGTGCGACGCCGGGTGACAGCCCGTAAAGCCGCGTGTCGAAGCGGCCAAGGGACTCATTGAGCCCGCTCTTGAGCGCCTCACGCAGCGAAAGCCCGAGCCGCCCGGCGGTGATGGTGGCGTGGCACATGGAAGTGCGGGCCAGATCAAGCCGCCCGAACAGCAGGAGGCGCGCGGCATCAGCCACCAGCGGCAGGCCAATCCCGCGCCGTCGCAGGTAGGGCTTGAGCGCTTGAGTGTTGGCGGCATTGGGCGCAAGCCGCCCGGCGAGCACGAACTCGGAGATGCGGGCCTGCACCGATCTGGCGAGGTAGCGGGCAAGCGCATAGCTGGTGGCACGCCGCCGCCCCCAGGACCAGAGCGCCTTGCGCCCGAACTGTGGGCGCCACCCACCCCGCCCGCGCTGCAGGGCGCCGATGGCGTTGCCCTCGTGCTGGCGGTAGTCGACAAGCGGCTCATCCAACACCACCACCCGCCCCCGTGCGGTGGCCAGAAGCCCAAGCCACAGATCGTGATAGAAGTGCACGCCCGCCTGCGCCGGAAAGGGCAGCGACAGCTCTGCCAGCTCGCGCCTGAACAGCATTGTCATCCCGGTGACGTTGTTGCGCAGCAGCAAGTCGCGAAGGCCGGGCTTGCGTTGCCGCCGCTCCATCGCGAAAAGCGAGGGATGCATCACCGTTCCGGCGGCATCGACAACCCGGGCGTCGGAGTGCACGAGGCTGACGCTTGGATCATCGAGCGCCACGGCTCCGCGCTCCAGCTTGGCGGGGTGCCAGATGTCATCCTGATCGGAGAAGGCGATGAGCGCGCCGGGGGGCGTTTGCTCGGTTGCGGCGGTGAGCCCGGCGGCAAAGGCGCGGGGTGCATCGAGCCCCTGCTCGGGCACGACAAGCGAACACTCAAGCCTATGGCGGCTGGCGATCTCTTGCACCAGCGGCCCTGATTCCAGATCGGCGATGACGGCGATCAGCAGCGAGGGGCGCAGGGTTTGGCGCGCGATGCTTGCAACCTGCGCTTCCAGTTGAGTGTGGTCGGGGCGAAACACCGCCATGATGACTGCAACGTAATCCTGCCGATCCGACGCATCCGCGATTCCCTCGGTTGTGCCTGTCGGGTATGACAAGTCAGAACCGCCGGTAGGGCGGGCTGAATTTTGAGGAAGGCTGCGCGTGGCTTCTGCATGTGCTGGATTTACGGTAACGGCAGGTTTGCACTTTTCGGTCATGTATACGCCCTAGAATGGTCATCGGGCTCGGACAGGGTCCGGCCCACTGGTTCGGAGCCCAAGCTCCGTGTTCAGGCGCAGAATGGATGGGAATAGTTTAAAATGTGTCAGCTTTGCTATCAGGCGACCCCGCAGATTTCATTTTCTCCGATTTTTGGTGCCTTGCAGGGCTCTGACCTAAACCAGCATTTCCTCAATGATTTGCCAGCGGCAGACCATTTTGAAGGCGCTGACGCGGCTGCGGGCATGGGCACGGCCTATACCATCGAACTGGGCGATACCTTTGAGGGCGAGATCAGCTCTGGCAGCGATGACGACTGGGTGGCCATTGAGCTGACGGCGGGCGAATCGGTTGTTATCAACGTCTATGGCACCAATGGCGCCGTTGCGGGAATCACCGACACGACGCTGACTCTTTACAACTCGAATGGCACGCAGGTCGCCTTCAACGATGATGCCTTCTATTCCGGGCAGAACTACTTTTCGCTGATCGAATACACCGTGCCGGCGACCGGCACCTATTACATTGCCGTCAGCGGCTATGACTCCAGTGCGACCGGCGACTACATAATCCGCACCACCACCGATGATTTCCGCATCGAAGATATCGTCAGCCAGCTGACCGAGTTTGGCTGGGGCATTCCGACTGCGATCGGGCATGACGAGAACACCGGCGATACGATGTATGTCTACATCGCCAACCTTACCCCGGCTGGCCAGCAGCTTGCGCTTCAGGCGCTTGAGCAGTGGTCGGTTGTGACTGGCATCACCTTTAGCGTGACGTACAACTCCAGCATCGCCGACATTCGCTTTGACGACGATCAGAGCGGTGCCTTTGCCGGGCCTTCGAGCTTTAATCCGAACACAGGGGTGATCAACTACGCCGATGTGAACGTGGGTGCAGGCTGGCTGACATCTTACGGCACCACGCTCGATAGCTATTCCTTCCTGACCTACATGCACGAGATCGGCCACGCTCTGGGCCTCGTGCACTCGGGCAATTACGATGGATTTGCCAATTGGGGTGTGAACAACCACTTCAACAACGACAGCACGATGTTCACCATCATGTCGTATTTCGACATGGAAGAGGCGGGCTTTGCGCCCTATGCCAATGTCATCACGCCGATGATCGCCGATATTGCCGCCGTCTGGGCGCTCTATGGTGAGCCGGTCTCGGTTTATGGCGGTGATACCACGTGGTTTGCCAACAACACCCTCGGTGGCCTGACGGGCGATGTGATGGGCGCGATCTGGGATGGCGATGCCATCTCTTCCAGCATTTACCGAGGCGGGGACGTGGCCCTGACCGTGCTCGATACCGGCGGCACCGACACCTTCGACTTCTCGACCGTCTCGGTTGCGCAGACCATCGACCTGCGCGAAGGCCAGATCAGCCTTGTCGGGCAAGACAACGGCAACGCCGCCGCGATGCACAGCTTCGTCATCGCGCAGGGCACCGTGATCGAGAATGTCATTGGTGGCTCGGGTGCCGACACGATCTATGGCAATGACGCCAACAATGTCATCGAGGGCGGCGGCGGTAACGACCGGTACTTTGAGGGCCTTGGCGACGATACCTTCAACGGCGGCAACGGCACGGATCGGGTGGTTTATACCATCGACACCGGCGGCATCACCGTCACCGACATGGGCGGCGGAACGATTGAGGTGACTTCGAGCCTCGGCACCGACACTTACAGCAGCGTCGAGTTCTACGAGTTCAGCGACGAAACACTCACCTATTCGGACATGCTTGAACTGGCGGGCACAGAGCCTGAGCCGGAACCTGAGCCCGAGCCAGAGCCGGAACCCGAGCCAGAACCGGAGCCCGAGCCCGAACCCGGGACCGGCGGTTCGACCGGCGGCGGTGGTCTGTTCGGCGGCGGCTTGTTCGGTGGCGGCGGCGGCACGGGCGGTGGCTCGACCGATGGCGGCGGCTCGGGCGGTTCGACCGGCGGTGGTGGCGGCCTGTTTGGCGGCGGCCTCTTCGGTGGCGGCGGCGGTACGGGCGGTGGCTCGACCGATGGTGGCGGCTCTGGCGGCTCGACCGGCGGTGGTGGCGGCCTGTTTGGCGGTGGCATCTTTGGTGGTGGCGGCGGCACGGGCGGTGGCTCCACCGATGGCGGCGGCTCTGGCGGCTCGACCGGCGGCGGCGGTGGTGGCCTTTTTGGCGGCGGCATCTTCGGTGGCGGCGGCAGCAGTGGCGGCGGCTCGACCGACGGCGGCGGTGGTAGCACTGGCGGCGGAGGCGGTGGCCTGTTTGGCGGCGTCCTCTTCGGCCAAGAAGAGATGATCGTTAGCGAGGCGGATGTCTTTATCTTCAAGCAAGACACCGAGAATACCGCTGCGGAGCTTGGTGAGCCGGCGATGGATTTTGACATGCCGGTGGAGCTGGACCTTGACGGCGAGCTTGTGGATGGCACCGAGGACTACGCGCTTGGCGTTTCGGACCACTTCGACTTCGTCTGAGGCCTGACGACATGAATTGGCGGGCGCGGCGGGCATTCTCGCCTGCGCCCGTTTTTGCTGCGGCGCATACACCGCGCTGTTCTATCCGTTGTCGATGATCGTTTTGTGGTGGCGCCGCAAAAACAACAGGCCAAGCGCCAGTGATATGCCTCCGCAGGCCAGAACGTAGCCCACCGAGGCATAGCTTGCGTCATAGGTTGCATAGACACCTGCCCGCATGAAGCCGATGCAGTGGATCAGCGGATTGAACCAGAGCCAATCCTGATAGGGCTGGGGCACGCTGTCGAAGACGAAGAAGATGCAGGAGACGATGAAGAGGGGCCGGTTGAGAATGGCCCATGTCCGCTCCCATGGTGGAAAGGTGGAGAGCAGATAGCAGTTGAGCGTGCCCACGCCCAAAGCCAGCCAGAGCGCCAGCCCCATCCCCAGAGACAGGCGGGGTATGTCGAGGATGACGCGGATGTCGTAGAGCAGGATGATGCCGGCCATCACGATCATGGCCACGAGGATCTGGGTGATCGAATTGAGCAAGAACCGGGCGGCGAGGGCATCGACGAAAGTGACGCCGGGATAGAACATCAGCGGGCGTGAAAACCGCATCGACAGCGAGACCTTCTGGCTCACGTCCATGTAGGCCAGAAACGGCAGCAGGCCCGAGGCGTAGAACAGCGGAAAATTCGTGCCCAGTGAGGGCGAGCGAAACGCCAGAGAAAACACCAGCGACAGCAGCGCGATTCCGGCGACGGGCTCGATCACCGCCCAGGCGTAGCCCATCGCGTTGCGGCCGTAGGTTGTGGACATTTCGCGCACGAAGAGTGCCGCAATCGTGCGCCATGTGCGAAACCGAGCAGGCCGCGAGCCTGGGAGCGGTGGTAGAGGTGCCTTTTCGTTATCTGTGGGTGACTTTGTCACAGGTAGCGCAACCTCAACGGGTTAGTTACCTCTTGATTGCATAGCGGCAGGATGAAAGCCAACAGATTGAGCGACTCGCCCCAGAGCGAGGCCGCCGCCGCAGCAGCACCCCAAAGCCCCCCCGATAAGGCACCGCCTGCCGGGCCGGTCGCGGAAAACCGTGCCGGGCCTGCGGCCTCGCCGCCCGGCGCACCCCCCGCCAAAGCCGCGCCTCCCCAGCCCGTCCGCGCCCCTGCGCCGCGTGCGCGGCCCCGGCGGCGGCATTGGGGCCTGCTCATCTCGATGATCCTGATGGTGATTGCCCCGGTGACGGTGGCGGCGTGGTATCTTTTCACGCAGGCGGAGGACCAATACGCCAGCACCCTCGGCTTTTCGGTGCGCAAGGAAGACACCGGCAGCGCGGTGGAGATCCTTGGCGGGATCACCGACCTGACAGGTGGCTCATCGACCAACGACACCGACATTCTGTTTGAATACATCCAGAGCCCGAACATGGTGCGCGCCGTCATGCAGGAGGTTGACCTTGTTGCGGCCTATACCCGCGCTTCGGACCCGGTGTTTTCGCTCGGGGAGGACACCCGCATCGAGGCGATGTCGGATTATTGGACGCGCATGGTGCAGGTGTATTTCGACCGTTCGAACCACCTGATCGAGATACGCGTTAAGGCCTTCACCCCTCAGGATGCGCATGCCATCGCTCTGGCCATCCGCAAGGAGAGCGACCGGACGATCAACGCCCTGTCTGCCGTGGCCCGTGAGGATGCCACCCGCTATGCCCGTGCAGAGCTGGATAGGGCGCTGGAGCGCCTCAAGGCCTCGCGCGCCGCGCTGACGGAGTTTCGCACCCGCAACCAGATCGTTGACCCGGAGGCGGATATTCGGGGCCGTATGGGGCTGCTCAATACGCTGCAGGGCGAGTTGGCCAATGCGCTGATCGAGCTGGATCTGCTACGCCAGAACAGCCGCAACGATGACCCGCGTATCGTGCAGGCCGACCGCCGGGTGGATGTGATCCGCCAGCGGATCTCGGAGGAACGCGCGCGCTTTTCCAGCGAGGGCGATGCCAACCAAGAACGGGAGGCCTATTCGCAGCTTATCGGCCAATACGAGGCGCTGGCGGTGGATCAGAAGTTTGCCGAAGAGGCCTATGTGGCGACGCTGGCCGCTTATGATGTGGCGGTGGCGGATGGCCAGCGCCAATCGCGCTACCTTGCCACATACATCGAACCGGAATTGGCTGAGACTCCGCTGTTTCCGCGCCGTTGGAGCATACTGATGACGCTCTTGGGCGCACTTGCCACCACATGGACGGTGCTGACGATGGTGTATTACTCGCTGAGAGACCGGCGCTGACCGGCGCGGACGGCTGAACGATGATCGAACTGCGTAACCTGACCAAGGCCTATCACGTGAAGGGGGAGCGCAAGCTGGTGGCCGACAACCTCAGCATGACCTTTCCGGCGCAGACGGCTGTTGCCATCTTGGGCCGCAATGGCGCGGGCAAATCCAGCCTGCTCAAGATGATCTCGGGCGCGATGGAGCCAGACCGGGGTGAGGTAAAAATTCATGGCACGGTGTCATGGCCCGTGGGCTTTGCCGGGAGCTTTCATGGAGAGCTGACCGGGTTGCAGAACGTGCGGTTTTTGGCCCGGGTCTATGGTGTCGATACCGGCGAACTGGTGGAGTTCGTCGAGGATTTTGCCGAGCTTGGTGGGCACTTCAGGATGCCGGTGCGCACCTATTCCAGCGGCATGCGCTCGCGGCTCGCCTTCGGCGCGTCGATGGGGATTCATTTTGACACTTACCTGATCGACGAGATCACCGCCGTGGGCGATGCGGCTTTCAAGGCGAAGTCCGAGATGATGATTCAGGCGCGACTGAAGGAGGCGGGGGCGATTTTTGTCAGCCACGCGCTGGGGCAGGTGGAGCGGCTGTGCACCGAGGGCGCGGTGCTGGAGAATGGCCAGATGCACTATTACACCGATGTTGCAGAGGCGATCCGCCATCATCAAGAACTGATGAAGAGCCCGCCACCCGCGCTGTAGGGCCTTGGCCCCGCTTCAGACGAACACAAAGTCATCTACGCCCAGATCGAGAAGCGAGACATCTTCGAGCACCATCGTGTGGCTGCCGTAGGTGAGGTGCACATCATCGCCGATCTGGGTGGCGTCGAGCGCGTTGAAGCGATCCATCATGGAGCTGCCGCTCACCCCGGCGATCTGGATCACATCGGTGCCATCGGCCTCGAAATCGGTGATCACGTCATATTCGCCCCCACCATGGGTGGCAAAAACGAAGGTGTCGGCATCGGCGCCGCCGGTCATCACGTCATTGCCGGCGCCGGCGTTGATCCGATCTGCACCGTCGCCGCCCTCGATCACGTCGTTTCCGTTGCCGCCATTGAGGGTGTCGTCGCCATGGTCGCCCCAGATCTGGTCATCACCGTCACCGGCCCCAACGGTATCATTGCCCACGCCGCCATAGACCACATCCTTGCCCGCGCCGCCGCCGATGTTGTCATTGCCCGACCCGCCGAGCACGTGATCGGCACCGGGGCCGGCTGCGATCTGGTCGTTGCCTGAGTTGCCGGTCAGGGAATCGTTTCCGTAGCTTGCCGACATCTGGTCATCGCCCGCGCCGCCGTGGAGCGCGTCATTGCCCGCGCCGCCACCGAGCCAATCGTGGCCGTCGTCGCCATAGAGCAGGTCATTGCCCTCGCCGCCGCCGAGAAGGTCGTTGCCGAGGCCGCCGTGGATTTCGTCATTTCCCAGATCGCCGGGCATGTTGTCGTTGCCCGCGCCGCCTTCCATGTAGTCATTGCCGCCGCGTCCGAGCATGTCATCGTGCCCGTCACCGCCAATCAGCACGTCATCGCCGCCGAGCCCGTCGAGCCAGTCGTTGCCGCTGCCGCCCTCCAGCCGGTTTACAGCGTCAGTGCCGGTGATGTGGTCGGAGGCGATGCAGCCGGTGAGCGACTCGATATCGTAGAAGAGGTCATCGGCGGCTTCGCCCGTGTTCTGGCTGGCGTCGGAGAGGTTGACGCGCAGGGCCTGGCCGGTGCCGGCGAAGCTGACGGTATCCATGCCAGAGCCGCCCCAATAGCTATCTGCGCCGCCGCCGGAGATCATCAGATCATTTCCGCCGCCGCCGTGCATCTGGTCGTCACCCGCCGTGCCTGTCAGCACATCGGCCTCATGCGTGCCGAAATACTCGGCCCCGGTGTTCGGGCCGGGCTCTTGCAGCGGGGCGCGCACCACATCGTAGCTGCTGGAGAAGGTGAAGGAGATACGGTTGAAATCCTCCACGGTCATTGGCGTGCCATCGGAGGAAAACACGTCGAAGCTGTTGTTGCCGCAGGTGATCCGCAGGGCGCCGGTGGACAGGGCCTTATAGGTCATCCACTGAGTTCCATAGCACATACTCCATGCGCTCAGGTCGATGGTATCGACCCCGAACTCGTAGTCGAGGATGCGGTCTCGCTCCGCATCGCCGTCGATCAGCACGAAGGTATCGGCGCCCGCATCTCCGGTGAGCCTGTCGCGGCCCTGACCGTCGACGATGATGTCATCGCCCGCACCCGCATGAACCTGCACCGGCTCGCTCCCGGCGATGATCAGATCACCATGCGCAGATCCGTGGTGGGTGCCGGAGGTGGTGAAGGTGAGGTTGCCGATGTCGGACACATTGAGGGTGAACTGCGTCACGCCGGGCGCGCCCTCGGTGGTGACAAAGAGATCGAGGCTGTCGCCGGTGAGGTTGGTGCCGATGGCCGAGATCCTGTCGAGCGGTGCATCGGTGCTGCCTTCGATCACCTGAAAGGGCACGAGGTGGCCATCGGGCAGCAGCGAATACACGGTGAGCCCGCCATCGTTGCCCCCGGCAATCACCAGCACCCGCCCACCGCCAAGCTCGACGACATCAAGCGCGGTGACGCCGGACATGCGGGTATCAAGGCTGTCGACCACGTGTTCTGCCGGGTTGAGCGCGCCGCCGGGGGCGACTTCGAGCACTGTCAGCGAGCTGGAGCCGGAGGAGGCCACCACCACGTAGTGCCTGCCGTCAATTTCCGCGCTGTCCATCGCGGTGACGGTTTGCACCGGCAGGCTCTCGTCGCGGCCAAAGCTGTCGGCCTCGGTGAGCGTGCCATTGGAGCCCACGGCATAGCTGGTAACGCCATGCTCGCTGGAAGAGCCCACGAGCAGATAGGTGGTGCCGCTCACCTCAACCACCGACATGGCAGAGATACTGGCGGCATAACTGCCCTCTGTGTCTCCGACACTGTCGCGGAACGTCAGCGTGTTGCCGTTGTTGGTGACGGCATAGACAGCCACGCCGCCGCCGTTTTGCGGGGCGACGAAGAGATAGTCGGTGCCGCTGACCGTGGCGCAGAGCACCGACGCGGCGTTGGCCTGGTTTTCGGCGGTGGAAAGATAGGCACGCTCGGAGCCACTATCGCCCGCAGCGGCCTCGGCGAGGGCTGCGTCAATCACCGTGCCCGCGAGGCTGACCCCCTGAGAGAAGAGCGAAAAACTTATGCGGCCGCCAAGCGAGCCGCTTGCGCCCACCTCTGCCAGACCGCTTGAGGTGGCATCATAGGTGCGCACCACGTTGTTGCCGTGGTCAAAGAGAATGACCCCGTTGGTGGTGTTGGCGAGGGTGCCAAGCATTGTCGGAAAATCCGTGCTCCCGCTTGCCAAAACGCCTGTCAGTACAAACTCAGCCATGTCGGCCACACTCCAAGATGCGATGGACGTGTGATGCCGCTGGCCCTTGGCAGGAGGCGGGAGGGAATGTGGCCGAAGCCGGTTAAATGCCTCGAAATCCGCTAAAACACCGTTCAAACCGAGCCGTTCGCTACGGCGCGTGGTGGCGATGCACAAAACCTATGCGTACCTGTGCCTGCCCCATCATCTAGGTTGACCCTGCGCGCTGCCCCACAGTATTTTGCGCTTATGCTGAGGCGCGAAGACCGCAGCGAAAGAGTGCAAGGGGCAGCCGTGATCAACGTTTTCCGACCTTTGGTGGTCTTTCTGCTGCTTGCGGCCTGTTCGCTTCCACGCGGCGCTGCAATCTCCAACGAGGTGCTGCGGGCGCAAAACTCGGACAACCCGCAAATCGCCGTTTATCCGGTGACCCGCGCCCTGCTGCCGCGCTTTTCCTCTTGGCCCTATACCGGCAAGAGCATTCGCTCTGACGGGTGGCTGCGCGGCTCGGGACGCACGGGCGAACCGCGGATCAGGCCCTATGACAGGGTTGATCTGATTGTCTGGGATTCGGAGGACAACTCGCTCATCGCACCGACCGGCGCGAAGCTGGTGGAGATGAAGAACCTCCGCGTCAGCCAGAGCGGCCACATCTATGTACCCTACCTTGGCCGACAGCGGATTGCAGGCAAGACGCAAGAGGCCGCGCGCCACCAGCTGGAAACCCAGATGATTGATGTCGTGCCATCGGCGCAGGTGCAGCTTTCGGTCTTGCCCGGTACGGGCAGTGCGGTTTCGCTCGTGGGGGGCGTGAATGCACCCGGCACCGTGGCGCTGCCTGATGGCGGCTTTACCGTGCTCGGGCTGATCGCGCAGGGCGGCGGCCCGCAGGCCACGCTGCGCAACCCGCGCGTGCGGCTTGTGCGCGGCGGGCACACCTATGCCACCTCGCTGCAGCGGCTCTACGACGATCCGCGCCTCGACACGACGCTGGTGGGCGGTGACAAGGTGATGCTGGTGTCGGATGATCGCTACTTCCGCGCACTGGGGGCCAGCGGAAAAGAGCAGCTGATCTACTTCGAGAAAGAGCAGATTTCGGCGCTTGATGCGATGTCACTGATCGGCGGGCTGGAAGACTCGCGGGCCAACCCCAAGGGCGTGCTGATCCTGCGGCAGTATAGCCCGCGCTCGGTGCGGGCGGACGGGGTGAAAGGGCCGCAGAACACGCGGACCGTTTTCACCATCGACCTGACCAGCGCGGACGGGCTCTTCTCGGCCGAGAAATTCGCGATTCATCCGCAGGACACGGTGCTTGTTACGGAAAGCCCGGTGACCAGTGCGCGCACTGTCTTTGCGCTTGTCGGCAGTGCCGTGGGCGTCAGCAATCAGCTTTCGAACTGAGGCGAGTTGCCCGTGCCAAGCGCGGCGGGATCAGAGAAATCCGAGCCGCTCGATCGCCTGACGGGCCATTTTGCGCGAATCGGCGCTGCCTTGGCGTGTTCCGTCATTCAACAGGTGCAGCTTGGCGCTCAGGCGCTTTTGCGACACTTCGGATCGAATGAAATCAGCCACTTCCACGTCGCGGAGCGAGAGTATTTGCTCGGCCACACCTTGCACGGATTGATCTTGCATTGCTGTCCCCCAAACGCGTTTTGCTCTCCCCGACAAGAGGTTAGCCACGCCCGCGGAGTGGCGCAATCTCGACGTGGCGGTGGGGGATTTCATTGTGGGCTGTGCGTGCGATAACGGGCCGATGAGCAGAGCGCGGGCAATAGGATGTGACGGCGGAGGCAGCGGTGCGCGGCTGGCGCTGGTGTGGGATGGCATGCGCCACGAGGTTTGTGGCGGGCCGGCCAATGTGACGAGCGACTTTGAGGGCGGCGTGGCGGAGGTTTCGGGGCTGTTGCACAGGGCGGCTCAGCTTGCCGGGGCGTCGCTGGAAGATTTGCGCGGCGTGCCGGCCCATTTTGCGCTCGCGGGAGTGGTGGATGAGCGCGTGGCCGCGCGGGTGGCGGCGGCGCTTCCGCTGGCGGGGGTGGTGGAGGAAGACCGGCGCGCTGCGGTGTGCGGGGCTTTGGGCGAGCGGCCCGGCCATGTTGCGGGCATCGGCACCGGGTCTTACCTCGCCCGGCAGAGCCCGGAGGGGTTTGAGACCATCGGTGGCCACGGACTGGTGCTGGGTGATGAGGCCTCGGGCGCATGGATGGGCCGGGCGCTGCTGAAGGCGGTGCTGGCGGTGGAGGACGGGGTGGAGCCTGCCACCGCGCTGACACGGCAGATTGCCGAAGAGATGGGCGGGGTCTCTGGCATTGTGGCCTTTGCCGCCGAGGCGGCGCCGAGCGATTTTGCCGCTCTCGCACCAAGGCTCCTCGACGCCAAAACAGATTCGGCGGCACGGCACATCATTGTTGCAGGTGCCGATTACATTTCGCGCGGCCTTCTGGCGTTGGGCTGGAAAGAGGGCGGTGCGATTTGCCTGATCGGGGGCATCGGCGACAGATACGCCGATTTTCTGCCCACGCAGATGCAGAAGGCGCTGGTGGGGGCCGAAGGTTCGGCGCTGGATGGGGCATTGGCTCTGGCGATGGAGCAGGGCGGATGACTGCAACCGCCTATATTGCAGGGGCCGTGCATGACGGCGCGGCGCTGCGCCGGGGCGTGGCGCTGGTGGTGCAGGGGCCGCAGGTGGTGACGCTGGCCGAGCCGGGCGATCTGCCCGAGGGCTGCGCGATTGTGGAGACCGGGGCCGAGATCCTCGCGCCGGGTTTCGTGGACCTTCAGGTGAATGGCGGCGGCGGGGTGATGCTGAATGATGGCCCCTCGGTGGCGCGGCTGGAAACGATGGCCCGCGCCCATGCGGCCTGCGGCACGACGTCGATTCTGCCAACGCTCATTACTGCCACGCCGGAGGTGACGGCGGCGGCGCTGGACGTGGCCGGTGCGGTGGTGCGGGGCGTGATCGGACTGCATTTGGAAGGGCCGCACCTCGATCCGGTGCGGGCGGGGGCGCATAGCCCGGCGCTGATCCGCGAGATGGGCGAGGATGACCTGCGCCGTCTGCTGGCCGCACCGGGCCGGCTGAAGGTAACGCTGGCCCCGGCCTCCGTGAGCCCGGCGCAGGTGGCGCGGCTGGTGGCGGATGGGGTGCTGGTTTCGCTTGGGCATAGCGATTGCAGCTACGAAGAGGCGACGCGCTATGTGGAGGCGGGCGCGACCTGCGTGACCCACCTGTTCAACGCGATGAGCCAGTTAGGGAGCCGCGAGCCGGGGCTGGTTGGCGCGGCGCTGGCCGAGGGGCGGTTGAGTGCGGGCGTGATCTGCGACGGGTTCCATGTGCACGCCGAAACCCTGCGGATGGCGCAAAGGGCAAAGCAGGGGCCGGGGCGGCTGTTTTTGGTGAGCGATGCGATGGCCTGCGCGGGGAGCGACGTTGGCAGCTTCACCCTCGATGGCCGCGAAATTGTGCGCCGCGACGGGCGGCTGACGTTGGCCGATGGCACATTGGCCGGGGCCGATCTGGTGATGGCGCAGGCGGTACAGAATGCGGTGCGCTTGGTGGGGCTGAGTGTGGAGGAGGCGATTGCAATGGCCACCGGCATCCCGGCGGCGCTGGTGGAGGCGGAGGTAGGGCGGCTGCGGCCCAAGGCACCTGCGGATTTTGTCGCGCTCGACGCGGAGTTGAACGTACAGAGGGTCTGGCAGGCCGGATCAGAGCTTTAGCGGGGCGCGGCTGAGGGCATTGCCCGCCTCGGTGGCCTTTTGGAGCAGGGCGAGGAAAGTGTTGCGCTCGGCGGCGTCGAGCCCGGCGAGGATTTCGGCCTGAAGCGCAGCGACCACGGGTTTGGCCTCGGCCAGCAGCGCTTCGCCCTCGGCGGTTAGCGAGAGTTCGCGGGCGCGGCGATCACGGGGAGAGACGCGGCGGGTGATAAGCCCTTTCTGCTCCATTCGGTCGAGGACGCCGCCGATTGTGACCTTGTCATAGGCCACCGCGCCTGCCAGCGACGCCTGCCCCAGCCCATCGGTTTCAGCCAGGGTGGAGAGCACGGCATATTGCATCGGGGTCAGCTCCAGCCCGGCCTCTGCGGTGCGGTCGGAGAAAACGGCAACCGAGATCTGGTTGAGCCGCCGGATCAGGTGCCCGGGAATGTGCTGGATCTCTGCCACCATGCCTCCTTGCTTGAGCGCTGCGCAACCGGCAGGCTATGCGGCGCGCGGCCTGTTGACAAGTATGCGTATAGTAAGGATGCTAACTATTGCCGCGACAGGGAGGACAGGATGGCGCAACTTGGAACGCTCGAAGAGCTGCCGGAGGACTATCGGGAGGAGATGTCAGCAGCGGGGGTGGCCCCGCTTTGGCCGATGATGCGCAACGTTCTGCCCCATGGCGCACCCAAACCCGTCACCAAACCCGGGCACTGGCGCTACGAGGCGATTCGCCCGCTGCTGCATCGCGCGGGAGAGCTGACCCCGGTGGAAAAAGCCGAGCGCCGCGTGCTGGTGCTTTCTGACCCCGGGCGGGGAGTGGGGGCGATGCAGGCGACCTCTTCGATCTACCTTGGACTTCAGTTCCTGCTGCCGGGCGAGACGGCCCCGGCCCATGTGCACACGCCTAGCGCGGTGCGGATCATTGTGGAGGGCGAGGGCGGCTATACGGTGGTGGACGGAGAGAAGCTGCCGATGCAGGAGGGCGACCTTGTGCTCACCCCCGGCGGCGAGTGGCATGACCACGGGCATGAGGGCAAGGAGCCGGTGGTTTGGCTCGATGCGCTTGATCTTCCGCTGTTTGTTTACCTCGAAGGCTCCTACGCCGAAGAGGGACCACTGCAGAACCAGCGCAACCGTCCCGATGCCAGCCAGATTGACTATCGCGCTGCCGGGTTGGCCCCGGCCCGCAAGCTCGGTGCGCAGAAAAAGCGCTATCCGATGACGCGCTACCCCTGGGCCCGCACACGCGAGGCGCTGGTGGAGACGATGAAGTACGACGGCGGCCCGGTGGTGGAGCTGGATTACATCAACCCCGAGACCGGGGCCGATGTGCTGCCCACCATGGGCTTCACCGCGATGATGATCGAGGCCGGGGGCGAGGAAAAGCCGGTGCTGCGCAGTTGCTCCAGCGCCTTCCACGTGATCGAGGGCAGCGGGCACTCCATCGTCAACGGCGCGCGCATCGACTGGGCCGCGAAAGACACGTTTACCGCCCCGGTCTTTGCAGAAATCACCCATCACGCGGATGAGGAAGCCTTTCTCGTTCGCATCCATGACCGCCCGCTTCAGGAGAAGCTGGACTACTACGAGGAACGCAGCCGATGACCGATTACCTTTTTGACGCCCCAAGGGTGCAGAGCATCCCCGTGAAGGGCGAGGCCGCCGAATACCCGATTCACCGGATTTTCTGCGTGGGGCGCAACTATGCCGCCCATGCGGCCGAGATGGGGTTTGAGGTGGACCGGGAGGCGCCGTTCTACTTTTCGAAACAGCTGCACTCGGTGCTAGCGACGGGCGGCACCCTGCCTTACCCGCCGGGGACCGATGACTTCCACTTTGAGATGGAGCTTGTGGTGGCGCTGGGGGCTGAAGTGTTCAAAGGCACGCCTGAGCAGGGCGCGGCGGCGGTCTATGCCTATGGCTGCGGGCTGGACATGACCCGGCGCGACCAGCAGATCGCCTCGCGCAACAAGAAGCGCCCGTGGATGCTGGGCAAGGATGTTGAAGGCTCCTGCGTGCTTTCGCCGATGACAAAGGCGAGCGAGTTTGCGGTGGGCGAACAGCGGATTCATCTGGAAGTGAATGGCGAGCAGAAGCAGGACAGCACGCTCGACCTGCTCATTCACAAGGTGCCCGAGGTGATCGCCCACTTGTCTGGCTTTTATCACCTGCGGCCCGGCGACATCATCCTGACCGGCACCCCCGAGGGGGTCGGCCCGGTTGTGGCGGGTGACAAGATCACTGGCGGGATCGACGGGCTTGACCCGATTGCGCTGAACATCGGGCCGGCGAAATGAGGTTTCATGGCTACTTCCGGTCTTCCTCGTCCTACAGGTGCAGGATCGCCTGCAACCTGAAGGGCGTGGAGTATGACTTTGAGTCGGTCCATCTGGCGCAGGGGCAGCAGAAGGCAGAGGGCTTCAAGGGGTTGAACCCGCAAGCCCTCGTGCCCGCCTTCGAGCTGGAGGACGGGGAGGTGCTGACCCAGAGCCCGGCGATTCTAGAATGGCTCGACGAGACGCACCCGGAGCCGAAGCTGCTGCCCGATGATCCGCTAGAGCGGGCGCATGTGCGGGCGTTCTGCGCCGCTATCGCCTGCGAGATCCACCCGCTGCAAAACCTGCGGGTGCTGCAATACCTGCGGGCGGAATACGGGCAGGAACAAGAGGGTGTGGAGGCCTGGTGCCAGCGCTGGATCGGCGATGGGCTGGCGGCTTGCGAGGCGCTTTTGGCCAAGCGCCCGGCGCACACCTTCTGTTTTGGCGATACGCCGGGCATGGCAGACATCTACCTTGTGCCTCAGGTGTTCTCGGCAGCGCGGTTCAAGGTGGACCTGAGCGAGATGCCCAACGTCACCCGCATCGCGGCTGCCTGCAACGCCCTCCCCGCCTTTGCCGAAGCGCACCCGAGCAAGCAGCCAGATGCCGAGTAGTCTGACCTTCAGAAAAAGTGGGTTTACAGGAGGCCGACGAATATAGTTATATGTCATAACGATTTCGTCGGGTGAGTCTGGCGGTGCATGCAGTTTTGAGGCGCGTTAATTCAAAAAACGTAACTCATGCTGGATTTGGCGAGCAAGGCGGACTACTCCACAAACGCCGGCCGCCGGAGGAGACCATGGCCCGGCGGACCCTTGGGGAGGGGGAGAGCAGTGCTTAGATTCATGATTGGCTTGGCGCGCACCATGGCCCTTGCTGGCGGTGTGGTGCTGGTTGTTCTGATCCTGCTGACCTGCATCAGCGTGGCGGGGCGCGGGATGAACACCTTTGCGCATTCGGATTTCCTTGAAGGCCTTGCCGCCGGACTGGCCGAGATGATCAAGTCGAGCGGGGCAGGCCCCGTCAACGGCGATTTCGAGATTGTCGAGGCGGGCATCGCCTTTGCGATCTTCTCCTTCCTGCCGATCTGCCAGCTCTTCAGCGCCCATGCGACGGTGGATGTATTTACGTCCTTCCTGTCGCGCCGGGCCAACGCGCTCATCATGACCTTTTGGGAGATTGTCTTCACCATCGTGGTGCTGCTCATCACGTGGCGGCTCTACTTCGGCCTCGAAGACAAGATCGGCAATGGCGAGACCTCGCTGCTGCTGCAGTTCCCGATCTGGTGGGCCTATCTCGCAAGTTTCACTGCCGCCGTGGTGGCCGCATTGGTGGCGGTTTACTGCGCCATCGGGCGCATCATGGAGCTGACAACCGATCAGCACTGGCTTCCTAAGGCAGAAGGAGCAGCACATTGACCGTGCTTGAGCTGGGATACGCCTCGTTCCCCATTCTCCTCGTGATGATCTTCATGCGGGCGCCGATAGGCCTTGCCATGCTCGTCGTGGGCATTGGAGGGCTTTATTACGCGACCGGGGGCACGACCGTCTTTCTCGCAAAGCTGAAGAGCGAGGTTTACACCACCTTTTCAAGCTACTCGCTGAGCATCATCCCGATGTTCCTGCTGATGGGGCAGTTCGCCACGCTTTCGGGCATGTCGACGGCGCTGTTCAAGGCCGCCGAGAGCTGGCTGGGCCACCGTAAGGGCGGCGTGGCGATGGCCTCGGTCGGGGCCTGTGCGGGCTTCGGCTCGATCTGCGGCTCCTCGCTCGCCACCGCGGCCACCATGAGCCGGGTCGCCCTGCCCGAGCTGCGCGCCTATGGCTATTCGGGCGGATTCAGCACGGCAACGCTGGCTGCGGGCGGCACGCTTGGCATCCTCATTCCGCCCTCGGTGATCCTCGTGATCTACGCGATCCTGACCGAGCAGAACATCGCCAAGCTGTTCCTCGCGGCCTTCATCCCCGGCATCCTCGCCGCCATCGGCTACATGATCACCATCAGCATCTACGTGCGGATGTATCCTGACGCCGCTGGCACCCGTGAGCCTGTGCCTTATGCCGAGCGCTTGAAGGCTCTGCTAGATGTGTGGCCGGTGCTTCTGGTGTTTGGCCTCGTGGTTGGCGGTATCTACCTTGGCTGGTTCACCCCCACCGAGGGGGCCGCCGTGGGCGCGGCTGGCACTGGCCTTATCGCGCTGGTCAGCGGCCAGCTTGATTGGGCGCGGTTTAAAGAGAGCATCATTGCCACTGCACAGGCAACGGCGATGATCTTCTTCATCGTGCTGGGCGCGGGCTTTTACAATGCCTTCCTCGCCCTCAGCCAGGTGCCGCAGGAACTTTCCAACACCATCGTCGGCCTCGGTTGGAGCCCGTGGATGGTGCTGATCATTATCCTCGCCTTCTACCTCGTCTTCGGCTGTCTGATGGACAGCCTCAGCATGATCCTGCTGACGATCCCGATCTTCTTCCCGATCATCTCCAACCTCGACTTTGGCCTGATCTCGCTGCACGCGCTGCAGGAGGCCCGCTTCGAGGCGTGGTTTGCCGATGCGCAGATGTGGTTTGAGGGGCTACAGGCGGGCGCGATAGAGGGCATGCGGGAGAGCCGGTTTGAACGGGCCTTGGCGGGTGCGAATGAGCATATGGCCGTGCTCGGGCTGGGCACTGTGGCTGATGCGGCCAACCTCGCCCCGGCGCAGATTGCCGCGATCTATGGCGAGACCACGCCCGAAGTTGTGCAGGCTGCCCGCGCGACGCTGGAGAGCGGCGGAACGCTGTATGGCGATGCGCTGCGCGAGTTGGGCTTGCGGGGCGCGACCGAGGCCAACCTTGCCCGCGTCAGCCTTGAGCATGTCGCCATCTGGTTTGGCATTCTCGTGCTGATCGTGGTGGAGGTGGGCCTCATCACGCCGCCGGTGGGGATGAACCTCTTCATCATCAACGCGATGGACCGGACAACCCCGATGGTGGAGACCTACAAGGCCGTCATGTGGTTTGTTACATCCGACATCCTGCGCGTGGCGATTCTCGTGGCCTTCCCCATCATCACGCTCTTCCTCATTCCGATCTGAACGGGCCTGATCCGGAGCACGCCATGGTTGCGAAAATTTAGGTATGAGATATAACGGTATCAAATTCGTCTGGGAGGACTCATGGATATCAGCGGAACGGTAGCCCTCGTCACGGGTGGTGGCAGCGGGCTTGGAGCGGCGACGGTGCGACATCTGGCCAAGCTTGGCGCCAAGGTGGCTGTGCTCGACTTCAACGCCGAGGCGGCGGAAGCCGTGGCGGCGGAGGTGGGCGGCGCGGCCTGCCCGGCGGATGTGTCTGACGAGGCGGCGGTGAAGGCCGCAGTGGAAAAGGCCGCGGCAGACTTGGGCGAGGCCCCACGCATCGCGGTGAACTGCGCAGGCCTTGGCCTTGCGGCGCGCATCGTGGGCCGGGAGGGCAAGCTCTCCACCGATCTCTTCGAGAAGGTGATGAAGGTGAACCTTTTCGGCACCTACTACGTGATGTCCCACGCTGCCCGGCTGATGCAGGAACTGCCCGCGCTGAACGAGGATGGCGAGCGCGGCGTGATCGTGAACACCGCCAGCGCCGCCTATCAGGACGGCCAGCTTGGCCAGGCGGCCTATGCGGCCTCCAAGGGTGGCGTGGCCTCGATGTGCCTGCCGGCGGCCCGCGAATTTGCCAAGACGGGCATTCGCGTGAACGCCATTGCCCCCGGCCTCTTCAACACTCCGATGATGGAGAGCCTGCCCGAAGAAACCACGGCGGCTATCGTCGCCAACGTGCCCAATCCCCACCGCCTCGGCCACCCGCGCGAATACGCGCTGCTGGTGCAGCACATGGTGGAAAACCCCTACCTGAACGGCGAGGTCATCCGGCTGGATGGCGCCACCCGCCTGCCCCCGCGATAAGGATACCCAATGAGTGACATGCTGAAGATCGAGGTGCGGGACGACGGCATTGCCGTGCTCACCATGAACCGCCCCGGCAAGCGCAATGCGATGTGCGACGAACTGCTGGAGGCGATTGATGGCTTCTTCCGCGCCATTCCCGAGGGCGTCCGCGTGGTGGTGCTGACGGGCACCGAGGGGCACTTTTGCTCCGGCCTCGACCTGAGCGAGCACAAGGCGCGCGATGCCGAGGGCACCATGCGCCACTCGCGTGGCTGGCATGAAGTGATGGAGCGCATTCAGTTTGGCGGCGTGCCGGTAGTGTCGGCGATGTTTGGCGCGGTGATTGGCGGCGGGCTGGAACTGGCCACCTCGACCCATGTGCGCATCGCCGAGCCTTCGACGATCTTCCAACTGCCCGAAGGGCGGCGCGGCATCTTCGTGGGCGGCGGTGCAACCGTGCGCGTGGGCCGCATCCTTGGCGCCGACCGGATGATCGAGATGATGCTGACTGGCCGGAAATATGGCCATGAAGAGGGCAAGGCGCTGGGGCTCGCCCATTATGCTGTGGGCGAAGGAGAAGCGCTGGAGCTGGCGATGGATCTGGCCCGCAAGATCGCCTGGAACGCGCCGCTCTCCAACTACATCATGGTGCAGGCGATTGCCCGGATCGAAGACATGGCAAAGGCCGATGGGCTCTTTACCGAAAGTCTCTGTGCCGCCCTGACTCAAACCTCGCCCGACGCGCTGGAGGGCCTTGCCGCCTTCCTCGAAAAGCGCGCGCCGAAGTTCAGCTGATGGCCGCCACGCGCCCCCGGCTGGTGCAGCCCGAGCCGAATGACGAGGGGCTGAGGGCGCATGTCGGCTACAACATGAAGCGGGCGTTTCACATGATCCAGATGGATGTGAACGCCACGCTCGCCCCCTTCGGCCTGCGGATGGTGACCTTCTCCGCGCTGGTGGTGGTGATGGAAAACCCCGGCCTGAGGCAATCGCAACTGGCGGAGCTTCTGGCCATTGAGCGGCCCAACCTCGTGGTGATCCTCGACGAGTTGGAGCAGGCCGGGCTGCTCACCCGCGACCGCGCCCCGGACGATCGCCGCGCCTATGCGCTGCATGTCACCGCAAAGGGCCTGGCCCTTGGCGAGGAGGCTCGGCTGGCTGTGCAGGCGCATGACAAACGCATGACCGAAGGCCTCGACGAAGCAGAGCTGAACTTGCTCATCACCGCCATGAGGCGGATCGAACGTAATGGTAAAGAGGGGAGGAGCCCGAAATGACCATGGATGGCCGTTACCGCGCCCACAACGTGACCCGCGAAACCCGCCCTGATGGCACCATCCTGCTGCGCTCCGGCTATGAGCCAAGCCCGCCGGCACGTGTTACCGGTGACTGGCTTCACCGTTGGGCCGGGGAGGCGCCTGACCGCGTGTTCATCGCCGAGCGCTCCGGGGCGGGCTGGCGCGAATTGAGCTATGCCGAGGTGCTGGAACAGGTTCGGGCCATCGGCGCTGCACTTGTTGGGCGCGGCATGGGGCCGGAAACGCCCATTCTGGTGATGTCAGGCAACAGCGTGGACCACGGCCTTTTGTCGCTGGCCGCGCAGTATGTTGGCATCCCGCTGGTGCCGGTGGCGGAGCAATATGCCCTGATCCACGGTGCCCACGGGCGGCTGAAGCACGCCGTGGAGCTGGTGAAGCCCCGCATGGTGTTTGCCGATGATGCCGCCCGCTATGCCGAGGCGCTGGCCCTGCCCGAGATCGCCGCGCTGGAGCGCCTCGTGTCGGCCGATGCCGAGCCGGGCATGGTGGCTTTCGACGAGCTGCTTAAAGGCGATGCGGGCATAGAAATCGACACTGTTTATGCCGAAATCGGGCCGGACACGGTTGCAAAATACCTGCTCACGTCCGGCTCCACCTCCAACCCGAAGGCTGTGATCACAACGCACGCGATGATGTGCGCCAACCAAGCGCAACTTCTCGATGCGCTGCCCTTTCTCGCCGCAAAGCCGCCCCGGATCGTGGACTGGCTGCCGTGGAACCACGTGTTTGGTGGTTCGCATAACTTCAACATGATGCTCGCCAACGGCGGCTCGATCTATATTGATGACGGAAAACCGACGCCCGCGCTGATTGACCGAACGCTGGAAAACCTTTCGATGAAGGCCGGGACCACGTGGTTCAACGTGCCCGTCGGCTTTGGCATGGTCGTGGATGCGATGAAGAGCGATGAGGCCCTGCGCCGCTCCGTCTTCTCCGAGCTCGATATGATTTTCTACGCGGGGGCCTCGCTGCCGCAGGATATCTGGTCGGCGATGGAAGAGATGGCGATGGAAGTCCGCGGCTCTCTCCCGCTGATGACCTCGTCCTGGGGCCTGACAGAAACCGCCCCCGCCACCCTGCTCCAGCACGAACCGACGGATCGCTCCGGCATCGTGGGTGTGCCGCTGACAGGGGTGACCACCAAGCTCATTCCCGATGAGGATATGCGCTGCGAAGTGCGGGTGAAGGGCCCCAACATCATGCCGGGTTACTTTGAAGACGCGGAGAAGACCAAGGAGGCCTTCGACGAGGAGGGTTTCTTTATCACTGGCGATGCGATGGTGTTTGTTGATCCGGAGGATGCCAATAAGGGCATGAAGTTTGATGGGCGGATCTCGGAGGACTTCAAGCTGCAAACCGGCACCTGGGTGCGGGCGGCAGGCTTGCGGATGGAGGCGCTCAAGATGATGGACGGGATCGCGGGTGATCTTGTGATCACAGGCGCAGACCGCAAGGAGATCGGGCTGCTGATCTTCCCGAACGCCGGCGCGCTCAAGAAGGCGGGATTTGTGACTGAAGAGGACAACGGTGCGCTGGTGGGCGACCACCTGAAGCGTGAAATACGCCACCGTCTTGCCGAGCGTGCAGGCCAGACCTCGGGCTCCGCCTCTCGCATCACCCGCGCCCTAGTGCTGGCGGAACCGCCCTCGATGGGCGATGGCGAGATGACGGCCAAGGGCAACCTCAACTTCCGCAAGGTGCTGACGCGCCGTGCCGAGTTGCTGGAACGGCTTTATGACAACGCCGATCCGGCTGTGATCACATTGAAGGACAGCTGACATGGTAGATATTTCCAAGGTCCGCGCGATCGACATCCACACCCACGCCGAAGAGCCCTGTGGCTGCCACTCGGACGATGGCTACGACGATCTGCAGAGCACGATGGCGAAGTACTTCCGCGCGCCGTGGGAGCATCCGCCCACCATCCCGGAAACCGCCGCCCACTTTCGTGAGCAAAACATCGCTGCGGTGATCTTCCCGGTCGATGCCGAGCGGGAGACGGGCTATCGGCGCTACTCGAATGACGAGGTGGCCGAGCATGTGGCCGAGAACAGCGATGTGCTGATTCAGTTTGCCTCCATCGACCCGTGGAAGGGCAAGATGGCTGCGCGGGAAGCACGGCGGCTGATCCGCGATTACAAGGTGAAGGGCTTCAAGTTTCACCCGACAATGCAGGGCTTCTTCGCCAACGACCGCATGGCCTACCCGCTTTATGAGGTGATCGAAGAAGAGGGCTGTATTGCGCTGTTCCACACCGGGCAGACGGGTGTTGGCAGCGGTATGCCCGGCGGCAACGGGATGCGACTGAAGTACTCGAATCCGATGTATATGGATGATGTGGCGGTGGACTTCCCCGACATGAAGATCATCCTCGCGCATCCCTCCTTCCCTTGGCAGGAGGAGGCTCTGGCGGTGGCCCAGCACAAGCCCAACGTCTACATCGATCTCTCCGGCTGGTCGCCCAAGTATTTCCCAGACATCCTCGTGCGCTACTGCAACTCGATCCTGAAGAAGAAGGTGCTCTTCGGCTCCGACTGGCCGATGATCACGCCAGAGCGCTGGCTGGCCGATTTCGAGAAGATCGGCATCAAGGACGAACTGCGCGAAGATATCATCAAGGGCAACGCGGCGCGGCTTTTGGGGCTGGCATAGAGCCTACTGCAGGGCGGGAGTAGTCCCGCCCTACGGGAGCAGCTTGCCGGGGTTCAGGATGCCTTTCGGGTCCATCGCCTGCTTGATCGCACGCATCGCTGCCAGCGCAGGGCCGTGCTCGGATTCCATGTACTTGCGCTTGCCCAGCCCGATGCCATGCTCGCCCGAAACGGTGCCGCCAAGGCTCAGAGAAACCTCGGCCAGCTTGGCCGAAAACGTCTCTATCATGGCGATTTCGGCAGGGTCTTCCGGATCAAAACCGATGCCGGTGTGAAAATTGCCGTCGCCGACATGGCCCACAATCACCGGCTCCAATCCCAGATCACGGGCAGACTCCTCGGCAGCAGAAACCGCCTCTGCCAGCTTGGAGATGGGCACGCAGACGTCGGTCGCCAGCATGCGCTTGCCCGGGTAAAGCGCCTTTGAGGCGTGGTGCGCGTTGTGGCGCATGGCCCAAAGCGCGTTGCGATCTTCCGCCTTGGTGGCGCGGGTAAAATCCTGTGCGTTGAAGTCGGCGGCAATCTCTCCGAAAAGCTCGGATTGCTCCTGCACCGCCGTTTCAGAGCCTGCAAACTCGAGGAACAGGTGCGGCTCTTCGGGCAGCCCGGCATTGCTGCCAAGGTTGAAGCCACGCACCATGGCGGAATTGACCAACTCGATCCGGGCCATGGGGATGCCGCTTTGGATCGTTGTGATCACACAGTTCACAGCATCCTCGACGGACGGGAAGCGGCAGGTGGCGGCTACAATGGCCTCGGGCTGGCCGTGCAGCTTGAGGGTGATCTCGGTGATGATGCCGAGCGTGCCTTCAGAGCCGATGAGCAGGTGAGTGAGATCGTAGCCGGACGACGACTTGCGCGCGCGGGAGCCGGTGCGGATGATCCGCCCGTCGGCGAGCACCGCTTCAAGCGCCAGGATATTCTCGCGCATGGTGCCATAGCGCACCGCCATGGTGCCGCTGGCCCGCGTGGCCGCCATGCCGCCGAGCGAGGCATCGGCGCCGGGGTCGATTGGAAAGTAGAGGCCGGTGGCGCGCAGCTCATCGTTCAACTGGCCACGGGTGATGCCGGGCTGCACGGTCACATCCATATCGGCGTCATGCACGGCGAGGATGCGGTTCATCAGTGAGAGGTCGAGCGTGAGCCCGCCCTGCACGGGCAGGTGGTGGCCTTCCAACGAGGTGCCGGTGCCGAAGGCGGTCACCGGCATGCCTTCGGCATGGGCCACTTTCATGATCTCCGAGATTTCCTCGGTGGTTTTGGGGTAGGCCACTGCATCGGGCAGGGCATCGGCGAAATGCGCCTCGTTCTGGCCATGGGCTGTACGTTCGGCGTCGCTCTGCTTGAGCCGGTCGCCAAGGAGCGTTTCGAGCTGGGTTAGAGCCTGTTCATGAGCCATTCAGCCCTCCAGAGCCTTGCCAATCCGTGTCAGTGCCTCGCGGATGTTATCCTCGCTGTTGGCATAGGAAAACCGCAGGAAGCCCTCACCATGCGCGCCAAAGCTGGTGCCGGCGACGGTGGCAACGCCGCAGGTTTCGAGGAAGCGATCCTGCGCCTCGCGGGCCGTGAGGCCGGTGCCCTCGATGTTGGGGAAGGCATAAAATGCCCCGGCGGCATCGGAGCAGCGCACGCCGGGGAGGGCGTTTAGCCCATCGACGATAACTTGGCGGCGGCGGTCGAAGGCCTCGACCATCTTCACCACTTCGTCCTGCGGGCCTTCCAGCGCGGCAATGCCGGCGAACTGGGTGGGTGCGTTGACGCAGGAGTGGTCGTTGATGCAGAGCCGGGTGGCATGATCGACCAGCGCATTGGGCCAGACGGCATAGCCGAGGCGCCAGCCGGTCATCGCGTAGGTTTTCGACCAGCCATCGAGCATGATCAGCCGGTCGCGGATTTCGGGGTAGTTCAACAGGCTCGTATGCTGGCGGCCGCCGTAGAGCATGCAGGAATAGATCTCGTCCGACATCAGCACCACATCGGGGTGATCGGCGAGGCCTGCGACCAGCTTGTCGATCTCCTCCTTGGGAGTGACGCCGCCGGTGGGGTTGGCAGGGGAGTTGATGATGATGAGGCGGGTGCGCTCGGTGATCTGGCCCAGCACTTCCTCGGCGGAAAAGGCAAAGCCCGCCTCCTCGCGCAGCGCGATCGGCACGGGCGTTGCGCCGGAATACTTGATGACGCTCTCGTAGATCGGGAAGCCGGGGTTGGGATACATGATCTCGGCGCCGGGCTCGCCCAGGAGCATGCAGGCAAAGAACATGGTGGGCTTGCCGCCGGGCTGCACCACCACGTTATCGGGGTTCACCTCGGCTCCATGCCGCCGGTGCAGATCAGCTGCCACTGCCTCGCGCAGGGCGGGGAGGCCGTTGGCGGGGGTGTAGCCGTGGTGGCCATCGCGCAGCGCCTTGATCCCGGCCTCGACGATATGTGCGGGCGTCTGAAAATCGGGCTGGCCGATGCCGAGATTGATGATGCTGCGCCCCTCGGCGGCCAGCTTCCCGGCGCGGGCGAGAACCTCAAATGCGCTCTCGGTGCCAAGCCGGCTGGTGCGCTGCGATAGTGTGACCATGGATCTTCCTCCTCGGCACAGCTTTTCGCCCGCCGGGCGGGAAATGAAAAGGCCGGAGGGCGCGCGCATTGTTAAGCATGGCTTCAGGATTGATCGCCCTGCCCGTGCGGGCTACACCCACCCGGCGCGGTCCCGTGGCTCAACTGGATAGAGCAGCCCCCTCCTAAGGGGCAGGTTGCAGGTTCGAATCCTGCCGGGATCGCCAGTTCTAGGCGGCGGATTTCTTGAGGGATGGGGTGGCCTCGATTGCGGGCAGCATCCGTGGGCCGTAGAGCAGAAGGTCTGGCAGGTGAGCACGCTCCTTTTCCTGCATTTCTGCGGCAAGCTCCGCCATGCGCTGGCTGTCTTCGAGAATCGTGTTTCGGTGGGTGTTCGCCCGGTCTTGGGCGGCGGAGAGTTGCGCGATGATGTCTCCGATCCCGGCATTGGCCTCGCCTGAGCGGCTGTCTTCGATCTTGAAGGCGACGCGGAGTGTATCGAGGCCCAACAGCATGCGTTTCATATCGCGGCAGGAGTTGACGATTCGGCCCGCCTCCGTGGCCACGAGGGCATAGGCCTCCCGGGATTTGGCCTTGTAGTCGGCCTGTAGCCTTCCGAGCATTTCACGTTCCGGCGATATCTCCACCCCGCCCAGCTCGCGACGTTCTGACAGCAGCTGGCAGTCGCAGCGGGCCAGAATGGTTGCGACGGAGCCGACGAGCATGGCGCGCTCTATGGTGCGGCGGATGGAGGAGAAGCTGGTGTTCTCACCCACTACATGTGCCTCGAACCACTCGGACATATCGACGGACATGCCCTCGTAGTTTCGCGCCAGCACGCTGAGCGGCCCATCGGTGCGCTCAACCCGCGCGGCCTTGATCTGGAGGTTGCGGGGAATGCCGCCGAGATAGGTGAACTCGGTCGAAAGGCGCTCGGTTGCGGTGATGATGGAATCGGCCAGGCCAACCAGCTCGCGGGCCCCGGTGACACTTCCGATCGGTTCGATCCCGAGGGTGTGGCATTCGCTCAAGAGCTCCTCCCCCACCGCGTCGACAACGAAGGCATCGTAATTGGTATAGCCCATGCCTTGCAGTGCATCGAGCATCATCTGCGCGCTGTCATCAATAGATGTGCCCCGGCCCTCTGCCGCGAGCATCTCTTCGTAGAGCGCCTTAACTGGCTCAAAAAGTTCGCTGGTCGGTTTGACGCGCGCCGAAAGATAGCCGCCCTCGCAGGGCGCAACGATGGCGAAGACCCAATAGTTGAGCCCGTCCTTGGCGCGGTTGTTGACGTAGGCAGCGGTGACCTTGCCGGCCTTCAGCTCTTCCCAGAACACACGAAACACCCCTTTGGGCATGTCGGGGTGGCGCACCGTTTTATGCGGTGCGCCCAAGAGCTCATCCCATTCGTAGTGCGCAACCCGCTGGAACACGTAGTTGCCGCTTTTAATGACGCCCCGATCATCGGTGCGGGAATAGAACACCTCGCCCAGATCAAACGGAGCCTCGCCGTTTTGCGGGCGAAACTCGTTGCGCTGCTCTTCGATGGGGTCCATCCGGATGCTCCTCGGTCCTGCGGCTCAGGCCTTTGTGCCTGCTCCGCCCGAGTGCTACCGCCAAACCCCTATCGTTCGGTTAATCGCTGCGCCCAAGCTTACTCTTCCAGCTTGCCGTCGAGGATTTCTGCGAAGTCCTCATAGCTCATGTTGGTGTGTTTCTCGCCGTCGATGATGAAAGTGGGCGTGGACTCGACCTCATCGGCCTCGGCATTCTGGAGGAACAGCGCATACATCGCCTGTGCCTTATCGGCATCGCCAAGGCAGGCATCCACCTGCTCACCATCGAGGCCGGACTTCAAAGCCAGTTTGCGCAGGTCACCGTGAATGCCGTTCAGGTCGCGCGATTTGAGCCATTCTGCCTGCTCGGTGTAGATCGCATCGGCAATGCCGAAGTAGCGCATCGGGCCTGCGCAGCGGGCAACCATCCCGGCCCAGAGGCCCGGCTTGTCGAAGTAGATCTCGCGGTAGATGAAGTGCACCTTGCCGGTGTCGATATACTCGGTCTTCAGCTTCTTGAAGACATTGGCGTGAAAGCTGGCGCAATGCGGGCAGGTGAAGGAGGCGTATTCGATAACGGTCACCGGCGCGTCTTCTTCGCCCAGCGTCATCTCGATGATGCCGGAGGTATCGACCTCCTCCGGCGTTTGCGCCTGAGCGGACAGGTCAAAACCGGTGCCTCCGGGCTGGCTGGTGCGGTTGATGGCAAAGTAGCTGCCTGCCGCAAGGGCCGCGACAAAGATGGCGGAATAGAGGATTTTGGTGTTCATGGGTGGCCTTTCGGTCTGCTCGGGCGGGCTTGGTTCAGCCGCGTTCGGACTTGTGGATGACATGGGCGCCGAGCCGGCTCAAGGCCGCTTTCAGCGCGGGATCAGTGACGCCTTCGGCCAGCGCTTCGGCCGCCTTGCGCTCGGCAGGGGCGGGCTGTGCCCGGCGCTTGGGCGCGTGGCTGAAATCGGCCTGACCCTCGGCGAAGCCGGTGGGGGCGGTTTGGGTGAACTGGATGCGAGAGATTGCCGCGTAGCCATAGACGGAGTTGATCCGCTCGCGAATCTGCTCCTTCTGCATTTCCAGCATCGGGGCGTTGGCCCCGGTCGTCAGCACGCGGAGGGTGGCCCCGAAGGCACCGCGGCCAAACTTGACCTCAAGCGGGCGCGTGACCGCGGCTGTCTGCTCGCCTACGATCTCGGCCCAGTGGGTCAGCACGCGCATCTCGGCAAAGCCCCGCTTCTCGCTCGCCTTGCGGATATCCGCAGAGACGAACTTTGCCGTTTGGGCGAAGCCGCGCATGTGGCGCTTGGGAGATTTCGCAGGTGCCTTGGCCATGGCCTCGCATTTCAGTGGTTTGGCCCCTATCTTACCGCCCGCGGCCCGGAGGGGGCCAGCCAAATGCGGGCAGGGGAGCCATAAAGATTGCGTGACGGGAAGATGAGCGCGGCGCTGCTGGAGTGGTATGACGCCCACGCCCGCGTGCTGCCGTGGCGCGTGCCGCCGGGGAGCGGTGAGCGGGCCGACCCGTATCGCGTGTGGCTTTCGGAGGTGATGCTGCAGCAAACCACGGTGGCGGCGGTGAAGGATTACTTCCACACCTTCACCCGGCTCTGGCCCTCGGTCGAGGCGCTGGCGGCGGCGAGGGACGAAGACGTGATGGCCCGTTGGGCCGGGCTTGGCTACTACGCACGCGCCCGCAACCTGCTGAAATGCGCGCGGGTGGTCGCAGAGCGCGGGGAGTTTCCCGATACGGCGGAGGGGCTGCGCGAGTTGCCGGGCATCGGCCCTTACACCTCTGCCGCGATTGCCGCGATTGCCTTTGATCGGCCCGAGGTGGTGGTGGATGGCAATGTGGAGCGGGTGATGGCGCGGCTTCATGCGGTGGAAGAGCCTCTGCCCGGCTCGAAACCGCTGCTCACCGACCATGCTGCTGCGCTGACGCCCGAACGCCGGCCCGGGGATTATGCCCAGGCGGTGATGGACCTCGGCGCAACGATCTGCATCCCCAAGAGCCCGGCCTGCGGCATCTGCCCGTGGCGAGAGCCCTGCGCCGCGAGAGCGGAGGGCATCGCCGCCGAGTTGCCGAAGAAAACCCCGAAGAAGCCCAAGCCGGTGCGGCTTGGCCATGCCTATGTGATACGCCGGGCCGATGGAGCGTTTTTGCTGGAGCGCCGCCCCGAGCGTGGTCTTCTGGGCGGGATGCTTGGCTGGCCGGGGGCGGAATGGCGCGAAGAACCTGCCGCTGCAGCGCCCCCGGTGGAGGCTGACCTGCATGAGATCGGGGAGGTGCGGCACACCTTTACCCATTTCCACCTGATCCTTCGTGTGCATGCCGGGCGGGCCGAGGTGGAGGCTCCGGAGGGGTTGCACTGGCAACGGCTCTCGCCCGCCGCCCTGCCCACGGTGATGCGCAAGGCCTATGATCTCGCCGCAACGTCAGCCGCGCTTGATCTGGCGGGTGATTGAAACCGCGCCGCGCGCCTCTATGATCCGGGCGGGGCGCGCATGACCATCGGGAGAGGGCCAATGGCCTCTGCATCCATCTCAAATTTCCGAGCAGCGGCGCCCTTCTGGGTGTCGCTCCTGACCGTGCCGCTGGTGATCGCCTCCGCAGCCTGGGGCGGGCTTTGGGTGCTGTCAGTGCCGCTGTTCACGCTGGCGGGCGCCACCCTCGCCGATGGGGCGCTGGGGCTGAACCTCGACAACCCGGACACGGAGACCGACGAGGCCCAGCTCTTCTGGTATCGCCTTGTCACCTTGCTGTGGTGCCCGGTGCAGCTGTGCCTGCTGTTGGTAATGCTGGCGTGGGTGCCCGGCGCGGCGCATTTGAACGTGGTGGAGAAGATCGTGATCTTCTTCGGCCTTGGCGTGGTGAACGGCGCAATCGGCATCGTCTATGCCCACGAGCTGGTGCATCAGCGCAACCGGCTGGAGCGCTGGCTGGGTGACATTTTGCTGGCCTCGGTGCTCTACTCGCATTTCCGCTCGGAGCATCTGCTGGTGCATCACCGGCATGTCGGCACCCGCGCCGATGCGGTGACGGCACGCTATAACGAGAGCTACTGGAGCTTTCTGGCGCGGGTGATGCGGGAGGAGCCGGTGAGCGCCTTCAAGGCCGAGAAGGCCATGCTGGCACGCAAGGGCTTGCCGTGGTGGCACCGGAGCAACCCGCATTGGCGCTACTGGGCGCTGCAACTGGCCTTCATCGTGGCGGCCTGTGTGCTGGGCGGCTGGGCCGGGCTGCTGTTGTTTCTTTACCAGGCGCTCACGGCGGTGTGGCTGCTGGAGCTGACGAATTACATTGAGCATTACGGGCTGACGCGAAAGCACCTTGGTGATGGCCGCTACGAGCCGGTTCGCCCGCATCACTCGTGGAACGCGGCGCATAAGGCGACGAACTGGCTGCTGATCAACCTCCAGCGCCACTCGGATCATCATTACAAACCATCGCGCCGCTTTCCGCTTTTGCAAACCTATGACGAGGGGGAGGCCCCGCAGCTGCCTTACGGATACCCGGCGATGGGGTTCATGGCGGTGATCCCGCCGCTCTGGCGCCGCCGGATGAACCCACGGGTGCGCAAGTGGCGGGCGATGTACTACCCGGAGATCACCGACTGGGGGCCTTACAAGCGCGGGGAGTTGCCGTTGCCGGGGTGAGGGTGCGCGGCCGCCCGATGCGCGCCGCAGGCGCCGGGCAGCGCCGTCCCGCCCCCCGGGGCGGCGCTTCGGTTAGGCTGGGGCCTACCCCTTAGGGAAGATGACGACTGCGCAATAAAGTGCCACGAACCACCGTTGCTGGCGCCACCCCGCGGGACGGCGCTGCCCGGCGCAGGCTTAGACCATCCGGATCACGTCCTTGTCGATGGCGAGCATGTAGCCTTTGCGGGCGATGTTCTTCACCAGCAGTTCCGAAACCATCTGGTTGCCGAGGCTGTCGCGCAGGCGTTTGATGCGGGTCGCCCCGGCGGCTTCGTCGCAATCGGCCTCGGGCTTGCCTTGGATGACGCCCTCGATGGCGGCGCCGGAGAGCACGTCTTCATCCATACGGGCCTCGGCGAGCACGGCGAGCGTTTCTATCGCCGCCTCGGTGAGCTTGAATTCCATGTTGTTCAGCAGCACGACCCGCTCTTCGCGCGAGATTACGAGGCTCGACACCTGAATACCCTGCTTCTCGATTTCGCCCATCCGCTTGTTCAGCGCGATGATGGTGACGAGAAACACCAGCGCGGCGATCAGCAGGGCGGTGGAGAAGAGGAGCAGCACGAAGATGACGATCCGGTAGCTGACCAGAACATCCCCAAAGGCGGTGCCGGATTGCGCGAGGATCTCCAGCAGTGTGACGGCCTCGCCCGACACAAGCGCATCATTCTCGGTGAAGATCTGCTCGACTCGCGCGTTGAAGGCGTTGCCGTCCGGCAAGGTCAGAAACAGGAACACCGCCGCAATCGCAAGAATGGCGACGATGCCGGCAATGCCGAAGGTGACGACTCGGTTGCCTGTGCTGCGCAGGTCAGTAGCGAAGGAAGTTTGATCCGGCATTCTGCTGCTGCGCCTTGCTGGGGGTGCCCTCGAAGAGCGAGATGACGTTGAGTAGCACCCAACCGCCGCGCTGCAAACGGGCGGCGATTTGTGCCTGTGCCTCGCCGCGCGGCGGGCAGGCGTTGCCAAGCTCCATCACACCGTAATGGAGCTTGAGCGGATTGTCCTGCTTGGCCTTGTACTCGGCATAGCAGGCGGCCCCCGCAGGGGCGGCCGCCAGCGCCAGAGCGAGCGCGGCGGCGGGAAGGGTGAGGAGCGTTTTCATACGCGTAGTCATGCGGTTGCGGCCGCCGATATTCAATAACAAAGGCCCCCGCGCGGCCTGATATGCGATAGCCCGGCGGCGATATTGTTTGTCCGGCCCGGCACCGCCCATCCTTGCCTCATCACCGCCCCGGCGCGTCTCGGACAGACGCCCATAACGGGCATCCGATGACGCACATTAAGGACGACGCCATGTTCAAGACCCTTATCACATCCGCCGCCGCTGCCGCCGTGGCTCTCACTTCCTTCGCCGCCCCCGCACAGGCCGATATGGACCGGGGCGAGACCCTGCGCCTGCTTCTGGGCCTTGGGGCTGTTGGCGCGCTTATCGCTGCCAATGAGCGCAACAAGGACCGCCGCTCCGACCGGGCGGACCGCTACGACGACCGGGTGGTCACCGTCACGCCGAACCGGGGCAAAGGCCGCTACAAGGACCGTGGCCGCCATGCCCGCCTCCCTAGCCGCTGCGAAACCGCGGTGCCCACGCGCCGGGGAACGCAGGTGTTTTATGGTGCGCCCTGCCTTCAGCGTCAGGGCTTCAGCGCCCGGCTGCCGCGCGAATGCTCCTACACGCTCGACGTGGGCCGCAAGAAGGTGAAGGCCTACGAGCAGCGCTGCCTGCGGCGCAACGGTTTCCGCACCTGAGCGGATAGAGATCAGGCAAGGGGCGTCCCGGTCTCCTGGGGCGCACCTGCGAGCAGGGCGTGGCTGTCATCCCCATGGGGCCACGTCTGAACTTGGGGGCGGAAGGTGAGGCTTTCCGCCCCTTTTTTTGTTGCGCTGGCCCGGCGCAAAGGCGAGGTGGGGGGCATGAAGAGCTTTCCTGATTTTGCACTGGAAGAGGCCGCGATGGCCCGGGGGCTGGCCCGTGTGGCCGGCGTGGACGAAGTGGGCCGGGGGCCGCTGGCAGGGCCGGTGACGGCGGCGGCGGTGGTGCTGGACCCGGCCCGCATTCCGCCCGGGTTGAACGACAGCAAGAAGCTGACGGAAAAGCGCCGCCTTGCGCTGGCGGAGGCGATCCAACAGAGCGCCGAGGTTTGCATCATCCACGTCGAGGTGGAGGAGATAGACCGGATCAACATCCTTCAGGCTGCGCTCGCCGCGATGAGCCGCGCCGTGGCCGGGCTGAACACGCGCCCCGATCACCTGCTGATCGACGGCAACCGGCTGCCGGAGGGCTGCGGTTCGGCCGAGGCGGTGGTGAAGGGGGATGGCAAATCACTCTCCATCGCGGCGGCTTCGATCGTGGCCAAAGTGGCCAGGGATGCGCTCATGGTGGATTTGGCGCAACAGCACCCCGGCTACGGCTGGGAGAGCAACGCGGGCTACGGAACAAGTGTGCACTTGAGGGCACTCGAAACCTTGGGTGTGACACAACATCATAGGCGTTCCTTTGCACCGATACGCAATATCTTGTTGCAACAAAAATCTACAAACCCCTGATTCAAAAAAGAAATTGACCGCGAATCGCCTCTGACTCATGCTCAAGCCAACAACACCGAGCGCCACAAGAGCGCAGGGACAGAGGCAGACAGATGACGAAGACGACGACCCGCAGAGGGCAGCAAGGGCTGCCACTGAACCGGATACTTGCCGGCGATTGCATCGAGGAGATGAACAAGCTCCCCGCGGCCTCCGTTGACCTGATCTTCGCGGACCCACCCTATAACCTGCAGCTCAAGGGCAATCTCCACCGCCCCGACAACAGCCAGGTGGACGCGGTTGACGACCACTGGGACCAGTTTGACAGCTTCAAGGTATATGACACCTTTACCGAGCAATGGCTGGCCGCCGCGCGCCGCATTTTGAAACCAGATGGTGCGATCTGGGTGATCGGCTCTTACCACAACATCTTTCGCGTCGGGACCAAGCTACAGGATGCAGGTTACTGGATTCTGAATGATGTGGTCTGGCGCAAATCCAACCCCATGCCCAACTTCCGCGGCATGCGGCTGACCAACGCTCATGAAACCATGATCTGGGCGAGTAAATCCGAGGGTGGCAAATACACCTTCAACTACGAAGCCATGAAAGCGCTCAACGACGACGTGCAGATGCGGTCGGACTGGGTGCTGCCGATCTGTAATGGCCATGAGCGGCTGAAGAACTCCAGGGGAGAGAAGGCGCATCCGACGCAAAAGCCGGAAGCGCTGCTCCATCGTGTGCTGCTCGCCACGACAAACCCGGGCGACGTGGTGCTGGACCCGTTCTTCGGGACCGGCACCACGGGCGCCGTGGCCAAGATGCTGGGCCGTGACTTCATCGGCATCGAGCGCGAGGCCGACTATCGCGAGGTGGCCCAGAAACGCATTGATAACGTGCGCAAAATCGACAGCGATGCGATGCAGGTGAGCATTAGTAAACGTGCCGAGCCACGGGTGCCCTTCGGCCAGTTGGTGGAGCGCGGGATGCTGCGGCCGGGCGAGATGCTGGTGAGCGGTAACGGCAAGCGGGCGGCCAAGATCCGGGCCGACGGGACGCTGGTGGCCGATGACATCAAGGGCTCGATCCACAAGGTCGGCGCGCATCTCGAAGGCGCACCAAGCTGCAACGGCTGGACCTATTGGCACTTCAAGAAAGATGGAAAGCCGGTGAGCATTGACGTGCTGCGCCAGCAGATCCGCGCCGAGATGCGCGACTAGCAACGACATTCAACAGTTACCGCCGGTGCCTGTGGCCTGACACATGGCACGACCTCTGGCCCCGTTTGCCCTTGTGGCAACGGGGCCCCTTTTTTGATGGCGGGGTGGTGGGCAGATTGCCCACCCTACGGGCTGATCAGGCGCTGCGGGCCTTGTGTTAACCCATAGGGGTTAATGGCGGAGAGATGGGGGCAACATGTGATGCACAACCTATGCACATCCTATGCATACGATTTTCCGGCCACGGCCATTAATCAATGCGGCGTTCGATGGTGACGGGGGTCACCCGAGCGACAGCCCGGCCAGTGCGTGCTCCAGCGCGGACCAGTCGGCAACCTCAAGGCGCACGGGCAGGGTGAGCACCTTGGCGCGGAAGTCGGCGGGCAGGCGGACGGCGTCTTTTTCGGTGGTCACGAGCTGGGCGCCGAGGGTGGTGGCCTCTAGTTCGAGCCGGGCCATCAGCGCGGGGGTCAGCGGCTGGTGATCGTCCAGCGCCTCGCCGCGGTTCAGATCTGCCCCGAGCCCGCGCAGGGTGGCGAAGAACTTTTCGGGGTGGCCGATCCCGGCGAAGGCGAGGGTGGGCAAGCCCTGCCAATCCATCCCGGTTTCCAGCGGGGCGAGGTGGCCGGTGAGGTGGGGCACGGTGATGGCCGCGCCCCAATCGGCGGCGAACTTCTGTTGCGCGGCCTCCGGGCCGATGGAGAGTAGGAGGCTGGCGCGAGACATTCCGGCAGCAACCGGCTCGCGCAGGGGGCCGGCGGGCAGGCAGCGGCCATTGCCGAAGCCACGGTGCGCGTCGACCACCACCAGCGACAGGTCTTTGACCACCGAGGGGTTTTGGAAGCCGTCGTCGAGGATCACGGCGGTGGCCCCGGCGGCCTCGGCGGCCCTGACCCCGGCTGCGCGGTCCTTGGCGACCCATGTGGGGGCGAAGGCGGCGGTGAGCAGCGGCTCGTCGCCGACCTCTGCGGCCTTGTGCTTACGCTCCTCAACCCGCACCGGGCCTTCGAGCGCGCCGCCGTGGCCGCGCGAGACGACGTGGACGCCGAGGATGCGCTGGGCGAGGGCGATCACGGTGGGGGTTTTGCCGGTGCCGCCGGCGTTGATGTTGCCAACGCAGATCACCGGCACAGAGGCGCGGTAGCCGGGGCGGGCGACGCGGCGGGCGGTGGCGCGGGCGTAGAGCGCGCCTAGGGGGGCCAGCGCGCGGGCTTGCCACGCGGGCGTTTGCGGTGGGGTGAACCAGTAGAGGGGCGCGCGCATCAATGGGCCCCCTGCGCATCGAGCTGGGTGGCCAGATGGGTTGCGAGCCGGGCGATCACCTCGGCCCCTTCGGACATCTCGCTCCATGCGGCGGCGGCGAGCTCGGCGGCGCGATCGGGGGCCAGCAGCTCGGAGACCGCGCCGGGCAGGGCGGCCCCGCTCGCAAGGGCCCGCGCCGCTCCGGCCCCGGCAAGGCGCGACATGTTGGCGCTCTCCGCCCCGCCGGAGGGGCCAAAGCAGATGGCCGAGCCGAGGGCGGCCGCGGGTGCCGCGCTTTGCACCGGGCCACCCGGCGTGAAGGTACCGCCGAGAAAGCAGACCGGGGCGAGGCGAAACCAGAGCCCGTCTTCTTCCGGGGCGTCGCGGTCTGTGATGTAAATTTCCGTGGTGTCGCCGGGCTCTTGGCCCTGCGCCCGGCTGGCGGTGACGAAGCCTTCGGCGGTGAGCCGTTCGGCAAGGGCGCTGTCATCGGGGCAATCGGAACCGGGCATGAGCAGAAGCACGGCGCGGTGGGCGATGGCGAGCGCGGCGCGGTGGGCTGCCAGCACATCGGGCAACTCGCCTGCGAGCGGGCGGGCGGCGAGCCAGATTGGCCTTGCGGCAAGGCGCTCTGCCAGCTCTTCGCGGTCACTCTCGATGCAGGGCGGCGGGCTGGGCGGGGCGAAGAGCGGCCCCGACAGGCGGATGCGCGACACTCCCACCCCCGCCGCGCGGGCGGCGCGGACGGTGGCGACATCGCTTGCCCAGAGCTCGGTAACGAGGCGGAGGGCGGCGCGGGCGGACCGCTCGGCCCCGGCCAGCGTTGCCTCGCTTTGCGCGATGAGGGTCGTCGGGCAGGCGGCGGATTGGGCCGAGAGCAGGGCACCGGGCCGGGGCGGGCCGAGCCAGAGCGCCGCATCGGGCCGCCAATGCGCAAGAAAGCCGCGCATTTCGGCGCGGCTGGTGCCGGGGGTGGGCCGGTAGAGCAGCGTGGCCTCGTCCAGCTCCAAAGTGCCGCCCGGGCGGCTGCCGGTGACTAGCAGGGTCACCGGGTGCTGTTCGCCAAGGTCGATGGCCAGCTCACGCAGGGTATCTTCTGCATCACCGTCGGCACCGTCGGCGGTGTGCACCCACACCAGCGGCCCGGCGGGCCGGTTGGGGGCCGGCGAGTCGGCCAGCGCCCCGGGCTCCGGACGGCTGCGCCCGGTGAGCCCGGCGAAGGCGCGGGAGAGCGGGAAGCGGCTCATAAACAGGTCACGGCCTGCCGGGGCGGCGGGCGGCGATCAGCCCAGTTCCTCGGTGGGAGAGGCCTCGGCCTCTTCGTCGCGCAGCCGGTGGATGTGGGCGATGTAGTAGCGCATGTGGGCGTTATCGACGGTGCGCTGGGCGGCGGCTTTCCACGCGTCGAAGGCGGAGGCGTAATCGGGGAACATGCCGACGATGTCGATGGCGTCGACATCCTTGAAGGCGCTTTTGGAGGGGTCGATCAGCTCGCCGCCGAAGACGAGGTGCAGGCGCTGGGTCATGTAGGGCTCCGGGGTTTGGGTGTGTTGCGGGGAGGGTAGAGGATTCCCTGTCGGGGTTGAAGAAGGGTTGAGGCGGGCGGGGCACGCGCCCACCCACCCGCCCCGCTGTGCCCCGCCCGCGCCTGCCGCGGCGATGCTTTGGACCCTGCGCCGATTTGCCCGCCATCCCGCATCTTTACCCCGGCGGCCAATTTGCGCTATTGGCGGGGAAGGACAGATTTTCGGGAGAGACCCATGGCCGAGCACAAGCATGGCGAGATGGATACCAGCGTTCAGCAAGCCACGTTTGACGGCTTCATGAACTTCGTCAAATGGTCGGTGATCCTGATCCTTGCCTTTCTGGTGTTCCTCGCTCTGGTCAACGGCTGACGAGCGGGTAAACTCGCCCTGCGTATAGGCGGGGTTGGAGACCGGATTTCATGAAGCGGATTTATCTGGCGATCCTGTTGCCGCTGATTCTGGTGGCCTGCGGGGCGGCGGAGCCTGTGTGGGCACCGGACCACGAGGTGGCGCGGGCTCGATACAGCCATGGCGCGCCGCCGTCTCTCACGCTCGTCACGGTTATCAACAATGAGACCGGCGCGGGCGGGCACACTGGCCTTATAGTAAACGCCAGCCAGCGGGTGATTTTTGACCCGGCGGGCAGCTTCAAGACTCCGCAGGTGCCGGAGCGCAATGACGTGATCTTTGGGGCCAACCCGCGGGTCATGGCATTTTTTATCGACTACCACGCGCGGCCCGATTGGCGGGTGATCACGCAGGAGGTGCGCGTGAGCCCTGAGGTGGCGCAGCGGGCGCTGGCGCTGGTGCAAAACAACGGGGCGGTGAAGAAGGCGCATTGCGCGAAGTCGACCACGGCAATTTTGCGCCAGTTGCCCGGCTTCGGTCACGTCACGCAGACGTGGTATCCGAAGCAGGCGATGGCGGCCTTTGCGAAGACGCCGGGGGTGAAGACCGAGGTGTTCCGCGATCCGGAAGAGGAAGAGCGCGGTTATGTGACGCCCAATCCGGAGTTTTTTCGTTAGAGCCCGAGCGCCGCCGCGCTGTAGAACACCACCAGACCAGCGAGGATGGCGAAGAGCAGGGATTTGCTGCGCCAGCCTACCAGCACGGTGGCCAGTGCGGCGAGAAGGCGGGGCGCGTCGGTGACGCCATCGGTGGCGGCGGGCCAGGCGAGCATGGGGGCGACGAGGGCGGGGAGCACCGCGACCGGGGTGTAGCGCAGGTAGCGCAGCAGGCCTTCGGGCAGGGGGCGGTTGCCGGTGAGGCCGATGAAGGAAAACCGGATGAGGAAGGTGCCCACCGCGAGCGCGGCGATGATGAGCCAGATTGGGTAGCTGTCCATCAGGCGGCCCTCCGGGCCATTGCGCGCTCTACCTCGGCCCCGGCGATCATGCCGAGCATCCCGGCGGCGATGACGCCGGTGGAAAACGGCATCCAGGCCAGCAGGAGCGAGGCGACCAGCGCCACGAAGGCGGCGGCGATATGCGCGGGTGTGCGCAGGCCCGGCGCGACGATGGCGAGGAAGGCCAGCGGCACCGCCACGTCGAGTGACCAGCTCTCGGGGATCGCCGTGCCCGCCAGCGCCCCAGCCAGCGTGCCGAGATACCACATTGGCGCAACCGGGGTGATGGTGCCGAGGAAGTAGGTGACCTTGGTGCGCACGTCCCACTGCGGCTTTTCTTCATATTTCAGCACCGAGGCGGCGTAGCTTTGATCCACCAGCAGGTAGCTTATGAGCGCCTTTTGCCAGAGCGGCGCGCTGCCCACATGGGGGGCCATGGAAGCGGAATACATCGCCATCCGGGCGTTCACCGCCAGCGCCGTGGCCAGCACGATGATTGTGGGCGCGTTGTCTTGCATCAGTTGCAGCGCGGTGATCTGCGCCCCGCCTGCGATGACCAGAACGGTGAAGGCCATGACCTCGGCGATGTTGAGGCCTGCCTCCATGCCGATCACCCCGAAGATTGCGCCAAAGGGCACCACCACGATGAGGAAGGGCAGCCCGGCACGGATGCCGGAGGCATAGGCTTTTTTCGGTGTGGTGGATGGCATCGGGGGCCTCTAGCATGGGCCGCGTGGTGGCCCGTTGGGGGGAGAGGATGGCAGCAAACTTGAGCACGTCAAGTAATTACCTGGTGGCTCCTGACATCGGGGCGGAGGGGCTGACCCGCCGCGTGGTGGGCCGCGACCATGAGGGCCGTGAGGTGGAGATGCAGGTGGTGGAGGAGCGCCCGCTGACGATTTACCTCAACCGCACCGAGATTGTCACTGCGATGACGATTGGCGACCATCCGGAGCTTCTGGCGGTGGGATTCCTTGCCAATCAGGGGATGCTGAAGCGCGGTGAACTGGAGCGGGTGGATTATGACGGTGAGCTGGGCGTGGTGGTGGTGCGCACGGGCCGCGAGACCGACTACGAGGCGAAGCTGAGCAAGAAGGTGCGCACCAGCGGCTGCGCGGTTGGCACTGTTTTTGGGGACATGATGGAGGGGTTGGAGGGGCTGACCCTGCCGGAGGCGCGGGTGCGCGTGGCCGACCTTTACGCGCTGGCCAAGGAGATCAACATCACGCCTTCGCTTTATCTCGAAGCGGGGGCGATCCACGGCACGGTGCTCTGCGAGGGCGCGCGCCCGCTGGTTTATATGGAAGACGTGGGCCGCCACAACGCGGTGGACAAGGTGGCGGGCTGGATGCTGCGCGAGAGCGCCGAGGCCGGGAACAAGGTGCTTTACACCACCGGGCGGCTGACGAGCGAAATGGTTATCAAATGCGCAATCATGGGCATTCCGGTGCTGGTGAGTCGCTCGGGCTTTACCGCATGGGGCGTGGAAATTGCGCGGCAGGTGGGGCTGACGCTGATCGGGCGCATGCGGGGCGAGCGGTTTATGTGCCTCTCGGGCGAAGAGCGGCTGGAGTGGCCGGGATGAGTGAGATTGCCCTCGAATATCGGGTGAGCCGTCAACTTGCCCAGCGATCTGCGCGATACCGGCCCGAGGGCAGCTGGCCAGGCTGGCTGTGGCTTCTGGTGTTCTGGGCGCCGCTGGTCGGCGTCTCCGCGGTGTTCATGCTCAACCCCGACTGGGGCCTGCCTGCTGAGGCCGCGCTGACCTTTCTGCTCGGTGCAGGCGTGGTCATGGTGGTGAGTTGGATGCTGGAGGCCGCGCGGTTGAACGCGGTGGTGGATGCCGCGATGGCGCTTCAGAAGAAGGAAGGCCCGTATCGGCTGATGTGTGGACCTGAGGGTTGGCGCCTTTCCTTTTTGGATTACGAGGCGGTTTCGGGTTGGAGCACCGTGACGGCGGTGCGCCGGATCGCGGGGGCGACGGTGCTGGAAACCGGTGGGTTGCCGCTGAGCGTGCCAGACGAAGCCTTGCCCCAGGGCATGAGCGGTGAGATGTTCCGCAGGCAGCTGGACAGCTGGAGGGGAAAGGCATGAGCGAGGCTGCGATCACCCTCAGGTTTAGCCCCGAATGGCCGCTGGCGCGTGAGAGCATGCGGGCGAGCCTGCGCAAGACACCATCGCGGCGCCCTGGGTGGCGGCTCTTTGCCATTATTCTTGCCGTGGCCGTGGCGGCGGGCATCGCCGTTGCACTTGGTGCCGATTGGCTGGCGCGATGGATCGGCCTTGCCACGATTATGGGCTTTTTTGTCGGTTTCTACCTGTGCTTCGGCGTCGTCCTTTTGAAGGGGCGCGCGAACTGGGCACAGTTGCGCACGCGCTGGGAGGCGCATCAGGCGCGGTTGGGGCCGTGGGAGATGACCTTTTCGCCCGAGGGGTATCGGATTGTTACCGCTGTCAGCGAGGTGCGGGCGGATTGGGCGATCATCGCGGATATCTTCGCCTTGAAGGGCGGCACCGCGTTGCAGGCGGGCCCGTCGATGCTGCTGGTGCCTGACGCAGCCCTGCCGGACGGGATGACCCCAGACGACTTTCGCACGCGGCTGGAGGCGTGGAGGACGGCATGAAAGTGGTGGGCGTGATCCTTGCAGGCGGGCAGGCGACGCGGATGGGCGGCGGCGACAAGGGGTTGCTGGAGCTTGGCGGGGTGCGGCTGCTGGACCGGGTGATTGGCCGGTTGGGGCCGCAGGTGGAGGCGATGTGCCTCAATGCCAATGGCGATCCGGCGCGGTTTGCCGGGTTTGGCCTGCCGGTGGTGGCGGATACGGTAGAGGGCTTCGCCGGGCCGCTGGCGGGGGTGCTGGCCGGGATGGATTGGGCGGCGGGCGAGGGTGCGAGCCATGTGGTGAGCGCGGCGGCGGATACGCCGTTTTTTCCGCGTGATCTGGTGGAGTGGCTCATCGCCGGTGGGGCCGCCTCTTCGCCCGTGCTGGCCGCCGTGCGCGAGGCCGGGCGGGTGCGGCGGCAGCCGACCTTCGGGCTTTGGCCGATTGCGCTGCGCGATGACCTGCGGGCCGCGCTGGAGGGCGGTTTGCGCAAGGTGGTGCATTGGACCGAGCGGCATGACGGGCGCGAGGTTGTCTTTGGCTCATCCGATGCCTTCTTCAACGTGAACACGCCGGAAGATCTGGCGCGGGCGGAGTTGATGCTGTGAAGGTGTTTGGCGTCGTTGGCTGGAAGAACTCCGGCAAGACCGGGCTGATGGAGCGGCTGGTGGCCGAGATCACCGCGCGGGGCTTCAGCGTGAGCACGGTGAAACATGCGCATCATGCGTTTGACCTCGACCAGCCGGGCAAGGATTCGCACCGGCACCGGATGGCGGGGGCGCGCGAGGTGCTGGTGGCGAGCGGGGCGCGCTGGGCGCTGATGCATGAGGGGCCTGCGCCGGAATTGGGCGACCTGCTGGGCAAGCTGGGGCCGGTCGATCTGGTGCTGGTGGAGGGCTACAAGCGCGAGGGCCATGCGCGGATCGAGGCGCATCGCGGCGAGACGGGTGCGGGGCTGCTGGCGCGGGAGGACAGCGGGATTGTGGCCGTGGCCAGCGATGTGCCGGTGGAGGTGGGCGTGCCGGTGTTCGACCTTGATGACACCGGGGCGATTGCGGATTTCGTTTTGGCGCAGGTCGGGCTTGGCGCGAAGGACGGCGAGACACGCCCGGCCCTGCGGGATGATTGCTTTGCCCTGCCTGCAGGGGTCGACTGGGTGCCGGTGGACGAGGCGCAGGCGCGGCTCAGGGGCAGCCTCGCAACGGCTGTGGGGCGGGAGGCCGTTGCCGTGGCGGCGGCCTGCGGGCGCGTGTTGGCGGAGGATGTGGCGGCGGTGCGGAGCAATCCGCCGGGGGCCAACGCAGCGGTGGATGGCTGGGGGTTTTCCCATGCCAGCCTGCCTGCGGCAGAGGCAGATGGCATGATTGCCTTGCCGATCGAGCCCGGGCGGGCGGCGGCGGGGGTGCCATTCAACGGCGCGGTTCCGCCGGGGCGGGCGCTGCGGATACTGACCGGGGCGCTGCTGCCGGAGGGCGTGGATACGGTGGTGCTTCAGGAGGACGTGACCGAGACGGGCGGGCAAATTGCCTTTCGCGGCGCACCAAAACCGCGCGCCAACACCCGGAAGGCGGGTGAGGATGTGAAGGCGGGCGCGGCGCTGCTGCGGGCGGGCCACAGGCTGAGGGCGCCGGATGTGGCGCTGATGGCGGCGACCGGGCTGGCTGAGGTGCAGGTGCGCAAGGCATTGCGGGTGGGCGTGCTCTCGACCGGCGACGAGATTGTGGAGCCGGGCACCACGGAGGCGGCGGCGCATCAGACCTATGATGCGAACCGGCCGATGCTGCTTTCGATGATCAGTGACTGGGGCCATTCGGCGGTGGACCTTGGCCGGGTGGGCGACGACAGGGCCGCGCTGCGGGCGGCGCTGAATGGCGCGGGTGTGGATGTGATCCTGACCTCGGGCGGAGCCTCGGCGGGGGAGGAAGACCACCTTTCGGCCTTGCTGCGCGAGGAGGGCGACCTGACCGCATGGCGCATCGCCCTCAAGCCGGGCCGCCCGCTGGCGCTGGGCCGCTGGGGCGGGGTGCCCTTGTTTGGCCTGCCGGGCAATCCGGTGGCGGCGCTGGTGTGCGCGGCGCTGTTTGCCCGCCCCGCGCTGGAGGTGCTGGCAGGGGGGCAGTGGCTGGAGCCGGAGGGCTTTGAGGTGCCTGCGGCCTTCGAGAAGCGCAAGAAGCCGGGGCGGCGGGAGTTTTTGCGGGCGCGGATGGGGCCGGGTGGCGTGGAGGTGTTTGCCTCGGAAGGCTCGGGCCGGATCAGCGGGCTCAGCTGGGCCGAGGGGCTGGTGGAGCTGCCGGACGGGGCGCTGGAGGTAAAGCCGGGCGATGCGGTGCGTTTCATCCCCTACGCGGCGCTCGGGCTGTGATGGAAATCCGCGCCGGGTTTGACGAGGCGCATCGTGCCGAAGTGGCGCGGCTCTTTTGGGGTGCGTTCCGGGGCAAGCTGGGGCGCATTCTATGGCCGGAGCGCAAGGCGCTGGCGTTTATCGGCGAGATCATCCAGCCGGGGTATTCGCTTTCGGCTGTGGATGGCGGGCAGCTGCTGGGCGTGGCCGGGTTCAAGGTGCCGGGCGGCGGGTTTATGGCCGGGACGATGGCGGATATGGCGCGGCACTACGGCTGGCTGGGCGCGGCGTGGCGCGGGCCGTTGCTGGAGTTGTTCGAGCGGGACATGGTGCCCGGGCAGTTGCTGATGGATGGGATCTTTGTGGCCGAGGCAGCGCGGGGGCGCGGGGTGGGGACCGCGCTGATTGGCGCGATCAAGGCGGAGGCCGTCGCTCGGGGCTGCGGCGAGGTGCGGCTTGATGTGGTGGAAGGCAACGAGCGGGCGCGGGCGCTCTATGAGCGAAGCGGGTTTGAAGCACGGGGCGAGGTGCGGGCCGGGCTGCTTGCGCCGCTGCTCGGGTTTAGCCGGGCCACCACGATGGTGGCGGAGGTGAGCGGTGCGCCATGAATGCGCACCCTACGGTGTTTCACATGGCGGCAGGGCGGTTTAGAGCAGCGGCATGAACTATGACGTCATCATTCTGGGCGCGGGCGGTGCGGGGCTGATGGCCGCGGCCACGGCGGGGCAGGCCGGGGCGCGGGTGCTGCTGCTCGACCATGCGGAGAAGGCCGGGAAGAAGATTTTGATCTCGGGCGGCGGGCGCTGCAACTTTACCAACCTTGGCATCGAGCCGGGGTGCTTCCTTTCCGAGAACCCGCATTTCGCCAAGTCGGCGCTCAGCCGCTACACGCAATGGGATTTTCTTGATCTGGTGCAGCGGCACGGGATTGCCTGGCATGAAAAGACGCTGGGACAGCTGTTTTGCGATGGCTCGGCGCGGCAGATCGTGGCGATGCTGGAGGAGGAATGCGCCAAGGGCGGGGTGGAAACCCGGCTCGGCGTGAGCGCGACGGCGGTGCGGCATGGTGATGGCATGTTCAGCGTGGCGGGAGAGCGGGCGCCCCGGCTGATTGTGGCCACGGGCGGCCCGTCGATTCCGAAGATGGGAGCAACTGGGCGGGCCTATGAGATTGCCCGGCAGTTCGGGCTGGAGGTGGTGACGCCGCGCCCGGCGCTGGTGCCCTTCACCCTGCCCGAGGCGGATAAGCTCTTTACCACCATCTCGGGTGTTGCCGTGCCCTCGGTGGCAATGGCGGGGGGCGTCTCGTTTGAGGAAGCCACGCTGATTACCCATCGCGGGCTGTCCGGCCCGGCGATCTTGCAGGTGTCGAGCTATTGGCGTGAGGGCGAGGCGGTGCGGCTCAACGTATTGCCGGGTGCGCTGGAGCGGCTGAAGGCGGCGCGGGCCAAGGCCCCACGGGCGGGGTTGAAGGCGGCGCTGGCGGAGGATCTGCCCGCGCGGCTGGCGGATGCGCTGGCAGAGCGGATCGGCTTTGCCACCGAGATGGGCAACGCGCCGGATGCAGAGCTGGCACGGGCGGCGGATGTGCTGGAGGGTTTGACGTTTTATCCCGATGGAACCGAGGGCTACGCCAAGGCCGAGGTGACAGCGGGCGGGGTTTCGACCGCCGAACTTTCGAGCAAGACGATGGAGGCCAAGGCGGTGCCGGGGCTCTATTTCGTTGGCGAGGCGGTGGATGTGACCGGCTGGCTGGGGGGCTACAACTTTCAGTGGGCCTGGGCCAGCGGGGTGGCCGCTGGGCAGGCGGTGGCGGCCGCCGCGCAAGGATAAGCGGAACTTTTAGCCTCAGTCGAAGGTGCCGGAGACCTTGCCGAGCAGCATGAAGGCGCGGGCGGTGCGGGTTTCGCTCACGGCGATGATTTCGGTGTCGGAGGCGGTTTCGGCGAAGGCGGCGAAGGTTTGGTCGAACTTGCGCAGGAAGTGGTGCACCGCGTCGCGGAAGATCGGGTCGGCGCGCATGCGGCCCGCCGTGAGGGCGAGGCAGCTGCGGTCTCGCACGCCATCCATGCCCGCGATGGCCTCGCCGCGCAGGCCCTTGCCGAACCTGCGCCAGACGGCGGGCCGGGCGGGGGCTGGGGAGAGGTCATCCATATAGATGCCGTCTTCGGAGAGCAGGGTGAGCACATCTTGCGCGGAGTGCACGAGGCCGGAGATCTTTGGCTCCCGCAGGGCTTTGCGGAGCGCGGCGAAACCGGCCTTGTCCTTCTCGTTTTCGGGGAAGTTCAGCGCGCGGGTGAACTCTTCGACCGAAATCGGATCGCCGCTGCTGGTGGCGGGGGTGCCAAGATCAAACGTTGGCTGGGCCTCTGCCTCTGCGGCGGGCTCGGGGCGGGACAGGGCGGGTTTGCCGGGCAGGGGCACCTCGGCGGCAAGGCCTGCGCGCGAGGCGATGCGGGCCAGCGCGGCCTCGGCGTTGCGCTGCGCTGTCACCAGCTCTTCGAGCTTGCGTTCGATGGGTGAGCTGCGCCCTTCGGAGGCACCGCCCTGCGACTGGGTCACGTAGCTGGAGCGCAGGGCATCCACCGCCGCCCGCAGGCGCGCGCTCTCTTCGCGCATGATCCGCGAGCTTTTGGCTGCCGCAACGCCGATCCAGATCAGGGCGACGGGCATGAAGATGGCAAAGAGCACCATGACAAAGGTGATCGGGTCAAACGCGCCGTCGCCCTCGGGCACGAGCAGGAAGAAGCCGCCGACCATCAACCCCCAGAGCAGGGTAAGCCCCAGCCCGATGACCTCACCCGAGCCGAAGCCGCCACCGGCCTCGTGCGCGCCCTGCGCAGAGCGCAACGGCATGGGGGCAGGGCGCATCGGGGGATGCGTCGTGCTGGTGGATTCCTCGGCGTCGCTCACCCCTGCCAAGCTCCTGTCAGATGTATTTGATGCTCAGAACTTCGTAGCTCTTGTCGCCGCCGGGTGTGCGCACTTCGACGCTATCGCCCTCATCCTTGCCGATCAGCGCTCGGGCGATGGGCGACTTGATGTTGAGCAGCCCGCGCTCGATGTCGGCCTCGTGCTCGCCAACGATCTGCCAGGTCTTCTCTTCGTCGGTGTCTTCATCGGCCACGGTCACGGTGGCGCCGAACTTGATCGAGCCGGAAAGCCGCGCCGGGTCGATCACATCGGAGAGCGAGAGCACGCCCTCGATCTCTTTGATCCGGCCCTCGATGAAGCTCTGCTTTTCCTTGGCGGAATGATACTCGGCATTCTCCGACAAATCGCCATGCTCGCGGGCTTCCGCGATCGCCTTGATGATTGCGGGGCGCTCAACGCTTTTGAGCTGCTTCAATTCGGTATCGAGCGCGGTATGGCCCGCGCGGGTCATCGGTATCTTGTCCATGTCTGACGCGGATCTTTCACTGGGAGAAAGGGCAACACTCGGGCTGTTAACTCAATCGGGGCAGGGAAAGTCAATAGTCCGGAAAGGGTTGCGGGGCTAGGGTGGCGGAAAACGGGCGTGGCCCGATAGAGGCAGCAGCAGGCGGGCGGTTCATGCGCAACTTCCTGAGATTCGTGGCATTCTACTTCCTCGCGGGAGTGGCGTTTGTGGTTTTGGTGCGGGACGATCCGGTTGCCCTGATCCTCGACCTCGGCGCATCGCTGCCGACATCGGCCATCTTTTTCGTGCAGAAGGCGTGGTGGCTCATCCTCGCCTTCGTGGCGCTCTTCTTCGTGCTGCCGAAGGGCGAGTTGGTGAGCCGCATTCCGCGCGCCTTTGTGGTGCTGATGGCCTGCAACCTGTTTTTCCTCACCTTTACCATGGTCAAGACCAGCCTGCCCTATGCCCTGCCCTTCTGGGCCGACCCACCGCTGGCCGAGATTGACCGGCTGCTGCACTTTGGCGTTGACCCCTACGTGCTGACCCATGCCGTGGGCAGCTGGATTCCGCCCGGCGCGGCGATGGCTCTTTATATGGGAATTTGGCTGGTGCCGGCGATGTATCTGCCTGTGATCCTTGTGCTTTTTGACGGCGACCGCGCCCGCGTGGGCCGGTTTTTGCTGCTCTATTGCGTGGGTTGGGCGCTGCTCGGATCGGTGCTGGCGCTGGGCGGCATGTCGGCCGGGCCGATCTTTTATGACCGCCTGCTCGGGGGCGAGCGGTTTGCCGGGCTAATCGCGGCGCTGGAGGCCAGTGGCATCAGTGACAGCACGGTGGGTGGCGTGCAGGACTTTCTGTGGAGCGTTTATGAGAGCGGCACGCAGGGCGTGGGCTCGGGCATTTCGGCCTTCCCCAGCGTGCATGTGGGCATGGCCTGTGTTGTCTCGCTTTACCTTTATGAACGCGCCCGCTGGCTCGCCCCGCTGGCCTTGGCGGTGGTGGCGGCCTTCCAGTTCTTGTCGGTGCATCTGGGCTGGCACTATGCGGTGGATGGCTATGTTTCCATTGCGGTGATTGTCGCCACATGGGCCTGGGCGAAGCGCCGACAATCGGTGAGAGCTGCCCCGGAAATGGCGGATTTCAGCCCCGAAACCATCTGATTGCGATGGCACCAAGAGCCCCGAAAAGGACGCCCGTACTACGGGTGACTGGGACTATCGAGGGGTTTTGGGCCATGTTTGGCAATGCGATTGCACATCTGCGCAGGGGGGCGGACCAGCCCTTTCACTCCCATGAAGTTTCATGGTTTCTGCGCTTCGCCCTGCTCTATTTCACCGCCGCCACGGTCCTCGTCGGTAGCCTTGTTGGCCTGACCGCCGTGGCCGTTCCGGCGATGGGCGGGGGGATCAACTTTTTCTTCTTCATCCGCGATGTGCTGCTGGGCGTCTTCCCGGTTCTTATTGTGCTCTTCATCGTTATCGGATGGCAGCGGATCAAGCTGCGCGGCGGGGCGCTTCTGAAGGTGTTTGCAGCCTGCGTGATCATGCAATCGGGCTTCACCATGATGAAGGGCTCGCTGCCGATGCTGACGCCCTTCTACGCCGACCCTTTCTTTGCCGATCTGGACCTCGCCCTGCATGGGGTGGACCCGTGGGTTTGGGCGCATCGCCTGATCGGAATGGGCGAGGGGCAGAAGCTGTTCCTTGCCTATACGACGTTCTGGGGCGTTTGGGCGCTTCTGTTTCCGGTGATCCTCGTGCTGGTCGACAGTGACCGGGCGCGGGTGAAGCGGTTCTTGATCCTGTTCCTCGCCACATGGGTGCTGCTGGGCAACGTGGTGGCCTTTGGGGGCCTCTCCGTCGGCCCGATCTTTTATGACCGGCTGCTGGGCGGCGAGCGCTTTGCCGGGCTGATTGCGGTGCTGAACGAGGGCGGCATGCAACAGACCACCATCGGAATGACGCAGGACGCGCTGTGGAGGCTGTATTCACAGGGGGCCGACTCTATCGGCTCGGGCATCTCGGCCTTCCCCAGCGTGCATGTGGCGGTGGCCTCGGTGGCGGCGTTCTACCTTGCCGAACGCAGCCGCTGGCTGGCGCTGCCGGGCTTTGGCTATCTCGCGCTTGTGCTGTTTCTATCGGTCTACACCGGCTACCACTACGCGGTGGATGGCTATGCCTCGATACTGGTGATCGGCGCGCTCTGGGCGGCGCTGAAGTGGCACGCGGCAACCCGCGCCGCCCGCGCAGAGAGCCCGGCCGGGGCGCTCACCCCGGCCGAGTAGGTTGCCGGGCGACTAGAGCAGCGTGCCGCCGGAGGCCTCGATGCGTTGGCCGGTGATCCAGTTGCTCGGGCCTGACAGCAGGGCCGCGACGGCGGTGCCGATATCTTCGGGCAGGCCGGGGCGGCCCATGGCGGACATCTCGGAAATGCGGGCCTTCATTTCGGGATCGTCACGCACCATGCCACCGCCGAAGTCGGTTTCGATCGCGCCGGGAGCCAGCGTGTTGACGGCAATGCCGCGCGCGCCGAGTTCAAGGGCCATGTAGCGGGTCATCACCTCGACCGCGCCTTTGGCCATGGAATAGGCCGCCATGCCGGGGAAGGAAAAGCGGGTGAGGCCGGAAGAGACGTTGAGCACGCGCGCGCCATCGGCGAGCAATGGCAGCAGCGACTGGGTGAGGAAGTAGGGGCCTTTGACGTGCACCTGCATCATCGCATCGAAATCGGTCTCTGAGGTTTCGCCAATCGGGGTGTGGGCACCGTAGCCGGCATTGTTCACCAGAATGTCGAGCCGGGTGCCGCCGAGGGTGGCGAGCGTCTTTGGCAGGGCCTCAGCGAAACCGGCGAAGCTGGCGGTGTCTTCGGTGTTGAGCTGCAGCGCTGCGGCCTCCACCCCGGCGGCGCGAGTTTCGGCCACCACCTCTTCGGCAGCGGTGGCGTTAGAGTGGTAGGTGATGATCGGCGTCACCCCGCTTTGCGCGAAATGGGTGGCCATGGCGCGGCCAAGGCCACGGCTGCCGCCGGTGATGAGGGCGATGGGGGATTGGGTTGGCATCTTGGTATTGCCTCCTGTGGGGTTGCGATACTGCCGAAATGGGCCGCTGCCACCGCTTGGGCCTGCCGCATTCTCCGCCGGAGCTGCCCGATCCTCCGAAACCCGCCGCCGGGCCCTGTTGAAAGCTGCTGCGCGTGCTGCATCTTCAAAAGGACTACGAAAGGAACCGTGCCAATGGATCGCCGCGCCCTGATTGCCGCCCTCAACGACCAAGCCGACCGCGCCGGGGCTGGCGATGCGCCAATCCAGACCGGGGTGCCGGGGTTGATGATGATGCGGGCCGGGCAGGCCACCGAACTGGAGCCGGTAGTTTACGAGCCGGTGCTGTGTGTTGTGCTGGAGGGGGCCAAGGAAGTGTGGTCGCACGATATGCCCTATACCTTCCGGGCGGGCGAAAGCTCTGTTGTGACCTTCGATCTGCCGACGCGGGCGCGAGTGCTTGAGGCCCCCTATCTTTCGATGGCGATGCAGATCGACGTGGCCTTGCTGTCCGAGCTGAGCGCCGAGATGGACATGCCCCGCGACGAGAGGGAGGAAGCCGTGAGCCAGTGCGCGGCGGATGCGGCGCTGATGGACGGGCTGACGCGGCTCTACCGGCTGAAGGACACGCCCGCCGCGATTGGCCAGCTTGCCCCGCTGATCCGGCGGGAGCTGCATTTCTGGCTGCTGAATTCATCGCATGGGCCGGCGCTGGCGGCGCTTGCGCGGCGGGGCAGCCACGCCTCCCGAATTGCCCGTGCCACCGCCGAGATTCGCCGCAGCTACAACAGACCGCTGCGCGTGGCCGAGCTGGCGCGGCTTGCGGGGATGTCGGCCTCGACCTTCCATGACCACTTCAAGGCGCTGACCGGCACCACACCGCTGCAATTTCAGAAGCGTCTGAAGCTGATAGAGGCGCGGCGGCTGATGGAGGCGGACGGGAAGGGCGTGAGCGAGGCGGCCTTTGCGGTGGGCTACGAGAGCCCGACGCAATTCAGCCGCGAGTTCAGCCGGATGTTTGGCGCGCCGCCCAGCCGGATGCAGCGTGAAGCTGTTCGCGCCTGAGCCAGCGCAGGTTGCGCCGGGGCTTGACCGAGGGGAAAGGGGCTGCCAGCGTAGATTCCGTTAAAGCAAGTCATTGAAACGGAGTTATTCTCATGAAGCGTATTGCTGCGGCTATTGCCCTGTCTGCATCCCTCGCGCTGCCCGCTGCCGGCAATCTGCCCAGCGGCGGCCTTGGCGGCTTTTCCCTCAGCCCTGACGGCACCACCCTGCTGGCCGGGGGCGACAACCGGGTGATCTATGTGATCGACACCGCGACGATGGAGGTGAAAGACCGGATCTGGAGCCCGACGATGCCGGTGTGGATCGACCATTCTGCCGATGGCAGCCTTGTCTACGTGCTCGACAGCGATGACCTGCTCACTGCCTATGCCGCGGCGGACATGAGCAAGAAATGGGAGATCCAGCGGGTGCGCGACATGACCTTTCGGCCCGAGGCGCAGCGGATCGTGATCTGGAAGGGCGTTTCGGGCGGCAGCGAGATTGCAGTGATCGACGCGGCCACCGGCGGGCAGGTGAAGACGGTGACCACGCCCGAGCCGCTGGCAATCGAGAGCGCCGGGTTGAGCGACGATGGCACCACCCTTCTGGCGATCACCCGGCAGCAGAAGACCGAGGATGAGACCAAGGAAAAGCCCGGCGATGATGTGAAGGGGCTGGAAAAGGAGATCTTTCGCAAGAAGCACGATGGCTATGTGTCGTCGCTGCTGAAGATCGACCTTGAGGCCGGCACCACCGAGGCGCTGCCAAGCTGGTACAGCGCTTCGAACTTCGACGATATCCGGGCGGTGGGCGAGCAGGTTTTCTACCTCAAGCCGGGCAGCGACCCGATGGTGCTGGGGGCCGACGGCGAGGTGACGATGCTCGATTTGCAGCGCACCAATGGCGATTATGTCGAAATCAGCCCGGACGGCTCGGAGATGGTGGCGGGCGATGGCGGCAAGGTGAGCTTCATCCCGGTGGCGGGCGGCGCGCCGCTGACGCTGGGGGTGGAAGACCTGCCCGGCTGGTTCGAGAAGACCCAGGGCTTTGAATACCTTCCCGATGGCAAGGTGCTGGCGGTGACGGATGGCTGGCGGATTGTAGTGATCGACCGGGCGGCGGGCACGGCCACGGCCTATCCGGTGTATTGAGGCTGGCCGGATCGGGCGGTGGGCAGATTGCCCACCCTGCGGCACGCTTTGGGGCTGGCGGCACCGCCGGCCTTGAAATCGCCGCAGGAAGCCCGTAAGTGCCCTCGGAACGAACCCGAGAAAAGAGCACCCCCATGGCCAGCGCCAATCCGCTTCAGTTCATCCAGCAGGTCCGCACCGAGGTGGGCAAGGTCGTTTGGCCGACCCGCCGCGAGGTGGTGCTGACCACGGTGATGGTGTTCATCATGGCGATGCTCACCGGCGCGTTCTTCTTCCTCGTCGACTGGCTGATCCGCACCGGGCTGACCCAGATCCTGGGCATGTTCGGCTGACGCCTCTGGTGGGTTTTACCCACCGCACGGCGCGTGATGGTGGGCAGATTGCCCACCCTACTTGAAATCACCCGCCCATCGGTTTATCCCGCTTTCAATCCCCGAAAACATGGCGCGCCCGAATCGACGGCGCGCCCGTTTTTTATCGGGGAGCAGGATTTAGGCGCCCCGGTCTGGGGCCACAGCAAGCAGGTTTGACATGGCGAAACGGTGGTATTCGGTGGCGGTGCTCTCCAACTTCGAGAAGAAGGTGGCCGAGCAGATCCGGACGGATGCGGAGGCCAATGGGCTGACCGAGGAGATCGAAGAGGTTCTGGTGCCGACCGAAGAGGTCATCGAGGTGCGCCGGGGCAAGAAGGTGACCGCAGAACGGCGGTTCATGCCCGGCTATGTGCTGGTGCGGATGGACATGAGCGATGCGGGCTATCACCTGATCACCTCGATCAACCGGGTCACCGGCTTTCTGGGGCCGCAGGGCCGCCCGATGCCGATGCGCGACTCCGAGGTTGAGGCGATCCTTGGCCGCGTTGAAGAGGGCGAGGCCGCGCCGCGCAGCCTGATCACCTTCGAGGTAGGCGAGAACGTGAACGTGACCGACGGGCCGTTTGAGGGCTTCAGCGGCAACGTGGAGGAGGTCGACGACGAGGGCCAACGCCTGAAGGTGACGGTTTCGATCTTTGGCCGCGCCACGCCGGTGGAGCTGGAGTTTACGCAGGTGACCAAGCAGGTTTGAGTGGATTGGCGGGCCGGGTGCCCGCCAGACGCAGTGAGAGGCCGCTCCGGTTGGGGCGGCCTTTTGCGTTCATGTCAGGTGCGGTGCGGTGCTAGGCGGCCTGATCGTAGGACGGGTGCGACCGCGAGATCGCGGCAAAGCCGCTGTAGCTGGTGTTGGCGAGGGCCTCGCGGATCACGGCTTCGGCGACATCGGCATTGGCCACGGAAAAGCCGATCCAGAGAGCGCCGCTGCTTTCGCCCGCGGGCATTTCGCGCGTGCCGGTTGAGCAGCCAAGCTCGGCCATCGCCAGCGAGGCCTCGATCAGTACCGCGGCCTCTTCGCAGAACTCGCGCGGCGTGGTGCGGCCGGGTGTGGCGTGGCGAATGTCATCGAGCCGGTAGCTGACCGCCAGCCACTGTTCTGGCGCGGCCGCGAAGCTCTGTTGATCCTGCATCATCATCGTGGTTTCTCCACATGCTTCTATCCCCTATTAATCTTTTTCAATGCCACGGGTGGCGAGATCGGGGCGCGATTGCGGCGATTGGCGGGCTGGCGTGGGTGACGTGGCGGAAAAGACAGGCGGGTGGAGGCCTGCGGGCCAGCGACGGGCCAGTGCAGGGCCTGCGACGGCTCTGGCGCGCGCCTGGGCGCTTTGCTCGTTGCGATAAAGGGCGCAAAGGCGACAGCAGGGGTTTGACGCAGGGCGCAAATGCTCCTATGACGCGGCTTCCTTCGTCCCCCGTCCGCATGGCGGGGCCGAATCGCGTGGGAGGGGCGGCGCTCGCGGGTGCCAAGCCAGACCACGTCAACATGAAGGCGGCCCATCGCGTTGTGCCGCCGTTGAGCAAAGGAGGCCCTTATGGCCAAGAAGATTGCCGGCACCATGAAACTTCAGGTGCCCGCCGGACAAGCGAACCCCTCTCCGCCGGTTGGTCCGGCGCTGGGTCAGCGCGGCATCAACATCATGGAATTCTGCAAGGCGTTCAACGCCAAGACGCAGGAGATGGAGCCGGGTGCGCCCTGCCCGACCGTGATCACCTACTACCAGGACAAGTCGTTCTCGATGGATATCAAGACGCCCCCCGCGTCTTACTATCTGAAGAAGGCGGCCAAGGTGAAATCCGGGGCCAACACCCCGTCGCGCCAGACGGTTGGCTCTGTCACCGTGAAGCAGGTGCGCGAGATTGCCGAAGCCAAGATGAAAGATCTGAACGCGACCGATATCGAGGCCGCGATGAAGATCATCGTCGGGTCCGCGAACTCCATGGGCATCGAGGTGAAGTAAGATGGCAAAAATCGGAAAACGTACCCGCGCCGCTCGCGAAGCCTTTGAAGGCAAGCTGAACGTCACCGTGGAAGAGGCCGTGGCCCTCGTGAAGAACAACGCCAATGCGAAGTTCGACGAGACTGTCGAAATCGCGATGAACCTCGGCGTCGATCCGCGCCACGCCGACCAGATGGTGCGCGGCAAGGTTGCCCTGCCCAACGGCACCGGCAAAGAGGTTCGCGTGGCCGTGTTCGCCCGTGGCGAGAAGGCTGATGAGGCCAAGGCCGCTGGCGCCGACGTGGTTGGCGCGGAAGACCTGATGGAAACCGTGCAGGGCGGCAAGATCGACTTCGATCGCTGCATCGCCACGCCCGACATGATGCCGATTGTCGGCCGTCTCGGCAAAGTGCTCGGCCCGCGTAACCTGATGCCGAACCCCAAGGTCGGCACGGTGACGATGGACGTCAAGGAAGCCGTGGAAGCTGCCAAGGGCGGTGAAGTGCAGTTCAAGGCCGAGAAGGCCGGTGTTGTGCATGCCGGGATCGGCAAGGCCTCTTTCGACGAAGCCAAGCTGGTGGAAAACGTGCGCGCTTTTGTGGACGCCGTCTCGAAAGCCAAGCCGACCGGCGCGAAGGGCACCTACATGACGAAGATCGCGATCTCGTCGACCATGGGCCCGGGCGTGACCATCGAAGTGGACAACGCGCTGGGCAACTGAGCCCGGACAGCGACAGAGATTTGAGAGGGGCGGGCCGGGTGGCTCGCCCTTTTTCGTCGGGGCGATGGGTGACGCTCGCCGCAAGCGGCATCGCCCCACCCGCCGTCCCGCAAGCCTGCGGCATTCTTGGCGCTTTTCATCGGCGTCGACTTGCGGCATTCAGCCCGCATGGTTTGTGAGTTGCGCCAGACGCTGATTGCCTTTGCCGCCGCGCTTATTCTGGCGGTGATGGGGGCCGTTTCGGCGCATCACATGGGGCCGCCCTCGGAAGAGGCCGTGGAGGCCGCTGAGCTGCGGGCGCTGGGCTTTTCGGTGGAAGACCTGTGCGGCACGCCCGGCGCGGCCTCTGCCTATCACTGCCCGTTCTGCCACAAGCTGCCCGAGGCGCCGCGCCTTGCCGCGCCCGATGCTGCGGAGCGCCTTGTTCGGGTGATCCCCGAGCAGCGCGGGGCCGATTTGCTGCGCGGGCCGCAGCATATTTCTGACCACGTTTCCACCCGCGGGCCGCCGCTGGCCTGAGATTCCAAACAGATCGGTGGGCCATCAGGGCCTGCCAGCATGTGCGGTGCGGGATGGTCCTGCGCCCGGATTCTCATGGAGACAGATATGTTCAATCACACGATCGGGGCTGCAATTGCCCTGTGCCTTGCGGCGGGTGCCGCTGATGCTCATGCCACGCTGGAGCAGAAGGACGCGGCCATTGGCGCGACCACAAAGATCACTCTGCGGGTGCCGCATGGTTGCGATGGGGAGGCGACCCACACTTTGCGTGTCGAGATCCCCGAGGGGTTTTATGCCGTGAAGCCGATGCCCAAGGCGGGCTGGGAGCTGAGAACCGAAACCGGGGCCTATGAAACGCCCTACAACAACCACGGCAGAGAGATGACCGAGGGCGTTCGGGCGGTGACATGGAGCGGCGGCGCTTTGGCGGATGACCATTATGACGAGTTCACCCTGCGCGGCGCGGTGGGGCCGCAGATGGAGGCCGGCGAGCTGATGTTCTTTCCGGCGGTGCAGACCTGCGCCAATGGCACCGCCGAGTGGACCGATACCAGCGGCTCGCATGATGTAAGCGGGCCTGCGCCCAAGCTGACGCTTGTGGCCGGGGATGGCGGGCATGGCCACGCGCATGGCGCTGCCGAGAAGGTGACCTTGGGCGCGCTGGAGATCACCGCGCCTGCCGCTGCCGCGACCCTGCCGAACCAGCCGGTGGCCGGGGGGTTCATGACCATCACCAACACCGGGGATGTGGACGATGTGCTGACTGGCGCACGTTCCGAGGCTGCCGGGCGCATGGAGGTGCACGAGATGGCCATGGAGGGCGACGTGATGAAGATGCGCCAGCTGGCCGATGGTTTGCCGATTCCGGCAGGGGAGACGGTGGCGCTGAAGCCGGGTGGCTACCACATCATGTTCATGGAGCTTTCCGGGCCGATGGCGGCCGGGGAAGAGGCCGAGGTGGTGTTGGTCTTCGAAAAGGCGGGCGAGGTTGCTGTGACCTTCCCGGTCAAGCCGCGTGACGAGATCGGCGGCGGCGGTGGCCATGGCGGGCACGGTGACCATTCCGGGCATGGTGGTAACTGATGGCACCAGCGCAAAAAGTAGCGCTGACCGTCGCGGGGGGGCTGGCTTTGCTGGCCCTCCTTGCGGTTGGTTGGTTTGCCGTTCTGGCCCCGAGGATGACCGAGGAGGCTGCGATTGATCTTGGGCATGGCGACTATGTGCTGGAGGGCACCAATGGCGCGGCCTTCACCGAAGAGACGCTTCGCGGTGCGCCGACGGCGGTGTTCTTTGGCTTTGCCCATTGCCCCGAGGTTTGCCCGACGACGCTGGGCGATATCGACCTTTGGCAGGCGGAGCTGGCGGAGGAGGGGCGCGATCCGTTGCGCACCTACTTCGTGACGGTCGACCCGGAGCGGGACACGGTGGAGGTGATCGGGGATTACGTGTCGTGGGTGCCCGGAGTTGTGGGTGTTTCGGGCGCGCGTGAGGAGATCGACAAGGCGATTGCGGCTTTCAGGGTTTATGCCTCGAAGATCCCGCTGGAGGGCGGGGGCTATACGATGGATCACTCGGCCTTCGTGCTGCTGTTTGACGACCGGGGAAACTTCTTTGAGCCGATCCGCTACCGGGAGGAGTTGGAGAGCGCGATGGGCAAGATCCGGCGGGTGCAGGACATGTGAGCGCCGCGAGAAGCAGGATATTTTAGGGCTGAGGCGGCCCGGGTGGCGGTGTTTGCCGCCACCTTTCGCCTTAGCTGCACACGTTGCCGGGCATGATGTTGCCTTGGCTGAGGGTCGTTCCGCCGAGCATATCCACGAAGACGGCGCGGGTGTCATTGATCTGGACAAACTGACAGTCCGGCGCTTCGCCGGTGTAGGTGTAGCAGATCGAATCCCCGTTCATCCGCCAGTTTCCGGCGTAAACCTCGGTGTTGCGCCCCACCACCAGCCCGCCGGGATCGTGGAACTCGCAATAAGATGTGCCGTCCGACAGGGCACCGACGATACTGGCACCCGAGAGCGCCTGCTGCACCACGGCACCGGGGGTGTGTGGCACGGTCGGCAGGCTGAGGCAGGCGGACAGGGCGGCGAGTGCGATAATGGGTGTGTAGCGTGAAATGGGCATGGTGCGGGTCTCCTTGAATTCTGCAAGCCTGCACCATGACCTTTGGTAAAGTGCGGGTTTTCTGCTGTAGCGCAGGGCTGGCGGATTGGGATTTGGCGAGCGCCGAGCCGGAGGGGGCGGCGGTGGGCGAGTTGGGCAGGGCTGCCTTTGTGCGCGGCGCGGGGCCGTGGAACTGCGAATATCTGCGGGCTGGTTTCTGTTGGCGGCGGCGGGCGGCGTGGCATCGCCGCCTTGCCAATAAAGCAAAAACTACCGCCCTAAAGACTCGCCTCGGAGCGGCGCGGTGGGCCTTGGGAACATTCCAGTTGACATATCAAGTGAACCCCGTAGATTAACGTGAGTTGAATCATCAACTCCGTGTCCAGGGAGGGATGCGGGACTCTAGGGAGGACATCCATGAAACGCGCCACTCACGCGGCCCTCGCGGCCGTGATCGCTACCGCTTTGCCTGTTGCCGCCTCTGCGGACACCATCAAGGTAGGGGTGATCGCCCCCTTCTCCGGGCCCTTCGCCATTTACGGCAAGCAGTATCAGGAAGCGGTTGAAACCTATGTCGCCCAGCATGGCACCAGCGCTGGCGAGCATGAGATCGAGTTTATCTATAAGGATGTTGGCGGGCCGAACCCGGATCAGTCGCGCAGCCTTGCGCAAGAGCTGCTGATCCGTGATCAGGTGGATTATCTCGCCGGGTTCACCTTTACCCCCAACGCGCTGGCCGTTGCGCCGCTGATCGAGCAGAGCGAGACGCCGACGGTGATCTTCAACGCCGCGACCTCCTCGATCAACCGCGAGAGCGCGTTCTACCTGCGCACCAGCTACACGCTTTGGCAGGTGTCTGCGCCGCTGGCGGAATGGGCCTATGACCAAGGGATGCGCACGGCGGCGACGACCGTGACGGATTATGGCCCCGGGATCGACGCCGAGAACGCCTTCAAGGCGGCCTTCGAGGCCAAGGGAGGCGAGGTTGTGGATGCGATCCGCATGCCGCTTTCCACCACCGATTTCACCCCCTTCATCCAGCGCGTGCGGGACGAGGCACCGGATGCGGTGTTTGCCTTCCTGCCCGGCGGCCCGCCAACCTTTACCTACACCAAGACGTACAACGAGAACGGCCTTGCCGATGCGGGCATCAAGTTTCTCGGGACGGCGGAGACCGAAGAGGTAAACCTGCAGGGGCTGGGTGATGCGGCCATCGGGCTGACCACGGCCTATCACTACTCCGGTGCGCATGACTCGGAGGCCAACCGCGCCTTTCAGGCCAAGCTCAACGAGCTGTTCCCCGATGCCATCGCAAACTGGGCCTCGGTTGGGGCCTATGACGGCACGCATTTGATCTACCAGATGGTGGCCGCCGCTGGCACCGATGGCCCCGCCGCTGTGGAGGCCGCGAAGACCCTTGAATGGGAGAGCCCGCGCGGCCCGGTGAAGATGGACCCGGACGCCCGGACGCTGGTGCAGAACGTCTACATCCGCGAAGTCGCGCGGGACGAGGCAACCGGCAAGCTGGTGAACCGGGAGACCGGCGTGATTGCCACCGTGGGCGACCTCGGCTGGGACAAGTGATCTTCTCCCCGGGCCTGCGTGTGCGGGCCCGGGGGCGATCCTGCGGAAAGATGACATGACCCTGCTTCTCAACATACTCGTAGACGGCGTGGCCTACGGGATGATCCTCTTCATGATCTCGGTTGGCCTGTCGGTCACCATGGGGCTGATGCGGGTGGTCAACCTTGCCCATGGCGGCTTTGCGCTGCTGGGCGGCACCTTTGCCCATTGGTTTGCGGCCGACCTTGGCTTGCCGTTCTGGCCCGCCGCCCTGCTGGGGGTGGCCGCCACGGTGGCGCTTTCGCTGCCGCTTGAGCGGGTGATCTACCGCCGGATCTACGGCTTTACCGATCTGCAACAGGTGCTGGCGACCATCGGGCTGACCTTTTTGATGATCGCGAGCGTCAATCTCTGGCAGGGGTCCAGCCTGCTGTCGATCCCCCTGCCGGAGAGCCTGAAGGCCAGTGTGGACCTCGGCTTTCGCACCTTGCCGGTGCATCGGCTGGTGGTGATCGTTGCCGGGGCTGCGGTTGTGCTGGGGCTGTGGGCGCTGCTGGAGCGCACGCGCTTTGGCATGCGTCTGCGGGCGGCGGTCGACAATCGGGGCACGGCTTCGGCCCATGGCATCAACACCGATCTGATCTTCATGCTGGCCTTTGGCCTTGGCGCGGGGCTTGCGGCGCTGGGCGGTGTGCTGGGGGCCGAGATCCTGCCGATCGACGCCTATTACCCGCTGCGCTATATGGTGCTTTTCCTGATCGTGGTTGCGGTGGGCGGCATGGGCTCGATTGCCGGAAGCTTTGCCGCGGCTATCGGGCTTGGTCTGCTGGAAACTGCGGCGCGCTATCTGGTGCCGGACTTTGCCACCATTGCCTTTTTCGCGCTGGTGATCCTGCTGCTTGCGCTGCGCCCGAACGGGCTGATGGGGAGGGTGGCATGAAAAGCTGGCTCCCCCCTCTGGCGCTGCTGGCGCTCGCCGTCGCGCTCTACTTCGCGCTGCCCTACAACCTCGCCTTCCTCACCCGCATCCTCATCATGGCGGTGCTGGTGCTCTCGCTCGATCTGGTCCTTGGCTTCGCAGGCATCGCCACCCTCGGGCAGGCGGCGTTTTACGGCGCCGGGGCCTATGCCGCCGGGCTGTTTGCCATCCACGCCTGGGCCGATCCGTTGGCCGGGCTGGTGGTGGCCGGGGCTGCGGGTGCGGCGCTGGCCTTTATCTCGGGCCTTGTGGTGCTGCGCACGCATGGGCTGACGCTGATCATGCTGACCATCGCCGTTGCCTCGATTTGCCATGAGATCGCCAACAAGGCCCGTGACGTGACCGGCGGGGCCGATGGGCTGCGCGGCATTCGGATGGAGCCGGTGCTGGGGCTGTTCGAGTTCGACTTCGTGGGGCAGACCGGCTTTTGGTATGCGCTGGCAGTGCTCGCTGCGGTGTTCACCTTCCTGACGTTGCTCACCCGCGCGCCCTTTGGCCTGTCGCTGCGCGGCATCCACGAAAGCCCCGAGCGGATGGCGGCGATTGGCACCTCGGTGTATTGGCGGCGGGTTGCGGCCTATACCATCGGCGGGGCGATTGCGGGGATTGCGGGCGCGCTCTCGGCGCAGGTGACGCAGCTTGTGAGCCTCGAGTCCTTTTCCTTCACCCTCTCCGCCGAGGCGCTGATCATGCTGATCCTCGGTGGCACCGGGCGGCTCTATGGCGCGGTGCTGGGCACGCTCATTTTCATGTGGGTGCATCACTGGGCGGCGGCGAACGACCCGTTCAACTGGCTCTTTGTCATCGGCGCACTGGTGCTGGCGGTCGTCTTCTTCCTGCCGCGCGGAATTATTGCCGTGCCAACGGCGCTGAAGCGTCTGGGAGGTCGAAATGCAGGGTCTTGAGGTGCGCGGGCTGTCGAAACGCTTTGGCGGGCTGACGGTTTCGGAAAACATCGACTTTGATCTCAAGCCGGGCGACCGCAAGGCGCTGATCGGGCCCAACGGGGCGGGCAAGAGCACGTTTTCCAACCTCGTGACCGGCATCCTGCCGCCATCCTCGGGCACGATCCGGTTTGACGGGGTGGATATCGGCAAGCTGAACGAGGCCCAGCGGGTGAAGCGCGGGATCGCCAAGACCTTTCAGATCACCACCTTGTTCCGCGATCTGACCGTGCGCGAAAACCTGCGGCTGCCCATCCTTGAGCGGCAGGGCCGGGGCTATCGGCTGTTTCGCCGGGCGGATGGGGATGGCGACACCGAGGCCGAGGTGGCGGGGCTGATCGACCAGTTTGCGCTGGAGGCCTTGGCCGACCGGCGCGTGGGTGACTTGGCCTATGGGCAGCAACGGCTGGTGGAGCTGGCGCTGACGCTGGCTCTCAAGCCCCGGGTGCTGATCCTCGACGAGCCTGCGGCGGGGGTGCCCTCTTCGGAGAGCCACCTGATCGTGCAGGCCATCGAGGCGCTGCCTGCTGATCTGGCGGTGCTGATCATCGAGCATGACATGGACCTCGTGTTTCGGGTGGCGCGGCAGATCGTGGTGCTGGTGCAGGGGCGCATCCTGACCGAAGGCACGCCGCAAGAGATCGCCGCCAACGCGCAGGTCCGCGAGCTTTATCTGGGAGGCCACGGCCATGACTGATGCGCTGACCCTCAGCGATGTGACCGCCGGCTACGGGCCGACCCATGTGCTCAACAGCATCAGCCTTGCCCTGCCGCGCGGCGAGCGGCTGGCGGTGATCGGGCGCAACGGGGCGGGCAAAACCACGCTGCTGGCCACCATCATGGGCCTCACCCGGATGCATGGCGGCAGGGTGGCGGTGAACGGGCAGGACGTAACCGCGCTCGCGCCCTACCGCCGCAACGCGTTGGGCGTGGGGCTGGTGCCGCAGACGCGGGATATCTTCAAATCGCTCTCGGTGGAGGAAAACCTGCTGGCCGCGCAAAGCGGGGAGGCGACGCTGGACGAGGCCTATACGCTGTTTCCGCGGCTCAAGGAACGGCGGCGCAACGGCGGGGCACAGCTTTCGGGCGGTGAGCAGCAGATGCTGGCGATTGCCCGCACGCTGATGACCGGCCCCGAGATCCTGCTCTTGGATGAGCCGCTGGAGGGCCTTGCCCCGGTGATTTGCGAACAGCTCATGCAGGTGTTCGAGGATATCGCCGCAGATGGCCGCCGCACCGTGGTGCTGGTGGAGCAGCACGCGGAGGCGGCGCTGGGCTTTGCCTCCCGCGCCCTGCTGATGGCGGGCGGCGGCATCGTGCATGACGGCCCCGCCGAGAGCCTCAAGAACTCTGACCTCCTCGAACGCCATATCGGCGTTGCGATGAGCCACTGAAAGGACAGCGCATGACACTGATTGAAGGTCATAAGCCGCTCACCCCGAATGCTGCGATTCCGGTGCTGGATATCGACCCCTATGCCGAGGAAGTGCTGGCCGATCCGTTCCCGTGGTACGAGGCGCTGCGCGAGGCCGGGCCGGTGGCCTATATCCCGCGCTATCAGGTGCTGGCGGTGGGCCGCTACGAGGAGACCAAGGCCACCTTTTCGGACCATGAAAACTTTGTTTCGTCGCGCGGGATCGGGCTGAACGACTTCAAGCTCGAAAAGCCGTGGCGCCCGCCCTCGATCATCCTTGAGGTGGACCCGCCCGATCACACCAAGACCCGGCGGGTGATGTCCAAGGCGCTTTCGCCCAAGGTGGTGCGCGGGCTGATGGACGATTTCAGCGCGCAGGCGGAACGCATCGTCGATGCGATGTTGGAGCGCAGCGAGATCGAAGGGGTGGCGGACCTTGCCGAGGCCTTCCCCACCGCCGTGTTCCCGCGTGCCGTGGGGATGCGCGATGTGAACCCGCGCCATCTGGTGGATTACGGGGCGATCGTTTTCAACGCGGTGGGGCCGGACAATGCGCTGCGCCGCGCCGCCATGGCCCGCGCGCCGGAGGTGGCGGCTTGGATCAACGCCGCCTGCGCGCGCGACCGGCTGACGGAGGACGGGCTGGGCGCGCTGGTGTATGGCGCGGCGGATGCCGGAGAGATCACGCCGGAGGAGGCGGGGATGCTGGTGCGCTCGTTCCTGTCGGCCGGGGTCGACACCACCGTGACCGGTATTGGCAACGCGCTCTGGTGCTTCTCGCAGAACCCGGACCAATGGGAAGCGCTCAGGGCCGACCCGTCGCTCGCACGCCCGGCGTTTGAGGAGGTGCTGCGGATCACCTCGCCGGTGCATACCTTCCTGCGCACCGCCAATCTGGATACCCAGATTGCCGGCCATCCGGTGCCCGAGGGGGCCAAGGTGCTTTGTGTGCTGGGCGCGGCCAATATGGACCCGGAAAAGTGGGGCGACCCAGAGGCCTTTCGGATCGACCGGCGCCCGGTGGGCCATATGGCCTTTGGTGCCGGGATTCACGGCTGCGTCGGGCAGAACATTGCGCGGGGCGAGCTGGAAGCGCTGCTTTCGGTGATGGCCGAAAAGGTGGCCCGGATCGAACCGGCGGGCGAGGCCGTGTGGCGGCCCAACAACGCGATCCGCGCGCTCGACCGGCTGCCGCTGAAACTCATTGCGAACTGACGGAGACAGGAATGGTGAAGGTAACTTACGTGCAGCACGACGGCAGCGAAACCGTGGTGGAGGGCAAGGCGGGCGACTCCGTGATGCAGCTTGCCGTGGGCGCAAATGTGCCCGGGATCGTTGCCGAATGCGGCGGCTCGATGGCTTGCGCGACCTGCCATGTTTACCTCGACGAGGCCTGGGCCGAAAAGGCCGAGCCGCGCTCGGAGAGTGAGGAAGATATGCTGGATTGCGCCATGGCCGAGATGAAGGACACCTCGCGGCTTTCGTGTCAGGTCAAGCTGACCGAGGAGATGGACGGGTTGGTGGTGCATATCCCTGAAGAGCAGTTTTGACGGGCAGGGACGGGCGCGGGTGGCGCGGGGTGTTTGCAAGCCCGCGCGCCCGCCCGTCCGCCGCCGGTCGCCCCCGTGACAAGGCCCGGGATTCTGGCTATCCGTGAGCGATTGAAAGGGCCAGCTGCATGACACGCGCCGACAAGCTCAAGGTTCCGGAGCAACGCCTCCATGATCCGACCCGTCAACGCGACGGGACGGAGATTTTGGATATTGACCACTATGCGCCGTTCTTGCTCAACGCGGTGAGCAGCGCATGGGGCCGCAAGACCTCTGCGATCTACCGGCGCGACTTTGGGCTTGGGCTGACGGACTGGCGGGTTTTGTCGATGCTCAACATCGAGCCGGGGATCACGGCCAGCCGGATTTGCGACGTGATCCGCATGGACAAGGCGGCGGTGAGCCGGTCGCTCAAGACGCTGCTTGAGATGGAGCATCTGCGGTATGAGCAGCCCTCAAGCGATCCGCGAAAGCGGGTGTGGTGGCTGTCTGATCTGGGCCTGAAGGTGCATGCGCAGATCCTTGACGTGGCCCTTGGATGCGAAAACGAGCTGGTGGGCGGGATCGACCCGGATGACTTGGATGTTTTCCTGCGGGTCATGCGCCAGATGCTGACGAACATCGACCCGAAGTGAGGGCAGGGGCCGCTGGCCCGGGCCGGATGAACCGAGGGCATGTGCCAACGGCGGCAAGGGAGCGCTGGGCCGGATGATGTTCTGCCGGTTTGGCGGGTGGGGCCACCCCCGTTCACAGCAAAAATCGCGGCCTCGTGAGGCTTCTGGCCTTGCCCTTCGCGGGCGCAACTACTAAACCGCCCCCTGCAAGCCAGCGTGCGATTCGTCGTGCGCTGTTTTGCGTTTCGTCCAAGACGGTGGGTGGAGTTCGTCCGAACCCCTTAATTTCCTGCCTGAGACGGGTCAGAACATGTTTTCCCGCGGGGTTTCTCTCGGGCGAACTTGGTTTCAGCCCCGTAGCACGGACCTGAGTGTTGGCCCCGGCCAGCAAAAAAGAGCCGGGCGGGAATGATCCTGCCCAAATTGGAGTGAAACTGTGGATAGAGCCCAGAAAGAGAAAGTGGTCGAGGAACTCGGCCAGATTTTCGAAAGCTCTGGCGTCGTTGTGGTCTCCCACTACGAGGGTCTCACGGTTGCCGAGATGCAGGACCTGCGCGCGCAGATGCGCGAAGCTGGTGGGTCCGTACGTGTCGCCAAGAACAGGCTCGCCAAGATCGCCCTGGAAGGGAAGCCTTGCGCCAGCATCGCCGATCTTCTGACGGGTATGACCGTTCTTGCTTACTCTGAAGATCCTGTGGCTGCGGCCAAGGTTGTTCAGGCCTACTCGAAGGATAACGACAAGCTCGAAATCCTCGGTGGTGCCATGGGTGAGAACGCTCTGGACGTCGCTGGTGTGAAAGCCGTCGCCGCCATGCCGTCTCGCGAGGAGCTTATTGCTTCCATCGTGGGCTGCATCGGTGCGCCTGCTTCCAACATCGCCGGCGCCATTGGCGCACCTGCCTCGAATATCGCGTCCATCCTTTCGACCATCGAAGAGAAGGCCGCGTAAGGCAACGAATGAGAGCCGCGTAGGGGTTGATTACCTCGCGTTGGAACACATCTAGACAGACGGAAAGCAAAAAATGGCTGATCTGAAAAAACTTGCTGAAGAGATCGTGGGTCTGACCCTTCTCGAAGCCCAAGAACTGAAAACCATCCTGAAAGACGAGTACGGCATCGAGCCCGCAGCTGGCGGCGCAGTGATGATGGCTGGTCCTGCTGGCGGCGACGCTGGCGGTGCTGCCGAAGAAAAGTCCGAGTTCGACGTGATCCTGAAGGCCGCTGGTGCCCAGAAGATCAACGTGATCAAGGAAGTCCGCGCCATCACCGGCCTGGGCCTGAAAGAGGCCAAAGAGCTGGTCGAAGCTGGCGGCAAAGCCGTCAAAGAAGGCGTCGACAAAGCCGAAGCCGAAGACATCAAGGGCAAGCTGGAAGCAGCTGGCGCCGAGGTGGAGCTCAAGTAATCGGCCGCCGCCCCGCGCGGGTGGCCCGATAGAGAATTGGCTGGATCCGGGCAAAATCCGGGTCCAGCCGAATGCGTCTCGGCAAGCGCCTCTGCGAGAGGTTCTTTCCAAGGCGCGTTCGATTGGATCGGGTGCCTGCCGGTGGGACGGTGGGCTGGTATTGATCCCGGACGCCCTTCATTCGTGAGCCGCACGCTTCCGGTGCCCCGACGGAAGCTCGCGCGGCGACAGACGAAAGGTACTAGACCAGATGGCGACGACCCTCCTCGGCCACAAACGTTTCCGCCGTTACTACGGCAAAATCCGCGAAGTTCTGGAGATGCCGAACCTTATCGAGGTTCAGAAAAGCTCCTACGACCTGTTTCTGAAATCCGGCGACCAGCCCGAGCCCACGGATGGTGATGGCATCATGGGCGTGTTTCAGGGTGTTTTCCCGATCAAGGATTTCAACGAAACCGCCGTGCTTGAATTCGTCAAGTACGAGCTGGAAAAGCCCAAGTACGACACCGAAGAGTGCCAGCAGCGCGACATGACCTACAGCGCCCCGCTGAAGGTGACGCTGCGCCTCATCGTGTTTGATGTGGACGAAGACACTGGCGCCAAGTCGGTGAAGGACATCAAGGAACAAGACGTGTTCATGGGCGACATGCCCCTGATGACGCCCAACGGCACCTTCGTGGTGAACGGCACCGAGCGTGTGATCGTCTCCCAGATGCACCGTTCGCCCGGCGTGTTCTTTGACCACGACAAAGGCAAGACCCACGCCAGCGGCAAGCTGCTCTTCGCCTGCCGGATCATCCCCTATCGCGGCTCCTGGCTGGACTTCGAGTTTGACGCCAAGGACATCGTCTTTGCGCGTATCGACCGTCGCCGCAAACTGCCCGTGACCACCCTGCTCTATGCCCTCGGGCTGGATCAGGAGGCGATCATGGACGCCTACTACGACACGGTCAGCTACAAGCTGAAGAAGAACAAGGGCTGGGTCACCAAGTTCTTCCCTGAGCGCGTGCGCGGCACCCGCCCGGCCTATGACCTTGTTGACGCCAAGACCGGCGAAGTGATTGCCGAAGCTGGCAAGAAGGTGACGCCCCGCGCGGTGAAGAAGATCATCGACGAGGGTGAGATCACCGATCTGCTGATCCCCTTCGAGCACATTGTTGGCAAGTTTGTCGCCAAGGACATCATCAACGAAGAAACCGGCGCGATCTACGTCGAGGCCGGCGATGAGCTGACTTGGGAAACCGACAAGGACGGTGAAGTGACCGGCGGTTCCCTGAAAGAGCTGGTGGACGCGGGCATCACCGATATTCCGGTGCTCGACATCGACGGCGTGAACGTGGGTGCCTACATCCGCAACACCATGGCGAACGACAAGAACATGAACCGCGACACCGCGCTCATGGACATCTACCGCGTCATGCGCCCCGGCGAGCCGCCCACCGTGGAAGCCGCCAGCACCCTGTTTGACAGCCTGTTCTTTGACAGCGAGCGCTACGACCTCAGCGCCGTGGGCCGCGTGAAGATGAACATGCGCCTCGATCTCGATGCCGAAGACACCCAGCGCACGCTGCGCAAGGAAGACATCGTGGCCTGCATCAAGGCCCTTGTCGAGCTGCGTGACGGCAAGGGCGAGGTGGATGACATCGACCACCTCGGCAACCGCCGCGTCCGCTCGGTTGGCGAGCTGATGGAAAACCAGTATCGCGTGGGTCTGCTCCGCATGGAGCGGGCGATCAAGGAGCGCATGAGCTCTGTCGAGATCGACACGGTGATGCCGCAGGATTTGATCAACGCCAAGCCTGCCGCTGCTGCGGTGCGCGAGTTCTTCGGCTCCAGCCAGCTGTCGCAGTTCATGGACCAGACCAACCCGCTTTCGGAAGTCTCCCACAAGCGTCGCCTTTCGGCGCTTGGCCCGGGCGGCCTGACCCGTGAGCGTGCCGGCTTCGAGGTGCGCGACGTGCACCCCACCCACTACGGCCGGATGTGCCCGATTGAAACGCCGGAAGGCCCGAACATCGGCCTGATCAACAACCTCGCCAGCTTTGCGCGGGTCAACAAGTATGGCTTCATCGAAACGCCCTATCGCCGCGTCGAAAACGGCAAGGTGACCGATGAAGTGCATTACATGTCGGCCACCGAAGAGATGCGCCACACGGTGGCTCAGGCCAACGCCTCGCTCGACGAGGACGGCAAGTTTACCAACGACATGGTCAACACCCGCCAGTCGGGCGAATACACGCTGGCGCCCAACGAGAACGTGGACCTGATCGACGTGTCGCCGAAACAGCTGGTTTCGGTTGCCGCCTCGCTCATCCCCTTCCTCGAAAACGACGACGCCAACCGCGCCCTCATGGGCTCGAACATGCAGAAGCAGGCGGTGCCGCTGCTGCAGGCCGAGGCTCCGCTTGTGGGCACCGGGATCGAGCGCAAGGTGGCCATCGACTCCGGCGCCGCCATTCAGGCGTTCCGCAGCGGGATCATCGACCAGGTCGATGCCCAGCGGATCGTTGTGCGCGCCACCGAAGACCTTGAGCCGGGCGATCCGGGCGTGGACATCTACCGCCTGCGCAAGTTCCAGCGCTCCAACCAGAACACCTGCATCAACCAGCGTCCGCTGGTGAAGGTGGGTGACACGGTGGTGAAGGGCGAAGTCATCGCCGACGGTCCCTCGACCGACATGGGCGAACTGGCCCTCGGCAAGAACGTCGTCGTCGCCTTCATGCCGTGGAACGGCTACAACTACGAGGACTCCATCCTCATCTCCGAGCGCATCGCCAAGGATGACGTGTTTACCTCGGTCCACATCGAAGAATTCGAAGTGGCCGCGCGCGACACCAAGCTTGGCCCGGAAGAGATCACCCGCGACATCCCGAACGTCGGCGAGGAAGCCCTGCGCAACCTCGACGAAGCCGGGATCGTGTATATCGGTGCCGAAGTTGGCCCCGGTGACATTCTCGTCGGCAAGATCACCCCGAAGGGCGAAAGCCCGATGACCCCGGAAGAGAAGCTGCTTCGCGCGATCTTCGGCGAAAAGGCCTCTGACGTGCGCGACACCTCGCTGCGTCTGCCCCCGGGCGATTTCGGCACGGTCGTGGAAGTGCGCGTCTTCAACCGCCACGGCGTTGAGAAGGACGAGCGGGCGCTTCAGATTGAGCGTGAAGAGGTGGAACGCCTTGCACGTGACCGGGACGACGAGCTCGCGATCCTCGACCGCAACATCTATGCCCGTCTGAAGGACATGATCCTGGGCAAGATGGCGATCAAGGGGCCGAAAGGCGTGAAGCCCAAGTCCGAGGTCACCGAAGAGCTGCTCGACAGCCTGTCGCGCGGCCAGTGGTGGCAGCTTGCCGTGGGCGAAGAGCATGAGGCGCAGGCCATCGAGGCCCTGAACGCGCAATACGAGGCGCAAAAGCGCGTGCTCGATGCCCGTTTCGAGGACAAGGTGGAGAAGGTGCGCCGCGGCGACGATCTGCCCCCGGGCGTGATGAAGATGGTCAAAGTCTTCATCGCGGTGAAGCGCAAGCTTCAGCCCGGCGACAAGATGGCCGGCCGTCACGGCAACAAGGGTGTTATCTCCCGCGTTGTGCCCGTGGAAGACATGCCCTTCCTCGGTGACGGCACCCCCGTCGACTTCGTGCTCAACCCGCTCGGCGTGCCGTCGCGGATGAACGTTGGTCAGATTCTCGAAACGCACATGGGCTGGGCCTCTCGCGGGCTTGGCATTCAGGTGGACGAGGCGCTTGGCGAATACCGCCGCTCCGGCGACCTGACCCCGGTGCGCGACGCCATGAAAATTGCCTATGGCGAAGAGGCCTATGAGGAGCACATCCAGTCGCTCGACGAGGGTATGATCCTTGAGACCGCTGGCAATGTGACCCGCGGTGTGCCGATTGCCACGCCGGTCTTTGACGGGGCCAAGGAAGCTGACGTGAACGATGCGCTCACCCGCGCGGGCTTTAGCGAAAGCGGCCAGTCGATCCTGTTTGATGGCCGCACCGGCGAGCAGTTTGCCCGCCCGGTGACCGTGGGCATCAAGTATCTGCTGAAGCTGCACCACCTTGTGGACGACAAGATCCACGCACGTTCGACCGGCCCCTACAGCCTCGTCACCCAGCAGCCGCTCGGTGGTAAGGCCCAGTTCGGTGGCCAGCGTTTCGGGGAAATGGAAGTCTGGGCTCTGGAAGCCTATGGCGCCGCCTACACCCTGCAGGAGATGCTGACCGTGAAGTCGGACGACGTGGCTGGCCGGACCAAGGTGTATGAGTCGATCGTCAAGGGCGAGGACAACTTCGAGGCGGGCATTCCCGAGAGCTTCAACGTGCTCGTCAAGGAAGTCCGCGGCCTCGGCCTGAACATGGAACTCCTGGATGCGGAGGGCGAGGAATAAGGGCCTCGGCCCGCGACGGGCGCGCTCTCAAGGCGCGTCCGCCTCTCCCATCTGCACAACTTTGAGGAATTCAAGATGAACCAGGAACTGACGAACAACCCGTTCAACCCGCTCACCCCGCCGAAGGTGTTTGACGAGATCAAGGTCTCGCTCGCTTCGCCGGAGCGGATCCTCTCTTGGTCTTTCGGTGAGATCAAGAAACCCGAGACGATCAACTACCGGACCTTCAAGCCCGAGCGCGACGGCCTGTTCTGCGCCCGTATCTTTGGCCCGATCAAGGACTACGAGTGCCTTTGCGGCAAGTATAAGCGGATGAAGTATCGCGGCGTTGTCTGCGAGAAATGCGGCGTGGAAGTCACGCTGCAAAAGGTCCGCCGTGAGCGCATGGGCCACATCGAGCTGGCCGCGCCGGTTGCGCACATCTGGTTTCTGAAGTCGCTCCCCAGCCGGATCGGCCTCATGCTGGACATGACCCTGCGTGACCTCGAGCGTATTCTCTACTTCGAAAACTACGTGGTGATCGAGCCGGGCCTGACGGACCTCACCTACGGTCAGCTGATGACCGAAGAGGAGTACATGGATGCGCAGGACGCCTACGGGATGGACGCCTTCTCGGCGAACATCGGTGCCGAGGCGATCCGCGAGATGCTCAGCCAGATCGACCTTGAGGGCGAAGCCGAGCAGCTGCGCGCCGACCTGAAAGAGGCCACCGGCGAGCTGAAGCCCAAGAAGATCATCAAGCGTCTGAAGATCGTTGAGAGCTTCCTCGAATCCGGCAACCGCCCCGAGTGGATGGTGCTGACCGTGATCCCGGTGATCCCGCCCGAGCTGCGCCCGCTGGTGCCGCTGGACGGTGGCCGCTTTGCGACCTCCGACCTGAACGATCTGTATCGCCGGGTCATCAACCGGAACAACCGTCTGAAGCGCCTGATCGAGCTGCGCGCGCCCGACATCATCATCCGCAACGAAAAGCGGATGCTGCAGGAGTCGGTTGACGCGCTCTTCGACAACGGCCGCCGTGGCCGCACCATCACCGGTGCGAACAAGCGTCCGCTGAAGTCTCTCTCTGACATGCTCAAGGGCAAACAGGGCCGCTTCCGCCAGAACCTTCTGGGTAAGCGCGTCGACTTCTCGGGTCGTTCGGTGATTGTGACCGGCCCCGAGCTGAAGCTGCACCAGTGTGGCCTGCCCAAGAAGATGGCGCTCGAACTCTTCAAGCCCTTCATCTACTCGCGGCTGGAGGCCAAGGGCCTTTCCAGCACTGTGAAGCAGGCGAAGAAGCTGGTGGAAAAAGAGCGCCCCGAGGTGTGGGATATCCTCGACGAGGTGATCCGCGAGCACCCGGTTCTGCTGAACCGTGCGCCCACGCTCCACCGTCTTGGCATTCAGGCGTTTGAACCCCAGCTGATCGAAGGCAAGGCCATTCAGCTGCACCCGCTCGTCTGCTCGGCCTTCAACGCCGACTTCGACGGTGACCAGATGGCCGTGCACGTGCCGCTCTCGCTGGAAGCCCAGCTTGAAGCCCGCGTCCTGATGATGTCGACCAACAACGTCCTCTCCCCTGCCAACGGCGCACCGATCATCGTGCCCTCGCAGGATATGATCCTTGGCCTCTATTACATCACGATGGAGCGCGAAGGCATGAAGGGCGAAGGCATGGTCTTCGGTTCGGTCGAAGAGGTGGAGCACGCGCTGAACGCTGGCGAGGTGCACATGCACTCCAAGATCCAGGCCCGTGTGAAGCAGATCGACCATGAAGGCCAGGAGGTTTGGCAGCGGTTTGAAACCACGCCGGGCCGCGTGCGCCTCGGCGCGCTGCTGCCGCTCAACGCCAAGGCTCCGTTTGAGCTGGTCAACCGCCTCCTTCGGAAGAAAGAGGTGCAGCAGGTCATCGACACCGTCTACCGCTATTGCGGGCAGAAAGAGTCGGTTATCTTCTGTGACCAGATCATGAGCATGGGCTTCAAGGAGGCCTTCCGCGCCGGTATCTCGTTCGGCAAGGACGACATGGTGATCCCCGACAACAAGTGGACCATCGTGGACGACACCCGCGAGCAGGTGAAGGACTTCGAGCAGCAGTACATGGACGGCCTGATCACTCAGGGCGAAAAGTACAACAAGGTTGTCGATGCATGGTCCAAGTGTAACGACCGCGTCACGGACGCCATGATGGACACGATCTCGGCCAACAAGCGCGATGAGAATGGCGCTGAGGCGGAGCCCAACAGTGTGTACATGATGGCCCACTCCGGTGCCCGTGGCTCGGTTACGCAGATGAAGCAGCTGGGCGGGATGCGCGGCCTGATGGCCAAGCCTTCGGGCGAGATCATCGAGACGCCGATCATCTCGAACTTTAAGGAAGGTCTGACCGTGTTGGAGTACTTCAACTCCACCCACGGCGCCCGGAAGGGTCTGTCGGATACCGCTCTGAAAACGGCGAACTCGGGCTACCTGACCCGCCGTCTGGTGGACGTGGCGCAGGACTGCATCATCCGTCAGCACGACTGCGGCACCGAGCGGGCGATCACCGCAGCTGCCGCCGTCAATGACGGTGAAGTGGTGAGCAGCCTGGCTGAACGCATCCTGGGCCGGGTTGCGGCTGAGGACATCGTGGACCCCGGCACAGACGAAGTGATCGTGGCCCGCAACGAGCTGATCGACGAGCGCAAGGCCGATATGGTCGAGCAGGCCAATGTCGCCACCGTGCGGATGCGCTCGCCGCTGACCTGTGAGGCCGAAGAGGGCGTGTGCGCCATGTGCTACGGGCGCGACCTTGCCCGCGGCACCATGGTCAACACCGGCGAGGCTGTCGGCATCATCGCCGCGCAGTCGATCGGTGAGCCCGGCACCCAGCTGACGATGCGGACCTTCCACATCGGCGGCGTTGCTCAGGGTGGTCAGCAATCGTTCCAGGAGGCCTCGCAAGAGGGCACCGTGGAGCTGCGCAATGCGACCCTCCTCAAGAACGAGGCAGGCGAGCAGATCGTGATGGGCCGCAACATGGTCCTTGCGATCATCGACGCCAACGGCACCGAGCGCGCCAGCCACAAGGTGACTTATGGTTCCAAGGTCTTTGTGACCGACGGCCAGAAGGTTGCCCGCGGCGACAAGCTCTATGAGTGGGATCCCTACACCCTGCCGATCATTGCCGAGAAGTCCGGTACCGCGAAGTTTGTTGACCTCACGACCGGCATTGCCGTGAAAGACGAGACCGACGACGCCACCGGCATGACCCAGAAGATCGTGATCGACTGGCGCACCGCACCCAAGGGCAACGAGCTCAAGCCCGAGATCCTTGTGGTGGGTGAAGACGGCGAGCCCGTGCGCAACGATGCGGGTAACCCGGTGACCTACCCGATGTCGGTTGATGCGGTTCTGTCGGTTGAAGATGGTGACGAGGTCAAACAGGGTGACGTGGTTGCACGTATCCCGCGGGAAGGCGCGAAGACGAAGGACATCACCGGTGGTCTGCCGCGTGTGGCCGAACTCTTCGAAGCCCGCCGTCCCAAGGACCACGCGATCATCGCCGAGGCCGACGGCTACGTGAAGTTCGGGCGCGACTACAAGAACAAGCGCCGGATCTCCATTGTGCCGGGCGACGAGAGCCAAGAGCCGATTGAATACATGGTGCCCAAGGGCAAGCACATCCCGGTGCAGGAAGGCGACTTCGTGCAGAAGGGTGACTACATCATGGACGGCAACCCGGCGCCGCATGACATCCTGTCCATCATGGGTGTCGAAGCGCTGGCCGAATACATGATCGACGAGGTGCAGGACGTTTATCGCCTTCAGGGCGTGAAGATTAACGACAAGCACATCGAGGTTATCGTTCGGCAGATGCTCCAGAAGTGGGAGATCCTCGACAGCGGCGACACCACGCTGCTGAAGGGCGAGCATGTGGACAAGGCCGAGTTTGACGCTGCCAACGAGAAGGCCGTGTCGAAGGGTGGGCGCCAAGCTCAGGGCGAGCCGATCCTGCTCGGGATCACCAAGGCGTCGCTGCAGACCCGCAGCTTCGTTTCGGCGGCCTCGTTCCAGGAAACGACCCGCGTGCTCACCGAGGCTTCGGTGCAGGGCAAGCGCGACAAGCTCGTGGGCCTGAAGGAAAACATCATCGTGGGCCGCCTGATCCCGGCGGGCACCGGTGGTGCGACCCAGAAGGTGCGCCGCATCGCCACCGAGCGCGACCAGAAGGTGATCGACGCGCGTCAGGCCGAGGCGGAAGCCGCGGCGGCGCTGGCAGCCCCGATGGACGACGACATCGTGGGTGGCGACGAGTTCGACACGCTGGTGGAAACGCCCGAGAGCCGGTAAGCGCCGGTTTTCGCAACCAAAACAAAAGGGCCCCGCAGAAATGCGGGGCCCTTTTTGCTATTTGGTATCAGAAGCGGAGATCAGAAGCCGAAGAGGTGGAAGGTGCTGGAATAGGCGGCAAAGAGCGCCGCGTTCATCAGCAGCGTGGCCACCAGCATCAGCGCCCCGGCCCGAAACTGCCGCCCGCGATGCAACATGCCAGCCAGCGCCGAAAGCAGCACCGAAACAAGCAGCGACACCGTCAGCGCCGTGATGGCCTGCTTCTCATGCACCGCCACGTCCCGGCTGCCCGGCTCCATCAGGTAGAGAACCACGCCGGCAAGTGCCGCGATGAAAAAGATCGCCTTCCACTGAAGCGGCATCCGGTAGACTTGCCACCATGGCCGCTTACGTGTTGATCCATCGAGATTGTAATATGCTTCGCTCAAGTGCTTTGTCCCTTAGTTGAAAATGAACCAAGTCACTCGTTATCTTCGTCAGGCTTGCTGCTTTACGTCGGGAAATCCAGAGAAATCCGGCGACGCCGCCGTGAAAAGTGGCAAAAAGTTTACGTTGCGACAAGTTGTGCATAGAAGGTTAGCAAATCGGAGGTTTAGACGTGGCTGGTGGATGGGCCAAAGACGGGGCGGTGAGCGAGCAGATCGAAGCCTCGATCAGCGATGAGTTGCAGCGCATGCGCGCCCGGAGCGGGCCGCAGGGCGAAAGCCTGACCCATTGCGCCGAATGCGAAGAGCCGATTCCCGAAAAGCGCCGCGCGGCCATTCCGGGGGTAAAGCTCTGCATCGACTGCCAGCAGGAGCGCGACGGGCAGTTCAAGGCGCGGGGCGGCATCAACCGGCGCGGCTCCAAGGACAGCCAGCTGAAGTAGGGGGCTTGCAGGCGGGCGACAATACTTGCGCCAGTCACATAATCGGCCTACCGCTTGCGCCATGGCCGAGCTTTCCGAAAACCTGCGTGGCGCGGTGTTGATGACCGCTTCGATGGCGGCTTTCACCATCAACGACACCTTCGTCAAATCGCTGTCTGATGACTTGCCGCTGATGCAGACGGTGTTTTTGCGCGGGCTTGCGGTGACGCCGCTTTTGGCGTTGCTCGCGTGGTGGCGGGGGGCGTTGCGGTTTCGGCTCAGCCGTGGCGACGGGTGGCTGCTGGTGCTGCGCAGCCTGAGCGAAATTTTCGCCGCGCTGTTCTTCCTCACCGCGCTCTACAACATGCCGCTGGCCAACGCGACGGCGATCCTGCAGGCCGCGCCGCTTATGGTGACGCTGGCGGGCGCGCTGTTCTTTGGCGAGGCCATAGGAATTTGGCGGATGTCGGCGATTCTGGTGGGTTTCGTCGGGGTGCTGCTGATCGTGCAGCCGGGCGGCGAGGGCTTTACCAGCTATTCGATCTGGGCCTTGGCGGCGGTGGTTGCCGTGGTGGCGCGTGACGTGCTGACCCGCAAGATGAGCGGTGCGCTGCCCTCCCTAACCGTCGCCACCGTCACCGGCTTTTCCGTGGGCGCGGCGGCGGGAATTGCGGCGCTGTTCGAGCCTTGGGCGCCGGTCTCTGCCAGCAATGCGCTGGCGCTTGGCGGATCGGTGATTTCGATCCTGTTTGCTTACCTCTTCTCGGTCACGGCCGTGCGGGTGGGCGACATGGGCTTCGTTGCGCCTTTCCGCTACACTGGCCTGCTCTGGGCGCTGGTGCTGGGCCTGCTGGCCTTTGGCGACTTCCCCGGCCCGCTCACGCTCGCAGGCTCGGCCATCGTCATCGCCGCCGGGCTCTTTACCTACCTGCGCGAGCGGAGGCTTGCGATTCGGCGGCGTGAAATTTCGCGAGCGCCTCTTCGGTGATCCCGAAGTTCTTCGACAGCGCCCGGGCCACCGCGCCCTCGATGGGCACCATCTCTTCGAAGTCCTTCTTCTTGAAGGGGGTGCCGTTGGTGGAGTTCAGCCCGCGCACGAACATGTCTTCGCCGGTGTAGGTGAGCGTGGTCATCTGCCGCCAGATCGTATCGTGCCGGAAGTGGACAACCGTCTTGTCGATATGCGGGCGAATGTAGACGCCGAGCGCGGGGGTCCAGTATTGCCGCTGCTGGGCGCAGGCACGGATGCCCTCTTTGTCGATGCAGACGGTGTAACCCTGGTTGAAATCCACGGCGAACTTGTGCTCGCGCTTCATCACCTCGTGGCCGTCGTCGAAGGCCTCGCGGAAGCGTTCGACAAAGCGGTAGCTCACCCCGTCATCGTCATCGAGCCGGAACTGCCCGCAAACGCCGCCTTTCGGGTCGATATGCTCCTGCATCGCCTTGAGACAGGCCGCGCGGTGGTTGAGCGGCTCGTATTGCACCAGCCGGGCCTGCGGCAGCGTGGCGAGCATATCCTTGAGGCGCTCGTCATAGGCCTTGGGCAGCTGGTTGCCCGCGAGAACGACGAATTTGAAGTCCTCGTCGGTTTGCAGCCGAAGGCCGGGCAGGGTGAAGGTTTCGAAGTAGCGAAACCGCTCTTCCAGCCGTTCTTCGCCGTAGAGAAAGTCTATCCGGTGCTGGATGGTTTCATGCTCGCGCCGGAACCCCCCGTAACAGGGGTAGGAGAACCGGCAGAGTCCGAGAATCTGTACGATGTTACTGGTCCTTGATCTTATGAGCGCTGCCCCGGCGGCAGGCTAGGGGGCGGGCAGCGGTGTGGCAAGGGTGCGGGTATGGCGCCGCGTATATCCCCAGAGCCGCTCATGCAAGGCGGGCAGGTGTTGACAGGCACCGCGACTCCCCCTATACGCCGCGCACACGGGACACCCGGGGCCTGCCCCAGTTGTGTCTGCGTATCAAAATCGAAGTGGCCACGATCCAGGCAGGAAGTGCCTCGATCCTCTGAGATTCCACCGCGTCGTTTCCGAGTTTGGAAACGGGAGCGGTATTTGCGTTTGGCATTCCGCCACTCGCGCAAGACCTGAACCGGCGCCGGGCGGTGCACAGCCCGCGCCTTAGATGAACGAACGAGCGAGACGGGGAAAACCGGAATGCCGACGATCCAACAGCTGATCCGCAAGCCGCGGCAGCCCAAAGTCAAACGATCCAAGTCGATGCACCTTGAAGGGTGCCCGCAGAAGCGTGGTGTCTGCACCCGCGTCTACACCACCACGCCGAAGAAGCCGAACTCGGCCATGCGGAAGGTTGCCAAGGTGCGCCTGACCAATGGTTTCGAGGTCATCAGCTACATCCCCGGTGAAAGCCACAACCTTCAGGAGCACTCCGTGGTTCTGATCCGTGGCGGCCGTGTGAAAGACCTTCCCGGCGTTCGCTATCACATCCTGCGCGGGGTGCTCGACACCCAGGGCGTCAAAGACCGCAAGCAGCGCCGTTCGAAGTACGGCGCCAAGCGTCCGAAGTAAGAGGAATTTGCAATGTCCCGTCGTCACGCTGCCGAGAAGCGCGAAGTCCTGCCCGACGCCAAATACGGCGATAAGGTTCTGACGAAATTCATGAACAACCTGATGGTTGACGGCAAGAAATCCGTCGCCGAGCGCATCGTCTACAACGCGCTGGACCGGGTTGAGACCAAGCTGAAGCGCGCGCCCATCGAGGTGTTCGAAGAGGCCCTCGACAACATCAAGCCGTCGGTTGAGGTTCGTTCCCGCCGGGTTGGTGGTGCCACCTATCAGGTGCCCGTCGAAGTGCGCCCCGAGCGCCGCGAAGCTCTCGCGATCCGCTGGCTCATCACCGCTTCGCGCGCCCGCAACGAGAACACCATGGAAGAGCGTCTGGCCGGTGAGCTGATCGACGCTGTTCAATCTCGTGGCACCGCCGTGAAGAAGCGTGAAGACACCCACAAGATGGCCGATGCCAACAAGGCATTCAGCCACTACCGCTGGTAACCCAAGACTCACACCTGAGGACACACTCCAATGGCCCGCGACTACCCCCTCGACCGATACCGCAACTTCGGCATCATGGCGCACATCGACGCCGGCAAGACCACTTGCTCCGAGCGGATCCTGTTCTACACCGGCAAAAGCCACAACATCGGTGAGGTGCACGATGGTGCAGCCACGATGGACTGGATGGAGCAGGAGCAGGAACGCGGGATCACCATCACCTCGGCTGCGACCACCACCTTCTGGGAGCGCACCGAGAATGGCACCGAGCCCGACTCCGAAAAGCACCGCCTGAACATCATCGACACCCCCGGCCACGTTGACTTCACCATCGAAGTCGAGCGTTCGCTGGCCGTGCTCGACGGTGCCGTTTGTGTGCTCGACGCCAACGCCGGCGTGGAGCCCCAGACCGAAACCGTGTGGCGTCAGGCTGACCGCTACAAGGTTCCGCGGATGGTGTTCGTCAACAAGATGGACAAGATCGGCGCTGACTTCTTCAACTGCGTGCGCATGATCGAAGACCGCACCGGTGCCCGCGCCGTGCCGGTTGGCATTCCGATCGGGGCCGAGAACGAGCTCGAAGGTCTGGTCGACCTCGTGACCATGGAAGAGTGGCTCTGGCAGGGCGAAGATCTGGGTGCATCCTGGATCAAGGCCCCGATCCGCGACAGCCTCAAGGACATGGCCGACGAGTGGCGCGGCAAGATGATCGAGGCCGCCGTCGAAGAAGACGACGACGCCATGATGGAATACCTCGAAGGCAACGAGCCCGACATCGCAACCCTGCGCGCCCTGCTGCGCAAGGGCACCCTCGCGCTGCACTTCGTGCCGGTTTTGGGCGGCTCCGCCTTCAAGAACAAGGGTGTTCAGCCCCTGCTCAACGCCGTGATCGACTACCTGCCGAGCCCGCTCGACGTGGTCGACTACATGGGTTTTGCGCCGGACGATGAGACCGAAACCCGCGACATCGCGCGCCGCGCGGATGACGACATGCCCTTCGCCGGCCTCGCGTTCAAAATCATGAACGACCCCTTCGTCGGCTCGCTCACCTTTACCCGGATCTACTCGGGCAAGATGAACAAGGGTGACAGCATCCTGAACTCGACCAAGGGCAAGAAAGAGCGCATCGGTCGGATGATGATGATGCACTCGAACAACCGCGAAGAGATCGAAGAGGCATTTGCCGGCGACATCATCGCGCTGGCCGGTCTGAAAGACACCACCACGGGTGACACGCTCTGTGCCGCCAACGCACCGGTGGTTCTGGAAACCATGACCTTCCCCGATCCGGTCATCGAGATCGCCGTTGAGCCCAAGACGAAGGCCGACCAAGAGAAGATGTCTCAGGGTCTTGCCCGTCTGGCCGCTGAAGACCCGTCCTTCCGCGTGGAAACTGACCTCGAGAGCGGTCAGACCATCATGAAGGGCATGGGCGAACTTCACCTCGACATCCTCGTTGACCGCCTCAAGCGCGAATTCAAGGTTGAGGCCAACATCGGTGCCCCCCAGGTGGCCTACCGCGAGACCATCGGTCACGAGGTCGAGCACACCTACACCCACAAGAAACAGTCGGGTGGTTCGGGTCAGTTCGCCGAAGTCAAAATGGTCATCTCGCCAACCGAGCCGGGCGAAGGTTACTCCTTCGAGTCCAAAATCGTTGGCGGTGCGGTGCCGAAGGAATACATCCCCGGCGTCGAAAAGGGCATCAAGTCGGTCATGGACTCCGGTCCGCTGGCAGGCTTCCCGGTGATCGACTTCAAGGTTGCGCTGATCGACGGTAAGTTCCACGACGTTGACTCCAGCGTTCTGGCCTTCGAAATCGCCGCCCGCATGGGCATGCGCGAAGGCATGAAGAAAGCCGGCGCCAAGCTGCTTGAACCGATCATGAAGGTCGAAGTGATCACGCCGGAAGAATACACCGGCAACATCATCGGTGACCTCACCTCCCGTCGCGGTCAGGTGCAGGGTCAGGAAAACCGTGGCAACGCGATCGCCATCGACGCCTTCGTGCCGCTGGCCAACATGTTCGGCTACATCAACAACCTGCGCTCCATGTCCTCGGGCCGGGCGAACTTCACCATGTTGTTCGACCACTACGAGCCGGTGCCGCAGAACATCAGCGAAGAAATCCAGGCGAAATTCGCGTAAGCGACCGCCCCCAGAGACAAGGAGGCCATCATGGCTAAGGAAAAGTTTGAACGTAACAAGCCGCACGTGAACATCGGCACGATTGGTCACGTTGACCACGGCAAGACGACGCTGACGGCTGCGATCACCAAGTATTTCGGTGACTTCCGCGCCTACGACCAGATCGACGGCGCGCCGGAAGAGAAGGCCCGCGGGATCACCATCTCGACGGCGCACGTGGAGTACGAGACCGACGCGCGTCACTACGCCCACGTCGACTGCCCCGGCCACGCCGACTACGTGAAGAACATGATCACCGGTGCCGCCCAGATGGACGGCGCGATCCTGGTGGTGAACGCCGCTGACGGCCCGATGCCCCAGACCCGCGAGCACATCCTGCTCGGCCGTCAGGTTGGCATCCCGGCCATGGTCGTGTTCATGAACAAGGTCGACCAGGTGGACGACGAGGAGCTTCTGGAGCTCGTCGAGATGGAAGTGCGTGAGCTTCTGTCGTCCTACGACTTCCCCGGCGACGATATCCCGATCATCGCGGGTTCGGCTCTGGCGGCGATGGAGGGCAACAAGCCCGAGATCGGTGAAGAGAAGATCAAGGAGCTGATGGCTGCCGTTGACGAGTACATCCCGACGCCCGAGCGCGCCGTGGACCAGCCGTTCCTGATGCCGGTCGAGGACGTGTTCTCGATCTCCGGTCGCGGTACGGTTGTGACCGGTCGTGTCGAGCGCGGCGTGATCAACGTGGGCGACGAAATCGAGATCGTCGGCATCAAGGACACCCAGAAGACGACCTGCACGGGCGTGGAAATGTTCCGCAAGCTGCTGGATCGTGGTGAAGCTGGCGACAACATCGGTGCGCTGCTGCGCGGTATCGACCGTGAAGCCGTTGAGCGGGGCCAGGTGCTCTGCAAGCCGGGTTCGGTGACGCCGCACACGAAGTTCGAAGCCGAGGCCTACATCCTGACCAAGGAAGAGGGCGGCCGTCACACCCCGTTCTTCGCCAACTACCGCCCGCAGTTCTACTTCCGCACGACGGACGTGACCGGGACGGTGACCCTGAAAGAGGGCACCGAGATGGTGATGCCGGGCGACAACGTGTCGTTCACGGTTGAGCTGATCGCCCCGATCGCCATGGAAGACGGCCTGCGCTTCGCCATCCGCGAAGGCGGCCGCACCGTCGGCGCCGGCGTGGTCTCCAAGATCATCGAGTAAGGCGCGCTTGCACGCAAACGCGCCTGGTGGCGGCAGTCGGTTTTCGGTGAAAACCGATGAGAGCCACTCAGTCGAGAAAGAGCGCCGGCGGGTACAACCGCCGGCAACATTGAAACCGGTTCGAAGAGGGGCGGCCTCAATCGCCCCTCCTCTCAATCGTAAAGGAACGCAAAAATGGCCATTCAAAGCCAAAATATCCGGATCCGCCTGAAGGCGTTCGATTACCGCGTGCTGGACGCCAGCACTCAGGAAATCGTTGCGACCGCCAAGCGGACCGGCGCGCAGGTGCGCGGGCCCATCCCGCTGCCGAACAAGATCGAGAAGTTCACCGTTCTGCGCGGCCCGCACATCGACAAGAAGAGCCGTGACCAGTGGGAGATCCGTACCCACAAGCGCCTGCTCGACATCATTGACCCCACCCCCCAGACCGTGGACGCGCTCATGAAGCTCGACCTCGCTGCGGGCGTGGACGTTCAGATCTCGGTCTAAGGGAGGGCATTGGTATGTTGCGCTCTGGAGTGATCGCAAAGAAGGTCGGCATGACCCGGCTTTTCATGGAAGACGGCAAGCAGATTCCGGTGACGGTACTGCAGCTTGACGCATTGCAGGTGGTGGCCAAGCGCACCGCCGAGACCGACGGCTACTCTGCCGTTCAGCTCGGCGCTGGCTCGGCCAAGGCCAAGCGGACCTCCGCGCCGATGCGCGGTGTGTTCACGGCGGCCAAGGTTGCGCCCAAGCGCAAGCTCGCCGAGTTCCGTGTGGACCCCGAGAACCTGATCGAAGTGGGCGAGGAAATCACCGCCGACCACTACTTTGAGGGTCAGTTCGTGGACGTCTCCGGCACCTCGATCGGTAAAGGCTTTGCCGGTGCGATGAAGCGGCACAACTTCGGGGGCCTGCGCGCCACCCACGGTGTGTCGATCTCTCACCGTTCGCACGGCTCCACCGGCCAGTGTCAGGATCCGGGCCGCGTGTTCAAAGGCAAGAAGATGGCCGGTCACATGGGTGCTGCCCGCGTGACCACGCAGAACCTGCAGGTTGTCCGCACCGACAGCGACCGTGGCCTTATCATGGTCAAGGGCGCGGTGCCGGGCTCCAAGGGTGGCTGGGTGACGATCAAGGATGCGGTGAAGAAACCGTTCCCTGAGAACGCCATTCTGCCTGCTGCTCTGAAGTCTGCCGCCGAGGAAGCCGCGAAGGCCGCTGAAGAAGCCGCTGCCGCCGCTGCTGCCGAAGCCGAGGCCGAAGAGAAGCGCCTAGCCGAAGAGGCCGCCGCCGCTGAAGCCGCCGCGCTGCAAGAGGCAGAGGCTTCGATTGACGCCGACAAGGCCGAAGAGGGCGACGCCCCCGCGGCCGAAGAGAAGAAGGATGGCGACGAATGAAACTCGACGTGATCAAACTCGACGGCGGCAAAGCCGGGTCGGTCGATCTGGGCGAAGAGGTCTTTGGCCTCGAGCCCCGCGCCGACATCCTGCACCGCGTCGTCCGTTGGCAGCGCAACAAGGCGCAGGCCGGCACGCACAAGGTGAAGACCCGTTCGGAAACGAGCTACTCCACCAAGAAGATCTACCGCCAGAAGGGCACCGGCGGCGCACGCCACGGTGACCGCAACGCGCCGATCTTCCGCAAGGGTGGTATCTACAAGGGTCCGACCCCGCGCAGCCACGGCCACGATCTTCCCAAGAAGATCCGCGCCCTCGGCCTGAAGCACGCCCTGAGCGCCAAGGCGCAAGAGGGCAAGCTGGTTATCCTGGAAGACGCCAACATGGCCGAAGCCAAGACCGGCCAGCTGGCCAAGCAGTTCAAAGAGCTGGGCTGGAAGAAGGCGCTGGTGATCGACGGAGCCGAGGTGAACGAGAACTTCCTCCGCGCCTCCGCCAACATCGACGGTCTGGACGTGCTGCCCTCCATGGGTGCCAACGTCTATGACATCTTGAAGCGTGATACCCTCGTTCTGACGAAGGCGGGTGTCGAAGCTCTGGAGGCTCGACTGAAATGAGTGCCAAGGCAGAACATTACGACGTGATCGTGAAGCCCGTCATCACCGAGAAGGCCACCATGGCCTCCGAGGCGAACGGCGTGGTTTTCGAGGTCGCCATTGACGCCAACAAGCCGCAGATCAAGGAGGCCGTCGAAAGCCTCTTCGGTGTGAAGGTGAAGGCCGTGAACACGACCATCACCAAGGGCAAGACCAAGCGCTTCCGCGGCCAGCCCGGCAAGCGCAAGGACGTCAAGAAGGCCTATGTGACCCTCGAAGAGGGCAACACGATCGACGTGTCCACCGGGCTCTGATCCGGCTGGTGGGTTAGCCCCCGCCGTATGAATTTGAAAAGGCCCTGCCACGCGCGGGGCCTTTTTTTGTTGCGCGGCGCCCGGCCTGTATTTTCACAAAGTTTACGTAAGGTCGCCCAATTCTGGTGGCAGGTTGAGGCCTGTTACGTAGAGAATTTTGTCTGTGCTGGAGGTTTGAACCATGGAATATTTGCGCAGGGAGCCGATCAAGGGCAAGCCAAGCAAGGTAGCCACGGCGGTGACCAACCAGACGATTGAAGAGTTGCTTGCCGAAGAGGCGGCAGCGCGGGCTGCAGCAGAGGCGGCAGCAGCAGCGGAGCCGGAGGAGGCGCCCGCCGCCCCGATCACGCCAAAGCGCCCGCCGATGCAAGGCCCCAGTGCCAGCCAGCGACCGCCGGCTGAGGAGGCGAACCCCGCGCCTGTCGAGGCCACACCAGCGCCACGCCGGTCGCTTCTCAAGCGGTTGCTCGGCGACTGACCTTGCCGGGCTGCGGCGAGGGTGAGACCGGCGCAGCCCAAGCTATCACGCATCAATGCCTAGCCGTCAGCAGTGCGCTTGCGCTCCTGCGTCGGCCAGAGTCTCCATTGCGGTTTTCAACCTCGCGGGTCGCTCTCTACCGCATATGAAATCATCGGTGGTCGCAGCGCGGAGGTTACCCGCGCACGGCCCCCCGCCTTGCCGCACCCTCAGGCGGCGGAGGGCAGGGGGGCTTCCGCAGATTCCGGCGGGTTGAGCGCGTCGAAGATCCGGTGGTAGAGCGGCGAGGTCATGAAGTCGCCGTAGGCGCGATTGAGCACATCCATCAAACCTTCCACCTGAGCCTCGCCGGTTTTGCCGGGGGCCTGGACGACGCGGATGAAGAGCAGATCTTCGGTTTCCGGGGTGACCCCGTGGCGGCGCACGATCTGGTCGATGGTGTCGCGCTGGCGTTGCTCGCGCGACATCTCCCAGTGGCGCATGAAACGCGCGTAATGGGGCACGAAGCGCGGGTTGGATAGCGCGAGGGTGGAAATGAGCGGCTCGCAGAAATGGCAGGTTTCGCTCTCATACATCCCGTCGAAGAGCGAGAAGGCCATCATCCGTTCCACCTCCAGCAGCCAGGCCTCAAGCCGCGCGTGCAGATCACGCGTGCGGGCGAGGCGCTTCCAGATGGCGAGGCTGTGGGGGCTGGCCCAAGGATCGAAGGCGCTATGCTCTTCGCGCCAGGCCCCGTCTGTGGGATCAAGGGCAAAGTAATAGTGGTTGGCGGCGTCCAATGCGCGATGCAGAACCGGAAGCGCGGCTTCGAGGTCGTCCATCAGGCGGAAGGCCTGCGTGCGCGGCCAAAAGCCGGATTGGCGGATACTCACGACGAACTGATGTTTACCCGCGTCCTCAATGGTCCGGATCGTCATAAAAGCGGCCCCTCTGCCTATGGTTGTTCCCTTCGACCGGAAGATTAGGCGACAGAGACGGGCCAGAATAAGGCGGGTTGCCGGAAAATGATTGGCAAAGCCCCCGCATGGCAGGCGAATATGCCCTTGCGGGCCTTGACCGGCTGAGGCCCCGCCCTTAAAGGGAGGCATCCGCAAGAGCCCCGGATTCGTCCGGGGCTTCGCTTTTGGTCGGTTGCGACCAGTGCGGAGCACATCCCGGGCACCTACGGGGGCCTTAAACATCAGGGCAGCGCAAGCCGCCCGCACAGAAAACGGAAGACAGTTAACATGGCACTCAAGTCGTATAAGCCGACGACGCCGGGCCAGCGTGGGCTGGTGCTGATCGACCGTTCGGAGCTGTGGAAAGGACGTCCGGTCAAATCCCTCACCGAGGGTCTGACCAAGAAGGGCGGCCGGAACAACACCGGACGGATTACCGCGCGTCGTCGTGGTGGTGGCGCGAAGCGTCTCTACCGCATCGTTGATTTCAAGCGTAAGAAAATGGACGTTCCGGCGACCGTTGAGCGCATTGAATACGACCCCAACCGCACCGCCTTCATCGCCCTGATCCGCTATCAGGATGGTGAGCAGGCCTACATCCTCGCCCCCCAGCGCCTCGCCGTTGGTGACACGGTTGTCTCTTCGGCCAAGGCCGACGTGAAGCCGGGCAACGCGATGCAGTTCATCGGCATGCCGATCGGTACGATTATTCACAACATCGAGCTGAAGCCCGGCAAGGGCGGCCAGATCGCACGCGCAGCGGGCACCTATGCCCAGTTTGTTGGCCGTGACGGTGGCTACGCGCAGGTGCGCCTCAGCTCCGGCGAGCTTCGTCTGGTGCGTCAGGAGTGCATGGCCACGGTTGGCGCAGTGAGCAACCCCGACAACAGCAACCAGAACCTCGGCAAGGCTGGCCGCGTCCGTCACATGGGCAAGCGCCCCTCTGTTCGCGGCGTTGCGATGAACCCGATCGACCACCCGCATGGTGGTGGTGAAGGCCGCACCTCCGGTGGCCGGACCCCGGTTACTCCGTGGGGCAAGGACACCAAGGGTCGCCGCACCCGTGACAAGAACAAGGCGTCGCAGAAGCTGATCATCCGCTCGCGTCACGCCAGGAAGAAGGGTCGCTAACACATGTCGCGTTCTGTTTGGAAAGGCCCGTTTGTTGACAGCTATGTCCTCAAGAAGGCCGAAAAATCCCGCGAGTCGGGTCGCAACGAGGTCATCAAGATCTGGTCGCGCCGCTCCACCATCCTGCCCCAGTTCGTGGGGCTCACCTTTGGCGTCTACAACGGCAAGAAGCATATCCCGGTGAACGTTTCCGAGGACATGATTGGCCAGAAGTTCGGTGAATATTCGCCGACTCGCACCTACTACGGCCACGCCGCAGACAAGAAAGCGAAGAGGAAGTAACCATGGGCAAGGACAAGAATCCCCGCCGCGTGGAAGACAACGAGGCACTGGCCAAGGCCCGCATGCTTCGCACCTCGCCGCAAAAGCTGAACCTCGTCGCTGCGATGATCCGTGGCAAGAAGGTCGAGAAGGCTCTGGCCGATCTCACCTTCTCCAAGAAGCGGATCGCCGTGGACGTGAAGAAATGCCTTCAGTCCGCCATCGCCAACGCCGAGAACAACCACAACCTGGACGTCGACGAGCTGATCGTCGCTGAGGCCTGGGTCGGCAAGAACCTGACGATGAAGCGCGGTCGCCCGCGTGCCCGTGGCCGCTTTGGCCGCATCGTCAAGCCGTTTGCCGAGCTGACCATCAAGGTCCGCCAGATCGAGGAGCAAGCCTGATGGGTAACAAGGTCAATCCGATCGGTATGCGGCTTCAGGTGAACCGCACCTGGGACAGCCGCTGGTATGCCGATACCAAGGACTACGGCAACCTTCTGCTCGAAGACATCGCGATCCGCGAGTTCATCGAGGAAGAGTGCAAGCAGGCCGGCGTCAGCCGTGTGATCATCGAGCGCCCGCACCGCAAGTGCCGGGTGACGGTCCACACCGCGCGCCCCGGCGTGATCATCGGCAAGAAAGGCGCTGACATTGAAGGTCTGCGCCGCAAGCTGGCGAACATGACCGACAGCGAGCTGCACCTCAACATCGTTGAAGTGCGCAAGCCCGAGCTGGACGCCGCCCTGGTGGCTGAAAGCATCGCGCAGCAGCTCGAGCGCCGGGTGTCGTTCCGCCGCGCCATGAAGCGCTCGGTGCAGAACGCCATGCGTATGGGTGCCCTTGGCATCCGGGTCAACGTCGCGGGCCGCCTTGGCGGTGCCGAGATCGCCCGGACCGAGTGGTATCGCGAGGGCCGCGTGCCCCTGCACACCCTGCGGGCCGACATCGACTATGCACACGCCGAAGGCTCCACGCCCTACGGCATCATCGGCATCAAGGTTTGGATCTTCAAAGGCGAGATCATGGAGCACGACCCGTCGGCTCGCGATCGTAAAGCCCAAGAGCTCCAGGAAGGCGGAGGCCCGCGCCCCCGCCGTGACCGGTAAGGAGTTGGAATAATGCTGCAACCAAAACGCACTAAATTCCGCAAGATGCACAAGGGCCGCATCAAGGGCCAGGCGAAGGGCGGGTCTGACCTGAACTTCGGCACCTTCGGCCTGAAAGCGGTGGAGCCCGAGCGCATCACCGCCCGTCAGATCGAGGCTGCCCGCCGTGCCATGACGCGCCACATGAAGCGTCAGGGCCGCGTCTGGATCCGGATCTTCCCCGATCTGCCCGTCACCTCCAAGCCGGTCGAAGTCCGGATGGGTAAAGGTAAGGGCTCGGTGGACTTCTGGGCCGCCAAGGTGAAGCCCGGCCGCGTGATGTTCGAGATCGACGGCGTGTCCGAGGAGATCGCCCGCGAGGCGCTCCGCCTGGCCGCGATGAAGCTGCCGATCAAGACCCGCACCGTGGTTCGCGAAGACTGGTGATCGGGTGGTGGGCAGATTGCCCACCCTACGAGATTGAAACCCCCGTTGGAGCGATCCGGCGGGGGTTTTCGTTTTTTGGGAGGGTGAGCGATGAAGACTGTCGATACGGTCAAATGGGTGGCGACGGCCATTCAACTCGTCGGCTACGGCCTGACGGGGCTAAATGTGGTGCCGTGGAACGTTTTTGCCTTCTTCTTCGGAATCCTGCTGTGGTTTGCCGTGGGGGTCATGTGGAAAGACCGGGCGATCATGGTCGTCCACGTCGGCGCGTTCATCTCGCTTCTCGTGGGCTATCTCAACTCGGGGGCGCCGGCTTGATGCCTGGCTCATCGACTCTGGGGCTCGCCGCGACCAGCGGTTGAGACCTACCTATTGGCGGTCCGTATAGATCGGGCGTATTGGCATTCCATGGCCCGAGGATTGCACCGGCCTCGTGCCGATTGTCACAACGTCCGCATCCCGCGCTCCATCAACTCCCGCATGAAACGCTGATACTTCACCCCGCGCTTCTCGGCCTCGGCGCGGATGGCGGCGAGTTGGCTTTCCGGCATCCGCATGGTGACGCGGGCGGATTTGTCTTCGAACTCGTAAGCGGCTGGCTCGGCAACTCCCCAGTCGAACTCCGACAGGTCGGCCTCTTCCACAAAGGCTTCCGCCGCCTCATCACTCGGGAGGCTTGGCCATGGCTTCTTTTGCGTCTTCATAGCGTCGTATCTCCTTGGCGTGCATATAGCGTGCGCTGATCGGGCGCAGCCATAGTGCGCCGTCTTTCTCCCGGTGCATGTAGACCAAGAACACGTAACGGCCCTCCGGCGTTTGCCCGGCGGTGCGAAAGCGTGGCTCCCCGGGAAACGGATCGGGGATGCGGAGGGTCATGGTGCGGAGCACATGCTCGATCTCCGCCTGAGACACACCGTGCTTTCCGCACTTCGGCCAATTCCCGGCATCCCAATCAACCCCGCCGATCTTCATGGGTTAAATATGCACGTTTGTATGTACAAAATCAAGGCCGGCGACCTCCGCCACGTTCGTGGCTCACTCCCTCAACGGGAGCGATTTCCGTGCGGGGGGGCTGGCCCTCACTCCCACCGATAATTGAAGCTCACCGAGACCCGCTCTTCCTCGGCCATGTTCATCGGCACCTCGTGGCGTAGCCAGCTTTCCCAGAGCAGTACGTCGCCTACAGCCGGGGCGACCGAGACGAAGCGTTTCAGCTCCTCGCGGCAGTGCTTGCGGCGCATGGGGGCGGCCATCATGCGGGCCGAGCGGGGGTCTTCCAGCTTCAGGGCCGAGGTGCCTTCGGGCATCGACACGTAGGTGGTGCCCGAGATTACCGCGTGTGGGTGGATGTGGGAGCCGTGGGAGCCGCCTTCGGGCAGGATATTGATCCAGAGGTCCTCGAGCACCAGCGCCCGCCCGTCGAGGTCGAACTGGAGGTCTTCGGTGAAGGCGGCGACGTGGGCGTCGAGGTTCTTGGCCAGCGCCTTGAAGATCGGGAAGCGCCAGGGGAGGTCGGAGAGGGAGGCGTAGGAGGTGTAGCCGGGGTAGCCGTTTTCCTCGCACCATTCCTGCCCGGCTTCATCATCCTCGGCGATGGTGAAGCAGCTGGCTTCCAGCTCCTGCGGGTCGACGGCGGGCTTTTGCTCCGACAGGGCGGCGCGGTAGAGGCGGGTCACGAAGAGAGATGAGATCTGGGCCATGATTTGGACGTAGCGCATGGGCGCCGCCAAGGCCAGAACGCGCGTTGCAGCGGATTGGCGTGCGCGGACAGGATTTCTTCAGACAAGCGGCGCTCTGGGCTTATAATCCGGGCAAACATGCATATGTACGAATATATAAGTTCTATGACCGAGAAGGCGTAAGATCATGTCGAACGACACTACACTGAAGAACCTGAATACCGCGCTCCAGATGGAAATGACGGCTGCGCACCAGTATCAGTTGCACGCCCATCTGCTCGACGACTGGGGGCTCGATCTGCTGGCGGCCCAGATGCGCGAGGAATTTGCGGAAGAGCTTGGCCATTCCGACCGTTTCCTTGCCCGGATCTTCGAACTCGGCGGCGCACCTGAGATGGGCTTTGCCGAAACCCCGAAGGTTGCAAGCTCCCTGCAGGACATGTTCAGCTCCGATCTGAAGGACGAGCGCGATGCCATCGCGTTTTATACAGAGGCCGCCCGCGCCGCATGGGACGCCGGCGATCTGGCCAGCAAGGCGCTCTTCGAAGAGATCGCGATTGACGAGGTGGGTCACCAGAACTGGCTCGATCTGCAACTTGGCCTGATGGAACGACTCGGGCTGCAGGCCTATACCACCAAGTTCGTTTCCGGTGGCCTCGACTCCGGGGCCGAGTGAGCCTATCCGGTGCGCGTGCCCCTGCTGCGGCGCGCGCACCGGGAAAAACCCCTTGCCACACTTCCGATTCCCCCCTATAGGGCGGCCTTCACCATGTGAACTCCATCGGAAACGGGGTCACCCACAAGGGGCCCGCCGGTGACTGTTGAAAAAGGAAGATGGCGATGAACGCCCAAGAACTGCGTGACAAGACGCCGGATCAGCTCCGCGATGCTCTTGTCGACCTCAAGAAAGAAGCCTTCAACCTGCGTTTCCAGCAGGCCGGTGGCTCCATCGAGAACACCGCCCGCATGCGCACCGTCCGTCGTGACGTGGCCCGTGTGAAGACGATCCTCAACGAAAAAGCCAAGGCGGAGGCGTAAGACGATGCCCAAACGTATCCTCACCGGCGTCGTGACCAGCGACCAGAACGAACAGACCGTGACCGTCCTCGTCGAGCGCCGCTTCAAGCACCCGCTGCTGCACAAGACTGTGCGGAAATCCAAAAAGTATCGCGCTCACGATGAAGCCAACAGCTTCAAGGTGGGCGATCAGGTTCGCATTCAGGAATGTGCGCCGAAATCGAAGACGAAACGCTGGGAGGTTCTGACGGCCTGAGGCCAACAGACCTTTCGGTTTGAGCGAAACCCTGGGGGAGCTAACGAGAACAGCCCCCATAGGTCGGGAGAAACCTAAATGATCCAGATGCAGACCAATCTGGATGTAGCTGACAACTCCGGCGCGCGCCGGGTTCAGTGCATCAAGGTCCTGGGTGGTTCCAAGCGTAAATACGCTTCGGTGGGCGACATCATTGTCGTCTCCGTCAAGGAAGCCATCCCGCGCGGTCGCGTGAAGAAGGGTGACGTGCGTAAAGCCGTTGTCGTTCGCACCGCCAAGGAAGTTCGCCGCGAAGACGGCACCGCGATCCGCTTTGATCGCAACGCCGCCGTCATCCTCAACAACAACAACGAGCCTGTCGGGACCCGTATCTTCGGCCCAGTCGTTCGCGAGCTCCGCTCGAAGAACTTCATGAAGATCATCTCGCTCGCCCCGGAGGTGCTGTAAGATGGCTGCGAAACTGAAGAAGGGTGACACGGTTATCGTGCTCACCGGCAAGGACAAGGGCAAGACCGGCGATATCGTCTCGGTTGACCCGAAGGCCGGCAAGGCCGTGGTGGAAGGGCTGAACATGGCCATTCGTCACCAGCGCCAGAGCCAGAATGCCCAGGGCGGCCGCGTGCCGCAGGCGATGCCCATCGACCTCTCCAACCTCGCCTACGTGGATGCCAACGGCAAGCCCACCCGCGTTGGCTTCAAGGTTGAAGACGGCAAGAAGGTGCGCGTTGCCAAGACCACGGGAGACGTGATCGATGCTTGATGCTGCCAACTACACCCCCCGTCTCAAGACGCATTTTGACGAGACCGTTCGCGCCGCTCTGAAAGAAGAGTTCGGCTACAAGAACGACATGCAGATCCCGCGTCTGGACAAGATCGTGCTCAACATCGGCTGTGGTGCCGAAGCCGTGCGCGACAGCAAGAAGGCCAAGTCGGCCCAGGAAGACCTGACCAAGATCGCCGGCCAGCAGGCCATGGTGACCACGGCCAAGAAATCCATCGCCGGCTTCCGGGTGCGTGAAGAGATGCCGCTGGGTGCCAAGGTGACCCTGCGCGGCGAGCGGATGTATGAATTCCTCGACCGTCTCATCACCATCGCCATGCCCCGCATCCGCGACTTCCGCGGCATCTCGGGCAAGAGCTTCGATGGCCGTGGCAACTACGCCATGGGCCTGAAGGAGCACATCGTCTTCCCCGAGATCGAGTTCGACAAGGTCGACGAAGTCTGGGGCATGGACATCATCATTTGCACCACCGCGGCAACCGACGCGGAAGCAAAGGCACTGTTGACCCAGTTCAACATGCCCTTCACCAGCTGAGGACACCGACCATGGCAAAGAAAGCAATGATCGAACGCGAGAAAAAGCGTCAGAAGCTGGTGGAGCAATATGCCGCCAAGCGTGCTGCGCTGAAAGAAATCGCCAATGACGAGAGCAAGCCGATGGAAGAGCGCTTCAAGGCGCGCCTGAAGCTGGCCAAGCTGCCGCGCAACTCGTCGCCCACCCGCCTTCACAACCGCTGCCAGCTCACTGGCCGTCCGAAGGCGTATTACCGCAAACTCAAGATGTCTCGTATCATGCTGCGCGAGCTGGCCTCCAACGGTCAGATCCCCGGCATGGTCAAGTCGTCCTGGTAAGGGAGGTTATTTGAGATGAACGATCCTCTCGGCGATATGCTCACCCGTATCCGCAACGCGCAGATGCGTGGCAAGTCCACCGTCCGCACGCCCGCCTCCAAGCTCCGCGCATGGGTTCTCGATGTGCTGGCCGACGAAGGCTATATCCGCGGCTACGAGCCCGTGGAAGGCACCGCACATCCGGAAATCGAGATCAGCCTGAAGTACTACGAAGGCACCCCGGTGATCCGTGACCTCAAGCGCGTGTCGAAGCCCGGCCGTCGCGTCTACATGGGCGTGAACGACATTCCGCAGGTCCGTCAGGGCCTTGGCGTGTCGATCGTGTCCACTTCGCGCGGCGTCATGTCCGATGCAGCAGCCCGCTCCGCCAATGTTGGCGGTGAGGTGCTCTGCACTGTCTTCTAAGGAGATTTCGCAATGTCTCGTATTGGTAAACGACCGGTCGAGCTGCCCAGCGGTGTCTCCGCTGCCATCTCCGGCCAAACCATCGAAGTGAAGGGCCCCAAGGGTGCCCGCAGCTTCACCGCCACCGACGACGTCACGCTCGCCGTTGAAGAGAATGCCGTTTCGGTCACCCCGCGCGGCACCTCCAAGCGGGCCCGCCAGCAGTGGGGCATGAGCCGCACCATGGTGGCCAACCTTGTTGAGGGCGTCACCGACGGCTTCAAGAAGGAGCTGGAGATCAACGGCGTGGGTTACCGGGCACAGATGCAGGGCAACACCCTGAAGCTGTCACTGGGCTACTCGCACGAAGTGAACTTCGACGTGCCCGAAGGCGTGACCGTCACCTGCCCCAAGCAGACCGAGATCATCGTCGAAGGCGCAGATCAGCAACTCGTCGGCCAGGTCGCGGCCAACATCCGCGAATGGCGCAAGCCGGAGCCCTACAAGGGCAAGGGCATCAAATACAAAGACGAGTACATCTTCCGCAAGGAAGGCAAGAGGTAAGGACCGGACACATGGCAAACACCAAACGCCAACTGTTCCAGAAGCGCCGCATGCGCGTTCGGAGCAAGCTTCGCAAGGTGAACGCGGGCCGCGTGCGGCTCTCCGTCCACCGCAGCAACAAGAACATCAGCGTGCAGCTGATCGACGACCTGCAGGGCGTCACCCTCGCCTCCGCCTCCTCGCTGGAGAAGGATCTGGGCGTGGTCGGCAAGAACAACGTGGAGGCCGCCACCAAGGTGGGCGCCGCGATTGCCGAGCGGGCCAAGAAGGCCGGCGTGGAAGAGGCCTATTTCGACCGGGGCGGCTTTCTGTTCCACGGTCGGGTGAAGGCGCTCGCCGATGCTGCCCGCGAAGGTGGTCTGAAGATCTGACGATTGAAGGGGGCTGCTCGCGCGGCCCCCTCGATGATCCGGGGCGCAGCTGTTGTGCCACTTGGATTGAAACAACCGGCGCATCGCGCGCCACCTGAGAAAAGGACGCCATGAATGGCTGAACGTGACAACAACCGCCGGGGTGGCAACCGCCGCGACCGCGACGAGACCCCCGAATTCGCCGATCGCCTTGTGGCGATCAACCGCGTCTCCAAGACCGTTAAAGGCGGTAAGCGCTTCGGCTTCGCCGCGCTCGTCGTCGTTGGCGACCAGAAGGGCCGCGTGGGCTTTGGCAAGGGTAAGGCCAAAGAGGTGCCTGAGGCGATCCGCAAGGCCACCGAGCAAGCCAAGCGCCAGATGATCCGCGTGCCGCTGCGCGAAGGCCGCACCCTGCACCACGACCAGGAAGGTCGCCACGGTGCCGGCAAGGTCGTGATGCGCACCGCCCCGACCGGTACCGGGATCATCGCAGGTGGTCCGATGCGTGCTGTCTTCGAGATGCTCGGCATTCAGGACGTGGTCGCCAAGTCGATCGGTTCGCAAAACCCCTACAACATGATCCGCGCCACGCTGGACGGTCTCACCAAGGAAAGCAGCCCCCGGATGGTCGCGCAGCGTCGCGGCAAGAAGGTGGCCGACATCCTCAAGAAGCCTGAAGATGCCGCCGCGCCCGCCGCTGACGAAGCTGCGGAAGCCTGAGGAGACTGAGAATGGCCAAAACCATCGTCGTCAAGCAGATCGGCTCCCCGATCCGCCGCCCCGCCAAGCAGCGCGAAACGCTGATCGGCCTCGGGCTGAACAAGATGCACAAAACCCGCGAGCTTGAGGATTCCCCGAGCATCCGCGGCATGGTCGCCAAGATCCCGCACCTCGTCGAGATCATCGAAGAGCGCGGCTAAGCGATCCGGCGGATCATCCGCCGAAAGAGTTGAGGCACCCCGGCTCGAAAGAGCCGGGGTGTTTTCGTTTGCGGGCCGCTGTAGGGTGGGTGAAAACCCAACAACAAAACGAGCAGTCCCATGATCCGCGCAGCCCTTCCGCTTCTCCTTCTCGTCACCGCCTGCAAATACCGTGATGCTGAGGCGGTGATGAATTACCCCGACCAGTATCTGTGCAAGCTGGAGGGCGGGTATGAGCGCACCGAGAATGCCTCTGAGCGGCGGGCGGTGGAGGACGAAATCGCGCGGCGCGGGCTGGAGTGCTATCAGGGCGTGGTGAAGACGGATTCGCCGCTGTTTCGCTAGGCCGGGTGGCGGGCAGATTGCCCACCCTACGGGGCAGGTGAGCAGCCCTGCGTTTTCTGCATCGCGGCAATGCGATTTCAACTGTGGTTATTCCTTGGGCATCAGGCGTATCTGGCCGCCTGAAACGTGACCACTGTGGAGACTCACATGACCCGCCTTTTCGCCTTCGTCTCGCTGCTCTCGCGCGGCATCAAGGCCGAACCCTGCCCCCATTGGGCTGACTACCTGCGCCAAACGCGCCGCTGATTTCTGCCGGGGCGGCCAGAATTGTCTGCGCCTTACGGAATTGTCATTTGCCGCAGGGTAATCCGCCCTATCTCCTTTCCTATCAATAGGAGAGGACAGCCATGACACAGACCAGACGCACCTTTCTGGCCACCGCCGCAGCAAGCGCCGGGGCCATCACCATCCTGCCCTATGCCGCCCGCGCCGAGGCCCACGGTGGCGACATGTTCGAAACCGATGGCGGCAGCATCACCATCCATCCGGTCGATCACGCCAGCTTTGTGATGGAGACGCCTGCGGGCACCATCTACGTCGATCCGGTGGGCGATGCGGCGGGTTATGCCGACTTCCCCAAGCCCGACCTGATCCTTGTCACCCATGAGCACGGCGACCACTTCAATGCCGAGACCCTCGCAGCGCTGAAGGGCGAGGCGCATCTCATCGCCAATCCTGCGGTGGCCGAGAAGCTCGCTGATATGGCACCGGAAGAGGTGCTGGCCAATGGTGACAGCACCGAGTGGAACGGCGTCGCGATTGATGCGATCCCGGCCTACAACACCACCGAGGAGCGGCTGAACTTTCACCCGCAGGGGCGCGACAACGGCTATGTGCTGACCATCGACGGCTTCCGCACCTATATTTCGGGCGACACCGAAGACATCCCCGAGATGCGCGCGCTGGAAGACATCGACCTTGCCTTTGTCTGCATGAACCTGCCCTTCACCATGACGGCAGAGGCGGCGGCGAGTGCAGTGAAAGAGTTCGCCCCGAGCTACGTCTATCCCTACCACTACCGGGGCAGGGATGGCGGCACGCAGGATCCGGAGGCCTTTGCCGCGATGGTGGCTGATACCGCCGAGGTGAAATTCGGCAATTGGTACGACGAGATGGAAACCTGACTCGCAGCCAAACCCAAAAGTAAAAAGGCCCCGGAGCGATCTCCGGGGCCTTCGCTATTCTCAGGAGGCTGCGCGGTTGCCGCCACCCCCCTTGGAGCGGCGCGGCCTGCGGCGCTTCTGCCCGCCGGGCTTGGGCGCTGCCGCTGCGGGGCGGGCGGCCTTCTGGCCACCGCCGCCGCCACCGCCACCGCGACGCCTGCCACCACCGCCACCGGGCTTGCCACGGCCACCGCCGCCGCCACGGCTTGGGCGCTTGACCGGTTCCCATGCCTCGCCGGAGGCCACGGGGATGCTCTTGCCCATCACCTTCTGCACGTCCTTCAGCTCGCCCATCTCTTCGGCGGAGACATAGGCGATGGCGGTGCCGTCACGGCCCGCGCGGGCGGTGCGCCCGATGCGGTGGACGTAATTGTCGGGCACGTTTGGCATGTCGTAGTTGTAAACATAGCGCACCTCGGGGATGTCGATGCCACGCGCAGCCACATCGGTGGCCACCAGCACCATCAGCTCACCTTCACGGAAGCCTGAAAGCGCCCTGTCACGTTGGCCCTGACTCTTGTTGCCGTGGATCGAGCCTGCGGCAAAGCCAGCCTTCTCAAGGTTCTTCTTGATCCGCTCGGCGCCATGCTTGGTGCGGGAGAAAACGAGCGCCGCGTCGGTGGGGTGCTTGGCGAGGTGCTCGATCAGGAGAGACTGCTTGTCGCCCTGATCGACGAAGTGCAGGCACTGGTCGATCTTGTCGGCCGGTTTGCCGGCGGGGGCCGTTTCAATCTTCACCGGGTCGGTGAGGTAAGCGGTGGAGAGCTCTTCCATCAATTTCGGCATGGTGGCCGAGAATAGCATGGTCTGCCGGTCTTTCGGCAGCAGCGGCGCGATCTGGCGCAGGGCGTGGATGAAGCCCATGTCGAGCATCTGGTCGGCCTCGTCGAGCACCAGGAAACGGGCCTTGTCGAGCCGCACGGCCTTGCGCTCCAGCAAGTCGATCAACCGGCCCGGGGTGGCGACCAGCAGGTCGGTGCCTCGGCCCAGCTTCTGCATCTGCGGGTTGATGGAGACACCGCCAACCACAAGGTTGGTGCGCAGCTGCGTGCCCTTGGCGTAGCCCTGCAGGTTCTCCACGATCTGCTTGGCGAGTTCGCGGGTGGGAGCAAGGATGAGGCCGCGCACGGCCTTCGGGTCGGGCTTGCCCTCGATCCGCAGCAGGGCGGAAACGATGGGCAGGCCGAAGGCGGCGGTTTTGCCGGTGCCGGTTTGCGCAAGGCCCATCACGTCACGCCCGTTCATGGCGTGGGGGATGGCCTTTGTCTGGATCGGCGTCGGCTTGGTGATGTTCATTTCGGCCAGATTGGCCATGATCTTGGGCGGAAGGCCCAGCATGTCGAAATCCAAAGGATCGTCCTTTTCGGGCGAGCGGCAGAGGCCACCCGCAAATAGCGGGCGCGGCCCATCGCGGGCAGCGCGTCACAGTTGGGTTGCGCGCAAAGCACCACATCCGGGCCGGATTGCCCTCATGCTTGCCTTGGCGTCTGACCCCCCGCGTGATCTGGGAACCAATTTTTTGAAGAAAGTGCCGTGCGGGCCGTTTTGTTCATCGTATCGCCACGCTGCCCCGCTCACGCGGCGGGTGCGGCATGAGAGGCATATGAGGGGTAATGTGTTGAAAGTCAATGAATGGCGTCGGCCCCGGCGCCGAAACACCGGGGCGTTGCCGTTCTGCCCGCCTCAGGAGGCGTGGTCGTAGGCGCTTTCGCCGTGCACTGCGAGGTCGAGCCCGTTGAACTCGGTTTCCTCGTCCACCCGCAGCGGGGTGATGAGGCGGCAGAGGTAGATCAGCGCGAAGGTGACGACGATGGTGAACACCCCGACAATGGCGAGCGAGCCAAGCTGTGCTGCCCAGCTGCCCGCGCCAAAGGCCGCGATCATGATGGTGCCGAAGATGCCGCCCACGCCATGCACCGCCATCACGTCGAGCGCGTCGTCGATGCGCACCTTGTTGCGGATCAGGCCCACCGCCTCTTGGCAGAGGATGCCGGCCACAGCGCCGATCACCAGCGCCTCGATCGGGCCGACAAAGCCCGAGGCCGGGGTGATGGAGGCGAGGCCTGCGATGGTGCCGGTGACGGCGCCGACAACGCTCGCCTTGCCGTATTTGATCTTCTCCCAGAGCGCCCAAGTAAGGGTGGCCGTTGCGGCGGAGATATGGGTGACAGTCAGCGCCATGGCCGCGCCGCCATCTGCCGCCAGCTGCGAGCCGCCGTTGAAACCGAACCAGCCGACCCAGAGCAGCGAAGCCCCGATAACCACATAGCCCGGGTTGTGTGGCGGCTTGTTGTCATCCTTCCGGCGGCCGAGCACGGCGGCAAGGATCAGCGCGGCGATCCCGGCGGTTTCATGCACCACGATGCCACCGGCAAAATCCTTCACCCCGGTTTCGCCGAAGATCCCGCCATCGGCCAAAAAGCCGCCGCCCCAGATCCAATGCACCACCGGCGCGTAGCAGAGCAGCATCCAGAGGCCGGAGAAGAGCAGGACGAAGCCAAAGCCGATCCGCTCCACGTAGGCACCCACGATGAGCGCCGGTGTGATGATGGCGAAGGTCATCTGGAAGGCGAAGAAGAGGATTTCGGGCAGGGTGCCTGAGAGGCTGTCGGCGGTGACGCCCATCAGGAACAGCTTTTCATAGCCGCCCCACCAACTCGTCGCCTCGCCAAAGGCAATGGAGTATCCGGCGGCGAGCCAGAGAACGCTCATCAAGCAAGCGATGGCATAGCATTGCATAAAGACGCTGAGCACGTTGCGCGCCCTTACAAGCCCGCCGTAAAAAAGCGCCAGCCCCGGCAGCGTCATCATCAGCACCAACGCTGTGGCCACGATGATCCATGCGGTATCGGCTCCAACCATCTCGTCCCCTCCTCGGTTTGAACGCCGGTGAAAGAGCCCTCGCGCAGTGCAAAGAAAAGTGGCGAGTGCCTCGGGTTGTGCCTTTTTTCGCGCCGCTTCGGGAAATGCACGCCATATGGGCGAAATGGCGGGGGCATGCACAAAAAATAACAGAAAAGAAAATGCCGCTCGCGGCGAATAAACCGGGCACCCGGGGCGTAAGGGAGGTGTCTGCATGGTGCAGGCCACGATTTGTCATTCATTCGGAGCTATCAAAGTGACCAAGCTTTCCCTCCTCGCCCTTCTTCTCCTCCCCGGCGCGGCGTTTGCCGATGCCCATGGTGGTGCCCCTGTCGGCAGCGCCGAGATCGACGGCCAGCCCGTGTTGGTCGATGCCGCACAGATGACGCTGTACACTTTCGACAAGGACAACGGCTCCACCTCCAACTGCTATGACGGATGCGCCGGAAGCTGGCCTCCGGTGCTGGCCGAGGCCGGAACCGCGCTGCCCGAGGGGTTTGCCCTGACCGAGCGCCGCGATGGCAGCAAGCAGATCACTTACAAGGGTCAGCCGCTCTACCTCTGGGCCGGTGACAGCGCGCCCGGCGAGATGACCGGCGATGGCGTGGGCGGCGTTTGGCACGTGGCCAAGCCATAAGCGCTCCGGTGGCGGGCGAGGCCTTGGGCCGGAACCCCAGCGAGGAAAGGCTTGAACGCCCCGCCCGCCGCCGCTATACGCCCCCGGTGGCCGAACGGCCCGATTCATACAACACGAAACGCCGTGGCCGCCCATCTCGCTTCGGGGGCGCGTCCGGCTCAGGAGAAGCGACATGAAACTGAACGAACTCGCCCCCGCAGAGGGCTCCTCCCCGAAGAAAAAGCGCATCGCTCGTGGCCCCGGCTCCGGCAAGGGTAAAACCGCCGGTCGCGGTATCAAGGGCCAGAAGTCGCGCTCGGGTGTGGCCATCAACGGCTACGAGGGCGGCCAGATGCCGATCTACCAGCGTCTGCCCAAGCGCGGCTTCAACAAGCCGAACCGCAAGCAGTTCGCCGTGGTCAACCTCGGCCTGATCCAGAAATTCATCGACGCCAAGAAGCTCGACGCGAAGGGCACCATCGACGAAGACGCGCTGGTCGCTTCGGGCCTCGTGCGCCGCAAGCTCGATGGCGTTCGCATCCTCGCCAAGGGTGAGCTGACTGCGAAAGTCGCGCTCAGCGTCACCGGTGCCTCCAAGTCGGCCATCGAGGCCGTCGAGAAGGCTGGCGGCTCGCTTTCGGTCGCAGCCGCGGCGCAGGCTTCCGAGTAAACGGTTGTCGCTGGCGGCGCAGGCCCCTACATGGCTAATGACATACATGCGCCGCCGGTCCTGACAGGGCCCGGCGGCGCATCGGCATAACGAAAAGAGCACACTCCATGGCATCAGCAGCAGAGCAAATGGCCGCCAACATGAGCTGGGGGGCCATCGGCAAGGCCCCGGAGCTACGGCAGCGTATCTTCTTCACTCTCGGGCTGCTGATTATCTATCGCCTCGGCACCTACATCCCGGTGCCCGGTATCGACGGCACCGCCTTGCGGGCCTTCGTGGAGCAGGCGAGCCAAGGCTTGGGCGGTGTGCTCAACATGTTCACCGGCGGCGCCATCGGCCGGATGGGCATCTTTGCCCTTGGCATCATGCCCTACATCTCTGCCTCGATTATCGTGCAGCTCCTCACGGCCATGGTGCCGGCGCTGGAGCAGCTGAAGAAAGAGGGCGAGCAGGGCCGCAAGAAGATCAATCAATACACGCGCTACGGCACCGTGGCGCTGGCGACTTTCCAGGCTTATGGCCTTGCGGTTTCGCTGCAGAACGGCTCTGCCGATGGTGTGCCCTTCGTCAACGATCCGGGCCTCTTCTTCATCGCCTCCTGCGTTGTCACGCTGGTGGGCGGCACCATGTTCCTGATGTGGCTGGGCGAGCAGATCACTGCCCGCGGCATCGGCAACGGCATTTCGCTCATCATCTTCGTCGGCATCGTTGCCGAGCTGCCCGGCGCGCTGGCACAGTTCTTCGTGCAGGGCCAAACCGGGGCCATCTCGGGCGGGGTGGTGATTGGCGTGATCTTCATGGTCTTCGCCGTGCTCACCTTCGTGGTGTTCATGGAGCGCAGCCTGCGCAAGATCCACATCCAGTACCCGCGCCGTCAGGTTGGCATGAAGGTCTATGACGGTGGCTCCTCGCACCTGCCGATCAAGGTGAACCCGGCGGGCGTGATCCCGGCGATCTTCGCCAGCTCGCTGCTGCTGCTGCCGACCACCATCAGCACCTTCTCCGGCAACCAGACCGGCCCGGTGATGAGCACAATCCTCGCCTACTTCGGCCCCGGCCAGCCGCTCTACCTGCTGTTCTTCGCCGGGATGATCGTGTTCTTCACTTACTTCTACACCCACAACGTTTCGTTCAAAACGGACGACGTGGCCGACAACCTCAAGAGCCAGAACGGCTTTGTGCCCGGCATCCGCCCCGGCAAGCGCACCGCCGAATACTTCGAGTATGTCGTCAACCGCATCCTCGTGCTCGGCTCGGCCTATCTTGCTCTGGTCTGCCTGTTGCCCGAAATGGTGCGCGGCGGCCTTGGCATCACGGCCTACTTCGGTGGCACCTCGATCCTGATCATCGTGTCGGTTGGCATGGACACCATTCAGCAGGTCCAGTCGCACCTTCTGGCACATCAGTACGAAAATCTAATTGAGCGTTCGCAGCTACGCGGTAAAAAGCGTGGAGGTCGTGGCCGGAGGGGGGCAGCTCGCAGATGAACATTATACTTCTCGGACCGCCGGGCGCGGGCAAGGGCACACAAGCCAAGATCCTCGTCGAGAGCGAAGGCATGGTGCAGCTTTCCACCGGTGACATGCTGCGCGCCGCGCGCACATCGGGCACCGAAATGGGCAAGCGCGTCGCCGAGGTGATGGACCGCGGAGACCTGGTGACCGACGAGATCGTCATCGGCCTGATCCGTGAAAAGCTCGAAGAGGCCCCCGAGAAGAGCTACATCTTCGACGGCTTCCCCCGCACCCTCAAGCAGGCTGATGCGCTTGGCGAATTGCTGGCCGAGTTTGGCCGATCGCTCGACGTGGCGCTCGAGCTGCGGGTAAACGACGAGGCGCTGGTGGAGCGCATCCTCAACCGCGCCCGCGAGGCCGTGGCCGCCGGCGGCGAGGCCCGCGCCGACGACAACGAGGAAAGCCTCAAGACCCGCCTGCTCGCCTACTACAAGATGACCTCGCCGCTTGTTGGCTACTATTACGCCAAGGGCCTCTACGCCCGCACCGATGGCCTCGCGCCGATCGACGAGGTGTCAAAGGGCGTGCGCGAGAAGCTGGGGCTGGCTTGAACGACTGGAGCCAGCTCGCCCTTAGCGCCGCCGAAAAGGCCGGTTGCTTTGCCCGCTGCCCTGATCACCCCGAAAAACTGCTGGCGCTGGATCTGCGCGATGATCTTCTCGCAGAGCGCCAGGCTTCTGCGTGGCACGGGTTCGAGAGCGCCCTCAGAGCCGCGGGCTACGAAGGTAGCCCGGACGCACTGCAAGGCGATCTGATCGTCATACTGCAATCAGTTGACCAAGCCTGCCCGATTTGCGGTGCCACGGCCGCGCTCCCGGAAAACCCTGACCACCGGCGCCCGGCGCACCCTTGGGCCAAATAGGGCGCGGTCCGCCGCATAGACATGGCGCGCTTGCTGGCCGCGTTTATCACAATCCCCGGCACTGGCTTCCCTTGCCATGGGATTTGCGGCATCCTGCCTTCATGAAAGGTGAGCCGAGCGTCAGGATTGACAAATCCTGAACGTGCCCTTGACGCGCCGCCCAAATCCCCTTACTTGGGCGCTTCTCAACCGGGAATCGCCTGTCGCGACTCGGGTGAGCCACCCATCGGCCCGGGGGCGCAAACCCTTCGGGCCTCTGTTGTGAAAAAAGGTTCTGGCAGCACGGAACCGCAACCGAAGGAAGACCATTTTGGCCCGTATCGCTGGGGTTAACATCCCGACTGCTAAGCGCGTTCCGATCGCGCTCACCTACATCCACGGCATTGGCAACGATTCCGCCCGCAAAATCTGCGAGGCCGTTGGCATCGACCTGACCCGCCGTGTGAACGAACTGTCTGACGCCGAAGTGCTCGCCGTGCGCGAACACATCGACGCCAACTACACCGTCGAAGGCGACCTTCGCCGCGACGTGCAGATGAACGTCAAGCGCCTGATGGACCTCGGCTGCTACCGCGGCCTGCGCCATCGTCGCAACCTCCCGGTGCGCGGTCAGCGGACCCACACCAACGCTCGCACCCGCAAAGGCCCCGCAAAGGCCATTGCCGGCAAGAAGAAATAAGGGAGGGCTGCACAGATGGCACGTGATACCCGCCGCACGAAGAAGAAGGTTTCCAAGAACATCGCCGCTGGCGTTGCGCATGTGAACTCTTCGTTCAACAACACCAAGATCCTCATCTCCGACGTTCAGGGCAATGCAATCGCATGGTCCTCCGCCGGTACGATGGGCTTCAAGGGCTCCCGGAAGTCGACCCCCTACGCCGCCCAGATGGCTGCTGAGGATGCCGGCAAAAAAGCACAGGACCACGGCGTGAAAACGCTTGAGGTTGAGGTGCAGGGCCCCGGCTCGGGCCGCGAAAGCGCGCTGCGTGCGCTGGCGGCTGTCGGGTTCAACATCACCTCGATCCGTGATGTCACCCCGATCGCCCACAACGGCTGCCGCCCGCCGAAGCGTCGCCGGGTCTGAATTGAGCACATTCTGCCGGGGGGCCGAGGCCGCCCGGCATGTCATTTTATCCTCGGGCGTTCGCAGGCAGGGACATGGGCTGCGAACTGGTATGGAGGCGACATACACATGATCCACAAAAACTGGCAGGAACTCATCAAACCCACGCAGCTTGACGTGAAGCCGGGCAATGACCCCGCGCGTCAGGCAACCGTCGTGGCTGAACCGCTGGAGCGGGGCTTTGGCCTGACACTCGGCAACGCGCTGCGCCGCGTGCTGCTCTCGTCGCTGCAAGGCGCGGCGATCACCAGCGTTCAGATCGACAACGTGCTGCATGAGTTTTCCTCCATTGCAGGCGTCCGCGAGGACGTTACCGACGTGGTGCTCAACCTCAAGGGCGTCGCCATCCGTATGGAAGTTGACGGGCCTAAGCGCGTTTCGATCTCGGCCAAGGGCCCGGGCGTCGTGACCGCCGCCGACATCTCGGAAAGCGCAGGCATCGAGGTTCTGAACAAGGAACACGTGATCTGCCACCTCGATGACGGTGCCGATCTTTACGTCGAGCTGACCGTGAACACCGGCAAAGGCTACGTGGCGGCTGACAAGAACCGCCCCGAAGACGCGCCCATCGGCCTGATCCCGATCGACGCGATCTACTCGCCGGTCAAGAAGGTGTCTTACGATGTGCAGCCCACCCGTGAGGGCCAGGTGCTGGACTATGACAAGCTGACGCTGAAGCTCGAAACCGACGGTTCGGTGACGCCGGATGACGCCGTGGCCTACGCCGCCCGCATCCTGCAAGACCAGCTCTCGATCTTCGTCAACTTCGACGAGCCCGAAGCCGCTGGCCGTCAGGACGAGGACGATGGCCTCGAGTTCAACCCGCTTCTGCTGAAGAAGGTGGACGAGCTGGAGCTTTCGGTGCGGTCTGCGAACTGCCTGAAGAACGACAACATCGTTTACATCGGCGACCTGATCCAGAAGACCGAAGCCGAGATGCTCCGCACCCCGAACTTTGGCCGCAAGTCGCTGAACGAGATCAAAGAGGTTCTCTCGGGCATGGGCCTGCACCTCGGCATGGATGTCGAAGAGTGGCCGCCGGAGAACATCGAAGATCTGGCCAAGAAGTTCGAAGACCAGTTCTGAGAATTCGTGGGGTGCGCTCCGGCGCGCCCCACATACGACCCGGGCATTCTGCCCCAAGGAGAGCCGTCGCTACGCACGCCGGCCAGACAAAGCAAAACAGCCCGTAGAGGGCACCTTTTAGGAGAAGAAACATGCGTCACGCCCGCGGATACCGCCGCCTGAATCGCACCCACGAGCACCGCAAGGCGCTCTTTGCCAACATGGCCGGCTCGCTCATCGAGCATGAACAGATCAAAACCACTCTGCCGAAAGCCAAAGAGCTGAAGCGGATCATGGACAAGCTCATCACCCTCGGCAAACGTGGCGATCTGCACGCCCGCCGTCAGGCCGCCTCACGCCTCAAGCAGGACGCCTACGTTGCCAAGCTCTTCGAAGTGCTCGGCCCGCGCTACGCCGAGCGCACCGGCGGCTACACCCGCGTGCTGAAGGCTGGCTTCCGCTACGGTGACATGGCCCCGATGGCCATCATCGAGCTGGTCGACCGCGACGTGGACGCCAAGGGCGCCGCCGACAAGGCCCGCCTTGAGGCTGAAGAAGCCGCCGAGTAAGGCCGCGCGACCACACCGAACAAGAAAAGGCCCGCATGGTTCTCATGCGGGCCTTTTTCTGTGTTCCGCCTTGGTCGCGGCGAAGCGGGATTTTCCTCGCTTCGAAAGTGCGTCAGGCTGCGTGGCCTACCCCGGGTGATTCTTCGGTGGCCAGTTTTTCAATGAGGGATAGGATTTGCCCATCTGCCACAGGCGTCGATCCGATAAATTCCAACAGATCGGCGCGCAGCAGGGCGGGCAGCCTCATGAGCTGTGCAAAGGTTTCCGGCTTAATTTGTTGCATTCAACAACACTCCACTCGGTGTGTTCACTGGGGCTCAATTTAAGGTTGACTGGATTTGTGGCAACTTGTCTAAAAAGACATGTCTGACAAAAAGAGGATTGATAGGGAACTCGCGGCCCTCAGCAAACTGGCCCCTGCGGGGTATCACGCCGGGTTGCACATCCGTTTTGCTTCGCCGCTCGTTACCTTTCAAACCTACAATCAGGCATGGACCGATCATTACACCGCGCAGGCTTACGTCATGCGTGACCCGATGATCGCCTGGGGGTTTTCCACAGAAGGGGAAACGCGGTGGAGTGAACTGGAATTGCCGGACCCATTCGGCATTCTGGAAGAAGCCGCGGAGTTTGGCCTGAAGTACGGGGTGCAGGTTTCTTGTGGCCCGATCTCTTCACGCACCATTGCAGGAGCAGCGCGAGCAGACCGCGAATTTGAAGCGGATGAGATGGCCGAGATCGGCAAGATCATTCGCAGGCTGCACGACCTGACAGAGCCTCCGGAAAGTTTGACCCAGGCACAGATAGATGCTCTGCGCCTGATTGCAGCAGGGGATCGTCACACTGCTGCAGCTGCCAAACTCAACATCTCCGAAAGCGCGCTCAAGGCCCGCCTCACTTCCGCACGGGAAAGGCTTCGCGCCCGCACCACGGCCGAGGCGCTCCAGCGGGCCAAGGAATACAGACTGCTCTAGCGTGCCGACCTCTCCTGCTAGGCGCAGGGCTTGCTTTACCACCCACCCAAGCAAGCAGGAGAAATGCGATGCAAACCACCACCCTCTCTTTCGCCAACCTTCACAACCACGGCGAACTCTTTGCCAACCTTTTTCGCGCCCGAAAACAGAGCTTTATCGTGCAGAACAACTGGGATCTGCCCGAGGCGATGGGCATGGAATTCGACCAGTACGACACCCCCGCGTCGCGCTGGGTTGCTGTGCATGACGGCACCGAGATTCTCGCCGGTATTCGCCTCACGCCCACCACAGCGCGCTGCGGCATCTACAGCTACATGATCCGCGATGCGCAACGGCAGTTGCTCGATACCATCCCCGCCGATCTGCTCGACTACGAGGCCCCGGTTTCTGACACGGTCTGGGAATCGAGCCGGGTCTTCGTCAGCCACACCACGCCGATGAACATCCGCCGCCGGGTGCACGCGCATCTGATCATGGAGATGACAAATGCGGCCCGTGAGCTGGGGGCATCCGAGGTGCTTGGCCTGATCCCCGCAAACTGGCCGCGTTGGGCCGGGCGCTGCGGGCTCAAGGCCAAGGCCGCTGGCCGGGTGATGGATTTCGACGGCCATGACAACCAGGTTGTGTCGATCGACCTGCGCGACAACATGCACTAACCCGCGACACCCTTGCCGCGTGCCCGGGGCGGCCCTGCGCTGCCCCGGGCGAAACGCTTCCCCTTGCCTGCGCAACGCCCTACATCTGGCCCATGGCCGATCTCTTCGACACCTCCGCCTCAGAGCCCGCCGCAGGCAGCGCCCCGCGCCCGCTGGCCGACAGGCTGCGCCCTGCGCGGTTGGAGGAGGTGATCGGGCAGGAGCATCTGCTCGCCCCCGATGCGCCCTTGGGCGCCATGCTCACCTCGGGCAGCCTCTCGTCGCTCATCCTCTGGGGCCCGCCGGGCGTGGGCAAAACCACCATCGCCCGCTTGCTCGCCCATGAAACCGACCTCGCGTTCGTGCAGATCAGCGCCATCTTCACCGGCGTGCCCGAACTGCGAAAGGTCTTTGAAGCGGCAAAGCACCGCCGCAGCAACGGGCAGGGCACGCTGCTCTTCGTCGACGAGATCCACCGCTTCAACAAGGCGCAGCAGGATGGCTTTTTGCCCCACATGGAAGACGGCACCATCGTGCTCGTCGGGGCAACCACCGAGAACCCGTCCTTCGAGTTGAACGCCGCTATCCTGAGCCGCGCGCAGGTGCTGGTGCTAAACCGGCTGGACGGCAAGGCGCTCGAAAAGCTGCTGCTGCGCGCCGAGCAGGAGGTGGGCCACGCGCTGCCGCTTACCGGCGAGGCCCGCGAAAGCCTGCTTGGCATGGCCGATAGCGACGGGCGCGCGCTGCTGAACCTCGTGGAGCAGGTGGCGGGCTGGAAGGCCGATACCAAGCTCGACCCGAAGGCGCTTGCCGCCCGCCTGCAACGCCGCGCCGCGCAATACGACAAGTCGGGTGACGGGCACTACAACCTGATCTCCGCCCTGCACAAATCCGTCCGCGGGTCAGACCCTGACGCCGCGCTCTACTGGTTCGCCCGGATGCTGGAGGGGGGAGAAGATCCGCGCTTTCTGGCCCGCCGTATCACCCGCATGGCGGTGGAAGACATCGGCCTTGCTGACCCGGCCGCGCAAACCCACTGCCTGCACGCGTGGGAAGTGTATGAGCGGCTCGGCTCCCCCGAGGGCGAACTGGCGCTGGCACAGGCGCTCACCTACATCGCCCTCGCGCCCAAATCCAACGCGGTCTACGTCGCCTACAAGGCCGCCCGCGCCGCTGCCAAGAAAACCGGCTCCGAGCCGCCGCCCAAACACATCCTCAACGCGCCCACCAAGCTGATGAGCGAGCAAGGCTATGGCGATGGCTACCAATATGACCATGACGCCGAAGACGGCTTTTCGGGGCAAAACTACTTCCCCGACACCATGAAGCGCCCGGTCTGGTATCAGCCCGTCGAGCGCGGCTTTGAGCGTGAGCTGAAAAAGCGGGTGGAGTGGTTTGCGGGGCTCAGGGCCAAGCGAAACAAGGGCTAACACCAATCGCCTGTTTCAGAGCCTCTTTTGGGGCACGACATTTCTGTGCCGGAGTGCACAGTCAGGCCAGTTTCATGCCGAGACATTACCTTTTGCGCTTCCAATTCACGACACATTTTCCGGATCATTTTGCCACAGTGGAGGGCACCAGGAAGAAGCCTCAAGACAGTAAGAAGGGAAGAGCAAGATGAGTGACGCAACCGGAGTTTACCGCACCACGCATTCGAGCGGTATGGAGGTCGCATTTGTGGACAAGGGTGTAGGGAACCCCATCGGTATTCCGCGTGAACGCTACGAAAGCAGCGGCTACAAGCCGGCTTTCGATGAGCTGCCGCAAAAATAACCTGCGAGTTTAAGCCTGAAATCGAACCGGGCCATGGGATTGCTCCAGGAAAGCTCGCCCATGGTCCTGTTTGAAAGCCTGCCAACCGGCAGGATGCCAGCCGGGTCGTATCTGGCAAGAGACCGACCCGGCTGGAGCTTCAATTACACCTTGATGGTGCCTTCGGTCGTTTTCACCTGAAGGCGCGCCATGCCGAGGTTTGCCTTGGCGCGGTCCAGGGCGACATAGATAAAGATGTCGGGGTTGGAGGCCAGCGGGCGGATCAGGTGGATCTGGGTGCCCAACGAGATCAGGATATCTTCGATAGCGTCTTCAAGGCCCAGCGCCTTCATCGCGGCGTTCTTTGCGCGCACGACTTCCATATTGGCGGCAGCTGCAACCTCAAGATCAAGGCCGCCATTTCCTTCTTCAGCCGTCAGCATCATGCCGGAGTCGCTATCGACGAGGCAAGCGCCGATAAAGCCGTCAAGATTGGTCAGGGATTTAAGGTTGGTACTCATGTTGGGTAACTCCAGGAAGTGTTTCAATGCCCAAGATTTGCTCCCCGTTCGTGGCCATAATCGGGCTGGATCATCCGGATAGTTGGGTTTTTGCGCTTGGCGGCGAAAACTTGCAAGGCTCTGAAAATTTTAGATAAAGTATAACATGCGCCGTGCCCGACGTCTCATTCCCGCCTTCTTTCGGTGTCATTTTCGGTATGTTTCACCGGATGAAGAAACAATCTTTCGCGCCCCGCCCGAGTCTCCTCGGCGGGCGTTTCAGCGCCCGCGCCGCCGCGTCAGAGCGGCCCTCGCCGCTTGACTCTCCCCCGCCCCCGCGCAAAACCGCGCCCATGTTACTTACAGTCGCAAACGTTGCCTTGGGCGGGGCCATCGGGGCCTCTCTGCGCTACCTCACCGGGGTGGCCACGCTTCGGCTGTTCGGCCCCGGCTTTCCTTGGGGCACGCTCACCGTCAACGTGATCGGCTCGCTGATCATGGGGCTCTTCGCTGCTGTCGTCGCCCATCGCGGCGGGCAGGCCTGGGCCCCCTTCGTGATGACGGGCATGCTCGGTGGCTTCACTACCTTCTCGGCCTTCTCGCTCGATGCCGTCACGCTCTTCGAGCGCGGCCAGCTCGGCACGGCGGGCATATACGTGCTGGCCTCGGTTGTTCTTTCCATCCTCTGCCTCTTCGCGGGGCTGCTCATCGGCCGTGGCCTCTTCGCATGAGCCGCGTCCAGACCCTCCCCGTTTCCGCCGATGATGCCGGGCAGCGGCTTGATCGCTGGTTCCGCCGCATCTTTCCGCATGTGCCGCAGGGCCGGATCGAGAAGATGTGCCGCAAAGGCGAGATCCGGGTGGATGGTGGCCGGGTAAAGGCCGCGACCCGTTTGGAAGAGGGGCAGGAGGTGCGCATTCCGCCGCTGCCAGAGGGCGCCGCGCCAACGCCGACGAAGCGCAGCACCATCTCCGAGGCAGACGCGATGATGATCCGCGATGCGGTGATCTGGAAGGATGACCACATCATCGCCCTCAACAAGCCCCCCGGCCTGCCAACGCAGGGCGGGTCGGGCCAAACCAAACATGTTGACGGGCTGGCCGAGGCGCTGCAATTCGATGCCGAGGACAAGCCCCGCCTTGTCCACCGGCTCGACAAGGACACCTCCGGCGTTCTCCTCCTCGCCCGCTCCCGGCGTATCGCCGCAGAGCTGACCGCAGCGATCCGCCACAAGGAGACCCGCAAGATCTATTGGGCCGTGGTCGCGGGCGTGCCCCACCCCTACAACGGCGAAATCAAGTTTGGCCTCGTGAAGGCACCGGGCGGCAGGGGCGCGGGCGAGAAGATGCTCTGCGTCCTCCCGCGCGAAGTGGAAGCCACCGAGGGCGCGAAGCGGGCTCATACGCTCTATTCCGCGCTCTACCGAGTGGCGGGCCGGGCCACATGGGTTGCGCTGGAGCCGATCACAGGCCGCACCCACCAGCTGCGCGCCCATATGGCCGAGATCGGCCACCCGATTGCCGGAGATGGCAAATACGGCGGCTCGCGGCAGGAGAACATGGGCGACGGCTGGGGCGCCAAGATGGGCGGCATCATCTCGGGCAAGCTGCACCTGCACGCCCGCTCGATGACCTTCCTCCATCCGGTCACAAAGAAGCCCGTCACCGTCACCGCGCCGCTGCCCGAGCATATGAAAGACACCTTCAACACCTTCGGCTGGACAGAAGACCTTGCCGCCGACGATCCCTTTGAGGATTACGGATGACCGCGCTGCGCTGCATCATCTTCGATGTCGACGGCACGCTGGTGGACAGCCAGAACGAGATTGTCGCCGCGATGACAGAGGGCTTTGCCGCCGTTGGCCGGGTGGCCCCGCCGCGCGCGCAGATCCTCTCCATCGTCGGCCTCTCGCTCGATGTGGGCATCGCTCGCCTGTGCCCCGAGGCCAGCCCGCAGGATGTGCAGACCATGGTGGCGGGCTACAAGGATGCCTTTGTGGAAATTCGCCGCACATCCGAGCCTGCGGTGTTCTATCCGGGCATGCGCGAGCTGCTGGATGATCTTGCCCGCACGCCCGAAAACCTGCTCTGCGTTGCCACTGGCAAATCCCGCCGCGGGCTTGATGCGCTGTTCAAGTCGTCGGGGCTTGCGGGTGTGTTTACCTCCGAGCAGGTGTCAGACCACCACCCCTCCAAGCCCCATCCGGCGATGCTGGAGGCGGCGCTGCGCGAAACCGGCTGCGAGGCGGGGCAGGCGGTGATGATCGGGGATACCAGTTTTGACATGGAGATGGCCCGCAACGCCGGGATCGCGGGGCTTGGCGTGAGCTGGGGCTACCACCCGCCGGGCGCGCTGATCGAGGCGGGGGCGGGCGAGGTTGTGGACGAAGCTGGGGCGCTGCCGGAGGCGATCCTGCGGGCGACGGGAGGCTGAGACATGGCGGAGTGGGCAGCAAAACGATTCTGGAAAGCGGCCAACGTGGTGCCCGAGGGCGAGAGTTTTGCCGTGCATCTCGACGGTCGCCCGTTGAAAACCCCGGCCAAGGCTGCGCTGCTCTTGCCGAGTGAGCCGCTGGCCCATGCCGTGGCCGCCGAATGGGAGGCACAGGGCGATAAGATCAACCCGGCGACCATGCCCTTCACCCGCTCCGCGAACTCCGCAATCGACAGGGTTGCCCCACAACACGCCGAAGTGACCGAGATCGTCGCCGCCTATGGCGAGAGTGACCTGATCTGCTATCGCGCCGAGAGCCCCGCCGCCCTCGTCGCTCGCCAGGCCGAAGCCTGGGATCCGCTGGTGGACTGGGCGCGCGATGTGCTGAATGCGCCACTCATCATGACAACAGGGGTGATGCATGTGCGCCAACCAGCCACCAGCGTCGAGGTTCTGCGGGCGCTGGTCAAACGGCAGGATGCCTTTGCGCTGACGGCGCTGCATGATCTAACAGCCCTGTCTGGCTCGCTTATTATCGGGTTTGCCGCGCTGGAGGGGCAGGCCTCACCCGAGGAGCTCTGGGCGCTGAGCCGGGTGGATGAAGACTGGCAGATCGCCCAATGGGGCGAGGATGAAGAGGCCACCGAAGTCGCCGCCCGCAAGCGCGGTGATTTTTTGCATGCGGCGGCCCTGCACAGCATCTCCCGCCCGGCTGCCTGATTCTCAACGTTTCGCTTATTAGGCGAGTGCCGTAGGGGAATTGCCCAAGATTAGGGCAATTTTCTCTTTTCTACCAACGAACACCCCAGCGGCGCACTTGACGTTTCGCAACGAATTCGGCCAACTTGACCCACTTCTGTGGTGTCACAACGCTTTGGGCACTCTACTCACGCATATCGGCGCATTCGTCGGTACCCATCACGGAAAGCCGTATCAAAACGGCACCGGAAGATCAGGAAGAGGTAAAAATGAAAAAATCGCTATTTCTTGGCGCAGTAACCGCCGCTGGCCTTGCCGCCACCGCTGGCGCTGCGGCGACGCTTGACGACGTGAAGGCACGCGGCAAGCTGAACTGCGGCGTGGCGACTGGCGTGCCCGGCTTTGCCGCGCCCAACGCCTCGGGCGAATGGGAGGGCTTCGACGTGGCCGTCTGCCGCGCCGTTGCCGCCGCCGTGCTGAGCGACCCGACCGCTGTCGAGTTTGTGCCCACCACCGGCAAAACCCGCTTCACCGCTCTTGCCTCCGGCGAGATCGACATGCTGGCCCGCAACACCACCTGGACCTTCTCGCGCGACGTGGACCTCAAGTTCACCTTCGTCGGCGTGAACTACTACGACGGTCAGGGCTTCATGGTGCCCAAGGAGCTGGGCGTGAGCTCGGCCAAAGAACTCGACGGCGCCACCGTCTGCATCCAGACCGGCACCACCACCGAGCTCAACCTCGCGGACTTCTTCCGTGTGAACAACATGAGCTACGAGCCGGTGCCGATCGAAACCAACGCCGAGGCCCAGCAGCAGTACCTCGCTGGCGCCTGTGACGTGTACACCACCGACGCTTCCGGCCTCGCCGCGACGCGCTCCACCTTCGAGAACGCAGGCGACCACGTGATCCTGCCCGAGATCATCTCCAAGGAGCCGCTCGGCCCGCTCGTGCGCCACGGCGACAGCGAATGGGGTGACATCGTGCGCTGGTCGCTCAACGCGATGATCGCCGCCGAAGAGTATGGCGTGACCTCCGCCAACGTTGGCGAGATGTCGATGGAAGCCGGTGACAACCCGGAAGTGAACCGCCTTCTGGGCACCGAGGGCAACCTCGGCGAGATGCTCGGCCTCGAGGCTGACTGGGCCAAGAAGATCATCGAGAACGTGGGCAACTACGGCGAAGTCTTCGGCGGCACCATCGGTGAGAGCACTCCGATCGGTCTGTCGCGCGGGCTCAACGCCCAGTGGACCGACGGCGGCCTGCTCTACGCACCGCCGTTCCGGTAAGAAAACAGCAGGGGGCGCGGACCGAAAGGCCGCGCCCCTTCGCGATCGGGGACAAGACCAATTCAATAACAGCTGCACCCAATGGCTCGCGGGCCCGCGCCCGCAGACGGGGAAGGTGTAGCCACACATAGCTCGGGGGAGCGCCAACATGGCAACTGTCACGGATCCGCCGAAGGCTGGCTTCAGGCCTTCCATGCTCATCTACGACACCCGCTACCGGTCGATGACGATTCAGGTGGTGGCATTGATCGGGTTCCTGCTGCTGGTGGGATTCCTCATCAGCAACACGGCGCAAAACCTCGCAACCAGCGGCAAGACGGTGAGCTTCGGCTTTCTCGGTGAGCCCGCGGGCTATGACATCAATCAGACACTGATCGAATACGACAACCAGAACTCGCACCTGCGCGCGGCCTTCATCGGCCTGCTCAACACGCTTTTGGTGGCCGTTCTGGGCTGCATCACCGCCACCGTTATCGGGGTGATCGTCGGGGTTCTGCGCCTTTCGCCCAACTGGCTCATCGGCCGGTTGATGACCGTTTACGTCGAGATGTTCCGGAATGTGCCGGTCCTGCTCTGGATCGTCTTCGCCATGGCGATCCTGATCGAAACCCTCCCTGCGCCACGCGCTTTCCGAGGGGAAGACCCGGAAGCGACGATGAAGGTGTTCGATACCGTCGCCGTCACCAACCGTGGGGTCTATATCCCCGAGCCGCTGTTCTCGCGCTCGCTGGGAGATATTCACCTCTTCGGCAACAGCTCGCTGAACTTCGACATCAGCATCGACCTGCTGCTGATCATCGCTGTGGTCGTCGGCAGCATCATTGGCGCGGGCTTCATCAAGCGCCGGGCCGACCGCATTCAAGAAGCCACGGGCGTGCGGCCAACCACCTGGTATCTGCGCCTTGCCTGCTTTGTCCTGCCGCTGCTGATCGTGCTCGTCGCACTGGGCTTTCACCTCGGCTACCCGGCGCTGAAGGGCTTCAACTTTCAGGGCGGCACCTACATGAGGAACTCCCTCATCGCGCTTTGGCTGGCCTTGTCGCTCTACACCGCGGCCTTCATTGCCGAGAACGTGCGGGCCGGTATTCTCGCCATCTCTGGCGGGCAAACCGAGGCCGCCGCCGCGCTGGGCTTGCGCCCCAAGCGGATCATGAGCCTTGTCGTTCTGCCCCAAGCGCTGCGGGTGATCATCCCGCCGCTGATTTCGCAGTATCTGAACCTGACCAAAAACAGCTCGCTCGCCATTGCGGTGGGCTACATGGACCTGACCGGCACGCTGATGGGCATCACGCTCAACCAGACCGGCAAGGAACTGGAGACGCTGCTTCTGGGCATGCTGATCTACCTCATCATTTCGCTGAGCATCTCGGCGTTCATGAACTGGTACAACAACCGCGTAAAACTGGTGGAGAGGTAAGATGAGCAACACGCACGCCGATACCGTTGCCTATGTCCGCGATACCATGCTGGAGCAGCGCGAGCCGCCTGCCTCGACCATCGGTATCCTAGGCTGGGGCAAGGAAAACCTCTTCACCGGCCCGTTCAACACCATCGTCACCATCCTCTGCACCGCCTTCGTGGTTTGGATCCTGTGGATGCTGGTGCCTTGGTTCTTTGCGCCCACGTGGAACGCCACCTCGCTGGGCGAATGCCGCGAGATGCTCACCGCCGCCGGGATGGTGGGAGAGCACGGCACCTCTGGTGCCTGCTGGGGGGTGATCCGTGAACGCTGGATTCAGCTCCTGTTTGGCTTCTACCCCGCCGAGCTCTATTGGCGCCCGATCCTTGCCTTTGTGCTGCTCTTCGTGGCGCTGGCCCCGGTGCTGTTTTCCGACAGGGTGCCATCGCAACTGCTCTGGTTCAGCGCCATTTACCCCTTCCTGTTTCCGTGGCTGCTTTGGGGCGGCACCATCTGGGCACCGATCTGTGCGGCGCTGGGCTTCGTGATCCTCTGGGCCATGGTCAAGTTCACCAGTGAGGTGATCAGCCAGCTCGGTGCGATCATTCTCGCCGTTGTCGCGGCGTTGCTCTGGTGGCTGATCATCTCGGGCTACGTGCAGCAAGGGCTGGCCTCGGTCATCCCGCTGGCCATCGAGCCGGTCGCCTCGCGTGACTTTGGCGGCATGATGCTGTCGATCACCATCGGCGTTGTCGCCATCGCCTGCTCGCTGCCGCTGGGCATCGTGCTGGCGCTGGGCCGCCAGTCCGACTTGCTGATCGTCAAATCGCTCTGCGTGGGCTTCATCGAGTTCATCCGGGGCGTGCCGCTGATCACACTGCTCTTCGTCGCCTCGACGCTGCTCAACATCTTCCTGCCGCCGGGCACCAGCTTTGATATCATCCTGCGGGTGATCATCATGGCCACGCTCTTCTCGGCCGCCTATATGGCCGAGGTGATCCGGGGCGGCCTCGCGGCTCTGCCGAAGGGCCAGTATGAGGGGGCAGATTCGCTCGGCCTCGACTACTGGCAGGCGCAGCGCCTCATCATCATGCCGCAAGCGCTGAAGATCTCGATCCCGGGCATCGTCTCCACCTTCATCGGGCTGTTCAAGGACACCACGCTCGTGTCGGTCATCGGCCTGCTCGATCCGCTGGGCCTGTCCAACTCGATCCGCGCCGACCAGGCCTGGAACGGGGTGGTCTGGGAGCTTTACGGCTTCATCGCCCTGCTGTTCTTCATCTTCTGCTTCGGCATGTCCCGCTATTCCATGTATCTGGAGCGCAAGCTTCAGACTGGCCACCGTTAAGGAGCCCCACCTATGTCTGACCTTGCAACAGACCGCGAAATCGACCGTTCCAAGATGCAGGTGAGCGACGAGGTCGCCATCGAAATCAGCAACATGAACAAGTGGTATGGCACCTTCCACGTGCTGCGCGACATCGACCTGACGGTCAATCGCGGCGAGCGGATCGTCATCGCCGGGCCTTCGGGCTCGGGCAAATCCACGCTGATCCGCTGCATCAACCGGCTTGAAGAGCATCAGGAGGGCAAGATCATTGTCGACGGCACCGAGCTGACATCGGACCTAAAGAACATCGACAAGATCCGCTCCGAGGTGGGTATGTGCTTCCAGCACTTCAACCTCTTCCCGCACCTCACCATCCTCGAAAACTGCACCCTCGCGCCGATCTGGGTCCGCAAGGTGCCCAAGAAGGAAGCCGAAGCCACGGCGATGCACTTCCTCGAAAAGGTGAAGATCCCCGAGCAGGCCGACAAGTACCCCGGCCAGCTTTCGGGCGGTCAGCAACAGCGCGTGGCCATCGCCCGCTCGCTCTGTATGAAGCCCCGGATCATGCTCTTCGACGAGCCCACCTCGGCGCTCGACCCGGAGATGATCAAGGAGGTGCTCGATACCATGATCGAGCTGGCCGAAGAGGGCATGACCATGCTCTGCGTGACCCACGAGATGGGCTTTGCCCGGCAGGTCGCAAACCGGGTGATCTTCATGGACGCGGGTCAGATCGTGGAGCAGAACGAGCCCGAGGAGTTCTTCAACAACCCCAAGAGCGAGCGGACCAAGCTGTTCCTCAGCCAGATCCTCGGCCACTGAAAACGGGGGCATCGGCCCACCACCCAACAGAAAGCCCCGGGCACAGCCCGGGGCTTTTTTTTGTGCCTGCAGCCTTCTGCCGCAAACTAGGTGGATATCAACTTTTCTTTCGCGCTGAGGCCCGTCGGTGTTAACCTCCCTGAAGGGAGGGCGAATCTGATGGTGAAACTTCTGATCGGCACGACCAAGGGCGCCTTCATCCTAGATGGGGCGCAGGACCGCTCCGGTTGGGCCGTTTCTGGCCCGCATTGTGACGGCTGGTGCATCAACCACGCTATCGGAGACCCGGACACAGGCACCATCTGGGCGGGCGGTGGCAGCAGTTTTACCGGCGCAGGCATATGGCGCTCGCAGGATGGCGGCGCTACTTGGCAGAACACCCGGCTCACCAAGGGCGAAATGGATGATTGGGCGGCGGATGACCCCGACACGGCCAAGTTCTTCGGCATCACCGGCGCGCCGCTGCCCTTTGAGAGCGCGTTTAGCCAAATCTGGTCTCTCAACTATGCGCACGGCACGCTCCACGCAGGCACCAAGCCCGCCAGCCTGCTGGCCAGCACCGATGGGGGCGCAACCTTTGAGGCGGTCGAGGGCCTCACCAACCACCCCTCCGCCGAAAGCTGGAGCCCCGGTGCGGCGGGGCTGACCCTGCACACCATCGTCGCCCACCCGACCGACCCGGCCAAAACGTGGGTGGCCCTCTCTGCTGCCGGGGTGTTTGCCACGGAAGACAGCGGCAAGAGCTGGGAGCGGCGCAATCGCCTTTCAAATGCTGAGGCCTGCGAGGGCCACAGCCACCCGGCGGCCCCGCAAGGCGGCGAAACCGGCCATTGCGTTCACAACATGATGCGCGCGCCGGGGCAGGGCGATCTGCTCTATCAGCAAAATCACCACGGTGTCTGGCGCTCGCCTGACGGTGGGCGCAGTTGGGAGGATATCACTCCCGGCCTGCCCTCCACCTTCGGCTTTCCGATCCGCGTTCACCCGTCAGACCCGCACACCCTGTGGTGCATCCCGCTCAACGGAGACAGCCAAGGCCGCTTTCCGCCCGAGGCGGCCTGCGCCGTCTGGCGCTCGCGGGATGGCGGCGAAAGCTGGCAGGCGATGCGCAAGGGGCTGCCGCAAGAGGCCTGCTACTTCACCGTGCTGCGGCAGGCCATGGCAGGCGACAGCCGCACGCCTGCGGGCGTTTACTTCGGCACCAACAGCGGCTCGGTCTTTGCCAGCACAGATGAGGGCGACACGTGGGATGAGATCGCACGCCACCTCCCCACCATCCTCGCGGTTGAAGTGCTGGATGCGGCCTGAGCCCGCCGGGCCTTACGCGTGCGGGCTGGCGTTTTCGATGTCATGCGGGGTGAGAAAGTGCAGCACTCGGCCCTGACGCGGGGCAAGGTCGGCCCAATCCTTGATATCGAACTCGGCCACCGTGAGGGCGCAGGTCGGATAGTCGCCAAAGCGGCCATGAACCGGCGCATTGCGCACCATCATCGCCGCCAGCGCACCCATACCGGGATTGTGGCCTACCATCATCACCCGCTCGCCTTCTGCCTTCTGAAGCGCGGCGAGCATCCTGTCGGGGCCTGCGTGATAGAGCCCGGGTGAATACTTCACCTCGGCCTCGAACTTCAGCAGCTCCCATGTTTCCACCGTGCGGGCCGCGGCGGAGCAAAGCACCAGATCGGGCGCAAGGCCGTTGGAGCGCATCCAGTCGCCCATCGCTGCCGCCCCGCGCCGCCCGCGCTCGTTCAGCGCCCTGTCAAAATCATCTGCCAGCGGATCGTCCCAGCTGGATTTGGCGTGGCGGAGAAGCATAAGCTGACGCATCAATTCGTCCCGGGCTTGTGGAAATGTGACATGTGAAAAGCCGATTGCGCCTCTACCCTAGGGAAGGCGGCAGAGACAGGGCAAGCCCTTCTGACCTTGCAGCCCCGGCTCAGGCAATCGGCACCCGGCGGGGTGTTCAGATAGGCGTGGCAGGCGGCGGTATCGTAACCATCCGGGCCAAGCGCGCCCACCGGGCAGGCAGTGAGGCAGGGCGCGGCGCAAGCCTCGCATGGGCGGGGTGCCGTAGCCTCGGGCAGGGCCAGCCGCTCGCTGAAGCGCAACGCCCCGCGAAAACTGGCCCAAAGCCCGGCGCGATCATGCACCAGCAGGCGCACGGGGCTCTCCCAGCAGCGCCCCGTGGCCTGCGCCCAGCTCTGAAACGGGTGCCAAGGCGGCCCATCGAAGGGAAACAGCGCCTCCGCCCCAAGCGCCTCGGCCATCCCGCCGATCACCCGGCGCGACCAACGGTCTAGCGGGTCTTTGGCGTGCTCAAACTCGGGCGCGGCGCTCACATGCTCCCACACCCCGCCCCCGGGGCCGAGAAGCAGCAGCGTGCCGCCCTCATCCGGGTGGAAGCCGCCGTAGATTTCAAGGCGATGCTCCGCCGCAAGCCGGGCCGTTTCGTGATAGCTCACTTCACCTCGCGGCGGATCAGCGAGCCTGCGCCATGGTCGGTGAACAGCTCCAACAGCGCAGCATTGGGCGCGCGACCATCGAGGATCACCACGGCCCGCACCCCGCCCGCGATCGCATCCAGCGCGGTCTGTGTCTTGGGGATCATCCCGCCGGCGATAACGCCCTTGTCGGTCAGCTCTTTCACGTTCTCCGGGCTCAGCTGGGTCATCACCTCGCCCTCGGCGTTCTTCACGCCGCTGACATCGGTGAGCAGCAGCAGCCGGTCGGCCTTGAGGGCGGCGGCTATGGCCCCGGCGGCGGTGTCGCCGTTGACGTTGAAGGTTTCGCCATCGCGGCCCGCACCGAGCGGGGCGACCACGGGAATATAGCCATCGTCATGCAACTGGCGGATCACATCGGGCACCACCTCCACCGGAGTGCCAACAAGCCCAAGCTCCGGGTCTGTCGGGTCACAGACCATCATGTTGGCATCCTTACCCGAGAGCCCCACAGCGCGGCCGCCCTGCGCGTTGATCGCTTGCACGATCCGCTTGTTCACAGTGCCCGAAAGCACCATCTCGACCACCTCAATGGTGGCTTCGTCGGTGACGCGCTTACCCTTGATGAACTCGCTCTCAACGCCAAGCCGCTTGAGCATGTCGTTGATCATCGGCCCGCCGCCATGCACCACCACCGGATGCACGCCGACGAGGTTCATCAGCACCACGTCACGGGCAAAGCTGGCCATCCCCTCGTCAGAGCCCATGGCGTGGCCGCCGAGCTTGATAACAACAGTCGCGCCAACGTAGCGCTTGAGGTAGGGCAGGGCCTCGGAGAGGGTGCGGGCGGTGGCGATCCAGTCGCGGTTCATGCTTTGGGTCTTCATCTCTTGAGGCCTCGGAAGGATTTACCCTTCCTATGCCGCCCCGGCGGGCGTGCCAAGCCTCACCATTGGGGTGGGGGCGCTGCCCCGTCGCCATTGGGCTGGATCCAATGGCGCCCCAAAGGCGGCCCCCGGGGATATTTACAGCAAGAAAATGGTCAGGCGCGGGGCCTAACCTTCCAGCGTAATTCGGCGCACGATAGCACGCAGGGTGGCAATGCCATCGCCCTTTTCGCTGGAGGTCAGCACAATCTCGGGAAAGGCCGCGGGGTGCTTTTGCAGCGCGGCGCGGGTTTGCTCCAGCACCTTGGCGCGGTCCTTTTCCTTCACCTTGTCGGATTTGGTCATAACAACCTGAAAGGTGACGGCGGCGCTGTCGAGCAGGCTCATGATCTCGTCGTCCACCGCCTTCACGCCGTGCCGCGAGTCGATCAGCACGAAGGCGCGGCGCAGGGTGACGCGCCCCTGAAGGTAGGCCTTGAGCAGCCGCTGCCATTTTTCGACCACCGGGATCGGCGCCTTGGCAAAGCCGTAGCCGGGCAGGTCGACCAGAAAGGCCTGCTCGGCAAGGTCGAAATAGTTGATCTCCTGCGTTCGGCCCGGGGTGTTAGAGGCCCGCGCCAGCGCCCTGCGCCCGGTGAGCGCGTTGATGAGGCTGGATTTGCCCACGTTGGAGCGCCCGGCAAAGCACACCTCGGGGCGGTCGGCGGGGGGCAGGCCGTCCATCGCGACCACGCCTTTGACAAAGGTGATCTCGCCAGCAAACAGCTTGCGGGCGGCCTCTTCGGAGGGGGCATCAGGCGCTTCGGCCAGCGGGAAGGGGAGGGGGGCGCTCATGCCTGCACCTCCGCGCCCTCGGCAATGCGCCCGCCTTTGAGCACTTCGCAGCGGATCGAAAAATCCTTGTGGCCGAAATGGGATGCGAGGGTTTTGACCGTCGGCACATCGCGCTCGCCGGTCTCGGGATTGGTCATCGTCATTGGGCAGCGTTGGGTGCGCTCGATGCCGCGCAGCACCGCCTCACCCACTTTGAACTCACGCCCGATCCACTCGAACTCTTCCCAAGCATCCAGCCCCTCAACCCAAAGGTTGCCGCGCCAGCGCAGTGGCGTGATTTCTTGGCCCAGAGCAGCCTCGACGGCGCGGTGGCTCGCCATGGAAAACAGGGTGACAGAGGCAAACGCGCTGTCGGTAAAGCCCCGCTCGGGCAGGGAAACCAGTCGCGCCGGTTTGGGCAGGCCTTCGGGGGCCAATGGCATGGTCCACTCCACGAAGCGGGCTGCATCTGCCGCGTCATCTGGGTTGAAGCGCAGCTCGCTCAGTTCGGGGTGGGTGGCCGTAATTTCCGGGCCCGCCTCATTGAGCACCACGTTGAAGGGGCACAGTCGCGGGCGGTGGGTGGTGATGGCAAAGTTGCTGCACCGCTCCCACTCGCCGTCAAAGGCGCTGTCTTCATGGGCCACCGCCCAGCGACGATCGAAGGGCATCGACTCGCCCGCCTTCAGCTCCACCTCGCCCACACGCTCGCGCCCGTGGCTCTTGATCGGGTGGCGCCAGATCTGGGCGAGCGTTGCGCTCACTTCTTGCTGCCCGGCTTGCTGTCAGCGTTGGCAGCGTCCCCCTTGGGCTTTCGCTTGAAGCTCTTCTTGATGTTGCCAAACACGTCAGGCTTGTGCCCGTGGGTGCGCATGATCGTGTACTGCTGGATGAAGGTGATCGTGTTGTTCGCGATCCAGTAGACCACGAGGCCGGAGGCAAAGCCGCCGAGCATGAACATGAACACCCAGGGCATCCAGGCGAAGATCATCTGCTGCGTCGGGTCGGTGGGGGCGGGGTTCAGCTTTTGCTGCAGCCACATGGAGATACCGAGCAGCAGCGGCAGGATGCCGATGAAGACCAGCGCCAGGATCGAGCCGGGCTCGGGGTTGGCCCAGGGCAGCAGGCCGTAGAGGTTGAACAGCGAGGTCGGGTCGGGCTGCGAAAGGTCGCGGAACGGGCCGAAGAAGGAAGCCTGACGCAGTTCGAGCGTGACGAAGATCACCTTGTAGAGCGAAAAGAAGATCGGGATCTGCAACAAGATCGGCAGGCAGCCCGAAGCCGGGTTCACCTTTTCTTTCTTGTAGAGCGCCATCATCTCCTTTTGCAGCTTCTGGCGGTCGTCACCGGCCCTTTCCTTGAGCTTCTCCATCTCAGGCTGCAGCTCTTTCATCTTGGCCATCGAGACGTAGCTCTTGTAGGCCAGCGGGAAGAGGATGGCCTTGATCAGGAAGGTCAGCGCGATGATCGCGAGGCCCATGTTGCCGATCAGGCCGTTGAGCCAGTGCAGGCCCCGGAAGATCGGCTTGGTCAGCATCCAGAACCAGCCCCAATCCACCGTGTTGACGAAATCGACGAAGCCGAGGTCGTCCTGGTAGTGCTTGATGACTTCCCATTCCTTCGCGCCGGCAAAGAGGTGGCTGCGCGAGGTGACGGTGGCCCCCGGTGCAACGTCCATCGTGGGCTGCTTGCTGAGGGTCTGGTAGATGTCGCCGCGGGGCTTGTAGCTGACCGAGAGCGTGGCGGGCTGGCCCGGCTCGGGGATGAGGTTGGTCATCCAGTAGTGGTCGGTGAAGCCGATCCAGCCATCGGTGACGTTCTCAAACACCTCGCCGGTGCCGGTGAAGTCGGTGACGTTGTCGTAATCCTCGATCACCAGCTCGCCCTCATGCTGGCCGATGACGCCTTCGTGGATGACGAAGAAGTTGGTCAGCTCGGGCAGGCCGTGGCGATTGATGATGGCATAGGGCTGGGCGCGGACGGCGGCGCTGGTGGGGTTTTCAACCGATTGCTCGACGGTGATCAAAAACTCGTCGTCCACCTCCATCAGGCGGCGGAAGATCAGGCCCGAGGGGCTGTCCCAGCGCAGGGTGACGGGGGTTTGGGCGGTGAGGGTTTCGCCCTCTTCCACGGTCCATTCCGTGTCGTCGCCCGGAACGTCCTCAAGGGTGAGGCCCGCGCCGGGGGCCCAGCCATAGAGCGCGTAATAGGGGTTGGTCTCGCCCACGGGCGAAAGCAAGCGCACGATCTCTTCGCTGTCGACATCCACCGTGTAGCGCTTGAGGCTCACGTCATCCACGCGGCCGCCGATCAGGCTGATCGAGCCGGAGAGGTTGCGGGTGTCGATGGTCAGGCGCGGAGCGTCGGCCACGGCATCGGGGCCGGCACCATTGCCAGAGGCCGCCGGGGCCGAGCCATCGGCGCTGCCCGGCACGGTCGTGTTGCCGTCTGCCACCGTCGGCGTGCCGTCGGCTGTTTGCTCGGCACCGGGGGGGGCGTTCGGGTCCAGCGGAGGCTCTTCCGGCGGGAAGATGATGAACCAGGCCAAGATCACCAAGAAGCTGAGCGCCGTGGCGAGAATGAGGTTCTTGTTCTGGTCGTCCATGCAGAAGTACCGCGCGCTGAATTCAAGTTGCGCCGGTTCAATCGCCCAAGGGCCGAAAGGTCAAGCCGAAAGGGCGGAAATGTTACTGCGCAGGGGCTGCGTCACTCCCGCGCAAGGCCCTTGAGAATCGGGGTTTCGACGATCTTGGCGTTGTGTTTTTCCGCCCAGGCGATGGTGTCTTCAAAGGGCATGGGGCGGGCGAGGCCAAAGCCCTGGATATGGCCGCAGCCCAGTTGCGCCAGCATCGCATGCTCGCCAATGCTCTCCACGCCTTCCGCCAGCGTATCAAGGTCGAGCTGCTCGGCCATGAGCAGGATCGCCGAAACCAGCTTCTGTTGCTCCCGGTCCTCGTGAACGCGCATCACAAAGCTGCGGTCAATCTTCAGGCGGCTCACGGCAAAGCGGCGGATCGAGCTGATGGAGGCGTGGCCGGTGCCAAAATCGTCAAGATCCACAGGGCAACCCATGGTGGCGAGGTTGGCGATGTTGCGGGTGATGGTGTCGTCATCGTTATCGGCCACCACCGATTCCAGCACTTCGATGGTGATCCGCTCGGGGGCGAGGTCAAAACGATCGAGCTCCCATTTCACCCGGTCGCCCAGCTTGGGGTTGCGCAGCTCAGCGGCAGAAAAGTTTACCCCAACCGTCGGAATCTTCACCCCCGCCCTGTCCCATGCGCGCAGCGCGGTGCAGCTGTGGTGCAGCATCACCTCGCCCAGCCGTTCCATCAGCCCGGCTTGCTCGATGGCGGGCAAAAAATCTGCCGGGGCGATCATCCCGCGATCAGGGTGCAGCCAGCGGGCCAAGGCCTCCATCCCGGTGATCTTGCCGGTGTCGGTCGAGATCTGCGGTTGAAACCATGGCTTGATCTGGCCTTCAGAAAAGGCTGTCAGCAAATCGTCCACCAGCGCGTGGCGGGCGCTGATCTGGGCCTGCATCTCGCGGGAATAGGCGCGGGTGCCGCCCGACCCGTTTGCGCGGGCCTCCTCGGCGGCAATCTCGGCGGCCCCGAGCAGGGAGGGGGCGGTTTGCTGGGGTGCGCGCGTGTTGAGGCAAAAGCCGATGGATACGCTCACATGCACCGAGGTCGCATCAATGCTCACGGCCTGCCCGGCGGTGCCCTGCAATCGCTCTGCAATGTTCAGTGCAACATCAAGGTCGATCCGGCGCACCGGGTCGAGCGCCACGGCAAAGCGGGGGCCGTCCAGCCGCGCGGCAAAATCCGCGCCGCGCATCGCGCTTTCAATCCGCTCGCCGGTGCGGCGCAGCACAGTCTCCGCGCCGGTCTTGCCAACCCGGTCCACCAGCTCTGCCCAGTCGTCGATTTCCAGCACAAAACAGGCGGTCGACCAGTTTTGTGCCTCGGCGCGGGGAATCGCTTCGCCCAACAGGTCAAGAAAGTCCTCGCGCAACAGCAGATCGGTCGCACCATCGCGCCGCCCGGCCCCGCCCTTTTCAAACAGCCCGCCCATCATCGCCAGCACGGGAAACAGCAGCGCGGCGATCAGAATCACCCCTTCGCCGCCAAACCAGTAGCCCGCGAGCATCAGCGCCGGCAGAAAGGTGATGATCTGTGGCCGGAAAAATCCCTGACGCAGCACCCGCCGCAATTTCAGAACGCTGGCCTTCAGCCCTTGCATCATGACGCCCTCATGCCTTTGCGGCCCGGTCGGAGCCGCCACGCGGGCAAGCTAGGCAATCGGCGTGATCAGTTTCTTAAGACGGGTGGGGCGATTTCATTCGAATTTTCATTATCATCTTGAACCCGCCGCTCCAGCCCCATGAAATCAAAGATCGCCGGGTCGAGCAGATGCGAGGGGCGGGTGTTCATCAGGGCGCGAAACATCTTTTGCCGCCGGCCCGGATGATTGGCTTCCCATTGGTCGAGCAGGGCTTTTACCTGTTGGCGCTGCAACCCGTCCTGCGAGCCGCAAAGGTCACAGGGAATGATCGGGTAGTTCATCGCCGCCGCGAACTTCTCGCAATCCGCTTCGGCCACATGGGCAAGCGGGCGATAGACAAACAGATCGCCCTCCTCGTTCACCAGCTTGGGCGGCATGGTGGCCAGCCGCGAGCCGTGGAAGAGGTTCATGAAAAAGGTTTCGAGGATGTCATCGCGGTGGTGGCCCAGCACCACCGCCGAGCAGCCCTCTTCCCGCGCAATCCGATACAGGTTGCCCCGCCGCAGCCGCGAGCAAAGTGCGCACATCGTCCGCCCGGCAGGCACCTTGTCTACCACGATGGAATATGTGTCTTGATACTCCACCCGGTGCGGCACGCCCATTTTTTCAAGAAACGCGGGCAACACCGTTGAGGGAAAGCCCGGCTGGCCCTGATCGAGGTTGCAGGCCAGCAGATCCACCGGCAGCAGCCCACGCCATTGCAACTCGTGGAGGACGGCCAGCAGTGTGTAGCTGTCTTTGCCACCGCTCAGGCAGACCAGCCAGCGTGGCTTGTCCTGTGCGCCTCCGGGGCGACGCTCGACCATCCCGTATTGCTCGATCGCCTCCCGCGTATCGCGCACAAGCCGCTTGCGGAGCTTCTTGAACTCCGTGGTCGAGGGGGCACCGTGAAACAGTGGGTGAATATCGTCGGATTCGTCGAGCATGGGCAGCCTATGCCAGAAACCGGAGCCTTGGGGAAGCGGGCCCACACGTTCAAACCAAGCCTCCGTGAACCCGCAAAAACCTGCGGAGCCGAGCGCCCGGTTTGAGCGACATCCTGCGCGTTCGCGCCCTCAGGCCGCAGCGGAGCCACAAGCCGGAACAGCCGGGCCGCCCCGCCGTTGTCGCCCTACACCAGCGGCACACTTCGCCGCGGAAACTGAAATGGAGGAAACCATGACCAACCTTGCCAAAAGCACAATCGCCGCCGTTCTGGCCGGTTCGCTCGGCACTGCCGCCGTTGCCGGCTCGGTCGGCGCAGACGTTGAGGCAGATGCAAAGGGTGCTGCCTCCGGAGCCGCGCAAACCGCTCAAAGCGGCGCGTCTCAAGTGAACAACGCCGTGACCAGCACCGCGCAGGACGTGCAAGGCGGGGCCAGCGCCGATGCGCAGGTCAACTACGGCACGGTGATCTCGGGGCTGAACAGCGGCACCACAGCCGGAGCCGCCGCAGAGATCGAGGCGCTTGGTGCTGACGTTACCGTCGATACCGTTCTGCTGAGCGAGATCGAAGGCGACGAACGGGCCAACGCCCTCGACACCGCGCTGAACGCCCAAGCCAACGTGATGGCGGGCTTCCATGACGCGATCGAAGCCAACAGCGAGCTGACCGCCGCCCTCGAAGAAGAAGGCTACACCGCAGACGATGTGGTGGGCTTTGAAAGCGAAGGCGAGGGCGAAGTCACCCTCGTGATCGACGACCGCGCCTGAACCTCGCGGCGTAAGGCCTTTTTTCCCTCGAAGGTCGAACGGCCCTCGCCCCTGTGGCGGGGGCCTTTTTTTGCGCGCTCAGGCCCGGCCCGTTGCGCGAAGCTGCTGCGCGTAGTCCTCGGCTTCAGGAAGCCCGGCCTCCAGCGCAAACACCCAGGCCTGCGTCAGGAAAAACCCTGCACCCGGCTCGCCAGCCTCTGCCGCCTCGGCATAAAGGCCAGCCAGCGCAGCACGGTCCCCCGCCGCATGCGCTGCCAGCAGCCGCGCTTCAAGGCTCATCCCATCAGCCTTGCCGCCACCCATTGATGAAACCGATGCGTCGGCCCGTCCATCGCCGGAGAGAACCGCCCGCCGTCAAACCCCGGCCCCACGCGCCCGCGCTGCATCCCCTCCACCACAAAGACATCCTCCTCAAAGACCTCGCGCCATTGCGCGGTGTTCTGTGCCCGCAGCGCGGCTGCTGTTTCGGGCGTGGCGTAGTAGAGGTGCACATGCTCCCGCGTTGTCGCCAGCCCTGTCGGCTCCAGCACAATTGCAAAGGCATGGTCGCGCTGGGCACCCATCAGCACGTTGGGATAAACGGCGATATACTCGGCCCCCTCCTCCCAGCTCTCCGGCCAGCCGGGAAAGTCGGGGAAAACCTCACCCGCCGCGCCCCTGATCTGCCGATAGAGCGTGCTGCCTTGGCCGGAAAATCCCTCGGCCTCGATGTGATAATGGTCTTCCAGCCGGGAGTAGCTGTTGAGCCCGGGGTGGACCCACGGCAGGTGATAGCTCTCGCAGTAGTTTTCCACCGCCAGCTTCCAGTTGCAGGCCACATCGAGGGTAAAGCGGCTGTCTGCCCCGCCGTGATGCAGAGGCGCATCCACCTCCGCCCAGCGGGTGAGGAGCGTGGCGTGAACCTTCTCGAAGGGCTCGGCCTGCCCGCTGACATCCACAAACACCACATCGCGCCAGACATGGCTGGCCACCTCCACCAGCCCGAGCGCGTCGTTCACGATGCCCTCGGCGCGGTTCATCCCCGGCCCGCCCACATGCGGCGTGGCCACCAGCCGCCCGTCATGGGTATAGCACCATGAATGATAGGGGCAGCGAATGGCCCCCTCGATCTTGCGGGGCCTGTCCACAAGGATCATCCCGCGGTGACGGCAGGTGTTGCGGAAGACGCGAAGCACCCCGTCACGCCCGCGCAGCATCAGCAGCGGCAGGCCGAGAAACTCCAGTGGCTTCGCATCGCCCGGTTCCGGCACATCCGCCCCCACACCAATCCCGGCCCAGCCACCCCAAAGCAGCGCATCGCGCTCGGCGGCATGGGTGGCCTCGCAGGTGTAATGCGCGTTCGGCAGGCCCCGGGCCGCCCCGATCGGGCGGAGGACGGCGGAGAGATCATCGGGCATGGGCACCTCCCTTGGCTGTCCTCAGGGTGAGGGGCCAAAGCGGGCCGGGCTTGCCTCAAGGCGACACGCGGCGGCGTTTTCGGGCGCTCAGTTCACCGCCGTGAGATACTTCACGCTGGCCCACCCGGTGGTGCCATCGGGCAGTTGCACCTGTGTCCAGTTGCCGTCTCGCACGCCGTTCCAGAGCAGCATCTGCCCAGCGTGGAGCCGACGGATGATGCCAAAGCGCGTGCCCGGCCCGCGCCGCATGTTGAGGTAGCCATCGCTCGTGCGGCGCACCACGAAGGAATAGGGCCGCTGGGCAAAATACTGCTGCGCAATGTAGCGGCCATGCACCCAGCCGCGCATGCCGTCAGGCAAGATAACCTGCCGCCAGTTGCCCTGCGCTCCAGTTACTTGCAGGGCGGTGCCAGCGGTGAGGCGCATCAGGATGCCCTGCTTGCTGCTGGGGCCGCGGCGCAGGTTGAGATAGCCGTCATCCGTGTCTTGCACATAGACGGTCTGCGCCGAGGCCGTGCCGGGCACCAGCGTTGTGGCAAGCGCGGCTGCGGCGAGGAGGAGGGCGAGGAAAAGGCGGCGGGTCATGAGAAATCTCCGATTTGCAATGGCCCAGCATCGCCCGCCACCTGCCCCTACGTCAATCGAGACGCGTCCCGCAGCTTCCACAATCTAACTGCGGCCCGCTGAGGCGCGCGGAGTTCAGCGCAATGGCCCGCCCGTGGAAGCACAGGGCGTATAGCGCAGCGGTGGGCTCACTTCGGCACCTCATCCACGCCCGAGCCGCCCCATGGGTGGCAGCGCAGGATGCGGCGAAAGGCGAGCCAGCCGCCTTTGAGCCCGCCATGTCGCTCCAGCGCCTCTAGGGCATAGGCCGAGCAGGTGGGATGATAGCGGCAGTTGTGCCCAACCCAGGGCGAGAAGATCAGCCGATAGGCGCGGACGGGCAGGGCGAAGAGGCGGGCAAGAAGGGTCATCGCGCCAGTCCGGGGCAGCTCATCGGCCCAAGCGGGCCTCTTCGCAGCTGCGATGAATGGCCGATAGGCCTTGAAGAGCGGCCCCCGGTGGCCCGCTCGGCCGCCCTTCGAGGCGTGCTCGCGGGGGCGATGAGCGGCCAAGGGCCCGCGAAGAGCCCGCCCGGCCTAGCCATGCAGCTTTTCCAAAGCGGCGCGCAGCTCGTCTTGCATCAGGGCAAAGTCTCGCGCCGCCGTCTCTCCGGCCCGCCCGATCAGCACATAATCCCATCCCGCGCGCGCCGCGCTCGGCAGCACCGCCCGTGCAATCTCGCGCAGCCGTCGCTTGGCGCGGTTGCGTGCCACCGCATTGCCCACCTTCTTGGAACAGGTGAAGCCCACGCGCACGCCGCCAGCCCCGTCACCCTCGCCGCGCCGCCGCCCCTGCACCACGAACCCCGGGCAATGCACCCGCCGTCCCTTGGCGCAGGCCAGAAACTCGGCCCGTTGCTTCATGATCTCAAGACAAGCGAAAACCGCCGCAGGGCTTTCGCCCCCGGCGGTCTTGTCAACCTCAGCCATTACGCCGGGCATCTCTGCCCCGCGGCGCCTCAGGCGCTCAGGCTCTTCCGGCCGCGTGCACGGCGGGCGTTGAGGATCTTGCGGCCGGCCTTGGTGGCCATACGTGCGCGAAACCCGTGACGCCGCTTGCGGACGAGGTTGGAAGGCTGGAAAGTGCGTTTCATGGCGCTTGCTCCGGTTCGGATCGGTTCAGGCCGCCGCGATCGGATTCGGGCTGCCGGTTGTGTTAGAAGCCGCTCAATAGGGTCCACGTGGGAGCCTGTCAATTGATCCGCGCCGGAATCTTGCAACATTTCCGGGAGTCCGCGCCTCCCGCTGTAACAAAACCCCGCCTTCCGGGGCCTAACCCCCTCCATGTGCTCACCCCGCATCAACCGGGCGTGATCTGCCGCGCGCCGCATAGGGCAAACCCCCATCTTCTGCCATGACTGACGGGCAAGCAAAGGGATGACACAATGGCCGATATGACAGAAACGGGGGCAAAGAGCCCGTGGCTCAAACGCCTGCCGCTGCTGGCTATTCTCGCCGTTGCGCTCACCGGCGCATTCTTCCTGCGCGACCATCTGAGCTTTGAAACGCTGGCCGAAAACCGCGAAGCCCTGATCGCCTTCCGCGATGCCAACTACCTGCTCACCGTGCTCGCCTTCATCGCCATTTACGTCATCATCGTCGCCTTCTCGCTGCCCGGGGCCACGGTGGCCACACTCACCGGCGGCTTTCTCTTTGCCACCTTCCCCGGCGCGCTCTTCAACGTCACCGCGGCCACGCTGGGCGCGATCTGCATCTTTCAGGCGGCCCGCTGGGGGCTGGGCGACAAGCTCTCCGAAAAGCTCGAAGGCTCGGGCGGCGTGGTGGCCAAGATCAAGGCCGGGATCGACGCGAACCAGTGGGAAATGCTCTTTCTCATCCGCCTCGTGCCTGCCGTGCCCTTCTTCGTCGCCAACCTCGTGCCCGCCTTCGTTGGCGTGCCGCTCTCGCGCTTCGCCATCACCACCTTCCTCGGCATCATTCCCGGCGCAGTGGTCTACACCTCGGTCGGGGCCGGGCTGGGCGAGGTCTTTGCCCGCGGCGAAACCCCCAACCTCGGCATCATCTTCGAGCCGCACATCCTGCTGCCCATCCTCGGCCTCTGCGCGCTGGCCGCCCTCCCCATCGTCCTCAAAGCCCTGCGCGGCAAGAAAGGCCTCTGAATGTCCACGATCAAAGCTGACATCTGCATCATCGGCGCTGGCTCCGGCGGGCTTTCCGTGGCCTCCGGCGCGGCCCAGATGGGGGCAAAAACCGTGCTCGTCGAGGGCCACAAGATGGGCGGCGATTGCCTCAACTACGGCTGCGTGCCCTCCAAGGCGCTGCTCTCCGCCGCGCATCACGCCCACGCCATGACGAGCGGCGCGCCCTTCGGCATTGCCCCCGCCGAGCCGCAGGTGGATTACGCCAAGGCCAAGGACCACGTGGCCGAGGTCATCGCCGGGATCGAGCCGCATGATTCTCAAGAGCGCTTCGAGGGCCTCGGTGTGCAGGTGATCCGCGAGTGGGGCAGCTTCATCTCCCCCACCGAACTGCGGGCAGGCGACCACACCATCACCGCCCGCCGCTTCGTCATCGCCACCGGCTCTCGCCCCTTCGTGCCACCGATCGACGGGCTGGACGGCGTGGATTACCACACCAACGAAACCATCTTCGAGCTGCGCGAAAAGCCCGCGCATCTCATCGTCATCGGCGGCGGCCCGATCGGGCTGGAGATGGCACAGGCCCACGCCCGGCTCGGCTGCAAGGTCACCGTGATCGAGGCGCAAAAGGCGCTGGGCAAGGATGACCCGGAGATGGCCGCTTTCGTGCTGGAGAAGCTCCGCGCCGAGGGCGTCGAGATCATGGAAGAAACCGCCGCCGAGAAGGTCACGGCAGAGGGCGGCGTGACGGTCCACACGCCTTCCGGCCCTGTCACCGGCTCGCACCTTCTGGTTGCCGTCGGCAGGCAGGTGAATATCGACAAGCTCAACCTCAACGTCGCCAATGTCGATCACGACCGCGCGGTAAAGGTCGATGCCCGCCTGCGCTCCACCTCCAACAAACGCGTCTATGCCATCGGCGACGCGGCGGGCGGCCTGCAATTCACCCATGTCGCGGGCTACCACGCGGGCATCGTCATCCGTTCCGCCATGTTCGGCCTGCCCGCCAAGGCCAAGACCAATCACATCCCATGGGTCACCTATACCGACCCCGAGCTTGCCCAGGTCGGCCTCACCGAAGCACAGGCACGCGAAAAATTCGGCGGCAACCTCGACGTGATCCAGCTCACCTACAACGACAGCGACCGTGCCCGCGCCATGCGGCTCGACGGGCGGCTCAAGCTGATGGTCTCCGGCGGCAAGCCGGTGGGGGCCACCATTGCCGGGCCGCAGGCGGGCGAACTCATCGCCGCATGGGCCACCGCCATCGCCAATGGCCATAAGCTCACTGCGCTGGCAAACGCCGTTCTGCCCTATCCGACCTTGCAGGAACTTAACAAACGCGCCGCGGGTGCCTATTTCTCTCCCAAGCTCTTCGAGAGCCCCCTGGTCAAGCGCGTGGTCGGGCTGGTGCAGCGCTTTTTGCCCTAGTCGCAGCCCCCGCGCGAAAATGGTATAACGCGCGAGAAATGTTTCTGAATACGCTCTCCGGCCGCTTCCTGATGCTGACGATTGCCTTCGTCATGCTGGCCGAAGTGCTGATTTTCGTGCCCTCCATCGCGCGCTACCGCGAAGATTTCCTGCTCTCCCGGCTTGAACGGGCGCAAATCGCCTCGCTGGCCCTGCTCGCCACCGACGAGGTGATTGACGCCAACCTTGAGGCCGAACTGCTGCAAAACGCCGGCGTCAAAAACGTGGTGCTCCGCCGCGACGAGATGCGCGAGCTGATCCTCTCCTCCCCCATCATCGCCCCCGTCACCCAAACCTATGACCTGCGCGACCCCGGTCCATGGGCGCTGATGAAGGATGCGATCCGCAGGCTCTGGAAGAGTGATCCGGAGCTGATCCGCGTTATCGGTGATCCGGTCGAGCAGGCCGGGCTGCTGATCGAGGTGACGATGGACACCGCCGAGCTGCGCATGGCGATGACGGATTATGGGCTTCGTATCCTCTGGCTCTCGGCGGTCATCTCCGGCCTGACGGCGCTGCTGCTCTTCATTGCCGTCCGGGTGTTTATCGTCGGGCCGATTCACCGGGTGGTGGACGCGATGGCCAGCTATGCCCGCGCACCCGAGGATGCCCGCCGCATCATCGCCCCCTCTGCCGGGGCGGTGGAACTGCGTGAGGCCGAGGAGGGGCTGGCTGAGATGCAGACCCAGCTGACCACCGCGCTGAAGCAAAAGGAGCGGCTGGCCCAGCTTGGTGGCGCGGTGGCCCGCATCAGCCACGATCTGCGCAACATCCTCACCACCGCCCAGCTCTTTGCCGACCGGATGGAAATTTCAAAAGACCCGGCCGTGGCCCGCGCCGCGCCCAAACTGGTCAACTCGATCTCCCGCGCCGTGAACCTCTGCGAAAGCACGCTCGCCTTTGGCCGCGCCGAGGAGGCGCCGCCCAAGCTGTCACGCTTTGCGCTGGCCCCGGTCGTGAACGATGTGATCGACAGCGAGCGGCTGGCGGCGGGCGAGCACGACATTTCCTATGCCGAAGATATCCCCAGCGGCCTGACGCTGCGCGCGGATGCCGAGCAGCTTTTCCGCGTTCTCACAAACCTCATCCGCAACGCCCGGCAGGCAATCGTCGCCACCGGAAAGCCGGGCGAAATCTGCATATCCTCCCGCGAGGATGACGAGGGCTGGACGATCACCGTCACCGATACCGGCCCCGGCCTGCCGCCCAAGGCGCAAGAGCACCTGTTCCAGCCGTTTCAGGGCGGCTTCCGCAAGGGCGGCTCCGGCCTTGGCCTCGCAATCTCCGCCGAGCTGATCCGCGGCCACGGTGGCCGGCTGGACCTGCTGCGCACCGGCCCCGAAGGCACCGAATTTGCCGTGGTCCTGCCGCGCGAGTTTGCCGAGGTCGATGTGCCCGAGCCACAAAAGGCCGCCGAGTAGGGCGAGCGGGAACGCAAAGGGAGACTGCGATGAGAGCCAAAACCTGCGTCATCACTATCGCCCTCGTCTCTGCATCGCCCCTCGCCGCAGAGGATTTTCCCCAAATCGATGTGGCCCCCCAATGTCAACGCGGCGCCGAGGGGCTGGAGGATGCCGACGTGGCCTTCGAAATGTGCATGCAGGGTCAGGCGCTTTCCTTCGGCGTCCTGCGCAGCCTTTGGTCGGGCCTGCCACTCGAACTGCGCCGGGAGTGCACCGCCTATGGACTCGCTGAGGGCTCCTATGTTGCCCTGCGCGTCTGCATCGAGCAGGCGATCGGCCCGTTGAAGGCACCAACCCTGTAAGCAAGCCCCGCCCCCGCCCGTGTGCTCAGAAAGGCCCGACCGGCCTCAAATCCTGCCCCCGGTCGATCTCGCGCCCGAATACGAAGACGCGGTAACGCAGGTTGCCCGACCCGCCGTAGGGGATGCCGCCTCGAGAGTGTGGCGCGGTCGATGTCCCTGAGCGGCAAAAGGCCGCCGAGTAGGGGCAAGTTGATGTGCAGATCAATGTCGGCGCGTTAACCTCTCGTCAGTTGATTTTTGGGCATAGAACGCGTATATAAGAGCCATGACACGCGAAACCGTCGGCATCATATAAGCCCCTAAGTTCGGGAAAACGCCAGAATGCCACCATTCAGGCGCTATTGGCTTGTCTATTTTCTGATAATCACCTTGGTCTTAGGCATGGCCTTGATAGGGGTATGGCTGGCCAGTCAACCTTATGTGCTTCCCAATGCTTGGGTTCTGCTTGGCGGTGTGGCGGTTGCCGCAATGGCGATTTTCGCCAATGCTTGGATCGGTTGGCGCAGCGCCTCTGTCGCCCATGCGCTCGACACGCTCCAGACCCTCCGCACTGACCGCGAATACCTCATCAACGCCTATGTGGTCCGAAACCGGGCCATGCCCCTCGGCAAGCCGCTCTCAAGCGACCAGTTGGCAGCATTCTGGGACGACTCCGAAGAGTCCTCCATCGACGCTCCAAGCTTCTTTGATGCGTCGCGCTTCCTGCTCAACCAGTACGAATTTCTCGCGGCCGGAGTCCGTTCCGGCGCGATAGATTATCTGATTGTCCGGCAAACCCTGCGGGGCACGATCATTGCAATCGTCAATACATACGCCGCGCCGATCCGAAAGATGCGCGGTGATAACCCGCGCGTCTTTGAGCATCTGCTCTGGCTTTACCGTCGGATGCGCGACATGCCACCTTATGATCGGGGGCCGTTCGGTTAGGGGCACACCGCCGAAAGCTTGACGCGAAACTGTCCGTCCGGTCTGATGACGGAGCCCATACTTAAGGTTCTGGCCATGTTAAGGCTCTTCTTTCTGTCTGCCCTTGCGGCCGCACCCGCCAACGCGCAGTCCATCCCGCGCTACGATGTTGAAGGCTATTGAAGTCAGGTCTCAGAGTTCAGTGGCGGCTCTGCGATGATCTTCAACGGCTGCATGGACATGGAACAGGATGCCTATGATCTTCTGAAGCCAAGCTGGGGTTCCGTCCCGGCCAAGTCACGCAGCTATTGCCATGAGGTGGCGGAGTTTTGGGTGGCTCTTATTCCATTCTTAAAGGCTGCCTCGACATGGAAGATGAGGCACGCGGTTCGACGCGCGGTTTCCAGTACTGAATGCGCAGCCCTTCCGGTGACCAGCCGGGTTGCGCGCCAGCCTCACCCGCCGGCCACCTCCAGCACAATCTTCCCGATATGCTCCGAGCTTTCCATCCGGGCATGGGCCTTGGCGGCCTCGGCCAGCGGAAAGGTCGAATCCATCACCGGCGCCACCCGGCACGAGGCCAGCAGGGGCCAGACCTTGGCCTCAAGCTCCGCCGCAATCCCGGCCTTTGCCGCCACCGACTGCGGGCGCAGGGTGCTGCCCGTAATCGTCAGCCGCCGCGCCATGACCTGCGCAAAGTTCAGCTCCGCCTTCGGCCCGCCGAGGAAGGCGATGTGCACCATCCGCCCCTCCATCGCCAGTGCCTGCACGTTGCGCGGAATGTACTCACCGCCCACCATGTCGAGCACAAGGTTGGCCCCGCCCTCGGCCTTCAGCACCTCCACGAAATCCTCTTCGCGGTAGTTGATGGCGCGCTCGGCGCCCAGAGTGAGACAGGCATCGCATTTTTCCTTTGACCCGGCGGTGGTGAACACCCGCGCGCCGAAGGCGGTGGCCAGTTGAATCGCGGTGGTGCCGATGCCCGACGAGCCGCCGTGAACGAGAAACACCTCTCCGGCCTTCAGCCCACCGCGCATGAAGACGTTGGAATAGACGGTAAAGAAGGTCTCCGGCAGGCAGGCGGCTTCCTTCATCCCCATGCCCTCAGGCACCGGCAGCGCATGATCGGCGGGGCATTTGACGTATTCGGCATAACCCCCTCCCGGCAACAGGGCGCACACCTTGTCGCCCACCTTCCAGCGCGCGCCCTCGCCAGCCGCAAAGACCTCGCCCGAGCATTCCAGCCCGGGCAGGGGGGAGGCATCGGGCGGCGGGTCATAGGCCCCGGCGCGTTGCAGCGCATCAGGGCGGTTCACCCCGGCGTAGGCCACCTTGATAACGATCTCGCCCGCACCCGGCGCAGGCACCGTCGCATCCGTTGGCTGCAACACCTCCGGCCCGCCCGGCTCCGAGATTTCCATCGCCCGCATCATCATCGCAAACACCATCCTTCTGTCAGCCTCTCGTGCTCATATGCCCCGGCATGTCGGCAGGCGGGGTGCTGCGCGGCGCGCGTACTTTGGAGGCCAGCCATTCCGGCCCGGCCATCAGCCCCTTGGTCAGCGGGTTTTTCCTGAGCTGCGCCTTCACCTTCTCCACTCGCATCACATCGGCGATCCGGCGCTCCAGAAACGCCCATGTCCCCTCATGGCCCGCGCTCTCGTCGCCCAGCCAGTAGAGCAGGGTGGCCGAGTAAACGGCAGACAGCGTGGCCCGCTTCGAATACCAGTTGAGATCCTCCGAGGTGTCCCCCAGCGCCCGCCAGATCGCATCGGCGGTGCCCCAAACCGCACCAGCCCCGGCAGCGGCATTCTGCGGCAGGGCAAAGAGCGAGGCCGCGCGGCGCACAGCCTCCTTCTCGCCCTCGATGGCCTCCAGCCGCAGCCGCACCGCATGGGCAATCCGGTCAGAAAACCGCATCTCGCCCAAATCCGCCTCATCCAGCGCCGCCAGCATCTTCGCGTCGCCCCGCGCATGGAAGGCCAGCGCAAGGTCCACCGCGCCCTTCGGGAAGTGCGCACGCGCCTCCGACTCGCTCACGCCCGCCTCCTCGGCAGCGCGTTTCAGGGCCTCGTCAGACCATCCGTCGAAGGCCACATGGGGCAGGGCGGCATCGATAATGGCAGCTTTTGCGGGGGATTCTGGGCTGTGATCGGTCATGTCACCGCAACATAGGGCAAATTTCGCCGGAGTGTAGACAGATGCCCAACCCTTTGCTATACGGCGCGCTCCTGCAAATTCTTGCAACTCTAATCAGAAAGGTGGTGACAACCACATGCAGGTAAGCGTTCGTGACAACAACGTCGATCAGGCGCTTCGTGCTCTGAAGAAGAAACTTCAGCGCGAGGGTGTGTTTCGTGAGATGAAACTCAAGCAACACTTCGAGAAGCCGTCCGAGAAAAAAGCCCGTGAAAAGGCCGAAGCGATCCGCCGCGCGCGGAAGCTGGCTCGGAAGAAGGCCCAGCGCGAAGGGATGATGTAACTCATCCCGTCGACACCACGAACGGCGAGGGTTTCGGCCCCCGCCTACGACGACCCCCGAGGCTGACGCCCGGGGGTTTGTTGTTTTCTGGGCGGGACTTGTTCGGCCAGGCATGCGAAGAGAGGGCACCGTCCTCCAACAGCCGCCGCGATCCACGCCCATGACAAGCCATTCGCTCGATACCCCGGCCCACGCCGCCCTCACCGGACCCCATGCCCACCTTGCCCAGCAGCATGGCACTGCCCTGCGCTACGATCCCGGACTCATCCCCTTCGCCTGCATCGACCCCTCCGCGCCCGAGGATCTTACAGCCCTCGCCGCGCCCGGTGATCTGGCGGTGTTTCTGCAGAAGGCTCCCGTTGCCACGCCCCCCGGCTTTGAGGAAACCCTCCGTGCCATGGGTGTGCAGCTTACCTGCCGCACCCTGCCGACCGCGCCAGACGATCCGCGCATCACGCCCCTTGGCCCCGAGGACGCCGCCGAGATGCTGGCTCTCGCCGAGGCCACCAAGCCCGGCCCCTTCACTCTCCGCGCGCTGGAGCTAGGGCCGTTCTGGGGCGTCCGGCAGGATGGCAAGCTGATCGCCATGGCCGGCACCCGCATGTCGGCGCCGGGCTTTACCGAAATCTCCGGCGTCTGCACCGCGCCAGAGGCCCGGGGGCAGGGCCTCGCCCGCAGCCTCTCGGCCCATGTCGCCCACCAGATCGCCATGTCAGGTGACATGCCGTTTCTCCACGCCTTCGCCTCCAACCCGGCGGCGATCAAGCTCTATGAGAGCCTCGGCTTTGCAATTCGCGCCGAACTGCCCTGCGCGATCTTCACCCGGCGCTAAAAAACCCTGCGACCTCGCGCCTCATCTGCTTGACCCGGTGGACCCAAAGCCACATTTCAAGACATAAGGAAAAACGCGCAAAAACAGGGATAGGGAATGCTCCGCAGAAAAATTGATGAATTCTTTGGCTCGGACGCTGCCGGAGGCATCGTGCTGATGCTGTCTGCGGTGGCCGCCATGATGATCGCGAACTCCTCGCTCAACCCGGAGTATCAGGAGTTTCTGGGGGCCTATATCGGCGTCACCGTCAACGGTGAAGGCATCGAAAAACCCGCCCTGCTGTGGATCAATGACGGCCTCATGGCCATCTTCTTCTTTCTTATCGGTCTTGAGCTGAAGCGCGAGCTGATGGAAGGCAAGTTGAAGAACCCCGCCGATGTGGTGCTGCCCGGCATGGCGGCGGTGGGGGGCATGGTTGTGCCCGCGCTCGTCTACCTCGTGTTCAACTGGGGCAACGCGGCCACCATTCACGGCTGGGCCATCCCGGCGGCGACGGACATCGCCTTTGCCCTCGGCGTTCTTGCCCTGCTCGGATCCCGCGTGCCGGCCTCGCTCAAGATCTTCCTGCTGACTCTGGCGATCCTCGATGACATGGGGGCCATCCTCATCATCGCGCTGTTCTATACCGCCGAACTGAAGATTGATTACCTCTTCCTTGCCTGCATCCCGCTGGCGCTGATGATCTGGCGCAACATGCGCGGGGCGCACCGGGTTGCACCGATCCTGCTGCTCGGCGTTGCGCTCTGGGTGCTGGTGCTCAAATCGGGCGTGCACGCCACGCTCGCCGGGGTGGTAACGGCCTTCTGCATTCCGCTGAAAGACAAGTGGAACAAGTCGCCCCTGCACTCGCTGGAGCACGGCCTTTCGCCCTATGTGCTCTACGTGATCGTCCCAATCTTCGCCTTCGCCAACGCCGGCGTGGTGCTGAAGGGCATGTCCTTCGGGGCGCTGCTCGATCCGGTGCCGCTTGGCGTGGCGCTCGGCCTGATCGTGGGCAAGCAAGTGGGCGTCTTTGGCACCACTTGGCTGATGGTCAAGATGGGGCTCGCCAAGCTGCCCTTCGGGGTCACATGGGCCCATATCTACGGGCTCGCCTGCCTCGCCGGGATCGGCTTCACCATGTCGCTCTTTATCGGCTCGCTCTCCTTCGACGATGCCGCGCTGATGAACGAGGTGCGCCTTGGCGTGCTGCTCGGGTCCGGCGTGTCGGCGCTCATCGGCTACTTCGTTCTGCGGGCGGTAACGCGCCCCGGTGAAGCCGAGGTGGCCGAGGCGCTCAACCAGCCGGGCGCAGCCGAGCGGGCGGAAGCCGCGGCGGAGTAGTCAGCCACCACCAACCCCATCGGCAGCGCGCCCTTTTTGGGCCTGCGCTGCCGACCCCGGGGGCAAAAGCGCCCGACATGGCGTCAAAGCCCACCCCCCCGGCGGTGCTGCCCAAGGGTTAACGAATCCCTTGCGCCTGCCGTCCCTCCTGCGCTACCCCCCAAATTGCTTCGGTTCGGGCGCAAGCCCGGAGCAAAAGGGAACGTGGTGCGGGAAGAACTCCCAATGCCACGACTGCCCCCGCAACTGTGAGCGGAGAGCGAGGCCGACGGGCCACTGGGGGAGAACCCCCGGGAAGGCCGGCCATCTCGCAATGACCCGCAAGTCAGGAGACCTGCCGAGGCGATCACCCTGAACCCGTGCGAGGGGCGCGGCGTCAACGGTCTGTTCCGTAGCGGTGACGAAAGCACCGTCCGCGGAAGGCCCCGCCATTCCAAAGACACCTCACCACACCGGCCTCTGTCATGGGGGCCGCATGACAAGGACTTTGGGCGCCATGAAGAGCCTCCTCGCCACCACAGCCACCCTCGCGCTTGCCGCCTCCGCGCTCACCGCGCAGGAGGCTTATGAACTCGACACGATCACCGTCACCGCCGACCTGTCGGGCGAGACAGAGACTGAGCGCACCGGCGCGACCGTCGAAGTCACCACCCGCGACGAGTTGGAAACGGCAGGCGATGATGACCTTGCCACCTACCTCTCCCGCCAGCCCGGCCTTTCGCTTGCCGCTGCCGGCGGCCCCGGCGGGCTGGCCGACATCCGGATGCGCGGGCTGCACCAGAAATACGTGAAAGTGCAGATCGACGGCATCGACGTGCTGGACCCATCCTCCCCCTCGCCCTCCTATGACTTCGGCTTGATGGGCACCTCCGGCCTTGGCCGCATCGAGGTCCTGAAAGGCTCGCAATCGGCGCAATACGGCTCCTCCGCCGTCGCCGGGGTGATCTCGCTGCAAAGCCGCCGCGCAACCGAGGAGGGCACCCACGTCTACCTTGAAGGCGAGGTTGGCAGCTTCGATAGCTTCGGCACCTCCGCAACGATCACCAGCAAGGGCACCCGGCACAACTTTGCCGTCACCCTCGCGCGGCTCGAGTTTGGCGGGTTTTCCTCTGCCGATGAGAATGACGGCAACACCGAGGCCGATGGCTTCTCGTCGCTGCGCCTGTCGTTCAATGGCGAATATGCCCTGTCCGATGCACTCACCATCGGCCTTGTGGGCTTTGCCGAAAAGAGCACAGTGGCGATCGATGGCGGCTTCCCCTTCGGCGACACCGACGAAGAAACCGATGGCACCTCCAACGGGCTGCGCGCCTTTGCCCGCTACGAGGCTGGCGCGGTGACCCACCAGTTCGAGGCCACCTATTACGACATCGAGCGGGACTACGCGGTCTCGAGCAACCGCTACGAGGGCGAGCGCCAAGGGCTGCGCTATCTTGGCCAAGCCACGCTGTCGCCCGCCGTGGAGCTCAACTTCGGCGCCGATTACACCGAAGAGGAGTTTGTCTCCGCCACCTTCATCACCGCTGAGGGCAAGCAAAACACCACCGGCGTCTTTGCCGAGGTGAACTGGGCCGCCTCCAGCCAGCTCGACCTCTCCGCCGCCCTGCGGCACGACGCGCAAAACCGCTTTGGCGGCCACACCACCGGCCGTCTGGCGCTGGCATGGCGCCCGCAGGAAGACCTCATCCTGCGTGCCTCGCTCGCCACCGGCTTCCGCGCCCCCTCGCTCTACGAGCTCTACGCGCCGTTCTACGGCAATGACACGCTGACGCCCGAAACCTCGCGCAGCGCCGAGCTGGGCATCGAAAAGCGGCTGGGCGGCGATGACTTTGTGAAGGCCACCCTGTTCTACACCGAGGTCGAAGACCTGATCGGATCCGACGCAGCCTTCGTCTACACCCAGATCCCCGGCACCTCCGTGGCCAAGGGGCTGGAGCTTTCGGGCCGCGTGGCGCTTTCCGATAGGGCGGCGCTCTTCGGGGCCTATACCTACACCGAAAGCGAGGATCCGGATGGCGAGCGCCAACTCCGCGTGCCCCGCCATGATCTGGTGCTCGGCGTCGAGGCCGATTTCGCCCCGCGCTGGAGCTTCAGCGGTGAAGTGCAGCACGTTGCCGATGTGCTCGACGTTGACGCGCAAACCTTCGTTCGCCCGATCGAGGGAGACGATTACACCCTCGTCAACGCCATGGTCACCTATGAGATCAACGATGGGGCCGAGGCCTACTTCCGCATCGAGAACCTGACCGATGCCGAGTATCAAACCGTCAATGGTTACGGTCAGGCCGATCGGGCCTTCTACGTGGGCCTCCGTGCCAAGTTCTAACCTCATCGGAGCGCTCGCGCTCTGGTTCGCGGGGGCCGTGATGGCCCTCGCTGCACCGCCCGAACGGGTGGTGTCGATCAACCTCTGCACCGACCAGTTGGCACTGGCCATCGCCGCGCCGGGCCAACTCGTTTCCGTCACCCGGATGCTTCAAGGCGACGACTCCGCCTTCGCCGAGCAGGCCCGTGCCCTACCGGGCAACTCCGCCCGCGCCGAAGAGGTCTACCTGTTTGCGCCCGATCTGGTGATCGCAGGCAGCTTCACCGCGCCCGACACACTGCGCATGCTGGAGCGGCTGGGGCTGAAGGTGGAGGTCTTTGCCCCGGCTGAAACGCTGGAAGATATCCGCACCAACATCACCCGTATGGGCAGCCTGCTGGGCCGCGAAGAGGCGGCCGCCCGGGAGGTTGCCGCCTTCGATGCCCGCCTCGTCGCCATCCCCATGCCGCCCGGCCCGGCCCCGCTCGCCGCGCTCTATGCCGCCAATGGTTACTCCGCCGGGCAATCCACCCTGCCGGGCCAGATCGTCAAATCCGCGGGCTTTGCCCTGCTGGCCGAAAAGCTCGGGCTGCCCTACGGTGGCGTGGTGCCGCTCGAAACCCTTGCCACCGCCAGCCCCGACCTGCTCGTCGCCGCCCGCCCCGGCGCCCCGAAAAGCCGCGCCGAAGAGATCCTCCATCACCCGGTTGTCGAGACCCTGCGCGCGCGGGTGCCCACCGATACCCTGCACGACAGCGACTGGACCTGCGGCACCCCCGTCGTGCTCGAAACCGTCGAACGCCTTGCCGCAATCCGGGAGGGGATGAAATGACGCGCGCGCCCCGCGATGCGCGGGCAAAGCCCGGCAAAGAGCGCCCCCACGTGTCCCTCATCCGCCCTTCGAGGCGTCTTCGCGCCGGGCCCCTCCGATGACCCCGGCGCGCCTCTACGCCCTCCTTGGCGTCCTCACCGCGGCCCTCTTCACCGCCTCCCTCACCATCGGCCCCGCCGCGCTGCCCTTCACCGAGGCGCTCACTGCCCTCGTCAGCCAATCCGACGGTCCGGCCACCATGGTCATGCGCGAAATCCGCCTGCCGCGTGCCTTGCTCGGCCTGCTCGTCGGCGCTTCCCTCGGCCTCTGTGGCGCGGCGATGCAGGGCTACCTGCGCAACCCGCTGGCCGAGCCGGGGCTCATCGGGGTTTCCTCCTCCGCCGCCCTCGGCGCGGTCATCGCCATCCAGACCGGGCTTGCCTATACCGCCGCCCTCGCGCTGCCCTTCACGGCGCTCGTCGGGGCGGGCATCGCCGTGCTGGCGATCTTCGCCCTTGCCGGCCCGCGCGGCACCGCGCTCACCCTCATCCTCGCCGGTGTGGCGCTTTCGGCGCTGGCCGGGGCGCTCACCTCGCTCGTGCTCAACCTCTCGCCCTCCCCCTATGCGGCGGCAGAAATCGTGTTCTGGATGATGGGCTCTCTGGCCGACCGCTCGATGACCCACGTGGCCCTCGCCGCCCCCTTCATCCTCGCAGGCGCGGCGCTGATCCTGCCGCTCGGGCGGGGGCTCGATGCGCTGTCGCTGGGCGAAGACGCCGCCGCCTCCATGGGCATCCGCCTGCCACGCCTGCGCCTCGCGCTGATCCTCGGCGTGGCGGCCTGCGTCGGCGCGGGCACCGCCGTGGCCGGGGCCGTGGGCTTCGTCGGCCTCGTCGTGCCGCATCTGCTGCGCCCGCTCACCGGCCACCGCCCCTCGACCCTGCTGATCGCCTCGGCGCTGGGCGGCGCGGCCATGCTGCTGGCGGCGGATACGGCCACTCGCCTCATCCTCCCCGCGCGTGACCTCAAGCTCGGCGTCGTCACCGCCCTCGTCGGCGCGCCCTTCTTCTTCCACCTCGTCTGGCGCTTGCGGGGGCGGCTATGACGCTTGCCCTGCAAAACCTCTCCGTCACCCGCAAGAACGGGCGCAACACCCTGCGCGACGTCTCCCTCACCGTCACGCCCGGCGAGTTCATCGGCCTCATCGGCCCCAACGGCGCAGGCAAGACCACCCTGCTGCGCGCCGCCCTCGGCCTGCTGCCCGCCACCGGCACCTCCTCCCTCGCGGCGCTCGCGCCCGCCGCCCGTGCGCGCGCATCGGCCTTCCTGCCCCAGTCCCGCGAGATCGCATGGGAACTGACGGTTGAAACTCTCGTCACCCTTGGCCGCACCCCGCATCCGCCCTCCCTGGCCGACCGTGAGGCCGTCACCGAGGCCATCGCCCAGATGAACCTCACCGCGCTCGCCCACCGCCGCGCCACCAACCTCTCGGGCGGCGAGCAGGCCCGCGCCCTGATCGCCCGCACTCTGGCACAGCAAACCCCGCTGCTGCTGGCCGATGAGCCCATCGCCGGGCTCGACCCGGCGGCTCAGATCGCCACCATGCAGCTCTTCGCCCGCCTCGCCGCCGAGGGTCGCGCCGTGGTGGCCGCCCTGCACGATCTCTCCCTCGCCGCCCGCCATTGCACCCGGCTCGTGGTGCTGCACGGGGGGCGCATCGCCGCCGATGGCCCGCCCGAGCAGGTGCTCACCGCCGATCTGCTGGCCGATGTCTTCCAGATCACCGGCAGCTTCATCTTCACCGACCACGGCCCCCTGTTCCAACCCACAGGCCTGACCTAGCCCATGCCCTTCCCGCCAGAACGTATCGTCTGCCTCACCGAGGAAACCGTCGAAACCCTCTACCTCCTCGGCCAGCAAGACCGCATTGTCGGCGTCTCTGGCTATGCCGTCCGCCCGCCCGGCGTGCGCCAGCAAAAGCCCCGCGTGTCGGCCTTCACCTCCGCCGATATCCCCAAGGTCATGGCCCTGCGCCCCGACCTCGTGCTCACCTTCTCCGACCTTCAGGCCGATATCGCCGCCGCCCTCTTGCGCGAGGGCGTGGCTGTCTACGGCTTCAACCAGCGCGGCCTTTCCGGCATCTTCGACATGATCGAAACCCTCGGCGCCCTGACGGCTTGCGAGGAAAAGGCGAAGGCTTTGACGAGCAGCTACCGCGCCCGGCTTTCCACCCTGCGCGCTGACGCCCCCGCCAAGGGCCTCAAGATCTATTTCGAAGAATGGGACGAGCCGATGATCTCCGGCATCGGCTGGGTCTCCGAACTGATCGAGGCCACCGGCGCCACCGACAGCTTCGCCCACCTCGCCCGCGAACAGGCCGCCAAAAACCGCATCATCACCCCCGATCAGGTGATCGAGGCCGCCCCCGATGTGATCCTCGCCTCATGGTGCGGCAAGAAGGTCCGCCCCGAGCGCATAACCTCCCGCCCCGGCTGGCAAAACATCCCCGCCGTTGCCAACCAGCGCATCCACGAGATCAAATCGCCCATCATCCTCCAGCCCGGCCCCGCCGCCCTGACAGACGGGCTCGATGCCATCCTGAAGGCGCTCACCTAGGGCAGGCGTGAGGCGCAGGCGGCGCTATGCAGCGGCCACCGGGAGGTTGTCGATCAGCCGAACGCCATCAATCCATGCAGCGGCAAAAAGCCGTGCCGGGCCATCAAGCGTGCTCACCGGCAAAAGGCCCGGGTCGGCTCGCAATTCGAGGTAGTCAATCTGCTCGTAACCGGCGGCAGTCAAAGCCTGCCGGGCGATGTCGAGCGCGCCCTCGGCTGACGCGCCGCCAACAAGCGCATGGGCCGCCTCTTCCAGCGCCTCGCGCATCGCCGGTGCCGCCGCGCGGCCCTTCGGGCCAAGGCGTTGGTTGCGGGACGACATGGCAAGGCCATCCGCCTCCCGCACGGTCGGGCAGCCAACGATCTCAACCGGAATATCGAGATCAACCGCCAACCGCCGCACCACCTGAAGCTGCTGATAGTCCTTCTCGCCAAAAAAGGCGAAATCCGCATCGCTCTGCAGCAGCAGCTTGGTCACCACCGTTGCCACCCCGTCGAAATGGCCGGGGCGGGACGCGCCGCAAAGGCCCTCGCTGACTCCGGCAACCGAGACGGTCGTGGCAAAGCCCTCCGGGTAAATCTCTTCCGGCTCGGGAACGTAGAGCACATCCACCGCGAAAGGCGCGAGCTTTTCCGCATCGCTCTCCTCGGTGCGGGGATACTTGGCAAGGTCTTCGGGGCTGTTGAACTGGCGCGGGTTCACGAAGAGCGTCACGATCACCCGGTCGGCACGGGCACAGGCCGCCTCCACAAGGCTGAGGTGGCCCGCATGAAGCGCGCCCATCGTCGGCACCACGCCGATTGTCTCCCCAGCGCTCCGCCAGCTGCGGGTCACGGCCCGCAGATCAGCCTTTCGGCGCAGGATCTTCATTTCGCGCTCTCTCCGTCGCCAAACACATGCTCAGGCCCCGGAAATGCCCGGTCTCGCACCTCCTCGGCATAGGCCCGGATCGCCCCGGCAGCATCTTCGGCCAGATGCGCGTATCGCTTCACGAACTTCGGTTTGAAGGCGTCGAACAGGCCCAGCATGTCGTCGATCACCAGGATCTGGCCATCACAGCCCGCAGAGGCACCAATACCCACGGTGGGGATGGGCACCTCGGCGGTGATCTTATCAGCCAGCGCGGCGGGCACCTTTTCCAGCACCACCGAGAACGCTCCGGCCTCGGCAACCGCGCGGGCGTCGGCGCGAATGCGCTCCGCATCAGCCCCTCGCCCCTGCACCCGGTAGCCGCCCAAGGCATTCACCCCCTGCGGCGTCAGCCCGATGTGGGCCATGACCGGCACGCCGCGCTCCACCAGAAAGCGGATCGTCGCGGCCATATGCTGCCCGCCCTCCAGCTTCACCGCCCCGGCCCCGGTCTCGGCCATCAGCCGCGCGGCGTTCCCGAAGGCCTGCTCCGGGCTTTCCTCGTAGCTGCCAAAGGGCAGGTCAACGACCATCAACGCCCGCCGCAACCCGCGTGCCACCGCCTTGCCGTGCAGCACCATCATCTCCATCGTCACCTGCAGCGTCGAGGGCAGGCCGTGCAGCACCATGCCTACGCTGTCCCCCACCAACACAAGGTCGCATTCGGCATCGGCAAGCTGGGCCACAGGGGTGGTATAGGCCGTCAGGCACACCAGCGGCACGCCCCCCTTACGGGCAAGAATGTCGCTGGCGCTGATGGATTTTTGCGGGGCGTTCTGGCTCATGACGTTCCTTCGGTGGCGTGGCGAAAGCCGATAGCCTGTCTGCACCGATGGCGCAACAGCGGCGCAATAATATTGCGCACCCGGGGCGCAATGTTGCCATTTCAGAATCCTCGCCCAAGCGCCAACCTGCAGGCCGAATGGGTGATCGCCCCCGAGGCGCCAGCCTCAGCGTCCCGGTTACAGCCGGTTGACATCCCACACCGCCTGACCCAGTTTGCCCGCACATAACCAGGGGTGCTCCTTTCGGGGCTGAGATGCGCGACCGCGCGAACCCTTTCACAGCTGATCTGGATAATACCAGCGGAGCGAGGTGCTAGCATGTTCATAGGCGCGCAAGTGTCACTTTATCCGATGACGTCCGATTTCGTGGATGTCATCACCACCGGGCTCACCGCCCTTACCCCATACAAATCCGACCTCAGGATCGAGACAGACGACATGTCGACTCTCATGGTCGGCCCGCCCGAGCCGCTGTTCGGCGCGATCCGCGATCTCTTTGCCGCTGCGGCCATGCGCCCGGAGCATGTGACCATGCATGTCACCCTCTCGCGCGGTTGCCCGGGCGAGCCGGATGATGCGACCTGCCGCTGCGAGGTGCTGGAGCGCGCGCAGGGTGAGAGCCTCGCAGACCGCAAGCAGCTTGCCGCGCAGGCCGTCGGCAGCGCGCCCACCGCGGGTGTCGAGATCGACGTTCAGTTCTCGCTCTACGTGATGGGCAGCGATGCGCATATGGATGAGATCTACGGCTGCATCGACTTCCTGAGAGAGAGCGGCACTTTCTTCAAGACAAAGAACTTCTGCACGCGGCTGCGCGGTGATGCCGGCGCGGTGTTCGAGACCTTGCGGCAGGCCTTCCTGCGGTTCGGTCCGGCAGAGGGGCATGTCACCATCGACCTGACCGCCTCGGCCAACAGCCCAAGCCTGCGCTGACACCTTCAAGCCACGGGGCCTCGCCCCCGTGCTCGGTCACGCATGATGTTTCGGCAACATATCTTTCCGGCCGCCCTGCTGGCCGCCGCCTTCCTCGGCGGGTGGGAGGGCTATGTGGCCTTCACCGGCGTCTCGCCTCTGGTGCTGCCCGCGCCAAGCGACGTGCTGCGCGGCCTGCGGGTTGAGCAGGGCGAAATCGCCCGCCATGCCTTCGCAACAATCAAGGTTGCCGCCATCGGCTTCGGCCTCTCGGTCGCCTTCGCGTTCACCATGTCCATAGCGCTGCATTTTGCCGGGTGGCTGAGGCGGGGGATGATGCCGCTGCTCATCGCCAGCCAAACCGTGCCCATCGTCGCCATCGCGCCGCTGATGGTGCTGTGGTTCGGGTTCGGCCTGCTGCCCAAGGTCCTGCTGGTCATCCTCGTAACCTTCTTTCCCATGGTGGTCAGCCTGATGGCCGGTTACGCCACCCTGCCGCGTGCCTTTCATGATCAGCTGGTGTCCATGGGCGCGGGCCGCTGGCAGGTGTTCCGGCGCGCCACGCTCCCCTCCGCCCGTGGGCATTTCTTTTCCGGCCTCAGGATCTCGGCAACCTATGCCATCGTTGCGACGATCTTTGCCGAATACGCGGGCGCGCGGCAGGGGCTGGGCATTTACATCCTGACCGCCAAAAACAACTTCCGCGCAGACCTCGTGCTCTCCGCCGTCACCGTTTCGGCCCTGCTGACCCTTACCCTCCTTGCCCTGATCCAGCTTGTCGACCGGGCCACCAGGCGCCGGTATCGGAGGGCGTCCCATGCTTGAGGTGAAGGGGCTGAAGATCCGGGCCGAAGAGGTGCCTCTGGTCAGCGATCTGTCGCTGCACCTCGCCACAGGGCGGCTCACCTGCCTGATCGGCCCTTCCGGCTGCGGCAAAAGCTCCGTGCTGAAATGGCTCGCCGGGGTGCTGGCCCCCGAGCTGACAGCCGAACTGCCCCCCGGAGGCCGCGTCTTGCTGGACGGCGCCGCGCTGTCACTCCCCCACAGCGCCATCGCCTATCAACCCCAGCAAGACACGCTGTTTCCGTGGCTCACGATCCTCGAAAACGCCAGCCTCGGGCTGGAGATTCGCGGCACCTCCAAGGCAACGGCGCGAGACAGGGTGCGCGCTCTCTTCCCCGCCTTCGGGCTTCAGGGCCATGAGCACAGCTTTCCCGACCAGCTCTCAGGCGGGATGCGCCAGCGCGCGGCCTTTCTGCGCACCATGGTGCAGGACGCCCGCCTGCTGCTGCTGGACGAGCCATTTTCGGCGCTCGATGCGGTCACCCGGCTGCGGATGCAGGGCTGGCTCATGGCGCGCCTCGCCGAAGATCCGCGCACCGTTCTGATGGTCACGCACGACCTGTTCGAAGCCACCCAGATCGCCGATCGCGTGCTCGTCATGGCGGGCGGGCCGGGGCGCATCATCGGCGACATACCCATCACCACCCCCCGCGCCGAGCGGACAGAAGCCGCCTTGGCTGACGTCCGCGCGACGCTCAAATCCATGCTACTTGAGGAAACACCATGAAACTCGCATCACTCAGCTTGGCCGCATGTCTTGCCGCGCAAATGGCAACTGCCGAAGAGGTGAGCATCGCGCTCGACTGGACGCTGAACACCAACCACATCGGCCTGATCGTCGCCCGGGAAAAGGGCTTTTACGAGGAGGCCGGGCTTGAGGTGGATATCCTGCCTTACTCCGACAGCGCCTCAACCGCGCTGCTTGCCGCCGGAGCAGTGGATTTTGCCTATATGACAGCCCTCGGCTTCATGAGCACCAAGGCGGGCGGCGCAGAGATCACCGGGCTTTGGGTCACCATGCAGCGCGAGGCGGGGCGGCTTGTCTATAATTCCGACAACAGCGCAATCACCCGCCCCGCCGACCTCGAAGGCAAAACCTACGCAGGCTTCGGCAGCGCATGGGAAGACGCGCTCATCTCGACCATGATCGAAAATGACGGCGGCACCCCAAACTACGATACCGTGACGCTGGGCACCGGCGCCTATGAGGCGCTGGCCTCGGGCGCGGTGGATTTCACCCTCGAAGTCGCAACATGGGAAGGGGTGAACAGCGAGCTTCTGGGCCGCGACCAATCGCATTTCGTCTACAACGACTACGGCGTGCCCGAGCCGCAGGGCGGCTACATCGGCACCCGCACAGAAACGCTGGCCGCCGCCCCCGAACGGGTCAAAGCCTTCATGACGGCAACCCAAAAGGGCTACGCTTGGGCCGCCGAGCACCCACAGGAGGCCGCCAGTATCCTGATCGACGCCGGTGACTTTCCCAACGAAGACCTCGTGCGCGGTTCCATGCGCGTCATCGACGAGGGCGCCTACCTCACCGACGGCACCACCCCGGTCGGCCAGATCGACCTGACCCGCCTCAACACAATGGCCCAATTCCTCTACGACAGCGGAGTTCTCAAGGATCAGAGCGGCGCCCCGCTGCAATGGCCCGGCGATGTGTCAGACTGGGTCGATCAAAGCTGGAGAACCAACTGAGGCATGCTGCGCACCCTTGGCTCTGCCGAGCGTCCTCAGAGCAAGGGCGCCCCTCTGCCTATGTGGGGTGCGCACCGGGGCCAGGACCTGCCGTTTAGCCAGCCTCCTTTCCGGATCGGAAGGGAGCGCCCGCCCTACATTCTAGGTCAGTGCGGGCTCCGCTAAACGGCAGGCCATCTCTCGCGCCTTAGCCTTCGTAGCCAAAGACCCGTGGCAGCCACAGAACGATCCCGGGGAACAGGATCATGAGCGCGAGCGCCGCGATCAGGGCAAAGAGGAACAGCCAGATCTCGCGGATGATCTCCGCCAGCGGGATGCGCGTGACCGCGTTGATGACAAACAGCAGCACACCATAGGGCGGCGTGATCAGCCCCACCATGCAGTTCACCACGGCAACCACGCCAAAGTGCACAAGGTCGATGCCTAGCTCGCGGCAGGTTGGCAGGAAGAGCGGGATGATCACCAAGATGATCGTGGTCGCATCCAGCACGCAGCCGAGCAGCAGCAGCAGGATGTTGACCCCGAGGAGGAAGACCAGCGGATGCACGTCGAGGCCAACGAGCTTTTGCGCCAGCAGGGTGGGGATGTTCTCGGAGGCAACCACGTAGTTCAGGATCAGCGCGCCGCCGATCACAAGGCCCACGGCAGCAGAAGAGCGGGCGCTTTCCACAAGGATGCTGCTCAGCGCCCGAAAGCTCAGTGCCCGGTAAAACAGCGCGGCCAGCACGAGGGCGTAGAAGGCGGCAATGGCGGCAGCCTCGGTCGGCGTGGTGACGCCACCGTAAATGCCATAAAGCAGGATCGCCGGCATCAGCAGGGCAGGGAAGGCCGTCAGCGTGCGCTTGGGTAGCTCCGACAGCGGCACAGGCTCCTCAAGCGCAAAGCCGCGCCGGTGCGAGATCATGGTGTTCATGCCCATCAGCACGAGACCCATGAAAAGCCCGGGCACGATGCCGCCAAGAAAGAGGTAGCCAATCGAGGTGTTTGAAACCAGCGCGTAGAGCACCATCGGGATCGAGGGCGGAATGATCGGGCCGATGGTGGCCGATGCCGCCGTGATCGCAGCCGCGTAGCCACGGGTGTATTGGCCCGACCGCGTCATCATCGAGATGATGATCTTCCCGATCCCTGCCGCATCCGCCACGGCTGAGCCCGACATGCCCGAGAAGATCAGCGAGGCCACCACGTTGACGTGCCCCAAACCGCCCCGGAACCGCCCCACCATCGCAACGCAGAAGCCCAGCAGACGGTCGCTGATGGTGCCCGCGTTCATGATGTTGGCGGCCACGATGAAGAGCGGCACGGCCAGCAGAATAAAGCTGTTGTAGAGCCCATCCATCAGCACCTTGCCGGCCAGCCCGATGTCTTGCCCGATCGCCACCATGTAGACGATGGAGCCAAGCAGAATGGCCAGCGCAATCGGCCGCCCGATCCCGGCGATCACGAAGATCGTGCCAAGGCACAGAAGGAAAGCGCCGCTCATTCGATCGGCCCCGTCGTGCCCTCGGCGGACGCAGGTGCGCGGCCTCGGATCGCTTGCCAGACTTCCCAGGCGGAGCGCAGCGAGACCACTACCAGAAACAACATGTAAACCGAGTAGACATCACGCATCCGGATCCAGTCGCCGAAGAGGCCCGAGAGCGTGGCCGTCTTCTTCAGCCGCAAGATGTAAAACTTGTCCCACGTCGGCAGGATTGAGGCCGCAAGACCAATCGCAATGGCCAACCCGCCGATGATGATGAACCAGCGGCGAATGCCGGGCCGGACGTGGCCGGAGATCATGTCAAAGGTCACGTGGTCCTCGTCGCGCACCACAAAGGCACCGCCGGCGAAGATGATCCAGATCCACAGCAGAAGGCAAAACTCCAGCGTCCAGCCGTAGTGGCTTGGATCAAGCAGGGGCACGGCCTCCGCAATCCATGAAAGCCGCGCGGTGTAGCGAATGGTGATTTGCAGGATGAATGTCAGAAACATGCAGGCCATGAGCACGCCGACAAAAACCTCGGCGCCGCGCCTGATGACGTGAACGGTCTGCATCATTGTTCAAAAATCCCTGATGGCCGGGCGGCCCGTGAGCCGCCCGGCTGTCGATCAGTTGCCGAGGGCGTTGATCTGGTCCAGCACGCCTTCGGGCCAGGCGGCCGCAAACTCGGTGCCTTGGTACTGCGCCTGAACATGCGAGCGGAAGGCCGCAAGGTCGGGTTCGTAAATCTCAAGCCCGTTCTCGCGGAGGAACGAAACAAGCTCTTCTTCCTTCGCAAGCTGGTTCTGGCGTCCCGATTCAGCGGCTTCATCCGCCGCTTTTTGCACGGCGTCCTGCTGTTCGGCGGTCAGGCCGTCCCAGACTTCCTTGGAGAAGGCCACGTAGTTCAGGTCCACAAGGTGCGACGTCAGCGCGATCTGGCAGGTCACCTCGTAAAACTTGGCGTCCACGACCGTCGGCAGCGGGTTGTCCTGCCCGTCGACAGAGCCGGTCTGAAGCGCGGTGTAGACCTCGGTGAAAGACATCGGCGTCGGGTTTGCACCAAGCGCCTTTCCGAGAAACTGCCACGCATCCGTGCCCGGCATCCGCAGGTTGATCCCGTTCAGGTCTTCCGGCGTTTTCACGTCCACCTCGTCGCGGCATTGCCGCAGGTTCACGTGCCGACGGCCCAGATACATCACGCTCAGCAGCTTCACGCCAAGCTCGTCTTCAACCTTCTGCTTGAACGGGTCCATCAGCGAGTCGTTGAAAACAGCAACCTGATGCGCCGCATCCTGATGCACATAGCCGGTGGCAAAGATCGAGAACTCGGGGAAGAACTGGGCCAGCTCCTGCGCCGACGCGATCGACATTTCCAAGTCGCCCGATGCGATGGCCTCCAGCTCGGAGCCCTGCGCGATGAGCGACGCGTTGTAATGCGGCTCATACGAGGCGAAGTCGGCGACCGCCGGGCCAAAGACTTCGGCCAGCGCAACAGAGCGTTGGTCGGTTTCAGATGCCGGGGTCGACATCCGCAACGTCACCTTGTCCTGCGCCGCGGCTGGTCCGGCCAGCATCGCGGCCGTCATCAGCGCCAGTGCGCCTTTCTTTCCAATGAGTGTCATGTTTCCTCCTCCACTTGTTGGTCGGGCCTTGGCCCTAGGTGTTATTCAAATTCCAGCGCGCGGCTCCTTGCGCTGTTGATATGCGCCTGAATGGCCGCAACCGTCGCCGCCTCGTCCCGGGCAATCAGAGCTTCGACGATGGGCATGTGTTCGTCCATCACCGAAACCACGAGCTCGGGCAGCATCCGTGTATTCTCGTTTCGGATCAGGCGGATCTTGATCGAGTTTACCCGGTAAATGTCCGAAACGATGCGGTTCTGCATATGATCGACCACGTGGTCGTGAAAGGCCCAGTCCATCCGCTGCGCGCGCTCCAGCACGTCCGGCGTCACGCCGCGTGCCGCTTGCTCCCGCATATCCGCATGCGCGCGTGCGATGCGTGCCAGGTCGTCATCCTGCGCGGTCCGGCAGAAGCTCGCAAAAGCCTCTCCCTCGATGATCCGGCGCAGCTGAAATGCGTTGCGGATCAGGTCGAGGTCGATCGACAGGATCTGCAACCCGCGTTTCGGCGAGGTGCGGATCAGGCCATCGGCCTCAAGCCGCGGGATCATTTCGCGAATGGCGCCAAGCGGCATGCCCGTCAACTCGACCAACTCGCGCTGCGACACGAACTGACCCGGCTGGATATCACGCGACAGGAGCTTGTCGGTAAAGCTCGAATAGGCGTGATCGCGCTGCCGGGCCGCCGGTTCGCCCATGTCAGGCCTCGGCTTTCTCTTGCATGGGAAGCTCCGCGCGCTCGGCCGCGCTGAGCGGGGCGAAGGGCGCGCGCATCCGCTCCCATGCGGCGTTCCCACTGCGCGCGGCAATAACCGCCTTCAGCGCAGGGATGACCGGCTTCGCTACAATGCGCGAGACTTCGGCGCTCAGCTCCGGGTCTTCGGTGGCGGTCTCTACAATGCGCGTCATCCGCTCGGGATAGAGGTTGGCCATCCCGCAAATCGAGCCACCGGCCCCAAGCGCCACGGCGCGGTGTAGCAGCCGTTCATCCCCGACAAGAACCGTCACCGTGCCCAGCGCGATCAGCGCCTTGGCATTCTCCCAGTCTCCCGAACTGTCCTTGATCGCCTGCACCCGCTCGGGCGCATGGTCGGCCAGCCGCCGCACAAGATCGACCGAGAGGCCAACGCCAGAAACCTGCGGGATGTGATAGAGGATGAAGCGGGCGCCCGGGTCGGCCCGCGCGAACAGCTCGACATGCCAAGCAAACAACCCGTCGTCACTGCATCCCTTGAAGTAGAAGGGCGGTAGCAGCAGAAACGTCTGAACGCCCCGGCGCGTGCCCTGCGTGATCTGCTCCAGCGCATCGGCGATGGACGTCGCGCAAATACCAAGCGTGATCGCTTCAGCCGGGCAGCCGTGCTGCAGAAGGGCGTCGATCCCGGCGGACCGTTCCGAAAGGCCCACCGAAGCGCCTTCTCCCGTAGTGCCAAACAGCGTGACGCCCCGCGCCCCGCGATCCAAAAGGTGCCGTGCGTGCTGACCAAGCTGCGTGGTGTCGATAGCACCCTCCGCAGTGAAAGGCGTCAGCAGGGCAACCGAGATGCCAAAGTGTTCCAGTTGAGATTCTCCTCGTCCTTGGGGGAGAACTAACAGGTCATCACTACATCCACAACTGACATGTTAGTTGTGAGCGCCTAGAGCCAGACTCAGCCGAGCGCGCGAATCCGGCGATTTATGTATCCTTGTCTCTGCGGGAAACATCGTAGCGGCAGGCCCGTGACGAACTCGTCCCGCAATGCGTTCTGCCAAGCCTGACAAGGGACCGCACGGCCAAACCGAAGGATCAAACACCAAGAAAATTGGGATTCCAAAGGCCACAAGTCGCCCGCACGGGCTACAGGGCCACCACGGAACGATTATAGTGGAGGGAAGTGGCGCGCTGGGGAGGATTCGAACCCCCGACCCCTTGATTCGTAGTCAAGTACTCTATCCAACTGAGCTACCAGCGCGTGGAGCCGTCATCTAACCGGCCCTCCCGGGCAATGCAAGGGGGATCGCGCGGGTTTTCTTGCGGCAGCAGAAACCGGGCAGCGTGCCGCGCGTTGATCTCATGAAAGGAGAGCGACATGACCAATGGTTTCTCTATTCTCCCCGACTTCCCGACCGAGGTGCTCGCCGTGAAGGGCTCTGGCACAATAAACGCCGAGGCCTACGAGACGGTGCTGCGCCCCGAGGTCGAGCATCGGCTACGCCGCCACGCGCACATCCGCCTGCTCTACATTCTCGACGAAACCTTCGAAGGGTTCACCGCAGGGGCCGCGATGAGCGATGCCCGGCTCGGCATGAGCCATCTGCATGACTTCTCCCGCATCGCCGTTGTCACCGATGCCGGTTGGGTCGCCAAATCGGTGCACCTCTTCGCCCCGCTCATCAAAGCGCCCGTGCGAACCTTTCCGTTGGCCAAGCGCGGGGCGGCAAAAGCCTGGATCAGCGAGCCGGACGCGTCCGCCGAAGCCCAGGCCGACCCGCCCATGGGCGATTCCTTCCCCATCTGACCAACCCGTCGCACGCGGTGTTAACGATTGCCCCGGCGATCCGACGCGCAAAATCGTAAACATGGATTGTGCATAGGATGTGCATGGGTTGTTGCCCCCCTCTTTTTGGGGTGGCATGGCCCGTTAACCACTCAGCGAATTGGCTCGAATCCCGCGTCCCGCATCCGGCAATCGCGTGACACATCCACCCCGCATTCGCGCGGCTCCAAATCCTTTGTCAGGCAGATCCGCACCTCCTGAATACGCCCCGCCTTGCAGGTCACGGTGAGCATATCGGCGTGCAGGTCTGGGTTGTCACGCAGCCATGCCTCTTCGATGACCGAAGCGGGCAGGGTGATCGGGTCTTTCAGCTGTCGCAGCACCTCGGGCCGGGTCACGCTGCCATAGGCCGCGCGGGCTGTGGTAAAGTAGTCTGTGGCCGAGAGCCCGGCGCAGCGGCCGTGCTTTTTCCACTGATACCACGCAAGGCCGGAGGTGCCCATTATGTCAGCCATTTCAGCGGTTTGTGCGCGGCTCGGGTCGCGCGCGCCGGTGCGGCAATAGCTTGGCCAGCCGCGCTCGTTCTGCGGCCAGAGCCCGTGCAGCACCCAGCCGAAACCCCGGCCTCTGTCGCACTGTGGCGAGCCCTTGGCATCCCCCTCCAGAGCACACCAGTTGGGCGACCACGACAGGCTCATCACGTAGTAATCAAACGCCCCCGCAGGCTCCCCCTCGGCCCATGCAGGCCCCGTCAGGCCAACCAGTATCGCCGCAATCCAAGCCCGCATTTGCCCTTCCTTTCCTCGCCAATTTTCCCTATATAGCCCCCCAAGTTCCCCGACAATGTGAACTCACCCCGCCAAAACCCGGGGTCGCCTTTCCGGCGTCGGGAAAGTCGTGCTCAAGGAGTTTCTAGCAATGAACAAACCGCTCATGGCAAAAGCCACCGCTGTCTGGCTGGTTGATAATACGACGTTGAGTTTCAAGCAGATAGCCGATTTCTGCGGGCTCCACGAGCTTGAGGTTCAGGGCATCGCCGATGGTGACGTGGCCGCCGGTGTGAAGGGCTTTGACCCGATCGCGAACAACCAGCTCACCCAAGATGAGATCGACGCCGCCGAAAAGGACGCCGGTCGCAAGTTGAAGCTCAAGTTCAACCAAGCCGCTGTCGGCGAAGAAAAGCGCCGTGGCCCGCGTTATACGCCCCTGTCCAAGCGTCAGGATCGCCCCGCGTCGATCCTCTGGCTGGTCAAGTTCCACCCCGAGCTGACCGACGGCCAGATCGGCAAACTTGTGGGCACGACCAAGCCGACCATTCAGGCGATCCGCGAGCGCACGCACTGGAATATCTCGAATATTCAACCGATTGACCCGGTTGCGCTGGGCCTCTGCAAGCAGACCGAGCTGGACGCCGCCGTGCAGAAAGCCGCCGCCAAGAAGGCCCGCGAAGGCGAGGCGATGTCGGACGATGAGCGCCGCAAGCTGCTCTCCACCGAGCAGAGCCTGACCGCCGAGCCCGAGCCCAAGATCCCCTCCGCCATTTCCGGGCTGGAAACCTTCACCCTCTCCGGCACCGAAGAGGAAGAGGAGAAGAAGGAGGAGGAGGTGCTCGACGCCGACAGCTTCTTCAACCTCCCCGATGATGAGAGCGGCTCCGACGACGAGCAGCCCTGAGCACGCTCTGGTCTTGATTTGAAGGCCACAAAGATTGACGATCCCGGCAGTGACCTCACTCGCCGGGATTTTCTTTGCCATGCGCCTCGCTGCCTTTCTTGCCCTCCTCGCCAGCCCCGCACTCGCCGGTGACGGCACATGCGATGAGCATTGGTTTACCCGCAATGCGATTTTCCACGAGGCGGGTTATTGCTTTGGGTCGCCGCTTGGGCAGGCCGTGTTCGGCAACGAGGGATGCACCACCAAATCCCCCGATCTGACAGAAGCCCACAAAGCCCGTTTGGCGCGGGTCAAGGCAGCGGAAGAGGGCTGTGTTGTCGACTCCAGCCGCACCAGCCTCGACATTCCTGATCTCGACATCCGCCGCCGCCTTTCGGTGCTGCCAATCCGTGGAGTGGGCGAGTCGGGGTGTATCGGTTGGAAGGGCGGGCCGGTGGGGCTGCGCAGTGGCACAAGCCTCTCGGCGGAAACACTTTTTCAGCTGTCACCCGGGGACGTTTTGCTGTTTTCGCATGAGGTGGAGCAGGCAGAGGGGCAGGTTTGGGAATACGTGCAAGTCTTCGATAACGGCATGCTCAAAAAGGCCGGGTGGTCGGCGCTGGAGTGGGGTCCGGAGCAGTGCGAAGGCCTTGCGGGCTAAAGCGATTTGCGCGCCCGGAGCGCTGCGCCGATGGTGCCGTCGTCAAGGTAATCCAGCTCACCGCCCACGGGCACGCCTTGGGCCAGTGAAGTGATTGTTACGCCCATGTCTTCAAGCTGATCCGCGATGTAATGGGCCGTGGTCTGGCCATCGACGGTGGCGTTCAGCGCAAGGATCACTTCGGTGATGTTTTCTTCGCGCACTCGATCTGCAAGACGGGGGATGCGCAGCTCTTCTGGCCCTACGGCATCAAGCGCCGAAAGCACGCCGCCCAACACATGATAGCGCCCCTTGAACACGCCAGCCCGCTCCATCGCCCAGAGGTCGGCCACGTCCTCGACCACGCAAAGCTCGCCGGTGCCACGCTTCTCGCTCTGGCAGATTGTGCAGATGTCGGCGGTGCCCACATTGCCGCAGCGCAGGCACTCGCGGGCTGTTTCGGCCACCACGCGCATCGAATCGGCGAGCGGGACAAGCAGCTGACCGCGCTTCTTGATCAGCTGAAGCACCGCCCGCCGGGCCGAGCGCGGCCCAAGGCCGGGCAGCCGGGCCATTAGGGCAATCAGCCCCTCGATCTCTTCCTGGTCTCCGGCCATGCGGTTATCTGCCTGTTAACCCGTCTGTGCGAGGGTTCAGAGCGGCAGGTCCATGCCCTCGGGCAGGCCCATCTCGCGGGTGATTTTTTCCATCTCCTGGCGGGCTTTCACCTGGGCCTTGGCCTGAGCGTCCTTGATCGCGGCCAGAATCAGGTCTTCGACCACTTCCTTCTCGTCGGGGTTGAAGATCGACGGGTCGATATCAAGCCCGTTGAGCACGCCCTTGGCGGTGCAGCGGGCCTTGACCAGCCCGGCGCCGCTCTCGCCCTCTACGGTCATTTCGGCCAGCTCGTCCTGCAAAGCCGCCATTTTGCCCTGCATCTCCTGCGCGGCCTTCATCATCTTGGCCATGTCGCCCAGTTGGCCCAGTCCTTTAAGCATCTGTTAACCTTTCAGCGATTTATCTTCATTTCAGCGGGTCAGTCCTCTTCGAACGGATCCCACTCGTCATCCACTTCCGGAAGCGCCTCTGCTGCGGCTTCCGCCTCTATCTCCTGCGCGGTGCGGATTTCCTTGATCCGGGCCGCCGGGAACTCTGCCAGAACGGCCTGCACCAGAGGGTGTTTCTTCACCTCTTCCTCCAGCGCCACGCGCTCGGCATCTCGCACTTCGGCAATGGTCTCTCCGCCACCGGAGCCCACAACCGAAACGCCCCAGCGCACGCCTGTCCACGTCTGCAGCCGCCCGCCCAGCCGGGCGGCAAGATCGGGCGCGGCATCTTCGGTGGGCTCAAACTCGATCCGCCCGGGTTGGTAACGCGCCAGCCGCAACGTGGTCTCGACCTCCACCAGCAGCTTCACGTCACGGTGGTGGCGGATGAGCTCGACCACATCCTCGAACCGCCCGTAACGGGCCAATGCCACCTCAGGTTCCACGGCGAGCGCCGTGGCGGTGCCATGCGGCGTGCCGGCAGGGGCAGACACGGGCGGCGCGGCGGCATGGCTCACGGCGGGGGCCTGCGCAGAGGGCGCGGCCACGCCATTGCCGCCGCCCCCCCCGCCCGGGCCGGGCGGCGGCGGAGGTGGCATGTCCTTCAACTTGCGGATCAACTCATCGGGCGTGGGCAGCTCCGACACATGGGTGAGCCGGATAATCGCCATCTCAGCGGCCATCATCGCGTTGGGGGCTTGGCTCACTTCTTCCAGTGATTTCAGGAGCATCTGCCACATCCGTGACAGCACCCGCATCGAAATGCTCTCGGCCAGCGCGCGGCCCCTGTCGCGCTCGTCAGGCGCGATCGTCGGGTCATCGCCTGCATCGGGGGTGATCTGGGTGACAGAGACCCAATGGGTCACTTCCGCAAGGTCGCGCAGCACCGCCATCGGGTCCGCGCCCTCGGCATATTGCTGCGCCAGTTCGCCAAGGGCACCGGGCGCATCGCCGCGCAGCACCATCTCGAAGAGGTCAAGCACCCGCCCCCTGTCGGCCAACCCCAGCATGGCGCGCACCGTCTCGGCACTCGCCTCCTCGCCGCCTTGGCCAAGGGCCTGATCCAGCAGCGAAGTTGCATCCCGCGCTGAGCCTTCCGAGGCCCGCGCCAGCAGCGCCAGCGCGTCGTCGGTGATCTTGCCGCCCTCAGCCTCCGTGATCCGGCGCATCAGCGCGATCATGTCTTCCGGCTCGATCCGGCGCAGGTCGAACCGCTGGCAGCGGCTCAAGACCGTCACCGGCACCTTGCGGATTTCGGTGGTGGCGAAGATGAACTTGGCGTGGGCGGGCGGCTCTTCCAGCGTCTTCAGAAGCGCGTTAAACGCGCTCTTGGACAGCATGTGAACCTCGTCGATGATGTAGACCTTGTAGCGCGCATTCGCGGGCGCATAGTGAACGGTATCAAGCACTTCGGCGCGAATGTCGTCGATGCCTGTGTTGGATGCCGCGTCCATCTCGATCACATCGACGTGCCGCCCCTCGGCGATGGCAACGCAGGCGTCACATGCGCCACAGGGGTCTGTCGTTGGCCCCTGCTCGCAGTTGAGGCCCTTGGCAATGATCCGCGCGGTGGTGGTTTTGCCGGTGCCGCGGATGCCCGTCATGATGAAGGCCTGGGCGATCCTGTCGGCCTCGAAAGCGTTCTTCAGCGTGCGCACCATCGCCTCTTGTCCGACAAGGTCGGCAAAGGTTTGCGGGCGGTATTTGCGCGCCAGAACCTGGTAGCCGGAGGGGGTGGTTTCGCTCATGGGGCCTCGATTGGGTGGGTCGCTGCCAACTTAGGGGCTGGCCCCGCCAAGGTCCATGGCTCAAAGCGACCAGAGGAAGAAGCCAACCGCCGTGCTGGCGAAGGCAAAGATGGCGGCGACGAACGCAAAATGCGTGTGTGTCATCGGCTCGGCGGCATGGTCCTCAAGCCGCGCATGGGTGCGACGGGCGTTGCGCTGGGCGAACCAGAAGATCACAAGCGCGGCGATGATGAAGAGCGTGGCCACGGCTTTGGCGGCCCATGTCGGATCAAAGTCGCCAAACACGGCCTTTAGCCCGATTGCCACGGCAACGGAGCCAAGCCCGGTGCGCATCCAGCCCGCGAAGGTGCGCTCGTTGGCCTGCAACGTGCGGTCTTCCGCCCAATCGGTGCGGCTCTCGGCCCATTCTGTCTTGGTGTCGGCCTCGTCGCCGCGGTGTTCATCCTGCATGGGGCGAGCCTAGCGCGGCGCTCAGGGCTTGCCTATGTCCCCTGATGCCCGTTAGCCTGACAGCGCCGTGCAGGGCGGCACCCCCGGTCCGCGGAAAGCTGAAAGGCCCCCTGAAGCACAGAGACCGACATCGGTTTTTCTTGTGGCCCAGCGCTGGCGGACCATTGGGCCCTGACAAGGGAAACCTGACAATGACTTCCGAAATCGACCGTTATCGCCGGGCCGCCAATCGCCTGAAGAAGGCCCATGCTGCCGCCGACGCCGAGGCGCTGGCCCGGGCCGCCGCCGTGCTGCCCGCCGAGCGCCTTACGCCGCTGCGCCAAGTTGATGCGCTGCATGTAATTGCGCGCGAGGAGGGGGCCGAAAGCTGGCCCCGCCTGAAGCTGCGGCTGGAGTTGCGGGCGGCCACATCCGAGCAACGGCTGCGGCGGCTGAAGGAGGGGCTGGAGAACGGCTTTCATTGGGCGGTGCGGGGCGTGCTGGCAGAGTCGCCTGAGCTGGCAAGGGCCGACCTTGGCGTGGCGGCCGCGCTCTATGATGTGGGGGCATGGCGGGCGGCGTTAAAGGAGGATCCGGCTGTTGCCACGCGCAAGATCGACGGCGCTCCACCGCTCTGCCACCTCGCCTTTTCGAAGCGGGTGCATGGCGATGGTGATGCGGGCGACATGATGGCGCTGGCAGATCTCATGCTGGCCCGTGGGGCCGATGTGAACGCCGGAAAGCCTGAGCCGGGCGGGTCGGGGCACATGCTTTCACCGCTGTATGGTGCCATAGGGCATGGTGACAACATGGCGCTGGGCCGCTGGCTGCTTGATCACGGGGCGGACCCGGATGATGGCGAGTCGCTCTATCATGCCACCGAGCTTGGCCACCGTGATGGGCTGCAGATGCTGTTGGATGCAGGGGCTTCTCCGGAGGGCACAAACGCACTCCTGCGGGCGCTGGACTTCGATGACATCGAGGCCGTGCGCATGTTGATCGATGCCGGGGCCGACCCGGATGAAGGGGTGGCAGAACACCCGTCTGGCGAGCCTGCAATGAAGGCCACGGCTTTGCATCAGGCCGGGCGGAGGATGCGCTCGGGCGAGGTGGCGCGGTTGCTGATCGGGGCGGGGGCTTCGCTCACCGCACGGTGGGACGGGCGGAGTCCTTATGCGACAGCGCGGATATTTGGGAACACTGAGGTGGCGCGGGCCATTGCGCAGGCGGGCGGCGAGACTGCGCTGGAGGGGCAAGATGCGCTGCTGGCTGAGGCGGCAGAGGGAAAGGTGCCAGAGGGCCGCATCGACCCGGCCCGTCTATCGGCGGAGAGCCGAAACATGCTGCGCGGCATCATACACCTGCCGGGCGCCTTGCCTCGGGTGAAGGCGCTGGTGGCGGCCGGTCTGGAATGGGACAGGCCCGATGACATGGGCGTTCCGCCGGTTCAGATTGCCGGCTGGGAGGGGCTCTCGGAGATCATGGCTTTCTTGCTCTCGCTAGGCCCGGACCTTGAGCACACAAACAGTTATGGCGGCGACTTGCTGGGCACCATACTGCACGGCGCGGCCAATGCGCCGGACCGTGAAACGCGGGACCACCCTGGATGCGTGCGGCTGGCGCTGGAAGCGGGCTTGCCGCTTTACCGCGGGTATCTGGTGTTTACCGGCAGTGAGGAGATTGCGGGGATGCTGGCGGAGTATGCCGAGGCGCATCCTGAGCGGGTGGAGGAGAACCTCTAGGCGAGGCTGCCCGTAGCCTCGCTTCGCTCGGTTTCTTGGGGGGGTGCTCTCGGCGTGTTTCTTTGAAACACGCCTGCCGCGCTTCGCATATGCGCTACGCGCACATACTTAGGTGAGAGGCTGGACAACGACCCAAGCGGGGCTCGTTACGGCTGCTTCCTTCCGGATCTGACCGGGTTGGCGAGGCGCTCGCCCGCGCCAACCTCTCAAGGCGCTATGTAGGGTGGTGCCGCGAGATTCGCAAGGTCAGCCGTCTTTGACCGGGATGTCGCCGTTGCAGAAGAACCGGGTGAAGGCACCATAGCACCGGATGGCCTCGCCAAAGCCCTCTACGTCGACGGCGGCATAGAGCGTGCGGTCATCGTAGGTGACATCAAGGCCGCTGCGGATAAGCTCGTAGCAGGCGTCATGGTCGGCCTTGCACATCAGCGTCAGGGCGAAATCTCCGCCGTTTTGCTGGGCGCTGGGGTTGGTGTTGGCAAGCCGCTGAAGGAATTGGGCTTTCAACTCTGCCTCAACATCGGCCTGACCCGGCTTGGTGAAGGCTGCGGCCAGCGCCGCGATGGCGAGGATGGCGATGAGCCAGACGATCTTGCGCATCAATGCGCCTCCCTTGCTGTTGCGGGCTCTACCTATCCCGCCGCGCGAGCCAATGCCAGCGCCTCAAATCGTGATATGCACGCTTTGGAATCCGGTGTCGTTGACCTCACCCAATTGCACCTTGCTGGCACCGCTTTGAGCGATACACCCAAGGTGCGCCTCCACGCCCCTACCGGTTTCCAGTAGGGCGCTGCCCCCGCCGAGCGGGCTGAACCGCCAGCAGGGTTTGGCCGGCTCTCGCAGGCTGCCATGGTCGGCGATGTAGCGCATCAGCACGTCTCTGCTGCTGATTTGCTCTGCCAGCACCACCTCGGCATTGGCCAGCGGCGCATAGAGACCGCCGCCGCCAATCCGATGGCTGTTTGTGGCCACAACAAACTCTTGCTCCGCGCGCACTGGCTCGCCATCGTAGCTCAACTGCCTGACGCGCCCTGCGCCACTGGCTGCCTCCTGCCCGTCATGGCTGAATCGGGCGGGGCGGGAGAGATCAATTTGCCAGGTGAGCCCTGCGATCACGTCAAAGTCGTAGCTTGGAAACTCGGGGTTGAGCAGCGCTTGTTCATCGCTGCCGGGCCTTTGCTGGTTGAAGGCACCGGCTGCGAGTTCTAGCCAGTCGCGCAGGTCTGCTCCTGTGACGCGGATGGCGCGGATGGTGTTGGGGAAGGGGTAGAGGGCGGCGAGGTTTTTGACCGTCAGCGGGCCGGGAGGAATATCGGTAAAGTTTTCTGGCCCCGCTGGCCCGCCAGCCTTGAATGGTGCGGCAGCGGAGAGCACGGGAAGGTTGATATCGGGCAGGGCGCGGCGGACGTACCAGCGCTGGGCGGCATTAATAGTGTGGATGACCGGGCAGGGGCCTGAGAGGCTTGTGTAGCTTTGAAGCGCAATTTCCGTATGGCCTATGGGTCGGCGGATATAGGCAAGCGTGGCCGCATGATCCTTTGCAATGGCGCGCTGAATTTCAGGGGCTTCCGCCACCAGTGCAACGGGCCCGTTCGCGCTGCGACGGACGACAGGGCGGAGCGAAGACTGTGCCTCGGCCACCTGCCAGCCCGCCCCGGCATTCTCCAGCGCAAGGTCAATCAAGCCCAAGTGGCTGCCGGCAATGCCGGGCATGACAACGGGCTTGCCGCCTGCCAATCCGGCCTCCGCCTGTAACCCCGGCAACCCGGAGTAGAATGGCCCCGGAATGAGCCTGTGCACATGACCGGCAACCAGCGCGTCGACTCCCTCGATACGGGCAATGGGCACCAAGGCATTTTCCATGCCAGCCGTTTCTGGCCGGTGAGACGGGCCGCAATGGGCGAGTGCCACCACCACATCGGCCCCTGCCGCACGGATGGCGGGCACATGGGCGCGGGCGGCTTCGATCATGCATCGCACCTCCATCCGGCCCTCCAAGCGCTCTTTGTCCCACTTCAGCACCTGAGGGGGCAGCACGCTAATGACACCGATGCGGATGGAATGGAGCTTTCCGCTCTCGTCCGGCAGTTTGCGGTCGATCAGCACCCATGGGCGGACGAGGGGTGCATCCTGCAACGGATCGGCCCCACGCTGCCGCAGCGCATTGGCGGAGAGCACCGGAAAATCTGCGCCTTTCAAAGCATGTTCCAGCGCCTCCAGCCCATAGTCGAACTCATGGTTTCCGAGACCGACCGCGTCATACCTCAGCAGGTTCATCGCCGCGATCATCGGGTGTGGCTGTTTCTCCGCCTTCCGTTCATTCACCGCGAAATCACCCAATGGGGTGCCCTGCAGAAAATCGCCGTTGTCGAGCAGCACCATGCCGGGCACCTCGGCGCGCGCCTCGGCAAGCCGGGTGGCGACCCGGGCCAGGCCCACGCCGGGGGAAGGCGCGTCGCTGAGGTAGTCGTAGCCCAGCAGGTTCATGTGCAGATCTGACGTGGCGGCGAGGCGCAGGTGCAGCCGGGCCACCGGGCGGTGCGCTTGGGGCTTGTCTTCGGGGCGTGTCATGAGAGGCGTTGGCTGTGCTGCCGGGTGCGGAGGCACGGGGCGTGCGTGTGGGGCGGGAAGGTCGAGTTATTGCGCAGCTTAGAATTGCATTGTGCATCGGAAAATTGCGCCACAACCGCTGCCATGTCAGAACGGCCCGAAGGCTAGGGAGAAGAGCGGATGCGGCACGCGGAAGAGGTGACGTTTGGCGGGGGCGGGCTGAACCGGCGGGCCGAACTGCGAGGGGATGCGGGAGCGCTTGAAAATCTGGCGCGCGGCCCCTTGGCGTGCCACTTGCCGATCTGGAGGGGCAAGGTGCTTATGCGAGGGCCTGAGGCTGCCCCGACGCTGGCGCCACAGCCCGCAGGTGCTGCGGTATTGGCCGAAGCGGGACTGCGGGTGTTTCTCGGCGAGGCGCCCGACGGCAAGATGTGGTTCGCGCATGATATCTCGGCTTGGGAGCCAGACGAGATACTCGAAGCGCCGGATAGCTTCCTTGACCGGTCCGAACAGTTTTATCCCGGCATTGATGATGCCCGCTTTGTTGAGCTTCGAGCGGCAATGTCTCGGATAGTGCCGCTTGATGCGGAGATTGCAGCCACGGCGCGGGCGATCATCGGGTGGCATGCGAGCCACGGCTATTGCGCCAAGTGCGGCGCGAAGAGCGATGTTGCCTGCGCCGGGTGGGAGAGGCATTGCCCGGCCTGCGCTGCGCATCACTTTCCGCGCACCGATCCCGTTGTCATCATGCTCATTACCCATGGCAATTCGGTCTTGATGGGGCGCTCGCCCGGCTGGCCGGAGGGGATGTATTCGTTGCTTGCGGGCTTCATGGAGCCGGGAGAGACGATTGAGGCGGCAGTTCGGCGCGAGGTGGCCGAGGAAGCCGGCGTGCCCGTTGGCCCGGTGCGCTACTTGTCGTCTCAGCCTTGGCCCTTTCCCGCCTCGCTGATGACTGGCTGCCACGGCGAGGCCACGGCCACTGACATCACCTTGGACCCGAACGAGTTGGAAGACGCCTGCTGGGTTAGCCGCGAAGATATGCTCGACACATTTGCGGGCCGAAACCCGGCAATGAAGCCTGCCCGGCGCGGGGCCATTGCGCAATTTCTGCTCGCCAACTGGCTTGCGGACAGGCTGGATTGACGCGTAAGACTTCATCCGGGGCGAGCGGACGAAAAGGGCAGCGGCTGAATGAACTTCACCGGTAAGGAAGATATCGAAAAGCCCATCGGCGAGGTCTTCGCCGCGGTTACCGACCATGACGGATTTGAGAAGCAGGTGATGCGGCGCGGATACGAGGTTGCGCGCACCGATACGCTTGCTGAACCCGGTGTCGGCATGGCGTGGAAAATGCGCTTTCCGATCCGGGGGCAAATGCGCGATTTGACGGCGAAGGTTTCTTCCTACGATGCGCCGGAGCACGTGGCGCTCGATATCACCATAGGTGGGCTCGATACCGTGGTGAAGATTGACCTGATCGAGCTGTCGAAAATGCGCACCCGGATGAACCTCGACATCGAGCTGAAACCGCGCACCATCACGTCGCGCGTTTTGGTGCAATCGCTCAGGCTTCGGCGGGCGAGCCTGACTCAGCAGCTTCGCCGGCGCATGGGCGATTTTGCGGTTCAGGTTGAGAACCGGCCTTCCAAAACGGCTTAACGAACCCGGCACGCCTCAGGCACTCTTGATCAGGCGGTAACCGACCGCCTCGGCGACATGGGGCTTTCCCACTCCGTCACTTCCATCCAGATCGGCGATGGTGCGGGCTACTCGCATGACCCGGTGATAGCCGCGCGCCGAGAGGCCGAAGCGCTGGGCAACCTTTTGCAGAAGTTCCATGCCAGCCTCGTCGGGGCGTGCCACCTCGTCGAGTAACTCGCCCTCGATATCGGCATTGGTGGTTGCGTCAACGCCCAGCGCCTCGAAGCGTGCGCGCTGGATGTCCCGTGCTTCGGCGACGCGCGCCGCGATCTCTGCCGAGCCTTCCTTGGCGGGCGGCAGGTCGAGGTCAGTATAGGCTACGGGCGGCACTTCGAGCCTCAGATCGAACCGGTCGAGCAGGGGGCCGGAGATGCGGCCAAGGTAATCCTCGCCGCAATTGGGTGCACGCGAACAGGCGCGCCCGGGGTCTGTAAGGTGGCCGCATTTGCAGGGGTTAGCGGCGGCCACCAGCATGAAGCGGCAGGGGTAGGCCACGTGGGCATTCGCTCGGCTCACCATGATTTCGCCGGTTTCGATCGGTTGGCGCAAGGTTTCCAGCACCGTGCGCGGGAACTCGGGAAATTCATCCATGAAGAGCACGCCATTATGTGCAAGTGAAACTTCCCCGGGCTTTGCCTGCCGCCCACCGCCAACGACAGCGGCCATTGAGGCGGTGTGATGAGGCGCACGATAGGGGGCCGCGCGGCTGATTCCGCCTTCCTGAAGCAGGCCAGCGAGGGAATGCACGGTGGAGGTGGAAAGGGCCTCGCGTGGGGTGAGGGGAGGCAGAATGCCGGGAAGGCGGGCGGCCAGCATTGACTTTCCCGAGCCGGGCGGGCCAACCATCAGCAGGTGGTGCCGCCCTGCCGCCGCCACTTCCAGGGCTCGTTTGGCGCGCTCTTGGCCCTTCACATCGCGCAGGTCTTTGCCGGCTGCGCGGTCTTGCACCTCGCCCGGCTGCGAAGGCTCAATTGGCGCATCGCCGGTGTAATGCCGCACCACTGCGCCAAGGCTTGCGGCTGCAATCACCTCCGCCGCACCGACCCAGGCCGCCTCTGCCCCGCTGGCGCGCGGGCAAAGCAGCCGTCGCTCCTGCTCCGCCGCAGCCATCGCTGCGGGCAACGCGCCATTCACGGCCACCAGTTTGCCGTCGAGCGAGAGCTCGCCGAGCGCGACCACCTGAGCAATTTCCTCGCGCGGGAGAATTTCCAGCGCCGCCAGCAGCGCCAGCGCAATCGGCAGATCGAAATGGGAGCCTTCTTTGGGGAGGTCGGCAGGAGAGAGGTTTACGGTTATCTTTTTCGACGGCAGCGCAATGGCCATGGCTCCCAGCGCCGCCCGCACCCGCTCTCGCGCCTCGCTCACGGCTTTGTCGGGCAGGCCGACAATGGAAAAGGCGGGCATGCCGGGAGAGACGGCGCATTGCACTTCGACAGGGCGCGCCTCAATGCCATCAAAGGCCACGGTATAGGCCGCCGCCAGCATTCCTCCGCTTCCATCCAGCATAGCACACGCACCCCGGCTACAGCACCTTGGTTAACGGTATCCGTGGATGGTTAGTGAATGGTTAACGCGCCTCGTAGAGCACAGCGAATTTGGGCCAGGCCAATGGATCTGGCACTGTCTTGTCTCGGCAGAAGGCGTTGCAGAAGCCCCAGACCTTGCCACCAGCCTCCATGAAGTGGGTCACGGGCTTGCCGGAGTAGGGACAGGCCTCGTTTTCGGATGGGCCGGACTCTACCGGGCGTGCCGGTAGCGGGGTGGGGCCGGGCCACTCGCGCGTTGGCAGATCCTTTGCATACCAAGGCAGATTCTCGCCTCTGGCAAAGCCTATTCCGCGCCAGCGCCGGAAGGCCGGGTCGGCGAGGTGAGCGGCGACATAGGTTGTGGAGGCTTCCGACAAGGGCAGCCCGTAGGTGGCTATTCTTGCGGCGACCGGGGCAAAGAACGCATCTGCGGCGGAATATTCACCGCAGAGCCAAGGCCCTTCTCCTCCGACCGTGCGTCGAGCGTGCTCCCAGATAACCTCCAACCGCGACAGGTCAGCCAAGACGCCATCAGAGGGGTCGAAGCCCTCGTAAGCGACTCGCAGCGCCATTGGACAGTCCGCCCGGAGCGCACCGAAGCCTGCGTGCATCTCGGCGGCCAGCGCACGCGCGGTTGCACGTGCCCGGCTGTCATCCGGCCAAATCCCGGCTGAGGGAAAACGGCTCGCCAATTCCTCGGCAATGGCCAGGCTCTCGCCCAGCACCGCGCCATCATCGAACACCACCGCCGGCACGGTTTTGGCTGGCGCAATATCGGCAAGTTGTTCAGCCACGTTTTGATCGGCAAAGTCGATCCACTTGGTGCTGCGCTCCAGCCCGAATCTTTCGAACAGAAGCCAGCCCCGGAGGGACCACGAAGAGTAGGCGGGATCGCCAATGTAGAGAGTATTTTTCATACCTGTGACGCTACGCACAGACATCGGGGTGTGACCAACGCATATTTGCGCAGAAGTCCATCAAGAATCGTGATGGTTCGGCTTATGTGTATTTTTCACACTTTCTTTTGAACCGATCGCTCCTAATCTTCGTTTAGCATAAGACAAGGTAGGTCGGTGCTCGGCCTCTCTTGCCCGCGAAAAGGAGCTCCCCCATGCCTTTGGACGGCGATATTGATACCTCCATGTCCCGCCACGCGCGTCAGGCAGAACTGCTTGATGCAGAGACTGAACAGCAATTGGCCCGCGCCTGGCGCGACCACCGCGACGAGCAGGCGCTGCACCGCCTGATCTCGGCCTACATGCGCCTCGCGATCTCCATGGCCGCGAAATACAAGCGCTACGGTGCCCCGATGAATGACCTCATTCAGGAAGCATCGCTGGGGCTGATGAAAGCCGCCGACAAGTTCGACCCCGAACGCGGCGTGCGGTTTTCGACCTATGCGATGTGGTGGATCAAGGCCTCCGTACAAGAATTCGTGATGCGCAACTGGTCGATGGTGCGCACCGGCTCGACCTCTTCGCAGAAGTCGCTCTTCTTCAACATGCGCCGTGTGCAGGCGCAGCTGGAGCGGGAGGCGGCTGCGGCGGGCGAAAACCTCGACAGTCAACAGCTGCGTCAGAAGATCGCCGTGGAAGTCGGGGTGCCGCTGGCTGATGTGGAGATGATGGAAGGTAGGCTCTCGGGCTCTGACTTCTCGCTCAATGTCACCCAGTCCTCCGAAGACGATGGGCGCCAGTGGATTGACGCGCTGGAAGATGACGGCCCACAGGCCGCCGAACAGGTTGAGGTGGAGCACGACAAGGCCCAGCTTCGTGACTGGCTGGCCGAGGCCATGGACGCGCTGAACGATCGTGAGCAGTTCATCATCCGAGAGCGCCGTTTGGCCAAGGAGAAGCGCACGCTTGAGAGCCTCGGCGAGGAACTCGGTCTTTCCAAGGAGAGGGTGCGCCAGCTTGAGGCGGCGGCCTTCCAGAAGATGCGCCGCTCGCTGGAGCAGCAGTCTGACGAAGTGCTGGCGCTGATCTCCTGAGGCTATAGGCCTTATCCAGAGGAAATTGGGACCGCGGTAACACGCGGCCATTTCCTTGCGCTCTGCAAGGGTTCTGAAACCCCACCGCCAACAGTTGCCGCCCGGCCCGCCGCGCCCTACAACAGAGCCACGCGGAGGGCCAAACCCATGCTGGCAGGCAAGAAAATCCTACTCGTCATTGCTGGGGGCATTGCTGCCTTCAAGTCGCTCGACCTGATCCGGCGGTTGCGCGAGCAGGGCGCGCATGTGACGCCGGTGCTGACCAAGGCGGCAGAAGAGTTCGTAACACCGCTTTCGGTGTCTGCGCTGGCAGCGGAGAAGGTTTATCGCGACCTCTTTGATCTGACCGACGAGCGCGAGATGGGGCACATCGAGCTTTCTCGCGCCGCTGATCTGGTGGTCGTCGCGCCCGCAACCGCCGACCTGTTGGCGAAGATGGCGAATGGCCACGCCAATGACCTCGCCTCCACGCTCCTGATGGCCACCGACAAGCCGGTGCTGTGCGCGCCTGCGATGAATGTGCGCATGTGGCTGCACCCGGCCAATCAACGCAATGTTGCCACGCTGCGGGCCGATGGTGTGCGCTTTTCCGGACCAACAGAGGGCGAGATGGCCTGCGGGGAGTATGGGCCGGGGCGAATGTCGGAAGTGCCCGAGATCGTCGCTGCCATTACCGAGGCCCTTGCCGACGGCCCGCTGAAAGGCAAGCATATCGTCGTCACCTCCGGCCCTACCCATGAGCCAATTGATCCGGTGCGTTACATCGCCAATCGCTCCTCGGGCGCACAAGGCACGGCGCTGGCCCGCTCGCTCATGGGCCTTGGTGCATCGGTTACCTTCGTCACAGGCCCGGCCACGGTGCCACCGCCGCAGGGGGCCAAGGTGGTGCAGGTGGAAACCGCCGCGCAGATGAACGAGGCCGTCTTTGCCGCCCTCCCCGCAGATGCAGCCATTTTTGCCGCTGCTGTCGCGGATTGGCGCGTCACCTCGGAGAGTGCCTCGAAGATCAAGAAAGACGGCAGCGGCAAGATTGCGCCGCTGGAGTTCACCGAAAACCCCGACATCCTCGCGGAAGTCTCGAAATCCGAGCAACGCCCCGGTCTCGTTATCGGTTTTGCTGCCGAAACGGATGATCTTCTCGCGCACGCCGAGGCCAAGCTGAAGCGCAAGGGATGTGACTGGATCATTGCCAACGATGTGTCGCCGGAAACTGGCATCATGGGGGGCACAGAGAACGCAGTGACCATCCTTACCGCGAAGGAGGCGAAAGCCCTGCCGCGCATGAGCAAGGACCAAGTTGCCCAGCAGCTTGCCGCCCGAATTTGTGAGGCGCTGACGTGAGGCCTGAAGTCCGTTGTTTCCGCGATGAAGGAGCCGACCCTGCGGTGCCTCTGCCCAGCTATGAAACGCACGGTGCTGCCGGGGCGGATGTGCGTGCGAACTTTCCCGAAGAGCAGCGCGCTGGCGGCCTGACCCTGGCTCCGGGTGGCCGCGCCATTGTGCCCTCGGGGCTGCGGGTGGAGATCCCTGAAGGGTTCGAAGTTCAGGTTCGCCCGCGTTCGGGCCTCGCGGCCAAGCACGGTGTTACATTGGTCAATACGCCGGGCACGATTGACAGTGACTATCGCGGGCCGCTTGGTGTTCTCATGATAAACCTTGGGGACGAGCCTTTCACCGTTGCCCATGGCGACCGGATTGCGCAGTTGGTTGTCGCCCCCGTTGTGCAGGCCGTCTTCACGAAAGCCGATGCGATCTCCGACACCGCGCGGGGCACGGGCGGCTTTGGCTCTACGGGCCGCCGCTGATGCTCCTTGTCTTTGCCCTCATGGCGCTGGTCTGGTGGGGCGGCGCGGTGCTGGGCGCGCGGCTCTGGCAGCGCCAGCTCGGCGTGGGCGCCGTGGTGGGCACGGCGATTGCGATCAACCGCCTGCTCCCTGAGGGTAACGCGCTGCGCGAAATCACCGGCAAGCAGTGGGAGCTGTGGTTCATCGTCCTGCTCTTTGGGGTTGTCGCGGTGGGCTACGGCTACCTGCTCAAGTTCCTCCGGCGCGAGGCGGTGGTTATCGAGGTGGCGCAGGAAAGGCGCGATGCCGAGCGCGCGGCGCAGGCCGCCCGGTTCAATGCGCGCCGCGCCGTGCCATCCGTGTCTTCCGAGCCCGAGGCCGAGCCCGTTTCGCAGGAGGAGCATGCAGACACCGGTCGCCTCACTCCCGACGAACTCAATCGTTATGCCCGCCACATCGTGCTGCGCGAGATCGGCGGGCCGGGGCAGAAGAAGCTGAAGGCGGCCCATGTGCTGGTGATCGGGGCCGGAGGCCTCGGCTCGCCCGCGCTGCTCTATCTGGCCGCCGCCGGTGTGGGGCGTGTGACGGTGGTGGACGAAGACACGGTTGAGGTCTCTAACCTGCAGCGGCAGGTGATCCACCGCACCGACGGACAGGGCCGAGGCAAGGCGCAGAGTGCGGCGCAGGCCATGGTCGCTCTCAATCCGCATGTGAAAGTAACAGCCCTTGCCACAAGGCTGACGCATGAGAATGGCCCAGAACTGGTGGCCCCGGTTGACATGATCCTTGATGGCACTGACAATTTTGCCACGCGCTACCTTGCCAATGAACTTGCGGTTGCCGCGCGGATTCCGCTGATCTCCGGTGCCCTTTCGCAGTGGGAGGGGCAGCTTTCGGTCTTTGACCCGGCCAGCGGGGCACCCTGCTATCGCTGCATCTTCCCCGAGCCGCCAGCAGAGGGTCTTGCGCCCTCCTGCGCAGAGGCGGGGGTGATGGGGCCGCTGCCGGGCGTGGTGGGCGCCATGATGGCGGCGGAGGCGGTGAAGCTCATCACCGGCGCGGGCAGCCCGCTGCGCGGTGAAATGCTGATCTACGATGCGCTTTGGAGCGAAACCCGCAAGATCTCGCTCAAGCGGCGCGAGGATTGCGCAACCTGTGGCCCGCGCGAAGACGTCTCGAAGGACGGATGAGCGCACCCCTCTTCGCCTTCGTCCTCTCCGCCCCTATCTTCCCTCCCAAAGGAGACCGCGACATATGACAAACCCGCTGCTCACCCCCTCAGATCTGCCCTTTGACCTGCCCGATTTCGCAGCGATCAACGACGATCACTTTGCCCCCGCCCTCGACGCTGCCGAGACCGAAACGCGCGCGATGATCGAAGAGATTGCCAGTGCCTCCGAGGTGCCCACTTTTGCCAACACGATCGAGGCGCTGGAAGAGGCAGACATGCCACTGCAAGAGGTGATGGGCCCGTTCTTTCTGCTTGCCGCTGTCGCCTCCACGCCAACGCGGGAGAAGCTCCAGCGCAGTTTCTCGCCGCGCCTCTCCGCCCTCCATTCAGACATCATGCTCGATGCACGGCTCTATGAGAGGGTAAACACGCTTTGGGAGCAGCGGGAGACACTTGAGCTGACCGATGAGCAGGAGCGTGTGCTCTACCTTCATCACCGTGCCTTCCGGCGCTCTGGCGCCGGGCTGGATGACGCTGGCCGAGCGCGGCTGAAGGAGATCAACACGGCACTTTCGGAAAAATCCACGTCCTTTGGCCTCAATCTGCTGGCCGATGAGCGCGACTGGTTCATGCCTGTGGCAGATCTAACCGGTCTGCCTGATTTCCTTGTCAGTGCCATGAAGTCCGCCGGCGAAGAAAAGGAAAGCGCCGAACCGGTCGTCACCCTTTCGCGGTCGCTCGTTGTGCCCTTCTTGCAGTTTTGCCCCAACCGGGATTATCGCCGCACCGCCTATGAGGCCTGGACCTCGCGTGGTGCGAACGGTGGCGAGACCGACAACCGGGCACTGGCGGCCGAAATGCTGGCGCTGAGGGCCGAGCGCGCGGCGCTGTTGGGATATGACAGCTTTGCCGACTACCGGCTGGAAACCGAAATGGCCAAAACCCCCGAAGCCGTACGCGGGCTGCTGCAAGCCGTCTGGTCTCCTGCGCGCGCCAAGGCTGAGGCCGATGCAAAGGTGCTGGAGCGCCGCCTCCATGCTGATGGGTTTGACGGACCGCTCGAACCTTGGGATTGGCACTATTACTCCGAGGCCCGCCGCCGCGAGGAGCACGCGCTTGATGAGGCGGAGTTGAAGCCTTTCTTCCAGCTGGATCGGATGATCGAGGCCGCCTTTTCCTGCGCTCACCGGCTTTTCGGGCTGGAGTTTGTGCCCCTTAGCCTGCCGCTCCATCATCCTGACGCGCGTGCATGGGAGGTGACGCGTGGTGGAGAACACATTGCCGTTTTCATTGCCGACTATTTTGCACGGGGCGGCAAGCGCTCTGGCGCATGGTGTTCGGCCCTGCGCAGCCAGCAAAAGCTGGCGGGCGATCTGCGGCCTCATGTGATCAACGTCTGCAACTTCGCCAAGCCGCCTGCCGGCCAGCCAGCGTTACTGAGTTATGACGATGCGCGCACGCTGTTCCACGAGTTCGGCCATGCGCTGCATCAGATGCTTTCGGATGTGACCTATTCCAGCATTTCCGGCACTTCGGTTGCCCGCGATTTTGTGGAGCTGCCCTCGCAGCTCTATGAGCACTGGCTGGAGGTGCCCGAGGTGCTGCAGGAGTTTGCCACCCACGCTGAAACCGGCAAAGCGATGCCCGAAGACCTGCTGGAACGTGTGCTGAACGCGGCAACTTACGATATGGGCTACCAGACCTGCGAGTTTATCGGCTCGGCGCTGGTTGATCTGGAATTCCACGCAGGGCCGCCACCTGCCGATCCGATGCAAAGGCAGGCGCAGGTGCTTGAGGAGATCGGGATGCCCCGTGCCATACGGATGCGCCATGCCACGCCGCATTTCGCCCACATATTCTCGGGTGGCTATGCCTCGGCCTATTACAGCTACATGTGGTCGGAGGTGATGGATGCCGATGCCTTCGCCGCCTTTGAGGAGGCCGGTGGCCCGTTTGATCCGGACATGGCCAAGAGCCTTGAGCGGCATATCCTCTCCGCCGGAGGAAGCGAGGAGCCGGAGGCACTCTATACGGCGTTCCGCGGACGCCTTCCGGGGGTGGAGGCGCTCTTGAAGGGACGCGGACTGGACGACGTGGCCTGAGTTTCCACGAAGTTATCCACAGGTTTACCTCGGCGTCACGGGGATAACCGACCTCCGCCACAGCCGCCGGTTGAGCAGGTGCCCAGATTGCGGGCGCAATAAAATAACTGAAAACCGGCGGTTCTGGCGCTTGACCCGGAGTGAATGCAGGGGCGACTCGGATGCAGCGCCACTATGCCGCGCCGCCGCATTGCAAGATCGCAAGCCTGCTTGCCGATTTTGTCCACACCGGCTCTGGATGACCCTGCGTCACGCTACAACCCTAGCAGGAGTCCCGGCAGGTAGAGCACAATGGCGGGAAAGGCGACCAGCCCGGCAATGGTGAGCGCGTCCGCGACGAAGAAGGGCGCAGCGCCCCGGAACACATCCTGCACGGAGAGTTCTGGCCGCACGCCTGCGACGACGAAGCAATTCAGCCCGATGGGCGGGGTGATCAGGCACAGCTCGGCCATCTTTACGACGATAATGCCGAACCAGATCGCGCAGCCCGTGGCGTTCATCCCGAAGGCTGAATCCGCCGCCGTTACCGCCTCGCCGCCGTTGAGCGCGATCACCGCTGGATAAACGATGGGAAGCGTCAGCAGCAGCATGCCGATAGCGTCCATGAACATGCCGAGCACCGCGTAGGCGGCTAGGATCATCAGAAGAGTGATCATTGGCGATTGTTCGAGCGTGCTGATCCAATCGGAGAAGGCGCCGGGCAGGTCGGCGAAGCCAAGGAAGCGCACATAAATCAACACGCCCCAGATGATGGTAAAGATCATGACCGAGAGCTTGGCGGTTTCCAGCATCGCGTTCTTCAGCTCTGGCCAGCGCATGCCCCGATAGAGCGCGATGAGGAACACCACGAAAGCCCCCAGCGCCCCGCCCTCGGTGGGCGTGCCCCAAGCATCGCCACCGAAGGGGTTGTAGATGAAGAAGATGATGATGAGCACGACGAAGAGGATCGGCAGCGCGCCGGGCAGGGAGGCAAAGCGCTCCCCCCATGTGAAGCCGGTAACGGGCGGGCCGAGCTTTTTCCACACCATCGCCATGCCTACGACCATGGAGCCATAGATCAGCGCAGAGAAGGCGCCGGGGATGAAGCCTGCGAGAAGCAGCGCGCCCACGTCTTGCTCCACGATGATGGCGTAGATCACGAGGATCGCGGAGGGCGGGATTAGTGAGGCGAGAGTGCCGGCGGCGGCAACCACGCCGGCGGCAAAGCGCTTGTCATAGCCAACGGCGAGCATCTCGGGGATGGCGATGCGGGCGAAGACGGCGGAGGTGGCCACGGAAGCCCCCGAAACGGCGGCGAAGCCCGCGGTGGCGAAGACGGTGGAGACGCCCAAGCCCCCCGGCAGCCAGCCGACCCAGCGTTTGGCGGCGGTGAAGAGCGCCTTGGTGAGCCCGGCGTAATAGGCGAGGTAGCCGATCAGGATGAAGGTGGGAATCAGTGAGAGCGCATGGCTCGACACCTTGGAATGTGGCACCTGTCCGGCGGTTTTTACTGCAACGCCAAGTGCCCAGCCAAATTGCTCGGGGTCATAGCCCTTCTTCGACCAGAAGATCCAAAGCAAGCCCACGAGGCCCGCGATGGCGGCGGCAAAGGCGACGCGGGTGCCGATGAGCACCATCACAAGCAGGCCAGCAGTGACCCAGAGGCCGATTTCGATTGAGGTCATCGTGCGTCCTCCTCGAAGCCCGAAACGGTTTCGGCCTCATGTGCGGCCTGGGTTGCGGCGTCTTCGATGAGTGGCACCGCCACCGGGTGCTCGGCGCCCTCGATGAGTGCCTTGGCGTAGGCATAGACATGCAAGGAGAGCCGCAAGCAAAGAACCCCGAAGGCGACCGGCACCACCAGCTTGGCGGGCCAGAGCGGCAGGCCGATGTCGATGGAACTGTCAGAGGACCAGAGCGGGCGGCCGAGGTCGAAGGAACGGTCGAAATGTGACCAGCTGCCCCAGAGGAGCAGCACCATCAGCAACAGCACCAGAAGTGTGGAGAGCAGCTCGAAGAGCCAAAGCGCCCGGCCCTTGAGGCGGCCCACCAGAATATCCATCCGGATGTGCCCGCCGAGCCGGTGGCAGTAGCTCACGCCGAGGATGGCGATGAACGGCATCAGAAACTGGATCCAGTCGACATATCCCGGCAGGGGCTGGTTGAAGAGCTTGCGCCCGCCGACTGATCCGACCGCGAGGAGCATCAGCGAGAACACGACAATGCCGCCGATCAGCGCCAAAAGCGTTTCCACTCGGAACAGCGCCCTGTCGATGCGACTGAGCGTGCTGCCATCTTCAATGACGTTCGATGCGCCTGCCATGCCTTGCCCCTCTTGCAGAGCGGCGGGCCAGGGTGTGCCCCGGCCCGCCGCTTTGGTTTTTCGGTCCCTCTGGGATCAGCTGTCGCCGCCGATCACGCCTTGAACAAGGTCCAGGAGCTCCTGTGCCGGGAGGCCCTTGGCGGCATTCTCTTCAACCCAGGCCTCGGCAATCGGGCCGGCGGCCTGATCGCGGAAGGCTTGCAGCGCCTCGTCAGAGTAGGTCACTTGCTCAATGCCCTTTTCCTCCAGCAGCGGCCCCCACTTGGACATGGTGGCACCGTTGTAATTTTCGACGTAGTGGGCGATGGCCTCATCCACCGAACCCATCAGCGCCTCGCGCTCGGAGTCGGAGAGCGCTTTGAGCGCATCGGTGTTCACCACGATCGGGCATTGCACGGTGCCGGGGTTGAGGTTGGTCGTCCACCAGTTGGCGCCCTCGATGGTGCCAAAGCTCATGTGCGCGTGCGGGGCGAAGGCGACGCCCTTCACAACGCCACTGTCGAGCGCCTGCCGGGCTTCGGAGGAGGTGACCGATGTGGGCACGGCGCCAACAGTTTCCATCGCCCGGCCAATGCCGCCGGTCGCGCGCACGGTGAGGCCCGAATAGTCCTCTAGCGTCTTGGGCGCGTCACCGACGCCGGCGATATTATACTGTGGCATTGGCGATGGCATCAGCAGGGTGGCGTTCCAGCGGGCGAGGTCTTCTTTCACCGCCGGATGCTCGTAGAGCGCGAAGCTGACTTCGACTTCCTTGTCGAGGCTGTCGACGCCGAGGAAGGGCAACTCCAGCACGGTAAGCGAGGGGTTTTTGTCGGGGTGGTAGCCCGCGCAGATTTGCGCCATCTCGAAGGCGCCGATCTCGATGCCGTCGAGGTTTTCGGTGTTCTTCGAGAGGCCACCGTAACTGATGTTCATGGTGAACTCGCCGCCGGTCTTTTCGCTGACCAGCTCGGCCATTTTCTCGACGTGTTCGGTGAAGGCGCGGCGCTTGCCCCAGACCGACACGTTCCACTCGGTTGCGGCGGCTTCGCTGGCGATACCGCCTGTTATCAGGGCGGCCACGGCCACCTTCGTCATCATATGCATGTTTCTCTCCCTGTTGTCGGCGGCTCTTTCGCGTCGCGGAACTTGGTTCCATCGTCAGGCCGCAGATCGGGATCATCCTAGAAGGAGGCAATCCTTGATGTGAAGGTTTTTCTGACTGGACGGCTGATGCTGCATCTGCACTTTAAATTGCAAATCATTCTCATTTGCATTGACTCGCGCCAAGCTCGCCATATCCTCCACTCGAACAGCAAAGCAGGAAGGCTCCCATGCGCTTCATCGCAGCTCTCGCTCTTTTCGCCCTCAGCTTCGCGCCCGGGACGGCGGGGGCCGAAAAATTCAAGGTCGCCACCACCTTCACGGTGATCGTAGACATGGCGCGCAACGTGGCAGGTGAAGCGGCGGAGGTTGTGTCTGTCACGCCGCCGGGCGCAGAAATTCACAACTACTCCCCGAGCCCGCGCGACATTCTGGATTCACGGGATGCCGACTTGATTTTGTGGAATGGCCTCAACCTCGAACTCTGGTTCGAGAAGTTCTTCCGCAATCTCGGAGGTATTCCTTCCGCCGTGGTCAGTGACGGGGTGGAGCCCATGTCTATCTCTTCCGGTCCCTACGACGGCAAGCCGAACCCACACGCGTGGATGGCCCTCACTTCTGCCGAAATCTATGTAGACAATATCGCGGCCGCGATGTCTGAGCATGACCCGGAGAACGCGGCGACCTATGCGGCCAACGCTGAAGCGTACAAGGCAGAGATTGCGGCCACGATCGCGCCCATCCGCGAGGCTATTCTCGCCCTGCCCGAGGAGGAGCGCTGGCTTGTTACCTCCGAGGGCGCGTTTTCGTATCTTGCGCGCGACTATGGGCTGCGGGAGCTTTACCTCTGGCCGATCAATGCCGACCAGCAGGGCACGCCGCAGCAGGTGCGGCAGGTGATAGACGCGATCCGAGAGAATGAGGTTGCGGTGGTTTTTTCGGAAAGCACCATTTCCGACAAGCCCGCCCGGCAGGTGGCCCGGGAGACGGGTGCGCATTACGGGGGCGTGCTTTACGTCGACAGCCTGACAGACGAGGACGGGCCAGTGCCAACTTACCTCGATCTGCTCCGCGTAACCTCGCAGACCATTCTCGACGGGCTGGAGGACGGGCGATCATGAGCCTTGCCACCGAGCCGCCAGAGGTTTTTGAGCCCGGCACCGCAGAAGCGGGCGCCGGGCTCCGGGTTGATGACATCACGGTCACCTACCGCAACGGGCACACGGCCCTGCACTCTGCCAGCTTTGAAATCCCGAAAGGCACGATCACGGCGCTTGTTGGCGTCAACGGGGCAGGGAAGTCTACGCTCTTCAAGGCGATCATGGGCTTCTTGGGCCTCGCTGCGGGCAACATCAGCGTGCTTGGCCTTCCGGTGCGCGACGCGTTGAAAAAGAACCTCGTCGCCTATGTGCCGCAGGCCGAAGAGGTAGATTGGGCCTTTCCCGTGCTGGTCGAAGACGTGGTGATGATGGGCCGCTATGGGCACATGGGCTTTCTGCGCCGACCCCGCGCCGCCGACCGCGAAGCGGTTACGGATGCGCTCGCCCGTGTCGGGATGTCGGAGTTTCGCCAGCGGCAGATCGGCGAGCTTTCTGGTGGGCAGCGCAAGCGTGTGTTCCTCGCCCGGGCGCTGGCGCAGGAGGGGCAAGTCATTCTGCTCGACGAGCCCTTCACCGGCGTCGACGTGACCACAGAGGAAGAGATCATCAAACTGCTGCGCGAGTTGCGTGACGAAGGACGGGTGATGCTGGTTTCCACCCACAACCTTGGCTCGGTGCCTGAGTTTTGTGACCGAACCGTGCTGGTGAAAAGCACCGTGCTGGCCTACGGGCCGACCTCCGAGGTCTTTACCACCGAAAACCTCGAAGAAGCCTTTGGCGGTGTGCTGCGCCACTTTGTGCTTGGAGGCGCTGACCTGCACGACGACGAAGACACCCGCCGCGTTACAGTCATCACCGATGATGAGCGCCCCTTCGTCATGTACCAAGAGCACAAAGAAGACGAAGACGGGCCCGCGGAAGACGAGGATTGGGAATGAGCTGGCTGGAGCCCCTTTCCTACGCCTATATGACCAACGCCATGTGGGTTTCGGCACTCGTTGGCTGTGTCTGCGCCTTCCTCTCGGCCTTCCTCATGCTCAAGGGCTGGTCGCTGATTGGTGACGCGCTCTCCCATGCGATCGTGCCGGGGGTGGCCGGGGCCTACATGCTGGGGCTGCCTTTTGCGCTAGGCGCGTTTCTATCGGGTGGGCTGGCAGCTGGGGCAATGCTGTTTCTCAACCAGAGAACCGGGCTGAAGGAGGATGCGATCATCGGGCTGATCTTTACCAGCTTCTTCGGCCTCGGCCTTTTCATGGTGTCGATCTCGCCGGTGCCGGTGGATATCCAGACCATCACACTGGGCAACATCCTTGCCATCACGCCGGGAGACACACTGCAGCTCGTCATCATCGGGGTGGTGACGCTGGCGATCCTTACCGCCAAGTGGCGCGACCTGATGGTGACCTTCTTCGACGAAAGCCATGCCCGCTCGATCGGGCTCAACACCAATGGCTTGCGCATCCTGTTCTTCACCCTGCTGGCGGCCTCCACCGTCGCCGCGCTGCAAACCGTGGGGGCCTTCCTTGTTATCTCGATGGTCGTCACTCCCGGCGCCACGGCCTACCTGCTGACCGACCGCTTTCATCGTCTCATCTGGCTTTCCGTGGGCATTGGGGCAGGCAGCGGCTTTTTTGGCGCCTACATCAGCTATTTCCTCAACGGGGCGACGGGTGGGGTGATCGTTCTGCTGCAAGTTGGCCTGTTTTTGATCGCCTTCTTCCTCGCTCCAGCCCACGGGCTGCTGGCCGCCCGTCGGCGTGCACGGGAGGCGCTGGACGCATGATGGAAGAGCTTCTCCTCCCGCTACAATTGCCGTTCATGCAGAACGCCCTTGCGGTGGCCGCGCTGATCTCTGTGCCCGCGGCGCTGCTGTCATGCTTTCTCGTTCTCAAGGGCTGGTCGCTGATGGGGGATGCTGTGTCCCATGCTGTCCTGCCCGGCGTTGTGCTCGCTTATTTGATCGGAATTCCGCTGGGCATCGGAGCCTTCGTCGCCGGGATGGGGTGCGCCTTGGCCACGGGCTACCTGCAAGAAAACTCACGCATCAAACAGGACACGGTGATGGGCGTCGTCTTCTCGGGCATGTTCGCCCTCGGACTGGTGATCTACACGGCCATCTCTACAGATGTTCACCTCGACCATATCTTGTTTGGCGACATCCTCGGCATCGACGGCGCAGACCTTTGGGAGGCGGGAATTATCGGCGCGGTGGTGACCTTGGCGCTTGTTGCAAAGTGGAAGGACTTGCTCCTCCATGCCTTCGATCCGACACAGGCCAAGGCGTCTGGCCTGCCTGTCGGCTGGCTGCACTATGGGCTGCTCGTTGCACTCTCGCTTACCGTGGTTGCCGCACTCAAGGCTGTGGGTATCATCCTTGCCATCGCGCTGCTCATCGCGCCCGGCGCAACGGCATTTCTGCTGACCCGGCGCTTTCATGCCATGCTGACCGTCTCGGTGGCCCTGGCGCTTTTTTGCGCTCTTGCCGGCACCTACGCCAGTTTCTGGATCGACAGTGCTCCGGCCCCAACCATCGTGCTGGCCATGACACTCTGCTTCATCGCTGCCTTCGTTTTGACGGTGGTTCGAAACCGCAGCAGCAGCCCGCTTGCACCCAAGGGCGCGGCCCCGTAACCCGGACGGACCTGCACCGAGACACCAATCATGCTCATCCTCACGATCTGGCCGCTTTTCGCATTGATTTGCCTTGGCTTCCTGCTGGCGCGCAGGGGATGGCCGGACCCGGGCTTTTGGCCTGCGGCGGAGAAGCTGAATTACTTTCTGCTGTTCCCGGCTTTGCTGGTTTCGAGCCTTGCAAATGCGCCATTGTCCGACCCGGCAATCCTGCAGATGGGAGGCGCAGCACTCGTCACGATCGCGCTCGCGGCACTCGCCATGTGGGGCATTCGGCGTACCTTTCTGCCTGCCACGCCTGCGCGCTTCGGTCCGGCGTTTCAGGGCGTGGTGCGTTTCAATACCTATGTAGGGCTCGCGGTCACTGCCGGGCTGACGGGAACGGCCGGGCTGGGGCAGGCGGCGGTCTATCTCGCCGTTGCGGTGCCATTTGTGAATGTGCTGTCGATCATGGCGCTATCAAAGAGCACGGGGCTGCGGGCAGCACCCGCCATGGCCCGCAGCATTCTTGCGAACCCACTGATACTCGCGTGCATCGTCGGTATCCTGCTCGCAATGCTCGGCACCGGGCTGCCCTATGGCCTTGACCGATTTCTTGACCTCATGGGGCGCGCCAGCCTGCCGCTCGGGTTGCTCTGCGTCGGTGCAGCCTTGCGACCCGGTGCCCTGCGCCAAGACCTGACCCCATTGGTCAGCATCGGCGCAGTGCGCCTGATTGCCATGCCGCTCTTCGCAGCGCTCATTGCCCGGCTCATGGGGCTTCAGGGGACCGAGGCACTGGTTCTGGTGACCTTCTCTGCCATACCGGTGGCCCCCACGGCCTATGTGCTGACACGCCAACTTGGCGGTGATGCGACGCTCATGGCCGGCCTTGTAACGGCTCAAACCCTTGCCGCCGTAGCAACGATACCGCTCATGCTACGGCTGCTCGGCATGGGCTGATGGCCCGTCATATCTGTTGTGAAAACTGGTCGGAGTGAGAGGATTCGAACCTCCGACCCCTGCCTCCCGAAGACAGTGCTCTACCAGGCTGAGCTACACTCCGACCGTGAGGCTGCGGGTTACAGCAAGACGCCGTTGTTTGGCAAGGCCCGATCAGCGCAGCGAAGCGGAAAATTCTGCCGCCTTTCGGGCCCGCCGCAGCAGTGGACCAACCCGAAGGGTGGTGCCAGTGTCGGGGCGGATGCGGGTGCGTAGCACGGGGGTGTTTTCCGATGCGGTCGAGCGGCCTTCGCGCAGCACGATGTAGAGGCCCGAGGCGATGATGATGGCGGTGCCGACCGAGGTCCAAAGGTCGATCGTTTCGTCAAAAAGGAAGTACCCGAAAATGACCGCCCAGATGATCTGGCTGTAATGCATCGGTGCGACGATCACCGCCTCACCCACCTTGTAGGCGACGATCATGATGCCCGTCGCAACAAAGGCAAAGGCGGCAATTACGCCGAGCGCGCCGAGGTCCAGCGCCGGCATGGGCTCGTAGAAAAAGGGCATAGCCAGTGCCATGACGATGAAATTTGCCATCATCGGGTAGAGCATGATTACCACGTTGCGCTCGTCCCGACCGATCTTGCGCACCACGATCGAGCCCAACGCGTGAAAGGTCGCCCCCACGATCGCCGCGAGGTGCCCAAGCCCAAGCTCCGTACTGCCGGGCCGCAACACCACAAGCACGCCCGCGAGGCCAACGACGACCGCTGCCCAGCGCCGCAAGCGCACTCTCTCGCCCAACACCGGGATTGCGAGGATGGTGATCAGGAGCGGCGAGGCGAAGAGGATTGCGTAGGTTTGCGCCATCGGCAGGACCGAGAAGGCATAGAACACCGTGATCCCTGTCACCACCGTAGCGGCGGTCCGCAGCGCCACCCACCACGGGTGGCGCGGTCGCAGGTTGCCGTCGGTTGCGTCTCGCATCAGCATGAAGATCGCCAGCGGAAAGCCAATGAGCGTTGAGAAGAAGACGATCTGGAAGGGGCTGTAGCTTTCGCCGAGGTATTTCACCACCACGTCGTGCGTTGAGAAGATCGCGTAGCCAAGCAGCGCGAGAAGCGCCCCCTTGGTGTTGTTGGTGGTCGTGTCGGGCATGGTCCGGGCCGGTCGTCAGGGGGGTAGCGTTGGCGCTAACAATTGCAGGAAACTACCAAGCTGCAGCGCGGCGTCAATCGTGGGTGGCGCGACTGTCTGCCGGGGCCTCGTTGCGCTCCATCATCCCATAGTCACGCAGCACCGCAGCCACTCGAAGGCGGTAATCGGCAAAGATACCTCCGCGCTTAGCCTGCATCTTCTTGCTGAGAGTATTCTCGGGGGTGGGGGGGGGGGGGGCCCCCCCCCCCCCCCCCAACACATCCCCCCCCCCCCCACCCCCACCCCACACCCCCCCCCCAACCCCCCCCCCCCCCCCCCCCCCCCCTTTTTCCCCCCCCCCCCCCCCACCCCCCCCCCCCCCCCCCCCCCACTCCAGTGCCAGTCTCAGAGCGACTCATCCAAAGCGGCGACAATCGCATCGCCCATCTCGGCGGTGCTCACGGGCTGTTTGCCCTCTTCGCCCAGCAGGTCCGCCGTACGCAGGCCCTTGGCCAGCACCGCGTTCACGGCCTCTTCCAGCCGGGTCGCCTCTTCGCCTTCGTCGAACGAATAACGCAGCGCCATGGCAAAGCTGAGGATACAGGCGATCGGGTTGGCCTTGCCGGTGCCTGCGATATCGGGCGCGGAGCCGTGGACCGGCTCGTAGAGCGCTTTCGGGCGGCCGTTGGCCATCGGCAGGCCGAGCGAGGCGGAGGGCAACATGCCCAGCGATCCGGTAAGCATGGCGGCGAGGTCCGACAGGAGGTCGCCGAAGAGGTTATCGGTGACGATCACGTCAAACTGCTTGGGCCAGCGGGTCAACTGCATCGCGCCTGCGTCGGCGTACATGTGGCTCAGTTCCACATCCGCATACTCAGCGTCATGGATCTCCTGCACCACGTCGCGCCAGAGGATACCGCTTTCCATCACATTGGCCTTCTCCATCGAGCAGACCTTGTTGCCGCGCTTGCGGGCCAGTTCGAAGGCCGAGCGCGCCACGCGGGCAATTTCGCTCTCGGTGTAGCGCTGGGTGTTGATGCCTACGCGCTCGTTGCCTTCCTTGATGATTCCGCGCGGCTCACCGAAGTAGACGCCGGAGGTGAGCTCACGGATGATCATGATGTCGAGGCCGGCCACCACGTCCTTCTTCAGCGAGGAGAAATCGGCAAGGGCGTCGAAGCACTGGGCCGGGCGGAGGTTGGAGAACAGGTCCATCTCCTTCCGGAGCCGCAGCAGGCCGCGCTCGGGCTTCACCGAGAAGTCGAGGTTGTCATACTTCGGGCCGCCCACGGCACCGAGCAGCACTGCGTCTACCTCCTGGGCCTTTGCCATGGTGTCATCGTGCAGCGGGGTGCCGTGCTTGTCATAGGCGCAGCCACCGACGAGATCTTCGGACACGTCGAACTTGAGATCACGCTTGGCGCCATACCAGTCGATCACCTTGCGGACCTCGGCCATGACTTCGGGGCCAATGCCGTCACCGGGCAAGATCAGAAGGGAAGGGGTGCTCATCGCGGTCTCCTCGCAGAATACGGTCGCGCGAGGGCCTACGCGCTCCCGGTCACAGGGTCAAGCAGCGGCGGCAGCGCCTCGGCCAGCATGTCCCACACACGGGCCACGCGCGGCACGCGGCGCACCTCTTCATGAGCGGCCAGCCACATCGGCAGAGGCGGCACCGGCGGGCCGCGGAGCAGCGCAACCACGCCCGGTTCGGCATCGCCCACAATGCAAGGGCCAAAGCCCAGCCCGCAGCCTGCGCAGACAAGCGCCCAATAGACCGTCTGGTCATCGACCCGGGTTGCGAAGCTGTGCCTGTCGGCGGCAATGCCCTGTTGCCGAAGGCCGAGGATAATCCGCTCCTCCCGGTCGTTGCCGACGAGGTCCATTTGCAACAGGCCTTCGAGGCTGGCGGGCAACTCCCTGCCCGCGAGATAGCTCTTGGCGGCATAGAGCCCCATTTTCATCTCCCCGAGCTGTCGGGATACGAGATCAAGCTGGGTCGGGCGATACATGCGCACAGCGATGTCGGCCTCGCGGAAGAGCAGGTTATCGCTGGCGTCATTCGGCACCAGCTCGATTTGGATCTCGGGTTCGGCAGCGCGGATGCGGGCGACGATCGGGGGCAATATCCAATAGGTGACTGAAACCGGCGCGGTGATCCTGACGGTGCCCGCCAGCTCTTCCTCACGCCCGGCGGCAGTGAGTTGCAGCCGCATTGCCGCTTCCTGCATGGCACGCGCGGGCTCCACCAGTGCCTCGCCCGCCTCCGTGAGGGACAGGCCTTTGGCTGCGCGCTTGAAAAGCCGGGTGGCCAACTCGTCTTCCAGCGCTTTGACCTGCCGCCCCAGCGTGGGTTGGCTGGTGCCGAGCTGCCGCGCTGCCCCCGAAAGCGAGCCGGTTTCGACCACTGCGAGAAAGGCCTGAACGCGGGACCAATCAAGGGAGGAAAGGTAGCCTGCCATTCAAATATAAATACATGGCCTTCATGTTTATACAATTCACATTTGCCTATGAATAGCGGAATGTCCTCGCGTCAATCGCTGACACGGAGAAAGCAGATGTCCCAGACTGCCCTCATACTTGGTGCTAATGGCCGCTTCGGGCGTAACGTGCATATGGCCCTTTGCGAGGCCGGGTGGCGCGTGCGCTTGTTCGACCGGGCCCGTGATGACCTGTGGGAAGCGGCATGGGGTGCGGATGTCATCGTGAATGGTTGGAACCCGCCCTACCAGCATTGGTCGCGGGATCTACCAGGGCAGACCGCTCAGATCATCGAGGTTGCCCAAGCCACGCGAGCCACCGTTCTGCTCCCGGGCAACGTTTATCCCTATGGGTTTGCGGCGCCATCCCTACTTTCACCCTCCACACCCCATGAGGCGACCAACACGCTCGGACGGCTGCGCACACAGATGGAGGCCGAATATGCCGCGTCGGGTGTGCGCACCATTCTCTTGCGGGCAGGAGACTTTCTCGACACCGAGCCGTCAGGCAACTGGTTTGACAAGATCATGGTGTCGCAACTCGCCAGTGCCCGCTTTATATACCCGGGGCCAACCGACCGCGCACACGCTTGGGCCTATTTGCCCGATATGGCGCGTGCCGCCGTGGCGCTGGTGGAGCAGCGTGACAGGTTGCCAAGGTTCGCTGACGTGCCCTTTGCGGGCTATACCCTCACGGGCGCCGAACTGCATGAAGCGCTGGAGCGAACAACGGGCCGTCGCCTTTCGTTGCGTCGGATGCAATGGTGGCCGCTGCGCTTGCTTTCACCGATTTGGCCGATGGCGCGCCATTTGGTGGAAATGTCCTATCTTTGGAAGCAGCCGCACCGACTTGACCCGGCACCGTTGGCCGAGGTTATGCCAGAGTTTGAGCCCACGCCGCTTGTTGAAGCTCTCGCTTCAGCGGTCGAGCACCAGATCGACCCAGACGAGCCGATGGCGCGAGGCCGCTCGCGCTGTGGCAAGGCTCAGCCCGTTTAGCGGCTGGTCCTCCAACGGCCATAGAACGCCCGCCTCCGCCACCTTCAACCCGGCTTGCGGCAGCACATAGTCCACCCGGAGGTTGCCGGGGCCATCCCAATCGACGGTATCCTGCCCCGGAGGGCCATTATGGCGGGCGTCTGCCTCGGCCACACCGCCCGGCCCATCGGGGGCCGGGTCTTGCAACGGCCCGCTGCGCATTGCGCGCAGCACCGTGCGACGGCCCTCGCCATCCACCGGATCCACGTTGATCCGCCCAGCGATCACTGCAGGCCCGTTAGGTGGGCCGTTCAAACCTCCATTGAGATACACCTGCCAAACCCTCAACTCATCCTCCGCCCGGCGGCCATTGCGGTCTTCCTCCCCGTCGAACACCGGGGGGGTGGCGGAGAAGGCGAGTAGGTGAAGCGGGCCGCCGGGCACTTCCACCCGCACGTCCCAATGCGCGACGCTGGAAAGCCGCTGCACCGCTGCGGCCTCATCAGAGGCAAACCAAGGATCGCCGCCCGGCAGATCGCGCCAGAGCAGATCGGTCAGCTCTTGCACCGGGCCTAGCGGGTAGCGGCTGAGCACTGCCATGCTGCCCTCCCCCGGAAACCGGCCAAAGCCCTGTGCATCTTCGGGTTCTTCCAGCCTGCCATCGCCATCAAGGTCGACGCCAGTCCGCAGGCCGGTGTTCCCAGTTGTCGTGAAGCTGTGAGGGTAGGGGGTGCCTGACTCTGACAAGCGGTCGGTGAGCGCCGTAAGCGTGGCAACCTCCCTGTCCATGTCTATGCCGGTCAGTAGCAGCACGTCAGCGCCTGCAGCCCGGATCACCTCCGCCACTGCATCAACCTGATCATCGCCGCGCAGGATATCACGCAGGAGCAAGCCCGGCCCTTTGCGCGTCAGCTCAGGGGAGAAAGTGGCGATCCGGAGCGTTTCCGCCCCGGCGGGACACGTCAGGAGAGCCGCGATTGCGGCGAGTGTCAGGCGGCGGCCAGTGTGTCGGAAACGCCGGAAGTGGCCTGTTTTGCTTCGCTGGTGCGGCGGCGCTTTTGCTCGATCATCGAAGCGATGCGCCCCATTGCGATGCCACGCATGAAGAGCGAGGAAGGAAGAAAAGCCCATGCCGCCATCGTCCAGATCAGGGTTTGCGGAGCTTCCATGGCAAGCGGGCTGAACACCACTGCCGCCATCTTGGCCACCGCTGGTGCGATGAAGGGTAGCAGAAAACCGAGGCCAATGTTGAGCCGCGCGTCGCGGTTGAGACGATCCACCACGTCACCGCCCGTTGTCGGGTCGAAGGTTGGAAGATTCACCCAGACATTGAAAGCACCTGAGCGGGTGGGCCAGCCACCGGCGCGGATGTAGATGACGAAGATCGCCAGAGAGATCAGGGAGGTCAGGTATGCGATGCCCGCGGCGGAGCGGACCAACTCCACATGCTCAGGGCTCACTGACGGCGGCAGGCTGAGGATCACCAATTGCACCGGGCTGTAGGGGAAATCGATGATGCCACCGATGAGCCGCCCCACCGCTTCAGTGAAAATCGTCAGCCCGTTTTCATCCACCTGACCACGACAAAGCATTGTCAGAAGGAATACGGTGATGAACAGGGAGCCAAAACGCAGCCGGTTGAACGGTGGCGCATCGCGGAACTCCACGAGGCTGGGGTAGTTTGACGCGTATTCAAAGATTGTAAGGCCAGCAGCAAACAGCGCCAGAAGGGCTGTGACCTGCGCCGCATCAGGCCCGACACGGGGCACAAGCAGAGAGGGCGTTGCAATCAGCAACGCGACCAGTCCTGCGCGCACCAAGGCGCCTGTGATCCGTGTGATCACTGCTCAATCCCTTCCCGACGGCCAGCCTCGATACATTGCCGATGGCCCGTTTCCGCGGAGTTCCGCCGATTGTGACGGTATGCCTCAAACTTGCCCAATTTTTGCCGTCTTTCATTACGCGCTACAAGCTTCGGTTAAGGTTAACAAAAGCAATTGGGCGGTTTCGCGGGCCAACTGGTGCGGCTTTGCATCAAATTGCGGGCAGAAAGGTGGCCACCCGAGGCAAGATCGCAAGATGTTGTGGATGCTGCATAATCCAACGCAAGCGCCCCGTTGGAAGGCCTTTGTTTGCCAGAATTGGTTGCGCCTCCAAGATAGCCCATCGCCATGATCGAGCCGATGACCCTTGCCCCGCGGTGCAAGGCGGATTGACATGGATCAAATCACATTCAGTAATGTGAATGTATAAATCGGGAGACTCGTTCAAGGAGACCCGACATGCAAACCCAGTCCCGCACGGGCTACGTGCCCCTCTATTTCCTTGCCGCTCTCGGCGCTGGCGGTCTAACCGTAACCTTCTTCCTCTACCTCATGTTTTGGGTGCCGCACCCCGGCCAGTCGGTGCCGGTGTTCGAAGATATCATGGCGGCCTTCGCCACAGGCACTCCGATTGAGCAGGCGATGATCGTCACCGCGTGGGTGGGAATCGCCTTCTTCGCGTTCCAAATGTTCAAACTTCTGATCTGGAACTTGCGTACCCTCGCCCAATTCCGCCGCACGCAGGCCTATTCCAAGCTGCTGCATTCCAACGCGGGCACCCAACTCATGGCGGTGCCTCTGGCGCTGGCCATGGCAGTGAACGGCGGCTTCATCCTCGGCCTGGTATTTGTGCCTGGTCTCTGGTCGGTGGTTGAATACCTCTTCCCGCTCGCCATGCTGGCCTTCGCGGCCATCGGCATCTACGGGCTCAAGCTCTACGGCGCATTCCTCTCCGAGCGGTTGACCAAGGGCGGCTTCGATTGCGCCGCCAACAACAGCTTTGCACAGAAGCTGCCGGGCTTCGCCTTCGCCATGATCGGCGTCGGGCTCGCCGCCCCCGCTGCGATGAGCGCAGTAAAAGCCACGGTTGCGATCTCGCTGATGCTGTCGAGCTTCTTTATCCTCTTGGCCATCGTCATCGCTGCGGTCACTTTCCTGCTCGGCATGCGCGCGATGATGGAGCATGGCGCCAACGCAGAGGCCGCGCCCACCCTCTGGGTCGCCATCCCGCTGCTGACGGTCATCGCCATCGCCTGGCTGCGGCAGGCCCATGGTCTGCACGTCCACTTCGATGTGCACAGCGGCCCGGCCTCCAGCTTCCTGCTGCTGTTGCCCCTGCTGGCGCTACAACTCATCACCGCGCTCTTTGGCTGGGTCGTGCTTAAAGGGCACGGCTATTTCGGCCGCTTCGTTTCTGGCCCCGAGCGCTCGCCCGTTAGCTACGCGCTGGTCTGTCCCGGCGTTGCGCTCTCGGTGATGCTCCAGTTCTTCGTGAACAAGGGCCTTGTCGGCTCGGGCGTGATCGAAAAGTTCTCGGCCGTCTATTGGGCGGCCACCGTACCGGCGTTGACCCTGCAGGTCGCCACCATCGCCCTCGTGCTCAAACTCAATGCCAAGCACTTCGGTGGCGAGAAGACCCCGGTCGCACTGGCGGCCTGACTCGAACTGAAAGACAACAAAAAAGGGGGCCCAAGAGGCCCCCTTTCTCGTATCTGTGCCGGCCCGTCAGACCCAGGGCCGCGCCTGTGCGGCCTTCTCTTCGAAGCTTTCGATGCTTGCTGCCTTCTCAAGCGTCAGGCCAATGTCATCCAGCCCGTTCAGCAGGCAATGCTTCTTGAAGGCATCCAGTTCGAAGGTCACCGTGCCACCATCCGGTCCGGTGATCTCCTGCTTCTCTAGATCAACAGTCACTACCGCATTGGCCCCGCGCTCGGCGTCGTCCATCAGTTTGTCGACGTCTTCCTGCGGCAGAATGATGGGCAAGATCCCGTTCTTGAAGCAGTTGTTGTAGAAGATGTCGGCGAAGCTGGTGGAGATCACGCAGCGAATGCCAAAGTCGGCCAACGCCCACGGCGCATGTTCGCGCGACGAGCCACAACCAAAGTTGTCGCCCGCCACGATGATCTTGGCGTCGCGGTAGGCCGGCTTGTTCAGCACGAAATCCTCGATCTCGTTGCCCTGCCGGTCATAGCGCATCTCGTCGAAAAGGTTCACCCCGAGGCCCGACCGCTTGATCGTCTTCAGGAAGACCTTGGGGATGATCATGTCAGTGTCGATATTCACCAGCGGCATGGGCGCCGCGATACCGGTGAGCTTGTCGAATTTTTCCATTACATCATCTCCCGCACGTCAGTCAGCTTGCCGGTGACCGCCGCCGCGGCCGCCATGGCCGGGCTCACCAGATGGGTGCGGCCCTTGTAGCCCTGCCGCCCCTCGAAGTTACGGTTCGAGGTGGAAGCACAGCGCTCGCCCTCGGCCAGTTGGTCGGGGTTCATCGCGAGGCACATCGAGCAGCCCGCAAGGCGCCACTCAAACCCGGCCTCTTTGAAGATATCCGCCAGCCCCTCTTCCTCGGCCTGTGCGCGCACAAGGCCCGATCCGGGCACGATCATGGCACGCATGCCGTCCTTGATCTTCTTGCCCTTCAGGATGGCAGCCGCCGCCCGCAGGTCTTCGATACGTCCGTTGGTGCAGGAGCCGATGAACACGGTGTCGATCTCGATGTCGCTCAGCTTCTGGCCGGGCGTGAGGCCCATGTATTCGATCGAGCGTTTTGCCGCCTCGACCTTACCGCCGGAAAAGCTGGACGGGTCTGGCACAACCTCTGTGATTGGCAGAACGTCTTCCGGCGAGGTGCCCCACGTGACGACCGGGGCGATGTCTTCGCCCTTGATGGTGATCACCTTGTCCCATGCCGCGTCATCGTCGGAATAGAGGGTCTTCCACCAGGCCAGCGCGGCCTCCCATTGGGCACCCTTGGGTGCATGCGGGCGGCCTTTGACGTATTCGTAGGTGGTCTCGTCGGGCGCGATCAAGCCGGCTCGCGCGCCGCCCTCGATCGCCATGTTGCAAACCGTCATGCGGCCTTCCATCGAAAGGTCGCGGATCGCTTCGCCGCAGTATTCGATCACGTAGCCGGTGCCGCCGGCGGTGCCGGTCTCGCCGATCACCGACAGGGTGATGTCCTTGGCGGTCACGCCGGGGCGCAGCTTGCCGGTGATCTCCACCTTCATGTTCTTCGATTTCTTCTGGATCAGCGTCTGCGTGGCCAGAACATGCTCCACCTCGGAGGTACCGATTCCGTGGGCCAGCGCCCCGAAGGCGCCGTGGGTCGCCGTGTGGCTGTCACCACAAACCACCGTCATCCCCGGAAGGGTCCAGCCCTGCTCGGGGCCGACGATATGCACGATACCCTGCCGCACGTCGCTGACGGGGTAGTAATGCACGCCAAACTCTTTGGCGTTCTTGTCGAGCGCATCCACCTGAATGCGGCTGTCCTCGGTCATCTGCGCCGGGTCATCGCGGCCTTCGGTGGTTGGCACGTTGTGATCGGGCACGGCAATGGTCTTGTCAGGCGCGTGCACCTTGCGGCCTGCCATGCGCAGCCCCTCAAAGGCCTGCGGGCTGGTGACCTCGTGCACCAGGTGCCGGTCGATGTAGAGCAGGCAGGTGCCATCCTCGGCCTCATGGGCCAAATGGGCATCCCATATCTTGTCATAGAGTGTCTTGGGGGACATTGGTCCTCTCCCTTGATGTGCGTGGGGGTTCGACTGTGGAGGGCGCACAGAGGGCGCCACGGCTCATAGCGAGGCGAGAATCGTCAGGGTCGCGCCAAAGAACCGCCACGGCAAGCGGGCCCGGTCGTCCATATCGAAAACCTGCGTCATGGGCCGGGAGATACACCTGCCCGCGCCCTGCGGCAAGAGGACTCACGGTGTTGCGACCGCCTCCAGCAAGTCGCCCGGCTGACAGTCCAGCACCTCACAGATGCGCGCGAGCGTTTCGAAGCGAATGCCCTTTACCTTGCCCGATTTCAGCAGGCTGATGTTTTGCTCGGTGATCCCCACATGCTCGGCCAACTCGCGGCTCTTCATTTTGCGCAGGGCCAACATCACGTCGAGCCGCACTACGATTTCCATCAGATGAAGCCCCTGTTCTCTTCCGCCACCACGGCAGCCTCGCGCATGGCCCAGCCGATCACCACCATTAGCCCGCCGGCAAGCACCTGCCCAAGATCGGCGCCCTCCAGCGAGATGGCCAGCACCCGTTCGCCCGGTGGGTTGGCGAGGCTGGCCAGCGTGGTTTGAAGTGGGCGGGCCAAAAGCTCCAACGCCACTGCCACAAGCAGGCCGGTGCCGATCCGCAGGATATGAGCAGCACAGTGGTGGGTTAGCGTCTCACCCTGCGCGTAGCGCCCGAACAGCCGCGCCATCTCACGCAGAACGTAGAGCAGGGCGAGGGAAGGTAGGGCGCCGAGCGCTGCCACGCTCGTCCTGTGCAGCGGCGAAAGCTCCACCCCCGGCTCGATCCCCGCTGCGCGGCGCAACTCGGCAGGCAATGCAGCCCATGCAATGGCGAAGACGAGCGCGGCTATCAGGATGCCCATCGCGATGAATGTCAGAACGCGGAGCACAGCGGCCCAACGGCTAACAGAGAGAGTGTTGCTCACCTGAGAATACCCCTTTTCACATCCAATATTTATTGTAATACATTAAAAATATCTCGAATCAAGGATAATCCAGATGAAGCGCCTTCTCACCGCGATCTGCCTCGCCGCGTCCCTCGCGGCGTGCACCACCCTTAACCCCGTCACCGCCGCGCGTCTCTCACGGCTCGATCCGCTCACCGCCGACCCTGCGGCCATTGCGGCGCGGCTGCGCCTGCCGGAGGGGCTGGCGATCCAGCCGGGCGGCGCGGTGTTGTCGATCTCCGCCATTCGCAGGGACACCGGTGAACGTTTGGCCGAGACTTTTGAGCTAGTGCCGAGCGGCACCCTGTGGCGCCTGTCCGAACCGGATGCCGAAACCATGCGCGAGGCCCAAGACAGGGCGGCGCGTTGGAAGCGGGAGGCGCCTGGCCAGTCCTCTGGCGCCTTGTCGCTGAGCCTCACCGGATGCAGCAGGAGCACCGGGGCAAGGTCTGGCCCAGATCCTGAGGCCACCATCTCTGCCGACGTTAGCCTCGACGGCGGCGCGAGTTTCTTGCCGCTGATCCGCGGGCTGACGGTGGCTGACCTCGCAAGAGCAGCAGGCACCGACTCCGCCATCGGGCCCTGCACCCCTGCACCGCCCAAGCCACGCTGAAGTGAAAAGCCCGGGGATCGCGGGCACTTGCCCGATCGACGGACGCCATGCAACCATGGCGACGAAGGGCGGAGCACAATGGATCCCGAACAACAGTCGCTGCAACTGGGGCAACTGCACAGCGAAGTGACCGGCCTGCTGGGGCGGGCCGAGGCGCTTTTGACGACGATGCTCCAGCCGTGGCGGCTCTACCAACTCGGCATCATCGTCGCTCTCGTCGTCTTGGCCTTCCTCCTGCGGGTCTGGCTCTCGCCCCGCATGAAAGCCTGGATGCGCTCGCTGGAAGGCCGGCCCAAGTGGCAGCTGCGGCTGCTGTTGATCATTCACAACCGGCTGACGTTGATCTTCTTCGTCCTTGCGACATGGGGCACGGTGGCAGTGATGCAGCAGGTCACCTGGCCGTCTCGCAGCTACATCGTCAGCATCGCAGCTACGATCGCCACCGCTTGGTTGCTCATCAGCCTTACGACACGCTTCATCCGCAACACCTTCCTGCAAAGGCTGGTGCGTTGGGGCGCTTGGATCTGGGTGACGCTCTATTTCCTCGGCCTCTGGTCGAGCACTGAAACGGTGCTCGACAGCGTCGCCTTCGAGGTGGGCGAGTTCCGCCTGTCCATCCTTGGTCTGTTGCAGGCGCTCATCATCACGGGGCTCCTGTTCTTCTTCGCCCGTATTATCCTGAAGGCCGCGCAAGGCAAGATCCGCACGAACAAAGACATCTCGCCCTCGATGCAGGAACTGATCATCAAGGTCTTGCAGATCGTTCTTTTTGGGGCTGCCTTTTTCCTCGGTCTCAAGGCCGTGGGTTTCGACCTCACCGGCTTTGCCGTGCTTTCGGGCGCTATTGGTATTGGCCTTGGTTTCGGCCTGCAAAAGGTGGTGTCCAACCTCGTTTCGGGCGTCATCATCTTGCTCGACAAGTCCATCAAGCCGGGTGACGTGATTACCGTGGGTGAAACCTTCGGTTGGATCAATTCGCTGGGCGCGCGCTACGTTTCGATTACCACGCGCAATGGCAAGGAATACCTGATCCCGAACGAAGACCTGATCACCCAACAGGTGGTGAACTGGTCGCATTCCAACGATTTTGTACGGCTCGATATCTTTTTTGGCACCGCTTATCACGATGATCCGCACGAGGTCCGCCGCATTGCCATCGAGGCCGCGAAATCGGTGGACCGCGTGCTCAGCTGGCGACCGCCCGTGTGCCATATCGTCGGCTTCGGAGACAGTTCGGTGGACTACATCCTACGCTTCTGGATCGAAGACCCGACAGGCGGGCTGACCAACATTCGGGGCAATGTTTATCTGGCGCTCTGGGATGGCTTTAAGGAACACAACATTTCCATTCCCTTCCCCCAGCGCGAAGTGCGGATGCTGGAAGATGAAGACCCGTCACAGCCCGCCGATGCGGTGGCAAGGGAGGCGGCGGGCAAGGCAGACTGAGCAAAGGGTGGGCAATTTACCCACCACCCGATGCCGTTACGCAGTGCGCTCCGGTGGCCATGGCCGGGCATCTTCTGCCGCGATCCAGGCCTGTACCCAATCGGGGAGAGCCATTTCAGGCACCGCTGCCGCGCCCAATTCCGCCAGTATTTCCTGCGGCGGCACGATGCCCTTTGGCCCGGTGACCGCACCGCGAAATACCGCTTGGCCGCAACACGTGTCGCCGCGCCACATACTCTGCTCGATATAAACAAAGCGATGGTCCCACCCGATCATCCGGCTGTGGGTGGCAAACCGTTGAAACGCGGTGATCCTTTTGCGGTAGCGCACCACCGACCCGGCGATGGTCAGTCCCCAGCGCTTTTTGCGTAGCACAGTCACCAGCCCGGTGCGCCGGGCCAAAGGGATGCGGCCAAGGTCATAGAGCGTAAGGGTGCGCCCGTTGTTCAACTCCATCCAGAAGTCCAGATCCCACGGCCAGCAGCGATGGTGGCTGATGTGGGTGCCGGTCAGTGGCAGGGCGGGCTGGCGGCCTGCGAGCCAAAGCTCCTTGGCCATACGGACAAATGGATACATGCCGCGCAAACTGCGCTGCCGAACGCCAGCGTCAACCGCGACGTCACGGCACGTTTAACCCGGTTGCAACCTTGCGCGCCCATGAATACCTCTGTCGCGGCCCATAAAGAGGAACCCGCCCATGCTGATGCTCTATCAAGTGCTCGACCTGATCCTCGGGGTTGTCTTTTTCATCATGTTGGCCCACGTCATCATGAGCTGGCTGATTTCCTTCCAGATCCTCAACCTGCGTCAGCCGTTGGTGTATCAGCTCTGGGATGGTCTCAACCGGCTGCTTGAGCCAGTATACCGCCCAATCCGCCGGGTGCTGCCCGACACCGGAGCGCTAGATCTTGCGCCGCTGATTGCTTTCGTCATCGTGATCGCGCTTCGCAACATCATCCTGCCGGGCGTGTTTCAGCAGTTGGTCTGACTGGCTGCTTGAGTCCCGTGCGGTGACAAGGGTATGGGACGCCATGCCCTCTGCCTCCCCTTCAGATCTTCTGCACTCTGTCTTCGGGTTCCCCGAGTTCCGGCCTGGGCAGGAGGAGATTGTCAGCGCGGTGCTCGCAGGGGAGCCGACCCTCGCGATTATGCCCACCGGCGGTGGCAAATCGCTCTGCTACCAGCTTCCCGCGCTGTGCCGCGAGGGGGCGACGCTGGTTGTTTCACCGTTGATCGCCCTGATGCGCGATCAGGTGGCGGCGTTGCGTGGCCTCGGGGTGGAAGCCGGTGCGCTTTGCTCGGCCAACACCGAAGAAGAGACAGATGCGGTGTTTTCCGCCATCGACGCGGGCAGCCTCAAGATCCTTTACATGGCGCCAGAACGGCTGCGCTCTTCCGGGACCGAACGCCTGCTCCGCCGGGCTGGCGTGCAGCTGATCGCCGTCGACGAGGCTCATTGCGTCAGCCAGTGGGGCCACGATTTTCGCCCTGACTACCTCGAAATTGGCCCGCTTTGCGCTCGCATGGGCGTGCCGCTCGCCGCCTTCACCGCCACGGCGGATGCTGAAACGCAAGAAGAAATCGTCACCCGGCTCTTCGGTGGTAAAGCCCCCCGCGCCTTCCTGCGCGGCTTCGATCGGCCCAACATCCGCCTCGCCTTCGAAGCCAAGGACAAGCCGCGCAACCAGATGCTCGCCTTTGCCGCGGCTCGGCGCGGTCAGGCAGGCATAATCTATTGCGGCACGCGTGCGCGCACCGAGAGCATTGCTGCCGCCTTAGCCGCCGAGGGTCACACGGCTGTGGCCTATCACGCCGGGATGGAGGCTGAGCCGCGCCGCGAGGTCGAGCGCCGCTTTCAGGCCGAAGACGGGCTGATCGTGGTGGCCACGGTCGCTTTTGGCATGGGGGTCGATAAGCCGGATATCCGCTGGGTGCTCCACGCCGACCTGCCCAAGTCGATCGAAAGCTATTACCAAGAAATTGGCCGCGCCGGGCGCGATGGCCTGCCCGCCGATACGCTCACACTCTACGGCCCCGATGATATCCGCCTGCGCCGGTCTCAGGTGGATGAATCCCTCGCTCCGCCGGAGCGCCGCGTCGCAGACCATGGCAGGCTCAACGCGCTTCTGGGGCTGGCAGAGGCGCAGGGATGCCGCCGCAAGCTGCTGCTGGGATACTTCGGCGAAGAGAGCGGCGATTGCGGGAATTGCGACCTTTGCGAAAAGCCGCCGGAGGTGTTTGATGGCACCGAAGCCGTCCGCATGGCGCTCTCTGCCGCCCTGCGTACCGGCGAATGGTTTGGCGCTGGGCACCTGATCGACATTCTGCTGGGCATCGAAACCGACAAGGTTCGTCAACGCGGCCACGCGGACCTGCCCACCTTTGGCGTCGGCACCAAGCACAATCGCAAGGTCTGGCAGGCGGTGTTTCGGCAGATGATGGGGCTCGACCTGATGCGCCCGGACCCAGAGCGCCACGGTGCGCTGCGAATGACAGTATCGGCACGACCGATCTTGCGGGGCGAGGCAACCATCACACTGCGCCGCGACTCGCTGACTCGGGCCGACACGTCGCGCCGCCCGGCGGTGAAGGCGCTGGTGAGCGAGGAGGACGCGCCGCTGCTCTCCGCCCTTAAGGCCAAGCGCCGAGCATTGGCCGAGGCGCAGCGCGTGCCCGCCTATGTGGTGTTTCCCGATCGGACGCTGATTGAGATGGTTGAGAAGCGGCCCGAAACGCTTGACCAGATGGCGCAGGTGAGCGGCATCGGGGCCAAGAAGCTGGAGCGCTATGGCGCCGACTTCCTTGCTGTGCTGATGGGGCAGGATGCGCCGCAGATGCACCCCGCCCGGCGCGAGTTGGCTGCGCGTGGGCAGGGTGATGCGTTTGATCGACTCCAAGCGGCAGCGCAGCAGTTGTATAGGGGCGAGGATGGCACCGAGAAGCCACTGTCCTGTGATACGGCGCTGCTTCGGCGCATCGTCAAGGCAAAGCCTGCCGGGATTGAGCAGATCGCGCGGGTGCAGGGCATGACCGAGCGGCACGTCGAGCGATTTGGCCGTGCCTTTCTCGCTGTAATGGCTTCCGAGTAGCGGCTCTTCGGCTGCGTCACAGGTGCTGTGCGGATCACAACGGGGCCGCAGCGTTACCGCCTGTTTCCCTCCTCCGCACCAGCGGCTAAAAGCCCTCTCATGCTTATTGTGATATCCCCCGCCAAGCGGCTCGACTGGCAGCCGCGCGATCTAACCCAGACCTCTCTGGCCTTCCCCGACGATGCTGCAAAGCTGGCTCGGGCCGGGGCGAAACTGTCGCGTGCTGATCTGCAAAAATTGATGGGTCTCTCGCCCGATCTCGCCAAGTTGACCCAAGAGCGGTTCCGGGCCTATGCGCCGGAACCCGAGGCGGAAGCGACCCGGCCCGCAGCGCTGGCTTTTGCGGGCGACACCTACACCGGGCTTGAAGCCGCATCGCTAGACCCTGATGAAATGGATTGGGCGCAGGAGCACTTGCGCATACTTTCCGGCCTCTATGGCCTGCTGCGCCCACTTGACGCGATTCAACCCTACCGACTGGAAATGGGATCCAAGCTGAAAGTTGGCCGGTCGGCCAACCTCTATGACTATTGGGGTGATCGTCTCGCGCAGCAGCTGGCGGCTCAGGCCAGCGCGCTTGGCACCGATACGTTGGTCAACTGCGCCAGTCAGGAATACTTCGGCGCGGTTGACGCCTCGGCGCTAGACGGGCTTCGCGTTGTCACCCCGCGGTTTCTTGAAGAAAAGCCGGGCGGCCCCAAGCAGGTGAGCTTCTTTGCCAAACAGGCGCGCGGTGCCATGGCTCGTTTTGTCATTCGTCATCGTCTTATGGATCCCTCTGTGCTTGAGGGGTTCGACACCGGCGGCTATCGCTTCCGCCCCGACCTGTCCGAGCCGGGAGCTCCCACCTTCTCGCGACCCGATACGACGGCCTGACCCTGCCTATCGCAGCGTTTCATCTTCCGAACTTTAGCCGGCCATGGCACCCTCAACCGCTTCGCTAGCGGTTAGTGGAGGGTCAAACGGCTCAACGCCAGCGGGCGCATGGATGGCGATTTGCTCGTGGATCAGCCGCTTCTTCAGAGGTTTTGTGAGATAGTGATCAAGGCCCGCGGCCAGGATATCGTCGCTATCCCCTGCAAGGGCGTGAGCCGTCATTGCCACAACTGGAACACGGTGCCAGCCCTGCGCATCTTCCAAGTCGCGGATCGCCCGGGTGGCGGCCTTCCCGTCCATCTCGGGCATCGAGATATCCATGAAAACAAGGTCGGGACGCTCTGATTTGTAAAGCTCTACCGCTTGCCGCCCATTTTCCGCGAAGATCAGATCTACCGAAAGACTCTTCAGCATTTTGGAGAAGACGAACCGGTTGGTCTTATTGTCTTCCGCGGCCAGAATTCGCATCACCTTCTCAGTCGCGCGGGGGGGCGTTGGATTACTGTTGCTCGGCGCGTTGGCGGTTTCTCCTTCCGGCGGAGCCTCAGGCGCGAAACGGAGCGGTGTTTCGTTTAGGGCGGCATAGATTTCGGCGATTTCGGAATTGCGATAGGGGTAGTGCAGCAAGTGATCGACGCCGCTGCCCGCCAGCGCTGCGCGCACGCCCTGTTGGCCCTGCCGGATCACGCAAAGGAACTGGCTGCGAGGGCACATCCCGCGCAATTCCCGCACAAGGGCGGCCGGGTTGCTGTCACAAAAGTCACTGTCGATCGCAACCATATCTGGTTCGGCGCCCTCTGCCAGAATGCTGCGCAACACATCGCGCGATCTCGCTACCTCGATCTCCATCCCGGTCATGGCTGATCTGTTCTTAGCCATGCGAACGCTGGCCCGGGAGGCGGTGGCGACCACGATACGTGGGCCTGCGTCTGCCGGCCACGGCGTTAACCCAAAGGCAGGCGCTTCGGCTTCGAGCGAGAGATCGACGGTAAAGGTCGTGCCGCGGTCCGCTTCGGTGACGAGGCCAATCTGCCCGCCCATCAGCTCTACCAGTTGACGGGTAATGGCCAGCCCAAGCCCGGTGCCCTCAAAGCGGCGGTTCTTCTCATCCTGCACTTGATTGAACTGGCCAAAGATGTGGCTGCGCATGTCTTTGGGAATACCGATGCCGGTGTCTTCAACCGCAATCTGCAAGGCCCAGTGCTGGCCGTCCTGCCTTGGAGGTGCCGCCCGCACGCCAATGCGCACATAGCCTGTTTCAGTAAACTTGATTGCGTTGCCCAGCAGGTTCACCACAACCTGCCTTAGCCGTTTCGGGTCTGCCGTAACCATCACCGGCGCGTCAGGTGCGTAGTCGAGCAGCAGATCCAGCCCCCGCTCTCGTGCGACAGGAAGCGACAGGGTGATCACCTCGCAAAGCATCCCTTCAAGGTCGAAAGACTCGGGGAACAGTTCCATCTTCTCGGCCTCGGCGCGGGAGAAATCCAGCACATCGTTTATAATTTCCAGCAGCGCCTCGCCGGAGTTGCGGATGGTGCGGATGAATAGCGCCTGCTCTTCATCGACATCCGTATCTAGAAGAAGATCAGCCATGCCGACTACACCGTTCATCGGGGTGCGCAACTCGTGGCTCATCTTTGCCAAGAAGGCAGACTTTGCCCTGGTCGCGGCTTCTGCAGCGTCGCGGGCCTCTCGCAGTTCCTTCTGGCGCCGCATTTCGCCCGTGACGTCGATCCCAAGGCAGACCATGTCGCCATTGGCGCTGCGCCGGTCATGCAAGCGCATGTGCCGTCCGTCCCATGTGCGAATTGTAATGTCGGGAATCTCGGGTGTGTCCCAGCGATCAAGCATCTCGATGATCCAGTCGCCGGGCGGCTTCTCGCCCGGGTCCACCAGCCCTTCCTCCATCATTAGGCGCAACATATCCATGTAGGTCAGGCCAGGGCGCGCATCTTCAAGGCCGTCAAACAGGTTCAACCAGGCAGTATTTGCAGCGACCAGCCTGTCTTCCGCGTCAAATACGGCGAAGTTGTCAGTGATCGTTTCAACCGAATCCCACAGCCGCCGCTCAGCAATCGTCACCGCCTTTTCGGCCTTCACGAGGTTGGCGCGGGTTTCCTGCGCCACGCCCTTCATGGTTTCGGCTTCTTCCTTCAGCGCGTGGGCCTGTGCCCGGGTGGTGGCCACAACTTCGCGCTGGGCGATGATGGTATCGGAAAGTTTGAGAGCGTGATCTGAGAGCTTCCGGTTTGCTGCCATCAGCTCCCGGCTTTTCAACTCAAGCATTCTCTCGGCGGCAAGGCGGCCTCGCCGTTCTCTAGCCAGCTTGTCCGTCAGTAACATCACACGCTCCCCGTGGCCCAGGTGACCTTGGGACTCATGGTTAAGGCGCACCTCACACAGGTTTTGCCCCTATACAGTTTAAACTGTCTTAACGTCAGAAAGACCGTTCACATCCGCGCGCCGCCACTGGACTCGAACACGGGGCGCGTGTCACCATTGCTTTGGATTATCCGCATTTCAGATCCGAGGTCATTTCCCATGCGTCGCATACTTGCGCCCTTCCTCTGCCTTCTCGCTATTGCCACCACCGCTTTGCCCGCCGCCGCGCAACAGGGGCCAACATCCCCCGCGCCGATCCCCGAGCGCAGGCTGGTGCCCGAGAAGGACGTAGACTTCTATGGGGCCGATCTGCGTGCACTCTTCGACACCACTTATGACGCCTGCCGCACCGCCTGCATGGCCGATGCCGCCTGCACAGCCTTCACCTTCAACGCCCGCTCAAATTCCTGTTTTCCAAAGCGGGCGGTAGAGCGGCGCGAGCCCTATGAGGGCGCCCAATCGGCCACGGTCATCACCGAGCCTGAGGGCCGCGTGGCGCTGGCCCGCACCCGGGCCGATGAGTTGGACTTTCTCCGGTCTGGCGATATCCCGAGCGCCCGCAGTTTCGCAGCTGGCATGGCCGGCCTCCACTCGCCCGCGGGGTGGACGATCGACAGGCTTGAGACGGGCGCGCTGGAGGCTGCTCGCAGCGGCAATCTGCGCGAGGCCATGGTGTGGATGGGCCCGGCCATCGTGTTGGCCGACCGTGACGACCAGTGGATTGACTACGCACGCTACGCGCTCGACGCGAAGGCAGAGAACAACACCAGTTCTCGCAAGCGCCAGTATGAGCGCCGGGCCCTGGATGCAGCCATTAACGGCTACCTGCGTGCCGACACGCCGGTGGATCAATCCGCCGCGCTCACCATCCTCGCCTCCGCATTGGAGCGTGCGCGCCGTGGCCGCGATATGATCCCGACCCTTCGGCTTGCACAATCGGTGTTGCCCAGCCCGGGCACACAGGCCGCGTTGGACAATGCAATTGGCAAATATGGCTTCCGTGTCACTGAGCATCAGGTGGATCCGAACCCCGAAGTACCTCGTGTCTGCGCAACCTTCTCTGAGCGATTGGCTGAAAGCGGCACCGATTATGCGCCTTATGTGCAGCTCCACGGCACCTCCTTCACCGCCGAGCCTTCGGGCAATCAACTTTGCATCGAAGGGCTGACTCATGGTGAGCGCTATCGCGTGGTGCTTCGCGCCGGCCTCCCCTCGGCCTCGGGCGAGAAGATGGCAAAGGATGTTGAGCTTTCCTTTTACGTCCGCGACCGCGATCCGCAGGTGCGCTTCCCCGGTCGGGCGTATGTTCTGCCGAAAACCGCAGATGCGGGCATTCCCATCGTCACGGTTAACGCTGAAGAGGTAGACCTTACTCTCAACCGTGTCTCCGACCGAAACCTCCTGCGCGTGATCCAGGAAAGCTATTTTGGCCGCCCGTTGAACGAGTGGGAAGAAGACTACTTCGATGGCAACATTGCCGAGACCGTGTGGACAGGCACAGGCCATATGGAACGCCGCTTGAACGAGGATGTCACGACGCGCCTGCCCATGGCCGAGGCCATCGCCGATCTGCCCCCCGGCGTCTACGCCCTGAAGGCCGCCATCCGTGGCTCCGATCCCTACGACAACCCGGCGGCCACTCAGTGGTTCGTGATCTCCGACATCGGCCTTGCCTCCATGTCTGGTGCTGACGGGTTGCACATCTTCACCCGTTCGCTCACCTCGGCAGATCCGCTCGCGGGCCTCACCGTCACCCTTCTGTCGCGCTCCAACCGCGAATTGGGCACGGCAACGACTAACGCACAGGGTTATGCCATTTTTGAGCCGGGCCTCACGCTGGGCCGCGGCGGCGCAGCGCCTGCGATGGTGCTGGTAAAGAACGGCGAAGACGACATGGGCTTCCTATCGCTGACCGATCCTTCTTTTGACCTGTCCGACCGGGGCGTTGAAGGCCGCGAGCCGGCGGGGGCGGTCGATGCCTTCCTTACGACGGATCGAGGGGCTTACCGCGCGGGCGAAACCATCTATGCCACCGCGCTCCTGCGCGATGCCACAGCCACCGCCATCGAAGGGTTGCCGCTGACGGCCATCCTCACCCGACCCGACGGTGTGGAATACGCACGCCACTTCTCTCCCGGGGGTGTGAATGGCGGCCATGTGTTCTCTATGCCGACCTCGGGCGTCGCCCCGCGCGGCGCATGGAAAATCGCCCTTCACAGCGACCCGAAAGCGCCGCCGATCGCGACGCAAACTGTGTTGGTTGAGGATTTCCTGCCGGAACGTATCGACTTCTCGCTGGAGCTGCCCACCGAAGGGCTGACCGAAGGCGAATCCGTGGCGGATGTGGACGTGCGCTATCTCTTTGGCGCGCCCGGTGCCAACCTGCCCGTCGAGGGCGAGCTACGCATTGCGCCACGTCGTCAGATTGCTGGTTTCCCAAATGTGTACTTCGGCACTGAGAACAATGGCACCGGCCCTCAAACCAGCTATCTGAACGGCACCACCACGGGCGAGGATGGCAAGGCGACGCTGGCATTGACCATGCCCGATGATATGGATGGCTTCGACGGCCCCATCGAAGCGCGCCTCACCGTCCGCGTGGCCGAAGGTTCTGGCCGTCCCGTGGAGCGCCGCGAGGCAATCGTCACGGGCCCCGGCAAACCCATGATCGGTATCAAGCCCGCCAGCGAAGGCGTGTTGCCTGAAGGCAGCGAAGCCGCTTTCTCAGTCATCGCGTTGGGGGCCGACCTTGAGCCAACCGAGATGCAGGTGAGATGGACGCTGAACCGCATCTCGCGCCGCTACCAGTGGTACTCCTCCTATGGAGCATGGAACTGGGAGCCGATCACCCGCCGCACACGAATCGCCGTGGGCGAGGGCAGGTTGGGCGAGGCACCGCTGGAGGTGTCTGGCTCGGTTGACTGGGGCACCTACGAGCTGGTTGTCGAGCGGCTGGATGGCGACTTTATCTCTGCCTCCTATGAGTTTTATGCCGGCTGGTATGCGCCGGTGGATGTGTCCTCCACCCCTGATACGCTGGAGGTCTCGCTCGACGCTGAAAGCTACAGGCCCGGCGACACGGCCACACTCCGGATCGTGCCGCGCTACTCAGGCAAGGCGCTGGTCACGGTTGTCTCCAACCGCTTGATCGACATGAAGACGGTCGAGGTGGATGCCGAGACCGATACACTGGTGCAACTCCCCGTCACCGACGACTGGGGCGCAGGTGCCTATGTAACCGCCACCGTGATCCGTCCGATGGATGTGGTCGACAAGCGCGGTCCCGCTCGGGCGCTGGGCTTGTCTCACGCCTCGGTCGATCCGGGTGACAAGGCGTTTTCCGTGGCCTTCGACGTGCCCGCCGAATCCCAACCCCGCAGCCCGCTTGAGGTGGCGCTGAAGGTTGAGGGCGTGGCCCCGGGCGACACCGCCCACGTCACCATCGCCGCCGTGGATCAGGGCATCCTCAATCTCACCGGTTTCACCCCGCCGGACCCGTCCGGCCATTACTTCGGCCAGCGCCGCCTCGGAATGGGGATGCGCGACATCTACGGGCGGCTTATCGACGGGATGAACGGTGCCATGGGCGAGATCCGCTCCGGCGGTGACGCGGCGGCCAACGCTCGCATGCAGTCTCCGCCGCCGACCGAGGAACTGGTTGCCTATTTCTCCGGCCCGCTCGAAGTCGGCCCCGACGGTTACGCCCGGACCTCTTTCGACATGCCTTCCTTCAACGGCACCGTTAAGCTGATGGCCGTCGCATGGACAAAGACCGGCGTTGGCGAAGCCTCCGCCGATGTGCTTGTGCGTGATCCGGTGGTGCTGCAAGCCTCGCTGCCACGCTTCATGGCCCCGGGCGACGAGGGGCGGATGCTGCTCGAAATCACCCACGCCTCCGGCGAAACAGGCCAAATCGGCCTTTCCATCACTGGCCACGGCGTCACCCTGCCTACCGGTGCGACCTCCACGATGGATCTCGCGGAGGGGCAGACCATCCGCCTTCCGCTCACCGTGGTGGCGGGCAACCCGGGGCTGGCGACGATCGACATCGCGCTCACCACGCCCTCAGGCAAGGTGCTCAATAAGCCGCTGAACCTGCCAATCCAGGTGAACGACCCCGAAATCTCGCGGACATCGCGCTTCGAGCTTGCCTCGGGCCAGAGTTTCACCTTCTCGCGCGATGTCTTTACCGGGCTTCAAACCGGCACAGGCAAGGCCACTCTGGCCCTCGGGCCGCTTGGCCGGTTCGACGTGCCCGGCCTGCTGGCCGCGCTCGACCGTTACCCCTACGGCTGCACCGAGCAAACAACCTCGCGCGCCATGCCGCTGCTTTATTTCGATGAGGTGTCTCGCGCGATGGGCTTGGAAGAACGTGGCGACAACCGCCAGCGGGTGGAGCGGGCGATCACCCGTATCCTCGCGCGGCAAGCGGCCTCGGGAAGCTTCGGCCTGTGGTACGCGGGCGATGGCGACTTCTGGCTCGACGCCTATGTCACCGATTTCCTAAGCCGCGCACGGGCGCAGGGCTACGATGTGCCCGCAATCGCCTTCCGCAATGCGCTCGACAACCTGCGCAACAAGGTCAACTACGCACCAGACTTCGACGAGGGCGGCGAGAGTATTGCCTATGCGCTGATGGTGCTGGCCCGCGAGGGCGCGGCCTCGATGGGGGATCTGCGCTACTATGCCGATGTGAAGGCCGAAGCCTTCACCACGCCACTCGGGGCGGCCCAATTGGCCACCGCGCTTTCGCTCTATGGAGACCCGACGCGCGCGGATTCAATGTTCACCCGTGCCGCTGCGCAGATGGTGGCCGATACCGGCACTGAACCGGCGAGCTATTGGCGTGACGATTACGGCACCAAGCTGCGCGATGCGGCTGCGGTGCTGGCGCTTGCGGCAGAAGCGGGCACGCAGGTGATCAACCGTGAAGCGCTTTCCGTTCGGGTGACGGGCCAAACCGGCTATCGCTCGACGCAAGAGAAGGTTTGGACGTTGATGGCCGCGAAGGCGCTGATCTCCGCTGCACCGCGCGATGGTTTCACCCGTAACGGACAGCCGGTGAACGGCCCACTGGTGGAGGTGCTGGCCGACGAAACGGCAAGCCAGCCGGTGGACATCCGCAACGACAGCGGGCAGACCACCACGCTCACCCTCACCACCTTTGGCGTGCCGACGGAGCCTGAGCCCGCAGGCGGCAACGGTTACACAATCGAGCGCGAGTATTACACCATGGACGGCATGGGGGTGGACCTCGGTGCCGTGCCCTCGGGCGAGCGCATGGTGGTGGTGCTCACCGTCACACCCTTCGGGCGGCGCGACGCCCGCCTGATGGTGGATGATGCCCTGCCTGCCGGTTTTGAGATCGACAACCCTTCGCTGATCCGCTCCGGTGATATCCGCGAGCTGAGCTGGCTCAAGACGGTTTCGGCGCGGCACTCCGAGTTCCGGCAAGAACGCTTCCTCTCGGCGGTGGATTGGCGCAGCGACAAGCCCTTCAAGCTGGCCTATATCGTCCGCGCCATTTCGCCGGGCCACTATCACCACCCGGCGGCATCGGTTGAGGATATGTACCGCCCCGCCTTCCGTGCCCGCACCGACGCTGGCCGGGTGACGGTGGTGGAGTGATGTGCAGGCAGGCGGGGTTTTCGTGAAACATGGCAAACCCCATGCCACCGCCCATTGGCACCGCCTCGATCGGCTGGGCGACGACAGCTGCCGCCTGATCGAGGAGCCCGGCGGGTGGATGCTTTGCGGCCACGCACGTTATGACCAAGGCGGTCAGCGCACCGCGTTGGATTACGTCGTCCGCTGCAACGCTGCGTGGGAAACTCGATCAGCGGATGTAACAGGCGTCATCGGCGGGCAAGATGTGGCTTGGCGCGTGGTGCGTGGCCCGTTGGGCTGGCACCTTGGTGATGGCCCGGCCACGCTTGATGACTGCACGGACATCGACCTTGCCTTTACCCCTGCCACCAATCTTCTGCCGCTCCGCAGGCTGGCGTTCGAAGGCACGGAAGAGGTGGCGGCTGCCTGGTTTCGGGCGGGCGAGGAGGCCGCGCTGGAACGCCTTGCCCAACGCTACACACAAAAGGGCGCGGGGCGGTTCACGTATGCCTCCCTGGGGTTTGAGGCTGAGCTTCAGGTGCATCCGACGGGCTTTGTGACCCACTATCCCGGCCTCTGGGAGGGATCCGTCGATGTTGCGTGAGCGACTCATCGCCCGCATGGCGGTTATCGCCGCCATCGCCCTCCTCGCCTTCGCACTGGGGCGCGACAAACTCGACGCATGGGTCTCTGCAACGGTGTTGCCGCCCTTGGTGGCCGAAACCTCGCCCGAGGTGTTGGCTCGCGATGGCAGCCTGCTGCGGGCCTATACCGTTTCGGATGGTCGCTGGCGGCTTCATACGACATTGGCCGAGGTCGATGCGCGCTATGTAAACATGCTGTTGGCTTATGAAGACAAGCGTTTCCGTAGCCACCCCGGGGTGGATTGGCGCGCGACGCTCCGCGCTGTGGGGCAGGCGGTTTGGAATGGGCGTGTCATCTCCGGCGGCTCGACGCTTTCGATGCAAGTGGCCCGCATTCTCGAAGATGGCCCAACCGGGCAATGGGAGGGCAAGGTTCGGCAGGTGCGCGTGGCGCTGGCCATGGAGCGGCGATTGGGGAAGGAGGCAATCCTTGAACTCTACCTCAATCGCGCGCCCTTTGGGGGCAACCTCGAAGGTGTGCGCGCAGCTTCGCTTGCCTATTTCGGCAAAGAGCCCCGCCGCCTGACACCTGCGGAGGCCGCGCTTCTGGTGGCATTGCCGCAATCACCCGAACGCCGCCGCCCCGACCGTCAGAATGATGCGGCCACCGCCGCAAGGGGCCGGGTGCTTGACAGGATGGTGGGCAAGGCCCTGATCACCGAGGCAGAAGCCCGCGCGGCCCGGCGCGACCCTGTGCCTGCGCGCCGCCGCGACTTTCCCGCGCTCGCGCCCCACCTTTCTGATTACTTGCTGTCTGAAAACCCAATCGGTACGCGCCACGCGACGACGATTGACAAGAGGCTGCAATCGGCGCTGGAGCCACTCGCCAGCCAGGCCGCCCGCGAAATTGACGAGAGCGTCTCTGTCGCAATCGTTGTCGCCGACCACCAGACCGGTGAAATCCTCGCCACCGTTGGCTCCGCAGGCTACCTTGACGACACGCGCGCAGGCTGGATCGACATGACCCGTGCCCTGCGCTCGCCCGGCTCCACGCTAAAGCCTCTGGTGTACGGCCTCGCCTTCGACCAAGGGCTCGCCCACCCCGAAACGCTCATCGAAGACCGACCCATGGCCTTCGGCGCCTACGCGCCGCAAAACTTCGACAATCGCTACAGGGGCACCATCCGCCTTTCGGAAGCACTGCGCCAATCGCTCAACATTCCCGTGGTGCAACTCACCGAAGCGCTGACACCCGAGCGCTTGCTCGTTCATATGCGCCGTGCCGGGATGGAGCCCAAGCTTCCGCGCGGCCGCCCCGGCCTAGCGGTGGCGCTAGGCGGGGTGGGCGTAACGCTCACCGACCTTACCCAGCTTTATGCCGGCATCGCCCGCGGCGGGGAGAGCATTGAGCTTTCGGCAATGCGGGGCCCTGCGCGGCCCGTGGCCCGACAGGTGCTCTCGCCTGAGGCCGCTTGGCAGGTGACGCATATCCTCGCAGGGCTCGCCCCACCGCCACGCGCCTCGCACGGGCCGATGGCCTGGAAGACTGGCACGAGCTACGGCCACCGAGATGCTTGGGCGGTGGGCTATGACGCGCGCCATGTGGTTGGAATCTGGATCGGTCGCCCCGATGGCACCTCCGTCCCCGGTGCATTCGGCGCAGACATAGCCGGGCCATTGCTGTTTTCCGCCTTCGATCGGCTGAAGGACAGGCGTGAGGCCTTCGCGCCGCCGCCGCCCTCGGTGTTGATGGTGACCAACCCCGAATTGCCCCAGCCGCTCCGCCGCTTTGCCTCCCGCTCTGCGGCCCTTTCCTCCACGCAGCCCGACGCGCCCAAGCTTGCCTACCCGCCCGATGGTGCCGAGCTGGAAACTGGCGGAGCCTTGGTGGTGAAGCTCCGCGACGGGAACCCGCCGTTCACCCTTCTGGCAAACGGTGCCCCCCTCGCCACCGGCCTGCGAAGCCGAGAGGCGCAGTTTGATTGGGAAGCGCCTGGCTACCTCCAGTTAACGGTTATCGACGCAACCGGGCGCACGGCACGCGCTTCAATCCGCGTGCTTGATTGAAGCGGCGCGCCCGAGCCGCCGTTGAAGGGTGGGGCAGCAAGAGGTTGAAGCGGCGTCGGCGTGACGGTGTCTTTACCCGCGCTTCCGCCGCATAGCAGATTTCAGCTCGGCCAGCCGCAGCGCTCCGGTGACATGAGCGATGGCGAAGTAGCTCACGATGCCGCTGGCGACCAGCGCGAGAAGGGCCCAATAGCGCACGCCCGCGGTATAAAGCGCCTCGCCTAAAGCCCATTCGGCAAAGAGCAGCACAGCGCCCATCAGCGCCGCCGAGAGGGCAATGCGGGGCAGGCGGGCCAGCAGGCGGGTGTCCAGCTGGGCCGCGCTGCCCATTTTGCGGGAGCCCTGCCAGAGCAGTAGCACCATGACCCACCCAGCGACGGTAGTGCCGAGGGCTGCGCCGACGAAACCGAAGGCCAGTGCAAGGCCAATGGCGGCCACAGCGTTCACGACCATGGCAACGAGCGCATAGTTCATCGGGCGGCGCGTGTCGTGGCGGGCGTAGTAGAGCGGTTGCAGCACCTTTTGCAGCACGAAGGCCGGCAGGCCCAGCCCGTAGGCCGCTGTGGCCAGCGCGGTGGCGGCGGCTGCGTCTGCATCGAACGCTCCACGTTGGTACAGCACCGAGCAGATCGGGCCGGCCACCAGCACCAGTGCGACGGCGGCGGGCACGGTGAGAACCAGTGCAAACTCGGTGGCCCGGTTGAAACCATCCTGCCCGGCCTGTTCATCGCCAGCCGCGAGGCGACGAGAGAGCTCCGGCAGGAGCACAACGCCAATGGCTATGGCAACCACACCCAGCGGCAGTTGATAGAGCCGGTCCGCGAGGTTGAGATACTGGATTGCCCCGTCATAGAAGCTCGCCACCTGTCGGCTGACCAGCAGGTTTACCTGCAGCACGCCGCCCGCTAACGCCGCAGGGGCGGCAATGACCGCGAGCCGTTTCAGTTCCGGCGTCATCCGTGGCATCCGGGGCACCAGCCGGAAGCCTGCGCGTGAGGCTGCAACCCAAACCAGCGCCATCTGCACCACCCCCGCCACGGGCACTGCCCATGAGAGCGCGAGGCCAAAATCCCAGCCCTGTGCCGTGGCCAGAAGCATTGTGCCAACAAGGATCACGTTCAGCAGCACCGGAGCGGCAGCGGCAGCGGCAAAGCGACCTGTGGCATTGAGCACGCCAGATAGCAGTGCAGCCAAGGAAATAAAGAGGATGTAAGGAAAGCAGATCCGCCCAAAGGTGGTGGCAAGGTCAAAGCGCCCGTCCTCCGCAAAACCGCTTGCCATCGTCAGCACCAGCCAAGGCATGACAAGTTGAGCGAGCAGGGTGAAGAGAATGAGAACGCCCGCAAGCCCGGCGAATGCATCGCGGGCAAAGCCGAGCGCGTCATCGTCGTTCTCCAGCTTCTTGGAGAACAGCGGGATGAAAGCGAGGTTAAAGGCCCCCTCAGCGAAGAAGCGACGGAACATGTTGGGCAGGGTGAAGGCGACCACGAAAGCCTCCGCCACCGGCCCGTCGCCCAGCCGCGCCGCGATCAGGATATCGCGGGCGAACCCCATGACGCGGCTCATCAGCGTCCAGAGGCCGACGGTCAGAAAGCCTTTGATCAGGCGGATGGGTTGCATGGCGCTGCTCGCTTGTTTTGCGGTGACCATACAGGCAGGCGAGAATGGAGGAAATGCAGTTGTGGCGCGCGCGCACTGCGTCTTGTTTAGGCGGCGGTCTTTCGTATCCTGCCAGCGGGGAGGCTTGAACCTGCCGACGTTCTTCAGTTGCGCGCCTAACCGTTCGCCCGGTCCGTTCCTGCCTGCACCGCTTCTGTCAGCTTTGCTTCAATCGATTTCTGCTTGCTCTCGGAGTGGATTTTCAGCCCGAACATGTCTTTCACATAAAAGCTGTCCACCGCCTGTGCGCCATAGGTGGCGATCACCGCTGATGCGATCTGCAGGTTGCGCTCTGATAGCGTGCGAGCAAGGTCATAAAGCAGGCCGGGCCTGTCGCGGGTGTCGACCTCGATGATGGTGTAAATTTCCGAGCCCTCGTTGTCGAAGCTGACCGTAGTGGGAAAGCGAAAGCTCCGTTCGCGCTTCTTGAACTTATCTTTCTTGGTCAGTTCCGCGCGGGCCAGCACCTCTCCCTTCAGCGTGCGCGAAATCATTGCGCGGAGACGGTCGAGCTTGTTCATTGAATAGGGGTTGCCATCGGCGTCCTGTATCCAGAACACGCAAGTCGCATAGCCGTCCTTGGTGGTATAGGTCCGCGCGTCCACCACGTTGGCCCCCACCAGCGCCAGCGCCCCGGCAACGCGGGCGAAGATGCCCGGGTGATCGGAGAGGGCGAAGGCGGCGCGCGTTGCATCACGGTCGTCGTCCGGCGTGAGGTCGATCCGAATCTCATCCGTGCCGATGCCCTGTAGCAACTCGGCCATAATAACCTGTGTGGCCGTCGAAAGGCCTTGCAGGTAAGGGTCGTAGTGGCGGGCAAGCTCTGTGCGAACGGCGGCTTTGTCCCACCCTGCGAGCGCTTCGCGCAGTTGGCGGCGCGCCTCGGCGGACTGCTTGTCGCGGTTGAGGTCTTCCAGCCCGTTCTCAAGCCCGTCAGCGGTTTGCCGGTAGAGGTTACGCAGCAGCTGTGCCTTCCAGTTGTTCCAAGTGCTCGGACCGACGCCCCGAATGTCGCAGACAGTGAGCACAGTCAGAAGGTCGAGCCGTTTCTTTGTTTTGACGGCACGGGCAAAGCTGCGGATGGTGCGCGGGTCTGAGAGGTCGCGTTTTTGCGCCATGTCCGACATCAACAGGTGATAGCGCACCAGCCACTCTACATCCTCCGCCTCGCGCGGCTTGAGATGAAAACGTGGCAGCACGGCGCGGGCGATCTTGGCGCCCAGCACCGAATGGTCTTCTTTGCGGCCCTTGCCGATATCGTGGAGCAACAACGCAAGGTAGAGAACCTTGCGGTTCACGCCTTTCTTTAGGATGCGGGAGGCCACTGGAAGGTCTTCCAGAAGCTCTTCGCGCTCGATCTGGGCAAGCTGGGAGATGCATTGAATGGTGTGCTCGTCCACCGTGTAGCTGTGGTAGATGTTGAACTGCATCATCGCCACAATAGGGGCGAACTCGGGGATGAAGGCCGAAAGCACGCCGAGCTCATTCATGCGGCGTAACGCGCGCTCGGGGTTGCCGTGCTTCACAAGCAGATCAAGGAAAATGCGGGCTGCTTCCTTGTCGTTGCGCATATCGTCGTCGATCAGGTCGAGATTTGCGGTCACAAGGCGCATGGCGTCGGGGTGGATGAGCAGGCCGGTGCGCAGTGCTTCTTCGAAGATGCGCAGCAGGTTTAGCTTGTTGGCAAGAAACGTCTCTTCATCTTTCACATCCAGCCGGTTTTGCCGGACTTCGTAGCCGGCCTTCACCTTGCGGCGGCGCAACATTCCCACCAGATTTGGCAGCCGCTTGGCGTGATCAGCCTCCAGCGCGGTAAGGAAAATGCGGGTTAGCTCGCCCACCATCGTGGCGTGGCGAAAGTAATCCTGCATGAAGAGCTCCACGCCCCGCCGCCCCGGGCTGTCGGTGTAGCCCATCCGTTCGGCCACTTCGATTTGCATATCAAAGGTCAATTGGTCGGCCGGTCGGCCCGCGATCAGGTGAAGGTGGGCGCGGACAGCCCAGAGAAAATTTTCGGCCTGCTCGAAGGCCCAGTATTCCTCGGCGGTGAACACTCCAAGCGGCACCAGCTCTTCGATCTTGTCGACGTGGTGAATGTACTTTGCAATCCAGAACAGGCTCTGCAGGTCACGGAGGCCGCCTTTGCCCTCCTTGACGTTGGGCTCCAGCATGTAGCGCTGGCCCCCCTGCTTCTTGTGGCGCTCACTGCGCTCTTCCAGCTTGGCTTCGATAAATTCCTTGCCGGTGCCCGCAAAGAGGTTTTGCTGCAGCTTGTCGTGCAGCTCTTCCTCCAGTTCCTTGTCTCCGGCGAGAAAGCGCAGTTCGATCAGCGCGGTGCGGATGGTGTAATCTTGTTTTCCGAGGCGCAGGCAATCCTTCACCGTTCGGCTGGCGTGGCCCACCTTGAGGTGCAAATCCCACAGAATGTAGAGCGTGGTTTCAATAACGCTCTCCGCCCAGGGGGTGATCTTGTAGGGCGTGAGGAACAGCAGGTCGACGTCCGACTGCGGGCTCATCTCGGCGCGCCCGTAGCCGCCAACGGCGCAGAGCGCGAGCTGCTCGGCGGTGGTGGGGTTGTGCAACGGGTGCAAGAAGCGCCGGGCGGCCCAAAAGGCCGTCACCACGAGGCCGTCGGTCAGATAGGCATAGGCATGCACCATCTCGCGGGCGCGCAGCGGGTGTTCTTCAAAGGCGGCACCAATGATGGACCGGCCCGCTTTCGCCGCCGCGTTGAGCCGAGACGTAATCAGGCCGCGCAGCGCCATGGCATCGCTGCCCGCTTCGGCGCAGTCGGCCTCAAGGGCTTGCGCGAGCGCGATAGGGTCCACGATTTCCTCCGGCGCACATAGCATCGCGCCGGAGGGGGTAATCGGACCTGGCAGGGTGGTGTCGGTGGGGAGCTGGTCAGAAACCGGCGCCACCAAAGCTTCTGGGGGCTGGGTCAATGACAACGACCTGATTGTTGCGGATTTGTGCGATGGCGAGGCCCCTCTGGTTGGTGCCGTCGCCGCGCAGACGGAAGATCCCACCGGTGCCGACGAAGCCGGAGCCTTGGGTCAAAGCGCTGCGGGTGAGCGCGTCTGAGCCACGGCGCTCGACAAGGGCGCCGATGGCGGCGATCCCGTCGAAGGCAAGGCCCGCAATCGGGTGCGGGCTGCCACCGTAGCGGGCACCGTAGCGGCGCTGGAAGCTGCTGTAGAGATTGTTGTCGGGCAGCGCGAACCATGCGCCTTGCAGGCCCGGCTGCGTCAGTGCCTCGGCCGGGATGTCGAGGCGCCCTAGCCCGATGTATTGCGTGGCGGATGGCGAGAGGCCCGCCTCGGGCAGCAGCTGCGCGAGGAAGGGCATGGCCCCGTCGTTGGTTGACGTAAAGAACACCGACTGTGCGCCCGAGGCCTTCGCCTGCGAGACGATCGACGGCACTGCACCCACGAGGCCCTGCTGACTGAGCTCGAAAGACACCGAGCCGGCGTTGCTGGCCCCATTCGCACGAATCGCCTTGGCAATAGCATCGCGTCCAATCTCTTCGGCAACCGAGCGGGCGTGGACGGTGAAGATGCTTCCTTTGCCCTGGCGGCGCGCATAGCTCACCAGCCGGTTGGCGGTGTTCTCGAAGGTCGGCCCGAGCACAAAGACGTTGCCGCCCGCAATTTCAGGGTTGTTTGAGAAGGCCAGCACATTCACGCCTTCGTCGGCCACCGCAACGCCGGCCGCGTTCGCGGCTTCGGAATACACCGGGCCGAGGATAATTTTTGCGCCCGCATCCACAGCGGCCTGCGCCTGCCGTGCGGCGTTGGCGGCACTCCCGGCAGTGTTGTAAACGCGCAAGTCGATCTGAACGCCATCAAGATCGGCCATTGCCAACCGGGCGGCGTTTTCCAGCGCCTTGGCGAGCACATCATCACCGCTGCGTCCGGAGCCACCGGGCACGAGCAGGGCCACTGGAACGGCGCGGCTGGCATCAATCTTGGGGCCGGAATTGCCGCCGACCCCGCCAAGAGCGGAAGGGTCGCAGGCGGCGAGCAGGGCGATGGCCCCTGCGGCAAACAGCTTGGCCGCCATACGGCGGGGTGTCGTCAGCGCGGCAAACATGGGATACTCCTTCAGGGCCTCGGGGCCTCGGTGTCAACGGCCGGGTCCGGACAATTCTAACATCTGCAGGAGCCAAGTAAATGTCTGAGCCTCCGCAAGGAAGCCCTTGGCGCAAGACGCCGCTGGCTGCCGGGCTTTATTTTGTCGCCACCCCGATCGGATCGGCCCGGGATATCACGCTCAGAGCGCTCGATGTGCTGGCCTCGGCAGATGTAATTGCAGCCGAAGATACCCGCACCGCGCGCAAGCTTTTGGAGCTTCACGGCGTCCCCTTGGAGGGCCGCCGGGTGATTGCCTACCATGATCATTCCTCACCGGCTGCCCGTGATGGCGTGCTGAAACTCGCCGCCGAAGGCGCCTCTGTTGCATATGTCAGCGAGGCCGGTTCGCCATTGGTCGCCGATCCCGGCTTTGCGCTGGGGCGTGCGGCAGCGGAGCAGGGGATTGCCACAACCACCGCACCCGGCCCTTCCGCCGCAATCGCGGCGCTCACCCTCTCCGGGCTGCCCTCCGACAGATTTACCTTCGCAGGCTTCCCGCCTTCCACCGGCGGCGCTCGCAAGCGATTTGTCGAAGAGATCGCCGCGTTACAGTCCACAGTCATCCTCTTCGAATCGCCCAAGCGCATAAACAACTTGCTAACCCTTTTGTGTGACACTGCCGGAGAAACCCGCCCCGCCGCGCTCGCTCGCGAACTCACCAAAAAGTTCGAGGAGGTCCGCCGGGGCACATTGGCCGAGCTCTGTGACTCGGTCGCAAATGACCCGCCGCGGGGCGAGATCGTTCTTGTCCTCGGGCGCGCTGAAAGCTTGGAGGCCGCGCCAGAGGCCATTGATGCCGCGCTGAGTGCTGCGCTCGGGCGATTGCGGGTCAAGGAGGCCGCCGCCGAGGTGGCAGCGGCTTACGGGCGGCCAAAGAGAGAGATGTATCAGCGCGCCCTTGAGTTGGCGCGCGACGATGGAGATGGCTGATGCCCTTTGACCTTGCGCCAAACCCCGCTCGCCGTCAGCGCGGTCGCCGCAACTATCATGCCGGCGCTATGGCCGAAGAGAGCGTTGCCCGCGTTTATTCTGATGGCGGAAGCGTGGTTGCCGAGAAGCGATGGCGCGGTGAAGGCGGCGAGATCGACCTTGTTGTCGAAGAGCCCGATACCGTGGTGTTCGTAGAGGTGAAGCAAAGCCGCACGTTCGATCAGGCCGCTGAAGCCATAACGCCGCGCCAGGTAGCTCGCATAATGGCTGCGGCTTCCGAGTATGTTGGGCGGTATCCCACGGCGCTCTCCACCCCCATGCGTTTTGATCTTGCCCTCGTAAACGGGCATGGCGAGGTCCGCATTCTTGAAGGCGCGCTCTGCACCTGAGCCGTTGCAACTCCTTGCCTGCTCCGCCATGAGAGGGGAGCTGAGAAAAAGGGGGACGCGCCATGAAGGCCGCCTTTCAGATGGACCCGATCGGTGGCGTTGATATCAACGCCGACAGTAGCTTTCGCCTTGCCGAAGAGGCACAGACGAGGGGGTGGGAGCTTTTCTTTTACACCCCCGACAAGCTGAGTTGGAAAGAGGGCCGGGTTGTGGCCCAAGGCTGGCCACTTGAAGTGCGCCGGGTGCAGGGGGACCATTTTACCCTTGGCGAGTCGCGGGAAATCGACCTGTCAGAAATGGATGTGATCTGGCTCCGGCAGGATCCGCCTTTCGACATGGGCTACATAACCACCACTCACATTCTTGAGCAGATCGGCGGCAAGACCCTGGTGGTGAATGATCCTTTTTGGGTGCGCAACAGCCCCGAAAAGCTGCTGGTTCTGAACTTCCCCGATCTAACACCGCCCACCGTCATCGCCCGTGATCTGGAGGCATTGAAGGCCTTCAAGGCCCAGCATGGCGACATCATCGTCAAGCCGCTCTACGGCAATGGCGGTGCTGGCGTGTTCCGCCTCGGCCCGGAGGATCGCAACCTCGCCTCGCTGCATGAGCTCTTCACCGGCATCAACCGCGAGCCGCTCATCGCGCAGCAATTCCTGCCCGCTGTTTCGAAGGGCGATAAACGGGTGATACTCGTCGACGGTGCACCGATTGGCGCCATCAACCGGGTGCCGCTGGCGGGGGAGACACGCTCTAACATGCACGTGGGTGGCAAGCCGGTGAAGGTTGAGCTGACCGAACGTGACCGAGAGATATGCGCCGCCATCGGCCCGCTCCTGCGCGAGCGCGGGCAGGTTTTTGTGGGCATTGATGTCATCGGAGATTGGCTGACCGAGATCAACGTGACCTCGCCCACAGGCATTCAGGAACTGGAGCGCTTTGATGGAATCAACGTCGCAGGTGCAATCTGGGACGCCATCGACCGCCGGATTGCCGAGCGGGGCTGATTGCGTCTGCCTCAGTGCGCCGGTGCGCCCACCGGATCCAGCAATGAGCGCCCGCCGTCCATCGTCACCACCTGTCCGGTAATAAAGCCAGCGCTTTCGGAGGCCAGAAACTGCACCACTTCGGCCACTTCTGAAGGCTGGGCGATGCGGGCCATCGGCGTGTGGCTCACGATGTCTTCTCTGTAGCCCTCGTTCTCATTGACCGCTTTGTTCAGCGAGGTCGTCAACACCGAGCCAAAGCTCACTGCGTTGACCCTAATCCGCTGCGCTGCCAGTGCCACCGCCATCGAGCGGGTCATCTGGTCGAGTGCGGCAGTCGAGACCGAATAGGCTAGCAGCCGGGGGTGCGTCCGGCGGGCGGCGATCGAGCTGAGGTTCACAACACAACCGATACCACCCTCACCTTCACTGCCCTCGGCCTGTTTGGTGAAGCGCTTGGCTACCAGCTGGGTCATTCGCAAGGCAGTCAGCAAGTTCTGTTGCAATAGTTCCTCTACCGCATCCTCATCCGGGTCGCCGGGAACCGAGGGCATCACCACCCGGTAGGCGTTCACCAGCACATCGACCCGGTCAAAGGCGTCAATTGCGGCCGATAGTAGATTGGCCTGACATAGCCGTTGGCGCAGATCCCCGGCGAAGTAGCGCAACTGGCTGCCTTCAGCCTCGGCCTCGGCGGCGAATTCCTCGGCCAGCTTCTTGTCGTCATTGTCTGCAGCCATCACGTTGGCACCGTGGGCCGCAAAATGCCGGGCAATCGCCAATCCCAGCCCGTGGCTGGCCCCGGTGACGATGCAGGTCTTGCCCTTGATCGAAAAGCTCATGTGCGCTCCCTCTCGGCGGCCTGTGAAGCCGCAGCTTAGTGCCTATCTGCGCCCTTGGCGAGCAGGTCGGGCTGCGGAGAAAAGCTTGAAGCGTGTATCCCCGCCGATCTCGTTCACCTCGCCAAAATGGGCGGCAAGGGCGGCCTCATAAGGCAAGTGACGGTTGGCCACCATCCAGAGTTTGCCCGAAGGTTTCAATGACGCGGCGGCAGAAGCGATAAACGCGGTGCCCAAGCCCGGGTCGGCGGCACGCGCCGGGTGGAAGGGCGGGTTCATCACCACGTGGTCTAAAGGATCTCCGAGCGGCGCAGTGGCATCGCCCCAAGTGAAGCGCGCACGTGGGTCGTCAAGGTTTTTGCGCGCGGCCTCGAGGGCCGCCCATTCGGCTTCCACGAGTTCCACGGCGACAACGCCCTCGCGCTTCAGCACAGCGGATGAAAGGTAGCCCCAGCCAGCACCCAGATCCGCCACCCGACCTTTCATCTGCGCAGGCAACGCTGCGGCAAGCAGTTCCGAGCCGGCATCGGGCCCATCCGCCGAGAACACGCCCGCAGCCGTCATCCATCCGCCCTCGGCCTCGCTCACCTCTGGCAAACGCCAGGCCGAGAAATCCCCGCCCGTGACAGCAAACACCTTGCCATGCGCTTTCGAGAACGCCGCCGAGGCGTCGCCCTGTTTGCGGGCGGCCTTCCAGAGGCTTTCTATCCCATCGGTCTTGGCCCCATCCACCAGCACCGGCCCGCCCAAGGCGGCAGCCTGTGCCAGCAAGTGCTTCGCCAGCGCTTTGGATCTTGGCACAAAGACGATTGCACCTGAAAATTCGCCTTCAGGAGCTTGCGAGACAGAGAAGCCTCGGCCTTTCCACGCGACGACATCGGGGTAGAAGCCCGTCACCACCTCGGCGCCTTCCGGCAGCCATGCCTCGCCCGCGCCTGGTCGAAACACGGCCAGCCGGCCCTCAGGCAGCTCAACTGCGCCCGCATCGAGCGCCATTTTTAAACGGGAGGTCATCGGGGCAAGGGCCGGGGCCCTACTCCTTTTCCATGGTGCATTGGAGGGGGTGTTGATGCCGCCGGGCAAAATCCATCACCTGCGCCACCTTGGTTTCGGCCACCTCGTGGCTGAACACGCCAACAACGGCGAGGCCCTTCTTATGCACTGCGAGCATGATCTCGAAGGCCTGCGCGTGGGTCATGTTGAAGAACCGCTCAAGTACATGCACCACAAATTCCATAGGCGTGTAATCGTCGTTCAGAAGCATCACCTTGTACATCGGCGGCTTCTTGGTTTTGGGCTTGGTCTTGAGCGCAATCGCCGGATCGCCGCCAATGGCGTCGTCTTCGTCGTCCTGCGACATGGTGATGGGCTCAAGGCGCATGGCGCTCCGTGGTATCTGTCTGGTGCATGGGATATCGGAGCCGTTATATATGGCCCGTGACCGCCCTGAAAAGGGTGAGATGGGAGAGAAACACGCAAAATGCCTGCCAAGACGTCGCAGAAACTCCGCTCCATCGGCTTCGATGCCGACGATACGCTGTGGCACAACGAGCGTTTCTTCCAGATGACGCAGAGCAGATTCGCGGAGCTTCTGGCAGATTTCACCGATGCCGAAGAACTCGATGCGCGGTTGCTGGAGGCCGAAAAACGCAACATCGGCCACTACGGCTTCGGGATCAAAGGCTTCATGCTTTCGATGATCGAAACTGCGCTGGAGGTAACCGAGCACCGTGTTCCCGGCGAGGTCATCAGCCAGATTCTCGCTGCCGGGCAGGACATGCTCTCGCATCCTATTGAGCTGCTCCCGCACGCGCGCGCGGCAGTGGAAGAGCTTTCGGGCAGTCACCACATCGCTCTCATCACCAAGGGAGACCTCCTCGATCAGGAGCGCAAGCTGGCCCAGTCCGGGCTGGGTGACCTGTTCGATGCGGTCGAGATCGTCAGCCACAAGACGCCGCACACCTATGCCCGAATCTTCGAAGGGCACGCGCCGGGCGAGGCCATGATGGTGGGCAACTCGATGAAATCCGATGTTCTGCCCGCCCTCGAAGTCGGGGCTTGGGGAATCTTTGTGCCGCAAGAGCTTGGCTGGGCGCTTGAGCATGCCGAACCACCACAAGCGCAAAGCCGCTTCCGCGAAATTGCAGATTTGGGCAAACTTCCGGCGCTCGTCGATGAGATCGGACAAAGCATCTAGCGGAAGGCCCCATGGTCGCCCGCTAGATGTTGCGCATGTGGCTTCGCTGCAACCTTAAAAAACCTCTCAAATGCCATGTTTTCGCACGAAAATTCCTGTGCTAGCGTGGTATCAAATCAGAACAAAAAATTGCCGACCGGAAAAATCCGGCGGCCTGAGGCAGTAAAAGGCAAGCGACGTGAGCACGCTCTCCACCAGGGGCCGATTCGGCCTTCTTATCGGACTATTCCTGATCACGCTCATGGGCATCTCGCTGCGCGCAAACGCGGCACCCTATGCAGCCATGGTGATCGACGCACGCACCGGCGAGGTGCTGCACTCCCGCAATGCGGATACGCGGCTCCACCCCGCGTCTCTGACCAAGATGATGACGCTCTACGTCGCCTTTCAGGCGGTCGAGCATGGCGAGCTTTCGCTCGATACCAAGATCCTCATCTCCAAGAAGGCCGCCGCCGAGCCGCCGTCGAAGATCGGGCTCAAGGCTGGTCAGCGCGTGGCCCTGCGCTATCTGATCCGCGCCGCGTCAGTGAAATCGGCGAATGATGCCGCTACCGCCATCGGTGAGGGAATCTCTGGTTCCGAGGCGGCTTTCGCCCGCCGGATGAACCGCACCGCCGCTGCGCTCGGCATGTCTCGGACAACCTTCAAAAACGCGCATGGTCTCACCGAGTCGGGCCATCTTTCGACCGCGTCCGACATGACCAAGCTGGGTCGTCACCTGTTTTATGACTATCCGGACTACTACAACCTGTTCTCGCGCATGAGCACCTCGACCATGGGCAAGACGGTGAATAACACCAACCGTCGCCTGCTCTCCGCCTACAAAGGTGCCGATGGGATCAAGACAGGCTACACCCGCGCTGCCGGGTTCAACCTCGTCGCCTCCGCCGAGCGCGGCAACGAGCGTATCATCGCTACCGTCTTCGGTGGGCGCAGCTCTGCCTCACGCAATGCCAAGGTGGCGGAACTGCTCGATCTTGGCTTTCGCCGTGCCCCCTCGCGCGTGGCGGTTCGCAAGCCAGCCAAGCCTGCCTACACACCCAATGACAATGGCCCCGCGCCGGTGATGACGGCCGCGCTGGAGTCGCCCACGCCAGCACCCAAAACGGGCGATGGCATCTACAAGGGCAAGACGATTCGTCTCCAACGTGCCGTTGCGAAATCCCTCCGGCCACGCCGTCGTCCGGGGTCTGAGCCCGCTGCGCCGTCGACAGATGTCACTGACGAGCTTTTGCTCGCCGCGCTGTCCGAAGAGATCGACTCTGCTGTCGCCGCTGTCGTTAGCGAAACCGATGTCGATCCGAAGGCGGAGGCAGCAAAGCTTGCAAGCATCGCACCGGCGACAACTCTTGAAACAGAGGAACAAGTGGCCGAGGCACTTGCCGAGCTGAAGGAAGAGCCGGCGGCTGAAGAAAAGACCGCAAAGCTCACCCTCGCCTCTGTCAGCCCCGTTGCTCGCCCCACGCTCGATGACGAGCCGGGCGAGGTTCGTGGCTCTGCTGGCGATCTGGAAATGGCCGTGGCGGAAGAACCGGGCACCTTCACCGCCGCTGGTGGACCCGCCATTTCGCCCTCACTGCTGCCCAAGCCCCGCCCGGTTCGTAGCGCTCGCCCGGCGCCTGAGGGCGTGCAGCTGGCGTCAGCCGAGTCAGCCCCAGCCGCAGTGGCCGCAGCCCCGGCCCGTGTTCAGCCGGAAGAGCCTGTTGTCATCACCCGCGCTTCCACCTCGGGCGGCAAGATCTGGGCGATCTCGCTGGGCAAGTATCCGTCGCGCTTTTCTGCCGAGAAGGTGCTGCTGAAGACAGCCCTCAAGGAGATGGAAACGCTCGATGGCTCGCTGCGCAAGGTGAACAACCGCAAAGGTGGGTTTGAGGCAATCTTCGTTGGTCTCTCCGCCGACAAGGCCAAGCTCGCTTGCGCTCGCCTTGAGGCGCGCGGCACCACCTGCACCGCGCTCGAGCCCGGCCAGGGCTGAGCCAAAGAAGAACAACGAGGGACGCGCCCGGCGGAGCAATCTTCCGGGCGCACCCTGTTCTAGGGTCTGGGTCTGTCGTCCCAATCGTCTGAGAGGATGCGCTGGCTGTCGCCCTCCGGGTCTTCAAATTGACGGCTCTTAACCGCCCACCAGAAGGCCCCCAGCCCCAGCCCACCGAGCACCAGTGAAATCGGGATCAGATAAACCAGAATTTCCACCTGTCGCTCCTATCTCAGCCGCAGCGCGTTGAGCGACACGGTAATCGAACTCGCCGACATTGCCAGCGCGGCCACAAGCGGCGTGGCCATCCCGGCCACCGCCAGAGGCACCGCAATCACATTGTAGGCCGTGGCGATCTGGAAGTTCTCGCGGATGCGCCGGACGGCCCTGCGTGACATTGTGACAGCCTCCGCCACGGGTGCCACGCTCTCTCCAAGCAGCACGATATCTGAGGCCACACGTGCCGCGTCGAGCGCGGTGGCTGGGCTCACGCTGGCATGGGCGGCAGCCAAGGCAGCTGTGTCGTTGAGCCCGTCGCCCACCATCAGCACCTTTGCGCCGCCAGCCTGCAATCCATCAACCCGAGCGGCTTTTTCCGCCGGCAGCACCCCTGCGCGGAAGTGCGTGATGCCAAGCGCCGCTGCAAAGCGGGCTACCGCACCGGGCGCATCGCCGGAGAGAAGTTCCACTTCACACCCTGCGGCTTTTAGGGCGGCTACCGCCTCCACCGCGCCCGGGCGCAATTGATCGGCGAAGTTAAAGGCCACCGGTGCGTCCTCGCCGACCGAGAGCCAGGTCGCTGTCTCTTCACCCGCCTCGGCTCCGACCCACTCGGCACGGCCCAAACGAGCCAACTGGCCTCCCGCAAGCGCCTCGGTGCCGTAGCCCGGCACCTCGCGCAGGCCCTCCACCGGCAACGGCAGTATGCCTTCTGCCCGCAGCGTGCCTGTCAGCGCCACCGCCAGCGGGTGGCCCGAGCCCATCGCGAGCGAAAGCGCGACCCGCTTGGCGGTCTCTGGCACCTCGGCGAGGTTCACAGGCTTCGGCGTGCCCATTGTCAGCGTGCCAGTCTTGTCGAACACCACATGCGTCACCTCAGCCAGCCGCTCCAGCGCGGTGCCATCCTTGATGAGCAGGCCCTTGCGGAAGAGCTTGCCCGAGGCGGCAGTGACAACGGCAGGCACTGCAAGGCCCAACGCACAGGGGCAGGTGATGATGAGAACGGCAGCGGCAATGTTCAGCGCCACCCGCGCATCCATCGTCGCCACGAACCAGCCGATCCCGGCCAGCGCCGAGAGGATATGCACCCCCGGCGCATAGAGCCCCGCCGCGCGGTCGGCCAGCGAGGTGTATTTGTTCTTTGCGCTTTCGGCGACGGCCACGAGGTCGGCCATGCGGTGCAGCGAGCTTTCTTTGCCTGCCGCAGTCACCCGCACGGTGAGCGGGCCGGTCAGGTTGACTTCCCCCGCGCTCACCACCTGACCCACCTCGGCGGCCACAGGCCGGGTCTCGCCGGTCAGCAGGGCGCGGTCCAACTCGCTTGCGCCTTCCACGATTACACCGTCCACCGGCATCCGCCCGCCCGGGCGCACCAGCACCGCGTCGCCCGGTGCCAGTTCGCCCACGCCCACCAGCTCTTCCACGCCTCCGACCATGCGCACCGCGCGGGGCACCTCCAGCGCGGCCAACTCCTCGGCGGCAGAGCGGGCCACGGCCCGCGTGCGGTAGTCGAGGTAGCGCCCCGCCAACAGGAAGAACGTGAGTGATAGGGCGGCATCGAAATAGGCATGTGCGCCGGAATGGATCGTCTCGTAAAGCGAAGTGCCCAGCGCCAGCAGGATCGCCAGCGTGATTGGCACGTCCATGTTCAGTCGCTGCGCCTTCAATGCCACGGCGGCAGAGGCAAAGAAGGGTCGCCCGGCGAACCCCACGGCTGGGAAGGCGATGGCAGCGCTTATCCAGTGAAACAGGTCGCGCGTCGCCCCCTCGGCCCCGCTCCAAACGGCGACCGAAAGCAGCATGACGTTCATCATGGCAAACCCGGCGACCGCGAGGCGCATCAGCAGGTCGCGGCCTGCCTTGTCAGCCTCGGTGCTGCTCAGCAGGCCTACATCAAGCTCCTGCGCCCTGAAGCCCGCCGCGCCAAGGGCGGCCACCAGCGCGCCGGGTTCAACAGCATCTTCAGCCTCCACCGTCGCGCGCTTAAGCGTCAGGTTCACCCGCGCCGAGGCCACGCCCGGCTGTGCGGCGAGCACGCGCTCAACGCCGCTGATACAGGCAGCGCAATGGATCTCGGGCAGCGAGAGCAAAAGCTCCTTCTCTGCCACGCCGCCTGCCGCCACGTCCCCCATGCCGGGCAGTGCAACGCAGGCCGGGCAGGCCGCAAGGCCGCCGCGTTCCACGCTGCCGTCCATCTTAGCCCCGCACCGTCAGGATGAGCCGCTGCTCAAACGGCGTGCCATCCACGGCATTGGCCTTCACCCGCACCTCCCAGCGCCCTTGGGCGAGGTCTACCGGTGCCACAAATCGCCCGCCTTCATAGGTAAACTCCGGCGTCCGATCCTGATTGCGCACCGTGGTGCGGCCCACCATCACTTCAAAATTTTCCACCACGGCTGGCCGCCCCTCTGGCCCGGTGACGGCAATTGCCAAAACACCGCTTTCGTACTGCGGCGCAACGCTCCACCCCAAAGCCTCTTGCGCTTCTCGCTTGGCGTCAAACTGCTGGCTCGCAACGTAGGAGTTTTTCACTTCCAGCCCGGGGAAAGTGCTTACCGCCTTGTAAGCCATCACCAAGTTCACACCGATGATCACGGCAAAGGCCCCTGCTGTCACCGCAAACACCTGCCTTCCGGTAATCTCGCCCATGCTTACTGTCCCTTCCCGTTAAAGCTGCTGTCCTTGTGTACCCGGTCGCCATTGCTGAGGTCTTCCACCCAGAAGCGAAACTCGGTCAGATCGCCCTCCGCGGCGGCCGAGCCTGCTGGGGCAAACACGTGGACCCGTTGCAGCATGGTTTCGTCGGCAGGCACCATGACCGAGCCGTAGGGTGTGCCCTCAATCGCCACGCGCAGCACCGGGTCGCCAGTGATGGCAATGCCAAAGCGTCGGTCTTCGCCGTGCTTGTTGCGCAGGCGCAGCTCGTAGGTGTTGCGAATGGTTCCGTCCGACATGGTTACAAACACCGGGTTTCGCACGGGTGCGACCGTCAGGCTGATGTCATCACGAATGAACAACGCCACCACGAGACCAATGCCCACAAGCGCCCAGAGAGCGGAGTAAAGGATCGTGCGCGGGCGGAAGATGTGGTGCTTCCACACGCTCCTTGCCTTATTCCCGGTGGTCTCCCATGCCTCATCCGAGATTGCGAGGTAACCAACCAGCCCACGCGGGCGGCCCAGCTTGTCCATCATCTCGTCGCAGGCGTCGATGCACAGCCCGCAGGTGATGCACTCCATTTGCTGCCCGTTGCGGATGTCGATGCCCATCGGGCAGACGTTCACACAGGCAAGGCAATCCACGCAGTCCCCTGCCGCCGGGTCTTTCGGCTTGCCGCGAGGCTCGCCGCGCCAATCGCGGTAGCCGATGGTCAGGGTGTTTTCGTCCATCATCGCGCCCTGAATGCGCGGCCATGGGCACATGTAGATGCAAACCTGCTCGCGCATGAAACCGCCGAAAACAAAGGTGGTGGCTGTGAGCACGGCGATGGTGGTGTAGGCCACCGGGTGGGCGTTCAGCGTGGCGAGATCGCGCAGCAGGGTTGGCGCATCGGTGAAGTAGAACACCCAAGCCCCGCCAGTCGCCAGAGCGATCAGCAGCCAAGTGATCCACTTCGTCGCTCTCAGCCGCGCCTTCCGAAAGTCCAGCTTCTTCTGCCGATGAAGGCGCAGTCGCGCGTTGCGGTCACCTTCGATCCAGCGCTCAACGAGGATAAAGAGATCGGTCCATACCGTCTGCGGGCAAGCATAGCCGCACCACACCCGCCCCAGCGCGGAGGTGAACAGGAACAGGCCCAGCCCGGCCATGATGAGCAGACCCGCGATGAAGTAAAACTCATGCGGCCATATCTCGATCCAGAAAAAGAAAAACCGGCGATTGGCGAGGTCTACCAGCACAGCCTGATCGGGAAGGTTTGGGCCTCTGTCCCAGCGGATCCACGGAGTGAGGTAGTAGACGCCGAGGGTGGCCAGCATGATCACCCATTTCAGAGTGCGGAAACTTCCTTTTACCCGACGCGGGAAAATTGGTTCCCGCGCGGCATAGAGGCTTTTTGGCTCTTCCGGCTCAACTGTGCTCACGATTCACGCCCTTTCGCGCATACATCCCGGATTGTGAATGTCATGGCGCGGGCCGGGCGACATTGACCTGAATCAACAAAGCTGATTCTTCACTGCGAGTTTTCGCGCTGGATTTCGGGGAGGCCAGATGCACTTGGCCCCGACCCTTCCAAGGAAACGCGCGAACAGGAAGGAGGGCCGGGGCCTATCCGGTCGAGCCGGAAGTGCGGAGCTTCGGCGGAAGGGAGGTTGCCTTGGCTCGCTATGTCTCCCTTCTACGCCTCGCGCGACTCACCGGCTTTGATCTGGGTCAAGCGGCGGCGGTTTTATGGGCCCGCAGCCATTTGACGAACTTCGCTGCAGGCGGGCGCAGCGGACCGGGCCGGGTGACGATGTGATAGCCCTCTGCCACCGGCCCCCGGTTGAACAGCACCGTGAGCGTCCCTGCTTCAATATCCTCCTCAATCAACGCGCGGGTGGTGGCGGCCACGCCCTCGCCTCTGCGGGCCGCATCCAGCAGGAAGTTACCGGGCAGATGGCTGTGCAGCTTTGCCCGCGCCTCCGTCACACCTTGGCTCTTCAACCACTCATCCACCTCATTGGTGCCGAACTCCTGAAGCCACGGCAGCTCCAACAGGTCTTCGGCGCGGCCGATCTCTCGGCCCGCCAAAAGCTTCGGCGCGGCGACGATCACATATTCTGACGCGATGAGCATTTCCGTATCCACGCCCGGCCAGTCGCCCTTGCCGTGGCGAATGGCAATATCCACGCCGCCGGGTGAAAGCGTTGCAAGCTGGGGCGAGGGGTTCAGCATCAGTTCCACCTCCGGAAAACGTTCGCGAAACCCGGCAAGACGCGGCATCAGCCAATGAGCTGCAAACATCGGTGTGGTGGTGATTTGGACCGGTCGCCCTTCACCCTGCCCGGTGATGCGGGTCACGGCGTCGCCAATGAGTGCAAAACCCCCGCTAACGGCTGCGCCCAGTTCTTCGCCAGCTTCGGTTAGCCGCACTGAGCGGCCATCGCGCTGCACCAGCGCTACGCCAAGGTGGCTCTCCAGCGCCCTGATCTGTTGGCTGATCGCAGCGTGTGTCACGCCCAAGGCCTCCCCCGCAGCCGTAATAGAGCCCGCCTCGGCCAGTGCCGCGAAAGCGCGGAGCATAGCGGGTGGGGGCAGGTCGCGCAGGGGCATGCGTTAGTATTCCTTACATACGAATATCTATTAAACTCGCGAATCTGCGCCGAGGCGTCAATGTTCATGGGGTAACCGTTGCACGAGAGGAGGTGCGAGATGTTCACGATTCTTTCAAAGGCCCTGTTCACGGCCACCCGGACGGGCAAGGGCCTTCCGCCCGCCGCGCGTCCGACGGCTCCCTGGCGGCTCACGCTGCCGCGGCTCACCGCGTTCCCCGACGCCTGATTGGTCAGCCGCATGATCGAAGGGCCGCCCCGGCTATCCGGGTGCGGCCCCTCTTTGTGTCCGAGCCTTCGGGTTGCAACGTCCTTCAAGCCGGTCTAGGTAGCATCCGTTATGTTATAACATAACTATTCAACCAAAGAGGACTTCAATGCAACCCAACCTCCTCGGCGCAACCTTCGCCGCTCTCCTCATCGCCATGCCTGCCGTCGCCGAAACCAAGCACGACCACGCCCATGACACGGAGGCCGAGCAGATCTACAAAGGCTACTTTGAAGACAGCCAGATCGCCGATCGTCCGCTGTCGGACTGGGCGGGCGATTGGCAGTCGGTCTACCCGCTGCTCACCTCCGGCCAACTCGACGAGGTTATGGAACACAAGGCCGCGCATGGGGATAAGACGGCGGAAGAGTATCGCGCCTATTACGAGACCGGCTACGCCACCGATGTGGATCGCATCGTGATCGAGGGCGACACTGTCACCTTCCACGGCGAAAGCGGACCACTTCAGGCCCGCTACGCCTACGACGGCTACGAAGTGCTGAACTACGAGAAAGGCAATCGCGGCGTCCGCTTCGTCTTTGCCAAAACCGAGGGTGATGCAGCTGCGCCTGCCTACTTCCAGTTCTCCGATCACAAGATCGCCCCCGGAAAGGCCGATCATTATCACCTCTACTGGGGCGATGACCGCGCCGCGCTGCTCGAAGAGCTGACGAACTGGCCCACCTACTACCCGTCCTCCCTGACGCCCGGCGAGGTGGTGCACGAAATGACGGCGCACTGACGCCAGCGCACGAAGAGGGCCGCCCCGGTCTCCCGGAGCGGCCCGCAACTTATGTGGCAGAGGCTTACTCGCCAGCCGCTTCAGCTGGCTCCTCGCCACCGCCGCGGGTGTGCACATAGGCCGACACTGCCCGGATCTCGGCTTCGCTCAACCGGGTATTCCAGTTGGGCATCACGCCGAAGCGGGCGTTGTAAACCGACTCGCGCACGTCGGCGTAATCGCCGCCATAGAGCCAGATTGCATCCGACAGGTTCGGCGCGCCCTGCTCCCGGTCGCCCTCGGCGTTCTCGCCATGGCAGGAAGAGCAGTTGTCTTCGAACACCACCTGCCCGGCCTCAACCAGCGAAGCATCCTGCGGCTCACCCGAGAGCGACATCACGTAGTTCACCACCTGGTCGACCTCTTCGTTTTCCAGCAGCTCGTCGGTGCCGAAGCGGGGCATTTCCGAGTAGCGGGCCTCGCCTTCCGGGTCGTCCTCGTTGCGGATGCCGTGGGTGATCGTGAAGTGGATCGCCTCCATGTCACCGCCCCAAAGCCAGTCGTCGTCCAGCAGGTTGGGGTAGCCCTTGGCCCCCGCAGCGCCCGAGCCATGGCACTGAGCGCACCATGTCCGGAAGACGGCGCCGCCAGCGTTCTGGGCAAAACTGGCCAGCTCGGGGTCGCTGTTGATCTCGTTCAGATCGGCGGCCACGAGCTTTAGCCGCATGCCCTCGTTGGCGGCGTCGAAACTGTCAATCTCCGCCTGCACCTCGGCGCGGGTCGAGTAGCCCAGCAGCCCTGCCGTTGCACCTTTCACCAGCGGCCAGGCCGGGTAGGCGATGGTGTAGCCAATGCCCCAGATGATGGTGGCGTAGAAGGTCCAGAGCCACCAGCGCGGCATCGGGTTGTCGTATTCCTGAATCCCGTCCCAGCTGTGGCCGGTTGTCGGAATGTCCTTTTCAGGCGTTGTCGGTTTCTTGCTCATTGCTTCGCCTCCTCGAGGCCCTCGCCCGCAGGCGTCTTTTCGTTCCGAAAGATCAGGTTGGCGCTCTCCTCATGGTCCTTCCGTGACCCGGGCCGAAAGGCCCAGACCACGACACCAAGGAAGAAGACGAACATGGCAAGCAGCACCCAGCTGTCGGCCAGTTCACGCATCCACGAATAGGTATCCATCTCGCGCGCCCTCCCTTACCGGCTCTCGTCGGGCTGGAAGGTGGAAAAATCCACCATCGTCCCGAGCACCTGAAGATAGGCCACCAGAGCATCCATCTCGGTCAGCTCTGCTTGGCCATCGAAGTTGCGCACCTGCGCAGAGTCGCCATAACGCTCGATCAGCCCGTCATAGTCGCTGTCCGGATCGGCCTGCGCGGCGAAGTCCTCTGCTGCCGCTTCGAGCATCTCGTCGGTGTAGGGCACGCCCACCATCCGGTGGGTGGCCATCAGCTCGCCCACGTATTCGCCCTCGATCGGCCGATCGAGCAGGTAGCCGTACTTCGGCATCACGCTCTCGGGCACCACGCTCTGCGGGTCGATAAGGTGGTCGACGTGCCACTCGTCGGAGTAGCGCCCGCCCACCCGGGCCAAATCCGGCCCGGTGCGTTTGGATCCCCACTGGAACGGGTGGTCATACTTGCTTTCCGCTGCTAGCGAATAGTGCCCGTAACGCTCCACTTCGTCGCGCATCGGGCGGATCATCTGGCTATGACAGACGTAGCAGCCTTCGCGGATGTAAATGTCGCGCCCGGTCAACTCCAGTGGCGAGTAGGGCCGCACCCCTTCCACATCCTCGATTGTGTTGTCGAGGTAGAAGAGCGGGGCGATTTCCACGATGCCACCGACGGTGACAACGAGGAAGGAGCCCAAGAGTAGCAGCGTTGCGTTGGTTTCAAGGATCTTGTGCTTGTCGAGAAGTGCCATTTTCTCAGGCCCCCCTTATTCAGCGGCGACAGCGGCGGCGGCGGGCACTTTTGCCTCACCCTTCCGCACTGTCATCCACAGGTTCCAGGCCATGATCAGCGCACCGGTAAGGTAGAGCACCCCACCCAGAGCCCGGACCACATACATCGGGAATTTCGCGCTCACCGTGTCGGAGAAGGCGTTGACCAAGAAGCCGTTGGCGTCAACTTCACGCCACATCAGGCCTTCCATGATCCCGGTCACCCACATCGAGGAGGCGTAGAGAACGATCCCGATGGTGGCGAGCCAGAAGTGCCAGTTGACCGCCGGAAGGCTATAGAGCTTTGCCCGGTTCCACAGCTTCGGCGTCAGGAAGTAGAGCGCCCCGAAGGTGATCATCCCGTTCCAGCCCAGCGCGCCAGAGTGCACATGGCCAATGGTCCAGTCTGTGTAGTGGCTCAGGCTGTTGACCGCGCGGATCGACATCATCGGGCCCTCGAAGGTGGACATGCCATAAAAGCCGATGGAGACGATCATCATCCGGATGATCGGATCGGTGCGCAGCTTGTCCCACGCGCCACTCAGGGTCATCAGGCCATTGATCATGCCACCCCAGCTCGGCATCCAGAGCACGATGGAGAACACCATGCCCAGCGTTGAGGCCCAGTCGGGCAGGGCGGTGTAATGCAGGTGGTGCGGACCGGCCCAGATGTAGAGGAAGATCAGCGCCCAGAAGTGGATGATCGACAGCTTGTAGGAGTAAACCGGCCGCTCGGCCTGCTTCGGGACAAAGTAGTACATCATCCCGAGGAAGCCGGCAGTGAGGAAGAAGCCCACTGCGTTGTGGCCATACCACCACTGCGTCATCGCATCCTGCACACCGGCAAACACCTGCACCGACTTGGCGCCGAAAATGCTCACCGGGATCGAGAGGTTATTGACCACATGCAGCATGGCCACGGTCACGATGAAGCTGAGGAAGAACCAGTTTGCCACGTAGATGTGGCGCTCCTTGCGATTCAGGATCGTGCCGAGGAACACCAGCAGATAAGCCACCCAGACGACGGTGAGCCAGATGTCCACGTACCATTCCGGTTCAGCGTATTCCTTGCTCTGGGTTGCACCCAGCAGGTAGCCGGTGGCCGCCAGAATGATAAACAGGTTGTAGCCCCAGAACACGAACCAGGCGAGGTTGCCGCCCCAGAGCCGCGCGGCGGAGGTCCGCTGCACGATGTAGAAGCTCGTCGCGATCAGCGCGTTGCCCCCGAAGGCGAAAATCACCGCAGAGGTGTGCAGTGGCCGCAGGCGCCCGAAGTTGCCAATCCCGTCTCCCAGGAGTTGGAAGTTCAGCCCCGGAAATGCCAGCTGGAAGGCGATAAAGGTGCCCACCAGAAAGCCGACAACACCCCAGAAGGCCGTGGCGACAACGCCGTAGCGCACCACGCCGTCCATATAACCTTCAGCGTTGAGCGCCGGTGCCGGCTTCTCTTCCCAGGTGGTGCGCACCGCCCAGATGAACATCCCCGCCGCTACGGCGCAGATGATCAGGGCGTGCACCATATAGGCCAGATCGCGCGCGTAGTTCGCAGCGATGGCCGCGAGCAGCGCGATCAGGCCGAACAGCACGATCTTCACGTAGTCCCACATGACAGTTTCCTTCTTTGTCCCCACGAAGCCGCACAGGGAATCCCCCCGCGAACGGTCCTCGAATTGGGGGCAAATTCGTCGGAACAGACGGCGGCGTCCTTGATTCAGGTCAATTTCTGGCGGCTCGAAATCCTGCACCCTGCTGCATAAGCCCGCCGGCGTTCTTTCCGGCCACTTCCGCGAGGAGACGATCATGATGGACCCGAAGACGATACTCGTCCCCCTGCTGGAGCCGCTGGCCGCTGGCTCCACGCAATCCCGGGCGCTGAACCATGCCGAGGCGCTGGCCGATACCTTCGATGCGCATCTGGAAGTGATTGGGATCGGATGTGATCGCACTCAGGTTGGCTACTACTACGCCGGGGCGACGGCCGTGGTGCAGCAGGAAACCTACAACGAAGCGCGCGCCGCCGCCGAGAAGATCGAGGCATCGGCGCGCGAGCACATGAAGGCCTCCGCCCTGCGCTGGTCAGTCGAGAGTGCAGTGGGCCAGATGGTCGCCCTGGCCGGGTTGATCACATCGCGGGCACGCTTTGCAGACTTGGTCGTTATGCCCGTGCCCTATGGCGACGGCAAAGGCACGGAGTATGAGGTCGCGCTTGAGGCGGCATTGTTCGACAGCCACGCCCCGGTGATAGTCCTGCCCGAAACCGCCACAGCGCCAGTGCGTCCGCGCCGCGCCGTTCTCGCTTGGAACCAAAGCCCCGAGGCGCTTGCCGCCATCCGCCGAGCGCTGCCGCTTCTGGCCGGGTCTGATCTGGTGAATATCGCCATCATCGACCCGCCACGCCACGGCCCCGAACGCTCCGATCCGGGCGGTGCGTTGAGCCAGATGCTCACCCGCCATGGGCTTCGCTGCGAAATCTCGGTGCTTTCGCGCACCATGCCCAAAGTGTCCGACGTTCTGGCACGGCACGTGGCCGACTTCGGGGCAGACCTGCTGGTTATGGGCGCATACGGCCATTCCCGCTTCCGAGAGGCCATCCTCGGTGGGGCAACGCGCGATGTGTTGGCGAAGCCCCCGGTGCCCGTGTTCATGGCGCGGTAGGGAAGAGTCTCGCCTGCTCTACGAGGCAACTCGCAGGGCGGGCAATCTGCCCACCACCCGGCCTAAACCATCACGCCGCCGTCCGAGTCATCGCCCGTTTCCACCATGAGCGCATCGTAGCTTGGCACACGCACCCGGCGCTTCCCCTCCAACTCGATCAGGCCGTCCTTCTTCAGTGCCGAAACCTGTCTGCTCACCGTTTCCAGCGTAAGACCAAGGTAATCGGCCATCGCTTCCCGCGTGAGTGGTAGATCAAAGGTAATCTCATCACCCATTGGCCCGCCAAGCCCCAGTGAGGCATCGCGACGGCCCAGAATAGCCAGCAGACTGGCAATCTTCTCCCGCGCTGTCTTTCGGCCCAAAATCAGCATCCACTCGCGTGCTGCGTCCAACTCGTCCAGCGTCATCTGCAACAGGCGCTGGGCGATATGCGGTGTGGATTCCATCATGTTTTCGAACGGCTTGCGCCGGAAGCAGCACATCGTGAGGTCAGTCACCGCCGTTACGTCATAGGTGGCCGCCTCGCGCCCAGGGCGGCCCACAAAATCCGAGGGCAGAAGCAAGCCCACCATCTGCGTTCGTCCGTCCTCCATCGTCTGGCTCAGCGTCGCAACGCCGGTGACAATCGAGCCGAGAAAATCCATGTGGTCGCCCGACCAGATCACCGTCTGCCCCGGCTCAAAGCTGCGGTAATACTTGATCTCTTCCAGTAGGGAGAGCTCGTCCTCGTCGCAGCGCGCACAAACTGCCCGATGGCGGATCGGACACGAGCCACAATCATGTGACGTGAACTTGATGTCGAGGACAGCCATTCTCTTCCTGTTGATCTGGGTCAAGGCAGCCCAGTGCCCCTGTCCAGTAACCTAGGCCAATGGAAACCACTGCACAACTTGCCCGCCACGGCCTCTTTGACGCACGTGTGCCCCGCTACACCAGCTACCCCACCGCCCCGCACTTTGCCGGGGGCGTTGACGAGGGGCGCTTTGCCAGCTGGCTTCGCGCGATCCCCGAAAACGGGCAGATATCGCTCTACATTCACGTGCCTTTCTGTCGTCGGCTCTGCTGGTTTTGCGCCTGCCGCACCCAAGGCACCTCTTCTGGCGAGCCGGTTCGCGCCTATCTCGACGTTCTGAAGGCCGAAATTGCGCATCTGAGTCGCAATTTTGCCTCCGGCGTGCGGCTTTCTCGCATGCACTGGGGCGGCGGCACGCCCACGCTGATGGAGGCCCCGATGATGGAGGAACTGGCAGCGGCCGTCGAGGCTGTGGTGCCGATGGCCCCCGGCGCGGAGTTCTCGGTCGAGATCGACCCCAATGAGATCGACGAGGCCCGGCTTGATGCGCTCGCAGCGGCGGGGATGACCCGCGCCTCAATTGGCGTGCAGGATTTCGATCCGGAGATTCAAAAGGCTATCGGTCGCGACCAGAGCTATGAGCTGACGGCCCGCGCAGTCGAGATGATCCGCGCCCGCGGCATCGAGAGCCTCAACGCCGATATCCTCTTCGGCCTGCCGCATCAGACCGAGGAGCGCATGGCCGACTCGGTCCAAAAGCTGATGTCGCTCTCCCCCGACCGGGTTGCGCTTTATGGCTACGCCCATGTGCCGTGGATGGCCAAGCGCCAGTCGCTGATTCCCACCGATGCGCTGCCCACCCCCGAGCAACGCCTCGCGCTATTTGAAACCGCGCGGCGGCTGTTTCGCTGGGATGGCTATGAGGAGATCGGCATTGATCACTTCGCTCGCCCCGGCGACGGGCTGGCCCGCGCGCTCCGCGATGGCCGCCTGCGCCGTAACTTTCAGGGCTACACCGACGACACCGCAACTGCGCTTGTCGGCCTTGGCGCCTCCTCGATCTCGCGCTTCCCGCAGGGCTACGCGCAAAACGCCTCGGCCACTTCGGCTTACACCCGAGACATCCGCGAAGGCCGTTTCGCAACCGCGCGGGGCCACGTGTTTAGCCGGGAAGACCTTTGGCGCGGTCGGATCATTGAGCAGTTGATGTGCGAGTTCCGCTGCGACGTGAAGGCCATCGTCGCCCTCGGGGCTAGCCCGCATTGGGTGCTCAGCGTGCTCAAGGGCATCACGGCAAGGTTCGACGGCGTAGTCAATCTCACCTCCGCTGGCATCGAGATTCCGCCAAAGGCGCACCCACTTACTCGCGTCATCGCCCGGGCCGTCGATGCCTATGATCTCTCCCGCGCTGGGCACAGCTCGGCTATTTGAGCCCGTTCCTTGCTCTATAGTTGGCGTTGCTGACAACCCACGTCGGCGGCACCGAGGCCGGGCATCATCACCGGCCTCAGCCGCCCGGCAAGTCGAAAGCCGCATCCATCAGCGTGCGGGTGTAGTCCGACTTGGGCGCATCAAACACCTCTGCGGCCAACCCGGCTTCCACCACATCGCCCTGACGCATCACCATAACCTTGTGGCTCAGCGCCCGAACGACTCGCAGATCGTGGCTGATGAACAGATAGGCCAGCCCATACTTCGTCTGGAGATCGCGCAGCAGGTCGACGATCTGCACCTGCACCGTCATATCAAGCGCGCTCGTTGGCTCATCAAGCACCACCAGCCGGGGCTTCAAGATCATCGCGCGGGCGATAGCGATCCGCTGGCGCTGTCCGCCTGAAAACTCGTGCGGGTAGCGGTCCATCACCGCCGGGTCGAGACCCACTTCTTGCAGCATGTCGGCCACCAGCGCGCGTGGATCCTGCCCCTTCTCCACGCCATGCACACCCAGCCCCTCGGCCACGATCTGCGCGACCGTCAGGCGTGGGCTGAGGCTGCCGAAGGGATCCTGAAACACGATCTGCATATGCCGCCGCAGCTCTCGCATTTGCCGGGTCTTCCAACCCTGAATATCTTCGCCAAGATAATAGATCGGCCCTTCCGACTGGATCAGCCGCATGATCGCCAAGGCAAGCGTCGTCTTGCCCGAGCCGCTCTCGCCGACGATCCCCATCGTCTCGCCCGCCCTGACGGAGAGGCTGGCGGCATTCACGGCTTTCACATGCCCCACCGTTCGTTTCAGCAAGCCTGACTGAATGGGAAACCAGATGCGCAGATCTTCCGTCCGCACAATCTCTTCGGCCCCCGCCGGCACGTCCGGCGGCCCGCCCTGCGGCGCAGCGCCAAGGAGCTTGCGGGTATAGGCATGTTTGGGGTTGGCAAAAATCTCCGCCGTCGGCCCGGTTTCAACAATTACGCCGTCCTGCATCACACAGACCCGGTCGGCAATCGCCTGCACGATCCCGAGATCATGGGTGATGAACAGCAGGCTCATCTTGCGCTTCTGCTTGAGCTCGGCCAGCAAATCGAGGATCTGCGCCTGAATGGTCACATCCAGCGCCGTCGTCGGCTCATCGGCGATCAGAAGGTCGGGGTTGTTGGCCAGCGCCATGGCAATCATCACCCGTTGCCGCTGCCCGCCCGAAAGTTGGTGCGGATAGGCTCCGAGGCGGCTCGCCGGATCGTGGATGCCCACGTCCTTGAGCAGCTCAATTATCCTCTCCCGCGCATCGCTCCGCTTGATCCCCTGGTGCAACTCTAGGCTCTCAGCCAGCTGCTTTTCCAGCGTGTGCAGCGGGTTGAGGCTGGTCATTGGCTCCTGAAAGATGAAGGAAATGTCGTTGCCGCGCACTTCCATCAGTTTCTGGTCATCGGCTCCCACCATCTCTGCGCCCATGTAGCGCACAGAGCCGTCAACCCGGGCGCTCTCCCCTAACAGGCTCACCGTTGAAAGCGCGGTAACAGACTTGCCCGAGCCGCTCTCGCCAACCAGCGCCACTGTCTCGCCCCGACCTACCGAGAAGGAAACGCCCTTCACCGCATGGGTTGTCTCCCCGTCCTGCCGGAAAGACACCTTCAGGTCCTTGACCTCCAGCACCGCGCTCATGCGAACACCTTCCGCGGGTCAAACGCATCGCGCACACCCTCGAAGACGAAGACCAGTAGCGAAAGCATGATGGCGAAAGTAAAAAACGCGGTGAACGCGAGCCATGGGGCCTGAATGTTCTGTTTGGCCTGCAGCGTAAGCTCGCCCAATGAAGGCGCGCTGGACGGCAGGCCGTAGCCAAGAAAATCCAGCGTGGCGAGCCCGCCGATGGTGCCGGTGATGATAAAGGGCATCAACGTCAGCGTCGCCACCATCGCATTAGGCAGGATGTGGCGGAACATGATCTTGCTATCGCTCACCCCCAGCGCCTTGGCGGCGCGGACATATTCGAAGTTGCGGGCGCGCAGGAATTCCGCTCGCACCACGCCCGTCAGCGCAGGCCAGCCGAACAGCACCGTCAGGAAGACCAGCAGCCAGAAGCTTCGGCCAAAGATCGCGAACATGATGATGATCACATAGAGCCCCGGGATGCCGCCCCAGATCTCCAGCATCCGCTGGAAAAACAGGTCGACCCAGCCGCCAAAGTAGCCCATCGCCGCACCCGCCGCGATGCCGATAACGGAGGCAACAGCGGTGACGATCAGGGTGAACAGCACCGAAAGTCGAAAGCCATAAATCACCCGCGCCAGCACGTCTCGGCTGCCATCGTCGGTGCCCAGCCAGTGGTTGCCATCCGGCGCTGAAGGGGCGGCGCCAACAATGTCATCATTCGGGGTGTTGTAGGAGTAGGGCACAGGTGGCCAAAGCGCCCATCCCTTCTCGATCTCCTCGCCGTCCACCACCCCGTCGGCGGCGTCTTCATACACGGCTTCCGGGTCATCAAAGCAGGCCTCCAGCCCGCCAGAGCGGATGAGGCATTGCACCTCGATATCGCGGTATTTCGCTTCCGTGCGGAAGTCACCGCCAAAGTCCTGTTCCGAATAAAACGTACGGATCGGCATGTAATACTCGCCGCGGTACTGCACGAGGATTGGTTTGTCGTTCGCGAGGAACTCGGCAAAAAGGCTCGCGCCAAAGAGCAAGCTAAACAGGATCAGAGACCAGAACGCACGCCGGTTTTTCTTGAAGTTACGCCACCGGCGCTGGCCCAGCGGGCCCAACTTGATCAACGCCATCAGCCAGCCCTCCGTTCAAAGTCGATCCGCGGATCGACGAAGACATACATCAGATCGCTCAGTATATTCACCAACAGGCCGATCAGCCCGAAAACGAAAAGCGTGCCGAAGACCACCGGGTAATCCCTGTCGACCACACTCTCAAAGCCCAGCCGCCCCAGCCCGTCCAGCGAGAAGAGCCACTCGATCACGAGCGACGAGCCGAAGAAAACACCGAGGAAGGCCCCTGGAAAGCCGGCAATCACGATCAGCATCGCATTGCGGAAAACATGGCCATAGAGCACCTGCTTTTCGCTCAGGCCCTTGGCCCGCGCGGTGATCACATATTGCTTCTTGATCTCGTCGAGGAAGCTGTTCTTCGTCAGCAGCGTCAGCGAGGCGAACCCGGCGATGGATGAGGCCAGCACGGGCAGGAAGATGTGCCAGAGATAGTCCAGCACCTTGCCCCAAAGGCTCAGGTCTTCCCAGATCGCATTGGGCGAGGTGAGGCCGCGTAGCGGGAATATCTTCCAGTAGGAGCCGCCCGCAAAGAGCACCAGCAGCAGGATGGCGAAGATAAACCCCGGAATGGCATAGAAAGAAACGATGACGCCCGAGGTCCAAGTGTCAAACTTGCTGCCGTCTTTCACCGCCTTGCGAATGCCCAGCGGGATCGAGATCATATAGGCAATGAGCGTTGACCAAAGGCCCAGCGTGATCGAAACCGGCATCTTCTCGATGACAAGGCTCACCACTGACTTCGATTTGAAGTAGCTCTCACCAAAATCGAAGGTCAGATACTGGCCCATCATGATGAAGAACCGCTCGGCAAGGCCGATGTCTTCCTTGGTGCAGGCCTCCGAAGACAGATCGCGGTGGGTGATCGCTTCGCCGTCGCGTGGCTCATAGCCCTCTTCGCAGACGACACGGGCAAAGCCCATTTGCACCTCAAGCTGGGCCAGAAACTCAGGCGAGAGGCCCCGCGCCCCCTGATAGCGGTCGTCCACGCTTTCGCTTTGCTGCTGCCCGGCGTCAGCACCGCCGGTCACATTATCGCCTGCGCCCTCACCCTGCTCGACTCGCGCGATAACCGCCTCAATCGGGCCGCCGGGGACGAATTGGGTGAGGATGAAGTTCACCAGCATTATCCCGAACAGAGTCGGGATGATCAGCAAGAGTCGCCTGAGGATATATGCGCTCATCTAGAGCCTTTTCGCCTGCATTTTTCTTTTTCTCGCGCCCCGCTCAGAACGCGCCGGCCGCTTTCAGCTTCTCGGCCTTCTCGGCGTTATACCACCAGAAATCCATGTTGCCGAGTGCGTAGGGCGGCAACTCCTCCGGGTGCTCGAAGACATCGTAGTAGGCCACCGTATAGGCCGCCTTGTTCCACTGCCCGGTGCGGAACTTCAGCGCTCGCAACACCCGGTCCAGGGCCGAAATGGCCACTTCAAGGTCTTCTTGGTTCCGCGCAGCTTTCACATGTTCGATCAGCGCATCAACGGCAGGGTTCTTCAGCCCCATCTTGTTGAAGGTCGAAGTGTCGGCCGTTTCGCTGCCAAAGTACTGCTTGAGCGAGTCGCCGGGGATATAGCCGGTGGGCAGGAAGGCCGTGACGATGTCAAAATCATAGTTCGGCGGGCGCTCGCGCTCGGTGGCGCTGGCGTTGTCCACCCGCTGGTGCTGCGCGTCGATGCCCGCGGAGCGCAGGTTTTCCACAAAGGGGTTCACGATCCGGTCAAAGGTCTGGCTGTCATTGAGGAATTCCACCCGCAGTGTCTTGCCGTCCTTCACCCGCAGCCCCCGGCTGTTGAACTCGCTCCACCCTGCGGCGTCCAGCAGGCGGTTGGCCTTGCGCAGGTTGCGCCGGTCGGTCGAGCTGTTCGGGTCCGAACGCGGCTGCATATAGGGTTCTTCGGTAAACACCTCTTCAGGGATGTCTGCCCGCAGCGGCTCCAGCAGCGCCAACTCTTCCTCGCTCGGCAGGCCGGTTGCAGCCAAATCGGTGTTCTCCCAAAAGGAATCCACTCGCTCGTAGAGCCCGTAAAACAGCTTCTCGTTCGACCATTCGAAGTTGAACATCAGCCCAATCGCCTCGCGCACACGCGGATCCTTCAGCTGTTCGTGGCGCGTGTTGAACACAAAGCTCTGACCGTTGGAGATCACCCCATGCGGCAACTCGCGCTTCACGATCCAGCCCTTCTCAACGGCTGGGAAGTCATAGCCCGTAGCCCAATCCTTTGAGCTGGCCTCATTGCGGAACATGTAGGCCCCGCCTTTCAGCCCTTCCAACGCCACAGCGTAATCTGCAAAATACTCAACCCGGAGCGCATCAAAGTTGTTGCGGCCAATGTTGATCGGCAGATCCTGCCCCCAGTAATCGGGGTTGCGCGTCACAACGACGGTCTTGCCAAGCTCTGATCGGTCGAGGTCCACCACATAGGGGCCAGTGCCGATCCACGGTGTGCTTTGCGGTTCTTCCAGATCCATCTTGCCCGCGTCGTACTGTGCTTTCGAGAGGATCGGCAGGCCGCCAACCTTCTGGATCGCGTCGCGCTTTTCTGTGTCTTCCCTGAAGTCGAACCGGATGCGCAGCGGGTCTAGCACCTCAGCTGTTTCGACGGTGTCGCCCAGCACCTTACGGAAGCTTGGCAGGCCCTTTTCCCTGAACACCTCATAGGAAAACAGCACATCTTCTGCGGTCATGGGCGTGCCGTCAGAAAACTCGATTCCCTCACGCAGATTGAAAATCACCCAGGAGCGATCCTCCGGGTATTCCAGGCTCTCTGCCAGCAGCCCATAGTCCGAGCCGATCTCATCGGAAACCGAAGTGAGCAGGCTTTCGAGCGGTGCGCTTGCGAGGGCGCCGGCACGGCCGTTGATGGTGTAGGGGTTCCAGTTGTCAAAGCCACCGAAAGCCCATTCCGACATTTCGCCACCCTTGGGGGCATCGGGGTTCACATAGTCCAGATGTTCGAAGTCGGGGCCATACTTCAGCTCACCGCCCGGAAAGGTCGGGATGCCGTGGCGCGTCACAGTGTTCGCTTCGTCCTGCGCCATTGCAGGCAGCGCAGCCAGCATCAATGCCAGAGCCAGCCCGGCCCCCCATGTCACAACATCTCGCCGCTTTGCTTTCAGGGCAGTTGCGGCGACGGCAGTTCGGGGCGGCAAATGTCTCTGGCGCAAGTCGGGCTCCTCTCGGGTCAGGTTGGGCGGGTCACCCGCGCGGGGCGACCTCAGCAAAACATCGTTAAATTTAGCTAAATGCCCCACGTCCTGGCATGCAAGTTGAAACCTCGTGAGCAAAGCGCGAGGGCAGGTCAGTGCAGGGCACAAAAAAGGCCGCCCCGGTTGCCCGGCGGCGGCCCTGAATTCTGTTGCGTGTCGCTTACTGCGCGGCTTGCAGATAGGCGATCACGTTGGCGCGGTCTTCGATTTTGCGAAGACCGGCAAAGCTCATCTTGGTGCCGCTCATGTAGCCTTTGGGGTTGGCGAGGAACTCGCTGAGCACTTCAGGGGTCCATTCACCACCGTGGGAGGCCATGACGTCAGAGTAGCCAAAGCCATCCACGCCGCCAATCGCGCGACCGACCACACCATTGAGGTGCGGCCCGGTTCCATCGGTGCCATCCAGCTTGTGGCAGGCCTTGCACTTGCCAAAGACGCGCTCGCCTTTGCCGGCATCGGCGGCTGCAAACACCTCTTCAAACGAGGGGCCGGAGTCTTCTTCGGCAGCATCGCCACCACCAGAGTCTTCCACCACAATAGCATAGCCTTGCGGATGCTCTTCGCCCTCTTCGCCGTGGCCACCTGCGTCCATCGCATACAGCGATTCACCGGCCCAGTTGATCAGCAGATAGATCAGCAGCGCCCCACACAGCCAGCCGAACGCCTTGACCATCGTCATTGTGTCGAACATGTCTCATCCCGTGCACGGTTTCCGTCTCGCGGCCTTCTAGCGGCTTCACCCGGTGTGCTGCAAGCCGTATCAGGCGCGACCAAACGCCCGAGGGGGCCAAAATCGTATGAAATGTCAGGGGAGGGGCGGCAATGACTGGCCGTATAGCGTTTCAGGGAGAGCTCGGGGCCTATTCGCACCAGGCCTGTGCCGAGGCCCGGCCAGAAATGGAGGCGCTGCCCTGCCGTAGTTTTGAGGATGTGATCGAGGCCGTCCGCAGCGGGGCCGCCGAGCAGGCCATGCTGCCGGTCGAAAACTCCACTTATGGCCGGGTGGCCGACATCCACCGCTTGTTGCCAGAAAGCGGGTTGCACATCGTCGATGAAGCCTTCGTACGCGTGCACATTTCGCTGATGGCCCTGCCGGACGTAACGCTGGAAGAGGTGCAGAAGGTGCGCGCCCATCTGGTGCTCTTGCCGCAATGCGCTTCCTTTCTGGCGGCGAACGGCATCAGGGGCGAGGCGGCCGCCGATAGCGCGGGCGCAGCGGCCGAGCTTCAAGCCAGCGGGGCGCGCAACGAGGGTGTTTTGGCTTCGGACCTCGCGGCAGATACCTACGGGCTTAACATCCTTGCCCGCCACATCGAGGACCACGCCCACAACACCACCCGATTCCTCATCATGGCCCCGCAGGCCCAGCCCGCGCGCCGCGCCGAAACCATGATGACAACCTTCGTCTTCCGCGTCCGCAACATCCCCGCCGCGCTCTACAAGGCGATGGGCGGCTTCGCCACGAATGGGGTGAACATGACCAAGCTGGAAAGCTACATGGTCGGCGGCAGCTTCACCGCCACCCAGTTTTATTCCGACATCGAGGGCCACCCCGACGACCCGAATGTGAAATTGGCCATGGAAGAGCTGGATCACTTCACCGAAGAGGTGAAGATTCTCGGCGTCTACCCGGCAGACGCACGACGCCACTGAGACGACACTCAACAAACAAAAAACGCCGGCCCGGCTGAGGCAGCCGGGCCGACGCGTCCCGATCGGCTCGGGACCAGACTTGGAGGCGGGGGAGGGGGCTCCCCCGGCGCTCCGCGTCTAGCTGGTTACTGGAGCCAGACCAGCTCGATCCGCGAGCCGCCCCGATCCGTCATGTCGTAGGTCTTGCCGCCGGAGTCGATCCAGCCGCTGATGGTGTGGCGCGAAAAGTTCACGCGCTGGCCCTGTGCCGCCGGAACCTGTGTGCAGCGGATCGAGTTGCGCTTGGCCGTCACCCAGCCGCCACCGTTGACGCTGAAGCGCTTGTCCCAGGTCGCCTGATTGCGCAGGCAAAGCTGGAGCAGCCCGCCGCGGCCCGAGGCATCCTTCGTCACGTTCACGGTGACGGTGTCGCCGTTGTTGAGCGAAGCGGCGTTCAGTGGCTTCTTCTGGGGGCCGATGGGGCCACCCGGGCCAGCATCCACGAGGCCTGGGTCGATTTCGATGCAGCCCGAGAGGGCGGTGACGACGAGGAGGGCGGGGAGGGCCATGAGTTTAGTGAGTTTCATTTGTCAGTTCCTTTCATCTGTTGTGGTCTTTGCCGACCGGATGAGATGAAAATGACCTGAGAGGCGCTTCATTCGTATGGGGTCGATCCCCCAATCGGAGTTTGCGCTGTTCCGAGCGGTTTGGAGCCGATTCCCGGTTTCAGGCAAAGCCTGCCGCCGCAGTGCTCCCCTGCACGTGCGCCAAAGCGCCGATAGGCAACATCAACTGCTGGCGCGCCGCGTGAGATTGAAACCCATATCAATGCGCGTTTCAGGCAGGGCTTGTCCGGTGGTTGCTGCCATCAGGAGTTGGGCCGCCTTGCGCCCAATTGCGGCTCCATCAATGCGGATCGTGGTAAGGCCGATCCCCGCGTCGCCCACGTCCTCCACATCGCCAAATCCGGTGATCGCGAGTCGCTGGGGCACGTTTATGCCGCGCCGCCCAGCCTCGCAGAATGCGCCCAGCCCAAGGGCGTCGGAGGCACAGAGCACCGCGTCCGTGTCGGGCCACTCTTCAAGGATCCGTTCAAGGCCGATGGCACCAAGGTCCGGGCCTGTCTGGCCCGGCTCTGGCGTAAGCTTCAAAAGGCGCGGGGCGTGGCCCGGCACAGCCTCGGCATAGCCTTCGGCACGAAGCTGGGCGCGCGTATCTCCGCGGCGGTCAGTGGAAAGCATGGCAATGGCACGGCGACCGGTCTGCACAAGATGCTCCGTCATTGCCCAGCCAGCTGCTCGGTTGGAAAAGCCTACGGCTGCGAAAATGGGCTTGTCAGGCAACTCCCAGAGTTCGACAGTTGGCAGGCGTGATAGGAGCGCCCGGGTGCCTTCGGTGTGCTCCGAACTGGTCACCACCATCGCGTCGGGGCGGCGGCCCATCAGGGTCGCCACCAGCCCGGCTTCGGTTTCTGGCGCATATTGCGCTGTGCCGAGCAACAGTTGCATGCCCTCCGGCGCGAGGCCTTCTGACAGCCCCCGGATGGTTGAAGCAAAGACTGGCTGGTCCAAGGTGGAAACCACCGCCCCCACTATCTTTGAGCGCTGCGATGAAAGTGCCCCTGCGGTATCATCTCGCACGTAGCCCAGCGCGGCCACTGCAGCCTCTACCTTCTCACGCGTCTCCGCCGAAACCTTCTGGGGTGTTGAAAGTGCACGCGAGACAGTGATTTTGCCAACGCCCGCCGCACGGGCCACATCGCCCATCGTCACCCATTTCTTTGTCATGCGAACCCCGTTGTTGACGACTCGGAAATAGCGATGGTATCGATACCACGCAAGGCATGGTATCGATACCATGCTCAGGGAGGAGACCCACGATGCTTACTCAGGATCAAAAAGAATTTTACGATGAGAACGGCTACCTGATGGTCGAGGACGTGGTAACGCCCGATCAACTGGCCAAACTGCAAACGATCACCCGCGAGATGATTGATGCGGCCCGCCCGCTAAAAGAGAGCGACGAGCGTTACGATCTGGATGAAGGTCACTCCGCCGAAAACCCGCGCCTAACCCGGATCAAGCTACCGCACATGCAAAACCCCTACTTCTGGGAAATCCTCACCCAAAGCCGGTTGACAGAAGTGCTAAATGGTCTGCTCGGCCCCAACACCCTGATCAACACCTCCAAGCTCAACACCAAAGCGCCCGGCGGCGGGGCAGCGGTGGAATGGCATCAGGATTGGGCCTTCTACCCGCACACCAATGATGATCTGCTCGCCTTCGGCCTTATGCTGGAGGATGTCGACGAGGCCAACGGGCCGCTGATGGTCATCCCCGGCTCGCACAAAGGGCCAGTGTTGAGCCACCATGTGAACGGAGTGTTCGCCGGTGCCGTCAACCCGGACGATCCGGAGTTTGACCTCTCAAAGGCGGTCACTCTCACGGGCAAGGCGGGCAGCATGACGGTCCATCACGTACGCACCTTGCACGGCTCCGCTCCCAACATTAGCGACCGTAACCGTCTGATCCTGTTCTACGAGCTGGCCCGCGCGGATGCATGGCCGATTCTTGGCTCATCAAGCTACATCCACGCCCTCGGTCAGCGCAAATTCTGGGACGATATCCAAAGCCGCATGGTCACCGGCCAGCCGGTTCTGGAGCCACGGCTGGAGCAGGTGCCGGTGCGCATGCCGCTCCCGCCCGCGCCCGACAACACCTCGATCTTCAAGACCCAGAAGACCGCAGGTCAGAAAAGCGCTTTCGCAATGGGGTAATCGGCTCAGCGGGTCAGCCGGAAGATCATGTAGCGGTTGAAGTGGCAGAAAGCTTCGGAGGTGCGTTTGCTCTCCTTCAGCCGCTCATTAAGCCGAAACAGGCGGCGCTCGCTGACCATTCGGCGGATGATGAAGGCCAGGGCCCATCGCGTCTTGGGCTTCTTCATCTTCAACTCTTCATCCACGCGGCTGACGCCATGGCCCATCACGTTGAAGAGCCCCTGCTCAAGGTCGATCGAGGGCGCAACAGCCTCGGTGATATCCTCCTCGGCCTCGATCTTGAGATCCATCTCCGCAAGGGCCTCACGCATCACCGCCAACCTATGCCCGCCGCCAACGGTTTGGCTGCGCTTCACGCCCTCGTAGTTCTCCGAGCGGAAGCAATCCGCAATCAGCACCCGCCCGCCCGGCTTAAGCAGTGCCAGCGCCTCCTTCAGCGCGACCTCATGCGGAATGTACTGAAAGCTCTCGGAGAACAGGCACAAGTCAAAGCCGCCCGCGCCGGAAAATTCCTCGAACATGCACTGGTGCACGCGCGCCTCGGGTGCATTCTGGCGGCAACGTGAGGCAAGGAAGGGGGAGGGAACGACGATTTCAACGTCATGCCCAAGCGCAATCAGCTTCTTGGCAGTCTCTCCAGCGCCGCCGCCAATGTCGAGGATGCGCAGGCTGCCTTCGGGGAGATAGGAGAACAGCTTGTCCGTATAGGCCGCCTGCGCCGCGCCAAGGTTTTCGGCAGCCACCGGCAAGCCATCCCAAAGGCCGTAATGCAGGTTCTCAGCGCCCGTCAGCCATCGCATGAAGCTCAGGCCTACATCGAGGCCGATGGCGCGTGTGTCGACTTTCTGTCCCATTGCAACCCGTCTAGCGGAGACGGGCTGTGCGGAAAAGCACGATCAACGCTGCTTCACGTTGCAGTTGCCGCCCTTGTGGCACCTCACCACGCGGCGCAGGTCCGCCCGGGTGGGGTTGTGGAAGGTTTGTGAGCCGCAAGGATCGGAGGTGACGGTCAGCTTCCCTCCCTTTCCCTCGGCCACCGACAACAGCATCCGGTCCGACCCGGGCCACCCGCCGCACCAAGAGGCAAAGCAGGCGAGCGTTACGGTGACGGGCACATCAACGGGGGTAGAAAAGCCATCGCGCCCCAGTTGCATGCCCTGCAATCGGGCTTTGATATAGATCGGCTTCGGCTCAAACCGGCGCGACAGATCCTTCTTGTGTTTGCGAATTTTTTGGGTGGCCGTAAGCGTGCCATGAACAATGCGATAACGGGCTTCCGCGTCGCGGGCCTGAGTATACTGCAACACCGGGTCAGGCCGCATGCAGGAGAGCGCAGAGGCTGGAAGTGCCGCGCCAATCGCGGAAGTGAAGGCAAGGGCAGCGGCGAGAGTCTTCATCATGCGAGATACTCCTGAAATTCAGCCACGACGGCCTCGTAGACCGCGCGCTTGAAGGGCACGATATTAGCCACTAACTCGGAACCGGGCAGCCACCGCCATTCGGAAAACTCGGGGTGCTTCGTGGCCAGATTCACCTCGCCATCCTCACCCAAAAACCGCATCAAAACCCAATGCTGTTCCTGCCCGCGGTATTTGCCTTTCCAGACCTTGCCCAAAAGCTCAGGAGGCAGGTCATAGCGAACCGGCGCCGCAGTTTCGGTGACAATCTCCACCCTGTCCGGGGCGATGCCGGTTTCTTCCTCCAACTCGCGCAACGCAGCAGTGCGGTGATCTTCTCCTGCATCCAGTCCCCCCTGAGGCATTTGCCAAGCGGGTGTGGCGCTGTCGATCCGCTGGCCAACGAAGACGTGGCCACTAGAGTTGAGAAGCACGACGCCCACGCAGGGGCGGTATGGGAGCGAGTCGGCACTGGTCATGGGCGGAGTTAGTGGCAGGCGAGCGCGTTATTCAATAGCGTTTGTGCGGCTGGCGCTGCGGGAGGTTCATCGGGCAAGTAAATGCTACAAGACTCCCTTGGCATCGAAGCGTGTTGTCAGTCGCGGCGGATAAGCCCCGTCAGCGCGGCGGCGGCAAGGGCAGTCACGATCCAGCCGATACCCTTCGCAAACCAACGCAGCCACCAGCCCGTCACGCCCCAAGGGGAGCGGGAAGTGGAGGGGGCCCATGCCTCTTCCTGCCCAAAGCTGACGAGCGGAATCACAAGGTCGGCGGCATAGGCGAGGGAAGAGAATGTTTCCCAATCCTGCCCCGCCTCGCCCGGCTGGCTCCAGAAGGCGCCGGGGCCTTCGGGGTGGCTCTGCGTCGCCTCGATCCATGGCTGCGAGGTAAGGATTGGGGCGGCGTTTGGGGTCATGTCCCCCGCGTTCCAAGTCGCTTGGTAAAAGGCGGCAAGACCTGCGATCAGCAACCCCGCAAAGGCCACGGACCGACCGGGCCGATACCCGTAGCCAACAGTGAACCGCAGCACCATGTCCGACAGCCACATGATCAACCAGCGCGGCCCGTAACCCGAGGTTTCCGCCCTAAGCCTGCGATTCTCGGCGCGCAGCAGGCGCTCTTTCACCATAAGCACGGTTTGCGCATCGCCCCGGTGGCCCATACGGCCGAGCACATAGGCAAGCTGCTCGTAAGGCTGGGCGTTAAAGGCCAGGCCCTCGGCTCTTCGGGCCAGCCACTGAAGGCGTTCGGTCGGGCGGGTGTCGGCGTGGCGGGAAAAGTCGGTGTATTGAAAGCCATCGAGCCGAAGCGGGTAAGCTGCGCCGGGGCCGGTGGGTTCATCCTTGAAGCGGGCCACCTCGGCTCCCGCAAGGTTAACCACCCGGCCTATCTCGTTGTTCTGAAAAAAGAGGATGCCCCCCACCCGGGCCCGCGCCAGTGAAATGGCAATATCGGCACCATGCTCTTCGGTGGCTCCAAAGGCACCATGTCCCAGCGGTTCTTCTGGCAGGTCGATGGCGCAGTTGGTGATGAAAACATCATGATCAATCCGCGCGGAGGAGAAGAAAAGCATCCCACGGGCATGCAACGTGGTTTCGCCTTCAGCGTAGGGGTAGTTCCCAAGAAAGACCGAGCCCTCAACCCGAAGCGAGGGCGCAAACACGGCATCTTGCCCGCCGCCGTCGATCGTGGCCCCGCAAAGTTGCAAATCGCCCCCAATGCGAGCCCCGGCAAGCCCGATCTCGCCTGCCACGTGAGCATCGCCCCGGATATAGACTGAGCCAGCAAACCGGGCATTGTCGGCGGTGAGCGCCTTCAGCCAGCAGCCCTGCAGATGAAGGCCGCGCAGGGAGGCGTTAACCAAGTTCATTTCGCTCTCGATCCGGCAGGCCGAGAGCGTGATATCAAGCGTGCAATCGGTGCCCTGCAGGTCGAGCGTGCCGATAATCCGCGCGCCCCGCAGCCGCAGCCCCTTGGCATTGAGCGGGTGCTCGTAGAGCCCCAGCAAAAGCTCGCGCAACAGCGCCGCCCGCACCTCCACTGCCGGGTTATCTTCGGCGGGCGGCAATTTGCCGTCGCCCAGGGTCACCCTGTCGGGCTCACCACAGGACGCGAGCAGTTTTTCCTCCGCTTCGGATAGCGGGCCAAATGCCTTGAGTGCGCTCATTGCGAGACGTTGCCACCCCGCCGCGCGCGGGTAAAGCGACGATCCGCTGGGGGGGCGAAGATGGCCGGGCGCGTTGCGTCGAGAAACATTGATGCAGGCCCGCCCCGGTGCTACCTTAAAGCCATGCCCGGCGCCGGGGCAGCACAGGCGCGTAACTTCGGAGGACCATCTCCTGTCTCACTCTTCGGAGGCCGCCGTCCAGCACACGGCAGGCAACGCCCCGCAGCACGGGGCACCTAACGGCAAAGCAGGCGGCACCACAGGGCTGCTCGCGGACATCCTTCAATCGCTCGAAGACGACAAGGCCGAGGAGATCGTAACGATCGACCTATCGGGCAAGTCGACCATGGCTGATCACATGGTGATCTGTTCGGGTCGCTCCTCCCGGCAGGTGGGCGCGATCTCGGAAAAGCTGGTAGACCGTCTGAAGCAGGCGCACGGTACGTCCTGCAAGGTCGAAGGCAAGGACGCGGGTGACTGGGTTTTGATCGACGCAGGCGATGTGATCGTTCACGTGTTCCGTCCTGAGGTTCGTGACTTCTATCAGCTAGAAAAGATGTGGCAGCCGGCGACGGCCACCGCCTGACGCACTCTTGAAGCTGACCATTCTCGCAATCGGGCGGCTGCGCGCCGGCCCGGAGAAATCCCTGATTGACGATTACCTAGACCGCGCCGGGAAGACCGGGCGCGGTTTGGCGCTTGGGCCTGCGCGCGTGGTTGAGCTGGAAGACAAGCGCGGTGGCGGCAAACCGGCGGAAGCGGAGCTGTTGCGCAAGGCCTTGCCCAGTGGCGCGGTAGTGGTTGCGATGGACGAGCGCGGCAAGGAGTTGAGTTCACCCGGTTTCGCGGATCAACTCGCAAAGTGGCGCGACACCGGCCGCCCGGAGGTAGCGCTGCTGATCGGTGGCGCCGACGGGCTAGACCCGGCGCTGGTCGCGGAGGCGGACTTTACCCTCAGTTTCGGCAAGATGGTCTGGCCCCACATGCTGGCCCGGGTGATGCTGGCCGAACAGCTCTATCGCGCCACCGCGATTTTGGCGGGCACGCCCTATCACCGCGTCTGACAGCGCGCGAGCACGCCCCGTTTTCACCGGCAACGCGATGGTCTAAGACTCCACCAAACCGTCAAGGAGCCGCCCCATGCCCAAGCCTGTCGTCCTTTGCATTCTCGATGGCTGGGGTATCGGAGATGGTGGCCCCGGCGACGCTCCAGCGTTGGCGAAAACTCCCAATTTCGACCGGCTTATGGAAACCTGCCCAAATGCCACACTCACGACCTTCGGGCCGGACGTGGGGCTTCCGTCCGGGCAGATGGGCAATTCGGAGGTCGGCCATACGAATATCGGCGCAGGCCGCGTGGTGGCAATGGACCTCGGTCAGATCGACCTCGCCATCGAAGACGGTTCTTTTGCGCAGAACGAAGGGCTCGGCGCGTTCATCGCTGCGCTTAAGGCCTCGGGCGGCACGGCGCATCTGGCTGGGCTGGTTTCACCGGGGGGGGTGCACAGCCACCAGTCCCACATGATTGCCGCCGCCAAAGCGATTGCCGATGCGGGCGTTCCGGTGGCGATCCATGCGCTGACCGATGGGCGCGACGTGGCCCCGAAATCGGCCGACGGCTACATTGGCGAGACGGAGAAGCATCTGCCTGATGGCGCGAAATTCGTCACCGTTTCGGGTCGCTACTACGCGATGGATCGCGACAACCGCTGGGACCGGGTCAGCAAGGCCTATGAGGCCATCGTAAAGGGCAAGGGCGAGCGGGGCGAGGATGCCGTGGCCGTGGTGCAGGCCGCTTATGAGGCAGACAAGACCGACGAGTTCATTCTGCCAACGGTGCTGAGTGGCTACGCCGGAATGAAAGACGGCGACGGGCTCTTTTTCCTGAATTTCCGCGCCGACCGCGCCCGTGAGATCCTGCGTGCTATTGGTGAGCCGGGCTTTGCGGAGTTTGACGCCGGCACCCGGCCTGAGTTGGCGGCGCTGCTGGGGATGGTGGAATACTCCGAAGGGCACAACGCCTATATGAATACCTGTTTCCCGCCGCGCGATATCGTCAATACGCTGGGTGCATGGGTGGCTGAACAGGGCCTGACTCAGTTCCACATCGCGGAAACCGAGAAATACCCTCACGTCACCTTCTTCCTTAACGGCGGCAAAGAAGACCCTGAGCCGGGGGAAGACCGCTACATGCCCAAATCCCCCAATGTGGCGACCTACGATATGCAGCCCGAGATGAGCGCCGGAGAGGTAACAGAGCATCTCGTCGGGGCGATTGAGAAGGGCTACGACTTTATCGTCGTCAACTTCGCCAACCCCGACATGGTGGGCCACACAGGCATCATCGAGGCCGCCGTTGCCGCCTGCGAGGCGGTGGATGCCGGGCTTGGTGCTGCGCTTGAGGCGCTGGAGAAGGCCGGCGGAGCGATGATCGTGACCGCCGACCACGGCAATTGCGACATGATGATAGATCCCGGAACTGGCGGCCCGCACACGGCCCACACGCTCAACCCAGTGCCGGTCGTGGTTTATGGCGCGCCGCAGGTTGCCACTGTAGCCGATGGGCGGCTGGCCGATCTTGCGCCGACGGTCCTATCGCTGATGGGCCTGCGGCAGCCCAAGGAAATGACAGGAAAGAGCCTGCTGGGATGATCCGCGCTTTTCTCCTCTGCTTGGCCATGGCGGTGCCTGCCGCTGCGCAAGAGAGCGACCCGGCGCAGATTGCCATCGACGCCGCTTCGCTGCTCAAGAAGGCGTCGGTCGCGCTGCAAGAAGCCGAAACCCGGGCTGACCGGGTAGAGGCGCTCACCCGCACCGTGCGGGCCTATGAAACCGGGCTGACCGCGCTGCGCACCGGGCTGCGGCAAGCGGCGATCCGCGAGCAGGTGCTGCGCGCATCGCTTGAGGCGCGGGAGGCGGAGGTCAGCCAGCTTCTTGGCGTCCTGTCGACCATGGAGCGCAGCCCTGCGCCGCTGTTGCTGCTGCACCCGGCGGGGCCAGCAGGCACGGCGCGGGCGGCCATGATCCTCGGTGACGTCACACCGGGGCTTCAGGCCGAGGCGGCCACTTTGCGCGGGCAGGTGGAGGAGATCACCCTGCTGCAAATCCTGCAAGAGAGCGCCAGCGAAACACTGAGCGATGGCCTGCAAGGCGCACAGGATGCACGGCTTGCGCTCACCCGCGCCATCGACGAGCGCACAGAACTGCCGCGCCGATACGTGGAAGACCCTGAGCGCTTGCGGGAGCTACTCGAAACCTCCGATACTCTCGCATCCTTCGCTTCCGGCCTCTCGCAAGTCGCCGGGGCGACAGCCGCTGAAGGTGCGGGGTTCGAAGAGTCCCAGGGCGCCTTGCCACTGCCCGGCCCCGCGACCGTGATCCGTGGCTATGAAGAGCCCGACGCCGCCGGTATCGCCCGGCCCGGCCTGCTGCTGGCGCTCTACCCCGGCACCCTTCTCACCGCCCCCGCCGCCGCCACAATCCGCTACACAGGCCCGCTTCTGGACTACGGAAACGTGATGATCCTTGAGCCCGCGCCAGACGTTCTGCTGGTGCTCGCCGGGATGGAAACTGTCTATGGTGAGCCCGGCGAGATCGTCACCGCAGGCGCGCCGCTCGGCCTCATGGGTGGGCTTGCGCCCGGGCGCGGAGCCGACGCCGCAGAGTTTGCAGAAGGAAGCACGCCGGAAGCGGGTGCAGAGCGCAGCGAAACGCTTTATATGGAGCTGAGACAGGGCGACGCCCCGGTGGACCCGACCGAATGGTTTGCCGCTACCAAGGATGGATGATGGTATGAAGAAGTTCATGATGGCCGCGCTGGGCGGCACGCTGGCAGGGGCACTGATGAGCACCCAGATCGCCGGCCCCCTGATCGCTCAGGAAACCGACCGCAACGCCTCGATCTACGAACAGCTCGATCTCTTCGGCGACATCTTTGAGCGCATCCGCGCGCAATACGTTGAAGAGGTCGACGAGAAAGAGCTGATCGAAGCAGCCATCAACGGTATGCTCACTTCGCTCGACCCCCACTCTTCCTACCTTTCCCCGGATGATGCAGCCGATATGCGCGTGCAGACCCGCGGCGAGTTTGGCGGCCTCGGTATCGAGGTGACGCAGGAAGAGGGCTTCGTAAAGGTCGTCTCCCCCATCGACGACACCCCTGCCGACGAAGCGGGCATCGCAGCTGGCGACTTCATCACCCACGTTGACGGCGAGTCGGTTCTGGGCCTCACGCTGGATGACGCGGTTGAGCTCATGCGCGGCCCGGTCGGCTCCGAGATCATCATTACCGTGGTGCGCGAAGGTGTCGACGAGCCCTTCGACGTGACCATCGTGCGCGACACCATCAAGCTTACCGCCGTGCGCACCCGCACCGAGGGCGACTCGGTCGTGCTGCGGATCACAACCTTCAACGACCAGACCTTCCCCAACCTCGAAGAGGGGCTGAAAAAGGCCGTCGAAGAAGCCGGTGGGATGGACAACATCAACGGCATCGTGCTCGACCTGCGCAATAACCCGGGCGGTCTTCTGACGCAGGCCATCAAGGTTTCCGACGCCTTCCTCGAAAAGGGTGAGATCGTCAGTACTCGTGGCCGTCAGGCTGCCGATGGCGACCGGTACAATGCCACTGCTGGCGACCTTGCCGAAGGCAAGCCGATCGTGCTGCTGATCAATGGCGGCTCGGCTTCGGCCTCCGAAATCGTCGCCGGTGCGCTGCAGGATCATCGCCGCGCAATCGTCGTGGGCACCAAGAGCTTCGGCAAGGGCTCGGTGCAAACCGTGATGCCGCTCAAAGGCGACGGCGCGATGCGGCTCACGACCGCGCGCTACTACACCCCCTCGGGCCGCTCGATTCAGGCGCTGGGCGTTTCGCCCGACATCGTCGTGCAGCAGCCCACGGTAAACCCGAACGCCGCCGAGGAGGAGGATGAAGAACAGTCTGCCGCCGCACGCCGCCGTTCCGAGGCTGACCTGCGCGGGGCAATCTCCAATGACAGCCTGAGCGAAGACGAGATTCGCCAGATCGAGGAAGAGCGCGCCGCCGCCGAAGCCGCTGCCCAACTCCGCGACGACGACTATCAACTTGCCTACGCGATTGACCTGCTCAAAGGTCTCCACGCGCTGGAGCCTGCCGAGTAAGCCCGCAGGCATCAGTGAACTTCGGATAAGGGCGGTCTTCGGGCCGCCCTTTTTCGTCTCCGGCGCACCGGCTGTCGGCTTGCATAGGCGGGCGGCGCGTGGTCGGGTGGCGCTCATGCGTGCTGCGTTCAAAGCGATTGGTGTAGGCCTTCTTCTGCTGCTTCTTGCGGCGGCGGTCGCCGCATGGGTCAAACGCGAAGAGGTCGCGCGGCTCTGGGCGGTGCAGCGGCTGTTCGACCCGGATGTCATCGTCTGGAACTTCGGGCACATGGGCGAACTGTTTCACGCGGTGCCGCTGCCGGTGGGCGAGGGCGGGGCGTTGCAGCCAATGCTGGAGACCGAGCCGGTGGCGCTGCCCGAACGCTCGCGGGAGATCATCGCGGCGCGTCGGATCACCGGGCTTATGGTGCTTTCAGACGGGCAGGTGACCCACGAGAGCTATCACCTAGGCACCGGGCCGGATGACCTGCGCATCTCATGGTCGGTGGCCAAAAGCTTCGTCTCCGCGCTGCTCGGCATCCTGCTCGACGGGGGCGAAATCGAAAGCTTGGACGACCCGGTCACACGCTATGCACCTGAACTGGCAGGCAGCGCCTACGATGGGGCACGTATCCGCGACGTGCTCCAGATGCAGTCGGGGGTGGAGTTCGACGAGGCCTATTCCGACTTTTGGTCAGACATCAACAAGATGGGCCGCATCCTCGCCATCGGCGGATCGCTCGATAGTTTCACCGCCGGGCTTGATGCCCGCGCGGGGCCGCCGGGAGAGCGCTGGCGCTACGTGTCGATGGACACCCACGTGCTGGGCATGGTGATGCGCGGCGCGACAGGGCAGGATATGGCCACCCTGCTGGGTGAGCGGCTGCTGGCACCGATGGTACTTGAGGGGCCACAGCCCTACCTGCTGACAGATGCCAAGGGGCAGGGCTTCGTGCTGGGCGGGCTAAACATGTCTCTGCGCGATTATGCCCTCTTTGGCCTCATGTATGCTCAGGACGGGCGGCTGGGAGAGCGTCGCATCGTGCCCTTCGATTGGGTAGAAGAAAGCACCCACCCCTCGGCGGTGACAGCACCGGGCAAGTGGCGCTATGGCTACCATTGGTGGATGCCCAAGGAGGGCGAGGGAGAGTTTATGGCTGTCGGGATCTACGGCCAATACATCTACATCAACCGGCCTGCCCGGGTGGTGATTGCCGTCACCGCCGCAGATCCCGCCTTCGGCCAAGGTGATGTGCGGGATGATATTATGGCATGGTTCCGCCAGATCGCAGAGGCCAACGCGGAGGCACGCCCGTGACTGCATTGGAAAAATATCCCTCCCTCAATGTGCTGGGTGGCCCACTGGAACCCTGTTCAATGGCCCCCGTCACCGGCTTTTTCCGCGATGGCCACTGCAACAGCTGCGCAGCGGATGCCGGCAGCCATACCGTGTGTGCGGTAATGACGGCCGAGTTCCTTGCCTATTCAAAATATGTTGGCAACGACTTGAGCACACCAATGCCGCAGTACGGCTTTGAGGGGCTCAAGCCCGGCGATAGATGGTGCCTCTGCGCCAGCCGCTTCCTGCAGGCCCAAGACGAGGGATGCCCGCCGCAGGTGGTGCTGGAAGCCACCCACCAACGGGCGCTGGAAATTGTGCCGTTGGCAACTCTGACAGCTGTTGCGACAAAATAGTTGTCTATCAATTTCAGATGCTTAGAGAGTTTCCTGCGAAATTTTGCGCCCCCGAGTGAATAAACTCCCGTCCTGCTGCGTATCTCTAGTGACAGCCACTGAGGGCCGTCACCGGAATAAACGAAGCCAACCGATTGATCCAAAGGACAAACAGATGACCCGCATTCTTCCTCTCTCCGCCGCCCTGATCGCACTTGCCGCCCCGGTCTTCGCTGCCGGCTCCGACAGCACAACGCCGCCCACCACCACCAGCACCACGACGAAATGTGAAAAAGGTCAGGTGTTCGACGAGAAAACCGCCAAATGCCTCGACGCCAAGTCCGAAGCCGTCACCGATGACGACCGCTACAACGCGGCCCGCGAGCTGGCCTACAACGGCAAGTACGACCGGGCGTTGATGGTGCTCGCCACGGCCGAAAATCAGAACGATCCGCGCATCCTCAACTACAAGGGCTTTACCCACCGCAAGATGGGCAAGACCGACACCGCGATGAGCTTCTATCAGGCCGCGCTGAACGTGGACCCCGATTACATTCTTGCCCGCTCCTACATGGGCCAAGGCCTCGCTGCTGCCGGTGATCTGGCCGGGGCCACTGAGCAGTTGGAAGAGATCGCTCTTCGCGGCGGCACCGAAACCTGGGCCTACGCCAGCCTGATGAACGCGATTGGCGGGGTCGCGGTGGATTATTGATCTCCACCAGATCCCCGGGGGCGGGCTCATCCCGGCCTGCCCCACAGCCAACCGCCCGGGCGCATTTTCGCGCGGGCGGTTGCATCACGCTCGGGCAACAGGTTCTATCGGGCCAGCAGGGCCATGGTGCCCGCCCCGCCCCGAGGAGGCCGCAACGTGCAGCCCGACGCGACAGATTTTCAGGCCGAGCTTCTGGCCAGCCTTCCGCGGCTGCGGCGCTTTGCGCTCAGCCTGACCCGCCACCCCTCCGAGGCCGATGACCTTGTTCAAATGACCTGCGAACGCGCCATAACCAAAGCCGAAAGGTGGAACCCCGAGCAGCCCCTGCTGCCTTGGCTCTACACCATGGCGCGCAATCTCTGGACGTCCGAGATGCGCAAGCGGCAAGTGCGCACTGGCGCGGGCACGGTGCCCGCCGAGGAGGCCGCCGAACTGGTGAGCCACGCAGGCGGGGAGGAGGCCACCCGCGCTGGGCAGGTCATGGCTCAGATCATGGCGCTGCCCGAAGGCCTCGCATCCGTGCTGCTTCTGGTGTCGGTAGAAGGCCACAGCTACGGCGAGGCGGCTGCAATCCTCGATATTCCTGCGGGCACGGTAATGTCCCGCATGTCGGCCGCGCGGGCGAAGCTGCGCGCGGCTCTGGCAGAAGGAGCGGCGTGATGATGGACCGGATGGACAGGATCTCGGCCTATCTCGACGGCGAGATGAGCGCAGAAGATGCCGCGCGCCTTGAGGCCGAAGCCGCCGCAGACCCGGAGCTTGCAGCCGAAATCAAGGCCGCAGGCGCTTTGGACGGCGAGATTGGCATGGCCTTCGATGCGCTCTTGGATGCGCCGCTGCCGCCCGCGCTTGCAGCCACGGTCTCTGCCACCACCACGCCGGGCACGCGAGTCGAGCAAGCAACGCCAACCGTCGCTGCCGCAAGCCCCATGGGCGAAGCCCCGGCACAGCCGCCGGAGGTGGCTGAAGGCGAACCGGGAGTGCCCGGGCAAGTCGCTATGGAATCCTCTGCCGATGCGTTGCCCGAAACACCCGCGATGGGGGCCATCCCGCCCGGTGGTGCCGCCCCCCGAGAAGAAACGCCGCCCCCCCTCTTTACCCCGGCCAATCTGGACCGCCGCCCAATCTTCTCCGCCTCGATCGCGGCCATTCTGGCACTGCTTATGGTTGGCGCGGGCGCGGGGGCGCTGATCACCCGCGTCATTGCGCCGAACGAAGAGCTTGCCGATGGCCATGCGACCCGTGGCTGGATGGACGAGATTGCCGACTATCACCGGGTCTACGCCCGCCAAACCGCGCATCTGGTGGAGGTTCCGGCAACCGAGCAGGCGCATATTGAAACATGGCTCGGTAAGGAGACCGGCGTGCCCTTCAACGTGCCCGATCTAACGGCCTCTGGCTTTACCTTCCAAGGGGCCCGCTTGCTCGTGGCAGGCGGAAAACCAGTGGCGCAGCTGCTCTACACGGATGCCGAGGGGCAGGTGATGGCGCTGTGTGTGCTGGCCCGAGAGGGCGAGGGCTCGGAAGAGTTCACCCCGCGAAGCTTCAACGGCGTGGAAATGGTGCGCTGGCTCGCACCGGGCGCCGCCTGGGTCGCCGTGGGCGAGCCGGGAATGGACCTCGGCACCATAGCACGCCAGGCCGCGCAAGACGTATGAGTCGCAAGGGCTTCAGCCCATTGCGCTCATATCAACGCCCAGAGCCTTGGCGACAGTGAAGATGTCTTTGTCACCCCGTCCGCACATGTTCATCACCAGAAGGTGGTCGGCGGGCAGTTGTGGCGCGGCCTTGATCACGTGACCAAGTGCGTGGCAGGGCTCGAGCGCGGGGATGATCCCCTCGGTCTCGCAGCAGAGCTGGAAGGCCTCGAGCGCCTCGTTGTCGGTGATCGACACATACTTGGCCCGGCCCGTCTCGTGCAGCCAGCTGTGTTCCGGCCCGATGCCGGGATAGTCGAGGCCCGCCGAGATGGAGGAGCCTTCAAGAATTTGTCCGTCTTCGTCCTGCAAGAGATAGGTCCGGTTGCCATGCAGCACGCCGGGGCGGCCGCCGGAGAGGGAGGCGCAGTGCTCCATCTTCTCGTTCACGCCCTTGCCGCCCGCTTCGACGCCGATGATCTCGACCTCCTTGTCGTCAAGGAACGGAAAGAACAGGCCCATCGCGTTGGAGCCGCCGCCGATGGCGGCCACGAGGCTGTCGGGCAGGCGGCCCTCGGCCTCCATCATCTGCTCGCGGGTTTCCTTGCCGATGATGGCCTGAAAATCGCGAACCATGGCCGGGTAGGGATGCGGGCCGGCGACGGTGCCGATGCAGTAGAAGGTGTCGCGCACGTTGGTGACCCAGTCGCGCAGCGCGTCGTTCATCGCGTCCTTTAGGGTGCCGCGCCCTGAGGTCACCGGCACCACCTCGGCGCCCAGCAGGCGCATGCGAAACACGTTGGGGGCCTGCCGCTCCACGTCATGCGCGCCCATGTAGACCACGCATTTGAGGCCGAACTTGGCGCAGACGGTGGCTGTGGCCACGCCGTGCTGGCCCGCGCCTGTTTCTGCGATGATGCGGTTCTTGCCCATGCGGCGGGCGAGGATGATCTGGCCCAGCACGTTGTTGATCTTGTGCGCGCCGGTGTGGTTCAGCTCGTCGCGCTTGAAATAGATCTTCGCGCCACCAAGCCGCTCGGTCAGCCGCTCGGCAAAGTAAAGCGGCGAGGGGCGGCCGACGTAGTGCTTCCAGAGGAAATCCATCTCGGCCCAGAACTCCGGGTCGGTCTTGGCATGCTCGTAGCGTTCCTCGAGTTCGAGGATCAGTGGCATCAGCGTTTCCGACACGAAACGCCCGCCGAAATCGCCAAAACGGCCTTTCTCGTCGGGGCCGGTCATGAAGCTATTGGGAAGGTCGTTCATCGCGAGGACTCCTTGGTGCACCCCGCGTTCTAAAGGTGCGGGCGGCGGGCGGCAAGGCGATCAGGCAAGCAGGGTGTGCTCGATCAGAATTGCGCTGCCGAGGGCGACAAGTGCTAAGCCTCCCATGATCTCCGCCCAACGCCCGAAGCGGCGGCCAAGGCTGGCCCCGACAAGCGTGCCCGCGGTGGCCATGGACATGGTGGCCGCGCCAATGGAAAGAGCGACAATGAGGATGGGTGCGTCCAGCATGGCGAGAGAAATGCCCACCGCGAAAGCGTCGATCGAGGAGCCGATGGCGGTAATCACAAGCGAGCATGTAGTGGCGCGAGGCGTGGATTTTGCCAGTGCATGTAGCACCATGCGCCCGCCGACAAGGACAAGCAGGGTGAAGGCTATCCAATGGTCTATGGCTGCCACAAACTGGCTCGCGGCAAGGCCCGCAGCCCAGCAGCGGGGTAAACGCCTCAATGGCCCCAAAAACCGCGCCGGTGGAGAGCGCGGCGGTAAAGCCGGGCCGCCCCGATTGCGCGCCCCGCCCCAGAGCCGCCACGAAAGCATCCACGGAGAGCGCGAGCGCGAGTGTTACGATGGCAATCGGGGTCATGGTGCGTCCTGTTCCTAGAAGGTCAGGTAGGCGCGACTTGTAAAATAGTCAACGAAAACAATGCATTGCGAATGAATTGCATTTGCGCCCTCAAAGCGCGTTCAACAGCTCTGCCGTTGGCCAGCCATCGGCAGGTAGCCCGAGGCGGGCCTGTTCGGCACGAATCGCGGAGCGGGTCTTTGCGCCAAGAATACCGTCGACTGCACCCACATCGTGGCCCCGACCCTCCAGTTTCTTTTGCAGCGCCTTCATCTGCCCGTCTGACAGCCCCGGATCTGGGTTGCCCGCGTCGAACACCGGCGCGCCCTCAAGCCGGGTCGCGAAATAGGCAGCGGTGGTGACGTAAACGAAACTCTGGTTCCATTCAAAATAGACGCGGTAATTGGGGTAGGCTAGGAAAGCCGGGCCCTTGCGACCCTGCGGCAACAACAAGGAAGCTGGCAGGTCGGCAAAGCTGCCTTCGCGCGGTGCAATACCCATTGCGGCCCAATCGGCGGCGGGCAACTCGGTTTCCAGACCTGTTTTCGACCAGTCGAGGCTCTCGGGAAGGGTCACTTCCTGTAACCATGGCTCCCCGGCGCGCCAGCCGAGCGCCTGAAGCATCTTGCCGCCAGACATCAACGCATCGGCGGCGGAGGTCTTGAGGCGAACATGGCCGTCACCATCCCCATCCACGCCGTTTTCGAGGATGTCCTCCGGCAACATCTGCACCATACCGATTTCGCCCGCCCATGCACCAGTTGTACGGTCCGGGTCGAGATCCCCCGTCTCAAATAGCTTCATCGCGGCAAATATCTGCGGGCGGAAGAGCGCCGGGCGGCGGCAATCGTGCGCCAGCGTGACCAGCGCATTGGCGGTGTTGAAATCGCCCTGAAACGTGCCGTAGTCTGTTTCAAAGGCCCAGAATGCGAGGAGAACGCCGCGCGAAACCCCGTATCGAGCCTCTATTTCGCTGAAGATACTGTCGTATTTCCTGTCGTTGCTGCGGCCCCGGTCAATCCGCCCCCGACTGATGAGGCGGCGGGAGAAGTCGACAAAAGGCATCTGAAACACGCCTTGCGCCCGGTCGGCTTTCAACACACGGCTGTCTTGCCGGACGCCGGAGAGAAAGCGCGCTGCAGTTTCTGCCGCGACGCCATGGTCCGGGGCCTCCGCCACGAGCGCTTGCTTGAACTCAGAGAAGCTGCCGCCACAGGGCACGTCGGAGGCCTCTTGGGCATGCAACGGCGCGGCGGCGAGGGCTAGAGTAGCGGCAAGGACAAGGCGCATTGTGGTCTCCGGTGCGGGTCGTGGCGAGATTAGCGTAAAGCGCCAGCGGGGCAACGGCGGCATCAAATAGTCCGCGTTTTAACCAATTTGAGCCGACCGCAGGCATTAACACGCTGAGATCGGCCCGGTTTCCATGATTCGGGTGCCTAAACCGGTATTTGCGTTAACCATTGTGGCGAATGTGTTAACGTCCACTTAGGGTTTCCTGCCCAAAATGGGCAATGGGGGAGTTGGGTTCGGCTCAAACCGAACGGCGAGGCGTGTGTGAAAGTTCTCATCGTGGAAAGCGACGAGGAGCTCGGAACTATCTGGGCTCGGCACCTGAAGCGATACGGCTTCGAGGTGACTTTAGCCTGTGATCAGGCCGGTGCGATAGATGCGCTGCGGCATGGCGAGGCCGATGTGATCGTGCTCAACCTCATCTTGCGCGAGGGGAGCTCGCTGGCGGTCGCAGACTTCGCCTCCTACCGCCACCCCGACGCACGGGTGATCTTCGTGACCGACACCACCTTTTTCTCCGACGGTTCAATTTTCTCCTTCGCGCCCAACGCATGCGCCTACCTGCGCACCCAGACACCGCTCGATGATCTGGCGGCAATGGTGGAGCACTACGGCGGCGGCTTAGCGCCAAGCGCAGCGCATGAGGCCGCCGGCCTCCCGCACTGATCAGCAGCACTTTTGCCACGACGGAGGCTTGCCGGGGCGAGGCGAATGGCACAGGCTGGTGCGAATCCCCGGGGCTCCAAAATGAAGACCGTTGTGCCACTGAAAACTCCTAAACCCGCAGCCGCACCGCGCGCCGCAGAACTTCGTCATGGCGGGCAAGTGCTTGTCGATCAATTGCTGATCCGCGGGATCGAGCGGGTCTTCTCGGTGCCCGGCGAAAGCTTCCTGCCGGTGCTCGATGGGCTCGTGGATTCCGGCATTGCCAATGTGGTTTGCCGGCAGGAGGGCGGGGCCGCGATGATGGCCGAGGCCGAGGGCAAGATGACGGGCGAGCCCGGCGTGCTGTTCGTCACCCGTGGGCCCGGCGCGGCCAACGCCTCTGCCGGGCTGCATGTGGCCAAGCATGACAGCACGCCAATGGTGGTGTTTGTCGGCCAAGTGCCGCGCGAGCAGCGCGACAGGGATGCCTTTCAGGAGGTTGACCTGCGCGCCTTTTTGGCGCCGGTGGCCAAGTGGACCGCCGAGGTGGATGATGCCGCTCGCCTGCCCGAATACATCGACCGTGCCTTCCGCCTTGCTTGTGCCGGGCGTCCCGGGCCGGTGGTGCTTTCGCTGCCAGAAGACATGCTGCACGATCAGGTGGATGTGCCAGACCGGCCCGATGATGCCTTTTACACCTCGCCGGAAGGCTCCAACTTCGCGGAACTCGTGATCCATCAGATCGAGCGGTCACATCGCCCGCTCGTGATCGCGGGCGGCCCCGGCTGGAGCGCGGAAGCCTCGGCCAACCTCGCCCGCTTCGCAGAGGCGCTGGATCTGCCTGTGGCGGTGCCCTTTCGGCGGCAGGATTACATGGACAACCGGCACCCGAACTACATCGGCGATCTCGGTGTCGGCATGTGCCCCGCACTGGGAGATGCAGTGCGTCAGGCTGATCTGATCGTGGCACTCGGCACCCGGCTGGGCGATGTGACGATGGGGGCCTATCGGTTACTCGACGTGGCCGCCCCGCGCAAGCGGATCATCCACGTGCATCCCGACCCCGATGAAATTGGCAAGGTCTATCCGGTGCAGCTGCCCTTTGTGGCGGAGGCGCCGGTGGTGCTGGCCAAACTGGCCCGCTCGGTGCGTCCGCGCAGCGACAAGCGCCAATGGACGGCGGACTACCGCGCCGCTTATGAAAAATGGGTTCGCCCCAAGGAGACCCCGGGCGCGCTGAAGTTAGAGCAGGTGATAAACTGGCTGTCCGAGAACCTGCCTGAGGATGCGGTGCTGACCAACGGTGCCGGCAATTATGCGGCCTGGCTGCACCGCTACTACCAATTCAAACGCTATGGCACTCAGCTAGCTCCGACCAGCGGCAGTATGGGCTATGGCCTGCCAGCCGCCATCGCCGCCAAACTGCGTTACCCGGAGCGGGTGGTGGTGGCCTTGGCGGGCGATGGCTGCTTCCAGATGACCTGCAACGAGCTGTCGACCGCCATCCAGCATGGGGCCGCCCCCATTGTTCTGGTGGTGAACAACGGTCGCTACGGCACGATTCGGATGCATCAGGAAAAGACCTTCCCCGGCCGGGTCTCGGGCACCGACCTCGCCAATCCGGACTTTGTTGCTCTGGCGCAAGCCTATGGCGGCTACGGAGAACGCGTGGAGCGCACCGAGGATTTTGCCGGTGCCTTCGTGCGCGCTCAGGCCAGCGGACGCCTCGCCGTTCTGGAATTGGTGGTAGACCCCGAGGCGCTCTCAGCAGGCATGACACTTAGCGAAACCCGCGAGGTCGGCGAGCGGCGCTGACGCGCCAAGGCCATGCTGGCCCCCCCTTCGGCGCGTGTGTTTGTTGGCACTCCTGCGGCTTACAGCTTTCGGTGTCGCCAGAGGCGCGCTGGAGGCGGTGGCCTTGCGCCAGCCCACAGTCAGCTATCCTGCCGAACAATGTCTATGATAAGCACATCGGTCAGAGTTGCGCCCAGCACCTTGCGGCCAACTTCCTTAAGCGCTTCAGAGAGCCGCCTCATCTTGGTGCCGGTGGTGAAATTGCCGGAGAACCCGCCAGAGTTGGCATGGTCAAAGAGCACCTGCAAGAAACTGTCGCGCAGCTTCGGCTCACGGCTATAAACGGTTTCGCGCTGGCCGATTTCGACCTCCAGGCTGAGACTGAGGACTACCATGGAGGCCACCCGCCCATCCTCGACAATCGGCACGATGAACTGGTTGTTCAGCTTGACGTATTCTCGCGTCGGGTCGGCCTCCTCGCCGGTGGTATCCTCGGCCTCGGGGGGCACTTCCGGATGGCTTTCAGCCACTTCGCCCTCGCCGCCGCAGGGTGCCATCACCAATTCCTCGGGGGGAGGCCGCAGCATCATGCCCGCGCCCGCGCCTGCACCAATGCCAACCGCAGCGAGAATGAGGATGATGAGGATCGACTTCATGGGCTTGGTCTCCGCTCAGAAGGGCAGCACGATGTCGGCCACCTGCTGGCCGTAGCGTGGTTGCTGGACATCGGTGATCTGGCCGCGGCCGCCGTAGCTGATGCGGGCCCCGGCGATCTTGTCATAGGTGATCTCATTCTGGCGGGTGATATCCTCAGGGCGGACGTAGCCGGTGACCAAAAGCTCGCGCAGCTCGAAGTTCACCCGCACCTCCTGGCTGCCCTGAATGCGCAGAATGCCGTTAGACATTTCTTCCACGATGGTGGCAGCAATTCGCAGCTCAAGCTGCTCGTTTCGGCTAACAGATCCGTTTCCGTTGAAGGTAGAGGAAGAGTTGGTGGAAACAGCATCGGCAGAGCTGGCTCCCTCGGGCAAGCGCTCGTCAATCCGCTGAGGGATGCCGAAAAGCGAAGGCACGCCCATGCTTTCGGAGCCATTGCGGCTGCGGCCGGTGGCGTTTGAAATTGAGGCACTGTCGTCGATCTCGATTACCACGGTCAGGATATCGCCGCGCCGCACGGCCCGCCTGTCGCCCAGCAACGATTTGCGGTTGCGGCTCCAGAGCGAGGCCTGCTCGGCCCCTCGCTTCCTGTCGAGCACATCCGGCAGCGGCACCGAAGCCATGGCACGATATTCATAGCTTTTCTCGGCAGGCTCGAAAGAGGGCGCCTTGCCAACGTCCTGCAGGCGCGCACAGCCGGTGAGGGCGAGGAGGGCGGCCAGAGCAATAAGGGCGGTGCGGGTCATCAGAAGTCCTCCAGGTCTTGCAGCATTCGGGCGCTTGGCCCCACGATGACGCGCCCCGCCGCGTCGACCTGTCCGGTGACGGTGCTGCGGGATGCGAGGTTCATGACTTTCAGCATGTCGCCCACGCCGCCGCGCCCCAACGCCCGCGCCTCTGTGGCAATAAGCAGGCCGTTCTGGCGGTAAACGAGGGTGACGATCTGGTTGCGATCGATCAGAGCGGGCGGGCCGAGATCGGCGGCGCGGATCGGGCGACCGGGGTAGAGCACCACGCGGGCCTCAAGGCCCATCGCGTCCTCCACTTCCTCCACGGCCCCGGTGGCGCGGCCTTCCCGCAGCAGCACGTCGCGGGGTTCGAGCACGCTGCCCGCCGGGATCATCCTGGCGGCCACCAGCATCTCGGCCCGCAGCGGGCCTGCAAGGAGGCAGAGGAGGGCGAGGAGACGGAGCATCATCAGCGGATCTGGGTGGTTGCGCCGAGCATCTGGTCGGCAGCGGTGATGACCTTGGCATTCAGCTCGTAGCCGCGCTGGGCGGTAATCAAATCGGTGATCTCCTTCACGGCATCTACCGAACTGTCTTCCAGATAGCCCTGCCGCACGGTTCCGAGGCCTTGCTCTCCCGGAGTGGCGGTGAGCGGCGGGCCGGAGGCCTCGGTTTCCAGAAAGAGGTTGGAGCCCATCGCTTCCAACCCCTTGGCGTTGGAGAAGTCCGCTAGGGTGAACTGGCCCAGAAGCTGGGGCGCAACCTGATCGTTGAAGTAAGCGTACACCTCGCCATCGGCGTTGATCGAAAGCGCGCGGGCATCTTCGGGGATGGTGATATCAGGCACCACTCCGTAGCCGTCGGAAGTGACGATAAGCCCGTCCGCGCTACGCTTTAGCGCGCCATCTCGGGTGTAGGCGGAGATGCCGGAGGGCAGCGTAACCTCGAAGTATCCATTGCCCTCAATGGCGATATCCAGATCGCCGCCAGTGGCCCCGAGCGAGCCCTGCTGAACGTTCATCGACACCGCCGAGGGCCGTACGCCGAGGCCGATCTGCACCCCGGTAGGTAGGATTGTGCCATCGTTGGCGTTGATCGTGCCGGGCCGCGCAAGCTGGCGATAGTGCAGGTCGGAAAAATCGGCGCGGCGCGCGTTGTAGCCGGTGGTGCTCATATTCGCGAGGTTGTTGGAGATGACATCGACGCGCATCTGTTGCGCGCTCATGCCGGTGGCGGCGATCTTCAGGGCCTGCATTTTGCTGCCTCCTTAACGGGTCAGGGTCTGGATGACGGAGTCCTTGCGCTCGGATTCCTTCTCCAGAAATTTCTGGCCCAACTCATAGGTGCGCTGGACCTCGATCATCCGGGCGATCTCTAAGATCGGGTCGACGTTGCTCTCTTCGATGAAACCTTGCAGCACGCGGGCGTTCTCGGCGGGCAACACGGCACCGCCGGGGTTGAAGAGCGTTCCGCCTTCACGGGTCATCGCGGTGTAATCTTCCGGTTCCACCATTCCGATCTGTGTCAGCGGCACGCCGTCCGCCGAAAGCGTGCCATCGGCGGAGAGGCTGATGTTGCGTGCGCCGGGTGGGGCAAAAACAGGTGCGCCACCGGCATCGAGCAAAAAGTGTCCATCGCCGTTCATCAACTCGCCCGCAGGGCCCGGCGTGTAGCTGCCCGCCCGTGTAAGACGCAGGCCCTCCGGCGTTTCGATCTGGAAGAACCCGTCCCCCTCAATAGCGAAATCGAATGTGCCATTTGTCTGGCTCAGGGTGCCCTGTGTCAGGTCCGTGTTGCGCACCCGGGCGGTGCCCATCGAGACCGAGCCCGAGGGCCCGTCGGCTGCGCGAACCCATTCGGAGAAGATCACCCCTTCGCGACGAAAGCCGGTGGTGGAAAGGTTGGCGAGGTTGTTGGCCACTGCGCGCATCTCGTTCATCAGGCCGGACTGGCGCGACAGGGTGACGTATCCGGTGCTCATATGCTCAACCTCCGGCGATGAGGGAAATGAGGGTGGATTGAAAGAAACTGACGAGGCTTTCCGTCATGAAACCCATGGTTAGCCAGAAGACGGCGAGGATGGCGGCGAGCTTGGGCACGAAGGTGAGGGTCATCTCCTGCACCGAGGTCAGGGCCTGGACGAGGCCGATGGCCACGCCCGCGACAAGCGCCACCGTGAGGATGGGCAGGGCGATGATGACGCCCACCCAGAGCCCCTCTCGGAGCGTGTCGTAAAAGCCCGCCGCCTCCATGGGTCACACAGGCATCCGCAGGATTTCCTGATAGGCCTCCACGACCTTGTCGCGCACCGTGACGGCGGTTTCGACCGCCAACTCGGTTTCCGCCAATGCCTGCACAAGGGCGTGAGGATCGGCTTTGCCGACCATCGCGTCCATCGCCACCTGCTCCGCATTCGAGAGCATGGAAGCGAAGTCCTCGGCCACACGGGCGAAGCCTTCGCCGCCCGACTGTGTGCCCTCGTTCGGGGCGGTGGCCGGCCTGGCTCCTTCGTAGAGCCGGGCCACTTGGGACAGTTTGATATCCATTCTGGATCTCCTTCAGACTGCTATTTTCGCAGAATTTCCAACAGGCTCCGGGTCATCTGCCTGGCCTGGTCGAACATCTTGAGGTTGGCTTCGTAGCTGCGCTGGGCTTCGCGGGCGTCGGCGATCTCGATCACGAGGTCGACGTTGGAGCCGAGGTAAAAGCCATCTTCCCCGGCCATCGGGTGCGAGGGGTCGAAGACTTCCGGCAGCTCGGTATCATCAAGCCGCACAGGGGCCGCCTCCACCGCGCCGGTCGTCCGGCCGCCCTGCATCACCTCGCGAAACGGGGTAAGCTTGCGGTGGTAGCCCGGAGTATCGGCATTCGCGATATTCTCCGACACATGGCGCAGGCGCGAGCTTTGCGCAGCCATGCCCGATGCGGAGACAGAAAAGCTCTGGAACAAATCACCCATGACGCGCCCTCACCCTCGCCCAAGTGTGGCGCGCATTAGGCCGAGCGTGGTGCGGTAGACCGAAAGCGCCATCTCATGCCGGGTCTGGACTTCGGCAGATTTCACCATCTGGCTTTCGATCGAAACGGTATTGCCGTTCGGATCGCCATCAATGCCGCGTTCAATGAAGGGGCGGAGGGCCTCGGGCGGCACCTCACCGACCACATGGCCACTGCGGGTTTGCCGCAACTCAAGCCCGGGGCCATTTTGATACACCGCGCCGAAGCTGGCGATATCGCGCGCCTTGTAACCGGCTGTATCGGCCTGGGCGAGGTTTTGCGCCACCACTTGCTGGCGGGTGGCGGAATGCGTGGCAAGGCCGCGCGCCATATTAAGGATCTCGAGCTGATCGAACATCGGGGTTTCTCCCACGGGCTTCAACCTAGGCTTAACCGTGATTCCTTTAGAAAGGGTTTCAGGCGCCCGGCTTGCGGCGCGGAATGTGGAGAATCCCATGACTGACGCCACCCTCGCCCAGCTCACCGCCGAAATCGCCGCGCTCAAACCCTCTGCCTCTGTGGGCCGCATCAGCGCAGTGGGGCGCGGCGCGGTGGAGCTTACTGGCCTGTCAGAAATTGCAGCGCTGGGCGATCAGGTTTGGCTCGGCACCCGTGAGGGGCGGTTGCGCGGCGAGATCGTTCATATCGACCGCACACGCGCCATGGCCCTGCCCGATGGCCCGGCTGACGGTATCCGGCTTGGCGATCAGGTTACACTTCAGGGCGGGGACGGGCTCTTTCCAGACGTTGCATGGCAAGGTCGCGTCATAGACCCTTATGGCAATCCGCTTGATGGGCGCCCCTTGCCGCGCGGCCCCGAGTTGCGCCCGCTTCGCCCACCGGCACCACCTGCCACCCAGCGCAAGCGGCTTGGCACGCGGCTTGGCACCGGGCTTTCCGTGTTCGATACACTCTTGCCCATCGTGCGCGGCCAGCGGCTGGGGTTGTTTGCGGGCTCGGGCGTGGGCAAATCCTCGCTCCTCGGCGCTTTGGGCCGGGGCCTTCAGGCCGATAGGGCGGTGATCGCGCTGGTCGGTGAGCGGGGCCGCGAGCTACGCCACTTCATAGAGGATGTGCTTGGGCCGGAGGGCATGGCGCGCTCCGTGATCGTGGCCGCCACCTCCGACCAATCCGCCATTGCCCGCCGCCGCTGCTTGTGGACAGCGATGACAGTGGCCGAGCACCTGCGTGACGAGGGGCACCACGTGCTGTTTCTGGCCGACTCGGTGACACGGTTTGCCGAGGCGCACCGCGAGGTGGCGCTGGCCGCCGGAGAGCCTGCAAGCCTGCGCGGCTACCCGCCCTCCACCGCGCATATGATCATGTCATTGGCCGAACGGGCCGGGCCGGGGCTGGAGGGCGTTGGTGACATAACCGCAATTTTCTCAGTGCTCGTCGCGGGCTCCGATATGGAAGAGCCAGTGGCCGACATCCTGCGCGGCGTGCTGGATGGGCATGTTGTGCTGTCACGCGAAATTGCCGAACGCGGGCGCTTCCCCGCCGTCGATCTGCTGCGCTCCACATCGCGCTCACTGCCTGAGGCCGCCAGCCCGGAGGAAAACGCGCTGATCGCCAAGGCCCGGCGGCGGCTCGGGGCCTATGACCGCGCAGAGCTGATGATTCAATCAGGCCTCTACACCGCCGGGTCCGACCCGGAGATAGATGCCGCGATCAAGGTCCACGGGGCGCTCGACAAGTTCCTCGCGGAAGAGAGCAAAGGCCCATCAGAGGCATTCCAACGGCTCAAGGGTGTGCTCGCCCGCAGCGGTTAATCGCGGCCCGCAGGGAACATTCCCAGCCCCGCTCCGGTTTTGCTGAGACATCTCAACAGACGGAGGCCGCCCGACATGTCCGATAAAAAGCCAACCCCGCCCACCACCACAGATGCCGGTATTCGCGTTCAGAGCGATGAGCATTCGCTGACCGTGGGCCGCGATGGCCCGATCGTGCTGAACGATCATTACCTGCTGGAGCAGATGGCCAATTTTAACCGCGAGCGCATCCCAGAGCGCCAGCCCCACGCAAAGGGCGGCGGTGCCTTCGGGCATTTTGAAGTCACGGCCGATGTTTCAAAGTACACCAAGGCCAAGGTTTTCCAGCCCGGCGCAAAAACTGACATCCTCGCCCGCTTCTCCACGGTCGCCGGCGAGCGCGGCAGCCCCGACACATGGCGTGACCCGCGCGGCTTCGCGGTGAAAATGTACACCCACGAGGGCAATTTCGACATGGTGGGCAACAACACCCCCATCTTCTTTATCCGCGACCCAATGAAGTTCCAGCACTTCATTCGCGGCCAGAAGCGCCGCGCAGACAACGATATGCGCGACCATGACATGCAGTGGGATTTCTGGACGTTGTCGCCGGAGAGCGCGCATCAGGTGACCTACCTGATGGGTGACCGGGGCATTCCGCGCACCTGGCGTGAGATGAACGGCTATTCAAGCCACACCTACTCCCTGGTGAACGCCGAGGGTGAGAAGTTCTGGGTGAAATTTCACTTTCACACCGATCAAGGCGACGGCAATGCGCACCTCACGCAGGAAGAGGCCGACAGGCTGGCAGGCACCGATGGCGACTACCACCGCGCTGACCTGTTCAACCAGATACGCGAGGGCAACCACCCGAGTTGGACGTTGAAGTGGCAAATCATGCCCTATGAGGACGCCAAGACCTATCGGATCAACCCCTTCGATCTCACCAAGGTCTGGCCGCATGCGGATTATCCGCTGATCGAAGTGGGCAAGATGGTGCTAAATCGCAATCCGACCGATTTTCACACCCAGATCGAGCAAGCCGCCTTCGAGCCCAACAACATGGTGCCCGGCATCGGCCTCTCGCCCGACAAGATGCTGCTGGCGCGTGGCTTTTCCTATGCCGATGCGCACCGTGCGCGGCTCGGGGTGAACTACAAGGAAATCCCGGTGAACAAGCCGCAATCGCCGGTGCATAGCTACACCAAGAACGGCGCAGGCCGAACGGTGCCGGTAAGCGATCCGGTGTACGCCCCCAATTCCTACGGCGGGCCCTCGGCGCAGCCGTATGTGCAGGAGGCCGGGCTGTGGCACAGCGACGGTGACATGGTGCGCGAGGCCTATACCCTGCGCGAGGACGATGATGATTGGAGCCAAGCCGGTGCGCTGGTGCGCGAGGTGATGGACGCTGACATGCGCGAGCGGTTGGTGAACAACGTCGTAGGCCACCTGAGCGCGGGCGTCAGTGAAAAGGTGCTGGTGCGGGCCTTCGAATATTGGCGCAACATCGACGGGGATGTCGGGGAACGCATCGAAAAGGGCGTGCGCGACAAGATCGGCGGCACCTCGAAGGCCGAAGGTATGGCTTCGGCAGAGAGCATTGCGGGCTGACCAGCGCGACCGCGACGCGACTACAAATCCCCAAGAAATGAATAAGCCCTCCACCGCACGTCTGCGCGGGGAGGGCTCTGAGCAAGACGGAAGGGCCGGGAGAAAGCCCTTCCGTCTGAATGCGGTCACTCGGCGTCAATCACGCTGAACACGTTTTCCGCAACCGGGCTGGACACCGAGCGGGACGCTTGGGTACCGGCGTAGCCAAAGGTGCCGTTGCGCTGCTCGGCTTCTTGCTCGGCGAAGATTGCCTGCGCGGTGGCATTTGCCGGAGCGGAAGCGCCGAGGTAGACGCGGCCGTCGGTGTCGCCTTCGAGGCCTTTCAGCTGCACGAGCTGCTCGACGGAGTAGCCGTTGGACTCGACGCCAACGGAAGCGGCGAGGTTTTCATTCGCGGCCAGAGCGGGGGTGGCAACGGTCAGGGCGAGGGCGGCAAGGATGTAGTTTTTCATAGTACTGTCTCTTTTGTTCTGCCCCGTGGGGCGTTGGGTGCAACTTGCTGCGTTGCGATGATTGGGATATGTGGTACGTTCAGTACAAAGTAAACATTCCAAACAAAATAATTTATCTAGCCTCGCCTAACCATCTGATATGCAGTGATTAAATTTTTCTCGCGAGCTGTGGTCGAGCGCGCAGAGGTCCGGAAAACTGGACATTAAGTTCGTTTTAGCTTATCTGAACCCGTAAGAGACGCCGCTTTCCTGGCCTTAGCGAGGCCCTCCGGGAGACATCAGACCCATGGAACAAACAGTTGAGACGGCCCGTAGCGAGTTCATCGAAAAACTGGGGCTAATCATTCAGACCGAAGGCCTGCCGCGCACCGCGGGGCGGATTATGGGGCTGTTGGTTTGGGAAGGTGAGCCAGTGGCATTCTGCGATCTCGCAACAGAGCTTCAGATCAGCCGTGGCAGCGTCAGCACCGCCACGCGGTTGCTGGAAGACAAGTTCATGATCAAGCGGGTGACCAAGGCGGGCGAGCGGCAGGACTATTTCCAGCTCGCGCCGAAAACCTATGAAACCATGGTGAAAGACCTCAGCCGCCAGTTCCGCCGCAAAAGCGAAGACCTGCGCTCCACCCTCGATGGCGTGCCGGAATGCGCTGCTGATATCCGCTCCCGTGTGAACAGATATTCCGACATGCTTTCATCGCTGTCAGAAAAAATCGGAGAACTGGCGAGCGAGATGGACTGAAGCGCAGGCCGAGATCAGGCCACCAGCGCCTCGGCCTTCTTGAGGTCAACCGAGACCAGCTGGCTGACGCCCTGCTCCTGCATGGTGACGCCAAAGAGCCTGTCCATCCGGCTCATCGTCACCGCGTGGTGGGTGATGATAAGGAAGCGTGTGTCAGTGCGCCGCGTCATTTCGTCGAGCAGGTCGCAGAAGCGGGTGACGTTGGCATCGTCCAGTGGCGCATCCACCTCGTCCAGCACACAGATCGGCGCAGGGTTGGCGAGGAAGACCGCGAAGATAAGTGCCAGCGCGGTCAGCGTTTGTTCGCCGCCGGAAAGCAGCGAGAGCGTGGAGAGCTTCTTGCCCGGCGGCATACACATGATCTCGAGGCCCGCTTCCAGAGGGTCGTCCGACTCCACAAGCTCCAGCGAGGCCTCACCGCCGCCGAAGAGGTGCTTGAACAGGAGCGAGAAGTTGGAGTTGACCTGCTCGAAGGCGGTCAGCAGGCGCTCGCGGCCCTCCTTGTTCAGCCCGGCAATGCCATTGCGCAGGGCGCGAATGGCCTCTTCCAGATCTGCCTTCTCCTTGACCAACTCGTCATGCTCGGTCTGCACTTCCTTCGCATCTTCCTCGGCGCGCAGGTTCACCGCGCCAAGTGCATCGCGCTGGCGACGCAGGCGAGAAAGGTCGTTTTCCAGCGCGTCGACGCCGGGCATCTTCTCGGGGTCAGCCTTGAGGTTCTCAAGCAGCTCAGCGGGCGCACATTCCAGCTCTTCGTGGATGCGCTCTTCCGCCAGCTTGCGGGCTTCCTGCGCGGCCTCCATCCGGGCCTGAGCGGCGGCGCGGCCTTCGCGTAGCTCACCGGCGATCTTTGTCGCCTCACGTTCCCCGGCCTGCGCCTCGCGCCATGCAGCCTCGCCCTCAGCTAGCGCGTCAGCGGCGGCACGGCGGCGCTCCTCCGCCTTTTCCAGAGCGTCTTGCAGCTTGGTTTCGCGCGCCTCGATGTCTTCCGGGGCAGCTTCGGCGGCCTCCAGCTCGGTTTCCGTCGCCTGCTTGCGTTCACCCAACTCGCTCGAGCGGGTCTCGGCATTGGCAAGTCGCTCGCGCCAATTGCCAACCTCGCGGGCGATCTCCTGCAGGCGACGCACCCGGGCCTCGCCCATACGCCGAACCTCGTCCTGCACGGCGCGGCGCGAGAGCATATCCTGACGGGCGTTCTCGACGAGGCTCTTGGCCGCCTCGACATTGCCCCTGGCCTCCTCCAAATCTCCCAGCTGCGCCAGTGCAGCTTCGGCTTCCGCCAGCCGAGCGCGGGCCGCCGTGGCCTCGTCCTCGTGCCGCTTCACGGCCATCTCGGAGGCCTCGGCGCGGGTGCCAGCCATCGCGGCATCACTCTCAGCGCGAGAAAGCGCACGGGAGGCATCGGCAACGGCGGAATCCGCCTCGCGGCGGGCCTGACGGGCAGCGTGGTCGGCTTCGGTAATGCGAGCCAGCTCTTCAGAAAGCGCCTTGTGGGCTTTGCGGGCCCCATCGGCACGGGCTTCGGCCTCGTTGAGATCAAGCTTGAGCTCTTCGAGCCGGTTGATCTGCTCAAGCCGCAGCGCAGCAGCGGAGGGGGCATCTTCGGCAGCAGCACGGAACCCGTCCCAGCGCCACAAATCTCCCTCCCGCGACACCAGCCGCTGGCCCGGTTTCAGCTCGGCCTGCCGCGCAGAGCCTTCCTCGGGGGTGGCGACCAGCCCGACCTCGCCCATGCGGCGGCGCAACACATCGGGCACATGCATGTAATCGGCCAGCGGATGCAGCCCGCCGGGCAGGCCCTGCGGCGCGGGGTAGTCGGGCAGGGCGGCCCAGCCAGAGGGGGCATCGGCGGCAACGGCAGGCGCGCGCAGATCGTCGGCAAGTGCCGCGCCAAGGGCCTTCTCGTAGCCTTTGTCGACCGAGAGCATATCGAGCACCTGCCCGCCTTCGCTCCCTTCGCGATCAACCAGACGGGCGAGCGCGTGCATTTCGGCGCTGAGCGTCTTGGTCTCACCCTCGGCGGCAGAGGCGGCGGCGCGGGCCTCTGCCTCGCGCCCGGCAATCTCGGCGCGGGCGGTGTCAGCGGCCTCCAGCGCCTTCTCGGCCTCCTCCGCACGCGCGGTGGCCGCGGCGCTGGCCGCTTGCGCGGCGCGCATGGCCTCTTCGGCGCTGGCCTTCCGGCTGCGCGCCTCATCGGCCTGACTGCGTGCCTTCGCGGCCTCCGCCTCGTTCCGGTCGGTCGCACTGCGGGCATCGGCCTGCATCCGTTGCGCGGATTGATGGCGGGCCGCGAGCCGGGCGACATCTTCAGTCTGCTCGGCTAGCCGCTCCTCGATCTCCGACAGAACGGCCGCCGCCTTGCGGGCCGCCTCGGTGGCGTCCTCAAGCTTCTCCTCGTGGCCTTCGCCCGCCTTCTGCAGCTCGGCTTCCTCCCAGCCCAGCCGCTCCACGGTCTCGCCCGCATCGCGGTTCAGCCCTTCTTCGCGCTCCATGTCGCGGGTGAGTTGGGCGAGGCGGTTCTTCAGCGTGTCGATGGTCGCCTCGGCCCGCGCGGCCTCCTCACGCAAGCCACCCCGCTCAACCTGCAACCGTTGCACAACCGCCGCCGCAATCGCCTCTTCTTCGCGCAGTGCGGGCAAGGCGGCATCCGTTTCGCTCCGGCGCTTCTCGGCGTTTAGCACGGCGCGCTCGGCGGCCCCTGCGGCAGCGACAGTCTCTCGGTGAGCATGACCCGCCGCAGCAACGGCCTCGTCGGCCTCTTTCCAGCGGCGATACAGCAACAGCCCCTCAACCTGCCGCAGCTCGGTGCCGATCTCCCGATATCGCGCGGCCTGCCGGGCCTGGCGGGCGAGTTGCGCGAGCTGGGCGGCGAGCTGTTCAATCACGTCATCGACGCGGGCCAAGTTTTGCTCAGCGCCGTTCAGCTTCAGCTCAGCCTCATGGCGGCGTTGGTACAGACCCGAAATCCCGGCCGCCTCTTCAAGGATCCGCCGCCGCGCTTTCGGCTTGGCGTTAATCAGCTCCGAGATCTGCCCCTGACGCACCAGCGCCGGGCTGTGCGAGCCTGTCGAGGCATCGGCAAAGAGCATCTGAATATCACGGGCCCGCACGTCCTTGGTGTTGGCCTTATAGGCAGAGCCGGCATCTCGGGTGATGCGGCGAACGACTTCAAGCACATCCTGATCGTTAAACCCGGCGGGTGCGAGCCGCTCGCTGTTGTCGATATGGATCGAGACCTCGGCAAAGTTGCGCGCCGGCCGAGAGGCGGCCCCGGCAAAGATCACATCTTCCATGCCGCCGCCGCGCATGGCGGTGGGCCGGTTCTCGCCCATGACCCAGCGCAGCGCCTCCAGCAGGTTGGACTTGCCGCAGCCGTTCGGCCCGACAACGCCGGTCAGCCCGTCGGCGATGACCAGATCGGTCGGGTCGACGAAGCTCTTGAAGCCGTTCAGTCTGAGCCGTGTGAAACGCACGCTGCTCGCTGCCCCTTACCTGCGCCCCTCTCTGTCCCCGTGCCCCGGCGGGGCGATTCCCCGGGGCTGGCCCATGTTTGGGGTGTGAGACACGTCTGTCAATCAGCATGTGGGAGCGATCTGTGGGTTATCCACAAGATATGGAGCGCTTGACTGCAGGGAAGCGTCGGGGAGGATGGCGGGATGAGCAAGATCGACGTGACCATTGGCAGCCCCCACCACCCCGAGGCAACCGCGCTCTTGAACCAGAGCCATGCCCTGATGAAGAGCCTGTTCCCGCCCGAAGACAATTTCTTTCTGGATATCGACGCGCTGGCTGGTCCGGACATCGTGTTTTTCACTGCGCTGCTGGAGGGCCAAGTGGTGGGCACCGGGGCGCTGGCGGTGAAGGGCGGGTATGGTGAGGTGAAATCCATGTTCACCGATGAAGCCGCCAGGGGCCGGGGTGTGGCGGGCCGGGTGCTTGCAGCCGTCGAGGCCGAGGCGCGGGCACGGGGGCTCGGCTGGCTCCGGCTGGAAACCGGCAACCGCCTGCATGCCGCCCACCGCGTATACCGCGCCTCCGGCTTCACCGACTGCGGCCCCTTTGGCGACTACCCCGATGCCGCCTCTTCGATCTTCATGGAAAAGAGGCTGGACTGAAGCTCAGAGCTTTCTGGCAAGGTCTCGGCTGGCTTGCATCTGCCCGAAGGACCGCGCCAGAGCCTTGCGGGCCGAGGCCGAGGCGGCACGTGCCCGGGCGAGGTCTCGGTTGAGTACGGCCTTGCGGGCCTCCGTCCAGCGCAGCCAAACATTGGTGGCCCGTGCATGCGACGGGCTGAAGTGGATCGGGTCCGTGGCATCTGCCATCGCTTGGCGGCGCGCTTCTTCTATCTCTGCGATGGAAGCGGCGATGCGGGCTTCCTCGGCAAGCCGCTGCTTGAGCGTTCCCTGACCGGCCATGAAGCGCGCTTCCATCAAGCCAGAGAGCGCCTTCATCTGCTGTCGTTTCAGCCCCATCGCAGCATACTCATCGGCTTTGCCTCACTGGCCCGCCCGCCGGGTATAGCTGACCTTTGCCTTCTGGCGCATGGCCTCGGCAAACCGGATGGCGGCGGCCACGGGGGCGTAGTGATCAGATTGGATTTCGTCACCAATCTGCACCGTAGCATGAAGCGCTCGCGCGGTGGGCGGGTCGCGGTGAATCGGCACACCGGCCTGCTGCGCCGTCTCGCGGATACGGGCCGCCACCTCATCCACACCCTTCGCAACGCACACCGGCGCACCGGGCGCCAGCCGGTTCCACTTGAGCGCCACGGCATAGTGCTGCGGGTTGACGATGACGACATCGGCCTTGGGCACTTCACCCATCATCTGCGCCGATGCGATCTCAATCGCCTTCTGTCGCCGTTGCTGGCGGATGTGCGGGTCGCCCTCGCTGTCCTTGTGCTCATCCTTCAGCTCCTGATGGCTCATCCGGTTTTTCCGCAGGTGCTCGGCGCGCTGCCACATGAAATCCACCGTGGCGATGGCCGCCATGATCGCGGTGACGATGAGCAGGAAATCGAGGCAAAGCCGCCCCAAAAGCGCGCCAACCTGTCTCGGTTCCAGCGCGGCGGCGGCGAGTATGTCGGGCACGCGGCGGTTGAGGTAGGCGAAGAGCACAACCGAAATGATCGTCAGCTTGACGAAACTCTTGAAAAACTCGAACAGCCCGCCACGACCAAACTTGTTCTTGGCGTTCGATAGGGGCGAAATTCGGTTCAGCTTGAACTGCAATTTTTCCGGCGCAAAGGTGATGGCCCGCTGCGCGATGAGCGAGAGTATGCAAGCCACCGCAGGGATCACGAACCACGGCGAAATGGCGGTGGCGACCTTGGCGATCAACCCACCTGAGAGGGTGGCGAAGCCTGGGCCGGTCATCAGCGGCGCAAGCCTGTCGGCCTGTGCCAAAAGCTGAATGCCGGTGCTGCCGAGTGAGTCCACGCTGGTCGCCCCGGCGGTGATTGCTGCCAGCAGAAGCCCGCTATAGGCGGTGGCCGTGGTAACATCGGTCGAGCGCGGCACCTCGCCCTTCTTGCGGGCATCGTCCAGCCGCTTCTGGGTTGGCTCGTGCTGCTTTTCGCCCTCATCGCTCTGGCCCGCCATCGCCTAGCCCCCAAGCGGCGTGGCGAGGTAGCGCTGCAAGGCCTCCAACCAGAGTGACAGCAGGTAAGGCGCCGAGAAGAACAGCAGGATGAGGCCGCCCGCGGTGATCGCGGGCGCGCCGACAAAAGCCACCATAAGCTGGGGCATGGCGCGGTTAATTACGCCCAATGCGATGTTGTAAATCAACGCGGCAATGATGAAGGGGGCGGCCAGCGAAAAGGCCATGCCGAAAGAGGCGGAGATGCGTGCAACGCCCCATTCCATCGCCTCGCCCGCGCCCAGAACGGCTCCCACCGGCAGCACATCGTAGCTTTGCACGAAGCCAAGCGCGACCTGAACGTGCAGCCCCGACATGGCCGCAAGCGCGAGGCCCGACACTACCAAAAGGTGACCGATGGCAGGCTGCGGGTCGACATCTTTGGAGGCCCCGAAAATCTGAGCCAGCGACGTGGATTGCGCCGCCATCGAGCCCGCGACCTGCAATGCATAGATGAAGAGCCGCAATCCAAAGCCGAAGACCAACCCGATGACGGTTTCGCTGACGAGGGTGAGCGAGAGTGCGATGTCGGTGAGCGAAGACGCGGGCGGCACATCGACCATTGGCGCAACGATAGCGGTGAAGGCCAGCGCGGCGGCGAGGCGGATGCGCGCGGGCACGCCCGCTTCCCCGAAAGCCGGGATCATCATCATCGCCGCCCCGACGCGCAAGAACACCGTGAAGCCGGTAACCATCGCGGCCTGCGAGAAGCCGAGAAGTTGAGCGAGGGTCTCGATCATGCCGCCGGGCTCATGCCGCGATCACGCCGAGCAGGGCAGGGCGGGCATCCATCCCGATTTCCTCAAAGGAGAGGACCGGCGCGCCAATGCCCTTCGCCGTCAGAACGGTCTTCAAAAAGCGACGGCGCCGGGAGGTGGTAACGAGCGCAGGTGATATGCCGCTTTCGGCCGCCGTCGACAGTTTTTCGGCCACGCCACCCGCGAGCTTCGAAAAAGCCTCTGGAGGCAGGGCAATATCCTCGGTGCCATTGCCGCCATCAACTTGATGCGCCAGAAATTTCTCCTCCCACTCGGGCGCAAGCTGCAACAGCGGTAGGGTGCCGTCTTCACGGCGTAGTTCTGACACAAGCTGAAAGCCGAGCCGCTGACGCACATGTTCGCAAATCGCTTCGGGGGCGGAATAGGTGCCACGGGCCTCGGAAATGGCTTCAAGGATCAGCGGCAGATTGCGAACAGAAACCTGCTCATCGAGCAACAGCCGCATTACGGCCAACAGCAGGTCGATCGGCACCTTATCTGGCACCAACTCGTCGATCAGCCGCCGATTGGCCTCGGCGCGTTCCGGGTCCGACAGGTTGGAAAGCTCTTCCAGTAGGCGGCGCAGCGCCTTCATGGTGAGCAGGCGGGCGAAGTTGCGCTTCAGCACCTCTAGCAAATGCGTGGCCAACACCTCGGCGGCGGTGACAACGGTAGAGCCCTGCAGCGCCGCATCCTCCCGGTCGTTCTCCGAAATCCAGCGGGCCGGCGCGCCATAAACCGGCTCGTTGCAGTCTTCTCCCGGGGGCCGCAGTTCAGGTGTATCGCCCGTCAGCGCCAGCACCCTGTCGGGGTGAAGCACATTGGTGGCCTGCGTCACCCCGTGGATGCGGATCGCATAGGTGTCTGGCCGCAGGGCGGCGTTATCTGTCAGGCGGATCTCGGGAAGGATCAGCCCGTAAGACGAGGCGACGTGGGCGCGCATGTTTTCGATCCGCGCATCCAGCCCGGTGGCCGGGTCAAGGACCATGGCGACGAGATCGGGCGAAAACTCGACGTGGATGTCATCCAGATCAAGCATATCCCCAATGCTTTTTCGGGCGGGCGCAGTGGCCTCCGGTTCCGGTTTGGCGGCGGCGAGCGCTTCGGCCTTCAGCACCTTCTGGCGGCGCCAGGCAAAAAGGCCGAGGGTGGCGGCTCCGGCAAAAAACGGCAGGATCGGCAGGCCGGGGACGAGCCCGAAGAGCGCCATCAAAATGGCCACGGTGGCAATGGCAGTTGGGTGTTTCCCCAACTGGCCAACCAATGCCAGATCCGTGGCCCCTTTTTCGCCACCGCGGGCGAGCAGCAGGGCCGAGGCGATAGAGATGATGACCGCTGGGATTTGGGTAACGAGGCCGTCGCCAACGGTGAGGATGGCATAGGTTTCAAAGGCTTCGCCTATGGCGAGGCCATGAATCACGGTGCCCATGACGAGGCCCATCACCAGGTTCAGCAGGGTAATCAGCAACCCGGCGACCGCATCGCCCTTCACAAACTTTGAGGCCCCGTCGAGCGAGCCGAAGAAGGTGGTTTCGGCCTGTTCCAGCTCGCGCCGGGCCTTGGCTTCGGCGTGGTCGATGGCCCCGGCCGACATGTCGGAATCGATGGCCAGCTGCTTGCCCGGCATCCCGTCGAGCGCAAAACGCGCGCCCACTTCGGCCATCCGCGCCGCACCCTTGGTGATGACCATGAAGTTCACGATCATCAAAACCCCGAAGACGACCAGACCGAGGAAGACCGAGCCCCCCATGACGAACATGGCGAACCCTTCAATCACGGTGCCTGCGGCCCTTGTGCCGGTATGGCCCTCACCGATGATCAGCTTGGTCGAACTGACGTTGAGCGAGAGGCGCAGCATGAGCGAGGCCAGCAGGATTGTCGGAAAGGACGAAAAGTCGAGCGGTCGCTCGATGAAGAGCGTGACAGTAAAGATCAAGATGGCGAGGGCGAAGCTCCCGGCGAGGCCAACATCCAGCACCCAGGATGGCATCGGCAGAATCATCATCGTGATGACGCCCATCAATGCGAGCGCCAACACGATCGTCGGTTTGAAGAGTTCGCCCTTGCCGAGCGCCATGGGTCAGAGGCCCTCGGCAGGCGGAAACAGGCTGGCCCCGGGTCCGGAAGGGCCAACCGGAACGAGCGAACCCATCACCTGTTCCGCACCGGTATCGACCAGAAGCGGGTAAGTGTTGAGCCGTGGCCCTTCCGGTTCGCCCTGTCCGGCAAGGTCGGCCATGGTCTGGCCATCCTCATGGCGCAGCCTGTCGCGGTGGCGATAAAACGTGGCCAGCCAGGTTTCTGCCTCAGCAGGCTCAAGAGCTCGAAACGCCGCCGCTGCAGCCCCCCAGCCGCCGGTTTGCGCTTGGAGTGACACCAGCAGGGAGGCGGCGAATTCGGCATTGATTCGGGGCGTGAGCATATCTTCTAGCGAAGCAAACTCTGCGCCATATTTGGCGTAGTCGACCTGAAAGCACCCCAGTCCGAGTGCCGCCTTTCCGGCTTTCAGCTGCTGATAGGCGAAGGCGCGGGCGTCGTCGGCGGTTTCAAACCAAACACGCTGTCCCTTTGCGCCCACCGTCCAAGGCCAGGGAACCAGCCCTTCTTCGCCCTTTCGCCCGCTGACCGTGAGCATAATGGCGCGAAGAACCGAGAGTGGCACGCCGGTCTTGATCGACGCCTCACGCGCGGCAGCTTCGCACAACTCCGGGCGAGACGGGTTTGCAAGGGCCGGCAGCGTGAGCAAGGCCAGTGCGAGTGCCGCAAGCAGCACGAAAATTCGGCGGGCACGACGCTCAAAGAGCGGCCGTTTGGGTGCAGGTGTTGCGAGCCCGCGCGGAGGAACGCTCGGGCCGCCTTCTGGCGGGATATAGGAGGTCATTGCAGATCGCAGTTCTGGCTAATCCAAGGTATCCGCAGGTTAGGGCAGCGCGGTTACTATTTGGTTTCCAGCGTCACGTTCCGGAGGCCTGATCCGCTGAAACTTCATCCACAGCCGTTTCACCCGTGGCAGAGGACTTTTCATGTAGCAGAGTTTCAATGGAGGCGCGGCGTTGTCGGATCTCATCCAAGAGTTCCTTAGCGCCCGCAAGGGTTGGTTGGCCTGGAGCTTGCGGCGCATTTTCGGGACGTGTTGCTTCGGTGAAACCGGCCTCGGTCTCAGTGCCTGATTCGCGGATGGCATCCACATTGCCACTGGCCCATGCGGCACGCCGCGCGGCCTCCTCGTCCCCGGCAATTCTGCTCATCGTATGGGCGCGGTCGTGTTCGCCCAATCGGGCAAGGAGTTCGCCGCGCAGGGCATCGCTTTCGGTTCCCTGAAGCCCAGCGAGAGACGCGAGCGCGCGCTCATCCCGTCCAAGGGCCATGAGCGCGCGCACCCGCATCAGGCGGTAATCTGGTTCCGGGGGCAAGCTTTCGGACTGTGCTAGGGCCTGCTCGGGAAATCCCAATGCGAGGAGCCGGTTGGCTAAGGCGAATCCGGTTGGCTCGGTAACGTCAACGCCAAGGCTGGCACGCGCCGGGTCGAACAAAATGCGCAAGAACACCTCGTCAGAGGCCGTCTCTGCCAAAAGGGCAGCGGTGGTATCGAGAGCTTCGGGCAATGGGTCTGGATCCGCGTCGGAAGGCATGCTGGCGGCTTGGTCCAGTGTCGATAGGGCCTTAGCGAACTCGCCGTCGCGGGCAAATTGCGGGGCGAGCGAAATCAGCAGGGTCCGGGCCAGCGGTGTGTCGCGATGCTCGAAGATCAGGGCCTCCGCCAGATCTATGCGGTCTGGCGGGAGGACACGGCCCTGTTCATTCGCCAGACGGATGAGCTCGACAAGAGCCTCCGGGGCTTCGGATTGATTGCTTTCGGCGACCTCGGTCAGCAGGGCTTCAGCCGTTCGGCGGCTGCCTTCCGATAGCGGCCCGTCTCCGCCAGCGCCAATATCGCCCCGCTCGGCCAATGCGGCTTGCAGCATCTGGTATCCCGTGCCGTGCTCCCCCTCGACGCGTAACAGCGAGTCTCGCAAGGCGGCGGCAAGCTCTTCATGACCGCGGGCCAATAGGCGCTGGGCGAGGCGGGGTACGACCCATCGGCGCAGATGAACAGGAAGGTCCGAGGCAGTGGCCACAACCGCACGGCGGGTTTCTTCGCTCAGGGCCGCTGGGACCGGGCCAACCAGCATGGCCCAAAAGCTCGCCGCACCGGGGCACCCGGCCTGTCCGATAAGGCCCTGCCCGGCTGTCTCGGGGGTATTGTCGAGCGCGGCGGCGAGGGCGAGGTAAAGCGGGGCCTGCGGCGTTTCGGCCAGAAACGCGTCAACAACCTGCCGGGCCTCGGCGCCGAATCCGAGATAGAGATAAGAGCGCACCAGTGCCCCGGCGGCAACCGCGTTGGGTGAGTCAAACTCCTTCAGCAGCGCTTGTCGTGCATTGGAGATCATCTCGTGCGGTTCTGCCTCGGGTTCCGCGACAAGGAAATCGAAGGCGACAGGCGGCAGGCAGGCCTGACGAGAATCATCCTGCGGGGCGGGCGCATCGGGCGCGGCGCGATCGACGCCGGTGATTGCGTCGACATTCTCGCCGGGGTGGTTGCTCGGCGGCGAGCCCGCGTCGGGTTGAGATACGCCGCCATCGGCTCCCCCATACTCAGGGTTTGGCTTGACCATCCCTTGAGACCCGGCGCGGGCGAGTTGCTTGAGCAGCTCTGCCTCAATCTTCGTAATGCGTCGCCGTTGCTCCGCCTCTGCGAAAGCGTCACGCGCCTTGGGCGTTTCGCGCTCTGCGGCCTCGCGTTTTGGCGGGGCAGGGGGCGGCTCTACCGCGGGGAGGGTGACCTGGCGGTCATAACGGCGGCGCAATTCGTCCGACAGTAAAGGTGGGAGGGCCTCAGCGGCCACTTCGGTGGGGTGTTGCCGGGGATTGGCCACTGGTTCAGGCTCAGAGGCAACAGGCGGCGCAGGCTCCGGCAAAACGAGTGGCGCGTCGAACGGGTGACCATCTGGCGCGGGGCCATCGGCAATGTCGATCACCACAACCCGGTTGCCGATTTGAAAAGCTTGAGCGTGGCAGTCGCACTGAGATTGGATGCTGAGCCGGCGCGTCTCAGCGTCAAACGACAGGTCGAGGATGCGATCGCGTTGGATCAGATCGAAGGCACCTGACAGGTCGAGGCGAATGTCTGTTCGGGCAAGCTCCAGCCCGAAGCCATCTTCGATGCGGCCAGCTTTCCAGTCCGATCCGCGTGCCAAGGCCAGTGCAATGCGCGTGAAGCCATCATGCTCTCCGGTCAGCACGCGAACGGTCTCCGCATGGAGTGTGCCCCCCGCGCCAAATGCGAGCGCCAATGCGCAGGCGACTATGTGCAAGAGGCTGGCCTTCATGCCGCCTCCGACTTCAGGTTCTTTAGCGCCTCCTCCAGGTCGGAAAAGCTCGGGCGGCAGTGGCCGGGCGTGTTTTGGCGGCCGACTTCTATGCAAATATTGGTGGCGTGTTGATGCAGGTTGGCCACCAGAACTTCGCGGATAAGCTGGTAAAAATGCCCGTCTTCCTCGATCACCGCCTTCATCTTGGTCGCGAAAGGGCCGACGATGCCATAGGCGAGGAACACGCCCAAAAATGTGCCTACCAAAGCCCCGCCGATGAGCTTGCCAAGGATTTCCGGCGGCTGGTCGATAGAACCCATGGTCTTGATCACACCCAACACCGCGGCGACGATTCCCAGCGCGGGCAGGCCATCAGCCATCGTCTGCATGGCGTGGCTGGAGTGCATCTGGTGGTGCAGATGCGCGTTCATCCGCTTTTCCAGCACCTCCTCAACCTGGTTCGGGTCGTCGTAGTTCATCGAAGCAGAGCGCAGCGTGTCGCAGATCAGCTCGATGGCCTCCTTGTCGGCGAGGATCTTGGGATAGCGAGATATAATCGAGCTTTCCGCCGGATTCTCGATATGCTCTTCGAGTCCAACAGGGTTTTGCCGCGCGAGCCGGATCAGCTCAAACAGCAGGCAGAGCAGGTCTTGGTAGTCGTGGTGGCCCCAATGCGGGCCCTTGAACACCTTCTTGATGTCTTTCAGCGTGTGCTTGATCGAAGCCATGTCATTGCCCAGCACGAAGGCCCCAACAGCTGCGCCGCCGATCATTGTCATCTCGAACGGCAGCGACTTGAGGATGATTCCCATCTTGCCGCCGGCTGCGAGATAGCCGCCAAAGACCATCACGAAGATGATGATGATACCGACAATACCGATCATGTTCTGCTCGCCCTTGCTCTTCGTCTCGGGACACGGCCCTTGGCTCTTTTCGCATCCCGCAGTTAATTTTCTCTGAGGGTCAGACGGTTATTCGGTGGGCACGGCCCCATTCCGCCCCGCAAGGATCAGCGAAAGCGTATAGGCTGCCTTTGGGTCCATTCCGGCCAGCACGGCGGCGGCGCGCTCGGGTTGCATCCGCCCCAAAAAGCCGGCCGCAAAGATCGGGTCCATTTCCGCAAAAAGCGCGGCGGCCTCCTTTGGCTTCATCACCTCATACATGCGTGTAAGTTTCGCCAGATCGGATTCGGCGGCGCCATCGGCCATTGCCAGCGTCTCTTCCAACTGCGCCTCGGCCTCGCGCAGCGCGGTCATTTCGCGCGCAATCTCTTCGCGGGCGCGCTCAAGCGCCAGCATTTCGTCCCTAACGGCAACTTCGCGTTTCTCAACAGCTGCCTCGCGCGCGCTCAATGCCGCCAGAAGACTGGCAATTTCCGGCGCAGGTTCACACCCGGCAACCACCGGATCGGCCTCTTGCGTCTCGCCGCCCATCCGGCCTGCCACTTCCCGGGCAATCGCCGCCCCGCTGCCTCCGCCCAGGCGCAACACGGCCGAGCCGATCAGCAGGACTGCGAGGGTTGTCAAAACGCCGCGCCCTAGCTTGCGGCTCAAACGCCGTCGCGCCCTGCCGCGCGATTTTGCCGGTTTCGCCATCAGGCGGCCTCCTGTTCCTCACCGCGCAGCGTGCGTCTGCGCCGTTTGACTGTGGGCCGGGGGGCGGAGGTGTCCGGTTCCGGCAGGTCATGCAGAGAGGCAAGCAACACCTCCAGCTTCCCGGCAGACTCCTCGGCTCGCTTCGTCAGTTCCGTCAGCTGACCAACGCTCCCGCTCGAGGCCTTTCGGGCCTCCGCCAGAGCTTTCGTCAGATCGTCGACCTGCACTGACAGCACCGCCACAGCACCGCCCATCCCGGTTTCAAGATCTGTGAAACGCGACAGGCGCCGGGAGAGGACAAGGCAATAAGCACCGGCGCCGAGCGCCCCGGCAGCCATAAGAATATCTGCGATCAGGTTGATCATCGGGCCCTCCTAATTAACCACGAATTCAGTCACGAGAAGGTCGCGCACCCGGCCCTCCCCCGTGACGATCTGGATGCGCCGCAGCATCTGTGCCCGCAGAGTCATCAGCGCGCTCGGGCGTTCGATTTCCGAAACTTCGACAGCCCGCAGATAGGTGTTCAACACATCAAGGATGCGCGGCATCAGCAGCGTCACCTCCTCCTGCTTGTCAGGGGCTACCTCCAGCTCAGCGCGAAACCGCAGATGGGCGGCGCGCCCCTCTGTGCGCATGGCGATAATGATCGGGTCGAGAGGAACGAAGGCCACGGGCTCCAGCGGCTCTGCCTCGGCCAGGTCTTCGCCGCCGCTCTCCTCATGGGCCTCCTCGCCACCGCCGCCGAGCATCCCCGAAAACGTGGCAAAAAATGCGCCTCCGCCGCCCGCGAGCATGAGAATCATCCCCAGAAGGTGGGGCAGTTTGGACTTCTTCTTGGGGGCTTCGCCCTCTTCTCCGGCCTCTGCGGCACCGTCTTCCTCGGCCATGGCGGGGGTTCTCCTGAACAAATCGAACAATCCGTTCATAGACCGAATGTGGCTAACCGATTGTTAAGGCCAATGCGCGATTTAGGGGATGCAGGGCAGAAGCCCGAACGACGGCGGAGAATGCGCGTGCAAAACCTCTTGGATACCTGGAATGGCCTCGATGCCCGGCGGCGGCTCACCGTGCTGGTGGCGACGGTGGCAATGTTTGCAGCCGTGCTGGCGCTAAGCCGGATGGCCACCTCACCGGGGATGACGCTGCTCTACGCCGGGCTGGAGCCTTCGGCTGCTGGTGAGGTGGTAACATCGCTGGATCAACGCGGCGTCGCCTACGACGTGCGCGGCGGGGCAATCTATGTTGATAGTGCCCGGCGCGATGAGCTGCGGATGACCCTGGCGGGCGAAGGGCTGCCCGCGAACGGTGGGCAAGGCTATGAAATTCTTGACGGATTGTCGGGCTTCGGCACCACCAGCCAGATGTTCGATGCGGCCTACTGGCGCGCCAAGGAGGGCGAACTGGCCCGCACCATCCTTGCCTCGCCGCGGGTGCGTGCGGCACGCGTGCACATTTCCAACCCGGCGTCCCACGGCTTCGGGCGTGACACAGCCGCCTCGGCTTCGGTGGCCGTCACCGCCACCAGCGGGCGGGTCACCCCTGCGGAAGCGAAGGCGTTCAAGTTTCTCATCGCCAGTGCCGTGGCCGAGATGTCTCCCGATGGGGTTTCGGTCATCGACGGCGCGAGCGGCGCGGTTGTGGCTGCCGATGATGCTGCTGGCGACCCTGCGGGCGAAGAGCGCGCCGAGAGCCTGCGCCGCAACGTTCAGCGTTTGCTGGAAGCGCACGTTGGGCCGGGCAATGCGGTGGTAGAAATCTCTGTAGAAACCCAGACGGACCGCGAGCAAATCATCGAGCGAACTTTCGATCCGGATGGACGCGTTGCGGTAAGCTCGGAAACCGAAGAGCGTTCCAATTCCGCGAGCGGCACAAATCCCGCGGCGGTCACGGTGGCGTCTAACCTGCCCGATGGCGAGGCCGGGGCAAATGGCGGTGAGAGCCAGAGCCAAGAGACAACAACACGCGAGCGGACGAACTTTGAAGTCTCTGAAACGCAGAGAGAATTACTGCGCAGCCCGGGTGCGGTAAAGCGATTGACGGTGGCCGTTCTGGTCGACGGTCTGCGTGGGGAAGACGCTAGCGGAGACCCAACGTGGACGGCGCGCAGCGAAGAGCAGCTGGAGGCCCTGCGCGAGCTTGTCGCAAGCGCGGTGGGGTTCGATGAAGCGCGTGGCGATCAGATCACAATCAAGTCGCTCCAGTTTGAACCCGTTGCGCAGGTGGGCACGGCTGCGGGTGGCTCGCTTCTTGACGGGCTGAACATCATGACCCTCATCCAGCTTGCAATCCTCGCGCTGGTCACTCTGGGGCTTGGGTTGTTCGTTCTGAAGCCAGCCCTTACGGCGCAGGCTCTTCCCGCGCCAGAGGCCCCGGTGGCGTCGCTGCCGCCCGGAGCCCCGGCAGACTCCGGCCCCAATCTGGATGACGTGCCCATGCCAGACGCGCTGACCGGCGAGATTGACGACAGCGACATCGAATTACCCGATCTGGCGGTCGTGAACGACTTTGATGTCTCCGGCGTGCCCGGCATGGGTGACATGGGCAGCTTCGGTGCGGGCAGCGATGATCCGGTGGCCCGGCTTCGCAACATGATTGAAGAGCGGCAAGACGAGACGATCGAAATCCTCAAGAGCTGGATGGAAGAGGATGAGGAGGCGCAGGCATGAGCAGCGACGGCCTCAAGCTTGAAGAATTCAGCTCCGCGCCGAGAGCCGCACGCGCCAAGGCCGTGGGCGAGAGCACTCTGGCCGAGGCTCAGCTCGCCTCCTTCGACAAGGGCTACCGCGAAGGCTGGGAAGATGCCTCGCGCGCACATGCCGATGAGCAAAAAGCCATCGGCGCGGATCTCGCCCGCGCTCTGGACGACATGAGCTTCACCTATCACGAAGCCCGCCGCGCCATGCTGGGCGAAATGGAAGGGCTGTTGGCCGGAATCGTGGGCAAGGTTTTGCCCGCAACTGTGCGAGGCAGCCTCGGGCCGGTGATTCTGGAGCGCATCGATGCGGCGGTGAAAGCCCGAAGCGAAGTCTCTGTCGAAATCACCGTCGCGCCGGAAAACCGCGCCCGCCTGGAGCCGCTGCTCCAGGGCGAGGCGCCCATTCCGGTCCGGCTGGCCGAAGAGCCGAGCCTCGCGGAGGGGCAGGCGGTTCTTCGCTTCGCCAGCGCCGAAGAAATCATCGATCTCGATGCAGTGCTCGCGGGCATTGCCGAGGTGGTGGAAGGGTATTTTGAGGGTCAGGCGACCCGGGAAGGATGACGCATGTCAGAGGAAATGAAGGGCAAGGAGAACCCGTTCACGCAGGTGCCGGTCGAGATCACCGTGGCCGTCGGCAAGGCCCGGCCGCGGGTGTCCGATCTGTTGAGGTTGGGGCCGGATGCCGTGCTGCCGCTCGACCGCCGGGTGGAAGACCCGGTGGAACTTTATGTCGGAGACAAGCTGATTGCCCGAGGCGAGTTGACCGAGGCCGAAGAGGGCCAGCCCGGCCAACTGGCCGTGCGGTTGACCGAAGTGGCAGATCTCAAAGGCGGCATTTGACGGCGATGTATGGCGCGGCGCGTCTGGCACTGGCGCTATTGCTCATGGCGGGGCCGCTGGCCGCGCAGGATATTTCCGTCGATCTGGGCGAGGGATCGGGGGCGCTAACAAACCAGACGATCAGTCTCTTTGCGCTGATCACGATCCTGAGCCTCGTGCCGGGCATCGCGGTGATGATCACCTGCTTCCCGTTCATCGTCACGGTGCTCTCAATCCTCCGGCAGGCGATCGGCCTTCAGCAATCGCCTCCCAATATGCTGATAGTCTCTCTGGCGCTCTTCCTGACCTACTTCATCATGGATCCGGTGTTGCAAGAGGCTTGGACCACCGGTGTTCAGCCGCTGCTCGATGAGCAGATCGCTGTGGAACAGGCCTTCACCAACACCATGGCACCCTTCCGCGTTTTCATGGCGGCACGGGTGGATCCCGAGACCTTCGGCACCTTGAACGAATTGCGTGCTGGCGTGGCAGCCACAACCACGCCGTTAGAGGCACCACTTTCGCTGCTGGTGCCTTCTTTCCTGTTGAGCGAAGTCGAACGGGCCTTTCAGATCGGGTTCCTCATCTTCCTGCCGTTCCTCATTATCGACCTCGTCGTGGCTGCGGTTCTAATGTCGATGGGGATGATGATGGTGCCCCCCGCAATCGTTTCTTTGCCCTTCAAGTTGGCCTTCTTCGTAGTAGCTGATGGCTGGGCGCTGATTGCCGGGGCGCTCGTCAGGAGCTATTTCTAACAGGCTGGCACGGGGGCTTCGCCAACCGCTTGGTCCGCTCTGTTCGACCGGCCGGAACTCGCTTTAATTCTTGAGATCTTGGGTCGACGCCAACGCCTCAACTGGCTTTTTCCAAGCACCCAAACCACGGCTTCGTTAGGAGCCATCCCACCTCATTGCTACGGTGGCAACGTTGCACTGCGTCACCTAACAATGAAGTCTGCATGCAGGGCGCCAGCGGCCTTGATGCTCTTCAGGATGTCGATCATGTCGCGCGGTGAGACGCCGAGAGCATTCAGGCCCGCGACCACTTCAGAGAGCGAGGTGCCGGCCGCCACCTCAGCCAGGCCGATGCCCGGTTCTTCATCAATCTCTGCGGTCGTATTGGGCAGCACAACGGTTTCACCCGGGGCAAAGGGGTTGGGCTGCACGGCAATCGGCTTCTCCTCGATCCGGATCGTGAGGTTGCCTTGGCTCACGGCGACGCGGCTTATACGCACGTCTTCGCCCATGACGATGGTGCCGGAGCGCTGATCGACGACCACCATGGCACGGCGCTGCGGTTCGACGGCGATGTTCTCAATCCGACTGACCACATGAGCAGGGGAGCGCATGCCTGTACCGCCAAGCTCCACCTGCACGGTGCCCGCATCAAGCATCCGCGCGATCGGGCGCCCAAAGCTGCCGTTGATCGCGGCCTCGATGCGGCTGGCGGTGGTGAAGTCTTGCGTGCGCAGAGCCAGCCGCATGGTTCGGAGCTGGGTGAAGTCGAAGGGCACTTCCCGCTCAACTCTCGCGCCAGAGGGCACGGTGCCGGCAGTTGGTACGCCTTGTGTGACGGTCGCACCATCTCCCTCCGCCGAGGCCCCGCCGGCAATAATGGTTCCTTGTGCAACGGCGTAAATCTGGCCGTCGGCGGCGGTGAGCGGCGTCATCACCAGAGTGCCACCGAGCAGGCTCTTGGCATCGCCAATCGCTGAGACCGTTACATCAATCTGGCTGCCGGCCCGCGCAAAGGGCGGCAGGGTGGCGGTTACGAATACAGCGGCCACATTCTTGGGCCGAAACTGCTCTCCGGTGACATTCACGCCAAGCCGCTCCAGCATGTTCTGCATGATTTCCTCGGTAAAGGGCGCGTTGCGCAACCCGTCACCTGAGCCGTTGAGGCCAACCACGAGGCCGTAGCCCACAAGGTCGTTGCCGCGAACCCCGTCAAATTCGACGAGATCCTTGATGCGCACGGGGGTGGCTTGAGCCACGCCAATCAGGCTGAGCGCAAGGAGGCAGGCGAGGATTTTGCGAAACATCAGAGGTAATTCACCAGGCTTAGGGACTGCATTCTGGCAGTCATCGCGTAGATCGTTTCAAGCTGCGTCTGGACTTGCTGCAGGCGCGAGGCGGTTTCATAGGGGTCGACCTCGAGCAGGCTGGCGCGGGTCATTGTCAGGGCGGAACTCTCGGCGGTGCGGGCGGCATCGGCCTCCTCAATCAGCTCTTCAACTGTTCCGAGACGCGCCTGAAGCTGTGTCAGGCCGGACTCACCCTCGATCAGGGTTTCACCCGCACGTTGCATCAACTCGGCGCGAGCCGCCGTATCGCCCGCGAGGGCCCCATCAGCGATGAGGCCGGCAAGGGCGATGCCTTTCAGCGTGTCGCGCAACTCGCTGTCAAACGCGGTGAGGCCAAGGTCTGCAGAAACGTCTTGGCCAATATCCACCGGGTCCAGTGGCGTAGTGGAGCCAAGATAAACCGTCGTTTCAAAGTCTCCGCCAGGGTCGAACCACGCGTCGACGGCGGCCATGAGGCTGGCCACATCCGTGGCGCCCGCTGTCGCAGCGGAGAGTCCGGCCATGAGGGTCGGGGCGTCGGCCACGGCTGGGCCGCTCACGTCTTCCCCCGCAAAAACGCTACGCCCGCCAAACTCGGTGTTCAGCGCGGCCAGCACGGGCTGTAGCCGGGCAGCAGTGTCGGCCGCGGCGGCGCCAATCAGTTCCGGCTGGGCCGCCTGACTGGCGTTCAGCAGATTGGAGGCAGATTCCGCCCCGAAAGAAGAGATCGTCTGAAAGGCGTGCTGCATCACCGACGCGAAGTTGGCAGCCTCGGTGCTTGCGGTCTGAAACGCGGCGTTGCGCGAGAGGGTCATCTCGATGCTCGTGATCGGGGCAAAATCGCCACCCACCGCCTCGGCAATGCTGGATTTGCGCCCGGATGAAAGCTCTTGCGACAGGCGGTTCATCTCCGACTTCACGTCATGATTGGAGCGGTTCATCTGGAACAGGCGGGCGAGATCGCCGTGGCCGAGTTGTGTTAGCATTAGGTCAGCCCTTTCAGATGGCCATGATCCGTTGGATCAAATCGTCAATCGTCTGGATGACCTTGGCGTTGGCAGCGTAGGCCTGTTCGACGATCAGAAGGTGTTGCAACTCGCGGTCGGTATCTACGCCGCCTGCGAGTTCGGTGGCGCGGAGCGTGTCGTAGCGGGCCATCTGGAAGCCCATTTCCACCTCGCCCGCCTCGCGTTCGGCGGCGAGCCCGGAGAGAAAGTCAGCGGCATGACCAGAGGCAGACCGCGACAGGCCCGTGGCCGCTGCCGAGGTGGAGGCGCGACTGTCGCCAAGACGATCAGTGAGGGATTGAAGGAGCGAGGCGTTCCCAACAGGGCCATCGCTCACCGCGCCGAGGCCATCACGCAGGCGCCAGCTGTCACCGCCCTGATCCGGGTCAGCCAGTATGTTGAACTCAAGCCGGGCGGAAAGGCCCTCTTCATCAGCGGTGATGAAGGCCGCGCCACCATCGGTAAACAGGCCCGCGTCTCCCGCGCCAAGGGTCGCGTCGAGCGCGGGGTCTTGAAAGCGTTCCACAAGGTCGCGCGCCATCATGTCGAGGCTGGCCTGTGCGTCCACGGAAATCTCGTCGCGTTGGGCGAAAAGGGCGTGAAGGCTGCCTCCGGCGAAGGGCGCGTTGTTGCCATCGGTGCGCACCGGATTGCCGTTGAGGGTAAGGCCGGAGAGTGCGCCAGAGCCAAGCGTCATGTCCGGCGTGATGAGGTTGACGGTGGAAAAGCCAATTTCTGCCGCGGTGCCCTCCAGCAGAATACCGCCGGTGGGCGTGAAGAGGGCAACCTTGCCGCCCTCCCTCTGTACTTGCCTAAGCGGTACGATCTCGGCGATGCCGTCGATCAGCACTTGGCGCTGGTCGTGCAGGGCCGCGGCATTCTGGCCGTTGGAGGAAGATTTGAAGATCAGCGCATTCAGCTCAGCCACCTGTTCAAGCGAGGTATTCAGCTTGTCGACCATGCGGGCGATGCCTTGATCGGCTTCCAACCGCATGTCTTGAATGCCGTCCGATATGCCTTCAAACTTACTGGCAAGCGCCGCACCAGCGCGCGCGGCGGTATCGAGCCGCGCCGAAACATCGGGGCGGCTCGAGGCCTCGATGAGGGCGCCCTCGAAGCGGGCATAGGCCGCTGTGAGCGAGCTGGCTTGGTCAGGGGCGCCGAGCAATCCCTCAATTCGGCTGAGCGCATCTGCGCGGGTCTGGGCGTCGCCCGCCGCCGCCTGCGCCAAGCGCCTGTCACCGATCAGCTGCTCGTCGACGTTGCGTTGAACGGCACCCACCTCGACCCCGCCCAGGGGCCGGACGGAGAGGCTCATGGACCGCCGCCCATACCCCTCGGTCAGCGCGTTGGCGATGTTGGAGCTGATGAGGTCGGTCGCGCGGCGGGTGGCGTTCAACCCAGATAGGGCGGCCGACATGGATGCGGAGAGGGACATGGGTAGCCTCTTTCAGTTCTAGCAGATCAAGCGCCGGTCAGCGCTTGATGTTGGTGGTTTCCTGCAGCATCTCATCGACGGTCTGGATAACCTTGGCGTTCGACGAATAGGCCCTCTGGGTCTGGATCAGGGCGGTCAGCTCACCGGCCACATCCGTGGCGCTCTCCTCCAGCGCGTAGCTCAAAATATCGCCGGTTGGCCCGTCGGCCGCATCCCAGAGGAAGAAGGATCCGGAGGCGTTGGAGGTTTGGTAGGTCTGGTTGTCGAGCGCCAGCAGCCCGTTGGGATTGGGCAGGTCGACCAGCGGGATCTGGTAGATGGTGCGGGTGATGCCAATGTCGAAGGCCGCCGAGAGGAAGCCGTTGGCATCAACCTCGACCGAGACCATGTTGCCCACCGGCGAGCCATCCTTGCTGATAGAGGTAGGTGCGAAACTGTCAGAAAGCTGGGTCATCAGGTTGCCTGATCCGAGCGCGCCGATGTTCACATCGATCGGGCCGCCGTCGACGGTGATGGTGAACACGCCTGTTAACCCGTCATAAGTGCCGCCAGCCGCGCCAAGTGCTTGGTTTACCGCCAGAAGGGTGCCACCGGAGCCGCGTGTATCATCGAAGACCAGTTCGTATTCGCCCACCACGCCCCCGCCTGAGGCAGAGTCGGTGATGACCATGTCCCAGGTGTTGGAAGAGCCCGTGGCCGGGATCTGCGGCGTGAAGGTGATCGAGAGCGACTCAGATGTGCCGAGGTTGTCGTAATACTCGATCGACAGGTCCAGCGGGTTGCCGGAGGCGTCAAAATCGGTCTCCGTGGCAGGGAGGTTCATGCCCAGTTGCATGTTCTCGGTGGGCTCGCCGGCAAACTGGTTTACGTTGATCTGGATCGGCTCCAGCCCGTCGGCAGTGTCGCGCGCAAAGTTGGGGATAGAGCCATCAGAATCGGCGGGCCAGCCCATGAGCACGAGGCCCGACTCGGTCACCAGATAGCCATCGGCGTTGGTGCGGAAAGAGCCGGTTGTCGCCAGATACATCGGCCTGTCGCCGGTCAGGTTGTTCAGCGAGCTCTCGGTTGTCACAGGCAAAAAACCGCGCCCGCGCACCGCAAGATCCGTGGGGTTTTCCGTGGAAAGCAGCGCGCCGGGCTGGTCGATAAAGCGGGTGGTCGTCACCCGCACACCGCCAGCGGAATAGGTGCCGCGGCCAGAGGTGATGACCATGGCGTGAAAGTCCGTCACCGCGCGCTTGTAGCCGTTGGTCGCGCTGTTGGCGATGTTGTCAGAAATCGTGGCGAGACGGCTGGCATTGGCCGCCAGCCCTGCCACACCCGCGTTGAGCGAGGAGGAAATCGTCATAAGGAGCGCCTTTCTGCTGCTAAGAGCCTTGCTTGCGAGGCACTATGGCGGGGCGTCCTTAAGGGAGGGCTAACAGATAAAATGCCATCTGCTTTGCCCCGGTTTCGCCACAATCAGACGTCTGTGCGCAGCAGGATAAACTCTAGCCGGTTGTTGCGGATCGACATGGGATTGCCCTCGATCGGCTTGCGGTCGGCAAAGCCCGAAACGCGCTGCAACCGGTCGCCGTTCAACCCGGAGCCAACGAGCAGGCGATGACCCGCCGCCGCGCGGTCTGCTGAAAGCTGCCAAACCGGGTTGTTGGCCCGCACAACTGGCTCCGCGGCTGTGTGCCCGTTCACCGCAACCGGGTTGGCCGCAAGGTCGAAGACGCGCGCCAGCATGGCTGCGATCTCCTCCATGATCTGCGTTGGCTCGTCGGTGCCGGGCTTGAACAGCGGCAAGCCCTCGATATCGAAGACCTCCACGATCAGCCCTTCATCGGTCACCTTGGTAACGATGTGGCGCAGCGCCTCGCTGGCTGCCATGCTCTCGCCCGACATCGCCATCAGCGCCTGCTCGATATCTTCCAGATCCACCGATTGGGTCAGGCTTTCCTCCTTGGCGGCCCCTGCGGCATCCCCCTGCTCACCCGCGGCCTGATTGGCCGATGTCGGGTTTTCGGCACTGGCCCCGGTGCCATTCTGCGGCAGGGTCTCTTCAGTAAACACGCTGTCGCCGCCAAAAGTCCCATCGCCGCCGCCCGACACGCGCGAGAGCGGCACATTGGGGTTGAAGTAATCGGCAATACCCTTGCGCTGCTTCTCGGTGGTTGCATTCAGCAGCCACATCAGCATGAAAAACGCCATCATCGCCGTCACGAAGTCGGCATAGGCCACCTTCCACGCGCCGCCGTGATGACCATCGCCCGCGATGATCTTCTTCTTCTTGATAATGATCGGTCGCACATCGTTAGCGGCAGACATACCACGCCCCTCGTTTTACACCTTTCTTCACCCGTGGGCAGATGTAGCAGGGGGGCGTGAAGCCGGACTTAACAGCTAAAATCCGAAGCAAAATCAGGCAGGCTCGCCGGTGTCGCGGATCAGCGCCGAGATTTCGGCCACCTTCGCATCCAGCAGTGCCCGGTCTCCCCGCGTTTCCACGTTGAGCCGCAGCACCGGCTCGGTGTTGGAGCTGCGCAGGTTCACCCGCCAGTCGGCAAACTCAAGGCTGAGGCCATCAAGCCGATTGGCGTCCTCCGCTTCACCGGCATATTTCGCCTCGAAGGCCTGCTTGGCCGCCTCCGGATTGCCAAGCCGAAAGTTGATCTCGCCCGACGAGGGGAAGGCCGCCCGCATATCCGCCACCATCTCCGAAAGCCTCGCGCCCTCAACGCTCATCAACTGCGCGATGGTGAGCCAAGGGATCATCCCGCTATCGCAATAATAGAAGTCGCGGAAGTAGTGATGCGCCGAGATCTCGCCGCCATAAACCGCATCTTCCTTGCGCATCAGCGCCTTGATCAACGAGTGCCCCGTTGGCGAAGAAATTGCGGTGCCCCCGGCTTCGGTGATGCACTTGCGGCTGTTCCACGCCACGCGGGTGTCATGCACGATGTTGGCACCGGGGTAGAGCTGAAGGAAGCCCTTGGCCAGCAGCGCCACAACAAACTCCCCCTCAACAAAATCGCCTTCCTCGTCACACAAGAAACAACGATCAAAGTCGCCGTCCCAAGCCACACCCATATCTGCGCCAGAAGCCTTCACCCGCTCGCCGGTAGCCGGCTGGTTCTCGGGCAGCAACGGGTTGGGGATGCCGTTTGGAAAGCTCGCATCCGGCTCGTGGTGCATCCGCTCAAAGGTCAGCGGCGCGCCCTTTTCGGCGAGCTTTTCGGCAATTGCGTCAAACGAGGGGCCAGCCACGCCATTTCCGGCGTTCACCAGAATTTTCAACGGCTTGAGGCTTGCGACGTCAACAAAGCTAACGATCTTCTCGGCGTAGGCATCGCGGGTGTCAGCCTCGCTGCGTTGGCCCGGCGTTGCGGCGTCGGGCAGATCGGGGCCGCCGCAAAGCTGCTTCAGCCGCTCCATCTCGCCATCGGCGGAGAGCGGGCGCGATCCTGCGGCCACCATCTTGATACCGTTGTAATCAATCGGGTTGTGCGAGGCCGTCACCATCAGCCCGCCATCGGCCCCCAAATGCGACGTCGCAAAATACACCTCTTCGGTGCCCACCAACCCGATGTCGATCACATCCACGCCCCCAGCGATGAGGCCTTGTGTGAGCGCCTCGGTGATCTCGGGAGAGGAGGGGCGAATATCGCGCCCGATCACCGCCGACTTGCAGCCTAGCACTTCGGCAAAGGCGCGGCCGATCTTGCGGGCGAGCGCGCTGTCGAGGTTCACGCCGATCTGGCCGCGAATATCGTAGGCCTTGAAGGCGGAAAGGTCTGTCATGGGGGCTCCGGGGGTTGGTAAAATCATTCTGCAACTGCGAAGGGATCGTAGGCAGCCCGCCGGAATTGGCAACCCCGGCCTCACCCGGTCGGCTTTGCCCCTTTAAACACGCAGCCAAACCCTATATTGCCCCGCAACACATAAACAAAGGAGACCCTGATGGGCTATCGCGTCGTCGTCGTCGGCGCCACGGGCAATGTGGGCCGCGAAATGCTGAACATTCTGGCCGAGCGCCAGTTCCCTGTCGATGAGATTGCTGCGCTTGCATCGCGCAAATCTCTCGGCACTGAAGTCTCGTTTGGCGACAAGACCCTGAAAACCCTGGATCTCGACACTTTCGACTTCAAGGGCTGGGATATCGCGCTCTTTGCCATCGGCTCGGACGCCACTAAGAAATACGCGCCCAACGCCGCCAAAGCTGGCTGCCTCGTAATCGACAACTCCTCGCTCTACCGCTACGACCCGGATATTCCGCTGATCGTGCCCGAGGTGAATGCCGATGCGATCGAGGGCTATGCCAAGCGGATGATCATCGCCAACCCCAACTGCTCCACGGCGCAGATGGTGGTGGCCCTCAAGCCGCTGCATGACCGGGCCAAAATCAAGCGCGTGGTGGTCAGCACCTACCAGTCGGTGTCCGGCGCGGGCAAAGGCGGTATGGACGAGCTTTGGGACCAGACCAAGGGCATGTATGTGCCCGGTCAGGAAAAGGCCCCCGAGCAGTTCCAGAAGCAGATCGCCTTCAACGTGATCCCCCAGATCGACGTTTTCCTTGAAGACGGTTCCACCAAGGAAGAGTGGAAGATGGTCGCCGAGACCAAGAAGATCATCGACAAGTCGATCAAGGTCACCGCCACCTGCGTGCGCGTGCCGGTCTTTGTCGGCCACTCCGAAGCGGTGAATATCGAGACTGAGGAGTTCCTCGACGAGGATGAAGCACGCGACATCCTGCGCGAGGCACCGGGCATCATGGTGGTCGATAAGCGTGAGCCGGGCGGCTACACCACGCCGGTCGAGTGCGTGGGCGATTTCGCCACCTTCATCAGCCGCATCCGGCAAGACAGCACCATCGACAACGGGCTGAACTTCTGGTGCGTCAGCGACAACCTGCGCAAGGGCGCGGCGCTGAACGCGGTGCAGATCGCCGAGCTCTACGGCCAGCGCATCCTGAAGAAGGGCTGAGGCTCCGGCCTCTCCACTCGCAGATTTCAAATTTCTCAAGGGCCGGTCCAAGGATCGGCCCTTGGCTTGCGTCCTACCTTGTGATCGGTGCCTGCGCGCGCCGGGAAACGCAGCTTGCTTTCACCCATCGGGGGGCAGAAACTCCGGGCAGAAGGCATTTTGATACGAGGTATTGAACAATGAAAACGCTCTTGTGGGCCACCGCCCTCACAACCCTGCCAGCCCTTGCATTGGCGGCCGATTTTCAGGTCGCCGCCCCGGTGACGGGCGCGACCATCTATCCGCAGGGCGCAACCGTCACGCGACGGGTGGTGGCCGAGGTGCCCGCCGGTGCCCATCGCATCCTCTTCCCGGTGCGGCGCGGCATGCTCGATTATGGCCCGCCCCGCATCCTGCCCTCCGGCGGCGTTTCGCTTGGGGCGACCCAGTTGCTGACCAGCTATGTGACCGACCCCAAAGCGGTGTATTCCCCCGCCCAGCAGGCCACGCTCGACCGGGTCGAAACGCTGGAAGACCGGGTGACAGCCAAGTCAGACGAAATCTCCCGGGCACAGGTGGCGCTCGACGGTGCCAATGCCCGGCTGGAGTTTCTGGGCTCGGTCAAGGGCGGCGCGCTCGATGCGATCGACCCCGAAGCGCTGCGCAATGCCGCCACGCTGATCGGTTCTGAAACCGCCGTTGCGCAACTTGAAAAGCAGGAAACCGAAGAAGCCTTGCGCGGTCTTTCCAAGGAGATGGACGCGCTGCGGCGCGAGTTGGCGCAGGCCCAGGCCGACCTCACTCGCCTCACCCCACCCGAGGGGCCGGTGGACATGATGGCCGTGTCGCTGGAGCTGGACGCGCCGCAAGAGGTGATGCTGGAAGTGGTCTACCTCGATGGCAATGCGAACTGGCGCCCGGATTACGACCTGCGCCTCACACGGGGTGACGAGGCATCCGTTCAGATCGACCGCAAGGCCGTTGTCCAGCAATTCACCGGCGAACTTTGGGATGGGATCGAGCTTGAGCTTTCCACCGCCGACCCCTTCGCCGGGATCGTGCCCAGCGATCCGCAGCCCAATCAGGCGCAGATCGGCAATGCGGCCTACAAGCGGGCCTCCGGTAGTGCCTCCTACGATACGTCACGCGTCGCGGCAAAGCCTGCGATGGATGAGGAGGCCGTGGTGGTCGAAGCCGCCCCCATCGTCGCCGGGCTGAAGGTGGAAGGCCTCGCGGTGAGTTACGACTACCCCCGCAAGGTCACGCTCGCGCCTTACGGCGGCGAGGGGCTGCAACTGGCGCTCGACACGGTGACGCTGGAGGCCGACGAAAAGATCATCGCCGCTCCGCGAACCGATGACACCGCCTTCCTGCTGGCCGAACTGCGCAACACGCTGTCCGAGCCAATCCTGCCGGGGCAGGCCTCGGTTTACCGCGATGGCGTGTTCATAGGGCGCAACACCGTGCCGCTCATCCCTGCCGGCGCAACCGAAGACCTGTCCTTCGGGCCATTGGAGAGCCTGCGCCTCGAATGGACACTGCTGAACAATGACACCGGCGACAAGGGCATCGTCAGCCGCTCCAACACCCGCGAGCAGGCAATGGAGTTTTCCGTTGAGAACCTCAGCGACGAGGCGGTGGAGCTCACGGCAATCTACGCGTTGCCCTATTCCGAGCAGGAAGATCTGGAGCTCGACGTGCGCGCCCGGCCCGCGCCCACGCGGGAAGACTACGAAAAACGCCGGGGTGTGGGTGAATGGGACATGGAGCTGGCACCGGGTGAAACCAAAGTGGTGCGGATCGACGTGACGCTCGATTGGCCAAGCGGGCCAGAGCTGATCTGGCGGCCGTAACCACCGCGCAACACAGACTTACGCTGCAAACAGGGCCGGGGCATATCAGCCTCGGCCCTTCCTCGTGGCTCTGTGCGCCCCCAGCGGCAACTCAAACCCCGCTCTCATCCGGGCGTGTTCCGCTTGCAGGCGCCGCCGGCGATAAACGCCCAGCGCAGCGAGGCCATCGAAAGCCGCGCAACCGCCTGCGCCAAACATGCACTCATGCAGCCCTCTGTTCGTCCCCGCCCTCTCGGCGTTCCAGCGGCTTGCCGGGGAAATGGCTGGCAAACTTGATCGTCAAATCCTCGCGGCTCACGCCCAGCCGTGTCAGCGGCACCAGCGGCTTTCCCTCCGGCCAGGTGCAAAGCACCAATGGCGGCTGTCCTGTGCGCCCGTTGTCGCCTGGTGCGCGCAGCACATAGCCCAGCTTGCGCAGCCGCGCCTGAAGCCCGGGCCAGGTCACCGAGTCCTCAATCGCCTGAGCCAGCGCGCGGCGCTTGTCGACCACGGCAGGCGGCACCTTGGGGGCCTCGTCAATCTGCGAGAGAATGGCCTGCCGCAAAAATTCGGCAAGCGTCTGGTCCACCGCACGTGCTGCGCGATTGGCCTTGTTGAGGAGCTTTAGAGGCATCCGGAGGGTGAGGTTCATGGCAGGCTGTTTCATAGCCCGCACCATGGCCCGATATCGGTTAACGCCCGGTTGAGGCCGCACGAAAAATCCGGCCTTTCCGTGGCAAAGCCCCGCTCAGACCGGCTCAAACACCTTCGCAGTCGGGCTATAGCCCTCCAGCACACCCTCGCGGATATCAAACCACAGCCCATGCAGGCTCAGTTCTTCGGCCTCGATGGCGCTCTGAACGAAAGGAAAGCCGATCAGGTTAGAGAGCGATTCGACAACCGCCTCCCGCTCCAGCGCGCGCTTCTGCGCCTCCGGGTCTTCGATGTCTTTCACCCGCTCAAAGCCGGGGCGCAGAATGTCGAGCCAGCGGCCTATGAAGCTGCTCTTCTCTTCCAGCTCCGGCATTTTGCCCGAGCACATATCAAGGCACCCTGCCACGCCGCCGCAGTTGGAATGGCCCACCACGATGAGATGCGCCACCTTCAGCACGGTCACGGCATATTCGATTGCTGCCGAGGTGCCGTGCGGGTCTCCATCGGGCTCGAAGGGGGGCACGAGGTTGGCGATGTTGCGATGCAAAAAGATGTCGCCGGTCTGGGCGCCAAACAGCTCGTTCACGTTCACCCGGCTGTCACAGCAGGCAATCACCATCATCGGCGGGCGCTGGCCTTCGTCCGCAAGGCGGCGATACCAGCTCTTGTTCTGTTCATAGCGGGTGGCCCGCCAGCCTTCATAGCGGCTGACGAGGTATTCCGGCAGCGGTTTGACCAGCCTATCCATCGGTGTCCCTCTCCTGTCGCATCTGACCTTCTAAAACACATCCGCCCCGGCGGGGGAAGAGCGCGCCCGCGCCGCGCCCGGCCGTGATGACGCGGGCAGGGAGCAACTGTGGTAAAACAAGGGCAATCTGCTGCAATTGAAGCCATTTCGCGCTTACAGGATAACAGATTGTTCAGCCCTCGGCGTCATGGTCCGTCCTGCGAGAACATTGGGGTGAAAAGAGAGGTGCGCCAGATGGCACATGTATCCGTTCTGAACGTCGAAGATGATATCCGGCTCGATCCCGAACGGCTGGGAACGCTTTACTATCAACTGGGTCATCAAGGGGCAGAAGATGTCGTCTGCCGCGCGATGGAAGAGCTCGCCGTGCGGCTGGCCGACGTCGACGCGCGGTTCCGCGAGCATGACTGGCCCGAGTTGGCCCGCATGGCGCGCGGGCTCATCGCCATCGCCGATCAGATCGGCATGGTCGGCCTTGCGCGGGTTGCCGGCGACGTGGCGCAAGCTGCGCGGGCGCTGGATATCCCGGCCATCGGCGCCACGCTGGCCCGGCTCGGCCGCATCGCCGACCGCTCGCTGACCGAGGTGTGGGACGCGCAGGATCTGTCGCTCTAGGCCGGGCTTCCGGCGAGGATCGGCTTGCTCTAGTCTGGCGGCAAATCGCCAGACGGAGCCCCCATGTATTCCACGCCCCTGCCCAAATTCGCCACAACTCAAGAGGCGGCCTGCCCGCTCTGGGCCGTCGGCCCCGAGGGGCTCGATGGTTTGCCCGAGGAGGCTGGCACATGGGCGAAAACCGCAGGCTTCAAGGCCGGTGCGGGCGAGGTTTGCCTCGTGCCGGGCGCAAACGGCGGCCTCGGCGCGGTGCTGCTGGGCCTCGGCTCTGCGGCCACCCGCAACCGCCGCCGCCTTGTAACCGGCGATTTGCCCCAGCGCCTGCCCGCTGGCACCTATGCGCTGGCTGGAGAGTGGGCGCGGCGCGATGCCGAGGAGGCGGCGCTGGGCTGGCTCTTCGGCAGCTACCGCTTCACCCGCTACAGCGATGGCCCCGCCGTAGAGGCGAAGCTGGTCTGCCCCGAGGGCGTGGAGGCTGCGCGGCTTGAGGCCATTGCAGCGGGCGAGTTCCTCACCCGCGACCTCATCAATACGCCCACCTCCGATATGGGCCCCGAGGCACTGGACGCCGCCTTCATGGCGCTGGCCGAGGAGCAGGGGGCCGAGGCCTCTGCGGTGCGCGGCGATGATCTGCTCAACCAGAATTTCCCAATGATCCACGCTGTTGGCCGCGCCAGCGCCGAAGCCCCGCGCCTGCTGGATATGCGGTGGGGCAGCGAAGGCCCCACGCTCACCCTCGTCGGCAAGGGCGTGTGCTTTGATACCGGCGGCCTCAACCTCAAGCCCGGCGCCTCCATGGGCCTGATGAAAAAGGACATGGGCGGCGCGGCCACCGTGCTCGGGCTGACACGAATGATCATGGCGCTGGGCCTCAAACTGCGGCTCCGTGTGCTGGTTCCTGCGGTAGAAAACTCGGTCTCCTCCAACAGCTTCCGCCCGCAGGATATCCTGACCTCCCGCAAAGGCCTGACGGTCGAGATCAACAACACCGACGCCGAAGGCCGCCTTGTGCTGGCCGATGCGCTGACCTTCGCGGGCGAAGAAAACCCCGATATGATCGTCAGCTTCGCCACCCTCACCGGCGCGGCGCGGGTGGCCGTGGGGGATGACATCGCCCCCTTCTTCACCGGCAACGCCGCGCTGGCCACGGCGCTGACGGAGGCGGCAGCAGAGGTGGCAGATCCGGTCTGGCAACTGCCCTTCCACGCGCCCTACGAGCCCCGCATCCAGCCGGGCATCGCCGATCTCGACAACGCGCCCAAGGGCGGCATGGCCGGGGCGATCACTGCGGCGCTCTTCCTGCGCCGCTTCGTGCCCGAGGGCGCAGATTACACCCATTTCGATATCTACGGCTGGCAGCCCTCCGCCGCGCCGGGCCGCCCCAAGGGCGGCGTCGGCATGGGCGCACGGGCGCTGCTGGCCGCACTCCCCAAGGTGCTCACATGAAACTCGATCGCCGCCTCACCCCGGCCAACGCCCGCGTGGCCGCCGTCGCGCTGAAGGGGCTGGTGGAGGCGGAGGCCTATGTGGAGGGCGAGGCCGCCAGCGTCTCCGCGCCGCTCACCGACATCTGCCGCGATCCGGCGGGCGACCGTGAGCGGCAGTTGCTCGCCGGGGCCCGCGTTGTCGTCTACGAGCGGGTCGCGGGCTGGGCCTATATCCAAGCCGCAGCCGATGGCTACGTCGGTTATGTCGCCGAGAAGGCGTTGGGGCCGGTGGTCACTCCAACCCACCGCATTTCCGCCCGCCAAAGCCACCTCTACCCCGAACCTTCGATCAAGACGCGCGAAAAGGCGGCGCTTTCTTTCGGCGTGCAGGTGGCGGTCATCGGGCAGCAAGGCGACCTTTGCGAAACCCCCTCCGGGTTCATCCCAAAGCAGCACCTGACCGAAATCGGCACCCGTGCCGACCGGCTCGAAACCGCACGCCTCTTTCTCGGCACACCATACCTCTGGGGCGGCAATTCCAGCGCGGGGATCGACTGCTCGGGGCTGGTGCAGGCGGCGCTACAGGCTGAGGGGTATGATTGCCCGGGCGACAGCGACATGCAGGAAGAGGCGCTCGGCGAGGCGCTGGCCCTCGATGCCGCGGTTGAGCCGGGAGATCTCTACTTCTGGCCGGGCCATGTGGCCATGGCACTGGATGCCGACCGGCTGATCCACGCCACCGGGCATTTCATGTCCACGGTCATCGAGCCGCTCGGTGAGGCGCTGGCCCGGATCGAGGCCTCAGGGTATCCGCTGCGCAGCCGGCGCAGGCTTTAGCGCCACTCTACCGGATCAAGCTTGAACAGCGTGGAGAGCTGGGCATAAACCTCCGGCTCCTCCTCCATCAGCGCCCGTGGCTGCTCAAAAAAGACCTCCACCGCAACGGCAAAGAACTCCTCGTGCCCCTCGCAGCCGTAAGGGTCTATCACCCCTCGTTCACCGCGCTCGGTGCGGGCGCAAAGCCGCTCATAGGCGCTGGTAAACACCCGCGCCCATTCGGCAAAGCTCTGGTCGCGGCCCAGCACCGGCGCACCATCGGCCCGGCCCGAGAGATCGTCGACCTGATGGGCGAACTCGTGAATCACCACGTTTTGCCCATCCGCGTCATCCGCCGCGCCCGCATCCGAATGCGCCCAGGATAAAATCACCGGCCCCCGCGCCCAGCTTTCGCCGGTGCGCACCGTCTCATGCTCGGTCACCACAAAGCCGTTGTGGCTTTGGCGGCGCGATTTGAAGGCTCCGGGGTAGATCAGCACGGTCCGCAGGTTGATGAACCAGGTATCGGTGTTCACAACCAGAAGGCAGGCCTGCGCCGCGATGGAAAGGCGCATCTCCTCCGTCACCTCCAGCCCGCCCCGGCCGAGAAACTCCACCTGATCAAGAAAGAGGTTGATCCGCCCTTCCAATGCACGCGCCAAAGGCTCGGGCAGGCGGCGGGTGATCGGCACCTTGGCGGCGATCACCTCGCGCTGCGCTTCGGTCAGCGGGCTTGCCAGAAGCGCAGAGCGGGCACGGCGCTTGGCCAGTTTCCAGAGGCCATAGGCCACGGCGGCAAGGGCCAAGAGCGCCAGAACGATAAGAGTTGGCATCTGCGGGGCGTGTCAGTCGACGGCGCGGATCAGCTTGCGCTCCAGCACGCGCAGCACCGTCTTCAGATCATGCCCGCGCTTCAGCACCTGCCCGTCCATTCCGATCACCGCATACATCCCCTGCTTGCTGCGCAGGCGGGGGCGCTTTTCGATGCGATAGAGCGGATGCTCGGCGGTGCGGCGGAAAATCGAAAAAACCGCCACGTCCCGCAGGCTCGATATCCCGTAGTCGCGCCACTCGCCTGCGGCGACGAAACGACCATAGAGACCAAGGATGAGCGAAAGTTCGGGGCGCTGGAAGGCAACCGGGTCATTTGCGCGATTGCCGGGGAAGGGCGTGGGCGACTGCACGTTCATGTTAACAAGAGTGGGGCCAAGCGCGGCCAAAATCAAGCGTCGCGAAAATGCCGCAAAATCGCCGCGGCCCGGTCGCCCGCCTTTCCTCAGCCCGCCGCGATCGCCTGTCACCAAGAGTGCCATGCAACGAGCCCCAGGCTCGGCCCCGGTGGAGCAAACTCATAGCCCCCACCCAGTTGCTCCATCGGGGCGCACGACTTTAGCGCCCGTCGGCTTCGCCGGCGGGCCTTTTCCTTTTGAGGGGCCGCCATCTGTCGTGCCTGTTCAGGCAAACGCCCCGTGGCAAAACCAACCGCCCGAAACCGCAGCCCCATGCGCATAATAAAGCCAGAGCCTCGCACCGCAGGCCGTTTCAACCTGCCAGTAATCGCGCTGTCCGCTGCGCCATGCGGGCTCATCCAGCCACCACTCGGGGGCAATCCGTTCCGGCCCGGTGGCATGGGCGGTGGCAAAGCTGCGGCGTCGCCAGCGAAATGACAGCGGCAAAGCCGCGGGGGTGGCGCCGGGGGTGCCCTCCGGCGTGACCAGTTCTGGCGAGAAAAGCACCAGCGGGCGCGGGCGCTCGGGCCTTTCGGGCCAATCCACGGCGGGGGCAGACCATGCGGCAGCCCGCACTTGCGTGCCCTTCTCGGGCAGGTGGCTGTCGCCGGGATGCAGCCGGTGAATCTGCTCAAGGCCCACCCGCGCTCCGAGCCGCCCGATCAGGTCGTCAAGCGCGGTGTCACTGTTCAGCCGCGCGCTGGCATCTGCGCTGGCCCCCGCGTGGCCGCGATGCTGCACCGCCAGAACAGGCTCGGTCACCGTGGCCACGAGACGGATGGTGTCTATCCCCTCGCCAGCATCCACCTCGCCCAGTTTCATCCGGATCAGCGGGCGCAAGCGGTCTGGGGCGGCGGAGGGGCGGGCGAGGCCCAACTCGATGACCTGCGAGGAATGATCGCAGCGCATCAGTTGCAGCCTGAGCTTGCGCGCGCCCATTCCCTTTGCCCGCAACCGGGTTTCCAGCGCAGGCAACAGGCGGTCGACCCCCTCTGCAAGGTCCACCTCCAGCCCGATCGGCTCTGGCAGGGTGAGGCGAACGGCATAAACCGGCTCGGGCCGGGCCGGGGAGACAGGCTCGGGCGCGGAGCCAAAGGCCTGATCGAGCCGCAGCACAAGATCAGCCCCAAAGCGGCGGGCCAGCGCGGCACGGGGCTGGACGGCAAGCTCCTCCACCCGTTTCAGCCCAAACCGGGCAAGCTGCTGCGTGGTCTTTTCCGGCAGGCGCAGGGCGGCCAGCGGCAGCGGAGCCAGTGCCTCTCGTGCGCAGCCGGGTGGGGCAATCCGGCCCTCCGGCGCGAGCGTATCCACGCCCATCGGCGGTGCGCCGCCGCGCTCCCAATGCCGCCGCTTCACCGCCCGGGCGCGGGTGGCATAGGCCTCCTGGTCAATCGCATCTCCCGAGCGCAGCGCCCCCGGCCCTTGCCCCGCAAAGCGCGCAAGGGCCCAGGCCGCGCCCACCGTATCGGCAACCCCGGCGCAAACTGTCAGCCCCAGCCGGGCACAGTCGGCCTCGACCTCGCCCATCAACCCGGCCTCGCCGCCAAAAAGATGCGCGCAGCCCGAAATATCCACCGTAAGCCCGTCCGGCGCCGCCTCGCTGATCCAGGGCGAGAACTTGCCCGCCCAGCGGCGCAGCACGGTCAGAAAATCAGCCTCAAGCGCTGGGCGCTCCAGCCGGGTAACGAGATCGGGGCACACCGCCTGCGCATCGCGCAACGGCTGCCTGGGCCGCAGGCCTGCGGCGGAGGCCGCGCGGCTGAGCGAAGCGAGGCTGGCCACGTTGCCACGCTCGCGCACCACCGCCAGAGGCGCCTCGGCCAGCATGGAGTCGGCACGGATCAGCCGCTCGGCAGCAAGCCGGGGAAACCACAGCGACAGGATTCGGCGGTTGGGCATGAGGCAGAAATGTTCGTTGTTTGTTCCAGCTTAGCCATGCCCGGGGGCGGAGTCGAGTCTGCCCGCCGATCACAAATATCCCATCGCCCGTGTCTTGCACTCAAACAACGGGGCTGGCCAAATGCCGGGATGATCCTGCGCAAAGTACTCCCCGCACTCGCCTTTTCCGCCCTCGCAGCCCTACCTGCCACCGGCCATGACGGGGTGAAGAACCCCGCTGTCATGGCGCGCATGGCGGTGATGGAAGAGATCCAGGCCGGAACCAGGGTGCTTGGCGACATGCTGAAAGGTGCGCGCCCCTTCGAGCCTGCCGAGGCGCAGGCGGCGGCCAAGGCCATCCGCGCCGCCGCACCAAAGGTCGTGCCCACCTTCCGGCCAATGGAAGATGATCCAAAGTCAGAAGCAAGCCCGGCGATCTGGCAAGAGTTTTCCGCCTTCGAGGCAGAGGCTACGGCGCTCGAACAGGCGGCAGCGGGCCTCGATACCTCCAGCGAAGCTGCGCTCAGGGCAAGTTTCGCCACCCTCGGCACGGCCTGCCGCTCATGCCACGCCAGCTATCAGGAGTGAGCAGCCTCAGCCGCAGGTGACGCGGCTGATGAGCCCGGTACTGTCGAGGTAGAAGTTCATCCGGTAGGGATTGTATTCCTGCGTCACAATCCCGCCATGAGGGATAACACGGGTCTTGCGCGTCACCCCGAGGGTCGGGATCACGCTGGCAGGCTGGCCAATGGCCGACGTGCGATAGGCCGAAGCCCCGCAGATATCGGGTTCGCGCTCCACCAGGCCGCTGTCCACATTGTCCTGAATGGGCGCGTCATCCTCGGGGAGGGTCTCAACCGGTGGCTGACAGGCGGCGAGCGCGGTCAGAAGAATCAGGGCCTTGAGAGCTTTCATCACGGGTGTCTTCCCATATCCGGTTGAATCGGCGTGGAGATTCCCCCACGGTTCCGCCGGATAGATTAACGGGAGTTTCGACAAATGAAAACGCGTGCCGCCGTGGCCCTTGAGGCCGGCAAACCGCTTGAGATCATGGAGGTCAACCTCGAGGGCCCGAAGGCGGGCGAGGTTTTGGTGGAGATCAAGGCCACCGGGATTTGCCACACCGACGAGTTTACCCGCTCGGGGGCCGACCCTGAGGGGCTTTTCCCGTCGATTCTGGGCCATGAGGGCGCGGGCGTGGTGATGGAGGTGGGCGAGGGCGTGACAACGCTGAAGCCGGGCGATCATGTCATCCCGCTTTACACGCCGGAATGCCGGCAATGCGCCTCCTGCCTCAGCGGCAAAACCAACCTCTGCACCGCGATCCGCAACACGCAGGGGCAGGGCCTGATGCCAGATGGCACGACCCGCTTTTCCATGCTCGATGGCACGCCGATCTATCACTACATGGGCTGTTCCACCTTTGCGAACCACACGGTGATGCCCGAAATCGCGCTCGCCAAGGTGCGCGAAGACGCCCCTTTCGACAAGATTTGCTACATTGGCTGCGGCGTGACCACCGGCATCGGCGCGGTGATTAACACGGCAGGTGTTGAGATTGGGTCAACGGCGGCGGTTTTTGGCCTCGGCGGGATTGGCCTGAACGTGATCCAGGGCCTGCGGATGGCCGGTGCCGACAAGATCATCGGCGTGGATCTCAATGATTCCAAACGGGAAATGGCCGAGAAATTCGGCATGACACATTTTGTTAACCCCTCGAAGGTAGAGAATACCGTGGCGGAGATCGTGAAGATCACCCAGACGGAGTTCGACCAGATCGGCGGGGTCGACTATTCGTTTGACGCGACGGGCAACGTGAAGGTGATGCGCGACGCGCTGGAATGCTCGCACCGCGGCTGGGGCTGCTCGGTGATCATCGGCGTGGCACCTGCCGGGGCCGAAATCAGCACGCGCCCGTTCCAGCTGGTGACGGGCCGGGTGTGGAAAGGCACGGCCTTCGGCGGCGCCAAGGGCCGCACCGATGTGCCCAAATTCGTCGACTGGTACATGGACGGGAAGATCGAGATCGACCCGATGATCACCCACACCCTCAAGCTCGACGACATCAACGAAGGCTTCGACCTGATGCACGAGGGCAAATCCATCCGCGCGGTGGTGGAGTATTGATGCGCGTAGCGGCCCTACTTCTGGCGCTCACCGCCTGCACTCCAGCCATTTCTGCTGAGCCGGTGCTGGAGCTGAGAGTGGGGCCGCGCGCCATCCATGCCACCACCGAAGACATCCGCGAAGTCCTCGTGCTGGAGAGCCACCCGCCCAAGATCCAGCTTCGCACCGGCCCGGCCTTTTCCCGCGCAGTGGCCGATTTCAGTGCGGCCAGCATTGGCGAAGAGGCCGTGCTTTCGATCTGTGGCGAAGAGGTGATGCGACCCTGGATCATGGAGCGCATCTCGTCCCCGGGCATGATCCTCGCCCCCATCCCGCCCGAAAAGCTGGATGGTTTCGTGAAGGTGCTCACCGGCGAGGCCTCCTGCCCCGGCTGACCGGCACCCCAACCTGCCTAGCACACGCGTCCTGTTGCACCAGCCCTCCGGTAGCATCGGCGGGCAGGTGAGCCACATCCAGAGCTTAAACAAGACTTTCTCCAAAGCCACCGGCACCATCATCCGTAGCGCCGATCAGCCGATCTCAGGGAACCAGAGCGGGCGCAGCACGGTTTTCCTATGAAGGAGACCCGCCGATGAACACCAAGCCCGCCTTCCCAAACACCCTGCTGCCCGCCGAAAAAGCCCAAAGCCGCCTCGTGCCCGTTGCCGTGGCCTGCGGTCTCGTCGCCGCAGGGGCGCTCCTGTGGCGGGCCAAGCCACAGGCGCTGCAAATCCCCGATCCGGTGCCGCTTGGCGCCAACCCCAGCCACAGCCTCTTGCGCCGCATCGCGCGGCATTCCCGCGACAGCGTGCACAAGATCGCGCCCAGCAACATCTCGGTCTCACTGGGCCGCAGCCTCGTGATCGCCGGCGGGGCTCTGCTGCTCACCCGCCTGCTCGATGAAATCGCGGGCGAGGATTAATCCTTTCGCGCCACGATGAAATGCGCCGGGGGCTTGGCCGGGTAATTGCCCGTTTCCACTATGGTCAGCCCCGCCGCCTCGTGCAGCGCGTCCAGCTCGCCCACCGAGAAAAACCGCACCTTCGGGGCCTTCCCCACAAGCCGCATCGCCCCGATGATCGGGCGGAAGTACCACGCACCTGCCAAAGCCGTCGTCTTGGTGATCACATGGCCGCCGGGCTTCACCCGGTCCGCCATCGCAGTAAGCGCAGCCGCCGGGTCTGGCACCAGATGCAACAGGTTGAAGGCAATCGCGGCATCAAACGGCCCCTCGGGCAAGCTCTCCACGCCACGCGTCTCCAGCGTGACATTCCTGATCCCGTCCGCCTCGATCCTCTCGCGCGCCACATCAAGCAGCGCATCGGCAATGTCCGTCGCCACGATCCGGCCCACGTGAGGCGAGAGACGGCGGGCAGTGGTGCCGGTGCCCGCGCCCGCCTCCAGCAGGGTGGCATCGGCGGCAAGGTAGCTCGCCGTGCGCTCCAGCGTCGTGGCATAGGCGGGCTCATCCGTGATCGGGCGAGCAGCATAGCGGGCGGCAACTTTGTTCCAGAAGTCTGCGTCGGTCATCGGGCTGTCCTTTGCTGTTGCCATGAGACCTACTCAAACGCGGATCACATAAGAATTGCCAAGTTTCGCATTTTATCTATGCATATATGCATGAAGCCACCCGCCGCCGCCTTTGACTGGAACCAAGCCCGCGCCTTCCTCGCCGTGGCCGAAACCGGCTCGCTCTCTGCCGCCGCCCGGCAGATGGGTCAGACCCAGCCCACGCTGGGCCGTCAGGTCTCTGGGCTGGAAGAGGCGCTTGGCGTCACCCTGATCGAGCGGGCAGGCCGCCGCGCGCAGATCACCTCTGCCGGGCGCGAGCTGATCCCCCACCTCAAGGCCATGGAGGAGAGCGCCGGGCAGGTCGCACTGGTGGCCGCAGGGCAGGCACAGGATCTCACCGGCACGGTCTCAATCTCGGCGTCCGACATGATGGCCACCCGCACCCTTCCTCCAATCATCGCTCGCCTCTCGCGCATGGCCCCCGAGTTGGAGATCGAGCTGATTTCCTCCAACACGCTCTCCGACCTCACCCGCCGCGAGGCCGATATCGCCCTGCGCCACGTTCGCCCCACCGAGCCAGAGCTGATCGCGCGCCTCGTCCACGAGCAGCCCGCCCGCTTCTACGCCGCCAGCGCCTACCTCGAGCGGATGGGGCGCCCCGAAAGCCTCGAAGATCTCGCCGCGCACGATTGGGTCGGCCATGCCCCGGTCGAAACCATGCTGGCCTATCTGGCCGAGCAAAAAGTCATCCTCTCCCGCGCCCGCATCCGCGTGGTCGCCGACAACGGGCTCACCTATTGGGAGCTCATGCGACAGGGGCTGGGCATCGGGATCATGTCTAAGGAAGAGGTGCCGCCCAGCGTTGGAATCGAGCCGGTGCTGCCCGATTTCACCTTCATGCAGGTGCCCACATGGCTGGTAACCCACGGCGAGCTGCATTCCGCCCGCCGCATCCGCCTCGTCTTCGACTTTCTCGCCGAGGCGCTTTCAAACCGGGCCGCCGCGCCCTAGGTATGGGCCATGGATAACAAGAATAACACACCCCTCCTCGCCGTCCTGATCGACGCCGACAACACCTCTCCCAAATGGGCCAAGGCGATCTTCGATGAGATCGCGGGCATGGGCGAGGCCTCGGTGCGCAGGGTCTATGGCGACTTTTCGTCGAGCCAGATGAACGGCTGGGCCAAGGTGCAGGCCGAGTTGGGCCTCGTGCCCCACCACCAGCCCGCGAACACCGTGGGCAAGAACGCCTCCGACATCGCGCTGGTGATCGACTGCATGGACCTTTTGCACACCGGCCGCTTCAACGGCTTCATTCTGGTCAGCTCCGACAGCGACTTCACCCGGCTCGCCAGCCGCATCCGCGAACAGGGTTACGATGTCTTCGGCATCGGCGCCCAGAAGACGCCGGAAGCCTTCCGCAAGGCCTGCAAACGCTTCATCTTCCTCGAAAACCTCGAAGGCGCCCCGCAGCAAAAGCAGGCCGCCAAGAGCAGCGACAAGCTGAACGAGGCGCGAGACCTGATCTTCCGAGCGATGGACGCGCTGGAAACCGAAGACGACTGGTATGCCCTCGGCCCGCTCGGCCAGCAGGTGACAACGGCGAACCCCGACTTCGACGTGCGCAGCTACGGCTTCCGCAAGTTCTCCGACCTCGTTGGCAAAATCGCCGTCTTCGAAACCCGGCGCGGCTCGGGCAACCAGATTCAGGTGCGGCGGGTGGATTGAGCCAGTGGGTGCGCCATGAATGCGCACCCGACGGTGGTGCTTTGCGCCAGGTGCGGAGTCAAGGCCGAAGGCCGCCGCACCATCGCCGGGCCGCCCCCCGGCACGGCGATTGGCTGACGCTGGCGCATAGCTCAAGCGGAGAGCTACCACGGCTGCCATAAAGTGCCACAGCGCTACCGTTGGATCGCCGAACCGCGGCCCGTCGATGGTGCGGCTCAATCAAAGGAGATGATCGGGTTTCAACTTGGGTGCCTAGGGCGAGATGTCAGTAGAGAATTACTGCTGTTAGTTCCTATCGAAGGTAGATGCTGACCACCAAGGATGTGGCGACACATGGACCAATGAGCGGCGCCGCTGGGTGCCCAGTTAGAAAAGTGGAAAGGACAGAGGCTACAACGACTGAAAGTGCGACGGCGAGAATAACTCCAATCGCTCCAGACTTAATCATGCTCACAAAGTAGGAAAGCACGGCGCCAGCAAAAGCGAATGCTATTACCAGAAACACTTTTTAGCCCCACTCCTTCGCATGCTTCCTCAACTCAAACTTCTGGATCTTCCCCGTCGGCGTTTTCGGCAGCTCGTGGAACACCACATGCTTGGGCGTCTTGAAGCCCGCCAATGACTCCCGGCAGTGGGCAATCAGCTCTTCCTCCGTCACTTCCGCCCCCGGCTTCAGCTCGACATAGGCGCAGGGCACCTCGCCCCACTTCTCGTCCGGTTTGGCGACCACGGCGCAGAGCAGAACGGCAGGGTGGTGCATCAGCACGCCCTCGACCTCGACCGATGAAACATTCTCGCCGCCGGAGATGATAATATCCTTCGCGCGGTCGGTGATCTGGATGTAGCCGTCGGGGTGCTGGATGGCGATATCCTCGGAATGGAAGTAGCCACCTCGGAAGGCCTCCTCGCTCGCCTCGGGGTTTTTGTAGTACCCCTTCATCACCATATTGCCCCGCATCACGATCTCGCCCGGGGTCTCGCCATCCATGGGCGTCTGGCTGATGAACTCGTCCATCACCGTCACCTCCTCGGCGGTGGGCATGGCCACGCCAGTGCGGGCCTTGATCGCCGCGCGCTCACCCTGCGCCAACCCGTCCCACTTCGCCCCGTTCCAGAGGCATTCCGTTATCGGCCCGTAAGTCTCCGTCAGCCCGTAAACCTGCGTCACGTTGAAGCCCAGCGGCTCCACGGCAGCCAGCACGGCGGCTGGCGGGGGTGCCCCGGCGGTAAACACCTCGACGGTGTGCGAGAACTCCCGGCGCTCGGCCTCCGGCGCATTCACCAGCAGCCCCAGCACGATCGGCGCGCCGCCAAAATGCGTCACGCCCTCATCGGCAATCGCGTTGTATATAGCCTTCGCCGTCACATCGCGGCAGCAGACCACCGTGCCGCCCAACGCCGGAAGCATCCAAGTGTGGCACCAGTTGTTGCAATGAAACAGCGGCACGATCACGAGGTAGCGCGGCTCCATCACCATCCGCCACGAAATCACCTGCCCCAGCGTGCTGAGGTAGGCCCCGCGATGATGGTAAACCACGCCCTTGGGCCGCCCGGTGGTGCCGGAGGTATAGTTGAGCGTCAGGCTCTCCCACTCGTCCTCCGGCATGATCCACGGGAAGTCCTCGCGCCCCTCCGCCAGCAGCTCCTCATAGGTGGTGTGCCGCCCGGTGGCCTCCAGCCCGGACTCGGCGTCGGGCACCTCGATCAGCACCGGCTTTTCGCCCTCCATCACCCCCAGCGCCTCTTCGGCCAGCGGGATGAAGGCCGTGTCGCAGAGCACCAGCCGCGCCTCGGAATGCTCAAAGATATAGGCCACCGTGCCCACATCGAGCCGCACGTTGATGGCATTCAGCACCGCGCCGCAGGCGGGCACGCCAAAATGTGCCTCGACATGGGGCAGGGTGTTGAGCAGCAGTGAAGACACCACATCACCAGGCCGAATGCCCCGCCCTTCCAGTGCCGCAGCTAGCCGGGAAACGCGGGCGTGGTATTGCGCGTAGCTCAGCCGCGTGCCGCCATACACCACCGCCTCCCGCTCGGGAAACAGCCGCACCGCGCGGGCAAGGTGGCTTAGCGGCGTCAGCGGCGCATGGTTGGCGCGGCGCTGTTGCAGCCCGCTCTCATCTCGCATCCAGCCCATCGCCTGCCTCCCCAAAGCGTTCCGGTCTGGCCAGAATAGACAGAGCGCCGCGCGGATCAAGAAATTGCCGTCGAGCGGGCAGGGCGGTAGCCTAGCGCCATGATCCTCTCACGCGGGCGCGGCTATCTCTTCATCCACATCCCCAAGACCGGCGGCACCTCGATGGCGCTGGCGCTGGAAGGCCGCGCCAAGGCCGATGACCTGATGCTGGGCGATACCCCCAAGGCACTCAAGCGCCGGCGACGGCTGAAAGATGTGCAAACGGCGGGGCGCCTCTGGAAGCACTCCCGCCTCGCCGATCTGCCGGGGCTTGTGGAGGAAGAGGAGATGCGCCGCCTCTTCACCTTCACCCTCGTGCGCAACCCGTGGAGCCGGATGGTGAGCTATTACCATTGGCTTCGCGCGCAAAGCTTCAAGCACCCCGCAGTGGCCCTTGCCCGCGAGCTCGACTTTGCGGCTTTTGTGGCGCACCCGCACACGCAGGCCAGCCTGAGCGCGGCAGATTATGGCAGCTATATTCGCCTGCCTTCGGGCGAGGAGCATTGCCGCCTCTTCATCCGGCTCGAACGTCTGGAAGAAGATATCGCGCCGCTGGAGGCGCATCTCGGCTTCTCCCTCACGCCACTGCCGCACATTAACCAAAGCGCCCGCGCAGCAGACTGGCGGGCCATTTATGATGAACGCAGCAAGGCCGCCGTCGCCCGCCTCGCTGCGCAGGACATCGCCCGTTTCGGCTATGAATTTGATCCGCTTTGAGCCGCCTTGGTTAGTTTTGATGGCTTCTGACTAAACCCAAAGGCGACCGCAGAACTGTCCCTGATGTCGAAACACTGCCTCAATTCGGCCCGGTTCCAGTCTGATTGAGGGCAAGGGAATCATTCCAACTGACTTTGCTGTCACCGGAACCGCAGCTGCCAGAAGGGTTCCGCAAAGAGGGATGGTTCAAAATGTTCATGGGATGGAAAACCGACGATTTCGCAAGTTCCGGCGCGCGGCCGGTGGTGGAGCGCCGCCGCGATGCGCGCGGTGCAGGGCATGGGATCGTGGCGGGCACGCTGGTGTCTACGGCAATGGGTTGGCGTCCAGTCGAGGCGCTTATGGTCGGCGATGAAGTGATGACCTTCGATGGCGGCCTGCAGCGGATCACCGGCCTGAGCCGGGCCAGCCTCTGGACAGGGCAGGCCGAATGCCCCCGCGCCATGTGGCCCATCCGGGTGCCTGCGGGCCTCATGGGCAACCGCCGCGAGCTGGTGCTGATGCCCGAAGAGACGGTGGTGATCGAAAGCGACACCGCCGAAGACATGTACGACGATCCTTTCGCCCTCATGCCGGCACTGGCGCTCATCGAAATGCCCGGCGTCGAGCGGGTGTGCCCCAATACAGAGATCGAGGTGGTGTCGATCAGCTTCGCCGAGGATCAGGTGATCTACGTCGAAGGCTCGGCGCTCATCTTCTGCCCCACCGGTGCGGCGGGCGAGCCGATCGGCATGGCAGCGATCCTGAGCGAAGAGTTTAACGGCACCGCCAGCAGCGCCTATCAGGTGCTCTCGCTCGATGACGCCCGGTTGCTGGCAAGCTGTATTGTCGCCGAGCAAGCCGCTCGCGGCGTGCCCGCCGCGGCCCCGGCCCGCATCGCCGCCTGAGGCACACAAAGAGCGCGGGCCCCAACAGGCTCGCCACCGACCACGCTACGTTGGGAGCGAGCTTTGCTCCCCGCAGAAGGCGATGCGCAAGGCCCACCCCAACAAAGCCATCTCTATCCCCCTCCGGGAATGGGCCTCTGAAACGAAAAACCCCGGCGCGCCAGAAGGCCGCCGGGGTTCTTTATGACCATGTGCAAGCGCCTAGGGACGCCGCAGCCACGTGAGCTTGAAGGTTGATCCGGTGCTGTTCTCGCATGGGATCAGCGCCGCCCCCTCGTCGCGGGTGGATCGGCAGTAATAGAGCCCAAGATCACCCAGCACGCTGGCCACCCGCAGCCGCACTACGCCGTTTTGGTCAGGCTCCACAACGAAGGGGAGTTTCGTGCCATCTGAGGTTACGGGGCGCCATAGTCCGGTACCGTCGGCGGCAAATATCCTCTCGCCGCTCGGTGTCCTTGCCTCGATGAAGGAGAACAGCTGGCTCGGCTTGCCCTCTTGGACCTCAAGGTTGAGCACCTCTTTTTTCGGCGATGCGGCCAGCCCCATCAGTTCGAAGCGCGGCCCATCGACATAAGGATCGGGAAAGGCGCGCGGCGTGCCCTTCGGCAGTACAAAATCACCGATCTCGGTAAGAGCGGCTGCAAACTGGTTCTCGGCGGCGAAGGCCAACCGCGCGGCAGCGGTCTTATGCTTGGGTGCGATCGTGTAAACAAACTCTGCGTTGTCGGTGTTCAGATCGCTCGGAGAAAAGGCCTTGGCTTCGGTCGCGAGGCGAAACATCCAGTTCTCGGGTCTAAGCCCGGGAGTTCCGCGTACGCGAAGAGACGAATCCTGAGGCGTGACAGACAGTATGGAGCGGACATCGCCTCTCGGATGCGCGCGCCGCAGAGCTGGGTCGATACAATCGCCCTCGCGGTTGCGAGAGCAGGTGATCGTGGTGAATCTCACAAAGTGGCCGACCGGCTCCCGTCTCATCTCCCACCGCGACCAGCGCAAGAGTTCCAGGGTGTTGGTCTTTTGAAACGAGGTGCCAATGTCCGGCGCGCCTTTGATGCGGTGAATGAGGGCCAGCCGCATCACAGGGCCGCCAATCTTAGGGCGCGGCGTCACGCCGATGGCTTGGAGAAAGTTTTGGTACTCGCTGGAGATCTCAACCTGCTGGCCCGGCAAGAGGTTTCTGCCATCCGAGTGGTAGAGCCTGAACTGGTAAGGCAAGCCAAGCTCCGCTTCGTCGACCGGCACGCAAGTCGGCACATTGGCGCGTTGCCCGATGGTGGGCACGCGGATGTAACACTTGTTGCCGTTGGGGAAGGCAGAAATGTAGAAGACGCTGCGGATGGGAGAGTTATCGAGGCAGTCGCGCACGGGCTTAGCGGCGCAATGGGCATCCCATCTCTCATCCGGGGCGGCGGTAGAAACATTCGGAAGACAGCTCACCAAGAGCGCACTCAATGCCCCGACGAAGGGCGATCGAAATTGTATCATCGGATAATCCTTGCAGGCATAAATTTAATTGTAGGGCGCGCAAACCCGCCAGGGTTGCGCGCCCTACCATGCCGCCAAGTGTATTATTCGATCAAGCCCTTCAGCGTTTGAGGCGTTGGCACCCACCTTACAGAGGCCCGTAGGGTGGGTGAAATCCACCATGCGTCAGGCGGCTTTGGCGTCCGCCCCCGTGCCGAACCGGTCGTAAAACCCACCACCCGATGCCGCGATCTCACGCAGCAGGTCGGGGGTGGCAAAGCGCTCGCCGTGCTTGGCGGTTAGGGTCTCGGTCAACTCCACAGCCCGCTCCGCGCCCATGATGTCGAGCCAGCTGAACGGCCCGCCCGACCAAGGCGCAAAGCCCCAGCCGAGGATGGCGCCCACGTCGCCCTCGCGGATGTCCTCCAACACGCCCTCTTCCAGCGCGCGCACGGCCTCCAGCACCTGTGCGAAAAGCAGGCGGTGCTGCACTTCACTTAGCTCCGGCTGCTCATCGGCCACCGGATATTTGGCCTCCAGCCCGTCCCAGAGCAGCCCGCGCTTGCCCTTCTCGTCGTAGCTGTAGAAGCCCGCGTTGGCCTTGCGCCCAAGGCGGCCTTCGTCGGCCATCCAAAACAGCACCTCGTCCACAGCGCCATCGGGATAGGCATCGCCCATCGCGGCCTTGGTGGCCTTGGCGATCTTCACCCCGAGGTCGATGGAGGTTTCGTCGACCAGTTGGAGCGGGCCGAGCGGCATGCCGACCAGCTTGGCGGCGTTCTCCACCAGCGCGGGCTCCACGCCCTCCTTCACCATGCGGATGCCCTCGTTGATGTAGGGGATGATGCAGCGGTTAGCGTAGAAGAAGCGCGCGTCGTTCACCACGATCGGCGTCTTGCGGATCTGGCGGACGTAGTCGAGCGCCTTGGCCACGGCCACATCGCCGGTGTCCTTCCCCTTGATGATCTCCACCAGCATCATCTTCTCGACCGGCGAGAAGAAGTGGATGCCGATAAACTTCTCGGCGTCCGTCGCGGCTTTGGCCAGCTCGGTGATCGGCAGGGTGGAGGTGTTGGTGGCAAAGATGCAATCGGGGCCAGTGTGCGCCTGCACGGCCTTGGTCACCTCGGCCTTCACTCCCACGTCCTCAAACACCGCCTCGATGATCAGGTCAGCCCCCTCAAGCGCGGCGTAATCGGTGGTGGCGGTGATCCGGCCCAGCACCTCTTCCTTCTTTTCCGGGGTCGCCTTCTTGCGGGCAATGCCCTTGTCCATATAGCTCTCGGTATAGGCCTTGCCCTTGTCGGCGGCCTCCTGCTTCTGGTCGATCAACACCACCTCGATGCCCGCCTGAGCCGACACCAGCGCAATCCCGGCCCCCATCATGCCCGCGCCGATCACGCCAACCTTCTTCACCTTCTGGTCCGCCACCTCGGGCCGGTTGGCGCCCTTCTCCAGCGCCTCCTTGTTGATGAAGAGCGAGCGGATCATCGCGCTCGACGAGGGGTTCATCAGAATGTTGACGAACCAGCGGCATTCGATCTTCAGCGCGGTGTCAAACGGCACCTGCATCCCTTCATACACCGACGACAGCAGCGCCTTCGCGGCGGGGTAAACCCCTTTGGTGTTGCCGTTCACCATGGCCGAGGCCCCGACGAAGGTCATGAAACCCGCCGGGTGGTAAGGCGTGCCCCCGGGAATCTTGTAGCCCTTTTCGTCCCAAGGCTTCACGATCTTGGGCTCGCTCAAAACCCATTCCTTCGCCTTCGCCAGCAGTTCCTCGGGCGCAACCACCTCGTCGATTACCCCGGCGCTCTTGGCTTTCTTCGGGTCGTTCAGCTTGCCCTCCAGCAGCAGCGGCGAGGCCCCCATCGCGCCCAGCTTCCAGCTCAGCCGCGTGGTGCCGCCCATGCCGGGAAAGATGCCCACCATGATCTCGGGCAGGCCGATCTTGGCCTTGGGGTTGTCGGCGGCGATGATGTGGTGACAGGCAAGCGGGATTTCGAGGCCGATCCCCAGCGCGGTGCCGGGCAGCGCGGCACAAATCGGCTTGCCACCCTTGTTCTTGTCGTTCATCCCGGCGCGCTCGATCTTGCGCAAAATGCCATGCGTGGCCATCACCCCGTCAAACAGGCCCTTGGCCGGGTCGTCGCCTGCGCTGGCCTTCATCTTGGCGATGATGTTCAGGTCCATCCCGCCGGCAAAGCTGCCCTCCTTGCCAGAGGTCAAAATCACGCCCTTCACGGCGTCATCTGCCAGCACGTCGTCAATCAGCGCGTCGAGCTCCTGAAAGCCCTCCATGTTCATCACGTTCATGCTCTTGCCGGGCGTGTCCCATGTCAGCGTGGCCACACCATCGGCGTCGACGGATTTGGTAAATTGGGTCATGCGGTTTCTCCCTTAGCGCGGCCCGTCCCACGGGCTGCCGTCTCTATAGGTGAAGCGGGCGTTGCCGCCCTCGATTTCGATACGAAGATCATGGTCGGAATACGCGGCCACCTCGCTGGGGGCCTTGGTGCCGATCACGAGGAACGACGCAGGCGCATCGCTCCGGTTGGTCATGTGGTGGCCGTTGGCCTCGCCTGCCGGGAAGGCGGCAATATCGCCGGGGCCCATGGGGTGCGCCCCGTCATCATCCACCAGCACAAGAGCGCCTTCGGTGACGATCAGGAATTCATCCTCATTCCGGTGCCAATGGCGTAGCGAGCCCATGGCCCCGGCTTCCAGTGTCACAAGGTTCGCCCCAAACTGCGTTAGCCCGCCCATCTGCCCCAGCCGCAGCGAAGAGCGCCCGGCCATCATCGCCGCATAGGGCTCAGGGTAGATCGAGCCGGTCTTTACCGGCGCAGCGGCACGGGTCAGCACGGCGCTGGGCAGATCGGCGGGGGCGGGTGCATCGTCTGGCAGCACCTGTCGCGCGCCACCCTCAGCAATCAGCTTTTTCTCGCCAAGGTCAGGATAATGCACCACGTCATCGCCGCCTCGCGCCCCGACAACAAGGTAGCTGCAGGGCGCCGCGCTGGTGTTTTCAAGGCAATGGGCATTGGCCACGCCCTTGGGCCATGCCACCGCATCACCGGGGCGGAGCAAGGTGCTGCCCCGGTTTTCATGCAGCGTGGCCTCGCCACTCAGCATCCACAAAAACTCGTCCTGCGCCTCATGCCAATGCCGGTTGGAGGAGCGCGACCCGGGGGCCAACTCTTCGACAAAGGCCCCAAACTGGGTCAGCCCACCCGTGTCAGAGTAGAGCCACGCCTGATATGCGCCCAGCGGGTCGCCTGGCTTGGCGCTGTCGCGGCGCACGGTATCCTGCGAGATCAGCGGCATCACATCGGCTCCACAGGCCGGGCGAGCGCGTTGATCAGCTTGGGATCATCGGTGGCATACTGGCTGGAGCCAACTTTCCACACCCCGTCAATTCGGCGCAGCAGCGAGAAGCCGGGAAAGGGGGGCGCAAGCAACTGCGTTCCGCTCATCATCCGGGTGATATGGGTCGCCTTGATAATATCAGGCCCGTCAAACTCGGCAGAAATGCAGGAGCGAACCAGCGCTGTTACCTGGATCGAGTCAAAATAGGCGACCACATCCTTGAAGAGGTCGTGGAGATCGGCCAGATCCTTCACCAGCCGCACCCCACCAAAGGCATGAACGTCACCGGGCACCACGAAATGCGGCGCATAGGCCGCAAAATCCCGCGCGCTATAGGCCGCGCCAGTGATATCCAGCAACTGCTGGCTGATGGCGCGGGCCTCCTCGGCGCTGGTGTCGCTCCCTCCGGTCAACGGATCAAACGCGCTCGATGATCGTGGCCGCGCCCATGCCGGAAGCAACGCAAAGGGTGGCAAGGCCAAGCTCCTTGTCTTGCCGCTCCAGCTCGTCGAGCAGAGTGCCGAGGATGATCGCGCCGGTCGCGCCGAGCGGGTGGCCCATGGCGATCGAGCCGCCGTTGGGGTTGACGAGGGCGGGATCTACATCAAACGCCTGCATGAAGCGCAGCACCACGGAGGCGAAAGCCTCGTTCACCTCGAAGAGGTCGATATCGGAAACACTCATGCCATTGTCGGCCATGATCTTCTCGGTCACGGGCACCGGGCCAGTGAGCATGATCGTCGGGTCAGTGCCGATCTTGGCGGTGGCGCGAATGCGGGCGCGAGGCTTCAGCCCGTGTGCCTCGCCAAACTCTTTCGAGCCAATCAGCACACCCGCCGAGCCATCAACGATGCCCGAGGAGTTGCCCGCGTGGTGGATGTGGTTGATCTGCTCAAGATGCGGATATTTCATCAGTGCGATCTTGTCGAAGCCGGGCATCACCTCACCCATGTCCTTGAAGCTTGCCTTCAGCGCGCCAAGGCTCTGCATGTCAGTGCCCGGTCGCATGTATTCGTCGCGCTCAAGAATGGTCAGGCCGTTCTGGTCGGTCACCGGCACGATTGTCTTTGAAAAGCGGTCAGCCTCCCAAGCGGCAGCCGCGCGCTTCTGGCTCTCCACGGCCAGCGCATCGGCCTCATCGCGCGAAAAGCCGTATTCGGTTGCGATGATATCGGCCGAAATGCCCTGCGGCACAAAGTAGTGCTTCATCGCCACAGAGGGATCAACGGCCACAGCGGCCCCGTCCGAGCCCATCGGCACCCGGCTCATGCACTCCACACCACCGGCAATATAGCCTGCACCCGCGCCGCCCTTCACCTGGTTGGCAGCAAGGTTCACCGCCTCCAGCCCCGAGGCGCAGAAGCGGTTGATCGAGAGGCCGGGAATGCGCTCGTCGAGGTCTGAGGCCAGCACCGCGGTGCGGGCAAGGCAGCCGCCCTGTTCCTTCACCTGGGTCGCATTGCCCCAGATGACGTCTTCCACCGCATGGCCCTCAAGCCCGTTACGCTCCTTCAGGGCGTTCAGCACGCCCGCCGAAAGGGTCATCGCGGTCACTTCGTGCAGCGAGCCGTCCTTGCGGCCCTTGCCACGGGGGGTGCGAACGGCGTCATAGATATAGGCTTCAGACATGGTGTCTCCTCTCAAGCCCGGTCGGCTGGCGAGCCGGGCATCAGGTCGTAGGGGGATTTCCAGCCGGGCTGATCGCTGATGCGGGTCAGCCAAGCGTCGATGGCGGGGAAGTCGGCTCGATCAAAGCCGAAAGGTTCGGGATAAAACAGGTAGCCGCAGCAGGCGAGGTCGGCGATGGTGAGGGCCTCGCCCGCCACCCAGTCGCGCCCCGTCAGGTGGGTTTCGAGCACCTTCAGCGCGGCCTGCGTGCGCCCGTTGACGAAGGCAATGGCCTCCTGCGGGCGCTTCTCTTCCGGCAGGAAGTTCGTCAAAAAGCGCAGCGGCCCTTGCTGGCCACTGCCTTTCTGGCAGTCCCAGAGAATCCAGCGCAGAATCTCGGAGCGCGGGGCATCCATGAACTTGCCGCTCTTCTCGCCGATATGAAACAGGATCGCGCCCGACTGGGTGATGACCTCATCACCATCCACCAGCACCGGCACCTCGCCCATTTCATTGAGCGCAATGAACTCGGGGCTGCGCGCCGCGCCGTTGAAGAAATCAACATAAACCGGCTCCCAGTCGAGGCCGGAAAGCTCAAGTGCCAGCGCGGCCTTGTAGGCATTGCCGGATTCTCCAAAGCAGTGGAGCTTGAGTGTCATATGGTCTCTCCCTTTGCCGGTGTCGGAGTGGGGGCCAGCCCCCACACCCCCGGAGATATTTGCAGCAAGAAAATGAGGCATGCTGTGCCTCTCTCCTGCCGTCCTCTCCCCCGGTCTGCGCGCATTCAGTCAGGAGTTGACGCGCACGGCAAGGGCGACGTCACGTTCCCTGTGTGGCGATCTCGGCTTTGAAGGCGCGCAGCCGATGCGGAAGGGTCTCTTCGTGCAACACCGAGGTGGCGTTTTCGAACAAAAAGCTGATGGCCAGATCAGGGCTGAGGCCGGTTTCGTCGCAAAACCGCTTGAGGTTGCGATGCGCGCTTTCGGTCAGGTTGATCTGGTGCTTGCGGGTGAGGCGGAGCTTGTGGGCCACGTCTGTCCTTCCGGTCTGGGGTGGGCGGGGGCAGGGCCCCCGCCCGTTGATCCCAGCCTAAAAGGCCTCTGCCGCGAGGTCCATCACCGGCTCCGCACCGCTTTCGATGCGCTTGAGGTGCATCGCGGTCGCTGGCAGGCGGCGGGTCATGTAGTAGCGGCCCGTTGCCAGCTTGGTGCGGTGGAACTCCTCGTCGGAGGTGCCCGCCTCAAGCGCGGCGAGCGAAGCCTTGGCCATATGCGCCCACATCAGGCCGAGGCAGACGTGGCCGAAGAGGTGCATGAAGTCGTAAGACCCGGCCAGCGCCGCATTCGGGTTCTTCATCCCGTTCTGCATGAAGAACATGCCCGCCGCCTGAAGATCCTTGGACGCCTGCTTCAGCGGCTCAAGAAAGCCCGACTTCAGCTCAAGATTGCCATCGTTCTCCTTGATGAAGCTCTTCACCATCTCGAAATAGGCCATCACGTGCTTGCCGCCGTCCTGCGCCAGCTTGCGGCCCACGAGGTCAAGCGCCTGCACGCCGTTGGCACCTTCGTAGATCTGGGTGATCCGGGCGTCGCGGACGTATTGGCTCATGCCCCATTCTTCGATGTAGCCGTGGCCGCCGTAAACTTGCTGCGCCTGCACCGCCATGTCGAAGCCCTGATCGGTGAGGAAGCCCTTGATCACCGGCGTCATCAGCGAAATCAGCCCTTCGGCATCCGCATCCTCGGCACGGTGGCCCTTGTCGATCAGATGCGCGCCCCAAAGCAAAAACGCCCGGCCGCCCTCCACAAAGCTCTTCTGATCCATCAGGTTGCGGCGGATGTCGGGATGCACGATCAGCGGATCGGCGGGGCCATCGGGGTTTTTCACGCCGGTCACATCGCGGCCCTGCAGCCGGTCCTTGGCATAGGCAACGGCATTCTCATAGGCAATCGCGGCCTGCGCGAGGCCCTGCATGCCAACCCCGAGGCGCGCCTCGTTCATCATGGTGAACATCGCGCGCATGCCCTTGTGCTCGGTCCCGAGCAGGTAGCCCTCCGCCTCGTCGTAGTTCATCACGCAGGTGGCGTTGCCGTGGATGCCCATCTTTTCTTCGAGCTTGCCGCAGGTCACACCGTTGCGCGCGCCCATGTTGCCCTCGTCGTCCACAAGGAACTTCGGCACGATGAACAGCGAAATGCCCTTCACCCCGTCGGGGCCGCCCGGAATTTTTGCCAGAACCAGATGCACGATGTTCTCGGCCATGTCGTGCTCACCGGCAGAGATGAAGATCTTCTGCCCGCTGATCTTGTAGCTGCCGTCACCCTGCGGCTCAGCCTTGGTGCGCAGCAGGCCGAGGTCGGTGCCGCAGTGGGGCTCGGTGAGGTTCATCGTGCCGGTCCACTCGCAGCTCACCATCTTGGGCAGCCACTTGGCCTTCTGCGCATCGGTGCCATGGGCCAGAATGGCCGAAGCCGCTCCATGCGTGAGGCCCTGATACATGGTGAAGCTCTGGTTGGCGGCCGAGAACATCTCGCCCACCGCTGTGCCCATCAGATAGGGCATGGCCTGCCCGCCAAACTCTTCGGGCAGGTCGAGGCCGGTCCAGCCGCCCTCTTTCACCTTCTCGAAGGCCGCCTTGAAGCCCTCGGGGGTGCGCACGACGCCGTTCTCCAGCACACAGCCCTGCACGTCCCCAACAGGGTTGAGCGGCGCCAGCACTTCGCTCGCCAGCTTGCCCGCCTCTTCCAGCACCGCGCCGGTGAAATCCGCCTCAAGTTCGTCATAGCCGGGAATGCCGGTTTCGGTGACCTTGAGCACGTCATGCAGAATGTACTGCATGTCCTTCGTGGGGGCGGTGTAAGTGGGCATCGGTTTCCTCCCTTGCGGCGCCGTTTACTCGGCCGCTTGCTTCACATCATTCCCGGCGAGCGCGTTGCGGCCCCAGTCGATCTGGGCGTTCAACTCGGTGATGGCCACTGCGAGTTCGTCGCGCTGGGCTTCCATTTCCGCCACACGCTGCTCGGCCATCTGCACCGAGGTCTCAAGCTGCCGGTGCTCGCCATTTTCCATGTCATAGAGGTCAAGCAACTGGCGCATGTCTTCGAGCGAAAACCCAAAGCGCTTGCCGCGCAGAATAAGCTTCAGCCGTGCCCGGTCGCGTTTGGTGAACAGGCGTTTCTGCCCTTCGCGCACCGGAAACAAAAGCTCCTTGGCCTCATAAAACCGCAGGGTGCGTGCTGTTACGTCGTAAGCGTCACACATCTCGCGGATCGTCAAAAATTTCTCCGTCATTTCATGTCCTCATTTAACCCTTAGGGAGTCTCTACTTCCTGAACGAAACGGGACATGATTAGTTCGGGGCGACCATACAAGCATCGCGTGCGCGGACGCAGTTGGAACGCTACGTCATTTACCGCTTGTTAAAATATCTGGAAAGCTGACCTAGGGTCACGCGCAATATTTTGCGCCGTCAAACCGCTTTGGATTCTTCTCAAATCGGTTTGGATTTAATTTATCATTATAATTCGGGTGGCCGTTGCAAGGCCCGGTCGCTTCGCCTTTTAGGAGAGTGAGGCCTCGGTCTCATCGCGCAATTGGCGGAGTTCAGAGATTGCCGAGTCAAGGTCTGCGCGTTGCCGCTCCAGCTCTTCCAACTGCCGGTCTGCGCGCTCGATCCAGGTCTCAAGCTGCGGGCGGCTGCCGTCGCTTTCATACATCTCCAGCCACTGCCGGATGTCCTCCAGCGAAAAGCCAAAGCGACGGCCACGCAGGATCAGCGTCATCCGCGCCACCTCGCGGCTGCCATAAAAGCGCGAGCGCCCCTGCTTCTCAGGGTGCAGGAGTTCGATGTACTCATAATAACGCAGGGTGCGCGGCGTCACATCGAAACGCGCACACATTTCCTTGAAACTTAACCGCTGTTCGCTCTTTGCCTCGGCCATGGGCGAGGGCTCCCTGGCTAGATTTACCCAATCGCCGCCAGCCTAAAACAGCGGCAGCCGCTTATCAATCATGCAGGGTTGCGGGCAGCCCGACCCAGAAGGATAGTGAGCTGACCAAGAGTATAGGAAGGATCCCGATGAGCGATTTCAGCGTGGACTGGGTGCAGTCATTCATTGACGCCTTGCCCTATTCGAAGGCGCTCGGCATGCGGGCCGATGAGGTTGCAGAAGGGCGGGTGAGCATTTCCATGCCCTATGCCGAGGCGCTCGCCGGCGATGGCGAGGTGCTGCACGGCGGCGCGATCTCGGCGCTGATGGATACCACAAGCGGCACGGCGGTGATGACATTGCCCAAGGGGCTGGGCACGGCAACGCTCGATCTACGGATCGACTATATGCGCGCGGCCACGCCGGGCCAGCGCGTGCGTGCTTCCGCAGAGTGCTATCACATCACCCGCACGGTGGTGTTTGTGCGCACAACCGCATGGGACGAAGATGAGAGCAAGCCGGTCGCCACGGCGGCTGGGGCCTTTACCTATGGCCACATGCGCGCACCGCGCACGGCCGAGGAAATGCAGGCGGCAATGCAGGCGCTGGCAAACCGTCAAAAGGAGCTGGGCCAATGAAAACGCCAGAACCCGTGCAGGTCATCAAGGAGCGGCGCGACACGGCGCTGAACACATTGGTGCGCGGCATCAACTTCGTGCAGTTCCTCGGCATCCGGTTCGACCGGCGCGGCGATGAGCTGACAGCCGTGCTGCCCTATGACCCCAAGCTGATCGGCAACCCGATGTTGCCCGCGCTCCACGGTGGGGCGACGGCAGGCTTTCTGGAGGTCGCCGCTGTGGTGCAGTTGGCATGGCAGGAGCTCTGGAGCAAGATCGAAGGCGGGCCTTTCGACCCCGAGCAGTTTGCCGCCGAGGGGCGCACGCGCCTGCCCAAAACCATCGACTTCTCGGTGGATTACCTGCGTGCCGGCCTGCCGCGCGATGCCTACGCCCGCGCACGCGTCAACCGCTCGGGGCGGCGCTACGCCTCCGTCCATGTCGAGGCATGGCAAGACAACGTAAACCGCCCCTTTGCTCAAGCCACCGGCCATTTCCTGATGCCGCAGCCAAAGCCAGATGACGACTCATCCGGCGGCTGAGGCCAGCGGCCCTGCAAAGCCCGTAACCCACCGGCGCATCCTGCACATCGCGGTGCCCATCGTGATCTCCAACGCCACCGTGCCAATCCTCGGCGCGGTGGATACCGGCGTCGTGGGCCAGCTTGGCGACCCGGTGCCGATTGGCGCGGTAGGGATTGGCGCAATCATCCTCACCTCGATCTACTGGCTCTTCGGCTTCCTGCGGATGGGCACTGTGGGGTTGACCAGCCAGGCCGAGGGGGCAGGGGATGCGGCAGAGGTCTCGGCCCTACTCGTGCGCGCCCTACTCATCGCGGGCACCGGCGGGGCGCTGCTTATCGCAACCCAGTGGTTGCTTTTTGCCGGGGCATTCGCGGTCTCGCCCGCCAGCCCCGAGGTGGAGGCGGCGGCGCGAGGCTACATGGCCATACGCATCTGGTCGGCACCGGGGGCCATCGCCGTATTCGGGCTGACCGGCTGGTTGATCGCAAAGGAGCGCACCCGCGGTGTGCTGGTGATCCAACTCTGGATGAACCTCACAAACATCGCGCTCGACCTGCTCTTCGTGCTCGGCTTCGACTGGGGCGTAAACGGCGTGGCGATGGCAACCTTCATCGCCGAATGGTCCGGCGCGGCGCTGGGGCTCTGGCTCTGCCGCGATGCCTTCGCTGGCGAGCATTGGCGCAACAAGGCCCTCATCTTCGACCCGGCCCGCCTGCTGCACATGGCCAACGTCAACACCAACATCCTGCTGCGCACCCTGATGCTGGAGGTGATCTTCGTTTCCTTCCTCTTCCTCGGCGCACGCTTTGGCGACGTCAAGCTGGCCGCCAACCAGATCCTCCTCCAGTTTCTCTTTATCACCTCCTACGCGCTCGATGGCTTCGCCTTTTCGGCGGAGGTCTTCGTGGGGCAAGCCTATGGCCGCAAAAGCCCGGCCGCCGTGCGCCGCAGCGCGGTGCTCACCAGCCTCTGGGGCTTTGGCACGGGGGCGGCGCTCGGCCTTGTCTTCCTCAGCTTCGGCCCGCTCATCATCGACGTGATGACAACCGCGCCCGGCGTGCGCGAGGCGGCGCGGGCGCACCTGTTCTGGATGGTGCTGGCCCCCTTCGTCGGTGCCGCCTCATGGATGTTCGACGGCATCTACATCGGCGCCACCCGCAGCCGCGACATGCGCGATCTCATGTTCTGGTCGCTGCTCTGCTACCTCACGGCGCTGGCCGTGCTGGTGCCGTGGCTCGGCAACCACGGGGTCTGGGCGGCGCTGCTTGTGAGCTTCGCGGCCCGGGGGCTTTTCATGGGGCTGCGATACCCAGCGCTGGAGCGCGACGCGGCGCGATAATCCGCAGGAGAAGCCCCTGCCAGCGTGTGCGGATGCGTGGAATGAGCGCCTACAGCAAGTAGATGCAGCAGGTCAGTCAAGGATCGAGAGCACATTCTCCGGCGGGCGGCCAATCGCAGCGCGGCCCTTGTAGAAGACCACGGGGCGCTCGATCAGGATCGGGTCGGCGGCCATGGCGGCAAAGAGCATGCCCGGCGCCATATCATCAGAGAGCGCCTTGGCCGGGGCCTCCTTGCGCCGGATCATCTCCATCGGGCCAAGGCCCAACTCGGCAGCCGCGCGTTCCAGCTCTTCCGGGTCTGGCGGATTATCGAGGTAAAGCCGCACTTCGGGTGTGTAGCCCTTCTCCTCCAGCAGCTTCAGCGTTTCGCGCGATTTGGAGCAGCGCGGGTTGTGCCAGATCACGGGGTTGCTCATAGCCATGCCTCTCTGTCAGTGCCTGTCGCCTGCGAGATATGTGTGTAGCCGCGCGCGGCGAGGATTTCGTCGAGGCCGTGGGCGATACGGGCGGCAAGGCTGAGGCCGCCATACACCAGTGCCGTATAGAGCTGCACCGCAGAGGCCCCGGCGGTGATCTTGGCAAAGGCCTCCTCGGGCGTCGATACGCCACCAACGCCAATCAGCGGAATCTGCCCCTCGGTCGCAAGCGAGAGCTGCGCCAGAACGCGGGTGGATTTCTCAAACAGCGGCGCGCCGGAGAGGCCGCCCTTCTCGCCCGCATGCGCGCTTTGCAGCCCGTCGCGGTCGAGCGTGGTGTTGGTGGCGATCACCGCATCGACGCCGGTGGACCGGGCGACTAGGGCGATGTCTTCAATCTCCTGCGCGTCGAGATCGGGCGCGATTTTGAGGAACACGGGGATCGGGCGCTCAAGCGCATCACGGGCGGCCATCACACCCGTCAGCAGCGCGGTAAGGGCATCGGCCCCTTGCAGGTCGCGCAGCTGCTCGGTGTTCGGGCTGCTCACGTTGACAGTGGCAAAATCGAGCATCGGGCCGCAGCGAGTAAGGACCGTGGCAAAATCCGCCGCGCGGTCCTCGCTGTCCTTGTTGGCCCCAAGGTTCAGCCCGATCGGGAAGCCCTGTGGCCGCGCCTCAAGCCGCCGCGCCATCGCCTCCATCCCCTCGTTGTTGAACCCGAACCGGTTGATGGCCGCCCGGTCCTCGCGCAGCCGGAAGAGCCGTGGCTTGGGGTTGCCGGGCTGCGCGCGCGGGGTCACGGCGCCGAGCTCGATGAAACCGAAGCCGGCGCGAGACAGCGGCGCCATTGCGGTGCCGTTCTTGTCAAACCCCGCCGCCAGCCCCACCGGGTTGGGCAACGCCAGCCCGGCAATCTCCGTGGCCAGCCGCGGTGATGTGACAGGGCCGGGCAGGGGGGCAAACGGGGTGTGCAGCGCCTTCAGCGCCAGCCCATGCGCGCGCTCGGGGTCAACCCGGCGCAGCGCGGCGAGGGCAGCCTGTTCGATCAGACTCACAGCATACCTTCCGGAAAGATATGCCCCGCCTGTCCCAATGGCAGCGACTTGTCCCAAATCACTTCCGATAGCGCCAGCCGCCGGTAAAGATGCGGAAACAGCGCTCCACCCCGCGAGGGCTCCCACTTCAGCGCCTCCCCGAGCGTATCGGGATCGAAGGCCACCAGCACAAGGTCGCTCTCTTCGGCAAAGTGCTTGGCGGCGGTTTCTGTCACCTGCGCGGAGGTCGAGAAATGGATGAACCCGTCGGCCACATCTACCGGCGCGCCCTCAGTGAGGCCCGCGTCGCGGAAGGCGTCCCATTCGGGGCGGCGGAAGATCTTGTAAATCAGCATGCAGCGGGCATGCCCCAGCCACGCCGGACGGTCAAGCCTGCTGCCGTGGCCTGGCGGGGCCGTAAACAGGCACTATGCCGTAAGCCCATCCTTCGTCCGCCTCTCTCTTTCACGGTCTCCGTCTTGCCGAGCCGAGCCCATAACCGAGAAGGATCCATCGGACTCAAGGATCACCGCCGCAACCTCTGAGAGATCCTGATGCCCCTCGCGCCGTGCCACCGTTTCCAACTCTTCACGGGTCACCCGCGCTGCCCGCATGGCTCGCTCAAGCGGTGTACCATCGCGCAGCAAAAGGCTCGGCTCCGAGCGCACCGCGCGGGCGAAGGCGGAGGACCGCACCGACAGGCTGGTTACTGCATATTGCAGGGCGATCAGCAGGGTCAGCGCGGTGGCACCTTCGGCCAATGCGATGTCTTCGTTCAGCAGTATTGCGGCCAGCGTGGAGCCGAAGGCCACAGTCACCACCAGATCGAAGGCGTTGAGCTTGGCCAGCGTGCGCTTGCCCGAGATGCGCAGCGCGACGACAAGAAATACGTATCCCAGCGCCCCGACGATCACCGTGCGCAGGATCCCGCTCCAGCCCTGAAACAACATCTCCGACCAGTTCATTTTACCTCCTTCAACAGCCAACCGAATAGCCGCGCCGTTTGTTCCGGTGGTGCATGGCGCGGGCGGGGGAGGGGCCGGGCCGCCGCCTGCTATCGCCCGCCCCGCCTGCCGCGGTGTTGACGTAGCGTTGCGCCCCTTTGACTCTGCACGCGCAAGGGGCCAACATCGCTGCAATAATCCAACCGGGAGCTTATAAAAATGTCCTCCAAGATCCTCTCCTCCGTGGCCGCGCTGGCGCTATCCGCCGGGGCCGCCAGTGCCGAGTATTCCCTTACGATTCTTCACACCAACGACTTTCACGCCCGTTTCGAGCCGATCTCCAAGTATGACGGCCCCTGCTCGGCTGAAGACAATGACGCCGGCGAATGTTTCGGCGGTTCCGCCCGCCTGATGACCGCGATGCAGGAGGCCAAGGCCCGCTCTAACAACTGGATCCTCGTTGATGGCGGCGACCAGTTTCAGGGCACGCTCTTCTACACCTACTACAAGGGCAAGCTCGCCGCCGAGATGATGAACCAGATGGGCTACACCGCGATGACCGTGGGCAACCACGAGTTTGACGATGGCCCCGAGGTGCTGGCCGGATTCATCGACGCCGTCGAGTTCCCGGTTCTGATGTCCAACGCCGATGTCAGCGGCGAGCCGCTGCTGGCCGATGCGATCATGAAGAGCACGGTGATCGAGCAGGGCGGCGAAAAGATCGGCCTGATCGGCCTCACCCCGCAAGACACAGATGAGCTGGCCTCCCCCGGCCCCAACGTGATCTTCACCGCACCGGTCGACGCCGTGCAGGGCGAGGTCGACAAGCTGACCGAAGAGGGCGTGAACAAGATCATCGTCCTGTCGCACTCCGGCTACGTGATCGACCAGAAGGTGGCCGAAGGCACCACTGGCGTCGATGTGATCGTGGGCGGCCACTCCAACACTCTGCTGGGCAAGATGGACAACGCCGAAGGCCCCTATCCCACCGTGGTGAACGGCGTGCAGATCGTGCAGGCCTACGCCTACGGCAAGTTCCTCGGTGAGCTGAACGTGACCTTCGATGACGAAGGCATGGTGACCGAGGCCGTTGGGGCGCCTATCGTGATGAGCGGCGAAGTGGTCGAGGATGAGGCCACCAAGGCCCGCATCACCGAGGCCGCCGCGCCGCTGGAGGAAATCCGCAACAAGGTGGTTGCCGAGGCCGCCGAAGCCATCGAGGGCAACCGTGATGTCTGTCGCGCGATGGAATGCTCCATGGGCAACCTAGTGGCCGATGCCATGCTTGACCGTGTGAAAGATCAGGGCGTGTCCATCGCCATCGCCAACTCGGGTGGCCTGCGTGCCTCCATCGACGCCGGTGAAGTCACGATGGGTGAGGTGCTCACCGTGCTGCCCTTCCAAAACACGCTCTCGACCTTCCAGGTCTCGGGTGCCGTGGTGAAGGACGCGCTCGAAAACGGCGTGAGCCAGGTGGAAGAGGGCGCTGGCCGCTTCCCGCAGGTCGCTGGCCTCAAGTTCACCTTCGATACTGCCGCCGAGCCGGGTTCGCGCGTGTCTGACGTGATGGTGCAGGACGGCGAAGAGTGGCTGCCGCTGGATATGGAAAAGACCTACGGCCTCGTGTCTAACAACTACGTCCGTAACGGTGGTGACGGCTACAAGATGTTCGTCGATGCCGACAATGCCTACGATTTCGGCCCCGACCTCGCCGATGTCACGGCTGAATACATCGCCGAGAACGCGCCCTATCAGCCCTACACCGATGGGCGCATCACCAAGAAATAAGGCCGCTTAGGCCGCAGAGAGGGCGCTCTTCGGGGCGCCCTTTTTGTTGCGCCGGGCCTACAGGGAGCTGCGCAGGTTGCGCTTGCACTCTGCCGGGCCGCTGGCGCGCTGCGAATAGGCAGAAACGCCGCAGGCCTCGCAGCGAAACTCCTTCAACGCCCCCGATCCGCCCTTCGGCTGCCAGCGGCACTTGCGGCGGCGAAACAACCGGTTGGCCATCGGATCAAGCCGGCTCGCCAACTCGCCCTTCGCCCGTTCGCGGCCCCAGTTCCACCAAACGAAGAGGCCGATAACGGCAAGGGCAGAGAGAATGACAGGCACGGGCAGAGGCTCCCATTGTGGTGGCTGAAGCGGCAGATTTGCAGATTGCCCTCAACGTGGCAAGGAAGGGTGGCAAGGCTGGCGGGCTACCACCAGATGTCGGCAATGCAGCGGCTGTCGCCGGGCACCTCGGCAAATGCCCCCAGCCCGTCAAACTTGCGGATCGGCACTTGGGCCACCGCCGCCGGATCATCCACCAGCCGCAGGTTCACCGCCATCCGCACCCGCCCGTCTGGCCGTGGCTCAAAGGCCCGCCCGCAGATCAGGCATCCGCAGGCCGGACAATGCTCAAAGCTCATGCTCGCCCGCTCGGGCCGCTGCCACGCGCGGGCCTCGCCCCAGGTCGTTAGCCCGTCATCCTGCCAGCCATAGGCCCAAAGCACACCGTATCTGCGGCAGGCGGTGCAATTGCAGGCGGTGCCGCTTTCGGGCCGGGCGAGTAGCCGCCAACCAGCCGCCCCGCAAAGGCAACTGCCGGTCAGCATGGGATCATCGCGATGTTAGAAAGGCGCTCTTGCAGCTTGGCGTCCCGCCCCGCCCATGCGCCCGCGACAAGGCCCCGCAGCTTTGGCACCGAGACGCACCCGGCCCTTCGGAAACCCAGTGACATCGACGCTTTGAAGCTGAAAACGCAGCAGGCCCGGCCTGGCTGCTGGCCCGGCGCTTGCGCAGGGTAAGATAAATGGCGGTGCAAAGGCTCAAAGACCCGAGAACATAATAAAACATGGTAAAAATGGCCCACTCGTTCAAACTATCCTAACGGTGAAGCGGCTGGAGCTTGATTGCAAGACGTAGCGTCAACTTGTTGACTTCACTTCGCGAGTGACGCTCATTCGCAACGTCAAGTGATGTATCAGGAGCGTATCGAGATGGAAGGGCGCTGCACTTGTGGACAGATCCGCTATCGCCTGACCGACAGGCCGCTGTTCACCCATTGCTGCCACTGCACGTGGTGCCAGCGCGAAACCGGCTCCGCCTTCGTGCTCAACGCCCTGATCGAAACGGCTTGCATCGAGCTGCATCACGGAACGCCTGAGCAGGTCGTCACCCCCTCGGCCAGCGGCAGGGGCCAAATCATCCACCGCTGCCCGCGCTGCAAGGTTGCGCTCTGGAGCCATTACGCTGGCGCGGGCGAGCTGATGTCTTTCGTCCGGGTCGGCACGCTGGAAGACGCCGCGCAGCTGCCGCCAGACATTCACAATTTTACCAAAACCAAGCTGCCCTGGGTGGTCCTCCCCAAGGGCGTGCCCGCCATGCCTGCCTTCTACCGGCGGTCCGAGCACTGGCCCGACTGGGCTCTAAAGCGGCGCGAGAAGGCACTGGCGCACCGGATGTGAGACTTAGAGGCCGCCCCGCTGGGTGCGCGCGTGGCGACAAGTCTCCTCAATCAGTGTCGGCGCGCTGCATCACGCGGCGCGGTCCACCCGGCAGATCAACCCAAAGCGCCGCGTCTCCCGCCAGATCGCGGGGCACCATGCCGTGCGCAATGTTCACCCCGAGCCGGCGCGAATAGGCCATCTCAAAGAGCGTGCCCACCTCTGCGCCCTCCAGCCGCAAGGGCAGGGGGTGGGCATTGCCCTCCACAGCGTCGCCCTCAACCTCCAGCACGCGCCGCTCCCGCGTCCAGCCCTCGGTCTTGATCCGTTCCAGCGCGGCGCGGCCAATAAAGTCATGGCCCGCCTCAAGGTTCACCATCGCGCCAAAGCCCATCTCATACGGGTTGGCGGGCAGGCACTGGCGCCGCATGTCCGCGCCATAAGAGATCAGGCCACTCTCCAGCCGCTCAATGTCATTCGGCGCGCCCGGCCCGATCCCAAAGGGCTGGCCCGCCGCCTTCACCCGCCGCCACAAATCGCCGCCCTTGCTGCCATCCCGTAAGTAAAGCTCCACCCCGCCCTGCTTGGACCAGCCGGAGCGCGCGACGACGAGGGGGATGCCCTCCAGCTCCACCTCGCGAAAGCCAAAGAAGGGCAACTCACGCACCCAGCCGCCCAGCAGCGCCTCGGCCACCTCCATCGCCTTCGGCCCCTGTATCGCCAGCGGCGACACATCCGGCTCGCGCACCTGCACATCCATGCCGCCCTCGCGGGCCACCGCCATCGCCCAAAGGTGAATGTCGCTATCCGCCACGGAGAGCCAAAAGTGATCTTCCGCCAGTTTCAGCAGCACCGGGTCGTTGATGAGCCAGCCATCATGGTCGCAGATCGGCACGTAGCGCCCCCGCCCCACCTTGAGGCCATCAAGGTTGCGCGGGGTGAGGCGCTGGACAAGGCGGGCGGCATCGGGGCCGGTGATCTCCACCTGCCGCTGCGCAGCCACATCCCACATCGCCACCCCGTTCAGCAGCCTGTCATACTCGCCCTCCGGGTCGCCAAAGTGGCCCGGGATGAACATGTGGTTGTAAACCGAAAAGCCCTGCACCCCGTCAGCCACTGTGGCCTCGAAATAGGGCGACTTGCGAATGTTGGGGCCGATGTGAAGGGCGTAGGGCATGGCGCGCGTCCTGTTTGGCAGTTTCGCCGCAGATAGCCTTGGCCGAGGGGCGGCTGCAAGCCGGGGGCTTTCCCGGCGGGCGCAAAAGGCTAGATTGGGTGCATGGACCACCCGCTGATAGATCTCATCACCGCCAAGATCCGCGCCGCCGAGGCAGACGGGCAGTTTGATAACCTGCCCGGCGCAGGCAAACCGCTGCCCCCCTGCGACGATCCGGAAAACGCGGTGATGCACCGGATTCTCAAAGACAATGGCGCGGTGCCCGAGTTCGTGTCGCTCTCCCGCGAGCTGGCAAGGCTGCGCGAGGAGCTGCGCGAAACCGGTGACAGAACGCGCCGGGCCGAGATCGTCCGCGAAATGTCGATGACCGAGGCCAAGATCGAACTCGCCCGCAAGCGCGGTTAGCCCCCCATGTGCGGCCGCTTCGCCATCACCCTGCCCGATGACGCCATGGCCCAGCTCTTCGGCGCGCTGCCCTCCAACGATCTGCCCGAGGTGCCGCGCTACAACGTCTGCCCCACCACCCAGATCGCCACAGTCACCAGCGCCGAGGGCGCGCGGCGGCTGCGTCCCATGCGCTGGGGCCTCATCCCGCATTGGTACAAAACCCCCACCGACGGCCCTCTGCTCATCAACGCCCGCGCCGAGACAGTGGCCGAAAAACCCGCCTTCCGCGCCGCCTGCCGCGAGCGCCGCTGCATCGTCCCGGCCACCGGCTTCTATGAATGGACAAAGGACGCCGAGGGCAACCGCCTGCCGTGGTACATCACCCGCGCCGACGGTGCCCCAATGGCCTTCGCAGCCATCTGGCAGGAGTGGTCCCGCGAGGGCGAAGATAAGGTGGGTGGGCCAACCTGCGCCATCGTCACCACCGCTGCCACCCATGAAATGGCCGAGATCCACCACCGCACCCCTGTCATTCTGGAGCCGGATGACTGGGCACTGTGGCTGGGTGAGGCGGGCAAGGGCGCGGCACCGCTCATGCAGCCACCGCCCCAAGGTGCGCTGCGCATGTGGCGGGTCGACAGGGCCGTCAATTCCAACCGCGCTTCAGGCGAAAACCTCATCGAGCCGATTGCGCCCTGAAGATCGCGCCATGAAACAGCAAAAGGGCCGCGCTCCTTATCAGGAGGCGGCCCTTATATCAGCAAACTCAGCCCGGTCAGTTGTTGCCGTTGTTGCCGTTGTTGCCGTTGTTGGAAGCGCTCTCAAAGTAGATCTCGCCTTCATCCAACTCGCCATTGGCGTTGGTGTCCGAAATGTCGATCCCTTCTTCGATAACACCGTCAAACGGGTCATCGCCGCCGTCTTCCAGGCTGTAGTCGATGAAGTAGGACTCATCGAGCGTGTATTCGAGAGACATCGTGTCGGTCACGACAAACTCCACCGCCACGCCGGCCGGGATCTCACCGGTGGACCAGGACATGTCGGTCGACCAGACAACATGGTTGCCCTGATCGTCGTTGTTGAAGCGCACGGTATCGCCGGGCTCGGCGAGCACAACGGGCGGCATCAGGTCGTTGTCGAAGATGTTGACCTCGTGGGTGGCCGCCGTGGCGGCACCGGCGGAAAGCGCCGCTGCGAGGGCGGCGAAAGTCACGGTTTTACGCAGCATCGGAGCCTCCTTTAACTGCATTCGGGCCCCTACCCACAGTTTTGATGCTGCATTGATGCTCGGTAAAGAAGGCCAAAAAACGGCGGGGATACGTCATTTTGTAAGTATATTCTTCGCTGTCAGGTCGGTGCAGAAACCAGCGCCAGCCCCGGAATCTCGCCAACCCCGCCTTCAGGCCTGAGCCGCAGAGCGGCGTCAAAGTTCTGCCGTGCCAGCCGGGCATGTTCGCGCCCCAGCGCCTCGGCGCGGCTGCCTTCACGGGCAGTGACGGCGGCCAGCATGGCGCGGTGCTGGCTTTGCGCAATGATCAGCGAGCGCCGAAATTCCAGCTGCGCCGCCTGACTGCCCAGAAAGGCCGAGGGCGAGGCCAGTGGCAGCCGGTGAGCGCGCAGCAATTCCCGCTCCAGCAGCGGAGAGGCGGCCAGCCGGGCAAGGGCCGCGTGGAAGGCGGCGTTCAGCTCGGCATAGCGCTCAAAATCCAACGCCTGCGCCCCGGTGTGGATCACCGCCTCAATCTCCTCCGCGCGGGCCTCGACCTCTGCGAGCGCCGCCGCATCCGGCCCGCGCTCGGCCGCCAGCCGCAGCACCATGCCCTCCAGCACGCCGCGCAACTCGATGGCGTCTGCCACGTCATCCCGCGTTAGCGCGCGCACCGTGCAGCGCCCCGAGGCCCCGCGCTCCAGCAAGCCTTCCTCTACCAGCTGCGCCAGCGCCTCCCGCGTTGGCGTGCGCGAAAGGCCCAGCATCTCTGCTGCCGCTGTTTCAGATAGATGCGCGCCCTTCGGCAGCCCGCCAGAAAGGATGCGGTCCCGCAGTATGCGCACCGCGTTGTCGATGTTCCTGAGCTTCCCGCCGTCCGCCATGCATCCTCCGTCCTTCTGCTCTATCTGTATACTGTTTGGCGGCAATATCCAAGCATCGGTGTTCCTATATTGGCATTACCGCGCAAACGGTATACAGTTTTGCCGGTGGGCGAGTCGGTTGGGCCGCCCGGCAGGGGAGGAAAGCATGAGCGATACAGCAACCGAAGTGCAGGCAGGCGGCAAGCCGGTGCCGGTAGACGAAAGCATCAACCTTGAGGCGCTCACACGCGATCCCTACCCCATCTACGCCCGCCTGCGCCGCGACATGCCGGTGGTGCGCGTGCCGGGGATGAACCGCATCCTCCTCTCCAAATGGGCCGACACGAAATACGTGAAGGACAACCCGCAAATCTTCTCCTCCAACGACCCGATCACCCCGATGCACCGCGCCTTCCGGGCCCACACGCTGATGCGTAAGGACGGCGAAGAGCACAAATGCGAGCGTGGCGCGATGCAGGGCGCATTCAGCCCCAAGGTCATCACACAGGATTGGGTGCCGCGCTACCAGAAGGTTGCTGAGGAGTATCTGGACCGTCTGCCCAAAGGCGAGGTGGTCGACCTGTTTCCAATGCTCGCCGCACCCTACGCTGCCCGTGGCCTTGCGGTGCTGCTCGGGCTGGAAGAGGCCAGCGACGCCGAAATGATCCGCTGGTCACAAGCGCTGATCGACGGTGCAGGCAACTTTGGCGAGAACGAAGAGATCTTCGCCCGCTCCGAGGCCGCCAACGACGAAATGGATGCGCTCTTCGCCCGGCTTGAGCCGCGCCACCGCGAACACCCCAACAACTCGGCCTTTTCGGTCATGCTGAACGCCGAAAACCCGATCCCGCTCAGCCAGATTCACGCCAACATCAAAATCGCCATCGGCGGCGGCATCAACGAGCCGCGCGACGCGCTCTGCACCATCCTCTACGGCCTGCTGACCAATCCCGACCAGTTGGAGCAGGTGAAGGAAGGCGGTGATTGGGTGAAGGCTTTCGAGGAGGGCGTGCGCTGGGTCGCGCCCATCTCCGTTTCGGGCCGCTACGTGCTGGAAGACACCGAGATCCGTGGCTACCACATCCCCAAGCACTCCACGGTGATGACCCTGCAAGCCTCCGCCAATTGGGATGAGGAGGTGTTCGAAGATGGCCACCTGTTCAACGTCTACCGCAAGAGCAACCCGCACCAGAGCTTCGGCAACGGCCCGCACTTTTGCCAAGGCACCCACGTTGCCCGCCGGGCCGTGGGGCAGGTGATGCTGCCGATGATCTTCGAGAAATATCCCAACATCCGGCTGGCCGAGCCAGAAGATGTGGTCTGGAGCGGCTGGGGCTTCCGTGGCCCGCTCAACCTGCCGGTCGTGCTCGGCTGATCCCCGCCATCATGCCGTGATGCGCCTGCAACGACGGGGCACGCCCCGCCCTCTGCATCACAGCGCCGCAGCAATCGCTTCGGCCGCCGGGGGGATGGTGGCATCGGTCAGCCCCGCAAGGTTGATCCGGCTGTCCTCTACCATGTAAAGCCCATGCTCCTCGCGCAGTGCCATCACCTGCGCGGGGGTCAGCCCCAGCTGGGTAAACATCCCCTTATGCGCCTGCAAAAAGCCAAAGCGGTCCGAGCCGGTCAGGCGGCGCAGCTCTGCGGCCAGCGCGGTGCGGTTGGCCTTCATCCGCTCGCGCATCCCGTCAAGCTCGCCCTGCCAATCGGCGCGCAGGCCCGGATCGGTCAGAATCTCCGTCACCACCCGCGCCCCGTGATCGGGCGGAAAGGCATAGTTCTGCCGGTTCAGCCAAGCCAGCGCTGCATGGGTCATGTCACGGGCCTTCGGATCGGCGCAGGGGGCAATCACGCAACCCACCCGCTCCCGGTAAAGCCCGAAGTTCTTGGAGGCGGAGACGGTGATGATGGTCTCCGGCAGCGCCGCCACCATGTCGCGCAGCCCGGCCACATCGGCCTCCAGCCCATCGCCGAAGCCCTGATAGGCGAGGTCGACAAAGGGGGTAAGGCCCCGCGCGGCAAGCAGCCGGGTCAGCTCGGCCCAATCTTGCAGGCTGAGGTCCGCGCCAGTCGGGTTGTGGCAGCACCCATGCAGCAGCACCACATCGCCCGGCGCGGCGCGGCCAAGGTCTTCCAGCATCCCGTCCCGGTCGATGCCCCCGGTGGCCGCGTCATAATAGCGGTATTCGGCGCGCGGGATGCCCAGCGTATCAAGAATGGAGCCATGATTGATCCAGCTCGGATCGGGCAGCCAGATGCGCCGCTGCGGATTGCCCGCCAGCTTCATCAGCTCAAACCCCTGCCGCACAGCGCCTGTGCCCCCCGGCGTGCCACAGGCCGCATAGGGCAGGGTCTCGGCCAAAGCGCCCAGCACCAGCCCGGCCATCGCGCGGTGAAACGCCGGGTCGCCCGCCAGCCCCACATAGCCTTTGCTCTCCTGCTGCTCGACAAGCCGCTGCTCGGCGGCCTTCACCGCGCCAAAGATCGGCGTGCGCCCCTCTGCGTCGTGGTAAACACCGACGCCGAGGTCGATCTTGCCCATCCGCGGATCCTCCGCGAAGAGCTTCATCAGGCGCAGAATCTTGTCTTCCTCGCGGGGCGGGATGGCTTCAAGCATGGCAGTCTCCGAACGTGGTTGCGAGAAACTGGCTCAGGTCGATCGGATCAGCAAGGGGCATCGCACGGCGTGGCAGGGCGGTCCGCCCACCTGTCACCGCCCGGTTTCAATCGCCAGATCGTCGTAAAGCCCCCACTCGGACCAGCTGCCATCATAAAGCGCGTGGCGCGGGTGGCCCAGCACCTCCAGCCCGAGCGACAATACCGCAGCCGTCACACCCGAGCCGCAGGAGGTGATGACGGGCTTGGAAAGATCCACCCCCGCATCCTCAAAGGCATCGCGCAGCGCTTGCCCCTGCTTCATGGTGCCATCCGGCTTCAGCAAGTTGCCAAACGGCAGATTCTTGGAACCGGGGATATGCCCCGCCCGCAGCCCCTCGCGCGGCTCCGGCGCGACACCGGCAAAGCGCTCGGGCGCTCGGGCGTCGACGATCTGCCAGTCGCCCAGCTTGGAAGCGGCGGCAACCTGGGTCACATCCTTCACCATATCGGCCTGCCGCTGCACGGTCATATGCCGGTCGCGCACGATCGGCGGCATGTCTTCCACCGGGCGCTCCTCGGCCAGCCACTTGGGCAGGCCGCCGTCGAGCACCGCCACATCCTTCTTGCCCATCAGCTTGAACAGCCACCAAACGCGCGCGGCCGAAAACAGCCCCGCTCCGTCATAAACCACCACCTGATGCCCGTCGCCAACGCCCATCGCCCGCATCCGGGACATGAACTTTTCAACCGGCGGCGCCATGTGCGGCAGGTCCGAGCGGGCGTCGGAAATCTCGTCAATGTCGAAGAACCGTGCGCCGGGAATATGCGCCTTGTCGTACTCGGCCCGCGCATCGCGGTTCATCGCGGGCAGATACCATGAGGCATCCAGCAGCCGCAGGTCCGGGTCTTTCAGGTGCTTGGCAAGCCAGTCGGTAGAAACCAGCGTCTTCGGATCGTCGGCCATGGGTCGCTCCCCTCTCGCATCGCAGGCGAGGGTTAGCGCCATGGCGGCGGGCTGGCAAGGGTGCGCCGTCTAGTCAGCGGGCGGCGGCGGCAGAGGGCGTGCGTCACGCACATGCGGCAGGGCGGAGAAGTCCCCGGCACGGATCGACGCGAGGTAGCTCTGTGTCAGCGCCTTGTCCGCGGCCGACATCTCTGCCTCCAGGCCACGGGCATAGCGCAGACCGTTTCGGAAATCAGCGGAGCCCGATGTTTCGGCAGCGTGGTAGTAGAAAGCAGCCCCGAGCGGCGCGTCGACAAAGTTGCGCGAATACTGGTTATAGAGTGCGCCGAGGCTCAGGGCGCAATAAGCGTCGTTCAGTTGCACCTTGAGGCAGGCAACAAGGTAGTCCCGGGCAAGGTCATTGTCTCGCGCTGTGCCAAGCCCGTTCTTGTAGGCATTTCCGGCAAGGTTCATGCCCCAGACATCGCCCAACGCGGCAAGGCGGCGGCTCAGCACCAGCTCGCGGGGGTAATCGGCGGGCAGCCGCTCGAGCGAAACCCTCAGCTGCAACTCTGTGGTCAGCGCCAGTTTCTCATCGCCCAGCTTGCGATAGCGCTCGGCGGTGCGCATCAGGTAGCCGTCATCAGGGCGCTCAGGGTAATCGAAGGCGTAGAAGTTTCGGATGAAGTTGAGAATGTGCCATCCGCCCCATTCCGCGTCGAGGTCGAGGCCGTAGCGCAGATAGGCCTCCTGAATGTCGGGCGCGGTGGGCGGGGTGGCGCGGGCCATCGCATCAACGGTGTTGACGATGGACGGCAGAAAATCGCGGTCGGCGGCGCGTCGCCAAAGCGCCGCGCTGTGCTCTGCGCCCTCGTGGTCCGGGTGCTCGCTCAGGTAGTTGCCGAGGTTGTGGTATGCCGTCGCGTCGCCGTCGAGGGCAGTGCTGAGGAGGATGAAGAAGGCGTGTTTCCGGTCGGTCTCATTCGTTGCATTGAACAGCGTGTCGACCGCGTCGTAGGTGACGTCAAAGTATCGCCCGGCCGGCTTTCCACCTGACTGGCGCCGGGTCCGGTCATTGGCGCGGGCGTGTACGGCCTCGTCAGTGATCTTGGCAGCCATGGCATCGCGGGTGGCTTCCATCCAGCTCTGAAGCGCACTGCTGTCCCAAGGGACGATGGGCTCGGTCGGGGCGAGGGCCGGGTCTCGCGGCGGGCCGGGCGGAATGCGTTCCACCCCGGTCTGCGGGCGACGGTATGCGAGCCGTTCGGAGGGCAACGTGCTTGCGGAGGTCGCGGAGCCGCCTGAGGGCGACGGCGTCTCGTTGCCCCGAAAGGCGGTATAGGCCGTGAGAGCCGCCGCACAGGCGAGAGCCAGGCCCGGGATGAGAAACTTGTTCATGGAGTACCGCTTAACCACTCGTTTGGATCAGGTTAATCGGATGAGTTCGTCACGCAACCGGCTTTTCAGCCGCCCTGCTTCAGCAGCCGCTGCTTCTGGCGATTCCAGTCGCGCTTGGCCTCGGTCTGGCGCTTGTCGGTGTTCTTCTTGCCCTTGGCGATCCCGATCTTCATCTTCGCGATGCCGCGGTGGTTGAAGTAAAGCACCAGCGGCACCAGCGTCATGCCCTTGCGCTGGGTCTCGTTCCACAGCCGCGCCAGCTCCTTCTTCGACACCAGCAGCTTCCGGCGCCGCCGCTCCTCATGGCCAAAGGTCTTGGCCTGCGCGTAGGGCGCGATATAGCCGTTCACCAGCCACAACTCCCCATCCTCGACAGCGGCATAACTCTCGTTGATCTGGCTGGTGTTCTGCCGGAGCGACTTCACTTCCGAGCCTTCCAGAATGATACCCACCTCAAGATCGTCCTCGATGGCATAGTCGTGCCGCGCCTTCCGGTTCTCGGCGATCACCTTGTAGTTGGGGTTGTCATCTTTCTTGGCCATGGAGAGGGGATATAGGGGCTGAGCGGGGCCGGGGAAAGGGGCGGGGGCGTGGAAAGGGAAGGCGACACAAGGTTCGACCTACGCAGGGCTGTCCACCGTCTCGATCCACGGCTTAATATCCACCACCGGCGTCCCGTCAAAGGCATCCGTGGCGTCGATATGCAGCGTGCGGCCCTCTATGGCCTCAATCCGCACGCAGCCAAGGGCCACCGGGTTGGGGCGGGCCGGCGAGCGGAGCGAAAAGGTGCCGCGCGGCCCGTCTGCGTGGCGCGGGGTCTGCACCAGCAGGTCTCGCCGCGCCTCGCCCGTCCAGTAAAGCAGCATCACCCAGTCGCCGGGCTTCAGCCCCTCCAGCGCGGGGACGAATTGCTCATGCAGTTCAACCCGCGCCGATCCGCCGCCCTGCGCGCGCGAAAGCCGCAGGTTCTTCGGGGCCTTGCCCTCGCGCCAATCCGAGCGGATCATGCCGATAAAATGAAGCCCCGCGTCAACGCGCTCTGCCGGATCATAGTCCAGCCGCACCTCGCCCTCGCGGGGCGGTTTCATCAGTTGATAAGGCCGGCGAAGCGCATCGCGTCTTCGATCTGGCCCTTCACGAAGTCCGACACCTGCACATGCGGGCGGCGCACGTCATCGGCGCATTTGCCCAGCACCGAAAGGCCGTATTTCGCGCCGCACAACCCCGGCTCGGCAAAGATCGCGCGGTGCAGCGGAATCAGCTTGTCCTGATACTCCAGCGCCTTGGCGTAATCGCCAGCCAAAGTGGCCGCCTGCATCTCGGCGCACAGGCGCGGGGCCACATTGGCCGTCACGCTGATACAGCCCACGCCACCCATCGCGTTGTAGCCCACCGCCGTCGGGTCTTCGCCCGAAAGCTGGATGAACTCCGGCCCGCACATCTCGCGGGTGATCGCAACTCGGGCAAGGTCGGCGGTGGCGTCCTTCACCCCGATGATGTTGGGGTTCTTCGCTAGCTCGGCCATGGTGCCCGGCAGCATGTCGACCACCGAGCGCGGCGGAATGTTGTAGATGATGATCGGCAGGCCAACTTCGGCGGCGGCCTCGAAATGCGCGATCAGCCCCGCTTGCGTGGGCTTGTTGTAGTAAGGCGTGACGACAAGCGCGGCATCGGCCCCGGCGTCCTTTGCGGCCTCGACGAGGCGCACCGTCTCGCGCGTCGAGTTGGAGCCTGCGCCCGCAATCACCGGCACCCGGCCCGCGGCGGCCTTCACACAGGCGGCCACAACCGCGTCATGTTCGGCATGGGTCAGCGTCGGGCTTTCGCCGGTGGTGCCGACCGGCACAAATCCGCTTGAGCCCTCGGCAATGTGCCACTCGATGAGCGCTTCAAAGCTCTCAAGATCAAGCTCGCCGTGTTTGAAGGGCGTCACCAGCGCTGGAATTGATCCCTGGAACATGTGAGAGCCCTCCTCTTTTTGCGGCCAAATCCCCATCCGGGCGGAGCTATAGAGCCACCACGCGGCAATGCCAAGTTGTTGTATTGTTCATTAACCATGAAGCGCTACACTCTCCCAAACCGTCTCGCCTGCTCCGGAGCCCACCCGAGCCATGCCTCGTCTTGTCCTGTCGCTTCTCGCCACCGCTTGGCTCGTGGCCCTTTCGCCTGCCTTGGCGCAGGCCACTGAGTCGTCGGCAGGGGCCGGGGGTGAGCCCGGGCCGGAGGCGGTGCAGGAGGCTGCGTTGGAGGCCGAGGAAGGCGAGGAGGGCAAGGCACCCGACGCCGAGCTTGGCCCGCTGCCCCGCGCCCCCGCGCTCGAAGGTGTCGCTCTCGCCGCCAAACCGCCGCCCTCCCGGCCCAAACAGGCCAGCGATTTCACCAAGATGATGCGGGCGCTGGAGCGTGGCGATTGGGGTCAGGCGCTGTTCTCCGCCAAGCGCGATAGCCCGGTGATGGAGCGCTACGTGCAATGGGCCAAGCTGCGCGGCGGCGGTGGCGAGTTTGACGAGTATATCGCTTTCCTGCGCGACCATTCCGACTGGCCCTCGCCCCAGTATATTCATGACCGGGGAGAGGCCTCAATCGGGCGCGGCGAAGACCCCGAAAAGGTCGTCACCTACTTCGGAGACAAGATCCCCGAAACCGCAATGGGCGTGCTACGTCTTGTCGAGGCGCACCTTGCCCGCGGCGAAGATGGGGACGCCGCCGCGCTGGCAGTTCTGGCTTGGCGCACCCGCACGCTGAACGCCGATGTCGAGCGCGCGCTGCTCTCGCAATACGAAGAGATTCTCGCCCCCCACCACGAAGCCCGCCTTGATGACCTGCTCTGGCGTGACAGCCGCACAGCCGCGCTGCGCCAGATGGGGCGCGTGGGCGAAGATTGGCAAAAACTCGCCGAGGCCCGCATGGCGCTACGTGCCCGGGCGGCGGGCGTGGATGCCAAGATCGAGGCCGTGCCCGAGGCGCTGCAGGATAACGCTGGGCTTGTCTGGGAGCGCTACAACTGGCGCGTCCGCAAGGGTCTGCACGAGGGGGCGGAAGAGCTGATGGTGGAGCGCTCCAGCTCTGCCGAGGCGCTGGGCCGGGCCGAGCTATGGTCCAACTACCGGCGCATCTACGCGCGCACCAAGCTGCGCGAAGGCGAGGTGGCGGAGGCCTACGCGCTGGCCTCGCGGCATTTTCTGGCCGATGGGTCCGACTATGCCGATCTGGAGTGGCTCTCGGGCTTCATCGCCCTGCGGTTCCTCCAGGATCCCGAGCTGGCCCTCTGGCACTTCGAGCGGTTCGGCGAGGCGGTGGAAACGCCGATCAGCCTTGGCCGGGCGGGCTATTGGCTGGGCCGCGCCTATACCGATCTGGGCGATGCCGAGAAGGCCCGCGATGCCTATGCCTACGGCGCTCAATACCAAACCAGCTACTACGGCCTGCTCGCCGCCGAGGCCGCAGGGCTGCCGATGGATGTCACCCTCACGGGCCGTGAAGAGTTTCCGGCGCTCGAAGACACCAGCTTTGCTAGTTCCGATGTGCTCGCCGTCGGCCTGCGGATGATCGAAGAGGGCGAGGCCAATCAGGCCGAACGCTTCCTGACCCACCTCGCCAGCACGCTGGACCGTCCCGAGGCCGGCAGTCTTGGCGCCCTGATGATCGAGCGCGGCGAGGTTCATCTGGCGCTGAAAATCGCCAAGAAGGTCGCCCGCAACGGCATCATGATCCCGGCGGCCTATTACCCGCTGCACGAAATGGCCAAAACCGATTGGCCGGTGCCCGATGAGCTGGCCCTGTCCATCGCCCGCCGCGAAAGCGAGTTTGATCCCGTGGTGATCAGCCCCGCCGGGGCGCGCGGGCTGATGCAACTCATGCCCGGCACCGCCAAGGATATGGCCGGCGAGCTGAAGGTGCGCTACGACATCGGCAAGCTGACAGAAGACCCCGTCTATAACGCCCAACTCGGCACCGCCTATCTTGCGGGCCTCATCGACATCTTCGGCAACGCGCCGGTGCTGGTGTCGGTCGGCTACAACGCCGGCCCGGGCCGCGCGGTCAACTGGGTCAGCGACAGGGGCGATCCGCGCTATCCCGGCGTCGATGTGGTGGATTGGATCGAGATGATCCCGTTCCGCGAAACCCGCAACTACGTCATGCGCGTGACCGAGAGCATCCCAGTCTACCGCGCAAGGCTGACCGGGCGGGTCGAGGAGCTTGAGTTCACCAAGATGCTCCACGGGGTGCCAAACTAGGCGCTCCGCCCCCTTCGCCCCCTTCGCCCCCGTCGCCGCCGCGAACCGTGCGCAGGCTCAATCAGCCCGCCGCAATCTCGCAGAAATGGGCAATATCCGCCTCGCGCGCACTCCAGTCACACACCAGCCGGGCCGTGAGCATCTCATCCGGGTCGTCGCCGTCCAACTCGCCCACGTAAATGTGGTATTCCGCCCCCGCCGCCTTCAGCCGCTGATGGGCGGCGCGGGGCAGATCGGCAAAGATCAGGTTGCTTTCCTGCGGTGCCAAAAGCCGCCCGCCCGCTGCTTCGATGCCACGCGCCAGCGCAGCGGCGGCTGCATTTGCGGTGTTGGCCGTTTCCAGCCAGAGGTCATTGGTCAGATAGGCGCTCATCTGCGCGGCAAGGTAGCGGTGCTTCGAAAACAGCTGCGCCCCGCGCTTGCGACGATACTCAAGCTCTTCGCCCTTCGCCGGGTCAAAGAGCACCATCGCCTCAACCCCAAGCAGCCCGTTCTTGGTGCCCCCGAAGCTCAGCGCATCCACCCCCGCCTTCCAACTCGCTTCCGCGGGGGTGCAGCCAAGATGGGTCACCGCATTGGCAAAGCGCGCACCATCCATATGGGTCGCCAGCCCAAAACGGCGCGCCACGCCGGTGAGCGCCGCAACTTCCTCAAGCGTATAAACCGCGCCCTTCTCGGTGGCCTGCGTTAGCGAAACCGGCCCGCGCTTGGGCCCATGCACGCCCCGCGTGCCCTCATTCGCGATCACCGCCTCAAGGTCAGCGGGGCTGATTTTTCCGGCCTCATGGGGCACAAGGGTCAGCTTGGTGCCGCCAGAGAACATCTCCGGCGCGTTGCACTCGTCTTCGTGGATATGGGCGCAGGTCGAGCAAAAGATGGTCTCGTAAGGCTCGGCCAGCGTCGAGAGCAGCAGCACATTGGCGGCGGTGCCGGTGGCCGCCAAAAGCACCACGGCCTCGGGGGCCTCGAAGGCCTCGCGGACCTGCTCCACAACCTGCTGCGACAGCGGATCGCTGCCATAGGGCATGGCGTAGCCCTCGTTGGCGGCGACAAGCGCTTCCATCACGGCGGGGTGGGCGGGGCCGGTGTTGTCGGAGGCGAAATGCATTACAGGTCTTCCTCTTCTGCCACGTAATCCTCCCAGTCATCCTCCGGAATGTCGAACTCGGGAAAGGTGGGGCCCTTCACCGCCCGGCCCGCCTTGGCGGTGCTCTGCGGATCGCCGGTGACAAGCGGATGCCAGCTGGGCAGGGGCTTGCCCTCGTGGCGCAGCCGATAGGCGCAGCTCTCGGGCATGAAATAGGCGGTCTTGTTCATGGTCTCTGGGCGCAGCACCACGCATTCCGGCACGATCTTCAGGCGCACGTCATAATTCGAGCAACGGCATTTGCTGTCATCAAACAGCCGGCAGGCGATGCGGGTAAAGACAACCTCGCCAGTCTCCTCGTCTTCCAGCTTGTTCAGGCAGCACTTGCCGCAGCCGTCGCACAGCGCCTCCCACTCCTCGCCCGTCAGCTCGCCCAGCGGTCGCTCCCAGAAGCGCGGCCTCATAACGATGCCAGAATGTCGCGCGCGCGGGCCTCGTCGCGCTGCATCTGCTCGATCAGCGCAGGCAGCCCGTCGAATTTTGCCTCGGGCCGCAGAAACTCGACAAGCCCGATCGAAAGATGGGCGCCATAAAGATCACCGGTGAAGTCAAACAGGAAGGTTTCGAGGTTGGGCGCATCCCCCTCGAACATCGGGCGAATGCCAAGGCTGGCCACGCCCCGGTGCTTCCCCCTGTGCGGCCCGTCCAGCACCTCTGCCAGCACGGCATACACCCCAAAGGCGGGCCGATGCAGCCGGGGCAGGCCCATGTTGGCCGTCGGATAGCCCAACTCGCGGCCCCGCTTGGCCCCGTGAATCACCGGCCCCTCGATCCGGTGCCAATGGCCCAGCATCGCGGCGGCCTCGCGCGGGCGGCCCTCGGTGAGCGCCTCACGGATCGCGGTGGAGCTGATCTCACCCACACCCGGCAGCGCTTTGAGTTCGGCGATGCTGACGCCAAAGCCCATCTCGCCCCCGTCACGCGCGAGCGAGCCGACATCGCCGGCGCGGCCCTTCCCATAGCGAAAATCAGACCCGACCGTGACATGCGCCGCGCCGATGCCCTCGGCCAGCACTTCCCGGCAAAAGGCAACATCGGTGAGCGACCGAAAGGTCTCGTTGAAAGGCAGTTCCACCAGCAGATCCACGCCCAGCTTTTCCAGCCGGTGCGCGCGGGCCTCGGCGTTCATCAGGCGAAAGGGCGGGGCGGCGGGCTGGAACACTTCTCGCGGATGCGGCTCGAAGGTGAGTACGCCCAGCGGCGCGCCCGGCGCGGCGGCCCGGGCCTGCTCCAGCACAGCCTGATGGCCCAGGTGGACCCCGTCAAAATTGCCGATGGCAAGGCTGGCACCGCGCAGGTCGGGCGGGAAATCGGAGAGGCTCTGGATGGTCCGCATGGGGCCTGAGGTAGCGCCGGGGGCGGGGGAGCGCAAGGTCGGCAGGGGCTTTCGGCGGCCGCGCTGCGCTCGGGTGGGCGGGCACCCTCGGGACGGTTCCTCAGTTCACAATCACCCGCTCCGAGCGCCCGCCGCTGACCCTTAGGAACTTGGCCAGTGCCCCGCCCTCGGGGATGATCTGGTTGGGCACCTCCCAGAGAATGCCCGAGAAGATGTAGTAGTCGCCGTTCGGCACCGCCCTGAATTCAAAGTCTCCCTCCGCATCGCAGGTCGCCTTGCGCTGGTACTGAGCAAAGGCTGGCGGGTGTTTGATCTTGGGCATGAGGATCACCGGGATCGACCCACCCTGCACATTGCCAAAGGCCCGGGTGACGAACTCTTTGGCATAGCCCCCCGCCGGCACCAGCAGCACATCGTAGCCCGCACAGGTCACAACTCCGCCGCCGCGCTGCCGAAAGAAGGCCTGCCCGGTGACCGTCGCGCTGCCGGGCCGTTTGATATAGTCCACCTCGCGGGCGCTGAACGGCTTGGAAACCTCAATCGCAGGGCCGCATCCGGTGAGCCACAGGAGGGGCAGGGCGAGCAAGGCAAGGACGGATCGGCGCATTCGGAACTCCACAGGCAACAGGCGGCGCAGGGCCGACAGGGAGCCCTCAGTGGAGCGGATAAGTGGTTAACGGCAGGTTAACGCTGGCCCGGCGAGCGGCGGGTCACGAACCTCAGGAACGCGTAGAGTGGGTAAAACCCACCGTCCGAACCCATCAATCGCCCGCCACCGGCACAGGAACGAATACCAGCCCTCAGTCGAACTTGGCCGAGGGCGCCAGCACCATGGCCTCCCCCTTCAGCACTACCTTGCCCTCCACCATGCAGCGGGTGTCGAGTTGCACCCGCCGCTTGCGGTGGTCAATCTCCATCACCTCCACCTCGGCCAGCACCATATCTCCAGGGCGCACCGGCGCGAGAAACTTCAGAGACTGGCCAAGATACACCGTGCCATGGCCCGGAAGCTGCTCCCCGATCACCGCCGAGATCAGCCCCGCCGTCAGCATCCCGTGGGCAATGCGGCCCTCAAAGATGGTGTCCTGCGCATAGGCGTCATCGAGGTGCACTGGGTTATGGTCGGTCGAGACCTCGGCAAAAAGCTCGATATCGCGGTCGGTGACAACCTTGCGCAGGCTGCGCGTCATCCCGATCTCGATATCTTCGATGCAGATCGTCCCGCGGGGCATGTTGTCGAGCATCTCGGTCTCCTCCGTCATGCGGTCGATATAGCGCCTCCGCTGCAATGCGGCAATATGGCAAAGCAAGAAAATTCCGAAATCAGCACTAATGTCGCAACTATCCTGCGCGCCCAATCCTCACACGCCCGTCTCGCTGATCTCATCCGAGCGGTCGCCCATCAGGTAGCGTGGCCCGGCCCCGCGCGTGGCGGCCTTGTCCTGCTGGTTGTAGAGCTTGCATTTCTCCAGGCTGAGGCAACCGCAGCCAATACAGCCGTCCAGATCATCCCGCATCTTGCGCAACGTCTCGATCCTCTGGTCCAGCGTGTCACGGAACAGCGCCGAAATATCCCGCCAATCCTTCGCCGTCGGGGTGCGCCCCTCCGGCAGCCCCGCCATCAGCGCCTTGATCTGCGGCAGCGTATAGCCAAACTGCTGTGCAATCCGAATAAAGCTGACCCGCCGAATGTCGGCCCGCCTGAAGCGCCTCTGCCCCGAGGGCGCCCGCATCGGCGCAATCAGCCCCTCCGCCTCGTAATACCGCAACGCACTCACCGCCAGCCCGGCCCGCTGGGCGAATTGCCCGATGCTCAGCACATCTCCCGCACGCAGTTTTCCTGACATCCCGAATACCTCTTGATCTAAAGTTAACTTTAGCTAGTAGGGTCCGAATCGCACCATAGCAAGGAGAACACCCAATGGCCGCCCAACTGGAACATGTGAATGTCACCGTCTCCGACCTCGATCGCGCAGTGGCGCTGCTTGATGATCTCTTCGGCTGGAAGCAGCGCTGGCGCGGCAGCTCGATCCACGGCGGCGAAACGGCCCATGTGGGCGGCAAGGAAAGCTACGTGGCGCTCTATCGGCACCACGATCAGGAGGCCGCAGCCCAATCGACCTACCATGTCACCGGCGGGCTCAACCATATCGGCGTGGTGGTGGAAGATCTCGATGCCGTCGAAGCCCGGGTAAAGGCGCATGGCCTCACCCCCCATGCCCACGCCGATTACGAGCCGGGCCGCCGCTTCTATTTCGATGATTGGGACGGGGTGGAATACGAGGTCATCAGTTACGCATAAACCGAATCTTTACGCCCCGCGCGTAAACAGGCCCTAACGGCTCGGTCCTTCCCCCCAAGGCCCGTCACAGAGCCGCAGCGGCGCGGGCCTTTCCCTCGGCCCGCGCCAACTCAAGTAGGGTGGGTGAAACCCACCACCGTGTCGCACCGCATCACGCGCTCCCCAGGCACGGGCCCCATATGGTCGGCAGAACCCACCCTACACTCGGTCCCCGTGTTGACGGGCCGCCCGGCCCTCGGCCATGCTTCCGGCCATGGCCAAAACCAACCAAAAAACAAACGCCGCCCAGCCAACCAACGCCACCCAGCCAACACAGGCCGACCCACGCGCCTTCTGCAACAGCGTCACCCACCCGGGCCGCCGTGAAGACGCCATGCGCCTGATCGATCTGTTCAGCAAAACCACCGGCTACGCGCCCACAATGTGGGGCCCCTCCATCATCGGCTTCGGGCGCTACCACTACACCTACGCCTCAGGCCGCGAAGGCGACCACCTCGCCACCGGCTTCTCGCCGCGCAAGGCCAACATGGTCGTCTACATCATGCCAGGCTACACCGATTTCTCCCACATCCTCGCCCGCCTCGGCCCCCACAAGCTTGGCAAATCCTGCCTCTACCTCGGGCGGCTCTCCAAGATTGACGAGGCCGTGCTGGCCGAACTCATCCGCGCCGGGCTGAAAGACCTCGCCACCCGCTGGCCCATCCATCCCCAGTAAGTCCCACCAAGGTTGTGCGCCCGCCCCGCATGGCGTAAATCGCGGCCTTGACCCGCAAGGACATCGCCATGACCACCACCCGTTTCGCCCCTTCTCCCACCGGCTACCTGCACGTTGGCAACCTGCGCACCGCGCTGTTCAACTGGCTCATCGCCCGCAAGGCCGGCGGCCAGTTCATCCTGCGGCTCGACGATACCGACCCGGAGCGCTCCAAGCCCGAATACGCCGATGCGATCCAGCAGGATCTCGAATGGCTCGGCCTCACATGGGACCGGGTCGAAACCCAGTCCTCCCGGCTCGACCGCTACGCCGAGGCTGCCGACAAGCTGCGCGAGATTGGCCGCTTCTACGAGTGCTTCGAAACCCCCACCGAGCTGGATCTGAAGCGCAAGAAGCAGCTCAACATGGGCAAGCCGCCGGTCTATGACCGCGCCGCGCTCGACTTGACCGAGGCCCAAAAGCAGGCCTACCGCGACGAGGGCCGCACCGGCCACTGGCGCTTCAAGCTCAACCATGAGCGCATCGAATGGAATGACGGCATCCTTGGCGACATCTCCATCGACGCCGCCTCCGTGTCCGATCCGGTCCTGATCCGCGGCGACGGGCAGGTGCTCTACACCCTCGCCTCGGTGGTGGACGATACCGAAATGGGCATCACCAACGTGGTGCGCGGCTCCGACCACGTCACCAACACCGCAACCCAGATCCAGATCATCGAGGCGCTCGGCGGCAACGTCCCCAGCTTCGCCCACCACTCGCTGCTCACCGGCCCGCAGGGCGAGGCGCTTTCCAAACGTCTCGGCACGCTCGCCCTGCGCGACCTGCGCGAACGCGGGGTGGAGCCGATGGCGCTGCTCTCTCTCATGGCCCGCCTAGGCTCGGCTGACCCGATAGAGCTGCGCAGCACCCATGATGAGCTGATTGAGGGCTTCGACCTCTCCAAGTTCGGCTCCGCCCCCACCAAGTTTGACGTGGAAGACCTCTTCCCCCTCACTCACCGCCACCTCGCCGCCCAGCCGCTCTCTGCGGTGGCGGGCGAAATCGCCGCGCTGGGCGTGCCGGAAGCCGAGCAAGAGCGGTTCTGGTCCGTGGCGAAAGACAACATCACCGTGCGTGCCGACCTCGCCGACTGGTGGAAGCTCTTCACCGAAGGCGCCACCCCGCTGGTGGACGACGAGGATGCCGATTTCGTGGCCGAGGCCTTCGCCATGCTGGGCGAGCCGCCCTACACAGACGCCACCTGGAGCGAGTGGACCTCCGCCGTGAAAGAGGCAACAGGCCGCAAGGGCAAGGGCCTTTTCATGCCGCTCCGCAAAGCCGTCACAGGCCGCCAGCGCGGGCCGGAAATGGCAGATGTCATGGCCTTGATGCAGGTGAAACCGGGCGCTTAAACCACCCAAGCCGGGCCGTGCCGTTCTGCGGGGTGGCGCATCTTTCGCCCGTTTGGGAGCGCTTTATGGTGCAGTAGTCATCTTACCTCGGAAGGAGGCGTAACTGTCACCGAAGCGCCGCCCCGGAGGGCGCGGCGCTGCCCGGCCCCTTCGGCGCGTATCGGGCAAGTGCATCGCTCAACCCGCACGCACCCCAACCCCCAGCCGCCTGAGCCCTTCGTCCACAAAGGCCCGCTCCGCCGCGCTCACCTCTGTGGCGCGCGGATAGACAGGCGCCGCCCGGTCATTCACCACCGCAGGCGGCCAGCCCGCCGTGGTCTCAAAAAATCCAAGCGCCCCGGCCTCGCCAAACACGTCACGAAAGCCCTGCACCACCGTGTCCACGTAACTCAGCAACACCGGGTGCGCCGCATCCGCTACCATATGCTCGGGCGCCACGGCATAAACCTCCACCCGCACATCCCCGGCCTCATGCTCGCAGGCGGCCGAAACCTCATGCCGCCCATAGGCCCGCTCGCGCAGGTCCAGCGCCGCCCAGTCTCCACCGGGCACATGCGCCACCAGCCCCTCCATCACCGCGCCGTCCCACGGCTCGGCGCTCAAAAAGGCCACCTCGCGCAGCACGGTGGAGCGCCAGACGCGCCGCCAGCCTTTCAGTTTCGCCGGAAAAGCGGGCGCGTGGCTGTGGGTGGCGAGGTTCACGAGGCTGCCATAGCCAAAAAAATAAGCGTCAGTCATGGCCGCCAACCTGTCTGTCCCGTGCCACCTTGTCCAGCCGCCCGCGCCGCGCTAACCATGGGCCACCCGTTCGTGGAGAATCTGGCCCCGCGCCAGTGCCGAAGGAGCAACCGCCCCGGTAAACTCTCAGGCACCCGGACCGGACGGTTGATAGACTCTGGAGAGAGGCCGCGCGCGGCCCGCCGAAGGGATAGCGATCTCAGGCGAAAGGACAGAGGGGGCACAGAAACGGGCGCAAACTGCGCTTCACTGTGGCTTGAGGGGATCGCACGTGACCGAAGAAAGACGCACACCGCTCTTTGCGATGAACGCAGAGCTGGGCGGCAAGATGGTGCCATTCGCGGGCTGGGAGATGCCGGTGCAATTCGCTCCCGGCGTGATGAAAGAGCACCTGCACACCCGCGCCGCCTGTGGCCTCTTCGACGTCAGCCACATGGGCCAGGTCGTGCTGCGCGGGGCAGGGGCCGCCGAGGCGCTGGAGGCGCTGGTGCCGGTCGATGTGATCGGCCTCAAACCCGGCCGCCAGCGCTATGCCCTCTTCACCAACGATCAGGGCGGCATCCTCGATGACCTGATGGTCGCCAACTACGGCGACCGTCTCCTGCTGGTGGTCAACGCCGCCAACGCCGAAGCCGATATCGCCCACATGCGCCGCGCCGGGCTGGAGATCGAGCCGCTCGAAGACCGCGCCCTCATCGCCCTGCAAGGCCCCATGGCCGAAGCGGTGCTCGCCTCCGTCACCGGCGCTGTGCCCGACCGCTTCATGGACGTGGCCGAAATCGAATCCCCCTTCGGCGACCTCTGGATCTCCCGTTCCGGCTACACCGGCGAAGACGGCTTCGAGGTGTCTGTGCCCGCCCGCCATGCCGAAGACTTCGCCCGCAAGCTCCTCGCGCATGAGGCCTGCGAACCCATTGGCCTCGGCGCCCGCGATTCGCTGCGCCTTGAAGCGGGCCTGCCGCTCCACGGCCACGACATCGACACCACAACCACCCCCGTCGAGGCCGCCCTCACCTTCGCGCTCTCCAAGGCCCGTCGTGCAGGCGGCACCCGCGCGGGCGGCTATCCGGGCGCAGCCGCCATCGAGGACCAACTGGCAAACGGCCCCGCCCGCCTGCGCACCGGCCTGCTGCCCGAAGGCCGCGCCCCGATGCGCGAAGGCGTGCAACTCTTCGCCTCCGCCGACGCGCCCGATCCCATCGGCACCATCACCTCCGGCGCCTTCGCCCCCAGCCTCCAGCGCCCCGTGGCGATGGGCTATCTGCCCACCGGCCTCGCCGCGCCGGGCACCCCCGTCACCGCCGAACTGCGCGGCAAGCGCTTGCCCCTTGCCACCGCGCCCATGCCCTTTCAACCTTCCACCTATAAACGCTGACCAACAGGACCGACCCGATGAAATACACCGAAGATCACGAATGGCTCCGCACCGAAGACGAGCTGATTGTCGTGGGCATCACCGAACATGCCTCCACCCAGCTTGGCGACGTTGTGTTCGTCGAACTGCCCGAGGTTGAAACCGTCGTTGCCAAGGGCGACGAGGTGGTGGTGATCGAAAGCGTCAAAGCCGCCTCCGACATCACCGCGCCGCTCGATGGCGAGATCGTCGAGGTCAACGAAGCCCTCACCGACAACCCCGCGCTGGTCAACGAAGACCCGCTCGGCGAGGCCTGGTTCTTCAAGATCAAGCCCACCGACATGGCCGAGTATGACAGCTACATGGATGAAGACGCCTATCAGGATCTGATCTCCTAACACATCGGCTCATCCGTCCTTCGAGACGTCTTCGCCCCCGCGACGAGGGGGCGAAGCCCCACGAGGAGCGGCCCCCCAAATCCAACCCGGAAGCCCCAATGCCCTACACCCCCACCGACTATGATCCCTATGATTTCGCCAACCGCCGCCACATCGGCCCCTCGCCGGAGGAAATGGCCGAAATGCTCTCGGTGCTGGGCGTCTCCTCCCTTGATGAGCTGATCGAGCAAACGGTGCCGGGCCGCCTGCGCCAGTCCGATCCGCTGCCGTGGGAGCCGATGACAGAGGGCGACCTGCTGGTGAAGATGCGCAAGATCGCCGCCAAGAATCGGGTGATGACCAACCTCATCGGGCAGGGCTACTACGGCACCATCACGCCCCCCGCGATCCAGCGGAACATCCTTGAAAACCCCGCGTGGTACACCGCCTACACCCCCTACCAGCCCGAAATTGCCCAAGGCCGGCTGGAGGCGCTGTTGAACTTCCAGACCATGGTGAGCGACCTCACGGGCCTCGAAGTTGCCAACGCCTCCCTGCTTGACGAGGGCACCGCGGCGGCGGAAGCCATGGTGATGTCCCAGCGCGTCGCCAAGTCCAAGGCCACCGCCTTCTTCGTCGATGAAAACTGCCACCCGCAAACCATCGCCGTGGTCCAAACCCGCGCCCGTCCGCTCGATATCGAAGTGGTGGTTGGCAACCCTGACGACCTGAAACCAACCGAGGTCTTCGGTGCTCTCTTTCAGTACCCCGGCACCAACGGCGGCCTGCGTGACTTCTCCGCAGAATGCGCCGCGCTCAGCGAGGCCAAGGCCGTCTCCACCGTGGCCACCGATCTGCTGGCCCTGACGCTTCTGAAAGCCCCCGGCGAAATGGGCGCCGACATTGCCATTGGCACCGCCCAACGCTTCGGCGTGCCCCTCGGCTACGGCGGCCCCCACGCCGCCTTCATGTCCTGCCGCGACGCCTTCAAGCGCCAGATGCCGGGCCGCATCGTCGGTGTCTCGGTCGATGCCCGTGGCAACCAGGCCTACCGCCTCAGCCTGCAAACCCGCGAGCAGCACATCCGCCGCGAGAAGGCCACCTCCAACGTCTGCACCGCCCAGGCCCTGCTCGCCGTCATGGCCAGCTTCTACGCCGTGTTCCACGGCCCCAAGGGCCTGCGCGCCATTGCCGAGCGCGTTCACCTCTCCTGCGCCGAACTCGCCTCCGGCCTGCGCGAGGCGGGCTTCACCGTCACCCCCGAAAACCCGTTTGATACTATCGTGGTCGAGGCCGGCCCGCTCCAAGGCGCGATCCTCCGCGCCGCCGAAACCGAGGGCATCAACCTGCGCCAACTGCCCGAAGGTCGCATTGGCATCAGCACTGATGAAACCGTCACCCCTGAGATCATCGAGGGCGTCTGGCGCGCCTTCGGCCTCAGCGAAATCGCCAAGGGCGGCACCCCCGCGCTCCCCGAAGACCTGCTGCGCACGTCAGACTACCTCACCCACCCCATCTTCCAGATGAACCGGGCCGAGGCCGAGATGATGCGCTACATGCGCCGCCTCGCCGACCGTGACCTCGCGCTCGACCGCGCAATGATCCCCCTCGGCTCTTGCACCATGAAGCTGAACGCCGCCGTGGAGATGGACCCAATCAGCTGGCCCGCCTTCGCCGCCATGCACCCCTTCGCCCCCAAGGAACAGGCCGCGGGCTACACCGAGATGCTCGAAAGCCTCTCGGAGCGCCTCTGCCAGATCACCGGCTATGATGCCATGTCGCTCCAGCCCAACTCCGGCGCGCAGGGTGAATATGCGGGCCTTCTCACCATCGCCGCCTACCACGAGGCCAATGGCGAAGATCGTGATATCTGCCTCATCCCGACCTCCGCCCACGGCACCAACCCGGCCTCCGCCCAGATGGCGGGCATGAAGGTGGTGGTGGTGAAATCGGCCGAGAATGGCGACATCGACCTTGAGGATTTCACTGCCAAAGCCGAGGCCGCCGGCGACAAGCTGGCGGCGGTGATGATCACCTATCCCTCCACCCACGGCGTCTTTGAAGACACCGTGCGCGAGGTCTGCGACATCACCCACAAGCACGGCGGGCAAGTCTATCTCGACGGCGCCAACCTCAACGCGATGGTGGGCCTCGTGAAGCCCGGCGAGATCGGCTCCGACGTCTCGCACCTCAACCTGCACAAAACCTTCTGCATCCCCCACGGCGGCGGCGGCCCCGGCATGGGCCCGATCGGGGTGAAGGCGCACCTCGCCCCCTACCTCCCCGGCCACCCCGAAACCGGCGGCACCACCGGCCCCGTGTCGGCGGCGCCCTTCGGTTCCGCCTCCATCCTCCCCATCAGCTATGCCTACTGCCTGCTGATGGGCGGGGCAGGGCTAACGCAGGCCACCAAGGTCGCCATCCTCTCGGCCAACTACATCGCCGCCCGCCTTAACGGTGCCTACGATGTGCTCTTCAAAGGCCGCAACAACCGCGTCGCCCACGAATGCATCCTCGACACGCGCCCCTTCGCGGAAGCCGGGGTGACGGTGGATGACATCGCCAAACGGCTGATGGATTGCGGCTTCCACGCCCCAACCATGAGCTGGCCGGTGGCAGGCACCCTGATGGTGGAGCCGACCGAGTCCGAAACCAAAGCCGAGCTTGACCGCTTCATCACCGCCATGCTCGCCATCCGCGAAGAGATCGCGGCGGTGGAGGCGGGTGACATGCCCGCCGATGACAACCCGCTCAAGCACGCCCCCCACACGGTGAATGACCTCGTGGCCGACTGGACCCGCCCCTATCCCCGCGAGCAGGGCTGCTTCCCGCCCGGCGCCTTCCGGGTCGACAAGTACTGGCCCCCCATCGGCCGGGTCGACAACGTGGCGGGCGACCGCAACCTGATTTGCACCTGCCCGCCGGTCGAAAGCTACGCCGAGGCCGCCGAGTAGGGTGGGCAATCTGCCCACCGCCGAAGCAACGTCATCCTCGGGCCAGCCCCGAGGATCTCTTTCCACAAGGCCCTCGGGGCAGGCCCGAGCACAACGACAGCCCACCGCGCGGTGCATTGATTAATCCGCGCGGTGCAAATATCGTATGCATAGGATGTGCATGGCCTGTGCATCACTTGTTGCCCCTCTCTTTCCCGGGTTAACCGCCAGTCCTTACCCCACCGCGCGCTGCCCGGCCCTCCGGCTTGACTCCGCCGCTGCCCTCGGCCAAATACCCCGCCAGTGGGGCCGTAGCTCAGTTGGGAGAGCGCGTCGTTCGCAATGACGAGGTCGTCGGTTCGATCCCGATCGGCTCCACCAGATCTCCCCGAAAATCTCATAAAAACTTAGGCGCCCGGCGTAGTTTCGCCCCATTTCGGCCCAAGCAAATACCCCATCGGCGGGCAGAACGGTTGGCGATATGCAGCACATCCCGGGAGCCGGACCAATGAAGAAATTCGCCACCATCTCAGCCCTCGCCGTCGCCGCCGCCCTCGCCCTTTCAGGCAGCGCTTCCGCCTTCGGCAAAGGCAAATCCAACCCCCGCCCCCCCTCGGGCTATCAGGGCCAGTGGTACACCACGCCTGCGGGCTGTTCCTACTCCAAGGCGCAGGCCCCCGGCGAGCCGGTAAAATGGTATCTGATCAGGAACCCGCATCACATTGGCAAGCCCAACGCAAAGAAGTCCTGCCCTCGGCGGCTGTAGCGCATTCGCGGGCCGCGAGGGAAGGCTGGGCCGGTGTGGCAGCACCGTGCCCGGCCTTTGATTTCAGGGGGTTGGCAGGCCGCATCTCAGGCAGTTTCGATTTACCCGGGCATCAGCACCGCCCTGGGCCTCGTCGTCAGCTCCAATCCATCGCGTAAAGCCGATGCAGGGCGATCCGCTCAACCTGATAGCAGGCCTCCGCCATCTCCTCGCCCTTGGTGTTATTCATTCGTTCATGAAACTTGCGGATGATACCGGCCTTGTCGTGGTCTTTCACGGCGATGATGAACGGAAAACCATTCTTGGCCATGTAGCGCTCGTTAAGGTCCATCAGCTCGCGGCGCTCTTCGTCGGTCAGCGCGGTCAGCCCCGCGCCCTGTTGTTCGGCGCTGGAGTGCTCGGTCAGCCGGTCGGCCCCGGTGATCGCATCGCCAAGGTCAGGGTGCGCGCGCAGCACGTTCAGCCGCTCGTCCTCGCTGGCGCGGCGGAACACGCGAGCCATCGCGTTGTGGATGCCCTCGGGCGTATCATGCGCCGGGCCAAGCTCCAGCTTGTGGGCGCGTTCGGCAACCCACGCGGAGTGCTCGAACACCTCGCCAAAGCGATTGGTGAAGGTTGTCAGGTCCATCTGGCTCGGGCGGGCCGACATGCGCTTGGGCGGGTGCGTCATCGTCCAATGGCGGGCAATGTCGATCCGCCGGGCAAACCAAACGCCCTCCTTGGCCATCGCATGGTCGATAAAGCGTTTGATCGCCATCAGTCGCCCCGGACGGCCCGCAAGGCGGCAATGCAGGCCGATGTTCATCATCTTGGCCGAGCCCGCCGAGCCCTCGGCATAGAGCACGTCGAAAGTATCCTTGAGGTAGTTCAAAAATTCCTGCCCATCACCAAACCCCGACGCGGTGGTGAAGCGCATGTCATTGGCCTCCAGTGTGTAAGGAATGATCAGCTGATCCTTGCCAGAAACATGCACCCAATAGGGCAGATCATCCGCGTAACTGTCTGACAAATAGGCAAAACCTCCCATCTCCGTGGCGATCTGCACAGTGTTCTCCGAGCACCGCCCCACGTAAAGCCCACGAGGCCGCGCGCCCACCACCTCTCGGTGCAGGGCAATCGCCTTCTCCAGATGCTCGCGCTCTTCGGCTTCGTAGAAGTCTCTGTAATCAATCCATTTATAGCCGTGGCTGGCAATTTCCCACCGCGCCTCGCGCATCGCCGCAACCTGATCGGGCGAGCGGGCCAGCGCGGTCGCCACGCCATAGACGGTCAGTGGAATCTTCATCGCGGTGAACAGCCGATGCAGACGCCAAAACCCCGCGCGGGCCCCGTATTCATACATCGATTCGATGTTCCAGTGCCGCTGGTTGGGCCATGGCTCCGCGCCGATCACATCGCTCAAGAACGCTTCCGATGCCTCATCGCCATGCAAGATATTGTTCTCGCCACCTTCCTCGTAATTCAGCACGAACTGCACTGCGATTTTCGCGCCATTCGGCCATGCTGCATTGGGCGGGCGGGGGCCGTAGCCTCGCATATCCCGGTCGTAACGGTCCATCTGGCGTCTCCAATCCTCAAGTGGCCCAATCGCGCGGCCTGTCCGCCCAAGTTTTTACCCCCGCCGGGCGAATGGCAAGCGCCTGCCGTCACGCCATGTGTGTCAGGCATTGAGAATTGCGTGGCATGGCATAAGCTTGGGCGAAACAAGGGGGCCGCGCATGTTGGACGAGACCGAAAAGAAACCGCTGGTAGATGTCAGCCACCTCAGGGTGGAGTTTGATACCAACGACGGGCTCGTTGTGGGCGTTGAAGACGTGTCCTTCCACATCGACCCGGGCGAAACTCTTTGCGTTGTGGGTGAGAGTGGATCGGGCAAGTCGATCTCCTCGCTCTCGCTCATGCGGCTGGTCGAGTTCGGCGGCGGGCGCATTGCGAATGGCACGCTGAATTTCCGGCGCGAAGACGGTGAAGCGATTGACGTATCCAAGGCCGAAAACAAGCTGATGCGCGACATTCGCGGCAACGAGATCGCCATGATCTTTCAGGAGCCGATGAGCGCGCTGAACCCGGTCTTCACCATCGAGCGCCAGCTCACCGAGGGGCTGCGCGTCCACAAGAAAATGAGCAAGTCAGCCGCTGCCGCCGAGGCGCTGGAGCTGCTCCGGCGCGTGCGCATTCCCGAGCCCGAGCGGCGGCTCAAGCAGTACCCCCACGAGCTTTCCGGCGGCATGCGGCAACGCGTCGTGATCGCCATGGCCCTCGCCTGCGAGCCGCGCCTGCTCATTGCCGACGAGCCCACCACAGCGCTGGACGTGACGATCCAAGCCGAGATTCTCGCCCTGATCGACCGCCTCAAACGCGAAACCGGCGCCGCCGTGCTGTTCATTACCCACGACATGGCCGTGGTGGCGCAGGTGGCTGATCGCGTGGTTGTCATGCTCAAGGGCAACAAGGTTGAGGAAGGCCCCGTTGAGCAAATCTTCGAGGCCCCCCAGCACCCTTATACCAAGGCCCTCCTTTCCGCTGTGCCCAAGCTGGGCGAGATGGAAGGCAAGGCCGAACCCGAGCCGCTCAAAATCCTCGGTCGCGAGATCGAGGCCCACCCGGTGGTTCCGGCGGCAGATCGAAAGGTGCTGTTGGAGGTGAAAAACCTCACCACCCGCTTCCCGGTCAAGGGCGGGCTGCTGCGGCGCACGCAGGCCTACGTTCATGCCGTCGAGGATGTATCCTTTGAGCTGAAAACCTCAGAAACCCTTTCGCTGGTTGGCGAATCCGGTTGTGGCAAGTCATCCTGCGGCCGCTCGATCCTGCGGCTGGTCGAGCCGCAATCGGGCGAGGTGCGCCTTGGCGGCAAGGACGTCATCGCCATGAGCCAGCGCGAGCTGCGGCGTGCGCGTGCCGACATGCAGATGGTGTTTCAAGATCCCTTTGCATCACTCAATCCGCAGATGCGCTTGATGGATCAGGTCGCCGAGCCGATCCTAAACTACGGGCTGGCGAAGGGCTCCGAGGTGCAAGACCGCGTCGCCGCGCTTTTTGACAGGGTGGAACTGCCCCGCAACTTCCTGCGCCGCTTCCCGCATGAAATGTCAGGCGGCCAGCGCCAGCGCGTCGCCATCGCCCGCGCCCTTGCGCTCAACCCCAAGCTCATCATCGCAGATGAGGCGGTGTCGGCGCTCGACGTGTCGATTCAGGCGCAGGTGCTCAACCTGCTGATCGAGCTGCAGGCCGAGCTTGGCATTTCGCTGCTGTTCATCAGCCACGATATGGCCGTGGTGGAGCGGGTGAGCCATCAGGTCGGCGTCATGTACCTGGGCCGGATCGTCGAGATCGGTCCGCGTGCCGCCATCTTCGAAAACCCGCAACACCCCTACACACGCGACCTGATGAAGGCCGTGCCCGTGGCCGACCCGCGCCAGCGCAAGAGCGAGCGCGAGCTAAACTTCAAGCCCATCCCTTCGCCGGTTTTTCCCGTGGGTCACGAACCCGCGCCATCCGTTTACGATGAGGTAGCACCCGGGCATTACGTTCTGAAGCCGCTGGACTAGCCGATGCCCGGTCGGCTCTTCCTCACCCGACCGGCAGAAGAGGTGGGCGCGGCCTTTGGGGCCGAGATGCCGAAAGGGCAGGGGCCTCGGGCCAACATCGCGCCCGGGCAAGAGATCGTGGTGTGGGACGGTGCGGCGCTGCGGCTGATGCGCTGGGGGATGATCCCGGTTGGCCGGGTGAACGCGCGGGGCCGCCCGGTGATGGAAACCATCGTTAACGCCCGCGCCGAGACGGTCTTTGCCAAATCCGCCTTCGCCGGCGTGCGGCGCGGTGTGGTGCCCTGCGACGGCTGGTATGAGTGGACAGGCAAGGCGCGGCGCAAGCAACCGTGGCGGATTGCGTCAAAGGACGGCGGGCTTCTGGGGTTCGCGGCCATCTGGGATGTGTGGAAAGCCCCCAACGGGGCCGAGTTGGCACAGGTCGCCACGGTGACCTGCGAACCCAACGGCGATGTCGCCCCGATCCATCACCGCATGGGCGTCATCCTTGCGCCGCACGAATGGCCCATCTGGTGTGCGGGCAACATGGCCGAGGCCGTAAACCTCTGTCACCCATGGCCAGACGGGCGGCTAGAGCTTGCCCATGCCGAGGGCGTCGACTGGACCGGCGCCTGAAGCGGCCTAGGTCTTTACCCTTGAAACCAAGGGAGAGAGACATGTCTGTTGCACGCGTTACCGAAATTATCTCATCGTCGCCCAAGTCCTTCGAGGACGCCACCGAGAAGGGTGTCGCCCGCGCATCCGAGACGCTCAAGAACGTTCAGGGCGCATGGGTGAAAGACATGAAGGTGACGGTCGACGACGGCAAGATTTCCGAATACCGCGTCGGCCTCATGGTCACCTTCGTGCTCGACGATTAAACCTCAGGAAACAGCCGCCGGCTTGGCCTTCGGGCGCTTGATAAAGCGCGGCTTGGCCTGCGTGGCCCCCCGGATCTCGTCAACCGCCTTGAAGCACTCCTCCAGCGCGTGCTCAAGGCCTTGCCAATCCAGCTTGGCCTTGTCCAGCCGCACGGTGCGCTGCTGGCCATTGCCGCTGACGATGCAGATTTCGCGCTTGCCAAAGGTGACAAACTGCACCCGGATGTCGATCTTTGGAGGGTTGGCGTCATGGGCGCGGATCTTCTTGGCCATGTCCCGCGCGCCCTTGTTGCCATAGCCGCTCTCACCCAGCTTCGCTTCGCCCTTGCGGGCAGCCTGGAACGCGGCGGTATGGTCGTACATCGTCACTTCTTCACCCCAGCGCTCCATGCCGTCGGTGATGAACATGCCCAGCATCATCCCCTTGCCCGAGACCGCGAGCGAAAACCCCTGTTGCGTGCTCATTTTCCTGAATTCCTTGTGCTTTCAAAATGAATGACAGGGAGTTTAGCCGCCCAGAGGCACGGAGCAAGAAAATAAGGCCTACGCTCGCATTTGAGCCTGTTGCGTGCGTGCAAAGATGGCGTCTGGTAGCATAGCCTGAAGGCGGCCTTGCTCACCGCTTCCAACGCAAAAAGGGCACCCGCTAAGGGGCGCCCTTTCCAATTCCTTACCTGTGGCCAGCGGCCAATCGGTGGCTTAGGCCAGCGACAGGTTGGTCGCGCTCTGGCGGCCATCACGGCCGGACTCGAGGTCAAAGGTAACCTTCTGGTCGTCCTTCAGGCCGGTGAGGCCAGCACGCTCGACGGCGGAGATGTGCACGAACACGTCTTTGCCGCCCTCGTCGGGTGCGATGAAGCCAAAGCCTTTGGTGGGGTTAAACCATTTCACGGTGCCACTGGGCATTCCGGTATCTCCTAGTTTCTGCCGCCCGCGGAAGTGCGGCGGCCTGGCGTCGGTAGCGGATCGGTCGTGACGCCTTTTGGAAGGGAGACAGTGGATCGAATAGCGGTAGCGGTCGCGGGCGTTGTATCGCAGGTTGTGCGGATTCGGGCAAGGGGTGCCGTGTTTACCGGCAGTTAATCGCTTTTGGGCAAGCTAGGCGCATGCAACGAAATATTCGCCCCCAGCTTGCCGCAGTGCCCGTGTTCTTCACCGTCTGTCTCGCAGAACGCGGCACCACCCTGCTGATCGACGGCCTCGCGGTGCTGCGAGATGCCGTGCGGCATATAAAGTCCTACCGCCCCTTCGACATCCTCGCCTTCGTCGTCCTGCCCGACCATCTCCACTGCGTGCTAGCGTTTCCCGAGGACGATCCGAATTACTCCCAACGCTGGGGCAGCATCAAGGCCCGCTTCAGCCGCGAGGCCCGAAAGGCGGGCCTCGTCCCGCCATGGCCGACGGCGGATGCCGAAGCGCAGCGCGGGCTGTTCCGCAAGAGTGAGACGGGGCTATGGCAAAAGCGCTTCTGGGAGCATCACTGCCGTGACGAGGCGGATCTGCAAAACCATGTTCGCTATTGCTGGAGCAATCCGGTCAAACACGGGCTGGTGGAGAGGCCGGAGGATTGGGCTGCAAGCTCGTTCCATCGGGAGGTCCGGGCGGGGAAGGTTGGCGCGAGCTGGCAAGGAAGCGGCGCAAACTCGGCGCGGTGCGGGCAAGCCGCCTAGGCTCGCCGCGCTTCAGCAGGTTCAGCGAAACACCTCGCTGTCGTCCAGCAGGTGCAGCCGGTGCCAGCCGAACTGTTTGAACAGTGGCCCCACGAAGGCTTCGGGGAAGGTCACACCAGCATGGCCAATGTTCATCTCATAAATCCAAGGTGAGCCATCGGGGGCAATGCCAACGTCCCAACCGACATAGCGCACGTGGGGCAGTTGGTCATGCAGGCGGGCCATCTCTTCGGCGGCGCGGCGCACGCCGGGCACCTTCTGCCCTTCAAAGCGCAGCCCGCTATCGGGGTGCTGCGTGGTTGCGCTCCAGTCCGGCATACAGCCGACCGGCCCCATCTCTTCCGCCTCGATGTCGAGGATGACCTTCAGCGCAGAGGCCGAACGTATGTGCGAATCTCCCGTGCGTCCCAGCCGAATGCCAGCCGAAACCGCACGTGCCGGTTCCGTTCCAGGGTGAACGGTGGTGATGCGCAGGGTGGTTGTCCCACCTGCCGAAAGCGCGGCGAACTCCGGATCGAGTTGCACTTCGCTCTGGATGGTGAAATCGCGTCGCGGCAGATCCTCCAGCTTAAAGCTCTCACGCGTCAACCTCGTCACGCCCTTTCCCTGCAGGCCACGCGTTTCCTTGACGTAGACCACGGGGGCCTCGGCAAAGATCACATCGGCCAGCTCTTCCGGTGATATCCGCTCCATCGACAGGCCATAGAACTGCCCTGCGATATGATAGGCGATGTCGGGCACGGTGGCGGCAGGCATGGTCCGGCGAAGAAGGGTGGGGCCGGTGAGGTCACCGTAGGTGCTGACGCTGTAAGGCAAGAGGTGGCGGCGCACGTAGTTGTCCGGCAGGCACCCCTCCACAAACCGGCCGCGCAGGGCCGCGTAGGTTTCGAGCCAAGGCGCATAGGCAATGTGCCCAAAAGCTTCCCGCGCGTAGGTCGCAATGCGGCGTCGCGTTTTGCTGTCGAGCGCCCGGCTCGGATCGGCGTTCGTTATCGCCGCATAGGCCGCACGGGCGGTGTTGTTCTGCGACGGATCTATCGCCGAAATATCCCGGCCCAAAACGCGGTAAGGGCCAGGGGTGCGCCGCGGCTTGGCCAATTTACCTCACAAACTTCTTGTACTTCACCCGCTTGGGCTCCAGCGCGTCTGGTCCCAGCCTGCGCGCCTTATCCTCTTCATAGGCTTCGAAGTTGCCCTCGAACCATTCCACATGCGCCTCGCCTTCAAAGGCAAGGATGTGCGTGCAGAGCCGGTCGAGGAAGAAGCGGTCGTGGGAGATGATGACGGCGCAGCCGGCGAAATCTTCCAGCGCGTCTTCCAGCGCCCGCAGGGTTTCCACGTCGAGGTCGTTGGTCGGTTCGTCGAGCAGCAGCACGTTGCCGCCGCTCTTCAGCAGCTTGGCCATATGCACCCGGTTGCGTTCACCGCCCGAGAGCAGGCCAACCTTCTTCTGCTGGTCGCCGCCCTTGAAGTTGAAGGCCGAGCAATAGGCGCGGGAGTTCATCGAGGCATCGCCCAGTTCGATCACCTCGGCCCCGCCCGAGATTTCCTCCCAAACGGTGGCGCCCGCGTCCAGTGCATCGCGCGACTGGTCGACGTAGCTCAACTTCACCGTGTCACCGTATTCTACCGAGCCGCTATCGGGCTGCTCCTGCCCGGTGAGCATGCGGAACAGCGTCGACTTACCGGCACCGTTCGGCCCGATCACACCGACGATCCCGCCCGGCGGGAGGGCAAAATCCAGCCCCTCGATCAGCAGCTTGTCGTCATAGGCCTTTTGCAGCCCCTCTACCTCGATCACCTTCTGCCCAAGGCGCGGGCCGTTGGGGATAACGATCTGGGCGCGGCTGATCTTCTCGCGTTCGGACTGCGCGGCGAGGTCTTCGTAGGCGTTGATCCGGGCCTTCTGCTTGGCCTGCCGGGCCTTAGCGCCGGCGCGGATCCACTCCAGCTCGCGCTCCAGCGTCTTCTGGCGCGACTTGTCCTCGCGGGCCTCCTGCTCCAGCCGCTTGGCCTTCTGCTCCAGCCATGCCGAATAGTTGCCCTCGTAGGGAATGCCCCGGCCCCGGTCGAGCTCAAGGATCCAGCCAGTGATATCGTCAAGGAAATAACGGTCGTGGGTGACGATCAGGATGGTGCCCTTGTAGTCGATAAGGTGCTGCTGGAGCCAAGCGATGGTTTCGGCATCAAGGTGGTTGGTCGGTTCGTCGAGCAGCAGCATGTCGGGTGCTTCGAGCAGCAGCTTGCACAGCGCCACGCGGCGGCGCTCACCGCCGGAGAGGTTTTCGGGCATCGCCTCGTCGGGCGGGCAGCGCAGGGCCTCCATCGCCACGTCGATCTGGCTGTCGAGATCCCACAGGTTGCTCGAGTCAATCTCGTCCTGCAGCTGGGCCATCTCGTCGGCGGTCTCGTCGGAGTAGTTCATCGCCAGCTCGTTGTAGCGATCCAGAATGGCCTTCTTTGCGGCCACGCCTTCCATCACGTTCTCGCGGACGGTTTTGCTCTCGTCGAGCTGCGGCTCCTGCGGCAGGTAGCCCACCTTGGCCCCCTCGGCGGCCCAGGCCTCGCCGGTGAAATCCTTGTCGATCCCGGCCATGATCCGCATCAGCGTGGATTTACCCGCGCCGTTCACGCCCACGACGCCGATCTTCACGCCGGGCAGAAAGCTCAGGCGGATGTTTTCAAAGCACTTCTTGCCACCGGGGTAGGTCTTGGAGACACCATCCATGTGGTAGACGTATTGATAGCTGGCCATGCGATCCTCCGGTCTGGTTGCGGCACATCTAGGGGAGGCGGCGGCAAAGGGCAATCGGGCGGAAATCTGCGAGCTTTCAGGAGGCCGCCCTGCGGCGGGTTGTCGCGCCGGGCTTTTGCCGCTAAAGAAGCCGCACCGAAGCAATTTCGGACCAAGGAGCGAACCATGATGACTATCCGAACCGCCTTTCTCGCCGGGGTATCCCCCCAGTAGCGGCTCGGTTTGCACATCATCGCATGACCCGAAGGCCGCTCTCCGAAGCGGCCTTTTTCATGTCTTTCTTCCTGCTCATGTCTCTGTCTGTCTCGGTGCGCGGCTTTCCTGACCAAAGGAGAGCAAGACATGACCTTGAGCTTTGCAACATTTCTGATCGGGCCTGTGCAGGCCTGGAGCCGCCTGAACCTGGGCCTCTGGCGCGGCAAGCCCAATCTGCCAAGCGCGGATGCCGCCGAGGTGCCGGAGTATCTGAGGCGCGATCTGGGGCTGCTGCCGCCAGAGGCGCCCCCGTATCCGGCCCCCGACAGGGTGACCTTTCTCTGAAGCCAAGGCCCCGTCCCGCCGTCCGCGGGGCGGGGTGCCCTTCAGGCTGCCGGGTCGAGCGGCTGCGACAGCCATATCTCCAGCGTGCCGTCTTTCACGAAAGCGCCGAGCCGGGTGAAATCGCGCACGTAGATCGGGGTGTCGGGGTGCAACCCGTGGATGGTTTGCGCAAGTTCGATGGCCGCCTGCCGGTCATCGGCCTTGAAGTAGCGCACTTCATTGGTGGCTGGCCCGTTGTCGACCAACTCGCCGCCCTTGTCCGCGCCTTGCACATTCCAGTCGAGGCTAAGGAGGGCCGCGGCAAGGCCGGTGGCTGTGCCGCGGTCGATCGGAGTGGAGAACTGCAAGAACACATGGCCCGCGTGATCGGTGGCCACCGGTGTCACACCCTCCTGCGCGTGCCACAGCCGTTCCGGTCCGGCAAGGGGGGCGAGCACTGGCGCGGCGCTGCCGATGCGCAGGTCATTGTCGGTGTTGCGCAGGTTCTCGATGCAGGTCTCCGGCAGTTCGAAGAGAATGCGCAGGTAACAGGGCGTGGGCGGCAGCGAGGGCGGCACCCGGAAGACCGAGCCCACCAGCCCGAGCACGAACATGCCGAAGCCCGCAACGAGGATCCACGAGAGCACCGTGGTCATCCGGTTGTTGCGAGCGATGAAGGCCAGCAGCGTGACGACGCATGCAAAAGCCAACACGTAGGTGGCGGCGAGCCGGAGGTCTTCAAGGTTGCTGCCCCAGCTGATGAGAATGGCAGCTGCGGCCATAACGCCGAGCCCGGCCGAGATGAGCTTGGCGGCATTGGGGTTGATCTTGAGAGTCTGCGAGAAGGCGTCAATCGGGTTCATGGTCGTGCTCCCGGGGAGAAATGGCGAGGGGTCAATGCACGCAAGGGTAGCATGAGTCGCTGGTTCCCTGCCGTTACGGCAGCGTGATTAGCGCGGGAAATATGAGGGTAAATCGCCCCCGGAGAACCAGCCGAAGCTTAAAGCGGCGACGATGAACGCCAGGAGGCACATGGCACCGATCAGGGCGAACCTGTCGATGTTTGACGGTGCGGGCAGTCCTCGCAGTTCCTTATAGGCAACGACATGCCGCTCTTTCTCATCCAGCTGGGTGGCGTAGCCCATCGAGGTGAAAAACGTGCGGGAGATGGTGTTGCCCGGCCAGATCAGCGCCACAACGCCATGGCCGCCTTCCTGAGCCACCCTGCCTTCCGCCGCCTCAACCAGAGATCGGCCCACGCCATACCCCCGATCGCCCTCCCTGACGGAAATATCGGAGATATGAGAGACCGGCCCCGCCTTGTTGTGCTCAAACGGGTGCAACGCGATGTGCCCGGCAAAATGCCCGCTCAGTTCGGCCACAAGCACGGTAAAACCATGCGGGTTCTGGCTCGGGTCGGTGAGGTGGCCGGTAATCTGCTCGTCCCATGGCGCATCATCGTAGCCCTCGATCCGGGCGCGGTGCTCTGCATGGGTGGCCCGGTGGTTGGCGGCGATGGCCTCCACGTCCGCCGCTCGGGCGTCACGTATGGTTATGCTCCTCAAAGCGCCTTCTCGAAGAAGTGGTCGGGGTAGGGGTCATCATTGAAACGGTCGATCTCGGTCCAGCCGGCCTTGCGATACATGGCAACCGCTTCGGGCAGGGCAGAGTTTGTATCCAGCCGCAGCACCGTCATGCCGAGGGTGCGGGCGCGGGCTTCCAGCGCCTCCATCAGTCGGGTGGCCAGCTTCAGCCCACGGGCGGCGGGCGACACCCAGAGGCGTTTGACCTCACCAAACGCCTGCCCGCCCTTCAGGCCCACGCAGCCAATCGGCAGCCCGTCAGACCGGGCCACGAAAAAGCTGCCCACCGGCGAGCGCATTGAGGCGGCGTCAGGGTCGCGCGATAGGTTCACGTCAAAGCCCGTTTCGAAGCGGCGGGCCAGTTCTGCATAGTATTCGCCAAGGCAGTATCTGCTGTCTGGCGAGGCTGGATCATCCTCGGTCAGCGCAATGCGGTGTTGGCCAAGGGCTGAGGCCACAAGGTCCATCGCGTCCAACAGGGCAGCCGGGCGCGGGTGGTTGGCAAGCAGGCGTTCGGCCCGTTGGTCAGAGAGGGTTTCGTAGGCGGCAAACTCCTCACGGCCCGCCGCCGTAAGCCGGGCCAGCCGCTTGCGCCCGTCCTGCGGATGCGGGCCAACCGTCACCAGCCCGTCGCCCTCAAGCCCGCGCAGCAACCGCGAAAGCAGCCCGCTGTCGAGCCCCAAAAATTCGCGCACCTCGCCCAGCTCGCGGCCCGCATCGCCCGCCTGCCCGATGGCGTTGAGCACCCGCGCCGCGCCAAGCGGGCGGCCACGGCCCAAAAAGCTGTCATCCAGCGCCCCCACCTCGGTGGTGACGGCGCGATTGAAGCGGCGGATGCGGGCGATGTCATTCAGCATGGTGGCTGACTTTAGTCAGGTAAAATTGGTGGTCAATCCGAAAAATGCCCGAAACACATTGACTTGGGGCCTCGGCCCCGCGCAACAAACCCTGATGAGATGGGATATTCCATATGCGGCACCCGGTCAGACGGTGGGGCTCTTGGGCGGCAGCTTTGACCCGGCCCATGAGGGCCATGTGCATGTTACCCGCGAGGCGCTGAAGCGTTTCGGGCTGGATGCCGTGTGGTGGCTGGTGAGCCCCGGCAACCCACTCAAGGCCCGAGGCCCGGCGCCTATTAGGGATCGGATCGCCGAGGCCCGCGCGCTCTTGGCCGACCCGCGCGTGGTCGTCACTGGTATCGAGGCCCGGCTTGGCACGCGCTACACGGCAGAAACCCTCGCCGGGGTACAACGGCTTTACCCGCGGGTCCACTTCACCTGGCTCATGGGGGCCGACAACCTTGCCCAGTTTCACCTCTGGGACCGTTGGCAAGATATCATGGCCACCGTGCCTGTGGGCGTTATCGCCCGGCCCGGCCAGCGGCTCTCGGCGCGGATGTCTAAAGCCGCAGAACGCTTCGCCCGCCACCGCCTGCCCGCCGCTGCCTCCCATACGCTGCCTCGCGCCACGCCGCCCGCGTGGTGCTTCATCAACATCCCGATGAGCCACCAATCCTCCACCGCGATCCGGGCAGAGCGGGCGGCTGCAAAGAAGTGATCACGCAGAAGCGCACAGAGGCTTGAGCCCCGCCGCCGGTTTTGCTTTCTTCGCCGTCATGGATGCCCCCACCCTCTCCCGCCGCTTCGTTCTGGCCGGCCTGCTGACCTCAGCCGCCTCCTGTTCTTTGGCGGAGGCGCCCGAGCGCTCTCTGCGGCCTGTCGCCAAGCCGACCGGGAGCAACGGGCAGGCACGCCACTCCACCGCCGCCGAGGCGCTGATCAACGCGGCAAAGCTCGATGGCAAGGTGGGCTTCGTGGTGGCCGACGCCCGCTCGGGGCAGGTGCTTGAAGCGCACAACCCGCTCCTGCCCCTGCCGCCCGCATCCACCGCCAAGGCCATCACCGCGCTTTATGCGATGGAGCGGTTGGGCCCGGGTTTCCGCTTTTCCACCGATGTCATCGCCACCGGCCCCGTGTCGGGCGGGGTGGTGCAGGGCGATATCGTGCTGTCCGGCACCGGCGATCCGACGCTGGATACCAACAAGCTGGCCGAGCTCGCCGCGCGGATGCGTCAGGCCGGGGTGAGCGGCGCCACTGGCCGCCTGCGAATCTACGAGGGCGCCCTGCCTCACCTGCAAACGATTGATCCGGGACAGCCCGACCATGTCGGTTATTCCCCCGGAATCTCCGGGCTGAACCTCAACTACAACCGGGTGCATTTTGAGTGGAAGCGCGCCGGCAGCGGCTATTCGGTTGCGATGGATGCACGCTCCGACAAGTATCGCCCCACTGTCCGAACGGCGCGCATGGACGTCGCCAATCGTAGCCTGCCCGTCTACACATACGAGCAGCGCGGCGGGGTGGATCGCTGGACGGTGGCGAGCAAGGCGCTGGGCAAGGGCGGCTCGCGCTGGCTGCCTGTGCGCAACCCCGGAGCCTATGCCGGCGAGGTGTTTCAGGCGCTGGCCGCGGCGCAGGGCGTGCGGGTTGAACTGGGTGATCCGGTCGCACGCCGACCCGATGGCAAGGTGCTGGCGCGGGTCTTGTCAGACGAACTGTCGACCGTGATGCGCGACATGCTGAAATGGTCCACCAACCTCACCGCCGAGGTCGTCGGCATGACAGCCTCTGCGCGCGGCGGCAGGGTGCCCCGCAGCCTGCGCGATTCTGCGGGCGACATGAGCCGTTGGCTCTCTGCCCGGGTCGGAACAAACAAGGCGCGGTTTGTAGACCACTCCGGGCTTGGCGACGCGTCGGAGATTTCGTGCCGAGAGATGGTCGAGGCGCTCACAACGCTGGCCCCCAAACTGGGCCTGCGCTCGTTGCTCAAGCCCATCCCGATGCGCAACTCGGCCGGCAAGGTGCTTGATGGCCACCCGCTGCAGATCGTCGCCAAAACCGGAACGCTCAACTTCGTGTCCGCGCTGGCGGGCTACGTGCGTGCACCCGATGGCACAGACCTCGCCTTTTCGATGTTCATGGCCGATGAGCCACGCCGCCGCCGCCTGAGCAAGGCCGAGCGGGAACGGCCAGAGGGCGGCGCAGCGTGGAACAAGCGGGCGAAGAACCTGCAGCTGCGGCTGATCGAGCGCTGGGCGGCGCTTTATACCGGCTGATCTGAACGCCGTTAATCAAACGAAAAGGCTCCTCGCGTAAGGCTGTGGCAACGGGGCGAGTCTCTGCGCTCCTGTCGTATCGGCGGAGGCCCAATGACCGAACCCCAAAGCCAAGCGCAACGCCCGACCACGGGAGAGGCCCCCTTCGGGTTTGACGAAATTTTCTTTTCGCGCACCGATGAACGGGGGGTCATTCAGGCTGGCAACCAGATCTTTCAACGGGTGTCGGCACATCCCTGGTCCAAGCTGATCGGTGCCCCGCACAAGGTCATCCGCCACCCGGACATGCCCAAGGGGTTCTTCCACCTGTTCTGGGAGCGGCTGAAGGCCGAGCGTTTGGTTTCTGGCTACGTCAAGAATCGCGCAGCCGACGGGCTCTATTACTGGGTCTACGCCGTGGTTTCACCCATGCCCGGCGGCGGCTACATTTCCGTGCGCATCAAGCCGTCGAGCGAACTCTTCGATCACTGCGCGCAGGAATATGCCCGCATTCTCAAACTGGAGCAGGAGCAAGGCCTCACCCCGGCTGAAAGCGCGGACCTGATCGTCAAACGGTTGAACGAACTCGGCTATACCAATTTTGAGCATTTCATGGCCTCAAGCCTGGCCAAAGAGCTTGCCGCGCGTGACGTCAAGCTGGGCCGCAAGGCCAGTGAGCGGGCGCGAAGTTTTGCCGATGTCGCCACCGCTGTGCGCAAGGCGAGAGCCCACACCGATGCACTGTGCGAAACCTTCAGCGCGATTGAGGCAGTGCCGCACAACATGCGCATCCTTGCCTCCCGCCTTGAGGCTTCCGGCGGGCCGATTGCGGCGATTTCTTCCAACTACGGGTCGATGTCCAAGGAGATATCCAACTGGGTCGACAAGTTCATTCTCGGCAAAGACAGTGCCTTTTCCTCCCTGCGCCACGCCGTTAGCCGCAGCCGGATGCTGAGCGCCACGGCGCGTGTGATGGAGGAGGCGCAGGTGCAGTTTGATTCCGAGGCCGACGACATGCCGGAGGGTGGCGACCGGCTCGCGGAAAAGGACCGGCTGCATGAGGTTTCGCAGAAATACCGCGAGTTGTCGGATGAATACCTGAACACCGTGGAGCGCGAGGCAACAACCTTCGGGCGCGCGGTTGGCGACATGAAGCGTCTGATCGCGGGCCTCTCTACTACCCGGATGATGTGCAAGATCGAAAGCGCCCGGTTGCCCGACCACAACGAGAGCCTGATGGCGATCATCGACCAGCTCGACAGGTTTCAATCCGAGCTTGAAGACAGGTTGGACAAGATCGGCGCCATCACCAGCGCTGTCCTCAAAGCCGCCCGCTCGCTGGAAGTGGGGGGCGTTGCTGGTGCCCCGCAGCCCGCCAGTGCTCCCACAGAGGCGGCCTGAAGGCAGCATCCCTGCCGCTGGGGCAGGCCACCCAAAGCCGCTGATTACAGGGTCAGGTGCCGCGCCCTCGCGCCGCGCTCGATCGCGGCGCCATGCAGCCTGTCAATGTTGAGCTCGTAGCGCATCTCCTGAAGGAAGGCCAACTCGGCCTCCTGCAACTTGCCGTCCGAGGCTGCGACATCGCAGGCCAGCGCATAGGCTGTTTCATAGAGCCGCGCCGGTAACCCGTCACGGATCAGGCCAAACAGCGCATCCAGCCCGTCCTCCGCTTCAAACAGGTCAAACACCGTGGCAGAGACGCCGCGCACACGGTCAAGGTCGTAATCGGCAAAGACCGGCAGGTGATTCACGATCCGCTCAATGGTGAGCAACTCGGTGGTGCGAATGGCCTCATCGGAGGCCGAAACCGCGATCATCACCGCCACAAGGCAGTCCTGCGACGTCATCGAGGAGGTATCTTCGCTCACGTGGGGCCTCTTTCTGCTGTGCGGGCATTGCAATGCGCCTGTTTTATTGACCTTGCCGCGGTGCCGCAATAGCAAGCACCGGCGGGCGGCACATGGGGTGCCCCCGGAAAGGAAAGCACGAACAGATGTCCGAACTGCGGCAAATCGCGATGGAAAGTAAAGCCTGGCCCTTCGAAGAAGCGCGGGCCGTGCTCAAACGCATCGAGAAGACCCCGCCGAAGAAAGACCACGTGCTCTTCGAAACCGGTTACGGGCCGAGTGGCCTGCCACACATCGGCACCTTCGGCGAGGTCCTGCGCACCACGATGATCCGCCGCGCTTTCGAGGTGATCTCAGACATGCCGACCAAGCTCATCTGCTTCTCCGATGACATGGACGGCATGCGCAAGGTGCCAGGCAACGTGCCCAACCAAGAGCGCATGGCCGAAGACATGCAGCGCCCGCTCACCTCGGTCTTCGACCCCTTCGAAACCCACGAGAGCTTTGGCCACCACAACAACGCCATGCTCCGCCGCTTCCTCGATACCTTCGGATTCGACTACGAGTTCATCTCCGCCACCGATTTCTACAAGGACGGCCGCTTTGACGAGGTGCTCCGCCGGGCCGTCGAGCGCTATGACGATGTGATGAAAGTCATGCTGAAGAGCCTGCGCGAAGAGCGCCAGCAGACCTATTCGATCTTTCTGCCGATTCACCCTGAGACGGGCCGGGTGCTCTACGTGCCGATGAAGCACGTGGACGCCAAGGAGCACACGATCACCTTTGATGACGAAGAGGGCCGCGAATGGACGCTGCCGGTGACTGGCGGTAACGTGAAGCTGCAATGGAAGCCCGATTTTGGCGCCCGCTGGGCCGCGCTCGACGTCGACTTCGAGATGTATGGCAAGGACCACTCCACCAACACGCCGATCTACGATCGGATCTGCGAGATCCTCGGCGGTAAGAAGCCTGAGCATTTCACCTACGAGCTGTTCCTCGACGACAAGGGCCAGAAAATCTCCAAGTCCTCGGGCAATGGCATCAGCATCGACGAATGGCTGACCTATGCGGCGACCGAGAGCCTCAGCTACTTCATGTATCAAAAACCCAAAACGGCAAAGCGCCTGCATTGGGATGTGATCCCCAAGATGGTGGACGAATACCACCAGCAACTCCGCGCCTTCCCCGATCAGGAGGCCAAGGCACAGCTGGCCAACCCGGTCTGGCACATCCACGAGGGCAAGCCGCCGGTGTCGAACATGGTGGTGCCCTTCTCCATGCTGCTCAACCTCGCTTCGGTCTCCGGCGCGCAAGACAAGGAAACCCTCTGGGGCTTCATCCGCCGTTACGCCCCGGGTGCCGAGCCCGAAACCCATCCCGATCTCGACGCCGCAGCAGGCTTCGCGGTGAAATATTTCGAAGATTTCGTCGCCCCCACGCGCCAGTTCCGCGCCCCAACCGACCAAGAGCGCGAGGCGCTCGAAGAGCTGCGCGACAAGCTGAAGGCATGGGACGGCGGGCAGGATGCAGAAGGCCTGCAAGGTATCGTCTACGAGGTGGGCCGCGAGCGGTTTGACCCGATGCGCGACTGGTTCAAGGCGCTCTATCAGGTACTCTTGGGGGCCGACCAAGGCCCGCGCTTCGGTGGCTTCATCGCGCTCTACGGCGTGGATGAAACCGTGGCGCTGATCGACAAGGCACTGGCGGGCGAGCTGGTTTGATTTGCCGAACACCCGCGTTGAGCTATCTTCCTTGAGGTCAAGGGAGGTAGCCTCATGCGTGTTCTGGTCGTCATTCTCACCCTTCTGTTCGCCGCGCCCGCCGCGCAGGCGCAGGAGCCAAGCGCCATCCCTGATGTGATCGGGCAGCAGCTCGAGGCCTTCGAGGCCGACGATTATGCCCGCGCCTTCACCTTCGCCTCCCCGATGATCAAAGGCTACTTCCAAACGCCCGAGAACTTCGGCGCCATGGTCCGCGAGGGCTATCCCATGGTCCACCGCCCCGATGCCGTCACCTTCGGCACCCGGCGCACCGAGGGCAGTAGCATCTATCAAACGGTCACGATCCGCGATGCCGAAGGCCGCTACCACGCGCTGGAATACGAGATGATCCCAGACGGGCAGGGCGGCTGGCTGATTGATGGCGTCAGCTTTATCCCCGCGCCGGATGTCGCCGCCTGAGGTGCGTACTCCAAGGTTACCAACCCTTTAACCTTACCCCTTAAACCGAACTGCGCACCGGCATCGCGCCGGACCATTCCGCACTCACGACGACAATCGAGACCTGCCCCGCCCCATGCCGCGGGCGCCGGGTGGTGGCCGCATGTCTGAAGCGGCCCAGAGCAGACAAAGGGGTTTTGCGATGAACAAGGCTATCACTGACGGGATCGTCTTCATGCCGCCACCGTTTTCGGGCGGGCTGTATGTGTGGTCCAAGGAAAACGGCACGCCCGGCAGCGCCACCTATGATGGAGACCCAGGCGCCGCGCAGGTGCCGTCGGACTCCGATTTCGCCGGCTGCCTTGAGCTGACCAAAACCAGCAGCACCCAAAAGCTGCGCTACATGGGCGAAACCCCGATCCTGCCGGGCTGTTACCTTCGGGTGACGGCGCGGGTGAAAGCGGTGGCAGGCAACCTTCCCGCAGTGCGCATCGCAGCCTGGGCCGGCGGCGCGGGCAGCGCCCATGTGACCGGCCTCGATGAAACCGGCCCATCCGTCAGCCTCACCTCCTACGGCGAGGTTGTGGAAGTCTCCGCCATCATAGGCACCGCCAATCGCACAGGTGTGCACATGCCGTGGACAACCGATGTGCTCTACGCCCACATCGGCCTCGATCTCACCGGCCCCAACGGCGGCACCGTGCGCATTGATGATCTCGTGGTCGAAGACATCACCTCCGCCTTCCTGCGCGACATGATGGATTGGGTCGACGTCCGAGATTTTGGCGCCGTGGGCGACGGTGTGGCCGACGATACCGCCGCCTTCAACGCCGCCGATAATGCTGCAAACGGTCGGGCCGTGCTTGTGCCGGAGGGCACCTATTACATCGGCAGCACCATCACCATGGATAATCCCGTTCGCTTTGTCGGCACCCTCGTGATGCCCGACGACAAGCGCCTGTCGCTGAAGAAAAACTTCGACCTGCCCACCTATATCGACGCCTTCGGCGATGAGCGGCTGGCGTTTGAAAAGGCGATCCAGTCGCTGTTCAACTTCAACGACCATGACAGCCTCGACATGGGCGGTCGCAAGGTCGACCTTACCGAGCCAATCGACATTCGCGCCGCTGTCGACAATCAGGATGCCTTCCTGATCCGCCGGGTTATCCGCAATGGCCAGTTTCAGGCATCAACCTCCACAGCCTGGGATGATACGGTTGTCACCTCCCAAGCCACCTACACCACCTCCGATAGCAAAACCCTCACAGGCGTTACCAATGTGGCCAATATCGAGCTGGGCAGCCTTGTGACCGGCGCGGGCGTGGGCCGCGAGGTTTACGTGAAGTCCAAGAACGTCGGCGCTCAAACGGTGACGCTCAACAAGTCGCTCTACGGTGCGGCGGGCACACAGAACTTCACCTTCACCCGGTTCAAATACATGCTCGATTTTTCCGGAATGGTGAACATGGACAAGTTCGTATTTGCCGACATCGAGTTTCAGTGCTCATCCAAGGCCTCGGCCATCATGCTGCCGCAGGACGGGCTGAACTTTCACATCCGCGATTGCTTCATCACCGCCCCGAAAGACCGTGGCATCACCTCCATCGGCGGCGCGTGCCAAGGCATGCAGCTGGACCGCTGCCAGTTTCTCAGCTCCGAGCAGAGCGAAGATGTGCAAGACCGCACGACCATCGCCGTCAACATCAATTCCAACGATGCCAAGGTCCGCGATTGCCGTGCCGTGCGCTTCCTGCACTTCCTCGTGCTGGGCGGGAGCAACTACATCATCCAAGGCAACCACTGGTTTCAGGGCGACGGCGTCAATCAGGGCCTGCGCTCGGCGGGGGTCGTCTTCACCACGGTCAATGTCTTATCGACGATCAACTCCAACTACGTCGACAACAACTTCATCGAGTGGACCAACGAGCATGACGCGACGCCTGATTACAACTCGGGCTATTCCTTCGGCGCGCTCACGGTGCAAAACAACGTCTTCTTCTGCACCAACGCCGCGCCGTGGTTCACCTTCTTTGTCATCAAGCCCTTCGGGGGCGGGCACTTCATCCACGGGCTCACGGTGACGGGCAACACCTTCAAAACGGTGAACGGCTCCATCGACCGGGTGGAACAGGTGGATGAAAGCTACGCCGGGTTCGACTATGGCCGGTTCCGCAACATCCAGTTCCATTCCAACACCTTCAATGGAATTAACCAGATGACGGTCAGCCCAGTAATGCTCCAGTTCGATCAGAACACAGCCGCAAGCACCTGGACGTTGAACTTTGGCGATTACATGCCCTTTGGCGGACGCATCCGCAACGTCGAGAGCGTGGTGGCCGAGAACTCCATCGACAAATCCGTGGGCGGCAAGCTCTGGTCCATGCCCTATGTGCGGGTCGAGCGCGGGGCGACCCAGCAGAAGGTAGACTTGGAGTGGGAGAGCGCCTGCACCGGCCGCGTTCAGGTCATCGGGCGGGTCGACAACCCCAACTGACGCGTCTTGGCGCGCGGCTCCGCATCACCCGGTGCGGGGCCGGTCCGCCAAGCTTAGATCCTGGGGCGTCAGTCGAAAGGCCTTGCCAAACCCGCCGTTCAAAAACGCGCCCTGCACCTCCAGCGCGACAAAGCCGAAATCCCCGAAATCAATGTAGAGTTTCGCCTTCGGATGGCTCTCCAGCCACCGCGCTCGCAGGGCGGCGTGGGCTTCGCTCTGCCGCTCCACGAACCGCGCTATGCATTGCAGCGAAAGCCGAGGATGCGTCAGCGGGTCACCCTTCGGCCCCGGCTCACCCACCATCAACGAACACACCGGCTCGGCCCGCAGCGCGCCGGTATGCGCCGAGAGCGATGAAACAAGCGTCACCGGCCCGCCGCCCGCATCGCTGCCCACTGCGATCCGGCTGACCATCGGCACCCCGCCGTCCAGCACCCCCAGCGCGCCAAAGCGGGCATCGTCCAGCAGCGCGCGGGCCATGGCGCGGGCTTCATCGTCGGTCGGGCGGATGGGATCGGTCATGATTCAGGTCAAGGCGGCTGCACTCCGCCCAGCCTATCCTAAATCCGACAGCCAGGTAAGGAGGGCCAAACTCATGTATTCCACAATTCTCGTCCCGATCGCCTTTGAAGAAGGCCGCGACAGCAGCGCCGCGCTCGACATCGCCAAGGCCCTGCTGGCGCCAGGCGGCACCATCACCGCGCTTCACGTGATCGAGGAGGTGCCGAGCTATGCCTCCACCTATCTCGACGAGTCGCTGATCGTTGAGGCCCGCAAGAGCGTGATGCACGCCCTCGCTGCCAAGCTCGGAGACCATAAGGATGTAACCCCCCATGTGGTGACAGGCCACTCCGGCCGCACGATCCTTGAAGAGGCCGGGCGCATGGGCGCCGATCTCATCGTCATCGCCTCTCACCGCCCCGGCCTGCAGGATTACTTCCTCGGCTCCACAGCGGCCCGGGTGGTGCGCCATGCAAAGTGCTGCGTGCATGTGATCCGGTAGCGCAGGGCTTGCTCCGTCTCCCCCTTCCGCTAGGCTTGGGGGAGGAGGAGTGCCCATGCCGACGATTGCCACCGACAACAGCTACCAAACCGTGCTGACCACCTTCGAGGTCACGCCGGGCACCTGCGAAGATGTGCTGGATGCCCTGAAATCAGCCTACGCCGAGGTGATCTCCAAGAGCCCCGGCTTCAAGGCCGCCGCCCTGCACATGAATGACGCCCAAACCCGGATCGCGAACTACTCTCAATGGGAGCGGCGCGAGGATTTTCAGGCCATGCTGCGCACAAAGGAGATGCGCGAGCGCAACCGGGTGATCCACGGCATGGTCAAAAGCTTCGAGCCGGTGATGTATGAGGTTGGCGCGGTGTTCCCCTAGAGCGGGCCGCGTCCCGCCACCCCCTACAAACCCCGCTCCCCGGTTCATACCTGTCTCCTGAACGCTAATCGCGAAAGGACAGCCCATGAACTGCCCCCACTGCAACATCTCCCTCTCGATGGCCGACCGCACCGGCATCGAAATCGACTTCTGCCCCCAATGCCGCGGCAAATGAATTCTTGAGGGCTTCATCTCCGTGTGTGGAGCTTGGTCAAGCGATATTGACTCCATTGAGTCCTCGCTGAAAGTATTGATCCATAGATTTTCTGTATCTTAGGTTTGCCAATGGAAGATGATCACATTGATCCGCCACCGAGTACTAGAGAGGACAAAGTGGCCGATGGAGATGGCAAGAACCAAAGTGTGAAGGCGTCCGACGGGGAGGCCGGTTGGATCGTCGAGCCCGACGCAGATGACATAGCCCAGATGTCTCCTGATGAGTTGCCGCGCGTAGTTCAAAGGCACAACCATGACATTGCTTTGCTCGCTGCGCTGATTGACAGTGGTGACTTCTCTCAATTGAAGAAGGTCCGAGAGGAGCAAGTTAAAATTCTCGCAACCGTAAGTGAGATTAAAGATCACCAAAAGAAAAATAATGCATCTACACTCTCAAAGCTCATTTTTGCCGTTTGCGTTGGGTTGTTGTTGATTGGGGTATTGGCGGTCGTGGCGCTTTGGCGCAGCTACTCTTACGAACGTGGCGGATCGGTTGCAGCTCTGGTTACAGATGCCTCATGTGGGCAGGCCAAGGTTTTCTCCGGATCGCATTGGCTAAACGCAAATACACTTAGATACTACGAGAATCAGAAAAACGCTGCGTGGACTGAAGTTGATACTTCGGCTGCAGGTATGACTAGCACTCCAACATATCTTGCGAGCATTTCAGCCAATGGCGGTCATTGGTCTCTGATTGGTGTGAATGCAGTCTATCGGCCAGAAAGCGATAGTTTTCGCCTTTATATCAAATGGTATGACGGTAACACTGAAGATATAATACGATACTCGAATGAGGCTAACTGGATACTGAATTGGGTTGCCATTGGTTGCGGCTAGTCGATCGAGGGTACTTAGGTTCTCCTTCAATGGAGGCTTTCTCACTAATATAGGGGACATGTTTGTATAGGCGCTAGTCCGCGTTCTACCTCCCCCGCCTCTTAACATTCCCCCCACGCTGCCCCGGCCTCCCGGCCGTGCTCCGCCCCGAAGCCTTCTGCCCCGCCTCCACAGCCGCATCCACCGCCGACTGCCGGGCCAGCGGGTCTGACGACACCACCAGATCAACAGCCTCCAGCCGTTTCACCTCGTCGCGCAGCCGCGCGGCCTCCTCGAACTCAAGGTTCTCCGCCGCCTTGCGCATCTTGTCGCGCAGCCCGTCGAGGTGCGCCTGCAGGTTCGCCCCGGTCCCAACGGCATCCACCTTCGCCGTCACCCGGTTCATATCCACGTCGCCCTTGTAGAGCCCGGCCAGCACGTCCTCGACGTTCTTCTTCACCGTCTCGGGGGTGATCCCGTGTTCCTCGTTATAGGCAATCTGCTTGGCCCGCCGCCGGTCCGTCTCGCGCATCGCGCGCTCCATAGAGCCGGTGATCCGGTCGGCATACATGATCACCCGGCCATCCGCATTCCGCGCGGCGCGGCCCACCGTCTGAATCAGCGAGGTCTCCGAGCGCAGAAAGCCCTCCTTGTCGGCGTCCAGAATCGCCACCAACCCGCATTCCGGAATATCCAGCCCCTCGCGCAGCAGGTTGATGCCGATCAGCACGTCAAACGCCCCAAGGCGCAGATCTCGCAAAATCTCGATGCGCTCGATGGTGTCGATATCCGAGTGCATGTAGCGCACCTTGATGCCCTGCTCGTGCAGGTATTCGGTGAGGTCTTCGGCCATGCGCTTGGTCAGCGTGGTCACCAGCGTCCGGTAGCCCTTGGCCGAGACCTGCCGGATCTCGTCCATTACATCGTCCACCTGCGTATCCACCGGGCGGATCTCGATCACCGGGTCGAGCAGGCCGGTGGGGCGGATCACCTGCTCGGTAAACACTCCGCCGCTTTGCTCAAGCTCCCATGCCGCCGGGGTGGCCGACACGAACACCGACTGGGGCCGCATTGCGTCCCATTCCTCAAACTTGAGAGGCCTGTTGTCCATGCAGGAGGGCAGGCGGAAGCCATGCTCCGCCAGCGTGAACTTGCGCCGGTAGTCGCCCTTGTACATGCCGCCGATCTGCGGCACCGACACATGGCTTTCATCCGCGAAAACAATGGCATGGTCGGGGATGAACTCAAACAGCGTGGGCGGCGGTTCACCCGGCGCGCGGCCCGTCAGGTAGCGCGAGTAATTCTCGATCCCGTTGCAAACCCCGGTGGCCTCCAGCATCTCGATGTCGAAGTTGGTGCGTTGCTCCAGCCGCTGCGCCTCCAGCAGCTTGCCCTCGCCCACCAGCTGGTCGAGCCGCACCCGCAGCTCCTTCTTGATGGAGGTGATGGCCTGCTGCATCGTCGGCTTGGGCGTCACGTAGTGCGAATTGGCGTAGATCCGCACCTTCTCCATCGTCCCGGCCTTTTCGCCGGTCAACGGGTCAAACTCTGTCAGGCTCTCCAGCTCTTCGCCAAAAAAGCTCAGCCGCCACGCACGATCTTCAAGGTGGGCCGGCCAAACCTCCAGCGCATCGCCCCGCACCCGGAAGGTGCCGCGCTGAAACGCTTGATCGTTGCGCTTGTATTGTTGCGCGATCAGATCGGCGATCACCTTGCGCTGGTCGTAGTCGTTGCCGACGTGCAAATCCTGCGTCATCGCCCCGTAGGTCTCAACGCTACCGATGCCGTAAATGCAGGACACCGAGGCAACGATAATCACATCGTCGCGCTCCAGCAGCGCCCGGGTGGCCGAGTGGCGCATCCGGTCGATCTGGTCGTTGATCTGGCTTTCCTTCTCAATATAGGTGTCCGAGCGCGGCACATAGGCCTCGGGCTGGTAGTAGTCGTAGAACGAAACGAAATACTCCACCGCGTTTTCGGGGAAGAACCCTTTGAACTCGCCATAAAGCTGGGCCGCCAGCGTCTTGTTCGGCGCAAGGATGATCGCCGGGCGCTGGGTTTCCTCGATCACCTTGGCCATCGTGAAGGTCTTGCCGGTGCCCGTCGCCCCCAGCAGCACCTGATCGCGCTCACCGTTCTTCACGCCCTCGCTGAGTTCCACAATCGCTGTCGGCTGGTCGCCCGCCGCCGAAAACTCGGTGTGCATGACGAGCTTCTTGCCACCCTCCAGCTTTTCCCGGGTTTTCACATCGGGGGCGGGCGAGTGCAAAATCGGCGGAAGGCTCTGTGAGCCATCGTTATGGGCATAGGGCATGGGCAGGCTCCTTCGTCAGGTCTAAGTTGTGCCATCACCGCCCGGTGTAAAGACCCATGCTGACAACGAACTGTCAGGAGCCGTCAGGAACCGCCATGCCATATCGCCCCTTCGCTCTGCTCATCTCGGCCTGTTTTGCCGGAATGGGGCTATGCCTTCTGGTCTCGCCGGGCCTGTTCTTCATGGTCTTCGACCTGCCTGCGGAGCCGGGGGCGGGGGTGATGGCGCGCCGCGCCGGGGTCGTCTACCTCGGGGTCGCGGGGTTTGCCGCGCTCTCTGCCGGGGCACAGGGGCGGGCAGAGCAACGGGTGCTGCCGCTCTGCGTGATCGGGATCATGCTGGCGATGGCGGCGCTCGGGGTGGTGGAGGTGCTGCGCGGGGCGGCAGGTCTGCGGCTGCTGCTGGGCGTGGCGTCAGAGCTGCTGCTGGCTGGCATGGCCCTGTCGGCGTTGCGGCGGGCCTGAGCCGGGCGGGGGCAGAAGGCAGGATTTTCAACGCATCGCCCTTGCGCCGAGCCCCCCTTTTGCCACATATATCAACCGCATCAGCCAGGAGACCTGCCACATGCGCGCCCGCATCTACCAGCCCGCCCGCAACGCCATGCAATCCGGCACCGCCAAAACCAAGGGCTGGGTGCTCGATTATGGCCCCTCCGAAAGCCGCGAGCTTGATCCGCTCATGGGCTGGACGGGCTCGGGCGACACCCAAGCACAGGTGCGCCTGCGGTTTTCCTCCAAGGAGGAGGCGCTGGACTATGCCAAGGAGCATGGCATCGACGCGGTGGTGACAGAGCCGCAAAAGCGCAAGCCCAACATCCGCCCCGGCGGCTACGGCGAAAACTTCTCCACCGCCCGCCGTGAGCCTTGGTCACACTGAGCCAAACCGCGCCCGCGTCCGGTTGGCGAAGGCCACGAGCGACAGCATCACCGGCACCTCTACCAGCACGCCTACAACGGTCGCCAGCGCCGCGCCTGAGTTGAGCCCGAAGAGCGAGATCGCCACCGCCACTGCCAGCTCGAAAAAGTTCGAGGTGCCGATCAGCGCACAGGGCGCAGCAATCCGGTGCGGCACCTTCAGCGCAAAAGCAGCGGCATAGGCCAGCGCAAAGATCCCGTAGCTCTGCAGGATGATCGGCACCGCGATCAGCGCAATCACCTGCGGGCGGGCCAAAATCGTTGACCCCTGCAGCGCAAACAATATCGCCACCGTCGCAATCAGCCCGATCATCGACCAAGGTTTCACCCTATTCTGAAACCCCGCAATCCGCTCTGCCGTGGCCAGCCGCTTCCGGGTCAGCACGCCGGCCACCAGTGGCAACAGCACAAAGAGCAGCACCGAAAGCAAAAGCGTCTCCCAAGGCACCTCGATGTCGGTCACACCCAGCAAAAAAGCCACGATGGGCGCAAAGGCAAAGACCATCACTACATCGTTCACGCTCACCTGCAACAGCGTGTAATTCTCGTCGCCCTTGGTCAGCTGCGACCATACAAAAACCATCGCCGTGCAGGGGGCCGCGCCCAGCAGGATCAGCCCGGCGGTGTATTGCGCCGCATCCTCCGGTGCGATCCACGGCGCGAAGACGTAATCGAAGAACAGCACCGCCAGCAGTGCCATGCTGAAGGGTTTGATCAGCCAGTTTACTGCTAGCGTAATTGCCAGCCCCTTGGGTTGCTTCACTGCCGACTTTAGCGCCGCCGGGTCCACCCCCACCATCATTGGATAGACCATCGCCCAAATCAGCACGGCCACCACGAGGTTGACCCGCGCCACCTCCGCCGCCGCCACAAGCTGCACCAATGCAGGCAGCGCTGCGCCAAGGGCGATGCCCCCGGCCATGGCCAGCGCGACCCAGACGGTCAGGTAACGTTCAAAAACACTCACGCCGGTTGCGCCTCCGCATCGAGCCGGCCAGAGAGCAGCGCGGCGAGCGCCACCATGACGGCTGCGGTGCCCAGCACAAGGGCCAGCCCTCCGATCTGGTAGGTCAGGCCAGAAAGCACAGTGCCCAGCAGCCGTCCGCCTGCATTGGCCATGTAGTAAAACCCCACATCCATCGTCACCCGCTCGGCCCGCGTGAAGGCGAGGATGAGGTAGGAATGCAGCGATGAGTTCACGGCAAAGAGCGCACCAAAAGCGAGCAATCCCACAACCAGCGTGGCCGTCAGCCACGGTTGCGGCTCGGGCGAGGCGAGCACGGCGGCCGTCAGCGCGGCAGGCACCACAAACAGCGCCCCCGCCCAGCCCCGCGCCGCTCGGATCAGGTCGCCCTCATCACGCTCCGCCGCCCGCAGCAGTCGGGGCGCGGCGGCCTGCACCGCGCCATAGAGGATCACCCAAACCGCCATGAACGTGCCGATCATGAAAAACGCCGCCCGGTTGCCCTCTTCCGTGCCGTCTGAAAGCACGGCGTAAAAGTAGATCGGGATACCGACGACAAACCACACGTCCCGCGCCCCGAACAGAAACACACGCGCGGCAGAAAGCCAGTTCACATTGGCCGATTTCGAGAACACTTCAGAGAATTTCGCTCCCTTGCGCCCAGTCGGCAGACCGCTCGGCATCAGCACCACGATCGCCGCCAATATCACGCCAAGCACCACCGCCATCGCCAGCACCGCCCCGGTGAACCCGATCACCGCCAGCAGCGCCGCGCCAAGCAAAAAGCCAAGCCCCTTCACTGCGTTCTTCGAGCCGGTCAGCACCGCAACCCAGCGAAACAACCCGCCCTTCTCCGAAGGCGCAAGCAGCTTCACGGCAGACTTGGAAGACATCTTCGCCAAATCCTTCGCCACCCCGCTCGCGCCCTGAACACACATCACGAAGGCAACAGAGGCGCCCACGGCCCAACCCGGGTCAAGCAGCGTCAGCGCCAGCAGCGCCACCACCTGCAAGCCCAGCCCCGCGTAGAGCGTTGCCACCAGGCCAAAGCGCGCGGCGATCCACCCGGCGGAGAGGTTGGTGACCATCCCGGCCACCTCGTAGAGCACGAAGAGATAGGCCAACTGCACCGGCGAAAAGCCCAGCGTGTGAAAGTGCAGCAGCACCAGCATCCGCAGCGCCCCGTCCGTCAGCATGAAGGCCCAATAGGCGGCGGTAACAGCAATATAGGCCGAGAGCCCCTCAGGCTTGCTCAAAGCGAGGCCCCCACCATCAGCGCCACATCCACCAGCCGGTGGGCATAGCCCATCTCGTTGTCATACCAGGCATAGACCTTCACCTGCGTCCCGTTCACCACCATGGTCGAGGGCGCATCGACGATGCTCGACCTCTGGTCATTGGTGTAATCGGTCGAAACAAGCGGCCGGGTCTCGTAGCCCAAAATGCCCTTCAACTCCCCCTCGGAGGCCACCCGGAACATCTCGTTCACCTCCTCGGCGGTCGTCTCCCGCTCCACCTCGAACACGCAATCGGTCAGCGACGCATTCAGCAGCGGCACCCGCACCGCATGGCCATTCAGCCGCCCCTTCAGCTCGGGGTAAATCAGCGTAATCGCGGTGGCGCTGCCCGTCGTCGTCGGGATCAGCGAGTTCAGCGCCGAACGCGCCCGCCGCAGGTCTTTCGCGGGGCGATCCACGATGGTTTGCGTGTTGGTCACGTCATGGATCGTGGTGATCGAGCCATGCCTAATGCCGAGCCCCTCGTGAATCACCTTAACCACCGGCGCGAGGCAATTGGTGGTGCAGGAGGCGGCGGTGACGATGCTGTGCGACTCGGCGTCATAGCTCTCGTCATTCACCCCGATCACGATATTCGCCGTCGGCCCGTCCTTCACCGGGGCCGATACCACCACCTTCTTCACACCCGCCTTGAAGTAGGGCGCCAGCTTGGCCTCGCTCTTGAACACGCCGGTGCAGTCGATCACCACGTCTACGCCCTCAAGCGGCAGCGCGTCCAACTCGCGCGTGCCGATGAACGGCAGCCGCACGCCATCAATCGTCACGCTCTGCTCGTCACTGGCAAATTCCGCATCCCAGCGCCCATGCACCGTGTCGAACTCCAGCAAATGCGCATGCATCGCCGCATCGCCCACCGCGTCATTGATCCAGGCAATCTTCGCGCCCTTCTCCAGCAGCGGCTTCAACGCCAGCTTCCCGATCCGGCCAAGGCCGTTCACAGCATAGGTGGTCATCAGGCGTGGTCCTCCTTCTCGCGGCCAATCTCATCCACAGCCGATTGCAGCGCGATCCGGTCCAGCGTGGCCAGCGGCAGTGCGGTAAAGGCGGTGATCCGGTGCTTCAGCGCGCCGTAGGCCTGCTGAAAGGCCAGCGCCTTCTCGGCGTCCGTGCCCTCCACCTTCACCGGGTCTTCCATCCCCCAATGCCCGCTCACCGGCTGGCCTTCCCATGCTGGGCATTCCTCGTTGGCGGCCTGGTTGCAGACAGTGAACACGAAATCGAGGTCCGGCGCATCCGGCCCGGTAAACTCATCCACGTTCTTCGCCCTCAGGTGCCCAACGTCATGCCCCTTTTCCTCCAGCAGCCGCACCGCAAAGGGGTTCAGCTCCGATTGTGGCCGCGTGCCGGCGGAGAACACGTTAAACCGCTCGCCCGCCGCATCGCGCAGCAGGGTTTCGGCAAAGATCGAGCGGGCAGAATTTCCGGTGCAGATGAACAGCACGTTGTATTTGCGGTCAGCCATCGGGTCGTTTCCTTGGGTTATGAGGTCAGGGAAAGTGGCGCAAAGCTCCGGGCGGCCCCGGCAGCAATCAAGCAGGAGATATTCAAAGGTCTGTCGCACGCCTGCCATATCAATCGCATAGAGCAGCGATGTGCCCGCCCGCGTCTGGGTGACAAGGCCAGCCCCATTCAGCGCCGAAAGATAGGCACTGAGCGTGCTGGCCTTCAGCCCCATCGCCTCCGCGATCTCCCCCGCTGGCAGGCGGTCGGGGTAGCGGCGCATCAGCAGCCGAAACAAGGCCAGCCGCTGGGGGTGGCCAAGAATTGTCAGACGGTCGGGAATCACTTTTTCCATATTTCACGAATAAACGAAATAGTAGCGAGACCCAAGTGAAGTTTTCATGACACCGCCACGCCGCCCGCGTTGACCACTCCCCGCCTGCGGGCTACCACGTCGCAAGCGGTCCCATAGCTCAACTGGATAGAGCAGCTGACTTCTAATCAGCAGGTTCGGGGTTCGAGTCCTCGTGGGATCGCCAGTTTAGCCGGCATATCGCCGCCAGCCCGTGTCTCACGCGCCACCTGGCTTCCGGATGGGGCCGCCCCCGGCTATTCTTTGCCTCAAAGACAGGCTAACCAGCAGCGATGAGCCCGATGAACGCCCCTTCCCACACAGCTGCGCCCTCAAGCGATGAAAATGCGCGCCCGCTCTATTATGTGCTTTCAGCCGGGCGCACAGGCACCGTCTTTCTGGAAAACCTGATAAACCGGCACTTCCCCGACGTGTCCATCGAGCACGAGCCAGCGCCCACCCGTTCGCTGATGATGCTCGGCAACCTGCGCAACGATTTCGGCCTCATGGGCGGGGCCGCGCGTTGGCTGGCGCGGCGGCACCAGCAGGCCTTTCACGGCGCGGTAGGCAAGCGGGTGGAGGTAAATCCCTTTCTCTGCGCGGTGACAGACCTGCTACCCCACCCAACCCGGCCCCTGCGCATCGTCCACGTGGTGCGAGAGCCGGGCGGCTGGGCGCAGTCCATGACCACCTTCAAGGCCTCCAGCCGCTATCGCCACGTGATCGACTATGTGCCCTTCGCCAAACCCTTCCCGTCGCCCCGTCCTGCGGGCTGGCGCGGGCTTACCCCTTTTGAGAAAAGCCTGCACCGCTGGGTCTGGTGCAACCAGCGCATCGCGGCTGTTGCGAGCAAGGCCGAGGCCTACGCGCTTGTGCGCAGTGAAGATATATTTTCAGGCGATGCCACGCGGCGTGACGCGGCGATGACGCAGGTGTTCGATGTGCTCCAACTGGAGCCACCCGCAAGCGTCGATCCCGAGGAGTTCGGCCAACGGGTCAACCCCGCGCCGCCCGGGGTCAACCTGCGCAATGCCGCTGCCGAGCGCGCCATCTGCGGCGCGGCGGCGGCGGAGTTCGGCTATGATCTCAAGGCGTAGCGCTCTTGCCCTCGTCGTCAGTGCTGTGCTTCTGGCGCTGGTGCTCTGGGTTGCCGACATTGGCACCGTCGACCTTTCCACCATCCGCCCCGTGCTGCTGCTGCCCGCTGTCGCGGCCTATGTCGCCGTGCTGGCGTTGCGGGGCGCGCAGCTTCGCCTTCTCGCGCCTGCCCTTGGCACCGCCGCGGACACCGTCAAAGGCACAGACCGAAGCTCGGGCGGATGGCGCTGGGTGGCGCTTGCCGGGCGTCACCAACTGGTGTTCATCCTCTCGCCCTCCGGCGCGGGAGACCTAGCTTTTCCACTGCTCGCAAAACGCATGGTGGGCCTGGGCACCGTCCCGGCAGCAGCACTGATCGCCGGGGCGCGGCTGCGTGATATCTGTGCCGTTCTCGGGCTGGGCTGCGCTGGGCTCGCGGGCACCGGGCATGTGCCGCTGCTGGCCGGGACCGGGGCGGCGGTGTGCTGCGCCGCGCTCTACTTCTCCGATGTCACCGTGGCGCTCGCCGGGCGTCTGTTGCGCCGCCTTCGCAAAGTGCCGCCACCTGAGCCAGCGCAATTTGCGCCCAACCGCCTGCCCGCCGCATTGCTCACGCTGCTGATCTGGCTCACCGCCTCAGGCGGGATTATGGCGGGCTTCGCGGCGGCGGGCCATCCCCTGGGGCCATTCGAGGCCTGGGTCATGCTGGCGGGCCTAAACGTGGCCGGCGCGCTGGCGCTTTCGCTGGCCGGGCTTGGTGTGGCCGAAGCCGGCGCGGCAGGCGTGCTTGTGTTTCTTGGCATGCCTCTGGCCGAGGCGGCGGCGCTGGCCATCGTCGCCCGGCCGCTGTTGCTGCTCTCCAACGCTGCAGCCAGCGGTGTGATTGAGGCCGTCACCCGGCTGACCGGGCGCGCCTTGGCCTGATTACTGTGTGCCGGTGGCCGCGAGCCTGTCCGGCTCCTTGGCCTGCGCCTTTTCCTTTGCGCTCGCGCCCATCGGCCGTGCCTTCAGCACCCGAACCCGGGCAATATGCGGATGCACGGCCGGGCGCTGCGAGGCGCTCACGTCATGGCCAAGGAAGTTGAGCAACATCTGCACCCCCAGCAACACCGGGAAGGCGCTGAGCATGACGGTGCCTGCCGTGGCCGGCACTCCGCTGCGCGCGCTCTCGATCCATTGGGTCACGCCGTAGATGCCGCCGAAGGCAAACAGCAGCGTGCCCATCATCAGCATCAGCGACGCGGTGGAGAAGCCGCGCAGGAAGTAATTGTAAAACACCCGCGTTATCAGGTTGCGGGCATGAAGCCACGGAAACTTCAGCAGCGCGTCCATCTCGCTCAGCCCGCTCTTCTCGTCGCCATAAACGGCCTCCATCGGCACGTCGCTCACCGCTGCGCCGACCGTGCCGAGGCGAAACAGCAGATCGCTCTCGAAGAAGTAGCGCTTGTGGAGCTTGTCCAGCGGCAGGATCGCAGCCACATCGGCGTGGATCGCGGTGAAACCGTTGGTCGGGTCGAACAGGTGCCAGAGGCCCGAGGACAGCTTGCTCATGAAAGACAGCCCCGCATTGCCGATCAGCCGCACGGTGGGCATTTTCTGCACGCCGGCGATGTCGAAGAAACGGTTGCCCTTCACATAATCCGCCTCGCCGCGCAGGATCGGCTCGATCAGAGCCGGAATGAGGCGCGGGTCCATCTGCCCATCACTGTCGATCTTCACGATCACCTTGGCCCCGCCCTCGATCGCCGCGCGATAGCCGGTAACGGTCGCCGCGCCCACGCCGCCGTTGACCTCATGGGTCACGACCTGCACGCGCGGGTCTTCGGCGGCGAGTTCGGCCAGCACTTCGGCCAGATTGTCGGGGCTGGCGTCGTTGACGCAATAGATCCGCCCAATCCCCTCGGGCACCTCGGCAACAACGTCTCGGATACTGCCTGCGGCCTTATAACAAGGGATCACGACGGCGGTGTTGGAAAGCGGTGAGCTGCGCATGGTTCAGGTTCCCTCGGTCAGCTTGAATGCCCGTATGCCTGGCACACAGGAGTTGATTTCTTGATAACCCGACCAGATCCGCGCGAAGGCGGGATCCTCGGTGTAGAAGGCTTCAAAATCCATTGGCAGGGAGCCGATGGCGTGGCGGTGTTCGCGGGCGTCGATCAGCACCAACGCGGGACGGTTAGCCAGGTCTTTCAGCGCAGCGGCGCGTTCGGCCTGCTCGGCCAGTGCCAGCACCCGGGCGGCCTCGGGCGTGGCGGTGCCCTGCGCGCGCAGCCGCACGATTGCGGGTAGATAGAGCCGGCTGTTGGTGGCCGCGACCCACCGACGGTGGCTGTAGTTCGCCACAGGGAAGCCGGGGTAGGGGTGCGTCGAGAAGGCCATGAACCCACCGCCCTCGGGCACATGCTGCTGCACCATGCCGACGAGGCAGCCGGTGTCGATGCCATATGCCCCCCCGGCCATACGGTGTCTCAGTGCAAGCGTGTTCTGAAGCGCCGGAAGCGCCAGCCCAAGCACCAAGGCACCAACCGCCACCATCCGGTGCCATGTGGCAACGGGGGCAAGCGTCGTGAGCGCCAGTGAAAGCAGGGCCAGCGCGGTGACCGGGTAAAAATGATAGCTATAGCCCTTGGCCTGCGCCAAAGCCGCCACCAGAAACCCAGCTGCCGCCAGCGCCATCACCATGGCCGCGGCAGAGCGCCCGCGCCCAAGCGCCACTGGCAGCGCCACGAGGCACAGGACGGTGGGAGAAAGCTGAACCAGAACAACCTGCGCAATTGAATGGCTGAAGCCCCAGTAAACCTGCGAAATCAGCGGCACCACCTCGGAGAGGTAGGGACGTGCAAACACCCATGTCGCGCCCACATAGGCCACGCCCGTCAGCACGATCACTACGCTCTCGATGCGCAGCACCGGGCGCAAGCTGCGCTGGCGCACCATTGCGTAGAGGCCCACAAAGACCGGAACCGCAAGGAAATGTGGCTTGAAACAAAGGCCCACACCCGCCGCCAGCCCTGCCAGCACCGCCGTCAGCCGCGGCACTTGGCGTCCCTCGGCGCGCGCGGCCATCAGCATCAGCCATGGCAGGCATAGCGCAACAGCCAGATGTTCCCGCTGGCCAAAGTCACGCCCGGCGCCGAGTGTCAGCAAAAGCGCCAGCCCGGTAAGCAGGACCGCGCGGTGGAGTTGGTTGAGCGAGGCGGGCAGGGCGCGGTTGAAGGCCGCAAGACTCAACGCAAGCAGCCCAAGCACCACTACGCGAAAGGTGGCCACCGGATCGCTGCCCAGCAGCCCGGCTAGTCCGGCCACCGGCGCGTTCAGCCACCAGATCAGCGGCGGATTTGCCGCCACGATCTCGCGCCCAAAGGTGCCGCCCTCCAGCAAACGCTCCGAAGAGTTGAGCACCCAGGCCACATCATGGTTGAGATAGATCAGCCCCTGAACAAATCCGCCAGCAAGCAAGGCAATCAAAGCCGGCAGCAAGGCAGATTGGCCTGCCCGCGCCCATAGAGCACGGCCATGTCCGTCCTGAGCGAGCGTTGAACCCGTCTGCATGTTTGCCCCTTCTTTGTCGCGTCTCACCGCTGTCTTTGTCACCAATTTGGAAACAAAAGGTGGCGGGATTGCGTCCTTCGCGGGGCGTTTATGGGTGAAGTTCTGCAAAGGCAGCAGGCATTGCCCGGCCAGCAATTAACCGGTCGCCAAGATGCTCTGAGATGAAGTAAATAAAGGGGCGCAGCGGCCCTGTGTCAGTCGGGGGCGGCGTCCAGTACGCGCGCCGCCACGCCCTCGGCCCAGCGGTCGGCGGCGGCTCCGAAACAATCGTGAATCGAGTCCACGGCAATCACGCTTCCGGCAGCCATCCGGCCCAGCACCGCGAGGCCCGGGGCGGGGCGGCCGTCGCGCGTCAGGGCCAACCCGTCTGCTGAGGTGGCCGCGCCCAGCCCTTCGGCCAGCGGATGCAGCCATCCGGCCTCGCGCAGCCCGGCGAGGGCCGGGTCGGTCACCGGGGCGAGGGCAGGAGAGGGCAGCACCGCATCCACCATGGCCTGCGCCGTCAGTGTCGCCGCGGCGCCATCCAGCACCCAGCCCTCCGGCACCAACCGAATGTCCGGGTCGTCCACCGCCCGCAGGTCCACCACGCCCGCGCCGATCAGCGCGAGCAATTCTTCCGCCGAGCGCAGCGGCGGGCCATACGAGAAGCGCTTCAGCCCATCGTCAAACTTCAACAGCGCCGCCGCCGTTTCCGGTGCCATGCGCGCCGGGTTGAAGCCCTGCCGCAGGGCGTCCTGCCACTTGCGCCAAAGCTGCCCAAGCGCGTAGCCCACATCCGGCGGCGCGCCCCGTGCCATCGCCACCTGCGCCTTCAGCGCCTCTATGGCGCCGCGCGTCTCTTGGCTGCCCGGGGCCTCTCGCTCCATCGCAAGCCAGTCCCGAACCTCCCCGCGCAAAACCTTGGCCAGCCGGGCCACCGGGGCCTCAAGTGTGGCGCAAACCCGTTCCAGCGCGGCTTCTGCGGCCATCCCGGCCGCCTCTTCCAGTCCTGTGAGAAAAGCCTCTGTCTCCGCCCTCTCCGGCGCAAACGCTTCGTCGATCGTGGCATCGGCGGGCTTGGGCGCAGGCGCGTGCCCATCCAGCGAAAATGGCACAATCCGCTCTGGCTCTCGCCCCGAGCGCAGGTATCGCTCCCCCTCAAACCGCCCGCCTTGGCCGAGCGTCAGCAGCCGCAGCACATCCAGCGTTGATAGCCCCAGCCCGCGCACGCCTACCACCTTGCCGGCCCAGTCTTGCGCCGCCTCGGCCAGCGCGGTGCCGGGGTAGGCGGGGCGAAGGGGCAGATCATGGCGCTCCGCGTGTTCCCTCCATGTCGCAAGCTGCGGATCGGGGGCAGAGCGCGGCTGGCCCTGGGTCAGCAAAACCTCGGCAAAGGGCCCGTGCTCTCCACCCGCACGCAGCCACCAGCCATCGCCCCTATGCTCAATCGCCTCGACGCGTGCGGCATGAAGCTGCGGGCGCAGGCGGGCCTGAAGCGCCTCGAACCGCGCCGCAAAATACCGCCCAAGGTCAGCGCGGGGCGGAAAGTGCTCAGCATCCGCCTCCCCCAGCCAGTCCCCGAAGGCCCCCACTGGGCCGTCGTCAATCCGCACCTCGCGGATGGGCAGGTTCAGCAGGCATAGCTCCGCCTCCCGGGGCGAAAAGTTTGGCCCAGCACCGCAGGGCCGTACCGGGTCAAAGATCTCCACCCGCGCCTCCGGCAGCCATGCGGCCAGCGCCTCGGCCGCGCCAAGGCCCCTTGGCCCCATTCCGATGATGGCAATGCGGCATCCGCCGATCTGGTCTGTCATGGCCAGAGTTCTCGGCTATCCCTACGCGATGTGGAAGCCTGAAATGAGCTGCCGCAGCCCAAGTGCCGCACCGGCAAAGATCGCGGCAAAGGTGACGGGCGCCGACCATGCAAGCACCGAAAACGCGCTTATGCCCTGTCCCACAGAGCAGCCCACCGCCAGCACCGCACCCGGCCCCATCAGCGCCGCGCCCGCCATCTGGCGCTTCAACTCGCGCGGGTCTTCGCAGGCCTCCCAGCGAAAATGCCCCTTGATGAGCGAGCCCGCAAAAGCGCCGATGAGCACGCCCGCCACAGAGCCCACGCCGAAACTCAGGGTGTTTCCGCTCGCCGTCATGACCCAAAGCATCGTATCGCCCAACGGCTGCGAAAAGGTGTGCGTGGTGATCCGCTCGCCCGCAAAGCCCGTGTGTGCCACCCAGAATGTGCCCAGCCAGCCTGAAAGCACCGCCAAGCCCACCGCCACGCCCCAGGCCATGTGCCCGGGCGCGCGCAGCATCTCCCGGCTGGCGAGTCCCAGCACCAGCAGTGCCACGCCCACGATGAGCGCCACCACCACCGGCGATATCCCGGCCATGCCGCCGAGGCTCTCGGCAAATCCCTGCGGCGCAACCGCCATGCCATCCACCGGAAACAGCCAAACCCGCGCCCGCGCCAATGGACCGGACAGCACCGCATAGGCCGAAAGCCCCATGACCAGCACAATGATGAACCCGCGCAAATCGCCGCCGCCCAGCCGGGCCAGCGCGCCGTAGCCGCAGTTGCCCGCAATCGCCATGCCATAGCCAAACATCAGCCCGCCAAGGATGCTGCCAAGCGGGGTCCAGACGCGGGAGAGGTAGAGGGTTTCGGCAGGGTCGAAGTGCCCACCCGCCCGGGCCAGCGCCACGCCGATGACGGCGGTGCCGATGGCCAGCGCCCACATGCGCAAACGGCGGCTGTCACCCGCGTAGAGCATGTCTTCAATCGCGCCGAGCGTGCAAAACCGGCCAATCCGCGCGGCCAGCCCCAGCAAAATGCCACCCGCCAGCCCCACGAGGGCCACGGCATTGGCATCACCGATCCTGTCGAGAAGGTATTCGAACACCCGGCTCTCCTCCCCAAGCCCCGGACGCCCGCAGCGGGCCGGTCAGCCCTCCTTGCAGAACATCTCGTAGACAACTTCCATGATCTTCTTCGGGCGCTCATCCGCAAGGCTGTAGTAAATCGCCTTGCCCTCCCGCCGTGGGGTCACCAGCCCTTCCAGCCGCAGGCGCGAAAGCTGCTGCGAAACCGCCGCCTGCCGGGCCGAAAGCAGCTCTTCCAACTCGGTCACCGTCTTCTCGCCCGTCGCGAGGTGGCACAGGATCATCAGGCGGCCCTCATGGCTGATCGCCTTGAGAAAATTCGCCGCGTTGGTGGCATTGGCCACCATCCTGTCCATGTCCTCGGCGCACATGTTCTTGTCAAACACCGGAAGGCCCGGCTTGTCATCCAGCATGTTCTGCGTTCCCTCGGTCCTCATCCCTCGGCCCCGGCCTCCCCCGATTCAGCGGGCAGTGCCACGCCGTTCTGTTCCATCATCTGCCCAAGCAAGCCCCAAAAGAAGTCCTCGCCCGGATAGCCTTCAATCCGCCCCAGCTCCGCGCCATCACGCACCAGCACGAAGGTCGGCGTAAAGTGCAGCCCGCGTTCAAAGGCAATATCATCCGGCGGTGCGCCAATCATCTCTCGGCGCAGCGGCGCGGCGCGGCCCTCTGGCGTCTTGCCATAAATCGGGCCGATCTCCTTGTTCCAACGCGCACACCATGCGCACCCGGCCTCTTCCACCATCACAAGCACCGTCTCGGCCCGTGCTGCTATAGGCAGGACCGTGAGGGTCAAGCTGAGAAGAAGGGCCACAAGCCGCAAGGGCACCGATCCCGATTGACGTTCCATTCAACAAACTTAATATGATAATGGGTCTGAAACAAGGGAGGACAGGCCATGTTGCTCGACGTGGGCATTTGGAGCGCCTTCATCGGCGGGCTGGTGGTGTTCTTCTCCCCCTGCGTGCTGCCGATCGTGCCGTTCTACCTGTCTTACATGGCCGGTGTCGGCATGTCCGAAATCTCCGCCGATGGCACGCTGGCCCGGGGCGCACGGCTCCGCCTGATCGCTTCGGCGGTCATGTTCTCGCTTGGCATGATGACGGTGTTTGCCGTGCTCGGGGCAGGGGCCTTTGCCATCTCCGAGCTGTTCAAAACCTATATCGACTACTTCCGCTATGCCGCCGGGGCGCTGGTGCTCATCATGGGCCTGCACTTCCTCGGCGTCTATCGCATCGGCTTTCTCGACCGCACCCTGCAACTCGACGCAGGCGACACCTCCAACATGACCATCTGGTCGAGCTACCTCGTCGGCCTCGCCTTCATGGCTGGCTGGACACCCTGCGTCGGCGGCGTGCTCACCGGCGTCTTCATGATGGCCTCCACGGATGAAACCGCATGGCGCGGGCTGCTCATGGTCAATGTCTTTGGCGCGGGCATGGTGCTGCCCTTCATCATCGCCGCCCTCTTCACCGCGCCCTTCATGCAGTTCGCCGGGGCTTTCCGCAAACACCTCGGCAAGATGGAGAAGGTCATGGGCGCCTTGCTCATCCTCTTCGCCGTCCTAATTCTCACCGGGACAGTCAATGCCATCGCATGGTGGCTGATCGAGAAGTTCCCGGCCTTCACCAGCTAGCAACGGGAGAGACCCATGAAACGCCTCCTAACCCTCTTCGCGGCCCTCTTCATGGCCACCACCACGGCGCAGGCCGAGATCGGTGACGACGGGCTGCACAAGGAGCCTTGGTTCCGCGACACCTTCAAGGACATGTCCGAAGACCTTGCCGAGGCAGGCGAGGAGGGCAAACGATTCATGGTCATTATCGAGCAACGCGGCTGCATCTACTGCACCAAGATGCATGAAGAGGTGTTCTCCGACCCGGCGGTGAAGCAACTGATCGAAGAAAACTACTTCGTTGTGCAGCTCAACATGTTCGGTGACATTGAGGTGACCGACTTCGACGGCGAGGCGATGGCCGAGAAAGACATGGTCAAACGCTGGAACGCCCTCTTCACGCCAACGATTCTCTTCTTTCCCGAAGAGGTCGAGGCGGGCAAAACCGGGGCGCAGGCCGCCGTTGTCACCATGCCCGGTGCCTTTGGCAAATGGACCACCATGAACCTGCTCACCTGGGTTCTCGAGAAGGGCTACGAGGGCGATGAACCCTTTCAAAAATACCACGCCCGCAAGTTCGCCGAGCAGCAGGGCTGAGGCCAATGCTGCGCTGCAACATAATCAATAATTCAGGTAACTGAATTTGTTATTGCGGTGGTGCCCGGTTGTGCGCTACCGTATGCCGACAAAGGTAGCGGGTCCGCAGCGGCCCGGCCACCCAAGGGAGGGATCATGAACAAAACGCTTGGAGCGATCGCCGCCGCAACCGTGCTCGGCACGGCAGCCTGGGCCGAAACCGTCGCCCCCACCGCCGTTGCCTATGATGATTACGGCGCAGTCGAAGTCTCGCTGACCGGCGCGCCGGGCGATGTCGCCAATGGCGCTGTGCTGATGAACAAGGGCTCGGGCAACTGCGTGGCCTGCCACCAAATCTCGGCCCTGCCCGAACTGGCCTTTCAGGGCGAGATCGGCCCGCCGCTGGATGGCGCAGGCAGCCGCTGGAGCGAAGCCGAACTGCGCGGCATCGTCGCCAACGCCAAGAAAACCTTCGAAGGCACCATGATGCCGTCGTTCTACAAGACCGAAGGCTTCATCCGTCTGGGCAATGCCTACACCGGCAAGGCCCATGCTGATGGCGAGGTGGCCCCGCTGCTCACAGCCGAACAGATCGAAGACGTCGTCGCCTTTCTGATGACGCTCAAGGACGAGTAACAGACCCACAGCCGCGCCCGCACCGGCGGGCCGCATAGGAGGCACCATGATCCTGACAAGACGAGACACCCTGCTTCTGGGCGCGGGCGCCGCACTGGCCGCCACGCTGCCCATGCCCGCCATGGCCGACGCCGTGGCCGATCTCATCGCCGAATTCACCGGCGGGGCCGAAGTGGCCGAGGGCGGCATCACCATCGACGCCCCCGAAATCGCTGAAAACGGCAACACCGTGCCAATCTCGGTCAGCGCCGAGGGGGCCGAAAGCATCATGGTGCTCGCCACGGGCAACCCCACGCCGCCCGTGGCCACCTTTACCTTCGGCCCGCTCGCGGCCAGCCACTACGGCGCCACCCGCATCCGCCTTGCCAAAACGCAAGACGTGGTCGCCGTGGCCAAAATGGCCGATGGCAGCTTCAAGCAGGCCAGCGCGACCGTAAAAGTCACCATCGGCGGCTGCGGCGGCTGAGGCAGAGAACAGGAGACAGATAAAATGGCATCCGGAGTCAAACCCCGCGTCAAAGTCCCCAAGTCGGCCTCCGCCGGCGAGGCGATCACCATCAAAACGCTGATCTCGCATCCCATGGAGAGCGGCCAGCGCAAGGACGGCGACGGCAACCCCATTCCGCGCTCGATCATCAACCAGTTCACCTGCACCTTCAACGGCGAGACCGTGATCGACGTGAAGATGGAACCGGCGATCTCGACGAACCCCTACTTTGAGTTCGAGGCCACCGTGCCCGAGACAGGAACCTTCGAGTTCACTTGGCAGGACGACGACGGCTCGACTTACACCGAGACCAAGGAAATCACCGTCGGCTGATCGCCGCGCACGTTCAGGGAGGGACGCGTGAAAAAAGCTAGCAAACGCGCAAGCACAATCGCACTCATAGCGGCTTCCGCCTTCGCGGTGGCCGCCCATGCCGGACCGGATGAAGACAGCCTCGTCATCAATGGCGAGACCGAGATCGTCACCGAAACGGCCGCCCCCGACCACCTGTCGGACGCCATCGATACGATCTACTCCGGTTGGCGCTTCCGCACCGACGAAACCCAGTCGCTCGAAATGGACGACTTCGACAACCCCGGTATGCTCACCGTGGATGCCGCGATGGATGCCTATTCCACCGCCGAAGGCTCCGCCGGCAAAAGCTGTCAGGGCTGCCACGAAGGCGTCGAAAGCTTTGCGGGCCTGACGCCAACCATGCCCAAGGTCGATGAAGAGACCGGCAAGCTGGTAACGATGGAAGATGCCATCAACAATTGCCGCACCGAGCGCATGGGGGCCGATGCCTGGAAGTGGTCGGGCAACGACATGCAGGGCATGGTCGCCCTGATCGGCCTGCAATCGCGCGGCATGCCGATGAACGTGGCCATCGACGGGCCCGCCGCCCCCTTCTGGGAGCAGGGCAAGGAGATGTATTACACCCGCTACGGCCAGCTTGAGTTGTCCTGCGCCAATTGCCACGAAGACAACTATGGCAACATGATCCGCGCCGACCACCTCAGCCAGGGGCAAACCAACGGCTTCCCCACCTACCGGCTGAAGCAGGCCAAGCTGATCTCCAAGCACAACCGCTTCCGTGGCTGCATCCGCGACACCCGCGCCGAGACCTTCGCCGAAGGCTCCGACGAGTTCCGCGCGCTGGAGCTTTACGTCGCCTCGCGCGGCAACGGTCTCTCGGTCGAAACTCCGGCAGTTCGCCAGTAAGCTAGGCCCGCGTCGGAGTGATCCGGCGCGGGTTTTCTGTCCCCGACAGATGCATACATGCGCATATAACTAAAGGATGAGTCTTCCATGATCTCCCGCCGCGATTTCCTCCAGGTCGGCATGGCCGCTTCCGCCCTCCTCGGCACCTCCGGTTTCGGCAACTGGGCCCGTCTCGCCGCGCAGCAGGCCCTCACGCAGGATCAGCTGCTGGAATTCGACACCTTCGGCAACGTCTCGCTCATCCACGTCACCGATATCCACGCCCAACTGAAGCCGATTTACTTCCGCGAGCCTTCGGTAAACCTCGGCGTCGGTGAGAATCTCGGCAAGGTGCCCCACGTCACCGGCGCTGACTTCCGCAAGCTCTACGGCATCGCCGATGGGTCTCCCTCCCATTACGCCCTGTCCTCCGGCGATTTCGCGGCGCTTGCGGCCCAATACGGAAAGGTCGGCGGCATGGACCGCGTCGCCACCGTCATCAACGCCATCCGCGCCGACCGCCCCGATTCCCTCCTGCTCGATGGCGGAGACACATGGCACGGCTCCTACACCTGCCTGCAAACGCAGGGGCAGGACATGGTCAATGTGATGAACGCCCTCAAGCCCGACGCCATGACCTTCCACTGGGAGTTCACCCTCGGCTCCGACCGGGTGAACGAGATCGTCGAGGGCCTACCCTTCGCCGCCCTCGGCCAAAACATCTTCGACGCCGAATGGGACGAACCCGCCGAGCTTTTCGCCCCCTACAAGATGTTCGAGCGCGGCGGCACCAAGATCGCCGTCATCGGCCAGGCCTTCCCCTACATGCCCATCGCCAACCCCGGCTGGATGTTCCCCGAATACAGCTTCGGCATCCGCGACGAGCACATGGCCGCAGTGGTGGAAGAGGCCCGCGCCGCCGGGGCCGAGGTGGTCGTCGTGCTCTCCCACAACGGCTTTGACGTCGACAAGAAGATGGCCTCCGTCGTGCCAGGGATCGACGTGATCCTCTCCGGCCACACCCACGATGCGCTCCCCGAGCCGGTGGTGGTGGGCAACACCATCGTCGTCGCCTCCGGCTCCCACGGCAAGTTCGTCTCCCGGGTGGATCTCGACGTGCGCGATGGCCGGATGATGGGCTACCGCCACAAGCTCATCCCGATCTTCTCCGACGTCATCGCCCCCGACCCAGCGATGACCGCCCTGATCGACGAGCAGCGCGCGCCCTACGAGGCCGAAATGGCCGAGGTGATCGGCCAGAACGACACCACGCTCTACCGCCGCGGCAACTTCAACGGCACATGGGACGACCTGATCTGCGACGCCCTCCTCTCCGAGCGCGACGCGCAAATCGCCATGTCCCCCGGCGTCCGCTGGGGCGCCTCGATGATCCCGGGGCAGGACATCACCCGCGAAGATATCTTCAACGTCACCTCCATGACCTACCCCAACGCCTACCGCACTGAAATGACGGGCGAATTCATCAAGGTCATCCTCGAAGACGTGGCCGACAACATCTTCAACCCCGACCCCTACTATCAGCAGGGCGGCGACATGGTCCGCATCGGCGGCATGGGCTACCAGATTGATATCAACAAGCCGCAGGGCGAGCGCATCTCGGGCATGACCCTGCTCTCCACCGGCGAGCCCATCGACCCCGGCAAGAACTACACCGTCGCCGGCTGGGCCTCGGTCAACGAGGGCACCGAAGGCCCGCCCATCTGGGACGTGGTCGAAAGCCATATCAAGAAACTCGGCACAGTCACCGCAGGTGACCATGACAACGTGAAGGTGGTGGTCGACTGACCATCACCCACCCCCCCGTGAATGAGGAGCACACCCCCATGAGCGACGATCTCAAACTCTCCCGCCGCGCCGTTCTGGCCGGCACTGCCGCCGCAGCCGCTGGCACGCTGGCCACGCAGGCCCGCGCCGAAGGTGATCCGCTGATCACCGAGGTGCAGGAGTGGGCCAGCGGGCTGGGCGAAGGCGTCGATGCCACCCCCTACGGCATGCCCATCGAGTATGAGGCCGACGTGGTGCGCCGCAACGTGCCCTGGCTCACCGCTGATCCGATCTCCTCCATCAACTTCACCCCGATTCACGCGCTCGATGGCACCATCACGCCGCAAGGCTGCGCCTTCGAGCGCCATCACTCCGGCGCCATCGAACTGAAGAAGGAAGACTACCGGCTGATGATCAACGGCCTCGTGGGCCAGCCGCTCGTCTTCACCTATGCCGATCTGGAGCGTTTCCCGCGCGAAAACCACGTCTACTTCTGCGAATGCGCCGCCAATACCGGCATGGAATGGGCCGGCGCCCAGCTCAACGGCGCCCAGTTCACCCACGGCATGATCCACAACATGGAATATACCGGCATCCCCCTGCGCACGCTTCTGGCCGAGGCCGGATATGATGGCACCACCGAGGGCCGCTGGGTTTATGTCGAAGGAGCTGACGCCTCCTCCAACGGGCGCTCGATCCCGATGGAAAAGGCGCTTGATGACGTGCTCGTGGCCTTCAAGGCCAACGGCGAGGCTTTGCGTAAAGAGCACGGGTACCCAGTGCGCCTCGTCGTTCCCGGCTGGGAGGGCAACATGTGGATCAAGTGGCTGCGCCGCATCGAGGTCACAGATGCCGCCGTCGAAAGCCGCGAAGAAACCTCCAAATACACCGACACGCTGGCCGATGGCACTGCGCGCAAATGGACATGGGTGATGGATGCCAAATCCGTCGTCACCTCGCCCAGCCCGCAGGCCCCCATCACCCACGGCCCCGGCCCGCTGGTCATCACCGGCATGGCATGGTCCGGCCACGGGCGGATCACCCGTGTCGATGTGTCCAAGGACGGCGGCAAAACATGGGAAACCGCCCGCCTCGGGCGCACCCAGGGCGACACCAAGGCGCTCACCCGCTTCTACCTCGATACCGAGTGGGATGGCTCCGAGATGCTGCTGCAAAGCCGCGCGATGGACGAAACCGGCTACGTCCAGCCCACCAAGACCCAGCTGCGCGAGGTGCGCGGGCTGAATTCGGTCTACCACAACAACTGCATCCAGACCTGGCATGTAAACACCGACGGGAGCGCTGAAAATGTCGAAGTTTCTTAATATCTTCGCCCCCACGATGGGGGGCACCGCCGTTCTCCTCGGCTCCGCCTATATCCTCGCCGATCAGTTCGTCGCCGATATCCCCGCCCCCCTGCGCGGCCAAAGCGTGCCCGCCGCCTCAGCCCAGAGCGCGCCTGAACCCAAAGCCGAAGAGGCGGCGCAAGCCGCCGATGAGGCCGCCCCCGCCGAGGCTACAGCCGAGGGCGTTCCGGTAACGCAGGCCAAATTCGGCCTCGGTCGCCCCGCCACCGAAGATGAAATCGCCGCTTGGGATGTAAAGGTCATGCCCGATGGCCGCGGCCTTCCGCCCGGCTCCGGCTCCGTCGAAGACGGCGAGGTGCTGTTTTCCGAAAACTGCGCTGTCTGCCACGGCGAATTTGCCGAAGGCTCCGGCAACTGGCCCAAACTCGCGGGCGGCGACGGCACCTTGGCCGATGAAGACCCGCTCAAAACCGTCGGCTCCTACTGGCCCTACCTCTCGACCACATGGGACTACGTCCACCGCTCAATGCCCTTCGGCGCGGCACAGACCCTCTCGGCGGATGATACCTACGCCATCACCGCATACATCCTCTATTCCAACTTCTTCGTCGAAGACGACTTCGTGCTCACCCGCGAAAACTTTCTCGACGTCGAAATGCCCAATGCCAACGGCTTCATCGTTGATGACCGGGCAGAAACCGAATACCCGAACTGGCGCACCGAGCCCTGTATGGAAAACTGCAAGGACAGCGTCGAAATCACCATGCGCGCCACCGTGCTCGATGTGACCCCGGAAGAGGAAGGCGCATCCGAGGCCGCTCCGGCTGAGGAGGCCGCATCCGAGATGGTGGTCGAAAACCCCGTGGAGGAAACCGTCGACGCCGGGGCCGAAGCCGTGGTTGAGGAGGCTGCTTCCGAAGAAACCCCCGCCGAAGAAACCATGGCCGCCGCTCCCGCCGACCCGGAGCTGATCGCCGCAGGCGAGAAGGTCTTCCGCAAGTGCAAGGCCTGCCACCAAGTGGGCGAGGGCGCCGAAAACAAGACCGGCCCCCAGCTCAACGGCATCATGGGCCGCACCGCAGGCACCGTTGAGGGCTTCCGATATTCCAAGGCGATGGCCGAGGCAGGCGAGGCCGGCCTCACATGGAATAGCAAAACCCTTGCCGAATTTCTGACCAAGCCCAAAGCCTTCCTCAAGGGCACCAAAATGTCCTTCAACGGCCTGCGCAAGGAAAGTGATATCGAGGCGGTCGAGGCCTATCTGGGGTCATTCGCTGAATGATCCGTGCCCGCGCCGCCCTTCTCGTCGCCGTGCTCGGTCTCGCACCGGGCGCGGCGCTCGCGTCCGAGGTCGGGGATGCGGAGCGCGGCGAGGCGGCTTTCTCCAAATGCAAAGGCTGCCACCAGCTCGGCCCCGAGGCCACCAATCGCATCGGCCCCCACCTCAACACCCTCTTCGGCCGCCGCGCCGCCTCGCTTGAGGGCTTCCGCTACTCCAACGCCTTCAAGCGGGCCGGGGCCAAGGGCCTTGAGTGGCACGCCGATACGCTCGATGCCTTTCTCGAAAACCCCAAGCAACTCGTCCCCGGCACCCGTATGAGCTACCGCGGCGAGGCGGATCCGCAGGTGCGCGCCGACCTCATCGCCTATCTGCGCCGCTTTTCCGACTCTCCCGCCAATATTCCCGAGGCCGATCCAACGGCCCAAGCCACCGACCATGACCTTGATCCGGCGATCCTCGCTCTGACGGGCGATCCGGAGTATGGTGAATATCTGGCGTCGGAGTGCACCACCTGCCACCAGACCTCCGGCGGTGACGAGGGCATCCCCTCCATCACCCTCTGGCCGGAGGAAGATTTCGTCATCGCCATGCACGCCTACAAGCAAAAGACGCGCACGCACCCGGTGATGAACATGGTCGCCGGACGCCTCGGCGATGAAGAGATCGCGGCGCTGGCCGCCTATTTTGCGACCCTGGAGGAGTAAAGGGGCCGCATAGAACAGGGAGGAGTACACATGAAACTCAACAGAAGGACGTTCCTCGGCACCGCTGCCGCAGGCACCGCCGCGCTCTCGGCCCCCATGGTTCGGGCCGCCGCCCACGGCATGCCCCGCGTGGTGGTGATCGGCGGCGGGGCAGGGGGCGCCACTGCAGCCCGCTACATCGCCAAGGACAGCGAAGGCGCGATAGATGTCACCCTCATCGAGCCCACCCGCACCTATTACACCTGCTTCTTCTCCAACCTCTACATCGGCGGCTTCCGAGACCTGCAAAGCATCGCCCACAGCTACGGCACGCTCGCGTCCGACTATGGCATCAACGTCGTGCACGACTGGGCCATCGGCGTGGACCGTGACGCCAAAACCGTCGCCCTCGCAGGCGGCGGCTCGGTGCCCTACGACAAGCTGGTGATCTCGCCGGGCATCGACTTCGTGCCCGGCTCAGTCCCCGGCTGGTCGGTCCTGAGCCAAAACAAGATGCCCCACGCCTACAAGGCCGGGAGTCAGTCCGAGTTGCTGAAGGCCCAGATCGAGGCCATGCCCGAGGGCGGCACCTATTGCATGGTCGCCCCGCCCAACCCCTACCGCTGCCCGCCCGGGCCCTATGAGCGTATCTCGATGGTGGCCCACGTGCTGAAGGAGCGGAACCCCACCGCCAAGATCCTCATCGTCGACCCTAAGGAGAAGTTTTCCAAACAGGCGCTCTTCGAGGAGGGCTGGCAAAAGCACTACACCGGCATGATCGAGCGCATCGGCCCCGACTTCGGCGGTGACAAGGTCGAGGTAAACCCCGGTGAGATGACCGTCACAATCGACGGCTCCGTCGAAAACGTCGATGTCTGCAACGTCATCCCCGCCCAGAGAGCGGGCCACATCGCCGATGCCGCCGGGCTGACAGAGGGCAACTGGGCCCCGGTCAACCCCACCGACATGAGCTCGAAGATGGATGCCGACATCCACGTGCTGGGAGACGCCTCGGCTCAGGGCGACATGCCCAAATCCGGCTTCTCCGCCAACAGCCAGGCCAAGGTGGCCGCCAATGCCATTCGTGGCGCGCTGACCGATAGCCGGGTGTTCCCGGCCAAGTTCTCCAACACCTGCTGGTCGCTCATCGCCACCGAAGACGGGGTGAAAGTGGGCGCTTCCTACGAGCCTACCGAAGAGAAGATCGCCAGCACCGACAGCTTCATCTCTCAAACCGGCGAGGACGCAGCCCTGCGCAAAGCCACCTATGAAGAGAGCATCGGCTGGTACTCCGGCATCACCGCCGACATGTTCGGCTAAGCCACACCGGCGGGGCGTTTGACACATGTCATGGCGCCCCGCCGCCCTATCTCCATTCTGAAGGCACACCCACGGAGGAGACCCCCATGAAACACCTCACCCTCGCCGCCGCGCTCCTGCTGGCCACCCCCGCTCTGGCGCAGGATGCCGTGCTGCACGACTTCGAAGGCAGCTTCGATGATGCCACCTTTGCGGTCGAAAGCGCCATCGTCGGCCAAGGCCTCGTGATCGACTACACCAGCCACGTCGGCGATATGCTCGCCCGCACCGGCGAGGATGTCGGCTCGGATGTAAAAATCTTCGACGCCGCCGACATCTTCCTCTTCTGCTCCGCCGTGGTCTCGCGGCAGGTGATGGAAGCCGACCCGATGAACATCCAGCACTGCCCCTATGGCGTCTTCGTCACCGAGAAAGAGGGCAAGGTGCAGATCGGCCACCGCGACTATCCCGAAGGCCCGATGGATGCGGTCGAGGATCTGCTGGAAACCATCATCACAGAGGCCATCGGCGGCTAAAGCCCGCCCCGGTTTGATCCGGGTCAACGCGCCCCGCGCGGCTGCGTGGTAGCCCGGTGAAAACCGGAGACACCCCTGATGATCTGGCTCTTCGATACCCTCGGCGAAGCCGCCGCCATCGCCCTCTTGGGCCTCTTCGTGGGGCTGCTCTTCGGCGCGGCGGCGCAGCGCTCCGCGTTCTGCCTGCGCGCCGCTACCATCGAGGTCGCCACCCTCTCGCCCGGCCCCCGGCTTGCAACTTGGCTCATCGTCTTCACCACCGCCCTCGCGCTGGTGCAGGGCGGCCTCGCGCTGGGCTGGCTCGACCTCTCTGAAGCCCGCCAGTTTTCCCAACCCGGCTCCATCTCCGGCGCGGTGATCGGCGGGGCGATGTTCGGCTCGGGTATGATCCTCGCGCGCGGCTGCGCCTCCCGCCTTCTGGTGCTTTCGGCCACCGGCAATCTGCGCGCGCTGGTCACCGGCCTCGTGCTCACGCTTGTCGCACAGGCCTCCCTCACCGGCATCCTCGGCCCGGCGCGCCTCTGGCTCTTTTCGCTCTGGACAGTCCCGCCCGGCCCGGCGCGCGACCTCGGCGCGCTCGCAGGCCTCGCGCCCATTGCCACCGCCGCACTCTCCCTCGCCGCCTTCGGCGCAGCCCTTGCCTGGGCCGTGCTCGCAGCCCGCAAAAGCCCCGGCCAAATCCTCGCCTCCGCCCTCGTCGGCGTGGCGGTCGCCGCAGGCTGGTATGTCACCTACCACGCGAGCCAGGTCGCCTTCGAGCCCGTCTCGGTCAGCTCCATAAGCTTCACCGGCCCGGCGACCGACACGCTGATGGGCCTCGTCGGCAACCCCTCGCTGCCGCTCTCTTTCGGCGTCGGCCTCGTGCCCGGCGTCTTCCTCGGCGCCCTCGCCGCCTCCCTCGCGGCCCGCACCTTCGCCTTACAGCGTTTCCAACCCGACACCCCGATGGAGCGTTACCTCGTCGGCGGCGCCCTCATGGGCTTCGGTGCGATGCTCGCTGGCGGCTGCGCTGTCGGGGCAGGGGTCTCCGGCGGCTCGGCCCTCAGTGCCACCGCATGGCTCGCCCTCTTCACCATGTGGCTCTCCGCCATGGCAACCCACCGACTGCTCGCCCGCCCCCGCACCATCGCAGCCGCCTAAAATCAGATTAAAATTCGCCCTGCAGCCAAATCCACGAACCGCCCCCGCAATTAACGTTTCCAATTCGGTTAGAATTGCGCGCACCCGCCCCCCAGGTCACCCCGCCAACCCCATTTTCTTGCTGAAAATATCTCCGGGGGGTGTGGGGGGCTGGCCCCCCACTACGACACCTCAGCCAAAAACGAGGCCCGGGCCCGAAAGCCTACATCGCCACCCAGCGATAGCCCGCGCCATCCTTCTCCGCCCGGCCAATGCCGCCCGGCAGATGAAAGCCCACCAGCGTCATCTGCTCTCCGGCCAGCCGGTCCATCAGCGCAACGCGGTTCACAGCCGCCGTCACCTTGTCCTGGTCCGAGTTCACCTCCCAGCCGGGCCGCGCGAAGGCCACGTGGTGATTGCCGATGGCATCGCCCACCACCATTATGCTCTCGCTGCCCTGGCGAACCTCGAAGCACATATGCCCCGGCGTGTGCCCGACGCAGGCAAAGGCCGCCACGCCGGGTAGCACCTCTTCGCCATCGTCGAAAAACGCCACCCGGTCCTCGATCGCCTCCATCCGCCGCTTCGCCCCCACGGCAAAGGCCTGCCGCTCCGCGCCGATGCTCTCCACTGTCTCCGGGTTCCACCAATAGTCCCACTCGGCCCGGCCCATCATATAATTCGCCTCGGGAAAGAGCGGCTCGTCAAAGTCATCCAGCAGCCCCCAGATGTGATCGGGGTGGGCATGGGTGAAAATCACATCCGTCACATCCTCCGGCGCAACGCCCGCCGCGTCGAGATTGGCGGCCAACTCCCCTGCCGATGGCATAAAGTCCGGCCCCGCGCCCACGTCAAACAGCACCACTCTGTCGTCCAGCCGCAGCAGGGTCACGTTGCAGGGCGGCTCCAGCGCAGAGGGAGAAACCCCCATCGGCTCCACAATCGCCGCCACCTCCGCCTCGGGCAGACCCTCGAAGACGAAAGACCCCGGCAGCATCAGGTGCCCGTCGCTCACCGTGGTCAGCCGCGCCCCGCCCAGCGAAATCTCCGCCAGCGCGCGCAGCGCCAGCCCCGTGCTCGCCGCCACACCCGCTGCCGCGCCCGTCACGAATCCGCGCCGTGTTATCCGCATGTCATCCTCCCATATCTATTTTTGTGAATATGACTGAACCCACGCGCTACGGCAACGAAAGATGGACGCCGCCGCGCCGCCCGCTATCTTCCGCCCATGCGCCGCGCCCTCAAGATCCTCGCCCTCACCCTGCTCGCCCTGCCGCTGCTGGCCTGCGCCCTCCACGTCGCCCACTCCGGCTCCGAGCCGGTGCCGCCGCACCCCGAAGGCACGCTTCGTGTCGCCACCTACAACACCCATTACATCCTGCTGAACAAGCCCGAGGGCGCATGGTCCGTTGCCGACTGGGACCGCCGCAAAGCCCCCATGGCCGAGGCCCTGCGCAAGATCGACGCCGACATCATCGCCTTTCAGGAGATGGAGAGCTTCAGCCGCGGCGACGATGGCTCCACCAACCTCGCCCGCGACTACCTCCTCGCCGAACTCCCCGCCTACCGCGCCGCCGCCTCCGGCCCTTGGCAGAGCTTTCCGGCCACCCAACCCATCTTCTACCGCGCCTCCCGCCTCACACCGGTGGACGAAGGCTGGTTCTTCTTCTCCAACACGCCCGACGTGATCTACTCGCGCACCTTCAACGGCTCCTGGCCCGCCTTCGCCTCCTGGGCCGAGTTCGAAACCGCAGACGGCAAACGCCTCCGCGTCGTCAATGTCCATTTCGAATACAAAAGCCGCTCCAACCGCCGCTTCTCCGCCGCCCTCGTGCGCGACCGTCTCGCCCCCGCCATCGCCGCCGGAACGCCTGTCATCCTGCTCGGCGATCTCAACGCCATGCACGGCGCCTACACGCTCCGCACCCTCGAAGAGGCCGGCCTCACCTTCGCCCCCACCCGCGGCGCGACCTACCACCTCAACGCCGGCATAAACATCCTCGGCGCGATCGACCATATCGCCGCCAGCCGCGGCATCACCGTCACCAAGCCTCTGGCTTTGCGTGAAAAATTCATGGGCGAATGGCCGTCAGACCATTACCCCGTCTACGCCGACATCACCCTGCCCTAACCAAACCGCGCCACGAAGTTCCGCAAGATCTTCTCCGGTTCCGTCACCCGCGCCGCCCGGCACATCGCAATCAGCCCATCGGCCTCGCCGGGGTCAAAGTACCCCTTGTTGCGATACACCCTGATCCGCGTCTCAAACCCGCCCGCATCCGCCTCGGGATGGAACTGCGTGGCATAAACATTGGCCCCATAGCGCACCATCTGAAACGGGCAAGGCCCGCTCTCCACCAGCAGCACACAGCCCTCCGGCAACACCTCCATCGCCTCCTTGTGGCCGACAAAGGCATCAAACTCCTGCGCAACCCCCTCCAGCACCGGATCGGCCTGCACCACCCGGCACGCACTCGTCCCCACGGCCTCGCCATAGCGCCCCTTGGCCACCACGCCCCCTAGCGCCTTGCCCAAAATCCCGATCCCGTAACAGCAGCCCAAAAACGGAAAATCCCGCGCCGCCACCTCAGGCATCAGCCCCAGAACGGCGGCCTCGATCTTCGCCTCCACCGGGCTCTTCTCCTCCGGCGGGTCGCTCACGCAGCCCGGCCCGCCGCCCACGATCACGCCGGAATAATCCTCCAGCCGCACCGCGCCCAGCTCTTCGCAATCCAGCCGCACTCGGCGCGTGTCGGCCTCCGCCAACCCGCCCTTGGCGCAGATCGCCGCAAACTCGTCGTCCGAAGCCTCCGCCTCAGGCCGCAACTGCAAAATCAAAAATGGCTTCATCCCGTAGGGTGGGCAATCTGCCCACCTCCCCAATCCCGAATTTTCACCGCGGCGCCCCGCCTTCAAAGGCATTCGGCGCGCCATATTCGCAAGGCCCGTCCTGCATCTCCAAATGCAGCCCATCGCCCTCCCACGGAAGCGCCCGCGCCAGTTCCTCATCCACCTCGATGCCCAGCCCCGGGCCCTCCGGCGGCACCACATGGCCACCTTCCACCCGGATCGCGCCCTTCACCAGATCACGGTGAAACGCCGTCTCGATGCACTCCACCATCAGCAGGTTCGGGATCGCCACGCCAAGGGCAATATTGGCCGCAAACTCCACCGGCCCGGCATACAAGTGCGGCGCAACCTGCAGGTTGTAAACCTCCGCCATCACCGCCACCTTCCGCGCTTCGCCAATCCCGCCCACACGCCCCAACGCGGGCTGCAAGATCGCCGCCGCCCCGGCCCGCAACACCGGCGCAAACTCCGCCTTGGTAGTCAGCCGCTCGCCCGTGGCCACCGGCACCGGCTGGCCGCTGGCCACCTTCGCCATCGCGCCCACGTTGTCTGGCGGCACCGGCTCTTCGAACCAGAGCGGGTCGCAATGCGCAATCGCTCGCCCCATCCGCAAAGCGCCGGAAACCGAAAACTGCCCATGGGTGCCAAACAGCAAATCCGCCCGGTCCCCCACCGCCGCTCTGATCTGCTCGCAAAATGCCACCGAGCGCGAAATATCCGAGGCCGAAGGCTCATGCCCCCCGCGCACCGTGTAAGGCCCCGCCGGGTCAAACTTCACCGCCGTCCAGCCCTCTGCCACCCGCTGTGCCGCCACCTCAGCGGCCATTTCAGGGCTGCTCCAAAACTCGGGCAGCGCCATTCCGTCCTCGGGATACAGGTAAGTATAAGCCCGCAGCCGGTCATTCGTGCGCCCGCCGATCATCGCCCAAACCGGCCGCTCACGTGCCTTGCCGATGATGTCCCAACAGGCCATCTCCAGCCCGCTGAAGGCCCCCATCACCGTCAGATCAGGCCGCTGGGTAAACCCCGCCGAATAGGCCCGCCGAAACATCAGCTCAATGTTCTCCGGGTTCTCCCCCTCCATATGCCGCGCAAACACATCGGCGATCACACCTCGCATCGCCTGGGGCCCCACCGAGGCGGCATAAACCTCGCCCCAGCCTATGATCCCGCAGGCCGTGGTGAGCTTCACCAAGATCCAGTAACGCCCGCCCCAACCGGGGGCAGGGGGCGAGGTCACGATGATATCCAGATCGGCAAGTTTCATCGCACTACCCCATCACGTTCCAGCCCGGCTCATCAAGGCCTCCGGACCTTTCTTCGCCCTGGCCCCCGCGAGAACGCCCCGAAGGGCGGACGAGCAAAGCATCCCCCGCAAGGACGCCTCGAAGGGCGGACGAGCAAAACACCCCCGCGAAGACGCCGCGAAGGGCGGATGAGCCCACCCAGCATCCCTCAAAACACAATCACATTCCGCCGTGCCGCACCGGCCTTGGTGTCCGCAATCGCCTCGTTGATCTGCTCCAGCCGCCAAGTCCCGCTCACCAGCTCATCCAGCTTCAGTCGCCCCTGCCGATAAAGCTCCACCATCCACGGAATATCCCGCTTCAACACAACCTCGCCCAGCAGCGACCCCTCAATCTTCTGCCCCAGCGCCGCCACCATCACCGGCTCCCATGCCGCCCTCTCGCCCGAGTGCGGCATCCCCACTGCAACGACCCGCCCGCGATAGCCCGCATAATTCAGCGAGGTCTCATACGCCGGCACCGCCCCCACCGTGACAAACACCGCATCCGCCCCCATGGGCGCAATCTCACGCATCGCTTTCCACGGCTCCGGCGCGCTCGCCAAAATCCCGTCCGTCGCCCCAAACTCTTTCGCGGCAGCCAGCTTCTCGGCGCTCATATCCACCGCCACGATCCGCGCCGCGCCCGCGATCCGCGCGCCCTGAATCGCATTCAGCCCCACGCCGCCCGCGCCGATCACCACCACCGTCTCGCCTGGGCGCACGCGGGCGGTGTTCACCACCGCGCCCACACCGGTAATCACCCCGCAGGCTAGCAGGCAGGCCGAGGTGGCCGGAATATCCTCATCCAGCGGCGCAAGCTGGCTCTGGTCCACCACCACCCGCTCGGCAAAGGCCCCGGTGCTCAGCCCGTGGTTCACCCCCGCGCCGTTCTGGCTGATCGGGCTCTGCGCGTCCCGGTCATAGCCCGTTTCGCAGTAAACCGGCGCACCCTCGGCGCAGCAGCCGCAGTGCCCGCAGGCCCGCAGCATCGTCACCAGCACCCGGTCGCCCTCCGCCAGCCCGCGCACGCCCGGCCCGGTCGCGGCAACGCGGCCCACCGCTTCGTGCCCATAAACCGCCGGAAGCCCGCCGCCCCATGCGCCCTCGGCGAAGTGGATGTCCGAATGGCAAATCGCCACGGCCTCCAAGACCACCTCTACCTCGCCTTCGTGCGGGGCGGCGAGGTCCACCTCTTCGATGGCCAAAGGCGAGCCAAATTCGCGGGCCACAGCGGCCTTGATCGTCACCATTCGCCGCTCCTATTCATATTTGCATAGGTATGGGTTGTGCATAGGATGTGCATGGGTTGTGCATGTGCGCTTTTCCGCACACTCCGCCTCAACAGGGCTAATTTCCCGCCCATCCATGCATTTCTGAATAGGTCAGTCGTCAAAGCGCAAATGCGCCATGATCTGCCCATGGTCAGACGCCAGTTTGTTGTAGGGCGCTTCAGGGTGCGAGCCGTCGGTCAGGTGGTCATTGAAGACACTGAAATAGTCCATGCTTCCAATGGCTTGGTCGAAGTCCGGGTGGAAGTGGCGGGAGAGCAGGATCTGGTCGATGCTCTCATAAACCCCGCCAAAAGCCGCCGTGTAAACCATGTCGCGCAGGCTCTTGCGCACAAACAGCTTTTCCGCCGAATGCAGCCGCATCGAGTCCACGCTTTCGGTAATTTGTGCGGCCTCTTCAACGCTATAGCGGTCCCCTTGGTGTTTGGCATCATGCCGCCGCATCCAAGCATAATTCTTGAACGGGGCTTCTCCGGTGATAATCTCGCTGCTCACCGCATGCTCGCCATCGTTCAGATCGCCTAACACGATGACAGCATTGCCTTTTTCCAGCTCCGCCACCACCTCGCGCCGCAGCACCCAGGCCTCCGCCATCCGCCTCAGCGCCGAGCGAAGCGAGCCCATCGCCCTCCCCACGGCGTCATAGTCCAACAGGTTGGCTTCATTGGAAAATTCCGCCCCCTCAGGGGCAATGAACTCGCCCAGCTTGCTCTTTAGGTGGCAGTTGAACACCGTCACCACATGCGCGCCCACCGGCACTTTCACCTTCAAGATGGGGCGCGAAATCCGCTTCAGCTTAAAGCTCCCCGCGCCCTCGCCGCCAAGGTCGCGCAGCGGAATTTCAAGAGGCTTATCAAGCACCTGGATCACCTCCGGCGCCCCGACAAACCCATTGCGCGATAGCACCGCAAGCCCCGGCCTGCGCTCTCCCGGCCCGCCGTCCTGCGCATTGGGCGCAAAGGCCAGCGCAGCATCGCCATAGGGCTCATAGGCCAGTTTCCGAAAGATCGCCTTACGGTGATAGGGCTTGCCCTTGTCCGGCACCGATACCGCGTTGGAGGCCTCGCCCATCCGATCTGCCTGCGCAACCACATCGCGCAGCGCCTCCTCCTCGAAAATCTCTTGAAAACCAATGAGATCAGCGTTGAGCGAGGCCACCTGATCGGCCAGCCAATTGGCCTTCCACGCGTATTCCTCGGGCGTGTATCTCTCGAAGCGGTAATACTCTTTCTCCGCCCCGATCAGGTTTTTCACGTTGAAGCTCGCCACCGTCCAATCGGTCATGCCGCATCTCCGTAAGTGTCTATTGCCTTTGCAAAAATCCGCGCGTCCACATTGCCGCCGCTGACCACCACCACCACATCTTCGCCGGTGATGTCATCGCCGCGAAACAGAGCCGATGCCAGCGCCACGGCCCCGCCGGGCTCCACCACGATCTTCAGCCGCAAGAAGGCCAGCGCCATGGCGCGAAGCGCCTCCGCGTCACTCACCGCCATGCCCGGCCCGCAGAGCCGTTTCATGATCGGAAAGGTCAACTCGCCCGGCCGCGGCGTCACGATCGCATCGCAGAGCGATCCGCTAAGTGCTTCGTTGCTCTGGATATTTCCGGCAGCCAGCGAGCGGGCGACGTCGTCAAACCCCTCTGGCTCTGCCGTGCGCACCCGAAAGCTCGGCGCGGCCTCTTCCAACGCCAGCGCAATGCCCGAGGTCAGCCCACCGCCGCCGCAGCACACGATCACCTCGCCGCCGTCCACTCCCACCTCGGCGGTCTGACGGGCAATTTCCAGCCCGCAGGTGCCTTGCCCGGCAATCACCTGAGGCTCGTCATAGGGGCGGATCAGCGTCAGCCCCCGCGCCTCGGCCAATTTGGTACCAATCGCCTCGCGGCTTTCCGTGGCGCGGTCGTAATGCACAACCTGCGCGCCGTAAGCCTTTGTGTTGGCGACCTTTATCGCCGGGGCATCCCTGGGCATCACGATCACGGCCTCACGCCCATGCGCCTTTGCTGCAGCCGCCACGCCCTGCGCGTGGTTGCCCGAGGAATAGGCCAGCACGCCGCCGTCGCCGTCCAAGGCCGACACGGCTGACCAGCCCCCACGAAACTTGAAGCTGCCGGTCACCTGAAGGCACTCCGCCTTCACCCAAACACGCCGGCCCGCGATTTCGTCTAGGAACGGCGAGTTGAGCAGCGGCGTCACCCGCGCATGCCCGCGCAACCTTTCGGCGGCGGCCTCTATCATCTCGAAATTCAACGGATTTTCTCCAGCCACTGATCCAGCGCCTTCAGTGCCTCGGGCTCATCGAGGAAAGGGATATGCGCCCGGTCTGGCACTTCCGCATAAATCATTTCCGGGTTCATCTCGCGCATCTTACCGGCGGCTTCGGGCGTCAGCAGATCAGAGTTTTCGCCCCGGATCAGCGCCAGCGGCAGGCCCTTCAGCTTCTCGAAAAGCGGCCACGCCTCGGGGATATCCCCCTCGAACGCGGCCAGAAAAGACTTTCGTAGGGCGGGATCGTAATTGATTTTCAACCCTTCTGGCGTTTCATCGTAATGTTTCCGCGCTTCTTCAAGCCAGCGCTCGGGCGGCACGTTAACGAAGCCGGGCATCGCGCCGGGCAGCGCAGCGGCCAGTTCAGCGTGAGTCTTTGCCGCCGGGTTGCGGCCCACGTAATCGAAGATCCGTTCCAGCCCGTCGCGGCTCAGGGCCGGGCCTACATCGTTGAGGCAGAGGCCCAGCACCTTGTCGCGCTGCATCGCCGCGAGCCCCATGCCGATCAGGCCGCCGCGCGATGTGCCCAGAATGGCCACTTGGGCCAGCCCGAGGTGGTCGAGCAGTTCAAGCTGGTCCTTTGCTTCCACCGGCACGGTGTAGGTTTCGGCGCCTGACCAGCCAGAGCCGCCGCGCCCGCGATAGTCGGGGCAGATCAGGCGGCAGCCGGTCAGATGCGGGGCGACATAGTCGAAGTCGCTGGCGTTGCGGGTCAGCCCGGCTAGGCAGAGCAGCGGCAGGCCCTCGCCCTCGTCGCGGTAATGAATGCGGGTGCCGTCAGAAGCGGTGAAGCTGGGCATCAGAGCCTTCCTGCGAGGTCGGGGATGGGGGATAGGTCGGTCAACTCGTGAGCGGGGCGCCAAGGCAGGCGGTCCATCGGCAATCCGGCGCGGTTGACCCATGCGGTCTGAAAGCCATAGCCCGCGGCGGCGGCGGCATCCCAGCCGTTGGACGACACGAAGAGCACATCCTGTGGGGCCACGTCGAGCGCGGTGCCTACCAAATCGTAAACCCGGCGGTCGGGCTTGAACACGCCAACATCCTCGACCGAAATCACGTCATCCAACACCGCACCGATCCCGGCAGAGGTGACGGCCCCCATCAGCATCTCGGGCGAGCCGTTGGAAAGGATCGCCGTGGCAAAGCCCGCATCCTTCAATTTCTCAAGTATTCCAGGCACTTCCGGGTAGGCGGACAGTTCGAAATAAAGCGCCATCAACCGCTTGCGCAGGGCCGCGTCGGTGAGGTTTTGCTCGGCCATCGCATAGTCCAGCGCCTCGCCAGTCACCTGCCAAAAGTCGGCGTGCTCTCCTGTGATTGCGCGCAGCCAGCTGTAGCCAAGCTGCTTCTCGCGCCACGTTGCGGCGAGGGCCTGCCAGCAACGCGCCAGCGCCTCCCGGCCCGGTTCCGCGGCTGCTTCACGCGCGGCGGCGGACACGTCGAAAAGTGTGCCATAGGCGTCGAAAACACAGGCTTTGATTGTCATGCCGCCCCCTTTCTCGCGGCAGACTGGCACAGGGGCGTCCGGGGCGGAAGGGGCAGCAGTTGGCTGCTGGCAGGAATCACCGCGAAGGCGCTTGCGTCAGAGCAGGTAGCGGTCAAGCAGCGCCCAGCCGCCCCAGAGGTGTGCGGCGGTCGTGAAGAGGTAAGCCGCTGCCGCCAGCGCGCCCTGCGTGCGGCTCATCGGGCGCTGGTATCGCGCCTCGTCATGTTCGCTGAAGAGCGATTGGGCCGAGATCAGCGCGAAGAAGAACAGCATCGTCGACTGCATCCACAGCGCCGTGGCGGCAAAGGCGGCGCTCATTGCCATGCCCACCACGCGGCCCAGCGGTGGCCAGAACGTTTGCGCGAGGATCTTCACGCAACGTCCACCGTCCAGCGGCCAAAACGGCAGCAGGTTGAAGAAGTTGAGCGCCCCAGTGACGATGGCAAAAACCCATGCAGCATGGGCGATTTCCGGTGCCCGCCATGTGAAATATTCCGAGACGGCGAAGCCCAGTACCATCGGCGCAATGCAAATGCCCGGCCCCATCAGGGTGATGAAGAAGCTCTCGGCTTGGGTGTCGGGCAGCCGGTTTGAAATCGCCACGCCGCCCATAAGAGGCACAAGCCGAAACCGGGCGTCAGAGTGGCCTGCCACGCGGTAGGCCGCGACATGGCCAAACTCGTGTACCACGACTGAAAGCGTCAGCGCGATCCCGTAAAGCGGGCCGAGAAGCCACGCAGCCAAGCCAAAGGCGGCCAGGCCCAGCAGGACGCCGTTGGTATCCAGTGAATGCACCACCATCCCGCGCGGAGCCATAAGGCCGCCACGCAGCGAAAAAGCAGTAAATGCGCAAAGCGCCACAGCGAGGAGCAAGAGTGTCATGCGCTCCGTATCGCCATGAAATCAGGCCTGAATTTGGCGCAAGCAGGGAAAAGGCTAGAGGTTGTCCGGCTGCGGCATGGACAACATATGAAAGCCGCCATCCACCCGCACGATCTCACCCGTGGTGCAGGCCCCGTAGTCGGAGGCGAGGTAAACCGCCGTGCCGCCCACTGCCTCCAGCGTCGCATTCTCGCGCAGCGGTGCGTTGGCACCGGTAAAGCGGAAGGTCTTGCGCGCTCCGCCAATCGCCGCGCCCGCGAGGGTTTTCATCGGTCCGGGCGAGATCGCGTTGACCCGAATGCCATCGGGGCCAAGATCGTTGGCAAGGTAGCGCACCGAACTCTCCAGCGCGGCCTTGGCCACGCCCATCACGTTGTAATAGGGCGTCACCCGGTTGGAGCCCTGATAGGTCAGGGTCAGCAGCGTGCCCCCTTTGTTCATCAGCGGTGCAGCCCGGCGCGCGACGTCGATGAAGGAAAAGCAGGAGATGGTCATCGAGTTGCGAAAGTTGTCGCGCGTGGTGTTGATGAACCGTCCGGTCAGCTCGTTCTTGTCCGAGTAGGCGATGGCATGCACCACAAAGTCGAGCTCACCCCAGCGGTCGCCGATCTTGCCAAATGCGGCATCCATACTCTCATCGTTCATCACGTCGACATCGAGCAGAAAATCGGAGCCGAGGCTTTCGGCCAGCGGCTCTACCCGTTTACCAAACGCCTCGCCTTGATAGCTGAACGCCAGTTCGGCGCCCTCGGCGGCCATGGCCTTCGATATGCCCCAGGCAATCGAGCGGTCGTTCGCCACCCCCATGATGAGGCCACGCTTGCCTCGCATCAATTCAGCCATCGTGTTTATCCGTGATACTTGCTCAAAATCAGAGATCCGTTGGTGCCGCCAAAGCCGAAGCTGTTGGAAAGGACCGAGTCGAGATCAACGTCAAATTGCGTTTCTGTCACGATCTCGCCGGGGTTCAGGCCCGGGTCGAGCTCGGTGATGTTGGCCGAAGCCTGGATGAAGCGGTTTTCCATCATGAGGATGGAGTAGATAATTTCGAGCACGCCAGTTGCGCCTTGGCTATGGCCCGCGAGCGACTTGGAAGAGGAGATCGGCGGGGTGCTTCCTTCGCCAAACACCCGGCGGATGGCCTCGACTTCCAACACATCGCCCACTGGCGTCGCGGTGCCGTGTGCGTTGATGTAATCCACTTTGTGATCGCCGATGGTCGAGAGCGCCAGCTTCATCGCCCGTTCACCACCCTCGCCGGAGGGCGCAACCATATCGGCACCATCGGAGGTGGCACCGTAGCCGGTGACTTCGGCGTAAATCTTCGCACCGCGCGCCTTGGCGTGCTCCAGTTCTTCCACCACCACAACGCCGCCGCCGCCAGAGATCACAAAACCGTCGCGGGTAGCGTCATAGGGGCGGGAGGCCTTGGTGGGGGTGTCGTTGTACTTGCTGCTCATCGCGCCCATCGCGTCGAACAGGCAGGAGAGCGTCCAATCCACCTCTTCGCCGCCGCCGGCAAAGACCACATCCTGCTTGCCCATCTGGATCTGCTCCACCGCGTTGCCCACGCAGTGCAGCGAGGTCGAACAGGCTGAGGTGATCGAGTAGTTGATGCCCTTGATCTGGAAGGGCGTGGCAAGGCAGGCCGAGTTGGTGGAACTCATGCAGCGCGTCACCATGAAGGGGCCCATCCGCTTGGGAGAGCCCTTGTCCTTCACGATGTTATGCGCGGTAAAAAAGTTGGAGGTCGAAGGCCCGCCGGAGCCCATGATCAACCCGGTGCGCACGTTGGACACGTCGGATTGCTCAAGCCCGCTGTCCTTCACCGCCTGATCCATGGCGATGAAGTTGTAGGCCGCGCCCATGCCCATGAAGCGCAGGTTGCGTTTGTCGATGTGTTCGGCAACGTCGATGTCGGGCTTGCCGTGAATGCAGGAGCGGAAGCCGTTTTCAGCGTATTCCGGCGCGGCGGTAATGCCCGAGCGCCCGGTCTTCAAGCTCTCGGTAACCTCTTCGGCGGTGATCCCGATGGGAGAGACGATCCCGATCCCGGTGATGACGACGCGACGCATGTAACCTCGTATTCTGGGGTGTGCCCGTTGTTATTCGTCCTGGAACAGCCCGACCTTCATGCCCTCGGCAGTGAAGACGTGCTTTCCGTCAGCGAATATCTTGCCGTTGGCGATGCCGAGTTTCAACTTCCGGTCCATGACGCGGGTGAAATCAACGTGATAGACGATCTGGCTATTGGCCGGTGTGATCATGTCGGTGAACTTCACCTCGCCCACACCCAGCGCCCGGCCCCGGCCCAGCATCCCGCGCCAGCCAAGGTTGAAGCCGGTCAGTTGCCACAGGCCATCGAGGCCAAGGCAGCCGGGCATCACCGGGTCGCCGGGGAAGTGGCAGGAGAAGAACCAGAGGTCAGGGTTGATATCGAATTCGGCCACCACGTGGCCCTTGCCGTGCTCGCCGCCGTCGGCCGAGATCTCGGTGATCCGGTCCATCATCAGCATCGGCGGCTCGGGAAGTTGCGGATTGCCCGGCCCGAACAGCTCGCCGCGGGCGCATTTCAGCAGCCCTTCCTTGTCGAATGTGTTCGGATGGTTCGCCATTCGGCCCCGCCTCCTCGTTTTGTGGTACTATTGTTGCGCACCCCTCTACCACCCGGTCCCGCGCAGGCGCAATAGTGGTGGCGGCGCGACAGTGGCGCGCAGTCGTGGTCTATTTCCGTTTGAATTCGGGCAGGATGAACAGATATAACAGATCGCAGGCAGGACGATGGAACCCAACCGAATGCAAAGCGAAGCGCACACGCGCGGATCAGAATGGCTTGAAGCAGGCGGCTTGCGCCCCACGCGCCAGCGCTTGGCCCTTGCCACTTTGCTGGTGGGGGATGGTTGCAACCGCCATGTCACCGCTGAAAGCCTGTTTGAAGCCTCGCGTGCGGCGGGCGATCGGGTCTCTCTCGCCACGGTTTACAACACATTGCGCGCCTTCTGTGATGTGGGCCTGATGCAGGAAATCACTGTTGACGGTTCGAAGAGCTACTTCGACACCCGCACCGATGATCACCCGCATTTCTATTGGGAAGACAGCCAGAAGCTCACCGACGCCCCCACCGAGCAGCTGCGCCTCGCCTCCATTCCGGATGCGCCGGAGGGCACCGAGATTGCCAAAGTGGATGTGGTCATCCGCCTTCGCCGGGTCTGACGCGACTGTCGGGGCAGCACCCGGCTTAATGCCTGCTTAGCGCTTTGATTTCCTTCGCGATGTGACGCGCCAGCGCGCAGTCAGATCAAAACCACTGGCCTGGTTCCATCAGCCCTAGATCTAGCAATTGCTGACTGTGCCACTCGAACTTGGTGGAGTTGTGCCACTTGAACGTGTCGATGTCATACCGGCTGCCGGGGTTGCGCTTGAGCGCCTTGGCGGTGCGGAACGAGCAGACAGTCGCCGTGAGATTATGGTGCCACGGGCAGGCATAGGTATTGTATTCTTCGTCCGAAAACCTGTGTGTTGGCAACAGCTTGAGCCCGGGCTTGGCGCGGAATAGCGAAATGCGGTCAATCCGCCGGCGATCCTTGTCGACATGCTCCTCAAAGCGCCACCGCAACCCGCCGAAGAAATCCAGCTGCCGCTCTTTGGGATAGTTGTGGTTGGTCGGGTCGGGGCGGGCGAGGGCGTAGTATCCCGATTTGTCGAGATGCGCGTTCTCAATCGAAACCGCATCCGGAAAGCGCTCCAGATCGTCGGCGTAGAGATCAACGACGTAAGTCAGCATCGCGTCGCGCCGTTCTTCGACGTGGAAGGCCAGCATCTCGCCCACGGTGCGGTTTTCGCAGAAGGGAAAGAAGAGATACTCGGCATTGTAGCAGTAGTAGAGCCATTGCCCCGGAGCGGTTGCCGCGATGATGGGGTTAATGGCGTCGACGAGGGCGAAATCGGCGTGCATGTCGTAGCGCACGCGATGCACCTGGCTTTCGAGCGCCTCGGGCAAATCCAATGCATCCGGGGCCAGCAGCACGATCTCGTGAAAGCCGGCCATCCGATGGTGACGGATCGTGGTGGCCACCTCTTGCAGGTCTTCCACGCAGATCACCGCAATCGGCCCCTTCTTCAGCGCCGATTTTCCTTGATCGAGGAAGGTATTGAGAGAGCTGTATTTCATGTCACCGGCGGCCCATGCCCGAGTTTGTGCCATTTGTGGGTTAATGAAGCCTCAAGCGCAACCGTTGCGGGGGCGCTGGCCATCCGCTAGACACCGCCCGACCCCTCCAGGAATGCGTGATGACTAAAAAGCTCTATATCAAGACCTATGGCTGTCAGATGAATGTCTATGACAGCGAGCGCATGGCCGAAGCGCTGGAAGGCTACGAGCAGGTGCAGAGCCCTGACGGGGCAGACATGATCCTGCTCAACACTTGCCATATCCGCGAGAAGGCGGCGGAGAAGGTTTATTCCGAGCTGGGCCGTTACAAGGACTTGAAGGAGGCCAAGCCGGATCTGAAGATCGGCGTTGCTGGCTGCGTGGCGCAGGCTGAAGGCGAAGAGATCATGCGCCGCCAGCCGATGGTTGATCTGGTGGTGGGGCCGCAAAGCTATCACCGCCTGCCCGAGCTTGAGGCAAAGGCGCGTGGCGGCGAGAAGGCGCTGGATACGGACTTTCCCGAAGAGGACAAGTTTGAGAAGTTGAAAGGGCGCCCAAAGGCGCAGCGCGGGCCGACCGCCTTTTTGACGGTGCAGGAGGGCTGCGACAAGTTCTGCGCCTTCTGCGTGGTGCCCTATACCCGCGGCGCCGAGGTGAGCCGCCCAGTGGCCCGGGTGCTGGCGGAGGCCGAAGAACTGGTGTCGCGCGGGGTGCGCGAGATCACGTTGCTGGGTCAGAATGTGAACGCCTACCACGGCGAGGATGGCGGCGAGACATGGGGCCTCGCGCGGCTGATCCGGCGGCTGGCCGAGATTGATGAGCTCAAACGCATCCGCTTTACCACCTCGCACCCAAACGACATGGAAGACGACCTGATTGCCGCCCATGGCGATTGCGAAAAACTCATGCCTTACCTGCACTTGCCGGTGCAGTCCGGCTCTGACCGCATTCTCAAACGGATGAACCGCAAGCACACAGCCGAAAGCTACATCGCGCTGATCGACCGCATCCGAGCTGCCCGGCCGGATCTGCTGCTGTCGGGCGATTTCATCGTCGGTTTTCCCGAGGAGACCGAAGAGGATTTTCAGGCCACGCTCGACCTGATCGAACGGGTGAACTACGGCCAGGCCTATTCATTCAAATACTCTTCCCGCCCCGGCACTCCGGCGGCCGAACGCGCAACTGTTGCGCCCGAGGTTGCCGCCGACAGATTGCAGCGACTGCAGGCGCTTATCACCCGGCAACAGCGCGCGGCGCAGGATGCGATGGTTGGCCGAGAGGTGCATGTGTTGATCGAAAAACCAGGGCGGCTGCCGGGGCAGATGGTGGGCAAATCCGATCACCTTCATGCGGTGCATGTCACAAGCGATGGGCTCGCGCCCGGAGACCTCGTCCGCGTGCGCATCACCGAATCTGGCCCCAACTCTTTGGCCGGCGCGTTGCTCTGAGTCGAGCTCGGGCCGCGTGGCGGTGCCCAGCTTTTGCCGCAATCGGTCTCGCTTTGCGAAACAATCGCCTGCACAGCGGGCGATTGTTCATTAAGCCCCTACAAATTAACGGTAAAAACGTTTTGCTGGCCTCCTGAATCTGGTAAATCTGGCGATATTGTGACTGGGGCAACGGCGGCAATTTGCGGCGCGCGCCCCTTCGTACCGAAACCGGAACAGGACGGATGCCCGTGACCCAAATGACCTTCACCGCAATCCGATCGTTCGTTGGTGGCGCAGCGGCGCTGACGATGGCCATCGGCCTCTTTGCTGGCGACGCCGAGGCGCAGTCGAGCAGGGACCAGTCGCAGCGCTACGTGCCCACCGTTTGGGTCGATCCGGACGGCTGCGAACATTGGGTGATGGACGACGGGGCGGAGGGCTACATGACGCCCCATGTTTCGCGTCAGGGCATTCCGGTTTGCCGTCGCGGCAATGTCTGCGGTGTGATGAACTCCGACCAGCTCTTTGCCACCGACAGTGCCGCCATTTCGGCCTCGGGCAAGAAGCGTCTGGCCAACTTCTTCCGCTCCAGCCGGGCCCGCGCCTATATCATCGCCGGTCACACCGATGCGCGGGCCAGCGATGAATACAACATGAACCTCAGCTACCGCCGGGCTGTCAGCGTGGCCCGGATCGGCAAGGCCACCGGCGCAAAGATCGTTGATGTGCGCGGCTATGGTGAGCGGGTGCCAGTGGCGTCCAACCGGACTGCGGGCGGGATGCAGAAGAACCGCCGCGTCGAAATCATCTGCATCAAGTGAACAGGAGAAGCGCTATGAACATTCTCAAGATCACCGCGCTTCTGGCTTGTGCCGGTGCCCTGAGTGCCTGCAGCGAGAAGATTGACAAAACGGTCGACCGCGGCTTCGACAGCAAGGACCTGACCCAGCTCAAAGCAGGTGTCTGGATCGACCCCAACGGGTGCGATCACTGGATCATCGACGATGGCGTTGAGGGCTACCTCAGCCAGCGGCTCGATAAATACGGCAAGCCTGTCTGCTCCGGCGCGGGCCCCTCGGGCACGGCGCAAGGAGACTTTCAGTCGGGGTCGGAGTTTCCTGATCCGATCTGATGCGCTTGTGGCCAAGAACTGCCATAGAATTCATCCGGAGGCCGCCAGACTTGCTCTTGCGGCCTCTTTTCATGTCAAATGCGTGAAATCTTTGCACTGGCCGCTTGCGCGATGGCTTGGCACTTGGCAACCTGACCTTGTGAACCACAACATCTAGCGTATCGCTAGCCAGCTGATGGAGACGCACTTTTTGGGAATCAGTGCCCTGACCGCCCCGCCAAACCCCAAGGATATTCTGGAAACGCCGCTGGAATTCCCCGACAACCTCCTGTTGATCGAGCTCTGCGGTGAGTTTGACCGCAACCTTGCCCAGATCGAACATGCGGTAGGAGTGCAAATCCTGCGCCGGGGCAACCAGTTGGCGCTTATCGGTGAAGCCGGGCCGCGCAGCGAGGCGGCGGTGATCCTTCAGGAACTCTACGCCAAACTCGAAGCCGGGCGCTCGATTGAGCCGGGCGATGTTGATGGGGCGATCCGGCTGGGCCGTGAGAGCAGTGCCGATGCGAGTAGCGCGGCGCGGGATGGCGACCAGTTGGAGATGTTTCATGGCGGGCGGGTTGAGATCAAAACCCGCAAGAAGGTTGTTGAGCCGCGCACCGAGGCACAAAAGGCCTATGTGCGTGCGCTCTTCGAGAACGAGCTGGGCTTCGGCATTGGGCCTGCGGGCACGGGCAAGACCTATCTTGCCGTGGCGGTTGGGGTGAACCTGTTTCTCGCTGGTCATGTCGACCGGATCATCCTGAGCCGACCGGCCGTGGAGGCCGGGGAGAAGCTGGGCTACCTGCCGGGCGACATGAAGGACAAGGTCGACCCCTACATGCAGCCGCTCTATGACGCGCTGAACGACTTTTTGCCCTCCAAGCAGGTTGCCAAGCTGATCGAGGAAAAACGTATTGAAATCGCGCCCTTGGCCTTTATGCGGGGGCGCACGCTGGCGAATGCCTTCGTGGTGCTCGACGAGGCGCAGAATGCAACGACCATGCAGATGAAGATGTTCCTGACCCGTCTCGGGGAAGGCAGCCGTATGGTGATTACCGGTGACCGCAGCCAGGTGGACTTGCCGCGCGGGGTGCAATCGGGGCTGCGCGAGGCCGAGAGCCTGCTGGATGGGGTGAAGGGGATCTCCTTCAACTATTTCACCGCCAAGGACGTGGTGCGACATCCGCTGGTGGCGCGGATCATCGAGGCTTATGACACGCTGGATGCGAAGGGGTGAGCGCGGGTTAACATCCGGTTCACCACCCGCGCGCAGCTAAAATGAGCGCCTGCGGCGCACGCTATCCATGAGTGATTGGGGGCGCTGCCCCCAAACCCCCGGAGATATTTGAAGCAAGAAAATGGAACTGGACGTTGCCATAGAGGACGACCGCTGGGCGGCCGCAGCTCTGGAGGCCGTGGTGCAGGCGGTGGCACCGGCGGTTCTGGCGTGGCACGGGTTGCCGACCGTTATCGAACTCGCGGTACTGGGCGCGGATGACGCCCGAATTGCCGCCCTCAATGGTGACTTTCGCGGCAAGCCCCAGCCGACCAACGTGCTCTCATGGCCCGCGCAGGAGCTTGCGCCTGAGGCCCCCGGCGAAGATCCGCTTGCGCCCGAGCCTGACCCGGATGGCACGATCCCGCTTGGTGACATTGCGCTGGCTTATGAAACCTGTGCCCGAGAAGCCAAGGAAGGTGGGCTTGCGCTGCGGGACCATCTGACGCACCTCGTTGTTCACGGGATGATGCATCTTCTGGGTTACGATCACATTAACGACGCAGACGCGGAGCTGATGGAGGCTCGTGAAGCGGAAATACTTGCCAAGTTGGGTGTGAAAAACCCATATGAGTGACAGCCCCGGCGATGGGGCGCCTTTTGGAAAGGAACGATGGGCGACAGTTCGGACGGGTCTTCTAGTGCTGCGCAGGGCGCGCAGGAGGAAGACAGTAGTGAGAGCAAGGGGCTTTGGGGCCGCCTTGCGGATGCGATATTTCCCGGCGAAGAGGACGGGTCGCACGAGGGCGAGGAGCCGCGGGGCCGCAATGGCGGGCGCGAATCCGGTGCCGTGCTTGGCCTTGGCAACCTGCATCGGATGCGGGTGGAAGACGTTGCCATTCCGAAGGTGGAAATCGTCGCGGTGCCGCTCGATATCGGCAAGGATGATCTGGTTGCGGTGTTCCGTGACAGCGGCATGAGCCGTTTGCCGGTTTACGAGGGAACGCTCGACAGCCCCGTGGGCATGGTGCACCTCAAGGATTTTGCGCTGAAGTACGGGTTCAACGGCCATGGCGAGAACTTCGAGCTGAAGCCGATGTTGCGCCCGCTGCTTTATGCGCCGCCGTCGATGCCGATTGGTGTGCTGTTGCAGAAGATGCAGAGCGACCGGATGCATATGGCGCTGGTGATCGACGAATATGGCGGCACGGACGGGTTGGTGACGATTGAAGACCTCATCGAGCAGGTCATTGGCGAGATCGAAGACGAGCACGATATCGAGGAGGGTGATCTCTGGACCGAGGAGAAGCCCGGGCAGTACCTCGCCATGGCGCGCACGCCGCTGGAAGACTTTGAGGAAGAAACCGGCGTGGCGCTGGCGGATGCCGAAGACCTCGAAGAGGTCGACACGCTGGGCGGGCTTGTCTTCATGCTGACGGGCCGGGTGCCGATCCGGGGCGAGGTGGTGCCCCATTCCACGGGTGCGGAGTTTGAGGTGGTTGATGCCGATGCCCGCCGAGTTAAGCGCCTGCGTGTGCGTTTGCCGGAGGTGGCGGAGCAACGGGTGGCCGGTGGCGCCGAAAACTGATCTGACAGAGCGGATGGCCGGGTGGCTGACAGGCCGGTGGCGGAGCTTTGCGCTTTTTGCCGCGCTTGGGGCCGTGGCGGGCACCGGGCAGGCCCCGATTGGCCTGCCGTGGCTCTCGGTGGCCGCGCTCGCGCTGGGATTTGCGCTGTTTTCCCTCGTACGGGAGCCCAAGGCGGCGGCGTGGCGCGGTTGGGCGATGGGCGTTGGCTATGTGGTGGCGACGATGTTCTGGATCGTCGAGCCATTCTTTGTTGACCCGCTGCGCCATGGATGGCTCGCCCCGCTTGCGCTTTTCGCCCACGCTGGCGGCTTTGCGATCTTTTGGGCGCTGGCCTTCGGTGCCGCGGCGTTGCTGGGCCGGGGGCGGTGGCAGCGTGTGCTTTCGGGCGCGGTTTTGCTGGCGGCGGTCGAGATGCTGCGCTCACACTTGTGGACGGGCTTTCCATGGGCGCTCATCGGCCACATCTGGGTTGGCCAGCCGCAGATGCATCTGGCTGCACTGCTTGGTCCGCACGGGCTGACGCTTTTCACCACACTCGCTGCGGCGATCCCGGCTGCGCTGGGCAGCCGCCGCGCGGCGTTGGGCGTTATGGCGGCGCTGGCCTTTTTGGCCTTGCCGGTGCCCTACGGGCTCTGGCGGCTGGGCCAGCCGGTGGAGATGCGCGCGCCGCTGACTGTTCGTCTGGTGCAGCCGAACGCGGCGCAGCATCTGAAGTGGACGGAAGAGATGATTCCGGTCTTTTTCGAGCGGCTGATTGCCCTGAGTGCGGAGCCGTCTGAGGGGGCCAAGCCCGATCTGATTGTCTGGCCGGAAACCTCGCTGGCCTATCTGCTGGCACCGGGCAATGGCACCGCGCAGGTGGTGGCCGATGCGGGCCGGGGCGCGCCGGTGGTGGTGGGTCTGCAGCGCCGCGATGGCGGTGTGGCGCGCAACTCGCTGGCGGTGATCACCCCCGGGGCCGATGTGACGAGTTACTACGACAAGTCGCATCTTGTGCCCTTCGGAGAGTATATGCCCGGTGCGCGCTGGCTGGGCGAATGGGCTCCGGGCGGGCTGGCCGAGGCGGCGATGTCGGGCTTTGCGCCGGGCGACGGGCTTCGGCTTATCAGCCTCGGTGAAGGTATTGAGGGGGTGCTGCCCCTGATCTGCTACGAGGCCATCTTTGCCGAAGAGATCATTGCTGCGCCCCGGCCGGAGTGGATTTTGCATATCACCAACGACGCATGGTTTGGCAAGATCGCAGGCCCCTATCAGCACCTTGCGCAGGCCCGGCTGCGAGCGGTGGAGCAGGGGGTGCCGGTGCTGCGGGCGGCGAACACGGGCATATCGGCGGTGATCGACGCGCAGGGCCGGGTGCTGAACAGCCTCGCCCTTGGGGAGACCGGGCTGCTGGATGTGGCTTTGCCGCCGCGCCTAGCTGCCGCACCGCCCTACCGGCTGTGGGGAGACTGGGGCGTGCTGGCCTTGCTGGCGCTCGCTGCAATGGCTCTGGGTGTTGCGCGCGCACGGTCCGTGCCGGTTGACCCGACCCCGTCAACCGACTAGCAGAGAGCCCATCTGCTGCCACAACGGCTTCCTGGCGTGGCGGTGAAAACCTCAATGGAGCACTACCCCAACATGTCTCGTTCTGAATACACCTTCACGTCGGAGTCCGTTTCCGAGGGCCATCCCGACAAGGTCTGCGACCGGATTTCCGATGCTGTCCTCGATGCTTTCCTCGCGGACGATCCCGAAAGCCGGGTTGCCTGCGAAACCTTTGCCACCACCGACCGGGTGGTGATTGGCGGCGAGGTGCGCGGGCCGGGCTCGGTGATTGAGCGGGTCGAGCAGATTGCGCGGGATTGCGTGAAGGACATCGGCTACGAGCAAAAGGGCTTTCACTGGGCCAACATGAGCGTGGACAACTACCTGCACGCGCAGTCTGCCGATATTGCGCAGGGTGTGGATGCCGCGGGCAACAAGGATGAAGGCGCGGGCGACCAGGGGATCATGTTTGGCTATGCCTGCGATGAGACCGACGAGATGATGCCGGCCCCGATCCACTTTGCCCATCGGATCCTCAAGAAGCTGGCCGAGGTGCGCAAGAACGGCACCGAGCCGAACCTCGGCCCTGACATGAAGAGCCAGCTCAGCCTGCGCTACAAGGACGGGCAACCGGTGGAGGCGACCTCGCTGGTGCTCTCCACCCAGCATCTGGACCCGGCGCTGACCTCGGATGACGTGCGCGCCATCGTCGAGCCTTATATCCGTGACATCCTGCCCGGTGGCTGGCTGACCGAGGCCACGGAATGGTGGATCAACCCCACGGGCAAATTTGTCATCGGCGGGCCGGATGGGGATGCCGGGCTTACGGGACGCAAGATCATCGTCGATACCTACGGCGGTGCGGCGCCCCATGGCGGCGGGGCCTTCTCTGGCAAAGATCCGACCAAGGTGGACCGTTCGGCGGCCTACGCGGCCCGCTACCTTGCCAAGAACGTGGTGGCCGCCGGTCTTGCGACCAAATGCACGCTTCAGCTCTCCTATGCGATTGGCGTCAGCAAGCCGCTTTCGATCTACGTGAATACCCACGGCACCGGCGAGACGCCGGAGGCCGAGATCGAGAAGGCCGTCGCCAAGGCGATGGACCTGACCCCGCGCGGCATCCGCACCCATCTGGCGCTGAACAAGCCGATCTTTCAGCGCACGGCTGCCTATGGGCACTTTGGCCGCGCACCCGATGCGGATGGCGGTTTCTCCTGGGAGAAGACCGATCTGGTCGAGGCGCTCAAGGCCGCTGTCTGACGGATGGCGGAAGCCTCACTCGCCGAGCTGATCGCGCAGCATTTGACCGAGCCGCTCGCCGGGTTGGTGAGCGAGCTCGCGGTGCCTGTTGTTTTTCTGGTGGCCACGAGTGCGGAGCCCGGCCTGAGCCGAATGGGTGGGGCGCCGCTGATGGCGGATGGCTTGGCGTGGCCGCGCCACGAAGCGGCTGCGCGGGCCGAGGAGATTGGCGCGCGGGGGGCGGACCCGGAGTGGATTGCCCGCCACATTCGCGCCGACCTGCCGCTGCCCTTTGTTGCCCAGATCGACCTGACAGAAGTAAGCGCCGAGGGCTTGCCGGGCCACGGGCGGCTGCTGTTCTTCTACGATGCTGTGGCCGGGCCCTATGACACCGGCACCAGTTTTGGCAGCGTGATCTGGGATGAGGCTCCTGCCGGGGAGGCTGTTCTGCGGCAGACGCCGAAGGCGCTGCTGGAGGCCGACAAGTCCTATATCGCCCGGATAGCCGCACCAATCCAGCCCCTCATCCTGACAGATGAAATCCGCGCCGCCATGAAAGAGGCGGGGATGTCCGACGAAGAGATCGAAGAGGCCGCCGCCATGGAACCGGAGCCTGCACCCGGCCCATACGTTTCGCCTTTTCTAACGCCACTCTTTGCTCTGGAAGGCGAGGCGGGCTTGGCCTTGCCCCAGGCCTGTGGACCAGCCTTCATCGCTCGCCCCGCGCTGGCCGCGCTTTGCGGCGACAATAAACCGGAGGCAGCTTGGGAGGCCATCGAGGCTTACGAGACGATCCGCTGGGAATTGCAGTTCGGGCGTGTGCAAATCGGAGGCCCGGCGCTGGGCGAGCAGGATGATCCGGCGTGGTCAGCAGCCTACACCGCGCTTTCGGGCGAGATGTTCATGACGCCGGAATGGCAGGATCAGCCAGACCGGATCGCCTCTGAGGCGCGAGAGTGGCAGCTTCTTTTGCAAATGCCCATGTTCTTCTGGATCTCCGAGCACGACGAGGGCACCGTCTATTTCTATATTCGCCGCGATGACCTTGCGGCGCGCCGGTTTGAGCGTGTGATAACCGTCTACCAGCAGACCTGAGCCTGTGCCTTTACTGGTGGCGTTCGTTGCGTAAACTGGCACCATGAATCTGATCGAAGTGGACCTCAGCGACATCACCCTGCTTGAGGTGGATGCCATTGTGAACGCCGCCAACGAAACCTTGCTGGGCGGTGGCGGGGTGGATGGTGCGATTCATGCAGCGGCCGGGCCGGGCTTGCTGGAGGAGTGCCGCACGCTTGGCGGGTGCGAGACCGGGCAGGCCAAGGTTACGGGCGGACATAACCTCAAGGCCCGCTGGGTCATTCACACTGTCGGCCCGGTGTGGAATGGAGGCGGGGCAGGCGAGGCCGCGCTGCTGGCCTCCTGCTACCGTGAAAGCCTTGCCCGGGCTGTTGAGGTGGGGGCCGGATCCATCGCCTTTCCCGGCATTTCAACCGGCGTTTACGGCTACCCGAAGGACGAGGCCGCGCAGATCGCCGTGAACACGCTGCGCGCAGAGCTCAGGGCGTTGGATAGCCCGCCGCGCGTGGTGCTGTGTGCCTTTTCGCGCGCAGATGCCGCCAAATTGAACGAGCTTGTGCAAAACGCCGCAAATTAGCCGGATTTTCATGCTTTTCTATTAGTCAGAAGGGCATGGAGGGCTTGGCATGGCGATCAAGTCGGTCGAGATCTTTTATAACGTCAACCGTATCCCCGGCCATTACCCCGGCGATTGGGACGGGGCGCTTGAGTTTCGCAACGCTGCAATGGAATTGATCGAGAACGCGCTGATCGAAGCGCGGGCGGGTGAATGGGCGGGGGCGGAAATTGGCTCTTGCGAGGCCACCGGCGAGCCGGAAGTGAACTTTGGCTTCGATGTCGCCGACTTTGACATGGCCGAGGAGATCATCCGCAACGCGGTGGCGGGCACCCCCTACGAGGGCATCCGCGAGATCACCCGTCAGGAGCATGACGAGGCGGAGTTCAACTGACTCCGGTTGCGTGGCGGGCGGCGGGGCGCTACATCGCCGCCCCATGAGCGAGAACCATCCAGACAAACACCGCAGTGGCGCGCCTTGGCGCAACTTCTACGGACGGCTGAAGGGCAAGGGCCTTCGGTCTTCGCAGGAAGCCTATCTGGATGAGGATTTGGCGGCGCTGTCGCCCGGGGCCGTGGGCTGGGAGGAAAACCCCGAGCGGGTGCCGCTGGACCTTGAGGCGCTGTTTCCCGGCAAGGAAATCTGGCTGGAGGTGGGCTTTGGCGGCGGTGAGCACATGGTGCATCAGGCCGCGCAGAACCCCGGCGTCGGGATCATCGGGGCCGAGCCCTACATCAACGGCGTGGCGATGCTACTGGGCAAGATCCGCAAGGCGGGGGTGGAGAACCTTGCCGTGCATCCCGGTGATGTGCGTGACCTGTTTGATGTGCTGCCCGAAGGGGCGGTGGCGAAGGCCTTCCTGCTCTACCCCGACCCATGGCCCAAAAAGCGCCACCATCGCCGCCGTTTCGTGACGCCCGAGTATCTTGAGGCGCTGGCCAAGGTGCTGAAGCCGGGGGCAGAATTTCGGGTGGCGACGGACATCCCGGACTATGTGCGCCAGACGCTGGAAGAGGTGCCGGGGCAGGGCTTTGAGTGGTTGGCGGAGGGACCGAGCGACTGGCGCAAGCCTTGGGATGACTGGATTTCGACCCGCTATGAGCAGAAGGCGCTGAGAGAAGGGCGCACCCCGCATTATCTGACCTTCCGCAGGGTTTAAGCCGCCTCGGAAAGCGGCTATTCGGGGCCGGAAACCACGAGGAGCCCGCCCATGTCGTCTCACGGCACCCCTACACCGATGACTTCCCGCAAGGCGGCCCCGCTCACGGGCGTGGCGGAGGTGCCCGGCGACAAGTCGATCAGCCATCGCTCGTTGATCCTTGGCGCAATGGCCGTGGGCGAGACCAAGATCACCGGGTTGCTGGAAGGCGAGGACGTGCTGGACACGGCCAAGGCGATGCGCGCTTTGGGGGCCGATGTGGTGCAGCATGGGGCCGGGGAATGGTCGGTGCATGGGGTTGGCGTTGGCGGCTTTGGCGAGCCGGAGGACGTGATTGATTGCGGCAACTCGGGCACCGGGGTGCGGCTGATCATGGGGGCCGTGGCGACCCATCCGTTTGCGGTGACCTTCACTGGTGATGCCAGCCTGCGCTCGCGCCCGATGGGGCGGGTGACGGAGCCGCTTTCGCTTTTTGGCACAGTGTCTTACGGCAAATCCGGCGGGCGGTTACCGCTGACGATGGTGGGGGCGGAAAGCCCGGTGCCGGTCAGCTACACCACGCCGGTGCCTTCGGCGCAGGTGAAGTCTGCCGTGCTGCTGGCGGGGCTGAACGCGCCGGGCGTGACGGTGGTGACCGAGAAGGAGGCCACGCGCGACCATACCGAGCGGATGCTGGCGGGCTTCGGGGCCGAGGTGACGGTGGAAGACACGGCCGAGGGGCGGGTTATCTCATTGACGGGGCAGCCGGAATTGCAGCCGCAGGTGATTGCGGTGCCGCGTGACCCATCTTCGGCGGCCTTCCCGGTTTGTGCGGCGCTGGTCGTGCCGGGGAGTGACGTGCTGGTGCCGGGGATCGGGCTGAACCCGACCCGTGCAGGGCTGTTCACCACGCTGCGCGAGATGGGCGCGGACCTGACCTATGAGAACGAGCGCGAGGAGGGCGGCGAGCCTGTGGCCGACCTTCGGGCGAAATTCTCGCCGAATATGAAGGGTATAGAGGTGCCGGCAGAGCGGGCGGCCTCGATGATTGACGAATACCCGGTGCTCTCGGTGGTGGCGAGCTTTGCCGAAGGGGTCACCAAATGCCCCGGCGTGAAGGAGCTGCGGGTGAAGGAGAGCGACCGGATCGACGCAATGGCGGTGGGCCTCCGGGCCTGCGGGGTGGAGATTGACGAGGGCGAAGATTGGTTTGCCGTCAAGGGCTTGGGGCCTGAGGGCGTGCCCGGTGGGGCGCGGGCCGAGGCGCGGCTGGATCACCGGATTGCGATGAGCTTTCTGATCTGCGGGATGGCGGCCAAAGAGCCGGTGAGCGTGGACGATGCCGGGCCGATCGCCACCTCCTTTCCGATCTTCATGGATCTGATGGGCGGGCTGGGTGCGCGGCTGGAGAGGGCCGAGGCTTGAGGCTTACGGGCCGGTGCAACTGCGGTGCGGTGCGCTATGCCTCTGAGGGGCCGTGGAGACCAGTGATTGCCTGCCACTGTAGCCAGTGTCGCAAGACCACCGGGCACCATGTGGCGGCGACCTCGGTTCCGCGAGAAGCCCTTGAAAACACAGGAGAACCACGTTGGTTTGCCTCCTCCGACAGCGCCCGCCGGGGCTTTTGCCCGACCTGTGGAAGCCAGCTGTTTTGGGACGGGCCGAGGGTGAATACCTCGGTGATGGCGGGCACGCTCGATGCGCCGACGGGGCTTGCCACAAAGGGGCATATCTTTTGCGCTGACAAGGGCGATTACTACGAGATTGGTGAGGGCCAGCGGCAGGTGCTGGGAGCTGATCTGGAACTGACGACGCAGGTGAAGTGACCCGGCCTGTTGGGGCAGGGTAAAGGAAGCGTTAAGCTGGCGCGCGTATGCATCGAAGAGGGGCGCATGAAAATCACCGTAGCTATCGACGGGCCCGCAGCGGCGGGGAAGGGGACGATCTCGAAGGCCATCTCTGCCGAGTTTGGCCTCGCCCATCTTGATACCGGCCTGCTCTATCGCGCGGTGGGGGCCAAGGTGCTGGCCGGTGCCGCGCCGGTGGCGGCCGCGGAGGCGTTGACGCCCGAAGACCTGAGCCCGGAAGATGCGCTGCGCACGCCCGAGGTGGCCCAGGCCGCGAGCCGTGTGGCGGCAGAGCCGGAGGTGCGGGAGAAGCTGCTGGAATTCCAGCGCAATTTTGCCCGGCGTGAGGGCGGCGCGGTGCTGGACGGGCGTGATATTGGCACCGTCATCTGCCCGGATGCGGAGGTGAAACTCTTTGTCACTGCCAGTGCCGAGGCCCGCGCCGAACGCCGTTTTCTGGAGCTGGAGGCCAATGGGCACGAGGTGACACGGGCGCAGGTATTGGCCGATGTGAAGGCGCGGGACGCGCGGGATGCGGGGCGGGATGCGGCGCCGATGGTGGCGGCGGAGGATGCTGTGCTGCTGGATACCACGGAGCTTAGCATCGCCGAGGCCCTTGACCGGGCGCGCGCGTGCATCCAGTTGAGAATTAAGTAAAAAATCAAAGTTAATGCTGCTGTTGCGTTTTTGGATAGGCGGGATTCCGCCTTGCAACATCCTATGCACAAGCAATGCACAACCTATGCACATGTCAAATGACATAGGGCGCTCCGGATTAACCACTATACAACAAGTGACTTGCCCGGGACGGGGCGCATAGCCTTGCCGGTTCACCAGATGTTAAAAACAATCTTGCGCCAGCGGCAGCCTTGTCGTTTTACATCGACTTGGAAACTCTTAAGCGCTTGCGCCATGAGAATCGGTTCGTGCCTGCCCAGGCTCGGGCCTACCAGACGAACAGGATTGGAATGCACCAGCTTGTGTACCGCTCGATCGCCCTTGAAGAAGAATTTGGCGAAAGCGACCTCGATATTCTTCTGAAGGCGCTGACCTTCAACCGGCAGGCCGGGATTACCGGCTTTTTGTGGCGGGGGCGCGAGCAGTTCTTTCAGGCACTGCACGGCCCCCGGGAGATTGTGCTGGCGCTGATGGAGCGCATCCGGCAAGACCCGCGACACCGTGATGTGGAGGTTCTGCTCTCGGAGGATACCGATGCGCCGACGCCCTTCAACGACTGGGCGATGGGTTACAACTATGTCACCGAAGACATGCTGGGCCTTGCCCTCGAAACCGATGGCATCCGGCCCGAGATCAGCCCGGCCAAGGCGCGGGAGGTTTGGCTTTCGATGGTGGAGCAGGCGCAGAACGAGACGGAATGGGGCGGCAGCTCGCCCTATGGCCGCAAGCCCGACGAGAGCATGGACGCTTGGATCAAGCGTTTGGCGGAGTTTCGCGGCTAACCCTCTTCGACGAAGCGCAGCACATGGGCGAAGAGGCTTTTGCGCGTCAGCAGCAGCAGATGCCCGTCATTTGCAAAGCCGATGAGCCGGCCCCCGCCTGCGCGGTGGCGGAGCCCGTCGGTTTGGCGGGTGGAGAAGACCGGATCTTCCATGCCGAAGAAGAAGCCGATGCGGGCGTGGCTCAGGTCTGCCTCCTCTGACAGCCGCCACCGGCGCAAGCCCGAGGAATGGGCCCGCACGAGGGCGGGGCTTGGGTTGGCGATTTGGGGGGCGTGTGTTGCGGAGAGGGGTTCGATCTGGTCGGTGAAGCGCGGGTCGGCGCGGTTTTTGCGGCCGTAGAGCAGGGTTTTCCAGTACTCGTCCCAGATGGCCTTGCGGGTGAAGGCCTCGGCGCGGGTGGCCGCCGCGATCACATCGCCCGCGCCGCGCAGAATGGTTTGCAGCCCGCCCGCGTGCTCGGGTGAGGGCGAGATGGCAGCGACGGTGACGGGGCGGGGCGCGAGCAGGGCGGCGGCCTCCAGCGCGATGGCCCCGCCCGCGGAGTAGCCCACCAGCGTGAGTTGCTTGTCGGGGTAGCGGCGGGCGAAGCGGGCGATTTCTTTTGCTGCCGCTTCGATGGAGAGCACGTGATCAAGCGGAAGCCCGTCCATCCCCGGGAAACGGTAGTAGGCGAGCGCATGGCCCCGCGCCGCCCAGGGATTGGTGGGCGCGAAGATATCGACCGAGGCCAGCGCGCCGGGGATCATCACGGTCAGGCGCGGCGCGGCCTCGATCTGCGCGGCACGGGCCGGGTTGATGGCCAGCGGGCTTTCGCCCGAGGGCAGGGTGGGCGGCGCGGCGCAGGCCGCGAGGAGGAGAAGGGAGGCGAGGAGGGCGCGCATGGGGGGACACTAGTGCGGCACGGGACCGCCGAAAAGCCGCGAAACCCCTTGCCATGCGGTGTTTGAGCGGCTAAACGCGCCTTCGTCAAGCCGCCGTCAGAGCTGCTGGCGGAAAACTCGGGCAGGGTCGGGAACTTCCGGCCCTGTGTTGTTTTCCGGGCCAGTGCTTTGCGGCAGAGACCAACTCCAAGACCGGCGGAGACAACCGCGCGGCCAGAAACCGAAACGTAAGGAAAAAAGCGCCACATGGCTCAAAACGCATCCATGGAGGAATTCGAAGCCCTCCTCTCAGAAAGCTTCGAGATCGACACGCCTGACGAGGGCTCTGTTGTCAAAGGCAAGGTGATCGCCATCGAGGCGGGCCAGGCCATTATCGACGTTGGCTACAAGATGGAAGGCCGCGTTGAACTGAAAGAATTTGCCAACCCCGGCGAAGCTCCCGAGATTGCTGTTGGCGATGAGGTCGAGGTGTTCCTTGATCGCGTCGAGAACGCCCGGGGCGAGGCCAGCATCTCCCGTGACAAGGCCCGCCGCGAAGAGGCTTGGGACCGTCTGGAGAAGGCCTATGCCGACGAAGAGCGCGTTGAAGGCGCTATCTTTGGCCGCGTGAAGGGTGGCTTTACCGTCGATCTCGGCGGCGCCGTGGCCTTCCTGCCCGGCTCCCAGGTTGATGTGCGCCCCGTGCGCGATGCCGGCCCGCTGATGGGCCTCAAGCAGCCGTTCCAGATTCTCAAGATGGACCGTCGCCGTGGCAACATCGTTGTGTCGCGCCGCGCGATCCTCGAAGAGTCCCGCGCCGAGCAGCGTGCCGAAGTCATCGGCAAGCTGACCGAGGGCGACACCGTGGACGGCGTGGTCAAGAACATCACCGAATACGGTGCGTTTGTTGACCTCGGCGGCGTTGACGGCCTGCTGCACGTGACTGACATGGCGTGGCGCCGGGTGAACCACCCGAGCGAGATCCTCTCCATCGGTGAGACGATCAAGGTGCAGGTCATCAAGATCAACAAAGAGACTCACCGCATCAGCCTTGGCATGAAGCAGCTGCAGGACGATCCGTGGGATGCCGTGGAAGCCAAGTTCCCGCTCGACTCGGTGCACACCGGCCGCGTGACCAACATCACCGACTATGGTGCGTTTGTTGAGCTGGAGCCCGGTGTGGAAGGTCTTGTCCACGTCTCTGAGATGAGCTGGACCAAGAAGAACGTGCACCCCGGCAAGATCGTCTCCACCTCGCAAGAGGTCGAAGTCATGGTGCTGGAGATCGACACCGCGAAGCGTCGCGTGTCGCTTGGCCTCAAGCAGACCATGCGCAACCCGTGGGAAGTGTTTGCAGAAACGCACCCCGAGGGCACCGAAGTGGAAGGCGAGGTCAAGAACATCACCGAGTTCGGTCTGTTCATCGGCCTGCCCGGCGACATCGACGGCATGGTTCACCTCAGCGACATCAGCTGGGACGAGCGTGGCGAGGATGCGATTCAGAACTACCACAAGAACGACATCGTTCAGGCTGTGGTTACCGAGACCGACGTTGAGAAGGAGCGCATCTCGCTCTCCATCAAGGCGCTGGGCGGTGACAAGTTTGCCGAGGCCGTTGGTGGCGTGAAGCGTGGCCAGATCATCACCGTGGAAGTCACCGCGATCGAGGATGGCGGCATCGAGGTGGAATACGAGGGCATGAAGTCTTTCATCCGCCGTTCCGACCTTAGCCGCGACCGTGCCGAGCAGCGCCCTGAGCGCTTTGGCGTGGGCGACAAGGTTGACGTGCGCGTGACCAACGTCGACAGCAAGACCCGCCGTCTTGGCCTGTCGATCAAGGCCCGCGAGATCGCCGAAGAGAAGGAAGCCGTTGAGCAGTATGGCTCGTCGGACTCCGGTGCTTCGCTCGGCGACATTCTGGGCGCCGCGCTCAAGCAAGACGATTGAGCGCAGGGCAACCTGACCTGATATTGGGGGCCGCGGGGGAAACTCTGCGGCCCCTTTTCTTTTGCGCGGGAGGTGCGTGTGACGCATGTGTTGAGAGGGTTTTTGCTGGAGCTCGGGGAGCGGCTGCGCTCGGATGATATGGCGCGGCGGGTGCAGGGCAGCTGGGATAATGCAGCCTCGCGCCCACGCGTGACGATTGGACCTCCTGCCACGGCGGCGCAGCTCGCCGCGCTGGAGGCCGAGATTGGAGAACCGCTGCCGCCAGGGGTGCGTGAAGTGTTGGGGGAGGTCTCCGCCGGGATCGAGATGACCTGGGTGTTGCGCGGGCATTATGTGCCCACCTCCTACGGGCAGAGGGCGGAAACCACGGTGACGCCGCCTGACAGATTCATGTCGTGGTCGCACACGCCCTACGCGGACGGCACCTATCCGGAGGGCGCGCGGTATCGGCCCGATGTAATCTCCGGCGGTTTTCGGTTTTCGCTGGACGGGGTTCGGCAGGCACATCAGGGGCGTGCGGGGTGGCTTGAGGTCTATCCCGACGATCCGGCGATGGATGCAGAGACGCGGTCGCACTTCGCGGTGATCCGGGGGTTCATGGCGGCGGGCTTTCCTGTGATGACGGCCCCCAATGGTGACTGGTTGGCTATTGACCAGCGCAGTGATGACGGGGCGATGCTGCATGTGAGCCATGAGGGGGAGGAGGCGGGGATTGAGATTGACCTCGATTTCCCGCGCTACCTGGCGCATCTCGCCTGGCTCGGGCCGGTCTGGCCGGATTTCAGTGAGATGTTCACCTTCTCGGCGCGCAGTGAAGAGGTGGTGCCCGGTGATTACAGGGTGCAGAGCGCGGAGTTTGGCGGCGCGAGTGAGGCCGGGGCGGCGTGGCGGGCGTGGTTCTGGGGGGAAGACCAGCCCGGGTTGCCGGAGCCGCTGAACGGCCGGCTCTGAGGCGGACCGGCGCGGGGGCGCTCCCGCCCGCCCACCCCGCGCCCCCGCGCCTGCGTGGCAGAGGGTGCGCGCCGCCTTGGGCGGTGGTGTGGGTTGAAGGGGCAGGGTGGAGTATTTTCAGCAAGAAAATGCGACAGGGTGGCGCCCGCCGGTGGGGCGGGCGCCATGGGGCCGATCAGCCCGGTGAGCGCAGGCGGAGGACCGGCTGGCCGAAGCGATCATCGAAGCGCTCGCCCAGCGATGTGAAACCGTAGCGCGCGTAGAAGCGGCGACCGATTTCGTTGCGCAGGAACACGTCGAGCTCCAGCGGCCCGGCGCGGTGCAGGGCGTTGTCCATCAGCGCCCGGCCATGACCATTGCCGCGATGGGCCGGGTCCATGAAGAAGCCGCCGACTTCGCTGCCGACAAGGGCGATGAAGCCGAGCGGGCCGCGGCCCTCGTCCCAGACGTGGGTTTGGGCGTTGGGCAGGTAGATGGTGCGCACGTCTTCGGCGGCGTTCAGGATGAAGTCTTCTCCCAGAAAGCTATGGGCGAGGCGGCTGGCCTCGGTGAAGATGTGCACGATGGCGTCGTCGTCGACGCCGGGATTGTAGGGTCGTATCAATGGTTTGATCCCTTGATGGTGTGGAATTTCAGGGGGCCATAGCACCAGCGCCCGCAGCTTGGCGGGTTGCGCGTGGGGCTTGGCCCGGGGTGGCACCGCCTTGGGGTGCCGTCTGAAACATCAGTGCATCAAATCTCCATTGATGGGCTTTGGTAGCACCCTGACGCGGTTTGGAAAAGAGTGGAGCTTGGTTGGGGGATATGCATAGCTGCGAACATGTTGCTTGCGCGTAACCGGAATTTTCGCCTGCTGTTTTCGGCCACCTCGGTTTCAAACCTTGGCGACGGGGTTTCGGCACTGGCTGTGCCGTGGCTGGCGACCCTGCTCACCCGGGACCCGATGCTGATTGCGCTGGTGCCCTTTGCCGGATCGCTGCCGTGGATGCTGTTTGCCATCCCGGCGGGTGCGGTGGTGGACCGGGGCGACCGGCGGGCGTTGATGGTGCGGGCGGATGCGCTGCGGGTGGTGCTCACCATCGGGATCGTGGCGCTGGCGCTGAGGATGCCCGAGGGCGGTGGGGCGATGCCGGTTGTGGCGCTGGCGGCGCTGACCTTTTTGCTCGGCACGGCGGAGGTGGTGCGGGACAATGCCGCGCAGACCTTTTTGCCTGCGGTGGTGGAGCCGGGTGACCTTGAGGCGGCCAATGGGCAGCTTTGGAGCGCCGAGCAGGTGGCCGGGCATTTCGTGGGGCCGCCGCTGGCGGGGCTGCTGATTGCCTGGGCAGTGCCCGCGCCCTTCTTGCTGGATGCGGTGAGTTTTGCGCTGGCGGCGTGGTTGGTGTGGGCCATTTCGGTGCCGCGCCGGGCGGTGCCCGAGAGGCGGCGGATGCGCGAGGAACTGGCGGAGGGCTGGCGCTGGTTGCGGGGCAAGGCGCTGCTGTTTCGGCTCGCGGTGATGCTTGGGCTGATCAACTTTTTGAACATGATGTGGCTGACGGTGCTGGTGCTGTTGAGCCAGGAAATTCTGGGGCTTAATGCCGCCGGTCATGGGGTTTTGCTTGCGGTCGGGGCCGCGGGCGCGGTGCTGGGCGGGATGTTTGGCCCGCGGGTGATTGCCCGCCTCGGGGCAACGGGCACGCTGCGGCTGGCGCTTTGCCTGATGCCGGTGCCGTTTTTCATGGTTGGCCTTGGAGCCTCGCCCGCGCTGGCCGGGGCGGCGCTGTTTCTGGAGGCGGTGGCGGCGATGCTGTGGAACATCGTCACCGTAAGCTGGCGGCAGCGGATTATCCCCGATGCTCTGTTGGGGCGGGTGAACGCGCTTTATCGGTTTTTCGGCTGGGGGATGATGCCGCTGGGCGCGTTGGCGGGCGGGGCGCTGGTGGCGCTGGCCGAGCCCGGGCTGGGCCGGGAGCTGGCGCTGCGGCTGCCCTACCTGATTGGCGGCGGGGCGATGCTTGTTGTGGCCGCCTATGGCTGGGCGAAGCTGAGATTTTGAGCGCTTGCCGATTCGCCTGATGCTGCGCTGCGGCGCGGGCGGCGCGCGCTTTCTGCACTGCCAAAGCCTTGGTTTTTCAGGCGGAAAATGGAGCATGGGCGCGGAAAAGATATCAAATGACGCATTCGCCCCGTTTCGGTCGCTGATTTTTGTGCCTATAGTCGAGCCAGAAGCCAGACATGGAAACGTGGCCGAACAAGCGTCCTTTAGGGGGGAAGCATGATCCGATCGGAATTGATTCAGAAAGTCGCTGACGAGAATCCGCACCTCTATCAGCGCGACGTGGAGCGGATCGTGAACACCATCTTCGAAGAGATCATCGGCGCGATGGCCGAGGGTGACCGGGTGGAGTTGCGCGGGTTCGGGGCGTTTTCGGTGAAGAAGCGCGATGCCCGGGTGGGCCGTAATCCGCGCACCGGGGAGGCTGTGGACGTGGAAGAGAAGCATGTGCCCTTCTTCAAGACCGGGAAGCTCTTGCGCGACCGGCTGAACGGCAAGTAACCTGGCCGTATGATCCGTTATCTCCGCTGGGGCTTTCTGGCCCTCCTCGCCATCGTTCTCATCACTCTTGCCCTTGCCAATCGCGAGCCGGTGACGCTCAAGCTGTTGCCGGGCGAATTGGCCGATCTGCTGGGGCTGCCCTATCAGATTACGCTGCCGCTCTTCATTTCGCTCTTTGCGATGATCGCGCTGGGCATTCTGGTGGGCTTCGTTTGGGAGTGGTTCCGCGAGCACAAGCACCGGGCGGAAGCGGCGCGGCAAGCCAAGGAGGCGCGCCGGGCCAAGCGGGAGCTGGATGCGGTGAAGCGCGAGACCGGGCAGGAGCAGGACGAAGTTCTGGCGCTGCTGGACGACCGCAAGGCAAGCTGAGATGCATGACATTCGGGTGAAGATCTGCGGGCTGAAGCGCCCGGAGGAGATGCGCGTCGTGGCGGAGGCCGGGGCGGCTTATGCCGGTTTGAACTTTTTTCCACCATCGCCGCGTTATGTGAGCCCTGCCGAGGCGCGGGCGTTGGCGCTGGCTGCGCCGGAGGGGCTGGCCAAGGTGGGGCTGGTGGTGGATGCCGGTGACGATCTGCTGGACGAGATCGTGGAGGCGGTGCCGCTGGATATCATCCAGCTGCATGGCAAGGAGAGCCCGGAGCGGGTGGCAGAGGTGCGTGCACGCTACGGTTTGCCGGTGATGAAGGCCGTGGGCGTGGCCGGAGAGGCCGACTTGCCGGCGCTGGATGACTATGGCCAAGTGGCCGACATGCTGCTGGTGGATGCCAAGCCTGCGCCGGGTGACGAGCTGCCGGGCGGCAATGGTTTGCCGTTTGACTGGCGTCTGATCGCCGGGCGGCGCTGGCCGGTGCCGTGGCTGCTGGCGGGCGGGCTGCATGCGGGCAATGTGGCCGAGGCGGTGGCGCGCACGGGTGCAAGGCAGGTGGACCTCTCATCGGGTGTGGAGCGCGAGAAGGGGGTTAAGGACGCGGGGTTGATCCGCGCCTTCATGGAGGCTGTTGCCGGGGTATCTGCATGACGGTGCGCTTTCGCGAAGCGCGGCGTGAGGATGTGCCGGCGGTGGTGGCGATGCTGGCCGATGACATGCTGGGCAAGGGCCGCGAGAGCGAAGACCTTGGCCGCTACTACGCTGCATTCGATGCGATGGCCGAAGAAGGCGCGAACCGGGTGATCGTGGGCGAGCGCGATGGCGAGGTGGTGGCGACCTATCAGCTGACCTTCATTTCCGGCCTGTCGCTGGCGGCGGCGCGGCGCGCGCAGGTGGAGAGCGTTCGGGTATCGAGTGCGCTGCGCGGTTCGGGGATTGGCGCGCTGATGTTTGCCGATGTGGAGGCGCGGGCGCGGGTGGCGGGGTGCAGCCTTGTGCAGCTGACGATGAACGCCGAGCGGGTGGACTCGCGGCGGTTTTACGAAGGGCTGGGATTTGTGGCCAGCCATTTGGGATTCAAGAAATATCTTTGAGGCCGTTCGCTGGGGTGCCCCGCTGCGCTCGGTGAGGGGCCTCTTTGTTGCGCGCGTCGGCCGGGGTGGTGGGCAGATTGCCCACCCTACGGGGCCGGGGGCCTTATGGGTCGATGACCCTGAGAACGGCTTGGGTTGTTTGGTCGATATGGGCCTTTGACAGGCGGATGGCCTCGGGGACGTTGCGGGCGAGGGCGGCTTCCATGATGGCGGCGTGTTCGCCCTGAATGTCGCGGGCCGGGTCGGGGTTGATCAGGGAGATGCGCCTGTAGCGTTCGTGCTGGTAGTAGATCAGCCCGCGAAGGCGTTTGAGCCAGACACTGTCGCAGGCGGCGACGAGGGCCTCGTGGAAGGCGCGGTTCTTGTCTTCCCAATCCGGGGCATCCGCCTCGCCGCCGGATTTTCGGCGGGCGTCGGCTTTGCTCAGGGCGTAATTGGCCGAGACGATCCCAGCTTCCCAGGCTTCATCGCCGGCCATGATCGCGCGGTGCAGGGCCTCGCTTTCCAGCTCGCAGCGGACGCGGGAAATGTCGCGCAATTCGTCGGCGGAGACAGGGGCGACGGAGAATCCGCGCTGGGGCTCGAAGATGACGAGGAACTCTGACGAGAGCTTGGAGAGCGCCTCGCGCAGGGGGCTTGCGCCGATATTGTAGCTTTTGGAGAGCTGAGCGATGCGCAGGCGGGTTTCGGGCGCGAGGCGGCCCGAGACGATATCTCCCCGCAGCAAGGCGTGGGCCCGGTCGGAAAGGGTTTCCTGTGCGATGTTCATTGCGTGGTCATGAGGGGCCCGGATTTTGAGAAAGGCTAGCAGGCTGGCCGAGGCCGATCAACGATGGTGCCCTGAAGTATCGTGCAAACCCGGATTGTCGATTTTTTGCTTCAGGCCGGGAGACGGGCCCCGGGCGCGATGGTGGGCGGCGCGGCGTTGAGCGCGTCGCGGGCGAAACCGGCGGCGGATTGGTAGCGGGCCATGAACTCGGCGCGCTCTGCGGGTGGGATCACCGTGTCGATATCATCGAAGGTGCCACCGCAGCGGTCGTTCACCATGTTCAGCAGGCCGAAGGGCCCGGCGCCACGGTTGCGCAGGATCACCTCGGAGATTGGGCCGCAGAGCTTGGCGTTATAGGCCGCAAGCGCCTGCGGTGTGACGCCGTGCTCCAGCATCGCCGCGCCGATCTCGCGGGCGTCGACCACGGCTTGCGATGCACCGTTGGAGCCGGTGGGATACATGGCGTGGGCGGCGTCGCCCATTAGCGCCACCGGGCCATCGACCCATGTTTCCACCGGGTCACGGTCGATCATGGGGTTTTCATAGGCGGTGTCGGCACCGGAGATGAGGGCGGGCACATCGAGCCAGTCGTAGCGCCAGTCTTCGAAGTGGTGGAGGAAGTCGGAGATGGGCGCGGGGCGGAACCAGCCGGATTTGCGCGCCTCGGCCTCGTCGAAGGTGACTTCGGCGATCCAGTTGACGAGGGCGAGGCCGGTTTTGGGATCGGGGTGGGAGATCGGGTAGATCACCATGCGCTGTCGGTGCGTGCCGAGCCCGATGAAGGAGGAGCCGGTGCGGATGGGTTTGGCCAGCGTGGTGCCGCGCCACATCAGCGCGCCGCCCCAGTGGATCGAGGGCTGTTCGGGGTGCATTTGCGCGCGGATCGCGGAGTGGATGCCATCGGCCCCGATCAACAGCGTGCCGGTGGCTTCGGAAGTGGTGTTATCGACATGTTCGAGCTGGGCGGTCACGCCGTTTTCGGTGCGGGTGTAGCCGGTGACGCGGGTGCCGGTTTGCAGCGCCTCTGCCCCGGCGCGGGCCATGAAGGTGTTGGCCAGCAGCATGTGGAAGCCACCCCGGTGGGCGGCGTATTGCGGCCAGTGGTAGCCAGCGTCGGTGCCGCGCGGTTCGGCGTAGATATCGTTGCCGTTCATCCCGACAAGGGCCCATTCGCGCGCGGGCAGGCCGACTGTATCGAGCTGCTCTGCGCCGATGCCCAGATCGTAGAGTTCGCGCACTGCGTTGGGCTGAAGGTTGATGCCCACGCCCAGCGGCTTCAGCTCGCGGGAGCTTTCGAAGACGGTGCAGGGCACGCCGATCTGGTGCAGGGTCAGCGCTGTGGCCAGCCCGCCGATGCCGCCGCCTGCGATGAGAACGTGGGGATGTGTCATGCCTATGGTCTCCTCCCGGGGTCGCGGGGTTTTAGCAGGTGGGGCGGTGCAATCAAGCCGGGCCTGTGCGAGGGGCGGCGGGGCGCCTCAGAACAGGCTGGCGATGGCCCCGACGACGAGCGGGATGGGCAGGGAGAGCGCCAGCCGCTGCGCCATGGTGCGTGCGCCCATGAAGGGCATCTCATAGGCCAGCAGCTTGGTCAGCGAGAAGAGGCTCCATGAGGTCACATAGGTAAGCGCGGCGGCTGGGGTTGCGCCGACTTTCAGCGCCGCGGCGGCCAGCGCGAAGCTGACGAAGGCGCCGCCGGGGGTGATCGGGCCGAGCAGGGCGGCGAGCAGCAGGGCGCGGAGGCCTGCGTCGCGGCCGAAGAGCTGTTCGATCCGGTCGGCGGGCATCAGCTCGGCCAGCAGGGCCGCGCCGATCATCGCCACGAAGAGCCGGGGCAGGGTGAAGGCGGCGAGGTTTGCGGTGGCCGTGAGCGCCGTGCGGCGGCGGGCCGGGGAGGCGAGCTTGACCCATGTGAGCGCGACGAGGGCCCAGAGCAGGATGGTGCCGATGAGGATATTCATGGGCGCTGCCTTGCGCGTCTGCCGAGGACGGCGCGTGCGGCGAGGCCCACCACGAGTGGGGCGGGCAGGCAGAGCAGCACGCGCAGGCCGACGAGGTGCCAGTCGAGAAAGGACAGCTCCCAGATCAGGGTGCGGTTGAGCGACAGCAGGGACCAGCCGGTGATGAAGGCCAGTGTGGCCCCGATATCAGCCCCGGCGGCAAAGAGGGCGGCGGCGAGGGGATAGGTCATCCCCGGTCCGCCCGGCAGCAGGGCCCCCGCCGCAGAGGCCAGCAAGAGCCCGCGCCAGCCGCTTTCCTGCCCGATGAGGGCCGAGACCTTCTCACGCGGGAGCAGAAGGGGGACTGCGGCGGCGACGAAGAGCCCGGCGCCGACCTTGGGCAGCAGCACCGCGAGGAACCCCAGCGCGCCCACCGCCGTCGCCAGCGCATGGGCCGCGCCGTATTTTGACGCCACCAGCCCGCCCGCCAGAAGGGTGACGGCGAGCAGCACCAGAAAGCCGCCGTCGATGATTTTGCGGCGGGGCGGGGCCTCGGATGTGGGATCGTCTGACATCTGCGGCGTTTGTCGGCCCTGCTGCGCCCGCCTGCAACCGCTATTCGCGGTTTTGGGGCAGCCCGTCGGCGATGTCATAGTAGTCGCCCTTCGCGCCGGTGAAGATGTGCCGGGCCAGCCGCGTGCCCGTTGGCCCCTCGAAAGCCCCCATGCTGACTCCGATCCACGCGTGGTGCAGCGGGTCGAAGAACAGGGTGGCACCGCAGGTGGGGCAGAAGCCGCGGCGGGCTTTGGCGGAGGAGGCGAACCAACTGGGCGTGCCGGTGACGCGCAGCGCGGCCTTGGGCACATCGGTGGAGGCCTCATAGTGGCCCGAGAGCTTGCTGCAGCGACTGCAGTGGCAGGCGGTCGGGGCGGGCAGGGGGCCATCCACGGTAAAGCTGATGGCACCGCAGAGACACGCGCCGCTATGGGGGTTCATGCCGCCAGCCGGGCCGAGAGGTGGCCGATCAGCGCTCGGGCTTCGGGGGGCGGGGCTTTCTCTAAGCGGCGATAATCGGTGCCGTCTGCGTTGCGGGCAAGCAGGCCCATGCCGATGAGCGAACGCCGCAGGATGGCGGCATCGTCGAAGCAATGCGCGAGATTCAGCGCGCCGTTCACATCGCGTTCGTGCAGGGTTACCCCGGCGGGGAGCCGTGCCCAGAGCGCCCAGAGGCAGAGCTCTTGCACGGCGCGGCGCGCGGGCCACTGGCGCAGGCGGGCGGCCTCGTCCCACTGCGCCATCGCGCGTTCAACCTGACGATGGTCGGCGGGGGGCCGGGGCGGCTCTTCAAGCCGGGCTCGGGCGGTGTTGGCGGCGTTCAGGTGCTGGTAGTTCCTAAAGCCCGCAGCGCGCGCCAGCATGTTGAGCAGGCTCTGGTGGCCGGGGGGCGCATCGAGCTGGCGGGCAAGGGCACGGGCAAAGGCCGAGATATCCGGCACGGAGAGCGGAACGGAGGGTTTCGGCATGACATATCCTCGGGCGCGCCGGTCAGGCTGTCGTGGTCGCTGGCTTACGACGCGGCGCTGGTGAGGCAGGGCACGCGGGATGTGAAGGGCTGCTTTCAGCTTGCCCGGAGGGGCACAGCGACGCCTAGGCAGCAGCCTGCCCTGCGAAAGAGGTAGCGCGGCTGCGCTTTGGAGGCAAGTCGCCGGGGTTTTAGCTTGGCTGTGAACCTTTCCTTAAGCCGCCGGATGGTAGGGGCAGGCAAGCCCAACCCCTTTCTGGAGAGTTTGATGAGACGCTTGCTTGCCCTCGCCGCCCCGCTTGTTGCCCTGATGACGTCCGCCCCCCTTGCCGCCAAGGATGGGGTGGAGCCCGATTCCGTTCACTTCGCCCAGGTGGCCGCGATGGAAGGGCCGGCAGCGGCGCTGGGGCAGGGCATGCGCGATGGGATCGCGGCGGCCTTCGAAGAGGCGAATCGCGCAGGCGGCGTGCATGGCCGCAAGGTTACGCTGGACAGTCGTGACGATGGCTACGAGCCGGATCGTTCGGTGGCCCATGTGCTCGACGTGATCGAAGGCGCGGCGCATATCGGCCTCATCGGCGCGGTCGGCACGCCCACCGCGCTGGCCACCCAGCCCGAGGCGACTGCTGCACAGCTGCCCTACATCGGCCCCTTCACCGGAGCGGGCTTTCTCAGAGCCCCGGAACTGACCAACGTGGTCAATGTGCGGGCAACATACGGGGCAGAAACGGAAGCCTGGATCGCCTATCTGGTGGATGAGCAAGGCATGGAAAACATCGCGCTGCTCTATCAGGACGATGGCTTTGGCCGGGTTGGCCTGAAGGGGGTAACGGCGGCGCTGGAGAAGCGGGGCATGAGCCTTGCGGCAACAGGCACTTACACCCGAAACACCGTCGCGGTGAAAACCGCGCTGCTCGATATCCGCAAGGCCAAGCCCGATGCCGTGGTGATGGTGGGCGCCTACAAGCCGATTGCCGAGTTCATCAAGCTGTCGAAGAAGCTGAAGTTTGAGCCGACCTTCGTGAACATCTCCTTCGTCGGCTCCGAGGCGCTGGCCCGGGAGCTGGGCGAGGCGGGCGAAGGCGTGATCATCAGCCAGGTGGTGCCCTTCCCGTGGGACGACTCGCTGCCCATCGTTGCCGAGTATCAGGCCGCGATGGCTGCCGCGAACCCTGAGGCAGAGCCCGGCTTCGTGACGCTGGAAGGGTACCTGACAGGCCGGGTGGCGCTGCGTGCGCTGGAGGCCGCGGGCAAGGACTTGACCCGAGAGAGCTATCTTGCGGCGCTGGCCGGGCTTGGCAGTTTCGACCTTGGCGGCCTCGGCTTTGACTTCGGCGAGGGCGACAATCAGGGCCTCGACACGGTTTTCCTCACCCGGATCACCGGTGACGGCGGGTTTGAAACCGTGGTCAGCGGCGGCGGCTCCTGACCGCGCACCAGCCAGAACGACGAGCTGCCCTGACGTTTTGCGCGTGAGGGCGGCTTTTGACCTCTCAACCACGGCGCATCGCCCACCCAAGCCAAGGAGACACAGCGTGACACGCATCAAAGCCCTCACCGGCAGCATCGCCGCCAAATTCGCCGTTATCCTGCTGGCGTTGGGTGCCATGACCTCGGCGGCGCTGGTGATTGGCCTGCTCGTGTTCGGGGCGCTCTCCGACGCGTTGCGTGTTTTTATTGACGAGAACCTGCCCGGTATCGAAGCCAGCGTGGAGGTGACGGCCAGCACGGGGGCGGTTCAGGGCGCGATGACCGATGTGCTCCTCGCCGAGGACCCGGAGGCACTTGAGCAGGCGGCAGCCCGGTTGCAAGAGCGTGTGGGCACCCTGAAGGCCGCGGCGCAGCACCTCTCCGCAGACGCCGAAGCCGAGATTGACCCGCTGCTGGCCGACCTCGATATCGCCAATGCCGCAATGATCCGATCACTGGAGCGCAGCATGCGCGAGCGGGCGAGGGTGCGAGAGATGGTTTCGGGCTTCGTGGCGCTGTCGGAAGACGCAAACGGCGAGCTGGTGGGTTTGGCCGATGACGCCTACTTCGAGCTGCAGATCGGCGGGGAAGAGACCGTTGAAACCGTGACCTCGACCCTGAATGCACTGGTGAATGATGAGTTCAAGCGGATGACGGCCCTGATGAGGGTGCGCGCGGAGATCAACCTGTTGAGCGGTCTCACCCTCGTGCTGGCGGACGAGCCCGACATGTTTGTTGAAGTGATCCTTGGAGACCTCGCAGCTGCCAGCCTGGCCGAGTTGGAGGCCGCTACCTTGAGCCTGCCGGACGATGCGGTGGCGAGCGACCACATGGCGCAGATCACCGCCGCCGGTCAGTTCTTTCGGGAGCGGCAGGAACAGAAGGACTATCAACGGGCGGACTTGCGGCAAGAGGTCTTGGCTTTGCGGCAGGCGACTGCGGTGGCCTTGAGTAGCGCGATCGACGACGTGAGTTTTGAGCTGGCTGTTGAGGCCGAGGAGGCTGCGACCGGCAATGAGGCGGCGATCCGCACCCTGCTTGATGTTCAGGTGAATCGGATGCGCGATGCTGCGGAAATTGACAGTTCGATTAAGGCAGTACTGGCCAAGGCCCTGCTCGGCGTTGCCGCGCAGGACGCCAATGCAGCCGCCGGGGCACAGAGTGCCGTTGATGGGGCGTTGCTCCATCTCGATGACGTGCTTACCGGCCGGGAGTTGCCGGAATCGCTTGCGGAAATCCTCGATGACATCCATGCCATCGTGGAAACCGACAACGGGGTGGTGCAAGCCCGTCGTCGGATGCTTGAAGCCCAGTCCGAGGCTTCCGCACGTTCAAACGCCTCGGGAGAGGCGATTGCCCGCATCGTCGACACTGCACGCGGCAATGCTGCACAGGCGGTTTCGGCCGTGGTGACAGGCAGCGAAGGCATTTTGACGCGTGCTGACACTGCGCGCGGCCAGTTCAGCACCATCGCCCTAGCCAGCCTCATCCTGCTGCTGGCGGCCCCCGTGTTTACATGGTGGCTGATTTTGCGACCAATGGCGCGCGTCACTCAGGCCACGGAGCGGCTTTCGCGTGGGGATCTCGGGCCGGTTGAAGGCTTTGACAAGACAGGCGGTGAAATCGGCCGCATGGCCTTGGCGCTCAAGGTGTTCCGGGACGGCATGATCGAACGCCAGACCATGCAGGCGGCCGAGGAGGCGCGGGCAGCCGAAGAGCGCCAGCGCCAGCGAGAAGAAGAGGCGCGAGAGCGGGCACGTGAAGAAGAAACCCGCGCGGCGGAGCGCCAGCGCGAGGAAGAGGCCCGCGCCCGCGAAGCCGCCGAAGCCGAGGAACGAGAGAAGATTCGAGCCGCCGCCGAAGAGGAGCGCCAGGCCCGGGCCGCCGAGCAGCAGCAGGTGGTTGACCGGTTGGCGACCGCGCTCGACCAGCTTGCCGCAGGCGACCTGACGGTGACGATCGACACCGAGTTTGCCGGCACCTACGAGAGCCTGCGCCGCAACTTCAACGCCGCGGTGGAGACCCTTGCAGAGCTCATCACCGCGCTCACGGCGAGCGCCGGGATCGTTAACACGACGTCGCAGGATATCAGCACCGCCGCCAAGGATCTTGCCCGCCGGACTGAAAACAGCGCCGCCACGCTGGAAGAGACCAGCGCCGCCGTCGCCCAGTTGAGCGAAAGCGCCGGCTCCACCGCCGAGCGCGCCCGCGAGGCTGACAGGATAATGCAGATCACCCGCGACAACACCAGAACCAGCCAGAGCACGGTGCATGGCGCGGTGGAAACCATGACCGAAGTGGAAGCCTCCTCTGCGGCGATCTCCAAGATTGTCGATCTGATCGATGACATCGCCTTTCAGACCAACCTGCTCGCCTTGAATGCGGGCGTTGAGGCCGCACGCGCGGGAGAACAGGGCCGGGGCTTTGCCGTGGTCGCCATGGAGGTGCGCTCGCTCGCTCATCGCTCGTCGGATGCCGCAAAGGAAATCAACGATCTCATCAATGCCACGCGGGATCGGATCACCCGCGGTGTCGCCCAGGTTGGCGAAGCGGGTGACGCGCTCAATGGTATCCTTGATCTGGTGAGCGACGTCTCAGAGCAGATCACGGCCATTGCAGGGGCTGCCAACGAACAGTCGTCCGGGGTGCGCGAAATCAGCCTTGCTGTCGCCCAACTGGATCAGGCCACGCAGGATAACGCGGCCATGTTCGAAGAATCCGCCGCCTCCAGCCAACTGCTGACCGAGGAAGCCCGCACCCTCTTTGATCTTTCCGCACGCTTTCGCACGAGCGACGCCGCCGCGCCGCAAGGCGCGGCCACCGTAAGCCGCCCCGAAGGGGCCACCGGGCGAAGCCCGTCTTCTGCGCCGGAGGCGCCACCAGCAGCCGCAGCATATGAAGAGATCGACGAAAGCGAGGCCAGCCGAATTCCCGTTCCCTTCGCGCGCAGCGCGTAAGCCTGCGCCCACCCGCGTCGGCCATATAAGGCCCGCGGCCAACCGCGCCGGCCACATTGGACCTGCGCCCTGAACCGCGCGTCATAAAACCTTAACAAGACCGTCACACAGGCTTCGTCGCCAGCCTGCTACCTGCCCCCGACTGTTTCGGGGGACTGCATGCTCGTCATCGACAAGCTGACACGGCGCTTTGGCGCCAATACGGCCGTGAATGCTGCCAGCTTCAGCGTCGACAAGCCGATGATGATCGGGATCATTGGCCGCTCCGGCGCGGGCAAATCGACGCTTTTGCGCATGCTCAACCGGCTGACGGACGCATCGGACGGGTCGGTTGCCTTTGAGGGGCGCGATGTGACCAGCCTGAGGGGCGCAGCCCGCCGGGCCTGGCAGGCCGATTGCGCGATGATCTTTCAGCAGTTCAACCTCGTGCCGCGGATGGATGTGGTGTCCAACGTGCTGCATGGCACGCTTGGCCGCCGCTCCACGTTCTCGACCCTGTTCAACCTCTATCCGCAGGCCGATATTCACCGCGCCATCGACATTCTCGACCGCCTCGGCATTGCCGAACAGGCCCCCAAGCGGGCCGAAGCCCTGAGCGGCGGACAGCAGCAGCGCGTGGCCATCGCCCGGGCGCTGATGCAGGATCCGAAGATCATCCTTGCCGACGAGCCCATCGCCTCGCTCGACCCGATGAATGCCCAAGTGGTGATGCAATCGCTGCGCCGGATCCATGAGGAAGACGGCCGCACGGTGATCGCCAACCTACACACGCTCGACACCGCGCGGCGCTACTGCGACCGGGTGATTGGCATGCGCGATGGCCGCATCGTGTTTGACGGGCTGCCCGAGCAGCTCACCACCGACATGGCCCGCGAGATCTATGGCGCTGACGCAAGCTTCAGCGAGGCGGCGACCTCGACCGAAATCGAAAGCCTCGACGCGGCCACGCCCGACAGAGCCACTCACCCGCGCGCTGACGAGATGGAAAGCCCTCCGATCAGCGCCTGAGTTTCCAAACCGCCCCGCAAGAACAAGGGGCACGACCAAACCGGAAAAGAGAGAGACAGATGAAACACCTCATTGCTGCCGCCCTTGCCACCACGGCCCTCGCTGGCGCTGCCACCGCGCAGGACATCACCGAGTTCAACATCGGTATCCTTGGCGGCGAAAACGCCCAGGACCGGATGAACAACCACGAGTGCCTGAAGAACTACACCGAAGAAGCGCTGGGCGTGCCCGTCAAGCTCTTTGCCCCGGCAGACTACAACGGCGTGATGCAGGGCCTGCTGGGAGGCACGCTCGACATGGCCTGGCTCGGCGCTTCGGCCTATGCTGGCGTGCACCTGCAAGACCCGGACGCCGTGACCCCGGTGCTGGTGAAGATCAACCTCGACGGCTCCTATGGCTACCATTCCATCGGCTTTGCCCGCAAAGACAGCGGCGTGACCTCGCTGGAAGACATGCAGGGCAAGGTCTTTGGCTTTGGTGACCCCAACTCCACTTCCGGCTACTTGATCCCCTCGGTCGAGATCCCGACTGCCGGTGAAGGCATCACCATGGAATCGGGCGACTACTTCGGTGAAGTCAAATTCACCGGCGGCCACGAGCAGACCATCGTTGCCGTCAACAACGGCGACATCGACGCCGGTGTGACCTGGGCCGACGGCCAGGGCGAATGGGAAGACGGCTTCAACTCCGGCGCGCTGCGCAAGGCGGTGGATGCCGGCCTCGTCGACATGAACGATCTGGTTGAAATCTGGCGCTCCAAGCCGATCCCCGAAGGCCCGATCGTGCTGCGCACCGCGCTGCCCGAAGAAGTGAAGGCCAAGATGACCGCGCTGGTCGACGGCATGTATGAGGCCGACAAGGAGTGCACCTACAACATCTCCGCCGGTGAGAGCCTTGGCTTCGACCCGATCGACCACTCCGCCTACGAAAGCATCGTCGCCGCACGTCAGGCGAAGAGCAACTAAGCGGCCCCGCCGCAGAAGGCCCCGCCCGACCACCGGGCGGGGCCACCTCTTTTTCAAGGCAGCCCCATGGCAGATATCTCCCAGCATGGCCCTCAGGGGCTGGAGACCACCCGCGCGCATTATCTCGCGCTGGTGCAGAAGCGCCGCCTCTATGGCGGGATCACGCTGGCGGTGTTTGCGCTGCTCATGGTGTCTGGCTTCATGCTCGCCGATGAGCGCAATGCGGGCGGGTTCTGGAGCGGGCTGCCGCATATCTTCGACTTCCCGGCAGATGTGGTGGCCGATACCATCCCGCGGTTGAACCTGCTGCCCGAACACCTGCTAAATTACCTGCCCGCGTTGGTGGAGACCATCAACATCGCCGCCGTCTCGACCCTGCTGGGCGCGGTGGGTGCGATGGTGTTTTCGCTTCTTGCCACCCGTGGCCTTGCCCGCTGGCCCCGCGCCATCCCGCTGTTTCGCCGCGCGATGGATATCATGCGCGCCGTGCCCGAGATCGTGATTGCGCTGATGCTGATCTTCGTGCTCGGCGGCGGGCCGGTGCCTGCGATGATTGCGATTGCGTTTCATACCGCCGGGGCGCTGGGCAAATTGTTCAGCGAGGTGGCGGAGAATGCCGACCTGAAGCCGGTTGAGGGGCTCTCTTCGGTGGGGGCGACGTGGACCCAGCGGATGTGGCTGGGGGTGATTCCGCAGGTGGCGCCGAACTGGCTGAGTTATGCGCTGCTGCGTTTTGAGATCAACATTCGCGCCTCGGCCATCCTTGGCTTCGTGGGCGCCGGCGGCATCGGCTACGAGCTGAAGAACGCGATGAGCTGGGGGCAGGGCAAATTTGACGAGGCGGCGGCGATTTTCATCCTGCTGTTTCTGACGATTGTCTTTTTTGACCAGTTGTCCAGCTATGCCCGCCACAAGCTGTCTGGCCCGGGAGCGCATTGATGGACCTCGCCGCACGCTACGCCGAGGCCGAGGCCTCCGTGAACCGCAAGACGCTGCTGGCCTTCGCCGTTCCGGGGCTGATCTTGCTGTACTTCGTGTACATCTTCTTTGCCTTCGATGTGCCCGGCCTGATCGACCGCGCCCGCCCGGAAAACGCGCAGATCCTGTTGCGGGATACGTGGAGCTACAAGACCCACGTGACGCGCGACAACCGCAATGGCGAGATGAGCTATGCGGTGGAGGGCGAGCGCAAGGGGGCCTACCCCGAGGGCGAGCGGCCTGAGTGGGTGAGCAGCGCGGGCGAGGTGACGGTGGTGGACCTTGGCCGGGGCCGGGTGGCCAGCTTCCTGCCCGGTAATGCAGTTGAACTGGTGATCCCGGGCGAGCGCACCATTGAGGCGCGGCTTGATGGGCGGCGGGTGGTGACGAACCTGTCGGAGCCGCTGCCTGACTATGTGTCGGTTTCTAACTCGCGGCTTCAGGTGACGTTGCCCGGCGCGCGGCTGACCTTTACCCGGTCTCGCACAGAAACCTTCCGTTACTTTGGCGGGTGGGAGCTGTTCTTCTTCACGCTCGATAGCCCCTATCACGGGCACGGGCTGGGCAGCATTTTGTTTGGCGAGCAGATCGACCCGGCGCGGGGCAACCTTGCGGGCGCGTGGCATGACTTTTGGCAGAACCCGATGTGGATGCATGCGGCGGTGGCTTGGGCGATGTTTGAGACGGTGTTGATGGCCTTCCTCGGCACCTTCGGCGCGGCGCTGATCTCTCTGCCGATTGCCTTCCTCGCGGCGAAGAACTTTGCCCCACTGGCCGCCGTGCGCTTTGCCTTCCGCCGGGTGTTTGACTTTTTGCGCGGGGTGGACGGGCTGATTTGGACGATTGTGCTCTCCCGCGCCTTTGGGCCAGGGCCGTTGACCGGGAGCCTGGCCATTTTGCTCACCGATACCGGGAGCTTTGGCAAAATGTTCTCTGAAGCGCTGGAGAACGTGGACAAGAAGCAGATTGAAGGCGTGGCCAGCACCGGGGCGGCGCGGCTGCATCGCTATCGTTTTGGGGTGATCCCGCAGGTGGCGCCGGTGCTGCTGAGTCAGGTGCTCTATTACCTTGAATCCAACACCCGCAGCGCCACGATCATCGGGGCGATTACCGGGGGCGGGATTGGCCTGTTGCTGACGCAGGCGATGATCACCCAGAAGGACTGGGAGGAGGTGACCTATTACATCGTTCTCGTGGTGCTGATGGTGATGGCGATGGACAGCCTCTCGGGTTGGCTGCGGCGGCGCTTGATCAAGGGCGATTGATGCTGAGGGAAAATGCGCCGGTCATCGAGCCGGAGTGCGATATCGAGGGCTCTCGTTTTGGCCGCTTCTGCGAGGTGAAGCGGGGCAGCCGGGTGGCATGGTCGGAGTTTGGGGATTACTCCTATTGCGACCGGTATTGCGACATCGCCAATGCGACGGTGGGCAAGTTTGCCAATATCGCCAGCTTCGTGCGGGTGGGGGCGACGGATCATCCGCTGGACCGTGCGTCGCTGCATCACTTCATGTATCGCTCAGATGACCTTTGGGAGGATGCCGAGCGTGATGCTGGGTGGTTTTCGGCCCGCCGCGGACGCCGGGCCACCATTGGGCATGACACGTGGATCGGCCATGGCGCGATGATCAAGCCCGAGGTGACGGTGGGCCACGGCGCGGTGGTGGCGGCGGGCGCGATTGTGACGAAGGATGTGGCCCCTTACGAGATCGTCGCGGGCAATCCGGCGCGGCTGCTGCGCCGCCGCCAGCCCGAGGAGGTGGCCGAGCGGTTGATTGCACTGGCGTGGTGGGATTGGTCGCATGAGGCGATCCGGGCCGCGCTGGACGATTTTCGCGGGATGAAGGCCGAGGCGTTCTTGGAGAAATACGCTTAGGCCTCAGCCGTCGTCATGGGCCACCGTCAGCACCACGCGATCTCCGGCAAACCAGGTTTCACCATGTTCCACCGGGCGGCCCTCAAGGTCTCGGTTTAGGCCCGTTGTCTTGAGCAGCGGGTCGCCTTCCCGCAGGCCGAGGTGCAGGGCCTGTGTGGGGCTGGCGCGCTCTGCCGTGAGGCGGGTTTCGGCGCGGATGTAATCAGACAGGCCTTCGCGGCGCAGGGCTTCGGTGACGGAAGATGTTTGAGCGAGTTGATCGGCGAGGCCGGGGAAGCGGGCGGCGGGAAAGGTGGAGGTGAAATGGGCGATGGGGTTGCCGGACGAGAGCGAAAGCCCCTCGTAAACAACCACTTGCGCCTGCGGCTCCAGCCCCAGAGCCGCCGCCTCGGCCTTGGTCGGGGGGCGCGTTTCCACCCGTAGCACGCGCTTCTCGGGCAGGCGGCCTGAGGCGCGGATGTTTTGGTGAAAGCGCACGCGGCGGCCGATGGGATATTCGGTAGGCGGAGCCTCGACAAACACCCCGGCCCCGCGCCGGGAGCGCACCACGCCCGCCTCGGCCAGCGAGGCCAGCGCGTGGCGCACCGTGTGCCGGTTGACCCCGAAGCGCGCGGACAGGGCAGCCTCGGTGGGCAGCTTGTCACCCGCGCGGTAGAGGCCTTGGGCGATCTCGCCTTCAAGCGTGGCGGCGATGGACTTCCAGACGGGGGTTCGTGCGGGGGTGCGGGCCATGGTGTTACCGAAACTTCATGAAACGGCACTGGACGCGCTGGGCGACTCGGGCCTATGATTTGTCTAGTTGTATAGATTCCTAGACAAATCGGCAAGTTGTCTCATGAGCGATGAACGCAAGGCATGGATGGGCACTCTGGCGACCGCGAAACCGGGGGCGCTGGCAGATGCGGTGGAGCGGCTCGGCGCGCTGCCGGGCTTTAACTGGCTGCGCCGCCCGGAGGTGGGCGGGGTGATGGTGCCGGGCCGGATGGGCGGCACTGGCGCGGCGTTCAACCTCGGTGAAATCACGGTCACACGCTGCGCGCTGAAGCTGGAGAGCGGCGAGGTGGGCCATGCCTATGTGCAGGGCCGCGACAAGGCCCATGCCGAGCGGGCGGCGCTTTGTGACGCGCTGATGCAAACGGGGCGGGCGGGCGATGTCAGGCGCCATGTTCTGGCCCCGCTGGCCGCGGCCCGGGCGGAGGCGCGCAAGGCGCGTGCGGCCCGGGCGGCGGCCACGAAGGTTGAATTTTTCACGCTGGTCCGGGGGGAGGACGCATGAACGCGCTGGATGGCGGATTTGCCGATGCGCCTGCCGAGGCCAGCCGCGCCTTCCGCGCCGTGCTGGAGGCGATGGCCCGGCCCGGACGGATCGAGACCGTGGCGGGCGCGCAGGCCCCGGGCCTGTCGGTGGCGGGTTCGGTGGTGGTGCTCACGCTGGTTGATGGCACGACGCCTGTGTTTTTGGCCGAGGACGTGGACAGCCCGGCGCTGCGCCAATGGCTCGCCTTCCACACCGGCGCCCCGGTGGTGGCGCGCCATGCGGCGATGTTTGCGCTGGGTGGCTGGGCGGCCCTCGCGCCGCTCGATGGCTTCGCCAAGGGCACGGCGGAGTATCCTGATCGTTCGGCCACGCTGATTGTTGAGGTCGAGCAGCTGGCCAATGAGGGCGCAAGGCTCACCGGGCCGGGGATTGAAACAGAGGCCCGGCTGACCCTGCCCGACCCGGAGGCCCACCGCGCCAACCGGGCGCTGTTTCCGCTGGGGCTGGATTTTATTCTTTGCGCCGGGAGCCGCCTTGCTGGCCTGCCCCGCAGCACCCGGGTGGAGGGCTAGGGCGATGTATGTTGCGGTGAAGGGTGGCGAGCGGGCGATTGATGCGGCGCATGAGTGGCTGGCCGAGGAGCGGCGCGGCGATCTGGCGGTACCCGAATTGAGCGTGGCGCAGATCCGCGAGCAGATGGCGCTGGCGGTGAACCGGGTGATGGCCGAGGGCTCGCTTTATGACCCGGACCTTGCTGCGCTGGCGATCAAGCAGGCGCGGGGTGATCTGATCGAGGCCATCTTCCTGATCCGCGCCTATCGCACCACCCTGCCGCGTTTTGGCTCAGCCGAGCCGGTGGAGACGGGCGAGATGGCCTGTGACCGGCGCATCTCAGCCACCTTCAAGGATGCGCCGGGCGGGCAGGTGCTGGGGCCGACCTTCGACTATACCCATCGGCTGATCGACTTTGCGCTGGCCGCCGAGGGCGAACCGCCGGTAGCGCGCGAGGGGGAAGCCAGCGAGGCCCCGATGCCGCGCGTGACCGAGATGTTGGGGCGTGACGGGCTGATCCAGCAGGAGACGGCAAGCGATGAGTGCCCGCCGGATCTCACCCGCGCACCGCTGGAGTTTCCGGCCGGGCGCCCGCTGCGGCTTCAGGCGCTGACGCGGGGCGATGAGGGCTTTGTGCTGTCGATGGCCTATTCCACCCAGCGCGGCTACGGGCGCAACCACCCGTTTGTGGGCGAGCTGCGCATTGGTGCGGTGCCGGTGGAAATGGAGATCCCCGAGTTGGGGTTTGCGGTGGAGATCGGCGAGGTGGTGCTGACGGAGTGCGAAACGGTGAACCAGTTCACCGGTAGCAAGACTGAGCCGCCGCAATTTACCCGCGGCTACGGGCTGGTGTTTGGCCAGACCGAGCGCAAGGCGATTTCGATGGCGCTGGTGGACCGGGCACTGCGTTGGGAGGAATTGGGCGAGGACAACCTCGGCGCACCGGCGCAGGACGAGGAATTTGTGATTGCCCACAGCGACAACATTCAGGCCACGGGCTTCTTGGAGCACATCAAGCTGCCCCATTACGTCGACTTTCAGTCTGAGTTGGAACTTGTCCGCCGGTTGCGGGCCGAGGCGCAGGCGGCGCGCCACAAGGAGGCGGCAGAATGAGCCGGGCTCACCCCTTCTTGCTGAAAAAGCTCATCACGAAGAGCGCAATTGCCAGCCCGATGCCTCCGCCGAGGATGGTGAACTGCATCGACCGCAGCCCCTCCGGATCGGCCACGGTGCCGCCCTGCGCCTTGAGGAACAGCGGCAGGCCGACGCCCACGGCGAGCGCGGCGAAGAGCGCGATGAGGGCGAAGAGGCGGAGCCGGAGGCGGGGGTTGTTGGCGGGCATAGTCTCAGACCCCGCCGCCGGTGCTGCCGCCATCTGTCAGATGGGAGGTGGTATCGAGGTTGCGGGTGTCACGATAGGTGCGGTCCTTGCGGGGCTTCAGCAGCACCACGAGGATCAGCACAAGACCGGTGCCGAACAGGGCGAGCAGGGTGATGTGAACAGGCTCCATGAGGGGGATATAGCCCGCGTGGGGCAGAGCGAGCAAGGGAGGCCCTGATGAACGAGTACAACTTTGCCTATCTCGATGAAGAGACCAAGCGGATGATCCGCCGGGCGATCCTCAAGGGGGTGGCGGTGCCCGGCTATCAGGTGCCCTTTGCCAGCCGCGAAATGCCCATGCCCTATGGCTGGGGCACCGGCGGGGTGCAGGTGAGCGCGGCCTGCCTGACGCCGGAAGATTGCTTCAAGGTGATCGACCAGGGCGCGGATGACACGACGAACGCGGTGAGCATCCGCAAGTTCTTTGAGCGCACGGCGGGGGTGGACACCACCGAGCGCACCATGGAGGCGACGGTGATCCAGACCCGCCATCGCATTCCGGAAACGCCGCTGACCGAGGGGCAGATCCTCGTCTACCAGGTGCCGATCCCCGAGCCGCTGCGCTTCCTTGAGCCGCGCGAAACCGAAACCCGGCGAATGCATGCGCTGGAGGATTACGGGCTGATGCATGTGAAGCTCTACGAGGACATCGCCCGCCATGGCGAGATCGCCACCGCCTATGCCTATCCGGTGAAGGTGGAGGGCCGCTACGTGATGGACCCGTCGCCCATCCCCAAGTTCGACAACCCGAAACTGGAGATGGCCGCGATCCAGCTTTTTGGCGCGGGCCGCGAGCAGCGCATCTATGCCATCCCGCCCTACACGCAGGTTGTCAGCCTCGACTTTGAAGATCACCCCTTCGAGGCCAGCAAGGCGCCCCACAGCTGCGCCCTCTGCGGCGCGCCCGATACCTATCTTGACGAGATCATCACCGATGACGCGGGCAGCCGCATGTTCGTGTGCTCCGACACCGATTATTGCAGCGCACGTCAGGAGGCCGCAGCATGACCTGTTCCACTTTCTTGCTGCAAATATTCCCGGGGGGCTGGCCCCCCATTCCGAGGCCCGCCACCAGAAGGACCGCCAGACCATGACCCCCCTTCTCGCCGTCCGCGACATTCGCAAGACCTATGGTGCGCGCATCGGCTGCACCGATGTCAGCTTTGATCTGTATCCCGGCGAAGTCATGGGGATCGTCGGAGAATCCGGCTCTGGCAAATCCACGTTGCTCTCCTGCCTCGCCGGGCATCTGACGCCCGATACAGGCTCCGTCACCTTTGATACCCGCGCTGAAGGCCCGCGTGACACGGTGCGGATGAGCGAGCCTGAGCGACGCATGCTTTCGCGCACCGATTGGGCCTTTGTGCATCAGAACCCGCGTGACGGGCTGCGCATGAGCGTGAGCGCGGGCGGCAATGTGGGCGAGCGGCTGATGGCGGTTGGCGCGCGGCATTACGGCGAGATCCGCGAGACGGCGACTGACTGGCTGGGGCGCGTGGAGATCACCGAAGACCGGATAGACGACCGCCCGCGTGCCTTCTCTGGCGGCATGCAGCAGCGCCTCCAGATCGCCCGCAACCTCGTGACCGGCCCGCGCCTCGTGTTCATGGATGAGCCGACCGGCGGGCTGGATGTGAGCGTGCAGGCGCGGTTGCTCGACCTGTTGCGCGGGCTCGTGCGTGAAATGGGGCTTTCGGCGCTGATCGTCACCCATGACCTCGCGGTGGTGCGCCTTTTGGCCCATCGCCTGATGGTGATGAAATCGGGCCGGGTGGTGGAAAGCGGCCTGACGGATCAGGTGCTGGATGACCCGCAGCACCCCTACACCCAGCTGCTCGTCAGCTCAGTTTTGCAGGTGTGACATGATTGAAATCAGGAACGTTTCCAAGAGCTTCACCCTGCACAATCAGGGCGGCGCAAGCATTGAGGTGATGCGGGGGGCCTCGCTTTCTGTCGCGCCGGGCGAATGCGTGGCGCTGACCGGGCAGTCGGGGGCGGGCAAGTCCACGCTGATGCGGATGATCTGGGGCAATTACCTTGCGGCTTCGGGCTCGATCCGGGTGGGCGGCACTGATGTGGCGCGGGCCGAGCCGCGTGAGATCCTTGCGCTACGGCGGGACACGCTTGGCTATGTCAGCCAGTTCCTGCGCGTTGTGCCCCGGGTGCCCACCCGCGAGGTGGTGTCCGAGCCGTTGCTGGCTCTGGGCCGTCCGGGCGATGAGGCCCTGGAGAGGGCCGAAGAGCTGCTGACCCGGCTTAACATTCCGCGCACGCTTTGGGGGCTGTCGCCCACCACTTTTTCGGGCGGCGAGCAGCAGCGGGTGAACATTGCGCGTGGCTTTGCCCATGGGTTTCCGGCGCTGCTTCTGGATGAGCCGACCGCCTCGCTCGATGCCACCAACCGCGAGGTGGTGCTAACCTTGATCGAGGAGGCCAAGGCGCGGGGCGCGGCGATTGTGGGGATCTTCCACGATGAGGAGGCGCGCGACCGGGTTTGCGACCGGGTGGTTGACGTGACCGGCTTTACCCCGGCGAGGGCAGCATGAGCGGGCGCATCTTTGCCGTTGTTGGCCCATCCGGTGCGGGCAAGGATACGCTGATGGAGGCGGCCCAAGCCGCGCGCCCGGGTATTTATCTTGTGCGCCGTGTCGTCACCCGCGCGGTGGGGGCGGGCGAGGATCACCGACCTGTTAGTGAAGACAGTTTTCGCCAGCTTCGCGCCGAGGGGGCCTTTGCGCTGAGCTGGTCGGCCCATGGCCTCTCTTACGGCATTCCGCGCGCGGCAGCAGAGCGCGTGACGCAGGGTGATTGCGTGTTGTTCAACGGCTCGCGTGCCATGCTGGAGGCCGCTGCCGCCGCCTTTCCGGGCCTGCGTGTGCTCCACATCACGGCCAGTGAGGCCACGCTGCGCGCCCGGCTCATGGCCCGTGGCCGCGAGACCAACGCCCAGATCGAGGCGCGGCTGGCGCGCGCCGATCTGCCACTTCCCGCCGGGCTCGATGTGACGACCATCGACAATTCCGGCCCGCTGGAGGAGTCTGTTGCCAAGCTCCTCGCCGCGCTCGACTTCAAGGAGACAACCCCGTGATGGATATGCCCGCCCCTGCAGACACCGTGCTCACAAACGCTCGCCTCGTGCTGGATGGCGAGGTGGTGGAGGGGCATGTGCGGATGCAGGGTGCCGAGATTGTCGATGTGGCTGCCGGCCCGGTGCGGGGCGAGGATATGGGTGGGGATTTGCTGATCCCCGGCCTGATTGAGTTGCACACCGACAACCTTGAGCGCCATATCCAGCCCCGCCCCGGTGTGGACTGGCCCCATGACGCTGCCATCCTCGCCCACGACGGCGAATTGGCCAGCGTTGGCATAACCACGGTGTTCGACGCCATGCGCGTGGGCTCCGTGCCCAGCGAGCACGGCGGCTACGAGCCTTATGCCCGCGGGCTGGCCTCGGAGCTGATGGCGCTGCGCGGTGCAGGGGCGCTGAGGATAAGCCATTTTCTGCACCTTCGGGCCGAGGTCTGCTCGGCCACGCTGGCCGAGGAGTTGGAGGCATTTGGCCCAGAGGATCGGGTGGGCATTGTCAGCCTTATGGATCACACGCCGGGGCAGCGGCAGTTTCGCGATATGAGCAAGCTGAAGGCCTATGTGAAGGGCAAGCGCAGCCTGACCGAGGCGCAGTGGGAGGAGCATGTGGCCAACCTCAGGGCGCTGCGCGCGGCCCATGGCGAGAAACATGAGGCAGCCACGGTTGCGGCGGCGGGGCGATTTGGGGCGGTGCTGGCCAGCCATGACGACACCACCGAGGCCCATGTGGCGACCTCGGCGGGCTATGGCATTCAGCTGGCGGAGTTTCCGACAACGCAGGAGGCCGCGCAGGCCTGCAAGGCCCACGGGATTGCGGTGATGATGGGCGCGCCCAACCTCATCCGGGGTGGTTCCCATTCGGGCAACGTGGCGGCGCAGGCGCTGGCCGAGGCCGACTTGCTTGATATCATTTCGTCCGATTACGTGCCCTCGGCCCTGCTGACCTCAGCCTTCCGTCTTGCGAGGTTGTGGGGCGATCTGCCCCGCGCCATCGCCTGCGTCACCGCCACCCCGGCCCGCGCCACCGGGCTGGCCGACAGGGGCAGGATCGCGCCGGGGCTGAAGGCCGATTTGGTGCGGGTGACCATGCTGGGCGACACGCCGGTGATCCGCGCGGTCTGGAGCCACGGACGCCGCGTGGCTTGAGGCAGCCACTCAGAGGGCGGGCAGGGTGGTGCCTTGCCGGGAGAGGCCCGGGGCCAGCGGGTAGAGCGTGGCCTGAAGTGCGTGGTAGATGTCGGGCTTGCCCTTGAACTGGGTTTCGGTGGGCTGGCCCGCCGCATCGAGGCCGGGATACCAGCCGCCGCGCTCATGGTCGATGAAATGCTCTGCCGCGAAGCTCCAGAGCTTGCGATACCAGATTTCATCCTCCTCCCGGCGTTCCAGCTTGATGAGCGAGGCGAGCGCGCCGATCCCTTCTGTCACCGGCCACCAGTAGCGGTCACGCAGCAGGGGGGCGCCGCCAAGGCTGACGGTATAGTGCAGCCCGCCCGCCTCGGTCCAGCCATCGGCCAGCGCCCGCTCTACCAGCTTGCGGGCGGTTTCGGGCGCGCCACTGTCGGGCCGGCCTGCCAGATCCCAGTGCTGGAGCAGCAGGCGGGCGAATTCGAGGCTGTGGCCGGGGGTGGTGCCGGCGGGGCGGAACATCGGGTCGCCGTCGTGCTCGGCGTCGACCGTCCAGTCGGTGAAATAGTGTTCGGGGATGCGAGAGCCGTAGGCCGGGGCCTTCAGGCCAAGGAAAAACCACAGGATGTTGCCCGCTTTCTCCAGATAGTCCTCGCGCCCCGTGGCCTCGAAGGCGGCCATCAGCGCCTCGGCCCCGTGCATGTTGGCGTTCATGCCGCGATAGGCGTCGAGCGGTTGCCAGTCTGGCCCGAAATCGGGGCCGATCAGGCCGGGGCCATCTTCCCAGAAGTGCTGCTCAAGCACTTCGGTGGCGGCGTCGATCAGCGCGGGAGCGTCCTCGTGGCCTGCGAGATGGGCCGATGAGGCGGCGAGCAGCACAAAGACGTGGCCATAGCCCATGCGGCGGCGATCCACCGGGGTGTGCCCCTCCACGCCCCAGGCCCAGCCTTCGCCATCACGGTGGCCTTCGGCGAGGTAGCGCATGCCGTGCTCCACCATTTCCGCACCACCCACGCCGCAGAGCTCGGCCAGAGCGTAGCTGTGGATCATGCGGGTGGTGCAATGCAGCTCTTGCAGCGGGTCGGGGCGGGGGGCGCCGTTCCATTCCAGCGTATGAAAGCCGCCTTCGGGGCGCAGGGCGGTGCGGAAGAAGGCGAACTGCTTGCGTGCGTCTTCGGCGAGCCAATCGCGGTGCTCTGGCGTGTCGAGCCAGAAACCGGGGGCATTTGCCGGGCCGGGGGTCATGACAGCTCGTAGACCGAGATTTCGACGCGGGTGGCGCGGCGTCCGCCGATGCCGATGAAGAGCTGTTTGTTGACCCATGCGTAGCGCGGATCGCCGGTTTCGAGGCGGCAATGGGTGCGCATGTAATACTCCATCGGGTCGACATCCTCGCCCGCCGCGACGCGGGCCATAACCTCGGGCGGGCCGTGGCGGAGGCCGAAGTTGATGATCTCGATCACCGCGCCGTCATGGGTGCGCATGGCGTAGCGGGTATCAAGCTCGGCCAGCCCGCCTTCGAAGATGGTTTGCCAGTCGGCGCCGAGGTTGAGCACCTCGCCGCTGATCCGCTCGCCGGTGACGGTGCCGCCAATGATGGGGATGATCCGGCGTTGCCCGGCGCGGCCCGGACCCATCTCGATGATCGGGTCAAGCTCGACGGTGAGGTCGAAGGCGTGGGTGAGGGGCGGGGCGTTGAAATACATCGGCGGTCTCCTGAGGCGCGAGACTAGCGGCGGAGTTGGGGGAGGGAAAGCGGGCGGGCTCATCCACGGCTTTGCCGTCTCTTCGCCCGGTGTGGCCGCCGCGAGGACGGCTCGAAGGGCGGACGAGCGCGCTGGCCTACCGCGCGAGCCAGCCGCCGTCGACGTTGATGACCGCGCCGTGCAGGTAGTTTGACGCGGGGGCGGCGAGGAAGACGGCGGTGTCGGCAATGTCCTCGGGCTGGCCCCAGCGGCCTGCGGGGATGCGCTCGAGGATGGCGTCGTTGCGGGCGGGATCGGCGCGCAGCGCCTCGGTGTTGGCGGTTTCGATATAGCCCGGCGCGATGGCATTGACGTTGACACCCTGCGCCGCCCATTCGTTGGCCATGAGCTTGGTCAGCCCGGCGACGCCATGCTTGGAGGCGGTGTAGGAGGGCACGCGGATGCCGCCCTGAAAGCTCAGTAGCGAGGCGATGTTGATGATCTTGGCGGGTCGTTCCTCGGCGAGTGCAGCCTTGGCGAAGGACTGGCAGGTGAAGAAGAGCGCCTTGAGGTTCACATCCATCACCGCGTCCCAATCGTCCTCGGTGAACTCGGTCGCATCGGCGCGGCGGATGATGCCAGCGTTGTTGACCAGAATATCATAGCCCGCCCCGGTGAAGACATCACGGGCGGCCATTGGGTCGGCGAAATCTAGGAGCATTTCGTCGGCGGCGCTGCCGATCATCGCGAGGGTTTCATCGCAGCCGCGCCGTCCGGCGCAGGTGACATGGGCCCCGGCGCGGGCGAGGCCAACGGCAATGGCCTGCCCAATTCCGGCATTTGCGCCCGTGACGAGCGCCTTGCGGCCTTCGAGTGAAAATCTGTCGTTCATCATATCCTCCGTCCGGGCGCACCATGGCCATGCGCCGTGTGAATGGCAACGCCGGTTGACAGTGCCGCGCAGGCCGGAAAACGTGGCGCTGAGGAGGAGCGCCATGATCATCGACGCGCATCAGCATTTCTGGCAGGTCGAGCGGGGCGACTACGGTTGGCTTGACGAGAGCGTGGCCGCGATTGCGAAGGATTACGGCCCCGAGCATCTGGCCCCCATGGCGGGCGCCTGCGGGGTGGGCGGCACGGTGCTGGTGCAGGCCGCGCCGACGGTTGAAGAAACCGAATATTTGCTGGCCTTGGCGGATGACACCCCGTTGGTGCAGGGCGTTGTTGGCTGGGTTGACCTTGAAGGCGATGTGCCCGGCCAGCTTGCCCGCATCTCTCACCCGGCGCTGAAGAGCCTGCGCCCGATGTTGCAAGATATCGAAGATACCGACTGGCTTCTGCGCCCTGCCGTGATCGAGGGGCTGCGCTATGTTGCGCGGGCTGGGCTGCGGTTTGACGCGCTGGTCACGCCGCGTCACCTGCCGATGCTGGAGCGGTTCGTGGCAGACCTGCCAGAGCTTCCGGTGGTGATCGACCATTGCGCCAAGCCGGTGTTCTCGGGCAGCGACCCGGGGGCGGAGTGGCGCGCGGGAATGGACCGGCTGGCTGCGCATGGCCATGTGTTTTGCAAGCTCTCCGGGCTGGCCAATGAATATGGGCCGGGATGGAGCGCGGAGGGCTTGCGAGAGGTGGCAGGCCATGTGCTGAAGGCCTTTGGCCCGGAGCGGGTGATGTGGGGCAGCGACTGGCCGGTGCTGGAACTGGTGGGCGATTATGAGCGCTGGTTCGAGGCGGCGCAGATGCTGACGCGGGGGCTTTCGGCCCAAGAGCGGGCAGCGGTGTTTGGCGGAACGGCGCGGCGGTTTTACGGCTTGGAAGACTAGGGAGAGCAGGGATGCAGAAAATGGGTTTTGTCATCGGCATCGCGCCTGAAAATATCCCTGAATACAAACGCTTGCACGCCGAGATCTGGCCGCAGGTGGCCGAGCGGATCAAGGCCTCCAACATCACCAACTATTCGATCTTCCTGCGCGAGCCGGAAAACCTGAAGTTTGGATATTGGGAATATGTCGGCAACGATTTCGAGGCCGATATGGAGGCTATCGCTGCCGATCCGGTGACGCGGGAGTGGTGGGCTGTGTGCGGGCCAATGCAGCGCCCGCTGGAGAGCCGCGCCGAGGGCGAGTGGTGGGCCGGGATGGAGCAGGTGTTTCACCTGCCCTGAGCCGGCCCCGCGCGCTCATCCCGGGTTATACTCGCGGTTAGCCTCCGGGTCTTCGGTGGAATGGCCGAGGCCTGCCAGCTCTTCCCACACCGCCTCGGGCACATCCCATTCGGCCCAACCGACGGTTTGCGCCACCCGCTCGGGGCTGGACACGCCGATAACGGTGGAGGTGATGCGCGGGTCGCGCAGCGAGAATTGAAGCGCCACCGCTCCGACCGGCACCTGATGGCGGGCGCAGACCTCTTCGATCGCGCGGACGGGGGCGAGCGCCTCGTCATCGGCCTTTTGGTAGGTGATTTGAGGCATCACGGTGGAGCCCTTGGCGAGCACGCCGCCTGCGTAGGGCGCGGCGTTGAGCACCGTCATGCCCGCCTCATGCGCCCAGCTGAACATCTCGTCCGCGGCGCGGTTGAGCAGGGTGTAGCGGTTGTGGTTGAGGATCACGTCGAAGGGGCGCTCCTTGACCAGCGGGAACATCATATCGAGCCGGCCCATCGCGAGACCGACCTTGTCGGCGATGCCCTCCTCCTTCAGCTTGAAGAGTTCGTCGAGAGCGCCGCCGGGGCCGCGGATTTCTTCGAGGTCGCGGGCGTGCTCGGGGTCGTGCAGGTGCAGCAGGTCGATCCGGTCGACGCCCATCGCTGTCAGGCTCTCTTCAACCGACTGGCGCACGCGGGCGGCGTCGAAGCGGCCTGTCTCCATATCACGGTCGAGCTTGGTGGCGAGGACGAAGCCCTCGGGCAGCCCGCCGCGTTCGGCGATGGCCGCGCCGATCCGCTCTTCGGAGCGCCCGAAGCCGTAGTTGCGCGAGCTGTCGAGGAAGTTGCAGGGCCCGTCGAAGATGGCACGGAACGTGGCCCGCGCCCTCTCTTCGCTGACCTCGTAGCCATAGGTGCCGGGCATGTCGCCCAAGGCCGAGGTGCCAAAGCAGATCGAGCTTACCTTGGGGCCATTTTTACCGAGTGTTGCGTGCTGCATCGCGTCCTCCTTTGCGTTGCCGCCAACCTAGACGAGCGTCGCTCCGGCTGACAGGGGCAGACAACCCATTGTTGAGAAGAAATGAAAATTTCCCTTCCCACGCGCGGGTTGTCAGGTATCAATGTGGAGGCAAGCAGCCCTGCGGGACCGGCTCTTGAGGAGGAGGCCGCCCGCGCCACGAGGCTGGTGCAACGGGAGGATCGCAATGGTTGGCACGGCGCAAGCGCCTATCGTGGAACTGTCTGGAATTGGCAAATCCTTCCCCGGTGTGCGCGCTCTGCATGAGGCCCGGCTTGATCTGCGACCCGGCGAGGTTGTGGCCCTGATGGGGGAGAACGGCGCCGGAAAGTCCACGCTCATGAAAATCCTGACTGGCGTCTACCAGCCCGACGAGGGCGAGATTCGGGTGGATGGCCAGCGGGTGACTGTGCCCGGGCCGACGGCGGCGCAGGATTTGGGGATCAGCATCATCCATCAGGAGTTGTTCCTGATGAACCATCTGACAGTGGCGCAGAACATTTACATCGGGCGCGAGCCGCGCAAGGGCTTTGGGCTGTTCGTGGATGAGGCGAAGATGAAGGCCGATGCGGCCGAGATCTTTGCCCGGATGAAGGTGGACATCGACCCAGGTCAGGAGGTGGGCGAGCTTACCGTGGCCCGCCAGCAGCTTGTGGAGATTGCGAAGGCGCTCAGCTTCAACGCGCGGGTGCTGGTGATGGATGAGCCGACTTCGGCGCTGAACGAGCGTGAGGTGGAGCACCTTTTTGCCATTGTGGATGACCTGAAGGCGCAGGGTGTGGGGATTGTTTATATCACCCACAAGATGAAGGAGGTGACACGTATCGCGGACCGGATCCTCGTGATGCGCGATGGCGAATATATCGACACGCTGCCTGCCGAGGGCACCTCGATTGATCAGGTGATCCAGCTGATGGTGGGCCGCGAATTGGCCAACCAGCACCGCGCCGGCGGCGAGCCGCAGGCCGAGGAGGTGCTGCGCGTGGAGGGGCTGAACCACGGGCGGATGGTGCAGGATGTGAGCTTTTCGCTGAAGAAGGGCGAAATCCTTGGGTTTGCCGGGCTTATGGGGGCCGGGCGCACGGAGGTGGCCCGCGCGATTTTTGGGGCGGACCCGATCGACAGCGGCACCATCAACGTGCACGGCGCGCCGCGGCAGATCAACAGCCCCAAGGACGCGGTGCAAAACGGCATCGCCTATCTCTCCGAGGACCGAAAGCAGTTTGGCCTCGTCACCGGCATGAGCGTGCGGGACAACATCACCATGGCCTCGTGGAAACGCTTCGTGAAGGGCCGAGTCTTCATGCGTGACGGGGCGCTGAGGCAGGTGGCGCGGGACTATGTGGCGAAGCTGAAGGTGAAGACGCCAACGGTGGATCAGGAGACCCGCCTGCTTTCGGGCGGGAACCAGCAAAAGGTGGTGATCGCCAAGTGGCTGCTGCGCGATTGCGACATTTTGATTTTCGACGAACCGACCCGGGGCATCGACGTGGGGGCCAAGGCGGAAATCTACACGCTGCTGGAGGAACTGGCTGCGCAGGGCAAGGCGGTGATCGTCATTTCTTCGGAGCTGGAGGAGGTGCTGCGGCTTTCCCAACGCATACTGGTGATGAGCGAGGGCCGGATTACCGGTGAGCTCGATGGCCGCACGGCCACGCAGGAAGACATCATGACCTTGGCGACCGCTCGCCACGAAGACGCCGCCTGAAAGGGGACACAGCAGAATGACAGACGCGATAGCCACGCCCGCCGACGACCCCAAACATGGCTTCATCACCGTGGGCACCCTGCAAAAGGCGGTGGCCTTTGTGGTGCTGATCTTGCTGCTCGGCTTCTTCTCGATCTTCGCGCCGAACTTTGCGCAATGGTCGAACATGGTGAACATCATGCAGGCCACGGCGGTGAACGGCGTGCTGGGCGTGGCGGTGACCTTTGTGATCATCACCGGCGGGATCGACCTTTCGGTGGGCACGATGATGACGCTGACGGCGGTTGTTGCCGGGCTGATCCTGACCAACCTCGGAATGCCGCTGCCGCTGGGCATTGCCGGGGCCATCCTGTTTGGCGGGTTCATGGGCTCGATCTCGGGGGGATGTGTGGCAAAGCTGAAGATCCCGCCGTTCATCGCCACGCTGGGGATGATGCAGATTGCGCGGGGGCTGGCGCTGGTGTTTTCGGGGGCCAAGCCGATCTATTTCAACGACACGCCGAGCTATTATTATCTGTCGTCGGAAAGCTCGATCACCCTGTTGATACCGGGGCTGGAGATTCCCAACGGCGTTTTCATCATGTTCGGCGTTGCCATCATCTCGTCGATCGTGCTGACTCGCTCGATCCTTGGCCGCTACATCTTTTCGCTTGGGTCCAACGAAGAGGCGGCGCGGCTTTCGGGCGTGAACGTCGACCTCTGGAAGATCGTGACCTACGGCGTGAGCGGGATGATTTGCGGCGTTGCCGGCCTGCTGATTTCGTCGCGCCTCAACTCGGCGCAACCTGCGCTGGGCCTTGGCTACGAACTCGACGCAATCGCCGCCGCCGTGATTGGGGGCACTTCGCTTTCAGGCGGGCGGGGCACGGTGCTGGGCACCATCATTGGCGCCTTCATCATGTCTGTGCTGACCAATGGCCTGAGGGTCATGGGGGTGCAGGAAGAATGGAAGATCGTGATTACCGGCGTCATCATAATCGCCGCCGTTTACGTCGATATCATGCTCCGCAAGAAGAGCTAATCCCGGGAGGAGTGTTGGGGCGTCCGGGCGTCCGCATCTAAAACGGTTATCTGGGAGGAAACCACCATGAAGAAACTCATCGCAGCCCTTGGCGCGGCCACCATGCTGGCTGGCCCCGCCATGGCGCAGGACACTTACTTTCCGATCGTCGCCAAGGGCTTCAGCCACCAGTTTTGGCAGGCGGTGAAGCTGGGCGCGGAAACGGCGGCCGAGCGCAACGGAGTGACGATTACCTTTGAAGGGCCGAATACCGAGGCCGAGATCGACAAGCAGACCGATATCCTGAACGCCGCCATAGCCAAGAAGCCGCAGGGCCTTGGCTTTGCCGCGCTCGACAGCCAGGCCCAGGTGCCGGCGCTGCGCAAGGCGGCTGAGGCGGGCATTCCGATCGTGGCCTTCGACTCGGGTGTGGAATCTGACCTGCCGCTCACCACCTGCACCACCGACAACATGGCGGCTGCCGCCGCTGGTGCCGACGGCCTTGCAAAGGCGATTGGCGAGGAAGGCAAGATTGCCGCCGTGATCCACGACCAGACCTCGGCCACTGGCATTGGACGCCGTGACGGCTTTCTTAACCGGATGGAAGAGGCCTACCCGAACATCGAGATCGTGAGCGTGCAATATGCCAACGACGCGCTGAAGGGCACCGAGACGGCCAAGGCGCTGATGCAGGCAAACCCGGACCTGAAGGGGATCTTTGCCTCCAACGAAGGCGCGGCCATCGGGCTTGCGGTGGCGATCAAGGAGACCGGCTCCGACATCGTGGGCGTTGGCTTTGACTCCGGCAAGAGCCAGAAGGACGCGATTATGGACGGCACATTGCTGGGCTCGATCACTCAGAACCCGGTGGGCATTGGTGAATGCGTTGTGGATTCGCTGGCCAAGGCGCTGAAGGGCGAGGAACTGCCCGAGGTGATCGACACCGGCTTTTACTGGTACGACAAAGACAACATGGACGACCCGAAAGTGGCCGCCGTGCTTTACGACTGATCCGGCTTTGCCGTGAAATCGGCCCTCTCCCGTTTGGTTCGGGGGAGGGCCTTTTCATTGCGTCGGGGCCGCTGCCCGGGCCTTAACCGCGCCGGAATATCCGCTGGAACAGCCCGAGCGGCAGGTAGCGCCCGGCGGTGAAGAGCCATGCGAAGGGGGCGGGGAAGCTGGTGGAGAAGCGGCCCGAGCGCAGGGCCTCCATCACCTTTTCGGCGGCCTCTTCGGGCTGCATCAGCTGCGGCATCTTGAAGTCGTTCTTGCGGGTGAGCCTTGTGTCGATGAAGCCGGGGTTGACCCGCTGCACTGTCACCCCGGTGCCATGCAGATCGGCGCGCAGGTTTTCGGCGATGTGCATCAGCCCGGCCTTGCTTGCGCCATAGCCGATGGCGCCCGGCAGACCCCGGAAGCCAGAGAGCGAGCCGACCAGCACGATCCGCCCGGCATCGCGCGCCACGAAGCCCGGGAGGGCAGCGCCGAGCACTCGGAGCGCGCCGAGGAAGTTGGTTTCGGCCATGGTCAGCACTGCATCGCTTTTCCATTCGGTGGCCTTCATCGGCTCATAAGCGCCGACGCAATAGAGCAGCCCGTCGACTGCGCCGGCCTTTGCGGTGGCGCCATCGACCGAGGCACTGTCGGTGACATCCATCGGGACCACCTGCGCGCCGCCGATGGCCTCGGCCAGCTCGTTCAGCTTGTCTTCGCTGCGGGCCGACAGCACCAGTGATGCACCTTCTGCGGCGAGCTTCTCGGCGACGGCGCGGCCAAGGCCTTCGCTGGCGCCGATGATCCACCATTTGGATGACTTATCCATGGGCAACCTCCGGCGAGGCCTCGGGCCGCATGGTGGCTACGAGTTCGGCCAGCGTGACGCCGAAGCGGCGCATTTGCGAGCGGTTCATCACCGTGCCGCCGGGCATCAGGTAGAGCCAGTCTGTGACGTCCAGCTCGTGCCCGCCTGCCTCGTCTGGCAGCCGCAGCCGATAGCACAGCCGCAGCGTGGCACCGCTGACCTCGCCCCGGCCAATCCCGACGATGTCGGGCGCTGTTGCGGTTAGAGAGCCATTGTTGTGCAACACCAGCTCCCAGCGGCGATTTTGGGTGCGCCCGCTGTCATAGGTGAACTCTTCCACTAACGCGCCGCGGGTGCCTTGCCAGCTGCCCTCCATGCGCGCCTCGAAGCGCGAGGCAACCTTGCCGGTGGGGCCATAGATCACCCCTTCGGACACCATCGGGCCAGACAGCACGTGGCGCGGGTCAAAGGGGGGGGCGGTTTCGGCATAGGCCTCGGGGCGTTGCGCCACGAAGCTCAGCGCCTGTGCGCGGTAGGCCACGAGGGCGAGGCAGAGCGCCAGAAAGAGGGAGAGGGCGATCAGCATGTCTGTCACCTGTGCCCGAGCTCGACCTGCACCACATCGGCGCGGCCCGTTGCGAAGGCGGCAGCGCAGATGCCGAGGTAGTAGCGCCACGTGCGCAGGAACCTCTCATCCTGCCCCTGTGCCCGGATGCGCGGGGAGGCGGCGGTGAGCCGGGCCTCCCAGTCGCGGCAGGTGCGGGCGTAGTCTTGCCCGAAGGAGAAGTTTTGATGCACCTTCAGCCCGGCCTGTTGCGTCTGCTCGGCGATCACCGCGTCGGACAGCAGCATGCCGCCGGGGAAGGTGTAATGCCGGATAAAGTCGGACCGGCGGCGATAGGCGTTGAAGTTTTCATCGGGCACGGTGATTGCCTGAAGCATCGCCCGCCCGCCTGCGGCCAGCCTAGCCTTGAGGGTGGAGAAGTAGGTGGGCCAGTAACGCTCGCCCACGGCTTCGACCATCTCGATGGAGACGATCCCATCGTAGGTGCCCTGCACATCGCGGTAATCTTGCAACCGGATCTCAGCCCGCCCGTCGAGCCGGGCGTCGGCATAGCCCTTCTGACTGGGCGAGATTGTGATTCCGGTCACGTGGCGGCCTGCATCGGCGGCGCGTTCGGCAAAGCCGCCCCAGCCGCAGCCCACTTCGAGCAGGCGGTCGCCCGGCACGCGGTTGAGGATGCGGTCATATTTGCGCATCTGCGCCTGCTCAAGGTCGTCGCCCGGGGCGTAGAGGCCGGAGGAGTAGCTCATCGAGGGGTCCAGCCAGAGCTGGTAGAACTCATTGCCCACATCATAGTGGGCGCGGATGTTGCGGGAGGCACCGCGGCGGGAGTTGGCCCGCAGCACCCGGTCGATCAGCCCCATCTTCAGCCGTTGCAGCGGGCGGGGGCGGGCCGTGTTGCCGAGGGCGGTAAGGTTGGTGAGCGCGATGCTGGAGACATCCTCGATGGAGGTGCTGTCCCACATGCCGGCGACATAGGCCTCGCCGAAGCCGATATCGCCACGCGCCGCGATTGCCGAAGCCACGCGCCAGTCACGCAGGTGCAGCTCGGCTTCCGGCCCATGGGTGCCAAAGCTGTGCCGGTGGCCCTCGGGGGTTATCAGCCGCAGGCGACCTTCGGTGATCTGCTCGCAGGCTGCCAGAAACTCACGCCGCAGCCGACGGGTGACGGGCGATTGCGGCAAGCTGGCCGGGGCCTCGAGCGGAAAGGTGGCGGGGGCATTCATCGGGAGACCTCGTGTTCAGGCGGGAGTGGTTTGGAGCGATAGGCAATGCCCTTGGCCTTGAGGCGCAGGGCGTGCCAGTAGATCAGGGCCAGCACCCGCAGCGGCCCGAATGGGCGGCGAATGGCGCTGGCGAGGATAGCGCGGTTGGTGAGTGGCGCGCGGGGGCCGACCAGCGTGGCCACGAGCCCGGCTTCGCCATCGCGCAGCAGGATGCGAAAGGCGATGCGGTCGGCCTTCAGGTCGAAGGAAAACTCGTAGCCGCCCGATACATCTTGAAACGGCGAGACATGGAAGATCTTCGCCGCCGTCAGCCTGTCTTGCGGGCCGATCGGGGTAAATCCGGGGTGGGCGCAGAGGTAGCTGTGGCGCTCGCCGAAGGTGTTGGAGACTTCGGCGATTACCGCCACCAGATTGTCGCCGTCGAGCGCCAACCAGAAGCTGACCGGGTTGAACCAATAGCCAAGGAAACGCGGTTGGGCGAGGAGGCGCAGCGCCAGCCCCTTGGGCGCGCCCGCCTCGGCCAGCACCTCGCGGGCCCATGCCGCGCCGCGGCCTTGCCCGCGCGGGCCGCCGTGGGTGCGGTCATGCACGGAGGTGAGGTTGAGGCGGTTGCGCGAGAACAGCGCCGGGGTGCTGGCGGTGCTCTCGGGGTCGATCATCACGTAATCCACCCCGTGTCGGAAGGCGTGAGAAGCCGCGCCGCGCCGTGCATGGGTGGTTTCGGCCCGCAGGAGTTGTGGTGCGAAGCTCATGCCGCGCGCTCTGCCGTTGCCCGCGCCCGGGCGATGCGGGCCGCGCTGGCGAAGCCGTCTTCATGGAAGCCGAAGCGCAGCCATGCTCCGGCGAACCATGTGTTGTTCTGCCCGTTGCGCGCCGCGATCCGCTCTTGGGCCGCGAGTGCGCCACGGTCGAACACGGGGTGATCGAATATGACCTCGTCATAGATCAGCTCTTCGCGTACCGGGGTTTGCGGGTTGAGGGTGACGAAGAGTGGATCGTCCTCGGGGATGCCTTGCAGGCGGTTCATCCAATAGGTCACGCCTACTTCGCGCTCTGCCCCGACCTGCTCGGCGCGGTAGACCCATGAGCTCCAGCAGGCGCGGCGGCGGGGCATCTGGCCTGCATCGGCGTGCAGGATCGCGCGGTTGGGGCGGTAGGCCACGGCACCGAGGTCGGCCCGCTCTTCGGAGCTCGCATCGGCCAGCATGTTCAGCGCCTGATCGGAGTGGCAGGCGAGGATGACCTCGTCGAAGCGCTCCGCCTCGCCGCCACCTGCGCGCAACGATACGCCGCCCGCATCGCGGTTTACGGCCTCGACCGGGCAGCTGGTGCGGATCTCTACGCCCAAGGCCCGCAGCCGGGCCTCCAGACGGCGCACATACTCCACGCTGCCGCCCTCCACCGTCCACCACTGGTGCTGCGCGCCGGGCGACAGCAGGGCGTGGTTACGGAAGAACCGCAGCAGGCTTTTGGCCGGAAAGGCCCCGACTTCGCCGGAAGGAGTGGACCAGATCGCGCCGCAGATCGGCAGCAGGTAATCGCGGCGGAAGGCTTCACCCAAGCCCAGTTCGCGCGAGAGTTCATCGACCGTCATATCGTCACTTTCGGCGGCCGCCTCTGCGCGGGTGTTGAAGCGGGCGATGTCGCGCAGCATCCCGAGGAACGCGGGGCGGGCGAGGTTGGCCTTTTGCGCGAAGAGGCCCTTTAGGTCGCGCAGGGCATATTCCAGCCGCCCGCCATCGAGGCTGACGCCGAAGCTCATGTCACTTTTGATGACCGGCACGTCCAACTCTGCGAACATGCGGGTGAGATGCGGGTAGTTGGCGTAATTGAAAACGATGAAGCCGGTATCGACCGGCTGGTTGCCGCGCTTCCCGGCTGTCACCGTGCGGGCGTGGCCGCCGAGGCGCGGCGCGGCCTCCATCAGGGTGACACGGTTGCCGGGGGCCATCAGCAGGGCCGAGGCCATCCCGGCGATACCGCCACCGACAATGGCGATGCGGCGGCCTGCGTTTTGCGCGTCGAGTGACATGGGTTGTCCCTTGCAGCTTTTGATCCAAGGTCGAAATTTTCAACCGTTCTGCAAGGCTCTACGCACCAGCGGCACAATTGGTTCAAAGTTTGATCCGATCCTTGGGCTCTTCCGTAATACCCCATATGCTGGATCAGACAGATACCCTTCAGGCCGCCCGTGCCGCCGCCGCTCCGCCTGCGGGGGCCTTGGTGTGCGAGAGAAGAAAGACAGCGCCTATGGGCTCAGATGGCCGAGATGAGACAGACGCCGCCGCCCTGTCGCCGCCGACCCGGTGGTTGCTTGCGGTGCGCGATGGGCGCGACCGGGGGGCCTTTGCGAAGCTGTTTGACCATTTCTCCCCGCGGCTGACGGCGATGATGCTGCGCTCGGGCATGTCGCGGGCCATGGCGGATGACGTTGTGCAGGACGTGCTGCTGACAGCGTGGCAGAAGGCTCATCTCTATGACCCGGCCCGCGCGCAGGCCGCCGCATGGATTTACCGGATTGCCCGCAATCGCCAGATTGACATCATCCGCCGTGAGCGCCGCCCGATGCCGGAGGCGCTGAAGATGGAGAGCGAGGAGGTGGGGAGCGATGCTCAGGCCAGCCTCGCGCTTGATCAGGAGGCCAGCCAGCTTAGGGCGGCCCTGGAGAACCTCAAACCGGAGCAGCGTGAGGTGATAGAACGCGCCTACCTCTCCGACCTTACACATAGTGAAATTCGCCAGAGCACTGGCCTGCCGATGGGCACGATCAAATCGCGCATCCGGCTGGCTCTCGAACGCCTGCGTCATGAACTCAAAGGACTAAGATAACCATGTCGCCTGTCAGCCATCATATCCCCGAGGATATCATTGAAGCCTATGCGAGTGGGGCGCTGCCCCACGGCTTTTCTGTTGTTGTTGCCACCCATCTTTCGCTCTGTTACAGCTGTCGCGCTGTGGCAGAGGCTTGCGATGCGCTGGGTGGCGTGGCGTTGGAGAGCTTGGGCGCAGATGCCGCTGGAATGGCGCCGGACCGGGCGTTGCGCGAGAAGACACTTGCCCTGCTCGATGCCCCCCGCGCGGTGCCCGAAGACCCTAAGCCAATGGGTATTTTCCCTGCCGCTGTGGCTGCGGAACTGGGCGCTAAGGGCCCAGCGTGGCGCAACATTGGTGCGGGGATCCGCCAGCAGATTCTTGTGGACGGGCGGGAAGGCTCTGCCCGCCTGCTCAGCATCCCCGGCGGCAAGGCGGTGCCGGACCACGGCCACAATGGGCTGGAGATGACGCTGGTGCTGCAAGGCAGCTTTCATGACGTCACGGGGCGCTATGCGCGGGGCGATGTGCAGGTGGTGACCGACGATCTGGAGCACACGCCGACGGCTGACCCCGGGCCCGATTGCATTTGCCTTGCGGCAACCGACGCGCCGCTGCGTTTTAACGCGATGATCCCGCGCCTGTTGCAGCGTTACTTCCGCATCTGAGCGGGGCTGTGCTGGCCTAGTTGAAATCCATCGGCAGGTTGAACGACTGGCTCGCGCCGCCAAGCTGCCTTGGCGCGCGCGGCATTCGGCCTGCGCTGCGCACCGCGCGGACGGCGGCCTGATCGAGACGTTTGTTGCCGGATGAGCGGACGATGCCGAGCCCGGTGACTTGCCCCGAGGCGGCGACGGTGATGCGCAGCACCACCCGCCCGCGCCCGCCGGGAGAGCGCTTGCGCCGCTCCACCCGCGAGCGAATTTGTGCGCCCCATTTGCCTATCAGGCTCTGCTTCTGGCTGGCGGAAAGCTTGCGCGCCCCGCTGTTGGTGGCCACGCCGGCCTGAGAAGAGCCGCCCGATCCGGCAGACTTGGCCCCGGCCCGGGCGCGCGAGGTTTCCTGCGCGGGCTTTTCTGCCGGTTTGCGGGCCGTGGCCGATTTTTGCGGCGCGGGCTTTTGCGGTTGGGCTTGCGGTTGGGGCTTGGGCGTTTGTGCCACCGGCGGTTCGGGCCGCTTTGGCATTTTGCGCGGGCGGATGCTGCGCGCGGGGGCGGTTTTCGGCTTGAGCGGCTCGGCGTTGGCGGTGTCGATCTGCGGGGCTTGCGGCGGCTCTGCCTGCGGTGCGGCGGGTTGGCGCGGCAGGGCGGCCGGGCGGCTTGGCTCGGGCAGGGCCGCAAGCTGCGGCTGTTCGGCCTGTGGTGGCAGTTGCACTGGCGCAAGCGCGCTGGGCGGCACCTCGACCGAGGGCGAAATCGGGCTGGGTTGCAGCACCGGCGTGGTATCCAGCTGCGGCGTGGCCTCGGCCACATCGGGCGTGGGCGGCGCGGGGCGGGCAAGGGGTGGCGCGGTGTCGGGCCGGGCCTCCAACTCGGGCGGGGGCGCATCGGGTTCTGGCGTATCGGGCTGCGCTTGCTCGACCGGCTCGGTCAGCTCTGGCGGGGTCTCCCAGTCTTCTACCATGCTGGCCACGGCCTCGGTTGCCGGGATGATCGAGGCCTCGCTTTCCCCGCCCTCGCCGCCGGTTGTGGCGCCGCTGTCGGGCAGGGGGATGGCAAAGGCGATGGCGATGTGCAGAAGCACCGCCACGCCGACAAATACCGGGAAATCCGCCCTCATTGCGGCACCGCCACCAGCTCGACGCGGGGCAGCCCCGCCGCTGCGAGCTGCCGCAGGACGCGCGCCACGGTGGCCGCTTCCACCCGCCCGTCAGCCCGAAGCTGCGCTGCTTCGCCCGCTTGGGCGACAAAGGCCGCCAGCGCCGCTTCCCCGCGCGCCTCCCCAAAGGCCAAGGTGCCCTCGGCCCCGATATAGAGCACGGCCTCGCGGCGCTCGGCCTGCTCGCCGCTGGCCACGGGCGGTGCCACCTCGATGGGTTCGGGCGGGGTGAGGCTGGAGGTCATCAGGAAGAAGATCAGCAGCAGGAAGACCACGTTGATCATCGGCACGACCGACTCGGTGCTGGAGCGGCGGGGTGGATCGGCGAAATTCATCATTCGACCAGCACCAATCCGGTGAAGCCGGCTGCCCGCAGCGCTTCTGCAACCGAGACGATGCGTTGCAGGTCGGCCCCGCTGCGCCCGCGCAGAACGATTGTGTCTCCGGGGGTTTCGACCAGCTCTGCAAGGGCAGCGGCCAGCGCGGCCTCGCCGGTTTCAACGCCGTTCAGCAGGGTTTGCTCGGGCGTCACATCGACCAGACGGGGCGGGCCGGAATAGGGGGCCGCGCCGCCGCTGCCGACCAGCGGCATGGGCAGCATCACCTCGGTGCCGAAGCGAGAGGCCAGCATGAAGAACACCAGCAGCAGGAAGACCACGTCGATCAGCGGGGTCAGGCTGGGCCGTCTGGCCTTGCGGGGTGGCTCGAACAGGGTCACTCGGCTGCGGCCCGTGCCATGCTGGGGGCCTCCTGGGGCGCGGGCGGGGCGGCGATGAAGATGCGGGCGGCGATATCTTCCATGTCGCCGCGGATCGAATCGCGCACGCTTTCAAACCACGTCAGCGCGGCAGAGGCGGGGATGGCCACGGCCATGCCGGCGGCGGTGGTCAGCAGCGCCTCCCAGATCCCTCCCGCAAGCTGCGAGGGGTCGGCGCGGCTGCCCGCGCTCTGTAGCGTTTGGAACGCCTCGATCATGCCGAGGACCGTGCCGAGAAGGCCGAGCAGCGGGGCGATGGTGGCAATGAGCTCCAGAGCGCGAAGTCCGGTGGAGAGCTCTCCGAGGCGGCGGCGGGCGGCGCGGGTGACCTCTTCACGGGCGGCAGGCTCATCGAGCGACAGGCGGGCCTCGATGGCGGCGCGGGTGAGGCGGCTGCGGGTGCCCTTGCGGCCCTTGAGTAGCGCAAGGGCGGTGTCGGCATCGCCCGCCTGCCAGGCTTCGGCGGCGCGGAAGGCGGCGCCGCGGGACCATGCCCCGGCAAGAAAGAAGCGCCATGCTTTCCAAAGGATGAGGGCGAGGGTCAGTACCGCGAGCGCGGCGATGGCCCAGATGGCCGGGCCGCCGTCGATCAGGAAGCGCGTCAGGCGGTTGAGCGGATCGGTCGGGGCGGGTTCTGCCGGGGCGGCCAATGCCGGATCGGGCGCAGGAACCTTGGCGGGTGGCGCCTCGGAGGGCGCGATCTCGGCAGGCGCGGCGGCGTCCACATCGGGATCTCTTGCGGCCCCCGGTGGGGCGCTTTCGACCTCTGTTGCGGGCGCGCTCATCGCCGGGGCGTCGGTGCCCACTTGCGGTGGCGTCTCTTCTTGCGCGCTGAGTGGCGCGGCAAGCAGGCAAAGCGCCAGCGCGGTGGCGAGGCAGGGGCGGGCGGCGAGGCGGATGTCCATCTGGCGGGCTCCTAAATCACTGGCAGGGGCGCGGGCTGGGGCACCCCCTGCGGGTTTTGCGGTATCAGAACTTCATGTTCGCCGAAACCAGGAAGCTCCGGCCCGGCTCCGTGAGGGGTTCAACCCGCGAAAAGCCAACACCATCGTTGCCCCGGCCCGAGTAGGTGGCATCGAACAGGTTTTTCACATCAAAGCGCACGGTGAGGTTGTTATAGGCGGGCGTTGTATATGTGGCCCAGAGATTGACCACCTCGTAGCTTTCCAGCGGGTCGTAGCCCTCAGGCACATCATCCACCTCCAGCGCGATCTCGGCCGTGCCGCCGAAGGTCCACTGATCGGTGACGTCATAGGCGCCGGAAATGCCGATGATATGCCCCACCGGGCGGCCGACATAGTAGGACGTGGTGGCCACTGGCCCCTCATCCACCTGCACATCGGCCAGCGTCCAGTTGCCCTCTATATACCCGCGCGCGCCGGTGTAGCGCAGCTTGGCGTCAAAGCCCTGCGAGGTCACATCATAGGCTGCCGCTTCGCCGGTGGTGGTGAAAGGGTCGTTGGCGTCTTTGATCTCGGTGTGGAACAGGGCGAAGCCAGCCTGCCACGGCCCCTGCTCATAGCGCAGGCCGATGCGGTAGTTCATCGAGCGGCTGGTGATCTGCTCGCCGTAGGCGGGCGCACCGCGCAGGCCGATCAGGGCGGCCTCGTTAAGCTCATAGCCGCCCCAGACAGAGGCCGCACCCAGGTTGAGCGTGAGCCTGTCGGTCAGCATGACGTCGGCGGCGGCATTGACGCTGACGCCGGAAGAGGACCATTCCTCGCCGGTCGCGCCGGTGAAGGTTTGGCTGTCAACACGCATGCCGTAGGAGAGCGACACGCGGGGGCTCACATCTTGGCGCATCTGGGCGTAGAGGCCGATGTTGGAGAGCTCTTCCTCACCCGCCGTGGCGGAAGTGCCGGTGTTGGTGGCGGTCTCTTGGAAGAAGTCGATCCCGGCGGTCAGCACACCGCTGCCGAGCGAAAACTTGTTTTCGGCTTTGCCCGAGAGCGAGCGGTTGCGGCCCTGCGCGCTTTCGGCATCGACCAGTTGCTCGTTCCAGGCCAGTTGAACGGTGGGCGCCCAGATGCCCTGCGGGTTTTCGTCGGTATAGGTGAAGGCGTAGCTCGTCCGCGAGGTTTCGGCGACGAGGTAGGTGGTGGCCCGGGCTGGCACATCCTCGAAGTCGGGGCGCGGGAAGCCGCCTTGGAACGGGCGCTGGCCCTTGTCGGTGATGTGCTCGGCGGAGAACTCGAAGCGTTTGCCGCTGTCGGTATTGTAGGCGAGTTTGACGAAGGCGTCCTCGAGGTCGGGTTCGGTGCCGCCGACCACGTGGCCATCGCCGTTTTCGAAATCATCCCCGGTTTGGCGGGAATAGGCGAGAAGGTATTCAAACCCGCCCTGCGCGCCGTAGATCGCCGCCGAACGCCGGAAGGTGCCGCCATTGGAGCCATAGGTCAGGCCGGTGAAGCCGCCCACGGTTTGGCCGGGGTCGAGCAGATCACGGGCGTCCTTGGTTTCGTAGGCGATGATGCCCGCCAAAGCGCCGGGGCCTGCATCTGCCGGAGCGAGGCCCGAGCTGACGTTGACGCTTTTCAGGAGGAACGGATCAAGCGGGACGTTGCCGGTGTGGTGGAAGGCGCCCTTGTTCTGGCGCGCGCCGTCGATGGTGACGGCGAGGTTGCTCTCTTCCAGCCCGTGCACCAGCACCTTCTGGGCGATGACCGAGCCGCCGGTGGCGAGAATCTCGGATTGCCCGGCGAAAAGCTCATCGGTGCTGGCGGCGTTGCGCTCTTCGATCTCCTCGGTGGAGATCTCGACATTGCCGAGCATGTCCTGTGCCGCGTCAGACTCGACGCGGATTGCCTCAAGGTCGACAACGTCCTGTGCCGTAGCGGCGCCAGCGGCAAGCGCGGATACAGAGGCCAGCAGAAGAGCCCGTGCATGGTTGTTCATTGGATATGTCCCTGGTCTTCGTTCTGTGACGGATTTGGCCGGCTGGCGCGGATAACGAGGGAAGCGTCTGGCTTGCGTGGCTCTGGGTGGTGGATATCCATGACTGACAGAAAGAGTCAACTATTCGGATTTCAGGCCGTTCGGGCGGTGCCTACTCAGCCCTCTGAGGAGGCGCCAGCCCAGGACATGTTTTGAAAATCTTCGCGGAAAGCGAAGCGGATCAGGTGCTTGTCGATGATCGAACGGGACACGGCGAGGCCCTCTTCGTCGGGGGCGGTGATTTGGACCGTCAGGCCTGTCTCATCGGCGGAGAGCGTGGCGGGGCCGGGGGAGAGGGCACATTCGCCCGAGGTTTCATCGAAGCGGGTTTCGATCTTGTGGGCGAAGTGCTTGCAAAGCTGCTGCAGGTATTTGCTGCCGTGCGGGGTGGAAAATGTGCCGGTGTCGTGGAGGGGGTCTTGCATCTCGCTAATTCCTCAGTTCTTTTGTCGGAAATATAGCTGACTGATTCAATCGGGATTGTCCAGCGCAACCGCACCAAACCAAAACAGGATCGTGCAATATGAAAGCTCTCGCTCCTCTCGCCGCCCTCCTCATGCTGCCCGGGCTTGCCTCGGCGCAGACCGTTGAGGTGGAAACCGCAGCTGGCCCCGTGGAGGCCCCGCAGTCGCCGGAAACCGTTGTGGCGCTGGATATTGCGGCGATCGACACGCTCTCGGCTCTTGGCGTGACCATCGCCGGGGTGCCCGAGTTCACCCCGCCTTCCTACCTTGCCGAAGTTTTCGACGCCGCACAGCCGGTGGGCACCTTGTTTGAGCCTGACTTCGAAGCGCTGGCAAGCATGGGCCCCGACCTGATAGTGGCGGGCGGACGCTCGCAAACTCAGGTGGAGCCGCTCTCGCAGATCGCGCCCACGCTCGATATGACCATTGGCACCGATGTGGTGGAGGTCGGAAAGACCCGGCTTGCGGCCTATGGCGCGCTTTTCGGAGCCGAAGAGAAGGCCGCCGCGCTTGAGGCGGATCTGGACAGCGCCATCGCGCGGGCGCAGGCCGCTGCCGAAGGCAAGGGCGCGGCGCTGATCCTGCTGGTGAACGGCGGCAAGATTTCGGCCTATGGCGATGACAGCCGTTTCGGTTGGCTGCACACCACGCTCAACATCCCCGAGGCCTACCCCGACATCGTGGCGGAAGGCCATGGCGAGGCGGTCTCTTTCGAATTCGTCGCAGAGACCGACCCCGACTGGATCTTCGTGATCGACCGTGGCGCCGCCATCGGCCAAGAGGGCGAGGCCGCCGCTGCCGTGCTCGACACGCCGCTGGTTGCGGACACCAAGGCGGGCAAGGCCGGGCAGATCGTCTACCTCGACCCTGCGCCGCTTTACCTTGCCGGGGGTGGCATCAACTCGATGCTGGGCTCCATTGGTGAAGTCACCAAGGCGCTGGAGGGTGCCGGAGCCAGCAATTGAACCGGACGACAACCTGGCTCACTGCCGGATTGATCCTCGCCGTCCTGATCTGCGCCTCTGTGCTGATCGGGGCGGCGAGCCTCTTTTCGGGAGATGTGGACAGCGGGCTGCTGATTGCCGTCAGCCGCATGCCGCGCACCCTTGCCGCGCTGCTGGCCGGGGCCGGGTTGGCGCTGGCGGGTGTGGTTGTGCAGATGGCGGTGCAGAACCGGCTGGTTGAGCCGGGGCTGGTGGGCACGCCTGAAGCCGCGATGCTTGGGCTGCTGGCGGTGACGCTGATTGCGCCCGGCGCGGCCTTGATCGTGAAGATGTCGGTTGCCGCCGCAGCAGCCCTGGCCGGGACGCTGGGCTTTTTGCTGCTGGCCCGCCACGTGCCCCGGCGTGACCCGGTGCTGTTGCCGCTGGTGGGGCTGATCTATGGCAGCATCCTTGGGGCGGCGGCGCTGTGGCTGGGCTGGATCACCGACCTGATGCAATACCTCGGCACCTGGATGTCGGGGGAGTTCTCTGGCGTCTTGGCAGGCCGCTACGAGCTGCTCTGGATCGTCGCCGTGCTCGCACCGATGCTCTACATCGCGGCTGACCGGATCACCCTGCTGGGCCTTGGCGAAGATGCGGCGCGCAGCCTTGGCCTGAACTACCGTCAAACCCTGCTGGCCGGGCTGCTGCTGGTTTCGGTCATCACCGCTGCCGTGGTGGTGACGGTGGGGGCCATCCCCTTTGTTGGCCTTGTTGTGCCCAACATCGTGTCGCGCTGGCGGGGGGATAACCTGCGCCGCAACCTGCCGCTGACCGCATGGCTCGGCGCCTGCGCCGTGCTGGGCTGTGACATTATCGGCCGCGTGGTGCGCTGGCCCTACGAGATTCCGGCGGGCACGATCTTTGCGGTGCTTGGGGCCGGGCTGTTCCTGTGGCTGCTCAATGCCGCCCCGCGCCGGGCTGCCAATGCCTGAGCGCACCCGCCTCTCTTTGCTGGCGCTGCTGCTTGTGGCGCTTTCGGCGTTGTTCCTCGCGTGGGCTTTGCGCCCGCCGATGGATTTTATCCTGACGCTCAGGGCCACCAAGCTGGCGGCGCTGGTGGTGGTGGGCGCAGCCATTGGTGCGGCGACGGTGATCTTTCAGACCATCACCGCCAACCGGCTGTTGACGCCGGGCATCGTTGGTTTTGATGCGCTCTTTGTCTTCCTGCAAACCGGGGCGGTGCTGGTTTTTGGTGCATCGGAAGCCACGGGCGCGCCGAGCGTGTTGCGCTTTGCGGTGGAGGCGGGCTGCCTTGTGGTGGCCAGCCTTGCACTGTTTGGCCTTCTGCTGCGCCGTGGCGCGGGCGACATTTTGCGGATGGTGCTGACCGGGGTGATCCTTGGCGTGTTCCTGCGCGGGCTCACCAGCTTTGGCCAGCGCCTGCTAGAGCCTTCGGAGTTTGCCATCGTTCAACAGATGAGCTTTGCCAGCTTTACCGCCGTAGACCGCGAAACGCTGGCCATCGCCACGGTGCTGCTTGCGCTTGCCCTCGGTGCAGCGCTCGCCCTCGCGCCCCGGCTCGACGCGGCGGCGCTGGGGCGGCAGACCGCGCGCAGCATCGGGCTGCATCATGACCGGCTTGTGCTGGTTGCGCTGGCGCTTGTGGCGCTGCTTGTGGCGCTGTCCACCGCTCTTGTCGGGCCTGTCACCTTTCTGGGCCTGATCGCGGCCAGCCTTGCCTACCGTGCCACCGGCAGTTGGCGCCATGCCACGCTGATTCCGGCTGCCGCTCTGATCGGCGCGGCGATTCTGGTGGGTGGGCAGTTTATCTTCGAGCGGCTGCTTGGCCTGCAATCCACGCTTGCCGTTGTGGTTGAATTTCTCGGCGGGCTGCTCTTTTTGTTTCTCCTGCTTCGGAGGCGTCACGCATCATGATCCGAATTCGCAACCTTACCGTAGGCTGGGGCGACAGGCCCGTGCTCTCTGATGTGTCGCTCAGTTTTGGCGAGGGTGGCATAACTGCGCTGATCGGGCCGAATGGCGCGGGCAAATCGACCCTGCTGCACGCGCTGGCCGGGCTGCTGACTCCGCAATCGGGTGCGGCGGAGGTGGATGGGCTCGACATGGCCCGGGCCGCGCCGATGGATCGGGCGCGCCTTGTGGCCCTGCTGGCCCAGAGCGACAGGGTGACGGCCCGGCTGAACGTGGAAGACCTTGTGACCTTCGGGCGCTGGCCGTTTCACCGGGGGCGGCCCCGTGCGGAGGATCGCAAGCAAGTGGCCCGTGCGCTGGACATGTTTCAGCTGGAGGATCTGGCTGCCCGTCAGATTGACACGCTCTCCGGCGGTCAGCGCCAGCGTGCCTTTACTGCCATGGCCTATGCGCAGGAAACGCCGTGGATGCTGCTGGACGAGCCGCTCTCGGCGCTCGACCCGCGCCACGCCCGCGACCTGATGGAGCGGCTTCATGCGATGTCACGCCCGGGGCCGGACCAGCGCAGTATTGTTATAGTGCTGCATGATCTGAGCACCGCCGCGCATTATGCCGACCGGATTGTTGCACTGAAGGATGGCCGCGTGCTCAAGACCGGCCCACGCCCGCTGGCGATGACCAGCGAAGTGCTGACGGCGCTTTATGGCACCGGCCTGCAAGTGACGACGGCGGGAGGCTATGGCGTGGTGGTCCCGGCCTGAGGGTATTTGGCTGAATGGACTCGCTTTTAAATTGTTTCGAGTGGGTGTTTCACTCTATAGATTGAGCTTGGCAAATGGCCGGGGAAACAATTCGACCGTCTAGTTTTTTCTGTTTCAATTCGAGAAACGCCAATTGCGTGAATTGAGGGCCTGGAAACTACCTTAGCGCGAATGGTGGTGATTATCCCTTAAAAACAACGGCATCCTGTTAGCTGCGGGGTATTGTTGAAAGGCTCGGTGACACATTCTCGCCCGATTCTCGGTTACATTCTTCCTTAAAACACCGTTTTTGCGACCATTTTAGAACAAATGTCCCTTTCATAAGTGCGAGCACCGGATGGCTGTATCAGTCAACGCAAATCAACAGTGAACGCCAAACCATACAGGAACGCTAATATGTCTACCAACATCTCCGATCTCAAGAACATTGCCGGTTTCATCGGTGCTTGCCTCGTCGACTCCGACACCGGCCTGATGCTCGCCTCCGAGTCCTCGGGCGTCAAGTTTGACCTCGAAGCCGCCGGCGCTGCCAACACCGAAGTGGTGCGTGCCAAGAACGCCGCCATGCAGGCTCTGGGCCTTGAAGACGCGATCGAGGACATCCTCATCACCCTCGGCACCCAGTACCACCTGATCCGCCCGCTGGAATCCAACCCCGCCGTGTTCGTTTACGTGGCTGTGGATCGCAAGCAGGCCAACCTCGGCATGGCTCGCCTGACCGTGAAGAACGTCGAAGGCAAGCTGAAGGTCTAATCGACCCTCACTACGCATTGCGGCTCGCCGGGCCACCCCGGCGAGCCACACCCCCGATACGTCCTCCTTTGGCGCGCGTCCGTCGCGCGCATTTGTAACGCTGCCCCCATGCCTGGCAGAGAGGTTTTTTCATGTCCGAGGCCGACGATATTCATGAACGGCATCGTGAAAGCTTCAAGGAGCTGAACGAGCTCTGGACCCGTCTCGACAATCTCGAAGACGCTGTCGAAAAGTTCTCCGAAACCGCCCTGAGTTTTGTCGAAGAACCGATTGAGCGGGTTCTTGAAAAGATCCAGTCTTTTGAGCCGTCGGTGAGCGTCATCGGCCAGATCAAGGCTGGCAAGAGCACCCTGCTGAACGCGCTGATCGGCGAGACCGATCTGCTGCCTTCCGATGTGAATCCGTGGACATCCGTCATCACGGCGCTGCACTTCAACAGCCGTCATCGGCCGGTGAACACGCGCGCACTCTTCCGTTTTTTCGACCAGCATGAGTGGGACCGTCTGGTTGCCACCGGCGGTCGCCTCGGCGAAATGGCCGACCGTGCGGGCTTTGAGAGCGAAGCCGATGAGGTCAAGGCGCAGGTCACCGAGATGCGCCAATCTACCGAGGGCCGCCTTGGGGATGAATTTGCAGAGCTGATCGGGTCGAGCCACTCGTTCCCCGAGCTCGATAAGGACACCATCGACCGTTACATCTGTTACGGCGATCCTGACGATTTGGAGGATGGCGCGACCGAGGGCGTTTATGCCGACCTCACCAAATCGGCGGACCTCTACATTGATCTGCCGCATCTGCCCAAGGGCCTGTGCCTGCGCGACACGCCGGGCGTGAACGACACCTTCATGATGCGCGAGCAGATCACGCTGAACGCCATCTCTGACAGCCGCGTTTGCGTGGTGGTGCTTTCAGCGCACCAGGCGCTGAGCACGATGGATCTGGCGCTGCTGCGCATCATCTGCTCGGTCGAGGCCCGCGAGGTGCTGATTTTCGTCAACCGGATCGACGAGCTTGAAGACCCGGAAGGCGAGAAGGGCCGCATTCGCAGCTCGATCAACAAGACGCTAAAGCGCCTTGGCGTGGGCAACGATATCGAAATCCTGTTTGGGTCGGGGTATTGGGCCAACTGCGCGCTGCGTGGCGGCGACGATATGGCCCCGGCGAGCCGGGCCGCTCTGGCCAGCCTTTATGACGGTGAAGATACCGACGACCTTGAAGAATTGCGCCGCCGCGCGATGGATGCCTCTGGCCTTCAGGGCCTGGTTCAGGCCATCGCCAAGCGCGTGGTCGAAGGCCCTGGCAAGGCGATCATCAAGGATGTCGACAACGACCTGAAGACCATCATCGAGATGAGCGAGACCGTGGAGCAGGTGGCCGACCGCCATTCTGACGGCCCGGTTTCTATCGACCTCACCGAGATGGATCTTGCGATGAAGCTCGCAGATGTGCGGGACAATTCGCTGAAGGACTTTGACGAGAAAGCCGCCGAGTTGCGCGGCGCCCTGCGCACCCGGCTTGATCGCGCGCAGGAGAACTTTCTCTCTACCGCGCTGACCGCGCTGCAGAGCCACATTGAGGCGTTTGGAGAGGTTGGCGCGTGGAACCATGATCCCACCGGGCTGCGGATGATGATGAAGGCGGCCTTTACCTCTTCCATCGCCAAGCTGCGCCGCGAAGGCGAGAGCGCCTTTGACGTGGTGCTTGATGGCATTCAGGAGGTTCTGGAGACCGATATGGGCGTGTTCCGCGAGGGCAGCTCGATCGAGTTTCCGTCGCAGCCACAGCACAAGTCGCCCACCGTTCTGGCGCGGACTCTGTCGCTTGATCTTCAGGGCCCGTGGTGGCGCAAGTACTGGCGCTTTGGTGGCTCCAAGGCTGCCGAGAAACGCTATAGCGACGTTATCATCTCGGAGACCACGCCGCTTATCGAAGACCTCATCAATGATTTCTTCGACCCCGCGGTCGAGCGCACGCGCGAAGTGGTTGAAGACTTTGCCATGAAACAAGGCAACTTCTGCAAGGCGATCCTTGAACGCTTCCTTGAAGGGGATGTGGGTGAGAGCAGCCAGGCTGAGGTTGAAGAACTCAGGAGGCTTTCGGCATGAATCGTGTCTTCAAGCGTTTCAAGTCTGGCAACAGGGCTGCCGCCGCTGCCGCTGAGAAGGCAAAGGGGGAGACCGCACCTGACGAGGATACCTCTATCGAGGATATTCTGGACGTGGAAACCGAGGCCGAGCGTGAGCTGCGTGAGGCCCGCGAAGCGATTGAGCGGGAGATGGCCGAGGAGGCTGCCCGCAAGGAGGCGGAGACCGCAGAGCGTGCTCAGGCCCGCAAGACGGCACATGAAGAGAAAATCCTCAACGCTGTGCGGGAGGCTGCCAAGCCGGACCCGAAAGGGCTGCGCAAGCCGCGCCTGATGGTTGCGGGTGAGTTCAGCGCGGGCAAGACCCACCTGATCAACGGCCTGCTGGGTGAAAAGGTGCTGCCGTCCAACGTGACCGCCACCGCCTTGCCGCCGATCTGGCTGGTCTGGGGCCGCAAGGCGATGATGGCGGTTGATCTGGAGGGCAACACCCGCCCGCTCGACTCGCTGGAAGATGTTGGCGTGGAGGACACCCATTATGTGGTGCTCTCCCACCCCGCGCCGCTGCTCAAGACCTTTTCGATCATCGACACCCCCGGCAACTCCGACCCCAACATTCCGTCTGAGTGCTGGGAGCGCATGCTCGATTATGCCGATGCCGTTGTGTGGTGCACCAATGCCACCCAAGCGTGGCGTCAGAGCGAGAAGTCGGTGTGGAACGAGATGCCCGCGCGGTTGCTCGAAAAGGCCACTATCCTCATCACCCACGCCGACCGGATCACCGATGCCCGCTCTTCCGACCGTGTGCTGCGCCGGGTGAAGCGCGAGGCTGGCAAGTATTTTGACAGCTATCTGATGGCGTCGTTGCTGAAGGAGGGCGACCTTTCCCGCATCCGCGAGCATCTGGAGACGCTGATGGATGATCTGGAATCGCGGGATGGCGCGGTGTGTTCGACCGTGGCGCATTTTGCCTCTGATCACGCGATGACCGAAGCCGAGGAGGAGGCCGCCGCCAAGGAGGCTGCCGAGCGCAAGGAAGCCGAGCTGAAGGCGGCGCTGCGCGCTGCTGATGGCAAGACCGCGGCTAAGGACGACACAGCTGATGCGTCGCAAGAGGCGGATGCGAAAGGTGAAGCCGAAGCAGCGAAGGATGGTGCGGCGCCGGAAGAGGCCGAAGAGGCCAAGACCGCCGAGGAGGCCGCCCCGTCGGTGACGCCCAAGCGCGTTGGCCGGAGCAAAAGCTCCAAGACGCAAAAAGCCACCCGCGCCGCCCGTGCGCGCAAGAAGGCTGATGTGGTCAGCGAAGCTGATGCGAATGCAAAGGCTGAAGAAAGGACCGAGGCGAAGGCCGATGACGTGGCCGAAGCCAAGGCTGAGGCGGGCCCATCTGCCGAGGTTCACCTGTTTGTTCCGCCTGCCAGCGAAGATGCCGAAAAAGGCGCAGAGGCTGGCCCGGCGCGCAGGCTCTGGGAAGGTCTGTCGAAAGATATCGACCGGACCGACGCCGAGGCGGTGCTCGCCTGCGTTGAAGAGCTGCTGGAGGCCCTCGATGGCGAGGGCAAGGCGCCGGAAACCCCATTTCTCGATGCTAGAGAAGACAGCAAGGCCGCAACCGGGCCGAGCCATAGTGCCATGAGTAGGAGAAAGTCGTGAAGATCGCTCCCCAACAGCGCCAGGAAATCGACTTCCTGCGCGAAACGCTCGATGGTCTGGAAAAGACCGTCGATCGGAAACAGCGTCAGAGTTATCGTGATCTCCGCGAGCGGCTCGACAATTGGGCCGCCAAGGTTGCCGTGATCGGTCAGGTGAAGGCCGGGAAGTCTACCTTCCTCAACGCCTTCCTGCATCAGCACGACTTTCTGCCTTCGGACGTGAACCCGTGGACCTCGGTTGTGACCAACATCCGGGTGAACATGCCCAAAGATCCGGTGTCTGGCGCGCGGTTTGAATTCTTCTCGGAAAACGACTGGGAAGAGATCGTCAACGGCGGCTCGAAGATCCGCAAGCTGACCGAGCAACTGCTGCCGGGGTTCGATACCGAGATCCTGAAAAAGCAGAGTGAGGAGATGCGCGACCGGGCCCAGAAGCGGCTTGGCAAGCACTATCGCACCCTGCTGGGCAGCCACCACGACTATGACTTCCTGTCGTCTGACCTGCTGCAGCGCTACGTTTGCGCTGGCCCCGGCTCTGATGACGGGCTGGAGCGCCAGTCGCTAGGCCGCTACGCCGCGCTGACCAAGGTGGCCAACGTCTACATGCGGCTGCCCGAGTTTCAGGTACCTACGATCATCACCGACACGCCCGGGGTGAACGACCCCTTCCTGGTGCGTGACGAGTTTACCTGCCGCAGCCTCGACAAGTCGGACTGCTTTGTGGTTGTGCTCTCGGCTCACCAGCCGCTGACTGACGTGGACATCGCGCTGATCCGCATCCTCGCAAAGCAGGACAGCAAGGATGTGATGATCTTCGTCAACCGGATCGACGAGCTGGACGACTACTCCACCGAGGTGCCGCGCGTGATGGCAGACGTGTCCAAGCGTTTGCGCGAGGCGATCCCTGATATCGAGTTCGAGATCGTTGCGGGCTCTGCCTATATGGCGGACCTCGCGCTGCGCACCGACGAGGAGGCCGAAGAGGCCCGCGAGGCGGTGGATACCGAAGAGCTGGCCGATTACATCCGCTCCAAGCATGGCGAAGTGCCTGAAGATCAGTTTGACCGGCTGATGCTGGCCTCTGGCCTCGACGAGGTGAAACAGACGCTGTCGGATGTGATCGACAACGGCGTTGGCACCCGTCAGCTCGGGCAGCTTCTGGGCGATATTCGCGCCGAGATCACCGGCACGCTGTTTGTTACCAAGCGCGAGCGTGACTCGATCCAGATGCAGGTGGAAAGCACCCGCTCGGATGTGGCGGAAGCCGCGGCCGAGGATCTGGCTGACGAGATCGAGCAATACCGCGCGGTGCAGGGCAGGCTGGAAGAGCATGCCGAAGATGCCGATACCCAGATCGAAAAGATCGTATCGAAATACTGGTCGACGCTCGAACAGAGCCTGATTTCCAGCATCGAAGCCTTTGTCGATGGTCAGAAGCCGGTGTTTGAGAGCCAGTTGCTGCGCAAGGGCGTGTCGGGCAATTCCGGCAACTCCTTCGAGATTGATCTGACACCGCTTCAGGCGGAGATGGAGAAGAAGGTGGGCGCGAGCTACGCCAAATCACGCGCGGGCACCGATGTGGCGCTCAACAATTGCATGAGCTCCTGCCGTCAGGCCATCAAGGACAAGTTCGAGGATCCGACGGAGAAGATCTCGCTCGATGATCTGCCTTACGATGAGTTCACCTCGACGCTGACGCTGGCCAAATCCACGCTGAAGGCAAACCTGATCGCGGAGCGCGGCTGGGCCTTCTGGCGCCGCCCGAGTGTGAATATAGAAAAGTCGCTCGCCGCGCTGCGTACCATCGCCGCCGAAGATCTGCGGCCCTCGGTCGAGAAGATCCTTGCGGCCTTCAACGAGGCGCAGGTGGAGCGGGCCTCTGCCGGGATGTCGCGCATTCAGGTGATGCAGCGGATGATCGACGTGACGATCTCTGAGCACACGCACCGCCTGAAGCAGGACAAGACGGAGATGGAAAAGCTGGCACGCGATCCGCAACTGCGCAGCAACCTGATCCACCGCCTGCAAAGCAAGATGGAAGTGCTTGAACGCCGCCTGCTTAACCTGTCCGCAATCGACAGCGCCGTTTCGCGCTCCGAGTTGCTCCAAGCTGCCTGAGGAATAATTGGTGCTGGTCCAGAATATCGAAGTAGAAGACGCCTCCGACGCCGAACGCAAGCCAGTGCGTGTGGTTGTCTGCGGTGAGGTGAGTGCGGGCAAATCCACGGTGTTGAATGCCCTGCTGCGTGCCCGCGTGCTGCCTGACAACATCGGCCAAACGGTGCGCCCTGTTGTGACCGTGAGCCACCGCGCCGAGACCGGCGTGGAGGCTGTGGACCAAGACGGTGAGGCGCGCTCGGCGGAGCTGAACGGCGGCACCAAGATATTCCAAGACGCGGCTGAAGTGCGGCTTTGGTCGGACCATGCGCATCTCTCAGGCCTTGAGATTGTCGAGGTGCCTCTGACCAAGGCCGAAGAGCTGACCGAGGAGCAGGTTGCCCTGATCCGCTCTGCCGATGTGATGGTTTGGGTCACGATCGCCTCGCAGGCCTGGCGGCTGACGGAAAAGACAATTGTTGAGCAATTGGGCAGCGCCCGGCCCAAGTACGCCATCCTTGCCGTCACCCGTGGGGACAAGCTGCGCAACGACCGGGATCGCACCCGCCTGCGCGAGCGGATGGTGCGCGAGACCGAGCATTTCTTTCAGGAGTGGGTCTTCATCAAGGGCGCGCGCCGTAAGCTCGACAAATCGGCCAAATGCGACAAGGCCTGGGACGAGACGGGCGGCGCGGAGATGATGGAAGCCATCGAGCTGCTGGCCGAGCGCGTGCGCCGTGAGCCGCCTGTTGAGGTGGACGCAGAAGAGACCGCCGAAGCGGAGAGCGCGGCAGTTGAGGCTGAACCGGAAGCGAACGCTGCGCCGGGGGCTTCTGAGCCGCAGGCTGCGGTGGAAGAGCCGGCCGAGGCACCTGCCAGTGCCCGCGCGCGTGTGGTGGATTTTAGCTCCTATCGTGCCGCTGCGACGGAGCAGCCGGCCGCCGCTGAAAAGGCCAAGCCCACCGCGCCCGAAACCGCTGCCGCACGCGCAGCCGTAGCGGCAGAGACCGAGGAGAACCCCGGCCTTGAACAGATGGCCGCCGCGATGAAGGGTGTCATGGTTTTGGCGCTCCGCCCGCAGGACGCGCCGGAGGCGATTGAGGTGACGTTCGGTGATGAGGATCAGGCGCGCGAACTGGGGCTGTTTTGCTCCGGGCTGCAGGCCAACCTCGGCGACACGCTGAAGATCATGGACGGCGAGGGTGCGGTTTCTGCCTTCACCCTGTCGACCTCCGGTCGCCGTGTTCTGTTTGAGGAGATTCCGGGCATCGGGCTGCTCTACCTCATGGCGGATGGCGCGGTGATGAGCCACGGCATTGCCTCGACCTTCTTCTCGCGGGTCTGCCGCAAGCTCAAATCAGAGGGCTGATCCCGCCTGCACAGCGGGGCGGCTGCCCGATTGTTTCCATTCTGCGCCCGGATTGTCACCCGATCCCGCCTTGCCTGCGGCCTCATGTGGCCTATCGTCATGGGTACTCAATCATGGCGGAAAAAGGGCACAGGCATGGCAACCTCATGGAAGCAGGAAGGTGGCGAGCACTGGGGCCCGTGGATTCTGCATGATGGAAAAGGTTGCCCCGTTCGCGCCGGGACCGTTGTGGAAGTGGTTTGCGAAGATCGGTTTGGCTTTGCCATGCGCCAGGTTACCCAGGTGGTTGGCGGCAGCTATTCTTCATGGGACTGGACGTATTTTCCGGAGTTGAAAAAGATCATCCGGTTCCGCGAGAAGAAGCCCAAGGGGATGACCATGCTTGAAGAGCAGATGGCCCCCAAGGAAACCAGCGCGCCCAAGACCCCGGCCAAGGTGGACTGACCGGCGCTTGCGCCGCCCCGGCATTGACCTCTCTGCCCCAAACAGGTGACAAACGCTGGACGCGTCGCCACAGGGCAGCGGCGCGGAACCGGGGGGATCGTTCATCATGGCAGAGCCGCAAGTTACCGACGCGGGTGAATATGATTACATCGTTGTCGGTGCGGGCTCCGCTGGCTGCGTGCTGGCCAATCGTCTCTCCGTAAACCCCGCCAACAAGGTGCTCCTGTTGGAGGCAGGCGGGCATGATAACCATCATTGGGTGCACATTCCGGTTGGCTACCTTTACGCGATGGGAAACCCCCGGCTTGACTGGTGCTACAGCACCGCCGAGGAGCCCGGGCTGAACGGGCGCTCCCTTGCCTATCCGCGCGGCAAGGTGCTTGGCGGCTGCTCCTCGATCAATGGCATGATCTACATGCGCGGGCAGGCGGCGGACTATGACCAGTGGCGGCAGGCGGGGTGCACCGGCTGGGGCTGGGACGATGTGCTGCCGCTGTTTCGCAAATCCGAAAACCACTATGGCCCGGCCAGCGAGGCTCATGGCAAGGGCGGCGAACTTGATGTGGCAGAGCAGCGCCTGCACTGGCCGGTGCTTGATGCGGTGGCCGAGGCGGCGCAGAGCATGGGCATCCCGGCCTGCACCGACTTCAACGATGGCGACAACGAGGGGGTTGGCTACTTTCCGGTCAACCAACGCGGCGGGCTGCGGTGGAACGCGCGAAAGGCTTTTCTCAAACCGGCCCGGGGCCGCGCCAACCTGCGCGTTGAAACCGGTGCTCATGCGCAGCGCCTGTCGCTTGCCGATGGCCGCGCGGAAGCGGTGATCTATCGCCAGAATGGCCAGCTCAAACGCGCCCGCTGCCGGGGCGAGGTGGTGCTTTCGGCGGGGGCGGTGAACACGCCGCAGCTGCTGGAACTCTCTGGCATCGGCAACCCCGCGCTGCTGCAATCTCTTGGCCTGCCCGTGGCGCTGGAGGCCCCCGGCGTGGGTGAGAACCTCCAAGACCACCTGCAAATCCGCACGGTCTTTCGCATCACCGGGGCGCTGACCCTCAATGACCGGCTGGCCACGCTCTTTGGCAAGGCGCGGGTGGCGCTGGAATATGCCCTGCGCCGCAGTGGGCCGATGTCGATGGCGCCGAGCCAGCTTGGCATTTTCGCCCGCTCGGCGCCAGACTTCGAGCGCGCCAATATCGAATACCATGTTCAGCCGCTCTCGCTGGAAGCCTTTGGCCAGCCGCTGGACCGTGAGCCGGGCGTGACCGTCTCGGTCTGCAATTTGCGCCCCGAGAGCCGTGGGACGATTCACATCACTGCGCCAAGTGCCGATGAGGCGCCCGATATTCGGCCCAACTATCTTTCTGCCCGGGCAGATCAGATCGTGGCCACCGACAGCCTGCGCCATGCCCGCGCGCTGATGGCCGCCGAGGGGCTGCGTGCGTTGCAGCCGCGCGAGATCAAGCCGGGGCCGCAGGTGCAGAGTGAGGCCGAGCTGTTGAAGGCTGCCGGAGACCTTGGCACCACCATCTTTCACCCCGTTGGCACCGCCCGCATGGGCAGTGACCCGGACGCGGTGGTTGACCCCTCGCTGCGCCTCAACGGCCTTGCGAACCTGCGCATCGCCGATGCCTCGATCATGCCGACGATCCCTTCGGGCAACACTCATGCGCCCGTGACGATGATTGCCGAGAAAGCTGCCGAGATGATGCTGGCCCAACCCGCCGCCTGATTTGCCGGACTGCGCTTGCCGCGCTGCACGTTCTGCGGCATCGTTGCGCCACGGGCAGGCGATGGCGTCGCCAGCGCGGCAGAGCGCGCCCGATCCTCCATCCTGAACGCCGGGATCTTGCTTTATCGTCGCCGCGATGGGGGAAGACCTTCCCATGGGCGCGACCATGAGAAGGATTTTGCGAATGGACCGTCCCGAGTTTTATCGATTCCACCAGGGCGACCGCGTGCTGCCCTTTGACGCGAGCGAATATGACGCCCGCCTCGCCGGCCTGCGCGCGGCCATGGCTGATGCCGGGGTGGAGGCCTGCGTGCTCACCTCGATGCACAACATCGCCTACTACTCCGGCTTTCTCTATTGCAGCTTCGGGCGGCCCTATGGGCTTGTCATCACCCCTGAGCAAAGCGTGACCATCAGCGCGGGGATTGACGCGGGCCAGCCGTGGCGGCGCTGTCATGGCGACAACATCACCTATACCGACTGGGCGCGGAACAACTTTTGGCGGGCGATCCGCTCTGTCACCGGCGAGGGGCGGGCGCTGGGCTATGAGGGCGATCACCTGACGTTGGCGCAGAACGCCCTTTTGCTGGACCTGCTTCAGCCTGCCTCCACCACCGATATTGCCCCGGCCACCATGCGCCAGCGCATGCACAAATCTGCCGCCGAACTGGAGCTGATCCGGCAGGGCGCGGCGGTGGCCGATGTGGGGGGATATGCCATCCGAGAGGCGGTGCGTGAGGGCACCCGTGAGATCGACGTGGCGATGGCGGGGCGGGACGCGATGGAGCTGGAAATCGCCCAGCGCTTCCCCGAGGCAGAGTATCGAGACACATGGGTCTGGTTTCAGTCGGGGATCAACACCGATGGGGCGCACAACCCGGTGACATCTCGCAGGCTCAAGCGTGGCGATATTCTGAGCCTCAACACCTTTCCGATGATCTCCGGCTATTACACCGCGTTGGAGCGCACGATGTTTGTTGGCGAGGTGGATGATGCCTCTCGGGCGGTTTGGGAGGCCAATGTGGCGGCGCATGAATTCGGGATGTCGCTGCTGAAGCCGGGCGCGCGATGCTCTGAGATCACCGGCCAAATCAATGCCTTCCTGGCTGAGCGCGACCTGTTGCAATATCGGACCTTCGGCTATGGGCACAGCTTTGGCGTGCTGTCGCATTACTACGGGCGTGAGGCAGGGCTGGAGCTGCGGGAGGATATCGACACGGTGCTGGAGCCCGGCATGGTGATCTCGATGGAGCCGATGCTGACCATTCCCGAGGGCCAGCCCGGCGCGGGCGGCTACCGGGAGCATGACATTCTTATCATCACCGATGGCGGAAACGAGAACATCACCGGCTATCCCTATGGGCCGGAGTTCAACGTGGTGGGGTAACGGGCGTCAGCCCTGATCGGCGGGGGCGGGAGCACTTTTGGGCTCCCGCTCCAGCAACACCGGAAACCAGTCTTCCCGCAGGTGCTGGCCGGGCTGCATTCCGTGGCCCGGAAAGGGCGGCGAGGTGGGGCCCGGGCGCTCCACGTAGCGGGCGTCATCGCCCACCAGCCGCAGCGAGAAGGCGCGGCGACGGGTGCGGGTTTCGTTGCCGCGTGCGCCATGCAGGGTCATGAAATTGAAGGCCACCGCATCGCCCGGCTGCATCTGCCATTCGCAAACGTCCATGCCCTCTGCGTCAGGGTCCGGCACCGGCATGTAATCTGACTCGTTGGGATAAAAGCTGGTTTCCGCCAGCCAGCGCGTTGGCAGCACTGGCTTTTTCCAGCGGTGCGAGCCGGCGACGCAGCGCAGGGTGGCCTCGCCCACCGGGTCCAGCGGCACCCAGAAGCTGACGGTTTGCTGGCCCTCGACAAAGTAATAGGGGCCGTCCTGATGCCACGGCGTGGGCTTGGAGGTTTCTGGCTCCTTCACCAACACATGGTCATGAAACATTTGCACCCGGCGTGAGCCCATCAACCCGGCGGCCACCTCGGCCACCGGCGCGGCGGCGATGGCCTCTGCGAACTCGGGGATGCGGGTCCAGTTGCAATAATCGTCAAAGAAGCGCCCGCGCTCGCCGGATTTGAGGTTTTCTGCGGCATAGGGGCCGGGTTCTTCCATGTTTCGGGCCACTCCGGCGCGCAACATCTCTACCTGCGCCCGAAACAGCCCGGGGATCAGCACCGCGCCGTCACGCTGGTAGCTTTCGATGGTTTCGGCGGTCAGAAGCGGATGCACGGGGGCCTCCTCCTTGTGGCGCTCAGCGCGTTGCGCCGCGATACCACGCCACGATAGCGGCGCGGTTCTCTGGCGTCATGGTCGAAACCGCATTGGGGGGCGGCATGGCGTGGCTTGCTCCGGCATGGAGAAAGATCTGCCGGGCATTGCGCGCCACATCGGACTCGGTTTCCAGCACTACGCCCTTGGGGGGCCAAAGCATGGTGTCGCTGAAGAAGGGCTCGCGGGCGTGGCACATGGAGCAATTGCCGAGCACCACGTTGTAGGCCTCTTCGAAGCCTTCGGCAGAGGCAAACTTTTGCTCGTGCGGCGTGAGCGCGCGCGCCTCGGACTCCTCAAGGCTGTCTTGCATCGGTGCGACAGAAAGCCATGCGATGAGCACCATCAACAGCACCGTCACCGCCCATGTCCAATGCGGGCCTTTGCCGGTGGCGTGCATAGTGTTGAAGTAGTGCCGGATGGTGACGCCGGTCAGGAAGATCAGGCTGGCGATGATCCAGCTGTACTCGGTGGCAAAGGCCAGCGGGTAATGGTTGGACAGCATCAAAAAGACGACCGGCAGCGTCAGGTAGTTGTTGTGGGTCGAGCGGACCTTGGCGATCTTGCCGTACTTGGCATCCGGCGTGCGGCCTGCCTTGAGGTCTTCCACCACGATGCGCTGGTTTGGCATGATCTGGAAGAACACGTTTGCCGTCATGATTGTGGCGGTGAAGGCCCCGAGGTGCAGCAGGGCCGCCCGCCCGGTGAAGATCTGGTTATAGCCCCATGACATTGCCACCAGAATGGCAAAGAGCAGCAGCATCAGCAGCGTTGGCTGCTCACTGAGTTTGGATTTGCACATGAAGTCATAGGCCAGCCAGCCAATGGTGAGCGAGCCGCCGGAAATCACTATGCCCTGCCAGAGCGCCAGATCTGCCTTGGTCGGGTCGAGCAGGAATATCTCGCCGCCGACCCAATAGATGATCATCAGCAGAGCCGCGCCGGAGAGCCATGTGGAATAGCTTTGCCACTTGTGCCAGGTCAGGTGCTCGGGCATCCGCGCGGGCGCGACGAGATATTTGGTGGTGTGGTAGAAGCCGCCGCCGTGGACCTCCCATTCTTCGCCATAGGCGCCTTCCGGCATGCCCTTGGCGGGTTTGAGCATCAGGTCGAGCGCGATGAAGTAGAATGAGGCGCCAATCCAGGCCATTGCGGTGATGACGTGCAGCCAGCGCACCGCAAATCCCACCCAGTCCCAGATCGCTGCCAGATCATACATGCCCTGCGCCCTCAAAACTCTGATTCCAGCACAGGCTAGTCCGAGACGCGACGCTCTGCCATGACCGGCTGTTGCCGAGGTGCGAAGGGTTGGCCGGTTTATCGCGCTGCTTGCAAAATATGCGCTGTTTGGCAGCTGTGCCGCAAGCCGGGGGCGTGGCGGGCAAATCGCCCCTTTCGTCACGGGGCGAAAAGGGGTTCGATTGGCGGGCTCATAAAAGGGCGGAGGCAAAGGAAAGGCACATGTATGCGGACCTCAGATGACAAACACGAGGGTGTCTGGCAGCGGGCCGTGCTCCGGGCGAGGGCGGAGGCGTGAGCCGCGCCGTGCCCATCGCCTCGCTCACCGCCGCGGCCTTTGCGCCCTTTGGCGATGTGCTTGAGGCCACCGGCCCCGCTGACAAGATCATCAATCAGGGCCTCTGCGGGCGCTACCATGACAGGGCGCAGCTGGACTTTGCCGATGGCCGCGCGGGTATCAGCCTGTTTGATGCGCAGCCGCGCAGCCTGCCCATGGCGCTGGAGATGGTGGAGCGCCACCCGGAGGGGAGCCAGGCCTTTTTGCCGATGAGCCACGCGCCCTTTCTTGTGATCGTCGCTCCCGATGAGGGGGGCAGGCCGGGGCGGCCGGTGGCCTTTCAAACCGCGCCGGGGCAGGGGGTTAACTACCACAGGGGCACATGGCACGGCGTTCTCACCCCGCTCTCGGCGCCCGGCCTTTTTGCGGTGCTCGACAGGATCGGGCCGGGTGACAACCTTGAGGAACACTGGTTTGCAGAGCCCTACGAGGTTGTTGGGTAATCCGGGCAGCCTTCAGAACGCCTTGCCGCGGGCGCTGACGGGCCAGAGGCATTCGACCTTGCCGTTGCGCACGCCGACATACCAATCATGCAGGTTGATGGTTGGGTCACAGTGGCCGGGCACCAGCCGCAGCTTGTCGCCCGGTTTGAGGGTGCCGCCCGGATCGGAAAGCTCGCCATGTTCGTCGGAGCAGGCGGTATAGGTGACATCCTCGCGCCCGAAGACCTCCGGCAGCCCGCTATCGAGCGATTGCACCTTCAGCCCGGCGTCACAAATCGCCCTGTCGGGCTGAACGTGGCTCATCACCTGCGTGAGGAGGAACAGCGCATTCTCCCACTCGCCCCGGTCGATCCGTGCGCCATCTTCCTGCAGAATTCGGCCATAGTCGGCATCCATGAAGGCGTAGGAGCCGCATTGCAGCTCGTTGTAAACGCCTGATGTGCTTTCGAACGGGTAGGAGCCGGTGCCGCCGCCTGACACCACCGCGCAGCTGATCTCCTTGGCCTTCAGCGCGGCGAGCGTTTCTTTGACCATGGCGATGGCGACATCGGCCTTGGCCTTGCGGTCCTCGAAGCGGGTGTGGTGTTGCATCGCGCCCTGATAGGCCTGAAGCCCGCAAAACCTTAGCCCGGTGGCCCCAATGACCGCCTGTGCAATTTCCACCACCGCGGCGGGGCTTGCCACCCCGCACCGGCCTGCGCCGCAGTCGATCTCCACCAGAACGCCAAGCTCGGTGCCAGCGGCTTGCGCAGCGGCGGATAGCTCGGCGACATTGGCCACATCATCCACGCAAACAGTGACCTCGGCGCCAAGCAGGGGCAGGCGGGCGAGCCTTTTGAGCTTGAGCGGGTCGCGGACCTGATTGCTCACCAGCAGGTCACGAATGCCACCGCGTGCAAAGACCTCGGCCTCGCTCACCTTTTGGCAACACACGCCCACGGCGCCGCCCAGCTTTTGCTGGAGCTTGGCCACATCGACCGATTTGTGCATCTTGCCGTGAACGCGATGGCGCATGCCGTGGGCACGGGCGTAGGCGCCCATCTTTGCGATGTTGCCTTCCAGTGCATCGAGATCGAGCACCAGTGCCGGGGTCTGGATGTCGGCGGCGTCCATGCCCGGGCGGGCGGGAATGTCAAAGCCCACTTCCAGATCGGTGAAATCGTGCTGTTGTCGGATCATGCGCCTTACTCCCTTTGCCGGGTAGATAGGGCAATGCCGTGGAAAGACCCAGCGGCTCTGGTCGCGGCTCTGGTCGCGGCGCTGTGCAAGTTGTTCCCGCGTCCGATGTGCCGAGGCTGCGGCTCCGTTCCATCGGTTGCCGTTTGGGTGGTTGGCGAGCGTGGCGTAACTTCAGGTGCTTGTCTTTATGCTTGAGTAACCTCAGGTTAATTCTGGGCCGGGGAGGGCATGGCATGTCGGAAATGACGCTGAGACAGGTCGAGGTGATCCGGGCGGTGATGATGACCGGCACGATCAGTGGTGCGGCGGAGATGCTCAACGTTTCCGCGCCAGGTATCAGCCGCCTTGTGAAACACACCGAAGAGTCCCTTGGCATTCGGCTGTTCGAGCGGAAGGCGGGCCTGTTTACCCCTTCGGTCGAGGCCAGTCGCGTTTTTGACCAAGTGCGGGAGGTTTATCGCGGGGTCGAGAACCTGCAGCTTGCCCTCGGCTCGCTGCAGAAGGGTGAGGCTGTGCGCCTTTCTTTCGCCACCGCGCCCTCCATCGCCCAGTTCATCGCTGCCCGCGCGCTGCGGCAGGTACGCAGCCGCTATGATGACCTCTTTGTCGATCTGAACGTGCTGAAGATTGAGGAAACGGTTGAATACCTCCTGCTGGAACGCGGCGAGTTTGTCATCATGAGTTCTGCCGTCGAGAATGCCGCTATCGAGAATGAGGAAATCGCCGAAGGGCAGTTGGTGGCGGTGCTGCCTGAGGGGCACCCGCTGACGCGGCAGAAGCAGGTATCGGTTGCTGACCTCGCCAAGGAAGAGTTGATCGGTGTGGACCCATCCGATCCTTACGGCGCGCTGCTGGCTGAGCCCTTCGCCGTGGCGGGGCTGGAGGTGAATTTTGCCATGCGGGGGCGTTTTGCGCAGACCGTGGTAAGTTTGGTGCGCCACGGGCTTGGCGTGGCGGTGATCGACGAGTTTTCGGTGGCGGAGGTCTATATGCCGGGGCTGGAGCGCCGCCCGTTGGTGGAGGATTTGCGGATCAAGAGCTATGTCTCGCGCAAGAAGGGCCGGGTGCTCTCGGGCTATGCCGACTATGCCATTGCCCAATTCCGGCGCGAGCTTGGGCGGGCGGTGGAAGATGGGCCGTGGTATCGGGCACGAAAATAACGTGATGTTAACAAGTGCGCAAAATGGGTATTTGACGTTAAGAGGCAATGCACGGCAGAGTTCCCTGCATCCATAGCCGTAAAACCGGCGCAGGACTGACACACTTGGGAGGAAGAGAATGAAGCACATCATTGGCGGCGCGTTGAGCGCCCTTGTTCTGACGGCCACGGCTGCTGTTGCGGAATACCCCGAAAAAGAGATTCAGGGCATCATCCAGTGGGGGGCCGGCGGCTCTACCGACACTGTGATGCGCTCGGTCACGCCCCATGCCGAAGAGGCGCTGGGCGGCACTGTGGTTATGCAGAACATGACCGGAGCCGTGGGCGCGATCGCGCTGAACCACGTGGCAGGCTCTGCGGCCGATGGCTACACCGTGCTGATGGGCGCCGAAAACCCGATGCTCTACAAGATCATGGGGCTGGGCGATAAGGACTATAACGAGTTTATCCCGATCTCGATCCTCGCCCGTGGCACCCCGATGCTTGTGGCCAACCCCGATGCGCCGTTCAACGATTACGCCGAGATGATGGCCTACATCAAAGAGAACCCCGGCGAGGTTAAGTTTGGCTCCACGGGTCCCGGTGGCTTGCCTTCGGTGGTCACTGCGATGATCTCTTCGGTTGAAGGCGGGCTTGATGTGACGGCTGTGCCCTATGATGGTGACGGCCCGGCCCTGACCGGCCTACAGGGTGGCGCGATTGACGTTATGCCCGCCGTGCTTGGTGCCGCCATCGAAGGCATCCGTGCAGGAAACATGAAGCCGCTCGCAATCTTTGACGTGGAGGCTAACGAGCACCTGCCCGATGTCCCCCATGTGACCTCGTTCAACGATGCCTATAGCACTTACCTGCCTTGGGGCCCGTTCTTTGGTGTTTTTGTGCCCAACGGAACGCCCGATGACGTGGTGGCAAAGCTGTCGGACGCCTATGCGACCGGTGCACAGCACCCCGACTTCGTGAAGCTGATGGAAGATCGCGGCTTCACTCTGATGGGGATCTCGGGCGAAGAGGCAAACGCCTTCCTCTCCAAGTGGCAGCAGGGCACCGCTTGGCTTTTGCAGGATGCCGGGCTGACAAAGACCTCCCCCGAGGAGTTCGGGATCGCGCGCCCCGGAGAGTAACAGCTCAAGGCGTGGCGCTCCGGATGATGGATAGCCAGCGCCAAGTTGCCGGGCACCGCATTTCTGCGCGAAGTGCGGTGCCCAATTCTTTCGGGCCCAAGGGAGGACACCATGGAGCACATCGACCCCGACCATCATGACGGCACCTCCGACGCCACACCCGGTGGAGAGCGTGGAAAACGCCGCCCCGGCGAGCTGCTCTTTGCCGCTGTTTTGCTGGTGGCCAGCCTTGGCTTGCTCTGGAGCGCCTATGGGATCGAAAATCCCTTTGGCCCCAATGGTCTCTCGTCGCCCCGGTCCATCCCAATGGCGACCACCTTTGCCATGGTCGTTTCGGCGGCCATCGTGCTGTTTCAGACAGCGCGGCTGCCGCTCGACCGGGCCGAAGCACTGGCAAAAGACATCCTGCCGCCGGTCGTTCTAATCTTCGCGCTTTTCCTGGTGGCCTATGGCGTGCTGCTGCGCCCGCTCGGGTTTTTGCCCACATCGGCGTTGTTCCTCCTCGCGGCCATCAAGATCCTCGCGCGGCGCGGATGGCTTTGGACGCTGGTGGTTGCCCTTGGCAGCCTCATCGTGATCTGGCTGATCTTCCGCATCGTCTTCAGCGTGCTAATGCCGGCAGGCATCGTGCCTGAATCCGAGATGATCCAGTTCTTCCGGGGCCTCCTCAGCGCGGGAGGCGCAGGATGACCACGCTGATGGATTTTCTGACCGTTTTCACCCAGCCGCAGCTCTTGCTGCTGGTTGGGCTCGGCACCTTTGCGGGTGTCTACGTTGGCGCAATTCCCGGCCTGTCTGTCACCATGGCCGTTTCTATCCTGATTTCCTTTACCTTCTCGTGGGATGTGTACCCGGCGATTTCGCTGATGATCGGTATCTACATGGGCGGGGTCTATGGCGGCTCACGCACGGCGATCCTGCTCAACATTCCCGGCGCCCCCTCGGCCATTGCTACCGCGCTTGACGGCTATCCGATGGCCAAGCGGGGCGAGGCGGGCACGGCGATTGGCGTGACCACGGTGATGAGCTTCATCGGTGGTTTCGTCGGCATTGGTGTGCTGGCTCTGGCTGCGCCTCTGGTTTCGGACTTTGCGCTGCGCTTTCAGCCGCGCGACTACATGCTGCTGGGGGTGCTCGGCATCCTGCTGGTCGGCTCGCTGAGCCAAGGCAGCCTTGTGAAGGGCATCTTTGCCGGGGCGCTTGGGATTGCCCTTGGCGCGGTGGGGCGCGATCCGCTGACCTTTGCGGAGCGCTTTACCTTCGAGTTTCAGCTGCTGGAGGGGGGTATCTCTTTCATTGCGGTGATGATCGGCATGTTCGGCGTGTCTGAAGCGCTGCTGCAGCTTCACCACGTTGACAAGGACGCTGTGCGCCAGAAGATCACCCGCATCGTGCCCTCGCTTGCGACGGTGAAGAAACACCTGCCGCTGAGCCTGCAGACCTCCACCATCGGCGTGGTGATCGGTGCGCTGCCCGGCACTGGCGGCGATATTGCCGCGCTCATGGCCTATGACCACGCCAAGCGCGTTACCAAAGCCCCAGAGCGGCCGTTTGGTGATGGCGCGATGGAGGGGCTTGTGGCCCCCGAAACCGCCAACAACGCGGCTGTGGGCGGGGCCTTCATTCCGATGATGACCCTTGGCATCCCCGGCGATGCAGTGACGGCGATCATGATTGGCGCGCTCTTCATCCACGGGCTCAACCCCGGGCCGATGTTGATGATCGACCAGCCCGATATGTTCTGGTTTATCGTCGGCTGCCTCGTGACGGCGAATTTCTTCATGCTGCTCTTCGGGCTCACCGGCATTCGGCTCTTCACCAAGATCGTCGAGATGCCGCGCAGCGTGCTGGTGCCGCTGATCATGCTGCTCTCGATCGTTGGCGCTTACGCGGTGAACAACTCGATCACCGATGTGTACTGGATGCTGGGCTTTGGCGTTTTCGGCTATTTCATGCGCCACTACGGCTACCCACTGGGGCCGGTGATCCTTGGCGTGATCCTGTCGCGGCTGCTTGATGACAACTGGCGCAGGGCGATCATCTCTGAGCAGGAAGACCTTGGACGGTTCTTTGGCGGTATCTTCTCCAGCCCGCTGTCAATTGTGCTGCTGGTCTCCGTCATCCTCATTTTCGTGTCGCAAACGCCGGTTTGGGCCGCGGCGAAGGCGCGTGTTTTTGGCAAGAAAGGTGGGCGTGCATGACCCGCGACGCGGAACTGAAACTCGGGCTGATCGGAGACAATATCGCGGGTTCCCGCGCGCCCGCGCTGCACCGCATGGCGGGGGCACAGAACGGGGTGTCGGTGCAATATGACAGGCTGGTGCCCAAGGAGCTTGGCGAAGACTTCGAGGCGCTTTTTGGGGCCTGCAAGAGCCGGGGGTATCGCGGCATCAACGTGACCTACCCCTACAAGGAGCGGGCGGCCCGGATGGTGGCCATCGACGACCCGCTTGTGCGGGCCATTGGTGCCGTCAACACGGTGCTCTTTGCAGAGGGCGGGCCGCCGAAGGGGCACAACACCGATTACACCGGCTTCGTCGCGGCCTATCGTGCCCTGCGCGGTGATGCGGCCGTTGGCACCGCTTGCCTCATTGGCACTGGCGGCGTGGGCCGGGCTCTTGCCTTTGGCCTTGTGGCGCTTGGGGCAACGGCGATCCGGTTGGTTGACCAGAACCCCGTCAAGGCCGAGGCGCTGGCCGAAGAGCTTGGCAACCTCGGGGCGGCCCCTGCCATCGAGGTGTTTGCGGATGCGGCCACCGCGGCTGACGGGGCTGATGGGCTGCTCAATGGCACGCCCGTGGGCATGGTCGGCTACGCTGGCACGCCGCTTCCTGCCGGGGCGATGCAGGGTGCGGCATGGGCGTTTGACGCTGTTTACACCCCGGTGAACACCGAGTTTCTGCAAGACGCTGGCGCGGCAGGTGCCACCCTCATCTCGGGGTACGAGCTGTTTTTCTATCAGGGCGTTCACGCTTGGGCCCACTTCTCGGGCCTTCCGCTGGATGAGGCCCGGCTGCGGGCAGAGCTTGCCAAACAGGGAGAGCCGGCATGAAAACCTCCATCGCCACCGTCTCGATATCAGGCAACCTGCGCGAAAAGCTGGAGGCCATCGCCAAGGCGGGCTTCGACGGTATCGAGATTTTCGAACAGGACTTCATTGCAGACACTGGCTCCCCACGCGAGATCGGCGAGATGATCCGTGACCACGGGCTTGAGATTACGCTGTTTCAACCCTTCCGAGACTTCGAGGGGCTCACCGGCGAGGCGCGCCAGCGGGCGTTTGATAGGGCAAAGCACAAGTTTGATGTGATGCAGGAGTTGGGCACCGATCTGATCCTGTTCTGCTCCTCCCTGCATCCCGACGCTCTGGGCGGGGTGGATCGCGCTGCCGCTGACTTCCACGAGCTGGGTGACATTGCCGCCGAGCATGGGGTGCGCGTGGGCTACGAGGCGCTGGCTTGGGGCCGCCATGTGAACGATCATCGCGATGCGTGGGAGATCGTGCGCCGCGCCGATCACCCGAACATCGGCCTGATCCTCGACAGCTTTCATACCCTCGCCCGAAAGATCGACCCGGACACCATACGCCGCATTCCGAGTGACAAGATCTTCTTTGTCCAGCTGGCCGATGCGCCGCTGATCGAGATGGATCTGCTGTATTGGTCGCGCCACTTTCGTAGCATGCCGGGCGAGGGCGATCTGGCGGTGACGGAGTTTATGCGTGCGGTTGCGGCCACTGGCTATTGTGGCCCGATCAGCCTTGAGATCTTCAATGACCAGTTTCGCGGTGGCAAACCTGCGGGGCTTGCGCTTGATGGCCACCGCTCGCTTGTTGCGCTGATGGATGACGTCCGCAGGCTGGAGCCCGATATCCGCATCGACTTGCCCGATTTGCCGCCGCGCGTGGCTGTTGAGGGTGTGTCCTTCATCGAGTTCGCCACCCGTGGCGATGAGGCCGCCGCGCTGGAGACTTTCCTGAAAACAATGGGGTTTTCCCATGTCGGGAGCCATGTGTCCAAGAGTGTTGCGCTCTGGCAGCAGGGCGAAATCCGGATTGTGGTGAACACCGAAGACACCGGCTTTGCGCAATCTGCCTATATGGCTCATGGCACCACGATCTGCGATCTCGGACTGTCAGTTGCGAGCGGTGCCGATACCGAGCGGCGGGCGGTTGCGCTGGGTTCTGCGCCGTTTCAGCAGCCGCTTGGGCCGGGTGAAATGAAGATTCCGGCGATCCGCAGCGTTGGCGGCAGCGTGATGCACTTTATCGACGAGGCAAGCGGCCTCTCCGATGTTTGGAACGTTGAGTTTCAGCCCGTGGAGGGCGCGCCGAAGGCCGATGCGGGGCTGAGCCGGATCGACCACGTGGCCGAAACCATGAACTACGACGAGATGCTGAGCTGGTCGCTGTTTTATACCTCGATCTTCGAGATGGGCCGCGCACCTATGGTTGATGTGATCGACCCGGATGGCCTTGTGCGCAGTCAGGCGATCAGCACGCCGGATTCTGCCTTTCGGATTACCCTCAACGGGGCCGAAACCCACCGCACTCTGGCAGGCAGCTTTCTGGCCGAGAGCTTCGGCGGTGCGGTGCAGCACGTGGCCTTTGCCTCGCAGGACATCTTTGCCACCGCCCGCGCCATGGCGGCGCTTGGCTTTGAGCCGCTGCCCATGCCGGGGAACTACTACAGCGATTTGCAGGCCCGCTTTTCGCTGAGCTCCGAGGTGCTGGCCCAGCTCACCGAGTTGAACATCCTCTATGATGAAGACAGCGCGGGCGCGTTCTACCAGTTTTACAGCCGCCCGTTCTCTGGCGGGTTGTTCTTTGAGGTGGTGCAGCGGGTGAACGGCTACGATGGCTATGGGGCGCCCAACGCGCCCTTCCGGATTGCCGCTCAAAAGCGCCTTGCGCGGCCCAAGGGCATGCCTAAGCGATAGGCTCAGGGCCGGTGCCACGGCCGCCTGCGCGCCTCGCTACGCGCGCAGGCAGGTGGCCCAACCTGTTGCTCAGTGAGGCGCGAGACCTAGCAGGCGCCTTGCCTCGCCGGGGGACGCCACATGGCGCCCGTGGCTTTGCGCAGTTTGGCCTATCTGAGGATCGTAGCCATCGGTTTCTGGAACTTCTTTTGGGAGGGGCCTATGAGGGAACGGTGTCAAAAATCACCGCCTCATGATCCATCAGTTCTTTGAATATTATCGCCCGCACATGCGGCTGTTCTGGCTCGACTTTGGCTGCGCTGTGGCTTCTGGCCTGCTGGAACTTGCCTTTCCGCTCGCGATTGCGGGCTTTATCGACACGTTGCTGCCGCAGGGCGACTGGCCGCTGACCGTTTTGGCCGCTGGGGGGCTGGTTGCGGTTTACCTCATAAACACCGCGCTCATGGCGATCGTGACCTATTGGGGCCACATGCTGGGCATCAATATCGAGACAGAGATGCGTGCCCGCGCGTTTGACAGGCTCACCCGGCTCAGCTGGTCGTGGTTTGACAGGGCCGAGACCGGCAAGCTGGTGGCCCGCGTTACCCGTGACCTCGAAGAGATCGGCGAGGTGGCGCACCACGGGCCGGAAGACCTGTTTATCGCGATCATGACCTTTATCGGGGCCTTCGCGCTCATGCTCTGGCTGCACCCGCAGCTTGCCCTGATCACGCTGGTGATCGTGCCGGTCATGGCTTGGTTGCTGGCCCATTATGGCGGGCGGATGACGCGGGCCTGGCAAGAGATTTACGCCCGCGTTGGCGCCTTCAACGTGCGGCTGGAGGAAAGCATCGGCGGTATTCGCGTGGTGCAGGCCTTCACCAACGAGCCACATGAGCGCACTCTCTTTGGAGAGGATAACAGCCGCTATCGCACCACCAAGCTTGAGGCCTATCGGATCATGGCAGGCGTTTCGGCGCTGCATTACATGGGCCTGCGGGTGGTGCAGGTGGTGGTGATGGTTGTCGGCGCGGGTTACGTGTTTCAGGGCAGCCTCAGCACCGGCTCCTATGTGGCCTTCCTGCTGCTGGTTGGTGTGTTCTTTCGCCCGCTGGAAAAGATTGCCGCCGTGCTGGAGCTTTACCCACGCGGCATTGCCGGGTTTCGTCGCTATCTTGAGCTGATGGACACCGCCCCCGAGATCACCGACGCAGAGGGCGCGCGGGAGGCTCCCGCGCTGCACGGCGCGATCAGTTTTGACCACGTGAGCTTTGCCTATGACGGTGTGCGCGGCGTGTTGCATGACATCAGCCTTGAAATCGCCCCGGGTGAGCAAGTGGCGCTGGTGGGCCATTCCGGTGCGGGCAAGACGACGCTGGCCGCGCTGGTGCCTCGTTTCTACGAGCCGAGCGCGGGCGAGATCCGGATTGATGGCATGCCGATCCGCGATATGACGCTGGCATCGTTACGCAGCCAGGTCGGGCTGGTGAGCCAGGATGTGTTTCTGTTTGGCGGAACGCTGCGCGACAACATCGCCTATGGGGCGCTCGGCGCCGATGAGGCCGCGATTGCGGCAGCGGTCGAAAACGCCCAGCTTGCGGAGCTGGTGCGGGAGTTGCCGGACGGGCTTGATACGGTGGTGGGCGAGCGCGGTGTTATGCTTTCGGGTGGTCAGCGCCAGAGGGTGGCCATTGCCCGTGTTTTCCTCAAGAACCCGCCGATCCTGCTGCTGGACGAAGCCACATCGGCGCTCGACAGGGGCACTGAGCGCGAGGTGCAGGCGGCTCTCTCCCGGCTCTCCGAAGGGCGCACCACGCTCACCATCGCCCACCGGCTCAACACCATTCGTGATGCCGACAGGATCATTGTGCTCGACCAAGGCCGGATCGTGGAAATGGGCTCGCATGATGCGTTGGTGGCGCGGCAGGCGGCCTATCATGCGCTGATCAGCTGAGCCGCTTCGCGCTGGCCTGCTGGGGCCGGGCGCGGTAGATCAAGGGGCCAGATCAGCGAGTGGACCCGATGGAAGACCAGCCCGGCACAGCGAGCGAAGCCTTTGCCGATGATTCCGATCCGGCGATGGGCGCCAACCGGGTGTGGTTCAACCTGCTACGCATCCACCGCAGCACCGGCGGGCGCATTGCCAAGGCGCTGCGCGAGATTGGTGTGGGCGACCCAGTCTGGTACGAGATCCTGCTGGAGTTGGAGCGGGCGGGGCCGGATGGGCTGCCCATGGCCGCGCTGGAGCGCAAGCTGTTCTGCCCGCAATATGCCCTCTCGCGCCACGCCGCACGGCTGGAGGAGGAGGGCTGGATCATAAGCGCTGCTGCCCCCGGGCCGGGGCGCGGAAAGGTGCTGCGGCTCACCGGCGCGGGCAAGGGCAGGCATGGGCAGATCTGGGAGGTTTATCGCGCGGCCATCGCAGAAGAGGTTGGCAGCCGCCTTTCTGTTGACGAAACCTATGCGCTGGCTCGGCTTCTCATCCGTCTTTACGACTGAAAACGCCGCCGATGCAGGGCACCGGCGGCGTCTGGTTGCGGGCGGGGGTGTGGCCTAGAACTTGGCCACGGCCACCAGCGAAATGGTGCGGCCCGGTTCGCGCAGCGGGGTGATCGTGCCGTATTCGCCGCCGTAGGTCGCGCGGTCGGCATATTGTTCGTCGAACATATTGTTCACCTCGGCGCGGATCGTCAGGTTGGGCGTGCTCGGCGGCACGTATTCGGCCCAGGCGTTCACCACCGTGTAGCCATCGAGGTCGATCAGCGCGGGATCATCGAAATCATAGTCGAGCGCCACATCCAGCCCGCCGCCGACCTTGAGGCCTTCCACCCGGGTTTCCTGCTCGACCTCGAAGGCCACCAGCGTGCCAAGCGGTGCGCCGTAGTCTTGCGCGGTAAAGCTCTCACCCGGCGCGCCGTTGATTTCTACGTCGCTGTGCGACAGCGTCATCCGGGCAAAGCCGGTGTTCCAGCCGTAGGTTGCGCCGAGGTTGAAGCCCTTGCTCTTGAAATCGAAGGTATTGGTGCTGCTCCGCGCGTTCTTGATCTCGGAGACAAAGACCTCACCCGACAGCGTGAGGTCGCCGCGTGTCCAGTCGAAGCCGAGGGTGGCATTCTCGGCGCGGGCGGCCTCCAGGCTGTCGTAAGCCGTGGGGGCGAGCATGCGCCAGAATTCGTAGTTGTCTTCGATCACGAGGCCGCCGAAGACGGAAGACACTCCGCCGCGCAGGGTCAGCTCATCGGTGGCGGCGAAGGCGAGCGAAGCGTTGCCGGACCAGCCGGAGAAGTCGCCCTCAAACCCGTTCACCCCGGTGAAGCTTTGCCTGTCATAGCGCGCGCCGAACGAGACCTTCAGCCGGTCGCTCGGCTGCAGCCGCGCTTGGGCGAAGATGCCGACATTTTGCGACTCCTCGGTCTGATCCTCGGCGTAAGTCGGGCTCAGGTAGTTGCCGAAGCGCTCCTGATAGTCGATCCCGGCGGTCACCGTGTTGCCTTCACTGAGGTGGAAGGTGTTTTGCAGGGTGGTCGAGAAGCTGCCGGAGCGGCCGTTGCTGTCCCAAGGTTCGGGTTTCACGATTTCGCTCTCGGAGTAACCGATATGCACGCGCGGATCCCACATGCCGGTGGCATCCGGGGTTTCGTAAACGAAAGAATAGCTCTCGCGGGTGGTGTTGTAGAGCGTCAGCGCGTCATCCACCCCGCCGATGCCGCCGAAGTTCGCGCGCTCCTGCCGGAGCGAACTGTCCATCAGGCGCTGGGCCGAGAACTCGAAGCGCTGGCCGTTGCCCTCGTAGGCGACCTTGCCGAGGTAGCTCTCCAGCGCGGCGCGGGTGCCGTAGATGCGGGTGCCGTCGCCGTCTTCATAATCTTCGCCATCGGCGGTCTTGCCATAGAGCAGCCATTCGAAGCCGCCCTGCTGGCCGGCCAGCGTAAGTGCCGATTGCAGGGTTTGGCCGTTGTCGGAGAACGACAGCCGGAGGTTGCCGCCGAAGCTGTCGCCCTGCTCCAGAATGTCGGAGGCATCCACGGTTTCAAACACCACGGAGCCGGCCAGCGCATAGGGACCGGCATCGGCTGGCGAAACGGTGGCATCGGCCCGCACTTGCTTTAGCAGCCCGGGGTCGATGGCGTTGGCCGAAACGTGGTGAAAGGCGCGGTTGTTCTGCGCCGTGCCATCGACGGTGACGCCGAGGTTGAGCATGTCGACACCGTTGACGAAGATCTTCTGGGTCAGCGGCAGCGCCCCGCCGACGGAGACCGAGGCGATGCCTGAGAACACGTCTTTTAAATCGCCGGTGCGGGCGCGTTCCAACTCGCGGTCGGACACATAGGCCGAGGTGGCGCGATCGGCCTCATCGCCCAACTCGTCGCGCTGTTGCACGAGGATCGGGTCGAGGGTGAAAACGGTGGAAGCGTCCTGCGCGTGCGAAACGGTGCCAGAGAGCGCCATCAGTGCAATTGCGGAGCAGGAGGCAGCATAGCGGCTGCGGCGGAAGATGAGTGGCATGTGTGGTCCCCTGAGTGTCATCAGTCCTGGCTGGGCTCAGAGGCTTGGCTGGCATTGGCGGTAGATCAGCCGCGCATTTGATGCAAGTGCATGTAATGTGTTCGCTGAGGAAAGTGGCCGGTTTCTTGCAAAAAAGTCGCTAGGGGGGTGGGTTGTGTGAGGTGCGGCAACTTGGTGGTTTGCGCGTGAAACGCAGGCCTTGGCACGTCGAGCGGGGAGGGGCGTAGCCTGACGCACGGCCTGCTTGCCGCGATCTACCTCGTTCACCCCTGCCCGGGTGCCACAATGCCGAACTCGCAAGTATCGTTAACTTTCGCCACTCGAGGCTCTAAAGGTTGGGAAAAGCGCCGCATAAGACTGAAGACTCTTGCTTGCGTGGCGATTGTTGTGCGCAGTGAGGGATACATGGTTACGATCAAGGACATCGCTTCGAAGCTCGATATATCGCCCTCCACGGTGGGGCGGGCGCTTGCCGATGATGGCCGCATCAGTGAGGCCACAAAGAGGCGAGTGCGCCTTGAGGCAGAGCGGCTCGGCTACGTGTCTAACCGTGCGGCACAGATGATGAGAGGTGCTTCGAGCAATCTTGTGGGCCTGATTGTGCCCGATATCTCGAACAGCTTTTTCTCGGCCACGGCGCGGTCTTTGTCGCAGTGCCTGATGGCGGCAGACTACCAGCTTGCGCTGTGTGAAACCGACGATGACCCCAAGCTCGAAAAACGCCATATCTATGAGCTCACCAGTGCGAACGTTGCCGCAATCATCATCGTGCCCACGGCGAACCCGAGGGCGGAATCGGTCAACTACCTCCGGAAGACGCCACATATACAGATCCTGCGGGACCATCCCGACTTCGGGCCTCAGTTTTTCGGGATCGACGACCGGCTGGCGACCTATCAGGCGGCGATGCATCTCTATGAGCTGGGCCACCGGCGGGTTGCCTATGTTGGTGGCCCATCCGACCTGCTGACAGGTGCGGGCCGCCTTGCTGGCTACCGAGACGCGGCACGGGAGACCGGGAACGAACAGCTGGAGTTGCTGGGATCGCCCGCATCCTTTGAGTTCGGGCGTGAGGCGATGCGCGAGCTGCTGGAGATGCCGGACCGCCCGACAGGGTTGGTGCTGGGCGCGATCCTCCACACCGAGGGGGTGCTCGATCAGTTGATCGGGGCGGGACTGAAGGTGCCGGAGGAGGTGTCGATCATCGGGTTCGGGGATGAACCGGGCTTCCGATGGTGGGGGCCGGGCCTCACAACGATGAGGATGCCGATTGCCGAGCTAGCAACGGCCTGCGGGCTTTGGCTGGTGCACCAATTGCGCCAACCGGGCGGGTTCAAGGATGGATATCGCTCTATCTCCCAGCCAGAGCTTGCGTTGCGTGGCAGCACGGCGGCTCCGCGGGGCGTTCAGCCTTAAAATTTGGCGTTTCCAGTTGCTTCGGCGCGGTGAGATTCATGCTGGGCGCATCAAATGATTGCGATGCGATGCACGTTATGCTAACGTGAGCATTGCCGGCCGATGTTTATTGGTTGACCTCTCAGGGGCGATGCGAAGCCTCGCCCATGCGAACAGGGAGGTCAGCTAAGATCGTGCTGCAAAAAAGGGAGGAATCACATGAAAACGACACTACGCCGTTTCTTGGCGGCTGCCTGTGCTGCTGCGGGAACGTTCGCACTGACGAGCCCCGCGCTGGCGGAATACCCCGAAGATGACATCCGCATTATCGTGCCTTACGGCCCGGGCGGCGGCTTTGACACGATTGCACGGATCATCGCCGATGCTTTGCCCCAATATCTGCCCGATGGTGCCACCGTGATCGTCGAGAACGTCTCTGGTGCCGGTGGACGGCGCGGCGTGGGTGAGATCTATCGCGCCGATCCGGACGGCTACACGATTGGCGTGGTTGCGACCACGATGATCCTTGCGGAGGTCTCTGGCGAGGATCTGCCTTTCAAGCTCGGTGAAATGACCCAGTTCGGGCGGCTTTCCTATGACGGTATGGCCGTGGTTGCGGCCCCGGATTCGGAGTTTCAGTCAATCGAAGATCTGCGGAACGCTGATCGGCCGGTGCTGATCGCGGCATCTCAGAAGTTCACGCCCGGGATCGTGGCCAGCTTGCTGGATTTTCCCTTTGAGGTGGTGACAGGATATGCGGGCGCAGGTGAGTTCGTTTCCGCGGTTGTGCGCGGCGATGTCGATCTGTCGATCAACACGCCGAATGGCTTTGTCTCCTATGCCGAGGGCGGGCAGCTGAATGTGCTGGCGATCTTTGACCCCGCCTACGAAGAGGCCTTCCCCGATGCTGTAACGGTCGAAGACATGGGCATCCCGGACTTGGCGAATGTGATCACCGGACGCTTCATGATGGGCCCGCCGGGCATTCCCGAAGAGGCGCGTGACACGCTGGCCGAGGCGCTGGCGAAGGTGGCCGAGGATCCGGCGGTTCTGGAGCGCGCACGGCAGGCCAACGCGGCCTTCGACTACGCGCCCCCCGCCGAGGTGGAAGGGCTGCTGGCCGACCAGTATCGCCTGACCGAAGAGTACAGCGAGTTCTTGGAATGAACCGTGAGCCGGCGGGTTTTGTGCCCGCCGGCGTGCCCTGAGGAAATCTCCCATGTTTTCAATTGCCTTGGACGCCATACTCGCCTTGGCGACCTTGCAGGGCTTGCTCTACCTGACCGCCGGTGTCGTCACCGGGCTGGTTTTTGGTCTGCTGCCCGGACTCGGTGCCAATACAGCGCTGGTCATCCTGTTTCCGTTCACCTTTGGCCTGCCGCCGACGCTCGCCATGATGATGATCGGCGGGATCATGGGATCGGCTGCGTTTGGCGGATCTATCTCGGCGATCCTGCTGAACACGCCGGGCATGGCCGTGAACGCCGCGACCACCTTTGACGGATACCCGATGGCCAAGCAGGGCAGGGGCGGCGAAGCGATTGGCGCTGCTGCGGCGGCCTCTTCTATCGGCGGGCTTCTGGGGGTGCTGCTGCTGGTGTGCGTTCTGCCCTTCGCCCAACAGATCGTGCTGGCCTTCGGGCCGCCGGAGATTTTCGTTCTCGCGGTGCTGGGCCTGTGTGCAATCGCCGCCTCGGCCGATGGCAAGCTGTTGCGGGGCCTCGTTGCAGGCGCGCTGGGGCTTTTGGTGGGCTCTATCGGGCAAGACCCGATGCTGGGCGTGCCACGCTTCACCAGCGGCCTGTTCTATCTCTACGATGGCCTGCCGATTGTGCCGGCCTTGATCGGTATCTTCGGCGTCTGCGAGATGATCCGCCTCTCGTTGCGCGGTGGCACCATCGCCCATGGGGATATGGCCACGGCAAGGGTTGGCGGGGCCGGGCGGGGCATCGTGGAAACCCTGAAGAACTGGAAGACGGTCTTGCGGGGGTCGGTGATTGGCAGCTTCGTGGGCATTGTGCCCGGGCTCGGCGGCACCGTTGCATCCTTTTTGTCCTACCTGACGACAAAGCAGATCGACAAGGAGCCCGAGAGCTTTGGCAAAGGCAACATCCGGGGCGTGATTGCGCCGGAGGCCGCCAACAACGCCAAGGACGGTGGCGCTCTGATCCCCACCCTTGCCTTCGGCATCCCGGGCAGCGTTGAGATGGGCATTTTGCTCGGACTGCTGACACTGCACGGCATCGCGCCCGGCCCGATGATGCTGATCGAGAACGTCGACGTGATTGTGTCGCTCATCGTGGCTCTCGCCTTCGCCTGCATCCTTGCATCGCTGCTCGGCATCGTCTTCGTGCGCGGCCTCGTGAAGATCACCACCGTTCCGGTTGGCCTTTTGGTGCCGGTGATCACGGTGCTGGCTCTTGTCGGCTCCTACTCCATCCACCGTCACATCGAGGATGTGGCTGTGACCGCAATCTTTGGCGTCATCGGGTGGATGATGGTGCGCTACGACTTTTCGCGCCTCGCCTTCGTGATCGGGATGTTCCTGAGCGACATCACCGAACGGAGCTTTCAGCAGTCCATGCTGATCGGTCGGCAAAGCTGGTCGATCTTCGTGGATCGCCCGGTGTCGCTGGCGCTTATCGTGCTGACAGTTCTGCTTCTCGGTTGGCCGTTGGTGCGCCTCTACCTTAAGCGGCGGCGTGAGCGCGCGGGAGGCACGCGATGACGCCCGGGCTCAAACAGGCCGTTCCGCCGCTCGTGGTCGGTGCAATCGCCGCCGCGTTCCTCGCCGCAACATTCGGTTACGCGGCAAAGGTCGGGCATTTGCCCCGGCTGGTTGCGATCTTCGCGCTTGCGCTTTGTGCCCTCGACCTGCTGCTGCCCGTGATGCGCAAACAGGCGGCCCCCGTCGAGGCACCCAGCGAAGGAGAGCGCTGGCGCGCAGCCGCTTCGCCGATTGCGGGGCTGGCAGGGCTGACGGTGCTCGTCATCGTTCTGGGGTTTCTGGCGGCCATCCCGATTTACGTTGGCGTGGCCACGCTGTTGCAGAGCAGGGCCCGCCCCGTGACCGCAGCCCTCATGGCGGTGATCACCACCGTGGCGATCTGGGGCACGTTCGAGCTGTTTCTGGGCACCGAGCTCTATCGGGGTTTGCTGGAGGGTTTGCTGTGAGGGCGATGGTTCAAAGCCGCTTTGGCGGGCCCGAGGTGCTGGAGCTGCAAGAGCTGCCAACCCCCGTGCCCGGGCCGGGCGAAGTGACCCTTCGTGTGCGGGCGGTTTCTGTCAACCCGACGCTGGATTTTGCCGTGCGCGCAGGCAGTTATGCCAAACCGGTGGACCTGCCCCATATTCTCGGCGTCGATCCTTCGGGCACCATTGAGGCGGTAGGCGAGGGCGTTGAGGGCTTCGCACCGGGCGACCGGGTCGCCACAACACCTTGGGTGCGGAAGGGGAGCAAGGCGACAGCCTCCAAAATGCTGGGTGTGCAGGCTTGGGGAGGATGCGCCGAGGTTGTCCGCATTCGCGCAGAGCAGGCTCATCACCTGCCTGAGAATGTCGGCTTTGCGGAGGCGAGTGTGATCCTGCGCCACGCACCTTTGGGGATTGCCATGTTGCGCACCGCTGCGGCGTTGAAGCCGGGCGAGCACCTGCTTGTGACCGGGCCACTTGGCGGGCTAGGCCACGTTGCCATCCAGATCGGACGCAACCTCGGGGCCTCTGTAATTCCGGTGATGCGGGGCGGACGGCAATCTGACTGGCTTACGGCGCAGGGGTTTGACCCCATCGTGCTGGGCGAAAACCCCGGTGACCTCGCACAGAGCGTGCTTCGGCGCACCGAGGGGCGGGGGGCTGACGTTGCTTTGGAGACCACTGGCGATGCTGCGCTTTTCGAGGGCGTTTTTGCATCCCTCGGGCGGCATGGGCGGCTGGTTACGGCTGGGGGGCCTGCTGCCGGGGCTGCGCCGATCGATATCAAGCGCCTCTATCTAAACCAGCTCACAATCAAAGGGCACACAGCTGTCACCTCCGATGACGTGACCGAGGCCCTCGCCTTTGCCGCCGCAAACCGGATTGCGCCCCGCATCGACCATATCGCGCCTTTGGAAGACGCACCGGAGATCCACCGAACTTACGAGCGCGGTGAAATGAGGGGGCGCGGCAAGGTGATCTTGGATCCGGGCCTTCCGCCCGCGTGACACCCCGGCGCCCCGACACCGGCCCGGACCGACAATAGAACGACGAACCTGGAGATTTTGATGAACAAGCCGATCCCTCCCAAGCAGTACTTTGGACCGTTTGTGCCCGAGCACGATTTGGGTATCGACCGCATGCATTATATCGCGCTGAAGAGCCCCGACCCGAAGGCGGCGGCCGAATTTGCGGCGGAGAACATGGGCTTTTTTCTGGTCCATGTGGACGAGGCCGGCCGACATTACCTCAGTGGGCACGGGCACGACAATTATTCGCTGGTCTATGTGCCGGGTGATGAAGCGGGGCTGGAGCACCTTTCCTTCGTTTTGTTTTCTTCCTCCGATCTCGAACGCGCAGCGACGCTGCTCGAGCGGCAGAGCGTGGCGGTGACGCGGATAGAAAACAGCGATTGGTGGAAGCGCGGCCCTGCGGTTCATTTTGAGCTTCCGTCAGGGCAGAGGATGGAGCTGACGCTGGGGGTCAATACGCCTGCGCCCATGGCCTCTATCGTGGCCCCGCCTGCCGATGCGCCCGCGCCGATTTGTGCTGACCACGCGATCTTGCGGGTGACCGACCTGGAGCCAAACTACGAGTTTGTTTCCCGCGCCATGGGTCTGCGGGAATCCGCCCGGATTACCAATGACGCGGGTGCGCCGATCCTTGGCTTCTTCCGCAGCCACACGCTGTTTCACTGCTTCGGCTTTGCCCGTTCAAGCTATCAGGGCATCCACCACATTCAGTTCACGCTGAAGAACCCGCTCGCGCTCTATGCCGCCTATGAGGCGATGAAGGAGAAGGGCGAGGTTGAGCTGCTCTGGGGGCCGCTGCGGCACGGCGCAGGGCACAACATGGCCTTTTACTTCCACGACAAGGACCGTCACCTGATCGAATATTCGGTCGAAGAAGAGATCGTGCTGAATGACGAAGCCTATGTGCCCCGCGTCTGGTCGGCAGAGGACCGGCGCGGCTCCGATGAGTGGGAAGGCACCAAGCCACCGTGGTTCGGCACCACCCACGTGGATCCGGTGATCAAATGATAGGCGGGAGCGAGAGCGGGCAGGCAGGCTGGAAGCTCGTCACCTATCGGGCGAAAGCCGGCCCAAAGGCCGGCGTGCTGGTTGAGGATGTTGTTTATGAGGCGTCCGCTTTGGGTCTTCCGGCCACGGTGCTTGACCTGCTCAATGATTGGGAGGCCTCGCAGCATCGGATCGGTGAAGCGTTGCAGAGTGTGACGCCAGATGCCGGAACACCCTTGGCCGCTGTCGAGCTTCTGGCGCCGGTGCTCTACCCCGGCACCATCTTCCTCGCCGGGATCAACTACCACGATCACCGACAGGAGATGGCTGAACGCCGCAAGGCGCTTGGCGAAAGTGGCGAGGTCGACGAGATCGAGGCGCCTTGGCACACGGTCGTGGCCTCGCGTCCTTGCATCGTGGGCACGGGCGCGCAGGTTGCCATGCCCGGCGAGAACGTGAACCTCGATTGGGAAGCAGAGCTGGCGGTGATCATCGGCAAGGGGGCCAGCAAGGTCACCGAGGCCACGGCCATGGCACATGTGGCCGGTTATACCATCGCCAACGACCTGTCGGCCCGCGCTCTCTCGCGACGCAAGGATGTTCGCCCATCCAGCACCTTCCGGATCGACTGGATGCGCCACAAGTCATTTGATGGTGCGTGCCCGCTCGGCCCGGCGATCACGCCCGCCGCACAGGTGGCCGACCCGCATCAATTGGGTATCCGCCTTTGGGTAGGCGATGCCCTGATGCAGGATTCGAACACCAACCAGATGATCTTCGGCATCGCAGCGCAGATCGCGCGCATATCGGAAACCACCACCCTCTACCCCGGCGACGTCATCCTGACGGGCTGTCCGGCCGGAACCGGCTCCAGCCATGGCCGATACCTTGAGCGCGGCGACACCGTCACCGTCGAGATCGACGGGCTGGGGCAACTGAAAACGCATATCATTTGAAGGCCTGCGCCATCGCGCGGCAAGGAGGAGGCCCAATGGGCAACATCAGGCTAACCTACGCAGGCTCGCTCTATGACCGGGTGCTCCCGCTATACACAGGCGAGGTGCAACCCGAGGGGATCGACCTCGATTTCATCCGTATCGAGCAGCCCCGGCCGATCTTCGATCGCATGTCGGGCGGCGAGGAATTCGACATCGCCGAATACTCCACATCGGAGTTCGTGCAGCGCTATGCCGCCGGGCAGTGCAACTTCGTGGCCATTCCGGTCTTTCCTTCGCGCTGCTTCCGTCACAGCTTCATCGCGATCAACAAGGCCTCCGGCATTACCTCGCCCAAGGATCTCGAGAACCGCCGGATCGGCGTTGCGCTCTACACGATGACGGCTGCGGTCTACATTCGGGGGATGCTGCAAGACGATTACGGCGTCGATCTCAGCGGCTGCACTTGGGTTCAAGGCGCGATCAATACCTCGGGCGCGCATGGGGCACCGACGGTTTTGCCGTTGCTCAAGCCCGTGAACCTTGAGCAAGGGCCTGCCGACAAGTCGCTCGACGACCTCATCCAATCCGGCGCGGTCGATGCGACGATGGGCACCTCGGTGCCCGCCTCTTACCGCAGCAACCCGAACATCGCCCGCCTGTTTCCCGACTTCGTGGAGCAGGAGCGGGATTGGTATGCGCGCACGAACATCTACCCGATCATGCACCTCGTCGCGATCAAGAAGAGCGTTCACGAGAAGTATCCGTTCGTTGCGAGCAGCCTCTTCAAGGCGTTCCAGCGTTCGAAGGAGATCGCGCTTGAGCGCATGTTCAACCTGCGGGCGCTTCGCTACATGCTCCCGTGGATGACGCGGGACGTTGACGAGGTGTTCGAATACTTCGACGGCGACCCTTGGCCCTACGGAATTGAGCCCAACCGCCCGACACTGGAGGCGATGGTGCGCTACATGCAAGAGCAGCATCTCACCGACTGGCAACCCTCCCTCGAAGAGCTTTTCGTGCCGACCTACGGCCTCGAATGAGTGCGCATGAACGGGACTGACTCAAGGAAGCGAGAGATATGAGCAAGAAGCTGAACGTGGCAATCATCGGTGGTGGCATCGGCGGCCTCGCGGCGGCAAACGCGCTGATCCATCAGGGCATTGACGTAACAGTCTACGAGCGCGCGCCTGAACTGGGCGAGGTCGGAGCGGGGGTTTACATCACCCCCAACAGCCTGCGGCATCTCTACCGGATCGGGCTGGAAGACGCATTGCGCGCGGTCGGTGCCGCAGTTGACGAAGATTCCGAATATTACCGGATGGACGGCAGTTTTGTGGCCCCCATGCAGACCACGGCCTCTGATGGGCTGGAATCTCTCGGCATGCATCGTGCCGACCTGCTGGGCACCCTTGCTGATGCCCTGCCAGAGGGTGCTGTTGTTACTGGCCGGGAGTGCACCGGCGTGACGCAGGACGAGGCCGGGGTGGAGCTGCATTTCGCCGGTGGCGAGATAGCCCGCGCCGATCTTGCGGTTGGCGCCGATGGCATTCAGTCGCGCCTCCGCGAGCAGATTGCCGGTGCCTCTCACCCGATCCATTCAGGCTCGCTCGCCTTTCGCGGGTTGATCGACGCCGAGGCGCTGCCCGGCTGGCCCATGCGCGCCTTTCAGATATGGATGGGCGACGGCGGCAAGCATTTTATGACCTATCCGGTGCGCGCAAATCGGATGATGAACTATGTGGCCTTCATCCCATCCTCCGAGGAGACCTTGGAATCTTGGTCGAGCGAGGGAGACGTTGAGGTGCTGCGCGCTGCCTTCGCGGGGTGGGACAAGCGCGTCACCGGCCTGCTTGATCGGATCGACCGCTGCTATTGGTGGGGGCTTTACGACCGCGAGCCCCTGAGCAGTTGGACCGACGGGCGCGTGACGCTTTTGGGCGACGCGGCCCACCCGATGCTGCCGCACCTTGGGCAGGGGGCCAATCAGGCCGTTGAGGATGGTGTTGCCCTTGCGGCGATGCTGGCCCGCAAGCCGGGCCCCGAAGGGCTGGCCGCCTACGAGGCCTTGCGGCGCGAGCGGACCAGCACGGTGCAGGCGGGCGCGCGCAAGAATGGCAAGCGCTATGACGGTGCCTATCCCGACCAAGCGCAGCGCGACAAGGAAATCGCAGCCTCCGCCGCGTTCCGCAGAGAGCTCTATGATTTTGACGTGGCGCGAGAGGCCGAGAAGGTGCTGGCATGACCATTGCACGCAAAGAGCAAGACCAATGAAGATTTGGGCGCTCATCTCCAAGCCGCTGATAGAGCGCGAAGCCTACCTGCATCGGCTGCCCGAGCACCTCGCACGCCAGGCTGAACTGGAGGCTAAGGGCGTGCTGCTCGCGGCTGGCCCGCTGTTGGATGCAGAGGGCAACAAGACAGGCGCAGGGCTGATGCTGCTGCGTGCCGAAACTGCTGAGGCCGCACATGACATTGCTGCGGAGGATCCGCTTCACAAGGACGGTTTCCGCAGCTTCGAGCTATCGGAGTGGACCCTCAAGGAGGGCACGCTGCTCGACGCATTCGGCTGCGAACCCCGCGGCCAATAGGCTCGGGCAGGCATCTGACAGTTCGGATGGATGATGGGCCTGACTGGCCTCATTGACTAAGCCCGCAGGTGTCGTCCTGTGGTGTGAGCCTGCCCGTACCGGGGCGCTCACTGCATCATTCAAATGCCCAAGCCGAAAGCCATCTGATGTGCAGGACTTGGTCATAGATGATGTAGAGCAGCAACCCCGAGATACCGGCGTAGCCAAGGGCGACAACGAGCCGATAGCGCGCCCATGTTAGCAGATAGAGCGCGGTGAAGCCGAGCAGGGCGGCAGGTTGCCCGAGCAGAACTGCCGTGGCGATCATGCACGCGAGCAGGGCGAGAAACAGCAGCGAGCGGCGGTCGGGCCAGTGCAGCGGGCCGCGCCCGGGCCGCGTCAGCGCACGGCCATCTGTCATCAAGGCCAGCACCGCAAAGACGACCCCAAGGGGCGCGATGGCCAGCGGAAACAGCCGCGCCGAGCGGGGCCAGTCGAAAGCTGGCACGATTGCTGCGGCAAAGGCGCAGAGGCAGATGAGCCCGAGTGCGATCGAGAGTGTGTGGCCTGTCTGGCTGTCGGGCAGGTCATCTGCGCGGGCGGCAGAGGTGCGCCGCGCTTTCACCATGGTGCGCACTGAGAGCAAAACGGCCAGCACGAGCAGCGCCAACAGGATCATCGTCAGCGGGCGGGTGGCGAGATCTGCAAGGCTGAAGGTTTGCGAAGAGAGCACGAAGGCGTTTTCCATCACCGGGCCAAGCACGAACCCGAGCACGAGCGCCGGGCGGGGCCAGCCGCCGCGCTTCATCATGTAGCCGATGGTGCCGAGCGCCAGAACGGTGACCCAGCTGGCGATGTCGGGCGTGTCGAGCCATGCGCTCATGAAGACGAACATCAGCACCAGCGGCACGATCAGGTGCCCGTCGACAAAGGCCAGCCGCGCCACCTGTCGGCTGAGCAGCATCAGCAGCCCGGCGCCGACGATATTGGCGAAGATCAGCATCCAGACGAGCGAGAAGGTCACATCGAGCTGGTCGCCCAGCATGGCGCGGCCCGGGGCGAGGCCGAGAATGGTGAAGGCGCCCAACAGGATCGCCATCGAGGCGCTGCCGGGGATGCCGAGGCCCACGGTGGGGATGAGCGCGCCGCCGAGCACGGCATTGTTGGCCGACTCCGGCGCGATCACGCCGCGCACCTGCCCACGCCCGAAAGGCGGGTCAACCTCGCCGCCGTCCTTGCCCCGGCTGCTTTGCACAGCGTGGCCGTAGGCGACCCAATCGGCGATCATACCGCCGAGGCCGGGAAGCATGCCGATGTAGATGCCGATCCATGAGCAGCGGATCACCAGCCACCAGTTTTGCAGCGCATCGCGGATGCCGGTCGAGAGGGTGACGGTATCATCGCGCTCCACCCGCGAGATCGAAGTGTTGCGCACCGCGAGATCGAGCATCTCGGGCAGGGCGAAGAGGCCCAGCACCAGCGGGATCAGCGGCAGCCCGTCGATGAGATACATGATCTCGAACCAGTAGCGCGGCTCCTCGCTGGCCACTGGAAAGCCGATTTGGCTCAGCATCAGCCCTGCGGCTGCGGCGGCGAGACCCTTGCCGATGGAGGCACCCGAGATGGTGGCCACCATCGTCAGCCCGAGCGCGCCGAGCATGAAAAACTCCGGCGTGCCGAAGGAGAGGATAAGCGGGCGGATCACTGGCAGGGAGGCGGCCATTGCCAAGCCGCCCATCACGCCGCCGATGGCCGAGGCGGTAAAGGCCGCGCCAAAGGCGCGCGCCGCCTCGCCACGCTGGGCCATTGGGTAGCCATCCATCACCGTGGCCTGCGAGGCGGCGGTGCCGGGGATGCCCAGCATGACCGAGGCGATGGTATCGGAGGTGGCGGTGACGGCAAACACGCCGAGGATCAGCGCCAGCGCAGGCACCGTATCCATGCCGAAGGTGAAGGGCAGGATGATGACGACACCGGTGATGCCGCCAAGGCCGGGCACTGCGCCAAGCCAGATGCCAGCGGCCACACCGATCATCAGGTAGAGCGGCGAAGGCCAGGTGAAAACCAGCTGGAGGCCGGCCAGGAATGCGTCGAACATGAGTGCCCCGTCTGGTCTGGCGCGGCAGCGATCCTGCCGCCGCGCCTGTTGGCCGAAGGTCCGAGCTTATTCGGAGCCGGAGGCGATGTAACCCTTGACCGTTTCGGAAATCGCCGGGTCCACGTTGTTGAGCCCTTCGATCAGCTCTTCCATCGCCTCGTGCGAGGTGTAGGTGGGCACGATGCCGGTAGTGGCCGCAACCTCTTCGAGGAAGGCGGGATCCTGCATGGTTTCAGCGAAGGAGCTGCGCAGCAGGGCCAGTTGGTCCTCATCCACGCCCGCGGGCACGCCGATGAACCATGTCACGCCTGCCATGCCCTCATTGAGCCATTGCAGCGTGTCCCAGAGCGGGCCGGAGGGGGCTTGGCCGGTCATGTCCTGCGCCACCGAGGCGAAGCTGGGCATATCGCCAAAGGCATCGCCCGTCTCCGCGCCTTCAAGCTCGTAGTACCAAAGCGGCAGGCCGATGCCTTCACCCACGACGTTGTCTTCAATCCCGCCGAAGTAGTTGCCAGCCGGTGTGACGTGAAAGTTCACCTCATCGCGTTGAAGCGCGGCCACGATCTTGGAGCCACCGCCGAAGCCGGTGGTGTAATCATGCGGGATGCCGAGGATATCGAGCGAGATCCGTGCCGTCAGGTCGAGGTAGGAGCCGGGGCGGTAGCCGCCGATGCGGATGCCTTCGAGCCCCTTCAGGTCTTCCACCGAGGAGACGCCGCCGCCCACATCGTTGCGCATGTAGGCCATTGAAGGCACGCCCATGCCTGCGATCACGTCGAACTTGCTCCAATCCACCCGCTGCGCTGCCGGGCCGATGGCGCGTGTCGGCCCCGACCATGCGACCCAGGCCGCCGTGGTGCCGTCGGGCCGGGCGTTCTGCGCCTCGATGATCCCTTTCATCTGCGCGCCGCCCGTGACGGGCGTTACGACGAAATCGGGGTTGCCGGTAAGTTTCTCTTTCCAGTGGTTGGCGAAAAGCTGGGCCATCACGCCCGTCGATCCGCCTGCGCCGAGGTTGATGATGACCGTGACGGTCTCGCCCTCGTAGCTCGCTTCTGCTGCTGCGGGTGTGGTCAGCGCCAGCCCCGCTGCAAGGCCGCCTGCTGCGGCCAGTGCCTTCATGAACATTTCTATCTCCTCCCTTGGTGTGAAACCCGTCGCATCCTCCGGCAACGGGGTCTTAGCGTGTCATCTGGCGGCTCAAGCTCTCCTGCGGCAAGTAGCAGCCCGCGCCGCGTAGGCTTTGCACCAGTGTCTCGGTGTTCAGGTCGCAGGCGGGCTGGCCGGTGTCGATCGACTGTTTTGCCGCCGTCGCCGCCGCCTGACCCATCATGTAGGCCGCCGATTGCGCCCGGATCGAGCCATGCACCGCGTTGCCGCTGGAGTGGCAGCGGCCCGCGACCCAGAGGTTTTCCCAGCCCTTGGGCACGAGGATCGAATAGGGGATGCCTACCGAGGCGCCCCGGTCGAGCTTGCCCACGCCCTCGAAGTCGCGCTTGAACCGCTCGAACTCCTCCGGCGAGCTGTTGGTCGGGTGGTTGTCGGGCGGGCGGTTGTAGACGCAGACCTGATCGGGAAACTGACGCCTTGCCTGGTAATCTTCGATGGTGAGGGTGAATTCGCCCACGATCCGGCGAGTGTCGCGCACGCCCATATTGGGGGAGGTGGCCACGAGCTCGATGTCTTCGCAGCCGGGCACGTATTTGCGGTAGAATTCCACGAACTCCCGCGCCACCTCGCGCCCGCGCACCATACCCTTGGACAGGCTCTCGGCGTCCAGCCCGTCCATGCCATAGACATGGCCTGCGTTGATGTTGGCGATCCGGTTGCCGAGCTTGTTCATGCCGGGGATGAAGCGGAAGGGCTCGGAAAAGTGCCCCTCTTCCACCGCCTGCGGCAGCAGCTCCTTGCGGGTGCGCATCTTGACCTCGTCGATCCCCTCGTAGGTGCCGCCATACGCCGGATCGTCCCAGTTCATGTTGCCGACGAGGGAGCAAATGGTGCCGGGGGCAAGGTCTGTCCAGTCGACGCCCGCCACCTTGCATTCGGCACCCGCAAGGGCCGAAAGCGTGGCGTCGCCGGTGCAGTCGATGAAGGTTTTGGCCTTGATGAAGGTATAGCCCTCGACGTTGCTGATGACCGCGCCGGTGATGCGGCCGCCGTCGGTTTCGGCGTCGATCACCTTGGTGAAATAGCGCACGTCCACCCCGGCCTCGGCGGCCTTTTCGTCGAGCAGTTGCTTGAGGCCCTCGGGATGGAAGGGAATCCAGCGGTTGTAGTGCTTGGCCCAGAAGTCAGGGGTGACGCCGGGGCCGAGAAAGCCGCGCTGGTGCATGTTTTCCACCATCTCGCGGCAGAAGCCGCCGACAAGCGGGCGCTCGCCGTCGCCCATCGGGCCGAAGGTGGTGACATAGGCCGAGGTGCCCATGCCGCCCATGCAGCCATTGGCCTCGGCAAGCAGCACCTTGAGGCCGAGCCGCGCGGCGGTGATGGCGGCTGATGCCCCGGCGGGTCCGCCACCGGCTACGAAAACATCGTAGCTGTCATCGACGCGGATATCGCGGACGAGGCGATAGGTTTCTGCGCTCATGCTGCACCTCTTTCGGCCATGGCTTCGGGCGCTCCGGCGAGCACGTCCATTGCCGCCAGAACGCCGCCCTTGCGGTGCGGTATACCCACGAGGCCTAGGCTCATTTCCACCCCGGAGATGGCGGACATGAGCGACAAGTCGTTGAGATCGCCCAGATGGCCGATGCGGAAGACCTTGTCAGCCAACCGGCCAAGGCCGTTGCCGAGCGACAGGTCAAAGCGCTCCAACGCGGTGGCGCGCAGGGCATCGGCAGAGTGGCCCTCGGGCACGCGCAGGGTCGTGAGCACATCAGAGGCCTGAGCCGGGTCTGCGCATTGCAACTCCAGCCCCCATGCGGCGGCGGCGGCGCGGGTGGCGGCGGCGTGGTGGGCATGGCGGGCAAAGATTGCGTCGAGCCCTTCTTCTTCCATCATCTTCAGCGCTTCGATCACGCCGTAGAGGGTGTTTGTTGCGGGCGTATAGGGAAAGAAACCCTTTTCGTTGAGCGCGATCATTGGCTGCCAGGCCCAGTAGGACTTGGGCAGCTTTGCCGTTTCGCTGGCCGCAAGAGCCTTCGGGCTGACGGCGTTGAACGAAAGGCCGGGCGGAAGCATCAGGCCCTTCTGGGAGCCTGCGATGGTGACGTCTACGCCCCAATCATCCGCACGGTAGGGCAGGGAGCCGAGTGAAGAGATCGTATCTACCATCAGCAGCGCCGGGTGGCCCGCCGCATCCATCGCGCGGCGAACGGCGGAAATATCGCTGGCGCAGCCGGTGGAGGTTTCATTGTGAACGACGCAGACGGCTTTGATCTTGTGGCCCGTGTCAGCCTGTAGCTGCGCGCCGATCGCCTCAACGTTTGCGCCATGGCGCCAATCGCCTGCAATCAGCTCTGCCTCCAGCCCGAGGCGCCCGGCGATATCGTGCCAGAGCGTTGCAAACTGGCCGGTCTCGCACATCAGCACCTTGTCACCGGGCGAGAGCGTGTTGACCATCGCGGCCTCCCAAGCGCCGCTGCCAGAGGCGGGGTAGGTGATGACCGGCCCGGCGCAGCCGAAGACCCAGCGCAGACGGCGCTGCATCTCGAACGTCAAATCCCTGAACGTTGGGCCGCGATGGTCGATCGTGGGGCGATCCATGGCGCGCAGCACCCGGTCGGGCAGGTTCGACGGACCCGGAATGAATAGATGATGGCGCCCTGACATGGCTGCTCCTCCCGTATCGACCGCAACACATGGTGCTGGCAGCCGTGCATTTCTCCTCAAGAATCGGAATAATGAATTTTGAATTCAAAATCAACATCTGTTATGAAAGGCATCGCGCCGCTATGATGCCAGCCGTGAGTTACCCGAGGTTTTGGACGCCCCGCCGATGAACCAAGTTGAACCGATCAGCCGCCAGCCCCTGCACGACGTGCTTGTCGACCGCCTGCGTGACCTTGTGACCGATGGCGACATGGTGCCGGGTGACAAGATCAACGAGAAGTGGCTCACCGAGGCCTTTGGCGTGTCGCGCACCCCGCTGAGGGAGGCGCTGAAGGTGCTGGCCTCGGAGGGGCTGGTGACGCTCACGCCAAACCGGGGCGCGCGGGTGGCCGAGTTGAACGAGAAGGACATCGAGGATGTGTTTCCCGTCCTCATGGCGCTTGAGGGGCTGGCGGGCCGGCTTGCCTGCTCCATGATGAGCGACGAGGACATCTCACATATCGCCGACTTGCAGGTGGCGCTTGAAGCGCAGTTCGAGCGGCAGGACCGCCCCGCGTACTTTCAGACCAATCAGGAAATTCACCGCGCCATTCTGGAGGGCAGCGGCAACGAGGTGCTGATGGCCTCCCACAGAGCGCTCGCGGGGCGTATCCGCCGCGCCCGCTTTCTTGCCAACCTGTCGCCGGATCGCTGGAAGCAGGCGGTAGAAGAACATGCCGAGATCCTCGCCGCCCTCCAAGCCCGCGATGGGGATCGCATGGCCTTGCTGCTTGAGAGCCACCTTGGCAACAAGCTCGCATCGGTGCGAAAGGCCATTGCCAGCGGCGACCTGCCCTTTGTTGGACGGAACTCAGGCTAGGCCAAAGCGCCGCCCAGCCGTCCCTATCCAACATCGCCAGTGCATGAACATGACCTGAGAAAGCCAAGCCGTTGCGCTTCGCCACCGCCTAGCGTCTCGGCGGAGCAAAGCAGGCTTACTTATCTTCGTCGAGCCAGCGCCGCAGTTTGGACTCGCCCAAAGACATGCCCTCGTAGTTCAGCAGCCCGCGGGAAAGGGCAATTGCCACGGCGCGTGCGCGGGAGTTGAAAATCGGCCCATCTTCGTCTTGGGGGAGTTGGTCGATACCGAGTTTTTCGTAAAGCTGTTTGAGCCGGCTTTGCACCGAGCGGGTCGAGATTCCGCGGCGGGTGGCAATGGCCTTGTCGGTCAGGCCGAGCGCGATGTCTGTCAGGACTTCAAACTCGGTGTTGGACAGACCCTGATGGACATCCATCGCCCTTTGCTGAACGCCCCGCACCTCCCTGTCGATGACGCATTGATCCTCGAGGAAGATGCTCATCATCGCCAGCGCCAGCCGTTGGGCCGAAGCGGTCTTCAGGAGATAGCCGTAAACCGCCTCTTTCGGCACGATGCGCGAAACGTTCCGCACGTAGGCCTCGTCGGAGTAATTCGACCAGAAGAGGATGCGCATATCGGGCCTCTTCTCCCAGATCCGGGAGGCGGCCGTGATTCCGCTGATAGTGGGCATTTGCAGGTCGATGACAACGCCGTCGAGCTCGTTGGCCTCGGCGAGGTCGATTGCTTCCTGCCCCCCGCTCGCCTCGAAGAGCTTGTCGCAGGAGGGCAGGGCTTCGCGGACAGTGCTCGCAAGAAAAGAGCGGTGAAAGGGGTCGTCTTCAGCGATGAGGATGTTCATTGGACGCGCTCGGCGCGCTGACTTGCGGGTGAACCGGCAGCGCTTTCAACCGGGCTGGCGGTGGCAACGGCGCTGGGCGGCTGGCCTGCATGCACGATGTCGCAGGGGATGCGCAGAACGGTGCTGCTGCCCGACCCGCTTGGATCCCGCTCAAATGCAACTTCGGCTCCGATGAGCGCCGCGCGCGTGCGGATGTTGTCCACGCCGCCGCCGGACTTGCGCCACCCTTCTGCAGGGACACGGCCATCATTGGTGACCGCGATCGTCACGCATTGCTCACCGGTGGAGAGCCGGACTTCGATGACACTGCATTCAGAGTGCTTGACCGCATTGGTCACCGCCTCCTGCACGATGCGGAACACGGCGAGCTGAAGGCGGTATTCAGACTTGTCGAGCAGGCCGCCGGTTTTGTCTGTAACCACGGTGGCCACGTCTCGATCCAGGCCCTGGGTCGCCCGTTCAAGCTGGGCCTCGATTGCCTGGGAGACGCCGAAGAGGTCGAGCACGCCCGGCTTGGCGTTTTCGATGATCCTGCGCAACTCGACGGTGCAGCGCGAAACCGCCTTGGCGATTTCCTGCAACTCGGTTCTGTCAGCGCCCGGTTCGGCGGCGAGCCGCGACACGCGCCGGTAGACGGTGGAGAGATCGGCGAGGGTTTGGTCGTGCAGTTCCATGCCAAGACGAAGGCGCTCGGTTTCCATCGCTTCCGTGAGCCGCTGCGCGCCGTGGCGGAGGCTATGCTCCCGCCCACGCGCCGCGCCTTCAGCCCGCGCCGAGGATTTGGCCTGATCCGACATGATGACGGCGTAGAAATAGGGCGCGATCAGGTCGGCCACGTTTTGCGCCTTGCGCACGTCATCCGGCCCGTAGGCGTCTCTGCGGGGAGAAGAGAAACTGAGCACGCCGATCACGTCGCCGTGGACGGTCAGCGGCACATGGATGCGGCTGCGCAGGTTGGCCTCGAAAATCGGCGCATCGTCTGCCCCGTCGAAGTGAAAGCGCGGATCCGCCCAGGCATCGCCCGTCACGAGGTTGCCAATTTCGCCGCTGAGCACTTGCCGCACTGGCGCGAGTTCGTTTGGTCGGCCCTCACCATCGCGGTTCCAAACCGTCTCGATGCCGGTTTCGAGCGCGAAGTGTTTTGAGCGGTCGCCCGGCAAAACAACCGCCACGTCGAGGTGGTGGTAATCCAGAAGCTTGGATTTGACGGCACCGGCGATGCCGTTGAGAACGTTCTGCAAATCCATCTCACCGGCCACGGCGCGAGATATGGCCAGGTAGTGATCAAGCTCCGTTTCCGCACCGTCCATCATCATGCGCCTCCTCCTCCGCGACGCGATGCTACGCGCTCCCCTGGCAGCCGCCAAGGTGCCGCGATGCGAGGGCACGCGTCATTGGCTGCGGATTCCCGCAAGGGCTCCTGCGTATTGCCGAAGGCGATTGCCCGTATCAGAGCCTGTTGAATGCGACGCTCCGAGCTACCCTGTCAGCCGGGAGGAGCCGCATTGGACAGCAAGTTGGAGGCCGCAGGGCGTGCAAGCCCTGCGCCGGAGCAGGAGCGAGCCGATCTGGTGGTGACGTTCGGCACGGACGAGCCGCCGGTGCCTTGGCGCCGCATTGCGCTCGGCCCCCTCTCCTTTCTGCTTTCCGATCAATCGATCCGTCGGATCAGCTGGCATGGTGTGGAGTTGGTGCGGGCGATCAGCTGGCCGATCCGCGATGAAAACTGGGCCACCTATGCGGCTGTTACGCTCGATGAGGCAACGGCACGGTCGGAAGGGCGCATCACTGGCCGCATCGAGCAATCTGTCGATGGCGGGCGGCTGGCCCTTACAGTCGAGTTCTCCGCCAGCGAGGAGGGCACGCTGTCGGTTGCGGTGACGATGACACCGAAGGGGGGAGCGTTTGCCACCAACCGTGCCGGGCTGACGGTGTTGCATCCGATACGCGGGCTCACGGGCGCGCCGGTGACGCTCACCCACCCTGATGGATCGAGCGAGGATGCCCGGTTTCCGGAACTGATCAAGCCGTCACAGCCCATGAAAGACATTTCGGCGCTTGCCTATGGCATTGGCCCGGCAGCGGTGGACATGCGCTTCGAGGGTGAGGTTTTCGAGATGGAAGACCAGCGCAACTGGTCGGATGCCTCCTACAAAACCTATTGCGTGCCGCTGAAGGAGCCTTTCACCTACGAGATCACCGAGCCGCAGACGCAGCGGGTCTCTTTTTCCTTCTCTGGCAGCCCCTTTGCCTCGACGCCCCAAGGCAGCGAAACGCCGCCGCGCGTTGAATTGCTGGGCCGGAATGCGCCCGATGTTGGGCTGGTTCTTGAAGAAGGCTGGCTCGGCGGCGCGCCCACGCTTGACGCCATGAAGTTATGTGGCGCGTCGCACCTGCTCCTGCGCATTGATGCGACGACGAGCGCCGCGTTCCTCGACGATGTCGTTCAACTGGCCCGGACCTTGGCGGTGGAGATCGACCTTGAACTGGTGCTTGATGACGCCCGCCCCAAGGCGGCGATGGAGGCGCTGGCGGTGCGCATTGCTACGGCTGGCATCGTGCCGCGCCGGGTAATCGCTTTGCCCGAGGCTTACCTCAAAAGCTACCAACCCACGGCGACCTGGCCCGATGGGCCGTCGCCCTCCGCTCTTGTCGAGATGGCGCGACAGGCCTTCCCCGAGGCGCTCATCGGTGGGGGCATGCTGACCAACTTCACCGAGTTCAACCGGTGCCCGCCGGAGCCGGAGCTGTGCGACTTTGTCTTTCACGGTAACTCGGCAACGGTGCATGCCAGCGACGACCTGTCCGTGGTCGAAACTCTGGAGGCCCTGCCGCAGGTCTTTCGGAGCGCAGAGGCGCTGGCGGGGCAGGCGGCTTATCGGCTGGGGCTGGTGTCTATCGGTATGAGAACCAACCCCTACGGCGCGAAGGTTTCGGATAACCCCGAACAACTGCGTGAAACGATGGCCCGCGCCGATCCGCGCCACCGTGGCCTCTTCGCGGCGGCATGGGCCGTGGGTGTTCTGGCCAGCACCGGCCAATCCAATGTGGAAGCGCTGTGCCTTGCGGCTCCCACTGGCCCTTTTGGCATTGCCTACACCCCGCAAGCCTACGCCCAGCCCGGTTTCGATCAAGGCGAGGGCGTCGTGGTGCCGCTGTTTCATGTTCACCGGGAGGCGCGCCGCTTGGCTGGGGCTCCTGGCGTGACGATGGGGGGGCTTCCTGAGGGCGTCGCCGCCTACGGCGCAAAGGTTGAAGGGCAAACACGGATCATGATCGCCAACCTTTCACAGGTGCGCCGTACCGTTACGCTCCCCGAGACAAGTTTGGCGCTTGTGCTGGATCGGGGCAGCGCCCGAACGGCGATGGCCGATTCCGACTGGCTGCGCACCGCGCTGCGTGTGCCAATGCAGGATCTCAGCCTCGCCCCCTATGCAGTTGGCTTCTTGTCGATGGGGGCGCAAGCGTGACTGGAATGGCCAGACAAACACGAGGGGCGGCGTTGCTGATGCCGATGCACCCGCGCCCAAGGACATCTGCGGATTGCCGCAGCCATCTGGCTGAAACGCCCCTTAATTGGCGCGGGGCCTCTCTCTACACTGTCGCGGGCGAGGGCCGGAGGAGAACGAGGGGGAGACAATGCTAAGAGGTGGAATCATCGGCACCGGCTTTTTTGCCGGCAATCACCTGAACGCATGGAAGATGGTTGAGGGTGCCGAGATCGTGGCGCTCTGCGACCTTGATGAGGCAAAGGCCCGCGAGGCTGCGGAGGCCTTCGAAGTCTCTCATGTTTATACCGGCGCCGAGGAAATGCTGCGCGACGGTGCCCTCGACTTTGTCGACATCATCACCACGGTGCCCAGCCATCGGCCGCTGGTTGAACTGGCTCTGCGGCATGGGGCGCATGTGGTCTGCCAAAAACCCTTTGCCGAGAACCTGGCGGATGCCAGGGCCATGGTGGAGGCCGCCGAAGCCGCCGGTAAAACGCTGATGGTGCATGAGAACTTCCGCTGGCAATCCGCCGTACGGCGGGTGATCGAGCTTGTGCGTTCAGGCCGTATCGGCGCCCCGTTTTTCTGCCGCGCATCGTTTCGCTCGGCCTACGATGTGTTCTCCGGCCAGCCTTACCTCGCTGAAGGCAAGCGTTTCATCATCGAGGATCTCGGTATCCACGTGCTCGATATCGCGCGCGCGCTGATGGGCGATGTGGAGCGCCTTGCCGCTGTGACCCATCGCGTGAACCCGAAAATCGCGGGGGAGGATGTGGCCACTATCCTGCTCACCCATGAGAGTGGCATGGCGAGCGTTGTCGACTGCTCCTACGGCACGCGCCGCAGCCCGGAGACCTTCCCCGAGACCCTGCTGGAAATCGACGGGCCCCGGGGCACGATCCGGCTGGATGCCGGTTACCGGCTGACCGTGCAGGCAGACGGGGCGGAGGAGCAACTGGACGTGTCGCCACCTGTGCTCGAATGGGCGGAGCGGCCTTGGCACAACATTCAGGAAAGCGTGGTTGCCATCCAAGAGCATTTCATCCGGTGCCTGTCGGAGGGCACGGCGCCGGAAACCTCCGGTGCCGACAATCTCAAGACGTTGGCACTGGTGGAGGCTGCCTATGTTTCGGCGGCCGAAGGGAGGAGCGTGCGGCCCGACAGCCTTGGTTGAGGGCGGCGCGAATAAAATCCGGAGCCCGAAAGTTGGGGTGCCGGTCAACACGGAGGAGAGAAAGACATGACGTTCAAGACCAAGATACTGGCCGCTGCGACGGCTCTGATGACGCTACCGGTCATGGCCGCAGCCGATACCATTGCGATCATCACGCCGAGCCACGACAACCCCTTCTTCAAGGCCGAGGCCGATGGCGCCGCCGCGAAGGCGGAAGAACTGGGCTACGAGACAATGGTGCTCGTGCATGACGATGACGCCAACAAGCAATCGGAACTCTTTGACAGCGCAATCGCCGCCGGCGTGGTTGCGATTATCCTCGACAACGCCGGGGCCGATGCTTCGGTGGCTGCCGTGCAGAAGGCCAAGGACGCGGGCATCCCCTCGTTTCTGATCGACCGCGAGATCACCGAAACTGGCGTGGCCGTCAGCCAGATCGTTTCGAACAACTACCAAGGCGCGCAACTCGGGGCCGAGGAGTTCGTGCGCTTGATGGGCGAAGAGGGCAAATACGCGGAACTGGTGGGCAAGGAGAGCGACACCAACGCAGGCATCCGCAGCCAAGGCTACCATGACGTGATCGATCAGTACCCCGAGTTGGAGATGGTCGCGCAGCAAACTGCCAACTGGTCGCAGACCGAGGCCTTCACGGTGATGGAATCAATGCTTCAGGCCAACCCTGACATCAAGGGCGTGATCTCTGGCAATGACACCATGGCAATGGGCGCTTGGGCCGCGCTGGAGGCCGCTGGCCGGACCGACGTGATCGTGGTGGGCTTTGATGGCTCCAATGACGTGCGCGACTCGATCCTCGCGGGCGGCATCAAGGCCACCGTGCTTCAGCCTGCTTACGCACAGGCGCAGATGGCTGTGATGCAGGCCGATCAGTACCTCAAAACTGGCTCCACCGGGCTCGACGAAAAGCAGCTGATGGACTGCGTGCTGGTGAACGGCGACAACGCCAGCCAACTCGAGACGTTCGCGCTGCAGTAAGCGACGGTGCACTTTGCGCCCCGCGCGTGCATGTCACGCGCGGGGCGCTGTCTTCACTGAGCGAGGAAACAACTCATGATCAGGCCACTCCTGCTTGCACTCGCAGCGGCGGCACTCACATCGGCGTCGGGCTGCAAGATCGTCTTCGACTCCGATGGCGATGACAGTGAAATTCCCGCAGGCCCTGAGGGGGACGACGCCCGCAACGCCAAGCGGCTCGAAGAGAGTTTCGAGCCACAGCTTTTGCCGCACCTGCGGGAGAACGCGGTGGAGATCGGCGAACTGCGTGCCGGGATCGCGGCGGATATCGAAGCCATCGGCACCGCCCGTGCGCAACGTGGCAGCGGGGCCGGTGCCGCATGGAATTTTCCCGTCTCCGGCGAGGGCGTGGTGGTTGAGGCCAATCTCGAAAGCCGGGCGCGGACCTTGGCGCTTGATACCGACGACGACGGCAAGGCCGACACAACGCTCCAGATGGGGCCGGTCATCAAGGGCACGGCCTTGCGCGATGGCGTGCCTTTCTACAATTTCGACGATTTTCGCGATCAGATCGAATATGCCAAGCTGGCCCGTGCCCTGAACGACGAGGTCACCGCACGCATCACGCTTCCGGAAGGGGAGCTTGCGGGGAGCACCGTGCAATTCTTCGGGGTGACACCGCTGCGCACGGCGAGCGAGGCAATCCTTGTGACCCCGACCGAAGTGACCTTTCTGCCATGAGTGAAGATCATCCCATCGGGCTTTCCATCCGCGATGCGGTGAAGGTCTACCCCGGCACGCGCGCGTTGAAGGGGGTCGATTTTGATATCCGCATGGGCGCCGTCAACGTGTTGGTCGGCGAGAACGGTGCCGGCAAATCGACGCTGATGAAGGTGATCTCGGGGGTGGAGGCGCTGACCGAGGGCGAGGTCACCATGAATGGCCAGCCGGTGCAGTTTCACAACAAGGATGATGCCGTGAAGGCGGGCATCGGGATCGTCTTTCAGGAGCTGAACCTCTTTCCCGAGATGTCGGTGGCCGAGAATATCTTTATCGGCAACGAGCTAACCCGCGGCGGGGTGCATCTGGACATCGCCGCCCAGCGGACTCGCAGCAGGGAGATCCTTCAGCGGCTGGAACAGGATATCGACCCGGACACCCCGCTCGGCTTTCTGAGGATCGGCCAGCAGCAGATCGTGGAGATCGCCAAAGCGCTGGCGCAGGATGCCCGAATCCTAATCCTCGACGAGCCAACCTCGGCCCTGTCTGCCGTGGAGGTTGAGGTGCTGTTCCGGCTGATTGACGAGCTCAAGGCGCATGGCGTCGGCATTGTCTACATCTCGCATCGTCTGGAAGAGCTGATCCGGCTCGGGGATTACATCACCGTGCTGCGCGATGGTGAGATCACCGGCGCTCGCAGCATGGACGGGGTCGACCTGCGCTGGATCGTGGAGGCGATGATTGGCGGCAAGTCGAAGGACTTTGCCGAACCGATCAGCCATGAACCGGGGGACGAGGCCTTTCGTGCCGAGGACGTCATGCTGCCCAAAATGGGCGGCGGGTTTCATGTTGATCACGTGTCTCTCTCGGTCCGCTCCGGCGAGATCGTCGGGATTTACGGGCTGATGGGCGCAGGCCGCACCGAGCTGATGGAGTGCATCATCGGCCGACATCCCGGCACCTCGGGAGGGCGCTATTTCATCGACGGCAAGGAAATTCGTAGCGGCGCAATTGCCGACCGCATCGCCAGCGGCATCGCGCTGGTGCCGGAAGATCGCAAGAAGGACGGCCTCGTGCAGATCATGGCGATCCGCGAAAACCTCACCCTGTCATCGCTCGGGCAACTGGCCCGCAGCTTTCATCTTGATCTCAGGCGCGAGGCGGGGCGGGCGATGGAGTTCATCAAGCGGCTCACAATCAAGGTCTCCAGCCAGGAAAACCCGGTTTCGTCCCTCTCGGGGGGCAACCAGCAGAAGGTGGTCATCGGCAAGGCGTTGATGACCCAACCCAAGATCTTGCTGATGGACGAGCCCACGCGCGGTGTCGACGTGGGGGCCAAGGCCGAAATCTACCGGGTGATGCGCCAGCTCGCGGTAGACGGCTTGGCGGTGCTGTTTTGCAGCTCGGAGATCGAGGAATGCATGGCCCTGAGCGACCGCATCCTGGTGATGGCGGACGGCAGGGTCACCGGAACATTCGACAAGCAGGCCGAGGCGGCGGAGGTCATTGCCGCCGCGACGCCCGGCGTAAATACCAAGGAGAACGCGGCATGAGCGCCACGGCAGACACACCAACCAAGGGCGGAACCAACTGGCTCCTTTTGTTGCTGAAGGCGCGCACCTTCGTGGCGCTGATCCTCGTGTTCGGTTACTTCTCCTTCGCCGCGCCCAACTTCCTGAGCGTGGCCAATGCTGTGCTTATCTCGAAGCACGTGGCGATCAACGCCTTCCTCGCTATCGGCATGACTTACGTGATCATCACCGGGGGCATCGACCTGTCGGTGGGCTCGGTCGTCGGCCTGACCTCGATGATCGCGGGCTACCTCATCCTCAACGGGATAGACCTTGGCCTCGGCTGGTCGATCCAGTTCAACACGCTGGAAATCGTGCTGCTCGTCTGTCTCGTCGGCGTTTTCGTCGGCTGGGTGAACGGGCTATTGATCACGCGGCTCAATGTGGCCCCCTTCATTGCGACGCTGGGGATGCTCTACATTGCGCGGGGCGCAGCGCTGCTGATGTCGGGTGGGCGGACCTTTCCCAACCTGAACGGCAACCCTGACTACGGCTCGCACACCTTTCCGCTGATCGGGGCTGGCACTCTTTTTGGTATCCCGTTGATGATCTGGATCCTGATCGTGGTGGCGCTGGTGGCAACCTATATAGCGCAGCGCACCCCGCTGGGCAGGCACATCTACGCCACCGGGGGCAACGAGAGCGGGGCCGAGCTTTCCGGCGTTCGGGTACGTCGGGTCAAAACCTTTGTTTACATGTTCTCCGGCCTCATGGCCGCGATTGTGGGCATCATCATCGCCTCCCAGCTCAAGGCGGCCCACCCGGCAACGGGGGAGTTCTTCGAGCTCAACGCCATCGCGGCGGCGGTGCTGGGCGGCACCTCCATGTCGGGCGGGCGGGGCCGGATCTGGGGCACCATCATCGGTGCCTTCGTGATTGGCATATTGTCTGACGGACTCATCATGATGGGGGTCTCGTCATTCTGGCAGATGGTGATCAAGGGCCTCGTGATCGTTGCCGCCGTCGTGGTCGATCAGGCGCAAAGCCGTCTGCAAGCGAGGGTGGCACTGGCGCAGGAGGCCGCGAGCTAGGGCTGGCGCCATTGGCCAGTAAGAGGGGCGATTGCGATGGCTGACACGAAGGCCGCTACGTAAGGCGTTTGGCCAGCCTTTCGCGCAACCTTGGTTTGCAGGGGTGTTGATGCCCTCTTCTCCCAAACCCGCAGGCGGAGCTTCGCACATAGGCTGTTGATGGCGTGAGCGGATCTGACGGAAGCACAGGCTGGCGGTGAGTCAGCCCCTTCCACCTGTGCCCGTTTCTTCGACAGCAGTGAAATTTGCCAAGCCGTTCTCGCCGCCCGGCCATTTCCGGCTGCGGGGTGCTCAGGGCTAGGCAAAAAGCCCCCAAAAACGACACTGCTTGACAATACTCACATGTTACATGTTACACGTCATGGACAGATGGTCCGGATGCGCGGTAGCGCCGAAGACCGGGGAGGAATTGACGTGACCAGCGATACCGTTTTGCGAGACCGGCTGAGCCGCGGGCTATTGACCGTTGCGCCCGGCGCGCCAGACCCGTTGACGGCCCGCATTGTGCAGGCGCAGGGCTATGATGCCGTCTACATGACGGGGCTTGGCGCGACGGCCGCGCGGCTGGGCCAGCCAGACCTTGGATTGCTGACGCAGACGGAAATGGCCGATCACGCCCGCGCGATGGTTCGGGCAGTGGATATTCCGGTGATCGCCGATGCCGACACCGGCTATGGTGGCGCGCTGAACGTGGCGCGGACGGTGCGGGAATACATGCAGGGCGGCGTTGCGGCGCTGCATCTGGAAGATCAGGTTTCTCCCAAGCGCTGCGGCCAGCTGGCCGGCGTGCGGCTGGTGTCTCCCGAGGAGGGCGCGGCCCGGTTGTCGGCGGCGGTGGAGGCGCGGGGCAAGAGCGACCTGGTCATCATCGGACGCACCGATGCGCTTCCGGCCATGGGGATGGACGAAGCTGTCGCGCGGGCGGCGCGTTACCGGGATACCGGCGTTGATCTTGTCTTCGTCGACGGGGTGAAGACCCGCGCCGAGGTTGAGGCCATCGCACAGAGGGTCGAGGGGCCAAAGGTTTTGAGCCTTGTCGATGGCACTGATGCCGCGCTGCTGACCACGGACGAGGTGCAGGAGATGGGCTTTGCCGTTGTCATGTATGCGGTGACGGCGCTCTTTACCGCAGCGCGCGCCACGCAAGACGCTTTGGCTGCCCTGAAAGCCGAGGGCCGGCCGGCCACGGCCGGGGCGCTCAGCTATGCCGAGTTCTGCGACGTGGTGGACCTGGCCGGACATCAGGCTTTTGCCCACAGGCACGGCGAATGACGGCGGTTGTCCTCATCACCGGCGCAGGCTCGGGTATCGGGCTTGCAACCGCGCGAGCCGTTGTGGCACGCGGCGCACGGGCGATCCTCTGGGACATCTCGGGCCCGGCGCTGGACGCGGCACGCGCGGAGCTTGGCGAGGACGCGGTCAGCACTGCGATCATCGACGTCTCTGACCCTGACGCCGTGGCTATGGCGAAGCTGGATGGCGTGACGCATTTGGTGAACAACGCAGGCATTCTGGGCCAGCGCATGGATTGGGCCGAGCTTGACGCTGACCACCTTCAGTCCGTCTTCCAAGTCAATCTTGTGGGGCTGATGCTGGTCACACAGGCGTTTGCCAAGGCGCGGGTGGGGCACCCGACGGCCAGTATCGTCAACATGTCATCCATCGCTGGCGAAAATGGTGGTGGCCCGGGCTTTGCCGCCTACGGCGCGTCCAAGGGTGCGATCATGGCCCTGACGCGTGCCATGGCGCGAGACTTTGCCCCTGATATGCGGGTCAACGCGCTGGCGCCGGGGATCATCGACACGCCTATACAAGACGCCATCATGACCGCGCCCAACGCGCGCGCGCAGGCTGCCGAGGGCATTCCCATGGGGCGCATGGGCACCGCCGGTGAGGTGGCGCAGGCAGCGGAATGGCTGCTGTTCGACGCCCCCTATACCACGGGCGAAATCATTCGCATCGCGGGAGGGCGACGGTGAAACTGGTCGATTATTTCTTCAAGGCGCTGGAGGTGGTGCTCGTCTTCCTGCTGGCGGGCATGACGATCATGGTCTTTGCAAATGTGGTGCTGCGCTACGGCTTTGGCTCGGGCATCGACATCAGCGAGGAGTTGTCACGATTCTTCTTTGTCTGGCTGATCTTCCTCGGGGCCATCGTTGCCATGCGGCACAACATGCACATGGGGTTTGACCTCGTGGTGACGAGCGTGAGCGAGCCGGTGCGGCGCGTGCTGCTGACGGTGGCCAACGGGCTGGTGCTGGCGGTTTGCATCATGGTGCTCTGGGGGGCTTTGGCGCAATTCCATGTCAACGCGACGAACATCGCGCCAGTTACACGGATGCCGATGTTCTGGGTGTTCGGGGTGCTGATCCCGATGTCCTCTCTGATCGGCCTGATGGCCGGGCTGCGGATGCTGGGTTATGCGACGGGCCGCTTGAAAGGCCTGCCGACCTCGGGGCGGAGTGTGGCCGAATGACCCTCGCCCTCTTCATCGTTACCCTCGCCATCACCCTGTCGATTGGCGTGCCGGTTGCCTTCGCCCTGCTGATATGCGCCGCCGTCATGGGCTTTCACATGGACCTGTTTGACGCGCAGGTGATCTCGCAGCGCATGGTCGTAGGGGCGAACAACTTTTCTCTGCTGGCGATCCCGTTCTTCCTGCTCGCCGGAGAGCTGATGAACGCGGGCGGCATGTCAAAGCGGATCATCGGTTTCGCCATGGCCTTCGTCGGGCATGTGCGCGGCGGGCTGGGCGTGGTGGCGATCTTTGCCGCGATCATCCTTGCCTCGCTCTCCGGGTCGGCGGCGGCGGACTCGGCGGCGCTGATCGCGATCATGCTGCCGATGATGAAACAATCGGGGCATGATGAGGCGCGCTCTGTCGGGCTCATGGCCTCGGGCGGTGTTATCGCGCCGATCATTCCGCCCTCCATCGCCTACATCATCTTTGCCGTGGCCACGAACCTGTCGATCACCCAGCTGTTCATGGCAGGCATCGTGCCCGGCGTGATGATGGGGCTTGGTGCCATCGTCGCCTGGTTGATCGTGGCGCGGCGCGACAATGTGCAGCCGCAGCCAAGGCAGGGCTGGGATGTGCGCCTGCGCGAGACCCGCAAGGCCCTGTGGTCGCTGGGCATGCCTGTGATCATCCTCGGCGGCATCCGCTTTGGCGTGGTCACACCAACCGAGGCCGCCGTCATTGCCGCTGTCTACGCCATCTTCGTCGGCATGGTGGTGCACCGCGAGTTGAAGGTGAGCCATCTGTTCCGCGTTTTCCGCGACGCGGCGCTGACCACGGCTGTGGTGATGATGTTGGCGGCGGCGGCCCTTGCGACGGCGTGGTTCATCACACTGGCGGACCTGTCCGGCATTGTGCTTGACCTCGTCGGCCCGTTGGTCGACAGCCCAACCCTGCTGCTGATCGTCATCATGGCGCTGGTGCTGATGATCGGCACCATGCTCGACATGGGGCCAACGATCCTGATCCTCGCGCCGGTGCTGCTGCCCGTGGTCGAGGAGGCGGGGATCGACCCGATCTACTTTGGCGTGCTCTTCGTCATCAACTGCGCCATCGGCTTGGTGACACCGCCCGTTGGCATCGTTCTCAGCGTCTCGGCCGGGGTGTCCGGCGTGCCGCTGCACAAGGTGGCCAAGGGCGCGGCGCCGTTTCTCATTGCGCAGATTATCGTGCTCGCGCTGCTGGTGATCTTTCCGCAACTCGTTCTCACGCCGCTGGATTGGCTGCGCTGAGCGCGTTCTCGACTGAATAAACAAGGAGGAGACCTGATATGAAACTGAAGACTCTCGCGGCTCTGGCATTTGCCACGGCCCTGACAAGCCCGGCGCTTGCCGCCGAATACGGCAGCCACACTTTCAAAATCTCGAGCGGCGCGGCCAAGGATCACCCGATTGCCACGGGCATCGAGGCGATGTCGGCCTGCATGGAAGAGGGTTCGGGTGGCAACATGAAGCTGCGCGCCTTCTACTCGGGCCAGCTCGGCGATGATGCCGATGCCACGCAGGCCACGCGCTCCGGCTCCATCGAGATGGTGGTGACGGGCTCTGCTGCAATCGCGGGCATTGAACCAGCGCTGGGCGTGTTCACCCTGCCGTTCATGTTCGAGAACGACGCCGAGGTTGATGCGATCATGACCGGCCCGTTCTTTGACTATGTCGCCGAGAAGATGCCCGAGCATGACCTCGTGATGCTGTCGATGTGGGAAAACGGTTTTCGCAACGCCACCAACTCCAAGCACCCGATCTTGGCGGTGTCGGATTTCGAGGGGCTGAACTTCCGCGTCATGCAAAACCCGATCTTCCTCGACACCTTCCGCCGTCTGGGTGCAAATCCGGTGCCGATGGCCTTTGGCGAGGTGTTCACCGCGCTGGAAACCGGCGCTGTTGACGGGCAGGAAAACCCGCTGCCGCTGATCGAAGCGACGAAGTTTTATGAGGTGCAGAAGTACCTCACCCTCACCCGTCACGCCTATTCGCCCAACCCGGTTTTGGTGAACAAGGGTGTCTGGGAAGGGCTGAACGGCGACGAGCAGGCACTGATTCAATCCTGTGCCGAAAGCGCCCGGGACGCGCAGATCGAGCGCTCGCGCGCTGCTGTGGGTGAATCCGCCGAGAAGCTGACCTCCGAAGGCATGGAAATCTCCGAAATGCCAGCCGAGGAGATGGCCAAGCTGCGCGAACTGGTGGCGCCTGTCTACGAGACCTCAATGGACTCCGTCGGCAAGGAAAACTTTGACCGGCTGTCCGAAGAACTGGCCAAAATTCGCAACTAAGCCCGCAAGGGCCTGACGGGACCGGCGCGTGGCTCTCCCCCGCGCGCCGGTCCACCCAATTTCAAGGATCGCACTCCCATGCCGCTCGACACCGCCTCCTTCATCGCTCGCCTTGCCGAGGCCTTCCCGGGCCCGGCGCTGCTGGCAGGCGACGACATTCCGGCGCGCAATCTGCATGACACTTCGTTTCTTCCGGATGTGACACCACTGGCCGTGCTCCGCCCGGATACGCCCGAGGCTGTGGCAGAAGCGGTGCGGCACTGTGCCGAGGCGGGCGTGCCGATGGTGCCCCAAGGCGGGCTGACCGGCCTGGCAGGTGGGGCCCACCCGATTGATGGCGCGGTGATGATCTCGCTTGAGCGGTTTTCGGGGATCGAAGAGATCGACCCCGCCAGCGCCACCATGACAGTGCGCGCGGGCACCCCGCTGGAGGTGATCCAAAAGGCCGCCGATGAGGCTGGCTTCTTTATCCCGCTGGACCTTGGCGCGCGCGGCTCCTGCCTGATTGGCGGCAATATCGGCACCAATGCGGGCGGCAATCGGGTGATCCGCTACGGCATGACCCGTGAGATGATTCTTGGCCTCGAATACGTGCTGCCGGACGGCACCTTGGTCAGCGGGCTGAACAAGATGCTGAAGAACAACGCGGGCTATGACCTGAAACAGCTCTTCATAGGCTCCGAGGGCACGCTCGGCATCGTCACCCGTGCGGTGCTGAGAATGCACCCTAAGCCCGGTTGCGTGAACGCGGCGCTTTGTGGCCTCGGTTCCTACGAAGATGTGGTTAAACTGCTGGCGGAGGCCCGGCGCGGGCTGGGGCCGATGCTGTCGGCCTTTGAGGTGATGTGGCCCGACTACTGGCAGGTGGTGACCGAGACAGTGGGCACACGCTCCCCGCTGGAGGGGCAGCACGCCTTTTATGTGTTGCTCGAAACCCAAGGGCTGGAAGAAGAGATTGACGGTCCGCGCTTCATGTCATGGGTCGAGAAGGTCTATGAAGCCGGCCTTCTGGAGGATGCTGCCATCAGCCAGAGCTTGTCGGATGTGCAGCGCTTTTGGGACGTGCGCGATGCTTGCGGCGAGTTCATGACGCGGCTCGGCCCGCATTGCGCTTTCGACATTGGTCTGCCGGTCACATCCATGGATGCCTTTGCCGGTGCTTGCCGGTCGCGTCTGGTCACGGCGATGCCGCAGGCGCTCAGCGTCTATTACGGGCATATCGGCGACGGGAACCTGCATATCGTGGCACTTGACCGCGCCGCCGCCGACCAGCCGATGAGCCAGATCAGCGCTATCGTTTACGATACGGTGCGCGACTTCGGCGGCACCGTGTCTGCCGAACATGGTATTGGACTGCTTAAGAAGCCCTACCTACCCTATACTCGCTCGGCCGAGGAATTGGCGCTGATGGCCCGCATCAAGGCCGCGCTCGATCCGGCAGGGCTGCTCAACCCGGGCAAGGTTATCGACGCCCCTATCGGAGATCGCACATGAACCCCCTGAAATCCCGTCTGCTGTCCGGCGAGTTCGTCACCGCCGCCTGGGCCGAACTGGGGCATCCCGACATCGCGGAGATCCTCGTGCGGCATGGCTGGCCCACCGTGCTGATCGACGGTGAGCACGGCATCGGCGACCTTGAAACATGGGTCGCGGTGGCCCGGGCCGTTGAAGCGGCAGGTGGCGAGACCCTCCTGCGCGTGCCGAACGGCTCCGACACGACCTTGAAGAAGGCGATGGACCGGGGCTTTCGGTCGATCATCGTGCCGATGGTGAACACGGTGGAGCAGGCAACCCGCATCGCGGCCTCCTGTCACTACCCGCAGCGCGGCGCGGGCGGCATCGGGCGTGGATATGCAGCGCCGATTGTGCGCGGCTCCGATTATGGCACGCGTCCCGATTATGCCGTGCAGACGGCAAACGACGATTTGTTGCTCTTCGTGCAATGCGAAACCCCGGAAAGCGTTGCCGCGCTGGCCGAGATCGCGGGCGTCGAGGGGATCGACGGAATTTTCCTTGGCCCGAACGACCTGGCCGCAACCATGGGGCATATCGAGGATATGGACCACGCGAGCCCACAAGCGGCCTTTGCCGAGGTGGAAGCCAAGGTTCGGGGCGCCGGCAAGCTTCTGGCCACGGTGCCGGGCGGCGGGCGCGACTGGGCGACCCTGCGCGACAAGGGCTTCAACCTGGTCGCCGGGGTCAACGATGTGTCCTTCCTTGTGGAAGCGGCCCGCGCCTCTGCGCAGGACCGCGACGCGCAGCTGGGCACCCAGACCGCGCGCACCGAGAGCGTCGCCCGCTACTGAACAAGGCCATGCTCACCACGGATTCCTTCACCGGTGGGGGCCTCCGTGATAGAACCTCCCAACCGCCGACGATACAGGGAAAACCCGCCAGATGCCTGCAACACCCGGGATGCAGATCGAACAGCCCAAGACGCTGACGGAGATCGTCGTAGAGCGCATACGCGCAGCGATCATCGACGGGCAGTTCGCCTTTGGTGAGAACATCTCGGAGGACAAGCTGGCCACTGCATTCGGCGTCAGCCGCTCACCCGTTCGCGATGCGCTGAATGCCTTGCAGTTTACCGGGCTGGTGACGATCAAACCAAAGCGCGGCAGCTTCGTTTTCAACCCGACCGGTGAGGAAGTTGCGGAGATTTGCGACTATCGTCTGATGCTTGAGCGCGAGGCGCTGCGGTTATCTATGGCTGCCGACCGGGAGGGTTTTTTGGCCGCGCTGGACGATGCCTTGGACAGAATGCGCGAGCGGATGCAGGCGGGTGACGAGATTGGCTATGTGCGGATCGACACGGAGTTTCACAACCTGTTCTTCGACCATTGCGGCAATGGCCTGGTGCAGAACGCCTTTGACCTTGTGGAGGCCCGTATTGCCACAATTCGCACAGCGCTAAACGCCCGCTTCAAGCAGCGCCGCGAAGACAGTTTTGACCAGCACGTTGCCATCGTTGAGGGGTTGAAGCGCGGAGATTGGGAGCAGGTCCACGATGTTCTGGGCAAGCACATCACCTCGATCCGAACCGATGCCATCGACGAATTGTCGCGCAGCGCGGCAGCCGGGTAATCGCGTCGGGATCTTTTGCTGGCTTCCAGCAAGGTGCTTAGGTGCGCAATCCCGATAGCGGGTAGGCCGCAAATGCCTCGATCGGCACTGTTTTCCCTTTTCTGTCGAGTTTGCTTGTAGATGAGGCTAGTTAGGCGGCCTGCAAATTGCCGGTCGTCGTGGAACCGTCGACCCGCGTGCGTTGTTAACCACTGCAATTGTATCGGCACCACACCAACCTGATCGTTCGGTTGCCTCTATCCGTCTGGCCGTTGGCCCGGCAGTGGCGCGGATATTTTCCCTCGAATTGGGGCAGGTGAGAGCCGCCATGCCGCTCCAATTAGCGGATCGCGCACTCGGAAGGCAGAATTTTTGTATCCACACCATTCCTTTACGATCTCTTCGATAGCAGCTTGACAATCGTAGTTCAGTTGTCCACGTACTGAACGGTATAGTTTAGGTGTGCCGAATGAACGAAGCTGAACAAGCATTGCTCGACGCCGCGTTGCGGGTGTTCTCGCGCTATGGCGTGAATCGAAGCAGTATGAGCGACCTCTGCGAGGAGGCCGGTGTATCGCGCCAGACTTTTTACAACCACTTCCGGAACAAGGGCGACATCCTCCGCGCGCTGATCCGAAGCTTCACCGAACGTGCTCTTGCCGGAATCGAAGCTGGCCGACGAACACGGTCCACGCTGGGTGACCAGCTTGACCTTGTTTTCGAACAAACCGTGGTCGCAGGCTACGACATGGTTACAGCGATGCCCAATGCCGAAGACTTCGTTGATGGCGTCCATGACAGCAGCAAAGAAGGCATGGAAGCCGCCCACCAACAATTTCGCGACGTGTTTGCAGAAATCCTCGCGCCATATGCTGCTACGCTGAACGACAGTGGGCTCGACGTGGTCGCGCTGTCGGAACTTTTGCAACGCGCGTCCAAGGCGGCAGGCCTCAACGCGCGCGACCGCGACCATCTTTTAACCCAACTCGCCACGCTGCGCCGACTCTGCCTCGCAGCGACCGGCCAGCCGAATGGCAACTGAATAAGGAACCTCCCGATGATCTCTTTGCCCCGTGTCGCCGGGCGGCACGCTTTGACCCATTTGGGGCTCGCTGCCCTTGCGACCACCGTTGCCCTTGGGGCCTTCATCGCGCCGGCCCGCGCCGAAACGCCTGTCGTCAAGCTCACCGAGGTGAGCGCCGGGGCGGGTGAACTGCGCCGTGCCTTCTTCGGCAAGGTCGTGGCCCGTGAAACTGTCGATCTGGCCTTTCAGGTCGGCGGTCAGGTTGTGGAGTTTCCGGTTGAAGAAGGCGCATCGGTGCCGGAGGGCGGGCTGGTTGCACGTATGGATCTGGAACCCTTCCAACTGGCGCTCGACGAGGCCGAAGCTCGCGCTGCCCAGGTCACCCGCACCTTGGAGCGGTATCAGAAGCTCGTTGGCTCGGCGGTTACGGAAACCAATCTGGAAGACGCGCAGACGCAGGTGGACCTTGCCAACATCGCGCAACAGGATGCCGAACGCTCGTTGCGCAATGCCACCTTGCAAGCGCCTTTCGACGCCATCGTGGCCGCACGGCTGGTGCCGAACTTTTCCACCGTCAATGCCGGCACGCCGGTGGTGCGGCTGCACGACATGTCGGATCTCAGGATCGAGATCGACGTGCCGGAGACGCTTTTTCAACGCGCCGGACAGGATCCAGACCTCACGCTCACTGCACAATTTCCAGCAAGTGAGCGCACGTTCCCGCTGGAGATTCGCGAGTTCAACGCCGAGACGGCGGAGGTTGGCCAGACCTATCGCCTGACCCTCGGCATGGCCGCGCCTGAGGACATCACCGTGCTCCCCGGCTCCTCGGCCAAGGTCAACGCGGTTCTGAACACCGGCGCCAGCCGCATCGAACTGCCCGCCTCGGCGATCGTGATAGAGAATGATCGCAGCACCAGCGTCATGGTTTTCGAACCCGCAGGTGCCGAGACGGGCACTGTCACCGCCACTCCCGTGGAGGTAACACCAACCGACCGTGGCACCGTTGCCGTTACCTCCGGGCTGGAGCCCGGGCAGGAGGTTGTTGCCATCGGTGGGGACCAGCTTGCCGACGGCACGCAAGTGCGTCGGTTCACCGGTTTCGGAGACTGAGCCCATGGATATCGCGCGCGCCTCCATAGATCGGCCGGTCTATACTTGGATCGTCATGCTGATCTGTCTGCTGGGTGGCATCTGGGGCTTTGCATCGCTTGGCCGTCTGGAAGATCCGGCCTTCACAATTAAGACCGCCGTGGTCGTTACACAGTATCCGGGTGCCTCGGCTGAAGAGGTGGCGCTTGAGGTCACCGAGCCGCTTGAATCGCAAATCCAGAAGATGAGCGAGGTCAAGGATATCGAGTCGATGAACCAGCCGGGTCTGTCTTGGATCACGGTGAACATGAAAGACAATTACGACGGCTCGGAACTGCCGCAGATCTGGACCAAGCTCAGGAACAGGGTGGGGGAGGCGGCGCTCCCCTCGGGGGCCACCGCGCCCTTCGTCAACGACAGTTTCGGCGACGTTTACGGGCTTTACTATGCGGTCACCGCGCCCGGCTATTCGGACGCCGAGATCAACCGGCTTTCCACCTATCTGCGGCGCGAACTGCTGACGGTGGACGGCGTGTCGGACGTGGCCCTTTCGGGCGTGCCCAACGAGGTGATCTACATTGAGCCGGACCCTGCGCTGACCGCCACAATGGGTATTCCGCCCACCGCGATCCTCGGGGCCGTCAACAGCGCCAACGAGATCGTCGATGGCGGCACCCTGCAAAGCACGGACGGGCGCATGCTGGTTCAGCGGCCCGAGGGCTCTGACAGCGTATCCGAGATTGCGGCGCTTTCCCTCGGTGTTAGCGGACAGATCGTTAACCTCACCGACTTCGCGCATATCTATCGCGGCCCCGAAGCCAACCCCGAGCTCATCGTGCGCCACAACAGCACGGATGCCTTCACGCTGGGGGTGGCCGGCATCGCCACCGAAAACATCGTCGAGGTCGGCAAGCGCGTGGATGCGCGGCTCGCCGAACTGCGCGAAACGCTGCCGCTCGGGATCGAGGTGCAATCGGTTTACCGTCAACACACGGTGGTTGAGGAGGCCTCCAACGCCTTCCTCGTAAACCTCGCGATGTCGGTTGGTATCGTGGTCGTGGTGCTGGCCCTCTTCATGGGCTGGCGCGCGGCGGTTGTCGTGGGCTCTACCCTGTTGCTGACCGTGGTGGGCACGCTGTTCTTCATGAACCTCGCTTCCATCGAGATGGAGCGGATCTCTCTCGGTGCGCTGATCATTGCGATGGGGATGCTGGTGGACAACGCCATTGTTGTGGCGGAGGGAATGCAGATTGCCATGCGGCAAGGCAAAAGCTCGCGTGAGGCCGCGACAGAGGCAGCCAGCAAAACGCAAATCCCCCTGCTTGGCGCAACCGTGATTGGCATCATGGCCTTCGCCGGGATCGGGCTTTCGCCGGATGCTACAGGCGAGTTCCTGTTCTCCCTCTTTGCCGTGATTGCAATTTCGCTGCTGCTCTCGTGGGTGCTCGCCATCAGCGCGACGCCGCTTCTGGGGCACTACTTTTTCAAGCGCGGCGCTGCGGGTGGTGGCGATGGCTACGATGGTGCTCTGTTTCGTGGCTATGCGGCGGTTCTACGCGCCTCGCTCAAGCTGCGCTGGCTGGTGATCGCCGCGCTGATCGGGGGGACGGCCGTGTGCTATATGCTCTTCGGCCAAGTCAAACAGCAGTTCTTCCCCGACAGCAACACGCCGCTCTACTTTGTCGATTACAAGCTGCCGCAGGGCGCGTCGATCCACCAGACCTCTGCCGATCTCTCCGTGATGGAAGACTGGCTGGCCGAGCGCGATGACGTGCGGGCGGTGACATCGTTCACCGGTCAGGGGGCTTCGCGTTTCATGCTGACCTATCAGTCGGAGGATCCGAACCCGAGCTACGGCCACCTCATCGTGCGTGTTTCTTCGCTTGACGTGATTGAAGGCGAGATGGACGAGCTCGAAGCTTTTGCCACTGAAGCGCTTCCGCAAGGCGAGTTCCGGGTGAAGCGGCTGGCCTTTGGCCCCGGCGGCGGTGCGCCCATCGAGGTGCGCTTCTCCGGCCGTGATCCCAATGTTCTGCGCGACCTTGCGGATGAGGCGATGGCGCGGATGAAGGCCGCCTCCGACAACGTCGTTGCTCTGCGCCAGGACTGGCGCGAACGCGAACTGGTGCTGCGTCCGATCTATGCCGAGGATCGCGCTCAGGACGCTGGCATTTCTCGCAGCCAGATCACTGAGACGCTCCAATTCGCAACCGAAGGAATCGACGCGGGCACCTTCCGTGAAGGTGACCGCCAGATCCCCATCGTCATCCGGTCGCCGCGCGATGCCGACCTCGCCCTGACCGATCACACGATCTACTCCGAAAGCGGCAACACGCTTGTATCGCTGGAGCAGGTGATCGACGGCTTCCGCTTTGAGCCGCAGGATACGCTGCTGCATCGCCGTGATCGGATGCAGGTGATCACCATGGGTGCAGACATACCGCGTGGGATGACCGCAGCACAGGTGCAGGCAGAGGTGCAGGATGCGGTTGAGGCCATGACCCTGCCCGAAGGTTACCGCATGGAGTGGGGCGGGGAGCTGGAGAGTTCCTCCGATGCACAGGCTTCGCTCGGCAGCCAATTGCCCCTGAGCGCCATTATCATGATCCTGATCTCTGTGCTCTTGTTCAACGCGCTACGTCAGCCGCTCATCATCTGGCTGTTGGTGCCGATGGGGGTCAATGGTGTGAGCCTCGCGCTTCTGGGCTCGGGCCTGCCCTTCACGTTCACCGCCTTGCTTGGGCTCCTCTCGCTCTCCGGCATGCTGATCAAGAATGGTATCGTGCTGGTCGAAGAAATCGACCTGACCCGTGAGGCCAACCCAGCCATGCCGCTGAAGGACGCCATCGTCTCCGCATCCACCTCGCGACTGAGGCCTGTCTTCCTTGCGGCGGCAACGACGATCCTTGGCATGTTGCCACTCCTGACCGACGCTTTCTTCCAATCTATGGCGGCAACCATCATGGGCGGCCTCGCCTTCGCCTCGGTCCTCACCCTGATCGCGGCCCCGGTGTTTTACTTCGTCATGTTCCGCAAAACGGACCTGAGAGCGAAAGCCGCCCTGGCAGCCACCCCGGCCTGATGGAACGTGCTCGGTGGCCGCCGAAAAACCGGTGCGCCACCGAGCACAGCAGGACTGGGCAGTGGGCAAGGCGCACCTGAGGCACTCGCTGGAAGTGGTCTGCGACAGCAAGAACCGGCGCACGTGCCATGCAGGAGCGGAAACGGCACAGCTACCAAGCGGAGGCGATGAAGGGTCGCCATCGCCAGCCAAACCCATGAGGGGCGTTGGCTCAGGTGGACGCAAACAAGATGCCCGGGCTGGCATCTGTCGTACCGCCCATAAGCAACTGCGCGGCGCAGTCATGCTCACGCCATACGATTGCTATAAACGTCTCTGAAAGAGGGGCGCTGCCTTGGGCACCGTAGTCCAATGCTATGCAAGGGGGCTGCTGGCTGGGGTGGTAGGATTCGAACCTACGGTACACGGTACCAAAAACCGCTGCCTTACCGCTTGGCTACACCCCAACAGCGAGGGGGTTCCTACTGAGTCTCGCGCCGCTGCGCAAGCCCCCAGGCGTGGGAAAATGCGGCTTATTCCACCTTCGTGCTGTGATCGAGCAGGTCGTCCTCGTGTCCTTCCTCGGCGCGCTCCGCCTCCACCATCGCTTCCAGTTCCTTTTCCTCCGTCGCGGCGACTTCGGCGAACTCGGTCACCGGGGCGGGCGCGGGTGCCGTGGGCTCCTGCGGGGTGGTCACGGGCGCACGCTCTGCTTCGCCCGGTGCGGCGGCGGGCAGGGCGCCAATCGGCGGATCGAGGCGCAGGCGGTAGGTGGTGTCTGGCACGGTCAGCCCATGGGCCTCCAGCGCGCCCTTGACCTGCCGCAGCGCCTCGCCCTTGGCCAGCAGCAGCGAGGTTTCCGTCTGGTCGATCCAGCCGGTGCAGGTCAGGATGATGCCCGCATCCGAAATACGGTCGATCCATGTCTTGGCGGCCGGGGTTTCGAGGATGAAGGGCAGGGCCTGCACCGTCTGTTCGGCGATGAGGCGCACCGCCTCCATGTCCATATCGCCCTCAAAACCGATCTCGAAGAGCACCCGGCGTTCGCGGTTGCGGCTGAAATTGACGATCCGGCTCTTGAACACCGTGGAGTTGGGGATGCGGATGTGGTTGCCGTCCCAGCTGAGGATGATCGTGGCACGGCTGGTCAGGCGGATCACCTTGCCCTCGTCGCCATTGATCTCGATGGCGTCATTGGGCCGGAACGGCTGACGGATCGAGAGCATGATCGAGGCAATGAAGTTCTCCACCGTGTCCTTCACTGCAAAACCGATGGCCAGACCGATGATACCGGCGGCACCGAGGATGGTGCCCAGCAGAGCGGTGGCGTTGAGGATATCCAGCGCCACCACGATGCCAGCGACCACGAAGGCCAGCCGCAGCAGCATCCGGTAGATGTCGGCGATGAAGGCATTGGGCGCGAGCCGGTCCCACGGCTGCTTCATGCGGGCCAGCAGAACCCCGATGAAGGCGACGATGAGGAAGGCTCCGAAGGCAATGATCAGCAGCGGGGCCCAAGCGATCATCTGGCCGATGCGCTCCTGAAAGCGCTCCATCGCTGGGTTCAGCCGCTCCACGACGTCGGTGCTTTCCACCACTTCATTCTCGATGGCAACCACGCCGTCGACCCGGGCTACGAGATCGTTCAGCGCACGGGCCTTGGCGGCGTCCAGCGTGGTGCCGCGCAGGGTGACGATGCCGGATTTCACCGCCACGGTCACATCCTCGTAGCCCTCCAGCTCGCTCAGGATGGCGCGGATGCGCTGGGCGATGGCCGCATCCTGCTCACGGCTTTCCTCCACACCGATGGTGCCCGTCGGCTGGCTCTCGCCGGCCTCCTGTGCGCGGGCCATGGGGGCGGGGAGGGTGAGGAGGAGGGCAAGGCTGAGGAGCAGGCAGCGAAGGGCAATGCGCATCGGGTCAAATCCGTGGGTGCTGGAATGTCGCGCCATGGTAGGCGGGCCGGGCGGCGGGGAAAAGCCCCGTTGCGCAGCGCAGCTCATCGCGGTACTGCACCTGCGGCGTGACCGCTCTTCGCAGACTTTCGTCTAGCGTTTCTTCACCACGAAGTAGAGCGCGGCGGCGGCGCCGGCGATGACCGCAAGGATCAGCAGGTATTTCAGCACGAAGAAGAGCAGCGGCAGCAGCAGCAGGCCGAGGTAACACAGCAGCACAACGCCCGCGCCCATCACAGCGGCCACCTCGTCATCGAAGCGGCGCTCTGTGGCGCGGTTGATGGCAAATCCGGCGGCAGCCCCGGCAATGAGAAGCAGAACGATATACATCAGGCCCCGAGCCTGCCCGGAAGCGTCAGCCCGCGCAAGAGTTCGGCGGCCTCCATTGGCCTTTTGCCCTGTCGTTGCGCCTGAAGCACCTCGACCGCGCCGCTGCCGCACGCCACCGTGAAGCCGCTCAGTACCTCGCCCGGCGCACCGCTGCCCTCGGCCAGCCGCGAGCGCAGCAGTTTTACCCGCTCGCCGTCCACGTCCGTCCAGGCGCCGGGGAAGGGGGAGAGGCCGCGAATGTGGCAGTCGACCTCTTTGGCCGAGCGGGTCCAGCCCACCGCTGCCTCCGCCTTGTCGATCTTCTCGGCATAGCTCACGCCCAGCTCGGGCTGCGGCATCGGCTCCAGCGCGCCCGCGCGTTCGGCAGCGCTCACGATCAGCCGTGCGCCGATTTCGCTAAGCCTGTCGTGCAAATCGCCCGTCGTCTCCTCCGCCTCAATCGCCGTGCTCTCGCGCAGCAGCACCGGCCCGGTATCCAGCCCTGCCTCCATCTGCATGATGCACACGCCCGTTTCCGCATCCCCCGCCATCACCGCCCGGTGGATCGGCGCGGCTCCACGCCAGCGCGGCAGCAGCGAGGCGTGGATGTTCATGCAGCCAAATCGCGGCGCATCCAGCACCGGCTGAGGCAGGATCAACCCGTAGGCCACCACCACGGCCAGATCGGCCCCGAGCGCTGCAAAGGCCTCCTGTTCCTCCGCGCCCTTCAGCCGGGCAGGGTGGCGCACCTCGAGCCCGAGCGCCTCCGCGCGGGCTTGCACGGGTGAGGGCCTGTCTTTCTTGCCGCGCCCGGCGGGGCGGGGCGGCTGGGTGTAGACGCAGGCAATCTCGTGGCCCGCGGCATGGAGCGCGTCCAGCGCGGGCACCGAAAAATCGGGCGTTCCCATGAAGATGATCCGCATCGCTGCCTCCCTCGTGCGGGCCTCAGCCCCGCTTGGCCGCCTTCTTCAGCAACATCTGCCGCTTGGTCCGGCTCAGCCGGTCAAAGAACATCCGGCCCCCCAGATGGTCGATCTGATGCTGCACGCTCGTCGCCCAGAGGCCTTCAAACTTCTTCTCCACCCGCGCGCCGCTCTCGTCGGTATAGGCCACCGCCACCCGCGACGGGCGCGACAGCTTGGCCGAAATGCCCGGCACATTCGGGCTCGCCTCTTCCCAGTCGAACAGCTCTTCGCCCAGCATGGTGATCTCGGGGTCGGCCAGCCGCACCGCCTGCCCGCGCTCCTTGGAGCAATCCACCACTGCGAGTCGCAGCATCACGCCGATTTGCGGTGCGGCGAGGCCATAGCCCGGCATGGCCTCCATCGTGTCCACCATGTCATCCCAGATCGCGCGGATTTCGTCGGTGATCTCGCCCACCGGGGCGGCAGCGGTTTGCAGGCGCTTGTCGGGCCAGGGGATGAAAGGGCGGGCGCTCATGCCCGCGCCTCTTCTTCGAGCCCGTCGATGATGAGCCTGCCGTCGAGATGGTCGGTCTCGTGCTGCGCAATCGCCGCCTCGGCCCCCTCAAGCTCCACGCTCTGCGCGGCACCGTCCAGATCGCGATAATCAAGCCGGATGCGCGCGGGCCGTGTTACCTGCACCGGACGTCCGGGGATGGAGAGGCAGCCCTCTTCCATCGTGGCCATCTCCTCACCCAGCGGTGTGATCACCGGATCGAGGCACACCCGCGGCGTCGTCTCTCCCGTCTTCCAGCCCGCATCCATCACGAAGATCCGGCGCAGCACGCCTACCTGCGGCCCGGCAAGGCCACGGCCCGGGGCGGCATACATGGTCTCCAGCATATCCGCGGCCAGCGCGGCCATATCCTCACCGCCCACCGGTGCGCAGATGGCCTTCAGCCGGTCGTCCGGCCATTGGACGATCGGCAGCACGGTCAAGCGCGGGCCTTCTCGCGTTTCAGCTTCTGCATCTTGCGGGTGATCATCTGCCGCTTCATCGGGCCGAGATAATCAATGAAGAGCTTGCCGTTCAGATGGTCGATCTCATGCTGCACGCAGGTGGCCCAGAGCCCGCTGAACTGCTCTTCCTGCTCACCGCCATCAAGCCCCTGCCAGCACACCTTCACCTCCGCCGGGCGGGTGACATCGGCATATTGCTCGGGAATCGAGAGGCAGCCCTCTTCATAGGTGTTCTGCTCTTCCGATGACCACACGATCTGCGGATTGATCAGCACCATCGGGCGGGCCTCTTCGGCATCGTCCTTGATGCAATCCATCACCAGCAGCCGGTGCATTTCGCCAATCTGCGGTGCGGCCAGCCCGATGCCGGGAGCGTCATACATGGTTTCTAACATGTCATCGGCCAGCCGCCGGAGCTCGCGGTCGAACTCGGTCACGGGGTCGGCGGGCTTTTTGAGCCGGGGGTCGGGGTGGATGAGGATATCACGCAGGGCCATGAGAGGGGATTTAGGACAGGCGCGGGCGCGGCGCAACAAGGGTTGCACCCGGCGTGCGCTGCGTTAGCTTCGCGACGAAGCAAGGAGCCACCATGAATTTCGACGAGATCATCGAACGCCGAGGCACCCATTCCGCGAAATGGGACAAGATGGAAGCGATCTATGGCGTGCCCGCCGACACCGGCTTGCCGATGTGGGTGGCCGACATGGATTTCCGCCCGCCCGCCTGCGTTCAAAGCGCCGTCGAGAAGATGGCCGCCCATGGGCTTTATGGCTACTACGGCGAAGACAGTGGCTATCTTGAGGCAATTCGCTGGTGGATGGCCGAGCGTCATGGCTGGAAGGTAGAAGACAGCTGGATTCACACCACCCACGGGCTGGTCAACGGCACCGCGCTTTGCGTCGATGCCTTTACCGCGCCGGGGGATGGCGTGGTGCTAATGACGCCAGTCTACCATGCCTTCGCCCGAGTCATCAAAGCGGCGGGCCGCGAGGTGGTGGAATGCCCGCTGGCGCTGCGTGACGGGCGCTACGAAATGGACTTCGACGCTTGGGATGCGCAGATGACGGGCCGCGAGAAGATGCTGGTGCTCTGCTCGCCCCACAACCCCGGCGGCCGGGTCTGGACCCGCGCCGAGCTGGAGGGCGTGGCCGCCTTCGCCAAGCGGCATGACCTTGTGCTTGTGTCGGACGAAATCCACCACGACCTGCTGATGCCCGGCCAGAGCCACACGCCCATGGCGCTGATCGACGGCGTGGAAGACAGGCTGGTGATGATGAGTTCCACCACCAAGACCTTCAACATCGCCGGTGCCCACACCGGCAACGTGATCATCCCCGACGAGCGCCTGCGGGCGCGCTTTGCCACCCGCATGGCGGCGTTGGGCCTCTCGCCCAACTCCTTTGGCCTGTTCATGGCCGAGGCCGCCTATTCGCCCGAGGGCGCAGAGTGGGTGGACGCGCTCTGTGCCTATCTGGACGGCAACCGAAAGGTTTTCGACGAGGGAATTTCAGCCATTCCCGGACTTGCTTCGATGCCGCTGGAGGCGACCTATCTTAGCTGGGTCGATTTTTCCGGCACTGGCATGGAGCAGGCAGAGTTCACGGGCCGGGTGGAGAAGGTCGGCAAGATCGCGGTGAATCATGGCGATACCTTCGGCAAGGGCGGCGAAAGCTTCCTGCGCTTCAACATCGCCACGCCTCGGGCGCGGGTCGCCGAGGCAGTGGAGCGGATGCAGGCGGCCTTCAGCGACTTGCAATAGGGCACCCGGAGGGCAGGCTAATCCTTCTGCCAGCCTTCGCGCTTGCGATAGATCGTTGAGGGTGAAAGCTGAAGGATACGGGCGGCACGAGGCACAGAGCCGCCTTCCCGCGCGATGGTCTCTTCGATCACCAAGCGCTCGATTTCTGCCAGCGGCTTTCCGATGAGCCCGTCAAGCTCCGGGCCGGGGGCAGGGCGCTCGGCGGCGTCCCGGTGGGCAACGCGCGCGGCTTCTGCGCGGGCTTCCACCTCGTGGTGAAGCTCCATCGGCAGCATCGAAAGCTGTACCTCTTCGGCATCATGCAGCACCACAACGTTGCGCAGAACGTTCAGCAACTGCCGCACGTTGCCCGGCCAATCGAGCGTGCAAAAAAGCTCTTCGACCTCGGGCGAAATCCGGGAGAAGCGCTTGTTCTCTTCGGCAGCAAATTCTGCCAGCGCGTGGTGGGCAATCTCGATCACGTCGCGCCCGCGCTCGCGCAGGGGCGGCAGGTGGAGCGGAACCACATGAAGGCGATAATATAGATCCTCGCGAAAACGCCCTGCACGCACTTCCGAAAGCGGGTCGCGGTTGGTGGCGCAAAGGATGCGCACGCTTACCTTGCGCGGCTTGGTGGAGCCGACGGGCTGGATGGTGGAGGTTTGCAGAAAGCGCAGCAGCTTGGTTTGCAGCCCCAGATCCATCTCGCAGATTTCATCGAGAAACAGCGTGCCCCCGTCCGCCGCCGCCGCCGCGCCGGGCTTGTCGGCCAGCGCGCCGGTGAAGCTGCCCTTGAGGTGGCCAAACACCTCGCTTTCCAGCAAGTCGCCGGGAATGGCCCCGCAGTTCAGCGCGATGAAAGGCCCGTTGGCGCGGGACGATGTGTCGTGCACCGCGCGGGCACAAAGCTCCTTGCCCGTGCCGCTTTCGCCCGAGATGAACACCGTGGCCATGGAGCGCGAAACCGAGCCGATCTTGTGCATCACCTCGCGCATCGGTGTGGAGGAGCCGATGAGGCCGGTCTGCTCGGCGGCAGGCAGTCGCGGCGCCGGGTCGGTCAGATGGCCGTTTCCATTGCGCTGCCCGGTGGCGCGGGCGTGGTCTGCCGTTGCGCCCGACACCGCGTCGAGCAAGCGGGCCTCATCAAAAGGCTTGACTAAAAACTCCCAAGCCCCTGCGCGCATCGCTTCCACCGCGCGGTTGATCGAGCCATTGGCGGTGATGACGATCACATGGGTAAACGGGTCTGCGGCGATGAACTCCTCGATCAGCTCCAGCCCGTCACGGTCGGGCAGCATGAGGTCCACCAGCACCACTCCCGGCCTATGCTGGCGAAACTTCTTCAACCCGTCTGCCGCGGTTGAGGCGCTTTCTACGCTGTGGCCTGCCGCCTTGAGCACGGATTCATACACCAACTGCATCGACGCGACGTCCTCGATGAGCAGCACTGGCGTCATTCAGAGGCCTCCCCGGTGGGGCGTTCGCCCTCGAAGCGGCTGGAGATCTCGGCGCTGATGCTCTTTATCAGGCCGGCGAGGCGGCTGTCGATCTCTACCAGAGTGCGGGCGAGGCTTTCAGACGGTTCGGCGCGATGCGCCGCGGCATTGGCGAGGTTGGCGAGGTCTTGCAGGGGCAGGGCGCCAACGGCACCGGAGAGCGAGATGATCACATGGGTCTGAGCGCGGATCTCATCGGCGTTTCCGATCGCCCCCGCCTGCGCCAGCGAGATGCGGCTGCGGCAAAGGTCGGCGTGCAGACGGCTGAGAAACTCGCGCCCGCCATCATCGCCCGAAATTGCGATCAACCGATCCAGCCTCTCAGGGCAAAAGTTCGGCGGCGGGCCCTCATGGCTGCGGGGTGGCTCTGGCGTCGCCTCGATCTGGCGCGGCGCGGTGCCACGGGTGCGCAGCATCAGCGTGGCGATGGATTGGCCAAAGGCTGCCAGCGAGCCGACCGGCTTGGCAAGGATCCCATCGGCCCCGGCATCATAGATCTTCTCGCGGTGTTCCTGCAGCACATAGGCGGTGACGGCCAGCATGGGGATGAGTCGGGTGTCGCCCTTCAGCGCGCGGGTGCGAGCGATCACCTCGGTGCCCGAAAGCTTGGGCATGTCGATGTCCACCAGCGCAAAGTCAAACCCGCCGCCCGACAGCAGGCGCAAGGCTTCTGCACCATCCGGGGCCAGCTTCCACGCTGCGCCGAGGTGGTCGAGCATCTGGGTGAAGAGCAGCTGGTTGGTGGCGTTGTCCTCCGCCACCAGCGCGGTGAGGCCCGACAGATCGGGCAGCGTCGGTGGCGCATCGGCGCTTGCAAGGTCGGCCCCGGCAGAGGGGTGCCATGCCCAAGATTGACGTGGCAGCAACAGCGAAACTTCGGCCCCGCCTTCACTGGAGTTCGAAACCTGAAGCTGCCCGCCCAACCGGGTGGCGATCTCCTTGGCAATGTGCATCCCCAGCCCGCTGCCCGGCTTCGTCTGCCCACCGGGCCTGCCGCCGCGCTCAAACAACCGTGCCAACGCCGCGTCAGAAAATCCGGGCCCCTGATCGCGCACGCGGAAGCGCAGTTCATCGCCGGAGCGCATGTCGACAGAAAGCACCACCTCGCCCCAGTCGGCATATTTGAACGCGTTCGAAAGCAGGTTGGCCAGCACCCTGTCGAGTGCCCCGGCGTCGAGGTGCAGCACTGTGGGCAGGTCGGCGGCGATATCGAGGCGCAGCGCCATGGAAAGCTCGCGGGCGTGGCCGGCCCAGCGGCGTTCAAGGTTGCGCATCACCGCCAGCAGGGGCACCGGCTCCTGCGCCGGATCGCGCTCTGGCATCGTCAGCCCGCCCTCTCCAAACTGGCGCAGGGCGCTGTCCAGCAGCCGGGCAAGGCTTTCTCCGGCAGTTGATACGCGCTGAAGCTGGGCCGCAGTGGCTGGATCAAGCTGAGAAAAGTCAACCAACCTCAATCCGCTGAGCACATCGGCTACAGCCGAGCGAATGTCGTGTGAGAACAGCTCAATGGTGCTGTTTGCTTTTTCTGTGCCCGGCGAGGGCACGGAGCCTGGCAGCCAGTCTTCAGCCATGATGAGACCCCGCCGTAAGTGGCGCAAAGCCGTCGATCGGAGATTCCCGCAAAGGTTGCACGATCGCTGGTTTTAAACAAACCCTAACTGCGCAGCCACTTGTCTTTAAAGGCAGGTTTTCCAGACCCATGGCTCGTATCTGGCCTTGTTACGCTGGGTAACCCAGCGTGGAGAGCGCCTCCTTGATCTCGTCAAGAATGGCGGGGTCGTCGATGGTGGCGGGCATCTTGTAGTCCTTGCCATCGGCGATGCTCACCATCGTTCCCCGCAAAATCTTGCCCGAGCGGGTTTTTGGCAGCCGGTCCACCACGCAGGCGAGCTTGAAGGCGGCAACCGGGCCGATCTTTGCCCGCACAAGGCCGATGCAATCCTTGATCACCTCTTCATGCGGCTTGTTGCAACCGGTGTTGAGGCACACAAACCCCATCGGCAACTGGCCCTTGAGCGTGTCGCTCACCCCGATCACCGCGCATTCGGCAACATCCGGGTGGGCGGCCAGCACCTCCTCCATCGCGCCGGTCGAAAGCCGATGCCCCGCGACGTTGATGACATCGTCGGTGCGGGCCATGATGTAGAGATAGCCGTCTTCGTCGATCATCCCCGCGTCGCCGGTTTCGTAATAGCCCGGGAAGTGCTCCAGATAGGCCTTCTTGTAGCGCGCTTCTGCATTCCAGAGCGTGGGTAGGGTGCCCGGCGGCAGCGGCAGCTTGATGGCAATGGCCCCCAACTCGCCCGGCGCCATTGGGTGGCCACCCTCGTCGAGGATCTGCACATCATAGCCCGGCAGCGGCACCGAGGGAGAGCCAAGTTTGATTGGCAACTCCTCGATCCCGATGGGATTGGCCGCGATGGGAAAGCCGGTTTCCGTCTGCCACCAGTGATCGACGATGGGCACGTTCAGCATCCGCTGCGCCCAGGTGATGGTGTCAGGGTCGGCCCGCTCACCGGCAAGAAAGACGGTCTTCAGGCACGAGAGGTCATACTTCGCCACCAGCTCGCCTTTGGGGTCTTCGCGCTTCACCGCGCGAAAGGCTGTGGGGGCGGTGAAAAAGCTCTTAACGCCGTGCTCTGCGATCACCCGCCAGAAGGTACCGGCATCCGGCGTGCCCACCGGCTTGCCCTCAAAGACAACAGTGGTGTTGCCGTGAATCAGCGGCCCGTAACAGATATAGCTATGGCCCACGACCCAGCCCACATCGGAGGCCGCCCAGAACACATCACCCGGATCGACGTTGTAGATGTTCTTCATCGTCCAGTTCAGCGCCACGATATGCCCGGCCGTATGGCGCACCACGCCCTTGGGTTGGCCGGTCGTGCCGGAGGTGTAGAGGATATAGGCCGGGTGGTTGCCCTCAACCGGCACGCATTCGGCAGGGGGCGCGCCGTACTGGAACGAGTGCCAGCCAAAATCGCGCCCCTCGACCATGTGGGCCACTTCCTGTTCGCGCTGGTGAATCACGCAGAACTCGGGCTTGTGGGTCGATTGCTCAATCGCGTCGTCCAGCAGCGGCTTGTAGTGCACGATCCGCCCCGGCTCGATGCCGCAGGAGGAGGCGAGGATGGCCTTGGGCTTGGCGTCGTCGATGCGCACCGCAAGCTCGTTGGCCGCGAAGCCGCCAAAGACCACGGAGTGAATTGCACCTAGGCGAGCACAGGCAAGCATGGCCTCCACCGCCTCGGGCACCATCGGCATGTAGATGATCACCACATCACCTTTCTCGACGCCCTTGGCCCGCAGCGCCCCGGCGAGAGTGGCAACGCGGTTGCGAAGCTCGGAGTAGGTGATCTTGTGGGTGCGCCCGGTGATCGGGCTGTCGTGGATGATGGCATATTGCGGCCCGCGCCCGGCTTCGACGTGCCGGTCCACCGCATTCCAGCAGGTGTTCACGCGAGCATCGGCGAACCACTCGAACATGTGCTCGCCCTTCTCGAAGAGCGCCTTGCTTGGCTTCTCGTCCCAGTCGATGGCCTCGGCAGCCTCCATCCAGAACTTCTCCGGGTCCGCCTGCCAAGCAGCGTAGACGTCTTTATATGCCATGTGACTCCTCCTCCGGCTTTCTCTTAGGGAGCCGTGTGCGCTTCTGGCAAGCGTTCTGGTGTGGGGCGCGGCAGAATGGCTCATAAGGTTTGCATTTTTGGCGAATCCAGGCTGCAAATATTTGCAAAACCCCGGAAACTTCGCTGCCTGCTTGGGGCTTTTGAGCAGGTTTGCAAATTTCTGGCAGTTCGAGTTTGCCCTCGGCAGGTAGCGCGCTGATTCTCTGCCAGCATGGCGCGAAACCAGCCCTCGCCTGCGCCCCGCCGCCACTCGCCCCTGCGCTGCGCAGAAAATCGCCTGATGCCTGCAAGGGGTGGCAGTCTTCCGCCGAGGTTGCAGGAAGCACACATGATTTGACACATCCCGCGGGAGTTTTGATTTGGGCCGGATTCGTGCCCTGTCTATCTGGCTACAGTGGGTCGCTGAGGTGCGCATTGAGCCAATTTAGTAAACAATCATAGCGAAGATTTTCCCTGTCCAAGCCCGGTCTCATCTCCTTGCGATCTCTTCCTTAGGTAAAATTGGCAAAATTTTACTCATCCCAAAGTTGAGGACTCGGCATCCCCAGATTTTTTCCGTAAGCCTTGATTCAACTTTAGCGAGTTCTGGGTGGGGGCACCCAGACAGACGGGGGCCAAGCTATGGCAACAGCAGACATTACTGTGACCGAATACATCGGGTCTCTGGCCGGAACTGATCTGTTTGGCGGGCAAACGATTTTGCTCAACGGGTTTGGCGGAAGCCAGACCGGGACGCTGGAAGATGACGACGGTTTTCTGGGTGACATCGATGATGGGACGGCCACCTATAACGGCGATCCGATCAACTATATCGGCAGTGGCACGGTTCAGCCGGGCATTGATGCGGGCCTCATCATCGTGCCGCTTGGCGCAAAGAGCGACGTGGTCGTGTTTGAGGCTGGGGGTAACACTTACTTCCACTATCCCGACGGTGAGCCAAACGTGTTGGGTGCGGTCGCGCTGATCGTTGATATCGACGACACGCCATACGAGGTGTTCACCCCGATCTGCTTCGGCCCCGATACGGTGATTCTAACTCCAAGCGGCTATTGCCCGGTCGGAGAGATCGGCGTGGGCGACTGGGTGTGCGATGCGGATGGCCGGGCCCACGAGGTGCTCTGGTCCTCGTCCCGAAAAGTCGAGATTCCCTCCCACCCGGCTTTCGACAAGTGGAGGCCCATCCGCATCGCACGCAACAGCTTCGGCAACGGGCTGCCATTCCGCGACACATACCTGTCCCCGCAGCATCGGGTGGAGCTGCGCGGTTGCCCCGCAGAGATGGTGCTGGGCGCCGAGCGATGCCTTGCGGCGGCCACGGGGCTGGTGAACGGCAAAGGGGTGCGGGTGGACCGCGAGGTGCCGTCTATCCGCTATCACCACTTGGCCTGCGCCGAGCATGTCTCGCTGGTGGCCAATGGGTTGCTGGCCGAAAGCCTCTATCTCAACCCCGAAACGCCCGAGTTCCGGCTGGACGCCGGATCACAGGAGGCGGCGCAGCTGTTTCCGGAACTGACAATGAAATTGAACGCGCCAGTCGCAAGCTGCCGGGAGGCGGCGGTGCTGGCCACGTTTTTCTAGGGCTTAGCAGACGCCCTGGAAAGCCGGCCTTTGCCCCCCAGGTTTGGGCCGGACCACCCGCGTTGCCCCTGCAGCGCGGGTGGTTTCTTATCTGCCCCCCCCAATTGACGTGGCGCGACGGCATTTTCCTTGGAAGACCGCCTTTTAATGGCGCCACGGCGCGTGAGCCGAACTTGACAAGTGTGCCAGGCCCGGTCGCCCGTCTCCGAGCTGCCGCCTTGCGTGGGCCGGGCGTGGCCGCTAAGCCGGTGATGACTGGCGAGGAGTTCAGAAAATGCGTGGAATTGCGGCTCTCATCGTGGCGGTCCTCAGCACGAGTGGCGCTGCCAGCGCCTCAGACCTGCGCGCGCAGTTGTCTGGCAAGGTGCTCTATTTCGAAGGTCGGGGGGAGGAGACCATCCTTTTAAGCCTCAACCCGGATGGCACCGGTATCGGGCAAGAAACGCGCGACGGGCGGCCTCGGCCTGAGGCGATCCGCTGGCGGGTAAAGGGCTCGCGGCTCTGCATCAAGGGCAAGCCGGGCGGAATGAGCGCCAGCGGGCGTGAAGAATGCGTGCTCGTCACCCTGCGCGGCAATCGCGTTAAGCTCGGGCCCAAAGGGAACGGGCTTGAGGGCGTGCTGACAACCCGCAAGAAGTGACCCGGCGGGCTATCGGCCTCTAGCTGTAGTGGCCCACCGGCGTGCCGGCCAGTGCCGACATGTTGAGAAGCCCGCGCGCGGTGATCGACGGCGTCACGATATGGGTGCGGTTGCCCATGCCCATAAGGATCGGCCCCACCTCCAGCCCGCCAGCGCGCATCTTCAGGATGTTACGCACCGCCGAAGCGGCATCGGCGGAAGAGAAGATCAGCACATTGGCCGCCCCGTCGAAGCGGGCGGCGGGCAGGTGGCGGGCGCGCAAATCGGGGTCTAGCGCAGAATCCACATGCATCTCGCCTTCATAGGCAAAGTCGAGGTCGCGGTCGTCGAGCATCTCCAGCGCCTCGCGCATCCGGCGCCCACCTTCGCTGTCGAGGTTGCCAAACTGGCTGTGCGAGCAAAGCGCTATCTTCGGCTCCAGCCCGAAGCGCCGCACATGCCGGGCCGCGCCAATCACCGTTTCGCAGATTTCATGCGGCTTCGGAAACTGGTGCACCTGCGTATCGGCGATGAACAGCGGCCCGTCTTCCAGAATCATCAGCGAAAGCGCGGCCACCGGGTGGTGCGCCTTGTCGGCAAGGATCTGGCGGACGTAGTTGAGATGCCAGAGAAACTGGCCAAAGGTGCCGCAAATCATGCTGTCGGCCTCGCCGCGATGCACCATCACCCCAGCAATCGCGGTGGTATTGGTGCGCATCACCGAGCGGGCAAGGTCGGGGGTGACGCCGCGCCGCGCCATGAGGGTGTGGTAGGTTTCCCAGTAATCGCGGTAGCGCGGGTCGTTCTCGGGGTTAACCAGTTCGAACTCTCGGCCCGGGCGTATCTTCAGCCCCGCCCGCTCGCAACGCGCCTCAACTACCTCGGGGCGACCGATGAGAATGGGCAGATCGGTGGTTTGCTCCAGCATCGCATCGGCGGCCCGCAGCACGCGCTCATCCTCGCCCTCGGCAAAGACGATCTTGCGCTCGGCCTGCGCAGCGGCCTCGAAAACAGGGCGCATGAGCAGGGCGGACTTGAACACAGAACGATCGAGCGTGGCCTTGTAAGCGTCAAAATCCTCGATCGGGCGGGCAGCCACGCCGCTCTCGCAGGCGGCCTTGGCCACGGCTGTGGCGACCACCCCCATCAAGCGCGGATCAAACGGCTTGGGGATAAGATACTCGGGGCCAAAGGTAAGCTGCTCGCCCTTGTATGCCGCCGCCGCCTCGGCGGAGGTGGTGGCACGGGCCAGGGCCGCGATGCCCTCGATGCAGCCGAGTTGCATGGCGTCGTTGATCTCGGTTGCCCCGCAATCCAGCGCGCCTCGGAAAATGAACGGAAAGCACAGGACGTTGTTGACCTGGTTGGGGTAGTCGCTGCGCCCGGTGGCGATGATCGCGCCGGGGGCCACCTCGCGCACGAGATCGGGCAGGATTTCGGGCGTGGGGTTGGCGAGGGCGAATATGATCGGCTTCTCAGCCATCTTCGCTGCCATCTCGGGCTTCAGCACGCCGGGGCCGGAGAGCCCGAGGAAGAGATCAGCACCTTCGATCACATCGCCCAGCGTCGCGGGCGAGGTGCCCTGCGCAAAAGCGGCCTTCTGCGGCGTCATCTCCTCCTCACGGCCCTCGTAAACAAGGCCGGCAATATCGCAGAGCCAGACGTTCTCTCGCTTTACGCCCAGTTTGAGCAGCATGTTTAGGCAGGCGATGCCCGCCGCGCCGCCGCCGGTGGAGACCACCTTGATATCGGCCCAGTCCTTGCCCGCCAGCCGCAGGGCGTTGGTGGCCGCCGCGCCGACGACGATGGCGGTGCCGTGCTGGTCGTCATGGAAGACGGGAATGTTCATCCGCTCGCGGCAGAGCTTTTCGACGATGAAGCAGTCGGGGGCCTTGATGTCTTCAAGGTTGATGGCGCCGAAGGTGGGCTCGAGCGCGCAGACGATATCGGCCAGCTTCTCGGGGTCTTTCTCGTCAACTTCAATGTCGAAGCAGTCGATATTCGCGAACTTCTTGAAGAGCACCGCCTTGCCCTCCATTACCGGCTTGGAGGCCAGCGCGCCGATGTTGCCCAGCCCCAGCACGGCGGTGCCATTGGAGACCACGGCTACGAGGTTGCCACGCGCGGTATAACGTGTTGCCAGCGCGTTGTTCTCGGAGATGGCGGTGCAGGCCTCTGCCACTCCGGGGGAATAGGCGAGTGACAGGTCGCGCCCGTTGGCCAGCGGCTTGGTCGCCCGCACCTCCAGCTTTCCGGGTTTCGGGTTGGCGTGGTAGAGCAGCGCGGCGCTTTCTGCCGGGCTATCGGGCGTGTCGTTCATGGGGTCTCCCGAAAGTGGTTTAACGTTAAACCATCTGGTTAGCGCGGAATGGCACAAAACCAACCCGCGTTCAAGCCCGTGGCCTGCCCGCGCCCCACTATGTCACAAGACTTTTGCATTTTGCAATTTCCTGTTTCGCCACGTTCTCGAACCGGTTAAAAACACCTTGGTCAATCCGGGCATCTCGCCCCATGGTTGGCCGATCCTCGAAGGCCAGTGTTTTACTGTATTGCGGTGCGAGGCAGTCGTGTGCGACCCAAGGACCAAGGGTGCATAAGAGAAGACCGCGCCTATCGGGTCGGGCCGAATTTTGCGGTTTGAAAGCGCAATGTGCGTGCAATGAGCGGCCAGTGGGCCGGGTGGGCAGGCGCCAAGGTAGACGGAGAGGGTGATGAATCTGGTCGATGCGGCGCGAAATGCGCGCGAAAAGGCTTACGCCCCTTACTCGCAATTCAAGGTCGGCGCGGCGATCCGGGCCGAGAGCGGCACAGTGTTTTGCGGCGTGAACGTCGAAAACGTGGCCTATCCGGAGGGCACCTGCGCCGAGGCGGGCGCAATTGCGGCGATGGTGCTTGGCGGCGACAGCAAGATCGCCGAAGTGGCGGTGATTGCCGATAGCCCCGCCCCCGTGCCCCCCTGCGGCGGTTGCCGCCAGAAATTGGCCGAATTCGCAGACATGGATGTGAAGGTAACGCTGGCCACCACCCGTGGTGAGGTGTTGGAAACCACGGTCGGGGCCCTGCTGCCCGGTGCCTTCGGCGCGGGCCATCTGGTGAACACGCCGGATAACAAGGCCTGAGCATGGACGCCCGAAAGGTTCTGCATGCCCTGCGAAAGAGCGAAACCCTCAGCCCGGAGGCGGTTGACTGGTTTGCCCATGCGCTCGCGGATGAACGCGTAAGCGACGCGCAGGTGGGGGCCTTTGCAATGGGCGTCTGCCACGCCCCCTTGAGCGCCGAGGCGCGGGTGGCTCTGACCCTTGCCATGCGCGACTCGGGCGAGGTGCTTCAGTGGGATCTCGATGGTCCGGTGGTCGACAAACATTCTACCGGCGGCGTGGGGGATTGCGTCAGCCTCGTGCTCGCCCCCGCGCTGGCCGCCTGCGGGGTGTACGTGCCGATGATCTCGGGCCGCGGGCTGGGCCACACCGGCGGCACGCTCGACAAGCTGGAGGCGATCCCGGGGTTCAGCTCCGAAATTCCGATCGACAAGCTGCAAAAGATCACCCGCGAGGTTGGCTGCGCCATTGCCTCTGCCTCGGTGGATATCGCCCCCGCCGACAAGCGGCTCTACGCAGTGCGCGATGTGACGGGCACCGTGGAAAGCCTGGATCTGATCACCGCCTCGATCCTCGCGAAAAAGCTGGCCGCCGGGTTGGGAGGGCTGGTGCTGGATGTCAAATGCGGCGCTGGAGCCTTCATGAAAACACCGGCCGAGGCCCGCAAGCTGGCGCGCTCGCTGGTGGAAACCGCTAACGGGGCAGGTTGCCCGACCCGGGCGCTTATCACCGACATGAGCCAGCCGCTTGTCCGCTCGGCGGGCAATGCGGTCGAGGTAACAGAGGTGATGGACACGCTCACCGGCTCAGGTGCATCCGGGCCTCTCAGCCACCTGACGGCCAAACTGGGCGGCGAATTGCTGGCGATGGTGGGGGTGACTAAAAATGCCTTCGATGGTGCCGATATGGTGCTCGACAAAATCCGCTCCGGCGAGGCCGCAGAGCGGATGGGCCGGATGGTCGCCGCGATGGGCGGGCCGAGCGACTTCCTTGGCCGTTGGCGCGACAGGCTGCCCGCCGCCCCGGCAACCGCCCGCGTGCGGCCCGAAGGCGAGGGCTACGTTGAGGCGATTGACACCGAAGCGCTGGGCCTTGCCGTGGTGGCCATGGGCGGCGGGCGAAAGCGCGCGCGCGACCGGATCAATCCCTCCGTTGGCCTCAGCCAGATCGCGCAAATCGGCGATCGGGTCGACAAGGAGCGCCCGCTGGCCCGCATCCATGCCGCCCGCCGCAGCGAGGTGGAGGCGTTTGAGCCTTGGGTGCGTGCGGCTTTCAAATTGAGCGAGACCCCGGTAAACCCTCCCAAGCTGGTGCTTGGACGGGTGGAGTAAATGCCGCGAGCCTTTCTGGTTGTGATGGATTCCGTGGGCTGCGGCGGGGCGCCTGATGCGGCGGACTTCGGCGATGAAGGCTCAAACACGCTGGGCCATATCATGCAGGCCTGTGCCGAGGGCCGCGCAGAAGAAGGCCGCAGCGGCCCGCTGAAAATGCCGGTGCTCGACGGGCTGGGGCTGGCCGATGCCGTCGCTCTGGCCAGCGGCGTCGTGGGCGAGGGCCTGACCGGGCACCCAACGGGCCTCTGGGGCTGCGCCACCGAGATTTCACCGGGAAAAGACACGCCCTCAGGCCATTGGGAGTTAGCAGGCGTGCCGGTGCCGTGGGATTGGCACTACTTCCCAGATGAAGATCCGGCCTTTCCGCAATACATCCTCGATGCGCTGGCCTCGATGGCGGGCACGGGCGGGACGCTTGGCAACCGGCACTCCAGCGGCACGGTGATCCTTGAGGAAGAGGGCACCCGCCACATGGCGACAGGCTGGCCCATCGTCTACACCTCGGCCGACTCGGTGCTCCAAATCGCCGCCCATGAAGAGCGCTTCGGGCTGGAGCGGCTGCTGGACCTCTGCCAAGAGATTGCTCCGACCATGCACGCGATGAAGGTTGGCCGCGTCATCGCACGCCCCTTCCTGGGCTCGCCCGAAGAGGGCTTCACCCGCACCACCAACCGCCGCGACTTTGCCATCGCTCCGCCCGAGCCGACCCTGTGCAACTGGGTGCAGGACGCGGGCCGCACGGTGCATGCGGTTGGCAAGATCAAGGATATCTTCGCCGGTCACGGCATTGATGACGTGGTAAAGGGCGATGACGCCGTGCTGATGCAGCATCTTTCGCGGCTTGTGGACGAGGCCGAAGAGGGCTCGCTCACCTTTGCCAATTTCGTCGAGTTCGACAGCCTCTATGGCCACCGCCGCGACGTTTCGGGTTATGCCCGCGCGCTTGAGTGGTTTGACGCCTGCCTGCCACCGATCCTCGCCAGGTTGCGTGCGGGCGACATGATGGTGTTCACCGCCGATCACGGCAATGATCCAACGTGGCGCGGCACCGACCACACCCGCGAGCGGGTGCCGGTGGTGATCGCGGGGCGGGGCGCGGGCGAAATCGGCCATTGCGGCTTTGTCGATGTGGCGGCCTCCGTGGCGGCGCATCTGAACGTACCGGCGAAGGGGCCGGGGAGGAGCTTTTTGTGAGCTGGAAACAACTGCCCAAGACAGAGCTGCACCTGCATCTCGAAGGCGCCGCGCCGCCGGAGTTCATCCGCTCCCTCGCCAAGGAGAAGAAAGCCGACATTGGCGGCATCTTCGACGAGCAGGGCAATTACGCTTACGCGGATTTTGCGGAGTTCCTGAAGGTCTACGAGGCGGCAACTTCTGTGCTGACCACGCCCGAGGACTATGCCCGCCTCACCCGCGTTGTGCTGGAGCAATGCGCCGAGCACGGGGTGATTTACGCCGAAACCTTCCTCTCGCCCGATTTCTGCGGCGGCGGCGATGTGAAGGCCTGGTGGGAGTATTGCGCGGCAATGGCCGAGGTGGCCGAAGAGGCCGAGAAGGATCTGGGCATAACGCTCAAAGGCATCATCACCTGCATCCGCCACTTTGGCCCCGAACAGGCCCGCGCCCCGGCGATCTGCGCCGCTGAGAGCGCGGGCGATTTCATCACCGGTTTCGGCATGGCGGGCGCAGAGACGGTGGGCAAGCCGGGCGATTATGCCTGGGCCTTCGACTGCGCCCGCGAGGCCGGGCTGCGGCTCACCTGCCATGCGGGCGAGTGGGGCGGCCCCGAGATGGTGCGTGCCACGCTGGACCAGCTTGAAGGCATCGAGCGGATCGGGCATGGCGTGGCGGCCTATCACGACGGCCCGCTGATGGAACGGCTCGCGGAAAACGGCATTACGCTGGAGGTCTGCCCCGGCTCCAACATCGCGCTCGGCGTCTTCCGCCACTGGCATGACCACCCGATCGAGAAACTGCGCGAAAATGGGGTCGCGGTGACGGTGAGCACCGATGACCCGCCGTTCTTTCACACTACGATGACGCGGGAATACGAAAAGCTGAACGAGGTGTTCGGCTGGGACGAGGGCGACTTTGCCGCGCTGAACGAAGACGCGATGGCCGCCGCCTTCTGTGACGAGAAAACCCGCGAAGACATTCTGAAGAGGCTTAAGACATGACCAAGCACCTGACCGTCGTCGATCACCCGCTGGTGCAGCACAAGCTGAGCCTGATGCGCGAGAAGGAAACGCCAACGGCGGTGTTCCGTCAGCTCTTGCGCGAGATCAGCCAGCTTCTGGCCTATGAGGTGACACGCGAGTTGCCGATGACGACCAAGCGGATTGAGACGCCGCTGGTGGAAATGGACGCGCCGGTTCTCGACGGTAAGAAACTTGCGCTGATCTCGATTCTCCGGGCAGGCAACGGGCTGCTCGACGGGGTGCTGGAGCTGATTCCAAGCGCGCGAGTCGGCTTTGTTGGCCTCTACCGCGATGAGGAAACGCTTCAGCCGGTCGAATACTACTTCAAGGTGCCCGCCGAGTTGGGCGACCGGATGGTCATTGCCGTCGATCCGATGCTGGCCACCGGCAATTCCAGCGCAGCGGCGATCACGAAGCTGAAGGAGGCAGGTGCCGTAAATATCCGTTTTCTCTGCCTTTTGGCGGCACCCGAGGGCGTGGCGCGGATGAAAGAAGCGCATCCCGACGTGCCGATTGTAACCGCAGCGCTCGACGAGCGGCTCAACGATCTGGGCTATATCATGCCCGGTCTGGGCGACGCTGGAGACCGGATGTTCGGCACCAAGTAATGGTTTGTCCCTTTACGCATTGCCGCTAATCCTTTAGCTTTGCTGGATATTTTTGGGGAGCATTCATGATGCTGAAACGTGTACTTTCGGCTGCCGCCGTTGTTGCATCTCTCTTTTCGGGCGCGATGGCGCAGGCCCAGTCCAAGGGCACCCCGGCGGAATTTCCGCCCGCCAGTTACAAGGGCGCGCAATACGTTGACAGCAAGGGCTGCGTTTTTGTGCGCGCCGGGTTTGAGGGCGCGGTGTCTTGGGTTCCGCGGATGACGCGGGGCCGCAAGCAGATCTGTGGGGTCAGCCCCACCTTTGCCAAGGCCCCCAAGCCGAACGTGCCGGTTGTGACCGATGCGCCAACGCGGACGGTGGCCGCACGCCCGGCCCCCGCGCAAACCCAAACCCGCACCCGCACGGCAACCTCAAGCGAGGCCACAACGCGGACCCGGGTGGTCAAACAGCGGTCTTCCGTCCCTTCTGCCACCACGCGTTCCGAGCCACGGGTTGTGCGCCGCGCGGCAACGCCTGAAACCCGTCAGGCGAGCACGCGGACGACCACGGAAACCCGGGTGATCCGCCGCCAGTCGTCCACCTCCTCAGTCACACGCGGCGAGCCAAGGGTGGTGCGTCGCGAGGTGGCTCCCGCGCCGCGCCAGCCCGCAGCCCAGCCGCGTGTTGTGCGGCGCTCTGCGGCTTCGGCCCCGGCCACCACGCGCCAGCCCGCCGCAGCCTCCTCCGGCCGCTACGTCCAGGTGGGCACCTTCTTTGACGATATCGAAGCTCGGCAAACCGCATCGCGGCTGCGCGGCGCGGGCCTGCCGGTGCGCACCCGCGCGATGACCCGCAGCGGCAAGCGAATGACCATCGTGATGGCCGGCCCGCTGGCCGGCAGCGCGTTGACGGCAGGGCTGCGCAAGGCGCGTGCACTGGGCTTCAGCTCGGCCTACGTCCGCTAGGGGCCAAGAGACATCTGAAAATGAATGCGCCTCGCAGGGAAACCTCGCGGGGCGCGTTGCGTTTCGAGAGGGCAGCCCATTCGCCCCCTGTCTGCGGCGCGGGGGCCGGTGGTGGGCCTGCCTACTCGCCGCAGATGCCTTGCAGAGCAACCCAGTCAGCATCTTCCAGCACGGGCTCCGCACCGCCACCACGCATCGGATCGGCCTCGATCAGCGGCAAGGTGCTCTCCCCGGTAACATCCACCGCATAGGCATAGGGCGTCGTGGCCAGCTTGGCCTCCGCGAAGCGCGCAAGCAGCGCCTCATCGGGCACAGGCGCTTGCGGTGCTGTCACGAGCTCCTCAGCATAGGCATCCAGCGCAGCCTCGGGCAGCGCGCCCGTCGTCAGCAGGCGGATGGTGGCGATAAGCCCGGCGTGCTCCAGCAGCCGTTCGAGTGGGTCTGTCTGCGCGGAGCGGGTGGCTTCGGCAAGGATGTAGCCAGCCACCACATCGGGACTCTCATAATCTTCCACCAGCGCGCGGTTCATCAGGATCAAACCGCCGGGCAGGGCCACGGTATTGGTGATTCCACCGCGCAGCACCAGCAGCCCGCCCTTTTCAGGCGCGCGCAGGCGTGTGTGCAGCCGGGCCAGCGCCCTGTCACCGCGCGGGCTACGGCAGGGCGCACCAGACACGCGCCCGATTGCCCGAAAAACATGCCCACCCAGCTCCGCGCGGGTCGGCTCCGGGACCACGCGCACGGTGTGCGAGGTCAGCGCCCCGGGCAGCCAAACAAAGGCAGCCACGGCCAACGCCGCCGAGCCGCCCCACAGGATCACCCGCCGCAGCCAGCCCTCGCGCGGCCTGCGCCGTGCAATCACCTGACGGACCCGCTCGACCGCCTCGATCATGGTCTCGTCTTCAAGCTCCAGTAGCTCCAGCGCCTCGGCAGAGGGAGCGTATAGCGCCGGCATCTCGCCGGGGTTCACCCGCTCCACGGCAGCAAGCGACCAATGCGAAAGCACCCGCCCCGCGCCATCGGTGATCGCGAGGGAAGCGTCGCCAAAGTTGACGACAACATTCTGCCGCTGCGCCTCCGGCTCAGGGCGCCAGAGGCCGGCACATTCCAACCGTTGATATTCTTTGAGCGCTGTCATGCGCGGGGTGGCCTGCTCGTTATTGCTCTTGTTCGTTGCGGCAACACTAGCGGGTTTTCGCTCACAAGGGAATCGGCAAGCTGTGCCGCCCTGCGGTGAGGCGGGGCGGCACAATCTGAAGTAGTTACATGCTGTTGAGGCTCACGAGATAGGCGTAGACATTCGCCGCATCTTCCTCGCCCTTCAGGCGGAACGACATCTTCGACTTGGCCTTCGAGTTGCCGGTGAACTCTTTGAGAAAGCCGCGCGGATCCTGCACGTAGGCCACGAAGTTCTCCTCGCTCCAGACAAGGCCGTTCTCTTCGCCGGCAGCCACCAGATCCTTGCTGTAGCGAAAGCCTTCAACCGCCCCGGCCTTGTGGCCAGCCACGTTGAACAGGTTGGGCCCGGTCTTGGAGGCCTTGCCCGCCAGCGTATCGCCCGCCTCGTTCTTGACCACGTGGCAGGTGACGCAGCGCTTGGCAAAGATCGCTTCGCCTTCTGCCGCATCGCCGCTCGGGGCGGGCATTTCGGCCATCTCGGTTTCAGTGGTCTCTGCGGCCTCATGGCTCTCGGCCAGCGCCGGGCCGGCCAGCAGGGCGGCGAGGGCGATGGCGGTAATAGGTGTTCTCATGGCTTCCTCCTTGAGGGGTTGTGCTGTGTGAACCCGCGCGTTCGTGTTGCCTTGTTAGCCAAGCCGCACCCCGATAAACACGCGACGCTGTGGCACAGGGATTCAAATAGATGAGCAAAGGCGCCGACCATCCGACGACGGTGCAGGCAGGGATGATCCCGGCCTGGGTGGAGGGGCAGCTGCAGCCGGTGGAAAAGCTGGCCGCGCACCGGCAGGGGCTTCGCCACAAGGCCGTGTCTGTCTTCGTCTTTGATGGAGAGCGGTTGCTGATCCAGCAGCGGGCGGCGGAAAAGTACCATACGCCCGGCCTCTGGGCGAACACCTGCTGCACCCACCCGCATTGGGGCGAGGATGACGCGATGTGCGCCGAGCGGCGGCTCGGTGAGGAGTTGGGCCTGCGCGGCGTAGCGCTGGAGCCGGTCGGCGAGGTGGAGTATCGCGCCGACGTGGGCGGCGGCATGGTGGAGCACGAGGTCGTGGCGATGTTTCGGGGCGAGGCCCCGGGGGCCGCGCTTCAGCCAGACCCGGCGGAAGTGCAGGCCGTGCGCTGGCTGACGCTGGAGGCGCTCGATGGCGAAATCGCGGCGACGCCAGAGCACTTCACACCTTGGCTGCGGATTTACATGGCAGAGCACCGGGGCGTGTTTGAACGCTGAAGCCAGCGCTTCGCGCCTTGTCGGCTTTCATCGCACCAGCGGTGAGGGCCAAATGGCCCGACGGGCGGCTAGGGCGTTACCTCAAGCGCGCATGCCGTCGGAGCGCAGGCGTTGCTATCGGCCATCGCCTCAAAGCGCAGGGTGGCGCCAAGGGCGATGAGCAGGGTGAGGGCGGCGATGCGCGCCATGGGCTGTCCTCCGGGTGCGTTTCACACCGGGCCGCTGCGGGCCCGTTGAAGGTAATACGCATCAGCAGGGCCAATCCTTTGACGGCATGGCGAAAAATTCACCTCACGCGCGGTAAGCTGCTGAAAGTTAGGAAAAGAAAGTTTGGTTGTGCGGTCAGGTGCCGTAGCGGGCGATGAACATGTCAATCGCGCCGTCAATCACCTGTTTGCGCTTTTCGGGGGTGAACTCGCACTCCAGCCCCATCAGGCATTTCACCCAAAGCTCGGCCTTGCACAGCTCCATGAGCTGATAGGCCGCCAGCTCGTAATCGTCGATATCATGCAGCTCGCCGCGGGCTTCGGCGTTTTGCAAAAGCGGCACGATGCTGTCGCGTACAAAGCGGGGGCCGTACTTGTAAAACTCGCGCCCCAGCTCCGGGAAGCGGCAGCTCTCGGCCACGCAGATGCGGAACATGCCGCGCCCGAGTTCGGAGAGCATGAACTCCTGCATCCGCTCGGCCACCAGCCGCAGAACTTCGCGCACCGGGCGGTTCGGGTCGATCTCCGACACAGCGATCTCGGCCTGACGCTGACACTCGCAAGTGGCAACTTCCATGAACAGCAGGCCCTTGTCGGGGAAGTAGCTGTAGAGCGTCGCCTTGGAAACCCCGGCTTCTTTGGCAATCAGGTCAACACTGGCGCCTTCGAATCCATCAGCCAAAAAGATCTTGCGGGCGCCTTCAAGCACCTGATCGAACTTCCTGCCGCGTTTGATTTCACCCACCGGTGCGTTCATGTCCAACTCCGTTCCCCTGACCAACTATAAACCAGACAGTTTAGTTCCGGCAAGGCAATGCGGGCCTCGCCGGAACTTTCCGTCGATGGAAGAGTGGTGGCTTCGCTCACTTGGAGCCAGCTTGGGTGCCCGTGGCAAGGATGGCGGGCGCGCTGTGGGAGCGGTCGGGCAACTCGGGCGCGCTGGGGCTTGCGGTGGAGGCGCTGGTAAAGGTCACACGGGGCAGGTCGGTCGCGAAACTGCCAGCGTTGGCAGCGTGAAGGGACGCGCCGAGGGCGATGAGAACGGTGAGGGCAGAGATGCGCAGCATCGGATTATCCTTTCGAATCTGAACTGAACCACTCGGTTCAGATGGGTATCTAAACCGTTCGGTTCGTTTTGCAAGACTTTTATGAACCGGCCGGTTCAGTTTTCTCCGCGCGGCCCCTGCGCCGCTGCGGATGGTGGACATTCGGGCAGGGGGCCGGGATAGTCGCCGCAAATCTGATTTGAGGAGGCGGGCCGATGGAAACGGTAGCGGAAAACAGGGCATTCGGTGGGGTTCAGGGCGTGTATCGGCACGGCTCAGAGGCGTGTGGCTGTGATATGACCTTCGGTCTGTTCCTGCCGGAAGAAGCCAAGGATGGGCCGGTGCCGGTGCTGTGGTATTTGTCCGGCCTCACTTGCACCCATGAGAACGCGATGACCAAGGCGGGCGCGCAGGGCTGGGCTGCCGAGCAGGGAATCGCGCTGATCTTCCCCGACACCTCGCCGCGCGGTGAGGATGTGCCCGACGACGAGGCCTATGACCTTGGCAAGGGCGCGGGCTTTTACGTGAATGCCACGCAGGAGCCTTGGGCCAAGCACTTCCGCATGTGGGATTACGTCGCCGAGGAATTGCCTTCTCTGGTCGGCGCGGAGTTTGCCGTCGACATGGAGCGCCAGGGCATCACCGGCCACTCGATGGGCGGCCACGGCGCGCTGACGCTGGCAATGCGCCAGCCGGGCCGGTTTGCCAGCGTGTCGGCCTTCGCGCCGATTGCCCATCCAACCCAGTCCGACTGGGGCAAAAAGCAACTCAGCGCCTATCTGGGCGACAGCGGCTGGGAGGAGCATGATTCCACGCTGTTGATGCGCGAGCGTGGTTTTGACGGGCCGGTGCTGGTGGATCAGGGCGGCAGCGACCAGTTTCTCGATCTGCTCAAGCCCGAGGCGCTCAGCGAGGCAATGGCGGCACGGCGGCAGGAGGGTAGCTTCCGGGTGCAAAAGGGCTATGACCATTCCTACTTCTTCGTCTCTAGCTTCATGGAAGAGCATGTGAGCTTCCACGCAGAGGCGCTCTGGTCAAAGTGACGATCTGGGTCGATGGAGATGCCTGCCCGGTGAAGGCCGAGGTGGAGCAAGTGGCCAGCCGGGTAAAGGTGCCGGTGAAGATAGTTTGCAACGGCGGGCTGCGGCCCTCGCCCAACCCGCTGGTGGAGGTGGTCTACGTCTCCGAGGGGCTGGACGTGGCCGATGATTTCATCGCCGAGAATGCCGGCAAGGGGGACGTGGTGGTGACCGCTGACATTCCGCTCGCGGCCCGCTGCGTGGAGGCCGGGGCGCTGGTGGTGAAGCCCGATGGCGAGCGGCTGACGGCGCGCAACATCGGCTCGGTGCTGGCGACGCGCGACCTGATGACCGGGCTGCGCGAGGCCAACCCGCTGAACCAGGGCGGCGGGGCGAAGCCGTTTTCGAAGGCGGATCGCTCGCGGTTCATGGATGGGCTGGAGCGGGCGCTCAGGGCGGCTGGGCGATAAGTGCAACAGATTTTGTTCTTGGTCTGTCCCGTGAACATTGGTTCTGGACTCGTGCTGCTTCATCCCTAACCTAAGAGCCATGATAGTCCCGAAGGAATCGGTGTGCGCTGATAGGGGCGGCGCAATTCGGCTCCGAGGGTGGCAGGCCCAACCTGCCCTTTTTGGTTGAAAGGACATTCCAATGGCCAAGAAGACTTTCAAGATCGGAAGGAACGCCGGGAACGGTCGTTTCACTACGGTCAAAAAGGCTCAGCAAGCGGCGAAGACGCACGTTGTTGAGACTATCAAAAAACCGGGTAAGTAACCGGATTTCAGGGTGGTTTTCTTGCAAGGAGGGCCACCCTGTTTCCATGAATCGCATAGCGGTCGCCGGTTGGCAACGTGCGATCAGCAGTTTTTCGGAATTGGTAGTCGGTGGGGGCGCAAGCGACATCGTGCGATTGAGGGTGAGAACAAAACGTGAAAATATGAAGCGAAGGAATCGCCCGTGTTTGCCGAACTGTCTGCCACATCGAACTTCACCTTTCTCACCGGGGCCTCGCATCCCGAGGAGTTGATGGAGCGTGCCGGGCTGATGGGCGTGCAGGCGCTGGCGGTTGCCGATGAGAACTCGGTGGCGGGCATCGTGCGGGCGCATCAACGGGGCCGGGAGATTGCGCGCTCGGTGGCGGCGCGGCGGGCGGCGATCGAGGCAGCTGGAGAGATTGGCCCGCCTGCACCGGAGTGGGCAGAGCGGGGCCCCTCGCTGGATCTGGACTGTGTGCCGCGCCTGCTGCCCGGCGCGCGGGTGGTGCTGAGCTGCGGCTTTCAGGCGACGGTATTGCCGCGTGATCGCACGGGGTGGGGGCGGCTGTGCCGTTTGCTCTCGCTCGGGCGGCTGAGGGCAGAGAAGGGGGCCTGCCTGCTGCATGTGGGCGATCTGGTGGAATGGGGCGAGGGGCTGGAAATTCTGGTGCATCCCGACGGCGATTGGCAGAGGGTCACGCAGCGGCTTGTGCGGCGCTTCGGCGAGGCGGTAAGCCTCTGTGCCGCGCCGCGCTATGACGGGCGGGACGCCGGGCGCATTGCACAGCTGGCGCGGGAGGCGAAGCGGCTGGGCGTGCTACTGGTGGCCTCGGCCCGCCCGATAATGCACCACGGCGCGCGGCGGCGGATGGCCGATGTGCTCACCGCGATCCGGCAGGGCTGCCGGGTGGATGAGCTGGGCCGCGCCGCGCTGGCCAATAGCGAGCAGCGGCTGCGCAGCGAGGCGGAAATGCTGCGGCTCTTTGCCGGCCATGAGGGCGCGGTGGCGCGGTCGGGCGAGGTGGCGGCGCGTTGCACCTTCTCGCTCGACGAACTGCGCTATGAATACCCCTCGGAGGTGAGCGGCGGCGAGACGGCGGGCGAGCGGCTGGCGCGGCTGGCGCGCGCGGGCCTGCGCTGGCGCTACCCCTCGGGCGCACCGGAAAAGGTGCGCGGGATGTTGGAGCATGAGTTGGAGCTGATCGGCAAGCTGGGCTACGAGCCCTACTTTCTGACCGTGCATGACGTGGTGGAGTTTGCCCGCTCGCGAGGCATCCTTTGCCAGGGGCGCGGCTCGGCGGCCAACTCGGTGGTGTGCTACTGCCTTGGGGTGACCTCCGTGAGCCCCGAGATCGGCACGATGGTCTTTGAACGTTTCGTCAGCGAGGCGCGGGACGAGCCGCCGGATATCGACGTGGATTTCGAGCATGAGCGGCGCGAGGAGGTGATCCAGCACATCTACGAGCGCTACGGGCGGCACCGCGCCGGGCTTTGCGCCACGGTCATCCACTATCGCGGCAAGCGGGCCACGCGGGAGGTGGGCCGGGCAATGGGGCTTTCGGACGATACGCTCTCGGCCATGTCCTCGCAGATCTGGGGCTGGGGCTCTGTCTCGGGCCAGATGATGGACAGCCGACTGCGCGAGATCGGGCTGGACCCCGCCGACAAGCGGCTGATGCTGACGCTGAGCCTGATCGAAGAGATACAGGGCTTTCCGCGCCACCTCAGCCAGCATGTCGGCGGGTTCATCATCACCGAGGGGCGGCTCGATGAGCTGGTGCCGGTGGAAAATGCCACGATGGAAGATCGCACGGTGATTCCGTGGGACAAGGACGATATCGACACGCTGGGCATCCTGAAGGTGGATGTGCTGGCGCTGGGGATGCTGAGTTGCATCCGCAAGGCGTTTGACCTGCTGGCCGAGCACCACGGCCAGCGGTTTGACCTTGCCACGCTGCCACCTGAAGACCCGCGCGTTTATGACATGCTCTGCAAGGCGGATAGCCTCGGTGTGTTTCAGGTGGAGAGCCGGGCACAGATGAACTTTCTGCCCCGGATGCGGCCGCGCTGCTTTTACGACCTCGTGATCGAGGTGGCGATCATCCGGCCCGGCCCGATTCAGGGCGACATGGTCCACCCCTTCCTGCGGCGGCGGAACGGGGAGGAGAAGGTGGAGTTTCCCTCCGACGAATTGGGCGAGGTTCTGGCCAAGACGCTGGGGGTGCCGCTGTTTCAGGAGCAGGCGATGCAGATCGCGATCATCGGGGCGGGGTTCAGCCCCGATGAGGCCGATCAGCTGCGCCGCGCGCTGGCGACCTTCAAGAAGCTCGGGCGGGTGAGCGATTTCGAGGGTCGGTTCATGAAGGGGATGCTGAAGAACGGCTATGACGCCGATTTCGCCGCCCGCTGCTTCTCCCAGATCGAGGGCTTCGGCTCCTACGGCTTTCCCGAGAGCCACGCGGCCAGCTTTGCACTGCTGGTCTATGCCAGCGCATGGCTGAAGCGGCACCACCCCGGGGTGTTTGCCTGCGCCCTGCTCAACAGTCAGCCGATGGGCTTCTATGCCCCGGCGCAGATCGTGCGGGACGCCCGCGAGCATGGGGTCGAGGTGCGCCCGGTCGATATCAACGAGAGCTTTTGGGACAATACGATGGAGCCCGACGGCAAGGGCGGTTTGGCGCTGCGGCTCGGGTTTCGCCAGATCAGGTCGATGCGCGAGGAGGAGGCGCGGTGGATCTGCGCGGCGCGGGGCAACGGCTATCTCGATGTGGCTGCGGTTTGGCGGCGCGCCGGGGTGGCACCGCAGATGGTGGAAGCGCTGGCAGAGGCCGATGTGTTCGCCACGCTGGGGCTGAGCCGGCGCGAGGCGCTGTGGCAGGCCAAGGCGCTGAAGGGCGATGCGCCGCTGCCGCTTTTCGCCGGGGCGCTGGAGGGCGAGGGCATCGCCGAGGCGGCGGCTGTGCTGCCGCAGATGAGCCTCGGGGAAGAGGTGGTGGAGGATTACGTCGCAATGCGCCTGAGCCTGCGCGCCCATCCGGTGGCGCTGCTGCGGCCGGTGCTAACCCCCGAAGCCGGTGGCCCCGCCCCCGCAATGTCAGGGCCGGGCACCGGGCGCGGGTTCAGGGTGCGGCAAGACCGTTGGGACGCTGGCGGGAAGAGCTGCGAAAGCAGCACGGTCTAGGCTGCTCGCAGCGGGGGGCGGTCAAACTCAATCCTCGAACAGCACCTTGCCCTCGGCGGCCATCTCATCGAGATCCACAAGCGCACTGAGGCCGTCCTTCACCTTCGCCTCCAACTCATCTTCCGCGCTCTTCACCTCCGGCAGCTTTGCCGCCACCGCGTCGATCCGGGCCAAGGGGATCACCACTGCGCCGTTCTCATCGGCCACGATCAGGTCTCCGCTTTGCACATACTGGCCGCCAATCGCGGCCCCCATGCCCACCGTGCCGGGGCCGTGGCCATAGGGGGAGTTGGGGTTCAGCCCGGTGCACCAGCAGGGCATGCCGTGGGCCATCACGCCCTCACGGTCACGCATTGGCCCATCGGTCACAAAGCCCGCCGCGCCAGCGTTCTTCATCATGCCGGTGATCTGGTCGCCCGCCGCCGAGCAGCCCTGATGGCCCTCGACCGCCGAAATCACAACGTCACCCGCCTCGATCAGCCCGAGGCTGGCCACCGTGGCCAAAATCTCCGCCGGGCCGTTGTTGGCCACCAGCGCAGGGCCGCAGATTGCAGGCTGGCCGAAGTCGAGCGGCGATATTGCCGTGCCGAGCGCGCCCTTGCCGTCCATCGCATCGCAGATAAAGCCGGTCGGCACACCGCGAAAGGCGTCGATCTGCGCGGCGGTGGGGCGGGGAAACGTCCGGCGAATGCGCAGGAGAGGGGGCTCTTCGATCATGTCAGTCAGGCTCCGGTTATGAAGTGCAAAAGGTAAAGGCTGCCCATGCCCGCAACGATGGCGGGCACAACGCCAAATCTCACCCCGGCCGCAAAGGCGGCGGCGGCGGCGAGCAGGCGGATAGGGTCTGTGGTGCCGCCCGTGGCGTCGGGCCAGAGTAGCAGCGGGGCAATGAGCGCCGGAAACACCGCAGCGCCCACGTATTTAAGGTGCAGCAGCGCCCAATCCGGCAATTGGCGCCCGCCCAGCAGGCCCAAAAAGGAAAAGCGGATCAGGAATGTGCCGAGCCCCAGCAGGGCGGTCAGCACCCAAAAGCCCGTCTCCGAAATCATGCCGTGGCCCTCCGCTTGAGCGCCAGTTCCACCTGCGCCCCGGCGAGGATGCCAAGCAGAGCGGCCATGAAGATGCCCAGCGACCATGGCAGCCCGGCAAAGGCGACAGAGCCAGCGCAGGCCACAAAGGCGGCCGCCATATGCGGCAGCGAGCGCAGCAGCGGCGCAACCAGCGCGATGAAGCAGACCGGCACGGCAAAATCGAGCGACCAGCTCGCCGGGATCGCCTCGCGCAGCAGCGCACCGGCCAGCGTGGAGCCGTACCAAAACGGGCAGATCAGGGCCATGCAGCCGAAGTAATAAGCTACCTTGGCGGGCGGGCTCATGTCGGGGCGCTCTTCATAGGTGCGCACCGCCACGGCGAAAGCCTGATCCACCATGAGGTAGGCGGCGAGCGCGCGCAGGCCGAGGGGGGCGTGGCCGATGTGCGGGACGAGGGCGGCGGAATACATCGCCATCCGCAGGTTGACCGCCAGCGCCGCAAGCAGCGCGATGAACACCGGAGCCTGATCCTGCAACAGCGCCAGCGCGGTGAATTGCGAGGCCCCGGCGATGACGATGGCTGACATGGCGAAGGTTTGCAGCACGTCGAGCCCGGCGTCGCGGGCCACCACGCCGAACATCATCGAATAGGGCACCACGATGAGGATGAAGGGGGCGCAGTCGAGATAACCGCGCCAGAAGGCTCGGTGCGGGCTCATTCGCGCAGGGCCAGCCGGAGCTTGAGCCATGTCACTGCAGAGACAGCCGTAGTGCAGCGGGCCTTGCCGCGTTCGATATCGTTAAGCTGGTGATCGCTCAGCATGGCCAGCTCCTTGGCACGTTCGCAATCGAGCAGGGCGGTGAGCATGTCGTATTTCGCGTTGATCGTGAAATAGCCGGTATCGACAGGCATGTTCAGCTCCGAGAGCCGCTGGCGCTCGGCGGTGATCCCGACATCGAAGCTCTGGCGGGCGGTCTCGTAGCACAGCATGGCAACGGCGGGCGTTTCATACTCCACCGCGTCGCAGGGTGCGAGGGCGGGTTCGATGCAGGCGGCGGCGAGCGCCGGGCTGGCGGCGGCTTCGGCACAGCTTGCGATGGCGTCGAGATCGACCTGCGCTTGCTGGCCGACGGCAGGTGAGGCGGCAAGCGCCGCCATGAGCATGGCTGCTCGATGTCTCATGAAGTCCTCCCCGAGCCGAGAATGCCCTTGCATTTGGTATACCAAACCGTGAAGTTGCCGCAAGCATGTCGCAGGGCGGGGAGGCCCTGAACGCAAGGGAGGCCCCAGCCATGAGCGATACCCGAGCCAACAAGCGATTCCGCAGCCAGGAGTGGTTCGACAACCCCAACAACCCGGGGATGACGGCGCTCTACGTGGAGCGCTACCAGAACCAGGCCTTCACCCGCGAAGAGATTCAGGGCGAGCGCCCGATCATCGGGATCGCGCAGACCGGCAGCGACCTTGCGCCCTGCAACAAGATCCACGTCTTCCTGATGGACAGGATCAAGGCGGGCATCCGCGACGGTGGCGGCATCCCGATGGAATTTCCGGTGCACCCGATTCAGGAAACCGGCAAGCGCCCGACAGCGGCGCTGGACCGTAACCTGAGCTATCTCGGCCTCGTCGAGGTGCTGCACGGCTACCCGATCGACGGCGTGGTGCTGACCACCGGCTGCGATAAGACAACCCCCGCCATGCTGATGGGCGCGGCCACAATGGATATCCCGGCCATCGCCCTCAATGGCGGGCCGATGCTGGACGGCTGGTGGAAGGGCAAGCTGGCGGGCTCGGGCACGATCATCTGGGAGAGCCGCCGCTTGCTGGCCGAGGGCAAGATCGACTACGATGAATACATGGGCCGGGTCTGCGCCTCTGCGCCCTCGCTGGGCCATTGCAACTCGATGGGCACCGCCAGCACGATGAACGCGATGGCCGAGGCGCTGGGCATGTCGCTCACCGGCAACTCCGCCATTCCCGCGCCCTTCCGCGAGCGCATGGCCATGGCCTATGAAACCGGCAAGCGGATCGTGCAGATGGTGCTGGATGACCTGAAGCCCTCCGACATCCTCAGCCGCGAGGCCTTCGAAAACGCGATCATGGTCTGCACCGCCATCGGCGGCTCCACCAACGCGCCGCCGCACCTGCAGGCGATTGCCCGCCATGCTGGCGTCGAACTGGACGTGAAGGATTGGGAGACCATTGGTTTTGACGCCCCGCTCTTGGTAAACATGCAGCCCGCAGGCGAATACCTCGGCGAAAGCTTCTTCCGCGCAGGCGGGGTGCCTGCGGTGATGGGCGAGCTGCTGAAGGCCAGGCGCATCCACGAAGGCGCGATGACCGCGACGGGCTACACCATGGGGGTGAACCTTGCGGGCATCGAGAGTGTGGATACACGGGTCATCAAAACCTGCGCCGAGCCGATGCGCGAGCAGGCGGGCTTCAAGGTGCTCTCGGGCAACCTCTTTGACTCGGCGCTGATGAAAACAAGCGTGATCTCTGAAGACTTCCAGAAGCGCTTTCTCAGCGAGCCCGGCAAAGAGGGCATATTGGAAGCGCGGGCCATCGTGTTCGAGGGCCCTGAGGATTATCACGACCGGATCAATGACCCGTCGCTGGACATCGACGAGCACTGTATCCTCTTCATTCGCGGCGTCGGCTGCGTGGGCTATCCCGGCTCCGCCGAGGTGGTAAACATGCAGCCCCCCGACGCGATGCTGAAAGAGGGCGTCAACCACCTGCCCACCGTGGGCGACGGGCGGCAATCGGGCACCTCCGAGAGCCCGTCGATCCTGAACGCCTCGCCCGAGGCGGTGGTCGGCGGCGGGCTGGCCTATCTCGAAACGGGCGACACCGTGCGCCTCGATCTGGGGGCAAGCCGGATGGATGCGGTGGTAGACGACGCCGAGTGGGCCGCCCGCAAAGAGGCTTGGAGCCCGCCAAAGCTGGAGCATCAAACGCCGTGGCAAGAGATTTACCGCACCCACGTTGGGCAACTGGCGCAGGGCGGCTGCCTTGAGTTGGCAACGGCTTACCAAAAGGTGCGCGAAGCGCTGCCACGCGACAATCACTAGGGGGAGTGGGTTTTACCCACCCTACAGCGGAGACGAACGGCGGGAAAATGACCCGCCCGAAGGGAGGACTTCATGACCAAGAGCATCATCATCACCGGCGGCGGCTCCGGCGTGGGCCGCGCCACCGCAGAAGCGTTCTTTGACGCGGGCTGGAAGGTTGGCCTGATCGGGCGGCGCAAAGAAGCGCTGGAAGAAACGGCAAACGGCCGCGAGGCACTGGTGCTGCCCTGTGACGTAACCGATGAAGCGGCCGTCGAGGCGGCGTTTGCGCAAGCCATGGGCGCTTGGGGCCGGGTCGATGCGGTGTTCAACAACGCCGGTGTCAGCCTCGGGGGCGCGCCGATCGACGAGATCGACGTTGCCGAGTGGCGCAAGCTGATCGACGTAAACGTCACCGGCAGTTTCATCACCGCGCGCGCCGCCTTCGGCGTCATGCGCAAGCAGGAGCCGCAGGGCGGGCGGATCATCAACAACGGTTCTGTCTCGGCCTATGTGCCGCGCTGGGGCTCCGCACCCTACACCGCCTCCAAACACGCCGTCACCGGCCTCACCCGCTCCATCTCGCTCGACGGGCGGCCCTTCAACATCGCCTGCGGGCAGATCGACATCGGCAATGCGCTGACGCCTATGGCCGCCAAGATGCAAAAGGGTGTGCCGCAGGCAGATGGCTCCATCGAGGTTGAGCCGGTGATGGATGTCAGCCATGTGGGCAGCTCTGTGCTGCACATGGCCGAGCTGCCGCTGGAGGCCAACGTGCAATTCATGACGGTGATGGCAACCAACATGCCCTACATCGGGCGGGGCTGATCGGCGGTTAGAAGTTCGGGTGGGCGGCGTCGATGATCTGGCGCTTCCGCACGGCGCGCTCGCGCTGCCAGATGTAAAGGCCGGAGCCGATGATGATAAGGCCGCCTGCGAGCGTCCAGATCGTCGGCCACTGGCTGAACACCAGAATACCGGAAACCGCAGCCAGAAAGATCTGGCTATAGACCATGGGCGCGAGGATGGAGGCATCGGCCCAGCGGTGCGCCGTGGTGGCGAGGATATGGCCGAACATGCCAAAGCCGCCGATGGCGAAGAGCACGGCGATCTGGGTTGCGGTTTCGGGCCATGTCCAGACGGAGGCGGCGAAGGGGGCGAGCACCACGGAGGCCAGCCCGGCGGACCAGACTTGCTGGGTGGCATTGGTTTCGATTCCGGCGAGCATCCGCGTCATCACGAAGTAGAGCGAGGCGGAGATCAGCGCGCCGAGCGAGAAGAACATCGCCGGGTGCCACTCTGCCCCCCAGGGCTGGATCACCACCAGCACACCGATGAAGCCGGTGGCCACGGCGAGGAAGCGGCGCAGCCCCACGGTTTCGCCCAGCAGCGGGATGGCCAGCAGCGTCACGACGATGGGGCCGGCGAACATGATCGTCGTGGTCACGGTGATCGGCAGATACTTCAGCGCGAAGAAGTTGAGCACGGTGGAGCCGAAGAGGAAGGTGGAGCGCAGAAATTGCTTGAGCGGCGCGCGCGAGCGGAAGCAACCCAGCCCCTCCTGCGGCAGGTAGATGGCGCAGGCATAGACGAAGTGCCCGAAGTAGCGCGCGAAGACCACCACCAGCACCGGCAGGCCGGTGAGCGTGAGCCACTTGGCCGAGGTGTCGATGCAGATGAAAAAGCACACCGCAAGCAGCATGGTGACAACGCCCGCGGCGGTGCGGTCTTCTCTGGGGAGTGGTTCGCTCAAGGATTGCGCCTCAGTTCGACATTCCGCCATCAATGGCGATGCACTGCCCGGTCATGTAACGGCTTTCATCGCTGCCGAGGTAAAGGGCAAGGTCTGCAATCTCCTGCGGCAGCCCGATGCGGCCCATCGGCTGGCGGGCAACAAAGGCCTTCATCGCGGCCTCGTAATCGCCGGTGGCCCGCAGGCGCTCGTGTAGCGAGGGGCTGTCAACGGTGCCGGGGCAGATCGCATTGCAGCGGATGCCGTCGGCTATGCAATCGGCGGCGACCGACTTGGTAAGCCCCAGCACGGCGGCCTTGGACGTGCCATAAACGAAACGGTTGGGCACGCCCATGATCGAGGAGGCCACCGAGGCGATGTTCACAATCGCCCCACCACCCTTGCCCCGCAAAATCGGCAACGCGGCTTGAATCGCGTGCATCTGAGCACGGACGTTGAGGTTGATGGCAAAGTCGAGGTCGCCGTCACTGGCCTCTTCGATGGTGCCCGCGTGCACGACCCCGGCGCAATTGACCAGAATGTCAGGCGCGGCGGCCTGGATGGCCGAGGTCAGCGCCGCACGGTCGAGCACGTCGAGCGCAAAGGTTTCCGCATCCAGCCCTTCCAGCAGGTCGGCCTTCAGGTCGGTCGCCACCACCTCCGCGCCCTCGCGGGCAAAGGTTTCGGCAATCGCCCGGCCAATGCCCTGACCGGCGGCGGTGATGAAGGCTTTCTTGCCTGCGAGTCTCATTTCGGATCCTTTCCGAGGTTGCCGCCCATCCAATCGACCAGTTCTGGCACCATGATATCCCCCGAGCCACCGTCGCGGGCCTCGCGCAGGGTGGCGTCTGTGGCGGTCGACATGCGGCTGTTGAGCCCGAGGTCCGCCGCCATCTGGCGATAATACCCCACGTCCTTCGCGCCATTGGTGACGGAGAAGGCCAAGTCGATCTGGCCGCCGGTGGCATAGTTCTTGATGAAGTCCATCATGCCCGAATGGTTCGGGCCGGCGGCCATCACGTCATAAAGCGCGCCGCGCTCAATGCCCGCCGCATCGGCCATGGCAAAGGCCTCTGACATGGCCGAAGCCGTTGTCATCGCATAGAAGTTGTTGATCAGCTTGATCGTGTGCCCGTTGCCGGACTTGCCGAGGTGAAAGACGTTCTCGCCCAGCGTGTCGAGCACCGGTTTCACCTTGTCGTAGGCGGCCTTGTCGCCCGCGCACATGATGTTCAGCTCACCCTTCTCGGCATGGGCCGGGGTGCGCCCCAGCGGCGCGTCGAGATAGGTGGCGCCCTTCTCGGAAAGGTCGGCGGCGATCTTCTGGGTGGAGGCGGGCAGCGAGGTGCCAAAGTCGATCACCACCTGCCCGGGCTTGGCCCCGGCCAGCACGCCATCCTCGCCGTAAATGCGGCCTTCCACATGCTCGGACGTGCCCATGCAGAGCATCACGATGTCCGCAGCCTCAGCCAGCGCGCGGGCGCTCTCGGCCTCAGAGCCACCGCGTGAGATCGCCTCTTCAATGCCGCTGCGGTCCCGGTTGCCAAGCGCAATCACCGGGTGGCCCGCCGCTTGCAGACAGCCCACCATGGCGCGGCCCATGAGGCCGAGACCGATGAAGCCAATGGTTTCCTTGCTCATTTCATACTCCCGTGTAGTCGCCCGGCACCTCTGCCGGGGTGATTGGCTTGTCGCTCTTGCCCGACAAGGCGGCGGCAAGTGTCATTTCCATTGCAGCGATTCCGTCGGCGCCGATGCAAAGCACGCTGTCTTGCCCGCCTGCGACGACTGCGGCGAAACGTTCGATCTGGGCAAGCAGCGGGTCGATCCGCCCAAAGCCCGCTCCCTCTTCCCGCACCAGCGGCTTCGACCACTCAATCTCACCCGGCGCGGATCGCCCCCAGCGGGTGAGCGAAGGGAAAGCCAGCGCGCCCTCGGTGCCGACGATACGAATGTAATCCTCGCCCGACCCGGCGATGGCCGGGTTCTCATAGCTCGCCGCCTCGAAAGACCAGGGTGAGGCCCCGGCGTCGGAGATAAGGAAGGAGCCAAGTGCCCCGTTGGCGAAGCGGAAGGCCACGGCGGCGGTGTCTTCAATCACGAAGCCGCGCCGGGCGGAGGAGAGCAGGGCGGTGGCCTCTGTCATGTCGCCCACGAAGAAGCGCAGCAGGTCGATCTCATGGGTGAGGTTCGTCAGCAGCGGTCCTGCACCGGGGGCGCGGCGCCAGTCGACATCATAGTAGGTGTTGTGCTTGCGCAGGCTCCAAAGCCCCTGCACGCCGACCATCTCGCCTATTCCTTCCAGCGCCTCGCGGGCGGCGATGGAAAAGGTGTGGCAGCGGCGGTGGTGGCCGGTGAAAAGCGGAAGGCCAGCAGCCTCCGCCTCGGCCACCACGGCGCGGGCCTCGTCGAGCGTGGCGGCGGTGGGCTTTTCAACCAGCACGGCCCAGCCACGCGAGAGGCAGGCGGAGGTGCTTGCGGCGTGGTCGCCCGTGGGGGTGGCGATGACGGCGGCGCGGGTGTGTGGCGGCACTTCTGCCAACGAACCCACAGCGCAAAGGCCCTGCGCAGCCAACTCCGCCCGGCGGGGGGCATAGGGCTCCACCACGGCGGTGATCTCCACGGCGGGCGAAGCGGTGCTCACCTCGACGTGGCGCATGCCAATGGAGCCTGCACCGACGATGCAAAGAGGCAGCGGAGCGGTCACGGGCGAGGACGTCTCGAAGGACAGACGAGCCGCATGTGGCTCATCGCGAGCATCGCCCGCTCTTCGCCCTGAATTGCGGCGAGCCCCCTCACATCACCGCCCCGATCTGCCAAGGGACGAACTCGTAGTCGCCAAGCCCCTGCGCTTCAGACTTGCTCTGCTCGCCCGAGGCCATGCGCAGCCACATCTCGTAAATCTCGCGGCCCACTTCCTCGACGGAAGCGCCTCCGGTGAGGATGCGGCCGGCGTTCACGTCCATATCCTCGGTCATCCGGTTGAACATCTCGGTGTTGGTGGCGACCTTCATCGACGGGCTGGGCTTGGCGCCAAAGGCGGAGCCGCGCCCGGTGGTGAAGCAGACGAGGTTGCAGCCCGAGGCGATTTGCCCCGTCACGGAGGCCGGGTCGTAGCCCGGGGAATCCATGAAAGTGAAGCCCTTGGCGGTGACTTCCTCGGCATATTTGTAAACGCCAGTCAGCGGCGTGGTGCCGCCCTTGGCCGCCGCGCCGAGCGACTTCTCAAGAATGGTCGTCAACCCACCCTTCTTGTTGCCGGGCGAGGGGTTGTTATCCATCGAGCCCTTGTTGCGGGCGGTGTAATCCTCCCACCACTTGATGAGGCCAATGAGCTTTTCGCCGGTCGCACGGTCTACCGCGCGGGCAGTCAGCAGGTGCTCGGCGCCGTAGATCTCAGGCGTCTCGGCCAGCACGCCGGTGCCGCCCTGCGCCACCAGCAGATCGCAGGCATAGCCCACGGCGGGGTTGGCGGTGACGCCTGACCACGCATCGGAGCCTCCGCATTGCAGGGCGACCGTGAGATCGGAGGCCGGGCAGTCTTCGCGCTGCACGTCGTTGACCAGCGGCAGCATGGCCTCGATCTTCTTGATGCCCAGCTCGACGGTTTTGCGCAGCCCGCCGACATCCTGAATGTTCATGGTCTGGAACAGCGGGCCGGGGACGAGGCCGTAGGCTTCGATCAGCCAGTCGATCTGGTTCATCTCGCAGCCCAGCCCGGCCATCAGCACCGCGCCGATGTTGGGGTTCTTGGCGTAGCCCCACATGACCCGTTGCAGCGCCTCGAACCCATCGCCATCGCCCGCCATGCCGCATCCCGTGCCGTGCACGAAGGCCACCACGCCATCGACGTTGGGATAGGCTTGGAGCGTGTCCGGGGTGAAATGCGCGGCGATCATCCGGGCGGCGGTGGCCGAGCAGTTCACCGAGGTCAGCACGGCGATGTAATTGCGGGTGCCGACCTTGCCGGAGGCGCGGCGGTAGCCTTTGAAGGTGTCGCGCTGCGCCGCCGGTTCGACAGGCCGCAGGTTGGTGGAAAACTCGTAAGCCGTGTCGACGTTGCGAAATTCGAGGTTGTGCGAATGCACATGCGCCCCTGCCGGGATCTCCTCCGCCGCATAGCCGATCACCTGCGCATATTTTCGCACCGGCGCGCCCTTGGCGATATCCTCAACGGCCATCTTGTGGCCACGCGGGATCAGCTGGGTGGCACCCTCTGTGCCAACTTCCAGCGGGCTGATGGCGGTGACAACGTTATCATCGGGAGAGAGGCGAACGGTTTGGCTCATATTGGCTCCGGGATGGTGGGCAAATTGCCCACCCTACAGGGGTGGATCAGGCGCAGACGGGGGCGTTGCCGTCCCATCGGTGAATCGGGATATGCGGCTCGGGCGCGAGGCGCGTGCGGGTGTCTTCCCACATCTGCTTCCAGATGCGCCAGTCCTTCAACTCGCTTTCCGGCTTGGCCCGAGAGCGGGCAACAAAATCGGGGAAGTGGGCGCGCCCGGTGGGCTGGCCGGTAACATTGTAGCGGATGTCAAAGGACCAGCGAAAATCATCGGCCACGTTATCCAGCGAGGCATGGGGCGTCAGCGGATGAAAGATCACCGCGCCGCCCGCCTTTACCGGCAGGGGGCGGGCCTTGCTCTCGTCCAGCAGGCCGGGGGCGATGGAGGTCTGCTTTTGCGGGCAATGCGGATACATTTGCGGCTTGCCGGGCACCACCTGAAGGCAGCCATTCTCCAGCGTGGCATCGGAAATCGCCAGCCACACGGTCACCATCTGCGTGTTGTCGCCCTCGGCATGGGCCACGGCGCGATCCTGATGCCAGTCGGTGGCCTGAATATGCGCGGTGGTTTCGCCCGCGCGCAGGGTGCGTGAGGGTGGCTTGAGGCGGACGTGCTGGATTGGGTTGGAGGTGATCTCGGGCCCGATCAGCGACTCCACCATATCCAGCAACCGCTCGCAGCGGAGCATCTCGAAAACCGCGGGGCCCTGATGCATCGGCGTGTCGGCGGTAAACGCGCCGCCGGGCAGGGTAATATCCATCGGCTGAAACCACTCGCACCCCGCCTCGTAGCTCACCAGCAGCTTCTGCCAAAAGTCCATGCCCTCCGACGCGGGCACCCGGCCCTCGGCGTGCCAGCCCTCGTAGAGCCGGTCGAGCAGGGCGGTGTATTCGGCCTTCACACCCTCCAGCACGGGGACGGGGAGCACGTCTTCAACAACGAGCACGCCTTCGGTGTTGAAGGTTTCAATCTGGGCTTGGGTGAGCATTCTGGCTTCTCCTCAGGCGCGGCAGGCGTCCAGTTTGTCCCAGTCGAACGCCATGCCGTGGCCCGGGTTCTCGGGCGCGGTGACATGGCCTTCCACCACGGTCAGCGGGGTTTCGATGTAGTCGTTCAGCCCAAAGCTGTGGGTCTCCATGAAGCTCCGGTTGGGGCAGGCGGCGAGCAGGTGAACTGTGACGTCATGGGCGCCGTGGCTGGTGACGGGCAGATGGTGGGCCTCGGCCAGCGCGGCGATTTTCATGAAGCCGGTCACACCGCCGCAGCCGGTGACGTCAGGCTCAGGGTAGCTAACGCCCTTGCTGTCGATCAGCGTCTTGAACTCCCAGAGCGTGCGCAGGTTTTCCCCGGTGGCCAGCGGGATGCCCCCTTCGGAGAGAATGCGGGCGTGCCCCGCCGGATCGTCTGGCGGGATAGGCTCTTCAAACCACGTCAGGTCAAACTCGCGAAAGGCGCGAGCGGCGCGAATGGCACCATCGACGGTGAACTTCATGTTGGCGTCGGTCATCAGCGGCATATCCGGGCCAAAGGCCTCTCGCATCCCCGCCATCCGAGCCACGTCCTCGCGCAGCGCATCGCGGCCGCATTTGATCTTGATGTGGCGGTGCCCGGCCTCGAAGTTGCGGTGAGTCTGCTCCACCAGCTCTTCCGGCGACAGGTGCAGATCGACCCCGCCCATATAACAGGGCACACGTGCGTCATATCCACCAAGAAGCCGCCAGAGCGGCAGAGCGGCGCGCTTGGCCTTCAAATCCCACAGCGCAATGTCGAGCGCCGAAAGTGCCATAACAGTCGGGCCGCCGCGCCCGCCGTAGTGGCAGGCCCACCAGAGATCTTTCCAGATCGCTTCAATCAGGTCGGCGTCGCGGCCCGCCACCCGCGGGGCCATCTCGCGGGTGAGAATATCGGCAATCGCGCCGCCGTTCACGCCGCAGGTATAGGTGTAGCCCACGCCCTCCGCGCCGTCAGAGTCGGTGACGCGGGCGGTGATAACCTCGAAATTCTCCATCGCGCCGTGCATCGAGTCTTCGAGCACCTGCGGCAGTGGGATGATGTAGTGGTCGGCCTGAAGGCGGTCGATCTGGGCCATGGAATTGCAAGCTCCTTGCGGCCTGAAAAATGGAAGCGCCGGGGCGAGGCTATGCCGCCCCGGCGGATATCAATGCCTCAGAGGAACACCGAGACAATCGGCGGCCAAATCAGCAGCACCGAGAGGGCCAGCAGCTGGAGGCAGATGAAGGGCAAGAAGCCACGGAAGATCGCCGTGAGGGTGATGTGCGGCGGAGCCACGGACTTCAGGTAGAAGGCCGCAGGGCCGAAGGGTGGCGAAAGGAAGCTGACCTGCATGTTCATACAGAACACCACACCAAACCAGATCGCCACGTGGCGCGGGTTCAGCTCGCCGAAGATGCCGATATCCTCAACCGGCAGCTTCAGCACGATCGGCAGGAACACCGGCATGATCAGCAACACGATGCCGACCCAATCCATGAACATCCCCATGATGAGGAAGATCAGCATCATTGCCAGGATCACACCCATGGTGGGCAGTTCGGCAGCAACGATCAGGTTGGCCACATAGGTTGGCCCGCCCGCGAGCGTGTAGGCCGCAGCAAGTGCGGCCGCGCCGATGGTCACCCAGATGATCGTGCCGGTGGATTTGAGCGTGCGCATCAGGCTGTCCCAGACGATATCAAAGCTCATCTCACGGCGCAGAACCGAGATGGTGAACACTGCCACCACGCCCATGCCCGCCGCTTCGGTGATGCCGGTGATACCCATGTAGATCGAGCCGAGCACCACGCCGATAACGATGATCGGCGCAACGAGGCCCTTGCCCATTTCCCAGCCCTCGCGGGTCTGCTCGCGGCCTACAAGGAACACCGCCGCAAGGCACAGCGCGAAGGCACCCGCGAGCCAGGGCATATGATAGACCATGCCGAGCGCAATCGGGTCGATCCCCTCGATCACGTAGCCCTCGCCGGTGGCCCAGAAGAATGCCGCGCGCAGGAAGAGCACGCCGGTGATCCAGAGGCCGAAGTAGGCGAGGAAGCCGAGGAAGCGAAGGCCCTTTTCCTTGCCCACCACTGCGCCTTCTTCCTCCGGCGGAAGCGGGGCCAGCGAGGGGTTCAGGTTGGTGCGGATCAGGATGTAGACGATGAAGAAACTGGCCAGCATGAAGCCAGGTAGGAAGGACGCGGTGAAGAGCGCCTTGATCGAGGTTTCCGTTACCAGACCGTAAAAGATCAGCACGATGGACGGCGGGATCATGGTGCCAAGGCTGCCGCTTGCACAGATCGTGCCGATGGCGAGGTTCTGATTATAGCCCAAGCGGAGCATCTGCGGCAGGGCAATGAGGCCCAGCAGCACCACTTCGCCGCCAATGATCCCCGACATTGCCGCCATGATCACGGCCATGATCGATGTGACGATGGCAATGCCGCCGCGCATCCGGCTCAGCCAGACGTTCAGCGAGTTGTACATGTCCTTGGCAATGCCCGTTCGTTCCAGCAGGGCGGCCATGAATATGAACAGGGGTATCGAGATCAGAACGTAGTTCGTCATCTGTCGATACACCGCCTGCCCGAGCACCGAGAAGGGGCCCTTGCCGAAGGTGCGGAACAGGATGTCGACGTCAAACTTGAGGATCAGCGTCACCACCGCAAGGAAGGCGGAGGCAAAGCCAAGGGGCATGCCGATGGCAAGCAGGATGAACATGCCTGCAAGGACGAGCAGGCTGAGGGTGCCGATATCGACCATGGATCAGTCCTCCAGCGTCTTGCGAATGTTTTCGATTTCTTGCTCGTCAAGCTCGTCGGTGTGGTGCTCGGGGGCCTTGTTCCAATCCGCGATGAGGTTGGACACGGCCTGAACGGCGACGAGACAGATGATGAACAGAATGGCGGCCTTCATGGTGCCCGGAATGGGCGGATCCCACGCGGTGCCGAAGGTCTCCATCCGCAGCAGGCGGGTCTTGGCATCGCCGTAGCCGCCCCAGACGAGGGCGAAGGTGAAGCCGAGGATGAGGCCGACCGACACGCAATCGGCGGTCTTCTGCGCCCAGCGGGGCATGATGTCGTAGATCACGTAGATGCGGATGTGGCTGCGCTGCTGCATGGCGTATTGCCCGGCAAACAGAAAGACCACGCCCGCGATCCAGAGCGAAAGCTCGTTGGCCCAAAGCGTCGGCCGCGAGAAGACGTAACGCGAGACCACCTCGTAGAACATGACGATAACGATCAGCGCGATCATGATCATCGCCATTCGCGAGGTCACAAGCGACAGAATGTCGAAAAACCCGCCGGGCTTGTCTTCGATCGCGCCAATGAAGTCCGAAAGGTAGATCGACCCGAAGAGAATGGCGCCAAGTAGGCTGCCAAGCATCGCCCAGACAATCGGCTTGCCGGCCGGGCGGATCATTTCGTGCATGCCATAGGCATCTTCGGAGATCAGGTTGTTGACCACCAGCCAAAGCCAGATCAGCAGGGCCACGGCGGTAAAACCAATCGCGGCCATCCGCACCGGGCCTCGGAGCGATCCGAGCCAAACACTTTCTTTTTCGAGAATTTCCGACACGGCGCGCCTCCCCAAGCGGTCATGTTTCAGGTGCAGCGCTTGTGCTGCGAAGGTGCGATGAGCCCCGGCGGGCGGGGCTCATCGGTGTGTCCGGGCGCACCTCGCAGCGCGCCCGGATCAAGCGATTACTCGCTGATCAGACCGAGCTGCGAGAGGTAGGCCTTGTGGCTTTCCAGCAGGGCAGCAGCCTCGGGCGAACGGGTGCCCCAGTCGTCCCATGCAGCCTGAGCGGCCTTGCGGAACTCGGCGCGGTCTTCCTCGGACCATGCGTGAAGGGTCACACCTTGCTCGGTGAGCATCGCAGCAGCTTCGGCGTTGGCCTTCTCGTTGGAGAGGGCGATCTGGAAGCTGAGCTTCTGCCATGCCGTGTCGATGATCCGGCGCTGCTGCTCGGTCATGCCGTCCCAGACGTCCTTGTTACAGGCAAGGTGGTCAGAGGGCATGGAGTGGAAGCCCGGGTAGGTGGCGTGCTTCACGATGTCGTAGAGGCCGAGGCCCACATTGTTGGCCAGGCCCGAGGCGTCAGCACCGTCGATGATGCCGGTTTCCAGCGCGGTGAAGATCTCGGTGAAGTCCATCACGATCGGCGAGGCGCCGAGCTTTTCGAAGATCTCGGTTTCCATGCCCGGGGGCGAACGGAACTTCCAGCCTTTCAGGTCTTCGAAGCCAGCGATGGGCTTGGAAGACGAAAGGCTCTCCTGGCCGTAGATCGACCAACCGATAAGCTGCATGCCCTGGGCGTTGTAGAGCTCCTGCGCAGCGGCGTAGCCGTCACCGTAGTAGAGCCAGGAATACTGCTGCCACGGGGTGTCGTAGCCGCCCATGATGTCGCCGACGAACTGGAACGCCGGGTTCTTGCCGGTCTGGTAGGCACCGCCGGTGGCGTCGCAATCGACGATGCCGTTGATGGCGGCGTCGAAGGTCTCGGTCGTGGCAACCACGGACGAAGAGTAGAACATCTCGACGGTGATATCACCGCCTGACATGGTCTGAACATCATCAATCCAGGTGGCCAGCGCCTGCCCGGTGGGGTGCTCGGTGGCGTAGTGGGTCTGAATCCGAAGCGTGATCGGCTCCGCGGACACGGCACCTGCCATAAGGGCAGCAGCAGTGGCCGTCGTGAAAACGGTCGAAAGTTTCATAGAGTTATCCTCCCTGCGCGGCCCTTTCCCTCCCCGGGATGAACCGCTTTTCATACGGCGCGTCCTCCAACGCGCGGCGAAAGATGGCATACCATCTGGAGCGGGACGCTAGCCGAAGCGTGGTCGACAATCAACGACTTTTGGTATACCAAATTTTCCGGAGAGGCACTTTTTGATGGTTGAACATTCGGCGTTTGCCCAAGTTCTGCCCGTGCCGTGGAGGGAATCGCGGGGAAGAGGCGGAATATGGCGGATAAACTGCTACCGGAGCAGATCGCGAAGCGTCTGCGGCGTGAAATACTGAGGGGCGCGCTGCGTCCGGGTGCTTCCATAAAGGAGCGCGACAACGCCGCAGAACTGGGCGTGAGCCGCACGCCGATGCGCGAGGCGATTCGCATTCTGTCGCTGGAAGGTCTGGTCGAGCTGCGCCCCTCGCGCAGCCCCATCGTGGCCGACCCGACATGGAAAGAGGTCGTGGACAATCTAGAGGTGCTGAAGGCGTTAGAGCTGCTCTCCGGCGAGCTTGCCGTGGCGCATGCGACCGAGGCCGAAATAGATGCCGCCGCCGCCGTGCAGGCCCGGATGGAGGAACTCGCCCCAACCACCGACGAGATCGACCTGTTCGAAATCGACATGGAGTTTCACAGTGCCATCGTCCGCGCCTCCGGCAACCCGGCTCTGGCAGAAACCCACGGTACCTATCTTGCCAAGCTCTGGCGCGCGCGGTTTTTGGGCAGCCGGATCGGGCGCAGCCAGCAACGTGTGTTCGACGAGCACAACGGCATCATTCAGGGCCTGCGCGACCGTGACAAGCGCAAGGTCAAAGTCACCATTTCGGCCCACCTCGATGCGCTGCGTCGCCAGATCCGCCGACATTTCGATACCAACACCCGCGTCGGCGAGTTGCAGCCCGGCGCACCTGCAAATGCCCCGGAGCCCACTCCTAACGTCAAGTGACGGCCCCGGACAGTGAACACTCAACAAAGGAAATGAGACTTTATGAAACTCTTGCGTTTTGGCCCCGCAGGCGCGGAAAAGCCCGGCATTCTCGACGGTGAAGGCAAGGTCCGCGACCTGTCCGGCAAGGTCGGCGAGCTTGCGGGCGAGGGCGTTTCACTCGAAGCGCTCGATGCGATCCGCGCGCTCGACGTGGCAAGCCTTCCGGTGGTCGAAGAGCCCGGCCGGATCGGCAGCTGCGTGGCCTCGGTGCCCAACTTCTTCTGCATCGGCCTGAACTACACCAAACACGCCGAAGAGACCGGCGCGGAGCCGCCCAAGGAGCCGATCATCTTTTCGAAGGCGAGCAGCGCCTTGAGCGGCCCCTTCGACACGGTCGTCATTCCGCGCGACTCCGCCAAAAGCGACTGGGAGGTCGAGCTTGGCGTCGTGATCGGCAAAGAGGCCCTCTATGTCTCCGAGGCCGATGCTCTGAGCTACGTGGCCGGATATTGCACCATCAACGATGTGTCCGAGCGCGAATTCCAGATCGAGAAGGGCGGCCAATGGATCAAGGGCAAATCCGCCCCCACCTTCGGCCCGACCGGCCCTTACCTCGTTACCGCCGACGAGGTGGCAGACCCGCAAAAGCTGCGCGTTTCGCTCGACCTCAACGGCGAGACGGTGCAGGATTCCAACACCGATGACATGATCTTCACCGTGGCCCAAATCATCAGCTACATGAGCCGTTTCATGAAGCTCCAGCCCGGTGACATCATCGCCACCGGCACGCCCTCGGGCGTGGGCATGGGCATGAAGCCGCAGCGCTTCCTCAAGCCCGGCGACGTGATGGAGATCGAGGTGGAGGGCCTTGGCCGCCAGCGGCAGGAGACCGTGGCGGCAGAGTAAGGAAACAGGGATGGCACGAACGGAAAACCTGAATGCCATCCTCTATTTCGAGTCGGTGGCGCGGCGGGGCACGCTCTCCCGCGCTGCCGAAGAGCTTTCGGTGTCCCCCTCCGCCGTCAGCCAGCAGATCAAGCTCTTGGAGCAGCAGCTCGGCGTAAAGCTGTTTCGCCGCGACGGGCGGCAGCTGTCGCTGACGCTGGAGGGCGAGCAGCTTTACCAATCGGCGGGCACCGCGCTGCGGATGCTGAAGGATGCGCGGCAAAACCTCGGGCGCTCGCGCGAGACCCGGCGCTTGAACCTGCGCGTGGCGCCCAGCTTCGGCGTGCTCTGGCTCGGGCCCCGGCTGTCGCGCTTCGTCGAAAAGCACCCGGAGTGGGAGTTGCGCGTGGACGCCGCGCCCGACCCCACCGATTTTGACCGCGAAATCATGGACCTCGACATTCGCTACGGCACCGGCAACTGGGGTGGCATGCATGTGGAGCCGGTGGTGGACGATCACATTCTGCCGCTGGCAACGCCGGCCTATCTGGCCGCGCTGGGGGGCAACCCGCTGGAGACGGGCCGGTTCATCGATTCCGCCCGCAACCTCTGCCAATGGGACACGTGGTTGCTGCGCAATGGCATCGAAACCCCCGCCAACCGAAAGAGCCTGCTGATGGACCGCTCGTCCATGGCCCTACAACTTGCGCTGGACGGTATGGGCATTGTGCTGGAGTCGCTGGCCGTGGCGAGTGCCGAGGTGGCGGAGGGGCGGCTGGTGCCGGTCATGCCCGATCTGCCGGTGCTGCGGTTTCCGGCGCATTGGGCGATCTGCCCGAGCCGCTATCTAAACCGAAAAGCGGTGCAGATCTTCCTTGGATGGATCTCGGAAGAGGCCGAGCGGCATGGGCGCGAGGTCGAGGAAATCGTGGCGCGGCATAGTTTGACGGTGGAAAGCTTCGAGAGCGCAGCGGAACTGGCGGGGTAGGGGAGCTGCTCATCCGCCCTTCGAGGCGTCTTCGCAGGGGCGAAGAGACGGGCGAGCCCGTGGATGAGCCCGCGCCCCAAGCAACCTTCAGTGAATCAGCGAACCGCCGTTCACATCCACCTCCGAGCCAGTGACATAGGCCGCAAGGTCCGAGGCAAGGAACAGCGCGCAGCCCGCCACGTCAGAGGCCTCCCCGGCGCGGCCCATCGGGATACCGTCAAGCACCATGGCCTTCATCTCGTTGGTCAGCTTGCCCGCCGTGATGTCGGTCGAAATGAAGCCGGGGCAAATGGCATTGGCCCGCACATTGTCGGGCGCGGCCTCGCGGGCCATTGCCTTGGTCAGCCCCAGTATCCCAGCCTTGGCCGCCGAATAATGCGGCCCACCAAAGATGCCGCCGCCGCGCTGAGCGGAGACGGACGACATGTTGATGATCGAGCCGCCTTTGCGCCCTCGCATATGCGGCAGCGCGGCCTGGCTCATATAAAGCGTGCCGCGCAGGTTCACATCCAGCACCGCGTCGTAATTCTCGGGTGCGATCTCCATGAACTTCAGCGGCTGGGTGATCCCGGCGTTGTTCACCAAGATATCCACCGCGCCGAAACCCTCCAGCACCGCCGCAAAGGCTGCCTCGCAGGCCTCCTTGTCGGTCACATTGCAGGCCAGCCCGATGTGGCCCTCGCCGGGCAGGTCCGCCGCCGCACCCGCAGCCGCATCGGCATCAAGGTCCAACACGGCCACGCGACAGCCATGCTCGGCAAAGAGCCGCGCGGTGGCCTTGCCAAGGCCGCGTGGAGAGGCGGCGCCGGTGATGATGGCAGTTTTTCCGGTGAGAAGATCGGGCATTGGCGTTTAGCTTTCGTGAACGGGTTTTCCGGTGAGCGCCTCATAGGCGCGGATAACAAGCGCATCATCCGCCTTGCCGTGGCCAAGGGCGCGGGCGGCGGAGAAGAGTTGCAGCGAGAGGGCGGCGAGGGGCACGGGCGCCTCGGCCTCCTTGGCGGTTTCTTCCACCAGCCCGAGATCCTTGATGAAGATATCGACGGTGGAGGTCACTTCCGGGTCGGCCTCCATCATTCGCGGGCCGCGATTGCCGAGCATCCAGCTCGCGCCGGCAGAGGCCATGACGATCTCATGCAGCTTCTCCGGGTCACAGCCCGCCTTCGCGCCAAAGCTTATCAACTCGGCGGCGGCGGCAATATGCACCCCGGCCGCAAGCTGGTGCACCACTTTGTAGGTCGCGCCCATACCCGGCTCATCGCCAAGTCGGTGGAGCGTGCCACCGGTGGCCTCCAGCACCTTTTCGGCGCGCGCGAACGCGGCGGCAGAGCCCGAGGCCATGATGGTGAGCGTGCCCGCTTCGGCCCCGACCTGCCCGCCCGAAACCGGCGCATCAAGCAGGTGGTGGCCCATTGCGGCCAGCTCTTCGCCGATAGCGCGGGCGGCAGAGGGGGCAACGGTGGACGAGAGCATGACGGTCGCGCCGGGAGAGAGCGCCTCGGCGGCCCCTGCCTCGAACAGCGCGGTACGGGCCTGCACGGCGTTGACCACCATGAGAATCAGTAGCGAAGCCCCGTTTGCCGCCTCCGCAGCAGAGGCCGCAGGGGTGCCGCCCATCTCTTTCAGCGCGTCAAGCGCAGGCTGCGCCATGTCGAACCCCGTCAGCGGAATGCCCGCCGCGAGGATGTTCTTCGCCATGCCGCGCCCCATGACTCCGAGGCCGATGATTGCCGTGCCAGTGTTCGTGTCAGTCATTGAGCCAGCCCTTTACCCTTGTGGTGATGCTACGCACCGATAGCCCGTATTGCTCATGAAGCGAAGGCAGCGCCCCGGCGTCGAGAAACTCATCAGGCAGGGCAACCTGCCGAAAGGGCACATGCACTTGGTTGCGGGCCAGCGCCCCGGCCACGGCCTCCCCCAGCCCGCCGGTGATGGAGTGGTTCTCCGCCGTCACCACCAGCCGCCCGCCCTTGGCGGCCTCGGCGCAAATCGTGGCCTCATCCAGCGGCTTGATGGTGGGCGAATGCAGCACGGCGCAGCTCACCCCGTCCTTCTCCAGCGCGGAGGCGGCGTCGAGGCAGCGCATCGTCATGAAGCCGGAGGAGACGAAGAGCACATCACTGCCGCCCCTTATTTCCTTGGCCTTCCCAAGCTCAAACTCATAGCCGTATTCGCCCAGCACGTTGGGCACCTTGCCGCGCAGCAGGCGCATGTAGGCCGGGCCGGGATAATCGGCCAGCGCACGGGTGGCTTGGTCGGTTTCCACCGCATCACAAGGGTCGAGCACCGTCATGTTCGGCATCCCGCGCATGATGGCGAGGTCTTCAGTGGCCTGATGGCTGGGGCCGTAGCCAGTGGTAAGGCCGGGCAGGGCGCAGACGATCTTCACCGGCAGGTTCTCCTCGGCAATCGCCATGACGATAAAGTCATAGGCGCGGCGCGAGGCGAAGACGGCGTAGGTGGTCGCAAAGGGGGTAAAGCCCTCCCGCGCCATGCCCGCTGCGGCAGACATCAGCAGCGCCTCGGCCATGCCCATCTGATAGAACCGGTCGGGGTAGGCCTCAGCAAACACATGCAGGTCGGTGTATTTGCTCAGGTCGGCGGTAAGGCCAACGATATCATCCCGGCTCTTGGCCAGATCAACGAGCGCGTGGCCAAAAGGGGCGGCCATGGTGTCGCGGCCCTCGGCATCCAGCGAGGCGATCATGGCAGAGGTGCGTGCGCCGCGCTCGGCGGGCTTTGGCCGGGCAATATGCGCGGGCGTGCGGCGGGAGTTGGGGCCGATACTCATGCGGGCTTCTCCCCGTCCAGATGGGCCAGCGCCTTTGCCCATTCCTCGGGCTCCACGCGGACGAAATGGGTAATCTCGCGCTCCTCCAGAAAGGGCACGCCCTTGCACATCTTGGTATTGCAAATAATCGCGCGGGGCCTCGGCTCTTTCAGGTGCCGCGCCCGGTCAAACGCCGCCACAACGGCGTCAATATCGTTGCCGTCCACCTCCTCGGCGTGCCAGCCAAAGGCCTGCCACTTGGCGGCCTCGGTGCCCGGCCCAGTGGCCAGCGCCTCCATCGTCGGCCCGTCCGCCTGCTGGTTGTTGAAGTCGACAATGGCGATGAGGTTATCCAGCTTCCACGCAGCGGCCCCCATGACCGCCTCCCAAGTGGAGCCCTCGCCCAGCTCGCCGTCACTCAACATGTTGTAAATAAAGGCGCCGTTCTTCTTGCGCTTCAGCCCCAGCGCCATGCCCACTGCAATGCCCAGCCCGTGGCCGAGCGAGCCGCCGGTAATTTCCATCCCCGGCGTATAGGCCGCCATGCCGCTCATCGGCAGGCGCGAGTCGTCCATCCCGTAGGTCTCAATCTCATCCTCAGGCAGAATCCCGGCCTCGATCATCGCCGCATAAAGCGCGATGGCGTAATGGCCGATGGAGAGAAAAAAGCGATCTCGCCCTTCCCAGTCGGGATCGCCGGGCCGATAGCGCATGGCATGAAAGTAAGACACCGCCAGAACGTCGGCCGCTCCCAGCGCCTGCCCGATATATCCCTGCCCCTGCACCTCGCCCATCCGCAGCGCATTGCGTCGGATGGCCCAGGCCCGGCGCGCAAGGCTCACGTTCGATCCTGCCGCGTGTTCCACTGGCCACTCCTCCCTTTGCGCTCCGGTTCTCCAACGAGGGTTCTGGCAGGGTGCTCGGCGGCAAACAACGACGTATTCTTAAACTGTGGTGAAGCCCTGCTTAATCACAGCATAGGAGAAATTGATAGATACGCCCGCGCAGGCCCGCCTAGTTTGCCGCCAACACAAGGGAGTCGTACATGAACCTGTCGAGCAAGCTGGCGGCACGGGTCGCTGAAGGAAAGCCGGTCCGCGTCGGGCTGATCGGGGCCGGAAAATTCGGCTCGATGATCCTCGCGCAGGCCCGGCACATCGAGGGGCTGCATGTGGTCGGCGTGGCCGATCTCGATGTGCAAAAAGCCCGCGGCTCGTTCGAGCGGGTGCATTGGCCGCGCGAGCAGTTCGCGGCCACCTCGGCACAAGATGCGCTCGCGAGTGGCCACACATGGATCACCGAAGACGCCGCCGCGCTGATGGCCTGCGACGAGATCGAATGCATCATCGAGGCCACCGGCCACCCGCTTGCGGGCACCCGCCACGCGCTGGCGGCAATCGCGGCAGGCAAGCATGTGGTTATGGTCAACGTCGAGGCCGATGTGATGGTCGGTGCGCTGCTTGCTGAAAAGGCCCGCGCGGCAGGGGTCGTCTACTCCATGGCCTATGGCGACCAACCGGCGGCAATGTGCGAGCTGGTGGATTGGGTCAAAAGCTGCGGCTTCGAGCTGGTGGCGGCGGGCAAGGGGATGAACTTCTGCCCTTCCTACCGCTACTCCACCCCCGATACCGTCTGGGACTACTTCGATTTCACTCCCGAGCAGGTGGCCTCGGGCGACTTCAATCCGAAGATGTACAATTCTTTTACCGACGGAACGAAAGCGGCCATCGAAATGGCGGCGGTCGCCAATGCCACCGGGTTGGATTGCCCGGTCAACGGCCTCGCCTTCCCGCCCGCCGGGCTGCAAGACCTTGCCGAAGTATTCAAACCGGTGAGCGAGGGCGGGCAGCTGGAGAAAGAGGGCATCGTCGATATCGCCGCCTCTCGCGAGCCCGATGGGCGCACCGTGCTGAACAACATCCAATACGGCATGTTCGTCACCTTCCGCGCGCCCAATGAATACACCCGCCAGTGCTTCAACCAATACGGGCTGATGACCGACAAGAGCGGTTGGTATGGCTCAATGTGGCGGCCCTTCCACCTGATCGGGCTGGAAACGGCGGTGTCAGTGCTGTCGGCCTGCCTGCGGCACGAGCCAACCGGGGAGTCCCGCCTGTTTCGGGCCGATGCGGTGGCAACGGCCAAGGGCGCGTTTGAGGCGGGCGACTATCTCGATGGCGAGGGCGGCTTCAAGGTTTGGGCCAAGGCCATTCCGGCGCGCGAGTCAGTCGCGCTCAACGCCCTGCCCATCGGGCTGGCGCATCATGTGAGGCTCAAGCGCTCGGTGAGCCGCGATCAGGTGGTGAGCTTGGACGATGTTGATATCGTTGACGATCTCGACATTCACAGCCTGCGGCAAGAGCAACGCCGACTGCTCTCGCCGGGGGCAGGGGGCTAACGCCCGCAAACGGGCCTAGGTGGCTCCCGGTGCGGCGGTGCTCTGACGGGCCACCAGTTCAACGCCAACCATCTCGACGCAGCTGCCATCATCGGCTGCAAGCGGGTCGTTCGTGGCTGCGATCCGTTCCAGCAGCAGCCGCGCAGCCCGCGCACCAAGGGCATGCCGGTCCTGCCGGATGGTGGTGAGCGCAGGGGTATAGACCTTGCTGAGATCAATATCATCGAACCCCACCACCGAAATATCCTCAGGCACCCGCACGCCCGCCGCCATCAGCGTTGACATCAGCGCAAAGGCCACCTGATCGGAGGCGCAGAACACAGCCGAGGGGCGCTCCCTCATGGCAATGATCCGCTGCGCGGCCTCCCGGCCCGAAGCCAGCGAGAAATCCCCCCGGATGATCCAGTCATCCCGGCTGGGCAGGCCAAGCCGCGCGCGCTCGGCCAGCATCCCCGCGCGCCGCGCCTTGGTCAGCACGTTGCCCGCCGGTCCGGTCACATGGGCAATGTCGCGATGGCCAAGATCATAGAGGTGCTGCACCGCCAGCCGCGCACCCGCTTCATTGTCAGATCGCACAGAGGGCAGGGTGGCCCCATCGACCCATTCGCAGGCAAAGACGATCCGGTCAGCCACGCCCGCCGCATCAAAGGCGGCAAGATCGCTCCGGGCCAACCCGCCATCGAGCGAAATCATCCCGTCGATCCGCCCGTCGAGGAAGTACCCGGCAAGTTCCCGCCCGCCGGATTCGCCGCTCGCGGTATCGGCAATGAGCACCGAGGTATCGCTGCCCGCAAAACTCTCTGAGATCGCGGCAAGGATCGTGCTGAAAAAGGGGTTGCCGAGGTTGGGCACCAGCACCAGCACCGCGCCCGCCCGCTGCATCCGCAGGTTCCGCGCGGCGTGGTTCACCCGGTAGCCGGTGATTCGCACCGCATCTTCCACCGCCTTGCGTGTGCTTTCGGTCAGCAGATCGGGATTCGACAGCGCCCTGCTCACCGTCGCGGTGGAAACCCCGGCAGCCCGTGCAACATCCCGAATTCTGACCGTTTTTTGAGCCATCGAATTAAATCCCTCGCGTCGCAGTCGTTTAGCGATGAACCCGCGCTTGACAAGGGCGGCTCTGGGCGAAAATATCCATGTAATCGTTTACATGCAAGCGTGGGCGCAAAGCTCTGAACGTGTAAACGATTACAAGCGCCGAAGAGGACGGCGCGTGACAGACATGGGCCGCCGGAAGGCGTGGCCCGCAGGGAGGAATAAAATGACGTTTCGCACCATCCTGATGGCGGGCACGGCGCTTTGCGCGGGTTCCGCTCTTTCTGCTGCCGATCTGGAGGTCACCCATTGGTGGACCTCGGGCGGCGAGGCGGCTGCCGTGCAGCAGTTTGCCACCGAGTTTGAAGGCCAGACCGAGCACAAATGGGTCGACGGCGCGATTGCCGGCGGCGGCGGCACCGCTCGCCCGGTGATGGTCAGCCGGATCATCGGCGGCGATCCCATGGGCGCCTTCCAGTTCAACCACGGCCGGCAGGCCGAAGAGCTGATCGAGGCCGGTCTCCTGCGCGACATGACCCACGTGGCCGAGGCCGAGGGCTGGAAAGATATCGTAAACCCCAGCTCCCTGCTCGACTCCTGCACGGTAGATGGCCGGATCTATTGCGCACCGGTCAACATCCACTCCTGGCAGTGGCTGTGGCTCTCCAACGGTGCCTTCGAGAAGGCCGGCGTGGACGTGCCAACCAACTGGGACGAGTTCGTGGCCGCCGCACCGGCGCTGCGCGAGGCCGGTATCCAGCCGATGGCGCTGGGCGGGCAGCCTTGGCAATCGTCGGGCGCCTTCAACGTGCTGATGGCCACGCTGGCCGGGCCGGATGTGCTGCAACAGGTCTACGGCGAGGGCGATGCCGAAATGGCGGCGGGTGAAGAGCTCGCGCGCGTATTCCAAGCCGCCGAAGACATGCGCGGCATGGTCGAAGGCTCCAACGTGCAAGACTGGAACCAGGCGACCAACCTTGTCATCACCGATGCCGCAGGCGGCCAGATCATGGGCGACTGGGCGCAGGGTGAGTTTGCCGTAGCCGGTGAGGTTGCGGGCGAAGATTACACCTGCCTGCCCGGCCTTGGCGTGATCGAGGTGCTCTCGACCGGCGGCGATGCCTTCTACTTCCCCGAAACCGGCGATGCCGAGACAGAAGCCGCGCAGGATGCCTTGGCCGCAACGCTGCTTAAGCCCGAAACGCAGGTGGCCTTCAACCTCAAGAAAGGCTCGCTGCCGATCCGGGGTGATGTGGACCTCGCCAATGCCAACGACTGCATGAAGAAAGGTCTCCAGCTGCTCGCCGACGGCAAAACCATGCCCGACGTGAACCAGCTGAACACCGAAGATACCAACAACCAGCTGAACGACCTCTTCGTCCAGTTCTTCCAGGATCCGTCGATCAGCGCCGCCGACGCTCAGGCCCGCTTTGTCGACATCGTGGCGAACAAGGACTGATACCGCGTCCACCCGGGGCCGGGCTGCGCAAGCGGCCCGGCCCCTTGGCTGAAATCGACCAGCGCGAGAGGGGAGCGTTATGGCCTCGGCCCGCCCGTTAGGGCTCTTTCGAAACATCAACGCCAAGATCGCCGCCATCCCGATGGTGCTGACGGCGCTTGTCGTATTCACCGGCGGCACGATCTGGACGGTGGTGTATTCCTTCACCAATTCCAAGCTTCTGCCCCGCGAGAAATGGGTGGGTTTGCAGCAATACGAGCGCCTCTGGGGCACCGAGCGCTGGAACGTGGCCATCGAGAACCTGCTGATCTACGGCGCCTGCATGGTGGTGTTCTCGCTGGTGATCGGCTTCGTGCTGGCAGCATTGCTTGATCAGAAAATCCGGTTCGAAAACACCTTCCGCACCATCCTGCTCTACCCCTTCGCCCTCTCCTTCATCGTCACCGGCCTTGTCTGGCAATGGCTGCTGAACCCAGACTTCGGCATTCAGTCGGTGATCCGGGCGATGGGGTGGGAGAGCTTCGATTTCGACCCGCTGTATAACGCGGATATCGTCATCTACGGCGTGCTGATCGCCGGGCTCTGGCAGGGCACCGGCCTCGTGATGTGCCTGATGCTCGCGGGCCTGCGCGGCATCGACCAAGAGATCTGGAAGGCCGCGCGGGTAGACGGTATCCCGATGTGGAAGACCTATATCTTCATCGTCATCCCGATGATGCGTCCGGTCTTCATCACCACCCTCGTCATCATCGCCTCGGGCATCGTGCGCCTCTACGACCTGATCGTGGCGCAAACCGGCGGCGGGCCCGGCATCGCCTCGGATGTGCCCGCCAAATACGTCTACGACTACATGTTCCAAGGCCAAAACCTCGGCCAAGGCTTCGCCGCCTCCACCATGATGCTGCTCGCCGTGCTGGTGGTCATCATCCCCTGGGCCTATCTCGAATTTGGAGGGAAGAAGCGTGTCTAACCCCGCAACCCTCTCCGCCACCGTGGCCGGGGCTGATGCCGCCGCGCCCGCGCTGTCCGGCCCCCGTGGCCCCAAGCCGCGCCGCCGCTTTTCGCGCCGCAACATCTTCATCTACGGCACGCTGATCGTGGTGGCGCTCTACTACCTGCTGCCGCTCTGGGTGATGGTGGTGACCTCGCTGAAGGGCATGCCGGAAATTCGCCTCGGCAACATCTTCGCCCCGCCGGTCGAAATCACCTTCGAGCCCTGGGTGAAGGCCTGGGCCGAGGCCTGCACCGGCTTGAATTGCGACGGACTTTCGCGCGGCTTCTGGAACTCGGTGCGCATCACGGTGCCTTCGGTGTTCCTCTCCATCCTCATCGCCTCGGTGAACGGCTACGCGCTCGCCAACTGGCGGTTCAAAGGGGCGGATATCTTCTTCACCATCCTGATCTTCGGGGCCTTCATCCCCTATCAGGTCATGCTCTACCCCATCGTCATCATCCTGCGCGAAATCGGCCTCTACGGCTCGCTCACCGGGCTGGTGCTGGTCCACTCCGTCTTCGGCATGCCGATCCTCACGCTGCTCTTCCGCAACTACTTCACCTCGCTGCCCGAAGAACTGTTCAAGGCCGCGCGGGTCGATGGGGCGGGGTTCTGGCAGATCTACCTGCAAATCATGTTGCCGATGAGCCTGCCGATCTTCGTGGTCGCGATGATCCTGCAAGTCACCGGCATCTGGAACGACTTCCTCTTCGGCGTCGTCTACACCAAGCCAGACCTGTACCCGATGACCGTGCAACTCAACAACATCGTCAACTCGGTGCAGGGCGTGAAGGAATACAACGTCAACATGGCGGCAACCCTTCTCACCGGTCTGGTGCCCCTCGTCATCTACTTCATCTCCGGAAAACTCTTCGTGCGCGGCATTGCTGCTGGCGCGGTCAAAGGCTGAGGCATGGAACACTCAATCGAAATCAAACACCTCGACCTGTCGTTCGGCGCCGTGAAGGTGCTGCAAGACCTCAACCTTGAAGTGGTCAACGGCGAATTTCTCGTGCTCCTCGGCTCTTCCGGTTGCGGCAAGTCCACCCTGCTCAACTGTATCGCCGGGCTGCTTGATGTGACCGACGGGCAAATCTGGATCGGCGGGCAAAACGTCACCTGGGAAGAGCCCTCCAAGCGCGGCATCGGCATGGTGTTCCAAAGCTACGCGCTCTACCCGCAGATGACGGTGCGCGGCAATCTGAGCTTTGGCCTCAAGAACGCCGGGGTGAGCAAGGCCGAGATCACCGAGCGGGTAAACCGCGCAGCGCAGGTGCTCCAGATCGAGCCGCTGCTGGATCGCAAGCCCTCTGCCCTCTCTGGCGGCCAGCGCCAGCGGGTGGCGATTGGCCGTGCGCTGGTGCGCGATGTCGATGTGTTCCTCTTCGACGAGCCGCTGTCCAACCTCGACGCCAAGCTGCGTGCCGATTTGCGGGTCGAGATCAAGCAGCTGCACCAGACGCTTGGCAACACCATGATCTATGTCACCCACGACCAGATCGAGGCGATGACCCTTGCCGACCGGATCGCCATCATGAAATCGGGGATGGTCCTGCAACTCGACACCCCGAACGAAATCTACAACCGCCCGGCCAACCTCTACGTGGCCCAATTCATCGGCTCCCCAACCATGAACTTCCTCGACGGCGAGCTGCGCGGCGGGGTCTTTCACTCCGCCGAGCTGGAAATCCCGCTTGAGGGTTACACCTGGCAAGACGGCCCGCGCGACGGGGCGGCGATGCTGGGCATCCGCCCCGAGCACGTGGCCTACCGCGAGATCGCAGAGAGCAAGCCCTTCCGCTTTGACAGCACGGTAGAGCTGGTGGAGCCGCTCGGCTCCGACACGCTGGTGCGCTGTGACGTGGGCGGGCGGCATGTCTGGGTGCGGCTCGACGGGCAGGTCGAGATCGCCCCGGGCGACCCGCTGCCGCTGGGCCTCTCCCCCGAGCGCTGCCACCTCTTTGACAAGACAACCGAAGCCCGGCTCTGAGCCGGAACCCACAGGACTGACCATGGATATCTCGTATCAACTCTATTCCTCGCGCGACGCTGGCCCGATGGAAGACACGCTCAAGTTGCTCGCCTCGCTTGGCTACACACAGGTCGAGGGCTTCGGCGGGGTCTACGCAGACCCCCACGCCTTCAAGGCCATGCTCGACGAAAACGGGCTCACCATGCCCTCCGGCCACTTCTTCCCGCTGGACAGCTTCGAGGAGGATTTTGACAAATCCATCGCCGCCGCCAAGGTGCTGGGGATGGAGCGCGTCTTCTGCCCGGCGCCTACCGATGAATATCGCAACGGCGCCGGAATGGCCGAGTGGAAAGACCTCGCCAACCGGCTGAACGAGGCCGGCAAGCGGGTGCGCGATGCTGGGCTACGCTTTGGCTGGCACAACCACCACTGGGAGTTTCAGGGCCTTCAGGAGGGCACCGTGCCCATGCAGGTGATCCTCGACATGGCCCCCGAGATCGAGTGGGAGATGGATGTCGCCTGGGTCGTGCGCGGCGGGGCCGAGCCGCTGCTCTGGATCGAGGCGCAGGCCGACCGGATCACCACCGCCCATGTGAAAGACATCGCCCCCTCCGGCCAAAACGAGGACGAGGACGGCTGGGCCGACGTGGGCCACGGCACAATGGATTGGCCCGCAATCATGGCCGCGCTGAAGGGCGCAGGCGTGGACCTGTTCGTGATGGAACACGACAAGCCGAATGACGCCAAACGCTTCGCCACCCGCTCCATCGAAGCCGTAAAGGGGTTCTGAGCCATGGCTGACACACTCGGAATCGGCGTCATCGGCTGCGGCAACATTTCCGCCGCCTACATGCGCCTCGCCCCCCTGTTCAACGGCATCGAAATGCGCGCCTGCGCCGACCTGAGCGAAGAGGCCGCCCAGGCACGTGCCGAGGAGTTCGGCCTGCGCGCAGAAAGCATCGAAGGGCTGTTGGCCGCAGATGACGTGGACATCATCGTCAATCTCACCGTCCCCAACGCGCATTTTGACGTGTCCAAACGCGTGCTGGAAGCGGGCAAGCATGTGTATTCCGAAAAGCCCTTCGTGCTGACGCTGGAAGAGGGCGAAGCGCTCAAGAAGATCGCGGGCGAAAAGGGCCTGCGTGTCGGCTCCGCGCCCGATACCTTCCTCGGCGGCGCCCACCAGCTTGCGCGCCATCTGGTCGATAGCGAGGCCGTGGGCCGCATCACCTCCGGCACCTGCTTCGTGCAGTCTCCGGGGATGGAAAGCTGGCACCCTAACCCCGATTTCTTCTTCCAGCCCGGAGCCGGCCCGGTGCTCGACATCGGCCCCTACTACGTGTCCAACCTCGTGCAACTGCTCGGCCCGGTGAAGCGTGTGGTGGCGATGAGTTCCAGCGCCAATGAATACCGCACCATCACCTCGCAGCCGCGCCACGGCGAGAAGATCAAGGTGGAAACGCCCACAACGATCCACTCGATCCTGCAATTCGAGAGCGGCGCTCAGGTAACGTTCATTGCCTCATGGGACGTCTGGCAGCACGGCCATTCCAACATGGAGCTCTACGGCACCGAGGGCACCCTGCATGTGCCCGACCCCAACTTCTTCGGCGGCGAGGTGCGGGTGACGGAAAAAGGCGCCTTCACCAACATTTCCGGCGAGTGGCAGCACCCCTTCGGCAAGTCCAACGAGGGCACGCGGGCCAACTACCGCACCGCCGGGCTGGCCGATATGGCGCAGGCCATCCTCGCAGGCCGCCCGCACCGCTGCTCGGATGACTTTGCTACGCACGTCGTGGATGTGATGACTTCCATCCTCAAGGCAGGCGAAGAGGGCAGGGCGCTCGACATTGCCACCACCTGCACCCGCCCCGAAGCCCTCGGCCCCGATGCGGCACAGGGTCTGCTGGCATGAGCGTCTATGCTGCCGCCGAAGACCGCTACGAGCGGATGGCCTATCGCCGCTGCGGCAAATCAGGCCTCAAGCTGCCCGCCATCTCGCTCGGCCTCTGGCACAACTTCGGCGATGACGCGCCTCATGAGACCAAGCGGCAAATCTGCCAAACAGCGTTTGATCACGGCATCACCCATTTCGACCTCGCCAACAATTACGGCCCGAGGCCGGGCGCGGCGGAGGCGGCGTTTGGCGAGATCCTGCGGACAGATTTTGCCCCCTACCGCGACGAACTGATCATCTCTTCCAAGGCAGGCTACGGCATGTGGCCCGGCCCCTATGGCGAGTGGGGCAGCCGCAAATATCTGGTGGCGAGTTGCGACCAATCCCTCAAGCGCCTCGGCCTCGATTACGTCGATATCTTCTACTCCCACCGCTTCGACCCCGACACGCCGCTGGAAGAAACCATGGGCGCGCTCGACCATATCGTACGCTCGGGCCGCGCGCTCTACGCCGGGATTTCCAGCTACAACAGCGAGCGGACGCGGGAGGCTGTGGCGATCCTGAAAGATCTCGGCACCCCCTGCCTGATCCACCAGCCGAGCTACAACATGATCAACCGCTGGGTCGAGCGCGACGGGCTGAAAGACACGCTCACCGAGCTGGGCATCGGCTCCATTGCCTTTACCCCACTGGCGCAAGGCATGCTGACGAAGAAGTATCTCGGCGGCGTGCCCGAGGGCAGCCGCGCCACGCAGGGCAAATCGCTGCGCAGCGAAATGCTCTCCGACCGCGCGATAGAGAACATCCGCAAGCTGAACGACATCGCCGAGCGGCGCGGGCAGACGCTGGCACAAATGGCGATCGCATGGGTTCTGCGCGGCGGCGGCATTACCACCGCACTGATCGGCGCGAGCAAGCCGAGCCAAGTGGTCGATTGCGTCGGAGCGGTGGGCAACCTCGAATTCACTGAGGCCGAACTGGCAGAGATTGACGAATACGCCGACGAAGAGGCCATCAACCTCTGGGCACAATCTGCCGAGCAAACCAAGGGAGCCGCGCAGCGATGATCCGCAACCCGATCCTCCCCGGCTTCAACCCCGACCCCTCGATCTGCCGGGTGGGGGATGAGTACTTCATCGCCACTTCCACCTTCGAGTGGTATCCCGGCGTCCAGATTCACCGCTCCAGGGATCTGGTGAACTGGGATCTCGCCTGCCGCCCGCTCTCCCGCGCCAGCCAGCTCGACATGCGGGGTGATCCGGATTCCTGCGGCATCTGGGCCCCCTGCCTCAGCTACGCCGACGGCCTGTTCTGGCTCGTCTATACCGACGTCAAACGCTACGACGGCAACTTCAAGGACGCCCACAACTACATCGTCACCGCGCCTTCCATCGAGGGGCCGTGGAGCGACCCGACCTATGTCAGTAGCCACGGCTTCGACCCTTCGCTGTTTCACGATGACGACGGTCGCAAATACTGGCTGGTGCTCCAGTGGAACCACATCAGCGCGAGCATCGGCGGCAAGCCAAGGACCAGCGCCTTCGACGGCATCCTCTGCCAGGAGTGGCACCCCGAGGAGGGGCTGAAGGGCGAGATCAAGGTCATCTCCAAGGGCTCCCTGCTCGGCCTCACCGAAGGCCCGCACCTCTCCAAGCGCAACGGATGGTATTACCTCACCGTGGCCGAGGGCGGCACCGGCTACAACCACGCCGTTACCATGGCCCGCAGCCGCGAGGTGTTCGGCCCCTACGAGCTGCACCCCGACACGCACCTGCTGACGGCAAAGGATGCCCCCGATGCGCCACTGCAACGCACCGGACATGGGCAAATCGTGGAGACCCCGCAGGGCGAAACCTACCACACCTTCCTCTGCTCTCGCCCGCTGCCCGGCCGGTTCTCGCCACTCGGCCGCGAGACCGGCATCGAAAAATGCGAGTGGCGCGACGACTGGCTCTATGTCGAAGGCGGCGGCACGCTGGCGCATCTGGAGGTGCCCGCGCCGTCTGACGTGGAGCAGCGCGCGCCGCAGGCGATCGAGCGCAAGTTCACCAACACCCTGCCGCCCGAGTTCCAATGGTTGCGCACGCCGGAGCCTGAGCGGATCTTTACCTTTACAGGCGAGGCGCTGCGCCTGATCGGGCGCGAGAGCATCGGCAGCTGGTTCGAGCAAAGCCTCGTCGCCCGGCGGCAGGAGCACCTGCAGTATCGCGCCTCCACCACGCTGGAAGCCTTCGACCCAACCACCTACCAGCAGGCCGCAGGCCTCACGACCTACTACAACCGCTACAAATTCTACTTCGCCGCCGTCTCCTTCACCGAGGAGCATGGCCGCTGCCTCATGCTCATGTCCTGCCCCGGCGACTGGCCCGATGGGCGCATGCAGTTCCCCGCCGCGCCGGTGCCTCTGGCTGATGGTCCGGTGGAGCTTGCGGTGGAGGTGGATCACGCCAAGCAACAGTTCCTCTACCGGCAGGGCGGCGGCAACTGGCAGCCCTTCGGGCCTGAGCTGGATGCCTCTGTGATCTCCGACGAGGGCGGGCGGGGCGAGCATGGCTCCTTCACCGGGGCCTTCGTCGGCATGGTCTGTTTCGACATCACCGGGCATGGCCGCACGGCGGATTTCACCCGCTTCTCCTACGACCCCACCTGATGTTCGCCGCGCTGGAGATTTTCGACCTCGAAACAGGCAAAAGCGAAACCCTGCTTGAAACCGATCGCCACATCGAAGCCCCCAACTGGGCCGATGATGCGCTGATCGTGAATGCCGAGGGCAGGCTCTACCGCGTGCCCCTCGACGCGCCGGATCTGGTGGAGATCGACACCGGCGGGCACACCCGCTGCAACAACGACCACGGCCTCTCGCCCGATGGCCACTGGCTGGCGATTTCCGACAGCAGCAGCACAGAGGCCTCCTGCATCTACCGGTTGCCGTCCTCCGGCGGCCCGCCCGCGCGCATCACTGCGCTCACCCCAAGCTGGTGGCACGGCTGGTCTCCCGATGGCGAAACCATGGCCTACACCTGCCGCCGAGAGGGCACCTTCGGCATCGCCACCATCCCTGCCGCAGGCGGTGATGAAACCGTGCTGATCGCAGGCGGCGGGCATTATGACGGGCCAGACTACACGCCCGACGGCAAACACATCTGGTTCAACTCCGACCGGGGCGGGCAAATGAACCTCTGGCGAATGCGGGCCGATGGCACTGCCCCGGAGAAAATGACAGGCGGCGCGAGCGTCGACTGGTTTCCCCACCCTTCGCCAGACGGCAAGCATGTGCTCTACCTCGCCTATCCAGCGGGCACCGACGGCCATCCCTTTGGTCGCGATGTCGAACTGCGGCTCATGCCCGCCGAGGGAGGCACGTCGCAACGGCTCTGCGCCTTTTACGGCGGGCAGGGCAGCCTCAACGTGCCGTCATGGGCCCCCGATGCCCGCCGCTTCGCCTACGTGCGCTACGCCCGGCCCTGACCCGTATCAGGCCTTGGCCGCGGCCTTGCCCACGCGCTCGGCCAAGGTCGCAAAGTTGCGGGCAGACTGAAGGTGCAGATAGGTGCACTCCAGCTCGTCGGTGCGGAACATCTCCATCACCGCCGCCTCGTCCAACGCCTTCAGCTTCTCCCGGTCGACGGTGAAGAACCCCTGCAAGGTGCGCTTTTCGCCTTCGGGCGTGGTGTAATTGGCCTGCATCGGCTTGAGCAGCTCCAAATCGGCCAGCCGCTTGGCATAGGCCTGCGTGCGCTGATGCTGGGTGTGGTAATCCTGCTGAAACTTCAGCACGTTCTGCAAGTATTCCGAGGGCTTGTCGCCGTCAAAGAGTGCCTCGCCCTTGCCCTTGCTGTTCAGCCCCGCGCAGCCTTCGTCCACATGCAGCGTTTGCGTGCCAGCATCATCCTGATGCGAAAGCACAAAAGGGTAGCGGCGGATATAGGCAGGCAGGTAGGTTCCAAGCCACTTTCCGTTCGCCCCGACAAAGGCATTCTTGGAGCCGTCGAGCCCAAGGATAACGGAGGGCACAGGCGCAGAGGCCTCCCCAGCAAAGACAATCGGGTATTCGGCGGCGCAAAGGGCAAACTCGGCGGCGGCGATCGGCACCGAGTTGACCTCGCGGGCAAAGCCGTAATCGCCCTTCAAATCAACGCTCATCTTGCCGTGGCGCGCGGCGTTCACCGCTGCGGGGGTATCATAAAAAAGTAGCTGCTTGGCCATCGCCCGTTCCTCACCTGTAAAATGCTTGCCCCCGTGTAACGGCTGGCTGCGGGGCTTTCAAAGGGATTGGGGCCGTAAAGCGCCCTGCACAAAAGAAAACAACTGTCTCGCGGCAGATGCTTCCAATGGGGCTCGGGGCAATCCGGATTACTCGGCCGATGCCAGTACCTTTGGCAGGCAGACGGTTCAGAGCAGGCCGCACAAGCCTGGGGCGGCGGGCCTTGAGGTGGCGGCGCAAGCGCAGTAAACATCGCAACAGGGCCACAGGCCCATGCCAGCACTGCCGCGCTCACAGCGGCGCCAGCGACCCAATCCAAAACCATGCAGGCCACGGCCATGCAGGAAGGTCGCCATGCTGATAAAACCCTCTGGAAATTTCCGCCTGCTCCCGCGCCTGCTTTCCGGCCCGCTTGCCGCCTTGCGGCGGCTCGCCCTCGCGCTGCTCCTCTCTCTCGCAGCGGCCAAGCCCGGCGCCGCGCAGGATGGCCCCGCGCGTGTGGCCTCCCTCGGCGGCGCTGTTACCGAAATCGTCTATGCGCTGGGCGAGCAGGGCAGGCTGGTGGCCCGCGACAGCACCTCAACCTTCCCGCCCGAAGCGCAGGCCCTGCCCAACGTGGGCTACGTGCGCGCGCTCTCCGCCGAAGGGGTGCTGTCTCTCGCGCCCGATCTGATCCTCGCTGAACAGAACAGCGGCCCGCAGGAGGCGCTCGATGTGCTGGCCGAGGCGCAAATCCCCCTCGTTCTGGTGCCCGACGGCTACGATGGCGCAGCGATCCGGCGCAAGATCGAGGTCGTCGCCGGCGCACTCGGCGTGCCCGCCAAGGGCGAGGCGCTGGCGCAACAGGTCGAGGCAGACTTGGCCGAGGCGACCCGGGCCGCGCAGCGCGATGCGCCGGTGCGCGTGCTCTTCCTCCTCTCCATGCAGGGCGGGCGGCTGATGGCGGCGGGGCGTGGCACATCCGCAGAGGGCATCATCACCCTTGCCGGTGCGCAAAACGCGCTCACCGGCTTCGAGGGCTACAAGCAGGTGGCCGATGAGGCCGTGCTGGAGGCCGCGCCCGAGGTGATCCTGATGATGGAGCGGGGCGGCGATCACGGCGGCGCGGTGGATGACATCCTCGCCCACCCCATCCTCGGTCAAACCCCTGCCGCACAAACCGGCTCGGTGCTCCGGCAGCCGGGCCTGCTCCTGCTCGGCTTCGGTCCGCGCACACCGCAAGCGGTCCGGGCGCTGAGTAAGGCTATCGCCGCCACCCGCCCATGATCGCGCCCATGCCCCTCCCACCAAGCGCCCCAAGGCAGTCCTCATGGCCGATGTGATGAACGCCCCGGCCACCCCGGCCCGCCGCCGCAGACTGGCCCCTCCCGCAGGCGACAGGCAACGCCGCGCGGCGCTGGCCATGCTGGCCCTTGCCGCCCTGCTGGCGCTTGTCTCCCTTGCGAGCCTCGGCACCGGCGCTTCTGGTACCAGCCTGCTTGCAGCACTGGGCCAGTTGGCAATGGGCGAAGAGATCGGCACGCGCGAGGCGCTCATCCTGTTCGATATCCGCCTGCCTCGTCTCGCGCTGGGCATCCTCGTCGGGGCCTCGCTGGCAGTGTCGGGCGCGGTGATGCAGGGGCTCTTCCGCAACCCTCTGGCCGATCCGGGGCTTGTCGGCGTCGGGGCAGGGGCCGGGCTGGGGGCGATCACCGCCATCGTTTTGGGGGGCCTGCTGCCCGTGGCCCTGCAAGCGGCCCTCGGCTACTACCTCGTGCCGGTCGCGGCCTTTCTGGGCGGCTGGGTCAGCACGTTGCTGCTCTATCGCATCGCCACCAGCCGGGGCCGCACATCGGTGGCGGTCATGCTGCTTGCGGGCATCGCCCTCGGGGCGCTGGCCGGGGCGGTCTCGGGGGTTCTCGTCTACATGGCGGATGACGCGCAACTGCGCGATCTCACCTTCTGGGGCCTCGGCTCGCTGGCCGGGGCGACATGGAGCAAGGTGGCCCTCGCCGCACCGCTGATCGCGCTCGCGCTGGCCGCCACGCCGTTTCTGGCCCGTGCGCTCAACGCGCTGGCACTGGGCGAGGCCCCGGCGGCGCATCTCGGCATCCCGGTCCAGCGGATGAAAAACATCGCCATCCTCTCGGTCGCCGCCGCCACCGGCGCTGCGGTGGCCGTTTCGGGCGGCATCGGCTTCATCGGCATCGTCGTGCCGCACCTGCTGCGCCTCGCCATCGGCCCCGATCACCGCTACCTGCTGCCCGCCTCGGCCCTGCTCGGGGCCTGCCTGCTGATCGGCGCAGATATGATCTCGCGCGTCGTCATCGCCCCCGCTGAGCTGCCCATCGGCATTGTCACAGCCACCCTCGGCGGCCCGTTCTTTCTGTGGATACTGCTGCGCAACCGCAGCCTGCTGGATATGTAACGCGATGTTCCGAGCAACCGATATCGCCGTGTCCCTCGCCCGCAAGCCAATCCTGCGCGGAGTGTCCCTTACCGCGCAGCCGGGCGAGGTCACGGTGATTGTCGGGCCAAACGGCTCCGGCAAAACCACCCTCCTGAAGGCCCTCACGCAGGAGGTGCCCAGCACCGGGCAAATCTCCCTCGATGGGCGCGATATAACCCGCATGTCGGGCTGGCAGCTTGCCGCACGCCGGGCGGTCCTGCCCCAGAGCAGCCACATCGCCTTTCCCTTCACCGTGCACGAAATCATTCGCCTCGGCATGTCCGCCAGCGCTACCCCGCCGCCGCCCGGCCGGGTGGAGGAGGCGCTGGCGCAGGTCGGGCTCGCGGGCTTTGCCGGGCGCTTTTACAACGAGCTCTCCGGCGGCGAGCAGCAGCGTGCCCAACTCGCCCGCGTCCTCACCCAAGTCTGGGAGCCGGTCGGGCCGGAGGGGCCGCGCTGGCTGTTGCTTGATGAGCCGGTCAGCAGCCTCGACATCGGCCACCAGCTTGAGGTGATGCAGCTGATGGCGGGCTACGCCGCCAGTGGCGGCGGCGTTATCGCGGTGATGCATGATCTCAACCTGACGGCCATGTATGCCGATCAGGTCATGCTCATGTCTCAGGGCCGCAAACTGGCACAAGGCCCGCCCGCCGAGGTGCTGACAGATGCCCGCCTTTGCGATGCCTACGGCTGCGCCCTGCGCGTCAACGCCACCCCGGCCGCACCCGCCACCTTCCTTCTGCCCCACACCGCCCGCCCTGCGGGCTGACCCATCTGAAAACACACCAAAGGAGACCCCCCATGTATCTTGCGATGAACCGCTTTACCGTGAAGGCCGAGAATGCCGAGGCCTTCGAGGCGCTCTGGCTGGGGCGCGAAACGCACCTCAAGGAGATGGAGGGCTTCAGGGAGTTCCACATGCTCAAGGGCCCCGAGCGCGAGGACGGCACCATTCTCTATGCCTCCCACACCGTCTGGGAAAGCGAAGATGCCTTCCGCGCCTGGACCCGGTCCGATCAGTTTCGCGCCTCGCACGCCAAGGCGGGCGGGCAGGGCAAGCTCTACGAGGGGCACCCCAACTTCGAAGGCTTCGCCCCGATCCAGCACATCGCCTGAGCCGCAGGCCCCACACCAACGAAAACCGCCGCGCGCCCTCCGGCACGCGGCGGTTTTGTTTTCTGGGCTCGCGGGGCGGCGATCAGAAGGTGAAGGCCGCCGAAACTTCCAGCGAGCGGCCCGCCTGCGGCAGCTCGTTGGGGTAAATCGTGTAATGCCGGTCAAACAGGTTATCTATGCCGATCCGCAGGCTGCTGCCCGCCATTCCCGCGCTGTCGGGCGTCCATGCGGCGTAAATGTCCAGCGTCTCCCAGCTCTCGCCCACCGCGCCGCCTGCTGGCACACGGTTCTGCTCTGCGGCCAGCGTTGCCTTGGCGCCAAACAGCCAGTCGTCGGCAGGCCGATAGCCCGCCTCCAGCGTCACCCGGTCTTGCGGGATCGAGGCCAGCGGGTCGCCATCCGCGCCCTCGCCACGGGCAATCGACAGGCCCCCGCCAACAAACCACGCCGCCGTGTCATACCGCGCCTCTGCCTCCAGCCCCCAAAGCCGCCCGTCGACATTGCTTGAGGTGGTCGTCCCGGCAAAGATATCCACCGTCTGCTCGATGTAGTTCTTCACCTCCGCATTATAGAGGCTGACCGAGAAGCTCAGCTTGTCATCCGCACGCCGCAGCCCGCGCTTTTCAAACCGGGTGCCAATCTCGAACTGAGTCGATTCCTCGGGCTTTAGATCGGGGTTGGGCACAAAGAAGTTGTCGGGCGGAAAGCCGAAGGGATTGCCCGGAAAATGCAGCCCGTCGTTGTAAAGCTCGCTCAGAGAGGCGGCGCGGTAGGCGCGGGAGAGGTTTGCAAAGACCTGCCAATTCTCGGTCGGGCGATAGCTCACGCCAATCCGAGGCGAGAAGAACTCCTCGCGCACATCCTCCAGCGTCGCATCGCCCGGTTCGCGCTCATAAACGTCATAGCGCAGCCCGGCGATCACATCGAATTGTGGCGAAAGCTCAAAGGTCGCCTCGGCAAAAACGCCGGTGGTCATCGCGCTGGCGGGCGGGAAGGTTGAGCGCGCCGCGCCGTCCCGCGTGCCCTCCTGGCTCTCGCGAAACAGCTCCAACCCGTACACAATCTCTACCGGCACCCCAAGCGTGAGCCGCGCGCGGTTTGTCACCTCCAGCCCGAGGCTGTCATAGGTCGTCTCATCATGGCGCGGGGCGCTCACGCGGTCTTCAGTAATCTTCAGCCGGTCGCCGTAGAACAGCACCGAAAGGTCCACCGCATCGTTGCCTTCGGGGTCAAACTCCCAGCTCAGCCGAAAGCTCTGCTCGCTGGCATCCCGGTCCACCTCCGGGTTCGAGCTTGAAGGGGCACCATTGGCCGAGGCAAGGGTCAGCGCGCTGTCGTGATAGTCCGAAAAGCTAAACTCGATCCGGCTGTCCGCCGATGGCTCGAAGCCCAGCTTGATCATGCCATTCTGCTGATCGAGCGCCGAAAACGGAATTTCCTCGCCCCCGCCCGCCGCATAGTTGCCCGAGGTGTCGCGCGTGCCCAGAAACAGCAGCGCATCCCACGCCCCCCAATCGGCATAAACCGCCGTATTGGCCCGCCATTGCCCGCCGTTGGTGGAATATCCCATACCAACCCGAGCGCCTATGGTGCGCCCCTCTTCCAGCAGGTCGTCGGCATCCACCGTCTCCACCGAGATCACCCCGCCGAGCGCGCCCGAGCCATAGAGCGTGGAGCCCCCGCCGCGCACCACTTCCACCCGTTTCACCAGCGCCGGATCAAGGAAAGACCGCCCCCTGTGGCCCTGGTTGAAGTTGAAGCGCCCGCCATCGAAGCGCAGCACAATCTGGTCATCGGTAAAGCCCCGAATGTTTGGCTCCAGCGCAATCGCACGTGGGCCGCCGCCGATGGTCACGCCGGGCATGTCCCCGATCAATTCCTGAAAGTCGCCCGCCTGACGGTTGGCCAGCGCCTCGCCGCTCAGGGTCGAGACGGCAACCGGCGTATCCAGCACCAGCCGCTCGCTGCGGGCGGCGGAGTTCACGTAGATCGGGTCCAGCGTAAAAGCCAGTTCCTGCGCCGTCGCTGCGCCCGTGAGGGCAATGAAGGCCGTTGTCGAATAAAGTGAAATCTGGCGCATCTGGTCCCCTTCCGCTGTGGCAAATCTGTGCTCGGCCTGCCGTCGGGGTGGGTCGCGTCTCAATGGCCCCTAAGTAATCTGATTGAAACTGTCAAGTATTCTCGCGGGTTGCCCGCCCGCCGGATCCCGCCAGTCGCCGCAGGGTGCAGCGAGCCGCTCCTTCAAGCAAACCAGGGCCAGTCAGCTTCCGCCCGCCGCTCCCGCGCCCAAAGACCTCGCCAGATCTTCCTGCGCCTCTTCCCATTCATCCGGCTGCCACCGGCGCTTGGAAAACGTGTGGTCCACCGTCGCATAGAGATCGGCATAGAGGCAGCCAGCGGCCCGTCAGGCCCCGGCGAGTTCTGCCGCAAAACGGGCGCAGATCGCGGCGGCCAGAATGGTGGGCTTGCGGTGGATACTGGCGGCCAGCAACCGGCTGGCGCGGGTGTAGCTGATGCAGTCATGCACCACGAGATCAACGGACTGGTTCGCCATTTCCTCCGCTGCCGCGCGGATGGTGGCGTCATCGGCATCCGGTTGCACCGGCACCGCAACGCACTCCCGCCCGGCGCTGCTCCAACGCTCGATACTGGCCTCGGCCTGCGCCGGTGTGGGGATAAACACCCCAAGCCGTCCCGCGCCGGGCGGCAGGCAACCCGCCACCGCGCCGCCGATCAGGTCGGACGCAAAATGCACGCCGGGGGCTTCCAGCGTCTTGAACCGACCGGTGCAGGCCACAATCGCCACGTCAACATTCTGCGCGGAAAGGTCGTTCAGCCGCGCGCCCATGCCCTCTGTCACCGCCGCCTTGCTGACAAGCACAGAGCGCCCGGTCGGCAGCGTGGTGTAAAGTGTGTCCTCATCGCTCTCGGGCGCGGCGGCGGCAAGGCCCGCATCGTCCAGATGATCCAGCGCGCCCAGCACCGAGATATCCGCCGCCGACTTCGGCAGCACATGCCGGAACTCGGCCAGCAGGGCAGGGCGGGGGGCCTGCCCTATGACGAGCAGGCCAATGGAGGGGCGGCTCATGCCGGCTCTTCTTCCTTCAGCGCGGCAGCTTCCCCGACCACGCGCACCCGGGTCCGGATCGCCCGGCCCGGCAGGTAGGAGAGCGGCAGGTCTTCCACATCGATCACCTTGATCGAGCTTTCCTCCGCCCCGGCCTCTACCGCGGCTGCAATCGCGGCGCTGCGGGCATGGGCAATCGCTTCGTCGCGGTCCATGTCGCGATAGATCCGGTCGGTCTCGCCCGAAATCTGCGCCATCGCGGCGCCCACGGCATTGGCCACGCCGCTGTGCTCCACATGGATAACCTCGGAAATCCCCGGTACCTTCTCGGGGATCAGCATCGCGCCGCCGCCCACCGCCAGCAGCGGCACCTCGGTGGCATCGGTCTTCATCCGGTCCACGCCCTCGGCAATGTTCTCGTGCATCTTGTCCAGCGCTGCCTGCACAAAATCGGCGGGCAGGTCGGCCACCTTGGCCGGATCGCCAAGGCTGATCAGGCCCGCAGCCACCGCAATGTCGGTTGCGGTGATCTGGTCGCCGCCAAACACAAGCGCCCGCTCACTCAGCCGATAGCCCACGGACTCGGGGCCAACCGTCACCGGGTCGCGCCCGATCTTGGTGCCGCCGCCCACCGCGATAGAAAGCAGGTCGGGCATCCGGAACAGCGTGCGCACGCCGCCCACCTCAACCACGTTGTTGGCCTCACGCGGAAAGCCGTTGACGAGGCAGCCGATGTCGGCGGTCGTGCCGCCCACATCGCAGACCATCGCGTTTTCCAGCCCGGCCAGCAAAGCCGCGCCGCGCATCGAGTTGGTCGGCCCGGACGCGAAGGAGAATACCGGGTATTCCCGCGCGGCTTCCGCCTTCACAACAGTCCCGTCGTTCTGCGTGATGAAAAGCTGCGCACCCAGCCCGCTCTCGGCCACCGCATCCACAAAGGCCTTGGTGGTGTCGCGCGCCAGCCCGATCAGCGAGGCGTTCATTAGCGCCACGTTCTCGCGCTCCAGCAGGCCGATCCGGCCCAGCGTGGAGGATTTCGTCACGTGGATGTCAGGCGCCTCGGCCTTCAAAATCTCGGCGGCACGATCTTCGCATTCGGTGGTCAGCGGCGAGAAGGTGGCAGAAACCGCAACCGCCTCGATCCCGTCTTTCACCATCTTGCGGGCCGCTTCGGCCACGGCCTTCTCGTCCATCGGCACCAGCGGGCGGCCATCATATTCGTGCCCGCCCTCCACCAGATAGACGCCGCCGTTGACCTTCGCGGCCAAGTCCTTCGGCCAATCGCAGAACGGCACAAGGCTGGCGGAGGCGGGCAGGGAGACGCGCAGCGCCGCCGCCCGTCCGAGGTTGCGCCGCTCGACCACCGCATTGGTAAAATGCGTGGTGCCGATCATCACCGCCACCACATCGCGGGCCTCGTCCCCGGCCTTTTCGATAACCTCCTTCAGCGCGGTGCGCACACCGCTGGTCACATCGGCGGTGGTGAAGGTCTTGACCGCGGCAATCACCCGGTCCCCGTCCAGAAGGGCCGCATCCGTATTGGTGCCGCCGACGTCGATGCCAATGCGTTTCATCAGTTGGGCTCCTTGAAGACGGATGTGAAATCGAGATCGAAACCGAAGGCCCTCGGCCCCACGGCGGCAATCCCCTTCTCGCTGAGAAAGACGCCGGGCGCGGGCAGGGCCAGCACGCTGACACGCTGGCCAAAGCGCAAGACGTCGGTGCCAATGCCATCGCCCGATACGGTGTCGAGCAGGCAAATCAGATCAGGCGTCATCACCACCGGCTCGCCGTCAAGATAGGCCACCGAAAATTCATTCTGGAAATGCACCACCATCTCCTTGCCGGCAAAATCGTCGAGCCCCTCGATCCGGGCCTTACCCCGCAAAAAGCCCTCGGTCGCCCGGCGCTCGATATCCACGATCTTGCCCGCAAAGAGCCGCTTGCCCTCGGTGGCCGAAAGCACCGCCTCGATCGGGTCGGTGTGGGCCGCCCGCGCCTTCAGCACGTTGGAGCCCAGCGCAATGGCCTTGGAAACGGAGTAGAGCACCCCATGCTGCTTGACCTCTGCGCCCGAGCGCGGCGCCTTGCAGGTGGCGGCGACAGAGCCGATCTCGGTGCAGGCCTTGCGGCTGATCCGCTCCATCCAGCGCCACGAGGCGGCACGCGGAATAATCACCTCATTGTCTCGAATGTCGGCCATCGTCAGCGGGTAGCAGCGCAGGCCTGCCACGGCGACAGAGGTCATCTGCGCCTCCGGATAGGCCCGGCCCATGGTGTCGGCGTCCACCACCGGATAGCCGGTCAGCGCCGCCACCATCATCGGGTGCACCCCATTGCCGCCGCCGATCTCCAGCGCCATCACCGCATCAAACTTGCGGCCGAGGTATTCCTCCATCATCCGCAACGGCTTGAGAGCGAACTCCGGGTCAGAGAGCCGCTCCTGCCCCACCAGCGGTGCGCCCATGTTCGACAGCACGGCCACCACGGCGTCATCATCCAGCGTAAGCGGGTCAACCAAGGTCACCTCGCGCCCGGCCTCATAGAGCAGGCGCATGTTCAGCAGTTTCTGATAGGGGTCGCCGCCGCCGCCGGTGCCCAGGATCCACGCACCAACGGCCAAGGCCTCAATGTCCTCGGCCGACAAAACACGGTGCGTCTGGCTGGGGGTTCTCTGGGCCAGAGTGTTCATTTCACATCCTCTCAAACCGTCAGGCCCCGCGCCAGAGGAGCGCGCGCCTGTCCATGGCCGCAATCCGGCCCGTTACTGAGCAGAACTTCCGCCTCCAAACCGCCTTTCTGCAAATAGCCTTTCGCTATGGTCCAAATTCGCGCGGGCTATCTTGAGCGCCGATTCACGCCCTCCGAGCCCGCCGCTGCCTCTTGTTTGTGCGTTTTACCCGGCCAAGCGCCAGATTCTGATCCGCAGGCAGCCAGACCATAGGCTCAGCCAATGGCGGCCATTCGCATTCGCTGTTTTGCCTCCTAGAGCGCTTCTGAATTGATGGTCCCCACAGGCCGCCCGGTTCGACGGGCAGCCAATGACCTTCAGTGGCCTCACGTGGGCCTCTCAGACGGAGAGTAGACATGAAACTTAGAATGTTGACTTCGGCCATGGCCCTCGCCGCGACGCTCGTGTCGCCGGTTCAGGCCGCCGAAAAACGTGATGGTGAGTTCTGGATGGTGATCGGCGGACGTCAGGCGGTGTCGCATATCGACCCGGGCCAGTCCTACGACTATTCCATTCGCATGATGACGCAGGCCCTCTACGACGGCCTCGTCAAATACAGTGGCAACCCGCCCGAGGTGGAGCCTTGGCTGGCAACCGACTGGACGACTTCCGACGATGGCCTCACATGGACCTTCAACCTCGCCGAGAATGCCACCTTCCATAACGGCGATCCGGTAACCGCCGAAGCCGTTGTCTACTCCTACCAGCGCGTGCTGGAGATGAACGAGGGCGTCGCATGGATGCTTTCCGATATTCTCAAGCCCGAGAACATCAAGGCCACCGGCGAGCACACGGTCGAGTTCACCCTCGATCGTCCCTACGCGCCCTTCCTCTCCTTCCTGCCCTGGTGGTTCGTGGTGAACCCCGCACAGGTCGAGCCCAACGTGGTCGATGGCGACTTCGGCAAAGCCTGGCTCTCCGAGAACGACGCCGGCTCCGGCCCCTACGAGCTGGAACGCTTCGACCAAGGCACCGCCTACTGGCTGCGCCGGGATGACGACTACTGGAAGGGCTTCCCCTATGAGGCCGAAGACATGGGCGGCATTATCTACCGCCTGATTCAGGAAAGCTCCTCGCAGCGTGCGGCGCTGATGTCGGGCGAGGCCGATCTGGTGACGGATCTGACGCCCGAAGAGTTCGAAGTCGTTGGCGCACGCCCCGATATCGAGGTCTCTTCCACCCCCGCGCTCACCACCTTCGGGCTGAAAATGAACACCCAAGGCGAGTACATGTCGGACGTAAACCTGCGCAAAGCGGTGGCCCACGCGTTTGATTACGAAACCTTCGTTCAGGTCTACAACGGCAACGCCAAGCTCCAAACCTCGCCCTTCGCCGATGCGATCCGCGGCAAGGTCGAGATCGACATGCCGCGCCAGGACATCGAGAAGGCCAAGGAGTATCTCGGCAAAACCGAGTGGCCCGAGGGCGGCATCACGCTTGAGTATGTCTACGTGCAGGGCCTCGAACAGCAACGCCAGATGGGCCTGTCGCTGCTCAACAGCCTCAAGGAGTTGAACATCGAGCTCGAAATGGTGCCGCTGACCTGGCCCAACATGGTGGCGCGCGCCTCCTCCATCGAAGAAAGCCCCGACCTGCTGGCAATCTTCGCCACCCCGGTCTCGACCGACCCGGATGCGGTTGCGATCCAGTATCACCCGTCCTCGCACGGCAAGTACTACGGCTCGCACTTCCTTGAAGACGAGGAGCTTAAGGCGATGATCGAAGAGGCCCGCCGCATCTCCGATTGGGAAGCGCGTGCCCCGATCTACGCCAAGATCCAGCAGCGCATCGCCGATCTCCAGCCAGAGATCTTCGGGATGCTCCGCCAACGCCAGTTCGCCTACCGGACCTACGTGCAAGGCTATGTCGATAGCCCGATCCGCATGACCGGCGAGGTCGATCTCTACCCACTCTACATCCAGCCGTAAATCCACTCACGGCAACCAGTCCGGGCGGCCTTTTGTGCCGCCCGGATACCTGAGGATACCATACCCCGATGCGCAGACTGATATTGAAACGCCTTGGCCTGATGGTCGTGATGCTCCTCGGCCTCGCGGTCATCACCTTCACCATCGCCAATGTCGCCCCCGGCGACCCGGCCCGCCTCGCCGCGGGGCCGGATGCCTCGCAAGAGATGGTGGAGCAGGTCCGGGCCGAACGTGGCTTCGACAAGCCGGTGCCCGTGCGCTTCATGATCTACCTCGGCCAACTGGCGCGCGGTGATCTGGGCACATCCGTCTACACGGGCCGCGAGGTCTCCCGCGATATCGCCCAGTTTCTTCCGGCCACGGTCGAGCTTGTGCTCTTCGCCATCACCATTGCCATCGTCTTCGGCATCCCGCTCGGCGTGCTCGCGGCGGTCTGGCAAAACAAGGCCACCGACCACGGCATTCGCCTGCTCGCCGTCTCCGGTGCCGCGCTGCCGATGTTCTGGCTCGGCCTCATGCTGCAATGGTATCTCGCGCTGGAGCTTGATCTCTTTCCGCTCGGCGGACGCCTTGGCGTGTTCGACGATGTGCCCCCCAAGATCACCGGCATGATCACCGTCGATGCGCTGCTCAACGGCGATCCGGCCACGGCGCTCACCGCGATGTGGCACATGGTGCTGCCCGCGCTGGCGCTGAGCCTGCCCGCACTGGCCGCCATCATCCGCGTCAACCGCGCCGAGATGCTCGAAGTGCTGGGGCGTGACTACGTCACCAACGCCCGCGCCCAAGGCATCGGCCCGTTCCGCATCATCGCCGTCTACTCGCTAAAAAACGCCATCCTGCCAACGCTGGCGATGATCGGCCTGCGCTTCGGCTGGATGCTGGGCGGCACCGTGCTGGTCGAAGGGGTGTTCGACTTTCCCGGCGTCGGGCTCTACGCCGCCAAGGCCGCCGTATCGTCGGACTTCGAGCCCATCATGGCCGTCACGCTCATTCTGGGCGCGGCCTTCATGTTCACCAACCTGCTGATCGACCTCGCCTATGCGCTGCTCGATCCGCGCGTGCGCAATCAGGTCTGAGGAGGGGCTGATGTCCACCACCACCGCAACCCCCGCAGAGCCGGTGTCCGCCCGCCCGATGCGCTTTCGCGAAACGCGTCGACTGGTGCGCACCTATTCGCGCAGCTTCTCCTCCATGGTTGGGCTGGTGATCGTGGCGATCTTTCTCTTCATCGCCGCCTTCGGCCCGCTGCTCGCCCCCTATCCCGAAGATGCCTACGGCGCGGTGGATTTCGGGGCCAAGCTGCTGCCCCCCTCTGCCGAGCATTGGTTCGGCACCGATCAGGTCGGGCTCGATATCTTCTCCCGCGTGCTGATCGGTGCCCGCACGACGCTGCAAATCGGCCTCACCGTCACCGGCATCGCCATCCTGATCGGCGTGCCGCTCGGCCTGATCGCCGGCATGGCGGGCGGCTGGCTGGCCGAAACCATCATGCGGATCACCGATATCTTCCTGTCGATCCCCGGCCTCATCCTCGCCATCGCCATCGTCGGCGCGCTCGGCCCCGGCATCGGCAATGCCATGCTGGCACTCTCTCTGGTCTGGTGGCCCGGCTACGTGCGGCTGGTACAGGCCAAAACCCTTAGTCAGCGTAACGAAACCTATGTCGACGCCGCCCGTGCGCTGGGCGCCGGGCCGCTCAGGGTGGTCTTTATTCATGTGCTGCCCAACTGCCTCTCTCCGATCATCGTGAAGGCCTCGATGGATATGGGCCTCGCCATCCTCGGGGCCGCATCTCTCGGCTTTCTCGGCCTCGGCGCACAGCCGCCCTTCCCCGAATGGGGCGCGATGATCTCCACCGGCCGCTCTTACTTGCCCGACTGGTGGTGGTGCTCGCTGTTTCCGGGGCTGGCGATCTACTTCACCGTGCTCGGCTTTAACCTCCTGGGCGATGGCCTGCGCGACGTTCTGGACCCGAGGCAACGATGAGCACACCCGCACCAACACTCGAAATCGACGATTTCTCGCTGGTCTTCGACACCTTCGACGGCACCTACCACGCCATCGACCGGGTGAGCCTTGCGCTGAAGCCCGGCGAGGCGCTCGGGCTGGTGGGCGAAACCGGCTGCGGCAAATCGGTGCTGACCCGCGCCGCCTTCGGCCTCGTGCCCACACCGCCCGCCCGCATCACCTCCGGCTCCGTGCAGCTGGAGGGGCGCGAGCTGCTCGGCCTGAGCGACCGGGCCCTGCGCGGCGTGCGCGGCAAGGACGTGGCGATGATCTTTCAGGATCCCATGACCTACCTCAATCCGGTGTTCCGCGTCGGCACCCAGCTGGTCGATGCGATCCGTGCGCAATCGGGCGGCAAGGCCAGCAAGGCCGAGGCGCGCGAGCTGGCTCTGGAGATGCTGGAAAAGGTCCACCTGCCCAACCCCGACCGCCAGTTTCGCGCCTATCCCCACGAGCTCTCCGGCGGCATGCGCCAGCGCGTGCTGATTGCCATGGCGCTGGCCGCCAAGCCCAAGCTGCTCATCGCTGACGAGCCGACGACGGCACTCGATGTCACCATTCAGGCCCAGATCCTCGACCTGATGGCCGAACTGGTCGAAGATATGGGGCTGACGATGATCATGATCTCCCATGACCTCGGCGTTGTGGCGCAGGTCTGCTCCCGCGTCGCAGTGATGTATGCCGGCAAGATCGTCGAAGACGCCCCGATCCGCCGTATCTTCGACGCGCCTTCGCACCCCTATACCCAAGGGCTTCTGGCCGCGCTGCCGCATCCCTTCAAACCGGTCGACAAGCTTGCCTCCATCCCCGGCTCCCTGCCAGACCTGCTGAACCCGCCGCCGGGCTGCCGCTTCGCCGCCCGCTGCCCCAAGGCCCACGCCGCCTGCGCCGCGCCGGTCGCCTTCCGCGAGGTGGAGCCCGGCCACAACGTCGCCTGCACGCTCTACGAGCCGACCGACATCAAGGAGCCCGCCCATGAGCATTGACATGCTCGCCATCCGTGATCTCGATGTGCACTTCCCGCTCGCCAACGGGCAGGTGGTGCGCGCGGTCGATGGCGTCTCGCTGTCGCTGAAGCCCGGCGAAACCCTCGGCCTCGTGGGCGAGAGCGGCTCAGGCAAGACGACCGTCGGCAAAACGGTTCTGCGGCTGGTCGAGGCAACGTCAGGCGAGATCGACATCGACGGCATTGATGTGCGTGCCGCCGGGCAAAAGGGGCTCAAGGCGCTGCGGCGCAAGGCCCAGATCATCTTTCAGGATCCCCATTCCTCGCTCAACCCACGCATGACCATCCGGCGCGCCGTGGCGGAGGGGCTGATCCTCAACACCACCCTGCGCGGCGAGGCGCTGCGCACCAAAGTCTCGGACATGCTCATTTCGATGGGCCTTCCGCCGCAGTTCCACGACCGATTCCCGCATGAGCTGTCCGGCGGCCAAAAGCAGCGCGTCTGCATCGCCCGCGCCCTCGTGCTCGATCCCGACCTGCTGGTGCTCGACGAGCCAACATCCGCACTCGACGTCTCGGTGCAGGCCCAGATCCTCGGCGTTCTGAAGGATCTGCGCGTCAGCCGCCCCAAGCTCACCCAGCTCTTCATTTCGCACAACCTCGCCGTCATCCGCTTTCTGTGCGATCGGGTGGCGGTGATGTATCTCGGCAAGATCGTTGAGGAGGGGCCGGTAGAGCAGGTCTTCAACGACCCGCGCCACCCCTATACCCGCGCCCTGCTCTCGGCGGTGCCCGTGCCCTCTGCCGCGGAGCGCCCCGAGCGCGCGCGGCTGACGGGCGATATCCCCAGCCCCACCGCCGTGCCCAAAGGTTGCGCCTTCCACACCCGCTGCCCGATCGTTAAGATGGGCACCTGTGACACGCTGCCACCCGAGCCTCTGCCACTCGGCCCGGGTCGGCAGGCGCGCTGTCACTTCGCAGACCAGACGAAAGGCGCACTCACGGCATGAGCTTCCCGCTCGACCGACTGGCTCTCCAGCTGGATTGGAACCTCCTGCGGACCTTCATGGTCATCGTGCAGGAGCGTTCGATCACGGCTGCCGCAGTGCGCTTGAACGTCTCTCAGCCCTCAGTCTCGGCGGCCCTGCGCCGCCTGGAAGAGCGGCTGGAGCTGCGTCTGGTCGAGCGCGGCAGCGGCCAGACCTTCGTGATTACCCGTGAGGGCGAGGCGGTCTACCGGGAGGCGCTGGAAATCTATGGCGGCGTGGTGCGGCTCAACGATCTGGCGGCAGAAGGCGGGCGCTCGCTTTCCGGCAATGTCGTGGTCTGCCGCTCCTCTCACCTTGAGATGGATGCCATCACCCCGGTGCTCGAAGAGTTTCGCCAGCAGCATCCCCGCGTCACCCTGTCGATCCGCTCCGCCTCGTGCCACGAGGTCTCGCAGGCATTGCAGCAGCGCATCGCCTCCGTCGGCTTCTGCACCCAGATCGACCCGGCCATCCAACGGGTGCGCGCCCATCCGATCCAACCGCAGGAGTTTGGCGTCTACTGCGGCCCCAAGCACCCGCTCTTCCGCCAGTCGGTAATCGACCCCGAAGCGCTGGCCGCCTCCGATGTGGTCGGCTACGAAGAAGACAGAATGGCAGGCGCTCTCTCTGCGCTGGCGCTTTGGCGCGTGCGCCACGGCATCGGCGGCAAGTTCATCGCCGCCGCCACCGGCATCATCGACCTCTCGGAACTGATCGAAAGCGGCACCGCCATCGGATGCATGGCCCGCACCCACGCCCTGCGCTACGGCGCGCGGCTCTGGCAAATCCCGGTGCAGGCCACGCCGCCGGTGATCGACGTGTTTTCTGTGGTCGATGTCGAGCGCCATATGACACCGGTAGAAACCGCGCTGCTCGATCACCTCGAAGACGCAGGCCTCGCCGCCCGCCCCGTGCCCCGCTCAGAAACCTGAGAGCGCGCCGCCACCTCGGCCTCAAACCGGCGAGTTCCGGCCATCTCGGCAGACATCCCCCTTGACGCTGAATCACCTAAGCGTCAGTGGGCCTGTCCTATTTTAGATCGGTTCGCATTCGACCGGACACTGCCCCGGTGCGTGGACCCGGGGCGAAAGGGGGGCCTTGGCCTTCCCACGCTCACCATCCCCGGTCGGAGGGGGGGGCTCCGGCGCCCTTGTGGCAAAGGGGATACACCGCCGGCTCAACCGGAGGTGGGGGTGGGCGCCCTATGTTGTTCCGCCCTGCCGGCAACTAGACTTTGTGGGAGTGGTCACGGTTTTGAATTGGGGAGAGTGTCTTGTCGCTGCGAAACCTTTTGCTGAAGTCATCGCTCCTTGCTGCCGTCACGGCCCTGATACCGGGATCGGAGGCTTCGGCCACCACCTTCACCAGCACGGTGCCGGGGGCGGGCATTCCGCTTCCCTCGGTCTATCCCGAAGCGGGGGGTGTCGTGATCGTGATGGTGGGCGTCAACGGCAATATCTATTACCAATTCTCCGACCCGGACGGCGCCTTCGTCGGCTTCCAGAACAACGGCCAGCCCGCGCGTTTCCGGGGCAACCCCTTCACCATCAACGATCCGATTCCGCTGGATTGCGGCATTCGCTCCTGTACCGAGTATTTTGGCGGGTCGATCGCGCAGGTTTACATCCGGTTTTCGGCCTATGACGGCGACACTCAGCCCGGCGGCTTCGATCAGAATGACATCAGCCTCATTCTGAACGGCACCAATGTAGGCAGCTGGTCGGGGCTGACGACCGAAATCACCAACAACTCGGGCACCACCAGCTTCGGCTTTGCTACCGGTTTCGGCAACAACACCTTCAACACCGGCTGGTTCAGCTCCACCAACCAGACCCTGCTGAACGACATCCTCACCAGCGGCCAGACCAGCACGCAGGTGTTCGACAGCGACCCCAATGACAACTACTGGGACTTCACCCGCGGCAACAGCCTCGGCGACGAGGCGCTGCGGACGATCGCGCCGGGCTACGAGTTCGAGAAGACAGCCGACAAGACGGAGTTCACGGCCGTTGGCGAGGTGATCACCTACACCTACGAGGTCACCAACATCGGGTCGGTGAACATCAACAACCTCACGGTGACCGACGACAAGATCCCGAATGTCACCTGCGACAAAACAACCATCAACGAAACGACCGGTGGTGGCACGGAAGAGATGGCGACCTGCACCGGAACATATGTGGTTACGCAAGAGGACTACGATGCGCAGGAGGTGGTCAACATCGCGCAGGCGCAGGGCGACCCGGAGTATGGCTCGCTGGGCGCGGTGACCGATAGCTGGGAGGTCGAGGGGCCCGCGGCATTGCAGCCGTCTCTTATTATAGAGAAAACGGCCAGCGTGGGCAGCTTCTCCACCGAGGGCGAGGTTATCACCTATACCTACGAGGTCACGAATGACGGGGATGCCACGGTTAGCGATATCGTTGTGACCGACGACCGGATCCCTGGCACGATCTGCACCATGGCCAGCCTTGTGCCGCAGGCGCCGAACAACACCCAGAGCTGCACCGCGCAGTATACGGTGACGCAGGCCGATATCGACGCCTTCATCAACAGCGGCACCCAGCTGATCAACGAGGCCGAGGCCGAGGGGGAAGACCCCAATGGCGCGACCGTGACCAGCCCCGTCGACAGCGTGGCGCTCGATGGCCCTGCGGCAACGCCGACATTGATCATCGCCAAATCGGCGCTACAGGCAGATTTCGATGCGGTCGATGACCTGATCCAGTTCGAGATTGCGATCACCAACACCGGCAACGTCACGTGGCCCGCACCGCCGACGATCACCGACGATCTGGTGAGCGATGCGGTGATTTGCCCGGCCGGCCCGGTGGCACCGGGAGCGTCGATCACCTGCACGGCAGACTACCGGATCCAGCAGGAAGACCTCGATGCCGAGGGGGTGGAAAACATCGCCGAGGCCAGCATTACCGTGGGCGGCGTGACCGAGACAGGGCAGGCCGATGTGACCGTGCCCGCCGTCATCACCACCGGACTTGAGATCCTCAAACAACAGCCTGCGGGAGATGCGACCACCTTCGAGGCTGTGGGTGAGGCGCTGAACTACGAGTATGTGCTGACCAACACCGGCAACGTCACGCTTGAGACGCCCACGATTGCCGATGACAAGGTGAGCGCCAGTTGCGCCGATGCCAGCATCCCGCCCGGCGGGTCGATCACCTGCACCTCGGATGCGCCTTATCTCGTGACGCAAGACGATCTCGACGCGGGAGAGGTGACCAACACTGCCTCCGCAGATGCCGTTACAGGGCAGGGCGCTCCGGTGGAGAGCGACCAAACGAGCCTGACCATTAACGCCGATCAGCAGCCGGAGATCACCCTCGCCAAGACCGCCGAGGCGGTGGACCCGGCGGATTACGCCCCGGGCCTTCCGGTGACCTATACCTACGAGATCACCAACTCCGGCAATGTGACCTTCACCGACCCGATCGAGGTGACGGATGACAGATTCCCCGGCCCGATCGACTGCGGCAACGCCCCGCTCGTGCCCGGCGCGTCGCGGACCTGTCAGGCGACCTATACAGTCACTCCGGCCGACTTTACCGCCGGCTCGGTGACCAACACCGCCACGGCGAGCGATGGCACGACGACCTCCAACTCCGACACGGCGACCGTGCCGCAGGATGGCACGCCCGGCCTTACACTGGTGAAGACGCCGCAGCCTGGCTCGACCTTCGATGCGGCGGGCGACAGCATCACATATGACTTTGAGGTGACGAACACCGGCGACACACTCTTCGTGCTCGGCCTCCAGAACTTCTCGGTCGACGACCCGAAGATCGCCGCAATCAACTGCCCGGCTGTGCCTGCGCTGCTTACGCCCGGGGATGCGATCACCTGTACCGGCACCTACAGCCCCGTTACCCAGGCCGAGGTGGATGCGGGCGAGGTGGTGAACACCGCGACCGCCAGCATCGACGCCCCTGCTGGCCGACTGACCTCGCCCAGTTCAACCGCGACGGTCGAAGCCGATATCTCCCCCGAGATGAGCCTAACCAAAACCGGCCCTGCCAGCTTCGGCGCGGTCGGCAGCACCGTGACCTATACCTTCGAGATCACCAACGAGACGGCGCAGACGATTTCTTCGGCGAGCGTGACCGACCCCAAGATCCCGGGTCTGGCGTGCAGCTTTACCGATATTCCGCCCAATGGCGTGGTGTCCTGCCAGGGCGAATATGTGGTGACACAGGCCGATCTCGACAGCGGCCAGATCGACAACACCGCCAGCGCCACCGGCATTGCCCCCACGGGCGAGAGCCTGAGCGCGACCGCGAGCGAGACGGTCACCGCCGACCCGGCGGCGCAGGTGCGCGCGCTGTCGCTCGACAAGACGGCCAACCTCGACCCCTTCGCGGCTGCGGGTGACGTGGTGAACTACAGCTTTGCCGTGACCAACACCGGCACCGTGACCCTGAGCGACATCGTCGTGGACGACCCGCTCTTGGGCTACAGCTGCACCATCGCCACGCTTGCTGTGACCGCGACCGACGATACCACCTGCACCACCACCTACACGATCACCCAAGCCGACATTGACCGCGGCTTCGTGGAGAACACCGCCACCGCCACCATTCCGGGCGAAGCGCCGGTGCCAAGCACCTCCAATATATCCGGCCCGGCCCGGAGTGCGGCTTTCACCGTCGAGAAGACCGCCAGCGCCGACACCGAGGTTGCTGTGGACACCGTGGTGACCTACAGCCACGTCGTCACCAATACGGGCAATGTCACGCTTGAAGACGTGACCCTGACAGACACTCACACCGATGCCTCCGGCAACGTCACCACGCTCACCTTTTCTCCCTCCAACGTGATCGCCAGCCTCGCCCCTGGGGCCAGCGTTACGTTGTTCACCAGCTACACCGTTACTCAGGCCGATATCGACGCGGGCGGCACCTTGGACAACGCCGTTAGCGCCACGGCCGATGCACCTGACGGGGTGGATGACCCGGTGGCCAGCGATGACGAAACTGTTGATCTGGAAGATGCCGCACCGGCACTTCGCGTGGTCAAGTCAGAAGAGGACGGCAATGGCAGCTACGGCGCTGTTTCCAGCGTCGAGTATTTCACCTTCGAGGTGTTCAACGATGGCAACGTGACGCTCTCGGGCCTCACCATCAGCGACCCGCTGACCGCCAGCAGTTGCCCCCTCGCCGATATCCCTCCCGGCACCAGCGTGACCCAATGCTCCAGCGGCAACCCGCTGCGTGTTGGCTATCCGATTACCCAAGAAGACGTTGACCGGGGCTCTCTGATCAACACTGTCACCGTTTCTGATGGCACGCTCACTGCGACCGACAGCGTTACGCTCTCTGGCCCGGCGCAGCTGCCGGCGATCTCGATGGTCAAGTCGCCCACTTCGGGTGCGGACTTCACCGACGTGGGCGACACCATCACCTATGACTACGTGATCACCAACGAGGGCAACGTGACCCTCACCGGCCCGTTCAGCGTGGTGGATGACAAGGTATCCGTCAGCTGTCCGGCAACGCCGACGGCGGGTATCTCCGTCAGTGCGCCGGGAAACACGCTCACTTGTACGGCGACCTATGCGGTGACGCAGGACGATCTGGATACAGGACAGGTGACGAACCTCGCCACCGCCTCGGTGACCCAATCGGTTACGCCGGGGGGCAGCGTGACCGTCGAGTCGGATGAGGAAAGCGCAACCGTTCTGGCGGACCAGGGCCCGGAGCTCTCGATCGACAAGCGGATCACCCCGAACACGCCGAGCACTTACCGCGACCCCGGTGACGAGGTGAGTTACGATTACATCGTCACCAACAGCGGCAATGTCACCATTCCCGGCCCGATCACCGTGGATGACGACCAGATCGGCACTGGTCTCACCTGCGCCGCGGGGCCGCTTGCGCCCGGTGCCAGCGTGACCTGCACCCATAGCTGGACGGCCGATCAGCCCGCCATCGACGCGGGCGAGATCACCAATACCGCCAGCCCCGTTGCCACTTTCGGCGGCGTGCCTGTGCCTGCGGGCAGTGACAGCGTGACAGCGCTGGCCGTGCAGGAGCCCGAGATGCTGATGGAAAAGAGCTTTGTCTCGATCACCAACGACACCTTCACCGTAAACGAGGTGATCACCTACCAGTACCGGGTGGAGAACACTGGAAACACAACGATCACCACAGAGCCGGTGGTATCGGACAACGTGATCACCGATCCGAACGACATTAGTTTGACGACCCCGGCGACCTTCCCTGCCGGGGGGCTGCTGCCGGGTGAAGAGCTTATTTACACCGGAACCTACACCGTGACGGCGAATGATGTGACGCTTGGGTCTGTCACCAATACCGCCACCGCCAGCAGCGATGGCACCACCTCCAACCCCTCATCTGTGACGACACCGGAAAACGTGGAAGCTGCGCTCGCCATCGAGAAGAGCGCCGATGTGACCAGCTTCTCGGCGCTGAACGACCCGATCATCTATACCTACACGGTCGAGAACTCCTCCGAGGGCACGGGTGGCATCGCCCCGGCAATTCCCGAGCCGATCACGGTTGAGGATGACAAGATCACCGGCACCATCAGCTGTGAACCCACCGACCTAGGCGTGCTCGACCCCGGTGAGACCACCACCTGTACTGCCACTTACTTGGTAACGCAGGAAGACCTGGACGCGGGCGAGGTGACGAACTCCGCCGTGGCAGAGGCCACCTTTGACCCTGCCGGAACTCCGACGCAGGTGCTCTCCCCCGCCGACAGCGTCACCGTCACCGGCGAGCAGCTGCCTGCGCTGACCACCGAAAAAACCGTGATCGCAGGGCCGGACCCGGCGGCGGAAGGCGATGAGCTCACCTACCGGATCACCACCGAGAACACTGGTAACCAGACGCTCTCGGGCGTCGAGATCACCGATGCCCGGATTCCGGCGCTGACCTGCACGGTTGATGCCGCACCCGCCGTGGTGCCGGTAACGCTTGACGTGGGCCAGTCGCTCGTCTGTGAGGGCACCTACACGGTGACGCAGGAGGATATTGACGCGCAGGAACTGGAAAACACTGCCGATGTCACCGCCACCAACCCGGCGGGCACGCCAGTGACCGACAGCGCCACCACGACCCATCCGCTTGAGGCGTATGATCCAGAGGTGACGGTGATCAAGGACCTGCGCGACACCGAGCCCGACGCCGCCTTCTCTGCTGTGGGGCAGGAGGTTGTTTACCTCATCACTGTGCAGAACACCGGCAACATCACCCTCGACACAATTGACGTGACCGACAGCATCGTGCCCGGCACCTGCACCGTTGGCCCGCTTGCACCGGGCGAGGAGGACGCAACCTGCGAGTTCACCTATACGGTGACGCAGGCCGACATCGACCGCGGCTTCATTGACAACACCGCCAGCGCCGAGGCCCAGCCCGCCACGCCGGACAGCGACCCGGTGACTGGGGAAGACACGCTCACCGGTGACGGGCCGGAGCAAGAGCCTGAATACGCGCTGAACAAGGTTGCTGACCTCGCCAGCTTCAACGCTGTCGGTCAGGTGATCACCTATACCTACACGGTGGCCAACACAGGGAACGTCACGCTGAACGCCAGCGGTACGGACCCGCCTGTTGTCAGCGATGACCGTATTTCCGCCATCACCTGCGAGCCGACACCTGCTGGCGGGCTGCTGCCGGGTGACTTCATTGAGTGCACCGGCACCGATACTGTCACGCAGGATGACCTTGACGCAGGCAGCATAACCAACGTTGCCTCGGTCTCCTCGGCTGAAGCGCCCTTTGATCCGGGCAACCCCGGCAATGCTGGCGCGACCGAGACAGTGCCTGCGGTGCAAACCCCCGGCGTGGCCGTTGTAAAGGAAGCCAACGACTCGACCGAGGTGGTCGAGGGGCAGACCATCACCTACAGCTACACCGTCACCAACACTGGCAATGTACGCTTGTTCGACGTGACCCTCACCGACGCCCACACCAGCGCCGCCGGCACTGCGCCGCTCGCCATTGAGAACGGCGGCGTGATCGCCACGCTGGAGCCGGGCGTGCCCGTCACGCTGACCGCCACTTACGAGGTGACGCAGGCCGATATCGACGCGGGCAATGACCTGACCAATGCCGTCAGCCTCACTGCGGACAGCCCCGATGGCAGCACGCCAACGGCCAGTGATGACGAGGTGGTCACCGTCGCGCCCGACCAGCCGGAACTGGAAGTGATCAAGCAGGTGCAGGGCACACCCGGCACCACGCTCAACAGCACCGTGACCTTCGAGATCACGGTGGAGAACACTGGCAACGTGACCCTGACAGGGGTCTCGCTAGCCGACACGCTTCGGCGGCAGGATGCCACCGACATCGCCCCCGCGCCCACGCCAGTTTTGACCGAGGGCGACGGCGCGGAGCTATCGCCCGGCGAGGTCTGGACCTACGAGGTGAGCCATGTGCTGACCCAGGAGGATATCGACGCGGGCGGGCTGGTGAACTCGGCCACCGCCACCGGCACCGCGCCGGATGGCGACCCGGTGAGCGACGTGTCCGACAACGGCGCTGGCAACGGTAGCAGCCCCACGCCCTTTGCCATCCCCGAAGCGCCTGCGGTGGAAACGCTGAAAGCGGTGACGATACCGGCCGAGGAAGTGGGCGAGGTGGTGACTTTCACCATCACGGTTGAGAACACCGGCAACGTGACCCTCACCGATGTGGCGGTGACCGACGATGGTCTCACCCGGCTCGACAGCACCCCGCTGACGCTGGCCTCCGGCCCCACATTCGCGGGCGCTACGCTCGGTTCCGGCGAGGGCACGCTTCAGGTGGACGAAGTGGCGAGCTACACCGCGACCTACGTGCTGACGCAGGATGATATTGATGCGGGCGGCGTGCAGAACGTGGCCACCGGCTCGGCGACTTCGCCGGGCGGGGCAGGGGTGCAGGACCCGACGGACACGCCGGCGGTGAACGAGATCGCCCCTGCCCCCGCCATCGACATGAGCAAGGCGCTCGCCGCGGGCGGACCGACCTTTGATGCCGTGGGCGATGTGCTGGACTACGAGTTCACTGTCGAGAACACCGGCAACATCACCCTCACCGATCAGATCGTGATCGACGATCCGCTCATCACCGATGCTGGCGGCACAATCGACTGCCCGGTGCCGCCCTATGCGCCGGGTGCGGTTGTTGTCTGTACCGGCAGCTATACCGTCACGCAGGACGACATTGACGCTGGCGAGGTGCTCAACAGCGCCACCGCCAGCGCGGGCGATGCCGATCCGGTGACCGATGACGAGACGGTTCCGGCCCAACAATTGCCTGCAGTGACGGTCGACAAGGTGGCAGAGGAGCTGCCCTCGGAGGAGTTCGTCACCGGGCGCGAGGTGAGCTACACCTACACGGTGGAGAACACCGGCAACGTGACGCTGACCGAGCCGGTCGCCATCTCCGACAACCTGATCCCCGATGTGACCTGTCCGGCGCTGCCCGCAGGCGGGCTTGCCCCCGGCGCGACGCTCGAATGCACCGGCACCTACACGATCACTTCGGAAGATGTGGAACTGGCCAGCACCACCAACCTCGCCACCGCGAGCAGCGGCGGCACAGACTCGCCGCAGGTGTCGGAGACCATCCCGCTTGATGGCGTGCCGGCCCTGACCATAGTGAAAGACCTTGGCTCCGTCACCGATGCGGGCGGTGCCCCGCGCGCGGACGACCAGTTTGCCGAGGTGGGCGACCTGATCACCTACAACTTCACCGTCACCAATACCGGCACCGTGGCCTTTGCCCGGCAGGTGGATGTGTATGACGATCACTTCCCCGATCCGATTGCCTGTTTCATCCCTGACCCGGCCACCAACCCCGACCTGATCGCGGGTGAAGTGGCCGAATGCTCGGCGGTTTACGAGGTGACGCAGGAGGATCTCGACGCGGGCGAGGTATTGAACTCGGCCTATGCGCAAACCGACTATGGTGACATCCCGACCATCGTGACCAGCCCGCCCGAAACCGAGCTGACCGAGGCGGCGACCGACCCGCAGATCGAGATCCTGAAAGAGGTCGACAGCGCCAGCTACACCCAGCCGGGCGACGTGCTGACCTATACGTTCACGGTCACCAACACCGGCAACCAGACGCTAAGCAGCGTTGAAGTGGCCGACCCGCTGCTGGCCGATCTGGATTGCAGCTTTGCCACCCTCGCGCCCGGGGCGGCAGAGATCTGCACCGGCACGCTGACCATCACCCAAGAGGAGATGGACGCGGGCCAGGTGGAAAATGTGGCCTCGGTCGAGGCGATCACGCCGCAGGGCGATGGGGTGGATGACACCAGCGATCCGGTTGTTTCCAGCGCGCCCGCGGTACCGAGCGAGCTGGTGCTGGTGAAGTCCGCCACGCCCACTCCCTTCGGCGGCGTCGGCAGCTCCATCACCTACGGCTTCGCGCTCACCAACAACGGCCCCTTCACGTTGGAAGACGTGACGGTGACCGACCCAATGGTGCCGGGCTTCAGCTGCACCGTGGCCAGCATCGCAGTGGGCGAGACCAACAGCTCGAGCTGCTCCATGCCCTACACGGTCACGCAGGAAGACGTGGACGCAGGCGAGATCACCAACAGCGCCTCGGCCACGGGCACCACGACCACGGGCCAGACCTCGGAAGCAGTGGACGAGATCACCACACTAGGCCCCGATGCGGACCCGTCGATTGACGTGATCAAGACGGCCATCGTGCCCGCAACCACGGTTGGCTCGGTCGTGACCTACGAACTGGCAGTGGAGAACACCGGCAACGTGACGCTCGATATCTCGGGCATTTCCGACGAGATGGAGCGGATCGCCACCGGGCGACCGACCTTCCTGACCACGCCGTTCGTCTATGCCTCCGGCGATGCCGACACAGACGACCGTCTCGATGTGGGCGAAACTTGGGTGTACACGGCGACCTATGAGATCACTCAGACCGATGTGAACGCGGGCGGGGTCTCCAACACCGCGACAGTCACCGCGACTGACCCGAGCGGCACGCTGGTTACCGGCGTTTCCGATGATGGTGTGGATGGCAACGGCGACGACAATCCGACGCTGGTTGAGATCACCCCCGAGCCTGTGCTCGACGTGGTCAAATCCATCTCTCAGACGGGGACCGTGGCGGATGACGAGGTGATCTTCCTCATCGAAGCCTTCAACCGGGGCAACGTGAGTATCCTCAATGCCGAGCCGAGCGACGTGCTGACACGGCGCGATGGCACCGACATAAGCGCCGGGGTTTCGGCACCGGTGCGGGTGGGACCGAATGCCACCGCCCAGACCATCGAACCCGGTGAAAGCTGGCAGTGGGAGGTGAGCTACACGCTGACGCAGGAGGATGTGGACGCCGGTGGCATCTCGAACCTTGCGACGGTTGATGCCGAGGGGCCGCAGGGCGACCCTGTGAGCGATGTCTCGAGCGACGATGACCCGGGCGATGGCAACCCGGCCGTAGACCCGACAGAACTGGTCATCGAGGCCGCGCCGGGCATCGAGACGGTGAAGAGGGTCATCGCCGGTGCACCAACGGCGGCGGGCGAGAGCGTGACCTTCGAAATCGTGGCGGCCAATACCGGCAACGTGACCCTCTCGGGCGTGACGCTGGAAGATACTCTGACCAATCTCGACGGCACCCTGCTCACCCCCGACAGCATCAGCCCCGCGCTTGATGCGGGCGGCGATATCGGGCCGGACGAGAGCACAAGCTGGCAGGTGGTCTACACGCTCACTCAGGAGGATGTGGACGCAGGCGGCATCGAGAACACCGCGACCGCGACAGGCACCAACCCCGGCGGCCTGCCGATTTCGGATATGTCGGACGATGGCGATGATGACGACGGCAATGCGCTGAACGACCCGACACAGGTGATCGTGGCACCCGATAACACGCTGAACGTCGAGAAGACGGCCTCCACGCCCGAGCGGGTGGCGGGCAGCCTCTTCCGCGTGACCTTCACCATCGCGGCCGAAAACGCGGGCAACGTGACGCAAGAGAACGTGCAGGTTACCGACGATCTTGCTGCATGGGTTGTGCCTGCCGAACTTTCGAGCGTGACGGTGCCTGTCGTGTCCGGCTTCGAGGCGGCCAGCCCCAATACCGGTTTCGATGGCGCGAGCGATACTGCCACGCTGGCCCCCGGCGCGGTGCTGCTGCCCGGCCGGACCGGGACAGTGACCTTTACCGTGGAGTTCGACATCGCGGATGGAAGCCCGGCACAGGACAACGTGGCCGAGGTCACGACCGATCGTGTGACCGTGCCGGTAACGGCGGCAGCGGGCATTCCGGGGCTTGAAGAGGAACCAGACCTGCTGGCCGAGAAAACCGTGCTCTCTGCCGGGCCGTTCCGCGCGGGCTCGATCGTGCGCTACGAGGTGACCTTCACCAACAACAACACGACCGGCGAAAGCGGGCTGACGCTGGTGGACCAGCTCCCCGGCGGCATGCGCTATGTGACCGGCAGCGCCACCTTCAACGGGGCAGAGACGCCTGCCCCGGTTGTCAGTGGTCGCACCCTGCGCTGGGACGACATCGACCTCGCCCCCGGTGAAACGGCCACCCTTCGCCTTTCGGCTCTGCTGCTCGAAGGGGCAGGGGAGTTCACCAACATCGCCTTCGCTTTGGATGACCGGGGCGTGCAGGTTTCCAACACTGCCGAGGCCACGATCGACGTGGCGCCAGAGCCGGTGTTCGATTGCGGCGATGTGATCGGCAAGGTCTTCGATGACCGGAATGGAAACGGCTATCAGGATCCACCTCCGGGCCGTCCTGCTGTGGTGAGCGATCAGGAGTATTACTCCAAGGGCAAGTTCCAGACTGCGCCCGAGGTAATCGAGCAGCAGCAGAAGGGCGAGCCGGGTATTCCAGGGGTGCGCCTTGTCACGGTGCGCGGCGATATCATCACCACCGACGAGTTTGGCCGCTACCACGTGCCTTGCGCGCTGCTTCCGGCCAAGATCGGCTCCAACTTCACCCTCAAGCTCGACGAGCGCTCGCTGCCCACCGGCTACCGGGTGACCACCGAGAACCCGCGGGTGATGCGCCTGACGGCAGGCATCATGACCGAGCTGAACTTCGGCGCGAAGCTGGGCAAGCTGGTCGAGGTGGACCTGACGGCCAAGGCCTTCGAGCGCGGCACCAACCGGCCCTCTGCGGCGCTGGTGCAGGGTGTGGACGGGCTGGTGAAACAAATAGGCAAGACCCCAACGGTGCTGCGGGTCACCTACTACCGGGCGAGTGAAAGCCCCGATCTGGCGCGCGCCCGCCTGAGGGCGGTGGAGGCGCTGATCCGCAAGCGCTGGCGCGGCGGCTACAAGCTCCAGATCGAAACGACGATTGCGAGGGTTCAGTGATGTTCGGCATGGTCAGAAACTTCGGTCTTCGCAGCCTGCTTCTCGGAGCTACGGCAATTGTGGCGCTGCCGGTGCGCGCGCAAGATGGCGCGGGCTTTGCCATCTCCATTGACGGGGCCACGGTGGCGGGCGATCCGGTGATCCAGCGCACGGTGCCGCGCCCTGACGTGCAACTGGCGGAGGCCGACCTGCGCATTCAGTATGGTGGGCTCACCGTCACGCCCCGGCTCGACCTCGAGATCGTGGGCGATGCGCTGGGGCCTGTGGTGCAGCTTCAGACGGCGCTGAACTACCCGGCCTTCGTGCAACGCGCCGAGATCCTCGTTTACGATGCCACAACGCGCGGCGCGCCCCGGCTGGCGAGCCGTCAGGCCGTGGCGGTGAACGGCGCGGCCAGCGTGACCGTACCGGGCGAAGAGGCCTATGCGGTGCTGCGGGTCTATGACGCCAAAGGCCGCTTCAACGAAACCGCCCCGCTGGCGCTCCACACGGCCGACAGCCGGGCGCGGGTGGATGGCGTGGAGGAGGGCACCGACGCCACCGCGCGGCAGGGCTTTCGGGTCTATGGCGGGGCGGTGACCGTTTCGGGCAGCAGCGTGGCGCCGGGTGCGCGGGTGGTGACGATGGGGGAGACCATCCGCCCCGATGCCTCGGGCCGCTTCGTGGTGCAGCGCATTCTGCCGCCGGGCCGCTACCCGGTGCAGGTAGCGGTGCAGGGCGGCGGGCAGAAGGTGGATATCGTCCGCGATATCACCGTGCCCCGCTCCGAACGGTTCTACGTGGCCACCGGCGATGTGACATGGGGCTTCAACGAGGTCTCCGGCGAAGAGCGCGAAACCTACACCACCGGGCGCTTTGCGGGCTATCTCAACAGCCGCTACGCCAGCGGCACCGAGCTCACGCTGCAACTCGACACCGGTGAAGGCGATATCGGCGATATCTTCCGCGACCTCGACGAGCGAGACCCGCGATCGGTGCTGCTGCGGGTGGACCCGGATGACCTCTATCCGACCTACGGCGACGACAGCACGCTGGTGGATGACACGCCTACCTCGGGCAAATTCTACCTCCGGGTCGAGCGCGACAACAGCTACCTGACCTGGGGCGACTTCAAGGCCGATGTGAACGGTGGCTACCTGCGTAACGAACGCACGCTCTACGGCTTTTATGGCCATTACGAGACCCCGGCGGCCACCAGCCACGGCGAACCGCGTGCAACGGTCGACGTGTATGCCGCCCAGCCCGAGCGGATCACCCAGCGTGACGTGCTGCGCGGCACCGGCGGCTCGGTCTATTTCTTGCGGCGGCAGGATATCGGGATCGGCACCGAGACGGTGACAATCCAGATCCGCGATGCCTCCACCGGGCGCGTGCTGGAAACGCGCCGATTGATCGCCGGTCAGGACTACCAGATCAACTACATCCAGGGCGTTGTGACGCTGGCTGCGCCGCTTTCGTCTTACGGCAGCGGCAACGGGTTGGTCATCACCGATCCGGGTGGCTCCAACGATGTGAACCTCGTGGTGAACTACGAGTATTCGCCAACCTCCACCGATGTGGACACCTTTGCCTATGGCGGGCGTGTGGAAGGCTGGGTGAGCGACAAGGTTCGCCTGGGCGTGACGGTGATGAGCGAAGACACCGACGACGGTGACCAACGCGCAGCCGGGGTGGACCTGCTCTGGCGGCATAGCGAGAACACCTTCGTTTCGCTCGACTATGCAATGAGCGAGGGGCCGGGCTTCAGCTCCAACCTCTCCACCGATGGCGGCCTCGTCTTCGATACATCCACCGGCGCAGGCGGCAATGGCGAAGCCTTCCGGCTCGACACGCGCGTGGACCTGCAAGATCTGGGGCTCAGCGCCGAGGGGTTCTTTGCCGGCTACTTCGAGCGGCGCACCGCGGGTTTCTCGACCCTCGATTACGACACTACCAACGACGAAGAGCTTTGGGGCGTGAGCCTCGACATGAAGGCCAGCGACCGGCTCGATCTGGCGTTCTACTACGACAGCTACGAGAATGACGCGGGCGAGCATGACAAGGAGGGCGGGGTTGAGCTGGAATATGCGCTGAGCCAGCGCATGACCCTTGGCGTGGGCCTCGAGCATCTTGACCGTCGCGACAGCAGCGACGACGGCAACCGCACCGATGCGGCGGTGCGCCTGACCTATGCCACCGGCCCGGAGACCGAGGTTTATGGCTACGTTCAGAAAACCCTTTCGCGCTCGGGCGACCTCTCCCGAAACGACCGCTACGGCGTGGGCGGCACCTTCGAGCTGGGCCGCAACTGGACGCTGGAAGGCGAGCTATCGGATGGTGACCTCGGGAGGGGGGGGCGGCTGCTCTTCCGGCACGAGAAGGGCGAGTACGAGACCACCTACTTCGGCTACGAGCTGGACCCGGACCGCGAGCTGACAGGGGTGGATCTTGATGGCAGCGACAACGGGCAGTTCGTCTTCGGCGGCACCCGGGAGCTGGGCGACGGGCTCACCGCCTTCGGCGAGAACACCTACGACATGTTCGGCAAGCACCGGGCGCTCACCTCGAGCTATGGCGCTCAATACAAGCACACCGACTACCTGACCTACTCGGGCACCTTCGAATACGGCCAGATCCGCGACCAAGTGAACGGCGACTTCGAGCGCCATGCGCTGAGCCTCGGTGTAGCCTATCAGAACGAGCGGACCACCGCCTCAGCGCGTCTGGAGTTTCGTAAGGAGGACGGCTCGATCTCGGGCTCGTTGCGTGACAGCGAGACCCTCCTCTTCGTGGCCGACGCACGGCACGAAATCGACGATGCGCGCAGGCTCGTGTTCAGCCTCGATGCCTCGACCACCGAGGGCGAGGGGGTGATTGTGGAGAGCGGCGACCTCGTAGACCTGCAGCTGGGCTATGCCTTGCGCCCGGTCGACAACGAAAAGCTGAACATCCTCTTCCGCTACCGCTACCTGCTCGACACCTACGGCGAACAACTCGACAACGACGACGAGCCGGGCGCGCTGCAACGGACCCATGTGCTTTCTGCCGAAGCCTCCTACGACTTGAACAAAGAGTGGACACTCGGGGTGAAGGTGGGCGGCCGCTTAAGCGAGACCGCCGCCGATAAAGACAGCGACTGGGAGCAGAACAACGCAACCCTCGCGGTGGCCAACCTGCGCTATCACTTCGTGCACAACTGGGATGCGCTGGTGGAGGTGCGGGCGATGCACTTCGAGCAGACCGGCACCACCGAATACGGCGGCCTCGGCGCGGTTTACCGGCATATCGGGCCGAACGTGAAGCTCGGGCTGGGCTACAACTTCGGCTCCGTCTCCAGCGATCTGACCGACATCGAATACGATGAGCGGGGCGCCTTCGTGAACCTTGTGGCGAGCTTTTAGGCACGGGCGGAACTGAGCAGGTCGAGCTGGAAAAACGCCGTCCTCTTTCGGACGTTCAATAGATCAGGATGGTTCTTGATGGCCTGAAGGGCGAGGACAGCATTGCCGAGCTGTGCCGTCGTGAAGGCATTGCCCAGAGCTTGTACAATAGCTGATCCAAGGAATTCCTCGAGACTGGAAAGAAGCCTCTGGCGGGCGACGCGCCGCGTGCGGCAACTTCGTCAGAGGTCAAGGATCTGCGCCTTGAGGCCCGTGATCTGAGGGAAGTTGTCGCTGAGCAGGCCCTGGAACTGCGGATGCTCAAATGCGCATGATCGCGTATGGGGAAGACGACGAATGAGGTATCCCGCATCCGAGAAGCCGGAGATCATCCGCCGCGTTGAGTGACTGTTTCAATCACCCAAGCCAGCCGCTGACGATTCCTCCCTTCGCGTTGCACGCCCATTCTGATCCGCCCCCGGGTAAGTCGATACATCGCCTCCTTTGTGGACGCTCGGCGGCAATTCCGACCAAAAACTACTCGATTATCGCCGCTCCCCGCGCGCTATGAAAAAACATCGGAAAATTTCATTTGTCTTCCTTGAAATTTCCGGTCTATTTTTCACGAAGGGCTTGCAACAAGCCAGCCGCCGCGTGAGCCGGCGGCCCCGAAAGCGGCGGAGTCTAGATGATTGGCGGCGACATCAGAGCATTGCGCACGACACGGAACCTGACGCTCAAGGAGTTGGCGGAGGCGCTTGACCGGTCCGTAGGTTGGCTGAGCCAGGTGGAGCGCGGCTTGTCTGAACCGTCGATGAAGGACCTCCGCGCCATGGCCCGGATCTTCGACGTGCCGCTTTCGATGTTCTTCGGGGCCACCGACGGTCCCGAAGAGGAGCGCGGCCACGTTGTCCGCGCGAGCGCCCGCCGCGAGATCGGTGAGCGCGACGAAGGCCTCGTCGAATCCCTCGTCTCGCCAGACCTGACCGACGAATTCGAGGTCATCCACTCCACCTTCCTGCCCGGCAGCGCGCTCGACGAACCCAAGCAGCGCGCCACCACCGAGGTCGCTTACCTCGTCTCCGGGCGGCTCGACATCTTCATCGGCGATCAGCGCTTCACCATCGAGGCGGGCGACAGCTTCCGCATCAAGGGCTCCGAATACCGCTGGGCCAATCCCTACAACGACCCCGCCTGCGCGATCTGGGTCATCTCCCCCCCTGTCTACTGAGGTTTCATCATGGCTCTTCCCTCCACGGCCCGTGTGGTCATCATCGGCGGCGGTGTCGTCGGCACCTCCGCTCTGTACCATTTGGCCAAGGCCGGTTGGACGGATTGCGTCCTGCTTGAGAAAAACGAGCTGACTGCGGGCTCCACATGGCATGCGGCGGGCAACTGCCCCAACTTCGCCGCCGACTACGGCATCATGAACATGCAGCGCTACGGGCTGGCGATGTATCGCGATCTGGCAGCCGAGGTCGATTATCCGATCAATTATCACGTCACCGGCGCGGTGCGGCTGGCCCACACCCACACGCGAATGATGGAGTTCGAACGCGTGGCCGACATGGCCGCCCAAATGGGCCTGCAAATGGACATGTGCACACCCGATGAGCTTCAGGCCCACATGCCCTTCATGGAAACCCATGATCTCGAAGGCGGGCTCTGGGATCCGCTCGATGGCGATATCGACCCCTCTCAGGTCACGCAGGCGCTGGCCAAGGGTGCCCGCGCGCTTGGCGCCACCATCGCCCGCTTCACCCCCGCCACCGGCGTCAGCCGGGAGAATGGCGAATGGGTCGTGCACACCGAACAGGGCGACATTCGCGCCGAATACGTGGTGAACGCCGCCGGCTACTACGCCGCCCGCGTCGGCGAGTGGTTCCTGCCGCACGGCGGGCGCGAGGTGCCGCTCACCGTCATGAGCCATCAGTATTTCCTCACCGAGGCGATCCCCGAGATCAGGGCCTGGACCGAGGAGAACGGCCGCAAGGTGCCAATGCTACGCGACGTCGACAGCTCGTATTATCTGCGCCAGGATACCTATTCGCTGAACCTCGGGCCGTATGAGCGCAACTGTCAGGTCGGCTGGGCATCGGGCGCGGAGATGCCCGAGGATTTCAGCTTCCAGCTGTATCCCGACGATCTTGACCGTCTGGAATGGTACATCATGGATGCAATGGAGCGCGTGCCGCTGCTGGGCTCCCAAGGTGTGCAGCGCAACATCAACGGCCCGATCCCCTACGCGCCCGATGGCCTGCCGATGATCGGCCCCATGCCCGGCGTGCCCAATGCCTTCGAGGCGCACAGCTTCACCTTCGGCATCGCGCAGGGCGGCGGCGCGGGCAAGGTGCTGTCCGAATGGATCATGCATGGCTACACCGAATGGGATATGTGGTCGGTCGATCCGCGCCGCTACACCGACCACGCCGATGCCAGCTTCACCACCGCCAAGGTGATCGAGACTTACGGCCACGAATACGCGATGCACTTTCCGCATCACGAATGGCCCGCCGGGCGCGACAAGAAGCTGTCACCCAACCATGAGCGCCTGCTGGCCGATGGCGCGCAGATGGGCGCCTACAACGGCTGGGAGCGCGCCAACTGGTTCGCCAAGGCGGGCGACGACACCTCCGAAGAGGCAACCCACACATGGGATCGGAACGGCCCGTGGCACGCTCGCGTCCGCGAAGAGGTGGAGGCCGTGCGCGATGGCGCGGGGGTGATCGACCTCGCCGGCTTCTCGCGCTTCGGCCTCAAGGGGGACGGCGCCGCCGAAGCGCTGCGCGGCCTCGTAACCGGTGCCCTGCCCAAGGTGGGCCGGATGAACCTGATCTACATCGCCGACGACCGGGGCCATGTGCTGACAGAGATGTCCTGCATCCGCCACGGCGAGGATGATTTCACCTTGATGACCGCCGCCGTGGCGCTTTGGCACGATGGCGAGATCCTGCGCGCCGCCATGCCCGAGACGGTGACGATCACCGACAAGACCCGCGACGTGGTGGCCATGCTGGTCACCGGGCCAAAATCGCGCGAGGTGCTCGCCGGGCTTTCCGATGCCGATCTGACCCTCGGCTGGCTGACCCACCAGCAGGCAAACGTGGCCGGCAAGCCCGCGATGCTGGCCCGCGTCTCCTTCGCCGGCGAGCTGGGCTGGGAGGTGCATTGCGCCCCCGAGGATGCCGCCGCCGTCTATGCCGCGATCCGCGACGCGGGCGCCGCGCCCTTCGGGATGTATGCGCTGAACTCCATGCGCATCGAAAAGGGCTACCTGACGTGGAAGGGCGATCTGTCCGCCGACTACGGCCTCTACGAGACCGGCCTCGGCCGCTTCGTCAAACTGGACAAGCCGCAGGACTTCCCCGGCAAGGCCGCGTTGGCCGAGGCCACGCAGCCGCCCGCGAAACGGCTGGTCTCGCTGACGGTCGAGACCGGGCAGCAGGACGCGCCCTACATGGCCAGCGTCATGCAGGGCGACACGCTGGCTGGCGTGGTGCTCTCCTCGGCCTATGGCCACCGGGTCGATGCGGCCATCGCGCTGGCCATGCTCGATGCCTCCGTTCCGGCAGGCGCCACCGTCGAGGTGGTCGTCTATGGCCAGCGGCTGAGCGCCACGGTCAACGAATGCCCCTGCCTGTGGGATGCGGACAACGCCCGCATCCGCGCCTGACCCCCGATCTGAAAGGACGCTAACAATGGCTCTCCCCCCTGAACGCGCCCGCGTCGTGATCGTCGGCGGCGGTGTGATCGGCTGCTCCGTGGCCTATCACCTCACACAACTCGGCTGGAAAGACGTGGTGCTGCTCGAACGCAAGCAGCTCACCTCCGGCACCACATGGCACGCGGCAGGCCTCATCGCCCAACTGCGCGCCACCAAGAACATGACCAAGCTGGCGAAATATAGCCAAGAGCTCTACGGCCAGCTCGAAGAGGAAACCGGCGTTGCAACCGGCTTCCGCCGCAACGGCTCCATCACCGTGGCCCTGTCGGACGAGCGCCGCGAAGAGATCCTGCGGCAGGCGTCGATGGCCCGCGCCTTCGGCGTCGAGGTCGAAGAGATCAGCCCGTCCGAGCTGAAAACCCGCTACCCCCATGTCAACGTCGATGACGTGAAGGCCGCCGTCTACCTCGACAAGGATGGCCAAGGTGATCCGGCGAACATCGCACTGGCGCTGGCCAAAGGCGCCAAGATGCGCGGCGCGCAGGTGATCGAGCGCACCAAGGTCACGGGCTTCGGCCGCGATGGGCGCCGCATCAACAGCGTGTCCTGGCAGGCCGAGAGCGGCGAGAGCGGCACCATCGAATGCGAGATGGTCGTCAACTGCGCTGGCATGTGGGGCCACGAGGTTGGCCGCCAGATGGGCGTCAACGTGCCCCTCCACGCCTGCGAGCACTTCTACATCGTCACCGACACCATCCCCGGCCTCACCCAGCTGCCCACCCTGCGCGTCCCCGAGGAATGCGCCTATTACAAGGAAGACGCGGGCAAACTGCTGCTGGGCGCCTTCGAGCCCGTGGCCAAGCCCTGGGGCATGAACGGCATCTCCGAAGACTTCGAGTTCGACCAACTCCCTGAAGATTTCGACCACTTCGAGCCGATCCTCGAACAGGCGGTCAACCGTCTGCCCATGCTGGCCGAGGCGGGCATCCACACCTTCTTCAACGGGCCGGAAAGCTTCACCCCCGATGACGCCTATCACCTTGGCCTTGCGCCGGGGATGGACAACGTCTGGGTCGCCGCCGGGTTCAACTCCATCGGCATCCAGTCGGCAGGCGGCGCGGGCTCTGCGCTCGCCGCGTGGATGGACACGGGCGAAAAACCCTTCGATCTGGGCGATGTGGACATCGCGCGGATGCAGCCCTTCCAAGGCAACAAGACCTACCTCTTCGAACGGTCCAAGGAAACGCTGGGCCTGCTCTACGCCGACCACTTCCCCTACCGCCAGAAGGCCACCGCCCGCGGCATCCGCCGCTCGCCGCTGCACGAGGCATTGCTGCGCGAGGGCGCGGTCATGGGCGAATTCTCGGGCTGGGAGCGCGCCAACTGGTTCGCGGACGAAGGGCAAACACCCGAATACCAATACAACTGGAAGCGCCAGAACTGGTTCGACAACGCCGCGCGCGAGCACAAGGCCATCCGCGAGAACGTCGGCATTTACGATATGTCCTCCTTCGGCAAGATCCGAGTCGAGGGCCCGGATGCCGAGGCGTTCCTCAACCACGTCTCCGCCTCCAACCTCTCGGTCCCGGTCGGCAAGATCGTCTACAGCCAGCTGCTCAATGCCTCCGGCGGGATCGAGGCGGATGTGACCATCACCCGCCTGTCGGAAACCGCCTACCTCGTCGTCACCCCCGCCGCTACGCGGCTGGCCGATCAGGAATGGATGCGCCGCCACATGGGCGATTTCCGCGTAACCCTGTTCGATGCCACCGCGTCCGAAGCCGTGATCTGCGTCATGGGGCCCAAATCGCGCGACCTGCTGGCGCGGGTGTCGCCCAACGACTTCTCCAACGAGACAAACCCCTTCGGCACTGCGCAGGAGATCGAGATCGGCATGGGCCTCGCCCGCGCGCACCGCGTCACCTATGTGGGCGAGCTGGGCTGGGAGCTGTATGTCAGCACCGACATGGCCGCTTATGTCTTCGAGGTGCTGCGCGAAGCGGGCCGCGACATGGATGCCAAGCTGTGCGGGCTGCACATGATGGACAGTTGCCGCATCGAAAAGGGCTTTCGCCACTTCGGGCATGATATCTCGTCCGAGGATCACATCCTGGAGGCAGGCCTCGGCTTTGCGATCAAGAAAACCGATGTGGATTTCATCGGCCGCGACGCCGTGCAGCGCAAGCGTGACGAGGGCCTGCAAAACCGCCTCGTCCAGTTCAAGCTGACCGACCCGGAGCCAATGCTCTATCACGCCGAACCCATCGTGCGCGACGGCGCCATCGTCGGCTACCTCGCGTCCGGCGCTTACGGCCACCACCTCGGCGCGGCGATGGGCATGGGGTACGTCCCCTGCGCAGGTCAGTCGGTGCAGGATGTGCTCGGCTCCACCTACGAGATCGAAGTCGCCGGTCGCCGCGTCCGGGCCGAGGCCTCGCTCAAACCCTTCTATGACCCGAAATCGGACCGCGTGAAGGTCTGACCGTCACGCCCACCAGCAACCAACAGGAGCACGCAACAGATGAAAATCCTCGTCCCCGTCAAGCGCGTGATCGACTACAACGTGAAGGTCCGCGTCAAACCGGACGGCAGCGGCGTCGATCTAGCCAACGTCAAGATGTCGATGAACCCCTTCGACGAAATTTCGGTCGAGCAGGCAATCCGCCTGAAGGAAGCCGGCACCGCCACCGAGGTGGTCGTGGTCTCCATCGGTGAGAAGAAGGCGCAGGAAACGCTGCGCACCGCGCTCGCCATGGGTGCCGACCGCGCCATTCTGGTCGAGGCCGACACTGGCGACGATATCGAGCCGCTGACCGTCGCCAAGATCCTCGCCAAGGTCGTGGCCGATGAGGCCCCCGAGTTGGTCATCGCCGGCAAGCAGGCGATTGATAATGACATGAACGCCACCGGCCAGATGCTGGCCGCGCTCTTGGGCTGGGGTCAGGCGACCTTTGCCTCCGAGGTCGAGGTAGAGGGTGGCAAGGCCTCCGTCACGCGCGAAGTCGACGGCGGCTTGCAGACCATCTCTGTCAAGCTTCCGGCGGTCATCACCACCGACCTGCGCCTGAACGAGCCGCGCTATGCCTCGCTCCCCAACATCATGAAGGCCAAGAAAAAGCCGCTCGAAGAGAAGACCGCCGCCGATTACGGCGTCGATCTCGCGCCGCGCCTCAAGGTGCTGGCAACCGAAGAACCGGCAGGCCGCGCGGCGGGCATCACCGTCGGCTCGGTCGAAGAACTGGTAGGCAAACTCAAGGAAGAGGGGCTGGTCTGATGGCTGTACTTCTACTGGCAGAAATGGCCGGCGGCGCGCTGGCGCTGGATGCAACCGCCAAGGCCGTCACTGCGGCGGCGCAGCTGGGCGACGTGACCGCGCTGGTCTGTGGTCCCACGGCAGCGGGCGAAGAGGCCGCAAGCCTTGAGGGCGTGGCCAAGGTGTTGGTCTGCGAAGATGCCGCCGTCGCCAACGGGCTGGCCGAGAACGTGGCGCAGCTGATCCTCGATCAGGCGCAGGGCGTCACCCATATCGTCGCCCCGGCGGGAAACTCCGGGCGCAACGTGCTGCCGCGCGTGGCTGCGCTGCTTGACGCCATGGTGATGACCGACGTGACCGAGGTGGTCTCGCCCGACACCTTCAAGCGTCCGATCTACGCGGGCAACGCGATCCAGACGGTGCAATCGCTCGATCCGGTCAAGGTGCTGTCGATCCGCACCACCGGCTTCGATGCCGCCGGCACCGGCGCGGCGGCCCCGGTCGAGGCCGTTGCGCTGTCGGCTGTGTCGGACCTGAGCGTGCATGTGGAAGACAAGGTCGTTTCGTCCGACCGGCCAGAGCTGACCTCGGCCAAGGTGGTCGTCTCTGGTGGGCGCGGTATCGGGTCCGAAGAGAACTTCGCCCTCGTCTCCACCCTCGCCGACAAGTTGAACGCGGCCGTTGGCGCCTCGCGCGCAGCGGTGGACTCCGGCTTTGCCTCCAACGATCTGCAGGTCGGCCAGACCGGCAAGGTGGTGGCGCCTGACCTATATATCGCGGTTGGCATCTCCGGCGCGATCCAGCACCTCGCGGGCATGAAGGACAGCAAGATCATCGTGGCGATCAACAAGGACGAAGACGCCCCGATCTTCCAGGTGGCAGATTACGGTCTGGTCGCCGACCTCTTCGATGCCGTACCCGCACTGACAGAGGCGCTCTGAGCCATGGGCGCGCAGCTGATAGACGGCAAGGCCTACGCACAGGCGGTCCGTGCCCGCGTCGGGCTGCGCGTCCGCGAACTGGTGGCCGAGACCGGGCAAACCCCCGGTCTGGCCGTGGTGCTGGTGGGCCACGATCCGGCTTCCGAGATCTACGTCCGCTCCAAAGGCAAGCAGGCGGTCGAGGCGGGCATGGCCTCCTTCGAGCACCGCCTGCCCGCCGACACCAGCGCCGAAACCCTTCTGGCGCTGATCCACCAACTCAACGAAGACAACCTCGTGCACGGCATCCTCGTGCAACTGCCGCTGCCGGACCACCTCGATGCCCGCGAGGTGATCAACGCGATCTCGCCGCAAAAGGACGTGGACGGCTTCCACATCTCTAACGTCGGCATGGTCGGCACCGGGCAAGATGCCATCGTCCCCTGCACGCCGCTGGGCTGCATGATGATGCTGCGCACCCTGCATGACGACTTTCGCGGCAAGACCGCGCTGGTCATCGGCCATTCCAACGTTGTCGGCAAACCCATGGCGCGGCTGCTGCTAAACGCCGATTGCACGGTGATGGTGGCGCACAAATCCTCCACCAACATCCCCGAACTGGCCCGCATGGCCGATATCGTCGTGGCCGCCGCGGGCGTGCCCGGGCTGGTCAAGGCTGATTGGCTCAAGCCCGGCGCCACCGTCATCGACGTCGGCATCAACCGCGTCCCCGCGCCTGACCTCGGCCCGGACAAGACCCGCATCACCGGCGATGTCGATATCGCCGCCCGCGAGGTCGCCGGGGCCATCACCCCCGTGCCCGGCGGCGTCGGCCCCATGACCATCGCCTGCCTTCTGGCCAACACGCTCTCCGCCTATTGCCACCTGCTCGGCTTGCCCGACAGGCCCATCTCTCTAGACCTCCAGGACCCGACATGACCAAGTTTTGCCTGACCGTGACCTGCCCCTCCCGGCGCGGGATCGTTGCCGCGATCTCCACCTTCCTCGCCGACCACGCCTGCAACATCACCGACAGCGCCCAGTTCGACGATCAGGAGACGGGCCAGTTCTTCATGCGCATCAGCTTCGTGCCCGAAGAGGGCGCGGCGCTGGACAAGCTGAACACCGGCTTTGCCGCCATCGCCAGCGAGATGGAGATGACCTACGCCTTCCACGACGAGGCCGAGAAGATGAAGGTCGTCATCATGGTCTCGCGCTTCGGCCACTGCCTGAATGACCTGCTCTACCGGGTAAAGATCGGCGCGCTCCCCGTCGAGGTGGTCGCGGTGATCTCCAACCACATGGATTATCAGAAGGTGGTGGTGAATGCCGACATCCCTTTCCACTGCATCAAGGTCACGAAAGACAACAAGCCACAGGCCGAAGCCGCCATCATGAAGGTGGTCGAAGATACCGGCGCCGAACTCATCGTGCTGGCTCGCTACATGCAGATCCTGTCTGACGAGATGTGCCAAAAGATGTCGGGCCGGATCATCAACATCCACCACTCCTTCCTGCCGTCGTTTAAGGGCGCGAACCCCTACAAGCAGGCCTATGAGCGCGGCGTGAAGCTGATCGGTGCCACCTCGCACTACGTCACCGCCGACCTCGACGAGGGCCCGATCATCGAACAGGACATCGTGCGCATTACCCACGCACAAAGCGCCTCCGATTACGTTTCGCTCGGCCGCGATGTGGAGGCCTCCGTGCTGGCCCGCGCCATCCACGCCCATGCCCACCACCGCGCCTTCCTCAACGGCAACAAAACGGTGGTCTTCCCCGCCTCTCCGGGCAGCTTCTCCTCCGAGCGGATGGGCTGAGGAGCAGCGTTCAACCGGACCCATAAAGACAATGGATTGGACCTAAGCACAGATCCAATCCCGCGATACCCAAAGGGGGCCGCGAGACCCCAAGCGCCTGAGGATGAAGTTTCCATGACCACACCGCACCAGACCCCTGAAGATGTCATTGCAGCCTACGCGCGCACCAATCTGATCGGCAACGCCCGCGTGCCCTCTGCCGCGGCGCTCGATGTGCTGAACCCCGCCACTGGCAAGGTGATCGGGCAGGCCGCCGCCAGCAACGCCGATGAAACCGCCGCCGCCGTGAGCAACGCCAAGGCCGCGCAGGTCGAATGGGCCAAGGTGCCCGCCCGCGATCGTGGCAAGGCCGTTGCCGCCGCCGCCCGCGCCGTGGCCGCGCAGGCCGAGCTGATCGCGCAGGTTCTGGCGCGCGAAACCGGTAAGGCCATCTGCACCGAATGCCGGGGCGAGGTGGCGGTGGCCGCCGATATCGTCGAGTTCTACGGCGGCCTCGGCTCCGAGCTGAAGGGCCAGACCGTGCCCTACAACCCCCGGATGCTCACCATGACCACGCGCGAGCCGCTTGGCGTTGTCGCGGCCATCGTGCCGTGGAATGTGCCGCTCGTGCTCTTCGCGCTCAAGGTCGGCCCGGCGCTGGTTGCGGGCAACACCGTGGTGGTCAAATCCTCCGAAGAGGCCCCCTTTGCCACTTACCTCTTTGCCGAACTGATGATGCAGCACCTGCCCGCGGGCGTGCTGAACGTGGTCAACGGCACCGGGGCCGATTGCGGCAACGCGCTGACCAGCCATCCGGATGTGGCCAAGATCACCTTCACCGGCTCCGAGGCCGTGGGCGAAACCATCAACAAGATCGGCGCGGGCCGCATCATCCCCGTCTCGCTGGAGCTGGGCGGCAAATCCGCAATGATCGTCTGCGAAGATGCCAACCTCGACAAGGCCGTGGCCGGAGCGATCTCGGGGATGCGCTTCACCCGTCAGGGCCAAAGCTGCACCGCCGCCAGCCGCATCTACGTGCACGAGAGCCTGCACGACGCCTTCATGGAGCGCCTCGGCGCCGCGCTGGACAAGCTGGTCATCGGCGATCCGCTCGATGAGGCCACCGATGTGGGCACCATCATCAACGCCAAGCAGGTTGCCACCATCAACGGCTATATCGCCAAGGCCGAAGAAACCCCGGGCGCCTCCGTCCACCGCTACGGCACCCTGCCGAGCGACGCCGCGCTCTCGCCCGAGCTTTTCGCCCAGCCCACCATCCTCACCGGCCTGCCGGACGATCATCCCTGCGTGATGGAAGAAATCTTCGGCCCGGTCGCCGTGGTCCAGGCATGGTCCGATTACGATGCGGTGATGGACCTCGCCAACTCCACCCATTACGGGCTGGCGGCCTCGGTCTGGACATCGAGCCTCTCCACCGCGCTCGACAGCACGGCGCGGCTGAATGCGGGCTACGTGCAGGTCAACCAGAACCTGACGATCCAGCCCAACGTCTCCTACGGCGGGTTCGGCCGCTCGGGGCAGGGCAAGGAAGCCTCGTTGGAGGCCATGGTCGAGCATTTCACCCGGTCCAAGACCATCGTTATGAACTTCGACTGATGCGGCGCTGATGCCCGACATCGTGATCCTCGCCGCCGCCACGCTGGCGGCGGGTTTTCTGCGGGGCGTGACCGGGTTCGGTTTCGCCCTTGCTGCTGTTCCGCTCTACTCCCTGAGCGTGCCGCCCCTTCAGGCCGTGATCCTCGCCCAGATGCTCCAGATCGCCGCCGCCCCCGTCGATTTCCTGCAGGTCCGCCGCCATGTCGACAAGCGCGCGCTGGGGTTGCTCTGCGCCGGGGCCATCCTCTGCACCCCCATCGGCGCCTTCTTCGCCCTGCGCTTGTCGGCCGATGTGCTGCGGCTGTCCATCGCCGTGGTGGTGCTGCTGGGGCTGGTGGCGCTGCTGGCGCGGTTCACCGTGAAGGGCGGGCGCGGCCCCGCCGTGGCCGCCGGGGCGGTGGCCGGGCTGCTGGGTGGGCTGGCCGCCATGCCCGGCCCGCCCGCCGTGGCCTATTTCCTCGGGCGCGGGGCCGACAAACGGGTCAGCCGCGCCTCGCTGCTGCTCTTCTTCGCCTTCACCGCCTGCGTGGCGCTTGGGTCGCTGGCCCTTGCCTCCGACGTGCTGCGCTGGGAGATGCTCCTGCGCGCCGCCAGCGCATGGCCGCTGATGATCCTCGGCACATGGGCCGGCACCCGCCTCTTCGAGCGGCTGGGCGAGGGCCACTACCGCAGCGCGGCGCTCGGCGTGCTCTTCCTCTCCGCAATCCTCACCGGCGCCAAAGGACTCGCAGGGCTGCTCTGAGGCGGCACGCGAGAGGACGCAGGCCCATCGCGTCTTCGGCCGCGGCAACGGCCCCGGCATCTAACCCGTCCCCACCCAAGCACCGGGCAGCGCACCCATCGGCTTGTCCGTGGTGCACCCAACCATCCGTTTCACGGGCAGCCCCGCCGGTTCTGCACGGCCCGCGCCCCGGCCGGACATCGCACGTCTGACCAAGCCGCAAACGAAAAACGCCACCCGCAGAGGGTGGCGTCTGTCTTTGCTCTGCCTTGGGCTGGCGCCGTCAGGAGCGGCCCTTCCACGGCACCAGCCAGCCCTCGGCCTGGCGCATCAGGATGTCGATGGCAAAGCCGATGATCCCGATGATGACGATCCCCATCATCACGATGTCGGTGGCCTGGAACTTTGACGCGGCCACGATCATCTTGCCCGCCCCTTTTTCGGCAGCCACCAGCTCGGCGGCAACCACCGTGCCCCAGCATACGCCCATGGCCACCCGTGCGCCGGTGAATATCTCGGGCAGCGAGTTGGGCACGATCACATGGCGCAGCACCTGCCACTTCGAGGCACCCAGCGAATAGGCGGCGTGCACCTTGGTGATGTTCACCCCCGAAACGCCCGCCCGGGCGGCGATGATCATCACCCAGAGCGCGGCAAGAAACAGCAGCACGATCTTGCCCTGCTCGCCGATGCCGAACCAGATGATCACCAGCGGGATCAGCGCCAGCGGCGGCACCGGCCGCATGAACTCGACGATCGGGTCAAACCAGCCGCGCGCCCAGCCCGAAAGGCCCATCGCGTAGCCCAGCGGGATGCCAACCAGCGAGCCCAGCACGAAGCCTGCGACCACGCGCCAGAGCGACCAGCCCACATGCTCCCAGAGCGACACGTTCTGATAGCCGTTCTTCGCGATGTCGATGAACTGCCCCACCACCGCCTCGGGCGAGGGCATCCAGATCGGCTCCATCTGGAGGCCCTTATCCGGCGTGAAATTGAGCGAGCCCTTCGCCGTCATCGCCACCTTGCCATGAGGGACTGAAACCGTCTCTCCCGGCGCGATGGCCTGGCCCGCCACGGAGGTGATCCGCGCGTCCTCGCCATCATTGCGCTGCGCGCTGATCAACACCGACCGCCAGGCCGCAACCGTGGCGCTGTCACTGGTGACAAAGCCCGTGGCAGGCCCCGGCGCCGGGTCTTCCGCCGAGGCATCCGCGTCATGCACCGTCACGGTCACGGTGCCTTCCCCCGTGCTGCCGTCCGGCGCTTCGGCGGTATATTCAAACGAGGTGGTCCCGGTGTAGGGCCCCGGCACATGCAGTGGCACCAGCTTCGAGCCGGTGAAGGCACCCCAGACAAGAAACACCACCACCAGCGACAGCACCGAGGCGACCCGATCCGGCAACACCGCGCTTTCATCCCCGAAGGTCACTGTCTTGAGCGAGGTGAAATCGCGCATCCGCCTCACCCGGCGGCGCACCAGCGTGATGGCAAAGGCTGCGCCGAAGAACAGCGCGACATAGACAAGAAGTATCAAAAGCCCGGTCATGTCAGTTTTCCGCCCCGCCCATGATTTCCTCTTCCATTTCCCAGATCATCCCCAGGATCTCGTTCTTCATTTCGCCAAACTGCGGGTCTTCCTTGACGCTGCGCAGATCGCCGCCCACGGCCTTGTCGGCAAAGGGCAGACGGTATTCGCGGTGAATGCGCCCGGGGCGCGGTGCCATCACCAGCAAGCGCTCGCCCAGCAGCAGCGCCTCATCGACCGAGTGGGTGATGAGAATGATGGTCTTGCCGGTCTCCTTCCAGAGCTTCAGCACCAGCCCCTGCATCTTCTCACGGGTCAGCGCATCGAGCGCCCCCAAAGGCTCGTCCATCAGGATCACGTCCGGGTCGTTGGCAAGGCAGCGGGCCAAGGCCACGCGCTGCTGCATGCCACCCGAAAGCTCGTAAACCGCCTTGTTCTTGAAGGCGCGCAGGCCGACCGTATCCAGAAGGCTCTCGACGATTGTGTTGCGGTCGTTCTCCGGCATCCCCTTCATCCGGGGGCCAAATTCAACGTTGTGGCGCACGTTCATCCATTCGAACAACGCGCCTTTCTGAAACACCATGCCGCGCTCTGAACCGGGCCCTGTCACGGGCCGCCCGTTCAGCGTCACCTCGCCATCGGTCTGCGACAGAAATCCTGCGAGGATATTCAGCAAGGTAGACTTGCCGCAGCCTGATGGGCCGAGGACCGAAATCAGCTCCCCCTTCTGGATATCGAGCGACACGTCCTGCAACGCCTGAACGTGCCCGCCCCTCGGCAGGTCAAAACGCATGGACAGATTGTCGATGCTGAGAAATGGCATGAGAGCGGGTTCCCTTCGTGGAAATGCGGGTGCTGGCGGGCCGCGCGGCCCGCCAGCGGCTGGGCTTTACTGGCCGGCGACAGCCGAGAGCGGGCCGGTGTTCACCGCGTCCTCGTAGCTGTCCAGCGCAGCATCGATGCTTCCCGCTTCCACGAACACATCTGCCACGCCCTTCATGAAGGTGGCCGCGTTCCCGCCCAGCCACTTCTCCGAAAGCTGGTCTTCCACCGAGGGAAAGGTGAAAGTGGAGATGGAAGCCTCGGCCGCCTCGGGCGACATGCCCGCCTCGACGGCGATCTTGCTCAGCATCTCGGGGGCCTTGTTGGCGCTCCATTCGGCGTTGTATTGCGCGGTGACAGCCAGGAAGTCCGATACCATCTCGGAATTCTCGATGACGAAGTCCGCAGGTGCGGAGGTCACATCGAAGACGAGAATGCCCAGCTCTTCCTTCTCGGCACCGGTGAGGAGCACATTGCCATGCTCCTTCATGCGTGCCAGCCCGCCGCCGTAGCCGCAGGCAAAGTCGACAGCACCCTGGGCCAATGCGGCGGCACCGTCAGCGGGGGCCATGTCCACCACGGTCAGCGAGCCGACATCGACGCCGAAATGGTCCATCTGGCGCAGGAAGCCGTAGTGCGCCGCAGTGCCCAGCGGCACGGCAACCTTCTTGCCGGCCAGCTCATCGGCGCTGTCCTTGTCGATCTCCAGTGCGCTCGCGACCACGCAGTTGTCGTTCTCGGAGTAGCTGACGGCCACGTCGACCACCTGCAGCGGCTGCCCGGCAGAGGCGGCAACGACGAAGGGGGGCACGCCTTGGCTGATCGAGATCTGCACGTCGCCCGAGGCCATCGCCGCCGACATCGCCGTGCCGGTCTCGAAGGACACCCAGTTAACGGTTGTCCCGAGCGCCTCGTCATAGGCACCGTCGGCCTTGGCGGCCAGGAACGGCATGGGCCATTCGAGGAAGTAGCCCACCGTGAGCTCCTGAGCGTTGGCAGCCTGTGCGGCCAGCACCAGCGCCGATCCAGTCATCAGTTTGGCAAAGGTTTTCATCATTGTCTCTCCGTCGTTTTGCATTCCTGCCGCGTGAAGACGTCTTTGGCTCTTGAGGCCCATGCCCCGACGCTCGCGACTGATCCAAAGAAGACATCGCCCCGAACGTCCTACTCAACGCTGCCAATCGATCGGACTCATTGAATTGAAAGGATTGGCCCTATGGGATCCGCCGACGTGTTGAATATTTGGGCAATAGCCGGTTTCGGGGAGCGATTGCACCCGATTATCGGTGCCTCCTCATTCCTCCCCCTGTCCGAAAGGTCCGCGCAATGAACAGCATCATGTCTCCGAACGACCTCAGCGATATCGTTAGCGCCGACCGTGCCCATGTCTGGCACCACATGACCCAGCACAAGGCGCATGAATCTGTGGATCCCACCGTCATGGTCGAAGGCAAGGGGATGCGCGTGTGGGATACCCGCGGCCGCGAGCATCTCGATGCCGTCTCCGGCGGCGTCTGGACGGTAAACGTGGGATACGGCCGCGCCAGCATCGCGCAGGCCATCGCCGAACAGATCACCAAGATGAACTATTTCGCGGGCAGCGCAGGGTCGATCCCGGGCGCGCGCTTCGCTGAACGGCTGGTCGAGAAGATGCCGGGCATGAGCCGGGTCTACTACGTCAACTCCGGGTCCGAGGCGAACGAGAAGGCCTTCAAGATGGTCCGCCAGATCGCCCACAAGCACTTCGGCGGCAAGAAGCACAAGATCCTGTTCCGCGAGCGCGATTATCACGGCGCCACCATCACCACGATCTCCGCAGGCGGCCAGCCCGAGCGCAACGCAGGCTACGGTCCCTTCACGCCCGGCTTCGTGCAGGTGCCCCATTGCCTCGAGTATCGCGCCCAGTGGGATGTCGAGAACTATGGCGAGCGCGCTGCCGACGCCATCGAAGAGGTGATCCTGCGCGAAGGCCCCGAAACCATCGGCGCGCTCTGCCTCGAGCCGGTCACGGCAGGCGGCGGCGTCATCACCCCGCCCGAGGGCTATTGGCAGCGGGTGCGCGAGATCTGCGACCGCTACGATATCCTGCTGCATATCGACGAGGTAGTCTGCGGCGTCGGGCGCACCGGCACTTGGTTCGGCTACCAGCACTACGGCATCAAGCCCGACATGGTGACCATGGCCAAGGGCGTCGCCTCGGGCTATGCGGCCATCGCCTGCCTCGTCACCACCGAAGAGGTCTTCGACCGCTTCAAGGATGATGCCGCCGACCCGATGAGCTTCTTCCGCGATATCTCCACCTTCGGCGGCTGCACCGGCGGTCCGGCGGCGGCGCTGGAGAACATGGCGATCATCGAGGAAGAGGGCCTGCTGGAGAACACCACTGCCATGGGCGCCCGTCTGATGGACAACCTCCGCGCACTGGCAGAGCGACACAGGGTCATTGGCGACGTCCGGGGTTTGGGTCTCTTCTGCGGTGCCGAGCTGGTGGCCGACCGCACCAGCAAGGAGCCGGTGCCAGAGGCGCAGGTCAAGGCCGTTGTGGCCGACTGCATGGCGCAGGGCGTCATCATAGGGTCCACCGCGCGGGCCCTTCCGGGGCTGAACAATACGCTCTGCCTTGCGCCCGCGCTGATCGCCACACCGGATGACATCGACACCATCACCGAGGCCATCGACGGGGCACTGGGCCGGGTCTTCGCCTGACCGAAAAGGGGTTTGCGAGGGGGGTGGCGCGCGCATAACCTGCCGCGCAACGCCTCCTTCAAAGAAAGACCCCAGGTGCCCATTCCGCCGGAAATCTTCCTGCTCCCTCAAGGCAGCACCGCCACGCTGCAGCAGCAGATCCAGCAGATTGTGGCCGACGCCATCGTCACCGGCCGCTGCGCCCCGGGCGAGCGCCTGCCCTCCTCGCGCCGGTTGGCCCAGCACCTCGGCGTTTCGCGCATCACCGTGACGCTGGCCTACAGCGAGTTGGTGTCCAACGAATATCTCTACGCCCGCGGCGGCTCGGGCTTCTACGTCGCCGAGAACGCCCCGCGCCGCCCCACCTTTCATGAAGGCCCCCAAGGCCCCGCACCCGCGATCGACTGGCAACGCCGCCTCCGCAAGGGCATCCCCGAACGCGACGACATCCTGCGTCCCTCCAACTGGAGCGACTACCGCTACCCCTTCATCTACGGCCAGTCCGACCCCGGCCTTTTCGACCACGCAAACTGGCGCAAATGCGCCATTCAGGCGATGGGGCGGAAGGAATTCGACAGCCTCACACGCGACAGCTACCAGCACGACGACCCGATGCTGGTGGAGTACATCCTGCGCCACATCCTGCCGCGCCGGGGCATTCATGCCACGCCCGACGAGTTGATCGTCACCATGGGCAGCCAGAACGCTCTGTGGATGGTCGCGCATCTCCTGCTGGATCAAGCGCCCAGAACCGTGGCAGAAAACCCCTGCTATCCCGGTCTGCGCAAGATTTTCGACCAGAAGGGTGCTGTCGTCACCTCGGTTGATGTGGATGACGAGGGCTTGCCGCCCGAGCACATCCCGCGGGAATGCGACCTCGTCTTCACCACGCCCAGCCATCAGGCGCCCACGAATGTCACGATGCCCTTGGCGCGGCGAAAGGCGCTTCTGGAACGTGCCGAACAGGACGACTTCCTTGTCGTGGAGGACGACTACGAGTTCGAGATCTCGTTTCTCAGCTCACCCGCCCCGGCGCTGAAATCGCTCGATAAGGGCGGGCGTGTTATCTACGTGAGTTCCTTTTCCAAGTCGATCTTTCCGGGGCTGAGGCTTGGCTACATGGTGGCCGCGCCTGAGTTGATCCGCGAGGTGCGCAGGTTGCGCTCCGTCATGCTGCGTCACCCGCCAAGCCACCTCCAGCGCACCACCGCCTACTTCCTGTCTCTGGGCCATTTCGACAGCCAGCTTCACCGGATGACACGAGTCTATGCCCAACGTCGCGCAATCATGGAGAACGGCCTAAGAGAGCTTGGCCTTGGCCAAATGCGGCCCCGGGCCACCGGCGGTTCGTCTTTCTGGATCGAGGCGCCGCCCGGCATTGACACTTCGAGCCTTGCGATGAAATTGCGCGCGCAGTCGGTTCTCATCGAACCGGGGCAGGCTTTCTTTGCCCGCCGATCGCCGGATACGTCGCATTATCGGCTCGCCTATTCGACGATCCCGACCAACCGCATTCAGGACGGAATGAAACTGATCGCATCCGCCCTGTCGCCGTAGGCTCTTGGGCTCATGTTGGATCCGAATTCGGCGGTACAACTCGGTGAGTCGAAGCACCGAGCGGTAATGCGCTGGCTGAGCGCGGCCGGGGGAGGGCAGGACGAAGGGCGATCCTACTTGGCTTGACGATGCAAATCCCATGATTTAGACCCCGAGACTGCTGAGCGGGCGTTGTGTAGTGGTAAGACCTTAGCCTTCCAAGCTAATGACGCGGGTTCGATTCCCGCCGCCCGCTCCAAAAATTTCCTCAGTCGTTTTTGGCCATCCGCCCGGGCCACGCAGCCGCAGCGCGGCGCGCACCCCTCGTGATCTACTGCAACCGCCGCGCCAGCCAGCTGCGCCACTCGGCGCGCGAGCCTGCAAAGGCGTTCAGGTCTACCTTGCCCGCCACACCCGGCACCAGCCCGGTGCCGCTGTACTGCCAAAAGCTCCAGCGCTCCTCGGGGTAATGCTCGGAGGGGTGCGCCGTGACCGCCCGCAAGAAAAATTCGGTGCCCCGGAGCCGGCCAAGATCGTTGCGGCGGTAAAAGTCTGGCGTGGTGTAAACCACCGGCGCGGTGCCGTAATGCGCGGTGACGATGCGGGAGAACTCGCGGATGCTGGCACGCACCTCCTCTGCCGGCGGGCGCTTCTTGCAGGTGGGGGAGAGGTGATTCCACTCCATGTCCAGCATCGGCGGCAGGTCTCCCTTGCGGCGCGGCACGTTCTGAACGAACCACTCGGCCTGCGTCCGTGCATCGGTGCAGAAGTAATAAAAATGATAGCCCCCCACCGGCACGCCAGCGCGCCGCGCGCCATCGGCATTGAGCTGCCAGCCCGGGTCCAGATGGTCGCCGCCCTCCGTCGCCTTCAGCCATGCAAAGGAAACGCCCGCCTGCCGCGCCGGTGTCCAGTCAATCTCGCCCTGATAGCGGGCGGCGTCGATGCCATGCACCTGAAAGTTGGCAGGGGAGGGGCCAGACCACTCATGCGGGTCCAGATCACCAAAGCCACGCGGAATCCCCGGAGCGCGGCTGGCACTCACATGTGTCACTGTCGCGCGCTCGCCCTGCACCAGCGCGGGCACCGTTGCGCCCTCCGGCGCGTCGATCCGCCCGCTGCCACCGCCACAGCCCCACAGCAGCACCGCCGCCGTTGCCAGCCCAAGCCCGGTTTGCCATCTCATCGCCATTGCCGTTCTCCTGCCCCTGCCGCCGCTCTAAAGCGAGCCTAAGCCGATTTGCGCCGCGTTGCACATCACAGTTTCAACCTCGCGCGGGCGCTGCGCGGCAAGTTGCCCCTCTTGCCGCCCAGCCGCGCGCCCGTTACTCCCTTCGCCCGAAGAGGAGAGCCTATGGCGCGTGCCCCCCAGACCAACCCCGATGATCGCCCCGGCTCGCGCCGCGTTGGCGCGCTGCGTGCGCTCGCGCCGTTCTTCGCGCCCTACAAGCTCATGGCCCTCGCCGCGCTCGGTGCGCTGATCCTCACCGCCGGCGTCTCGCTGATCCTTCCCCTCGCCGCCCGCCGCGTGGTCGACAACTTCGGCACCGCCGATGTTGCCCTGCTCGATCGTTACTTCTTCGCCGCCATCGGCATCGCCGCCATCTTCGCGCTCGGCACCGCGCTGCGCTACTGGCTGGTCACACGGCTGGGCGAGCGCGTGGTGGCCGACATCCGCAAAGCCGTGTTCAACCGGATGATCGGCATGAGCCCGGCCTATTACGAAAAGCTGATGACCGGCGAGGTGCTCTCGCGCATCACCACCGATACCACGCTGATCCTCTCGGTGATCGGCTCCTCGGCCTCATGGTTTTTGCGGAATATCCTGCTCTTCGTCGGCGGGCTGATCCTGATGTTCTTCACCACGCCCAAGCTCTCGCTAATGGTGCTCGGCATCATCCCCGTGGTCATCATCCCCATCCTCGTGCTGGGCCGCCGCTTGCGCAGCCTCAGCCGCGAAAACCAGGACTGGATCGCCGCCTCCTCCGGCAACGCCTCCGAAGCCCTGCTGGCGGTGCAAACCGTGCAGGCCTTCACCCACGAGGCCCCCAGCCGCGAACAGTTCGGCGAGGTGACCGAGCAAAGCTTCACTTCCGCCAAAAGGCGCATCACCGTGCGCGCGGCAATGACCGCGATCATCATCTTCGTGGTGTTCTGCGGCATCCTCGGCGTGCTCTGGATCGGCGCGCGCGATGTGCGCGATGGCGTGATGACGGCGGGTGAGCTTGTGCAATTCGTCATCTACGCCGGCATCATGGCGGGCGCCGTGGCCGCGCTGTCTGAAATCTGGGGCGAGTTGCAACGCGCCGCCGGGGCGACCGAGCGGCTGATCGAGCTGCTGGTTGCCGAGGATTCGGTGGCAGATCCGGCAGAGCCGCTTGCGCTTGAGGGCCGTGCCCGCGGTGCCATCGGCTTCAGCGACGTAGTGTTCCACTATCCCACCCGCCCCGGCGAGGCCGCGCTCTCTGGCGTGTCCTTCACCGTGCAGCCGGGCGAAACCATCGCCCTCGTCGGCCCCTCCGGGGCAGGCAAATCCACGATCTTCCAGCTTCTGCTGCGCTTCTACGACCCGGCCTCCGGCGAAATCACCCTCGATGGCACCCGGCTCGACGCGGTCACGCGCGAGGCCCTGCGCGCCCAGCTCGCCCTCGTGCCGCAAGACCCGGTGATCTTCGCCGCCACCGTGACCGAAAACATCCTCTTCGGCTGCCCAGATGCCAGCCGCGCCGAGGTCGAGGCCGCCGCCAAGGCAGCCGCCGCGCACGAGTTCATCACCGAGCTGCCCGAGGGCTATGACACCTACGTCGGCGAGCGCGGCGCCATGCTCTCCGGCGGGCAAAAGCAACGCATCGCCATCGCCCGCGCCATCCTGCGTGACGCCCCCGTGCTGCTGCTCGACGAGGCCACATCGGCGCTCGATGCCGAAAGCGAGCAACTGGTCCAACAAGCCGTCGAGGCCCTCTCGGCAGAGCGCACGACGCTGATCGTTGCCCACCGCCTTGCGACCGTGAAAAAGGCCGACCGTATCCTTGTCTTCGAAAAAGGCCAGATCGTCGCCGAAGGCACCCACGACAGCCTCGTCGCCCAAGGCGGCCTCTACGCCCGTCTGGCCCGGCTCCAGTTCACCGAAGGGCTGGCGGCCGAGTAACTCCGCAGTCACGGCGCATCTGTCGTGCGGTCACCGCGCAGGCCGGTGCACCGCCACACCCGCAACCACCAGCGCCACGCCCAACAGCTCTTCCCACCCCGGAACCTGCGCCAGCACGAGAGCACCGATCACCGCAGCCATCGCGGGCAGGAGCGCCAGCATCAGCGCAAAGCTGGCCCTTGGCAGCCGCGCCATCGCAAGCTGGTCGCAGACGTAAGGGATGACCGAGGAGCAGAGGCCAACGCCCACGCCCGCGATCACCAGCCAGGGATCACCGAAAGCGCGGGTGGCCTGCAGCAATCCGATCGGCATTACGAAAACAGCGCCAAGGCACATGGCCGCGCCCAGCCGCTCGATCCCGCCCGCCGCGCCGCCCTCCGAGGCGCGGTGGCCCAGCACCACGTAAAGCATGAAGAGCCCGCCGTTCAGCACAGCCCAGCCCAGCCCCGCCAGCTCGGCCCGCCACCCCGGCGCTGCGCCAAAGAGCCCCGGCAGATCGAGCAGCAGCGCAACGCCCGCCACAGTCAGCCCCAGAGCGCCCCAGTTGCGCGCGCTGCGCAGTCCCCAGAGCGCGAGGCCGACAGTGCCAAGAAATTCGATTGCCGCTACCAGCGCCATCGGCACCCGTTCCAGCGCGAGGTAGAAGGCCGAGTTCATCACCGCCAACGTCGCCCCGAGACCCACCGTCAGCGCCAGCTCCCGCCCCCGCGCGCGCGCCAAAACGCGCCATGGGCGGATGACGGGGGCGAAGATCAGCGCGGCCGAGGTGATGCGGAACCACGCCACGCCCAGCACCCCGACGGCGGGGAAGAGTAGCACCGCAAAGGCGGGCCCAAGATAGTGGAACAGGGCCGACACGCCAAACCAGGCGTGGGGCGGAATGGAGGCGGGGGCTTGGCGTAAGGCTTTCATGGCGGCAGTATCGAAGGCAAATACCTTGCCGGATATGGTCGGTCAGAGATATTGGGGGGAGAGTTCCGTGGATTCATCGGTCAAAGTGGCCAACTATCGTCGTTTCGAAAGCTACACGCTTGATGCGGCCGACCGGGCGATTCTCCGGCTGCTGATGGAGGATGCCCGAATGCCACGTGCGCAACTCGCACGTCGGGTCGGCCTGTCGCCGCCCGCCGTGGCCGAACGGGTCCGCCGGATGGAGGAGGCCGGGGTGATCACCGGCTACCACGCCCATGTCGCGCCATCGCGCCTCGGCTTCGCGCTCACCCTGCTGATCCGCGCCCGCCCAGCACCCGGCCGGATGGAGGAGATGGTGCAGGCCATCGACGCCACGCCTCAGATCGTCCATTGCGAGCGGGTTTCGGGCGAGGATTGCTTCGTTGCCCGTGCCCATGTGCGCGACGTGTCCGAGATGGAAGCGGTGATCGACCGGCTTGTGCCCTTTGGCGCAACCCATAGCTCTGTGGTGCAATCGGCCCCCGTGGCCGATCGTGCCCGCGGCTTGCTCACTGCGCCCTAGCCCATTGCCGCCTCCCCGCAACCCCACGTCACATCCCTATCGCGCTTGATCCCAGCGCGGCTCTCGCTCACACTCGCCGCACTGGACGAGGCCGAAAACGGCCCGCCACGACGGGGAGGACGACCATGAGCTTTCAGAGCACCGCAGATCTGCGCGCGATCGAAAACCAGATGACCTGGGAAGAGCGGGGCATGCCCGCCACGATCTACGATTTCATCTCGGCCACCAAGGCCAAGCACGGCGCGCGCCCTGCGCTCAGCTACCAGATCTTCTCCGATCCCGGTGCCAAGGCCGAGACCCTCAGCTGGAACGAGCTGCACGCCAAAACCACGCAGGCCGCAAACCTCTTCCGGTCGCTGGGCGTTGGCCCCAACGACACCGTCGCCTACCTGCTGCCCAACGCCAATGAAACCGTGGTCACCCTGCTCGGCGGCGCGGTGGCGGGCATCGTCAACCCGATCAATCCGCTGCTGGAGCCCGATCACATCGCCGCCATCCTGCGCCAGACCGGTGCCAAGGTGCTGGTGACGATGAAGAGCTTCCCCAAGTCCGACGTGGCCCAGAAGGCGGCCGAGGCCGTGAAGGACGCGCCGAATGTCACCCATGTGCTCGAGGTCGACCTGCTGCGCTACGTCACCGGGCTGAAGAAGTTCATCATCCCCTTCATCCGCCCGAAGACGGCCACCACCCACCACGCCAAGGTGCTGGATTTCAATGCAGAGCTGGCCAAACAACCCGCCGACAAACTCACCTTCGACGACCCCAAGGAAGACCGCGTCGCCGCCTATTTCCACACCGGCGGCACCACCGGCATGCCCAAGGTGGCGCAGCACAAGGTCTCGGGCATGGTCTATAATGGCTGGATCGGGCACGAGCTGCTCTTCACCGAGCAGGATAACGTGCTCTGCCCGCTGCCGCTGTTCCACGTCTTCGCCTGCCACGTCATCTTCATGGCCGCCATCGCCAGCGGCATGCATGTCGTCTTCCCCACCCCTGCCGGCTATCGCGGCGACGGGGTGTTCGATAATTTCTGGAAATTGATCGAACGCTGGAAAATCAGCTTCATCATCACCGTGCCCACCGCGCTCTCGGCGCTGATGCAGCGGCCCGTCGATGCCGATGTCTCCACTGTCAAAACCGCCTTCTCCGGTTCCTCCCCGCTGCCTGTCGAGCTGTTCAACCGCTTCGAAAAGGCCACCGGCGTCGAGGTGGTCGAGGGCTACGGGCTGACCGAATGCACCTGCCTCGTGGCCTGCAACCCGCCCTCGGGCGAAAAGAAGATTGGCTCCGTCGGCCTGCCCTTTCCCTATACCGAGGTGAAAATCCTCTGTGACACGCCGGACGGCCCAACAGAATGCGGCACCGATGAAGTGGGCGAAATCTGCGTGTCCTCCCCCGGCGTGTTCCCGGGCTCGACCTATACCGAAGAGGACAAGAACCACAAACTCTTCCACCACGATGTCTATCTGCGCACCGGCGATTTGGGCCGGATCGACGAAGAGGGCTACCTCTGGATCACCGGCCGCGCCAAGGATCTCATCATCCGCGGCGGTCACAACATCGACCCGGCAGAAATCGAAGATGCACTGGCTGGCCATGAGGCGGTGGCCTTTGCCGGGGCCATCGGCCAGCCCGACGCCCACTCGGGCGAGCTGCCCTGTGCCTATGTCGAGCTGGTGAGCGGGGCCAATGTCACCGAACAAGAGCTGATCGACTTCGCAAACACCCGCATCCACGAGCGCGCCGCCTACCCGAAACACCTCGAAATCCTGCCTGAGCTGCCCAAGACAGCGGTGGGCAAGGTGTTCAAACCCGACCTGCGCAAAATGGCCATCACCCGCGTCTACAACGGCGCGCTTGAGGGCACCGGGGCCGAGGTGGCCGAGGTTGTGGAAGATAAAAAGCGCGGTCTGGTGGCCAAGCTGAAGAAAACCGGCGAGGCCGACGAAGCCAAGGTGGCCGAGGCCCTCGGCAGCTTCACCCGCCCGTGGGAATGGGCCTGAGCCTCAGCTTCGACAAAGCCCACTAGCCCGGCAGTCGGCGGGCTTCACCAATGGCCCACCCGCCCGAGGCAGACGCGATCCAATCGCGCGCCTCGCGGCGCATTACATGCTTTGTCTGCCGCCCGGCGGCACCTGTTGCGCCCGAAATGGCAGGGTGATCTCCAGCGGCAGCCGAGAGGCCCCGCCCTCCAACCTGTGCCCGGGCGTCATCACCAGCCGCGCCGTCGCGGGCGGCCCCGGATCAACCGCAAACTCCACCGCCTGCAACGGATGCCGCGCCATCTCTTCTGCCGTCATCTGCCCAATATCCGCCCGCACCTGCCCGGCAAACCACCCGCGCGCCCGCGCCTCGAACGCCTCCGGCGTTTCGCCCTCCGGCGCATCGGCGGCCATGCGCATGACATGCTGCGCATAGCGGGTGGCGCACAGCAGGTAGGGCAGGCGGGTTAAAAGCCGCTCGCCCGTGCTTTCCTCCCCGCCGCCCGGATCGGCCGCGAGGCTCTGCGCCCCGGCAAAGCACAGCCGCCACGTGCCCTTGCGGCGGAGCAGCGCGGTCAGGCCGAGCCGCGCCAACTGGCTCTCCTGCCGCTCGTCCACCTCCACCGCCATCGGCGGCATCGCCTCCGGGTCCACCCCGACCGGCTCCGGCACCCCCTCCACCGCACCGCCGCTCTCTATTCCGCGAATATCCGTCGCCCAGCCCGTTCGGGCCACCGAGCGGGCGATATTGGCCGCCATCGCCAGCGCCGGATTGCTCCAGCAGCCTAGGCCCTCCTCCTCGAAAGAGAAGGCCTCCACCGGCGCAGTGGCATTGCCCCACGGCAGGCGGGCGCGAATGCCGGGCAGGCAGAGGCAGAGATAGCGGCTCACCGGAGCGGCGCGCAGGGCACGCCAGCCGTTATGGGCGGGCCCGTCAAAGGCCTGTTCCAGCGCGGGAGGCAAGGTGCCCGCCTCTCCAAACAGCCGCATCGACGCGTCGGTCAGCACCGGCATCTGGCAGAGCGCCCCGATCCGGGCGAGTGCGGCGAGGCGCGGCACATCGGTGTGATCGAAGGCGCAATCCACAGCCAGCACCGCGAAGGGTGCCGCGCCGGGGTGGGCATAGATGTCATCATAGAGCCGGGCCTTCAGCGGCGATGCGGCCCATTGCTCGGACGCGCCCAGCATCTCATCGGGCCCCGCCGCATCCAGCACCTTCAGCACCACTTTGCCGCCCGGCGGGATCTGCCTTGCCAGCCCCTCCAACCCGCGCCACGCCGCCTCCAGCGCCCGCATCCTCGGATGGCCGATAATCGCATTCATCTGCGCCGAAAGCGTGGCGTCGATCTGCGCAATCATCGCCGTCAACGTCGCCTCCGGATCGCCAGAAACGCAGCCGGGCCGCCGCAGCGCCTCCACCGCGAAGCGCCCCAGAAGCCGATCAACCTCGGCTCCCCGCTCCTCCGCACTCTGGCGCGGCGGCACGCGCCCCCGGGTCAGCATGTCGGAAAATTCCGAAAGTTCAGCGGCCTCCGGCGCCCTCTGTCGCCTTCCCCCGAACATCCTGCGCAGCAATCCAAACATTGCACCCTCCACCCCTGCCAGCCTGCGCCCACCGCCCGCGCCAATCAACCCCACCGATACCATCGACTGCCTTGACCCCACCGCGCGCGCCATGCCCCCTCGCCACAGGTTTCCGGCCCACACCGCCTGTTTCCGATACGCCCGCCCGGCGTGACGTTTCCGCCGCCTTCTTGGTCGGGGGCGGTGTTTTGCCCGGAGCAGGACCGTGCGATAGAATGGGGCATAATAGCAGGAGAGCCAGCCGCGATGAACAAGGCCAGCAGAGAGTTTGCCCGCCGCGATGCCAGCCAGCCCAAAGGGCGGCAGGTTGAAGAGGCGGCGCTGGAGGAGGTGAGCCGCCTGCTGGGCGAGATGCCCCGCCGCCGCGACATGCTGATCGAAGCGCTGCACCTGATACAGGACGGCTGCGGCCACCTCTCGGCGGCCAACCTCGCCGCGCTGGCCGACATGTTCCGCCTCGCGCAGGCCGAGGTCTACGAGGTTGCCACCTTCTACCACCACTTCGACGTGGTGAAGGAGGGCGAACCCGCCCCCGCGCCGGTCACCATCCGCGTCTGCGAGTCGCTCACCTGTTCGCTCGCCGGCTCTGCCAAGCTGATCGAAACCCTGCGCGCCAGCACCGACCCGGAGCGCATCCGCATCCAGCCCGTGCCCTGCATCGGCGCCTGTGATCGTGCCCCCGCCGGGCAGGTCGGCAAACGCGCCGTCGATCATGCCAAGCCAGACAATCTGATCGAAGCCGCCACCGGCCCGCTCGACCCGGTGATCCCCGATTACGAGGGGCTGGAGGCCTACCGCGAGGGCGGCGGCTATGCTGTTTATGAAAAGGTCAGGGCAGGGGAGATCACCCCCGATGCCGCCATCGACACCATGTCGGATGCAGGCCTGCGCGGCCTCGGCGGCGCGGGCTTCCCGGCGGGCCGCAAATGGGGCTTCGTGCGCGGCTACGAAGGCCCCCGCCTGATGACGGTGAACGGTGACGAGGGCGAGCCCGGCACCTTCAAGGACCGTTGGTGGCTGGAGCGCCAGCCGCACCGCATGCTGGAGGGCGCGCTGATCGCCGCCCATGTCGTCGGCTGCGACCGCATCTACATCTACATGCGCGACGAATACCCGGCGGTGCTGGCGATCCTCAAAGCCGAGGTCGAGGCGCTGGAGCACGCGGGCTTCGCCCATGTGCCTATCGAAATCCGGCGTGGGGCAGGGGCCTACATCTGCGGTGAAGAGAGCGCGATGATCGAAAGCATCGAAGGCAAGCGCGGCCTCCCCCGCCACCGCCCACCCTACATCGCCGAGGTCGGCCTCTTTGGCCGCCCCACGCTCAACCACAATGTCGAAACCCTCAGCTGGGTACCCGACATTCTCGCCCACGGCGCGGCATGGTTCGCCGATCAGGGCTATGGCCAAGACAACAACGGGCTGCGCAGCTACTCCGTCTCGGGCCGCGTCGCCAATCCGGGCGTCAAACTCGCCCCCGCCGGCATCCCCCTGCAAGAGTTGATCGACGTGCACTGCGGCGGCATGGCCCCCGGCCACACCCTCAAGGCCTTCCTCCCCGGCGGCGCCTCGGGCGGCATCTTCCCCGCCTCAGAGGCCCACCGCCCGCTCGACTTCGGAGAATTCGAGAAAGACGGCGGCTTCATGGGCTCCCACGCCGTGATGATCCTCTCTCAGGAGGACTCCGCCAAGGAGGCCGTGCTCAATCTCACCCATTTCTTCGAGCATGAAAGCTGTGGCCAATGCACCCCCTGCCGCTCGGGCACCGCCAAGGCGGCGGCAATCCTCTCGGGCGATGAACCCTCCGAGGACCTCCTGAACGACCTCATCACCGTGATGACAGACAGTTCCATCTGCGGCCTCGGCCAAGCGGCAGGCAACCCCATCCGCCACCTCATCCGCTACTTCCCGGAGGAGCTGGCATGAGCCCCCGTAGGGTGGGCAATCTGCCCACCACCCGCTCCTCACAAACGCACCCCAAGCCGGGCGCGCGCCTGCCCGTGGGGTGGCGCTGCAACGGTGTCACCGTGGCACTTTATGGTTCAGCGGTCATCTTCCCTCCAAGGTCATCCCAAGCATCACCAAAGCACCAGCCCGCCGGGACGGGCAGGCGCTCGCCCGGCGCCTTCGGCTTGATTCCGGGCGTGGCCCTCCCCTTCCAGAACACGCTCCAACTGGAGACCCCCCGATGAAAGACCTCCCCGCCTCCGTCACCTTCCTGCTCGACGGCAAGGAAGTCACCGCCTCCCCCCACGAGACCATCTGGCAGGTCGCCAAGCGGGAGGGCACCGCCATCCCGCACCTGTGCTACAAGGACGACCCCGAGTATCGCTCCGATGGCAACTGCCGCGCCTGCATGGTCGAGATCGAGGGCGAGCGCACCCTTGCCGCCTCCTGCAAGCGCCGCGTCTCCGAGGGCCTCAAGGTCCAAACCGGCACCGAACGGGTCAAGACCAACCGCCGCCTCGTCTTCGACCTGCTCGCCTCCGACATGCCCTCGCGCGACACCTCGCCAGACCCGGACGCCCGCTTCTGGCACCAGGCCGAACTCGCGGGCCTCTCCGAAACCCACTTCCCCTCAACCCGCCCCGGCGCGAAATCCGAAATCCCGGTCGACTCCATCTTCCGCGACGCCTCCCACCCCTCCATCGCCGTCAACCTTGATGCCTGCATCTCCTGCACCCTCTGCGAGCGCGCCTGCCGCGACGTGCAGGTGAACGACGTGATCGGCATGGCCTCCCGCGGCACCGGCAACCTGCCGGTCTTCGACCAGGCCGACCCGATGGGCCTCTCCTCCTGCGTGGCCTGCGGCGAATGCGTCCAGGCCTGCCCCACCGGCGCGCTGATGGAAAAGACCCTGCTGAACCCGGAGGCCACCAAGCGCACCGAATACGCCGAGAAGAAGGTTGAAAGCGTCTGCCCCTTCTGCGGCGTCGGCTGCCAGACCGAACTCAGCGTGAAAGAGGGAAAGATCATCCAGGTCGAGGGCCGCAAAGGCCCGGCCAACCGGGGCAAGCTCTGCATCAAGGGCCGCTTCGGCTATGACTATGTGCTCTCCCCCGAGCGCCTCACAAAGCCGCTGATCCGCCGCGACGACGCCCCCAAAGACGCCCACGCCAAGCTCTCTACCGACCGCATTGCGGAAGTCTTCCGCGAGGCCACATGGGAAGAGGCGCTGGAGCGCGCTTCAGGCGGCCTCAAAACCATCATCGACCGGGATGGCGGCCACGCCCTCGCAGGCTTCGGCTCCGCGAAAGGCACCAATGAAGAGGCCTACCTCTTCCAAAAGCTCGTCCGGCAAGGCTTCGGCACCAACAACGTCGATCATTGCACCCGCCTGTGCCACGCCTCCTCCGTGGCCGCGTTGATGGAGGGCGTCGGCTCCGGCGCCGTCTCCGCCCCCTTCACCGATGCCGAGAAATCCGACTGCATCATCATCATCGGCGCGCGGCCCGAGCAAAACCACCCCGTCGCCGCGACCTACTTCAAACAGGCCGCCAAAAACGGCGCGACCCTCATCGTGATGGACCCGCGCAAGCAGGGCCTGATGCGCCACGCCACCCATTCCGTGGTGTTCGAGCCGGGCCGCGACGTGGCCCTGCTGAACGCGATGATCCACACCATCATCGACGAGGGGCTGACCGACGCGCAATACATCCAGGCCAACACCTCCGGCTTCGAGGCGCTGAAGGAAAAGGTCAAAGGCTTCACCCCCGAAGAGATGGCCCCGATCTGCGGCGTCCCCGCCGATGAGATCAAGGCCATCGCCCGCGCCTTCGGCAAGGCCGAACGCGGCATCATCTTCTGGGGCATGGGCATCTCCCAGCACGTCCACGGCACCGACAATTCCCGCTGCCTCATCGCGCTCTCGCTCATCACCGGCCACGTCGGCCGCCCCGGCACCGGGCTGCACCCGCTCAGGGGGCAAAACAACGTGCAGGGCGCCTCCGACGCGGGCCTCATCCCCATGTTCTACCCCGATTACAAATCGGTGGAGAGCGCTGATCTCATTGATAAATACGAGGATGCCTGGGGCCGCCCGCTCGATCACGTGCGCGGCCTTACCGTGGTCGAGATCATGCACGCCATCCACGACGGCAAGATCAAGGGCATGTATGTGCAGGGCGAAAACCCGGCCATGTCCGACCCAGACCAGCACCACGCCCGCGCGGCGCTGGCCAGCCTCGAACACCTCATCGTGCAGGATATCTTCTTCACCGAAACCGCATGGCACGCCGATGTCATCCTCCCCGCCTCCTCGCAGGCCGAGAAACTGGGCACCTACACCAACTCCAACCGTCAGGTGCAGCTTGGCTGCCCGGTGCTCGACCCGCCCGGCGAAGCCCGGCAGGATTGGGAGCTGATCCGCGATGTCGCCAACGGCATCGGCTGCGGCTGGTCCTACACCGATGTGCCCGAGGTCTACGCCGAAATGGCCGCCCTCATGCCCTCGCTCGCCAATATCAGCTGGGAGCGGATCGAGGCCGAAGGCTCCGTCACCTACCCGGCGGCGGCAGAGGACGAGCCGGGGCAGGAGGTCATCTTCACCGAGGGCTTCCCAACCGAAGACGGCCGCGCCCGCATCGTGCCAACCGACCTCGTGCCCCCCGACGAGCTACCCGATGACGAGTTCCCCCTGGTGCTAACGACAGGCCGAATGCTCGAGCACTGGCACACAGGCGCGATGACCCGCACCAGCCACGCGCTCAACGCACAGGAGCCGGAGCCCGTGGTGTCGATGCACCCGCGCGACATCGGCCGCATGGGCTTCACCCGCGGCCAGCAGGTGACGGTCGAAACCCGCCGCGGCGATATCACCCTCACGCTCCGCGCCGACCGCGACGTAACCCAAGGCATGCTCTTCATCCCCTTCTGCTTCCGCGACGCACCGGCCAACTTCCTCACGAACCCCCAACTCGACCCCTTCGGCAAGATCCCCGAGTTCAAGTTCGCCGCCGCCCGCATCCGCGCCGCCACCTGACCCTGCACGCAACGCCCCAATGAGAGGCGCCCGCCTCAGGGGAAAGGCGGGCGCTGTCGGCAAGGCCGCGGTGCGGAAGGGAGTTCCGACATCTTCTACCCTAGCGGTATCGCCCGCCCCACTAAACTCACCGCTTTTGGGGAGGTCATCACCCCGCAACCCGCTCTTGGCCCGTCACCATTCGCATCGGCGGCCAAGCCCATGCGCTACCTCTAGGAACCGGGGCCACGCTTTGCGGCACCGGAGGCAATCAGCGCCTCTATCTGATCGGGGGTAAAGCCCGCAGCCGCCAAAACCTCCTCTGTGTGCTCGCCGATGGCCGGGGCAGGGCGCTCGATGCTCGGGTTGCCCTCCGACATCAGGAAAGGCGCAACCGGCACCTTATGGGTGCCCTCGCGGCCCAACGGGGCCGGGGTTTCCTGCAGCAGCCCCCGGGTGGCAAGCTGCGGATCCTCAAGCGCCTCCTGCATGGTGCGAATGCGCCCTGCCGGCACCTGATGCTGGCGCAAAAAGTCCTGCCATTCATCGGCGCTGCGGGTGAGGAAAACCTCTTTCAGCACCGCCTCCTCCGCCGCGTGGCTCTCAAGCCGCTCCGCATTGCTCGCTTTCACCATATCCGGCCGCCCCAGCGCCTCCCAAAGCCGCTTCTGCTGGCGCATGTTTGCGGCCCCCAGCATCAGCAGGCCATCGGCGGTCTCATAGGCCCCGATGCCCGCCAAGGCAAAGCGGTTGCCCTCGGGCTTCGGGGGCTTCCCGCCGATGTTGAGCGCGGCGATATGGGTGCTCATCAGCATCAGCGTGGCATCAAACATCGCAAGGTCCACATGCTGCCCCCGCCCGGTTTGCGTGCGCTGGAAAAGCGCGGCGGAAATGGCGAAGGCGGTCATATAGCCGGTGGCATAGTCCACCACGGGCGCGCCGGTCTTCAGCGGTGCGCTCTCTTCGGAGCCGGTAAGGGCCATAAGCCCCGCAACCGCCTGAAAAACGAAATCATAGCCGGTTTCCTCGCCGCGCGGCCCTTCGCGCCCGAAGGCCGAAACCGAGCAGTATACAAGACCGGGGTTCAGCTTGCTGATCTCGTCATAGCCAAGCCCCAGGGCCTCAAGCGCCCCGGGCCGGTAATTTTGCACAAAAACATCGGCATCCTTGAGCAGCGCCTTCAGCGCTTCCTGCCCGCCCTCCGTCTTCAGGTCCAGCGCGACAGAGCGCTTGTTGGCCCCCTGCGCAAGGTAGGTGGTGCCCATACTGGCGGCATTCAGCTCCTTGTCCGGGCCCTGCTGGCGCACCTGATCGGGCTCATCGGGATGGTCAATCTTGATCACGTCAGCGCCCAGCACGGCAAGCTGATAGGCGGCAAAGGGGCCAGCCAGAACATGGGTCGCGTCGATAACCTTGAGGCCTTCAAAGGCACGGGGCATGGGTGTCTCCTGTTGATGTTGCGGCGCGTCAAAGCGCGTCGTTCTTGCGGCCCGCGCGGCTGGTCAGCCGGGTAAGCCATTGCAGGTTGGGCATGATGACAAAGATGCGGGCAAGGTGCATGGCCGTCACAAGGGCAACGTCCTGCCCAAGAATACCCGCCGTCAGCGCCATTTCGGTGGTGCCGCCCGGCGCAAAGCCGAGCACCATGGTGGGAAAGGCCGCGCCCAAAACGCGGCTGGCCAGCCAGGCCCCGCAGGCGCAGAGCGCCAGCAGCAGCGCCGAAGTGACGAGCACCGAGCTAACAAGGCTCTTGCGCTCGGTAAAGGTGCGCCGGGTAAAGCAGGAGCCAAGCCACGTGCCCAGCACAACTTGAGCAAGGCCAAGGACAGGCTGAGGAATGTCAAACGCCGGCTGCCCAAGCGCCGAGAGCGCGGCAGCCATGAAGAGCGGACCGAGGAAGAAGGGGTTGGCCAGCCGCAGCAGCTTGAACAGAACCGGCCCGGCAATAGCCCCGGCGAGGGTCACGCAGAAGGCGACAATCCCGTGATGCACCTCCGGCGGTGGCAGGGCCACCGAGCTGTCGCCCACGAGGTAGAGCATCATCGGGAAGAGGGTGACAACAAGCGCAATCCGCATGGTCTGGGCAAAGATCACCGGCGCAGGCGCAACCCCGTGGTGCTCGGCCAGCACACCCGCCTCAACCGGCGAGGTGGGCACCACCGACAAAAAGGCCGTAACGCCGTCGGTGCCGTAAAGCCGCCGCTGAACAAGGCTCACCAGCACAGAAATTGCCACAGTATAGAGGCTGACAAAAATGAGCAGCGGCGCGGTTTGCAGCAGTGATTGAAACGCCGCCGGGGTGAAGTGCGCCCCAACAAAGGTGGCCACGGTGATCTGCCCAAAGGGGCGCGTCTGGACCGGAACGCGCACAGCCAAGGTGCCGGTCGCGGTGATCAGGCCGGAGGCAACGAGCGGGCCGATCATCCAAGGCAGCGGCAGGCCCAGCAGGCTAAAGATCAGGCCCGCCATGCCAGATGCCGCGTAAAGGCAGGCGAGCGCAGGCAGGTAACTCACGTGGGCGCGTCCTCCCCGAGGCGGATCAGCGCATCAAGCATCAACACACCCGATCCCGGCGCAAAGATCGCAACCGGGTTCACCTCGGCCTCCTCAACGCGCGGATGCAGTGCAAGGCGCGAAAATGCGGCAACGGCCTGCGCAAGGGCTTCAAGATCGCCCGGCGCATGGCCTCGATAGCCGCGCAGCGGCGCAAAGCCCTTGATGGCAGCAACCATCTCGCGGGCCGCCTCAAGGGAAACGGGGGCAGGGCGCGTTGCGGCATCGCGGTAAACCTCCGCCAGCACACCGCCCGCGCCCACCGTAACGACGGGGCCGACCAGCGGGTCACGCGTGAGGCCGATGATCGCCTCGCCAAGCCCGGGGTGCATTTCCTGCACCAGCACGGCGTCAAGCCGGTAGCCCGGCGCATGGGCCTCGGCGGAGGCTTGCATCTGGCTGATGGCCGCGGCGAGGGCTTGCTCGCTCTCGATCCCCAGCACCACGGCCCCCGCCTCCGATTTGTGCGGCAGATCGGGTGAAACGAGCTTGGCAACCAGCGGAAAGGCCAGCCCAAGAGGGCTCGGCAGCGGCGCGCCGGGCGCGAGCAGCAGGGTGCCGGGGCGGGCAAGCCCCAACGCCTCAAAGAGCGCCCCCGCTGTCGCCTCCGACTGTAGCCCGGTTGGCAAGTCGGTGAGCTGTTGCGCGGCGGCCTCCGGCAGGGGGGCGGCAGAGGCGGGGGCCGGGGCAAGGGCAGGGGGCCTATCCTTCAGCAACAGGGCAACGGTTTCGGCGCAGGTTTCGAGGTTGCAGAAGGCAGGGATGCCCGCCGCGTCCAGCAGGGCAAGGCCCTCCGGCGCATGGGGCAGCGGAAAGCCCACCACGGGGGCGGCGCCTTCGGGCGCCTCGCGCACCGCATCGACAATGGGGGCCACCGCCAATTCGGGGTTGAACTGCGCCGAGGAGCCGACAGCGACGACGATCACACCGGTGTCCGGGTCGTACATCAGGCGGTCCACCACCGCGCGCATGGTGTCATATTTCGTGCCCGCCAGCGTCACATCAACCAGCTTGCCGTGGCCCAGCGGGATGCCCCGCGCCGAAAGCTCCGCGCGGGCGGCCTCGCTCAAACCGGCAATCTCAACCCCGCGCGCGGCCAGTTGGTCAATCACCATCGCGCCGCCGCCACCAGTGGTCGAAATCACCGTGGCCCGGCGCGGGCGCCCCTCGGGCAGCGGTGCCCGGGCGAGCGCACGCGGGGCCTCGATGAGCGTGTCAAACTGCTCCGCCTCGTGAATCCCGATCTCGCGCAAAAAGGCCGAAACCGCTTCGCGCCCGCCCGTCATCGCCCCGGTGTGAGAGACGGCAAGCGCGCGGCCCTCCTCGGATGCGCCAATCATATAGGCAACAACCGGTTTCCCCCGCGCCCGCGCGCCGCGTGCAAAAGCCGCCAGTGCCTCCGCATCGCGGATGGTCTCAAGGAAGAGCTGAAAGGCATGGGTCTCCGGGTCGTCCAGCAGCAGCTGCCCCAGCGTGCCCACACCGCAGCAGGCTTCGTTGCCAAGCGAAACGAGGGTCGAAAACCCGTGCCCCCGCTCCTGCCCACGCGACAGGAGCGTGCCGATCACGCTGCCGCTCTGCGACAGCACAGCCGTGTGGCCACGGATGATCGAGGGCGCGGCGAAAGCGGCGTTGGTGGTGCAGACAAACCCGGAGGCGGTGGAAACCACACCGGTAGAGTTGGGGCCGATCAGCAGAATGCCCGCATCTCGGGCGATGGCCGTGGCCCGCTGCTGGCGGGCCACGCCCTCCGGGCCAGCCTCGGCAAACCCATCAGCCAGCATCGAAACAACGGCAATGCCCTTTTCGGCGCAGTGCTCAAGCGCGGTCAGCGCAGGCTCGGCGTCAAGCAGGATATAGGCGTGGTCAACAGGCTCCGCGATCTCGGCAACCGAGGCGGCGGCAGGCAGGCCCATCACCTCGGCGCTGCCGGGGTTCACCGGCAGGATGCGCCCGCCAAACCCGTGCTGCCGCAAAAAGGTCAACGGGCGGGCCGTGAGCTTCTTGGGGTTGGACGAGGCCCCAACGAGCGCCACCGCACGAGGTGCGGTGAGGGCTTTCAAAAGCTCCGCTTCAGGTCTGCTCAACATGCTCGGGCCATCACTCGGCGGCGACAACGTTGGGCGCGCGTTGCGAGAAACGGCGATCAAAGATGCCCTCGGCAATCCGGTTCTTCAAAATCTCGATAGAGCCCCCCGCGATCATCCAGCCGCGCGTGCGGCGCAGCGCGTATTGCGCGGTGCTCTCCTCCGAAAACCCGAGGCCCCCAAGGATCTGCACCGCCTCGTTTGCGGCAAAAAATCCGGCCTCGTTGCAGGCGAGCTTGGCAATGGCGGTTTCCTGCGCCGAGGGAAGGCCCCGCTCGCCGTTCACGGCGGCGCGCATCAAGAGCAGGTTCGCGGCCTCCAGCTTCACCGCCATCTCCGAGAACTTCCACTGCAAGCCCTGAAACTCGCAAAGCGCGCGGCCAAATTGCTGGCGCTGGGCGGCGTGGTCGCGGGCAAGGTTGAAGGCATGCCGCCCCACCGCAAGGGCCCGGGCAGAGTTGCCAAGCCGCTCCACGTTGAACCCGGCAATCTGTTTCTTGAAGCCCCCCGGCCCAAGCAGCACGTCCTCCTGCGGAACGTAAACATTGTCGAAGTAAAGCTGCGACCACGTCTCGCCATTCATGAAGGTGGAGGGCTTGCCGACGGTAAAGCCGGGCGTGTCCCGCGCAATCAGCACCGAGCCAATGCCACCCACGCCCGGCCCGTAGCGCAGATAAACCAAAAACACCTCCGCCTCCGACGAGTGGGTGCCAAAAATCTTGGTGCCGTTCACCCGAAAGCCGCTGCCGTCCGGCGTGGCGGAGGTGCGCAGGTCAGTCACCGCAGAGCCAGCCTCCGGCTCGGTCATCCCGAGCGAAATCAGCGCCTTCCCGGCGAGAATCTTGCCAAGGTAGCGCTCTTTCTGCTCCGCCGTGGCGAATTCGGCGAAGGTGCGGACAGGGCCGAAGTTGGCAGCCTGAATCACGTCTCCCGAACGCGGGCAAACCTCGGCGACGGCCTGAATCGCAAGGATGGCGTTCACAAGCCCGCCCCCAATGCCCCCGTCCTCTTCCGGAATCGTGATGCCCAGCAAGCCCATCTCGGCAAACCGCGCGGCCACATCCCAAGGATAGCTCTCGGCATTCGCCCGCGCCGCCGCACCCTCGGCCAGCTCGGCCTCGGCAAAACGGCGCACCGTGTCATAAAACATCTGCTGTTCGTCGGTCAGGTTAAAATCCATCGGGCGGGCATCCAATTCACATCTTCTTTGCAGCAGTCTAAACATCCCATTCAGGGACAATACCGCCATTGAGGTCGGACAAGGGAAACCTCCGCTTATGGATCGCCGATACCGAGACCTGCCGCTCAATCCGTTGAGGGCTTTTGCGGTGGCCTCGCAGCACAAAACCTTCACCTCCGCCGCACAATACATGGGCGTGAGTCAGGTTGCCATCAGTCGGCAAATCTCGACGCTGGAGGATTACCTCGGGGTAAAACTCTTCGTGCGAGGGGCCCGGTCGGTCAAGCTCACCGACGTGGGCCGCACGCTGGGCGCCGAGGTCAGCGTGCTTTTTGAAGAGCTGGAGCGGGCAACCCACGGCGTCCTCTCCGAAGAAAGCGAAAACACGATCAAGCTGAGGATCTACCCGACCTTCGCCCAGCACTGGCTTCTGCCCCGTCTCGGGGAGTTTCAGGCGCTCTACCCCGAATATCGCTTCCGGCTGGATACCACGGTAGAGCCGCTGGATTTTCGCGGCACCCACCTCGACGTTGCAATCCAGCTCGGGCACGGCACATGGCGCGATGCCAAGAGCCGCAAGCTCTTCGACGAGACGGTGGATGTCGTGTGCAGCCCCGCCTACGCCGAGGCGCACGGCGGGTTGGCCAGCGAGGCTGAGCGCGCGGGCGCCGAGCTTCTGCACGCCAAATACCGGCGCAAGGAGTGGGAGATCTGGTCAGCGCAGTCGGAGACGGACCTGAGCGGCCTCAGCGGGCAGGAGTTCGACAGCTCGCTGCTGGTCTATCAGGCCGCGGCGCATGGCTTCGGGCTGGCGCTGGGGCAGGTGGACCTGCTCGCCAAGGAGTTGGAAGCGGGCAAGCTGATCCGCCCCTTCGGCAAGCCGGTCACCACCGGGGCGGCCTTCCACGTGATCTGGCCAACGATGAAATCGGTCTCGACAAAGACCAAGCATTTCATCGACTGGTTGCTGGATGCCTCGGGAGAGCCCCGCGCCTTCTTCAAGAAAAAAAGGGCAACCTCCGGCGCGGAAGAGGGCTGACCGCAGGTTTGCGTTGCATGACTTCCTGCGAGGTTAAACCCGGGCCAACATCGCCCTAGGGTGCGGCAAAGCTGCAAAGGGGGCGCAGATGCCGCGCATGTTTCATGAACTGGTCGGAGACCCGCACAAATCCGTGCCGCTGCTCCTGCTCCACGGCATGTTCGCCAGCCGCCGGATGTGGGATCTGAACCGCGCCGCACTGGCAGAGCAATTCCCGCTCGTTCTGGTCGATCTACCCGGCCACGGCGCCTCGCCGCCACTTTCCGAGGGGGCCGATGCCGCGCCGAGCGCGCTGGTGGCAGAGCTGGAGCGTATCCGCGACGCCCTCGGCGTGGAGCGCTGGAGCCTCTGCGGCCAGAGCTTCGGGGCGGGCGTGACGCTGCACTACGCTCTGGCCCATCCCGATCGCGTCGCGGCGCAGGCGTTCACCAACTCCCGCACCACCTTCCGCAACGCCTACGGGCCGGAAGAGACCGTGCTGCGCAAAGGGCGGATCGAACGCATCCGGGCCGGTGGGCGCCAAGCCATGCGGCGCGAAGTGTTCCACCCCCGCCATGCCAAGCGATTCCCCGAGCCGATCAAAACGGTGCTCTCAACAGAGGCCGACGCGATCGAGATCGAAACCTACCTGCGCCTCATCGGTGAAACCGCGCCAGCCCTCTCGCTCTACGGGCGCGATGCGCAGCCAAAAGTGCCCACGCTGCTGATCAACGGGCGGCACGAGCGCGCCTTTCAGCCCTGCCGCGATGAGCTCGCCGCCGCTTGGCCAGGGATGGACATTTCCGACATCGACGGTGGCCACGCGGTAAACATCGAAAACCCCGAGGGCTTCAATACGGCGCTGATCAGGTTCCTTCAGCGGCAGTTAGGCTAACCGCTGATTATGTCACGGTGACGGTTTCCGAGTTGTGAGGGCAGGCGCGCACAGCGATGATCGCGCCAAAGGGAATAGCCCGTCGCAGCGCGTGCTGATGCGGCTATCGGAGGACGAATGAACGAGATGGAGCAATCCCCCCGCGCGGCCTGGGTGGCCCATGCCCGCGAAGGCCAATTGGCCTATCAGTGGAGCCCGGATGCAGGCCGCGCCGTCTGGCAGCCGCGCGTGGTCTGCCCCTTCGGCGGCCGTGCGCCGCTGGAATGGCGCGTCAGCGCGGGCCGCGGGGTGATCCACGCCATCACGCTGACCCACCCGGTAAAGGGCGCGCCCTACACGGTGGCGCTGATCGACATGGACGAGGGCTTTCGGATGATGAGCCGGGTCGAGGGCGCACAGGGCGATCCGTCCGAGATCGGCCGCCGCGTGGTGCTGCGCTTCGTCCCGGGCGAAGGCGAAGAGCCGCCGGTCCCGGTGTTCGATCTGGAGGGCATGCAATGAGCGGAACGACACGGGGCGGCACGGCCATCGTCGGCGTGGCCGAGAGCGATCTCGGCAAGGTGGCCGAAGGGGTGACCCCGCAGGATCTGATGGCGCAGGGCATCCTGCGGGCACTCGATGACGCCGGGCTCACGCTGGGCGATGTCGATGGGCTGTTCCTCGCCGCAAGCCAACTCCGAATGCCGACAATCTCCCTGTGCGAATACCTCGGCATTGCGCCGCGCTACATGGACAGCAGCTTCACCGGCGGGTCGTCCTTCGAGGCGCTCGCGGCCCATGCGGCGCTGGCGCTGGAGGCCGGGGCCTGCGACGTCGCGGTCATCGCCTATGGGTCCACCCAGCGCAGCCAGCGCGGCAAGTTCACGCCCCAGCGCGACCTGAACGACTATGACGCGCCCTTCCGCCCGCGCCTGCCGATCACCGGCTACGCGCTGGCCGCCAGCAAGCATATGGCCGACTATGGCACCCGCCGGGAGGATCTCGCCGAGATCGCTGTTGCCGCGCGCAGCTGGGCCAAGCTCAACCCCGCCGCCTTCGACCAGCGCGACCTGACGGTGCAGGATGTCCTCGAGTCCAAGATGATCTCCACCCCCCTCACCGTGCGCGATTGCTGCCTCGTCACCGATGGCGGCGGCGCGGTGGTGATGGTGCGGGCAGACCGGGCAAAGGCGATGAAGCAAAAGCCGGTCTACCTGCTCGGCCACGGCGAGGCGCAGCAGCATCACGCAATCACCAACATGCCAGACCTTACGGTCACCGGGGCCAAGGCATCCGGCGATCAGGCCTATGCAATGGCCGGACTGGCCGCAAAAGACATCGACGTGGCCCAACTCTACGACGCCTTCACCATCACCACCCTGCTGTTTCTTGAAGACCTCGGGTTTTGTCCCAAGGGCGAGGGCGGGGCCTTCGTGCGGCAGGGCGGCATCGCGCCGGGCGGGCGGCTGCCGGTCAACACCTCGGGCGGCGGGCTGTCCTATTGTCACCCCGGCATGTTCGGCCTGTTCCTGATGATCGAGGCAACCCGGCAGCTGCGCGGTACCTGCGGCGCTCGGCAGGTGGCAGGCGCAGAAACGGCAATCGCCCACGGCAACGGCGGCGTTCTCGCCGCGCAGGCAACACTGGTGCTGGGCACCGAAGCGACACTCTGAAACGGAAGAACACATGAGCAAGCAACTCGAAGGCAAGGTCATCGCGGTCACCGGCGCGGGGCGCGGGGTCGGCAAGGGCATCGCCCTCTGCCTCGCCGCCGAAGGCGCAGCCGTGGTGGTAAACGACATCGGCGCCACGCTCGACGGCGAAGGGCTCGATGCCTCTCCCGCGCAAGAGGTCGTGGCCGAGATCGAAGCCGCCGGGGGCCGCGCCGTGGCCTGTGGCGACAGCGTTGCCGAGCATGACGGCGCAGGCCGGATCGTGGGCGCGGCGCTCGATACATTCGGGCGCATCGACGGCGCGATCCACAGCGCCGGCATCCTGCGCGACTCGATCTTCCACAAGATGCAGCCCGAAGATTTTGAGCGCGTTCTGCGCGTGCATCTCTTCGGGGCCTTCAACATCGCCTCCGCCTGTGCGCCCCACTTCCGGGCGCAGCAAAGCGGCGCGTTGGTGTTTATGACCTCAACCGCCGCCCTGATCGGCTCCGTCGGGCAGGCCAATTATGCCGCCGCCAAAATGGGCATCGTCGGCCTTTCCCGAGGCATCTCGCTCGACATGGCCCGCTTCAACGTGCGCTCCAACTGCATCGCGCCCCACGCCTTCTCGCGGATGATCGAAAGCGTCCCGGGCCGCTCGGAGGAAGAGCGGGAAAAGCGCCGCCGCACCACCAGCCCCGACCAGATCGCCCCGCTCGCGGCCTTCCTCTGCTCGCATGGTGCAAATGAGGTGACAGGCCAGATCTTCGGCGCACGCGGTAACGAGGTCTACCTCTACAACCAGCCCCGCCCCGTGCGCACCCTGCACCGGGCCGATGGCTGGACGGTCGAAAAACTGGCAGAAACGCTCCCCGCCGCGCTGAAGGCAAATTTCACCCCGGCAGAGCGCACCAAAGACGTGTTTCCCTGGGAGGCGATCTGAGCCAATGCTGAACGTCGACGCCCTCGAAGCCTGGACGTTTCCGCCGCTGGCGCAGAGCTACGGCGCTGATGAAACCATGCTCTATGCCGCCACCCTCGGCTTCGGGCAGGATCCTCTCAACGCAAACCAGCTTCGCTTCGTCTATGAAAAAGAGCTGGCAGCCGTGCCCACCTTCGCCGCCATACTCTGCCACCCCGGCCGCTGGACGGCCGCGCCCGAGCTGGGGGTGACGCTGCACAAGACGGTGCATGGCGAGCAGCGGGTCTTCCTGCATCAGCCGCTCGCCCCCACCGGCGATCTCGTGGCCCGGGCGCGGGTGCAGGCGGTGCAGGACAAGGGCGAAAAGGGCGCACTGATCCACGCGGCCCGCACCATGTATGACCGCGCCAGCGGCGCCCCGGTGGCAAGTATCCTGCACAGCAGCTTCTGCCGCGCCGATGGTGGCTTCGGGCGTGAGTTCGGAACCGCCCCCAAGGCCGAAAAGCTGCCCGAGCGCGCGCCCGACGTGGTGGTCAACATCCAAACCCGCCCCGAGGCGGCGGTGCTCTACCGGCTCAACAACGATCGCAACCCGCTGCACATCGACCCGGCCCATGCCGCGAAGGCGGGCTTTGATCGCCCCATTCTGCACGGCCTCTGCACCTGGGGCCTCGCGGCGCGCGCAATGCTTGAAGGCGTGCTGGACTATGACGAAACCCAGCTGCGCTCCGTCGAGGCCCGCTTCTCGCGCCCGGTGTTTCCGGGAGAGACGGTGCGCTTCGAAATCTGGCGCGAGACGGGGCTCTGCCGCTTTCGCGCCCGGGTAGAGGCGCGCAACGTCACGGTGCTCGACGCCGGGCGTTGCCTCACCGGCGCAGGGCACCCCGACCCCGATTACAGGGTGCCCGCATGAACCCCGACTGGAACGCCATGCCGGAGGAGGCATTTCGCGCCCACCTGCGGGCGTTCATCGCCGAGCGTTGCCCCGAGGCGCTGCGCCACTTGCGCCTGCGCCAGCCGCCCGCCGTCACCATGCCGTGGTACAAGGCGCTCCACGCGGCGGGGATGATCGCCCCGGGCTGGCCCGCCGAACTGGGCGGCATGGCGCTAACCCCGGAGCGCCACCTCCTGTTCATCGAAGAGATGGAAGCCGCCGGCACACCTTGGCTGCATGACAGCGGCGTGCGCAATCTCGGCCCGGCGATCATCGCCTTCGGAACCGAGGCGCAGAAGGCAGAGTATCTGCCCAAGATCGCGGCGGGCGAGCAGATCTGGTGCCAAGGCTACTCCGAGCCGGGCGCCGGGTCAGACCTTGCCGCACTGCGCTGCGCCGGGCGGATCGAGGGCGATACAATCACCATCACCGGCCAGAAGATCTGGACAACATCAGCCCATCACGCCACCCATTGCTTCTGCCTCCTGCGCACCGCTTCGGATGGCCCCAAGCAGCACGGCATCACCTTCGTCCTCGTCAACATGGTCACCCCCGGCATCACCGTGCGCCCGATCCGCAACCTCGGCGGCGAAGATGATTTCTGCGAAGTGTTCTTCGACGAGGTGACAGTCGCCACCGATTGCATTCTCGGGGCCGTGGATGACGGCTGGAAGGTCGCGCGCTCGCTCCTTGGCTTCGAGCGGATCTGGGCCGGATCGCCGCGCCGGGCGCGCAAGGCACTGGCCGAGCTGGAGGCTGTGGTCGAGGCTGCGGGGCTGGCAGAAGACGGGCTCTGGCAAGACCGGCTGGTGCGGGCCGAGTTCGATGTGCTCGACGGGCAGGATCTCTATCGCAGCTTTGCCGATCTCGTCAGCACCGAGGGCCATGTCGGCACCGAGGTCTCGGCGCTGAAGATCACCGCCACCGAGGCCTTCCAGCGGATCAGCGAATGGACTCTGGAGGCGGCAGGGCAGGGCGGCGTCGCAGAGGTGGCCCCCGTGCCGGGCCAGCCCGCCCCGGCCTTCACGTGGTTCGAAAGCCGCGCGCCGGCCATCTTTTCGGGCGCAAACGAGATACACCGCAACATCCTCGCCCGGCGGGTGCTGGGGCTGGGCAAGGAGGCCGCGCAATGACCACGCTCGATGCCGATACCGCCCGGATGATCGCCGACAGCGTTGCGAGCCATGTGAAAACGCCAGAGGCAGCAAACCCTGTCGCCGAACTTCACGCGCAGGGCTGGCTGCACTGCGCCCTGCCCGAAGAGGCCGGGGGCCTCGGCTTCGGCGTGGACGCGGCGGCGCTGATCGTCGGCGGGCTGGCCCGGGCTTGCCGCGCAGAGCCGGTCGCCGCCACCTACATGGCCGCCCGCCTTCTGGCGCTTGTGGCACCACAAAGCCCCTCGGCGCAGGCGCTGGCCTCCGAGGGGCAGTTGGTGTCTCTCGCGCTGGGCAAGCTGCGCAGCGAGGGGAGGCACTTGAGCGGCACGCTGCTCCACGTGCCGCCCGCGCCGGTGCATCTCGTGGTGGCAGGCGATGTGCTCCATGCGGTGCCGGGCACCACGGCGCGGCGGTCTCGTGTTGATGGCTGCACGCTGGAAACGCTCTCGCTGGAGGGCATGACGGCAGAGCAGCTTGCCGAGGGCCCCGCTGTGTCGGCGGCGCTCCGGCAGGTGCTGGCCGAGGGGCGGCTGGTGGTCGCCGCCGAACTGCTCGCCCACGCCGAGGCCATGCAGGAGCTCACGCTGGAGCACCTGCGGACACGGCAGCAATTTGGCCAGAGCCTCGGGCATTTTCAGGCCCTGCAGCACAAGGCGGTGGATCTCTACAGCGCCGCTCTGCAAGGCCGCGCGGTGCTCGACGCCGCCCTGTCTCGCGCCGCCCACGGCCTTGCCCCCAATGATCTTGATCGCGCGGCCTTCCGGGCCAAGACGCGGGTGAACGATGCCGCAATGGCCACGGCCAAGGGCGCAATCCAGATGTTCGGCGCGCTGGGCATCACCGATGAAAGCCCGCTCGCCCCCCATATCAAACGCGTGCTCGCGCTGGTGCCGTGGCTCGGCACCTCCGCCGAGCTGCGCCGCGCCTATGCCCGGATCGGGCGGGTGCTGACAGGCACCGACAAAAAGGACCAGGCCGCATGACCGCCCCTATCACGCCTCCTCGCGCGGAGGTCACCTCCGGCCTCGACGCCATGTTCAAGCCGCGCGCCATCGCCCTCGTGGGTGCCTCGGACGATCCCTACAAGATCGGCGGTCGCCCCCTGCGCTACATGGCCGAAGCGGGCTCGGCGGTGCAGCTCTTCCCGGTCAACCCAACGCGCGACAGGGTGCAGGGCATCAAGGCCTACGCCTCCATCAGCGCGATCCCGCAGCAGGTCGATCAGGTGATCCTCGCGGTGCCCGCCAGCCGGGTGGAGGCGGCGGTGGAAGACGGGCTCGCCGCCGGGGTCCGCAGCTTCGTGATGTTCTCGGCCGGGTTTGCCGAGGCGGGCGAGGCGGGGGCGGCGGCGCAGGCCGCGCTGGTCGAGCGCATCCGCGCAGGCGGCGCGCGTCTGCTCGGCCCCAACGCGATGGGCCTCTTCAACACCAACGACAGGATCTTCGCCACCTTCTCCTCCGCCCTCGACAGGGGCATCCCGCAGATCGGCCGGGTCGGCGTGGTCAGCCAGAGCGGCGCGGTGGGCAGCTATATCCAGAACCTGATCTTCACACGCGGCGTGAACATCTCCAAATTCGTGGCCACCGGCAACGAGGCCGATGTCGAGGCCTCGGAATGCCTCGAATGGATGGCCCGCGACCCCGACACCGATGTGCTGGTGGTCTACCTCGAAACCTGCCGCGACGGGCCCGGGCTGATCCGGGCGCTCGAGGTGGCGCGCGCGGCGGGCAAGCCGGTGATCGTGCTGAAAGCCGGGCGCACCGAGGCCGGGCAGCACGTGGCCGCCAGCCACACCGGGGCCATGGCAGGCTCTGCGGCGGTGTTCGACGCGGCGCTCTCGGCGGCAGGCGCGCACCTCTGCCGCTCGCTCTCCGAGCTGGTGGAGCTCACCTACACCTGCGCCAACGGCGTGCTCCCGCCAGATCGCAACCTCGCCATCATCACCGTCTCCGGCGGCATCGGCGTAATGTCGACAGATTCAGCCATCGAACAGGGTATGGACTTGCCGCCCATGAGCGCGGCGGCCTTCGACACAATCCGCAAAAGCCTGCCGCTGGCCGTGGGGCGCAACCCGCTCGACACCACGGCCGCCACCATTGGCGACCGGACGCTCTTCATGGATGCCGTCGCGCAAATGCTGGCGAGCGAGTCCTATGGCTTGGTCATGCTCTTCGTCGGCAACGCCGGGCTCAACACCCGTGACCCCAAGATCATGGCCGAAGGGCTGACAAAGCTGGTGCAGGCCTACCCCAAAACGCTCTTCGCCATCTGCACCCAATCCACCCCCGAAAACGCCAAAGCCTTCGAAGCCACCGGTTTCCTCGTCTACGAAAACCCCGAATCCTGCGTCGCCGCCTTCGCGGGCGCGGCGCGGCTCGGTGAGGTTCTGCGCACCCCGCCTGCGGCGGGTAAGGCGCTGCCGCCGCCCGTTGCCCTGCCGCCACGGCCCGACGAGGTGACCTCGGCAGAGCTTCTCGCCGGGGCGGGCCTGCGCTTTGCCCGCTGCGCAACGGCACAGAGCGCCGAGGAGGCGGTGCACCTTGCCGGGTCCATCGGCTACCCGGTGGTGCTGAAGGTCCGCTCGCCCGACATTGCCCACAAATCCGAGGTGGGCGGGGTCAAGGTCGGCCTTGCCGATGCCGATGCGGTGCGTGACGCCTACGAAGCCATCATGGCCTCCGCCCGCGCCGCCGCACCAAAGGCAGAGATCCTCGGCGTCAGCGTCAACGAGATGGTATCGGGCGGCGTCCAATGCATCCTCGGCACCCACCGCGATGCCACCTTCGGCCCGATGGTGATGGTCGGGCTCGGCGGCATCTACACCGAGGTGCTGAAAGACACCGCGATGCGCCCCGCACCGGTGGCCCGCGATGAGGCCCTAGGGATGATCCGCAGCCTTAAGGGCTTTGCCCTGCTCGACGGCGCACGCGGGGCCGAAAAGGCCGACATTGGCGCGCTGGCAGAGGCCATCGTCACCCTCTCCCGCTTCGCCGCCGCCCAAGGGGAAGGGCTGGAAGGGGCCGAGATCAACCCGCTGATCGTGCTGCCCGAGGGCTGCATCGGGGCAGACGCGCTGGTGATCCCCACGCGTTGAGGCCTGGGCCAGGCCGCTTCGATCCACAGGTCGGATAGGCGAAACCGGCCAGCGCGGCGCACCGCCCCTCGCTCATCCGGGCTCGGGGCAGGCGGATCACCGCCCGGTAAACTTAGCCTCCCGCTTCTCACGAAAGGCACTCACCCCTTCGTTGAAGTCATGGGTCTGGTGCACGCCCGGCTGGGTGAGCGCTTCGAGCTCAAGAAACTGGTCAAGGCTCGGGCTCTGCGCCATCTGAAACATCTTCTTGGCCATGGCGATCGCATAGGTGGGTGCCTCGGTGTATTCCTCCGCAAAGGCGCGCGTGGCCTCTGCCAGCTCGGCGGCGGGCACAACCCGGTTGACCATGCCCAACCCCTCCGCTTCCGGCGCGCCGACAAAGCGGGTGGAATAGACCAGCTCACGCGCCTTCGCCTGCCCCAGCAGCCGGGTCAGGAAGAAAACCGCCCCCGTGTCCGGTGCCAGCCCGCGCCGCGCGAAAATGGCCGAAAAGCGGGCATCCTCTGCGGCGATGATGAAGTCGGCGGCCATCGCCATCGAAAGCCCCAGCCCCACGCAAGCCCCCTGCACCGAGGCGATCACCGGCTTCTCTGTGTTGTAAATCGCCCGGATCAGCCGGTGCCCGTTCCATTGCAGGTTATTGCGCGAGCCCTTCGGGTCGCGCTTTTGAATCTTGTCCACATCGGCCCCGGCGCAAAAGGTCTCGCCCTTGGCGTCCAGCACCACCACGCGCACCTCGTCCTCCTCATTGGCGCGGTCAAAGGCGTGGCGCAGCTCCACGCGCATCTCGCCCGCCAGCGCATTCTTGCGTTCGGGGCGGTTGAGCGTGATGCGGGCGATAGCGCCCTCGCGGCAGTAGTCGATCTCGGCCATGTCGTTCCTCCCGGTCTCAGCGACCCTGTTCCAGCCGCGCCGCCCAATCGGCGCGCGCAGCCTGATATTCTTCCACCATCCTGTCCACCAACTCGGCGGCAGGCGGGGCATCGGTGATCTCTCCCACGCCCTGGCCCGCGCCCCAAATGTCTTTCCAGCGCAGGTGGCGCTCGCCCGGCGTGCCGGTAATGCCCTCAGCCGGCCGCTTGATCTCATCAAGGTCAAGGCCCGCGCGGGTGATCGAGGGGCCAAGGTAATTGGCCGGCGTGCCGGAGAAGTAGGGCGTGTAGATGATGTCCTCCGCCTCCGCCTCCACCAGCATATCCTTATAGTCGGAGACCGCCGCGCTCTCGGCGGTGGCGATAAAGCGGGTCCCGATATAGCAGAGATCCGCGCCCAAAAGCTCGGCGGCCAGCACCTGCGCGCCAGAGGTCAGCGCCCCGGCAAGGATGATCGGGCCATCCCAAAACGCGCGCACTTCGGAGAGAAAGGCAAAGGGGTTGAGCAGGCCGCCATGCCCGCCCGCGCCCGCGCAAACAAGAATAAGCCCGTCAACCCCGGCGCGAATGGCACGCTTGGCATGGCGCACCGTGGTGACATCATGAAACACCAGCCCGCCATAGGCGTGAATGCGCGGTGTCACCGCATCGGGCGCGCTCATCGAGGTGATGAGCAACGGCACCTTATGGTCGATGCAGGTCTGAAGATCGGCCTCCACCCGCGGGTTGGTTTTGCGCAGGATGACGTTGACGGCATGGGGCGCAAAGGAGCGGCCCTCGGCACGCGCGGTATCGCGGGCGGCCTCCACCTGTGCCAGCCATGTTGAAAGTTCTTCCTGCGGGCGGGCATTGAGCGCCGGGAATGAGCCTATCACGCCACTGCTGCACAGCGCCGTGACGAGCGCCGGGTTGGAAACAAGAAACATCGGCGCGGCAACAACCGGCAGGCGCAGCCCGGCGCGCAGGGCATGCACCGCGGCGCGGGCGCTGTTTCTGTCTGGCGTGCTGTCATTCATCGGCCTGGCCTCTCCTGCGGTGTCGGAATGCCCCCGATGTGCCAGCCGGGGCCGGTCGGGCATAGTGCACAAATGCTGCCGAGCTTTAACCAGAGGTTAGCCTTGGGTGAGCAGGCCCGCATCCTCCGCACCGGCGTTTTCGGGGTAGAAACAGAGGTAGCGCGTAAGCGCCAAACACGGTGCGGGAGAGGCGCATCGAATCGGCTCCGGCGGGGGCCGATCGCGCGGCGCATTGCGGCCGGCCTGGCCGGTTCCAGCCCCGCTCTTGGCCGCAACACCTTGGAAGCGGAGGAATAAGTCACTGTGCAAAACCCCTTTCTGGCTTGGGTTTGAGGCCGGAAAAACTTTCAATTGACAAAAAGCTACATCATAGACTTTTCTAGGGGAAGGCCCGCGCAGGCCACCGTGATGCCGGAGATCTCCGGGGCAGGGTGGCACCGGCAGGCCAAGAGCGGTCGGGAGCAGGTCAAAAGCCTGAGGAGCCGCTGAAAACGGGAGGGAGCTGCATGTATCGGATCGACTACGTGGACATCGTGGGAGGGGCCCTGCTCATCCTCTTCGGTGCAGCCGTAACCTACGTTTCGGTCACCTACTACCCAATGGGCACGCCCAGCCGCATGGGCCCCGGAATGTTCCCGGCAGGCCTCGGCGTGGTGCTGGTGGTGCTCGGCCTGCTGCTCGCCCTTCAGGCCCTGCGGCGCCCGGGGCACCAGCCCGATATCAGAATTTTCTCGCCGCTGTTCATTCTCGGCGGCATCGCCGCCTTCGCCGCGATCATCGTGCCCTTCGGTCTGATCCCCGCCATCGTCGCGATCCTCGTAATCTCCTCGCTGGCCGATCTGAAGATCCGCCCGGTGAGCCTTGCGATCAGCTGCATCGGCCTCAGCCTCTTCGCGCCCTTCGTCTTCGTCTTCCTGCTCGGACTGCGTATCCCTCTGCTTCGGTGGCCCTTCTGATGGATTTTATCGGCAACCTCGCCCTCGGCCTCAGCGTCGCCTTCACGCTGCAAAACCTGTTCTATTGCTTCCTCGGCGCGCTGCTCGGCACGCTGGTGGGGGTGATCCCCGGGCTCGGTGTGCTCGCGGCAATCTCGATGCTCTTTCCGCTGACCTTTCACCTTGAGCCCACCACGGCGCTGATCATGCTGGCGGGCATCTGGTATGGCACCACCTACGGCGGCTCCACCGCCTCGATCCTGCTCAACCTGCCCGGCACGCCCGCCAATGCCATCACTTGCCTCGACGGCTACCCGATGGCCAAACAGGGCCGCGGCGGCATCGCCCTGTTCATGACGACAGTGGCCAGCTTCTTCGGGGCCTCCTTCGGGATCGTCCTGCTAACGCTCTTCACGCCAATCATCGCAGACTATGCGCTGCGGTTCGGCTCGGCGGAGTATTTCGCGCTGATGTTGATGGGCCTCGTCGCCTCCTCCACCATTTCCGACGGCTCGGCGATCAAGGGCCTCGCCTCCGTCACAATCGGCATCGTGATCGGCCTCGTAGGCATGGATACCCAGACCGCAACAGTGCGCTTCGCCTTCGGAAGCCTCGGCCTGCTGGAAGGCATCAGCCTGATCGCACTGGCGATGGGCGTCTTCGGCGTGGCCGAAATCATCATGTCGGTCCGCCGCGTGAACGCCGCCGACATCGACCCCGAAAGCGTGAAGCTGAAAGCCATCGTTCCAACCCGCGATGACGTGCGCCGCTCGTGGATGCCAATGCTGCGCGGCGGCTCAATGGGCTCGTTCTTCGGCACCCTGCCGGGCACCGGCCCGTCGATTGCGGCCTTCCTCTCCTACGCGGTGGAAAAGCGCCTCTCCAAAACGCCCGAGCGCTTCGGCAAAGGGGCCATCGAGGGCATCATGGGGCCGGAAAGCGCCAACAACGCCGCCGACCAAACCGCCTTCATCCCCACGCTGTCGCTCGGCGTGCCGGGCAGCGCCACCATGGCGCTGATGCTCGGCGTGCTGATGATCCACGGCGTCGCGCCGGGGCCAAACCTCATCAGCACCGAGCCAGAGCTGTTCTGGGGCCTTATCATGAGCTTCTGGGTCGGCAATATCATCCTGCTGCTGCTGAACATCCCGCTGATCGGCCTCTGGGTGCGGATGCTGACAATTCCCTATCACCTGCTCTACCCGGCGGTGCTGATGTTCATCTGCATAGGCGCCTACACCTCGGGCTTCTCGCCGCTCAACATCTGGATGGTCGCGGCCTTCGGGGCGCTGGGCTACGCGATGCGGATCTTCCGCTTCCCCGGTGCCCCGCTGCTGCTGGGCTTCGTGCTGGGCCCGCTGATGGAAGAGCACTTCCGCCGGGCCATGGTGCTGGCACGCGGAGATTTCGCGGTGTTCTTCGAGCGCCCCGTAAGCGCCGTCATCATGGCAATCACCGGCCTCGTGCTGATCTGGGGCGTCTGGAGCTCCGAAAACCTGCGCGCCAAGCGCCGCGCCCGTTCTGAGGCCCGTGCTGAAGGCCGTTCCGAGGCGCAAGCGTCGGAGCGCACCACCCCCGCAAATGCCGAAGATGAGGCACCAAGCGGAACCAATTGAATTGGCCGGGGCCACCCGCTGACGGCGGCGGGCATGGCCACGACCACAAGACCGGCGAGACCCGCCCGCAAGGGGCTGGCCGCCACAACAGAGGAGGAGACCTCATGAAGAAGATGATCACTGCCCTGGCAATCGCTGCGGGCCTCGCAACACCGCTCGCGGCTCAGGATTGGCCAACCGGCACGGTATCCATCGTGGTGCCCTATTCGCCCTCGGGCAACACCGACATTCTCGCCCGCCACATTGCGCCCTACCTCGAAGAGAAGTGGGGCCAGCCCGTGGTGGTCGACAACAAGCCCGGCGGCGGCTCGATGGTGGGCACCGCACAGGTGAGCCAAGCCAACCCCGATGGGCTGACTCTGCTGATGACAACATCAGCCTATGTCACCGCCCCGGCCATTCAGCCCGATCTGCCCTTCGATCCGCGCACCGATCTCGTGCCGGTCGCCAACGTGGGCTACGTCTCCTACATCCTGCTGACGCAGGGCGATTCCGAAATCGACTCGCTTCCGGAGTTCGTCGAGGACAGCAAGGAAAACCCCAAGTTCGCGGCCACCGCCGGCCTCGGCACCACCACCCACTTCGCGATGGAGCAGTTCATCGCCCAATCGGGTGCCAACTTCGACGTGGTGCACTTCAAGGGCGGCGGCCCTGCCGTGGTGGCGATCCTGAGCGGCGAGGCCGATATCTACGGCTCCTCGGTCAGCTCGGCGGGTGACAACATCGCCGCTGGCAAGGTCAAGGTGCTCGCCGTGCTCGGAAACGAGCGGATCGACGCGCTGCCCGACGTGCCTTCCACGGCCGAGCTCGGCTACCCGGAAACGCAAATCCACCAGTGGGTTGGCGTCTTTGCACCCGGTGGCACCGACTCCGAGATCGTTGCCAAGATCAACGCCGACATCAACGAGGTGCTCCGCAACGAGGAGTTCATCGCCACAGTCACCCCGCTCGACTGGACGCTTGAACAAAGCACGCCCGAAGGCTTTGCGGCCGAGGTCGACGAAGAGCTGACCAACTGGAAGACGCTCGCCGAAGAGCAGGGCATTTCCCGCTAAGGGTTCTCCCAGCCGGCCGCCCGTTTTCGGGTGGCCGGCCTTTTTTCTGAACAACAGCAGCGCCCTATGCCCCCCCTCCCCATCTGCGCCATCCTTGATGACTACCAAAACGCGGCCCTCTCCGTGGCCGATTGGTCTGCGCTGGAGGGCCGGGTGGAGCTGCGCCGCTTCGATTCCCACCTTGGCGGCGAGGCCGAGGTGGCCAAGGCGCTGGCGGGCGTAGAGATCGTGATCGCCATGCGCGAGCGCACGCCCTTTCCGCAAAGCCAATTCGCGCGTCTGCCCGACCTCAAGCACCTCATCACCACCGGCGCACGCAACCGCAGCATAGATCTGGAGGCCGCCCGCGCGCATGGGGTCACGGTCACCTGCACCGGCAACGCTGGCAACCCGGCCGCCGAACTGGCCTGGGCCGGGATGCTGGCCGCGCTGCGCAACATTCCCGCCGAGGTGCAGAACTTTCGCGCATGCGGCCCTTGGCAGGAGGGCCTCGGCCGTTCGGCAGAGGGCCGGCGGCTTGGCATTGTCGGCCTTGGCAAACTCGGTGCCAAATGCGCCCGCTACGGCCAAGCCTTCGGCATGGAGGTGGCAGGCTGGACCCGCACCAACCTGCCCGCCCGCGCCGAGGCGCTGGGCATCCTGCCGCTCCCGCTGGAAGAGCTCTTCGCCACCAGCGATGTGGTGATGATCCAAATGTCCCTCGTGCCCGAGACACGCGGTTTCGTCACGCCGGAGCTGCTGGCCCGAATGAAGCCCGATGCGCTTATCGTCAACACCTCGCGCGGCCCGATCATAGACGAGGCGGCCCTGATCGCCGCGCTTGAGGCAGGCCGCATCGGCGGCGCGGTGCTCGACGTGTTCGAGCATGAGCCGCTCCCGCACAACCATCCGTTCCGCCGCCTGCCCAACGTGCTGCCCACCCCGCACATCGGCTATGTCACCGAAGAGAACTACCGCGTCTACTATGCCGATGCGGTAGAAAACCTGCTGGCCTGGCTCGATGGCGCACCGATCCGGGTGCTGGCATGAGCGAAGACACCGCAACCGCAAGCGCGCTGAAAAAAAGCGCGGTCTCCCGCTACCTCCAGCTTGCGGGGCATTTTCGGCGTCAGATCGAAACCGGCGAATGGCCGGTCGGGCACCGGATCTCCACCGTGGTCGAACTGGCCGAAGAATGCGGCGTGGCCGGGATGACCGTGCGCCGCGCGCTCGACATCCTCGAAAAAGAGGGGCTGATCGAGCGCTTCCGCGCCAAGGGCACCTTCGTGCGCGAAATGCCCAAGAAGGATCTGTGGTGTGACATCCGCACCGATTGGAGCGCGCTCCTGAACGCCCGCTATGCAAACCGCATCGAGGTGCTCTCCAACGAGCTTGGCCAAGCCCCGCACTTCCTCGCCTCCGAAGAGTGGCCGGGCCGCCCCGCCCAGCAGTATCGCCGACTGCGGCGGCGCTACTGGCGCGAGGGCGTTCCCTTCATGCTGGCCGATGTCTACATCGACGAAACCGCCTTTCAGGTTCTGCCCGAAGGCAGCGCCGAGCGGCTCACCGCGCTCCGCCTCGTCTCCGACCTGCCCGACAGGCCAATCGCCAACGCCCAGCAGGAACTCACAATCCTCGCCGCCGACCTCACCCTCGCCAGCGTGCTTTCTGTCCCGCAGGGCGCACCGATGGCACGAATGGTCCGGCTGGCGGTGGATCATGAAGATATCCGCGTGCTGGTGGCGGATGGCATCTATCGCGGCGACAGCACCAAGCTGCGCCTGAAGCTGAAGTGATCTGACAGGAGAGAACCGATGAGCGCCGCTCTGGGAGAAAGAAAAACCGTCCGCAATGGCGAGGCCGTGGTGTCCTACGGGGTGCTTGGCCCATCGGGCGATGAGGCGCCAACGCTCTGCCTGATCGCCTCCACCGGGCGCGGGCCAGAGGATTTTGCCCATCTGGCCGAGCGGCTGGCAGCCGGTGGGCTGCGCGTGGTTCTGCCCTGGCCGCGTGGCACGGGCAAAACGACCGGCCCTCTGGAGAGCATCACCTTCCACGACCTCGCCGCCGATGCCGCCGCCGCGCTGGAGGCCGAGGCGGGCAAGGGCGGCGCGGTGATCGTCGGCCATGCCTACGGCTGCTGGATCGCACGCACCGTGGCGCAAGACAGGCCCGATCTCGTGAAGGGCATAATCCTGCTGGCCGCAGGCGGCGGCAAATGGCCGGATGAACTCTCCAAGGCCATCGAGGTGGCCATGACGCCGAGTGCGCCCGAGGCCGATCGTCTGGCCGCGCTGCAACTCGGCTTCTTCGCCGAGGGGCATGACCCGAGGCCGTGGCTTGAGGGCTGGCACGCCGATCTCGTTGTGGCCCAGCGTGCCGCCCGCGCGGCAACCGACCGTGACAGCTGGTGGCCCAGCGGCACGGCACCGATCCTCGACATCGTCGGGCTTCAGGATCCGTTTCGCGCACCCGACGCCCGCGATTTCTACGTCAAGGAATTCGCGCCGCGCGTCGAGCTGGTGACCGTCGATGGCGCCAGCCATGCGCTCCCCGATGAAAAGCCCGATGAAGTCGCCGCCCTGATGCTGGAATGGGTCAATACCCTTCAGCCCGGCAATTAAACCTATACATATAGTTTAATCTGTTTTATGGCCATGCGTGGCCGGGCATCCCTCGCGCCAAACCGCGCCCGCACCGGAGGACCACACCCGTGAACAGCCAAACCGAAGCCCCTTCGCCCGGCAGGGTCGCCTTCCGCATGGATGGCCCCATCGCCGTGCTGGAAATCGACAATCCCCCGGTCAACGCAGGCTCCCACGCGGTGCGCACCGGGCTGGTGGAGGGCATCGCCAAGGCGGCCGAGGGGCAGGCGCAGGGCGCGGTGCTGGTGGGGGCTGGCCGCAGCTTCATCGCCGGTTCCGACCTGCGCGAATTCAACAAGGCACTGGCCTGGCCCGAGCTGCCGGATGTGATCGCCGCAATCGAGGCCGCGCCCTTTCCGGTGGTGGCGGCGCTGCATGGCGTGGCGCTCGGCGGCGGGCTGGAGCTGGCGCTGGGCTGCGACTACCGCGTGGCCGCGCCCGATACGATGGTGGGCCTCCCCGAGGTTTCGCTCGGCATGATCCCCGGCGCAGGCGGCACCCAACGGCTTCCGCGCCTGATCGGGCGTGGCAAGGCGATGGACCTGATCTGCCGCGCCGCCCGCATCCCGGCCCGCGAGGCCCTGCCGCTCGGGCTGGTCGATGCGCTCAGCGAGGGCGATATGCTGGAAGATGCCAAATCCTTCCTCAACGCTGCACCCCGCCCCAAGCGCCTCAGCCGCGATCTGATGCCCCCGGCCGAAAGTGATGAGGCGCTGGAGGCCGCGGCGGCGGCGGCCCTGAAGCGCGGCAAGGGCCGGCCCAACGTGGTCGAGGCCATCCGGCTGGTGCGCGCCTCGGTGGAGGAGGCAGGCCCGGTCCTCGTTGATGAGCGCGAAACCTTCCAACGCCTGCGCCGCAGCCCGGAGGCCCATGCCCTTCGTGCCCTTTTCTTCGCCGAACGGCGGGCCGGGTCGGTCGCCGGCATCAACCCCAAGTCGGCGCGTCCCGTGCGCCGTGTGGGGGTCGTCGGGGGCGGCACCATGGGGCAGGGCATCGCACGCGCCTTCCTCGCCGCTGGCCTCCCGGTGGTGCTGATGGAACGCGACAGCGCGGCGCTCGACGCGGCGCTTGTGGCCTTGCGCGGGTCTTATGAAACGCAGGTGTCCAAGGGGCGGCTCACCGAGACCGAGGCCAAGGCACGCACCGCCGCCCTCAGCGGTGCAGTCGAGGCCAGCGCGCTTGCACAGTGCGACCTCGTCATCGAAGCGGTCTTCGAGGACATGGGCGTGAAAAAGCAGGTCTTGGCACAGCTCGAAGCTGCCTTGCCGCCCGAGGCGATCATCGCCACCAACACCTCCTATCTGGATATTGACGAAATGGCCGCCGCGCTCACCCACCCCGAGCGGGTGCTGGGGCTGCACTTCTTCTCCCCTGCAGACATCATGAAGCTGCTTGAGGTGGTCCGCGCACAAAAAACCGCACCAGACGTGCTGGCCACCGGCCTCAAGCTCGCCCGCAAGCTCGGCAAGCAGCCCGTGGTCGCGCGGGTGTCCGAGGGTTTCATCGGCAACCGGATCTACGCCGCCTACCGCCGCCGCGCCGAGCTTTTGGTGCTCGATGGTGCCAGCCCCGCGCAGGTCGATACCGCCGTCACCGGCTTCGGCTTCGCCATGGGCCCCTTCGCCGTGGCCGATATGTCGGGCCTCGATATCGCATGGGCCATGCGCAAGCGTCAGGCCGCCACCCGCGACCCGGCAGCCCGCTATGTCACCATCCCCGACCGTCTCTGCGAGGCCGGGCGGCTTGGCCGCAAAACCGGGGCAGGGTGGTATGATTACGCCAGCGGCAAGGCCCAGCCTGACCCGGCGGTGGAGGCGATCATCACCGAAGAACGGCAAAAAGCCGGGGTCACACCGCAGGACTTCAGCGCCGAGGAGATCCAGCGCCAGCTCATAGCTGCCATCGTCAACGAGGCCGCCCTTCTGCGCGATGAGGGCGTGGCCGAGCGGGCCTCCGATGTCGATGTGGCGCTGGCCAATGGCTACGGCTTTCCACGCTGGCGCGGCGGCCCGCTCTATTGGGCATCCGCGCAAGACCGCGCCGCGCTGGAGGCCGACATGCAAGAACTGGCCCGCGCCGTGGGTCATGGCCACAGCGCCGGGCCGGTGGCCCGTGTGCTGGGCGAGATTGAAACCGGATACGAGGGCTGAGATTTGGAAAACGTCTACATCTGCGACTATGTCCGCACCCCGATTGGCCGCTACGGCGGCAGCCTCTCCTCGGTGCGGGCGGATGACCTCGGCGCCCTGCCGCTCAAGGCGCTGCTGGCACGGCACGAGGGCCTGGACTGGGAGGCCACGGTCGATGTGATCTACGGCTGCGCCAATCAGGCCGGCGAAGATAACCGCTCGGTCGCCCGCATGGCGCTGCTGCTGGCGGGCCTGCCCGAAACGGTTTCGGGCACCACGATGAACCGCCTCTGCGGCTCTGGCATGGATGCGGTGCTGGCCGCCTGGCGCCGTCTCGCGGTGGGCGAGGGCGACCTCGCCATTGCCGGCGGCGTCGAAAGCATGAGCCGCGCGCCTTTCGTCATGCCCAAGGCCACCTCGCCCTTCAGCCGGGCGAACAGCGTCGAAGACACCACCATCGGCTGGCGCTTCATCAACCCGAAGATGCAGGAGATCTACGGCACCGACTCCATGCCCGAAACGGCAGAGAACGTGGCCGAGGAGTTTTCGATAAGCCGCGAAGATCAGGATGCCTTCGCCCTGCGCTCGCAGGAGCGGGCAGCGGCGGCCATCGCCTCGGGCGTGCTGGCAGAAGAGATCATTCCGGTCGAAATTCCGCAGCGCAAGGGCGACCCGGTGGTGTTTTCGACCGATGAGCACCCCCGCGCGACATCGCTGGAAAAGCTGGCGGCGTTGAAGGCACCGTTCCGCGCGGGCGGCTCGGTCACGGCAGGCAACGCCTCGGGCGTAAATGACGGCGCGGCGGCGCTGATCCTCGCCACCGAGGCCGGAATGCAGCGCCACGGGCTCACCCCGCTGGCGCGTGTGACGGGAGGCGCAACCGCAGGCGTGGCCCCCCGGATCATGGGCATCGGCCCGGCGCCGGCCACCGAGAAGCTCTGCGCCCAGCTCGGGCTCAACCCGGTCGATTTCGATGTCGTCGAGCTCAACGAGGCCTTCGCCAGCCAAGCCCTCGCGGTGCTGCGCCGCCTTGGCCTTCCCAATGACGCCGCTCACATCAACCCCAACGGCGGGGCCATCGCGCTCGGCCACCCGCTTGGCATGTCCGGCGCACGGATCACCGGCACCGCAGCGCGTGCGCTGGCGCGCGGGGCGGGCAAGCGTGCGCTGGCCACCATGTGCATCGGCGTGGGGCAGGGCATTGCCATTTCGCTGGAGGCCGTGTGATGGAGAACCCCATGAAACTGCACTGGTCCCCCCGCTCGCCCTTCGTCCGCAAGGTCATGATCGTTCTGCATGAAACCGGCCTGCTGAATCAGGTCGAACTCAGCCGCAACGTGGTGGCCGTGCAAATGCCCACCCCGCCCGAAGTGCTGGCAGACAACCCGCTTGGCAAGATCCCGGCACTCGTCACCGAGGATGGCCGCCAGCTGATCGACAGCCGGGTGATCTGCGAATACCTCGACCTGCGCGCAGGCACCGGGCTGTTTCCCGCCGAGGCACGTCTGCGCATCGCGCATCTCAACTGGCAGGCACTGGCCGATGGCATGACGGATGTCCTGCTGATCTGGCGCACCGAGCTGACCCGCGAGGCCGGGCCGTGGCAGGCCGTGGTGGAGGGTTGGCGCACAAAGGTGCAGGCCGCGATGGCGCGGCTGGAGGCCGAAACGCCGGAGATTGCCGAGGTGCCCTTCGGCATCGGCCACGTGGCGCTTGTCGCCGCACTGGGCCAGATGGATTTCCGCTGGCCGGATTGCAGCTGGCGCGATCACTTCCCGCAGTTGGCCGCGCTCGAAGCCGAATGGGCCAAGCGCGATTCCGTTGCCGCCACCGCCGTTGAGGATGACCAAGGCAGCGACTCGGGCGCGCTGACCAAGGGCCAGCTCACCTTTTCAGCATAAGGCAAAAGTCTAGGTTTTCTGATTGATTGCGCTACCATTCGTCGCTACGCTCAAAGCGAAACGGCAGTCTGGGGTGTGTGATGCAAGGTGGAAATTCCGAGAACGCAACGGTCAAGGCCCTGCAAAAGAGCAACGTGGCCCGCTACATCCAGCTTGCCAGCCTGTTCCGGCAACGGATCGAGAACGGCGAATGGGAGGTCGGCTCCAAGATCCCCACGGTGATGGAACTGGCCAAGCAATGCGGCGTGGCCACCATGACCATCCGCCAGTCACTCGACATCCTCGAAAAGGAGGGGCTGATCGCGCGCTATCGCGCCAAGGGCACCTTCGTTCTCGAACGCCCCCGCCGCGACCTCTGGTGCGAGGTCAAAACCGATTGGTCCGGCCTGCTGATCGCCCGCGACAACGCGGTGATCGAGATCCTCGGCGACGAGCGCAACGTGCCGCTGCCCCGTGGCGATGATCACATCGGCACGCCAGCCCCCGCCTACCGGCACCTGAAGCGCCGCCACAGCCGCGACGGTGCCGCTTTCCTGCTGGCCGATGTCTATGTGGACGAGCGGATTTGCCCGCTCATTCCCGAAGAGGCCTACACCACCGTCACCGCAATGCGGCTGGTCTCCGAGTTGGAGGGCCAGACGGTGACAGATGCCAATCAGGTCGTAACAATCGGCTCCGCCGACCTCGAAACCTCATCCGAGCTCAACATTTCCATCGGCGACCCGGTGGCCAAGGTCCGCCGCATGGCGGTAAATCAGGATGGCGATGTGATCCTGATGGCCGATGGCATCTACCGGGGCGACATGATGAAGATCGAGGTGAAGCTGCGGTAGGGCACGGCACAGTTGCCACGCCACGCGCGTCATCCTCGGGCGTGACCCGAGGATCTCAAGCCACCCATCGCGCCCTAAGACCCAAGGATAACGTGCCGTAGGGTGGGCAATCCTGCCCACCACCCCACCACCCTATCAGCTCTTGAACACCGGGGCGCGCTTCTCGCGGAAGGCAGCCATGGCCTCGGCAGTGTCGTCCGAGGTCGAGAGCGCCTTGGTCTGGCCCTGCTCAAAGCGGTAGCCCTCGTAGATCGAGACCCCCTCGGTCATCTGAAAGCTCTTCTTGGCGGCCCGCACGGCAGAGGGGCTGGCCTTGGCAATATCGGCGGCCAGCGCCTGTGCGGTGGCCATCAACTCTTCCGGCGCAACGCAGGCAGAGGCCACGTTCATCCGCAGCAACTCGGGGCCATAGACCCGCCGCGCGGTGTAAATCATCATCCGCGCATCGCTCTCGCCGAAGTGACGGCGCACATGCGCCACCCCGCCGGCAAGGCCCACCATCACCTCGGTCATCTGCAGGAAGCCCTTTTCCGAGGTCACGATGATGTCGCAGCACAGCGCGGTGACACAGCCCGCGCCGATGGCCGCACCGTTCACGGCGGCGATGATCGGCTTGGGGCATTCCAGCAGGCAGTCAAAGCTGGCGCGCACCCGGCGATTGTGGGCGGTGTAATGCCCCGGATCCTGCGTCGGGCGCTCCGAAAGGTCGGCCCCGGCAGAAAAGGCCTTGCCCTCGCCGGTGAGCACGATGGCCCGCACATCCGTCCGGTCCCCCAGCGCGTCGATCACCTCGGCAATCTCCTCGCGAAAGCGATTGTTCTGCGCGTTCACCGGCGGGCGGTTGATCGTGACGGTGGCAACGAAATCGGCCACCTCAAGTGTGAGGGTCTCATACTCGCTCATCGGCGTAGTCTCCTGTCGTCAGTCCAACACCGGGCGCAGCATCTCAAAGCTGGGCGGCGGCACGGTGTATTCGCGGTAGCCCATGCGGCCCAGCGGCTTCAGTTCTTCCACATCCACCAGCCCGTCCTTCAGCACGCGCTCGTCAATGTGAATGCCCACAACCTCGCCAATGGCCAAGCGGTTGGTGCAGGGCAGCCCGCTGGAGGGGGAGAGGGTGATAACCTGGCTCAGCTTGCACTCCACCGCCACCGGGCTCTCGGCAACACGCATCACCGGGATGTTCTCGCAAGGCACGGCAGTGAGGCCGGAAGCCTCGAATTCGTCCACCTCGGGCGGATAGGTGGCGGAACTCTGGTTCATCTGGTCGCGCAGCTCGAAGGTGGCGAGGTTGCAGCAGAAGTATCCGGTGGCCTCGGCATTGGTAATGCTGTCCTTCGCGCTATCCGACGAAAACATCACATGCGGCGGGTTCGACGAGATCGCGTTGAAGCAGCTGTAGGGCGCCAGATTGGGCGTGCCATCCGCCGCAGCGGTCGAGATCCAGCCAATCGGGCGAGGCACGATGAGGGCCAGCCAGGGGTTATGCGGAAGCCCGTGGCCCTCGGTGCGCGGGTCGTAAAACATCAGCCCTCCTCACCCGATCGGGGCATCTCGGCCAGCTTGCCTTCGGCGCGCGGCAGGTTGGCCGTCACGCCCTCGGGCAGGGGCACACGATGCACATTCAGCGTCATCGCCACCATCGAGTAATAGCCGATCACGGCGGTCAGCTCCACGGCCCCCACCTCGCCCCAACGGGCCACGATGGCAGCATAGGTGCGCTCGCTCACATCCCCGCGTTGCACCAGCTCGCAGGCAAAATCATAGATTTCGCGGGCAATCACATCTCCACCGAACTCGGGCACCGAGCAGGTGCGGATCGCCTCGGTGATGGCCGGGTCCAGCCCTGCGCGGTCTGCATCACCGGCATGAATCGCCCACTCCAGCTCACTGTTCCAACGCCGCGCGGTCACAAGGATCGCCAACTCGTTGAGATGGGTCGGCAGCGAAGTCTCAAACCTCAGCACCTGCCCCAGCCGCTGCCACCGGTCGGCCAGCACCGGGTTATGCAGCGCAGCCCGGAGCGGGCCAACAAGCGTGCGGCGCGGGCCGGATACGATCTGCTCGTAAACCTCCCGCTGCGCGTCGGTCATGGTTTCGGGCACCGGGAAGCTGATGCGGCCCCCGTTGGCGGCGCTTTGGCTCTGCTGGCTCATTGTTGCGTCTCCTTGAGTCCGAGGGCTTTGAGCACCTCTTCTGTATGTTCTCCGAGCAGCGGCGGGGCGCGGTCGAAGGCGAGCGGGGCATTGGCAAAGTTGAGCGGGCTGACCACCTGCTTCACGCTGCCCGAAAGCGGGTGGGGGATGTCGCGCAGCATCTCGCGGTGCTGCACCTGTGGCTCGTCGAAAACCCGGCCCACGGTGTTGATCGGCCCCGAGGGCACACCGGCGGCAGCGAAGCTCGAAACCCAATGGTCGATCGTGCCCGAGGCCAGCGCCTCGATCAGCAGGCCCTCCAGCTCTTCGAGGTTCTCGACCCGGGCGGCATTGGTGGCAAACTTCGGATCATCCGCCAGCGCGGGCTGCCCGATCACCTCGGCAAACTTGCGGAACTGCCCGTCATTGCCCACCGCCAGCACGATGTAGCCATCCTTCACCGGATAGACGTTCTGAGGCTGGATGTTCGGATGGCGGTTGCCACGGCGCACCGGTTCCTTGCCGGAGACCAGAAAGTTCATCGCCTGATTGGCCAGCATGGCCACCGAGACGTCGAGCATCGCAAGGTCGATATGGTCGCCCTTGCCGGTCTGGTCGCGGTTGGCAAGCGCGGCCAACACACCGATAGAGGCATACATGCCGGTCATGATATCAACGATCGGCACGCCCACCTTCTGCGGCCCGCCGCCGGGGGTGTCATCCGGCCCGCCCGTCACGCTCATCAGCCCGCCCATGCCCTGAATCATGAAGTCATAGGCCGCATCGCCCGCCATCGGCCCGGTCAGGCCAAAGCCGGTGATGGAGCAGTAAATCAGCTTCGGGTTCACCGCCTTCAGGTCTTCATAGCCAAGGCCCATCCGGTCGAGCGTGCCGGTCTTGAAGTTCTCCAGCAAAATGTCGCTCTCGGCGGCCAGCGCCTTCACCACGGCGCGGCCCTCCTCGCTCTTCAGGTCCAGCTCCACCGAACGCTTGCCGCGGTTAACCGAAAGGTAATACCCGGCCTCCTTCGTGGGCTCTCCGCCCTCATCCTTCAAAAACGGAGGGCCCCAGCGGCGGGTGTCATCCCCCTCGCCAAGCCGCTCCACCTTGATGACATCGGCACCGAGGTCGGCAAGGATCTGGCCACTCCAGGGGCCAGCCATGATCCGGCTGAGATCGAGAACGCGAACATGCGAGAGGGGGCCGGGCATCAGCGGGTCTCCTTGGTCAGGTCTTGCGCGCTCGCATCGAGAAAGGCGGCAAGCGCGGCGTTGAAGGCTTCGGGGTTCTGAAAGTTGGGCAGGTGGCCAGCACCGGGAATGTCGGCAAACCGCGCTCCCGGCACGCCGCCAAAGTGCTTGCGCACCGCCTCGGGCATCGCGCCGTCCTTCTCCCCGGTGATCCCGAGGAGGGGCACGGTGAGGCTGGGCACAACATCGGCGTGGTCATAACTTGCCAGCGCTTGGGTCGCGGCGGCAAAGCCCTCCACCGGCGTGGCAGCAACCATCGCCTTCAGGCGCAAAAGGGCAGGGGCCTCCGGGTCGACACCGGGCATCCAGCGCGCCACGGTCGTCTCCGCAATCTCCTCCATCCCCTTCACCCGCGCCGTGTCGCGGCGCTCGCCCCAAAAGGCCTCGCGCCCGGGGGCCGAGCGGGCCACACCGTCCACAACAACAAAGCGCTCAAAGCGGTCGGGCGCGGCAGCATAGGCCGCAAGGCCGGTGGGCACGCCCATCGAAAGGCCGATAAAGGTGCAACGGCCAACCTCCAGCGCATCCAGCAGGGCCACCACGTCGGCCCCGTAGCGGCTGAAATCCATCGCGCCCTCTGTCACGTCAGAGCTTCCATGGCCGCGCTGGTCATAGCGGATCACCCGGTATGCGCCCGCAAAGGCCTCGGCCTGCGCATCCCAAACCGAAAGGTCGGTCAGCACCGAGTTGGAAAACAGCAGGCAGGGCGCGCCCTCCGGCCCATCAATGCGGGCGTTGAGGCGGGTGCCATCGGGGAGGGATATGTCGCGGGTCGATGTCATCTGTTCTTTCTCATTCAGGGTGCCCCGCGGCACAGCGGCCGCGGGGCAGTCTCTCTTTACTGGCAGCCCCAGCTCTCGCTTTCGGCGGACCAGGCCACATAGGTCGGGTAGGGGCACATCGGGCGCGTGCGCTCGGGCGTGCCGCCGCTGATCTGCATGTCGGGGGCGGTGCCTTCCTCGACCCAGGCCACCAGCGCGTCCAAGGCCGGGAACTTCTCAGGCCCGATCCCGGTGCGGCCATGCCCAAGGCCCGGCAGCAGGTAGAGGCGAGCAAAGGCATCAGTCGCCTCGGCGCCGTAGCGCGCCTGCACGGTCTCAAACCAGTTGGTCGTGTCGATAGCCGAGATGCCGCTGTCGCCCATGCTGTGATAAACAATCAGCTTGCCGCCGCGCAGCATGAAGGCATCAAGGTCGGCGCGGGTGGAGTCGACAAATTGGCTGGCGTTGTCGGGCGCGGTCATATCGTCAAAATCGAAGGTCCACGGATCAAAGTCGGCATCGCCGGGCTGGCGAAAGACCGTCTTGATCGAGGTATTGCGCGCCTTGCGCCCGTTGTTGGGCCAAGCCTCCGCATCGCCGAGGTGCCAAAGCCGAAAATCCGCGCCCGCATCATAGGGGTAGGGCACGTAAAGCTCTTCACCAGCCGAATTCACCGGCCCGCCATGCAGCTTGGTCCATGCGTCGGCCTGCGCCTGGGTGATGCAGCCCTCGCCGCCGCCCTCCGCGCAGATGATGCCAGAGATGTCGTAGTCGCAAAGCCGGGCGCTATCGACAACACCATCCTCCAGCCCGTCCAGCGCATCGCACTGTGCGGTGATGTCTGCGTTGATCACCGCCAGATCGTCGTCCGAATAGGCCCCTGCCAGAAGCGGGCGCCCCTCGTCGTCCTTGGGCGCGATCTCGCCCAACACCTTGAGGCTCCATGCGGTGGCAACATGGCCACGTGTCTGCCGCAGGATCGGGGTTCCGGCCACGATGCCGTCAAAGAGGTTCGGCGTGCGCATCGCAGACTGAAGCCCCTGCCGCCCGCCGTTCGAGGCGCCAAGAAAATAGCTATGCGCGGGATAGCGGCCATAGGCCTCGCGGATCACCACCTTGGCGATGGTTCCGGCCAGTTCGACCGAGTTGTAGCCGTAGTCGATCAGGGCCTTGCGCTCGAGCCCGAAGGTCGCGTCGGACCGGCTGCCAAGGTCGTGCCCGCCATCGGTGGAAACCACGGCATAGCCCAGTGTCAGGGCATTGGGGTTGCTCCGGGTGTTGGTGCCCACGGCCGCCCGCAGCGAGCCATCGGTGCCGCCGCCGCCCTGAAAGAACATCCGGTCATTCCAGTCTGCCGGCATCCGCACTTCAACCCCGGTGGCATAAGCCTTGCCATCGGTGCCGGTGCGCTCCTCCATGTAAATCACGACGCGGCAGTGATCGGGGTAGGTGGCCTTGCCAACCATCGCGGCATCGCCGGTCAGGTATTCAGCCGTGGCGACCCGGGTATCGGTGTAGGCAAGGTCTGCAACGGCGGCGCAGCTCTCGGGGGTCATCTGCGCCTGCGCGGCGCTTGCGCCCAACAGGGCGGCCATCAGGCCCGACATGAGCGTCAGGGGGTGGGTGTGCATTCGAACTCCTCCTTGAATGCGGGTGTAATCGGTCATCCGGACTCGCCCGCCTTCAGGCTGCGCGGGCGGGTGGCGTAGCCAACGCCATAGACCAGCGCGAGCGCGCCAAGCCCGGCAAGGTCAGACATCCGCTCCGGCACCAGCAGGCAAAGGCCGCCCGCCAGCAAAACCAACGCCTCCCAGCCCTTCGCGCGGCGGTTCAAGAGGTAAAGCCAGCGCTCCGAGGCCGCAGCCAGCATCAGGATCGACAGGATCGCGGTAGAGACCGAACGGATGATATCCGGCCAGTCGCCCTGCAGGATCAGGCTGGGGTTCAACACAAAGAGGAACGGCAACACAAAGAGGATCGCGCCAAGCCGCATGGCGGTAACGCCCGTGCGCATCGCCGGAGCCTTGGCAATGGACGAGGCCGCCACAGCCGCCATCGCCACCGGCGGCGTGATGTAAGAGAGCATCGCCCAGTACAGGATAAACAGGTGGCTCGCCATCTGGCTGAAGCCCCCCTGCACCAGCGCGGGGGCGAGCACCACAGCCAGAAAGATGTAACAGGCCGAAACCGTCATCCCCATCCCGAGGATGAAGGAGGTGAACGCGCCGAAAAGCAGCAGCAGGTAAGGGTTGCCGCCCGCGTATTGCAGCAGCTCGCGCGAAAAGGCGTTGCCCACCCCGGTGATCGCCAGCGCGCCGACAACCATGCCAACGCCCGCCAGCACGCCCACCAGCATCCCGATGGTCGCGCCCGTCTCCATCACCAGCCGCAGCACCGGCTCCAGCACGTTGTCCTTGCGGGCCCGGATCAGCGCGGTGACAAGCAGCAGGATGGTCACATAAAACGGGGCCTTGGCCTCGGCGTTGGTGGCTAGCAGCATCACCACAAGCGCAACGAGGCTGATCAGAAAGACCCAGCCGGAACGCAGCACCAGCAGGAGCTTCGGCAGTTGGTCGCGCGGCAGGCCCTTGAGCCCGTTCTTGGCGGCGTAGCAGTCGGTCTGGATCAGCAGCACAAGGTAGAACAGCAGCGCAGGCACGGCGGCGGCCACCATGATGTCCGCATAGGGCACGCCCATGAAGGAGGCCATGACAAAGGCCACCGACCCCATGACCGGGGGCATCAAGGCACCGCCGGTCGAGGCACAGCTTTCCACCGCGCCCGCATAGGCCGGCGGGTAGCCGCATTTCTTCATGGTCGGGATGGTCATCGCGCCGGTGGAGATGACGTTGGAGATAACACTGCCCGAAAGCGAGCCAAAGAAGCCCGACGACAGGATCGCCACCTTGGCCGGGCCGCCCCGTGCATGGCCCATCAGCGCCGAGGCGAGGTCCATGAAGAACACCCCGCCGCCCGACACGGTGAGCGCCACGCCAAACACGATGAAGCCAATCAGCAGGTCGGCGATCACCCGGATCGGGATGCCAATGATGCTCTCCACGCCAAGCGAATGGCTGAGCACGGTTTCGGGCAGGCTCAGCTGCACGCCCCAGAGAAAGCCGGGGAGATAGCCGGTATAGAGCGGGAAGGCGGCAAAGATGGCGCAGATGATGAACAGCGGCATACCGGCGCAACGGCGCACCGCTTCGAGCGACAGCAGCACAAGCCCGCCCGCCATGAAGGTCACGGGGGTGGGGGCCACGTATTCCCAGCCACGGTTCAGGATCTCGTCGGTATGCGCGGCGAAATACAGGCAAATGCCAAAGGCCAGCGCCGAAAGCGCCCAGTCATACCAGCGCACCCGCGCCGCATCGGCCTCCCGCGCCGGGTTCGCCAAGAAGGCCACCGGCATGAACAGGCCAACGATGATGTAATAATAGGAGGTGCTGATCGGCCGAAAGCCCAGCGTCTGCAGGTTGAAGATCTGGTTGACGATGATCGCCAGACCTACCGCCGACAGAACGAAGGTCACAAACCACGCCGCACCCGAAAGGCGCTGCTCCGGTTGCGACCAGAGCTTCGGGGCGGGGGCGGCGATGGGTGTATCTGCTGTTTGCATGGTTGGGTCCGGAAATCAGGGGCGTAAGCGCGGCCCTAAAGAGGGGTGGGCAGCGCGAAAGACAGGCTTTCGCGCCGCCGCCGTCATCGGGCACCCCGGTCTGGGGCAGGGGTGCCCGAGTGGCTCAGTTGAGCATCTCGGCCTTGTAGGCCTCCCAATAGGCGGGCCAGTCCTCGTCGGAGACACCCTCGGCATCGGCCTTGGCCAGCGCTTCGGGCCATGCAGCCTTGATCTTCTCCAGCTCAGCCAGCCGCGCCTCGTTCCACGCGTCGTCTTCCGCGTCCCACACACCCTTCTCGCGCAGATACTTGATCGCACCGGGGTGGAAGGGCGCACCGGCAGGGGAGGTGCCGGCATCTTCGAGGTTCCAGCGGTTCATCACCTGGTTGCCGTCTTTGAACAGGTCATAGCTCTCGTCGAGCGCCTTGATCAGGGCATAAACCTCGTCATCGCTGACATCGGCATAGGTGGCGAGCTGCGGGTAGCGATAGCCCAGCAGGTCCGCCGGATCATCCTCGGAGATGCTGACGCCAACGGTCATCTGGGTGGGCGAGAACACCGGCGCGCTCTCACGCACCCTTGCCCAGCCCTCTTCGTCCGAGCCCGGCATGTCCAGCCAACGCACACCGCGCCCGCCTTCAGCCTCGCGCAGCGCGGCCACGGTGGGGGTCACGGTGACAACGTCGATCTCGCCTGCAATGAAGCCCTGCACCATCGCGCCGTAGCCCGGGTAGGTCACAGCCTCGATGTCATCCTTGGTCAGCCCGCCAAACGCCAGTTCGGCCGCGATGTTCATGTCGATGGACGGGTTCGCCTGCACATAGCCAACCTTCTTGCCGCGCACATCGGCAACCGTCTGGATCTCGGTATCGAGCCCGGTGATGAGGCCCACGGCGGCAGGGCGACCAAGCAGTACGCGGGTGTCCTGCGGGCCCCAGTCCTTGGCGGCAAACTCATAGCTGGCTTCGGCGGCAAACAGAATCTCATTGCCCATGAAGCCGAAGTTCGCGCGCTTGGTCTTGAGCGGCAGCAGGCGGCCAATGCCGGTGCCCGAAGGCGTGATCCGCACGGTAGCGCCGAATTTCTTGTCGAGCGCATCGGCCATCGCCGAGGCTTCCACATAGCCGGTCGAGCCAAGGTCGTAGGATGTCCAGACCATGGTCTTTGGCAGCGCGCTGTCCTGCGCCGTCAGGGCCTGGCCCGCAAAGAGCGCAACGGACATGGCCGTTGCCTTCAAGAAGTTGGATCGCAGCAAGTTATTTCCTCCCATTGCTCCGGAAACTTATCGCACGGTGATCGCGCCACGGTGGTGTCTCGCCCACCATCTTAGGGGAGCGACTTTGTAAAAGTCAATTTTATACTTTTATTGTTTTATTGGGGTTTTCAGACCCTTGCGAGGCGCTCAACTCGGCAGTTCGAGAATCGCCTTGGCGAGCATGTTCCGCATGATCTCGGTCGAGCCGCCAAAAATGGTGGTGGGGCGGGCCGACAGATAGGTCGCGGCGGCGTGCAGCTGCCGGTCGCCCTCGGGCGGATGCGCCAGCCCGGCCTCCTCGCCCGCAACCTCCATCATCAACTCCGAGATCCGCTGGTAAAGCTCGCTCTGGAAGATCTTCAACATCGCCACGTCCGCCCCAATGGGCCGTCCGTCCCGCAGCATGTCCACATAGGTCTCAAACAGATCGCCAAGGTCGGCCACATCGCACTGCAGGGCCACGTAGCGATCCCGAAACACCGGATCGTGCCAAACACCGGCCCGCTGCGCGATGCGTTTCAGCCGGGTCATCGCAGCAGCCGAAAGGCGCGGCGCTCCGATAAACACCCGCTCGTGCCCAAGCAGGGCCTTGGCCGCCGTCCAGCCCTCATTCACGCCGCCAACAATGTGATCGGCAGGCACGCGCACGTCGTCAAAGAACACCTCGCAAAACTCCGCCTCGCGTTCGAGGTTCTCGATGTTGCGGGTGGTGACTCCGGGGGCATCCATCGGCACCAGCAAAAAGCTGATCCCGGCTTGCTTCTTCACCGTCTTGTCGGTGCGGGCGAGGATGAAAATCCAGTTGGCATCCATCCCGAGGGTGCACCACGTCTTCTGCCCGTTGATCACCCACTCGTCGCCATCCAGCACCGCCTCGCAGCGCACCGCAGCAAGGTCCGAGCCCGCGCCGGGCTCGCTGTAGCCCTGCGCCCAGATATGCTCGCCCGAGAGGATCTTGGGCAGGAATTCCTCCTTCTGCGCCTCGGTGCCGTATTTGAGCAGCAGCGGGCCCAGCATGACCGGGCCGATATCGTTGACCCGGGCAGCGCCATAGCGCTCAAATTCCTCGATCAGGATCAGGTGCTTGCCCGCCGTCAGCCCCATGCCGCCATGCTCGCGCGGCCATGTCGGGCAAATCCAGCCATGCTCGGAGAGCACCAGATACCACGGCTTGACCTCCTCCCAATGCAGGCGGCTCAGCGCATAGCGCGGAATATCGGGGTAGTTGGTTTCCACAAAGTCACGGGCCACCGCACGAAACTCGGCATCACTCATCGCGTTGAAATCGGGCAGGTCTTTCATGCGGCCTTCTCCTCGTCCTCGTCGAGCATGTGTGCCAGCAGCGCACGCAGCCCGCGCGGTGCGCCAAACAGATTGGCCTCGCTCATCGCCTTGCGCACGAACAGCCCCACATCGGCCTCGTCCGTAATCCCCATTGCGCCGTGCATCTGCACCGCCTCGCGCGCAACATGCATCGCCAGTTCCGCCGCCCGCAGCTTGACCCGCGCCGCGCCTCGCGCCCGGGTGAGCGCATCGGCCCCGGTGTCAAACCTCCGGGCCGTGGCAAAGATCGCCGCCCGCGACAGCTCAAGGCTCACCTTCATCTCGGTCGCCCGGTGCTGAAGCGATTGGAAGCTCCCGATTGGCCGGTCAAACTGTTTGCGCACGCGTAGGTAATCGAGCGTGATCTCCAAGGCCCGCTCCGAGAGGCCCAGCAGATAGGCCGCATGGGCCAGCGTCGCGTCCTCGATCACCGCCTGCGCCGAGGGGCAGGGAAAAAGCGCGGCATCCGCCTCGAAGGTGATCGTGCAGAGCTGGCCACCATCCAGCGTGTCCGCCGCCTCGATCGTGGCGGCCTCGCGCGGTAGCACCGCCACACCATCACCCGTGAGCACCGCAATCAGATCGGCCCCGGAAGCCCCCTGAACGGCGCATTTGCGGCCCTTTAGCTGGCCACCTTCGGCACCGCCCTGCCAAGTCAGGCTGCCCACGGCATCCTGCCAGGCCCAGGTCATCACCTGTGCACCGGTCATCGCTTCTTCCGGCATGTTCTCCTGAAGCAGCGCACCGGCCATGATCGCGGGCAGCACCGGCTCGGGCAGCAGCCCGCCGCCCAGCACCCGGGCCAATTCGCAGGTCTCGCGCATGCCAAGGCCCAGCCCTCCGGCCTCCTCGCCCACGCGCATCAGGAACAGCCCCAACGCGCCCGCCTCGGCCATCACCGCGCGGTCATAGCCCGGCCCGTCAAACCGCGCCTTGCGCACCCGGTCCAACGCGCCATCGGCAGGCACAATCGCCCGCGCGCTCTCCACGATCATCCGGGCGTTCTCAACCCACTCTTCGCTCATCGTTCCATCCATCCCCAGCGTCCTACTTTACCGCGCCCGCATCGCGCAGCGCGGCCACCTCATCCGCGCCAAGCCCCATTTCGCGCAGCACCTCGTCGGTGTGCTCCGCATGAAGCGGCGGGTGGCGGCCATCGGGCGTGCTCGAAGCAGAAAAGCGCACCGGGTTGCCCACGTAGCGCACCCGCCCCGCGCGCGGGTGGTCGAGCGCCTTCAGCAACCCGCGCTCCTGCACCTGCTCCATCGCAAACACGTCTTCAAAGCTGTTGAGCGGCCCGGCGGGGATGCCAATGGCCTCCAACTCCGCGTAGCAGCTATCGGCCTGCTTTTCGGCGAGCTTCTCGGCGATCATCGGCACCAGCACGTCGGCATTGGTGACGCGGGCCAGGTTGGTGGCAAATCGGGGGTCTTCGGCCACACCCTCCAGCCCCAGATAGTCGCAAAAGCGGGCAAACTGCGGATCATTGCCAATGGCAATCATGATCGGCCGGTCGGCGCAGTCGAAGGCCTGCCACGGGCAGGTGATCTGCGAGGCCGTGCCATTGCGGCGCGGCAGCTTGCCCGAAGAGAGGTAGTTCATCGCCATATGCGAGGCGGCGTGGATCTGCGTGTCGAGCAGCGCGATGTCGATAAACTGGCCCTCGCCCGAAACCGCATCGCGGTGGTTGAGCGCCGCGAGAATGGCCGAAACCGCGTATTGCCCGGCGGTGATGTCGGAAATCGAGTAGCCCACCAGCGCAGGCCCCGCACCGGGCAGGCCATCGGCGGTGCCGGTCATGCTCAAAAGCCCGCTCATCGCCTGAAAGATCGGGTCATACCCCGGCAGATGCGCCATCGGGCCGGTCTGGCCAAAGCCGGTGATCGAGCAGTAAACCAGCTTCGGGTTGATCTCGGCCACGGCGGCATAGTCCAGCCCGAAGCGGGCAAGATTGCCGGTCTTGAAGTTCTCGATCAGCACATCGGCTTCGGCAATCAGCGCCTTCGCCAGCCTCTGGCCCTCGGGGTGCTTCAGGTCCAGCCCGATCGAGCGCTTGCCCCGGTTCATCGCAAGGAAAGAAGAGGTCTCGCCGGTCGATTCCCCGTCGGGGCCAAGGTGCGGCACGCCCATGCGGCGCACATCGTCGCCGCCCTTCACATGCTCCACCTTGATAACGTCGGCCCCGAAGTCGGCCAGCATCTGGGCGGCCCACGGGCCAGCAAAGACACGGCTGAAATCCAGCACCTTGATATGACCCAAAGCTCCGGCCATCCGCAGCCTCCCTTCTGCAACAGTTGCTCATACCTGCGACGAGTCGGCCCGCTTGTGCAAGATAAAAATTGTAATTATGATTTATTCACTCATTGCCCTGTGTCGGGCAGTCTGATCAGGAGGACAAGCGGGATGGTCACAGTAGAAACCGCGATGGATCTGGCCCATCACACCGGCAAGCCGCTTGGCGCGACCGCGTGGATGGAGATCACCCAGCCGCAGATAGACGCCTTCGCCGACCTCACCGGCGATGACCACTGGATCCACGTTGATGTCGCCCGCGCCGCCCGCGAACAGCCGGGCGGCAAGACCATCGCCCACGGCCTCTTCCTGATCTCCCTCATCCCCCGCCTGCAACGCCAGCTCTTCAAGATCGAACGCCGGGGCGCAGGGCTCAATTACGGCTACGACCGTGTCCGCTTCACCGCGCCCGTCCCGGTGGGCAGCCACGTGCGACTAACCCAAACCATCACCGCCGCCACACGGCGCGGTCAGGGCACGCAGCTGGCAATAACCTCAACCATCGAGATCCAAGACAACGCCCGCCCCGCATTGGTCGCAGACGGCCTGCTGCTCATAGGCGACCCGCCGCCCTAGGCCCTCCGCAAAAGGCCGGCGCAATCGCCGCCCACGCAAACGCGCCTTGCCTGCGCGGGGCAGGGGAGGCGCGCTATCGCCACACGCAGGAGCCTGACGATACGTCAGGGGGAGCAAACCGACGCTTGGTCACATGAGTTAATAAAGTAGCTCTATAGTTCCGCCCGGAATGAGGAGGCCGCTCTTGTGATTAAGTCAATTTCCTTTCTGGCACGAAAACCGGGCCTGTCGCGGGCCGAGTTTCTGGACCACTGGCGCAACGTGCACGCCCCGATGTGCCACAAGGTTCCTGGCCTCAGAGGATACACCATCTCTGTCGTCGCGCAGGACCACAGCCGCGCCGATGTGCCCGCTCTGGATTTTCCGGAATTCGATGGCATCGCACAAACCTGGTATGATGACGCCGAAGCCCGCGCCGCAGCGGCGGCCTCCCCCGAAGGCAGCGCATGGCACCGCGACGGCGGTCAGATCATCGGCGGCATCCGCATGTTCGTCACCCGCGAGCAAACCGTGATCCCGGTCGCCTCCGACCCGCGCCCGCGCTTCAAGGCCCTCTCCGTCATTCGCAAAAAGGCGGAGCACAGTGACGAGGCATTCCACAACCACTGGACGCAGACTCATGCCGAAATGGCAAAGGGCGTGCCCGAGCTTCAGGGCTTCGTGCTGTCAGATCAGGTCTCGACAGAAGAGCGCGCCGATATCCCAACCCTGCCGCTCGACGGCCCGGTCGATGGATTTGCCGAGAGCTGGGTGCACGACCTTGAAGCACGCCGCCGCATGGTCGCCTCGCCAGAAGCAAAGGCGTGGTTCCGCGATGGGTCGCTCTTTCTCGGTCAGGTCCGCACCTTCGTGCTGGAAGAAACGGTGATGGTGCCGCTCTGAGGCGCGGCCCTGTCCACGTCAGGGCCAAAGCGGCCCGCAAGACAATCAATTCAATGGGAGGAAGAATCAGATGAACACCTACAGCCGCAGGTCGGCCCTCAAACTCGGCGCAATGGCGGGCATGGCCCCGCTTCTCTCGGCCCCGGCCCTGGCCCAATCCGATGCGCTGCCGGATACCCTCGTGTGGAGCACCTACGATCTGGGCTCCTCCGGCTATGTCGAAGCCTCCGCCATCGCCGATGCGATGGGCTCGGCCTACGGAACACGCATCCGCCTGCAACCCTCGGCCACCGCGCTTGGCCGCATCATGCCGCTGAAGCGTGGCATCGCCAACGCGGGCTTTCTGGCCAATGAAGTCTATTTCGCAACCCGCGGCCTCTACGAGTTTGCCGCGCGGGACTGGGGGCCGCAGGATATGCGCGCCGTGATCGGCCGACCGGCCACAACGGCCTTCGCGGTAACCAAGGAGAGCGGCATCAAGACGCTCGAAGACCTGCGCGGCAAGCGCATCGCCTATACCGTGGGCAACCCCTCGGCCATCATCAAGGCAGACGCGATGCTCGCCGGGGGCGGCCTGACGCGCGAAGATGTAGACATCGTCGATTTCCCGAGTTTCGGGGCGGCGCTCCGCTCGCTTCAGGAGGGTCTGGCCGACGCCGTGCTCGCTGGCAGCACCGCTTCCGTGCTCTACGAGCTTGAAAGCTCCAGCAGGGGCATTTCATGGATCGAGCTGGACCCGGATGACAGCAAGATCTGGGAGGCCATGAACAAGGTCATCCCGATCTTCGCGCCCTACCGCGAGACGGTGGGGGCTGGCATTTCGGGCGGGGATGGCGTCAACCTCGCCGCCTACCGTTACCCGATCATGACAGTCTATGCCGATGCCGATCCGGCCGTGGTTCGGGCCACGCTCGCGGCCATCGACAAGGTCTACCCGGATTTCGAGTCGGCCACAGCGATCATGCCGCAATGGAAGCTGGAGCTTTCCGGAACAGCGCCGATCGACGCCCCCTTCCACGAAGGCGCCGTGAGCTACCTCGGTGAACGGGGCGTCTGGACCGACGAGTTGGACGCATGGAACGCGGCCCAGACTGAGCAGCTGAACGCGCTGCAAGACGCATGGGCCTCGCTCTCTTCCAACAGCAGCCTGAGCGATGAGGCTTTTGCCGAGGCCTGGACCGAAAAGCGCAACGCGCTCCTGACCGGCCTGTAAACCAACCGGGGCCGCCGGAGCTATCCCACCAGCTACCCGCGGCCCCTCCGCAGCCGGCTTTTCACGGATGAGTGCTGCTCTGATCCGTCAAGCCCACCGATGCTGTTCCATTGCGCTGCATCGTCTTTCCATGCCCAAGCAATGCGGCACCCCGCCTAACCTTAAGTTAGTCTCAGGCGCTTGTGAAGTTATGGGTAGATAGTATCATATAGCTATGTTTTTAATTCTTGGGAGGATGGAATGAAACGGAATCAGCTTGGTTCGCTCGGGCGCGCCGGCCTTGGGCACATTGCTGCGGGGCTGCTCGCTATGGCCGCAGTCACAGGCGCGGCTCATGCCCAAACGGCATGGCCCAACGAAAAGCCAGTCACACTCATTGTTCCGGCAACACCGGGCGGAATGGTCGATATCCCCAACCGGATCGCAGCCGACGTGTTGCAGGAAGCAACCGGCGGGACATTTGTGCTCGAGCACAAGGCGGGCGCCGGTGGCACCATCGGGACGCAAGCCTTGCTCAGCGAGCCCGCCGATGGCTACACGATGCTGCTCATCAGCTCCGCGGCAACAATCGCGCCGGTGCTTTATCCCGACACAATCGGAAACCCGCTGGAAGACCTCGAGCCAATCAGCCTCGTCGCCGAGATCCCGGTCGCCATCTCGGTGCCGGCCGATAGTGATCTGACCTCGATCGAGGACGTGATCGAAGCCGCCAAGGCAGATCCCGACCTGCTGGCCTTCGGGAGCGGCGGCATCGGCAGCGGCAACCATCTGACCAGTGAGCGCCTGCAGCGCGAAGCCGGTTTCACCATGACCCACATTCCCTATGGCGGCGTCTCCGCCGCGAATGCCGGCATGCTCGCCGGTGAGGTCGACATGACCTTCACCAGCCTGACATCGGCGCGCAATCTGCAGGCGAGCGGGCAGGGCCGCATCATCGCCGTCGCCTCCGCCGAACGGCACCCTGCGCTGCCCGATGTGCCAACCTTGTCAGAAACCGTGCCCGGCTTTACCTCGGTCAATTGGTTTGGCTTCGTCGGTGCCAAGGGCTTCCCGGCAGACGTGCGGGACAAGATCCAAGCGGCCCTCCAAGCCTCGATCACCGAAGGCGACGCACTGGAAAGGGGCGAGAAGGCTGGTCTTACATTGCTGTTCTCCGGGCCGGACCCGCTTCGTGAGCACATGGAAAACGATGTGCCGCGCTTCAAAGCTCTTCTCGAAGAGCTTGGCATCGGCGCGCTCCAGTAAGCCCTCGAGCAAGTCGGCGGTCGGGCCCCGCGGCCCGTCCGCCCGCTTGCAAACCCTGCATCGGGAGGATGCCTTGCAACGCTTCTTGACCACCGACGTCATCGCCGGCCTTTTCATTCTGGTCGCCGGGAGTGCAATAGCGGGCTACTGTTACGCCTCATATCCAATCGGAACGGCCCGGAATGTCGGGCCAGCCGTCTTTCCGCTCCTCGTCGGTGCCTTCATGGCATTCTGCGGGCTTTTTCAAATTGTCATATCGCTGATGCGAGGCGGCCAATTGCCCGAAGTCGAGCTGCGACCGTTGCTCGCGGTGCTGGCCAGCCTCGTCACATTCGCGGTCTTGATCGAACCCTTGGGCATCATGCCCGCCGTCTTTTGCCTCACGCTGGTGAGCGGCCTCGCCCGCAAGGGCACCCATCTGGGAAAGATCTGCCTCTTGGGCGCGGGGCTCTCTCTCGCGGCGGCGGGGCTCTTCGGTGAAGTCCTCGGCATCTCCGCCCCGCTCGTGCGCTGGCCGTTCTGATATGGCCCGCGCCGCAAACACCGGACCACACCGATGAATTCCACCTTCGACAACATGGTCATGGGCCTCGCAACGGCCTTTTCTCCTGAAACGCTGATGTATTGCCTGATCGGGGTGTTTCTCGGAACACTTCTCGGCGTCATCCCCGGAATCGGCACCCTGATTTCGCTCTCGCTGCTGTTTCCCTTCACGTATTATCTCGATCCCACCTCGGGCATCGTGATGCTGGCAGGCATCTACTATGGCACCACCTATGGCGGCTCCATCGCCTCGGTGCTTCTCGGCCTGCCGGGCACGCCCGCAAACGTGGCCACCGTGGCGGACGGCCACGCGATGGCCAAACAGGGCAGGGCCGGCGTGGCGCTCTTCATGACAGCCATTGCCTCCTTCATCGGCGGCAGCGTCGGTATCCTGCTGATGACCTTCGCCGCACCGGCGATTTCGCGGCTGGGGCTCAGTTTTGCCGCGCCGGAGTATTTTTCGCTGATGCTGATGGGGCTCGTGGCGGCTTCAACCATGGCCTCGGGGTCGGCGGCCAAGTCACTGGCGATGGTCGCCTTCGGCATTTTGCTGGGGCTGGTCGGGCTCGATACAAACTCGGGCATCGCGCGGATGTCGTTTGGAATCCCTGAGCTTTCAGACGGGCTGAGCCTCGTCATCCTCGCCATGGGCCTGTTTGGCGTTGCCGAGATCGCCGGGTCGATCACCCGGCTTGGCGTCAACGCTGTAACGCAAGGGCGGGTCGGCTTTCGCTCCATGCTGCCGGGCCGCACCGACCTGAGGCGCTCGGCCGGTGCAATCGGGCGGGGGTCAGCGATTGGCTCCTTCTTTGGCACCCTGCCGGGCACCGGCGGGCTGATCGCCGCCTTCATGTCCTATCTGACCGAGCAGCGCCTCTCGCGCCGAAAGGACGAGTTTGGCAAAGGCGCGATCGAAGGGGTCGTCGGCCCAGAAAGCGCCAACAATGCGGCTGATCAAACAGCATTCATTCCGACGCTGACGCTGGGAATTCCCGGCAGCGCCTCAATGGCGATCATCCTCGGCGTCCTCATCATCCACGGCATCACACCCGGCCCGCTGCTCATTACCGATCACCCAGACCTGTTCTGGGGCCTGATCATGAGCTTCTGGGTCGGAAACCTGATGCTCCTCGTCCTGAACATCCCGCTCGTCGGGCTCTGGATCCGGCTGCTGAAGATCCCCTATCACTACATGTATCCCAGTGTGCTGGCCTTCTGCTGTCTCGGGGTATTCTCGGTCAACTCCAGTTCCTTCGAGGTCTGGATGATGGTTGGCTTCGGCATTCTGGGCTACGCAATGCGCCAGCTTTCCCTTCCAGCCGCGCCGCTCATCCTTGGCTTCGTGCTGGGGCCGCTGATGGAGGTGCATTTCCGCCGTTCGCTCCTCGTGTCGCGGGGCGATCCGGCGATCTTTATCGAGCGTCCGATCAGCGCCGTGCTCCTCGTGATCTGCGTTGTCCTGCTCGCGCTGGCGGTCGTCGGGCCGATGCTGGCGCGCCGACGCGCGGCTCTTGCGCCAAAAGAGTCCCGGTCGGGAGCAACTTGAGCCATGCACTACGATCCTATCCTCAAAGACCATGGCCTCCCGCATGACCCCTTCCTCGCCCTCGTCTCGCCGCGCCCGGTCGGCTGGATCTCCAGCCTCAATGAAGAGGGCGTGGTGAACCTCGCGCCCTATAGTTTCTTCAACGCGGTTTCAGTGCGGCCCCCGATCCTCATGTTCTCGAGCGCAGGCCGCAAACACAGTCAGGCCTTCACAGAGGGCGGCGGCGACTTCGTGGCAAACCTGGCCACCTATGACCTGCGAGAGGCGGTCAACGACTCGGCGGCCACTATCCCGGCGGAGCAGGGCGAACCGGCGCTGCTCGGGCTGGAAATGGCGCCTTCGCGTGCCGTGAAGCCGCCGCGCGTGGCGGCATCGCCGGTGGCGCTCGAGTGCGTGTATCTGGAGACGGTTCCGGTGCACGACCGTGACGGCCAAAAGACCCCCAGCAGCATGATCCTCGGGCAGGTGGTGAGCGTCTACATAGATGACGCGCTAATCGTCGACGGGAGGGTAGAGCTTGACCGGGCCCGCCCGTTGTCGCGCCTTGGGTATCTCGATTACGGCACGCTTGGCGAGATATTTGCCATGGAGCGAAAGCCATGAGAGCGTTCGATGTCACCTACCCGGAGCAGTTTGTCTCGGTGCCGGGTGCCCGTCTGTCCTATCGTGATAGCGGCGGCAGCGGGCCTGTCATGGTGTTTCTCCACGCGAACACAGGCACGACAGAGAGCTGGGAGCCGCAGTTTGACCACTTTGCCGCGCGGGGATGGCGGGTTGTCGGGCTGGATCGCCGAGGGCTGGGCGGAAGCCTTCCCAAGCCCGAGACTGGGCCACAGCCCGGCAGCCTCTCGGAGGATCTGGAAGCGCTGTTGGCACATCTTCGGCTCGGCGAGGTCGTGCTGGTCTCGGTCGCGGGCGGTGGCTTTCATGCGCTCGACTACACAGCTTGGAAGCCGGCGCGCGTGCGGGCGCTGGTGGTTGCAGCTTCCAACGGGCGCCTCAGTGAGCCTGCGGTGCAGGCGGCGATCACGGCCCTGAAGGTGCCTTGGCTGACGGAAGACAACCACCAATACCTCGAAATAAGCCCGAGCTACCGGCTGACCCAACCCGAGGGCGTAAAGCGCTGGCTCGAAATCGAACATCGTGCCCGGGCACAGGGCGGCGGGGTACTCCAGCCGCTGAGGGAGCCCAACACCTTCGCCAAGCTCGCCACCATCTCCGCGCCGACGCTGATACTTGCGGGCTGCGCCGACATGCTCTCGCCGCCCCCCCTCATGCGGCTCTGGGCGGATCATGTGCCGGACCATGAGTTCTTCACCATTGAAGGCGCAGGCCACGCATTGCCCTGGGAGTGCTCAGAACGCTTCAACGCAATTGTCGAAGACTTCTTGCAGCGTCGGCTTTCTGAATAGGCTGGCAAACCGGCACGCGTTGGCATTGCCGCTTGTCGCGCGGCAACGATCGCCTACGCCTCGCAGATCGCATTCAGACGGGTCGAAGCGTCGCGAAAACTCTGGCGCAGTGGCATTTCCAGTTCAGAAGGATGCCCCCCAGCTCTCCGGAAAAGCCCCCACGCGTAGGGAATCTCCGTCTGAAGCGAAACAACATCTGCCCCCGACACCCCGATGCCATAGGCCGATACGGGATCGACAATCGCGATGCCAAGCCCGGCGCGTGCTGCGACGATTGCGTTCAGCGAACTGTTGGTGGTCAACTCGCTCTGCGGCTCGATCCCTTCCTTGGCCAAGGCCGCGGTGATGGCGTGCTTGATCCGATAGCTGTTGCCAACCGTCAGAAGGCGCGTTGTCTTGAGGCGGGCAAGGTCCAGCGGGGCGGCCTCGGCACCGGGCGGCAAGATCGCCACCAGCGATGACGTTGCAGTGCAAAGACACTCGAGGTTTGCGTGTGCGAGCGGTTTGGAACAAAGGCCATAGTCGGCCGCACCACTGTCCAGCGCATGGGCAAGGTGCTCGGCATCCATCGTCGGTATGCCAACGCTCGGCGGCATCAACTCGGCCAATCCATGCAGGATCGCCGGCACAATTCCTGCGGCCATGGCCGGGGTGGCCGCCAAGGTGAGCGATTGCAGGCTTTCCTCCCGCAGGGCCGCGGCGCGCGTTGAAACCTGCCGAAACGACGCCAGCACCTGTTGCGCGTCCTCAAAAAACTTGAGCCCCTTCACGGTCGGAGAGATGCGCGGCCCGTTGCGCTCAAACAGCGAAAACCCGACAGCGGCCTCAAGGTCTTTGATCGTGCGCGTAACGGCAGGTTGGCCCACCTGCAACTGCCCGGCCGCAGCGGTCATCGACCCGTTCGCGACCACGGCGGCAAAGACCTTCAAATCCTGAATGTCGAAGGCGTCACTATTTCGGTTTGACATACTGCGGCCTCAATGTTCTACATTTAGCATATGAAGCGCACCACTATGCGCTCAGCGAATTATTAACACGCGCGCTGGACACGGGCCATGCGGAAAGAGCAACCATGACTTCAAAAGACGCGATTGACCTGGCCCTTGGAGCCTCCGGCGCCGAGACGTTGAAAGAATTGCGCAACCGCCGCCCGGCATTCGTTGATGGCAGCGAGGCGTGCCGCGCTTCGGTGCTCGACCCGCAGGATGATCTTGGCCTCAGCCCTGCGTTGCGAGCGGCCATCGCACGCCGCGTCGCCGCGACCGGCGGGAACGAGCGGGTGGTTGACGGCTACCCATGCCCGGAAGACCCCGCGCTTGCGGCCTTGGCAGAGGGAGATGAACCCACCGATGCCGCCTTGGCAACGCTTGCGCGATACGCCGACATGATTGCCGCAATGCCGTCTAAAGCCTCGGCAGAGGAATTACAGCAGTTGCAGCAGGCCGGGTTCTCGGTGCCCCAGATCATCGCCCTGTCGGAGTTGCTGGCACAGGTGTGCTACCAGATCCGCATCGTGCATGGGCTGTCCCTTCTGGCGGAGTCAGGCGAATGAGCAGTGCAATACCGCAAATCAAGCTGAAGCCGCTCACCTGGACCCCGCATCTGCCCCCGGTCGAGGTCGCCGATGCCACTCCGCGTCAGCTGGAGGCGATGAAGGTGACCCCTTCGGCCAAGAAGGTCTCCGCCTATGTCCGGACGCTGGTCCATGACCCCGACAGCTACGTCGCGCGCACGGAGCTCTTCAACGCGATCATGTATGCCGAGGGCGGGCTGCCGCGTGCAGATCGCGAGTTGGGGGCCCTCGCCGCATCCCTCATCAACGGGTGCCAATACTGCGCCAATGTGCACGCCCGCCAGCACGCCAATCTCACCGACCCCGGCGTGACATCCGCGCTCTACGCCGGCCGGCGCGATGCTCTTGGGCCACGTGATACCGCGATCTTCAACTTTGCCGAGGCGCTTACGGCAACACCGCCGCGCGCCGACCAGTCCCACATCGCCGCCCTCCGTGACGCCGGAATGGACGATGCGGAAATTCAGGATCTGATCCACGCCATCGCAATCTTTGGATGGGCCAACCGGCTCATGCACCCGCTCGGTCACTCCAGCTGAAAGACAACCAACATGACCCCTGTCGAAACTCCTGACGCCCCCGCAGCCATCGGCCCCTATAGTCAGGCGATGCGGATTGGCGACCTGCTCTTTGTTTCCGGCCAACTCCCGATCGACCCGGCAACCGGTGCCTTTGCGGGCGAAGATGCGGTCGCCCAGATGCGCCAATGCCTCGCCAATATCGCGGCAATCGCGGTGGCCGCAGGCACCGACATGTCGCGCACCGTTAAAACGACGATCCTGCTCACCGACCTCTCCGGGTTCGAGGCCGTCAATGCGGTATATGCCGAAGCCTTCAGCGCACCTTTCCCGGCGCGCGCCTGCTATGAGGTCTCTGCCCTGCCGAAAGGGGCGATGGTCGAGGTCGAAGCCGTGATTGGCTGCTGAGATGGTTCCGCACCCCACCGATTGCCGCGCCCTACCGCCCTTGCCGGACTGCCCTGAACGAGACTGGGCCTGCCGCGCCCTGACGCTTCTTCAGGGCGATGCGCACCGCTCGGCAGATACCCACCTCATCAAGCCTGTGTTCTCCGGGCTGGAGGGCATCTCGATCTACCTCAAGGACGAAAGCACCCATCCAACCGGAAGCCTCAAGCATCGTCTCGCGCGTTCTCTGGTGCTCTACGGCATCTGCAACGGCCATATCCGGCAAGGCACCACGCTGGTCGAGGCCTCTTCCGGCTCCACCGCCGTATCCGAGGCCTATTTCGCCAAACTTCTCAACCTGCCCTTTATCGCCGTCATGCCGCGCAGCACCTCGCCACAGAAGGTCTCCGAGATTGAGCGGTTCGGCGGCAAGTGCCACTTTGTCGATAGCGCAGCCGCTGTCTATGCCGAGGCGCAATCCGTCGCCGAGCAGACCGGCGGCCACTATCTGGATCAGTTCACCTTCGCCGAGCGCGCGACAGACTGGCGCGGCAACAACAACATCGCCGAAAGCATCTTCGCCCAGATGGAGAGGGAGCCGCAGCCGGTTCCGGAATGGGTGATCATGAGCGCGGGCACCGGCGGCACCTCGGCCACCATCGGGCGCTATATCCGCTATCGCAACCTTGCCACCCGCCTCTGTGTCGTGGATGTCGAGCATTCAGCCTTCTACGACTGCTACAAAACCGGCGACCGCATGGCCACCTGCGCCCAAGGCTCCCGCATTGAAGGCATCGGCCGGCCACGGGTGGAGCCCTCGTTTCTGCCGGAGGTGATCGACCACATGATCCGCATCCCCGATGTCGCCTCAATCGCGGCGATGCAGGTGTTGTCCGAAAGGATCTTCCGCCGGGTTGGCGGCTCCACCGGCACAAACTTCTTCGGCCTGTGCTGGACCGCCGCGCAAATGTTGAAGGAAGGCCGCAAGGGCTCGCTCGTGTCGATCATCTGCGACAGTGGCCAGCGCTACACCGATACTTACTACAATCAGGACTGGCTCAAGGCTCAGGGGTTCGACCTTGCGCCCTGGAAATTGGCGCTGGAGACCTTTCTCGACGGCGGGGAACTGGCGTTGCCACCAATCTGACGCTCTTGATCTCATCCGAATCATCAAGGCTCGCCTCGGCGGGCCTTTTTGCGTTTTAGGCATAATGACACGCCAAACATGCACAAAAAACAGGCAACTTTCATCCAAATTTTCGGATCTGGGAGGGCATGGCGCATTCATTCACATTTTGCATTGATTGATAAGATCAATTCACGTTCGCTGTTACCATGAACAGGAAAGACTTCCTCACCTTCCTCAAAGTTGCCGAGACCGGATCGGTCACCTTGGCCGCAGAGCTGCTTGGTCGCTCCCAACCGTCAGTCACACGCTGTTTGCAGGATCTCGATAATCGGCTGGGCTTTCCTCTGTTCGAACGGGCAGGCCGGCGCATCTCGCTCACACCCGAGGGTGTCGCCTTCGAAGAAGAGGCGCGGCGGATGCTGGCCATGCTCGATGACCTCCCAGCTCGCACGCGGGCCCGCGCCAGCCAGATGGAGCGGCCGCTGACCATTTCGGCCACCTACGCGCTCGGCACTGGCCTCGTGCCACAGGCCATCGCGCGTTGGCCGGCCCTTGAGCGCCCCCGCGAGATCCAACTGATCCAGGCCACGCCCAATGCCGTCGGGCAGGATCTGCGCAGTGGAAACGCCCGCATCGGCCTCGCCTCGCTTCCGCTGGATGTGCCCGGCGTGAGCGCCCAGCGCCTCTATTCCGCGCCCCTTGTTGTTGCAATCGCCGAGGCCCGGGCCGCCGAGTTTCCCGAAGGCCGCGCCGTTTCGCTCACCGAGATCGCGGAAGAAACCGTCGTAACCATGCTCGACCAGACCCGCCTTCAGGGCCGGATCCGGCAGGCGCTTGATGCTGCGGGCCTCGTGCCCGAGCGGACGATACGGGCAAACTCCTCGGTGCTGGCACTGCAACTGGCGCGGCTGGCCGACACCGTCGCCGTGGTGGAGCCGATCACCGCCTACGGCGCAACGCCGCCCGGGGTCATCCTGCGGCCCTTGGCCGAAACAATTGATTTCACCTTCGGTTTCTTCGTGGCCGAGGGCGCCGAAGCCACGGCGAGCACACAGACCTTCTTCGACCTCTGTGAAGAAACCCTCAAAGACCTCATCCCGCACATCCGCCGCATCGACGGTGCCCTCCCTTCCGAGACGTGAGACTGAAAATGACCGACCGCACAGAGGGGCTCAAAGCCCTCGAAGACCGCCTCGCCAAGGATCTGAGCCTGCTGGAGCTTCCCTCAAAGTCATGGGTGCCGCCCCGCACACATAACGGCCAGCCAGTTCGCGACGTTATCTTCGTCGGCGCAGGCATGTGCGGGCTGGCGGGGGCGGCGCGGCTGATGCTGGCGGGCGTCGACAACATCGTTCTCTACGACGCCGCGCCCGAAGGGTTCGAAGGGCCGTGGGAAACCTTCGCCCAGATGAAAACCCTGCGCTCGCCCAAAACCCTTGCAGGCCCCAGCCTTGGCCTGCCCGCCCTGACATTCCGGGCCTGGTTCGAGGCGCAGTGGGGCGAGGCCGCCTTTGAGGAGATGGACAAGATCCCCAAGGGCATGTGGATGGACTACCTGCGCTGGTATCGAGCCGTGCTCACCCTCCCCGTGGTCAACGAAACCCGCGTCACGCTGGTAGAGGACGCCGGGGAAGGGCTGATTGCCGTGACCCTGCAAGATGCTGCCGGCAGCCGCGTCGAAACCTGCCGCCACCTCGTGTTGGCAACCGGTCGCTCCGGCCTTGGCGGCGGCGCGACCCCGGAGTTTCTGACCAAGATAGACCAGCGCTTCTGGGCCCACAGCGCCGATACGATCGACTTCGACGCTCTCAGAGCAAAGCGGGTCATCGTGATCGGTGCCGGAGCCTCGGCGATGGACAATGCCGCCGCCGCGCTCGAAGCCGGGGCCGCTAGTGTCGACATGCTGATCCGCCGCAAGGAAATGCCGCGCGTCAACAAGATGACCGGGATCGGCAGCCAAGGGGTCGTCCACGGCATGCGGTATCTGCCTGATGCGTGGAAATACCGCTTCAACGATTACGTTAACGACGAGCAGGTGCCTCCGCCCCGCAGTTCCACCCTGCGTGTGACCCGCCATTCCAACGCAAGCACCTATCTCGGCTGCCCGGTCGAGGATGTTACCGAGGCCGACAATCACCTGTTGGTCAAAACCCCCTTCGCAACCTTCGAAGCCGATTACGTGATCGCGGCAACAGGGTTTCGCAACGACTTCACGGGCCGCGACGAATTCGCCAGCTTCGCCCCCCATATCCGAACATGGCGCGACGGGGTCTATGAGCCGTCAATGGGCTCGCCCAAACCCTTCATGACCGACGCGCCCTATCTCGGGGATGCCTACGAATTTCTGGAGAAAGAGCGCGGCACTTGCCCGATGCTGGCCCGGATCCACTGCTTCAACGATGCCGCCATGTTGAGCCACGGCAAGCTCTCGGGCGACATCCCTGCCATCTCCGCCGGTGCCGACAGGCTGATGCGCGGCATCGTTGCCGAACTCTTCGCCGCAGATGTCGAAAGCCACTTTGCCGGGCTGAAGGCTTATGACACCCCCGAGTTGCAGGGCGACGAATGGGTAGACGCAACGCCGAGCCTGCTGGAGGTTGCGAAATGAGCCTGACAGGCCGCGAAGACTACATCACGCTCAACGACTGCCGGTTTCGCTACCGGATCGACGGCGAAGACAATGCCGAAACCATCATCCTGCTGCATGGCGGGCGCGGCGCCGGAGACCATATCGGCGAATGGGGCGCCTATAGCGCGCTTGCAGATAGCTACAGGATCATCGCCTTCGACCAGCGCGGCTGTGGCCTGACCGAGATCGCCTATCCGATGAATTTTCGCCAATACGCCGATGATGTGGAGGCTTTCCGTCGCCACTTCTGCGGTGAAACCGGCAAGATCATCCTTCAAGGCGGCAGTTTCGGCGGCATGATCGCTCTCACCTACGCGGTGCATTACCAGCAGCACCTAAGCCATTTGCTCCTGCGCGGCACTGCGCCGAGCCACCACCACGAGGCCGAGGCGATCGAAACCTTCAAGGCGCGAATCGACAAGGTGCCGTCGGCCTCGCCTGAAATGATCGACAAGCTGTTCTCGACGACAATCACCGATGACACCGAGTTCCGGCTGATCTGGTTCGCCCTTCAACCGCTCTACTACGAGCAATTCGACCCGAACGCAGCGCTTGAGCGCACCCGCACGATGCATCTCCACGCCGAGACCCACAACGAGATGTTCCGCGAAAAGGAGCATGATCTGCGGGACGCGTTAAAGAGCATGACGGTCCCGACGCTGGCCTTCTGCGGCGAGAAGGACTGGGTCTGCCCGCCGAGCCAGACCAAGCTCATCGCAGAGCTTTGCCCCAATGCCACGGCGTGGCTCGTGCCGGGTGCGAACCATTCGTGCCATCAGGAAAAGACCACCGAAGTTGTCGCCCGCATTCGCGCCTTTCTGAAGGGCGAGCAGCAATGATTGGCTTCATCCTCCGTCGCCTTGGCGAGTCCCTTCTGGCCGTCTGGGGCGTCGTCACCATCGTCTTCTTCGTCACCCGCGTTCTCGGAGACCCGGCGGCGCTGTTGCTTCCCATCGGGGCCACTCCGGAAGACATCGAGGCGCTGCGCACCCAGCTGGGCCTCAACCTGCCGATCCTTGTGCAATACGGAAAGTTCCTCGTGAACGCCGTGCAGGGCGATTTCGGCATCTCCTTCCAGCACGGTCGGGATGCGATGCAGGTTGTGCTCGAGCGCCTGCCGGCCACCGCTTTGCTCGCCTTTACCGCCATCGCGCTCGGCCTGCTGATCGGGGCTTTGGCCGGGTCCATCGCGGCCCTCAAGCGGGGGCGGGCCATCGAGCTCTTGGTCATGGCAGTCGCGCTGCTGGGGCAGGCCACGCCCGTGTTCTGGCTCGGAATCATGCTGATCCTGTTCTTCGCCGTAAACCTCGGCTGGCTGCCCACCGGCGGCTACGGCACGATCTGGCACCTCATCCTGCCCGCCTTCACGCTGGCCGTCTTCGTCTCGGCTTCCATCGCGCGCCTGCTGCGTTCGTCAATGCTGGAGATCCTTCAGGAGGACTATATCCGCACCGCCAAGGCCAAGGGGCTTCTGCGCTCCACGGTCTTCTTCTGGCACGTCGCCCGCAACGCGTTGATCCCGGTGGTCACGATGACCGCGATCTTGACGGGCGAACTGCTCGGGGGCTCGGTGGTGACGGAGACGGTGTTCGCCTGGCCCGGCATAGGGCGGCTGATCATTCAGGCGATCGAGGCCAAAGACTTCCCCGTGATCCAGGCCGGTATCACCCTGATTGCCGCGATCTTCGTGCTGATCAATTTCCTTGTCGACCTGCTGTACGGGGTGCTCGATCCCCGTATCCGCACGGCCCGCTGAAGAGCCGCGATATGAAACATTTCCTCAAAGAACTCTCCCGCTCCAAGGCCGGCCTCGTCGGCGCGGTCCTGATCGTCGGCATCATCCTGATCGCTCTCCTTGCGCCGGTCCTTGACTTGCCAGACCCGACGCGCGGCGATCTGCGGGCACGCCTCGCTGGCCCAACATGGGAGGGGCTCTTCTCTCCCGGCGCCCACCCGCTCGGCACCGATGAGGTCGGTCGTGATATCCTCTCGCGCCTGATCCACGGCTCGCGCATCACTCTTCTCGTCGCCACCACCGCCGTGCTTCTGGGTGGCATCGTGGGCACTGTGCTGGGCATTGTCGCAGGCTATAAGGGCGGCATCATCGACCGCCTGCTGATGCGCCTCGTCGACATCCAGCTTGCCGTGCCCCTGATGCTGCTCGCGCTGCTGGTGGTGGCAGCCCTCGGCCCCTCGCTGCGCAACGTGGTGCTGGTGCTCGCGCTGACCTCGTGGATCCGCTACGCCCGGATCATCCGCGCACAGGTGCTCAGCTTGCGCGAGCGCGAGTTCGTCCAGTCGGCCCGCGCCATCGGCGCATCGACGAGCCGGATCATGTTCCTTCACATCCTGCCCAACGTGCTCACTCCGGCCCTCGTGGTGGGCACGCTCGAACTGGCCCGCGTCATCATCATGGACTCGGCCCTCTCTTTCCTCGGCCTCGGCGTGCAGCCGCCAACCCCCTCCTGGGGTCGGATGTTGGCCGATGGTCGCGTCTACCTCTCCTCGGCGTGGTGGGCCGTGACCTTCCCGGGCCTCGCCATCGTGCTGACCGTGCTGTCCGTCAACCTCTTCGGGGATTGGCTGCGCGATTACTTTGACCCCAAGACACGGAGCGCCAGATGAGCCTCTCTCCCGATACTCCCCGTCCCCGCATCGCCCGGCTCAAGGCCGCAATGGCCGCCGAAGGGATTGACGTACTGGTGTCGTTCAAGCCAGAACACACCTTCTACATGTCCGGGTTCAACCCGATCCTCTATTCCCACCCGGTCATCGCGATCCTGCCCGCAGAGGGTGAGCCCACGCTGCTGGTCCATGCCCTGCGCGACGCACATGGCCGCGACGAGGGCTTCGTGAGCGACCTGCGCGCCTACGGTGTCTGGTCCACCACCAAGACGATGGGCCCCAACTGGCAAGACGCGCTTGGCGCGATCCTCGCTGAAAAGGGGCTTGAAAGCGCTCGGATCGGGCTGGAAGCCGACAGCACTCCGGTCACACGGTGGAAGATCGTGGAAGGGCTCATGCCCGGTGCAGAACTGGTAGACAGCTCAGCCCTGATCGACCGCTGTCGGCTCATCAAGGATCCCGACGAAATCGCCAACGCCCGCATCGCCGCCCAAATGGCTGACCTCGGCATGGAGGCCGCGATTGCTGCGCTGGCCGCAGGCGGCACCGAGCGCGAGGCCCACACCGCCTCGCAAGCCGCGATGAACGAGCATTGGACCCACAAGCTGCCCGAGACGGTCGAAGTGGCCGATTTCGGCGGGCTCGAGGGTGGCATGGTCAACGGCTTGTCAACATGGGTGCTCTCCGGCCCCCGGATGTTCCGCAACTGCGACAACTCCATTCCCCGCAAGCCGCAGCCGGGCGAGTTCGTGGCAATCTTCATCTGGGCCATCGCCAATGGCATCCACGCCGAGAACGAACGCACCGTGGCCATCGGGCCAGCGCCGGAAAAACGTCGCCGGGCGCTCGATACGATCCTCAAGATCCGCGAAGAGACACTCCCGCTGATGACCCCCGGCACCCCGCTGGCGGAGCTCTACAACACTGCCAAGCGCGGGCTGATCGCGGCAGGCTACGATGCCAACATTCCGGGCCGCATCGGCCACACCATCGGCATCGGCGCCCATGAGCATTTCTCGCTCGATGGCAAAACCGACGTGATCCTCGAGCCCGGCATGCTCTTCACGCTGGAGCCCAACCTGCGCATCCCCGATCAGGATGTCTCGACCCAGATCTCCGACACCATCCTCATCACCGAAACCGGCCACGAGTTCCTGACAAAGTCGCGTGGCGGCTACATCGAGGTCTGACGTGGCACCCCTTCTGGACATCCGCAACCTGACCGTCGAGTTCGTAACCCCGGGCGGGATCGTGCAGGCCGTCAACGACCTGAACTACAGCGTCGAGGCGGGGGAAACCCTCGGCATTGTCGGAGAGTCCGGCTCGGGCAAGTCCGTCCACATCCTCGCGCTCCTCGGCCTCTTACCCTCACCGCCAGCGCGGATCGTCTCCGGGGAGGCGTGGTTTGACGGGCGCAACCTGATGGCCCTCTCCGACAGGGAACTGCGCGAAATTCGCGGCGGCCAGATCGGCATGGTCTTTCAGGATCCAATGTCCTCGCTCAACCCCGTGCTCACCGTAGGCCGCCAGCTGCGTGAAGTGCTGGTGCGCCATACTGACCTGACGGGCAGCAAGCTCAAGGCCCGGATGATCGAACTGCTCGATATCGTCGGCATCCCCCATCCCGAGGCCCGGCTCTCGCAATATCCGCACGAGTTTTCCGGCGGCATGCGCCAGCGGGTGCTGATCGCCATTGGCATGGCCTGCAATCCGCGCCTCCTCATCGCGGATGAAGCCACCACTGCGCTCGACGTGACGGTGCAGGCCCAGATCCTCGACCTCGTGCGAAAGCTGAAGCAAGAGTTCGGCACCACTGTCATCTGGGTAACCCATGACATGGGCGTGGTCGCCGAATTGGCCGATACCGTGCAAGTCATGTATGGTGGGCGCATCATGGAGCGTGGTCCGGTGCGCCCGGTCTTTCACGATCCCCGCTCGGCCTACACTTGGGGTCTGCTCAAGTCGCTACCAACCGAAGGCGCACGCACCCAGCGCCGCCTCTACCAAATTCCCGGCAGCCCGCCCAACATGGCCAATCTGCCCGCGGGCGACCCCTTTGCGCCACGCAACCCGTTTGCAACCGAGCAATGCCGGCGCGAAGTGCCGCCTTTGCGTGAGGTCGGGGATGTTCCGGGCCACATGGTCGCCGCCTGGTATGATCTTCCCAGCCTGTTGGCGACCCATCAGGAGGGGCAGCAATGAGCGAAACCCAACTCCTCGAAGTCAAGAAACTACAACGCAGCTTCGGCGGCGAGAAACGCCTGTTCGGCGCGCCCGCGCCCGTGATCCACGCAATCAACGATGTCAGCTTCGAAATTGCCGATGGTGAAACCCTCGGCCTTGTCGGCGAAAGCGGCTCGGGCAAATCGACGATAGGACGCGCGGTGCTGAACCTTGAGGCGGCGGACGCCGGATCGGTGAGGTTCCGTGGTAAGGAGTTGAACGGTCTCAGCCCCACGGAGCTGAAGCCCTATCGCCGCGAAATGCAGATGATCTTTCAGGATCCCTATTCGGCGCTCAATCCCCGCATGAAGGTTGGCCGCTTCGTGGCCGAGCCGCTGGTGGTGCATGAGGTGGAGCATGGCTCGGCACTGACCGACAGGGTCGCCGAGCTATTCAAGGTCGTCGGCCTCGATCCGGCATTCATGAGCCGTTATCCGCATGAGTTTTCCGGCGGTCAGCGCCAGCGGATCAACATCGCCCGTGCCATCGCCCTCGAACCCGCGTTCATCGTGGCCGACGAACCCATCACCGCGCTCGACGTGTCGATCCAGGCCCAGATCGTGAACCTGTTTCAGGATCTGCAAGACCAGATGGGCCTGGCCTACCTGTTCATCGCCCACGACCTGAGCATGGTGCGCTATCTCTGCCAGCGGGTCGCCGTGATGCTGCGGGGGCGCATCGTCGAGCTGGCCCCGACAGAGCAGATATTCTCAGACCCGCGCCACCCATATACCCGCTCGCTTCTGGCCGCGATCCCTGTCCCCGACCCGGATCGCAAACGCCCAGACCGCCCGCCCTTCGACGTGTCGGCCAACATACCGCCGCGCGAAGCCGAAATGATCGAGGTCACGCCCGGTCACTTCGTCCTCGACCAGCAGATCCGATGAAAAGGGTCCGTCCGACAGCACTCACGCAACGATAGGGAACGCCATGACCAACTTGCCTCGACTTCTCGCCACCACCGCCCTTGCCGCGGCCATTGCCCTCCCGGCGATGGCGGCGGATGTCACCATCGCCCAGACCTCCGCGGTCAACACGCTGGACCCGCACGGCTCCGCCTCCGTGGGCCTCGATCTTTCGGTTCTGAGCCACATCTACCCCACGCTCATCCTGCGCGAGCCGAACTATGATCTGGTTCCGTCGCTGGCCACATCATGGGAAGCGGTCGATGACCTGACATGGAAGTTTACCCTCACCGAAGGCGCGACCTTCGCCAACGGCGAACCGCTGGATTCCGAGACCGTGGCCTGGAACATCGCCCGGGTGACCGATCCCGACAACCCCAAGCGCATTTCCTCGTGGTTCAGCCAGATCGAAGGCGTCAACGTGATTTCGCCCACCGAGTTCGAGATCAAGACCTCGTCTCCTTACCCAGCCCTCCCGGCGCAGTTCTCCATGTTCATGCTGCTCCCGCCCAAATGGGCCTCCGAGCATGACCCGGTGACCGAAACCATGTCGGGCTTCAAATACACGATCTCCGAGAATGTCCCCGGAGACCACATCACCATGGTGCCGAACGAGGAGTTCTGGGGCGATGCCCCGGCGCAATTTGATAGCGTCACATTCCGCGTCATCCCCGAGACCGCCAGCCGCATCGCCGCGCTGATGGCCGGCGAGGTCGACCTGATCAACAAGGTGCCCGCGTCCGAACTGGCGCGCATCGACGAGAGCCCCAACGCCTCCGCGGGTGCGGTCGACAGCACTCGCTCGGTCTTCATCAAGTTCAACACGGAGAAGGCCCCGCTTGACAATAAGCTCTTCCGTCAGGCCCTTAACTACGCGGTCGACAAGGAACTGATCGCCGAAGCGCTGTTTGACGGGCGCGCCAACGTGTCGAACTGCCAAGTGATGACGCCCGACTACTTCGGCTACAACCCGGATCTGGAGGCCTATCCCTACGACCCGGAGAAAGCCAAGGCACTGCTCGCAGAATCCGGCGTCGACCTGAGTCAGACGATCGAATTCGAACTGCCGTCGGCCACCTACCTGCAGGGCGAAGAGGTGACACAGGCGGTCGCCCAGATGTTTGGCGACGTTGGCGTGAAAACCGAGATTCAGGCGATGGAATTCGGCGCCTACCTCGACAAGTACCGCAAAGCGCACGACCTTGGCCGCCTTTCGCTGCTCGGTCAGGCCTGGGCCACCATCGACGCCGACGGTCTGCTGACCCTGTTCAAGCCCGGCAACCAGTACTCCTACTGGAACGACGCGGCGTTTGACGAACAACTCGTCGCCGGCATCGCCACCACCGATGTCGCGGAGCGCGAAGCCGCCTATAAGAAAGCCACCGAGATCATGTGCGAAGAGGCCCCCGTGGTCTTCCTCTACGCCCAGCCGGCAACCTATGGCGTCTCCACCAAGGTGAGCTACACCGCCCGCGGTGACGATTGGCTACGTGCCTTCGACATGACCCCGGCAGAGTGATCCGGCGTCGCTGAAAAACCTTACGGCAGGCAGCTCGCGGTTGCCTGCCGCTTTCTTCCGGAGGAGCCCCTTGGAACTGTTCGCCAGCCATTTCGGCACCTATGAGATCGCGCGCGATCCTGCGGGCCCCCGGCTCCTGCCCTTCCGCCATGACCCAAACCCGTCTCCCCTCGGCCAAGGCTTTCTCGCCTTGGCAAACCACGCCACGCGCATAACGCGGCCAATGGCCCGCAAAAGCTGGCTCCAAGGCCGGCACGCTACACCGGGCAGCACCCCGCGCGGCGCGCCGGATGAATTCGTGCCAATCACCATGGAGGAGGCCTGCGCCCTTGCGGCCAAAGAACTGGACCGCGTGCGCCACACTCACGGCAACGGGGCAATCTTCGGCGGCTCCTATGGCTGGGGTTCCGCCGGTCGCTTCCATCACCCGCAAAGCCAACTCAAGCGGTTCCTCAACCTCGCAGGTGGTTTCGTGTCGGCCCGTAACACCTACAGCTACGGCACCGCCAAGGTTTTGCTCCCTCATCTCGTTGGTCCCGAATACGCCGATCCCGGCGGCTTCAACCCGAGCTGGGACCAGATCGTTGCGGCCAAGCCCTTCCTGCTGAGCTTCGGCGGAATGCGCCTTGCAAACGCGCAGGTCGAGGCAGGCGGCACCGGAGCGCACCGCACCGCTGGTTGGCTCCAGCGTTTCGCGCGAGCGGGCGGCGAGATGCTCACCCTCTCGCCCGATAGCCGCGACGCGCCAATCGGCGCGCATCAGCCAATCAACGCGGGCACAGATGCCTGCGCCATGCTCGCAATGGCCCACGTTCTGCTGACCGAAGGCTACGTTGATGAGGCCGCCGTGGACCGGATCAGCACCGGTTTTGATGATATCCGCGCCCTGATCCTCGGCACGGCAGACGGCATCCCCAAAACCCCGCATTGGGCAGCACAAAAGACCGGCCTTCCCGAAGAGCGCCTGACAGAGATCGCCCGCAAGCTGGCCACAGGTCCGGCGCTCATCAACCTCTCATGGTCACTACAGCGCGCGACGGCCGGCGAGCAGCCCTATTGGGCCGCGCTCGTCCTCGCCACCCTCGCCGGCCAGATCGGCACCCCGGGCTGTGGCCTTGCCTGCGGTCTCTCGGCAGTGTCCTCCATCGGCAACCCCATCAACCGGATGCGTGGCCCGGCGCTCCCTCAGGGCACCAACCCGGTCCGCGATTTCATCCCGGTCGCCCGGCTCACCGAAATGCTGGAAGATCCCGGCGGCACGATCACCTACAACGGTGGCCCGCTGCGCCTCCCGGATATCCGTCTTGTGTGGTGGGCCGGCGGCAACCCGTTCCACCATCACCAGGATCTCAATCGCCTCGCCCGCGCCTGGCAACGGCCCGAAACCATCATCGTGCAAGAAAGCGTCTGGACCGCTACCGCCCAGCATGCCGACCTGGTGTTTCCCTCGGCGCTACCCTTCGAGCGCGAAGACATCGCCGCATCCTCCCGGGATGACTGGATCATTCACTCACGGCAAGTCATGCCTCCCCCCGAGGGCGTCGAAACCGACCACGCCGTGCTGGCCCGCATCGCCACGCATCTCGGCCTCGGCGCGGCCTTCACCGAGGGCCTGTCCGTGCGGGATTGGCTAGGATCGCTCTACGCTGGCTACCGCGCAGCACACCCCGATTTGCCGGACTGGGAGAGTTTCGCAAAAAGCGGATTCGCCCAGCTCGCAATTCCGCGTGCCGAAGAGGTCGATCAACCGCTGGCGCAGTTCGTTGCAAACCCGGCCAAAGCGCCGCTCTCCACCCCGAGCGGCCTGATCGAGCTTCTCCCGCCCCTGCTTCGGCGGCAGGACAACCGCCTCAACGCCGCCCTGAGCGCGCCTATCCCCAGCGACATGGCCGAGCCAAGCGCCTACCCCCTCCGCCTCTTGTCGCCCCAGCCCGAAGCCCGCCTGCACAGTCAACTTGACGGCGCAGCCGCCGCAGCGCAGGCGCGGCGCCACGGCTGTGAGGTCGCCCGCGCCAACCCCGCCGACATCTCCGCCGCCGGTCTCGAGGATGACAGTATTGCGGTCATCTACAACGACCGCGGCGCCGTCAGAATCGCCCTGCAGGCCGATTCACGCGTCAGCCCCGGTCATATCGTCCTGCCCACCGGGGGCTGGTATCGGCCGACGCGCAAAGCAGACGGCAGCCTGCTGGATCTGGGCGGAAACCCCAACACCCTGACGAGAGACATGGGGTCTTCCGAGCTTTCACAGGGAGCAAGTGCGGGGGGAACGCGCGTAGCACTCCGCGCTTTGCCCGCATAAGGCCACGCGTCCCTCGGTTTGCTGCGTTCAGCCCGTTCCAGAGGTCCCAACTCGGGCGGCGAATGTGCCCGAACCAGCCGGCCAATCGACGCGCAGATGGCAACCCCCGTGCCCAATTCCGGCGCAGCTCTGCAACCAGCTGTCCCGGCTAGCTTTCGCCACGTTCAGGGCTGCGTCGCCCTGCCGCCTAAGATTCCCGAGCCGAGCGTGGCGCGCGGCGACACTAGGCCGAAATTCCGGGCAAGGCATGGCCTCTCGCCCCAGTAGGTCGCGCCAGCGAACTGCATCGGACGAGCCCCTCAACAGGGTAGGGGGAACATAGTCACATCGGGAGAGAGATGGTGCTGTGAGAGAGGATTGAACTCTCGACCTCACCCTTACCAAGGGTGTGCTCTACCACTGAGCTACCACAGCATCCGGTCCGGGGCGGCGAGGTGCGACGCCCGGCGTGAGGGGCCTTTTACATTACACGCACTGAAGTGCAAGCCTTCTCTAGGGCAATTTTGCCGCCTTTTTCAGCTTCCCGCCCGGTCCGATCACGCCGCGCAGATCGGCCCGGCCCGCACCGGCGCCGCGATGGGCGATTTCCGCCAGCGCCTCATGCAGCCGCGCGTCGATCCAGCGGCAGGTCGCCACCCGATTCTCGTCAGGATGCTCCAGCCTGTGGCGGATCTGCGGGTTGGTGTTCAACTCAAACACCGCCGGCCCCTGTGGCGTCAGCGCAAAGTCCACCCGCCCGTAATCCATGCCAGAAAGCGCCATCACCCGCGCCACCAGCTTGCGGTGCGGCCAATCCTCCAACTCGGCGTGATCGGCGGCATACTCCGCCGCACCCGCCGCCCCCTTCACGCCCGTTTTCGCCACCCAATGATGGTCCGACACGGTTGGGCCGGGCACAACCCTGCCGCCAACCCCGAAGCCCGCGCGCTTGCGAAACACGCCGCCTTCCTTCTCCAGCGGGGCGTACTCCACGAAAAACAAATCAGAGATTGGGTAGCCCGCCGCCATCGCCGCCTCCAACGCGGCCTCGGCCTCCTCCGCGCCGTGCAGCAGGTCGCCGATCACGCCGCGATGTGCGGCCATGGTGCGCAGAAACACCGGAAACCGCGCCGGGCGCTCGCCCTGGGCGGGCAGGGCGCAGCCAAAGCTGTTCACCCCCTCCCGGTGCAGCACCTTCAGCAGCGCGCCGCGCGGCAGGAACTTCGCCGGATCGTTCAGCACCGGCGCGCCCGTGTCGCCGATCCGCGCCCGCAGCACCGACACCATCTCAAGCTCCCATGGCGCCATCCGCTCAAAATCGGTAAACACGGCGGCCCCTGCGGGCAGCGGCCAGCGCCCCAGCCGCTCGTAACTGAAGATCTTGATCCGGTAGCCGAACCGCGGCGCATGTTCGCGCATCTCGCGCAGCGTGTTCCTGAAGGGTTTTCTCAGGAAAAACATGAGAACGGGGAGGGAAGCCATATGCAAAACCTTGACAGTTAACCCTGGGTCGCCCCTAGTATCGACGGAGAGAAACCCCAAGACGAGAGTGTATTTCATGACCAAACTCGACCGCAGCAAACTGCTTGGTTTCAAACTCGATTCAGCCGTCAACGACGGGGCCAAGATGGGCACCAAGGACGGCGTCAAGATGGGTGCCAAGCCCGGCTTCAAAATGGGCGGCAAGCTTGGCCTCAAGATGGGCGACAAGGCTGCCGCCCCTGCGCGCCGGGCCTGAATGCCTGACACCGGGCGCGGGCCTGCGCCCGCACCCCCTGATGACACGCTCTACAGCTTCGCGCCCAACCCGGCGCGGGCTGAGTACGTTGACGCGCGGATGCACGATGAGCTGGCCGCGAGCCTGAGCCACCTCGCCGAGGCCACCGAATACAGGCCGGAAATCTCCGCTCCGCTGGCCGAGGCCGCCGCGCGCATCGCCGGTGGGCTCCGCGTCGGGCCGGAGGCCTTTGGCCGATACTTCCACATCGCTGCACTGCTGCTGGAGGAGTTGCCAGACGAGGTGCCGCCCCACCTCGCGCCGCTGACCGCTGCCACCAGCACCCCGCGCCCGCCGCTCACCACGTTGCCGCGCGGTGGGGCAGGGGAGGTCGATGCCCTGCTCGATCTGCGGATGGGCGAGGACGCCGCCAATTTTGCCCCCTCGACCGAGGCCAAGGCCGCCGACCTCGCAGAGCGTCTCGCTCAAGGCTTCGCCCTGATGCAACAGGCGCTGACCGATCTCTACGCCGAGCTCACCGCAATCATCCACCGCATCATCGCCGCCGAGGGGCGCAAGGGCGCGAAAACCCAGTTCGACGGCGCCTCTCACTACCAGTTCTGGGGTCTCCTGCTGCTCAACCCCGCCTTTCACAAGACCCGGCTGGCGATTGTCGAGGTGCTGGCCCACGAGGCTTCGCACTCATTGCTCTTCGGCCTCACCATTGAAGAGCCGCTGGTGCACAACCCCGATGAAGATCTCTATCCCTCGCCACTGCGGATCGACCCGCGCCCGATGGATGGCATCTACCACGCCACCTACGTCTCTGCCCGCATGGCTTGGGCGATGGAAACCATCGCCGCCTCCGGGCTGCTCTCCGAGGCCGAAAAGGCCGAGGCGCTGGAGGCCGCCCGCACCGACCGCGCCAATTTCGCTTCCGGCATCTCGGTGATCGACGCCCACGGCGATCTCTCGCCCACGGGGGCCGCCATAATGACGCGCGCCCGCGCTTGGATCGAGGCCTGAACCCTGGGCGGCACGGCAATGCCCGGTAAGGCCTGCCAAGGGATGGACGCCGCCCGCCCCTTGTCCTAAAGCTCTTTCATGAGCAAAAGCGACAAACCGGCAGCGTCGCGCGAAGAGCGGCTGAAGCAGGCGCTCAAGGCCAACATGGCCCGCCGCAAGGCGCAGGCCAAGGCACGGTCTGGGGCGCAATCCGGCAAGACAACAGACAAAACGGCAGAGCCGAGCGGTAAAGAGGGCGACAATGGATAGAATCGTGGTCAAGGGCAACGGTGCCCTCTCGGGAGATATTCCAATCTCGGGCGCAAAGAACGCCTGTCTCACCCTCATGCCAGCCACGCTGCTCTCCGAAGAGCCGCTGACGCTCACCAACGCGCCGCGCCTCTCCGACATCCGCACCATGACAGCCCTGCTCCAGTCGCTCGGCTGCGAGGTCACCTCGCTGCAAGAGGGCAAGGTGCTCACCATGTCGTCGCATGACATCAATAACCACAAGGCCGATTACGATATCGTCCGCAAGATGCGCGCCTCCATCCTCGTGCTCGGCCCCATGCTGGCCCGCGATGGCCACGCCGTTGTGTCGCTGCCCGGCGGCTGCGCCATCGGTGCCCGCCCGGTTGATCTGCACCTGAAAGCGCTTGAGGCCATGGGCGCGGAGCTGGAGCTGAAAGACGGCTATGTCCACGCCAAGGCCCCTGGAGGCCGCCTCAAGGGAGCCGAATACGAGTTTCCGCTGGTCTCCGTCGGCGCCACCGAAAACGCCCTGCTCGCCGCCGTGCTGGCCAAGGGCACGACCGTCCTCAAGGGCGCGGCCCGCGAGCCCGAAATCGTCGATCTGGCCAATTGCCTCATCAAGATGGGCGCGCAGATCGAGGGGGCCGACACCGGCACCATCACCATTCAGGGCGTCGACAGCCTGCACGGCGCAACCCACCCCGTTGTTACCGACCGGATCGAGCTTGGCACCTACATGCTCGCCCCCGCCATCGCCGGCGGCGAGGTCGAGCTGCTGGGCGGCCAGCGCGCGCTGGTCGGGGCCTTTGCCGACAAGTTGGAGGAGGCCGATATCGAGGTCACCCAAACCAACCGCGGCCTGAAGGTGAAGCGCAAGAATGGCCGCGTCCGCGCCGTCGATGTAGTGACCGAGCCCTTCCCCGGCTTCCCGACCGACCTTCAGGCGCAGATGATGGCCCTGATGTGCACCGCCGAGGGCACCTCGGTGCTCGAAGAGAAAATCTTCGAAAACCGCTTCATGCACGCCCCTGAGCTGATCCGCATGGGCGCCAACATTGATGTGCAGGGCGGCCATGCCACCGTCACCGGCGTCGAAAAGCTCAAGGGCGCCCCGGTGATGGCCACGGACCTGCGCGCCTCGGTCTCCCTCATCCTCGCCGGTCTGGCCGCCGAGGGCGAAACCGTCGTGAGCCGCGTCTACCACCTCGATCGCGGCTATGAGCATGTCGTGCGCAAACTCTCCGGCGTCGGCGCCCATATCGAGCGTCTGCACGAAAACTAAAGCCGTCAGGCCGCGCCCCCGCGTCAGCCGTCCCGTCCGTCGCGCAGGAAGGCGGTGGGGGAGCAGCCCATCACCCGCGAGAACTCGCGGTTGAAGTTCGATTTCGTGTTGAACCCGCTGCCCAGCATCGCCTCGGTCACACGCTCACCCGCCTCCAGCCGCTGGCAGGCCTCGGCCACCCGATAGCCGTTCACATAGCGCGAAACATTCTCGCCCCTCACCCGGTTGATCGCCCCCGAAAGCTGCTTGATCGGCACATGCAGCCGCCGGGCCAGCCGCGCCAGCGTCAACTCCGGGTCCAGATGGGGCCGGGCCTCTGCCATCAGCGCATCCAGCCGCGCAACCAGCGCCGTGTCCTCCTCCGAGGGGCCGGGAGCCTCCGGCGCGGCGGCCTCCTCTTCCTCCTCCGCCGTCCCTTCCGCATCGCGGCTGAGCGCCAGCAATCCGATGCCGAGCAGGGTGAACGAGGTGAAAAAGCTGATGATCAGCGGCCGCCAGTCGGCATGGCCCAGCCGCAGCGCGATGCCGATCAGCGCGTCCGACAGGGCCGAAACGATCAGCAACAGCCCCATGGCCCTCCATATCCGCGCCGGCACCGGGCCCGCGCCAAGCCGGGCGCGCGGCAGCGCCTCGTCGATCCGCAGCCGGATCAGGATCGCCGCGCCATAGCCTGCAAAGAGCGCGGGCAGCACCACGTCCAGCGTGATCGGCGCAAAGACCGTGCTGAAGGCGACAAAGGCGGGGCCAAGCAGATGCAGCCAGTCACGCCGAAAGTCGAGGGCGCGCAGCGCGGCCGATTGAAACGCCAGCCATGCCAGCGGCGGCATCGCCACAGCCGCCGTCAGCTGAAGCAGCCAGAAAAACCACAGCCCGTAATGCTGGGTCAGCGAAATCACCAGCGCCTGAAGCCCGCAAACCGCCAACAGCACCAGAAACAGCCCATGCCGGTCCCCGGCAAGCGCATGGCGCAGGGTCAAAAACCCAAGGATCAGGGCAACGACGAGTGGAATCGGAAGCGTCAACATCACGCCCGAATAGACCAGGATCCGGTTTCGGACGACCTCAAACCGGTTCAAGGACGCGCAAACAGGCCACCCCATGCAAGCCGGGGTCATCATCCAAACCAAGGAGCCACATGATGAACCCCCTGCTTTGCACCGCCGCCCTCGTCGCGGCCATCGCCACCCCCGCCCTCGCCGAGCCCACCGTGGGTTTCGACAGGTTCGATATCCGCGCCACCCACCGCTCGGCCCCCATCGCCGCCGGGGTCTGGTATCCGGTCGGTCGGCCCACCTATGCCGCCCCGGTCGGAGACAACATGATCTTCGAAGGCGAAGAAGCCTATATCGGCGCCGCGCTGCCCGAGGACGCGCTGCCGCTCATCGTCGTCTCGCACGGTTCCGGCAGCAGCATCGACGGCACCGCCTGGCTCGCCGCCGGTCTGGCCGAGCGCGGGGCCATGGTGGTGGTGCTCAACCACCCCGGCACGACAACGGGCGACAGCTCGCCGCGCCGCACCGTGCGCCTGTCGGAGCGGGCGGCGGATCTGAGCGCCGCGCTCGACCATGTGCTGGCCGATCCGCAGCTCGCCACGCATATCGACCGTGAAAGGATCGCCGCACTGGGCTTCTCGCTCGGCGGCTCCACGGTGCTCGGCATCGGCGGGCTGCGGCTCGATGCCGGGGCCTATCGCGACTTCTGCCAAACCTACGGAGAAGCGGCGCAGGATTGCCTTTTCCTGACGCGCGGCGGCGTCGACTTCGATCACCTGCCGCCGGAGTTCTCCGCCAACATGTCCGATCCCCGCTTCACCTCCATCGTCGCCGTCGATCCCGGCTTCACCTATGCGGCGGTGCCCGAGAGCGCGGCGGCGGTCGAGGTGACGGTGCAACTCGTCTCTCTGGGCGACAGCTTCCCATGGTTCACCACCGACCTGCGAACAGAGGGCAGCGGTCTGGTCGACAGGCTGCCGCAGGTCGAACACAGCATCATCCCCAACGCCCACCACTATTCCTTCCTGCCGATCTGCAAGGAAAACGCGCCGGAACTGCTGAAGGAGGAGGGCGAAGACCCGATCTGCGATGATCCCGAGGGTTGGAGCCGGGCCACCGCCCATGAGGCTTCCCTCACCGCGATCGCGAAGTTTCTGGACCTCTAGGCAGATCAGCCCGGCACGCCCCTGCCGCCGGTCGTCCGGCGGCAAGCGGGGCGTGTCGGCCCCACCGGTGCACCTCGGGGTTTGGCTCCATACCTGCTCCTGCGCGCGAACGCTGGCTTAACCTCGCCTAAGCGTGCAAAAACCGCGTATGCATGGGTTGTGCATCACTTGTGCATCGCTTGTGGCCCATTAACTCTCCTTAACAGATCGCCGTCTGTTAACCTGCCGGGACGGTGGGGCAGGGGCGGCTTGTGAGGCTGCGCCGAAACCCCTATGTCTTTCAGGTGATGCAAGAATTACCTGCAATTCCGCCCCCGGAGGCTCATCGTGGCTGAAGACGCCAAGTTTGAAGACGGGGCAGACCGCCCGATCTACCTCGCCGCCATGGATGACGGCTCCGTGCCCATCGTCTCTGCGCTGGTGCAAGATGCGGTCTTTCCGATCACCGAGATGAAGTATGACAAGGCGAGCCGCGAATTTGCCTTGTTGCTCAACCGCTTCCGCTGGGAAGACAAGGCCCGCGCCGAGGCCCGCAAGCGCCCCTATGAGCGGGTGCAATCGGTGCTGCGGGTGGGCGATGTGCTGGGCGTGGCAACCATGGGCATCGACCGGTCCGAGCCCGATACAATCCTGTCACTGCTGGCAATCGCTTGGGAAGAGGGCGAAGACGGCACCGGAACGCTCACGCTCACGCTGGCGGGCGACGGGGCGATCCGCCTTTCCGTTGAGTGCCTCGACGTGGTGCTCAAAGATGTCACCCGCCCCTATGTCGCCCCCTCCCGCAAGGCCCCGGAGCACCCCGAAGAGTGAGCATCCGGCGGCTTGGGCCAGCTGACGCGGAAGGCTTCCGCGCCCTGCGGCTCGAAGCGCTTGAACTGGCCCCCGAGGCGTTTGGCGAAGATCTTTCGCAAGCGCAGGGCAAGACCGATCTCGACTATGCCAACCGTCTGGAAATGGGCGACAATTTCGGTGCCTTCGCGGGGGGCGAACTGGTCGGCATGTTGCTCTACATGCGCGAGGACGGCCACAAGATCGGCCACCGCGCCTTTGTCATGTCGGTCTATCTCCAGCCCGCCCATCGCGGCACCGGGCTGGCCTCCGATCTGCTCGGCGCGGCCCTTGCGCTGGCCCGTGAGAGCGGCGTGGCGCAGGTGGAGCTCTATGTCTCCTCCGCCGCCCCCCGCGCCAAGGCCTTCTATGCTCGCGAAGGCTTCGTTGAGGTGGGCCGCAGCCCCCGCGCGCTCTGCGTTAACGGAAGTTACCACGACGAGCTGCATATGATGTTGCGGCTGGACCGTCTTGAGAGCGGCCCGGCAGGCGGGTAAGAGGCTCCCAAAGGAGAGCCCATGCCCGTCTTTCTCGATACCACCGCTGCCGATTTCGAAGGCCAGTTTCAGGCCCTGCTGAACGCCAAGCGCGAGGATGCGCCCGATGTAGACGAGGCGGTGGCCGCCATCATCGCCGACGTCCGCACCCGCGGCGATGAGGCGGTGATCGAGCTGACCGAGAAGTTCGATCGCCTCAGCTTAACCCCTGAAACCCTTGCCTTTTCCGAGGCCGAGATCGAAGAGCACTGCGCCCGTGTGCCCGCCGCCGAGGCCGCCGCGCTGGAGCTGGCCGCCGAGCGTATCCGCGCCTACCACGTCCGTCAGATGCCCGAAGATGCCCAGTGGACAGACCCGGACGGCGCCACCCTCGGCTGGCGCTGGGGCCCTGTGTCCGCCGCCGGTCTTTATGTGCCGGGCGGCCTCGCCAGCTACCCCTCCTCGGTGCTGATGAACGCCGTTCCCGCCCAGGTCGCAGGCGTCGAGCGCCTCGTCATCGCCTGCCCCACCCCCGGCGGCGAAGCCAACCCCCTCGTCCTCTACGCCGCCCGCCTCGCCGGGGTCAAAACCGTCTACCGCATCGGCGGGTCTCAGGCCGTTGCGGCGCTGGCCTATGGCACGCAAACTATTGACCCGGTTGATAAAATTACCGGCCCCGGCAACGCCTTCGTCGCCGCCGCCAAGCGCCGGGTCTTCGGCAAAGTGGGCATCGACATGATCGCCGGACCCTCTGAAATCTTGGTTATCGCAGACGCCGAAAACGACCCGGATTTCCTCGCCCTCGACCTGCTCTCTCAAGCCGAGCACGACGCCTCCGCCCAGTCGATCCTCATCACCACCGATGCCGATTTCGGCAAGGCCGTGGCAAAGGCCATCGACACCCGCCTGCAAACCCTCGAGCGCCGCGAGATCGCAGGCGCAAGCTGGCGCGACAACGGCGCCGTCATCACCGTCCGCAGCCTCGAAGAGGCGGCAGACCTGTCCGACCGCATAGCCCCCGAGCACCTCGAGCTCTGCGTCGCAAACCCCGAGAAACTCAGCGAAAAAATCAACCACGCCGGCGCCATCTTCCTTGGCCAGTGGACCCCTGAAGCCATCGGAGATTACATCGGCGGCCCCAACCACGTGCTCCCCACCGCCCGCTCCGCCCGCTTTTCTTCCGGCCTCTCGGTGATGGATTTCCTCAAGCGCACCACGCTGGCCAAGATGACCCCAGAAGCCCTCCGCGCCATCGGCCCGGCGGCAGAAACCCTCGCGCAGTCCGAAAGCCTCCAAGCCCACGGCCTTTCCGTGCGCGCCCGTCTCGACAAGCTGAACCGCTAGACTTTCGCTGCATTGCAGTAACGGCCCGCAGGCGCTACTTCTTTCCGAAGCCACGGAGACACGCGCCCATGAGCCGCATCTGTCATATCGAGATCGACGACGCCAACCTGCCGCCGCCCACGCCGGAAATCGAGCAGGAGCGCAAGGTGGCCATCTTCGACCTGCTGGAAGACAACAGCTTCATCCCAACGGGTCGAGACGGCTACGAAATGCCCCCCGGCCCCTACCGCTTGCACCTGTGCATCCGCGAGCGGCGGCTGGTGTTTGATGTGTCCGACGAGCAGGACAACGAAATCGGCGCCTTCCACCTTTCGCTCTCGCCCTTCAAGCAGGTGGTGAAGGATTACTGGCAGATCTGCGAAAGCTACTATGACGCGGTCAAAAAGCTGCCGCCGCACCAGATCGAGGCCATCGATATGGCCCGTCGCGGCATCCACAACGAGGGCGCGCGGGTGCTTCAGGAACGGCTGGAGGGCAAGGCCGAGGTCGATACCGACACCGCCCGCCGCCTCTTTACCCTCATCTGCGTTCTGCACTTCGGGAGCTAGGCTTGGGCAAGGCATTCCCCTCCTCGGTTCTCTTCTGCTGCGACCATAACGCCGTGCGCTCGCCAATGGCCGAAGGCTTGATGAAAAAGCTCTACGGCCACGATGCCTATGTGCAGTCGGCCGGGGTTTACAACGACCTCGATGTTGACGGCTTTGCCATCGCCGTCTGCGACGAGATCGGGGTGGAGCTGCACCGCCATCGCTCGCGCAGTTTCGAGGAAATGCAGCAATGGGGCGATGATCTTTCGGGGTTCGATCTAATCGTCGCCCTCTCCCCCGCCTCCCAACGGCAAGCGCTGGAGATGACGCGGGTCTTCCACCTCGATGTCGAATACTGGCCCATCATGGACCCCTCCGGCCTTGGCGAGACCCGGGAGGCCAAGATGGGCGTTTATCGTCAGGTGCGCGACCAGTTGCTTGACCGGATGAGGCAGCGCTTCGGTCCGCCGACGCAAAAGTAGCCAGCCGGTCAAAAAGGTCACAAGCGCCCGAGGGAACTCGATTTCCGCTTGATTTGTTGCCCCTTTGAGCGCATCTAGTGCCGCGTCCGCCACAGTGCGGCAACAGTGCAACAATGGAGTGACCATGGCCAAGGAAGAACTGCTCGAATTTCCCGGTGTCGTGAAGGAGCTCCTGCCTAATGCGACGTTCAGGGTCGAGCTGGAAAACGGCCATGAAATCATTGCGCATACGGCAGGAAAACTTCGCAAAAACCGGATCCGCGTCCTCACCGGTGACAAGGTGCAGGTTGAGATGACGCCCTATGACCTGACCAAGGGCCGCATCAACTACCGCTTCCGGTAAGATGCGACTCATCCTCGGATCCGGCAGCCCGCGTCGTCGCGAGCTGCTGGGCCAACTCGGGATTATACCCGACGAAATCCGCGCCGCCGATATTGATGAAAGCCCGGCCAAGGGGGAGCTTCCGCGCCCCTATTGCAGCCGCATGGCCGTTGAGAAGGCCGAAGCGCTGCCTCCTAGCGCGGGCGAAATCGTGCTCACCGCCGATACCACCGTGGCCCTTGGCCGCCGCATCCTCGGAAAGCCAGAGGGGCGGGCCGAGGCGGGGGCATTTCTGCGCGCGCTCTCGGGCCGCAGGCATCGCGTCATCACCGCGCTGGCGGTGCGCAGCGAGGCCGGGATGTGGCAGCGCGACGTGGTCACATCGGTGAAGATGAAGCGCCTTTCGCAGGCCGAGATCTTCGCCTACCTCGAAACCGGCGACTGGCAGGGCAAGGCTGGCGGCTATGCCATTCAGGGCCCGGCCGGGGCCTTTATCCCGTGGATTTCCGGCAGTTACTCTGCCGTGATGGGCCTGCCGGTGGCAGAAACCGCGCAGCTGTTGGTCGCGGCGGGCTACCCGCTTTATGGGGAGACATCATGAAGGGACGCCAGATCATCCTCGATCACGTGGCTGGCCGCGAAGCCGCCGCGCTCATGGTCGATGGCCGCCTGCACGATCTGCTCATCGAAGCCCCCGGCACCGTCCGGCCTGGCGCGATCTGGCGCGCCAAGGCGGAGCGTCAGGCGAAAGGGCAGGGGGGCATCTTCCTCGCTGCGCAGGGCCAGCGCTTCTGGTTGCGTCAAGCCAAGGGCATCGCACCCGGTGAGGCGCTGGTGGTGCAGGTCACCGGCTTTGCCGAGGTTGAAAAAGCCCCGCCCGTCACCCGCAGCCTCACCTTCAAATCGCGCTACGTCATCGTCACCCCCGATGCCCCGGGGGTAAACGTCGCCCGCTCGATCCGCGATGAGGACGAGCGCGACAGGCTCAAACTTGCTGCGTTGGAAGCGCTGGAAGGCCGCGACTGGGGGCTGATCCTGCGCTCGTCCTGCGTCGGGACCGAGGAGAGCGAGATTGCCGAAGACGTTGCCACCATGCTGGCCACCGCCGAAGCCGCGCTTTCCGAGGGCGAGCTGGGTGAGGTCTACCCCGGCGACGGCCCGCATCTTCTGGCCTGGCGCGAGTGGACCGAACCTGCCGAGGTGATAACCGAGCCCGGCGGCTTCGAAAGCCACGGTGTGCTCGATGCGCTTGCCGCGCTTCAGGGGCCGGGCGAGCAAGCAGGGGAGGCCACGCTCTATGTCGAGCCCACCCGCGCGCTGGTCGCGGTGGATGTGAACACCGGCGCAGATATGTCTCCCGCCGCCTCGTTGAAGGCCAATATCGCCGCCGCCAAGGCCCTGCCGCGTGCGCTGCGGCTGCGCGGCCTCGGCGGTCGCATCGTGGTGGATTTCGCGCCCATGCCCAAGGGGCAGCGCAAGCAGCTGGAGCAAAGCATCAAGGCCGCCTTCCGTACCGACCCGATCGAGACGGTGCTCGCCGGGTGGACGCCGCTTGGCCAGTATGAGATGCAACGCAAGCGCGAGCGCCTGCCGCTTTCTCTCACCCTGCCCGAGGAGGCCCTGTGACCTGCCCGATCTGCAGCAAGGACACCGACCCGAAGTACCGCCCCTTCTGCTCCCGCCGCTGCGCCGATCTCGACCTCGGCAAATGGCTCACCGGTGCCTACGCGGTGCCCTCGGATGACCCTGAAGACATCGAAGAGGCGCTGCGCCTGAGCGGTGACGAGACCCCGCCCAAGCCGCATTAGCGCCGCCACGACATCGTGCGCGCGGAGGGCTGGGGCAGGGGCCAAGACAGCCACCTGCCACCTCTTCACGTTGGATCAGTTGACAACAAACCCATGAATCCCGCTGGCGGTCGTGCCCGTGGCCGCCACCTGCCGCGTGCCCACCGGCAAAATCGCCCGGTCGCCCACCGTCACGCTGCGCGCGGCCCCGGCCTGGGTGGTGATGGCAAGGGTGCCGCCGGTTTCCACGTAAAGCGCCACGCAAACGCTGGGCAGATCGGTGCCGTCAGCCGGGGTGATCGGAATGATATCCGTCGCGGGCCCCGAGAGGCTTGGGGAGCGGTTCTTGAAGGGATCGTGCATTGTGTCGGTCTCTTTTCTGATGCTGATGTCATGCGCGTCGGCGGCCCTCGCCATGGCAGCGCGCGAACCGGGGAGACCCTAGGCGAAGGTGAATAACGCTTCCCGACAGCACCGCACGCTCCACCGCGGTTTGATCCATGTCATGTGAGCGCGGTTCGGCCCCCGCTAGCCTGCAGGCACGCAATGAGGAACCTCGCCAGATGCGCCTGACGACCCGAACCAACCTTGCCATGCGCGTGCTGATGTTCTGCGCCACCTACCCGGACCGCCAGCACCGCTCCGCCGATATCGCGCGGGCTTGTGATGTTTCGGTCAATCACCTGATGCAGGTGGTGCCCGTGCTACACCGCCAGGGCTATGTTCGCGCCACCCGTGGGCGGTCAGGCGGGGTCGAGCTGGCCGCACTGCCCGAAAAGGTGCGCGTGGGCGAGGTGTTTCGCCACTTCGAGGCCGCGCTGCCTTTTGCCGAGTGTTTTTCGGAAGATGACAACACCTGCCCGCTGATTTCCGCGTGCCGCTTGCGCCCGGCGCTGGAGCAGGCGCTTGCCGCGTTTTATGGGGCGCTCGATGACGTGACGCTGGAGCAGCTTGTGGCCGGTAACAGCGGCTTGGAGGTGTTGTTTTCCCAGCAAGCCGTCGCGCCTGTGGTGCCAGAGTGCAGGGTCTCGCCCTAGCAGCGCGTTGCCGCCTGCGCTCCCCTCTGGCACGCCGCATAAACCGCCGCTCTTCAGCCCCAAATAGCATGGCCACCCGCCACAACCGGTGCTAGAAAAATGCCCGAGGCACTTTCGCGCCTCGTTTTCAGAGTGCCTGGGGAACGATGGGTAAGACACCGAAAGAACCGCCAGTCGTGGTTGGGATCGCAGCTTCGGCAGGCGGGTTGGAGGCGATGTCTCTCTTCCTGCAAAACCTCCCAAAAGGGCTGAATTGCGCCTTTGCGCTGGCCCAGCACATGTCGCCCAGCCATGAGAGCATGCTGGTCAAGCTGCTCTCGCGTGAAACCAGCCTTGACGTTAGGGAAATAACAAGCCCGATAGAGCCCAAGGCCGACACCATTTATATCCCGCCACCCGGAAGCGACGTGGGGTTTGAAGATGGCAAGCTGTTGCGGCTTAATCCGTCCGGCCACCCTGCCACCCCCAAACCCTCCGCCGACAGGCTCTTCAATGCGCTGGCCGAGGGGTTGGGTGCGCATTGCATGGGGCTGGTGCTCTCGGGCACCGGAAGCGACGGCAGCTATGGGGTGCAGGCGATCCGCGAGGCGGGCGGCATCACCATCGCGCAGGAGCCCGCTTCAGCAAAGTATGATTCCATGCCGGTCAGCGCCGTGCGCACCGGCTGCGTCGATCTGGTGCTGACACCGCAACAAATTGGCCAACACCTCGAAAAGATCCTCAGCCAGCCGCGCGATCTCGAAGAACTCAAGAAAATGGGCGAGGAAGCGACCAAAAACGCCGACCTCTTCCAAATCCTGCTGGCCCACACCATGGTCGACTTTCGCCAGTATAAGGAAAGCACGATCAACCGCCGTGTGCACCGCCGGATGGTGGCCAAAGGCATCACTTCGCAGGCCGAATACGTGGATTTCTGCCGTCGCAGTCAGGAGGAGGTGGAAGCGCTCTACAAGGATCTGCTGATCTCGGTGACGCGCTTCTTCCGCGATGGCGAGCAATTCGCGGTGCTGCGCGATGTGTTGCAGGATCGGGTCACCGCAAAACCGGGCGCCAAGATGCGCATCTGGGTGCCCGGCTGCGCCACCGGCGAAGAGGCCTATTCCATCGCCGCGCTCTATGCCGAGGCAGCCGGCGGGCTAGACGCGCTGGGCAAGGACAGCCTCCAGATCTTTGCCACCGACATCGACGAGCACGCCCTCGCGGTGGGGCGGCGCGGCTCCTACCCAAGCAGCGCCGCTGATGACATTCCGCCCGACCTGCTTGAGAAATACTTCGACATTTCCGGCGATAGGGTGATCGTCAAGCAGAGCTTGCGTAATTGCGTCATGTTCACACGGCACAACATCTTTCAGGATGCGCCGTTCATGTCGATCGACCTCGTCAGCATCCGTAACGTGCTGATCTACTTCGACAACACCCTGCAAGACCGCGTGCTCTCGCGCATTCAATATGCGCTCTCCGCCGATGGCATGCTGTTTCTGGGCACCTCCGAAACCGCGGGCACCATCGAAAGCCATTTCATCCAGCTCGATCCGGCGGCCAAGATCTACGCCAAGCGCAGCACCCCGCCGATTGATATGACCAACTTCGGCTCCACCCATGCCATCCGGTCCAGCCGCAGGATCCTGACGCAAGACAAGGCAAAGGGCGGCGACAACTTGCACGATTGGAGCAACTTCCACGCGCTGGTCCAGAGCTTCGCCGAAACGGCGGTGCTGGTAAGCGCTGAGGGTGCCGTGCTGAAGGTCTATGGCGATCTTGCCCCCTTCTGCCAGATCACCGATTCCGTGTTCAAAGGCTTCAGCCTGCGCCTGTTGAAGGCCCCGCTCGCCAATGAAAGCACCACTCTTCTGTTGGTGGCCCGGAAAAATATGAAGTCCCGCACCGGGCAATGGCACCGTATCGAGGGGCAAGGGTTCAACCACGCGCGGCTCGTGGTCTATCCGATGGAGCCGCAGGGCCGTGAAGAACCCTACCTGCTGCTGGCCATCGAAACCGAGATGCGCACCACCCCCGAGGCGAGCGAGGAAGAGCAGGGCGATTACGTCACCTACATCGAAACCGAGCTTGCCCGCACCCGCGAGGCGCTGAACGTGACGATGGAGCAACTGCAAACCTCCAACGAAGAGTTGCAGTCGCTCAACGAAGAGCTTCAAAGCTCCAACGAGGAGCTGCAAAGCACCAATGAAGAGCTCGAAACCTCCAATGAAGAGCTGCAATCAACCAACGAAGAGCTGATCACCGTCAACGAGGAGCTGATCGTCAACTCCACCGAGCTGCAACGCACCACGGCGGAGCTGAACGGCATCGTGGATGGGCTGCCTACAACCATGCTCATGCTCGATCAGGGCCTGCTGATCCGCCACGCTTCGCGCCGGGCTGTCGAGCAATTCGAGCTGCGTACCCGCGGCCAGTCCATGGGCCACATCTCCCAGTGCCACCTGCCCGAAGGCTTCCCCCCCGTTGTCGACCTTTGCTCGCAAGCCCTGCTTAACCGCAAGAACGTCTCGCGGCAGTTCTCCAGCGGGCAGCGGAGTTTTCTGCTCACCATCGTCCCGCTCAGCAGCGGCGCCGATGAGTTGATCGGGCTTGTGGTCATGGTCACCCCGCTCGAAAGCACCCTCGAGACCTCGCTGATCCACACGCTGCGCCGGTTTGGCAAGATCGGCACCTGGCGGGTTCAATTTCCCGATACCGAGGTGGAATGGTCGGAAGAGGTTTATCATATCCACGGCCTCCCCCCGGAAACCGAAACCATGTCACTGGATCGGGCCATCGGATATTTGCACCCCAGAGACCGTGAATTTGTGCGCGAGCGGCTCGGCAAAGCCCTCGAAGAGCGTTCCGGCTTTTACTTTACCGCGCGCGTCGTCCGCCCCGATGGTCGCGTGACGGTGATCGAAAGCTCGGGAACCGTTGTCACCGACCGGCTGAACAATGTCGTCGGCCTGATCGGCGTGGTGCGCGACTTCTCCCGCATGCAAACCGAGAGCATGCTGCTCCGCCATTACAACGAGATCACCTCCGACGAAGGGCTTGGTGTTTATTCCTACGATATCCAGAATGGCATAAACTATTGGAATCCCACACTCTACGACCTGCTCGGGGTGGATCGAAGCGAGCAGCCCGAGATCGAAACGGCGCTGAAACACCTCACCCCGGAAAGCGCGAGCCGCGTCAGGGGCCTGCTCGACAGGGCGATGAAGCAGGGCGAAGACTTCGAGTTCGAAGGCGAGATCCAGCGGCCAGACGGGAGCCGCATTCCCTATCACAGCAAGTGCCGCGTGCTGCGCGACGACAAGGGCAAGATTTCACATACCTTTGGCGTTCTGCGCCGTCGCAAATGATTGCCGATCTCCTACCGCCTGAGCTCCGGCGTTAACCCTGTGGTAACTAATTTTGGACGATGATCGCCACCTCCCGAGATGGTTGCGACAAGGCGTGCGAGATGGTGACAGGTAATGGCTTCGAAGACGGCGAAAATTTTAACCAAATTGCGATTTCCCTCTTCAGAGATACCCAGACAGGTGAGTGGTTTGCCGAGCGGGTCGAGTTCAACCTGCCGGGCAGCCGCACCCGCACAAGTTTCAACGTGCCTCAGCCTCTGAAACAGGCCTTTACCCCGGGCTTCGTGGCCGAGCTCATGCCATTTTTGCCAAGCTCGCACGAGCGCGGGCTTCTTGCCGATGGCGAGGTCAATATTGCCATCTCCCACCTGTCGCTCGTTGGAGTGCGAGTGGCGACGCAGGCCGTGTTCAACGGCATCCAGAAGGTCTGGGTCCGCTTCCAGCGCGCCTTCGGTGCGGTGCAGGCCATGCTCCAGCCCCAGCACCGAACCGAACGCGCCGCGGAGACGGCGCTGCATTACGTTGCCGCCAGTGCTTTGCTCGATCTGGTCTTGCCCTGCCTCGACATGCTCCGCCTTGACGGAGCCGCAACCGACAGCAAGGTAGGGGCCGAGAGGGTGGCGGCGCGGCTGGCAACGCTTCAGGGCAAGAAGCACGACCTTGAGTTCTACACCGGTCTGCTCACCCGCTACCTCGCCCAGCCCCACGAGGAGCCACAGGCCAGCAAGCGCGGAATTGCCGATGATGCGCCCTCCGCCCTTCAGGGCTTTCGCCTGCCCCGGCCCCTGATCGTGCGTTAACGCGCGGTGCCGTGGCGGTTCCCGTCGCTTCGGGGGGTGACATCCGCCCGCGCCTCTGCATGCTGGGCCGCGAAATTGCATCGAAAGGCCCCGCCATGAACCGCCACTCGCCCAATTCGCCCGAAGCCCGCGATATCGCCTACCACCTGCACAGCTACACCAACGCCGAGCTGCATCAGGAGCTCGGCCCAACGGTGATCGAGCGTGGTGAAGGGGTCTATGTCTACGACAATCAGGGCAAGCGCTATGTCGAGGCGCTGGCCGGGCTCTGGTCGGTCGGGGTGGGCTTTGGCGAAGAGCGGCTGGTTGAGGCCGCCACCGCCCAGATGAAGCAGCTGCCCTACTACCAGACCTTCGCCCACCGCTCCCACGGCCCGGCCATCGACCTTGCCGAAAAGCTGGTGAGCATGGCCCCCGTGCCGATGAGCAAAGCCTATTTCACCAACTCCGGCTCCGAGGCCAACGATACCGTGGTCAAGTTCCTCTGGTATCGCTCCAACGCGCTGGGCAAGCCGGAGAAGAAAAAGATCATCTCCCGACTGCGCGGCTACCACGGCGTCACCGTCGCCTCCGCCTCGCTCACCGGGCTGCCCTATAACCACCGCAGCTTCGATCTGCCGATTCAGGGCATCCTGCACACCACCTGCCCGCACTACTGGAAAGAGGGGCAGGACGGCGAGACCGAAGAAGAGTTTGCCACCCGCTGCGCCGCCGACCTTGAGGCCATGATCGAAGCCGAAGGCCCCGATACCATCGCCGCCTTCATCGGCGAGCCGGTCATGGGGGCAGGGGGCGTCGTGGTGCCGCCCAAGGGCTACTGGCAGAAAATTCAGGCCGTGCTGGCGAAGTATGACATCCTGCTGGTCGCCGATGAGGTGATTTGCGGCTTCGGGCGCACCGGCAACCTCTGGGGCAGCCAGACCTACGACATCAAGCCCGATATCATGGTCAGCTCCAAGCAGATCACCTCGTCGTATTTCCCGCTCTCCGCCGTGCTCCTCAACGAGCGCGCCTATGCGCCCATTCAGGATGAGACGGGCCGCATCGGCACCCTCGGCCACGGCGTTACCGGCGCGGGCCACCCGGTCGGCGCTGCCGTGGCGCTGGAGAATATTGCCATCATCGAAGAGCGCGGGCTGGTGGCCAACGCCGCCAAACAGGGCGAGCCGCTGCGCGCCGGGCTCAAGAAGCTGGCCGATGAGTTCGACCTCGTGGGAGAAATGCGCGGCATCGGCCTGATCGCCGCGCTGGAGCTTGATCCGGCCAAGGCCCGCGAAGAAAAGCCCGTGGGCGCCCTCGGCGCGGCAATGGGCGCGGCGCTGATGAACCACGGCGTCATCGCCCGCAACCTGGGCGACACCGTCGCCTTCTGCCCGCCGATGATCATCACCGAAGAACAGGTGAACGAAGTCCTCACCGGCGTCGAGAAGGCCCTCAAGGACGTGTCCGCCGAACACGGTTGATCGAACGCCCCGTCATCCTCGGGCCTGACCCGAGGATCTCTCGCCACCCGAGAGAGCCTCCGGCTCAGACCGGGGGGTGACCCTTCAGTGCGTACTCAGGTGGGCAATCTGCCCACCACCCGCCTCACCCTTTCGGCAACACCGGTGCCGTGCGCTCCAGTGCCAGCTCCGCGTCCGTAAACTTCCACGGTCCCCGCAGCCCCGGCACGCCCTCCGGATCAATCCGCATCCCGCGCGCCACAACCTGCGGGTCGGCCAGCGCCTCGCCCACATCGTTGATCGGCCCAGCCGGCACGGTGGCCGCTTCGAAGGCCGCCAGCAGCTCGGCCTTCTCCCAGCCCGAGGTCATCGCCTCGATCACCGGTGTCAGAACCTCCCGGTTGGTCACCCGCCCGGGGTTGGTGGCAAAGCGCTCGTCATCGGCCAGCGCCCCAAGCCCCAAAACATCGCAAAACCGGCGGAACTGCCCGTCATTGCCCACCGCGATGATGATATGCCCGTCTTTCACCGGCACCACCTGATAGGGGCCAAGGTTGCGATGCCAACTGCCCGTGCGCTCCGGCGGCACCCCGGTGGCGAGGTAATTCATCCCCTGATTGGCCAGCATCGCCACCGCGCAATCCAGCAGGCTCATGTCAATGTGCTGCCCCTTGCCGGTGCGGTGCCGCTGCTCCACGGCGGCCAGAATGCCGATGGTCGAGTAAAGCCCGGTGACAATATCGGTGACGGCCACGCCAAAGCGCGTCGGCTGGCCCTCCGGATCGCCGGTAATATCCATCAGCCCGCTCATCCCCTGCAGCAGGTAGTCATATCCCGCCCGATGCGCATAGGGCCCGTCCTGCCCAAAGCCGGTGACCGAGCAGTAAATCAGCGCCGGGTTCACCCGCGACAGCGCCGGGTAATCCAAACCGTATTTCGCCAGTCCGCCCACCTTGAAGTTCTCGATCAGAATGTCGGCACCGCCCACCAACTCGCGCACCCGCGCCTGCCCCTCGGGCGTGCGAAAATCGACCACCTCGCTTACCTTCCCCCGGTTGGCCGAGTAGAAATAGGCCGCGCTTACGTCGCCGTCGCGTTCCACAAAGGGCGGTCCCCACTTGCGGGTGTCGTCGCCGTCCGGGCTCTCCAGCTTGATCACCTCCGCGCCCAGATCGGCCAGCGCCTGCCCAATCCATGGCCCCGCGAGGATCCGCGCCATCTCGATCACCTTCAGCCCTTCAAGCGGTTTCATCCTGCCTCCCCATAGCTTTGTCGCGGCACCCTAGCGCCACTTCCCTGTTGCGGAAACACTGCGTTTCTACGGAAGGTTTTCACGATCCCCTTCTGGCAGCCGGTGGTTGCGCGTATGGAAACTGCTAACCTCCGACAACAGGTAACGCGCGATGAAACCTCTTGCCCGCCTTCTGGCTCTCCTGACCGCCCTCACCGGGCTTGCCATGCCCGCCCACGCCGAAGAGCGGGCCTTGTTGGGCTGGGGGAGGCTCTTCACCAATGACGTGTTGGGCGATGGCTATGACCGCTGGCGCACCGGAGCCTATACCATCTCCATCGCCTATGGCCCGGATTGGCAGGGCGTCGCGCCGGATAGGTTTGGCCAGCTGCTGGAATTTCGCCTGCGCTCCGAGCTGATCTCCCCCGAAAGCCTCACTGCGCCCGCCGTCAACGATCGTCGCTTCGTCGCCGCGTTCACCCTCGGCGTGCACAGCTACTCCAAGCTGGGTGGCAGCGATTTGCGCGCCGGGCTCGATCTGACCTTCACGGGCCCGCAAACCGGGCTGGGTGAGCTGCAAAACACGATTCACGAAACCTTCGGGCTGGAAAGCTCCAAGGTGCTGGACGACCAAATCCCCAACAACGCCTACGCCTCGCTGTCCGCCGAGCTGTCGCGCGAGCTGGCATTCGGCAACGCGCGCCTGCGGCCCTTCCTTGAGGTGCAGGCGGGGGTCGAGAGCTTTGCCCGCGTCGGTGCCGATCTCACCTTCGGCAGCTACGGGCGCGGGGCGCTGATGGCGCGCGATATCACCACCGGCCACCTCTATCAGGTCATCCGCTCGCGCGAAGATCATGGCCTGTCCTTCCTTATCGGCGGCGACATGGCCAAGGTCTATTCGTCAGAATACCTGCCCGAAGAAGACGGCTTCGAGCTGACAGACACCCGCACCCGCCTCCGCGCCGGGATGAACTGGCAGGGCGACAACCACGGCCTGTTCTACGGCCTGACCTACCTCAGCGAAGAGTTCGAGGCCCAGACCGAGGGCCAAATGGTCGGCGCGCTGCAACTTCGGCTGTTTTTCTGACACTCCACTCGGCGGCCACATCGTGACTCCCCTGCCACGCCTTTGACTCCCCTGCACATTTTTCTTGGTGGCAGAGTCCTGCCCATGTTAACGCTTTGTTAATAATAAAAGACAAATGGCAGGCATACAGGCATGAAAACGGGCTTTCTCGGCACGTTTGTCATTCCCTGGTCGTATACGGAAACAGATGGGCATCCCGGCGCGCCGGTTACAAGCCTGCATCCGGGTGCGACATGGCGCTGGTGCGGGGCGCTCACTCGGGTCGATGGCCCGGGAGATGTGATCTCGCTCGCAGATGCTGCGGGTATGGCAGACCTCCACAAACGCGCGGCACGCAAGGTGCGGCGCATGATTTCCGGCAATAGCACGGCACTGGCCGAGCTCACACGCGGCGACGATGCCCGCCGGGCGCTCGCCCGCGCCGAGGCGATTGCCGCCGTCACCGCAGAGGATGCGCTGCTGTCCCACGCCAGCTTCACCGTCACAGACGGTCAGGACGCATGGATGGCAACCTTCATCGAAACCGTCCCCGGCGCATCTGGCCTGCTGATGTTTGCAGGCCGCGTTCCGCCCGAGGGCACCGAACTCTGGGTCAGCGCTGCCGCCCGGCCCGCCGAAACGCCGCTGCCCCCCGGAGAGACGGCAGAGGGCGGGGTGATCTGTTTCACCGCAGGCACCCGCATTGCCACGCCCGACGGCTACAAGGCCGTCCAAGACTTGCGCGAAGGCGACATGGTGCAAACCAAGGATGATGGCTCCCAGCCGGTCATGTGGTCCGGTGCCCGCCGGATGACAGGCGCCCGCCTCTTCGCCATGCCGCAACTGCGGCCCATGCGCATCCGCGCCGGCGTGCTGGGGCCCGATATCCCCGATGGCGACCTGCTTGTGTCTCCCAACCACCGGATGCTCATTCGCGGCCCCGCAGCCCAGGCGCTTTACAACACGCCCGAGGTGCTGGTGCGCGCGCGCGACCTCTCCGGCCTGCGCGGCATCACGACCGATCACCACCGCACCGAAGTCACCTATGTGCACATCCTCATGGATCGTCATCAGGTGCTCTTCGCCAATGGCGTGGAAACCGAAAGTTTTCACCCCGCCGAGGCCGATTTCGGCACGCTGGACGCGGGCGATCGCGAGCGGCTGCTCGACGGCTTGCCGTGGCTGCGCAAGCGCCCGGATGATTACGGCGCGCCCGCCCGTCGCACCCTCTCCTGCGCCGAGGCGGCGATCCTGCGTCACGATGTCGGCCTGGCCGCCTGAGCCACGCTTGACTCCCCTCCGCGCGGCTGTATAAGCCCGCCATCCACCGGGGTTCGCGCCCCGGTGTTTCAATTGGTGTTGGTGGCCCCCGCAAGGGGATGCCTGTCACTCGCAAGAGAGAGGACAACGCCCTTCATAGTCTCCGCTCAGGGGACGCATCTAGAAGGAGATCAGACGGTGACCAAACGCACCTCTGCCAAGTACAAACTCGACCGCCGCATGGGCGAAAACATCTGGGGCCGCCCGAAGTCCCCAGTCAACCGCCGCGAATACGGCCCCGGCCAGCACGGCCAGCGCCGCAAGGGCAAGATGTCCGACTTCGGCCTGCAGCTCCGCGCCAAGCAAAAGCTGAAGGGCCACTACGGCGACCTGACCGAAAAGCAGTTCCGCCGCATCTTCGCCGAGGCCGAGCGTCTGCGCGGTGACACCGGCGAGCTTCTCATCGGCCTGCTCGAGCGCCGCCTCGACGCCGTTGTGTACCGCGCCAAGTTCGTGCCCACCGTCTTCGCGGCCCGTCAGTTCGTGAACCACGGCCACGTCAAGGTGAACGGCAAGCGCGTCAACATCCCCTCCTACCGTGTGAAAGAGGGCGACGTGATCGAGGTCCGCGACAAGTCCAAGCAGCTCGCCGTCGTGCTCGAAGCCACCCAGCTTCCCGAGCGTGACGTGCCCGAGTACATCGAGGCCGACCACTCCAAGATGACCGCCACCTTCGTGCGCACCCCCGGCCTGTCGGACGTGCCCTACGCGGTCCAGATGGAACCGAACCTCGTCATCGAATTCTACGCTCAGAACTAAGTCAAAACGACAAGTTCGAGGGACAGGAGGGCCGCACCGCAGGGTGCGGCCCTTTTTCTGTTGCGGGAGGGGGGCGGCATATGGGCCGCAGCGCCGCAGGAGGGCCAGGCTGCCTTCAGCCAGCCATCTCTTCGATCATCTCGCCCAGCCACTGCAACGTCAGCTCGCGGGCCCGCGGCGAGTCGTAGGCGGCCTGATGCTCGAACCCGTCCGCGACCGGCACCGCCATCTGCCCGGTATGGGCGCCTGCGCCCGATTGCACGGTGCCATCCCCGGGCGCGTTCGGGCCCGACATCTCGAGCAGGGCGCGGTAGAAGTCGCTCATGCCGGCGCTGTCGGACTGGCCGTGCCTGCCCCTCACGGCGACTCGGTCAAACCCCAGCGCTTCGGCCTCGCCTCCCGCGAAGCTGCCACTCGCCGGCAGCAGGCCCATCATCTCGACAAGGCTCCAGTCGACCCGGTCGCGCGTGCGCCGCTCGGTTCCGTAGAACATGCGGGTGTTCGGGTGAAAACCGTCGCGCCCAAGGCTCAGGTGATAGGCCTGCGCCCGGCGGATCTGTTCGAGGTACCGCAGGTAGGCCACCTCGCCTGTCGGGTCGCCCTCGGGGTTGAGAAAGGGCTTGTCGATCAGTCGCCAGTAGTCGGTCTCGTTTTCGTACAGCTCCGAATAGGGGTCGCTGCGCGGCAGGGCCAGCTTGCGCCCGTCGGATTCGACGGCCGTGACCCAATCGCGCTGTGCATCGGCGGTCTGGTGCCACTGGTTGGGTGCCAGCTCCAGCGGCCCGGGGCAATTGCCCGCCGTCGCGGTGACCTCGATTCCGCTTCGCCCCAGTACGGGCGCGGTGGCCCCCTCGAAGCCGCCCTTCATGCGCTTGTAGAGCTCGGGGGCGCCATGGGTCGGCATGGCCCCGTGGATCACACCATGCACCAGGTCGGACTTGCCCAGGATGTTGGTGAACGCCCGCGAGACCAGCCCGCCCATCGAATGGGTGACGATCAACGGCTTCACGGCCTGCCTGTCGAGCTCGCGGGCGAGATCCTCGGCATGTTGGGCCGCCCGGGCCACAACGGTCTCGAGGTTTCCATATGGGGCGTTCTGGGGGCGCCGTGCCGAATCGAGGTTGGAGGATGTCCAGTTGTAAGGGTAACACCACACTACGATCCGGGTCATGACCAGGCATTCGTTCACGTAGCCGTGCCGCTCCCCGTTCAGGGCCGACATGAACCCCCGGTAGGAGGGCAGCATCCCGGCCCAGCCGTGATCTTCCAGGCCGCCATCGGCGCGATGGGCGACCTCCAGGTGGTCGGGGCGAAAGTATTGGCCCGGGCCGCCAACGATGCGGCGGCGCTTGCCCGCCGCGAACCGGCGAGCAAGCCCGAGGGCATTCCCGATCTGCTCCCAACCGTCGACGCCCGGATTCCAGACGATGTCGCCGTTTTGATTGCGCAGGCGGCTGCCCATGATCCCGGGGATGAATATGACCGGCGCAACTATGTTCTGGATGCAGCCGGCAACGGCGCTGTCGGCCATCTCAGCGGCGCTCCAAGCTGTGCAGGGCGTTATCCCAGATTATCTCCAGATCGTCCTGCGCGAGGCCGTCGCCCGGCCCCGGCTGCCCGGCGGCAATGAGCAGCACCCGGATCGCGCGCGAGGGCTCCCCGACGCTCTCGCCCTCCACGCCGGAAAATTCAAACCGCACCCGCGCCTCACCCGTGTCGATCTCTCGCGCCTCCTCGCCCTCGAGGCCGGCCACCTCGCGCGGCTTGGAGGCTGCGCTGGTCATCAGGTCGGCGTAGGGCGGGGCCGGCAGGCTGGCGTGCTGGCTCAGCTCGAAGGTGAGGATCACGCCTTGGCCTGACGGGTGACGAAAACGCGCGGTGACGTGCTCGCTGGCCCGTACCGGCATGTCGAGCCGGGCCCGCTCCGCGCAGATGCCGGGGCCCGGCGGAAGCTCCGTGCTCTCCCGCGGCCGGGTGGCTGCCGCGATCTCGGGCAGGTCAAGCTGGCCGGACCCCTCGCCGAGCTGGCCCAGGTCCTCGGGCGAACGGAAGCCATCCACCCGGGCCCGGAACATGTGCCCTTCGCGAAGGTAATAGGCCTCCAAACCCAGGCTGCCAGGGTCGAAGGTGGGCAGGTCGGGGTCGAAGGCCTTGCGCCACAGAAGGGCCATGCCGCCCTGGTTGCGTTCTTCGGCCAGCCGAAAGTAGCCCTCGGGCTCCTCGACACCGGCGGCCAGGGCGGTACGCCTGGCCCCGACGTGGGCTCTGAGTTCGCGCTCTGTGCCGGGCCCAAGCCCGGTCACCGCCACGGCGCGCGGTAGGCCGACGCTCGCCTCCAGCGCCCCCGGTTCGAATTCTGTCGGCAAATCGACCGCGTAGCGGCCCACGCACCATGTCCGGGCCTCTGACCCCATCGGTGTCTCCATTGTTTTTTTCGTCTGCCCCACCAAGGGCAGAACGCAGATCAAGAAAATCGCGGCGACCGCTTGAACCATGCGCTTCATCGCCCACCACCTTTCCAGTTCTCGATGTGCCACAGTCGCACACCGGCCCCTTTGCGTCGATCCGAGAGCAATTCCAGCAGGCCGGGGTCGGGGGGGCTGCCCTCGGGAAAGCGGCGTGCCAGCCCGTGCATCGCCGGACGCAGGGTCGCGTGGCTCCGAAACCCCCGGGCCTGCAGCCAGCTGCGAAGCGAGGCGAGGAAACCGTCCGAAAGGTCAAGCTCGGGCGCGGAACTGCGAAGGCGGGCGCGGACGTCTTTCAAGTCCTCGGCCTCTCGGCGCCTGCGCACCGCGTCTTCCAATGCGGCCAGCGCCACCGGGCCGAGGACCAGAGGGGAGGCGGCTTCATCTTCGCCCCGGCGGCAGAAGCCGAACCAGGTCGTCCCGCCCTGCTCGGTGTCGGGCCAGAAAAACTGGTGATTGCCGAAGAACCGGCCCAGCCACGGCTCTTCGCTCGGCGCGATGCCCGACAGTGTGGCAAAGGTCGTAGGCTCCCAGAACCGGAAGTAGAGCCAGCGCCCGCTCTCGTCCCGCAGCCGGGTAAATTTGCGCAGGTGCGCCCAGAGCATTTCGAATCGGGCGGGCGTGCGAATGAAGAGGCCGGGATATGCACTCCACAGGTGGTGTGTCGCCTCGCCCCGGCTGAAGAGGTCGCGGGTCAGTGGGCTGGTCGGGTCCAGCTCGACCAGCCAGGGCGCGACATCGCCCATGTCCTGCTGCGATCTGCCCGAGAACAGGCAGCGGTGGCGAAGCCCGGAACCGTCGAGCCGTTCGGGCAGATGCAGAATGCGGCCGGCATCAAGTACAGCGTAGGTCCAATGCTCAGAGTCTGTCGCAGGGATATCGCCCGGTTGCGGGCGGGAACGGGCTTGCGTCACGGAAACGCCGAACAACGGCTCCGCGAGGCCATCGGGTACGTAGTTTGAAAGGTTAGTTCCCGGCTGCTCGTTGACAGGCTGCACGCCCTCGAACCTCACCAGCACGCCCGGCGAGAGTTGCGGGGAAGGCAACGAAAAAGGGGTCTCCGAAGCAGCAGAGGTGCCAGCAAACACTTGGATTCAGACCCTTTACTCGCATCACAGGGTCATTTGTATGATTGCACTCGACCAAAAACAAGGGCCGCCCTTTCAGGCGGCCCTTCCTGCTCAACCCTCAGGAGACATTACATGCCGGGGCTGACGGCAAAGCCCGAGAAGCCGCCCATGCCGAGGTCGGCCAGCATCGTCGCCGCGCCGCTTTCGAGGTCGATCGCGTAGAGGCCAGCGCTTTCGGCGCCTTCCATCTGGAGCACGGCATAGGCCTGATCTTCGCCCTCGGACGGTGACAGAATGTCAAACCCGCCCCAAGCGCTCAGGTCCACCTCTTCACCGTCCACGGTCACCTTGCCCACGGTGCCCAGCGTGCCGTCGTTGTTGGCCAGCGTCACCAGCGAGTCGGTGCCCGCGTCGAGCGCAAACTGCGCGGTCGAGCCAGCGGTCTCGCCCGCAATCGCGTTGGTGTAGGCGTTGGCAAAGATCATCGGCGTCGCACCGGCGTTGGCATCGCCCTCGCCGTAAGCGGTGTCGGTAAAGCGCTTCACCGTGTTCGCCCGCTCGTCATTGTCGCCAAAGCCCTCGGGGAAGTAGACAAGGTTCGCCCCGTCCGAGCCCACGGCCCGCACGGCGTCGATCTTGTTGTTGAAGTCAAAGGCCACATAGCCATCCGCGCCAATCATGGCGTTCTCGTCAAAGGTCGCGCCAAGGTCGCTGATCTCGCCCGAAGCGGGGTTCACCGTCACGATCATGCCATCGGCAAAGCCCAGCAGGTCGCCGGTCACCGGGCGGTAAGCAATTGCGCGCAGCGGTTTGTCGAGCTCAAAGGTCTGCACCTCGCCGGGCGCGGCGATATCGGCCATCACCACCAGCGTGGAGCCGTCATCGGCGAGGGCATAGCCCATGTTGCCAGCGTGACCGGCGGCAAAAGCAGGCGCGGCGCCAAGGGCAAGGGCGACGGCAGCGGAAGAAAGAAGGGTGTTGGTCATGAAGTCCTCTGAGTTTTGAGTGTCACAGGGCGATGTGCCCCGCGTTTGCAAAAGAGGACACGAAAGCCCGGCTCCCGGAGTTTCAGCCCGCCGCCCCGATCACGCCGATGTGAACAGCCCTGCGCAAAATTCGCCATCAAGGCCGAAACTTCCACCGGTCCCTTGGCCTCGCCGCCGGGTTTTGCCATGCATGGGGGCGCAACCTGAAGGAGCCTGCCCATGTCCCACCCCGTGTATCACCGCATCGACGGCCCCATCGTGATGATCGGCTTCGGCTCCATCGGCAAAGGCACATGGCCCCTGATCGAGCGCCACTTCGAATATGACGCCGACCAGTTCCTCGTCATCGAACCCGACGCGCGCCAACACAACTTCCTGCGCCAGCACAATCTCAACTTCATCGACACCGCCCTGACCCCGGAAAACTACAAGGAGGTGCTCTCGGGCCTCTTTCCCGATGGCAAAGGCTTCTGCGTCAACCTCTCGGTCGATACCTCTTCGCTCGACATCATGAAGCACTGCCGCGAACTCGGTGCGCTCTACATCGACACCGTGGCCGAGCCGTGGGCAGGCTGGTACTTTGAAGACCGCGACAACGCCGCCCGCACCAACTACGCCCTGCGCCAAGCGGTGCGCGATGAGGCGGCCGCCAACCCGGGCGGCCCCACGGCGGTCAACTGCTGCGGCGCCAATCCCGGCATGGTCAGCTGGTTCGTCAAGGAGGCCCTGCTGACGCTGGCCAAAGACACCGGCAAAGAGACCTCCGCGCCCACCACCCGCGCGCAATGGGCCAAGCTCATGCAAAGCCTCGGCGTGCAGGGCGTCCACATCGCCGAGCGTGACACGCAGGCCCGCCGCCTGCCGCGCCCCCGCAACGTCTTCGTCAACACATGGTCCGTCGAGGGCTTCATCGCCGAGGGCTTCCAACCCGCAGAGTTGGGCTGGGGCACCCATGAGCCGTGGTTCCCCGAAAACGGCCACCGGCAGGAAACCGGCTGCAAGGCCGCCATCTGGCTGGAGCGCCCCGGTGCCATCACCCGCGTCCACACATGGTGCCCCACGCCCGGCCCGCAATTCGGCTTCCTCGTCACCCATAACGAGGCCATCTCGATCTCCGATTTCTTCACCGTCGGCGAGGGCGACCACCCCGAATACCGGCCCACCTGTCACTACGCCTATCACCCCTGCGACGATGCCGTGCTCTCGCTCCACGAGATGTTCGGCTCCGGCAAACAGCAGGAAAAGCACCACATCCTCACAGAGGATGAGATCGTTGAAGGCATCGACGAACTCGGCGTGCTGCTCTACGGCCACGAGAAAAACGCGCTCTGGTTCGGCTCGCGCCTGTCTAACGAGGAAACCCGCGATCTCGCCCCCTACCAAAACGCCACCGGACTTCAGGTCACCTCCGCGGTGCTCGCTGGCATGGTCTGGGCGCTGGAAAACCCGCAAGCCGGGATCGTGGAGGCCGACGAGATGGACCACGCCCGCTGCCTTGAGGTGCAACGCCCCTACCTCGGCCCCGTGGAGGCACATTACACCGATTGGACCCCGCTTCAGGACCGCTGGGAGCACTTCCCAGAAGACATCGACGAAAGCGTGCCTTGGGCCTTCCGCAACGTGCTGGCCACCTGACCACCGGGCCTCTCATCGGCCCCTTCAGGCCCTCTTCGCCCGCGCGATAACGGGCCGTCAGGCCCCAAGGAGCGGCCCCGGGTCTCTCAGGCAACACACCAGCGCCTGCGACCTCTCGCGCCTTCACCGCTTCGGGCGGCGCGGCTATGAAACCTCAAGCCGTTTCTATTGATGAGCCCCGCCATGCCCGAGCCAAAGCCCGACGAGACCCACCCGCTGGAGCGCACCATCGAGCGCGGCCTCTTCAACGCCCGCTGGCTCATGGCACCGATGTATCTCGGCCTCTCGATCTGCCTTGCGATGCTCACCTTCATCTTCCTGCGCGAGCTGGTCTATTACGCGCCGCAGGTGCTCACCATGTCCGCCGACAAGTCGATCCTCGTGGTGCTCACCCTGATCGACCTCTCGCTTGCCGGAAACCTGCTGCTCATCGTGCTCTTCTCGGGCTACGAAAACTTCGTTTCCAAGCTCGATATCGGCGACCCAGAGGATCGCCCCGCATGGATGGGCACGGTCGATTTTTCTGGCCTGAAAATGAAGCTGATCGGCTCCATTGTCGCGATCTCGGCCATCCACCTGCTGAAGCGCTTCATGGAAATCGGCAATGACGAGGCCGATGCCGTCTATGGCAAGCAGGAGCTGTTCTGGCTGGTGGTCATCCACCTCACCTTCGTCACCTCCGGCGTGCTCATGGCCCTGATGGATTGGCTCGCCGCCCGCTCCAAAAAGGGCTGAGAGTAGGGTGGGCTATCTGCCCACCACGCCCCCTCACGCCAAGATCTGCACGCAAAGCCCCAGCGCAACCGCCGAGGCCAGAACGAACACCCCGTTCCACTTGAAGGCCACCACCTGCGGGCTCACGCCACCCAAGCGCGAAACAATCATCACCGAGGCGGTGAAGGGTGAGGTGGGGGCGGTCAGCGTCCAGCCACTGATAAGCGCCATCACGAGCGAAATGGTCGACACGCCCAATTCATCTGGCGTGGGCAAGAGCTGTGCGAAGAGCGAAACAAAGAGGATCGGGTTGAGCCCGATCTGCCCGGCCAGCGGGATCAGCACGATCGGCAAAACCAGCAGCACCCGCGCAGGCACCCCGCCAAGGTCAAACCCCGTGCCCGCCAGCGCCTGCGCCAGCAAGGCACCCGCTGCGGTGCCGATAAAGCCCGCCGTGCTCAGCAGCACCAACTCGCTGCGAAACCCGGGCAGGTCGCCAAAGGCATAGGCCCGCCCCCGCGCGGCCAGTTCCGCCATCTTGCCGCCCCGGGCTGTCTCCACCAGCACCCAGACCACGGCGATCAGCGGCACCAGCCCCAGCACCGTGCGCGAGGGCGGAATGTGCCAGATCGCATCCACCACCAGCGCAGGCACCGCCACCGCTGCCAGCAGCCAGGCCAGCGGCCAAAGCGCGCGCGTGTCGTGGGCGGCGGCCTCGTCGCGCTTGGGCACCACCGTGCCCGCTGGCAGGCTGCCCTTGAGCCGCCTGTCGACCAGCCAGCCAATGATGACGAGGATCACCGAAGAGCCGAGGCCGGTCATCACCACCGTCCCCAACTTCACCCCCGGCACCAGCGCCGTTGTTATGACAGTGGCAAAGGCCAGCGGCGACCAGCAGAGCGAGGCCGAAAAGCCGCATTGCGCCCCCTGCAACATCCGCCGCGCCCGCAGCGCCCGGATTGCCGGGTCGGCCTCTTGCTGCGCCGAACGCTGCGCCATGGTGCCCAGCAGCGAAAGCGCGCCGTAGTTCAGCATCAGCGCAAACACCTGCGTGCCCGAGGCAAGCGCAAGGTAGCGCCGCCCCGGCGGCTGGTTCGCCAAAAAGGCCGCCGCCCGGGCAATCGCCGCCGAGCGGGCCGCCACATGTTGCAGCGTGGCCAGCGCACAGAAGAACGCCATGATGAAGCTGGTGCGGTCCAGCGCCGGCCAAAGCACCTCTCCCGGCGCGGGCAGGGTGAGCAGGCACCACAGCGCAAGGCCCACTGAAAGCGTCAGAAAGACATGGCGCGAGCCACGCACCTGCGGCGCCAGCAGCGCCAGCACGATCACCGCAAACCCGCCCGCCAACGCATGGGTGCCGGTTTCCAGCCCGAGGCCAAGCGCGAGGTTCACCGCGACCACGGCAATCAGCAGCGCGCCGATCAGGCGGGCGGTGAGGGGTTCTGGCTTTGGCGGTAAGGCGGCGGGGCTGTCCGTCATGCTCTCGGCGTGTTTCATGGCGGCAGGTCTTGTCGCGCTCCAATGCTATCTGGTCAGGCGGTGGGCGCAAGGGCAGGGCGCTCGGTGCGGTAAGGTTTTGCCCGAAAACAGCTATGCAGTATCGGAATAGGTATGGAATGTGCATGGGATGTGCATCAGATGTTGCCCCCTGCTTTCGCGGTTAACGCCCCCCGAGCCCTTCCGATCTTGCATGTTTCCCCGGTATTGCTATGACCCTGCGCACCGGAGGAAGTGATGTCTGCACCCATTCCCCAGCCCGGCATTTCAGAGATTGCCCTCTACCAGAGCGGCAAGAGCACCTTCCAAGGTGTTGAAAACCCTCTGAAACTGTCCGCCAACGAAAACCCCTTCGGCTGTTCGCCGCGGGTGGCAGAGGCTATTGCCGCCGAGCTCGCGGGCCTGCACCGTTACCCGGGAACCGACCACAAGATCCTGCGCGATGCGCTCGCTGAAACACATGATCTGCCCGCCGACCAGCTGATTTGCGGCGTCGGCAGCGATGAAATCCTCCACCTCGCCGCCCAGGCCTATGCCGGGCCGGGCGATGAGGTCGTCTATACCGAGCACGGATTTTCGGTCTATCCCATCGTCGCCAGAGCCGCCGGAGCAACCCCCGTTGTGGCCAAGGAGCGCGAGCGCGTGGCGGACGTGGATGCCATCCTAAACGCCTGCAACGAAAAGACAAAAATCGTCTACCTCGCCAACCCGAACAACCCCACCGGCACCATGATCGGGGGCAATGAGGTGGCCCGTCTGGCCGATGGGTTGCCCAAGGGTTGCCTGCTGGTGCTCGACGGGGCCTATGCCGAGTTCGTTGAAGGCTTCGATGGCGGCGCAGAGCTGGCCGCGTCCCGCGATAACGTTCTGATGACACGCACATTTTCCAAACTCTACGGCCTTGGCGGGTTGCGTGTTGGCTGGGGGTTCGGCCCCAAAGAGATCATCGACACGCTCACCCGCATCCGCGGCCCTTTCAACCTGAGCAATCTGCAAATCTCCGGTGCCGTCGCCGCCCTGCAAGATACGGAATTTACAGAGAAAACCCGCAGCGAAAACACCCGCAACCGCGCCCTTCTCGCCAAAGGTCTCGCCGCCATCGGCATCCCTTCTGATACTTCCTCGGCCAATTTCATCCTCGCTCGCTTCTCCAGCGCCGAAGAGGCGGAGGCGGCGTTTAATCACCTTGGAAATCAAGGGCTTATCACCCGCCAAGTCGGTGGCTACGGCCTGCCAGAGGCCCTGCGCATCACTGTCGGCACCGAGGATGACTGCCGTGCCGTCATCGCCGCTCTCACCAGCTTCAAGGCCGCCGTATGATCTACCAGCGCATCGCTTTCATCGGCCTCGGCCTCATCGCCGGCTCCATGGCCCACGCCACCCGCCGCGCCGACCTCGCGGGTGAAATCGTCGGCACCGCCCGCTCCGAGCAAACCCGTGAAATCGCGAAAGAAATCAACCTTTGCGATCGCATCACTGACACCGCCGCCGAGGCCGTGAAGGGTGCCGATCTCGTGGTGCTCTGCGTCCCGGTCGGGGCCATGGAAGCGGTCACAAAAGAGATCGCCCCACACCTCGCCGAAGGCTGCACCCTCACCGATGTCGGCTCGGTCAAAAAGGCGGTGATCGACGCGGTCGCCCCCCACCTGCCGGATCATGTCCACTTCATCCCCGGTCACCCGCTGGCAGGCACCGAGCATTCCGGCCCCCGGTCGGGCTTTGCCGAGCTCTTCGACAAGCGCTTCACCATCCTCGTCCCGCCCCAAGGGGGTAACGCGCAAGCTGCTGCAAACCTTCGCAAATATTGGGAAGGGCTGGGCGCCTACGTTGATGAGATGGACCCCGAGCACCATGATCTCGTGCTTGCCGTCACCTCCCACTGCCCCCACCTCATCGCCTATACGATGGTGGGCGTGGCCGATGATCTGCGCCGCGTGACCGATAGTGAAGTGATCAAGTATTCCGCCGCCGGCTTCCGTGATTTCACCCGCATCGCCGCCTCCGATCCAACGATGTGGCGCGATGTTTTCCTCAACAACAAGGAAGCCACGCTGGAAATTCTCGGCCGCTTCACCGAAGAACTCTTTGCGCTGCAACGCGCCATCCGCACCGGCGATGGCGAGCAATTGCACGACTATTTCACCCGCACCCGCGCCATCCGCCGGGGCATCATCGAGGCCGGGCAAGATACTGATGCGCCCGATTTCGGACGGGGGGCCAAGCGATGATCCGTTTTGCCTTCGCTCTCTTCCTCACGGCCACGCCAGCCCTTGCCGATGCGCCCACCGGCGCTATCCGCCCGCTGCCGCGCCCCGGCGAAGCTGTTGAAGCTGAAACGAAAACCGTGGTCTCCACCCGTGGCGTTGCCCCAAAAGAGCGGCCCGAGCCCACAGGCAGGGTGCTTGGCCCCGAAGTGTCGGAGCGACGCCCGCCTCCTCGCCCTGAGGGCTGGAGCACCCCTGTGCTCGGCACGCCAACCCTCGCCGGGCACCAGCCAAAGCCGCGCCCCCCAGCGGCCACAGAGCAGCTCACTGCGGTGCGCGTCATTCGTGGCCCACTGGCCCGCGAGGCGCTTCAGGCGCAGCCGCGGCCCAAGCACATTGACCGGCTCGTTAAGGAGCAGGCAACGCTTACCGAGGTAAAGTTCCGCAAAAAGGGCTCTGTCTGCGGCATCAATTCGGTCAAAGGGCAGGCCATCAGCAGCTTCGGGCGGCCCGGCAATGGCTGCGGTGTCGCCAATCCGGTGCAGGTCACCTCGGTGCAGGGCGTTTCGCTGTCGACCTCGGCAACGATGGATTGCGGAACCGCCAAAGCGCTCGACCTCTGGGTGCAAAAGGGGCTAAAGCCCGCCGTCGGCAAAAAGGGCGGCGGCGTGAAGCAGATCAAGGTGGTGGCGCATTACGCCTGCCGCAACCGCAACAACGCCAAATCCGGGCGGCTCTCCGAGCATGCCAAGGGCCGTGCGATTGATATTGCAGGCGTCACCCTGCGCGATGGAACCTATGTTTCGGTGCTCAAGGGCTGGGGCTCCAAGTCGTGGTCAAAGGCGCTGCGGGTGATGCACAAGGCCGCCTGCGGGCCGTTCGGCACCGTGCTTGGGCCCAATGCCAACCGCTATCACCGCGATCATTTTCACTTTGATACCGCGCGCTACCGCTCAGGCTCGTACTGCCGCTAGGTCACTGAAACTATTCCAGAATTTCTTCGCGCTTCACGCCCCAAAGGGCTGTCTTTCGCACCCAGCCGCGTTCGCCCCCGGCGATGACCCAGCACCATTCGGTGCTGCATTCGCTCAGCCGCGCCACAACGCCCGCTTCGGCCCGCGCGCTGATCGGGGCCTCGTCGTCGGGCCTCATCCGCAGGGCCGTCATGTCATCTTCCACCAATGCGGTGCGCACGCCCGACAGCAGCGAGTAATGCACCCATCCCCCCGCGCCCTCCCGGTCGCGCACGCGGCGCCAATGGCCAAACTCGGCGGTTACTTCCAGCGGCATGTTGCGGCGGGTGAAAACCCAGTCGATCCGGTGGCTTAGCGAAGGCCCGCGCCGCACGTTGCCCTCATCGGCCTTGAGCGAAACAAAGCGCGGCAACGGCAGGTTTGTCACCGGCCCGCGCTCATCCGCCGCATGGGCGGCAGTGGTCACGGCGAGGCCCAGCAAGGCATAGAAAAATATATGAAAAAAGGCCCGACCGTGTCGGGAAACGCCTGTCTTCCGCCCCATGGCTCTTACCACTTTCTGCCTCATCCGGCGCTTGTATGTCGCGCCTTTTCTTGCGCACACTCTAGCGGAAGGATGGTCCTTGAGAAGCGGGAGGATGCAGGAGATGGGCGCAGAGCGGCTGAGTGTTGTCGTAACGCGACGGTTACCCGAGACCGTCGAAACACGGATGAGCGAGCTCTTTGACGTGGAACTCCGCGAAAGCGATACCCCGATGTCGCGCGAGGAGTTGGTGGCAGCCATGCAAAACACCGATGTGCTGGTATCCACCATCACCGACACCATAGATGGCGGCCTGATCGGGCAGGCGGGCGAGCGGCTGAAGCTCATCGCCAACTTCGGCGCGGGGTTTGACCATATCGACGTGGCAACCGCCCGGCAGCGCGGCATTCTGGTGAGCAACACGCCCGGCGTGGTGACAGAAGATACCGCCGACATGACAATGGCGCTTATCATTGGAGTTACACGAAAAATTCCGCAGGGCGCGGCTGTCATGACGGCCGGCAAATGGGAAGGCTGGTCGCCCACAGGCAACCTCGGCGGGCGGATTGCCGGGCGGCGTCTGGGCATTCTCGGCATGGGCCGGATCGGGCAGGCGGTGGCCCGCAGGGCCGCTGCCTTCGGCATGCAGGTGCACTACCACAACCGCCGCCGTTTGCGCCCCGAGGTGGAAGACGAGCTGCAGGCGACCTATTGGGAGAGCCTCGACCAGATGCTCACCCGGATGGATGTGATCTCGGTCAACTGCCCGCACACGCCCTCTACCTTCCACCTGCTGTCCGCGCGGCGGCTGAAGCTGCTCAAGCCCTCTGCGGTGATCGTGAACACCTCGCGCGGGGAGGTGATTGACGAAAACGCGCTGACCCGGATGCTCCGCGCGGGCGAGATCGCCGGGGCCGGGTTGGACGTGTTCGACAAAACCCAAAAGCTCAACCCGCGGCTCTACGAACTGCCCAACGTGCTGCTGACCCCGCACATGGGCTCGGCCACCGAAGAGGGCCGGGTGGAGATGGGCGAGAAGGTGTTGATAAACATCAAGACCTTTGCCGATGGCCACCGCCCGCCCGATCAGGTTGTGCCCGCGATGCTCTGAGGCGGGCCGGGCAGGCGCATGTCACGCTCCCGCCCGCCCACCCGGCGCGACACGCGCCTGCCGTCTCAGCCCCCGAATGTCGCTTTTGGCTCCAAGGTGTCGAAACCCCATGGCACGGGCGGCGCGATTTGGTGACAGTGGCCCAAGACACCTGAGCCCGGAGCGCGTGCCCCCATGAAGACCCATGTAAAAGCCCTTGTCGTCGGCGGTGGCGCCGTTGGCACCTCGATTGCCTATCACCTTGCCAAAGCGGGCTGGGACGATGTGATGCTCATCGAGCGAGATGAGCTGACTTCGGGCTCGACCTGGCACGCCGCCGGGCTCCTGCCGCTGTTCAACATGTCCTATGCCACCACGCACATTCACCAGTACTCGGTCGATTTTTACAAAACGCTGGAAGAAGAGACCGGGCTGAATGCAGGTTTCGCCGTGGTCGGCAACCTGCGCATGGCGCAGACGCAAGAGCGCATGGACGAATATATGCTCTATGCCTCCACCGCCGAAACCTGTGGCGTGAAATACGAGTGGCTGACGCCTGAGCAAATTAAGGAACGCTGGCCGCTGATCGAGACCGGCGACCTCAAGGGCGCGATTTATCACACCGAGGATGGCTACATTAACCCCGCCGACGTGACCCAGGCCCTGGCCAAGGGCGCCCGTCAGCGCGGCGTCGAGATCCTGCGCAAGATGCAGGCGGATGCCTTCGAATGGACCGGCACGCATTGGGAAGTCACCTGCACCAAGATGGTTGAAAAGGGCGGCAACCTTGTTGAAAGCGACGAAAAGGTCGTCATCACCGCCGAACATGTCGTGACAGCCTCGGGCAACCACGCGCAGCGCACCGCGAGGATGCTGGGCATCAAAATACCCGCCATCCCGGTCGAACACACCTTCATCGTGATGGACAAGGATCCGGAGCTGGTCAAATGGCGCGAGGCGGGCAACCCCGAGCACCCGGTTGTGCGCGATGCCGACAATGAATCCTATGCCCGCGAGGAGCGCGGCGGTTGGATCTTGGGGATCTACGAGCACGGCGCACCGGCGCGGTTTGAATACGGCGTGCCCGACAGCTTCCGCGCCGACCTCTTCCCGCTCGATCTCGACCGGATCGCCGACCAATACATGGCCATGGCCCAGCGCGTGCCCTCCTGTGCCGAGTCCGGCCTGAAAGACGATTTCAACGGCCCGATCTGTTACACCCCGGATGGCAACCCGCTGGTCGGCCCCGCGCCGGGGCTGCGCAACATGTGGCTGGCTGAGGGCTTCTCCTTCGGGATCACCGCTGCGGGCGGCACCGGCTATTACCTTGCCCAGATGATGGTGGAGGGTGAGGCCGAGATCGACATGGCGAGCCTCGACCCAAAGCGCTACGGCAGCTGGATGACGACGGAGTACGCCGCGCGCAAGAACGAGGAGTGCTACGAGCACGTCTATATCCTGCACCACCCGGATGAAGAGCGCGAAGCCTGCCGCCCGCTGCGCACCGCGCCTTGCTACGACCGGATGAAGGCCCGCGGGGCGCAGTTTGGCTGCGTCAACGGCTTCGAGCGGCCCAACTACTTCGGCCCGCTAGATGCGCCGTCGAGCTTCGACCGCGACGCGCGGTCGTTCCGCCGTGGCGGCTGGTGGGAGTATGCCAAGGCCGAGGCGGAGGCCGTGCGCAACGGTGTCGGCCTGATCGACGCAACAGCTTTCGCCAAGCACCGCCTCTATGGCCCGGGCTCCGAGGCCTTCCTTGACTGGTTCACCTGCAACAAGCTGCCCAAGGTGGGCCGCATCAACCTCACCTACGCGCTGACCCCTGCCGGAACGACCCGGACGGAGTATACGATCGTCAGGGAAAACCAGTACGAGTTCTATCTGGTCTCTGCCGGCGCATGGACCGACTATGACGCGGACTATCTTCGCAAGGCGATGGAGGATTGGTCTGCGCGCCACGCCGCAGAAACAGGCTGGATCGCCATCGAGGATGTCACAACAAAATACGGCGTCTTTGCAATTGCAGGCCCGAAATCACGGGACGTCCTGAGAGAGATCATCAAGGACGCTGATCCAGACACTGCGCTGTCGAACAAGCGGTTTCCCTGGTTGAGCTATCGCAACATCGAGCTGGGCATGTGCCCGGTGCGTGCGATCCGAGTGGCCTACACCGGCGAGCTGGGCTGGGAGCTGCACCACCCGATCGAAATGCAGAACTACCTCTTTGACCTGCTGGAAAAGTCCGGGGAGAAGCACGGCATTAAGCTGGTCGGCACCCGTGCACAAAACTGGCTGCGGCAGGAGAAGAGCTACCGTGCGTTCGGCACCGAATTGGGCCGCGATGCCACACCGCTCGAAGCGGGGCTAGATCGTTTCGTAGACCTGACCAAGGACTTCCACGGCAAGGCGGCGATGGAGGCGAAGGGCATTCGCTCCGCCTGCGTGACGGTGCTGGTGGATGGTCCGGATGATGCCGACCCGTGGGGCCGCGAGGCGCTCTATGACGGCGACACGAAGGTGGGCCGCCTCACTTCGGGCGGCTACTCGGTGGCTTTCGGCAAAAGCATCGGCATGGGCTATGTCTCGCCTGAGTTAGCCAAACCGGGCACCATTCTGAAGGTCAAGATGCAGGACAAGCTCTGGAACGTGGAAGTGGCGGAAGACAGCCCCTATGATCCGAAGAATGAAACCATTCGCGCTGACGGCTAGCGCGATTGCCCTCGCGGGCATGGCGCAGGCCGAACCACCTTCGTTTCGTACGCCTTCCGGCAATATCATTTGCTATGTGCCGGTGGATTTCGGGCAGTCGCAGGTAAACACGCCCCTGCACTGTCTGATGCTCTCGGCAGATTGGGCCCCGGCTCAGGGAGAGCCGGGGTGCGGCCTGGATGAAACCCCTATCATCACCTTGCCAACACTTGGCCATCCCAGTGAGCGGCGCGGGTGCCATGGCGATGTGTTTTGGCCCCTGCCCACGCCCCGGCTGTCTTACGGTTCGGAGTGGAGCGTGGGAGGCTTTACCTGCAGCATCCAGTCCACGGGCGTCACCTGTCTCAATGAGGATGGCCACGGGTTTGAGATTGCGCGACGGGGGCGCAGGCTGTTCTGAGGGCCGATCAAGCGCTCAGCGCCAGTCTCAGAGACAGTTGGGCAGCCCCGCCACGTTCTCAATAGTCTCGCTCGAAGAATATCCCGATGCCTGCATTCCCATCCGATGAGGTCGAGCCCTTTACGTTCACGTTCGGGCCGATCTGCAGGTTGAGGTTTAGCTCCGTGGTCCCGTCGCTCTCCACCACCACGTCGGAATAGACGTTATCGCTGATATACTTGCCCGCACGCACGGCGGTGTTGCCCTCTTCGCTCTGGCTCACATCCAGATCATCAAGGCCGAACTGGTCGCGCAAACGGCTCATGATCCCCGCGCCGCCGCGCCCGGCGAGCGTGGCAACAGCACTGGCGAGTTCCAGCGCCTGCAGGGGCGAAAGGGAGGTGAGGTCGCGCCCGAAGATAAGCTGGGCGAGGATCTCATCCTGCGGCAGGGAGGGCGCGGATGTGAAGGTGATCTGCGGGTCCGAGGGCGAGCCTTCTAGGATGACGGAGATGGTGTAGCCGTCGGTCTCGGTGCTGGCGACAAGCCGCAGGTTGGCGTCGAACGAGCCGGTCAGGCGTGCCGTGCCTTCTGTCAGCTGAAACCGTTGGCTGAGCACGTCGAGCCGCCCGCGTACCAGCTCGAAGGCCCCGATTGGGATGACGTCAGAGGTGGTGCCGGTCAGGCGCAGGGAGCCGCCCAACTCCGCATCCAGCCCGCGGCCCCGCACAAACACTTGGTTGGGCGCGGCGAGCGTGATGTCGAGCGCAAAGCCTCCGCCTCCAGCCGCCTCGCCTCCCGTGCCCGTGCCGGCCTCGTTCAGCCCTGCGCGGTCCTGCGTGGCGCGCACCGCCGCTGGTGCGCCGACGTGGGTAATGTCGGGGATGTCCCCAACCCCGGAAATCCCGCTGGACGGGATCCGAATTTCAGTGCGCCCAAGCTCCAGCCGCCCGGTAATGGCCGCGCCGCCCGCGAGCGGCCCGGCAAGGGTGACGGTGCCATTAACGGAGGTGTCGTAGAGCTGCGGATCGCGCAGGTTGAGGCTTTGGAAATTGACCGTGAGATCAGCGCTTTGCGGCGATGTCAGGCCAACGGTTCCGAGCACCGCGATGCCGCCGCCCTGACCGCCGGTCGCGGAAACCTCCACGCGCGCCGAGCCGCCCGAGAGGATGACGTTGCCGGCGATGTTTTCCAAGGACACGCCAAGCTCAGGCGCAACAGCGCGCGCGCCAGAGGCGCGGACGGTGCCGGTGAGGCTCTCCAGTGCCAGCGGCCCGTCTAGCCGCAGATCAATCATGGCGGGGCCGTTCAGCCGCTGCGGGCTGATGAAGGCATTTGCGAGGCCAAGGGGCGCTTGTCCGGTGATCGAAAGGTTGCCTGTGTTGCCAACAATCGTGCCATTCACCGCCGCGGTGGTGCCGCCGGGGCCGGTGGCGTTGATATCCAGCCCGATGGTGCTGCCGTCACTGGTGATGGTGCCGCTGGCACTGGCCGGACCGGCGAAGTCGGGCGCGATCAGGCCGAGGTTTGCCAAGCGCGCCTCAAGCATGATCCGGCTCGGCGTGCCGCTGGCGCTGACGTCAAGGTTTGGCCCGTCAAAGCTGGCCGCTTCGATGGTGATCTCCTGCTCCTCATCCGCGCGGCTGACCTGAGCGGAATAGCTGGAACTGCCGGTGATCAGGCCATCCACCGTGGCATTGCCGATGCCGAGGCGCTGCGCCGTGCCGCTCAGTGCCAGATCGAGCGCGCCGGTGCCGGGGTCAAAAAGGCCGGTGGCGGTGGCTTGCGTTGCACCAGAAAGCGACACGCCCGCAAGGCTGGAGAAGCGCGACAGGGCAGGGGCGTTTGCAGTGAGGTCATAGGTGATCGCAGATTGGCCGAGCGGTTGGGCCAAGGTTGCGGTGCCGGTGATCTCGGTTTCATCCAGCGCAACCAAAAGGTTGGTTACGCGCAGCGGGGCGTTGGTGGCATAGGCCAGATCGGCCCCGATCCGCCCCGCGCCGCCAAGCACCGGGTCGAGCCGCGTGTTGCCAATCCCCAGCCCCTCTGTGGTGCCGTCGAGCCTGATATCCGCGCTGCCGTTGCCGGGGCGGTAGGTGCCGGAGGCAGAGAGGGTGGCCGCGCCGGTGAGCGGCACGCCTGCGAGGCCCTCAAAGCGAGATAGGGCGGGGGTGGAGAGCGTTGCGCCAAAGGTAACCGGCCCTTGGCCTGCGGGGGCGGTGAGGGTGGCGGCACCGTTCAACGTGGTTTCGCCCGAGGTAAAGGCGATTTCGTTCAAGGTCAGCGGACCGTCAGCAACGTAGTCGAACGTGGTTTCCAGCCGGGCCGCCTCGCCGAGGGCGCGGGCCATATCGGTGTCCTGCGCCGTGAGGCCCTCGCCCGAAAGCGCCAGTGCCCCATCGGCGCGTGCCAACCCGCCACGTGCTGTTTGCTCCAGCGCGCCCGCGCCCTCAAGGGTGAAGGCCTCTGCCCCATAGCCCTCTGTCACGAAGTCGCGGAACGCCGCATTCACCCGCCAGCGCCCCTCCTCGGCCCCATAGCCAATGTCGAGCGTGCCGCCTGAAAGGGCGAGCCCGCCTGCAATCGGCAGGCGGACGGTGCCGCTTTCATCCGAGAGCAGGGCTGCGACTGTGGCGGTTTGCAACTCGGCTCCCGCAAGGGCTACCCGCCCACTGAGCCGCGCCGCGCCGCTGGCCTCCTGCTCGGGAAAGAGCGGTGCGAGGCTTGGCAGCTCTGCGGTAAAATCGAGCGCCGAAACCGCCGTAGCCACTGTGCCCTTCGCGGTGATCGCGGCACGTTCGGTGCGGGCCTCGGCGCGGCGCAGGCTGATCCCGTTTTCATTGCGCAGCACGCTCACATCAATCCGGCCTTCTCCGGCCAGCATCCTGTCTACCACGTCTTGCCCGATGGCGAGATCGGTGGTTGTGCCTTCAAGCCCAAGGTCGAAACCGCCGGAAAGCAGGGCCACATTGCCGGTGATCCCAAGCGCCGCCGCGCCGGTCAGTTCCACACCGGCAAGCGGGCCAAAGCGGGCAAGGTCTTCGGCGGTCAGCTGCAGGTCGACCCCGGTTGAAAGGTCGGTATCCACCCCGTCCACGGTGGCGTTGCCGGTCAGGCCAAAATCTGCGCCGGTCAGGTTGAGGCCGGAAATCCGCAGCGGTTGCCCCTCGTCATAGGCCAGAGTGAACTGCCCGGTGATTGCCTCGCCCATGGCCCGAGCCAGCGCCTCATCTTCCGGGGCGAGGCCTCGCGCGTCGAGCGTGACATTGGCCGCGACCGCGCCAATCTCTTCCGCGTCACCGGAGGTGATACGGCCATCGGTGCCGATCTCCATCCTCTCGGCCACAAAGCCCGTGGTTCGCACGCCCGTTGCCTCTGCCGTGGCGGTAAAGCCGCGCCCGTTTGCCTCATCGTAATTTAGCTGCATCGTCGCGCTGGACACCGAAGTGTCGCCGCCGCCAAAAGGCAGCACCACGGGGGCACCCGCCGGATCGGAAAGAGCCAATTGCAGGGCCATCCGCCGGGGCCATCCCGAGGCGGAGAACAGAAAATCACCCTCCACCGTCGCGGTGCGGGCCGTCAGCGACAGGCCGGAAAGTGAAACCGCACCATTTGCATCGCGGGCAACGCGCGCCTGCAGGCTGATGTCTTGGCCGAAAAAGTCCCGCAAACCGGGCGCGAAGAGCGGGGTGACATCGCCCGAAAGGTCTACCGTGACGGTAAAGGGCGCGTCCGCCTCCTCGCTGGCGGCAAGTGCGATAGTGCCACCCAGCCGTTCTTCCTCATCGGATTGCACGGCCAACTGCAAAGATAGGTCACTCACCGGGCCCTCGCCCTGCAACGTCACATTGAGCGCCGGGGCACCGGGGATGTTCAAAATGCCTGCGGCGATGCCTGCTGGCCCCTCGCGCATGACAAGGTTCACAACAGCCTGCTCGGCGGCGGGGTCATAATCGGCGATGAGGGTAATTTCACCCTCTTTGCCTTCTACCCTATCCAGCTGAACATCCACGTCGATGCCGCCGTCAGCCAGATGCACCTCGCCCGCGAGGCTCACCACCGCATCCTGCCCCAGTAGCGCGGCACCAAGCTCGGCACGTTCCACTGCCAGCTTGGCAATATCAACCGAAACCGGCAGCTCGGGGATCGAGAAAGGCGTCGTCTCTGGTGAGGGGGTATCATCCGTCAACGGCGCACGCGGCATGACGATGCGCTCTGCGGAAAACTCCGAAACTTCAAGCCGCCCGCGCAACAGTGCGGCGCGGTTCCAATCCAGCACCACACCCTCGACAGTAAGCCACGCGCCCGCGTCATCCTCGATGGTGATGCTATCAATCGTGGCGCGGGAGGACAGCGCGCCCTGAAACCCATCAATCACCACTTGGCGACCGGCGTCAGAAAGCACGTCTTGCAGAAGGTTGGTCAGATACCCCTTGTCGGCCTCTTCAGAGGCGCTCTCCTGCGCTGCGGCAGTGAGCGGGGCGATCAGGAGGAGGAGGCAGAGAACAAATGTGCGCATCTCAGAACGCCTGCCCGATGCCGATATAAAGCTCTACGCCATCCCCGGTGTCGCCGCCCGTGGGGGTTGCCACATCCAGCCGGATCGGGCCAAGCCCGGTCTGGTAACGAATGCCCAAGCCTGCGCCCGCATGGCTCTCGCCCTCGTCGCCCGGCCAACTCTCGGCGCTCACAAGGCCGAAGTCGTAGAAGCCGACCACCTGAATCTTGTCGCTCACCTGCCCGCGCAGCTCGACGGAGGCACCAAGAAAGGACCGCCCGCCAATCTCTTCACCGCCGGGCAAGGTTACGCCGAGCGATTGATAAGGCTGGCCCCGCACCGTGCCGCCGCCGCCGGAGTAAAACAGGAAGTCTGGCACCGTTTCGGTCACATCTGTGCCCATCACCGAGCCAAGCTGGAGCCGCCCGGCGAGGGTGATCTTTTTCTCCGCGCCAAAGCTACGATACCCCCGCGCATCGGCATAGAGCCGCGCGCCGTTGCCCGAGCCGGAGAGGCCGATGAATGGGGTGAGGTCGAGGTTGAGGAAGTAACCGTTCTTCGGGTCAAGGTCGTTGTCGCGCCGGTCCAGCGTGCCGCTGAAGGGCAGGGTAAGCAGGGTAAAATCCCGCGTGCCGATATCGTCCTCGGTATGCGAGTAGAGCAGCCCGAGCCCGCCCTGAAACTTGTAGTCTTCGTTCACGATCCGGGTCACGCCAGCCTCGATCTCGAAGCTCTGCGAGAGGTAGAGCGGCTCGTCCTCATGCTCCAACGCGGCGCGAATGTAGAGGTCGGTATCGGGGTTGAAGGTGCCGGGGCGGCCAAAGAGCGCGCTGAGGCGATAATCCACTCCATTGTCACCGCCCAGCCCGATGTTACTGATCTCGCCGTCAAACCGCAGCCTCTCGGCCCCGCCCAGCAGGTTGCGGTGCAGCCAAAACGCCGAAACCGATGCCCCCTCCAGTGTCGTCAACTCAGCGCCAAAGCCGATCCGGCGGCGTTTGGCCTCTACAAGCTCCGCCTCGATGTCGAGCGTGCCATCGGGGTTGGCGCGCGCTGCCTCGCTGAGGGTGACCGAGCGAAACGCGCCGGTGCGCTGCAACCGTGTGGAGGCCTTGTCGACCTCGTCGGGGTGAAAGGTCTCGCCGCGCGGAAGGCCGGCGATTTCGATGATCCGGTCGGTGCGGACACGCTCGTTGCCGCGCGGCTCCAACTGCCCGAACTGCAGCTTGCGACCAGGGTTGAGCCCCACCGACACATCAAGCCGCCGCGCCGGATGGTTGGCCGTGATGCGCTGGTTGGTGACCTCGGTCTTGGCGTAACCCAACTCACGCCAGCGGTCGATTGCTGCCACACCCGCCTCTTCGATCACCGGCACCTTCGCAGGCTCTCCAGCCCTGAATGCGCCGGGCAGATTGGTGCGCGGGGCGAGCGGCGCAATCTCGGCTCGGCCAAAGCGAAACTGCGGCCCCGGCTCCACCACCACGTTGATTTGCCCAACCTGCCGGGGCACCGCGAAGGGCGACATTTGCGCCGCTTCGCGCCCATCAAGCCGTATCGAAACCACCGGGCCGTAGTAGCCCTCGCCATAGAGCGCCGCGATGATGTGGCGGTAATCCGCCTGCGCCGCCGCCACCAGCCCCTGTGGATCGGCCCCGCCTTCAAGAAGCAGTGAACGGGTGGAGAGAACGGCGATGATCTCATCGCGCAACGCACTGTCGCCGCCCTTGACGGAGAGCCCGATGCGGGTTTCGGCGTGAAGGGTTAATGCGCTGAAAAATAAAAGAAATAACGCGGTCGCAGCACGGCAGATACGGGGGGGCTTCACTGTGTTTCGCGCTCCTTGGTCCTTGCCGGGACTCTAGGCGAAACCCCGGCAACTGCAACCAGCCTGCCATGTGTCTGGCCCCTGTTTTGGTGCTGTTAGCGCACCTCCCTACATTGGTTAACGCGCAGGCCAGCGGCGCGGTTCCGGTGTTAGCCTGCCGGGGTGATCCGTGCCAATAGCGCGGGCGCATCGGCTTGTGGAACGGCCCCGGCGATCAGCCCTCGCGGGCCGGTGAGGCGGGTGGCGGCAAAGGCTTCGGCCACAGGGGCTGGCGCGCTGCGCAGCAGAATCGCGGCGGTGAGCAGCAGGGCCGTGCGCTCGGCGAACCAGCGGGCCTCTGCCTCTGTCGGCAGTCCGGAGGGCCAGCGGGCACGGTGATCGGCCAGTGCTGCATCATAGGCCGATGATGTGCCCCGCGCCTCGGCGAGTTCAGCGTAAAGCACCTCTCCGGCAAGCGGCTCGCGGGCGAGGGTGCGCAGAGTGTCGAGGCAGATAACATTGCCCGCCCCCTCCCAGATGCCGTTCAGCGGCGCCTCGCGATAGAGCAGGGGCAGGGGGGTGTCTTCGACATAACCCATGCCGCCCAGCACCTCCATCGCCTCGACGCAGACCATCGGGCAGAGCTTGTTGGCCAGAAACTTCGCCAGCGCCACCCCGATGCGGGCAAAGGCGCGAGCCTCTTCGCCGCTGCGGTCGAAGGCGGCGGCCACATGCAGGCCGAGAGCGGTGCAGCCCTGCCATTCGAGCGACAGATCGGCGAGGACGGATTGCATCAGCGGCGCGTCAATGAGGCGGCGCTGGAAGGCGGTGCGGTGGCTGGCCCAGTGGTGCGCCTCCACAAGCGCGGCGCGCATCAGCCCTGCGGGGGCCATCGCGGTGTCGAGCCGCGTGTGGTGCACCATCTCGATGATGGTGCGCACGCCCGCCCCCTCCTCGCCCAGCATCTGGGCATAGGCCCCTTCGTATTCGATCTCCGCAGAGGCGTTGGAGCGGTTGCCCAGCTTTTCCTTGAGCCGCATCAGCCGCACCGCATTGCGCTCGCCCTCCAGCCAGCGCGGCACCAAAAAACAGCTGAGCCCGCCGGGGGCCTGCGCCAGCGTCAAGAACCCGTCGGACATCGGCGCGGAGCAAAACCACTTGTGCCCGAACAGCCGCCAGCCCGCCCCGTCCCGTTCGGCGCGGGTGGTGTTGGCCCGCACATCCGAGCCGCCCTGCTTTTCGGTCATCGCCATGCCCAGCGTTGCGCCCCGTTTTTGCACAACCGGCGCGATGCTGGCGTCATAGCTGCGAGATACCAGCTTGGGCCCCCAGAGCGCCGCAATCTCGGGCGTTGTGGCCAGCGCGGGTGTGGCGGCATAGGTCATGGTGAGCGGGCAGCAGTGCCCAGGCTCAACCTGGCTGGCGAGGTAAACCATCGCGGCATGGGTTGCATGCCCGCCCGCCGCGCCTTCCCAAGCCGCCGCCGCATAGCCCGCGGCAGTGCTTGTGGCCATCAACCGATTATAGGCTGGATGAAACCGCACTTCATCAAGCCGCCGCCCGCCCGCGTCAAACTGCACCAGCTCGGGCGGGTTGCGGTTGGCCTCGCGCCCGGCTTCGCGCATCTCGGCCCGCCCCAGTGCCGCGCCGTAGCTGGCCAGCGCCTCTGCCTGCCCGCGCACCGCCGCGACGGCCTCTCGCAGAACCGGATCATCGGCCCATAGGTCAGCATCGCCCCGGGCCGGGGGCTGGTTGGTGACCTTATGTGTCGGCATATCGGAGCGGGGCGGCAACATGGGGCCATCCTACGCTTCGCCGCGCGGCCCGGCTAGCGTTGCGCAGTCTGCCAGTCGGGGTGCACCCATGGCTGCACGTTTTGAGGGGGCAGCGGCGCGCGGCCAAGGATATGGTCGGCAGCCTTCTCGCCGACCATGATCGAGGGCGCGTTAAGGTTCCCGTTGGTAATGCGCGGGAAAATCGAACTGTCGGCCAGCCGCAGCCTCTCCACGCCGATCACCCGGCACTCGGGGTCAACCACCGCACGCGGATCTTCGCGCCGCCCCATGCGGGCCGTGCCGCAGGGGTGATAGGCGCTTTCGGCGTGCTCGCGGATCACCGCGTCGAGGGCCTCATCGCTCTGCGCCTCTTCACCCGGCTGAATCTCGTGCTTGAGGTAGGGTTTGAAGGCATCTTGCCGAATGATCTCGCGGGTCAGGCGGATGCAGCGGCGGAAATCGACCCAATCCTGCTCTTCGCTCATGTAGTTGAAGAAAATTCGCGGCGCCTCTGCCGGATCGGCGGATTTGAGCGTGACCTCCCCGCGCGAGGGCGAGCGCATCGGGCCGACATGGGCCTGAAAGCCGTGGCCCTCCGGCGAGGCTTGCCCATCATATCGCACGGCGATCGGCAGAAAGTGAAACTGGATATCGGGGTAGTCCACACCCGCCGCAGAACGGATGAAACCAGCGCTCTCAAACTGGTTGGAGGCCCCGGGGCCGGTGCGGGTAAACAGCCAGCGTGCGCCGACATAGGCTTTGCCCAAGAGGTTCCAATACTTGTATAGGCTTACCGGCTGTGCCGCGGCATATTGCACATAAAGCTCAAGGTGATCTTGCAGGTTTTGCCCCACGCCTGCGCGGTCTGCCAAAACCTCGATGCCGTGCTCGGCCAGGTGCGCCGCTGGGCCAATGCCCGAGAGCATCAGCAGCTTTGGCGAGTTGATGGAACTGGCCGCGAGGATCACCTCGGCCTCGGCGCGGATCACCTCGATGGTGCCGCCGCGTTCCACCTCAACGCCAACGGCGCGGCCATTTTCAAACACCACGCGGCGCGCGAAGGCGCGGATCATCTCGCAGTTTGGCCCCTTGAGCGCGGGCTTGAGGTAAGCCTTTGCGGCAGACCAGCGCTCGCCCTTCCAGACCGTCATGTCATAGGGGCCGAAGCCCTCTTGCTGCGCGCCGTTGTAATCGCCTGTGCGCGGATAGCCCGCTTGCACTCCGGCTTCCACAAAGGCGCGGGTGAGCGGATTGAGGCGTGCCCCCCGGGTGATATGGAGCGGGCCATCGGTGCCGCGCCATGCCGCATCGCCGCCATGGCCGCCGTCATGCCAGTTTTCCATGCGCTTGAAGTAGGGCAGCACATCGGCATAGCCCCAACCCTCGGCCCCCTCGTCGCGCCAATGGTCGAAGTCGCGGGCGTGGCCGCGCACATAGATCATCCCGTTGATCGAAGACGACCCACCGATCACCTTGCCGCGCGGGGTGGCCATGCGCCGCCCGCCGAGGTGTGGCTCGGGCTCTGACTGAAAGCCCCAGTCATAACGCTTCATGTTCATGGGAAAGCTGAGCGCGCCCGGCATGTTGATGAATGGCCCCCAGTCGGTGCCGCCATGCTCGATCACCAGCACCCGGCGGCCCGCCTCGGCCAGCCGCGCGGCCATGGCGCAACCCGCGCTGCCCGCGCCAACGATAACGTATTCGGCCTGCATCAGAAGGCTGCCTCGACATCGCCCATGCGGACGTAAACCGACTTGAGCTGCGAATAGTGCTCGATCGCAGCCTTGGAGTTTTCGCGCCCGACGCCAGAGGCCTTCACCCCGCCGAACGGGGCCTCCACCGGTGCGTCATTGTAGGAGTTGATAAAGCAGCTCCCGGCCTTGAGCTGGCCGATAACGCGGTGGGCGCGGGAAATGTCGCGGGTAAACACGCCGGCAGAGAGGCCGAAGGCGGTATCATTGGCACGGGCGATTGCCTCGGCCTCGCTTTTGAAGTCGAGCACGGCCATCACCGGGCCAAAGATCTCTTCGCGGGCAATGGTCATCTCGTCCTTCACATCAGCGAAGACCGTGGGGGCGAGGTAGAAGCCATCGCGCTCAAGGCGCTCGCCGCCCGCCACCAGCCGCGCGCCCTCTTCAATGCCCTTGGCGATGTAACCTTGAACGATCTCCATCTGCCGGGCGCTGACCATCGGGCCAAAACTGGTGGCCTCATCCATCGGATCGCCAATCACAGCGCCCTTCAGCCGCTCCGCGAGGCGGGCGAGGAAGGCCCCCTTGATCCCGCGCTGCACGAACACGCGGGTGCCGTTCGAGCAGACCTGGCCGGAGGAATAGAAGTTGGCATTGATCGCACCGCTGACGGCATTGTCGAGGTCGGCATCGTCAAAGATCACCAGCGGCGACTTGCCGCCAAGCTCCATGGTCACATGCTTCATCTCGCCCGCCGCAGCAGCATAAACCTTGCGGCCCGTCGGCACAGAGCCGGTGAGCGAAACCTTGGCAACACGCGGGTCCGTCACCAGTTGCCCGCCAATTTCGCCCATGCCCTGCACCACGTTGAACAGGCCCGGAGGGGCACCGGCTTCGGTGAGGATCTCCGCCACCTTCAGCGCGCAAAGCGGGGTGGTTTCGGAAGGTTTGAACACCATCGCATTGCCGCAGGCGAGCGCGGGCGCGCCTTTCCAGCAGGCGATCTGGGTGGGGTAGTTCCACGCGCCGATGCCAACGCAAACGCCCAGCGGTTCGCGGACCGTATACACCCAATCCTCGCCCAGCTGAATGTGCTCGCCGGTCAGGCTTGCGGCCAGTCCGCCGAAATACTCCAGCGCATCGGCACCGCTCGTCGCATCGGCCACCAGCGTCTCCTGAAGCGGTTTGCCGGTGTCGTAGGTTTCCAACACCGAGAGGTCGCGGTTGCGCTCGCGCATGATCCGGGCGGCGTCGGTCAACACCCGGCCACGCTCACGCCCAGTCATGGCGGCCCATGTCTTTTGGGCCTCCGTGGCAGCCTCAAGCGCGGCGTTCACCACCGCAGGCGTTGCAGCATGGACGCGGGCAACCACCTCACCTGTGGCGGGATAAATCACCTCGATAACCTCGCCTGCGGTGTCTTCGAGATAGGCGCCGTTCACGTAGTGACTGGCGGTCGGTTGGGTTTCATAAGTCATTGATATCTCACTCGCCGCGCGGAAAGCGGGCGTCTTCTTCGACGGTGTTCAGATCCATGTGGTTGCGCATGAAGCGCTCAGACGCCTTTTGCAGCGGCTGATAATCCCACGGGTAATATTCGCCGTTGCGCAGCGCCTCGTAGACAACCCAGCGGCGGGCCTGGCTGCGGCGCACTTCGGCGTCAAAGCGCGGCAAATCCCAGCGGGCCTCTGCTTCGGCCTTCAGCGCGGCATAGGCCTCGGCATGAGCCGGGTTGCTTGCCAGATTCTCCAGCTCATGCGGGTCGGCCTCAAGGTCGAAGAGCTGATCGGGGTCGAGCGCGCAGAGGTTAAGCTTGTAGCGGCCCTTGCGGAGCGAGACGAGCGGCGCATAGCTGGCCTCGGCAGCATATTCCATCGCCACCGCGTTTTGCCGTTCCACCCCTTGCCCCAGCGGCTTGAGGCTCTCGCCGGCTGTCCAAGGCATCACCTCTTCCATGCTCACGCCCGCGAGGTCGCAGAGGGTGGGGCAAATGTCGATGTTGCTCACCGGCGCCTCCACCAGCCCGGGCTCCATCTCGGGGGAGGCGATCATCACCGGCACCCGGGCGGAGCCTTCGTAGAAGGTCATCTTGAACCACAGGCCCCGCGCGCCCAGCATGTCGCCGTGGTCAGAAACAAAGAGGATCGTGGCCTCCTGCCGGGTCCGCTCAAGCACATCGAGCAATTCGCCCACCTTCTCGTCGAGGTAGGAGATGTTGGCGAAGTAGGCGCGGCGGGAGCGGCGGATATCCTCTTCAGTAATGTCAAAGCTGCGCCAGTCGTTGGCATCGAAAATGCGCTTGGAATGCGCATCCTGCTCTTCGTAGTCGAAGGCCCCTACCTCGGGCAGCAGATGCTCGCAATCCTCATACATGTCCCAAAACCGCTTGCGGGTGACGTAGGGGTCATGCGGGTGGGTAAAGCTGACTGTCAGGCACCACGGGCGCTCATCGTGGCCGCGTGCCAGATCGTAGAGCTTGCGGGTCGCATTGTAGGCAACCTCGTCATCATATTCCATCTGGTTGGAAATCTCGGCCACGCCCGCGCCGGTGACCGACCCCATGTTGTGATACCACCAGTCGATGCGTTCGCCGGGTTTGCGATAATCGGGCGTCCAGCCAAAATCGGCAGGGTAAATGTCAGTCGTCAGCCGCTCCTCGAAGCCGTGCATCTGATCGGGGCCGACGAAGTGCATCTTGCCGGAAAGGCAGGTGTGATAGCCCGCGCGGCGCAGGTGGTGCGCATATGTCGGCAGGTCTGCGGGGAACTCTGCGGCATTGTCATAAACGCCGGTGACGCTGGGAAGCTGCCCGCTCATGAAGCTGGCACGGCCCGGCGCACAGAGCGGCGAGGCGGTGTAGCCGTTTTTGAACCGCGTCGAACGCGCCGCCAACCGCTTGAGGTTGGGCGCGTGCAGCCAATCGGCGGGCCCGTCGGGGAAGAGGGTGCCGTTCAGCTGGTCGACCATGATGATGAGAAAGTTGGGGCGGCTCATGCGAGGGCTCCGAGTTCGTGCGAGAGGGTCGCCAAGGCGTGGTCTGTGGCTGTTTGCCCGGTCATATCGTCAGGGTTGGAGGCGTAGCGCAGGTAGAGCCCGTCAATCACCGCGCCGATTCGGTCAGCGATTTCGGGCGCGGCGGTGTCGGCCAGCGGGCGCAGGCCATGCAGGAGGTTGGAGCGCAGGCGTCGGTGATAGACCGAAAGCAGCCGCCTTGCCTCGTCATTGCGGCGGGCGAGCACATAAAAGTTAAGCCATGCCGAAATGACATCCGCCCGGAAGTTGCAGCTTGAGAAGCTGGCCCGCAGGATGCCCTCAAGCCGCTCTCGCGGACCGTCCGACACCAGCAGCGCCCCGCGCACCTCGGCCGCGTAGACCGAGAGCACATGGCGCATCGCGGCGAGGAAGAGCTTGTCCTTGTCGCCGAAGTAGTGGAAGGCAAGGGCCGCCGAAACACCGGCGCGTTTGGCAATCTTGCCAACGGTCACATCGAGTGAGCCAATAGCGCCGATCTCATGTATCGTCGCTTCCACCAACTGGGCTCTGCGCTTGGGTTCTACACTCATCGCCGACTCCAAAAGGCTTGCAATACGGGGATAATCGGTCATTGTTTGATTGGTCAATCAATAAATGAACCGAGACCTCCGAAGAACAGGGAGACACCTATGAAAACCACCGCAGCCGTATCCGCCCTCGCTATTTGTGCCGCCTCCTCGGCCTTTGCCGCGTGCGACAGCGTCGTCATGTCTGACGTCGGCTGGACCGACATCACCACCACAACAGCCACCGCTAAGCACGTGCTGGAAGGGCTGGGCTATGATGTTGACGTAAAAATCCTTTCGGTGCCCGTCACCTTCGCCTCGCTGGAGAGCGATGATGTCGACGTGTTCCTCGGCAACTGGATGCCGGCCCAGAATGGCGCCATCGGGCCCTACCTGGAATCGGGCGAGATCGAGCAGATCAACGTAAACCTCGAAGGCACCAAATACACCCTCGCCGTGCCCGCCTACACCTGGGAGCGCGGCCTGCAGAGCTATGGCGACATCGCCAAGTTCGCCGAATCGCTGGAAGGCAAGATCTACGGCATCGAGCCGGGCAACGAGGGCAACGCCTACCTCGTGTCGCTGATCGAAGAGAACAAGATGGGCCTCGGCGATGCCGATATGGAAGTTGTCGAAAGCTCCGAGCAGGGCATGCTGGCGCAGGTCGCCCGTGCCTATAAGGACGAGCAGGATGTTGTCTTCCTCGGCTGGGAGCCGCACCCGATGAACGCCAACTTCGACCTGAAGTATCTTCCCGGCGGCGAAGACTTCTTTGGTGGCGAGGGCGTGGTGCACACCGTCACCCGCAAAGGCTTCTCGGAAGAATGCCCGAACCTCGGCAAGCTCTTTGCCAACATGGATTTCACCCTCGAGATGGAAAACGGCATCATGGGCCAGATCCTCGATGATGGTGCCGATCCGGAAGACGCTACCGAAGAGTGGCTGAAGGCCAATGCCGATGTGCTCGACACGTGGCTTGACGGCGTGACCGCGATGGATGGCAGTGATGCCAAGGCCGCCGTCAGCGCGGCGCTGGGCCTCTAATCGCAAATATTAAGACCGAACCGCCCGCCACGCGCGGGCGGTTCTCTTTTGGCCAACTGATTCAAGCGCGGCGCGCGCTAGGCCAACCGAAGACGAAGGGAGACAAGGGCAGTGGAAGACTGGCTGGAAGAGTACAAGATACCTGTCGGCAAGGGCGCAAAAGTCGTCTTCGACTGGATACGAGACCATGGCGAAGTGTTGCTGGATGGCTTTGCCGCAGTGATGGAAGCCATGATCGACGCCATTCTGTGGGTTATGCAGGAGCCGCCCGCGATCATCGTCATCGCCGCCTTCGTCGTCGCCACATGGTTTCTCCAGAAAAGCTGGAAAGTCTGCCTCTTCGTCTTCCTCGGCTTCCTCTTCATCCTCAATCAGGGCTACTGGGAGGAAACCACCGAAAGCCTCACGCTTGTGCTTTCGGCCTGCCTCGTGTGCATGGCCATCGGCGTGCCCATCGGGATCGCCGCCGCCCACCGGCCCAAGATGTATACCTACCTGCGCCCGGTGCTCGACCTGATGCAGACCCTGCCCACCTTCGTCTACCTGATCCCGGCCATCGTCTTCTTCGGCATCGGCATGGTGCCGGGCCTCATCGCCACGGTCATCTTCGTGCTGCCAGCCCCGATCCGGCTCACCTACCTTGGCGTTGCCTCGACCCCGCAAACCCTGCTGGAAGCCGCTCGCGCCTTCGGTGCCACCCCGCGGCAGACGCTCTGGAAGGTCGAGCTTCCCTATGCCTTCCCGCAGATCATGGCCGGCCTGAACCAGACCATCATGCTTTCGCTCTCCATGGTCGTCATCGCCGCGCTGGTGGGCGCCAACGGCCTTGGCGTGCCGGTGATGCGCGCGCTCGGGCAGGTGAACACGGCGCTGGGCTTCGAAAGCGGCTTTGTCATCGTCGTGGTCGCCATCATGCTTGACCGGATGCTCAACGTGGGGGCACGCAAATGACTACAGCGGTAAAAATCGACAATGTCTCCATCGTCTTTGGCGACAAGCCAAACCGCGCCCTGCCATTGATGGACGAGGGCCATGAGCGCGGCGAGATCCAGCAGGCCACCGGCCAGGTGCTTGGCGTGCACAACTGTTCACTCGACGTGAATGAGGGCGAAATTCTCGTGCTCATGGGCCTGTCCGGCTCTGGCAAATCCACCCTGCTGCGCGCGGTGAACGGGCTCAACCCGGTGGTGCGTGGCGCGGTTCATGTGAACGACGGCCAAAGCATGGTCGACGTGACCAACGCCGACAAACCCACGCTCCGCCGCATCCGCATGCACCACGTGGCCATGGTCTTTCAGCAGTTTGGCCTGCTGCCCTGGCGCTCGGTGCGTGAAAACGTCGGACTAGGGTTGGAACTGGCTGGAATGCCAAAGGCCGAGGCCGATGCCAAGATCGACGAACAGCTTGATCTGGTCGGCCTCACCGACTGGGCCGAGCGCAAGGTGGGCGAGCTTTCGGGCGGGATGCAGCAACGCGTCGGCCTTGCACGCGCCTTTGTCACCGATGCTCCGATTCTCCTGATGGACGAGCCATTTTCGGCGCTCGACCCGCTCATACGGTCCAAGCTGCAGGATGAGCTTCTGGAGCTGCAACAGCGCCTCAAGCGCACCATTATCTTCGTCAGCCATGATCTCGACGAAGCCTTCAAGCTCGGCAACAATATCTCGATTATGGAAGGCGGGCGCATTGTGCAAACCGGCGCACCGCAAGACATCTTCCGCGACCCGAAGAACGACTACGTCGCCGAGTTTGTTCAGCACATGAATCCCCTCGGCGTGCTTCGCGCGCGCGACCTGATGCAGCCCGCCGTCGGCGCTCCATCCGTCACCATCGACGCCAACAGCCTCGTGCGGGACGGTCTGGAGACGGTGACGGCGCAGGCTGAGCCGGTCGGCGTTACGGAAGACGGCGCGCTCGTCGGCCAGCTCTCGAAGGATGACATTTTGGCGGGCCTCACAGAGCGCGATATCACCCCAACGGGCTGACGCGGCCCTCTACACGACACGCTGGACCTTGCCGCGCCCTTGGGTATTTTCGCGCCAAAGATGGCCCGCCCAAGGGCCGTCGCAGCGCCACGCAAGGGAAAGCCGCCATGTCCGCCAACAAACGTATCGTCCTGTCCAGCGACCACGCCGCCATTGCGCTGCGCCAGACCATCGCCGCCCATGTTGCCGGGAAAGGCTGGGAGGTGGTCGACATCGGGCCGACCACGCCAGAGAGCACGCATTACCCCAAGCACGGGCAGGCGGCGGCGCGTCAGGTGGCTTCTGGCGATTGCGCGCTGGGAATTATTCTGTGTGGCACCGGGCAGGGCATTATGATGGCTGCCAACAAGGTGCCCGGCGTGCGCTGCGGTGTCTGCGCCGATACTTTCTCGGCCCGGATGATCCGCCAGCACAACGACGCCAACATCCTCTCCGTCGGTGCCCGTGTGGTGGGCGAGGGGCTGGCGCTTGATATCGTCGATGCCTTCCTCGACGCGGAGTTTGAAGGCGGTCGCCACGCAATGCGGGTCGAGATGATTGAGGGGCCTGAAAGCTGAGGCAGCGAAGGGGCTGATCGCGCCCTGAAGTCACCGCCGAACAAGCGGCGGTTTCCGGTCAGTGCCCCAACCAAAGCGCGCATAATCGCTCGAAGCATTGCATCCCGGCCGTATCCCGGCCGGGATGTTACGCGCCAGCGTCCAGCCAAAGGTTAGTTTATGTACCCGCAGAACTTGGCGACGCCATCGGAGGGCGAACATACCTGTTTGCCGAAGCCACCCAGAGCAGCGTTACGACCAAGTAGGCCATACGCCGCCGGGGCGAGCCGATCAGCGGAGCGAGCATGGCGTTCCGCAGGGGCGTATGTGCGGCCTGTGTCACCTCACGAGGCACCACCACCGGCTGCCGGCCTTTGTCGCGCCCGCTCGGAGACCATATGGGCGATCATACGTTGCAGGCCCTCCTCAAAAGAGACGGTGGGGCGCCAGTCCAGCAGCTCTTGAGCGCGGGAAATATCAGGGCATCGGCGCAGTGGATCATCCTGCGGCATGGCCCGCCATGTCAGTTCCGACTTCGAGCCAGTTGCGGTCAGCACCAGCGCAGCGGCATCCGAAATGCTGCGCTCATCGGGATTGCCGAGGTTGACCGGCGCAGAGCCCACCTCATCGTTGGCCATCAGCCGCATCAGCCCCTCTACCAGGTCGTCTACATAGCAAAACGAGCGTGTCTGGCTTCCGTCCCCATTGATGGTCAACGGTGCTCCGTCGAGGGCCTGATCAATGAAGGTGGAAACGACCCGCCCGTCGCCCGCCTGCAACCTCGGGCCGTAGGTGTTGAAGATCCGCGCAATCCGAACCTCCACACCATGCCGCGCCGACATCTCGTAAAACAACGTTTCAGCAGCGCGCTTGCCCTCATCGTAGCAGGCCCGTGGGCCCGTCGTGTTTACATTGCCATGGTAGCTTTCTGGCTGCGGGCTAACGGTCGGGTCGCCATAAACCTCGGAGGTGGACGACTGCAAAATCCGTGCGCCCTTTTCACGGGCCAGTTCCAGCAGGTTCAATGCCCCCCAGACGGACGTCTTGAACGTGTGTATCGGGTCTTCCTGATACTTCAGCGGAGAGGCCGGGCTCGCGAGGTTGTAAATCTCGGCCACAGGGCCTTTCACGATGGCAGGCTCAATTACATCATGCCGCCGGAACTGAAATCGCGGATGGCTGGCCAGGTGGGCAATATTGTCCATGCTGCCTGTCATCAGGCTATCCAGACACAGCACGGAATGACCTGCGTCTATCAATCGGTCACAGAGGTGCGAGCCAATGAACCCGGCACCACCAGCAACGATGATGCGGTGCTCTGGTGTATTTTCGCTCGAACGGATTTTGTCCTTAGGCCCTGGTTGAATATGCAGCATTATAGCCCCTCAAATAGTTCCCCCGAAACGGGGATCCCGAGAAAACGGGAACTTGAAAAATAGTATCGTCTAACCTGAACAATCGCTGACCGCAGCAAACTTTCGGCACGAGTCCTTGGTATGACTATAGCATTTTTTTGCTGTTTGGGGTGAGTTTGCAGCGGGTACCGGGAAATCAAGTAAGTGTCGGTTTATTGTCTTTGTTTCATAGCCTTGACAGGTCGCCGCACAGGGGCCCCTGACGAAAAGGGACGTGCCACAAAGGAAAGGATAACACGCGCAGGGTGGCATCTTGGCGTTGATCCAACCTCAGGGTGTTGGTCTTGCAGCCCAGGTCAAAAATTGAGTGATTCTTGCAGGTTAGTGGGACACACGGTCAGCCATGATTGCATGATGGCCGCCAGCGCCACCTCAAGTCGCCCCGACGGCCTGTCTAGCTGCGACCCTTGAGACCTTTGGCGCGACGAGCAATCCCGCCATCGAACGCCAGATCCGCGCGCCTGACCGTGCATGACCATTCCGGCCCGAAGCAATAAGGAAGCCCTGCACGCCAGCGCAAGCGGCCGCACAAGGTCACAGCAAGCCCATCAGGACAGAAAATACCGAAGAGGGGAAATGGTGGAGCCTAGGGGAGTCGAACCCCTGACCTCTTGCATGCCATGCAAGCGCTCTCCCAACTGAGCTAAGGCCCCGGTGAGGCGGACGTTTAGGGAATCGCGGCGGGGGGATCAAGCGAAAATATCGCCACCCGCCACATTTCCCGACGTCGCCTCAGCTCTCTTCTTCGTCCGACGCAACGTCGGCGATATCGTCGAGCGACACATCGTCGTCGTCGTCATCTTCCAGAACGTCATCGCCAAGATCGACATCGCTGTCGTCATCATCATCGTCGTCGAGCACGGCGATATCGGCATCTTCTTCCTCAGTCTCCACAGACTTCGGATCAGGCTTGTCGCCCTTCAGCGCAGAGCGGGCCTTGCTGCCGGTATCCAGCACCACGACTTCGCCGGTGTAGGGGCTTACGATCGGGTCTTTACCCAGATCATAAAACCGCTTGCCGGTGGTCGGGCAGACGCGCTTGACGCCCCATTCTTCCTTAGGCATCGAAATCCTCACATGCTTCGGGGTTCGAGCGGGGCCAATGCCATGCCCCGGCGGGCCTGTAAAGGGGGTATCGGCCTTTCTTGCCGGGCAGCGGCGGGCTAGGTTGGTGCCGGGCAAAAGGGGCAGGGGCATGGGCAGGATCACATTGCCGGGGCAGGGACCGGGCGAGGCCGAGGTGGAGGTTACGCTGCGGCGCTCGGCGCGCGCGCGGCGATTGTCGCTCCGGGTGTCGGGCGTTGATGGCCGGGTGACGCTCACCATGCCGCGCTTCGCCCCCGAGCGGGAGGCCCGCAGCTTTGCCGCCGAGAAGGCCGGGTGGATCCGCGAAAGGCTGGCCGAGCAGGCCCCCTTCGTGCCGGTGGAGCTGGGCGCAGAGCTGCCGGTCGAGGGGGTGCTGCGCCGTATCGAGGCTGCGCCGGTGCGGCGGATAAGCCTTGAGGCTCAAAAGCTTCTGGTGCCCGAAGGGGCCACCCGCCTGCCCGCACGCCTAGGGGCCTTCCTGCGCGAGATCGCCCGCGAGCGCCTTGCCGAAGCTTCAAGCCGGCACGCCGCCGCGCTGGGCCGCCCCCACGGCCGCATCACCCTGCGAGATACCCGCTCGCGTTGGGGCTCATGCAGCCATGAGGGCAACCTGATGTACTCGTGGCGCCTCATCCTCGCCCCGCCGGAGGTGCTCGACTATGTCGCCGCCCATGAGGTGGCTCATCTTGCCCATATGGATCACTCACCGCGCTTCTGGGCCGCCTGCGCCCGGCTTTGCCCCGGCTATGAGGCACCGCGCCGCTGGCTTCGCCAAGAGGGTGCGGCGCTTCACCGCTATGGCTTCAAGGGATAGCCGTTTGCCGTTGACGGGCCGCAGATTCGTGATCACGGTTGCGCCATGCTAATCCAACCGCCCCCCGCAGATGCCGCCCCTCCCAGCCGTGGTGCTCCCGCGCCCTCCGGTGCCGCGACCGCCGCGCATGACCGCGTCTACCGCGCCCTGCGCACCCGGATCATGCATGGCGAGCTCTTGCCCGGCCACGCGCTAACCCTCCGGGGTGTCGGCAAAGAGTTCGGCGTGTCGATGACACCGGCACGGGAGGCAGTGCGGCGGCTGGCAGCGGAAGGAGCGCTAACGCTCTCGGCCTCGGGCCGTGTGTCCACCCCGGTGCTGACGAACGACCGGATCGAGGAACTGGCCGCGATTCGTGCGCTGCTGGAGCCCGAACTGGCCACCCGCGCCCTGCCTCGCGCCCATATCGCGCTGATCGAGCGGCTGGAAGCGGTGAACGCGACGATCGCTGAGGTTACGGCGCGGGGCGATGCGGCGGGTTATATCCGCGCCAATCTGGAGTTTCACCGCACGCTTTACCTGCGGGCGCAGGCCCCGGCGATGCTGGCTCTGGCTGAAACCGTCTGGCTCCAGTTGGGGCCGACCATGCGGTTGCTTTATGACAGGCTGCGACGCACCGAGGTGCCGCGCCACCACCGGCTGATCGTGGCAGCGCTGAAGGCGGGCGACGAGCCGGGCTTGCGACTGGCGGTGCGCTCGGATGTAACGGGCGGTCTGCGGATGCTGGCCAGCTGAGGGTGTTGGCGGCGCTCAGAGGCTCCGCAGCATACTCTGCATCTCGAGCGCGGAGATGCCCAGCGAAGCGGCCAGCCGGGCCAGAAAGCCCTTTTCCGAGTGGCTGATCGTGCCATCCGAAACAGTCACCATCAGCGCACCACGCATCAGGGTTTCGCGCTGGCTGGCATTGAGACCATCACCAAAAGCCTTGAAGTCATCGTCCGAAACCTTGGTGCCCGCCATCCCGATGAGCCGCTCGATCTGGTCGGGCGAGTAGGCTGAGCCGGTCAGCTTTTCGCTGGCGAAGGCGATCAGCTTCACCTCTTCCGGGTCCACCACGCCATCGGCCTTTGCAGCATGGCACATCACGTCCAGCACCCGCTGGGCAAAGCCGCCCGCGCCTGTCATCGCATTGCGGCGACGGCGGCGCCCGGCGGTACGGAGCATTTTGAGCAGGCCGAACAGCCCGAAGGTGGCGCCAAGAGCGGCAGAGCCGGCGAAGCCTGTCACAAGCTGGGCGGTCTGCATCTTCGGCTCGGCGGGCAGGCCTGTGGGCACGTCACCGGCCGCAATCATCCGCTCCATCCGGGCGGTATCGACCGGAACGAACCGCTCACCATTGCAACCGTCGTAGGAAAGCGCGTAGCCGTTCATGCTGCGCCAGAACCCGATCTGAAAGATGTGATGCTTGGTGCTGAGGTGGCATAACGCCATTGCATTGCCGTTGCCCGAGCTGATGTTCGTCGGCGCGACGAAGTGCAACTGCTGGCTTTCCATCCAGATCGCCCCGCCACCACGGCGTGCTTGGGCTTCATCCGAACTGGCCGTCAGGACCAGGGCGGCGGCGGCCGCAACCATCCCGAACTTGCGCATCGACATGTCCTCTCGCTTTACTCAACAATCCGGGCTCTTTGGCCCATTCCTTGCCATAAGCGTTAACAGCCGATTTGGGCGGGCGTGGGGCGCAACTTGAGCACGAAAAAGGCCGCGGTGCTGCCACCGCGGCCCTGTTTCAGCAGGGGTGAGCCTCAGGCGTGGATGGCCCCGTCGCCGCAGGCCAGAGCGCTCTCGCGCACGGCTTCGGAGAAGGTCGGGTGAGCGTGGCAGGTGCGGGCCACGTCCTCTGCCGAGGCACCAAATTCCATCGCCACACAGATCTCGTGGATCAGCTCACCCGCCGAGGGGCCGATGATGTGGCAGCCGAGGATGCGGTCGGTTTCCTTGTCGGCGAGCATCTTCACAAAACCCTCGGCCTGATGCACCGACTTGGCCCGCGCGTTGCCCATGAAGGGGAACTTGCCAACCTTATAGGCCTTGCCCTTCTCCTTAAGCGTCTCCTCGGTTTCACCCACGCTCGCCACCTCTGGCGCGGTGTAGATGACGCCCGGAATGAGCCCGTAGTTGATATGCGGCTTCTGGCCCGCCAGCATCTCGGCCAGCGCGGTGCCCTCGTCTTCGGCCTTATGGGCGAGCATCGGGCCGGGGATCGCGTCACCGATGGCATAAACGCCCTTCACGGCGGTCTGGAAGTGGTCATCCACCTCGACCTGCCCGCGCTTGGTCATCTTCACGCCCAGCTCGTCCAGTCCCAGCCCGTCGACGTAGGGCTTGCGGCCCGTGGCCACCAGCACCGTGTCGGCCTTCAGCTCGTGGGCGCTCTCGTCCTTGCGCAGCTTGTAATGCACCGTGGCCTTGTTGCCCTTGGTCTCCACTTTGTTGACGGCGGCGCCCATGACAAACTCAAGCCCCTGCTTTTTCAGGATCTTCTGGAAATTCTTGGCAACCTCGGCATCGGCACCGGGGGTGATGGCATCGAGGAATTCCACCACCGTCACCTTGGATCCGAGCCGGGCATAAACCGAGCCAAGCTCCAGCCCGATCACCCCGCCGCCGACAACGACCATCTCACCGGGCACCTTGCCCAGCTCCAGCGCGCCGGTGGAGGTGACAACGACCTTCTCGTCAATCTCCACCTCGGCACCGGGGATGCTCGCAGGTTCGGAGCCGGTGGCGATGATGATGTGCTTGGCCTCGTGGGTCTCGTCACCCACCTTCACCTTGCCCGCCCCGGGGATAGAGCCCCAGCCCTTCAGCCAGTCGATCTTGTTCTTCTTGAACAGAAATTCGATGCCGCCGGTGTTCTGGTCAACGGTCTTTTGCTTGTAGGCTTTCATCTGCGGCCAGTCGACGGAGGGGCTTTTGCCCTTGAGGCCCATCTCGGCGAAATTGTGCTCTGCCTCGTGCAGCAGGTGCGAGGCGTGGAGCAGCGCCTTGGAGGGGATGCAGCCGACGTTGAGGCAGGTGCCGCCCAGCGTCTCCCGGCCCTCCACAACGGCGGTTTTCATGCCGAGCTGGGCGCAGCGGATGGCGCAGACGTAGCCGCCGGGACCGGCGCCAATGATGATCACGTCATAAGAGGACATGGGCTCTCCTTTACCAAGATTCGGGGCATGCAGAACTGATGCACAATCCATGCACAACCCATGCAGATGTCATCCGACATATGCGATTTTCGGGTGAATTCGTTAACGCGACGCCCGCTCATGACAGGCCGCCCTCGGGCAGCGGTGTGCCCTGATGGAAGCGGGCCTGCCAGCCCTCGGGCGTTTCGGCCCAGAGGGTGGAGCCGGCGGCCCATTGGACCTCGTCAGGGTAGCGGGTTTCGGAGGTGTAGGTCACGAGGGTGATGCCGGGCGCGATGGATTGGCTCTCCAGCTCGTGCAAGCGGTGCTCGGAGGGGCGACCCTCGGAGGTGTCGGTCAGCAGCTCTTCGCGGGTGTACTTCCGGCCCGAGCGCGACAACTCGAAGAACTCGGGTGCCAGCAGCCGCTCGATGGCGGCGCGGTCATAGGCGGAGGCGGCGGCCCAGATGGCGTTTTCCAGCGCGGCGAAATCGGTCATTCCGGCACCCCGCTGAAGGCGCCCTTGCGGTAGAGGTGCCACGCGAACCACGCCAGCGCGAGGGCGAGCACCAGCTCCACCGCGGCGACGATCCAGACCAGCGGGGTGATGAGCCATTGAGGCTCGATGCCCTCGCCCACGCTCGGAGTCCGGCGGATGAGCAGGAAGGAAAAGCCGCAGATGGCCCAGATCAGCAACACCGAAACAGGCCTCCGGGCGGGCAGGGTGCGGGACAATGCGAGCAACAGGAGCGCTGGCAGAAAAGCGAGCGCTGCGAAAATCAGCAACCACGGCTGAAAGCCCCCGCCCCCAAAGGTGCCAAGGGCCAGTACGCCAACAATGGAGAGCACACCCAGCGTGAATCCGGCAGACCGCAACCCGCTCGCTGTATCGGGCGAGAAGGCGAAGGTTTCGGCACGGGTGAGCAGAGTCATGCGTGCGATTTACCGATTGGCACCCACAGCAAGAGCATGGGATGACCGGCTATTGAGGTTTGTTTTGAGAGGAAACTCGTCCAGTCCGCGATTACATTGCTATTCATCGGTGGGCCCCGGGATTAGCTTTTGGGGAGGCTCCAAAAGAGCCGGGGGCGCTTCATGTTCAATGCCAAGTCTACGGCTCTCGGCCTTGCTGTGCTCATCTGCCCAAATGGTCATAGCTGACTTAACGGCTTCAAGTGCTTCTGGTCCGCTCGCCGCGGTAGTAACAGCTAGGTTCACCGCCGTGAAAATGGCCATCAGATGCGCGCTGCCTACAGAAAATCGCGACCGTGGTGCTTCGAGCTCCTGTAGGAAACTTTGAATTTCAGTCCGCAGCCTTTTTTCTCTGGGTTCCGTTAACCCAAGATTGCCTATCTCATCGTGGATCTTAGCTACCAGTACTCTTATTTCTGCTTTAGCCCGTTCATGGACTTTAAAGCCGAAAGGCTTCACTCCGGTGCCCATCTTCAAGTGCTGGCGAGTTGCCACAGCTTGGGCTCCGATCATGAAACCATCCAGCCGAGAGGTCGGGTCATTGCCAGATGGAATCGCGATTCCTTGAATGCCTAGCTCCTCAGCGGCGGCAGTGACAATCTCCATGTACTGCATTTTTAAGGCCTTGCCGGTGCGCTCACTTTCATCATCGCTGAGAGCATTCTCCAGCCGTGATCGGGCGATGTTCTCTATCGCCACCCACCTAGCCCCGGACTCTTCCGGCAGATCCTCAAAGTCTTCGTGATGCAGTAGTTGTAAAATCATTCACAGGTCCATCAGGAGCCGGCGCGGGTCTTCCAGCGCCTCTTTCACCCGCACGAGGAAGGTCACGGCGCCTTTGCCGTCCACGATGCGGTGATCGTAGCTCAGCGCGAGATACATCATCGGGCGGATCACGATCTCACCGCCCACAACCATCGGCCGCTCCTGAATCTTGTGCATGCCGAGGATGCCCGACTGCGGCGGGTTCAGGATGGGGGACGACATCAGCGAGCCGTAGACGCCGCCGTTGGAGATGGTGAAGGTGCCGCCCTGCATTTCTGCCATTGAGAGCTTGCCGTCGCGCGCGCGGGCGCCCTTCTCGGCAATCGCCTTCTCGATCTCGGCAAAACTCATCGCATCCGCGTTGCGGATCACCGGCACCACGAGGCCTTGGGGCGTGCCCGCGGCAATGCCCATGTGGACGAAGTTCTTGTAGACAATATCGGTGCCGTCGATCTCGGCGTTCACTTCCGGCACCTCACCCAGCGCATGCACGCAGGCCTTGGTGAAGAACGACATGAAGCCCAGCTTCACGCCATGCTTCTTGAGGAAGAGGTCTTTGTACTCGTTCCGCAGCGCCATCACCTCGGTCATGTCCACCTCGTTGTAGGTGGTCAGGATCGCGGCAGTGTTTTGCGCGTCCTTGAGGCGGCGGGCGATGGTTTGGCGCAGGCGCGTCATCTTCACCCGCTCTTCGCGTGCCTCGTCCTCGGCGGCAACAGGGCCGCGCGGCGGGGAGGCGGGGGCGGGCGCGGAGGAGGAGGCCGAAACGCCCGCCTGCACGGCCTTCATCACGTCTTCCTTCATGATCCGGCCATCCTTGCCGGTGCCTTTCACGTCACTCTCCGAAAGGCCCTTCTCTGCCATCATCTTGTTGGCCGAAGGCGCGTTTTCCACATCGGCGCCCTTGGCGGCGGTGGCCGCTTCGGGGGCCTTGGGCGCGGCTTCATCCTTGCCGCTTTCGGCGGGCTTCGCCGAGGAGGAGCCACCCGAGGCCCCGCCCATCACCGCAAGCTTGCCGCCCGCCTCAACAGTAGAGCCCTCTTCGGCGATGATCTCGGTGATCGTCCCGGCGGAGGGGGCGGGCACTTCAACGCTCACCTTGTCGGTTTCCAGCTCGCAAAGCATCTCGTCGGCTTCGACGCTGTCACCCACCTTCTTGAACCACGTCGCCACGGTTGCCTCGGTAACGCTTTCACCCAGCGTCGGCACCATAACGTCCACGCTTTCGCCACCGGCATCACCGCCAGCACTCTCGGCAGGCGCGGCCTCTTCGGCCTTCGGCTTCTCGGCCTTGGGCTCTTCTTTCGCGGGGGCGGTACCTTCGCCACCCTCGGAAATGGTCGCCAGCAGCGCATCAACGCCCACCGTCTCGCCCTCGGCGGCGACGATCTCGCCCATCACGCCAGCAGCGGGGGAGGGCACTTCTACGGTGACCTTGTCGGTCTCCAGCTCGCAGAGCATTTCATCGGCGGCAACAGCATCGCCCGGTTTCTTGAACCAGGTGGCAACGGTGGCCTCGGTAACGCTTTCGCCCAGAGTGGGCACGCGGACTTCGGTGCTCATTGATCAGTTTCCTTCAATTCCGAGCGCCTCGTTCACGAGGGCTTCCTGTTGTGCTTTGTGCTGCGAGGCGAGGCCGGTGGCCGGAGAGGCCGAGGTGGCGCGGCCTGCATAGGCTGGGCGGCCGTACTTTGCCTTGATCCGGCCCAGCACCCATTCGATGTTCGGTTCGATATAGCTCCACGCGCCCTGGTTCTTGGGCTCTTCCTGGCACCATACCATCTCTGCTCCCTTGAACCGCTCCAGCTCCTTGACGAGGCTGATGGCGGGGAAGGGGTAAAACTGCTCGACACGCAGCAGGTAGACATCGTCGATCCCGGCAGCGTCGCGCGCTTCGAGCAGATCGAAGTAGACCTTGCCCGAGCACATCACCACGCGGCGGATCTTGTCGTCGGCCACCAGCTTGGTGTCGGAGTTGCCATGTTCGGCGTCATCCCACAGCACCCGGTGGAAGCTGGATCCGGTGGTAAACTCTTCCCGCCGGCTCACCGCCATCTTGTGCCGCAACAGCGACTTGGGCGTCATCATGATGAGCGGCTTGCGGAAGCTGCGGTGAATCTGGCGACGCAGGATGTGGAAGTAGTTGGCCGGGGTCGTGCAGTTGGCGACGATCCAGTTGTCTTGCCCGCACATCTGCAAGAAGCGCTCCAGCCGCGCCGAAGAGTGCTCCGGCCCCTGGCCCTCGTAGCCATGCGGCAGCAGGCAGACGAGGCCCGACATCCGCAGCCACTTGCTTTCACCCGAGCTGACGAACTGGTCAAACATGATCTGCGCGCCGTTGGCAAAATCGCCAAACTGCGCCTCCCAGAGCACCAGCGCATTCGGTTCGGCCAGCGAGAAGCCGTATTCGAAGCCCAGCACCGCATACTCCGAGAGCATGGAGTCGATCACCTCATACCCGGCCTGACCGGCGCGGATATGGTTGAGCGGATAGTAGCGCTCTTCCGTCTCCTGATTGACGAAGGCCGAGTGGCGCTGCGAGAAGGTGCCGCGCGTGCTGTCCTGCCCGGCGAGCCGCACCGGGTAGCCCTCGGTGAGCAGCGAGCCAAAGGCCAGCGCTTCGCCGGTCGCCCAGTCGATGCCCTCACCCTTTTCGATCATCTGAGCCTTGGCGCCCATCATCCGCTGCACCGTCTTGTGCAGCGCATAGCCCTCGGGCGCGGTGGTCAGCGCCTTGCCAACCTCGGTGAAGGTCTCTTCGGCAATCGCCGTCTCGCCGCGCTGATACTCCTCGCCGCGCCGGTCGAGGTGCGACCAGCGGCCATCGAGCCAGTCAGCCTTGTTGGGCTTGAAGTTCTTCCCGGCTTCAAATTCGTCATTCAGGTGGCTTTGGAAGGCCGCCTTCATGTCTTCGATCTCGCCCTCGGGAATGAGGCCATCCTTCACCAGCCGCTCGGTGTAGAGGCTCAGGGTCGTTTTGTGGCCCTTGATCCGCTTGTACATGATCGGGTTGGTGAACATCGGCTCGTCGCCTTCGTTATGGCCGAAGCGGCGATAACAGAAGATGTCGAGCACCACGTCCTTGTGGAACTTCTGGCGGAACTCGGTGGCTACCTTGGCGGCATGTACCACGGCCTCCGGGTCATCGCCGTTCACGTGGAAGATCGGCGCTTCCACCATCAGCGCGATGTCGGTGGGGTAGGGGGACGAGCGCGAGAAGTGGGGCGCGGTGGTAAAGCCGATCTGGTTGTTCACCACGATATGAATGGTGCCACCGGTGCGGTGCCCACGCAGGCCCGAGAGGCCAAAGCACTCGGCCACAACGCCTTGCCCGGCAAAGGCTGCATCGCCGTGCAGCAGGATCGGCAGCACCTCGGTGCGCTCCTTGTCGCCAAGCTGGTCCTGCTTGGCGCGGGCCTTGCCCAGCACCACCGGGTTGACGGCTTCAAGGTGGCTGGGGTTGGCGGTGAGGCTGAGGTGCACGCTGTTGCCATCAAACTCACGGTCCGAGGAGGCGCCGAGGTGATATTTCACGTCGCCCGAGCCATCGACATCTTCGGGCTTGAAGCTGCCGCCCTGAAACTCGTTGAAGATTGCGCGATAGGGCTTTGCCATCACATTGGCAAGCACAGAGAGACGGCCCCGGTGGGGCATCCCGATCACGATCTCCTTTACGCCCAGCGAGCCGCCGCGCTTGATGATCTGCTCCATCGCAGGCACCAGCGCCTCGCCGCCATCAAGGCCAAAGCGCTTCGTGCCCATGTACTTCACGTGCAGAAACTTCTCAAAGCCCTCGGCCTCGACCAGCTTGTTCAAAATCGCCTTCCGCCCCTCGCGGGTAAAGGCGATTTCTTTGCCGAGCCCCTCGATGCGCTCCTTCAGCCAGGAGGCTTCTTCGGGGTTGGAAATGTGCATGTATTGCAGTGCGAAGGTGCCGCAGTAGGTGCGGCGCACGATGTCGATGATCTGGCGCAGCGAGGCAAACTTGAGGCCCAGCACCTGGTCGATGAAGATCGGCCGGTCCATGTCGGCATCGGTAAAGCCGTAGCTCTTCGGGTCCAGCTCGGGGTGGGGCGTCTGGTCCTGCATGCCCAGCGGGTCGAGATCAGCCACCAGATGGCCACGGATCCGGTAGGCGCGGATCAGCATGAGCGCGCGGATGCTGTCGAGCACGGCCGTGCGGATCGCCTCTTCATTCACCGGCGCAGCCTGTGCGCCAGCCGCATCCTTGATCTTCTTCGCGGCGCCCTTGCCCTCGGGCGTGGCCTCTGCCGGCCACTCGCCGGTGAGTGCGGCTGTCAGTTCATCCCCCGGCACCGGCGGCCAATCGCCCCGCGCCCAAGAGGGGCCCTTGGCCTCCGCCTTCACATCGGTCTCGCCGTCACCCAGCTGCCGGAAAAACTCGGCCCATGCGCCATCAACCGAATTCGGATCATCGGCGTATTTGGCATAAAGCTGTTCGAGGTAGGCGGCGTTGTGCCCCTGCATGAAGCTGGAGGCATGGAAAAGGTCGTTGGGGCTTTGGTCGGTCATCTGAGCACCTGACAGGTTGAAGGCCGCAGGCGGAGGAGCCCGCCGGCGGCCAGTTTTGGCGTATGTTGCGCGGCCCTAGCCAATCGCCTTCAGCACGGCTTCACCGAGGCCAGCAGGGCTGTCGGCAACCACGATCCCGGCGGATTTCATCGCTTCGATCTTGTCTTCCGCGCCGCCTTTGCCACCGGCAACAATCGCACCGGCATGGCCCATGCGGCGGCCCGGAGGGGCGGTGCGGCCGGCGATGAAGCCAGCAGTCGGCTTCCAGCGGCCCTTCTTCTTCTGCTCGGCGAGGAACTCGGCGGCCTCTTCTTCGGCGCTGCCGCCAATCTCGCCGATCATGATGATCGACTGGGTCTCGTCATCGTCGAGGAACATGTCGAGCACGTCGATGTGCTCGGTGCCCTTGATCGGGTCGCCGCCGATGCCGACGGCGGTGGACTGGCCGAGGCCCGCGTCGGAGGTCTGCTTGACGGCCTCATAGGTCAGCGTGCCCGAGCGCGAGACCACGCCAACGGAGCCGCGCTTGTGGATGTGGCCGGGCATGATGCCGATCTTGCAGGCGTCAGGCGTGATGACACCGGGGCAGTTGGGGCCGATGAGGCGGGAGGACGAACCCTCCAGCGCGCGCTTCACGCTCATCATGTCGAGCACGGGGATGCCCTCGGTGATGCAAACGATCAGCTCCATCTCGGCGTCGATCGCCTCAAGGATGGAGTCGGCAGCAAAGGGCGGCGGCACGTAGATGACGGAGGCATTGGCCCCGGTCACGGCCTTCGCCTCATGCACCGAGTTGAAGACCGGCAGGTCAAGGTGGCTCTGGCCGCCCTTGCCGGGGGTCACCCCCCCAACCATCTTGGTGCCATAGGCGATGGCCTGCTCGGAGTGGAAGGTGCCCTGCGAGCCGGTGAGGCCCTGACAGATTACCTTTGTGTTTTCATCGACGAGAATGGCCATCGGCGCGTTCCTCTTTGCTTCGTGGCCCTCGGGCCGATTATCAGGCGGGGCCTCCTGCGGCCCCGATACGTTTCAGTTCGACGGGAAGTAGAACCGCACATCGTTGTCGTTATTGCCGACGCAGACAGGGTCTTGCCCGCCGGAGGTGAGGCCGACGCTCCGGAACCTGCCAATCTTCCAGCCCGCACAGCCCTCAACCTCGGCTTCCATCGGATTAATACCCGCAACCTGAAGGAAGTTTTCCAACAGCAGCGCGGCTTCATCGGAGGATTGGGAGGTATGGGCGACCGAACAGATTGCGCCGTCCATGTAGAGCGAGACGTAGATGTTCGACGCGGGGTGGCTGATCTCGGCCATGCCGATCGCGGGGTCGGAAAAGACATTCCACCCAGCCACGTCGAACAGGGCCTTTGTCCCATCCTCATCGCCACCGCCCAAAAGGCAGGCCGCCCATGCGCCGCTCTGCGCTTCCGCCCCGTCAGGCTTGGAAAGCTGCCGGGTCATCTTGTGCAGTGCAACGAAGTCATCCGCCGCCACCGGGGTGGCGACGAGGCAGGCGAGGAGAGGGAGAGCGCGGCGCATCGGCCTTAGCCTTTCACTGCCTTCACGATCTTCTCTGCGCCGTCCGAAAGGTCGTCGGCGGCGATCACGTCAACATCGGAGTTGTTGATGATCTCCTTGCCTTTCTCCACGTTGGTGCCCTCGAGGCGCACCACCAGCGGCACCTGCAGGCCAACCTCTTTCACCGCAGCAATCACGCCCTCGGCGATGACGTCGCAGCGCATGATCCCGCCGAAGATGTTGACGAGGATGCCCTTCACGTTCGGGTCGGAGGTGATGATCTTGAAGGCCTCGGTCACCTTTTCCTTGGTCGCGCCGCCGCCTACGTCGAGGAAGTTGGCAGGCTCGGCACCGTAGAGCTTGATGATGTCCATCGTCGCCATGGCAAGGCCCGCGCCGTTCACCATGCAGCCGATTTCGCCGTCGAGCGCGATGTAGTTGAGGTCGTATTTGGACGCCTCAAGCTCCTTCGGGTCTTCTTCGGTGGTGTCGCGCAGTTCGGAAACGTCAGGCTGGCGATACATCGCGTTGCCGTCGAAGCCGAGCTTGGCGTCCAGCACCTTCAGCTCGCCGTTGGGCATGAGGATCAGCGGGTTGATCTCCAGCATCTCCATGTCCTTCTCCATGAAGGCTTTGTAGAGAATGCCCATCAGCTTGACGCATTGCTTGACAGCGGCGCTCTCCAGCCCGAGGGCGAAGGCAACGCGGCGACCGTGGTAGGGCTGGTAGCCTGTGGCCGGATCAACGCTGAAGCTCAGGATCTTCTCGGGCGTCGCGGCGGCAACTTCCTCAATGTCCATGCCGCCCTCGGTGGAGCAGACGAAAGACACGCGGCTGGTCTGCCTGTCCACCAGAAGGGCAAGGTAGAACTCGGAGGTGATGTCCGAGCCATCCTCGATGTAGATGCGGTTCACCTGCTTGCCCGCCGGGCCGGTCTGGTGGGTGACGAGGGTTTTGCCGAGCATCTTCTTGGCTTCCTCGGCGGCCTCTTCGACCGACTTGGCAAGGCGCACACCGCCCTTTTCGCCAGCAGCGGCTTCCTTGAACGAGCCCTTGCCGCGCCCGCCCGCGTGGATTTGCGCCTTCACCACCCAGAGCGGGCCATCGAGCGCTCCGGCGGCAGTCTTGGCCTCATCGGCCTTCAGGACGGCGCGGCCGTCCGAGACCGGGGCGCCGTAGGAGCGAAGCAGGGCCTTCGCCTGATACTCATGGATGTTCATGAAGGTGTTCCTCAAGCTGCGGTTTGTCCTGTCCTTGACACAGGCAGCGCGGCAGGCAAACAAAAATTTCCTGTAAATGCAGGGGTTGGGCAGGATTAATGCGATTTGTGATCACAGCCGAGAATTGTGTGATCACAAGTTAACGGGCTGCTAACGCTACCATGAGAATCACCCTGCCCGGCTCGCACCGGGGCTGGCCAGAGCCCGAGCGGGGCGATATGCATAACCACATGAACACGACCCCGAAAGCAGAGGCCTCGCCCGCAGGCAAACCAGGCCGCGCCCCCAGCTTTGCCGTAACGGCCACCGTTCGGGAGCCCGCCGAACTGGTGCTGGCCTTCGTCGCACACCACCTCGAGCTCGGTGCCAAGAAGATCATCATCTACCTCGATGATCCCGACGATCCGGTGCGCCCCCTTCTGGTAAAAACCCCAAGGGTCAACGCCATTCGCTGCACCGAGGCCTATTGGAACGACGTCACAAGTGGCCGAGGCCGCCCGCCCAACCAGAATGCCCGCCAAGCGGTCAATGCCTCTCAAGCTTATAAAAAGGTGAAGGCCGACTATCTGCTGCACCTCGACGCCGATGAATTCCTGCACATGGCCCGCCCCTTCGCTGAAGAGGTCGCGCGGCTGGAGGACGATGATGTCTGGCTCCGTGTGCCCGCGGTTGAACGCTGCTGGCTGGAGGGCGACGCCTCCGACCATATCTTCTCCGGAGTCTTCCGCCATCCGATCAAACAGGCCCCGCTGATTGCCAAGCGGATCTACGGGGAAGAGGTGACGCCATTTCTGGCCAATGGGCTGGCAGGCTCATCCCACGGCAAGCCGCTGGTGCGCACCGGGCACAAGGTTCAAGTGCAGGTCCATGCTGCCAAGCTGCCGGGCAAAAACAACGGCTGGGCCAAGCACAAAAAGGCGACCGGCCTGCACGTGCTGCACTTCGACGGGCTGACGCCGCTGCACTGGGCCGCAAAAACCCTGCGCTATGCCGAGCAGGGCGATGAGGCCATCGACAAGCTGCTGCACCAAGAGCGCGCCCGGCAGGTCCGTGAGGTGCGAGACAATATTTCCACCATGCCCGAGCTTTTGCGGTTTTTCCGCAAGATCACCGGTCTGACCCCGGATCAATCCCGCGCGCTCACCGAGCATGGCCGCCTCAGCGCCATGAAGATCGACCCCGAAGCGGCGATGCGCCGCGTCTTCCCCGAGGTCGAGGCCGATTTTTCCTTCCGCGCCTTCGATCTGAAGCTGGGCAGCGAGAACGCCAAGCGACTGATGAAGAAGATCGCTGCAAATCAGGCGGCGTGAACGGCTTCAGTACCGCGTGAAGAGGCGGCGAAGGCCAGCGGGGATATCGTTGACCAGCAGGTGTATGGCCCCAAGCAAGCCACGGCGCAGAAGCGGCGTGACGGCCCCGTCATTGCCAAGTGTCCGGTCTGCGGTGATCAGGCGCTTAATGTGACGGGCATAGCGCGGGCCGCAAACTTCCTCGAGCGTGCGGAGCTCGCGTCGCGTGCGTTGCTTGCGCAGATGCTTGTGAAGGCGGGGCAGGTGCAAAAGGCGGGGCGCAGCGGTGCGTCGCCCCATGGCCTCCAGCGCAGTGAACTCGATCAGGTTGTACTCACTCGGCAGCACGGCCAACCTCAGATCGCTCTGATACAGCAATTCGCGCAGCACAGGCTGGTCGCGGTCGTATCCGCTTTCAGTCAAAACGGCCTCGATATTCTGCATGAAGGCGCGCGTTTGCGGTGAGGCACGCAGCCCGATGCAGCCCGAGTTGATCTGCGGAAAAGCCGCCGGAATGGCTGTGCGAAACGGCCTGCGGCCCCAGTCGGAGTTACGGTTGGGCTCATGAGCGGCGGCGATGTCGAAGTGATGGAGCAGTTCGAACACATCCGCCATCGGGGCCGTGCAGATGACATCGCCGTCCAGATAGATCGAGCGGTCAAAGCGCGAGCGGTACAGCGCCTCGAACTTGGGCCGAAACCCCGAGGTTTGCAGCATCGTGACCTGCGAAAACACCGATGCGTCACAGGGCACATCGGTGAACAGGTCTATCGGATGGTCGGGATGGTGACGGCGGATGGTCTCCGCCGCCCGCACCGTCAGCGGGAGGTAGGCCGCACCGCTGACGGCAAAGACGAAACCTTCGTCAGGCAAGCGAGCTGTCGATGCCCTTGCAGGCCTCGACAAGGCCCTTCACGGCTTCGACCGACTTGTCGAACATCACTTGCTCTTCCTTGTTGAGCTTGATGTCCACAACCTTCTCGATGCCACCAGCGCCGATGACGGTCGGCACGCCAACATACATGTCCTTCACGCCAATCTCGCCGTCGCAATAGGCGGCGCAGGGCAGCACGCGCTTCTGGTCTTTCAGGTAGGCCTCGGCCATCTCGATGGCGGAGGTGGCCGGGGCGTAATAGGCCGAGCCGGTCTTCAGCAGGCCAACAATCTCGGCGCCGCCGTCACGGGTGCGCTGGATGATCGCGTCGAGCTTTTCCTGCGTGGTCCAGCCCATTTCCACGAGGTCCGGCAGCGGGATGCCGGCAACGGTGGAGTAGCGGGCGGAGGGCACCATGGTGTCGCCGTGGCCGCCGAGCACGAAGGCGGTGACGTCTTTCATCGATACGCCAAATTCGAGGCTCAGGAAGTGGCGGAAGCGGGCGCTGTCGAGCACGCCGGCCATGCCGCACACCTTGTTGGCGGGCAGGCCACTGAATTTCTGCAGTGCCCAAACCATCGCGTCGAGCGGGTTGGTGATGCAGATTACGAAGGCGTCGGGCGCGTGGGCGGCGATGCCCTCACCGACCGACTTCATCACCTTGAGGTTGATGCCGAGCAGGTCGTCGCGGCTCATGCCGGGCTTGCGCGGCACACCGGCGGTGACGATGCACACGTCGGCGCCGGCAATGGCGGCGTAGTCGGTGGTGCCCGAAAGGGCGGCGTCGAAGCCCTCGGAAGGGCCGCTTTCAGCGATGTCGAGCGCTTTGCCCTGCGGCACACCATCGGCGATATCAAAGAGGACAACGTCCCCAAGTTCCTTCATTGCGGCAAGGTGGGCGAGCGTGCCGCCGATCTGTCCCGAGCCGATAAGTGCGATCTTCGGTCTGGCCATTATGGGTCGTCCCTCATTGGTGACATGAAATCTCGCCACGCCTAGCCAATGGCTTGCGGGCGTGCAAGGCTGCAATGCAGCAAACATGCCGCACCTGCACATGGGGCACGGGCGGAAAGGCTAAAAGATGCAAGGAGTTGGCAGGCATGTGGCCTGATCCATGGGTGATGGCCGTGGCGGTGCCCGCGGTGATGTTTGCGGGCATTTCCAAGGGCGGTTTCGGCTCTGGCGCGGCCTTCGCTGCGGCCCCGATTCTCGCCCTTGCGATTGATCCGCGCATGGCCGTCGGGTTGTTACTGCCGCTGCTCATGCTGATCGACGTTTTTACGCTCAAGAGCTTCTGGAAGCAGTGGCATACCCCCTCCGCATGGGCCCTCTGCCTTGGCAGCCTTCCGGGTATCGCGCTTGCGATCTGGCTCTTTCAGGTTGCCGATGCCGATACTTTCCGCCTGCTGATCGGAGCCATTGCTATCTTCTTCGTGGTCTATCAACTGGCACGGTCGTGGGGTCTGCTCAAAATTCCCGACCGTCCGTTCGATCCCGTCACCGGAGGGGCGGCAGGGGCGGTTGCAGGCTTCACCAGCTTCCTCAGCCACGCGGGCGGCCCGCCCGTCGCGGTGTTCCTCTTGGCCCAGGGAATGGGCAAGACAACCTATCAGGCGACGTCTGTCATCGTGTTCTGGGCGATCAACCTGCTCAAGTTCATCCCCTACGCGGCGCTCGGCGTTTTCACCAAAGAGACCGTGGTGCTCGATCTCTGGTTGGCCCCCGCCGCCGTGCTTGGCGCATGGCTCGGGGTGAAAGCGCATCACGTGGTGCCCGAAAAGCCGTTCTTTGCCCTCACCTACGTGATGCTCCTGCTCACCGGCGGCAAGCTGATCTGGGACGCGCTGACCTGAGACCAGCGCATCCGCGCGGTATCAGGCGTCTTTCTCACCCGCAGGGATCAGCGCCTCTTCCACCAGTTCAAAGGCCTTGCCCGAGGCGACGAGGCAGGTGATGCCATTGGGCATGGTCACAACCACAGTCCAGGTGCCGCTTTCCAGGTTGGCGAAGGTCTCGACAACCCGGTTGTTGGCGCCCAGCCCAATGGCCTGGCGGCTCTCGCCGTAACCATCGGCGAGGCGGGCAACCACCTTTTCACGGTTGGCGCAGTTGCGGTTCTGAGCCTCGGCCCCGGAGGCGGCGAGGCAGGCAAAGCCCGCGGCGATAAAGAGAAGTTCTTTCATGGTCCAAACCCTTTTAGACAGCGTGGCCCCATGTCGGGCGTGCCCGGCTTTGCCGGTGGCATGGGTGGCGCATTCGGCGCCGGTCTTGCAAGGTCGGACTGATTATTGCCGTCTGTCTTGGCGGCCCTGCCAAGAACGGCCCTCCAGTCGCCCGACTCGGTCAGAATGCTGCGCCAAAAGTGGTGATCATCTCGTTAACCCTCCGCGACGGTGGCAAAGGCCCCTCTTCGGAAGGACCGAAAGTTGCCATCCTGCCTCATTTTCAGAAATGATCTTGCGCGGCGGCGCAGCATTTGGTCTTTCTGCGCGTGCAACCTGCCCGGAGAGAATCAATGCCCGCCACACGCCCCTATCGCTCGCTGCTCTATATTCCCGGTTCCAAGCCCCGCGCGCAGGAGAAGGCGGCAACCCTGCCGTGCGATGCCATCATCTTCGACCTTGAAGATGCGGTGACGGCGGACGCCAAGGAGGAAGCGCGCGCGCTGCTGGCCAAAACCCTCCCGACGGCAGACTATGGCCCGCGTGCCCGCATCGTCCGGGTCAACGGCGCAGACACGCAGTGGGGCGCGGCGGACCTTGAGGCCATGTGCAAGCTGGCCCCCGATGCAATTTTGCTGCCCAAGGTCGGCCACGCTGACGAAATTTCCGCCGTAAAGGGGCAGCTCGACGCGGCCGGTGCCACCAACACGAAGATCTGGGCGATGATGGAAACGCCGATGGGCATCTTTAACGCGCTCCCCATCGCGCAGGCTCCGGGCATGGGCGGCTTCGTGATGGGCACCAATGATCTGGCCAAGGAGTTGAACTGCCGCAGCCGCGCGGACCGGTTGCCAATGATGTTCGCCCTCCAGCAATGCCTCATGGCTGCCCGGGCCGCCGGGATCGTGGCCATCGACGGGGTCTATAATGCCTTCAAGGACGACGAGGGCCTGAAGGCCGAATGCGCGCAGGGCCGCGACCTCGGGTTTGACGGCAAAACCCTGATCCACCCCGCGCAGTTGGACATCACCAACGCTGCCTTCGCCCCATCGGATACCGAGATCGACCTCGCACGCCGCCAGATTGCGGCCTATCAAGAGGTCGAGGCGAGCGGGCAGGGGGTGGCGGTGGTCGATGGCCGGATCGTGGAGAACCTGCATATCGAAACCGCCCGCGCCACGCTCGCCAAGGCAGAGGCCATTGCAGCGATGGCCGAATGAGGGCAAAGTGAACTCAACGGTTCACTTGCTGAGGATACCCAGATGGCACTCCCGCTCACACTCCTGATCGCCGGCCTTGCGCTCTGGTGGCTCGCCCACCTCTTCAAGCGCATCGCGCCAGAGCGCCGCGCGGCTATGGGCAATGGCGGCAAGGGAGCAATGGCACTGGCCCTCATCGCCTCCGTCGTGCTGATGACCTTCGGCATCCGCATGGCCGATGCGTCGCCCGACATCTGGTATCCGCCCTATTGGCTGCGCCACCTCAACAACCTGCTGGTGCTCGTCGCGCTCTATTTCACCTCGCCCGGCCCCTCCAAGGGCGCGCTCTTCTACAAGATGCGCCACCCCATGCTCTTCGGCTTCGCGCTCTGGGCCTTCGCCCACCTGCTGGTCAACGGCGACCTCGCCACTATGATCCTCTTTGGCGCGCTGCTCGTCTGGGCTTTGGTGGAAATGGCGGTCATCAACCGCGCCGAGCCGGAGTGGACTCCGCCGCCGAAAGGCTCCATCGCCAAGGATGCGATGTTCTTTGCCATTTCCATCCTGCTGCTCGGCCTGATCGGCTGGATCCACGGCCTGCTCGGCTACCCTGTGTTTGGATAACTCTATGAAACTCTACCGCTTTCTCACCGAAGACGACACATCGGCCTTTTGCCACAAAGTCACCGATGCGCTGAACAAGGGCTGGGTGCTGCATGGCGACCCGCAATACAGTTTTGACGCCTCCAACGGTGTGATGCGCTGCGGTCAGGCCGTGATCAAGGAGGTCGAGGGCACCTACACGCCGGACACCAAGCTGGGGGCGCACTGATGAGCAAAACCAACGCGGGCCGGTTCTTTGAAGACTACAGGCTGGGCGAGGTGATCCGCCATGCGGTGCCGCGCACGGTGGCCGAAGGCGAGCGGGCGCTCTACCACGCGCTCTACCCGGCCCGCCATGCCTTGCACTCCTCCGATGTGTTCGCGGCAAACTGCGGGCTGGAAGGCTCGCCGCTGGATGATCTCATCACCTTCCACGTGGTCTTTGGCAAAACCGTGCCCGATATCTCGCTGAACGCCGTGGCCAACCTCGGCTATGCTGAAGGCCGTTGGCTGAAGCCTGTCTATGCGGGGGATACACTGAGCAGCGAGTCCGAGGTGATCGGGCTCAAACAAAATTCCAACGGCAAGTCTGGCGTGGTCTACCTGCGCACCACCGGGCGCGACCAGCTTGGCGAGCCGGTGTTGGACTACGTTCGCTGGGTGATGGTGCGCAAAGGCAACCTAGATGCCCCCGCACCCGAAACCACGATCCCCGAGCTGGCACAGGTCGTAGCGCCGCAGGATCTGGTGATCCCCGAAGGGCTCACCTTTGCCGACTACGACTTCACCGCCGCCGGTGAGCCGCACCGCTGGGGCGATTATGCTGAGGGTGAGGTGATCGACCATGTTGACGGAGTCACCATCGAGGAGGCCGAGCACATGCTGGCGACGCGCCTCTGGCAGAACACCGCCAAGGTGCATTTCGATGCCACCAACCGCGAAGACGGCAAGCGGTTGATCTACGGCGGCCACGTGATTTCGCTGGCCCGCGCGCTCAGCTTCAACGGGCTGGCCAATGCGCAGATGCTGGTGGCGATCAACGGCGGCGCCCATGCCAACCCCTGCTTCGCGGGTGACACAGTGCGCGCCTGGACGGAGGTGCTCGACACTGCGGCGCTGACCGAAGACATCGGCGCGCTGCGTCTGCGGCTCGTGGCGGTCAAAGGTGCCAAAACCCGGGCCGGTGAGCTGAAGGGCGACGACGGCAAATACCTCCCCCACGTTCTGCTCGATCTCGACTACTGGGCACTGATCCCGAGGTAGAAACTTAAGCGGTGAGGGTGGTTGAGGAGCGACGGGCAAAGCCGGGCCAGAACCCCTGGATTTGTGATCACGCGCCGGAAATTCGTGATCACAAGCCGAAGAAAACTCTCTGTTAGCGCCCAAACTCCGGCCGATTTTCATCGGTTTAACCCGTGACTCCCCCGACGAAAAATGCCAATGGAAAGGCGCAGCACGCCCGCACGGCCACCCGCGCGGCACGCCACCCACTGCGCCGCGTCCGGCCACTCGCACCGCGACAGCGCCCAACAGGAGAGCGTTCATGGCAGATATGAACCGGGACCGCCCGCTTTCGCCCTTCATGATCGGCCCGTACTACCGGCCCCAGATCACCTCGATCTCCTCGATCATGGTCCGCATCACCGGCATTGCCTCCTTCGGCACCGCCTTTCTCGTGGTGTGGTGGCTTCTGGCCGCGGCCTTCTCGGAGCCTGCCTTCAACTGGATCAACTGGCTGATGACCAGCTTCATCGGCGATATCATCATGTTCCTCGCCAGCTGGGCGATCTGGTATCACATGCTCGGCCGCCTTCGGCACGTGATCTGGGATTTCGGCTACTGCCTTGAAGTCCCGATCTCCGAAAAGCTCGGCTGGGGCATGTTCATCGGCGCCACCGTTCTGGCGCTCTTCACGGCCATCGTGGTGTAAGGGAGAGAGACGATGAAATTCATCACCGACCGCAAACGCGCCACCGGCCTCGGCTCTGGCTCCGAGGGCACCGCACACCACTGGAAGATGATGGCAAGCTCGCTGAGCCTCGTCATCCTCGTGCCGCTCTTCGTTTTCATCTTCGGCGCCGGGCTGGGCCGCGGCTTTGACGAGGTGCAGAGCTATTTCGCCAACCCCTTTGTCGCCCTAGCGCTGGGCATCGGCCTCACCATGGGGCTGCTGCACATCAAGATGGAGATCGACGAGGCGGTAGAAGACTACGTGCACGGCGTCGCTGGAAAATTGCTGCTGATGGCCGTCGCCGCCGGAACCTGGGTGCTGATCGCCGCCGGTGTTCTGGCACTGATCAAGCTGGCGCTCTAAGGGGCGGCAATGTCTGAATTTACTGACTACATGCAACTGCAAACCAGCGCCGAGACTCTCTCGGCGCTAGAGGCGCAGATCGTGCTGTTAGTGGGTTCTGCAAGCCTGCCGCTCTACGAACTCTCTGGAGACGCCGGGGAAGACAGGGAGCTGGCAGAGGCTGTCTGGGCTGGGCTCGCCAAGCCGCATTGGATCATGCTCGGAACCGACGGCACGCTTGAGCAGCTTGCACAGGCCGGCCCGGCCTATCACCACCTCGTTGAAGAGGACTTCGCCACCTGGTCGGTCACAACCTATTTCGACGGCGAAATCCTGTCTCTCGCCTTCCTCGCTGATCCGGCCAGCTACCGCGAGGCAACACTGAGATACGCCGCAACGCAGGTTTACGATCCCGCGCAGCACGGCGAGGAACTGGCACGCCTGGCGCGCTACTTCGGGGTCGACAGCGCCGCGCTTCACTCCACATTCCTGCCTGACGGCGGCGAAAGCTTCAGCGCCCTCATCGGCGCGCGCTACGAACAGATGGAAGATCTCAGCTCCCCCGGCCTCGCTCCGGGGCAGGTGGAGCTGGGTGTTCTCTCATGGTTCGAATAGTAGAAACAACCTGACGCGAAAGCGCCCGAGACAACCGCAAGGACGAGACCATGGCAGCTTACGAATACGAGACGCACACCTATGACGTGGTGGTTGTGGGCGCAGGCGGCTCTGGCCTGCGGGCAACCCTCGGCATGGCCGAGCAGGGGCTGAAAACTGCCTGTGTCACCAAGGTCTTCCCGACCCGCTCGCACACCGTGGCGGCGCAGGGTGGCATTGCCGCGAGCCTCTCCAACATGGGCCCCGACCACTGGCAGTGGCACATGTATGACACCGTGAAGGGCTCCGATTGGCTGGGCGACACCGACGCGATGGAATATCTCGCCCGCGAGGCGCCCAAGGCGGTGTACGAGCTGGAGCACTACGGCGTGCCCTTCTCCCGCACCGAAGAGGGCAAGATTTACCAGCGCCCCTTCGGCGGCCACACCACCGAGTTCGGCGAAGGCCCGCCCGTGCAGCGTACCTGCGCGGCGGCCGACCGCACCGGCCACGCGATCCTGCACACGCTCTACGGCCAGAGCCTCAAGCACAACGCCGAATTCTACATCGAGTATTTCGCCATCGACCTGATCATGGGCGATGACGGTGCCTGCCAGGGCGTGGTCTGCTGGAAGCTGGATGACGGCACGATCCACGTCTTCCGCGCCAAGATGGTGGTGCTGGCGACTGGCGGCTATGGCCGCGCCTACTTCAGCGCCACCTCCGCCCACACCTGCACCGGCGACGGCGGCGGCATGGCCGCCCGCGCTGGGCTGCCGCTTCAGGATATGGAGTTCGTCCAGTTCCACCCCACCGGCATCTACGGCTCCGGCTGCCTCATCACCGAGGGCGCGCGCGGCGAGGGCGGCTACCTGACCAACTCCGAAGGCGAGCGCTTCATGGAGCGCTATGCACCGACCTACAAGGATCTCGCCTCGCGCGACGTGGTCAGCCGTTGCATGACGATGGAAATCCGCGAGGGCAGGGGCGTCGGCAAGGAGAAGGATCACATCTTCCTCCACCTCAACCACCTGCCGCCTGAAACCCTCGCCGAGCGACTGCCCGGCATCTCCGAGAGCGCCCGCATCTTTGCCGGGGTGGACCTGACGAAAGAGCCAATCCCGGTGCTGCCCACCGTGCACTACAACATGGGCGGCATCCCCACGAACTACTGGGGCGAAGTGCTGAACCCCACGGCGGATGATCCCGATGCCATCGCGCCCGGCCTCATGGCCGTGGGCGAGGCGGGCTGTGCCTCGGTGCATGGCGCCAACCGCCTCGGCTCCAACAGCCTCATCGACCTCGTGGTCTTCGGCCGCGCCGCCGCGATCCGCGCCGCAAAGGTGGTGGACCCGGCCAGCGCCAACCCCGACCTCAACACCGCCTCGGTCGACGCCGCGCTCGACCGCTTCGACAAGCTGCGCCACGCCGATGGCTCCATCTCCACCGCCGATCTGCGCGACGAGATGCAGCGCACCATGCAGGCCGATGCGGCGGTGTTCCGCACCGACAAGACGCTGGCCGAGGGCGTGGAGAAGATGAAGGCCGTGGCCGCCAAGATGGACGAAATCAAGGTGACAGACCGCTCCCTCATCTGGAACTCCGACCTGATGGAAACGCTGGAGCTGACCAACCTCATGCCCAACGCGCTCGCCACCATCGTCGGCGCTGAGGCCCGCAAGGAAAGCCGCGGGGCCCACGCCCACGAGGATTACCCCGACCGCGACGACAACGAGTGGCGCAAGCACTCCCTCGCCACCGTCGAGGGCAACGGGGTGAACCTCAGCTACCGCCCCGTGCACCTCGACCCGCTCTCCAAGCACGAAGACGGCGGCATCGATCTCAAGAAGATCGCCCCCAAGGCGCGGGTCTATTGAGGCATTCGTGATGAGGCAGGGCACCATATCCCGGTGGGCGGCATGATCGTCGCCAACCTCGCCACCTATCCGCCGCGCGAGAGCAACCTCGCTGATGTGGTCGCGGCCATCCTGCCGCAGGTCAACCGGTTGAACATTGTGCTCAACCAGTATGACGCCCCGCTGGAGGCCTTCGCGGGCGAGGAAAAGATCGCCCAGATCATCCCCGATGAAGACCAGAAGGACGTGGGCAAGTTCTACCCCGATGTGAGCGGGGCCGATTGGGTGTTCATGATCGACGACGACATGATCTACCCGCCCGATTTCGTGGCCAACTCCATCGCCGCGATGGAGGCGCTGGGGCCGGGCAAGTTTCTCGGCGGCTACCACGGCTCGCTCTACTACGAGCCGCAGTTCAGCCTCGCGCCCAGCAAGCTGCTGAAATACCTGCGCTACAAGCCGGTCAACATCGCCGATTACCGCAAGCCCTTCCGCTTCTACGAGGCGCTGGAAAAGCCCTCCGTGGTTGACCAGATCGCCACCAATGCGGCGGTGATGCGCGGTGAGGATTTTCCGCTGCACAGCTACATGGCCGGCAGCCAGAAGTTCGTCGACGTGCGCCTGGCCCGCTGGTGCTTCGAGCGGGGCATCACCCCCGTCTGCCTGCCCCGCGCGGCGGGCTGGCTGGGCGAGGTGCGCTTCGAGGAAACCATCTTCCGTGGCTTCACCCGCCAGAACCCGCCCCACGTGGCCGAGGAAATCTGGACCTATGCGCTCAAAGTGCAGGGCCGGGGCCAACCCGTGGGGGCCACCCGCTGATGGCTCGCCTGATGTGCTTTGCCACCCACCACAAGTCCGGCACCGTCTGGATGCGTCGCACGATTCAGGCCATGGGTTGGGCGTTCGATCTCGATTGGCACGGCATCTGGCGCGACGAGGCAATGTGGAAGGTGCCCGCCGAGGGCCGCGCCTTCCTCGTCAACTGGGCGGGCTACTTCCCGCCTGACCTCTGGGCGCGAGACGACGTTGCCTTTGTCCATGTCATCCGCGACCCGCGAGACATCATGCTTTCGGGCTGCGTCTATCACCACTTTGCCGCCAAGCAGGGCGAGAAATGGCTGCATGAGCCGCGCGAGGATCTCGGCGGCAAGACCTACCAGCAGCACCTGAACGCGCTGCAAGACGACGAGGCCAAGCTGCTCTTCGAGATGGACGGCAAGCACCGCGAAACCGTGGAAGAAATGCGCGCCTGGCCCTGGGGCGATCCGCGCATCTTTGAATTGAAATACGAAGACCTCATCGAAGATACCGATTGCGCCCTCTTCGGCGCTGCGATGGCCCACCTCGGGCTTGAGGGCGAAGAGCTCGAAACCGCCAAAAAGGCCTTCTGGGAGCAGTCTCTCTTCGGTGGCATGGCCAAGATGGATGATCGCCCCCGCCACCTCATGGGCCATGTTGCAAGCGAAGGTGCGCTCAAGCGCTGGCAAACCGAGTTGCCGCCCGCCGTGGCGGAGGTTTACGCTGAACGCTACGGGGCCGACCTTGCGGCGCTGGGCTATGAACAAGACAACAGCTGGCTGTCGCAGGTTGACGGCGCTGCCGAACCCGCCGCGCAAGCCGCCGCCGGAAAGGGCTGAACCATGAGCCGAACCTCCAAGATCGCAATCGCGCTGGCCGCCCTTTCGTTGGCGGCCTGTGATGTGAACCCCGCCGATCTGGTCGCCCGTCAGGCGGCCAAAAGCGTGGTGCGCCCCATCGTTGTTGAAAAGCTGCCCGGCGTGCCGCCCGATCTGGTGACCGAATGCCTGATCGACAATATGACCGCCGGCGAAATCTCGACCATCGCGCAGGAGGCCGCCACCGGCATCTCCCCGCGCTCGACCGAAATCGTCGTGGCCGTGGCGCAACGCCCGGACGCCATCGAATGCATCACGCGGGAAGGCCTCCCGCTGATATTGAACGGATAGGAGCCTGATCCATGGTCCAACTCACCCTTCCCAAAAACTCCCGCATCACCACCGGCAAAACCTGGCCCAAGCCGGAAGGGGCGACGAACGTTCGCAAGTTCCAGATCTACCGCTACGATCCGGATTCGGGCAAAAACCCGGCGGTCGATACCTATTTTATCGACATGGACCAATGCGGCCCGATGGTTCTGGACGCGCTGATCAAGATCAAGAACGAGATCGACCCCACGCTCACCTTCCGCCGCTCCTGCCGCGAGGGCATCTGCGGGTCGTGTGCGATGAATATCGACGGCATCAACACGCTGGCCTGCATCTACGGCATGGACGAGATCAAGGGCGACGTGAAGATCTACCCGCTGCCCCACATGCCCGTGGTCAAGGATCTCATCCCTGATCTCACCCTGTTCTACGCCCAGCACGCCAGCATCATGCCTTGGCTGGAGACGAAGACGCAGCGCCCCGAGAAAGAGTGGAAGCAAAGCATCGAAGACCGTAAAAAGCTCGATGGCCTCTATGAATGCGTGATGTGCGCCTCCTGCTCCACAGCCTGCCCGAGCTACTGGTGGAACTCCGATCGCTACCTCGGCCCCGCCGCCCTGCTCCACGCCTACCGCTGGATCATCGACAGCCGTGACGAGGCCACCGGCGAGCGGCTCGACGACCTTGAGGATCCCTTCAAGCTCTACCGCTGCCACACCATCATGAACTGCGCCAAGACCTGCCCCAAGGGCCTGAACCCGGCCAAGGCCATCGCGCATATCAAGGGCATGATGGTCGAGCGGGTGGTGTGATGCGACTTGCCGTCAGCGCCGTGGGGCGTGGTCAGGGCACGGCCCGCACCACTCCCGTGACGCCGACGGTTGCGCCTTTCGTCTAACGCGCCGTGATCCTCTGGCTCCTTGCCTGCGCCGTCGTGGCATGGCTCGCCGGAGCAGCCGGTTGGCTCTGGCTCTGTGCCGGACTGCGCCATCAAGGCGCGCGGGGCAGGGCAGGGCGCATCGCTGTTCAACTCTCAGGCTTTGCCCTGCTGGCAGGCACATTAGCCGGAAGCCCCCTGATCGCGCTTGCCGGGGCCGCCTTCCCGCCCTCCGCGCTCTTTCTGATGGGCCGCATCCTGCGTGCTCCTGCGCTCGCCGCCGAGCTGATGCCTTGGGCACTCGGTGGCTTTCTCCTCGCTGGCGTGGGCGGATCGCTTTTTCTCAAATGGCGCGGTGCCCGCCCCGTTTGGGCATTAGGTGTTGCGCTGCTTGCGGGCACTTTGGCGATGGTCGTTGCAGGAGAGCTCACAAGCCGCCGGGCGATGTGTGCCGAAGCGGCCAAGCATGGGGCCACTGCCTTCATGCGCAACAGCTTTTCGTGGAGCCTGCGCCACCCGAGGCGCGAGTATAACTTCGAGGTCCACGCGCTGTCTCAGCAAGATGATGTTACCCGGGTCTGGAGCTACCAGCACATGCGTTGGGACGAGATCCCGCCGACAGTCTCGCAAAACACAGACGCGCCGCCGCACCGCATGGTCTGCCCGCGCCAGCCCTGAGCGCGCAAGTCAGTGCCGCATTGCCTCTTCGCGTGAAAATGGCTGACGGCCCCGAAACTCGGCAGGCACCAGCGCGTCCACCGCATCGCCTTCCGCCTGCCAGCGCCAGCCGCGCCAGTCGTGGGTAAAGATCAGGTCTTCCCGTTCAATCTCGGTGGTGGTCTTTTTCAGCTTGCCCAACACGCCCGGATGGGTGGGGGAGGCAACGCCAATGGTAAAGGCCATATGGCAATTGAAGGCATCTTCCCGCAGCCGTTTGCAGGCCCCGCGAAAGTCGCTGTAGGTCACACAAATCTCCACCTCGGGAAATTTGCGCAGGTTGGAGCGAAAGCCAGAAGGGCAGTTGTTCGTCGGATACTGCTTGTTCAGGGCGTTGAGAAAACCGCGTTTCAAGTCGCCCGAATGTGGCTCGGGGCTGATGAGCTTGGCCGTTGCGTAGGCCGGGATCACCTCGGCGGGCACCTCCGGCGGGGCATCGACAGGCCCGGACAAAAAAATTGCGGAGAGGACGGAACCAAGTGCGGGCAGAAGCATTATACCTCCGTTGACTGCCATTCGGGTGTTGGGTCGTACGTGCTCAACCCCACCCTAGACCGCTGTCTTCCGCCCTGTCATCCCCCTGTTACCTTGAAATCCAGTTAATGCCCGCCGATTGCGCAGCCTGCTGCGCCCGTGCCCTTTCGCTGGGCGCAACTGTCTGCTTACAGTCACGCCGAGCAGTCACAATCCCCTGAGCCCCATCATGAGCACACAAGAGCCCGACTATGCCGAGGCCGCCCGCGCGGTGCCGCCGGTCATTTGCTATTCGCCGAACAGCCTGCCGCAGCCGGACCTTGGGCTATACAGCCGTGCCCGCGCGCAGGCCCGCAAAACCGGCGAAGAGCTTGTGCCGCCCCGCGAGGCGCGCTGCATTCCGGTGCGGGCCGGGCAGTTCCTGCGCATTTCCTGCCCGGAGGGCGGGCAGGTGGGCGATTTGAATCTGTGGAACCTCGCCAATCTTTCCGAGCGCTTCTACTCGGGCAAAACCCGGGCACTTCATGGCACGCATATCACCACGGGCGATCGCATGTGGGCATCCTTCCCCACGCTTCGCCCCATGGCCACCCTCACCGCCGACAGCCTCGCTTGGTATGGGGCAGATGAATTCGGTGGCCGGGTGCATGATGTCATCGGCACCCGCTGCGACCCCTACACCAACACCCTGCTGACGGGGGGGCTTTACCACCACTGCTGCCACTCCAACCTCACCCGCGCTCTCGCCGCATGGACGGGGGAGGGCATCCAAGGTGCCGAGCCTCTGGTGCACGATGTCCTGAACGTCTTCATGTGCACCGGCTTCACTGCCGACACCGGCCAGTATTTCATGAAGGCCACGCCCGCGCGGCAAGGCGATTACATCGAACTCTTCGCCGAGATCGACCTGCTCGCCGGCCTGTCCGCCTGCCCGGGCGGCGACTGCGGCGCAGAGCATAGCTCTGATACCGCCCAGTGCTACCCGCTGCTTTGCGAGGTCTTTGCGCCGCCCCCCGCTGCGCTGGAAGGCTGGGAGAGCCCGTCGGTCAACGGCTATGACGGCAGCCATGGAGCGTGACCGTCGATTGGTGGGTTGGCACCCACCCTACAACCTGCGGAAACGTGGCGGTTGGCTGTAGGGTGGGTGAAACCCACCGCTAACAATAGCGCTCAACTCCAATAGTCTGCGTGTCCGAATAGCGGTCGCCATGGGCAAACCCTACCGGCAGGATCGCTTCGATCTCGGCATAATCCTCCGCCGTCAGCTCCATCTCGGCGGCGTCCACCCATTCCTGCAAATGCGCGCCCGTGCGCGTGCCGGGGATCGGGATAAGATGATCGCCGCGGCCCAGCACCCAAGCCATCGCGAGCTTCGAGGTTGGCACGCCCCGCCCAGCGGCATAGGTGCGGAAACCGTCTAGCGCTTTCTGGTTATAGCTGCGGTTGGGCTCCTGCCAGCGCGGGTTGTTCTTGCGGAAGTCGGTTTCGGCCATAGTCTCGGGGTTAGGCACCGTGTCGCTCAACTCGCCGCGCGCCAGCGGGCTGAACGGCACAAAAGCCACGCCCAGCTCTTTGCAGGCCTGTATCACCCCCATCTCGGGCTGGCGCGACCAGAGCGAATATTCGTTCTGCACCGCCATCACCGGCTTCACCGCATGAGCGCGGCGAATGGTGGAGGGTGCCACTTCGCTCAGCCCGTAGCCCCCAATCAGCCCTTCTTCCATAAACTTGGCCATGGTTTCAGCCAGCTCCTCCACCGGCCGCTCCTGCTCTCGCCGATGGGCGTAGAACAGGCCAACGCTGCTCACGCCCAGCCGCTCAAGGCTCTTTTCCAACTCGCTGCGCAGGTGGTCTTCGTCATTGCGATAGTGCCGCGTCGGCTTGGGCACGATAGAGGCTTTGGTGGCAATCACCGGCTTCGCATCGGTGCCCTTCAGCCATTCGCCAATCGCGCTCTCCGAACGGCCCATGCCATAAATGTTCGCCGTATCCAAAAAGTCGATCCCGGCAGCCCATGCGGTATCAAGGCAGGCGACAGAGGTTTCCAGATCGGTTTCGCCAAAAAAACCAGCAAATGACATACAGCCCAAGCCGATTGCCGAAACCTCTGGCCCGTTCGCACCAAGTTTGCGTTTCTTCATTTCTTGAGTCCTTTATTCAGGAAAGGCTGCTTCCAACGCGATTTCGACCATATCGCCGAAAGTCTTTTCGCGCGCATCACTCGGAAGCGCTTCATGGGTTTTCAGATGGTCAGAAACGGTAAGCACGGCAAGCGCCCTGCAACCGTAGCGGGCGGCAAGAGTGTAAAGTTCGGCCGCCTCCATTTCGACGGCCAAAATTCCGTGCCGCTCCATTTGCTCGTTCAGATCGGGGCGCTCGTCATAAAACACATCCGACGAATAGATGCCGCCAACATGGGTCGTGATAGATTTCGCCTCAGCTGCCTTGGCCGCTGCGCGCAGCAGGGACCAGTCGGCACAGGGCGCGAAGCTCAATTCCCGAAATATCCCGCGCGACGGGGTCGAAAGCGTGCTCGCCGTCATGGCCAGCACCACATCCCGCACCGCAACGGCCTCCTGCATCGCTCCGCAGGAGCCGATGCGGATGAGCGTTTTCGCTCCATAATCGCGGATCAACTCATTTGCGTAGATCGACAGCGAAGGCATCCCCATGCCGCTGCCCTGGATCGTCACCGCATGGCCGCGCCACGTGCCGGTGAAGCCCAGCATGCCGCGCAACTCGTTGATGCACTTGGGTTTTTCAAGAAAGGTCTCTGCCGCCCAGCGGGCACGATACGGATCTCCCGGAAGCAAGACCACCTCGGCGATCTCGCCCGGCTTTGCGCCGATATGCAATGTCATGCGCTGTCCCTCTGTCTGTCAGAGGGCGGCTCTTCTGTCCGCCCCGCACAGAAGTTGGCTCAGATAGCGAAATCCTCAAGCGACTTTCCCGCCTCAAGGCCCGACTTGATCCAGGCGGGCTGACGGCCGCGCCCAGTCCACGTCTGGCTCTTGTCGTCAGGATTGGCGTATTTCGGCGCGCCTTTCGGGCCCGATGCCTTGGCGCCCTTACGGCCGCGTTTCGCCGCACCGCCGGTCAATTCATCAAGGCTGAACCCATGGGCCAACGCGGCCTTTTCCGCAGCAGCTTTCGCAGCTTTGCGATCTTCTTCGGCAGCCTTTTCCAGTGCCTTTTCCACATCCGCTTTCAGCTTTTCCAGCTCTTTGCGGTTCATCCCCTTGAGGCTTACGGCCATTATGAAACCCTTCCTAGTTGTTCCGGTTATCGTGTGAGTGGTTGCGCGGGAACGTTAAATGGCGCCCAAAAATACAGGCAGCCCGCAAGAACCCACCATAATCGGATTAAAAATGAAATGAAAGTGTCAGAGGTCCAAGAGCCATTTCGCCCGGGAATTCCGGCCAATCGCCCTCGCGCACCAATCTCAGGCAGCCGCTTCCTGCGGCTCGGCCAGTGCGACGATATCCATCATGATCCGGTTCAGCTCAAAATCCTTTGGCGTATACACTTGGGAAACGCCCATGTCTTTCAAAGCCTTGGCATCCTCATCCGGAATGATCCCGCCCACAATCAGCGGAATATGCGAAAGTCCGGCCTCCCGCATTCTTTCCAGCGTTTCGGTAATGAGCGGTAAATGGCTACCCGAAAGGATCGACAGGCCCACAACATGCGCCTCTTGTTCCTGCGCGGCGGCCACAATCTCTTCGGGCGTCAGGCGAATGCCCTCATAGGCAATATCCATCCCGCAATCACGCGCGCGGCAGGCAATCTGCTCGGCCCCATTGGAGTGGCCATCCAGCCCCGGCTTGCCAACGAGAAAATTCAGCCGCCGCCCAAGCCGGTCTGATACCAAGTCGACAGCTTCGCGGATCTCGTCCAACCCCTCGGTGCGGTTGGAGGGCGCCCGCGCCACGCCGGTCGGCCCACGATATTCGCCAAACACGGCCCGCATCGCACCGGCCCATTCGCCCGTGGTCGCCCCCGCCTTCGCCGCGGCAATCGAGGGCTCCATCACGTTGTCGCCCGCCCGCGCCGCCGCGCGCAGCGCCTCCAACGCCTTGGCCACCGCGTCACTGTCGCGCCCCGCCCGCCACGCCTGAAGCCGCGCAATCTGGTCGGCCTCAACCGCCGGGTCCACCGTCATGATGCCGCCATCCTCGCCCATCAGCGGCGAGGGTTCGCCCTCGGCCCAGCGGTTGACGCCCACCACCACGGTTTCGCCGGTTTCCACCCGGCCAAGCCGCTCGGCATTGCTCTCTACCAGCCGCGCCTTCATGTAATCGATCGCGGCAATGGCGCCGCCCATCCCATCGAGTTGCGCCAGCTCCGCGCGGGCACCTTCCTTCAGCGCCTCCACCTTGGCATCGACCGCCGGGTTGCCATCAAACAGGTCGCCATATTCCAGCAGGTCGGTCTCAAAAGCCATGATCTGCTGCATCCGGAGCGACCATTGCTGATCCCACGGGCGCGGCAGGCCAAGCGCCTCGTTCCACGCCGGAAGCTGCACCGCCCGCGCCCGCGCCTTCTTGCTCAGCGTCACAGCCAGCATCTCGATGAGAATACGATAAACGTTATTCTCCGGCTGCTGCTCGGTCAGCCCAAGGCTGTTTACCTGCACACCATAGCGGAAGCGCCGCATCTTCGGGTCTTCCACCCCGTAACGCTCCCGGCAAATCTCATCCCAGAGGTCCACGAAGGCGCGCATCTTGCACATCTCGGTCACAAACCGGATGCCCGCGTTCACGAAAAACGAGATCCGCCCCACCAGCACCGGAAAGTCCTCCTCCGGCACCTGCCCCTTCAGCGCATCCAGCACCGCAATCGCCGTGGCCAACGCAAAGGCCAGCTCCTGCTCCGGCGTCGCCCCTGCCTCTTGCAGGTGGTAGGAACACACGTTCATCGGGTTCCACTTCGGCACGTTGGTGTAGCAGTAGGCCGCCACGTCGGTGATGAGCTTAAGCGAGGGCTTGGGCGGGCACACATAAGTGCCACGGCTCAGGTACTCCTTGATGATGTCGTTCTGCACCGTCCCTTGCAGCTTCGACACATCCGCTCCCTGCTCCTCGGCCACCGCGATATAGAGCGCCAGCAGCCACGGCGCGGTGGCGTTGATCGTCATCGAGGTGTTCATCTGCTCCAGCGGAATATCGGCAAACAGCGCCCGCATGTCGCCCAGGTGCGCCACCGGCACCCCCACCTTGCCCACTTCCCCCTTGGCGCGCGGATCGTCACTGTCGTAGCCCGTCTGCGTCGGCAGGTCGAAGGCCACCGAAAGGCCGGTCTGCCCCTTGGCGAGGTTGGCGCGGTATAGCGCGTTGGAGGCGCTGGCGGTGGAGTGCCCGGCATAGGTCCGGAACAGCCATGGGCGGTCTTTTTGCTGCGGTTGCGACATGATGGGCCTCCGATGAATCGGTTGAGCAAGAATATTCCGTTCGGCGTGTTTCTGACGAAAGAATATACCATTGTCAATTCGCTGCAACGCGGCGAGGGCAGGGATGCTGCAATTCCCCCCAACCGCGGCGCATTCGGCGGCCTCTGCCGGGGATTTACCCGGGGCGCGGCACCTGCAACTCTCTTCCCATGACGCAGACGGTCTCGCTCCCTCTCTGGCTCTTTCTCCTGATCCTGCTGTTTGCCGGTGTCACCTTCGCCTCGCACTTCCTCTTTCCCTCCGTGCGCTGGTTCTTCCGGCGGCGGCTGGAGAAGGCCGTGGCCCGGCTGAACACACGCCTCGCGCGGCCCATCGAGCCCTTCAAGCTGGCCCGTCGGCGCGACACGATCCAACGGGTAACTTACGCGCCACAAGTGCTCGCTGCCGTCACCGCGCACGCCAAGGCCGAGGGCATCCCCGAAGAGGTCGCCTTTGAGCAGGCCCGCCGCTACGCCCGCGAGATCGTGCCCGGCTTCTCCGCCTTCGCCTACTTCGGCTTTGCCATACGCGCCGCCAGATGGCTGGCCACCTCGCTCTTCCGCGTCCGCCTTGCCCGGCTGGATGAGGCCAAGCTGGCGGCCATCCCGACCGACGCCACCGTCGTTTACGTGATGAACCACCGCTCCAACATGGATTACGTGCTCGTCACCTACCTCGTAGCCCAACGCACCACGCTCTCCTATGCCGTGGGAGAATGGGCGCGGGTCTGGCCGCTGCGCACGCTGATCCGGGCGATGGGCGCCTACTTCATCCGCCGCAAATCCCGTGGCGAACTCTATCGCACGGTGCTGGCCACCTATGTTTCCGTGGCCACGCGAGCCCACGTGGCGCAGGCGATGTTCCCTGAAGGACGGCTCTCGCTCACCGGCGCACCGGGCGAGCCCAAGCTGGGGCTGCTGGCCTATATCACCGAGGCCGCGCAGGACGGCACCGAAGTGGTCTTCGTGCCCACCGCCCTCAATTATGACAGGGTGCTGGAAGACCGCGTGCTCATCGCCGCGCAGGGCGGCGGCGGCTTTCCCACCCGGATCCGCGTCGTCTTCCGGTGGCTGCTGCGGCGGTTGGTGATGCGGGTGCGTGGCATGTCACATCACCTTGGTTATGCGGCCGTCAGCTTCGGCGATCCGCTTTCGCTGTCCGGCTTCCCGGGCGATACCGAGGCGTTGGGGGGCGAGTTGATGCGCCGGATCGAGGCGGTGATGCCGGTGCTGCCGGTGCCTTTGCTCGCGTCGATGCTGCTGGAGGCAGGGGGGCCGCTGCCGCGCGCCGAACTGGAGCGCCGGTGGAACGCCCGGATCCGCCAGTTGGAAGCCGCCGATGTGGTGCTGCATGTGCCGCGTGGCAATCCGGCATATGCGCTGGAAAATGCCCTGCGCATCCTGCGCGACCGCAATCTGCTGTCTGAAACCCCGGAGGGTATCGCCGCTATCCGTGACGAAGCAGCGCTTTTCGCCTTCTACGCGGCCTCCGTTGCCACGCAGTTGGCGCAGGTTACAGATGCTGCAGATGCAACCTTGCCACGCTCCAGACTCCTGCCTGCCGATGATGCAGTTGCGAAGGGCACTGCCAAGGTTGACGCCGATCTGAAATCGAGTGAGACATAAAATTACAAATAAGACGTCAGTCGTATTGCAATATTGCGCAGGCATTCGTAGAACCCCGTGAGAGCACGGCGCGATTCTGCGCCGCAGAACGACCTGAGGAGAGAAGCCCATGGCTCTGGACACCACCGAAGCCCCGCAGGCCGCTTACGAGGCCGAGGAGAAAGAACTCTACGAAATCGGCGAGATGCCCCCGATGGGCTACGTGCCGCCCAAGATGTACGCGTGGGCGATCCGCCGCGAGCGTCACGGCGAGCCTGATGTTTCGTTTCAGAAGGAAGTGGTCGACACATGGGAGATCGACAGCCACGAGGTGCTCGTTCTCGTCATGGCCGCAGGCGTCAACTACAACGGTGTCTGGGCCGGTCTCGGCCAGCCGATCAGCCCCTTCGACGTTCACAAGCAAGATTATCACATCGCCGGCTCCGATGCTTCGGGCATCGTCTGGGCCGTGGGCGACAAGGTGAAGACCTGGAAGGTCGGCGACGAGGTGGTGATCCACTGCAATCAGGACGACGGCGACGACGAAGAGTGCAACGGCGGCGATCCGATGTTCTCGCCCACCCAGCGGATCTGGGGTTATGAGACGGGCGATGGCTCTTTCGCCCAGTTCACCCGCGTACAGGCGCAGCAACTCATGCCGCGCCCCAAACACCTGACATGGGAAGAGAGCGCCTGCTACACGCTCACCCTGGCCACCGCCTACCGGATGCTCTTCGGCCACCATCCGCACGAGCTGAAGCCGGGCCAAAACGTGCTGGTCTGGGGCGCGTCGGGCGGCCTCGGCTCCTACGCGATCCAGCTTGCCAACACGGCGGGCGCAAATGCCATTGGCGTCATTTCAGATGAGTCCAAGCGCCAATTCGTGCTCGATCAGGGCGCAAAGGGCGTCATCAACCGCAAGGATTTCAACTGCTGGGGCCAACTCCCCACGGTGAACAGTCCCGAGTATAACGAGTGGCTCAAAGAGGCCCGCAAGTTCGGCAAGGCGATCTGGGATATCACCGGCAAGGGCGTCAGCGTCGACATGGTCTTCGAGCACCCCGGCGAGGCGACCTTCCCGGTGTCGACGCTGGTCGTCAAGAAGGGTGGCATCGTGGTGATCTGCGCGGGCACCTCCGGCTTCAACACCACCTTCGACGTGCGCTACATGTGGATGCACCAGAAGCGCCTGCAAGGCTCCCACTTCGCCAACCTCAAGCAGGCCGCATCGGCCAACCGCCTGATGGTTGAGCGCCGGCTCGATCCCTGCATGTCCGAGGTGTTCCCCTGGGATGAGATCCCGGCAGCCCACATGAAGATGCTGAAGAACGAGCACAAGCCCGGCAACATGGCAGTGCTTGTGCAGGCCCCAAAGACCGGCCTGCGCACCCTCGAAGACGCGCTCGAAGCCCGCGCCAGCGGCCTCTGACCACAGCTCCGAGACCCCGCCGTGCATCCCTCATGCGCGGCGGGCTGTACTCGCTTAGGTTGTTTTTAATATTCACCGGGAGATGCCAGTTTCCCCGATTTTTTTGGCTGATTTACTAAACATCGCAACTAAATGCCTAAAAATTAACATCTCCCCATTTAAGGGGACCGCTTTTCCGCGAATTTTCCCGGGCGAAATCACATGCTAGGGTTGTGTTAATATGTCGTTAACCTTTAGGATTGAGGCTGCCTATGAAACACGAGTGGGTACTCGACGTCTTGGCCGATCTGCGGACCTACGCAGAGCGTAACAAGCTGACCGCGCTGGAGGGGAAGCTGCTGGAGACGATCGACGTCGCGCGTCATGAGACGGGCTGCGCGCCTGCATCGTTTAGGGGAGACGCTTCGGCGGACGGCGATGGCAGCTGTGCTGGAACAGTTTATCGAGGGCTTGCAGCAGGCGAGCACGCTTGACGATGTGCAAGCCAGCGTCTTCGATCTGCGCGATATCTACGAGGTCGAGCACGTCGTTTATCACTCCGTCAACGCCACCGGCGGGCAATACGCCGCGCTAACCTATTCCACCGACTGGGTCGATCAGTACCTTTCCAATGGATATGACCGGATCGACCCAGTGGTTGTAGGCTGCTACCAGCGTTTTCACCCGGTCGATTGGCGGCGGCTCGATTGGTCGGGCAAAGTCAGCCGCGATTTCATGGGCGAGGCGCAAAATGCCGGGGTTGGCAATCAGGGCTACACCGTGCCCATCCGCGGGCCCTCCGGGCAGTTCGCCATGTTCACCGTGTCCCATAACGCCAGTGACACGAAGTGGACGCGCTTCACCGAGGCCCACACCCGAGACCTCATCCTTGCGGCCCATTACCTCAACCAGAAAGCCCTCGAAATCGAGAATGGCGGCACCGCCAAGTCCACCGCCAGAGCGCTGTCCCCCCGCGAGCGCGACGCGCTGACCCTTCTGGCCCTCGGCTACAGCCGGGCCCAAGCCTCCGAAAGCCTCGAAATCTCCGAACACACCCTGCGCGTCTACATCGAAGGGGCCCGTTACAAGCTTGGCGCGATGAACACGACCCACGCGGTGGCTCTCGCCTTGGCGCAGGGACGGCTGGTTTTCTGAGCAGATCGGCAGAAGATTTACGCAATCTTAACGTGTCGTTTTTAGCTCATTAACAACTTTAACGATAAATTCCTAATCTGACTCCCGTTCCAAGCAACCATGACGGAGGGAGTCCCAATGTTGCGCTATATCTACGGTGAAGAGCTTTCCAAGTTTCCAAAACTGCGTGAGACCATGTTCCGCGACCGCGCCCGGCAATTCTCGGATCGGCTGGGCTGGGCGGTCACGGTCGATGCCGATGGGGCGGAGCGGGATGCCTATGACGCGATGAACCCGCTCTATGTCATCTGGCAGCGCGCCGATGGCAGCCACGGCGGGTCCATGCGGTTTTTGCCCACCATCGCCCCCTGCATGGTGAACGATCACTTCACCCACCTCACCGATGGCGTCACCATTTCCCACCCGCTGATCTGGGAATGCACCCGTTTCTGCCTCGCGCCGGAGGCCGAGGGGCGGGTGGCCGCCGCGCTCATGCTGGGCGGGGCCGAACTGGGGCAGGGCTTTCACCTGACTGACGCGGTCGGGGTGTTTGATGCCCGAATGGTGCGCATCTACGCCCGGCTTGGCTGGCCCCCCACGGTGCTCGGCACCTCCGGCAAGGGGCGCGAGGCCATCTCTGTCGGGCTGTGGCAAATGTCCGAGCCGACCCGCCTCGCCATGGCCCGCAAGGCCGGCCTCAGCCCGGCGCTCTCCCGCCACTGGTTCGACCGCGCCTTTGGCCGCCTTTCCGGCGCGCGCGAGGCGGTTTCGGCCTAGAAGCCCGGGGGCGGAGCAACTAAAGCCTTTCGGGTTCTGATCGTTGAACCCTGCAGCGCTTTTCGCGTTCGACCGAATGGAGAGTCAGCGAATAAGCGATTCAATGTGCACCCGAAAGGCTATAGTCTCCGCCCCATGACCCTCCCCGCACTCCACCTGTCCGACGACCAGGCCCAAGCCTGGGATACCCTGTCCGATGTGCTGCGCCGCCACGGTGTCGATCTCGACAACGAGGCAACGACGCCAATGGCAGAGGGGAAGGGAAGCGTGACGGCGGTGATGGGCAAGGCCGGCTCGGGCAAAACCCTGCTGCTCGCCCGGCTGGCCGATGCGCTGGCCGAAGCCGGGGTGGATGTGATCTCCGGCGATTGGGAGGGCAAACCCCGCAAGGATCGCCGCACCCTCGCCATCCTCGCCCCCACCAACAAGGCCGCCTCGGTGCTGCGCAATCGCGGCGTCGCGGCCACCACCATCCACCGCATCCTCTACACGCCGGTCTATGACCCTGAGTATGAACGCATCGCCGAGTGGTTGGCAGGGCAGGGCGACCGTCCCGAGCCGATGGAAGGGCTCACAGAGGCCGCGCTGGACCGTGCCTTTGCCGTCTATCAAACCCACAAATCGGTGCCCGCCGCGCTGGCCTCCGCTGGCCTTCGCGGCTCCGACTTCATCACCGGCTGGAAACGCCGCGAAGAGCCGCTCGATATCGGCTTCATCGACGAAAGCTCCATGCTTTCGGATGACCAGTTCGAAGACCTGCGCGAGATCTTCCAGGCGCTTGTGCTCTTCGGCGACCCGGCCCAGCTCGCACCGGTCAAGCAATCGGGCAACATGGTGTTCGACCGGCTGCCCGAGAAGCGCCGCCTCGAACTGCACCGCATCCACCGTCAAGCCGATGACAACCCCATTCTAGACCTCGCGCACGCGCTCGCCGATCCCGCCCTGTCCTTTCAGGACTTCGAGCAGATGGTCGCCGACAAGGCCCGCGCCGATGACCGCGTGGTAATGGCCGAGCGGGTCGAGGCCGCGCTCATGGCCCGCTCTCCCGTGCTGGTCTGGCGAAACAACACCCGAATCCGCCTGATCCACGCCTTCCGGGCCGCCTACCACGCTCCGCCCGACGCGCTGCTGCCCGGCGAGCCGCTGATCTGCGACGGGATCGAGCTGCCGATGAAGCACCGCAAAAAGCGGCTCGATCTTGAGGCGCGTGGACTGATCAAGGGCGCACAGGTCGTCTACCTCGGGCCGGGCAAGAAGGCGGGCTTCTCCAAGCTCCACGTCATCGGGGCCGAGCAACCGCAAGTCTCTGCGGCTTCCATCGTAAAAATCGAACTGCCCGACGAGGAAGAGCCCTTTATCCCCTATGCCGCCCGCATGGGCGCGACCTTCCTGCATGGGGCGGCGGTGACGATCCACAAGGCGCAGGGGTCACAATGGCCCTCCGTTCAGGTCTTCGCCCCCGATCTTTTCGTCGCCGCGCGGATGGGCCGCGAAGAGGCCGGCCAACCGCTGTGGAAACGCCTTGCCTATGTGGCCATCACCCGCGCCGAAGAGCGGCTTCTGTGGTGCACCCGCAACCGCCTCGCCCGGCCCACCGAGCCGCTCACCACGGCAGATCTTGAGGCCCCCGTGGCCCCGCTCACGCTGGAAGCGGAAGCGCCGGAGTAACTCCATCCCGCCAGCAGAAGCGCACCGTCATCCTCGGGCTCGACCCGAGGATCTCTAGCTGCCAGATCCCCGGGCCAGGCCCGAGGATGAGGCCTCAGTACCCCGCGCCCCGATCCACCAAGCCAATCAACGGCTCCCCGGCCTCGGCCCGGCGGATATTCTCCGCAACCGACTGGCTCGCGCTCCATGGCCTTGTTTCCGAGGCTGTATGCGCCGTCACCGTCACTTTGGGATGCGCCCAAAACGGGTGCCCCTCCGGCAACGGCTCCTCGCGAAACACATCCAGCGTCGCATGGGCCAATTGCCCGGACTCCAACGCTGCAACCAGTGCCGCATCGTCAATCAGCGGCCCCCGCCCGGGGTTAATCACAAATCCACCCTCCGCCATCGCCGCAAAGGCGCGCGTGCCCATCACATTCTCCGTTGCGGGCGTGTCGGGCAGTAGCAGCACCACGATCTCGGCTCCCTCCAAGGCCGCCATCAAGCCCGCATCGCCCGAAAAGCTCTCAACCCCGGCAATCTGCTTTTCGCTCCGCGACCAGCCCCTGACCCGAAAGTTCAGCGCCACCAGCGCCTCGGCGCAGGCCGTGCCCAAGGCACCCGTGCCCAGCACCGTCACCACCCGGTCACGCGCCAGTGGCGGGATCACGAATTTCCACTCATGTTCGGGGTTCACGATATGCCGGTCGATCCCGAGATGGTGGCGCAGCACCTGCCCCGTCACCCATTCCACCATGCCCTCGGTCAGCGAGGTGTCCACCATCCGCGCCAGAGGCATCGCCAGCGTGTCGTTGCCCACGATCTGCTCCACCCCGGCCCAAAGGCTCAAGGCGGCCTTGGCGCGGGTGAAGGGCGCAAAATCCTCTACCGGGCCATTTGGCGCAAAAACGATGTAATCCACATCACCCGCCGCCACCTCGCCGGGTTGAAACACCTGCGCGTCAAGCCCGGCCTCGGCCAAGGCGCGGGGCAGAGGGGCTTCGTATTGCTTCCAGAAGGTCGGGCGGGCGGAGAAGAGAATATTCAGGGTCATGCCGCGGACCCTATCTGCGCCCGCACCCGCCGCCAAGCCGCTCATCGGCCCGTGCGGCCCTCTCTGCAGATGCGATGCGAGGCAGCGCCGTCAGGCAAAGCCGCAAAGAGCTATCCCCGCCCTCGCGGTCGATGCACATGCGCGCTCTGCACCAGCCCAAAGGCCCCCAGCAGCACGATCATCGCCGAGCCGCCATAGCTCACCAGCGGCAAAGGTACGCCCACTACCGGTGCGAGGCCCATCACCATGCTCATGTTGACCGCGAAGAACAAAAAGAACGTCCCCGCAATCCCCAGCGTCAGCAGGGATGAAAACCGGTCGCGGTTCTTCAGCGCCGAGGCCACGCAGAACACGATTATCAGCACGTAAAGCAGCAACAGCGACACGCCGCCGACAAAGCCAAACTCCTCGGCCAGCGTGGTGAAGATGAAGTCTGTGTGCTTCTCGGGCAAAAAGTTGAGGCGGCTCTGCGTGCCTTCCATCAACCCCCGCCCTGTCCATCCGCCCGAGCCGAGGGCAATCTTGGATTGGGTGATGTGATAGCCCGCGCCCAACGGGTCGGACTCCGGATCAAGGAAGGTGTCGATCCGGCGATACTGATAATCCTTGAGCAGCTGCCACGCCGTCCCGCGTGAGGCCAGAACCGCCGTCACAAGCCCCGCCCCCGAGGCAAGGACCACGCCAAAGTAAAGCCAGTGCACCCCGGCGCAAAACATCACCATCGCCCCGCCGACGACAAGCAGCAGCGCGGTGCCAAGGTCGGGCTGGCGCAGCACCAGCGCCGTGGGCACGAGGATGATCAGCACCGGCAAGACCACCCAGAGTGGCCGCGATGTCTTGCCCACGTCCAGCCAGTCGTAATAGGCCGCAAGCAGCATCACGAGGGTGATTTTGGCAACTTCCGATGGCTGAAGCCGCATGAACCCAAGGTCGATCCAGCGCTGCGCCCCCATCCCGATATCGCCGAAAAGCTCAACGAACACGAGCAACAGCAGCGATCCGAGGTAGGCCAGCAAGGCAAGGTTGCGCCAAAAGTAAATCGGCACCATCGCCACAAGAAACATCAGCACGAGGCCAAGGGCAAAGCGCTTCATCTGCGGCTCCGCCCAAGGGCTCAGCGTGCCCCCGGCCACCGAGAAGAGCATCAGGAAGCCCACGGAGCACACGGCCACAAGCAGCACCACCAGCGCCCAGTTGATGTAGAGCACCTTGCTCAGGCCGGTCGGCACCGTCTCGCGGTTGTATTCAAGGTAACTCACGCCGCGCGTTCCCTCATGCCCGGTCGCTGGCTTCCTGCCGCAGGTCTTCGCGCAGCTTCAGATCCTTGCGCATTTCCTGCACCTGCCAGCGGCTCGCCTTCGGGTAGGCTTCCAGCGGCGGCAGCCCGCCGTAGAGCGCCTGAAGCATCACATCGCGGGCGATCGGCGCAGCCACCGCCGAGCCCCCGCCGCCGTGCTCCACAACCACCGAAACCGCGTACTTCGGGTTGTCGTAGGGCGCAAAGGCGACAAACAGCGCATGGTCGCGCTGCTCCCACGGCACATCCTGGTTGCGCACCACGACCGAGCGCACCTGGCTGGTGCCGGTCTTGCCCGCCATGGTCATGCCCTCGGCCACAATCCGGCTGCTCCGCGCGGTGCCCCGTGAGGAGTTCACCACGTTGTACATTCCCTTGCGCACCTGTTGCAGCGCGGTCGGCGAAATATCCAGCGGCTCCAGCCCCTTCACCTCGGTCTCGCGCCCGTCGACCGATTTGATGAGCCGCGGCTCGATTTGTGTGCCACTGGCCAGCCGTGAGGCCATCACCACGAGTTGCAGCGGCGAAGCCAGCACAAAGCCCTGCCCGATCGAGGCGTTCAAACTGTCGCCCACCACCCAATCCTGATCATAGCGCTCTGCCTTCCACGCCTTCGTGGGGGCGATCCCCTCTGCCACGGCGCTCATCGGCACATCATGGCGCACGCCAATGCCCAGCTTCTTGGCCATCGCCGAGATGTTCTCGATCCCCGCCTTCAGCGCCAGCTCGTAGTAGTAAACGTCACAGCTCTGCTGGAGCGAGGCATCAAGATCCACCCAGCCATGGCCCGAGCGCTTCCAGCAGTGAAAGCGGCGGCCCGAAACCTCCTTATGGCCCGGGCAATAAAACGTCTCGCCCGCCGTCACCACGCCCGCCTCCACGGCGGCCAGCGCGGTTATCATCTTGAAGGTCGAGCCCGGCGGATAAAGGCCCTGCGCCGCCTTGTTGGCCAGCGGGCGGTGGTCGTCTTCGGTGAGGCCTCGGTAGTCGGCCACCGATATGCCGCGCACAAAGAGGTTCGGGTCAAACGACGGGGCCGAGCCGATGGCCAGCAAATCGCCGTTGGTCACATCCATTACCATCGCCGAGGCGCTCTCATCGCCAAGCCGCGCCTGCACGAAGTTTTGCAGCTGGCTGTCGATGGTCAGCTGCAAATCGGTGCCCGAAACACCTTGCTGCCGGTCCAACTCGCGCATCACCCGGCCTGAGGCGTTCACCTCGATCCGCCGGTTGCCCGCCTTGCCCCGCAGCGGCTCCTCCCACTTGGATTCCACGCCGGTCTTGCCAATCTGAAACTGCGGCAGCTTCAGCAGCGGGTCCGGGTCTTCAATCTTGCTCAGGTCATAGTCGCTGACCCGGCCCACGTAGCCGATCACATGCGCCAGATCTTCGAGCATCGGATAATGCCGCGAAAGGCCAACTTCGGGCGAGATGCCGGGCAGGGCAGGGGCGTTCACCGCCACCTCCGAAAGCTGTTGCCAGCTCAGCCGGTCGGCGATGGTGTATTCGAGGAAGGGCGAGGATTTGCGGATTTCCTCCAGCGCCTCCGCCATCTCCTCATCGGAGATCGGGATGATCTTGCGCAGCCGCGCCAGCGTGTTCTCGATATCGCCGGCATCCTCCGGCACGATCACCACGCGATAGATCTGCTCGTTCACCGCAATCGGCCGCCCGTTGCGGTCAAAGATCAGCCCGCGCTCCGGCGGGATGAGCGAAAACTTGATCCGGTTTTCTTCGGCCAGCAGCCGGAAGGCGTCAGCCTGCTCCACCTGCATGTAGCGCATACGGCCCGCCAGCAGCGTGGCAAAGCCGCCCATCAGCCCGCCCATCACCAGCCCGCGCCGGGTGATCTTGCGAACGCTTTCCTCGGTATCCTTCGGCGCGCGCCTCATAGCCGGTGTCCCAACGCATCCACCTCACCCGGTGCCGCCTTGCGCAGCCCAAAGAGCATGTGTGAAGCCGCCACCACCAGCGGATAGGTCACAAGCGTCATTCCCATCTGCAACATCGCTACCCCCAGCGGCGGGCGCGGCACCATGAACAGCGCCAGCAGCGCCATGTTCGCCACCATCAGCACCACCATCAAAACGCCCGCCATTGCCCACTCCAACGGAAACGGCAACTCGCGTGAAAGGCCCTGCCGCGCGCGTAAAAACTCGGCGCCCAGCAGCACCAGCAGCGCCCAAAGCCCCGGCGGGCGCTGAAAGATGAAATCGGCCATCAGGAAAACGCCAACGATGAGGGCAGGGGGCACAAAGGCCGGGCGGCGCAGCACCCATGCGAAGGTAAGCGCCAACATCACATCGGGGCCGGGCATGCCGCCCGCCGTGGTGTCGAGCGGCAGCAAGCGGAAGAAGGCCAACGCCATGCACAGGCCCAGAAAGGCGGCGCGATAGGTCCAGATGCGCGCCGTGACCGGGTCAACCATCCGAGCCTCCCTCGGCCTGGCTCACCTCTTCGGGGTGCGGATTCGGCTGGCCTTCATGCGTCAGGATCAGCCCGCCGGGATCGGCAATCACCTCGGCCTCGTGGCTGCGCAGCACCCGCAAAAAGTCGAGCCGCTCGTAATCCGCTGAAAGTCGCACGCGCAGCCGCCCGTCACGCCCTTCCACCAGTTGCCCCACCAGCAGCCCGGCCGGGAACACCCCGCCATCGCCGGAAGACACAACCCGGTCGCCGGGCTGAACGCTGTCGCGATCTTCGATAAAGTCGAGCGGCGGCGCGGCGCGGTTGTCGCCCGCCAGCATCGCGTGCTGGCCCGAGGGCTGCACCGTCACCGGAATGCGGCTTGCGGCATCGGTCAGCAGGATCACACGAGAGGTCTGCTCACCAACCCCGGCAATCCGGCCCACCAGCCCCAGCCCGTCCATCACCGCCCAGCCATCACGAATGCCATCGCGCCGGCCCACATTCAGCAGCACCGACTGCCGAAAGGGCGAGCCGCTATCAGCAATCACCACACCCGACACGCTCGTCAGCCGCGGGTCCAGCCGCAGGTTGTTCAGCGCCAGCAGCTTGGCGTTCTGCTGCTCAAGCTGCACCGCAGCCTCTTTCCACGCCTTCATCTGCTGCAACTCGCGCCGCAGCTCCTGGTTCTGCTCGTAAAGCCGATTATAGCTCTGAAAGCTGTCGGCCATGTTGCCAACCTTCGTCGCGGGCACGCTCGCCCACTCAAAGCTCGGCACCACCGCGTCGATCAGATTGCTGCGAAACCGCTCCACCCGTGGGCTGTCGATCCGCCACAGCAAAAAGAGCCCGAAGCAAAGCACCACGAGCACAACGGTCAGGATGCGCCTGACCGGGCTGACATAGTCGATGTTCGTGTCTCTCTTCGCCAAGCGGGCAGCCTTTCCGCAAGGCCGCTCCCCAGCGTGCGGCCTCAGCTGTCGTAGTCTATCACATGCCTGAGCTGTTTTTCATATTCCAGCGCCTTGCCGGTGCCCAAGGCCACACAATTGAGTGACTCGTCGGCCACCGAGATGGCAAGCCCCGTCTGCTCGCGCAGCGCAAGGTCCAGCTCGCCCAACAGCGCGCCGCCCCCGGTCAGCATCACGCCCCGGTCAACGATATCGGCGGCCAGATCGGGCGGGGTGGCCTCCAGCGCCGTCATCACCGCCTCGCAAATCTGCTGCACCGGCTCGCTGAGGGCCTCGGCCACCTGCGCCTGGTTGATCTCGGTTTCCTTCGGCACGCCGTTCAGCAAATCGCGCCCCCGGATCTGCATCGAGGCTCCGCGCCCGTCATCGGGCATCCGCGCCGTGCCGATCGAGGTTTTCACCCGCTCGGCGGTGGCGTCCCCGATCAGGATGTTATGCTGGCGGCGCAGGTAGCTGACAATCGCCTCATCCATCCGGTCTCCACCGACGCGCACCGAGCGCGCATAAACAATGTCGCCCAGCGAAAGCACGGCCACCTCGGTCGTGCCGCCGCCGATATCCACCACCATGTTGCCGGTCGGATCGGTGATCGGCATGCCCGCGCCAATCGCCGCCGCAATCGGCTCGGCAATCAACCCGGCCCGCCGCGCGCCCGCGCTCAGCACAGACTGACGAATGGCCCGCTTCTCCACCGGGGTCGCGCCATGGGGCACGCAGACAATGATCTTGGGTTTGGTAAACGTGGTGCGCTTGTGGACCTTGCGGATGAAGTGCTTGATCATCTCTTCGGCAGTGTCGAAGTCGGCGATGACGCCCTCGCGCATCGGCCGGATCGCCTCGATGCTGCCGGGCGTGCGGCCCAGCATCAGCTTGGCGTCTTCACCCACAGCCAGCACTTCCTTGCGCCCGCCCTTGGTGTGATAGGCCACCACGGAAGGCTCGTTGAGGATCACTCCACGGCCCTTCACGTAAACCAATGTGTTGGCGGTGCCGAGGTCGATCGCCATATCCGACGAGAAAAGACCGCTCAGAAAAGCCATTCGAAGTTCACCCTTGCCCTATGCCACAGCACGTTCAGGGCACGACTCAGCCGCCCCCTCGGAACTTTCGGCTTATAGGGGCTTGGGCGGTTGAGGGACAAGGGGGCGCGATGGCCGAACACGGCAAGTTGCTGCCGGGTGCCGCGCCCCTTCGCCCCTCCCGGCGGCCCGGGCCCTCTTCGCAGCGGCGAAACTTGGGGCTAAAGTAAGCCCATGGTGGAGACAAAACCAAAAGAGCAGGATCTCTACGCCCCCGTCAAAGCCCTCCTCGAAGCCCAAGGCTACGAGGTGAAAGGCGAGGTGGGGGCGGCGGATGTGGTCGCAGTGCGTGCAAATGAGGCGCCCGTGGTGGTCGAGCTCAAGCTCGCCTTCTCGCTCGCCCTCATCCACCAAGGCATCGCCCGCCAATCGCTCACCGATGCCGTCTATCTCGCCGTCCCCCGTGGCTCGGGCCGCCGCTGGATGGCGGCGATGAAGCAGCACCGCACCCTCTGCCGCCGCCTCGGCCTCGGCCTCATCTACGTCCGCCTTTCCGATGGCCACACCCAAATCGCCCTCGACCCCGCGCCCTACCAGCCGCGCAAATCCGCCCCCCGCAAGGCCCGCCTGCTGCGCGAGTTCGCCCGCCGCGAAGGCGACCCGAACACGGGCGGTGCGGCGCGCAACGGCACCATCGTCACGGCCTACCGGCAGGATTGCATCCGGCTGGCCCAACACCTCGCCGCCAATGGCCCCTGCAAGGGGGCGCATGTCGCCAACGCCACGGGTGTCGAAAGGGCCACGCGGATGATGGCCGATGATCACTACGGGTGGTTTGAACGGGTAGACAAGGGTATCTACGCGCTCACTCCGAACGGCGCACAGGCGGTTGCCGGCGATGTGGAAGGCTAGGGCCTAGGCTTAAAATTGCCGCAGGTTATCAGAAGGTTGAATATGTATCAGGTGCAGTCGGCAGGTGACGCGAGGATCTTTGCCGCGCTCGATAAATGGATTCGGCTGCGGCACGGGCGCATTCTGGCATGGCTGGACAAGATGGAAGGCAGCACCGGACGCGTGCAGACGCCGGTGCTCCCGACCTGCCTGAACGACAAGTACACATGGCGCAAGATTTTCGATCGCAACCCGCTGTTTCGCATCGCCAGCGACAAGCTCGCCACGAAAGACTGGGTGGCGGAACAGGGCTACAAAATCGCATCCGCGCGGACGCTGTGGCAAGGCAACCGGCCCGCCGATATTCCCGAGGCGCTGCGGCTGAAACCGGGGTATCTCAAGGCTGCCCATGGCTCTGGCCGCAACATCGCCTTGGGGACAGATGCGCCGCCGCGCGATGAAGTGGTGGCAAAGGCAAAACGCTTTCTCAAGCAGGGGTACGGGCGCGGCGCGGGGCAGTGGGGCTACTACCGCGTGCCGCGACGCCTTCTCATCGAGGAAGACCTTGCCGGCGCGGCGCCGGCGGCAGACATCAAGTGTTTTGTCTTTGGCGGCCAAACGCAGTTTGTGGCGCATATCATGCCCCAGCCCGAGGGCGGCTACCGGGCCGATATGTTCGACTTCCACGATGGCAAGCTGGTGCGCTCTCCGCGTCAGTTCAAACCCGAGTATCCCCTGCTTGAGCAGCCATTGCCCAAAACCATCGAGCCCGCGCTGGCGCTGGCGCATGAGATTGGCGCGCAGTTTGACCATATGCGGGTGGATTTCCTGACAGACGGCACCTCGCTCTGGATGGGCGAGCTGACGGTCTACCCGCGCGGGGGGTTCCAGCGCGACTTCGGCACCGATCCAGATCACCCGGCAAACATGGCATGGGATTTGCGGCAAAGCTGGTTCATGCAAACCCCGCAAAAGGGTTGGCGCGAGGTCTATCGAAACGCGCTCTTGCGAACCTTGGAAGTACAGGTTGGGGAATGAGGGAACTTTGAGTTAGATGGACGCCGCGCCTTTGAATCCTCTCGCTCCTTTGAAGCCTCAATCTCGGGCGGATGGGCGTATTTTCGAGGTGGTCAACGCCTGGGCCCACCTGCGCCATCGTCGCATAATGAGATGGCTTGAGGCGCAGGAGCCGGGACAAAACCGGCGCATGAACGCGGCACTCCCCGATTGCGGGAATGACAAGTTCACATGGCGCAAGATCTTCGATCACGACCCGCGTTTCGTCACTCTCACAGATAAGCTCGCTTGCAAGGCTTGGGTCGCTGATCTCGGCCTCCCGATTCTCATCCCGCCAGTTCTCTGGCAAGGTGGGGATGCCGCCGACATCCCGCCGGACCTTTTACGCCAAGAGGTGCTGGTTAAAGCCAACCATAGCTGCGGCACCAATCTCTTTGCGGGTGCTGGCGGGCCGGATCGCGCGGAGATTGTGGCGCGTACCAACGCCTTCTTGCGCAACGGATACGGTAAGGGGGCGCGGCAGTGGGCCTACTTCGGAATCCCCCGCCAACTCTTCGTCGAACCGGTGGTTGGTGAGGGAGCGCCCTTGACCGAGATGAAGATCTACACCTTCGGTCGTTTCGTTGAACGCCTCATCCACATCGTCGATCGCTTCGGAGACATGGGGGCCGATGTCTGGGAGGATGAAGGCAAGGGTCTCCGGCTGTCGGATCGGAAGAGCAATATTACAAAGCGCGCGCCTAACCTGCCCTTGCCGGATTGCGCCTCGGAGGCGTTGAAAGCCGCCGCGGAGATCGGAGAGCGGTTCGATCACATGCGCGTCGATTTCCTGACCGACGGAACCCGATTTTGGCTGGGTGAGCTGACCGTCTACAATCTGGGCGGGCATCAGGGCCCGTTCGGTCATGCGCCTGATCATGCCACCAACCTCGCGTGGGATATCGGCAATACATGGTTCTGCCGCACGCCACAACGCGGGTGGCGTGAGCGATACAGACAGGCGCTGCTGCGCAGCGTAGCGGCGTCGCGGGGCGAATGAGGCCACTGCGGCCCGTCCAGATGGCGTTGCAGTCGGCTGTCTTGGGAAGACGGAAGCAGGTGCAGGTGTCGGCTTGCGGTGTTGGCCTGAGTACAACTGGCGCAGAGCGGGCAAAACCCCCTCTGCGTGGTTCTCAGTCAGCTCGGTGAGCTAATCGTAGGCAACACTTCACCCCGCGTCCTTGTAGCTCACTTCCCGGGTGTCCTTCCCGCCGAGCTTTTCCTTGCGCACCCGCAGCCGGTTCAGCGCGGTCACATAGGCCTTGCACGAAGCCACAACCGTGTCCGTATCGGCGGCCTCGCCAGTGGCCAGCACGCCCTCTTCCTCCATCCGCACCGTCACCGTTGCCTGCGCGTCAGTGCCCTCGGTCACCGCATGCACCTGATACAGCTGCAACCGCCCACCATGCGGATAAATCGCCTTTACCGCGTTGAAGGCCGCGTCCACCGGCCCGTCGCCCTGCGCGGTGGCCTGCTGGTCCACGCCGTCCACGCTCAGGGTGATATCCGCCGATTGCGGTGCTTCGGTGCCGCAAATCACCCGCAGGAACTTCACCTTCAGGTATTCCGCCGCCGGGTCGGTGCTGGCCTCACGCATCAGCGCCACCAGATCGTCGTCAAACACCTCTTTCTTGCGGTCCGCCAACTCCTTGAAGCGCACGAACACGTCCTTCAACTGGTTGTCGCCCATCTCATAGCCCAGCTCCGCCAGCTTCGAACGCAGCGCGGCCCGGCCCGAGTGCTTGCCCATCACCAGATTGGTGGCGCTGAGGCCCACATCCTCGGGGCGCATGATCTCGAAGTTCTCGGGGTTCTTCAGCATCCCGTCCTGGTGGATGCCGCTCTCATGGGCAAAGGCGTTCTTGCCCACGATGGCTTTGTTGGGCTGCACCGCAAAGCCGCTCACCGTGGCGACGCGGCGCGAGATATGCATGATCTTGGTGGTGTCGACGCCGGTGGTGAAGGGCATGATGTCATGCCGGGTCTTCACCGCCATCACCACCTCTTCCAGCGCGGTGTTGCCCGCGCGCTCGCCCAGCCCGTTGATGGTGCACTCGATCTGTCGCGCACCCGCCTCAACGGCGGCGAGGCTGTTGGCCGTCGCCATGCCCAGATCGTTGTGGCAGTGGGTCGCAAACACAGCATCGCCCGCGCCCGGGATCTCGGCTATCAGCCGGCGGATCAATTCGGCGCTCTCACGCGGGGCGGTGTAACCCACGGTGTCGGGGATGTTGATCGTGGTCGCGCCCGCCTTGATGGCGATTTCGATCACCCGGCAGAGATAGTCGAACTCGGTGCGCGTGGCGTCCATGGGCGACCACTGCACGTTGTCGCAGAGGTTTCGGGCGTGGGTGACCGTCTCGTGGATACGGTCGGCCATCTCGTCCTGCGTCAGGTTCGGGATTTGCCGGTGCAGCGGCGAGGTGCCGATGAAGGTGTGGATGCGCGGGGATTTGGCGTGCTTCACCGCCTCCCAGCACCGGTCGATATCCTTGAAGTTGGCGCGGGCGAGGCCACAGATCGTGGCGCTCTTCGCGGCGCGGGCAATCTCGCTGACGGCGGCAAAGTCACCCTCCGAAGCAATCGGAAAGCCCGCCTCGATGATGTCCACGCCCATTTCGTCGAGCAGGCTGGCAATCTCCAGCTTCTCGGCATGGCTCATGGTCGCGCCGGGCGATTGCTCGCCGTCGCGCAGGGTGGTGTCAAAGATCAATACGCGGTTTGCGTCGGACATCGGAAAATCTCTCTGGCTTGCTGTGCTTTTTCTCTGGGTGCTTCGGCGCGTCTATACCCCTGAGCGGTCGCGCCGGAAAGGCACGCTCAGAGGCAGGTAAGCAGAAGAAGCAGGCCAGCAAGGGGCAGGGCGACAACAGCGAGAAGGGGAAGCCGGGGGGCTTCCTCCTGACGGGCGATTGCGATGGCCCGCGGCTGGTTGTGGCGCTCTTGCGTCATGAAGGCGACTATACTGCCCGTTTGGTAAAAGGGAAGTGAAGATTTCCCCCGGCCCTCGTTGCGCACATTTGCGGCCCGTGCCGGCCTAGTCTGGCGGGTGGATCAGCGGCTTCAGACCTGTCGGAAAAAGCGCCGGCCCGCCTGCGTCCAGCCCGTCGAAGTCAAACCAGCGCACCGTGAAGGGCAGGCCGTTGTCCTCGCGCACCTCCAGCGAGTCGCTCTCCGTGAGTCGTCCCGGCGGCAGTGCAATCGGCGCGGCAAAAACCACCTCATGCCCTGTCTCGCCCTCGTGGGTGTAGATGTTTTCCATCACCACCGGCGGCCCGGTCACGGCAATCTCCAGCCCGAACTCCTCGGCCCACTCCCGCGCCAGCGCCTCTTCCCACCGCTCGCCAAATTCCACGCCACCGCCCGGCGGGCGCACGCCCTTGAGCCGCCCGGCATCGTCGCGCACCTCGGCGGCCAGCAGGGCAGAGCCGCGCCAGGCAAGGCCGATGGCCAGCACGCGAATGCGGGGGAGGGGGCGCCACTGTGTCATGTCGCCGCCATAGCACGCACCGGGCGGGTAGGGCAGGGGCCACCGCCACTTCCCCCCGCGCGATCAATCCCATAGCGTCGCCCCATGGCCCGCTACCTCGCCTCCCGCCTGATCTCCCTCGCGCTCTCGCTCGTCGCGGCCAGCGTGGTGATCTTCTTCATGCTCGAGGTGATCCCCGGCGATCCCGCAGCATTCATGCTCGGCCTCAATGCCAGCGAAGAGACCGTCGCCGCCCTGCGCAGCGAGCTTGGCCTCGATGGCAGCACGGTGCAGCGATACCTGCGCTGGATCACCGGGCTGGTGCAGGGCGATATGGGCACCTCCTACACCTACCGCGTCCCGGTCGAAGAGCTTATCGTGGACCGGCTCGCGGTGTCGGCGCCACTGGCCGCCTATGCGCTGGCGCTCTCCACGCTCATCGCCATCCCCGTCGGGTTGGTGGCGGCCGCCTTCCGGGGCCGCGCGGCGGATTACGGCATCATGGGGGTCACCCAGCTCGGCATCGCGGTGCCCAATTTCTGGTTCGGGATGCTGCTGGTGCTGGCCTTTGCCATAACCATCCCGCTCTTCCCCGCAGGCGGCTTCCCGGGATGGGACGCGGGCCTCTGGCCGGGGCTGAAGGCTTTGACCCTCCCCGCCATCGCGCTCGCCCTGCCGCAAGCCTCCATCCTCGCCCGCGTCATGCGCTCGGCTCTGGTCGAGGTCCTGGGGCAAGATTTCATCCGCACCGCCCGCGCCAAGGGCCTGACCCGCGCCCAAGCCCTCACCCGCCACGCCCTGCGCAACGCGCTGGTACCGGTGCTGACGATCCTCGGGTTGCAGTTTTCCTTCCTTCTCGCAGGCGCAATCATCATCGAAAACGTCTTCTACCTCCCCGGCCTCGGTCGCCTGATCTTTCAGGCCATCACCCAGCGAGACCTGATCGTGGTCGAAAGCGCCGTGATGCTCCTCGTCTTCGCCGTGATCTGCGTAACCTTCCTGACCGACATCGCCTACGGCCTCGCCGACCCACGGCTCAGGAGGCGCAGATGAACCAGAGGCCCCAACCGCAACGCAAGCCGTGCAGCGCCGTCCCGCGGGGGGGCGCAAGCAACGGCTGTGCGTGGCACTTTATGGCGCGGTTGTCATCTGCCCACAGAGGGAGGCGCTTGCCTAACCGAAGCGCCGCCCCGGGGGGCGGGACGGCGCTGCACGGCGCCTACGGCTTGATTCCGTGCAGGCCCACTCCATCGCCAGACCTTGCAGATCCGCTGGCGCACACAGGGCCCTACAACGCGGCCTCCATCCAGATGCCCACTCCAACACCCCACACGCAGCGCCGCCCCGCGCCACCCAAAACCGTGGCGCGCCACCATCAGCTCCGCGCTGCACTCCCCCTTACTCGAGCGCCGCAATGAAGCTCCCAGCCCAACTCGTCATCGGCGCCGCCCTCACCGCCGTCTTCGCCGCCGCCGCGCTGCTCTCCCTCGTCTGGACACCGCACTCCACCCTCGACCTCTCGATCGCCAACAAGCTCGCCGCGCCCAACGCCACCAACCTGCTGGGCACCGACCACCTCGGGCGCGACATGCTCTCCATGCTCATGGCCGGGGCGCGCACCTCCATCGCCGTCGCCCTCGTCGCCGTCACCATCGGCCTCACCATCGGCGTCCCCCTTGGCCTCACCGCCGCCGCCGCCCGTGGCTCCCTGCTCGACGAGGTCATCATGCGCGCGAACGACCTCACCTTCGCCTTCCCCTCCCTCGTCATCGCCATCCTCATCACCGCCACCTTCGGCCCCTCCGCGCTCAACGCTATCCTCGCCATCGGCATCTTCAACATCCCCGTCTTCGCCCGCGTCGCCCGCGGTGCGGCGCTGGGCACTTGGCAACGCGAGTTCATCCTCGCCGCCCGTGTGGCGGGCAAATCCCGCGCCCGGATCAGCGCCGAACACATCCTGCCCAACATCGTCAACCTGCTGGTGGTGCAGGCCACCATCCAGTTCTCGCTGGGCATCCTCGCCGAAGCGGGCCTCTCCTACGTTGGCCTCGGCGCACAGCCGCCGACCCCAAGCTGGGGCCGTATGCTGGCCGATGCGCAAACCTTCTTCTACGGCACCCCGCGCCTCGCCATGCTGCCCGCCTTTTCCATCGTCTTCATGGTCCTCGGCCTCAACCTCATGGGCGATGGGTTGCGTGACATGCTCGATCCCCGCCTGAGGCGCGCCGTCCAATGATCGCGCTGCAAAACCTCTCCCTCACCATCCATGGCACCCCGATCCTGCGCGAGGTCTCCCTTACCCTTGCCCCTGGCCAAATCCTCGGCCTCGTCGGCGAGTCAGGCTCCGGCAAGTCGATGACAGCCCTCTCACTCATAGGCCTCCTGCCGAACGGATCGCACACCACCGGCACCGCCATGCTGGACGGCGAAGACCTGCGCCAAGCCACCGAACGCCGCCTCTGCGCCCTGCGCGGCAATGAGATCGGGATGATCTTTCAAGAGCCGATGACGGCGCTGAACCCGATGCAACCCATCGGCACTCAAGTTGCCGAAACCCTGCGCATTCACGGCGCCGCCTCCCGCGCCGAGGCTGCCACCATCGCCCGCGAAAAGCTCGATCGCGTCGGTCTGCAAGACATCCCCGCCACCCGCTACCCGCATGAGCTGTCCGGCGGCCAGCGCCAGCGCGTCTGCATCGCCATGGCCATCGCCCTGCGCCCCCGCCTGCTCATCGCCGATGAGCCGACCACCGCGCTCGACGTCACCACACAGGCCCAGATCCTCGTCCTCCTGCGCGACCTCACCCGCGACGAAGGCATGGCCCTTTTGCTCATCACCCATGATCTCGCGGTGGTTTCCAACATGGCCGACGAGATCGCGGTGATGAAACAGGGCAGGGTGGTCGAGCACGGCCCCGCCGCCCGCATCCTCACCAACCACCGCCACCCCTACACTGCCGCCCTGCTCAAGGCCTCCGCCCACCAGCCGAACCGCGCCGCCACCCGCATTGAAGAAACGCCGCTCCTCTCGGTCCAAAACGCCACCCGCGAATACCCCACCCGCAAAGGCCCGTTCCGCGCGGTGAACGATGTGTCCTTCACCCTGCGTAAAGGCGAATCCCTCGGCCTCGTTGGCGAGAGCGGCTGCGGCAAATCCACCCTTACCCGCGCCATTCTTGGCCTTGATCCCCTGCAAGGCGGCACCATCGCGCTCGATGGCCAGCCCGTCTCGCCCGCCATGGGCTTCGAGCTGCGCCGCCGCCTCCAGATCGTTTTCCAAGACCCCTACGGCTCCTTCAATCCGCGCCACCGCACCGCCCGCCTCATCGCCGAGCCCTTCCACCTCACCGGCAAACCGCCCGACCTGCCCGCGCGCATCGCCGAAGCCCTCACCGCCGTTGGCCTCCACCCCGATGACGCCCACAAATATCCGCACGAGTTTTCCGGCGGCCAGCGCCAACGCATCGCCATCGCCCGCGCCCTTGTCACGCACCCAGAGCTGATCGTGCTCGACGAGGCGGTCTCGGCGCTCGACGTGCAAGTCCGCGCCACCATCCTCGACCTGCTCGCCCGCCTCCAAGCCGAGCGCGGCCTGTCCTACCTCTTCATCAGCCATGACCTCTCAGTGGTCCGCAACGTGACCGACCGGGTGCTGGTGATGAAAGCCGGCGAGATCGTGGAGGAAGGCGGCACCGAGCAGGTCTTCACCGCCCCCGCGCACCCCTACACGCGCCAACTCATCAAGGCCGCCCCGGTGCTCGCCGCGTAGGGTGGGCAATCTGTCCACCGCCACCCAGACACCGCCAAAATGGTATACCATCCCCCTTCCCAACCCGGCCCCACCAACCTAACCTCCCAACCGGAGGAGCCCATCATGACAGACATCACCGCAGGCTGGTTCGACCCCAGCGAATACCTCATCGCGGGCCAGTGGCACGACGCCCCCGCCACGCTCCCCATCGAAGATCCCTCCACCGGTGCCGAAATCGGTGCCATCGCCCGCTGCGGCGCAGCCGAGGTCTCCGACGCTGTCGCCGCCGCCCAAACCGCGCTGGATGGTGAATGGGGCGGCCTCACTGCCGCCGAGCGGGGCCGCATCCTCCTGCGCCTCTCCCGCCTGATCGAGGAGCGCGCCGAAGCCCTTGCCATGCTGGAGGCCCGCGACGTCGGCAAACCCCTCACCCAGGCCCGCGCCGACGCCCGCGCGCTGGCCCGCTACATGGAGTTCTACGGCGGCGCGGCAGACAAGATCGCGGGCCAAACGCTGCCCTACCTCGACGGCTACACCGTCTACACCCTGCGCGAACCGCATGGGGTGACCGGACATATCATCCCGTGGAACTACCCGATGCAGATCATCGGCCGCTCGGTCGGCGCGGCGCTCGCCATGGGCAACGCCTGCGTGCTGAAACCGGCGGAAGAGGCCTGTCTGACGGCCCTCGCTTTCGCACGCCTCGCGGATGAGGCGGGCCTGCCCCCCGGCGCGCTCAATGTCGTCCCCGGCACAGGCGAGGAGGCGGGCGCCGCGCTCTCCCGCAATCCGGGCGTCCGCCACCTCAGCTTCACCGGCTCGGCGGGCGTCGGCACGCTCATCCAGCAGGCGGCGGCCCATAACATCACCCCCGTCACCCTCGAACTCGGCGGCAAGAGCCCCCAGATCGTCTTCGCCGACGCCGATCTCGACGCCGCCATGCCCTTCCTGCTCTCCGCCGGGATCCAGAACGCGGGGCAAACCTGTTCCGCCTCCTCTCGCATCCTCGTCGAACGCCCGCTCTGGGAAGAGGCGATGGCCCGCATGTCCGAGGCCTACACCAAGCTCGCCACCGCCCCCGCGCTGGAAGACGCGGACCTCGGCCCGCTCATCTCCGCCCGCCAAAAGCAGATCGTGCAAGGCTACCTCTCCCGTGACGAGGGCCTGCAACTTCTCGCCGAAGGCCATGTCTCCCAAAGCGCCCCGGCGGCGGGCCACTACATCGCCCCCCGCCTCTACGCCACCACCGACCCGGCCCACATCCTCGCGCAGGAAGAGATCTTCGGCCCCGTGCAGGTGATGATCCCCTTCGAGGGCGAAGAGCAGGCCGTCGCCATCGCCAACGGCACTGGCTACGGGCTGGTGGCCTCCATCTGGTCCGAGAATGGCGCGCGGCAAATGCGCATGGCCAAGCGGCTGAAGGCCGGTCAGGTCTTTATCAACAACTACGGGGCAGGGGGCGGCGTCGAGCTGCCCTTCGGCGGGGTAGGCCGCTCCGGCCACGGGCGCGAAAAGGGCTTCGAGGCGCTCTACGGATTTTCACAACTCAAGACGGTGGCGGCAAAACATGGCTGACATCTTCCCGAACCGCTTCGCAAACCGCAAAGCCATCATCACCGGCGGCGCCTCCGGCATCGGCCTTGCCGCCGCGCTGCGGATGCAGGCCGAAGGGGCCACGGTGACGGTCTGGGACGTGAACGAAGCCGCCCTCGCCGCCGCCGAGGCCGAAGGCCTCACCCCGGCCCTTGTCGATGTGACCAACCCCCAAGGCGTCGAAGCCGCGATGAAATCCGCCGCCGCGGCGATGGGTGGGCTCGATATCCTTGTCTGCTCCGCAGGCATAACCGGCCCCAACGTGCCGACGTGGGAGTATCCGCTGGACGATTGGCACGCGGTGACCAACCTCAACTTCCACGGCGTCTACTACTGCTGCCGTGTCGCCGCGCCCCTGATGAAATCCGCAGGCTATGGCCGCATCGTCAACATGGCCTCCGTCGCGGGCAAGGAGGGCAACCCCAACGCCCCCGCCTACAGCGCCACCAAGGCCGCCGTCATCGGCCTCACCAAGTCGCTCGGCAAGGAGCTGGCCGACACAGCCGTCACCGTCAACTGCATCGCCCCGGCAGCGGTCGAGTCCCCTATCTTTGACCAGATGACCCCCGAGTTCATCGCCTACATGAAAAGCAAAATCCCGATGAACCGCTTCGGCACCCCCAACGAGATCGCCGCCATGATCTGCTGGCTCGCCTCGCCCGAAGCCAGCTTCACCACCGGCGCCTGCTTCGACCAGTCGGGCGGCCGGGCAACGTTCTGAAACCCGGCGCAGCCGCCCGGCGCCTTCAACCCTGAACGCCCACGGTCCGGACTCACCCCGGTCCCTGATCCCGCCACCGCCCTACCGACCCAAATGTCCGGTCCTTAACCCCGCATTAAGGTTAACGCGCTCCCCCCTGTTCATTTTCTTGCTGCAAATATCTCCGGGGGTGTGGGGGAAGCGCCCCCCCTCCCACACCAGCCCCCCGCGCCACCGTGCCCCCCCTTGCACCCCGCCCCCACATGCCCTCTGATCCCGCCACCAACAGGGAGGACGAACCATGAGACTCACGGGCAAACGTGCCATCGTCACCGGCGGCGGCTCTGGCTTCGGCGCGGGCATTGCCCGCAAGTTCGCCGCCGAGGGGGCCGAGGTGCTCGTCACCGACATCAACGCCGAGGCGGCCATGGCCGTGGCCGATGAAATCGGCGGCAAGGCCCTCGCAATGGATGTCACCCTGCTCGCCGATTGGGAGGCTCTCGCCACGAGCCATCCCGCCGACATTCTGGTGAACAACGCCGGTGTCACCCACCTTCCCGCGCCGATGGAGGAGGTTTCCGAGGACGACTTCGACAAGGTCGCTGCCGTCAACATGAAGTCGATCTACTACTCCGCCCGCACCGTCATCGCCGCGATGAAGGGCAGGGGGGCCGGGGCGGTGCTCAACATCGCCTCCACCGCCGGCCTCTCGCCCCGCCCGCGCCTTAACTGGTACAACGCTTCCAAGGGCTGGGTCGTCACGGCTACCAAGGCCATGGCGGTGGAGCTTGCGCCCGAGGGCGTGCGGGTAAACGCGCTCTGCCCGGTGGCGGGCGAAACGCCCCTGCTGGCCAGCTTCATGGGCGAGGATACCCCCGAGATGCGCACCAAGTTCCTCTCCACCATCCCCCTCGGGCGCTTCTCCACCGCCGAAGACCTCGGCAACGCCGCCTGCTTCCTCTGCTCTGACGAGGCAGGCATGATCACCGGCGCCACGCTGGAGGTGGATGGCGGGCGCTGCATATGAGCCTGCCTCCGGTCTGGTGGGCGGCGGTGCACGGAATGGCGGCGGCCCTCACCGCGCTGCTGGTGGCATGGCTCTGCACGCTGGGCTTTGGCGCGCCGCCGAGCCTCCTTTTGCGCCACTTTACCGAAATGCTCCAGCCGCTGCTCTTCCTCCTCCTGCTGATGGGGGCGCTGCTTGGCCTGCATGGGCAGCCATGGCGCGGCACTTGGGTCTGCCTCTCGGCGCTCGCCGTCCTCGGCGTTGCGCTGTCCTTCCTCGGCTACGTCGTGCCTCTTGGCCAATTGCGCTTCGCTCTCGCTGCCGCCCCTGGGGCCGGTGCTGCCCTGTTCGCCAGCCTGCCGCTGCTCTGGCCGCTCGCCCTGCTTGCGGCGCTGATCTGGCACCTCACCCACGTCTGGCGCAGGCACCCCTCTGGTGGGCGCCTCGCAGTCGCAGCCGGCGTGCTCTGGCTCGGGCTGGCCCTCGCCGCCATAGTCCTGCCGGTCCTCTTCCCACCAGCCCCTGCCGCCGCGCCAAACCCTTTCGCCTCCGTGGACGACATCATGCAATCGACCGCGCCCACGCATCTGCCTGCGTCCCCGCTCTCCACACCGGCCCACATCCTTCCAGACCCATGGCTGCTGCCGTTCTATGGCGTCCTCCGCGCTCTGCCGGGCAAGCTGACAGGGCTCGCCGCCCTCGGCCTGTCCCTGCTGGTCTGGGTCGCTCTGCCCTGGCTCGACCGGCACCGCGCCCAGCCCCTTTGGGCGCGCGGGGCCAGCGGCGGTGTTGCCGTGGCGATCGCGCTGTGCCTGCTGTTGCTGGGTTGGATCGGCACCCTCGGGCCAGACGCGGAAGGGTGGCTCTTTCCGCAACTGCTCACCGCAAGCTATTTCGCGCTCTTCCTGCTGGGCCTGCCGCTGGCGTCGCGCTGCTTGCCCGCCGCCCAGGCGGGCGGCTAGGGTGGCCCATGCGCCGTTTCCTTCTTCGTCTCTTCGGCCTCGCCCCCCGCCGCGAGGCGCGCCGCCCGGCCCCGCCGCTGGCAGGCCGCCGCCGCGTGCACCTGTTTTCCGGCACCTTCGGCAACGAGCCAGAGGCGATGAGCTACGTCATGGCCCCGATGGAGGGCCCCGTGGCCGACGCGCCCGCGCCGCTCACCGTTGACCTCCCCGAAGCCTTCATCGACCCGGCTTATGTGCAAATGGGCCACGGCGCCGGGCTGGAGCCTCTGCTGGAGCAGATCTTTTCCGACGAAACCCTGCTCGACGTGCGCCACATCACCGCCGGGGCCGACACCGTGGTGGTGATCGACGAGCGGGCGATGGGCGGCTACCCTTTCCGCCTCACCGATACCCCCCGCCTCAGCTACCATGGCGCCTTCGACATCCCCGCCTGATCGCGCCGCCCCATCCCCCTCTCGCATCGCCGTGCAGCACAACGAAGGGCCGCGCCCCCTTGCGCCGCGCCTGCAAACCCGCTTGAACATCCCGCAAGGGAACGAAGGGGTAACGATGAAACCGGGTCCACGCAATCTCATCACCGATGTCGCCGGGCTGCGCGTCGGCAATGCCACCAACGCACAGGTCAAATCCGGCGTCACCGCGCTGGTGGGGGATGATCCTTTCACCGCTGCCGTCCACGTCATGGGCGGCGCGCCCGGCACCCGGGAAACAGATCTGCTCGCCCCCGACAAGCTGGTGCAAAAGGTCGATGCGCTGGTGCTCTCCGGCGGCTCCGCCTTCGGGCTCGATGCCGCCTCGGGCGTGGCCGACGGGTTGCGCGCACAAGGGAAGGGTTATCAGGTGGGCGAGGCGGTGGTGCCCATCGTGCCCGGCGCGATCCTCTTCGATCTGCTCAACGGCGGCGACAAGGGCTGGAAGGACAATCCCTACAAGTCCCTCGGCCGCATGGCACTCGACGCGGCAGGCACCACCTTCAAACTCGGCTCCGTGGGCTGCGGCACCGGGGCGACCACGGCCACGCTGAAAGGCGGGCTCGGCTCTGCCTCGCTGGTGCTGGAGAGCGGCATCACCGTGGGCGCGGTCGTCGGGGTCAACGCGGTTGGCTCGGCGGTAGAGGGCCGCGGCCCCCGCTTCTGGGCCGGGGCCTGGGAGATGGCGGGCGAGTTCGGCGGTCTCGGCGGCCCCGAAACAACAGACCCGGGCTTTGAGCCCTCGCTGGAAAAACTGGCAGGCGAGGCCACCACCATCGCCATCGTCGCCACCGATGCGGCGCTCGATTCCGCGCAATGTCAGCGCATGGCCGTGGCCGCTCATGATGGCATGGCCCGCGCCCTCGTGCCCTCGCACACCCCGTTTGATGGCGATCTCGTCTTCGGTGCAGCCACCGGCCGCAAGGCCCTGACAGACCCGGATTGGGACAGTCTGCGCATCGGCCACGCCGCCGCCACCTGCCTTGCACGCGCCATCGCCCGGGGCGTCTATGCCGCCACACCCGCCAAGGGAGATACGCTGCCCACATGGCGGGAGGCCTTCGCGTAGGGTGGGCAATCTGCCCACCAGCGCATCACCGTATCATCTCACCATAGCTGCAGGCCGCTACGCGCCGCCCATCTTCTCCAACCGCTGCTGGGCCACAGCCTCATGGCCCTCGGCCTTCACCTGCTCGGCCAGCGCCTGCTCCACAAAGTCCAGATGCGCTTCCACAGCCGCCCGTGCCGCCGCCGGGTCGCGTCCAAGGATCGCTGCGGCAATCGAGCGATGCTGCTCCAGCAAGCGGCTGCGCGTTGGCTGGTTCCGAAACATGATCTGCCGGTTGTAGAAAACGCCCTCCCGCAGCAGCCCGAACATCGCCCGCATCATGTGCAACAGCACCACGTTATGCGCCGCCTCCAAAATCGCCATGTGAAAGCCCGCATCCAGCTCTGCCTCTTCCTCGGCGCTGGAGCGTCGCCCGTGGGCCGCCTCCATCGCCTCCAGCGCGCGGGCAATCACCGCATGGTCCGCCTCGGTCCCATGCACCGCCGCCCGCTCGGCAGCCTGCCCCTCCAGATCGCGACGAAAGCCGATGTAGTCCACCACCGCCTCCCGGTGCCCGGCAAACAGCCGCACCAGCGCCGGCGGAAAGACAGAGCGCAACTCCTCGGCCACAAACACACCCGCGCCCGCCCGCGCCTCCAGCAACCCTTTTTCCTGCAGGCTGCCCAAGGCCTCGCGCAGCGAGGGCCGCGACACGCCCATGCGCTCGGCAAGGTCACGTTCTGCAGGCAGCCGCTCTCCCGGGCGCAGCACGCCGCGCAGGATCAACAGCTCGATCTGCTCCACCACGGCCTCGCTCAGGCGGGCGGCAGCGACAGGTTGGAACGGCATGAAAAAGCCCCCCGGAATTGGTCAGTTGATTTGACCACGTTCCGGGGGGAGGGGGCAAGGTGCCCCCGCCATAGGGGCGGCGGGAGCGAAGACGGAACGGGGCAGGGACAGGCCCCGATCCGAAATGCGTCAGCTGTTCGGGATGATGATGATCTCAACCCGGCGGTTCGCGGCGCGGCCAGATACGGTCTGGTTTGTTGCAACCGGCTGGCTCTCGCCACGCCCGATCGCCTGAACACGCCCGGAGGAGACGCCACCATTCAGCAGCACGCCCCGAACGGCCAGCGCACGGCGCTCCGAGAGGTCTTGGTTGTAAGAGGCAGCGCCGGTGCTGTCGGTATGGCCGATCACCTGCACGGTGGTGTTCGGATAGTCGTTCAGCGAACGGGCCAGCGTGTAAAGGTCATCTTGAAGCACGGCAGAGAGCGCGGTGCTGTCAGTGGCGAAAAGGATGTCCTGCGGCATGGTCACAATCAGCCGGTCGCCGGTGTTCACCACGTCGATCCGTCCGTCGAGGTTCTGGTCCAGCTCGCGGGCCTGCTTGTCGAGCTGCGCGCCAATGGCACCGCCCACGCCTGCACCCACGGCCGCGCCAAGCACGGCACCGCGGCGGCGGCTCTCTTCGTCATCGCCCAGTGCCACGCCAGCCAGCGCGCCCACGGCAGCGCCGGCAAGGGCCCCGTTCTGGGTTTTCGGGCCAACGCCTTCGCACCCTGCAAGAAGGGTCACGGTGGCGGCGGAAATCATCAGTGAATTGCGGATCATGTCTGCTACAGTCCTTGTTTTATCGAGTGGTCCCCATGGACATTGAGGCCTTAACGCCCTCTTGAGCGCTTCGTTCCGTTAAAACGTGACATAGCCAACTGGATTTTACGTGATCTGCCGCCTGTGAGCGGAAACCTGCCAGAGACGGGGCGGCAATGTTTCAGCCACGCACCTCGATGTCACATGACGTGAGTCAGGGGGTGATACGCCCCGGCGCAGGCACCTCCGCGCCGCCCCGCTCAGCTAGCCGCCAACCCCTCGCGCCGCGCAGCTTCCCACGCCAGCATCGTCCGCTTCACCGGCAGCCCCCAATGATAGCCGCCCAATCCGCCCGATTTGCGCATCGCCCGGTGGCAGGGGATCAAAAAGCTCACCGGATTGCGCCCCACCGCCGTGCCCACGGCCCTTACGGCACGCGGGTTACCCACCGCCTTGGCGATCTCCGAATAGGTCGTCACATGGCCCGTCGGCACCTGCATCAGCGCCTCCCAGACCTTGATCTGAAACGGCGCGCCGATCAAAAACAGCGGCGTCTCCTCCACCCGGCCCTCAGCCCCAAAGGCGCTCTGCACCCAAGGCCGCAATGCCATCGGATCTTCCGTAAAGACAGCCCCCGGCCAGCGCCCCCGCAGGTCGTCCATCGCCGCCTCCGGCCCCATCTCGGCGGCCAGCGCAATGCCGCAAATCCCCTTTTTGGTCCCCATCACCAACGCCGGGCCGAAAGGGCTTTCAAACCATCCCCAGCGAATTTCCAGCCCCGCACCGCCCTTGGCATACTCGCCCGGGCTCATCGCCTCCCAACGCAGGAAGAGGTCATGCAGCCGCCCTGAGCCACTCAGCCCCACCTCATCGGCCGCTTCCAACGTGGTAAACCGCTCGCGCAGCAGCGCCTTGGCGTGGCCAAGGGTCAGATATTGCTGATACCGCTTCGGGCTCACCCCAACCCACTGGCTGAACAACCGCTGAAAATGCGCTTGGCTCATGCGCATCTCCCCCGCAAGCGCCTCAAGCGTCAAATTGCCCTCGGCCCCGTCGATCACATCGAGCGCCCGGCGCATCACCTGGTAGTGGTAGCTCTCTTCCATCTCTCTCACGGGTGCATTCATCGCCGCATCTCCTTCAAGCCTACAGCTAAGCCGCATCGCCGCACAGGGCGACCCGGAACTTGCGGGAGCGGGCCGGGCAGGGCATAGGAAGGCGATGCCTGCGCCCGTCATGACATACCACCAGATCTCCGAGGTCTTCGCCCGCTTCGCCGCGCAAGAGGCCGAGCCCAAAGGCGAGCTGGAGCACACCAACGCCTACACGCTGGTCGTTGCCGTGGCGCTCTCGGCCCAAGCCACCGACGTGGGCGTCAACAAGGCCACCCGCGCACTCTTCGAGGTGGCCGACACGCCGCAAAAGATGCTCGACCTCGGGCTCGACGGCCTCACCGAGCACATCAAAACCATCGGCCTCTTCCGCCAGAAGGCGAAGAACGTGATGAAGCTGAGCCAGATCCTCGTGGATGACTACGGCGGCGAGGTGCCCAGTTCTCGCGAGGCGCTTGTCTCGCTCCCCGGCGTGGGCCGCAAAACCGCCAACGTGGTGCTCAACATGTGGTTCAAACACCCGGCGCAGGCGGTCGATACCCACATCTTCCGCGTCGGCAACCGCACCGGCATCGCCCCCGGCAGGGACGTCGAAGCCGTCGAACGCGCGATCGAAGACCGGATCCCCGCCGAGTACCAGCAACACGCCCACCACTGGCTCATCCTGCACGGGCGCTACACCTGCAAGGCCCGCAAACCGCTCTGCGGCACCTGCCTCATCCGTGACATCTGCCTTTACGAGGAGAAGACCCTGTGAGTCGCACCCTTGTCTCTTCCGGCTCCTACCTTGAGCCGATCATGGGCTTCTCCCGTGCCGTGCGGGTGGGCAACCATGTGTCGGTCGCGGGCACCGCGCCCATAGCCGAGGGCGGCGGCACCCACGGGGTCGGCGACGTGGCCGCGCAGACCCGCCGCTGCTTCGAGATCAGCCTGAAGGCGCTGGCCGAGGCGGGCGCGGGGCCAGAGCACGTCACCCGCTGCCGCCTCATGCTCACCGACATCAGCCGCTGGAGGGAGGCCGCCGAAGTGCATGGCGAGATCTTCTCCGCCATCCGCCCCGTCCTCACCGTTGTCGAGGTTTCCGCCTTCGTGGAACCCGACTGGCTGGTGGAAACCGAAATAGACGCCATCATCACGGAGACACCTGAATGACCACTCAATATGACGTCGTCGGCATCGGTAACGCGATCGTCGATGTGATCTCGCATGGCGATGACAGCTTTCTGGATAACATGGGCATCGAGAAGGGAATCATGCAGCTGGTGGAGCGCAAGCGGGCCGAGGTGCTCTACGCCGCAATGACCGACCGGGTGCAAACCCCGGGCGGCTCGGTGGCCAACACGCTGGCGGGGCTGGGCACGCTGGGGCTGGCCACCGCCTTCGTCGGCCGGGTGAAGGATGACGCGCTGGGCCGCTTCTACGCCGAGAACATGGAGCTCGAAGGCACCACCTTCCCCAATCCGCCAGTCGATGACGCCTCCCAGCCCCCCACCTCCCGCTCGATGATCTTCGTCTCCCCCGATGGCGAACGCTCGATGAACACCTACCTCGGCTGCGGCGCCGAGTTCGGCGAGGATGACGTGGACGTCTCTGTGATGAAGAACACCCGCTACCTCTTCCTCGAGGGCTACCTCTTCGACAAGGACAAGGGCAAACGCGCCTTCATGGCCGCCGCCAATGCCTGCCACCACGCGGGCGGCAAGGCGGGCATCACCCTGTCAGACCCGTTCTGTGTGGATCGCCACCGCGACAGCTTCCGCGAACTGATCGAAAACGACATGGATTACACCATCGGCAACGAGGCCGAGTGGAAATCGTTCTACCAGACCGAAAGCCTCCAGACCGCGCTCGATGAGGCGGCAATGATCTGCCCCGTCGTGGTCTGCACCCGCTCGGGCGACCCGGTGATCCTGATCCGCGAGGGCGAGCGCGTCGAGGTGCCGGTCGAGAAGGTCACGCCGGTGGATGCCACCGGCGCAGGGGACCAGTTCGCCGCCGGCTTCCTCTATGGCCTCGCCACAGGCCAAACGCTGGAAATGTCAGGCCGCATGGGCGTGACGGCGGCGGCAGAAGTCATCCGCCACATCGGCCCCCGCCCCAAGCGCCCGCTGCGCGAAGTCTTCCACGACGCGGATCTGCTCTAAGGCAGAACGCCCCCACGCCGTGAGCGCCCGGCACGAAGGGCAGGCCAAAAGAGATACAGGCCTTCGGCGAGGATATTTTCAGAACCAATGAGATGCCAAAAGAAGAAGGCGGGCGCCGCACTTGGCAGCACCCGCCCCTGACAGAGCAAGGCTCTCATCGGTCCACGGTCATCGCCGTCCCCGGCTGTACCGTGGCCCCAGTCTTCACCAGCTTGGTTAACAAGTCCTTACCCGCCCCCTCATTTGTCCTGTAAATATTCCTCGGGGGGTTCGGGGGGGCAGACAGCCCCCCGTGCGAGGCTGCATCCCCGCGCGGCGGATCGGTCAGTCGCCCAGCTTGGCATGCACCTCCTCAAGGTCGATCTCGCCGGTGGGCATCTTGTTGCCCGGGTTCTCGAAATCGTATTTGAACAGGTGAAAGTCCCGCTTGTAGATCTCGTAAACGAGATGCATCGACAGGTCGTCGAAGTAATCTTCCACCGGATGCGCCCGCTTGGGCCCGTGCCCTTCGCTCTCGTTAAATCTGGGAATGTCCTCGATATTCACCTCATGCGGCACCTCGATCTCGTCGAGCACCGATTGCATCCCCTCGTTGAACTTCTCGGTCCAGAAGATGTTGTCATAGGTGCCACCGTTCACGATGAAGGTGCTCACGTGCCCGGCCATCGCGCTCCAGTGAATGTCCGGGTCCATCGGGCGACGCCAGCGAATGGTGTCGCGCGCAAACAGCAGAAACCGGCGGAAACTTTTGATCTGGTCGAAGTCAAACTCGTCTTCCGGCGAGCCAACCTCGATCCCGTATTTCTGGATCAGCATCGGCACCAGCTTGCCCCGGTAGCGCTTGCCGTTGCGCTGGATGCCGCAGATCTTGTCGAAGAAGCTGCTCAATATCCGCGTGTAGGGATTGCGCACGCAGGTGAAGGCGTAGCTCTGATGCGCCGTCACATTTGCCTCGATCAGCGGCTGGCTCTCTTCCTGCGCCCATTTGTGCAGCCCGCTTGTGCTGTCATGAATATCGCCGTCAAAAAACTTGCCGTGATCTGAGTAGAACATGATCTGCCCGATCGTCGAACAGGCGCACTTGGGCACCACGCGGTACACAACGCTCTCACTCTCGGTCATCCACGTGCCGGGAAAGCCCATGATTTACTGCCTCCAGAAATGCAATCGGCCACAAGTTGCTCTTGCGGCATCATTGTCGCGGAAATTTACAAGGAAACCCTGTCTTTTCAATGTTTGGTTACGCTACTAACCCTAAACAGTGGTTTCAAAACAGGGCAGAAAGTTTCCACATTGGCCAGAATCGCCTACATCCTCCTCTGTCACAAGGATCCAGACGCGGTTATCGCGCAGGCCCGCAGCTTGACGGCGGTGGGCGACTTCATGGCGATTCACTTCGATGCCCGCTCCAAGCCCGAACATTTCAACCGTATCCGCGACGCCCTGAAGGACAACCCGAACGTCACTTTCGCCCGCAAGCGGATCAAGTGCGGCTGGGGCGAGTGGAGCCTTGTGCAGGCCACGTTGAACACCGTGGAATCTGCGGTCGAGGCCTTCCCACGTGCCACCCATTTCTACATGCTCTCGGGCGATTGCCAGGCCATTAAATCGGCTGAATACGCCCATGAGTTCCTCGACCGGGAAGACGCCGACTACATCGAGAGCTTCGATTACTTCAACTCCGACTGGATCAAGACGGGGATGAAGGAGGAGCGGCTGATCTACCGCCACTTCCTCAACGAACGAAAGAACAAATGGCTGTTCTACAAAAGCCTTGAGCTGCAACGCGCCATGGGTCTTTCGCGCAATGTACCCGGCGATCTGCAGATGATGATCGGCTCGCAATGGTGGTGCCTGCGCCGCCGCACGGTGGAATGGGTGCTGGAGTTCACCCGCCAGCGCCGCGACGTGATGCGCTTCTTCCGCTCCACATGGATCCCGGATGAAACCTTCTTCCAAACCATCGTGCGCCACCTCGTCCCCGAGAACGAGATCCGCTGCCGCACCCTGACCTTCCTGATGTTCACCGACTACGGCATGCCGGTCACCTTCTATAACGACCATTACGACCTGCTGCTGAGCCAGGATTTTCTCTTCGCCCGCAAGATCAGCCCCGAGGCGAGTGAGCTCAAGGAACGGCTGGGCATGCTCTACGCCTCCGAAGGGCAGGAGTTTCAGATATCCAACGAGGGGCGGCGGCTGTTCCATTTCCTCTCCGGGCGGGGCCGGATTGGGCGCCGCTTTGCGCCCCGCTTCTGGGAGACCGAGGCCAGCCTTGGCCGTGGCCGCGAGCTGATGATCGTCCTGTGCAAAAAGTGGCACGTCGCCAAGCGCCTCTGCGAGCGGGTGCGGGCCACCACCAACATTCCGGTCATCGAATATCTGTTCAACGAAGAGGGCACCGATCTGCCCGATCTCGGCGGGATCCAGACCACGCTGGAAAAGCGCACACGCCACCGCCGTGCGCTGATGCGGATGCTGTTCGACTACCACGACAGTGACAGGCTGGTGATCTGCCTCGATCCCTCCAACATCGACCTGATGCAGGATTTCCACTCCGACAAATCCGTCACCAAGATGCTCGATATCGAGTGCGATTTCACCGACGATTACCTGCTCGGCCACGCCCGCCGCGTCGGTTTGGCAGGCGACCAGACACCGCAAGACACGCTGGAGCGGCTGCTGCCGACAATCCGCTACGATATCGTTTTTGAAAAAGAGCGCATCCGCGACGCCGGCTTCGAGCACCTCGACCGCATCCGCGAAAGCGCCAGCGTTGAAGAGAACGTGCCCCCGCTCGCCCGCTTTTTCGACATCCCGATCGACACCGCGTGGGAAATTGCCTCCACGCCGCATCTCTTTACCGACTGAGGAGGCCCCGGCTCATGGGCTACAGCTACGACCCCGAGAACATCTTCGCCAAGATCCTGCGCGGTGAGATCCCAAACGACACAGTGCTGGAAACCGAGCACAGCCTCGCCTTCCGTGATCTCTATCCGCAAGCCCCGGTTCATGTTCTGGTCATTCCAAAGGGCGCCTACGTGAGCTACGACCACTTCGCGCAAGCGGCCAGCGAGGCCGAGATCGTCGATTTCACCCGCGCCGTCGGCAAGGTCTGCGAGATGGAAGGGGTCGAGGCGCACGCCGAGGGCTGCCGCTTCATCTCCAACGCCGGATCCCACGGCGTTCAGGAGGTGCCCCACCTCCACGTCCACGTCCTCGGCGGCCGCCCCCTTGGCCGAATGCTCAACCCCGCCTAATCCGGGGCGCACCCCGCCCCATCGCCCGTAGGGTGGGCAATCTGCCCACCTCCAAACCCCATTTTCAAACGCCGCCTACCGCGCCAAAGCCTCCAGCGCGGCGCCAATCACATGCCGCGCCGCCTCCCATTGCTCAGGCCCGCTCGCTGCATAGGCATCCAACCCCGGCGCGGCGTTGACCTCCAGCACCACCGCTTCTTCTCCCACAATCACATCGACGCCGCCCCACCGCAGGCCAAGCGCTTCCACCGCCCGCACCGCCAGCGCCTCAGCCTCCGGCCCCGGTCCGCCCTCGCGCACCACCGCCCCGGCTGAAAGGTTGCCCGGCCCGCCGTCGGGGCCGACCCGCTCGTAGGCCAGCACCACGCGCCCCTCCAGCACCATCACCCGAAACTCCCGGCCCGGCACATCCACCTGAAGCAGCACATGGCGGTCCGCCACACGCAGCGGCACCATCGCCTCGCTCAGCGCATCGGCATCCGCCACCCGCACCACGCCTTCGCCGCCGTGGCCGTCATTCGGCTTCACCCAAAGCGGAAAGCCGCTCTCCTCCCGCGCCCATGCCAGCCCCGGCGCCGCATCGCGGCCCGCCAACACAATCACATGCTCGGGCACCGGCACGCCCGCGTAGGCCAGCGCCTTTGCGGCATAATCCTTGTCGCCCGCCAGCCGCGCCGCCGCATCGCTGTTCAGCCCAAGGGCGGCCCCATGCACCGGATGCGCCCGCCCGCTTGCCGCGATGAAAAACCCGAACCGCCCATGCAGCGGCTCTGCCACCACCCGGCCCCCCATCGCCGCGCCCGCCTCCGCCATCAGCCGCAGAAAGGGCCGCGCGCGCTCCGTTGGCGCGACAAGCCACCGCGCATCTTCAATGCCGTTGCCCACTTGCGCCATACCCCCATCCTGCTATTTTCGCCCCCAATTCTGGCCCGCCCCAGCGACCCCCGCAAGGAGACAACACATGCCGATCGACGCCCCCGAAACCGAAGTGGTCTCCGCCTGGCGCGTCGCCTGTGATGGCGGCGAAGGGGCGCTTGGCCACCCCCGGGTCTGGCTGTCGCTCAGCCATGAAACCGGCGAAGTCGAATGCGGCTACTGCGACAAGAAGTTCATCCACGAGAGCTTCGCCAAGGCCTCCTGATGGCCCCTCACCGCGTCATGATCATGCAGGTCGTCGACCCGGTCGCATAAGTCCGCCCGTCCTCCACACCCACGATCTCGCCCCGCGCAACGCCGGTCGAGCGCCCCACATGCTGGGTCTCGCCAATCGCCAGCACCTCGCAGCCCACCGGGATCGCGCGGGTGATATTCACCTTGTATTCCAACGTCGTATACCAGCTGCCCTGCGGCACCTTCGTCATCACCGCGCAGGCCATGCAGCTGTCGAGCAGCGTGCCATACCAGCCGCCATGGGTGCCGCCCATCGGGTTAGCATGGGCAAACTCCGGCGCACCGCGAAACACCACGCGCCCGTCCTCCACCTCATCAAGCCAATAGGTCATCACCTGCGAAATCGGCGGCCCCGCAATCTCCCCGCTGAGAATGCCCCGCATGAAGGCCAGCCCCGACATCGAGGTGAGTTGCTCAAAGCTCGCCAGCTCTTCCGGCCTCGCCGCAATCTTCCTGCTCATCCCGCAAATACCCCCGCGTACCTCTCCCGCAGCGCCGCCTTCTGCACCTTGCCCATGGTGTTCCTCGGCAGCGCCTCCACCAGCTCGAAGTGCCGCGGATGCTTGAACCGCGCCAGCGCCTCCCCCAGCGCCGCCTGCACCACGTCCAAATCCACTGACGCCCCCGGCTCCGCCACGATCACCGCCACCGGGCTCTCACCAAAATCGGCGTGCGGCGCGCCTACAACCGCGCTTTCCAGCACGCCCGCCACATCGTCGATTACAGCCTCCACTTCCTTGGGGTAGATGTTGTAACCGCCCGAAATGATAAGGTCTTTCCCGCGCCCGACGATGCTCAGATACCCACGCTCATCCATCACGCCCAAATCGCCGGTGATAAAGAACCCATCCTTGCGCAGCTCGGCAGCCGTCTTCTCCGGCATCTGCCAATAACCGCCAAACACATTCTCCCCGCGCACCTCGATCATCCCCACCTCGCCATCCGGCAAGGCGTCGCCGCTCACCGGGTCGCACACCTTCAACTCCACGCCCGGCAGCGGCCTCCCCACGGTGCCCGCCACCCGCTCGCCCTCATAGGGGTTTGAAGTCAGCATATTGGTTTCGGTCATCCCGTAGCGCTCCAAGATCCGCTGCCCGGTGCGCGCTTCAAACTGCCGATGCGTCTCCTCCAGCATCGGCGCAGAGCCGGAGATGAACAGCCGCATATGCCCCGCCAACTCGCGCCCAAACCGCGCATCCTCCAGCAGCCGGGTGTAAAACGTCGGCACCCCCATCATCGCCGTCGCCCGTGGCAGCGCCTCCAGCACCTGCGCCACGTCAAACTTCTCCAACCAGATCAGCGGCGCACCCGCCAGCAGCGCCACATTGGTCGCCACAAACAGCCCATGGGTGTGAAAGATCGGCAAGGCATGCAGCAGCACGTCCTCGCCGGTAAATCTCCAGGCCTCCACCAGTACCCGCGCATTGCTCAGCAGGTTCCGGTGGCTGATCATCGCCCCCTTCGAGCGCCCCGTCGTCCCCGAGGTGTAAAGGAAAGCCGCAAGGTCATCCTCGCCCCGCGCCACCGGCGCAAACTCGGCAGAAGCTCCCGCCGCCAGCGCCGCAAAGCTCCCCGCCGCTCCCGGCCCGAGGGCCTCAACCCTCGCAAAAGCCTCCAGCGCGCCCAGCGCCTCCCGCTTGCCTGGGTCGCACAAAAACAGCCGCGCCCCCGAGTTCTCGACAAAATATTCAAGCTCCGCCACCGGATACCCCGTGTTCAGCGGCAAAAACACCAGCCCAGCGGCAATACAGCCGCCCACCAGCGCCAGCATCTCCGGGCTCTTCTCCAGCTGCATCGCCACCCGGTCACCCGGCTCCAGCCCAAGGCTGACCAACGCATTGGCATAGCGCCCCACGGCGGCATGAAAATCGCGATACCCAAGCAGCACCGAGCCATCCGCCCGCAGCAAAAAACCGCCCTCGCGCCCAGCGCAGGGCGCAATCAGCGCGTCATAAAGCGGGTTCATTCCGCCGCCACCTCGCCCAGCCCGCTCAGCGCCCGGATCTCGCCAATCACCGCCTCCACGCCCTCGCCATGGCGCATCGCGCAAAAGAAAAACGGCCGCCCCGCCCGCATCCGCGTCGCATCCCGCTCCATCACCTCCAGCGAGGCGCCAACATGGGGCGCAAGGTCCGTCTTGTTGATCACCAGAATGTCCGACTTGGTAATCGCCGGCCCTCCCTTTCGCGGAATTTCCTCGCCCGCTGCCACGTCGATCACGTAAATCGTCAGGTCCGCGAGCTCCGGCGAGAAGGTGGCCGAAAGGTTGTCGCCCCCGCTCTCGATCAGCACCACCTCCAAATCGGGGTGCCGCTTTTGCATCTCCGCCACGGCCGCAAGGTTGATCGAGGCATCCTCACGGATCGCCGTATGCGGGCACCCGCCCGTTTCCACCCCGATGATCCGATCCGCAGGCAGGATCTGCGCCCGCACCAGCGCATCCGCATCCTCGCGGGTGTAAATATCGTTGGTAATGACCCCAACCGAATGGCGCGGCGCAAGCGCTTTGGCCAGCGCGCCCGTCAGCGTCGTCTTGCCCGCCCCCACAGGGCCACCAATGCCAATCCGCAAAGGTCCGTTCATCCGGGTCATGTCAAAGCTCCATAGGTCAGAATGAGAAATCCAGCGCCGAGCGCCGCAAAGACCAGCCCCGCCATCCGCTCCACCACGCAGGCAATCCGGCCCCCAAGCGCCTGTCGCACATGCAGAGCCGCAAACACGGTCAACACCAAGGACAAAAGGAGCGCAAGCAGGGTCATCGCCCCATCATTCCCACGGCCTCTGAAGGCGCGCAAGCTTGTCCAAACGCACAGCAATGCTCATTTTCTTGCTGCAAATACTCAATCCCGCGGGCGCAGCCCAGGTGCGGCCAGGCTTTGAGGCGATCACGGCGCAACATGCCCCGCCGATGAGGCGCAGCCGAAGAGGCCCTCCGCCGAGCGCAGCGAGGCCACCAAGGCGCCTCAGCTTCGGAACACGCGGGAATAGAGCGCCTCATGCCGCATCGCCGCCACATCGGCGGCAAAGCTCGCCGTGCCCATGCCCTCCAGCCCATCGGCAATTGCCGCCTGCGCCACCGCCTCACAGCGCCCCGTCAGACGGGCGAGGATCTCCTGCGCCTCGGTCTGGCCCAACGGCACCGCGCGGGTCGCCACGGCCACGAGGTTGCCGATGAAGGCTTGCAGATACATCACCGCCGTCAACTCCAGCGGCAGGCCATGCAGGCCCGCGGCCCGGCCCACGGCCACCGGGTAGGCCGCAGGCTCCACCGGCAGCTCCGGCCAGAGTGCTGAGACAGTGGTGGCAAAGGCCGTGCCCTGTTCCACCGTTTCCGCCAGCCGCTCCGCCGAGGGGGCCATGGCCCGCGCTAGCGCATCCACCTCACCCAGCGCCGCGCCCTCTGCTCCGTGGGCCTCGGCCAACAGCGCCACATCCGCGCGGCCCGCGCCATCGGTCAGAATGCCCTCCAGCCAGTGCTCTACACCGTCCCGGTCCAGCCGGCCCTCTGCGAGCGCCGCTTCCAGCCCGTGAGACCATGCAAAGGCCCCAACGGGAAAGCCGGGCGAAAACCACTGCGCCAACCGCAGAACATCCGCCGCCGCCGCGCCGGGGTTCGCGGCCTCAGCTCTCATGCGCGTGTTCATGCCCGTGCCCGTGATTATGCCCGTGCCCGTGCCCGTGCCCGTGGTCGTGACCATGCCCGTGGGAATGTCCGTGGTCATGCCCCTCCGGTCCATGCTGCGCCCCATGGTCATGCCCATGCGTGCGCCCCTCCCCATAGGCCCCGCCTTCGGGCGTAAACGGCTCTTCCACCTCCGCAACCTCGGCGCCGAGGCGGGCCAGCATGTCGGCCATCACGTGATCGCGCTGAATGAGCAGCCGCCCCTCTTCCACCTGGCAGGGGGTGTGCCGGTTGCCGATGTGCCAAGCCAGCCGCACCAGCTCTGCGCCGCGCACTTCCAGCAGCGGCTCCCGGTCCGCCTCCACGGCCACCAGCCCGCCGCCCGCAAGCACCAGCGCATCGCCCGCATCCAGCGATGTCGTGCGGGGCAAATCCACCAGCACCCGCGCTCCGGCCTCCGTCACCAGCACCTTGCGCCGCAAGAACCGCGCATCGTAACTCAGCCGCACCCGGTCGCCCGCTTCCACGCCACCGCCGCGCCGCACCTCCTGCGCCGTCTCAAGCTCTGCCATAATCTCTCTCCATCCTCTCGCGCCGCCAGTGTCGCCGCCCATGTGCCGCCGGGCTCAATCCACCGCTTCGATGGAGACGTATTCATAGCGGTCCACGTTGTCATCCTCATACCATGCGGCCGCATAGCTGAAGCCAAGCTCCGGCAGATAGCTGCGGGTCTCCCGCGCCACCAGCTCGCCATCCTCGTAAATCCGCTGCTCCACCGGCACCGCCGTGTAACGGCAGTCGCCAATCACAACCTCTTCCTCGGCGCCAAAGCGGATGCCAAGCATCTCTGGCACCGGCTCGCCGGAATAGGTCGCCACCATCTTCACGCCCCAGCCATGGCCGGGCAGCGGCTCGGGCGTCTCTGCGGGCAGAACAGGAAGGGCGAAGGTGGAGCGGGTGTCGGGCAGGGGGCCTGCGGCAGTCACATCAATGGATTCCAGAAGGTAAACGCCGCGCGCATAGGTAAACCGCGTTGCTGTCTCCGCGCCCTGGCTCAACCGGCTCTCCACCAGCACCTCGCTGGTGGCACGAAACACCTCCGTTTCGCCATCCGTCAGCGTCAACCGCACCCCGCGCGCCATATCCTCCGCCTGCGGACAGGCCGCCGCAACCGCCGCGCCCGTGACCGTCACCGCAGCCGTAAGCACCAGCGCCGCTGCACGTCCCATGCCCCGCGTCATCGCACGGCCTCCACGTTCACATAGGTATAAACGTCCTCACTCTCCTCGTCGGCGTAGGAGGCAAGGTAAGAATGGCCGAGCGCGGGGAAGTAATGCGCAACCTCCCGGCTCATTTCCTTGCCCGCTTGGTTGAAGTGCCGCGCCGTAACCGGAATCATCGCATAGGCGCATTTGCCAAGCGTCCATGTAACCACCGCACCAAAGCTGTAATCATGCCGCTCGCGCTTGGTCGCCTCGCCTGTCACCGTAACCTCTAGCGAAACCTCCAACCCCGGCGCAGGCGCGGGCAGGGGGGAGCTGGCATAGGCAAAGGTCTCCGGCGTTCCGGCAGGAACGCCGCCGTTCAGCGAGGCAATCTCCAACGGATAAACCCCATGGGCCAGCCGCACCACGCTCGCATACCCGTCCGCGCCATAGCTCGAAATCACCTGCCCCGCATCATCCGCCCGCTTGGCCGTTTCCACATCGCCATTCGCCACCTCAAACCGAATGCCCTTGCCCATATCGGCCCCCACCGGGCAGGCGGCATGGGCGGGCAGAGCCACGGTTGTGGCGGCTGCGGCTATGGCAGCGGCCAGGGAGGCGCGGCCGAGGCAAACAGAGTGGCGCAAAGCAAAACTCCCGGTAGGCTTCACTCCGAGCCTACCGGGAAAATCCCGCAATGGAAGGGCAGGGGCTCAGCTGTAGAGCAGATCGCGGAACACATGCCGCGGAATGTCTTCACGCTTCAGGCCCATCGCGTTCAGCTCCCGGTCGGAAAGCGCGTTGAGGCGGGTGATCTGATGCATCCGCGACCGGCTCTCCATATAGGCGTTGAAGCCCATGCCGACTGAAGCAAAAAACCGGTCGAGCCGTGCGCGCAGGCCGGGTTGGGCGGCGCCGTCTGTAGCTTGATATGTCATATTCGGAAACCTTGTCTGTCGTTCGGGTTGCAGGGTTTCCTCCCTTGCATTCAATCTAACATCGTACAGGCAGGGGGGAAGGGCCCGGGGCGCAGGGCAGCCATGTGCTGGCGGCAAGTCTGGCCGTGGGAGGGTAACGCCCTGTTAACCGAAATTGCGCCACCATCGGGCCATGAGCCGCATCGAATCATTCCCCGCCACCGCCCGCCCCGCTGCCCCCACCGCGCTGGCCGATGCGCTGGGCGCTATCCGGGCACAGATGAAGGCGCTCAAGGCCTGTGAGGCAGAGCTGTGCCGCGCGCTGATTGAGGCCCGCCCCAACGTTGTTGTCGAAGGCGCGGCCTATACCGTGACGATCCGCAAGAGCGCCCGAAAGGTCATAGACCCCTCCCGCCTGCCCGCCTACATCCGCGAAGACCCGGCGTTCTATCGTGAGACCGGTGGCACTACCGTCGTCACCTGGCCCGCCAGGCAAAACCAGCCTGCGGTGCAGCCGGAGGACGAAGACGAATTCGACGTGATCGAGCGCTTCGCCTGAGCCTGTGATGGGCGACGACCGCCACCCGCGCCGTAGGGTGGGCAATCTGCCCACCACCCACTATCCGGGGCGTCACTTCGGTCCCTACCGTCCTCATCGCAGCTGCGAAGAGAGACCGTAAGGCCCTGATGAGCTGCTGCCTGCCCTCAAAACATGAAATACCGCTGTGCCATCGGCAACTCCCGCGCCGGCTCGCAGGTGAGCAATTCGCCATCCGCCCGCACCTCGTAGGTCTCCGGATGCACCTCGATCTGCGGCTTCGCGTCATTCAGCTTTAGGTCGGACTTGCCAATCCCCCGCGTCCCCTTCACCGCCAGCAAATCCTTCGCCAGCCCAAGCTGCCCGCGCAGGCCGCCCGCCATCGCCGCCTCGCTCACGAACAGCGCCGCCGAGCGTTCCACCGCGCGGCCCATGCTGGCGAACATCGGGCGCGAATACACCGGCTGCGGCGTCGGGATCGAGGCATTCGGATCGCCCATCTGCGCCACCGCAATCGACCCGCCCAACAGCACCATCTCCGGCTTCACCCCAAAGAACGCCGGGCTCCAAAGCACCAGATCCGCCCGCTTGCCCACCTCGATGCTGCCGATTTCATGGCTCATCCCATGGGCAATCGCCGGGTTGATCGTGTATTTCGCCACGTAGCGCCGCACCCGGAAGTTATCATTCTCCCCGGTTTCCTCCGCCAACCGCCCGCGTTGCTTTTTCATCTTGTCGGCGGTCTGCCATGTGCGGATCAGCACCTCGCCCACGCGCCCCATCGCCTGACTGTCCGAGGCAATGATCGAAAACGCCCCCATGTCGTGCAGAATGTCCTCCGCCGCAATCGTCTCGCGCCGAATGCGGCTCTCGGCAAAGGCCACATCCTCGGGGATCGACTTGTCGAGGTGGTGGCACACCATGAGCATATCCAGATGCTCTTCCAGCGTGTTCACCGTGAAGGGCCGCGTCGGGTTGGTGGAGGAGGGCAGCACATTCTCCTCACCGCACACCTTGATGATATCCGGCGCATGGCCCCCGCCCGCGCCCTCGGTGTGGAACGCATGGATCGTCCGCCCCTTGATCGCCGCCACCGTGTTTTCCACGAAGCCGGACTCGTTGAGCGTGTCGGTGTGGATCATCACCTGCACGTCCATGTCGTCGGCCACGCTCAGGCAGCAATCAATCGCCCCCGGGGTAGTGCCCCAATCCTCATGCAGCTTCAGCGCACAGGCCCCGCCGTTCACCATCTCCACCAGCGCGCCCGGCAGCGAAGCATTGCCCTTGCCCGCCAGCCCGATGTTCATCGGCACGCCATCAAGCGCCTGCAACATCCGCCCGATGTGCCAAGGCCCCGGCGTGCAGGTCGTCGCCAGCGTCCCATGCGCCGGCCCGGTGCCGCCGCCCAGCATCGTCGTCAGCCCCGAATGCAGCGCATCCTCGATCTGCTGCGGGCAGATGAAATGGATATGGCTGTCAAACCCGCCCGCTGTCAGGATCTTGCCTTCCCCCGCAATCGCCTCGGTGCCGGGGCCAACGATGATATCCACCCCCGGCTGCGTATCCGGGTTGCCCGCCTTGCCAATCGCCGCAATCCGCCCGTCCTTCAGCCCGATGTCGGCCTTGTAGATCCCGGTGTGGTCCAGCACGAGCGCATTGGTGATGACAGTATCCACCGCCCCCTCCGCCCGCGTGGCCTGCGCCTGCCCCATGCCGTCGCGGATCACCTTGCCGCCGCCAAACTTCACCTCCTCGCCATAGGTGGTGAAGTCCTTCTCCACCTCGATGATCAGGTCGGTATCCGCCAGCCGCACCTTGTCACCCGTGGTCGGGCCAAACATCGCGGCATAGTCGGAACGGGGAATGCTGGTGGCCATCTCGGTCTCCTTCAGGCGGCCCAGAGGCCGTGTTTCTTGTGCCAATCCTCAAGCGAAAGCTCGGGATAGGCGTCATAGGTTTCATCCTCCGGCCCCGCCTCCAGCGGCACCCAGTCCGGCTTGTCGGCCAGCATCAGGTGCACCCGGGCGGGGGCAGGGGGTAGGGGAGTGTCGATGGCGCTGGCCATCGGGTGGATCAGCTCGGGCCATGTCGGATCAAACAGCCAAAGCTCGCTGGCGCAGGCCGGGCAGAAGTTCCGCTCTCCCGTCGAAGTCTCGCAAACCCCGCCGCGCTCCACCTTTGCCCGGTAAACGGCCATCTCGCCCTCCACCTGCATCGTCTCGGCGATGCCGCCAATGTTGATCGCATAGCCGCCCCCGCCGCCGGTCTTGCGGCAGATGGTGCAATAGCAAAGCTGGTAGGGCACAGGCGTGTGGCTTTGCAGCGAGAACCTCACAGCGCCGCAGCGGCAGGAGCCTTTAAGGGTCATGGGCATCGGCACATCACCTTGAAGTGGTGCCGGGGCTGAAGCCCCGGCTCGCGCCCGACCCGCCCCCGTCGCGCCAAAGGCGCGCGTTCCGCGCGACGGCGGGCGCGACCTTGTCGCCCCCACCCTCGGGTCGGGCGCGAGCCTCCGTGCCATCCCGAGCCCTCACACATCAAACACCTCATCCACCGGCACCTGCAGCGCCGTGACCATCCCGTTAGTCATCATCGCCGCGCCGATCACCCGGATCAGCTCGGCGTGCATCTCCTCGCTCATTCCCTTGCCCTTCGCCGCCGCCGTATGGCTGTGCACGCAATACGAACACCCGTTCGCCGTGCTCACCGCCACGTAGATCATCTCCTTCACCAGCGGGTCGAGCGCCCCCGGTCCCATCAGGACCGAGAGCTTGCCCCAGGTCTCCTCCAGCGCGTCCTCGTCATGGGCGAGCGCGCGCCAGAAGTTGTTGACGTAATCGGTGCCCCGCGCCTCACGGATCGCGGCAAACACCGCCGCCGCGCGGGGTGATAGCTCCTCGTCGGCCAAAAGGGGCACCGTCGCCATTCAGACCACCGCCATCACGCGGGCCGGCCCGCCGGTGCCGCCGCCGTGCTTCGGTGCGCCCACAAACAGAGTCGCACCGCTCGCGGGCACCGCATCGAGGTTCGCCATGTTCTCGATCCCGTAGCGCCCGGCTGGCAGCCAGGAGTAATGCACGGCAAAATCCGCCGAATTGCCCGGATCGAGCGAGAGCGTATCCACCCCGATGCTCGCCACACCCATCTCCAACAGCATATCCGTCGCCGCCTTGGCAAAGCCCGGAAAGGCGAAGTTGCCCTCACCGTCATTGCGGAACGACGGATCGCCCATCTTCGCGCCCCAGCCCGACTTCATCGCCACGCAGGCGCCCTCGGGGATCTCGCCATTGGCCGAGACCCATGCCTCGATATCCTCCGGCTCCACCATCGCGTTCGGCTCCTCGGCGGCCTTGGCCTTCAGGTCGATCACGCAGAGCGGGCACATCAGGCTCTCGGGCGGCAGCATGTCCACCGTGTGACTGTCCTCGGCAAAGTGGGCAGGCGCGTCGATATGGGTGCCGGAATGCTCGAAGAAGCTCACCTTCCAAACCTTGTAGCCATCCGGCCCGTAATCCTTGTCGATCTCCATCTCGATCCCCGGCATCCCGTCAAAGGTCGGGAACTCGGGCGTCAGCGTATAGGTTAGGTCCACCACCTTGCCGCTGGATTGCGCCAGCGCGGGCTTCGAGGCCATCGCCCCGGCAGCCACCGCAGCGGCCCCGGCGGCGGCGGAGCGGGCAAAGAAGCTCCTCCGGTTCATCGCGCTCTTGCGAACGTTCTCGATCAGGCAGGCATTACACATCTTTCAGTACTCCCTTTCCGGTTGGTCTTCCCGTCACCTCTTCACCGCAGCTTCGGCCCCCGCTTGGCGAGCCGATACACGTTCGAGCGGGTCTTGCGCCGCACCGGGCGCAGCGCGGCAGCGGCCACGTTGCGGCCCCCCATCGCGGCCAGCGAGGCCTCCTGCGCGGCCTTCACAAAGGCCACCTGCTTTTCGCGCACCATCCGGCTGTTCTCGCCGCCAGCCACGTTCCATGCCCCTGCCATGCCCATCATCCGCATCCAGATCACGGCGCTGGCTTCCATGGTCATCACCGCCATCTGCATCTGCAGGCGGATCAGCGCAGCAGGGCTCATTCCAGCGCCCCCATGACCTTCTGGTTGAAGCCATAAATCTTCCGCGCACCGCCAATCGCAATCAGCTGCACCTCCCGCGCTTGCCCGGGCTCAAACCGCACGGCGGTGCCTGCGGCAATGTCCAGCCGCATCCCCCGCGCGGCGTCGCGGTCGAAGTCGAGCGCCGCGTTGGTCTCGGCAAAATGATAATGGCTGCCCACCTGCACCGGGCGGTCGCCGGTGTTGGCCACCATCAGCGTCACCGCCTCGCGCCCCACGTTCAGCGCGATCTCGCCCTCCGCGGTCATAACCTCTCCGGGGATCATTTGCGGCTCCAGAGCAGGGCCGCAAACCCGGCAGCCACGATCACCGCCAGCGCGGCCATCAACGGCAGGGCAGAGTTGGCCTCATGCGGGTGCAAATGCGCGCCGGAATGGGCGAGGGCGGGGGAGGCGGTGGCCAGCAGGGCAATGGCGTATTTCATGTCTCGGTCCTTCTCAGCGTATCGGGTTATGCACGGTCACCAGCTTGGTGCCGTCGGGAAAAGTCGCCTCCACCTGCACCTCGTGGATCATCTCTGCGATCCCCTCCATGCATTGCGCGGCACTCACCACCTGCGCCCCCGCTTCCATCATGTCGGCCACCGAGCGGCCATCGCGGGCGCCCTCCACCACCGCGTCCGTAATCAGCGCAATCGCCTCAGGGTGGTTCAGCTTCACGCCGCGGGCCAGCCGCTTGCGGGCCACCTCGGCAGCCATGGCGATGAGGAGCTTGTCCTTTTCGCGGGGGGTGAGTTGCATCTCTCTAGAGCCTCCAGGATCGTGGAAGGGTATTGCCGCTGAGCCGGTCCAGCGCGGGCATCAGCAGGCGGCGCAGGCCAAAGCCATCGGGGCCAAGGAATCGGGCCACCATCATATCTTGTGCGATCAACGACGCGCCCGCCAGTGCGTCCTCGGGCAGGGCATGGCGCAGGGCATCGCGCTGATGCTCGGCATCCGCGCCAACATAAACCACCAGTGCCGACGCTCGGCAGCCCGCGCCGGTGGCAGGCCCCGCAAGCTGGGCAGAAATGTCCCCTTCCAGCCGGGTCGCATCGGTAAAGGTGCGCTGCCCGTCGCGAAACAGCTCCACCCGGTCGCTGAGCCAGCCTTCCGTCAGCTTCTCGCCCATCGCCGTGCGGCCAAAAACCAGCGGCTCGCACAACAGCAGCCGCGCATCGCCCTCAAGCTCCACCCGCAGCCGCCGCCTGAGCGCGCAGGCCTGAAACAGGATGGTTTCCTGCGGCAGCCAGTGCAGCACCGCGCCCGCGCCCGCTTTCAGCCGCACCGTCACTTCGGCACATTCTCCCGGCTGGGCGCGATAGGCCCGCTCGGCGGCCTGCGTCGTCAGGCTCAACGCTGCGCCCGCCTCGGCCTCCGCCTCCAGCCTGAAGCGATCACCCCCGGTGATCCCGCCCGCCGAGTTGACCAGCATTGCCTGAAGCACGCCCCGCGATTGCGGAAACAGCAGTTTTAGCGCCCCCGACATCCGCAAATCACCAATCCGGCTGCCCCCCGCGCCACGCCGGGCCGAAACCCGGGCCGCACCTTCGGCCCTTGGCTGTTTCGCCCGCACCGCGCTTATCTTGCTCTCAATGGTGATGGCCGGTCCCCTCGTCTGCATCCTGCCGCCGTTTTCACCATGCGGCCCGGCGGCTGACCACATGGGAGAGCGGTTCTTGTCCTCAGGTCAAGTGCTGTGCGCAATAATTGGGCGATGACCCAGTTTGCCGCCCATGATTTAATCATTTCCGGGCGGGGGCTGCATTTCTGCACCGGCAAATTTGCGCCTTTCGGGCTCCGCTACAAAGCATGACCTCGCCCGGCAACGGTGGCCCAGATGCCACATCCGGGTGCGCAGCCACCGCTGAGGGAGATCAGGCGGACCGCCCGCGCAATTGGCAACAAGAACTGGTTCCGGGGTCTCGATGCGTGCTGCCAAAAGCCCGCCCGCACGCCCCGAACGGAGGGATGAAATGACAACTTTCAAGAAAACCGCCGCCTCAGTGCTGGCCCTCGGCCTCACCGCCGGCGCCGCCTCGGCACAAGAGGTGAGCTGCCCGATCAAGGTCGGCGTGCTGCACTCGCTTTCCGGCACCATGGCGATTTCCGAGACCACGCTGAAAGAGACAATGGAAATGCTGGTCGCCGACCAGAACGAGAAGGGCGGCCTGCTGGGCTGCGATCTCGAAGCCGTCGTCGTCGACCCGGCCTCCGACTGGCCGCTCTTTGCCGAAAAGGCCCGCGAGTTGCTCACCGTCCACGAGGTTGATGTGATCTTCGGCAACTGGACCTCCGTAAGCCGCAAATCCGTGCTGCCGGTGATCGAAGAGCTGAACGGCCTTCTGTTCTACCCGGTGCAGTATGAGGGCGAAGAGTCCTCCAAAAACGTGTTCTACACCGGCGCCGCTCCCAACCAGCAGGCCATCCCGGCCACCGACTATTACCTCGAAGAGCTGGGCGTCGAGAAGTTCGCGCTGCTGGGCACCGACTATGTCTATCCCCGCACCACCAACAACATCCTCGAGTCCTACCTGAAGGACAAAGGCATTGCCGAAGAGGATATCTTCGTCAACTACACCCCCTTCGGCCACTCCGATTGGTCCAAGATCGTGTCCGACGTTGTGGCGCTGGGCGCCGACGGTAAGAAGGTGGGCGTGATCTCCACCATCAACGGCGACGCCAACATCGGCTTCTACAAGGAGCTGGCCGCGCAGGGCATCTCCGCCGAAGACATCCCCGTTGTGGCCTTCTCCGTGGGTGAAGAAGAGCTTGCCGGTCTCGACACTTCCAACCTCGTCGGCCACCTCGCCGCATGGAACTACTTCATGTCCGCCGACACCGAGGCCAACGCCGAATTCATCGCCAAGTGGCATGAGTTCATCGGCTCCGAGGATCGCGTCACCAACGACCCGATGGAAGCCCATTACATCGGCTTCAACATGTGGGTGAACGCCGCCACCGAGGCCGGCACCACCGATGTCGACCCCGTGCGCGAGGCGATGTGGGGCCAGGAGTTCCCCAACCTGACCGGCGGCACCGCCGTGATGGGCGTCAACCACCACCTCTCCAAGCCGGTGCTCATCGGTGAAATCCGCGAGGATGGCCAGTTCGACATCATCTCCGAGACCGACCCCGTGCCGGGCGACGCCTGGACCGACTTCCTGCCGGAATCGGCTGTGCTGAAGTCGGATTGGAAAGATCTCGAGTGCGGCATGTACAACACCGAAACCTCGACCTGCGTGCAGCTCGAAAGCAACTACTGAGCCCTCTCGCTCAGCCGGGCGGCGCCCCCTCGTGCGCCGCCCGAATTACCATCGAAAGGGGCGGCCCGCGCTGCCCCCTTCGAACCCAAGGAACAAACGCGCGGTGGGACTTTCCAGCATGATCAAGGCCTTGAAGGCTCTGGCGCTCCTCGGCGCCCTCATCCTCGGCGCGCCGGTTACGGCGCAGGACACGGCGACTGACAGCCCCGCTGACACAATCACCCCCGGCCCGATCCAGAGCCTGCTGCAAGAGCACGCCGCCGACATCGCCAAGCCCTCCCGCCGCACCATCCAGCCGGTGATCGACGCGCTCGCAGGCTCCGGCCTGCCTGGCATGCAGCAAGTGCTGCAAACTTGGGAAGCCCGCGAGATGTATCAGCGCGAAAGCGACGGTTGGTTCTTCGCCGGTGAGAAGGGCCCCGAGCGCACCGTCATCCTCACCGATTTCGACAGCGGCGAAGTGCTGGAGCCCGTGCCCTCCGATACCGTCGATATCCTGCGCCCCAACTCCGGCGTGCGCGGCCTCATCGCCTCCGCCCTCGTCCGCTTCCAGCTGCAAGACGAGAACCCCGCGCTGCGCCAAGACGCGCTCACCGCCATCTCCCGCAACCCCGACCCTTCGCACCTCGCACCCCTTGCCGAGAGCATCGAGGGCGAGCCAAGCCCTGCGCTGAAGGCCCAGAAAGAGCGGCTGCTGACCCTGCTCACCATTGCCTATGGCGAGGCAGAAGCCGACCGTGTTGCCGCGATCGAAAGCGTCGCGGGCGACCTCAACGTCGATACCCGCGCCACCCTCAACCCTCTCGTCGCCACCACCCGCCGCTTGGCCGAGGGTGAAATCCCCGAGGCGGCCAACGTCGCCCGCACCCTGCGCCCCGGCACCGAAGAACTGCCGCGCGGCGAAGCCTATGATCTTGTCGCCGCCGAGGCTGGTCTGCCCGCCCGGATCGACCCCGCCGACAGGCGCAACGTGCTGCAAGCCAATGTCGCTGACGGTGCCGTAGGCGGCGTGCCGCTGGCAGAGCTGAACACCGACGCCGCCCGCGAACGCGCCTATGAGGCGCTCGAGGCCTCCGGCGCCGTCCCGCCCGCGCCCACCGAGGCCGAGATCGACGAGGCCCTTGCCCGTTTCACCTTCTACGAAGAATACGCAGAGCCCTCGGAAGCGGTGACAACCGCGGCCACCAAGGCCCTGCGCACCATCGATTCCAAGGTGGCGCTCAACACCGCCGCCGACCTCGGGCTCGACGCGCTCTCACTCGCCTCCATCTACTTCCTCGCCGCCATCGGGCTGGCCATCACATTCGGGGTGATGGGGGTGATCAACATGGCCCACGGCGAGTTCATCATGATGGGCGCCTACACCGGCTACGTGGTGCAGCAGATCATCCCCAACCACACGGTTTCAATCATCGTTGCCATCCCGCTCGCCTTCGCCGTCACTTTCGCGGCGGGCGTGGCGATGGAGCGGCTGGTGATCCGCTGGCTCTACAACCGCCCGCTCGAAACCCTGCTGGCCACCTTCGGCATCTCCATTGCCCTGCAACAGCTCGCCAAGAACATCTTCGGCACCCAGGCCCGCCCGCTCACCGCGCCGGGCTGGCTCGATGGACAATGGCAGATCAACGAAATCATCGGCATCTCCATGATCCGCGTCGCCATCTTTGTGCTGGCCATCGTCTTCCTGCTCTTCTTCCTCTTCCTGATGAAGAAAACGCGGCTGGGCCTCGAAACCCGCGCGGTAACCCAAAACCCCCGCATGGCCGCCTCTATGGGCATCAACCCGGGGAAGGTGAACATGCTCACCTTCGGCCTCGGCTCCGGCATCGCGGGCATCGCCGGGGTGGCCATCGGCCTCTATGCGAAGGTGACGAGCGAACTCGGGGCCGACTACATCGTGCAAAGCTTCATGACCGTCGTTGTCGGCGGTGTCGGCAACATCTGGGGCACCCTGCTTGGCGCGGGCATGATCGGGAGCTTGCAAAAGGGCATCGAGTGGCTGAACCCCTCCAACACGCTCGCCGCGCAAACCTACATGATCATCTTCATCATCATCTTCATCCAGTTCCGCCCAAGGGGCATCATCGCCCTCAAGGGCCGCGCGGCGGGGGATTGAGCATGTTTGGTTTGACCCTCCGCACCCCCCGCATCACGCCGCACCGGCCGCAGGACCAATCCGGCGGCTGCCAAGCCGACGATTCTTCACGCAAAATCTTCCCCGCGCCCAAGAGTTTTCAAGAAAACTTTTGCCACCCCAGCCCGAAAAATCTTCGTGAAGATTTTTCCGCCCCGGAGGTCACCGCATGAAACGCTCCTTCATCGCCCGTAACCCCTCCATCCTCATCTTCCTCGCCTGCCTTGCGATCTTCACCATCGCCGTCACCGTGGCCTCCGAAGGCTTCGGCCTCGGCCTCATCTCCACCTCCTTCGTCAAGACCTTGGGCAAAACTCTCTGCCTCTGCCTCGTCGCCGTCGCAATGGATCTGATCTGGGGCTATTGCGGCATCCTCTCCCTCGGGCACTTCGCTTTCTTCGGCCTCGGTGGCTACATGATCGGCATGTGGCTGATGTATGAGCGCACCCGCCTCATCGTCACCGAAAGCATGGCCGCGCAGGAAATTCCGCCAACCCCGCAAGAGGTGATCGACGCTATCGGCACGCAAATCTTCGGCGTGGTCGGCTCGTCCGAGTTCCCCCTTATCTGGTCCTTCTCCCACTCGCTCACGCTACAACTCATCCTCGTGGTCGCCGTGCCGGGCCTCCTCGCCCTCGTCTTCGGCTGGCTCGCCTTCCGCTCCCGCGTCGCAGGCGTCTACCTCTCGATCCTGACCCAAGCGATGACCCTCGCCCTCGCGCTCTACCTCTTCCAGAACGACTCCGGCCTGCGGGGCAACAACGGCCTCTCCGGCCTGCAAAACCTCCCCGGCGTCACCGCCTCGCAAGACGTTGTCTCCATCTGGTTCCTCTGGGGCTCCGCCCTCGCGCTCGGCCTCGGCTACCTGCTCTCCGCATGGGTCGTCTCCGGCAAGTTCGGCTCGGTCATCCGCGGCATCCGCGACAACGAGGCCCGCGTGCGGTTCTTGGGCTACTCGGTCGAAACCTACAAACTCGCCATGTTCACCCTCACCGCCTGCATCGCGGGCATCGCTGGCGCGCTCTATTACCCGCAGGCGGGCATCATCAACCCGGCCGAAATCGCGCCCATCGCGTCGATCTACCTCGCCGTCTGGGTCGCCATCGGGGGCAGGGGCCGCCTCTACGGCGCGGTCATAGGCGCGGCGCTCGTCTCCCTCGTCTCCACCTATTTCACCGGCGGGCAGGCCCCCGACATTCCGCTCGGCTTCTACACGATCAGCTGGGTCGATTGGTGGACAGTCCTGCTCGGCCTCACCTTCGTCCTCGTCACCCTCTTCGCCCCCAAGGGCATCGGCGGGCTGTTCGACCTCGTGGCAGAGCGCTTCCCGTCCAACCGCCACGGCGCAGATTACGGCCCCGACGCGGGCGCCAAGCGCGAGGAGGAAGGCCAATGAGCACCCTGCTGGAAGTCAACGGCATCTCCGTCACCTTCGATGGCTACAAGGCCATCAGGAACCTCAGCTTCAACATCGGTGAGGCAGAGTTGCGCGCCATCATCGGCCCCAACGGCGCGGGCAAAACCACCTTCATGGATATCGTCACCGGCAAGACCAAACCCGACGAGGGCAAGGTGATCTGGGGCGAGATGAGCCGCAACCTCGTGGGCATGAACGAGGCCAAGATTGCGCAGGCGGGCATTGGCCGCAAATTCCAGAAACCCACCGTGTTTGAAGATCAGACCGTGCGTGAAAACCTCACCATGGCCCTGCAAAACAAACGCGGATGGTCTTCCGTGCTGTTCTGGAAGCCCTCCCGCGCCGATGAGGGCCGCGTCGAGGAGCTGGCAGGCGAAATCGGCCTCGCCGATGCGCTGGAGCGCACCTCCGGCGAGTTGTCTCACGGGCAAAAGCAATGGCTCGAAATCGGCATGTTGCTCGCGCAAGAGCCGCGCCTCCTGCTGGTCGACGAACCGGCCGCAGGCATGACACTGGCCGAACGCGAGCACACCACCGACATCCTGAAGGAAGCGGCCAAAACCCGCGCCGTGGTGGTGGTCGAACACGATATGGAATTTGTCCGACGGCTCGAATGCAAGGTGACGGTGCTGCACGAAGGTTCCGTGCTGGCCGAAGGCTCGCTCGATCACGTCACATCCAACCCCGAAGTCATCGAGGTGTATCTTGGCCGTTGAAACCTTAAAGACCGACATGTTGAAACTCGACGGGCTGACGCTTCACTACGGCCACAGTCAAATTCTCCACGGCATCTCCATGGAGGCGCGGCTGGGCGAAGTCACCTGCGTGATGGGCACCAATGGCGTCGGAAAAACCTCGCTGATGAAGGCGATCTCCGGCACCCATCCCCGCTCCGGCGGCACCGTCATTTTCGACGGGCAGACCATCGGCAAACTCCCGTCGCATGACATGGCCCAACGCGGCCTCGCCTATGTGCCGCAGGGGCGTGATATCTTCCCCCTGCTGACGGTGAAGGAAAACCTTGAAACCGCTTACGCCTGCCTGCCCAAGTCAGAGCACTTCATCCCCGATGAGGTCTTCGAGCTCTTCCCGATCCTCAAGGATTTCATCGCCCGGCGCGGCGGCGACCTCTCCGGCGGCCAGCAACAGCAACTCGCCATCGCCCGCGCAATGATGACCAAGCCCAAGCTCCTGCTTCTCGACGAGCCGACCGAGGGCATCCAGCCCAACATCATCCAGCAGATCGGCCGCGTCATCGAGTACCTCCGCGACCGGGGCGACATGGCGATCATCCTCGTCGAGCAATATTTCGAGTTCGCCTACAACCTCGCCGACCGTTTCGTGGTGCTGAGACGCGGCGAAGTCACCGCCCGCGGTGCCCGCGGCGAGATCGAAAAGAGCGCACTGATGGCCGAAGTCTCCGTCTGATCGCCCCACAGGTCAGGCCTTGTCGCGACCCGCGAGGCGCACCGACACCCGGCCAGCCCCCAGTTGATTGACGGGCCACTCTCCGCTGCATAGGTCTGAGGCCACGACCCGCCTCGAAGTAAAGGCCCCATGTCCGACGAAATCGCCCTCCTGATGGTCCCCACAAGGCCTCTGCCGTTCGACGAGACGATCGCCCGGCTCTACGGCCCCGGCGCCACCCTCGGCGCACCCGGCCTGACCTTCGGCGAAGCCGCAAACGGCCATCAGCCCGCCGCCGTCGAATGGAACGCCCAGGCCTGGATCTTCGACCGCAGCCGCATCGCCGACTGGTTCTCCATCGCCCCTGTCGCTGCCGGGGAAGCCATCGCTCTCCACCTCGACCCGCAAGCCGATATCTACGGCTACGCGTTCTGGCAGGACGGTCAAAGGATCGCGGGCCGCCGCGGCGTGGGAGAGGTCTTCGAGATCACCCCCGGCGCCAACGAAAAATTCTACGAGCACCGCGGGGTCGGCACCTATTGGCCAGACGCCCCGGAGGGCACTGCCGAAGTCCTCCAGAACGGAGGCCGTTTCGTCGCTCCGCCGCCGCACAAACTGCGCCGCAATATCGTGCTCGCCGCGCTCGAAAACCACTTCTACGTCGCGCCCTTTGGCGAACACGCGGCCCATTTCAACAGCGTCCCCGTGCAGCCACTCCTCTAGCGCCCCCCACGTCGCCCGCGCTAGGCAGGGGCAGGCAACCCCGGAGGCCCGCCATGACCCTGCCCACCCAAACCATCGCCCTCATCGGCACCGGCATGCTCGGTCGCGAGATTGCCCGTGGCCTGCTCGCGTCCGGCCACCCGCCCGCGCGGCTGATCCTCGCCAACACCACCGGCACCCCGCCTGAGGGTCTGCCTTGCCGCACCACCACGCCCGACGTGGCCGCGGCAGAGGCCGACGCGCTCCTCCTCTGCGTCCCGCCCGCCGCCGCGCCCGCGCTCGGCATCACCACCGACAAACCCGTGCTCTCCACCATGGCCGGTATCACCCTCGCCCGGCTCACCGAGCTCACCGGCAGCGCGCGCACCATCCGCGCCATGTCCTCCCCCGCCGCCGGCCTGCGCCTCGCCTTCTCCCCCTGGGCCGCTGCCCCGGGCGCCACGCCCGCCGACAAGTCTCTCGCCAACGCCCTCTTCTCCGCCATCGGAACCACCGCCGAACTCCCCGACGAAGCCCAACTCGATGTCTTCACCGCCATCACCGGCCCGGTCCCCGGCTTCGTCGCCTTCTTCGCCGAGGCGGTCCAGCGCTATGCCGAGGCCGATGGCATCGCCCCGGAAACCGCGCTCGCCGCCACACGCAAGCTCTTCCTCGCTGCCGGCACCATGCTCGCCACCGGCCCCAGCCCGGCCGAGCACGTGCAGGAGATGGTCGACTACGCCGGCACCACCGCCGCCGGCCTAACCACCATGCGCGCTTCCCCCCTCGCCGACCTGATCGCCGAGGGCCTCGCCGCCGCAACCGCCCGCGCCCGCACCATCGGCTGAACCCGGGGCAGGGGGCTTCCCCCACCGGCCTCCCCGGTGCTAGATGGCCGCGACCTGACGAAAGACCACCCATGACCAGCCCCAGCTACGCCCGCCCCCCCGGCGGCCTGCCGCCACAGACCGATAAGCTCGCCTCCGCCGCCACCTTCACCCCGGCCTACGCGGTGATCCCGGCCAGCGTGCAGCGCGATATCGTCACCTCCTTCCTTCCGCATTGGCACAACGCCCGCTTCTGGGTGCTCGCCCGCCCGCTCTCGGGCTTTGCTGAAACCTTCTCGCATTACATCGCCGAGCTCGCCCCCGGCGGCGGCACCACGCACGAGGAGGGCGAAGAGGGCGTGCAATCGGCGCTCTTTCTGACCCACGGCGCGGCGCGGCTCGACATCGGCGGCGAAACCCACCTGCTGACCCCGGGCAGCTTCTGCTACATCCCGCCTTCCGCGCGCTGGTCACTCACCGCCGAAGGCGAGGGCGATTGCGTCTTCCACTGGCACCGCAAGCGCTACCAACCGGTCGATGGGCTCGACGCGCCCGCCTTCCTGCACCGCAACGAGCAGGAGATCACGCCCACCCCCATGCCATCGGCCCCCGAATGGGCGACCACACGCTTCGTGGACCCGGCCGATCTGTCGTTTGATTTCCACATCACCATCGTCACCCTGCAACCCGGCGCCAGCATCCCCTTCCTTGAAACCCATGTCATGGAACACGGCCTCTACGTGCTGGAAGGCAAGGGCGCCTACCGGCTCAACGCCGATTGGGTCGAGGTTGGGCCGGGCGATTATATGTGGCTGCGCGCCTTCTGCCCGCAAGCCTGCTACGCCGGTGGCCCCGGCCCCTTCCGCTACCTGCTCTACAAAGACGTCAACCGCCACGCCGCCCTGCCGCCGGTGCCGCACCTGTAGGGTGGGCAATCTGCCCACCACCCCGGCCCCGCCTCAAAACACCAGGCTCCGGTGCACCGCCGCTCCGGTAAACGCCCCTTGCCCCACCGCCAGCGCGATCGAATGCGGCTGCTTCGCCGCGTCTCCGCAAGAAAACACCCCCGCCACGCTGGTTGCGCCCATCGCATCCACCGCCAAAACGCCCCCCATCGGCGTTTCTTCCACCGCGCAGCCCATCGCCTCGGGCAGGGGCGACGCGGGCCACACCCGGCTCACCGCGAACAACCCGGCAAACCGCAGCGCCCGCCCGTCGGCCAAATGCGCCACCGGCCCGGCCTCCAGCCGCACCAGCTCGGCGTCCTCAACCCGCACCCCGCGTGCCGCCAGCGCCACCACCTGCTCCGGCGTGGGCACCGCCCCGGCGGGCAAAAACGTCACCTCGCCCCACTCGGTAATCAACTCCGCCACATGGGCACTCAACTCCGAGCTGCCGATCACGCCAATGTCGCCGCGCTCCAGCTCGTAGCCGTGGCAATAGGGGCAATGAAACACCTCCCGCCCCCAAAGCGGCTCCAGCCCCTCGATCTCCGGCAGGTCATCCCGCACCCCCACGGCAAACACCAGCCGCCGCCCCTTCAGCACCCGGCCCCCTGCCAGCTCCACCCGAAAGCCGTCCATCTCGCCAGAGGCTGCAACCGCCTCGCCCTCAACCCACTCCAGCGTGCCATAGCGCTCCAATTGCGCGCGCGAAATCTCCAGCAGGCTGCCCGGCGGCGTGCCATCACGGGTGAAGAAGCCCTGCGCATGAGCCGCGCGCCGGTTGCGCGGACGGCCTGCGTCCACCACCGCCACCGAGCGCCGCGCCCGCAGGAGTTGGAGCGCAGCAGATTGCCCGGCGGGGCCACCGCCGATCACGATCACATCGAATGTCATTGTTTTACCCTTTCAAAGCTCCGCCGGACTGTCCGGCAGCCTTATGCGCCGAAAACCGCGCGCCAAACTCTTCGGCCAGATCCGCCAGCGTCACCGCCGCAAACCGCTTGAGCAGCAAGGCTTCGGCGGCGGCAAAGGCATCGTCCATCACCGCATTCACCGATTGCTCCACAAGGCAGCCGGGCGCCTCGCTCTTGTTGCCGATGGCAAACACCGTCGGCTCCCCGAGCGCCTCATGCAGCGCCCGCAACGTCACGCTCTCCAGCGGCACCGCCACCTCCCAGCCCCCCGCCGCGCCCCGTGTTGCGCGCACTAGCCCGGCCTCGCGCAACAGCCCCATGGTGCGGCGCACCACAACCGGGTTGGTGCTCATGCACTTGGCCAGCACCTCCGAGCTCATCGGCCCGTCATGCTCGGCCATATGCAGCAGCGCATGAAGCACCGAAGAGAGCCTGCTGTCGCGTTTCACTAGCGCCTCCGATTAAACGTAACTTTTAATATTACGATTCGCCCCCACCCGCAAGTAGGGTGGGCAATCTGCCCACCACGCCGCCCACAACCGGCCCCCCTTGCCATCTGCCCATCCCCGCGCCACCTTCCGCCCCAACCGCCGCTCTCACCGGAAGCACCCCCATGCCCACCATCGCCATCAACGGCTTCGGCCGCATCGGCCGCACCGTCCTCCGCCAGCTCCTCGCCGGGCGGACCGGCCTCACCCTCGCCCTGATCAACGACATCGAGCCGCTCGACACCTGCGCCTACCTCTTCGCCTACGACTCTGTCTTCGGCCCCTGGCCCGGCACTGTCACCACCGCCCCCGAGGCCCTCGTCGTCGATGGCAAGCCCATCCGCTTCACCGCCACGCCAGACCTCTCTACGCTCGACCTTTCGGGCGTCGACGTGGTGCTCGAATGCACCGGGCTGGCAGGCAAGCGCTCGGTGGCCGAGCGGGGCTTGGCGGCAGGGGCGCGCACTGTGCTGGTCTCCGGTCCTTCCGATGAGGCCGACATCACGGTTGTCATGGGCGCAAACGACGCGGCGCTCACCAATCAGCGCATCGTCTCCAACGCCTCCTGCACCACCAACGCCCTCGCGCCGCTGCTTCGGGTGTTGGATGAGGCCTTTGGCATCGAGGCCGGCCAAATGACGACCGTTCATTGCTACACCGGCGCGCAGCCCACCGTGGATGCGCCGCGCAAGGCCCCCGAACGCTCCCGCGCGGCGGCCCTCTCGATGGTGCCCACCACCACCTCTGCCGCCCGGCTGATCGACCGTGTGCTGCCCTCCCTCGCAGGCCGCATCGAGGCCCGGGCGCTCCGTGTGCCCACCGCCTCCGTCTCGGCCATCGACCTCACTGTCACCACCCGGCAGCCCACCAGCACTGAGGCGGTCAATGCCGCCCTCGCCGCTGCCACCGGGCCGATCATCGGCACCACCGATCAGCCCCTCGTCTCCTCCGATCTGCGCGCCCGCCCCGAAAGCCTCATCCTCGCCCCGCGCGAAACCTCCGTGGCAAGCGGGCTCACCCGCGTTTTTGGCTGGTATGACAACGAATGGGGCTTTTCCGCGCGGATGCTCGACATGGCCGAGCGTATGGGCACCCGCTGACGCGCCAACTGGCCGCGCCCGCCTCCGTGCGCCAGTTTCAAGGCCCCGTCACACCGCGTTAACGGCGTGCGGTGCTCGTATTCTCGTAGGTATGGGTTGTGCATAGGATGTGCATGGGTTGTGCATCATTACTAATCATAGTTAACGCCAAACATCCCGGCGTTACGTGCGCTGCCGCACGGCCCCCGCTCCCCCCTAAACGCCCCCGCAACTGCGCATTTCAGCTCCGGCTAAATATGTGGAGGCCGTCTAAGGCTATGAAAATAAACAAATAAATGAGGCGATAGCCTCAGCCGAGCGCCTTCCCCGCCCCCCCTTAACCTCTCCATGCCATACTCCAGCACAGCAACGAGGGCTTCATTCCCCCCACCGGCCTGCTAGGGTCGCTTCAGCCAGACCAACACAAGGATCAGCCCAATGGCGGGATATCTCACCACCCACGTGCTCGACACCGCCCGCGGCCTGCCAGCAGAGGGGCTGGTGGTCATGCTGTTCCGGATCGAGGGCGGCGAACGTCGCGGTATCGTTCAAATGGTCACCAATGAGGATGGTCGCACCGATACACCCATTCTCCCGAAAGAGGATTTTGAAACAGGAACTTACGAGCTCCTGTTCCACGCGGGCCACTACCTTCAGGCCACCATGCAGGGCGAAGATGACACGCTGTTCCTCAACGAGGTGCCGATCCGTTTCACCATGACGGAAGACACGCATTACCACGTCCCCTTGCTGCTCTCGCCCTACAGTTATTCCACCTATCGCGGCAGCTAGGCTCTTGACCCTCCAGTGACTGGAACCCCTATGTAAGGTGCCGGACAGTCCCGTCCCCGGAGCCTTATCCATGCGCGACGATACCACAGCAACAGCTCGCTTCAGCATCTCAGGCATGGGCTGCGGCGCCTGCACCGCCCGCGTCGAAGCGGCCTTGCAGGAGGCGCCCGGGGTGCAGTCTTTCACCGTCACCCGTGCGCCGGATGAGGCCATAACCCTCTATGATCCCTCGCAAACATCTCCATCCGCGCTCGCCGAGGTGGTGGCCGCGGCTGGCTACCCGGCCACCGTCCAAACGCCCCAAGTCGAAGAGCCAGCCCCAGCCGAAGAGCAGGGCGATGGGGCCCGCTCCCAAGCCGATGAGCGCAGCGAGGAGGCTCTCCAAACAACCCAACTCAACATCGCAAACATGCACTGCGCCTCCTGCGTCTCCCGAGTCGAGCAGGCCCTTTCCGCAGTCCCCGGCGTCAGCTCGGCCAGCGTAAACCTCGCCACCCGCCGCGCCACCGTCGCGCACAGCCTGCCCGCCGAGACCCCGCTGCTGGAGGCCGCCGCTGCCGCAGGCTACCCGGCAATTCTCCAATCCCGCCAAGAGCTTGCAACCTCGCCCGACGCAACGGATGAAACCCGGTCAATGGTCCGCCGCACCTTGATCGCAGCCTTGCTGACCGCGCCGGTTTTCTTCATCGAGATGGGCGGCCACCTCTACGCGCCTCTGCACCACTTTATCGCCGCCACGATCGGCGTAACCCCTTGGCGCATCGTCCAATTCCTGCTCACCACCGCCGTGCTCGCAGGCCCTGGTCGCCTGTTCTTCAGCTCCGGCATCCCCGCGCTCCTACGTGGCGCGCCCGAAATGAACGCCCTCGTCACCCTCGGGGCAGGGGCCGCATGGGTCTATTCCACCCTCGCCACCTTCGCGCCCGGCCTGCTGCCCGAGGGGGCGAACCACGTCTACTTCGAGGCCGCCGCCGTCATCGTCACCCTCATTCTGCTGGGCCGCACGCTCGAAGCCGGCGCCCGTGGCCAAGCCGGGGCCGCGCTGCGTGGGCTGATGGCGCTCACGCCCGAAACCGCCCCGGTCGAAACCCCGCAAGGCCTTAAAAACACGCCGCTTTCCGAAATTGCCCCAGGCTCCATCCTGCACCTCGCGCCCGGCGCGCGGGTGGCGGTGGACGGCGTGGTCACAGAGGGCAGCGGCTGGCTCGACGAGGCCATGATCACCGGCGAGGCCCAGCCCGTCGCCAAGGCCCCCGGCGACAGCCTCACCGGCGGCACCCTCAACGGCACCACCGCCCTCAGCTACCGTGCCTCCGCCGTGGGCGCCGATACCGTGCTCGCCCGCATCGCCGCACATGTGGAGCAGGCACAAGCCACCAAGCTGCCGGTGCAGCGCACGATCGACAGGGTCACCGCCATCTTCGTCCCCGCCGTTCTGGTCATCGCCGCCCTCACCGCCTTGCTCTGGCTGGCCACCACCGGAGACATCTCCCGCGCCCTTGTGGCGGCGGTCTGCGTGCTCATCATCGCCTGCCCCTGCGCCATGGGTCTGGCCACGCCGGTCTCTATCCTCGTCGCCACGGGGCGCGCCGCCGAGCTGGGTGTGATCTTCCGCAACGGCGCCGCGCTAGAGCAGCTCGGTGCCGTTGAAACACTGGCGTTTGACAAGACAGGCACCCTCACCGAGGGGCACCCTGCGCTGACCTCGCTGACCACCTCCGGCATGGATCGCGCCGAAGCGCTCCGCCTCGCCGCCTCCGCCGAAGCCCGCTCCGAGCACCCCTTGGCCAAGGCCCTGCTCGCCGCAGCCGAGGCCGATGGGCTCGCCCTCTCCCCCGCCACAGCGGCCACCGCAAAGCCCGGCTACGGTCTCACCGCTGCGGTCGAGGGCAAGGCGCTGGTGTTGGGCGGCACGCGGGCCATGGAGGCCGAGGGCTTCACCCTCCCACCCGCGTTGACCGAGGCGCTGGAAGCCGCCGAGGCTAGGGCCGAAACCGCCTTCTTCCTTGCTGCCGAAGGCGAGGTCACCGCGCTCTTCACCGTCGCAGATCCGATCAAAGCAGATGCCCCCGAGGCACTGAAAACGTTGAAATCCAAAGGCATTTCCCTCACGCTCCTCTCCGGCGATTCCCCCCGCGTGGCAAAGGCCGTCGCCGCGCGCTTGGGCATCGACGCGCCTGAAGGCGGCTTGCTGCCTGAAGGCAAACTCACCCGCATCGAGGCTTTCAAGGCGCAGGGGCCGGTGGGCTTCGTCGGTGACGGCATCAACGACGCTCCCGCACTTGCGGCTGCCGATGTCGGCCTCGCTATCGGCACTGGCACTGAAGTGGCCGTTGAGGCCGCCGATGTGGTGCTGCTTTCAGGCCGCCTTGAAGGGCTCACCGCAGCGCATGAAATCTCCCGCCGCACCACGGCCAACATCCGCCAAAACCTCGTTTGGGCCTTTGGCTACAACGTGCTGCTCATCCCCGTCGCGGCAGGCGTCCTTGTGCCCTTCGGCGGCCCGCAGCTTTCGCCCATGATCGGGGCGGGGGCCATGGCGCTCTCGTCTCTCGCCGTCGTCGCCAACGCTCTCAGGCTCAGGAGGGCCGCCGCATGAATATTTCAGAAGCCGCAATCCGCGCGGGCCTGCCCCCCAAAACAATCCGCTACTACGAAGATATCGGCCTCGTCGCGCCCGACCGTGGGGCCAACGGCTACCGCTCCTTCTCCGAAAGCCACATCCACAAGCTGCACTTTCTCGCGCGCGCCCGGGGCCTCGGGTTTTCCATCGAAGATTGCCGCACGCTCCTTGCGCTTTATGAAGATGCAGGCCGCGCCTCGGCAGATGTGAAATCGGTCGCGCAGGAGCATCTCGGCCAGATCGAGGCCAAGATTGCCGAGCTAACCGCCATGCGCGACACGCTCACCGAGCTTGTGCAGGCCTGCGCGGGCGATCATCGCCCGGATTGCCCTATTCTCAAGGGTTTGGAGGAGTAAGGCGCGGCAGCCGTTGCTGGTGCTCAGCCTAGGCCGCCCGCAACCCCTTCAGTAGGGCAGCCCAACGTAGTTCTCTGCCATCACCTTCTGTGCTGCTTCATTGGAGCGCAAAAACTCCAGTTCGGCCCGCTGAATCTTCAGGTCAAACTCGGTTTGCTCTGGGAAGCGGTGCAGCAGCGTTGTCATCCACCAGCTGAAACGCTCGGCCTTCCAGACACGGGCAAGCGCCTTCTCTGAGTAGCTGTCGAGCCCCTCGGTATCCTTCTGTTCATAAAATTGGACTAGACCATGATAAAGGTAATGAATGTCCGAGGCGGCGGTGTTCAGCCCCTTCGCGCCAGTGGGTGGCACGATATGGGCGGCATCCCCGCACAGGAACAGGCGGCCCCAGCGCATTGGCTCGCAGACAAAGCTGCGCAGGGGCGCGATGGATTTTTCGATAGAGGGGCCGGTGATGAGGTTGGCCGCATGTTTGGCCGGGATACGCTGCTTTAGCTCCTCCCAGAACCGCTCGTCAGACCAATCCTCGGGTTTGTCGGTCAACGGGCACTGAACGTAGTAGCGCGAGAGGTTTTCGTTGCGCATGGAGCAAAGGGCAAAGCCCCGCTCGGAGTTGGCATAGATCAGCTCCTCATGCACCGGCGGCGTTTCTGACAGGATGCCAAGCCAGCCGAAAGGGTAGGTCTTTTCATATTCCCGCCGCACGTCCTCGGGGATCTGCTGGCGCGAAACACCGTGGAAGCCGTCACATCCGGCGACGTAGTCGCAGTCGAGCCGCACCACCTTGCCGTCCTTCATGAAGGTCACATAGGGCGCGTCGGTCTTCAGGTCATGCGGCATCACCGCAGAAACCTCGGTAAGCACCCGCCCTTCGTCCTGCTGGCAGGCGTCGTAAAGGTCGCGCGTCACTTCGGTTTGGCCATAAACGATCACAGAGGTGCCGGTATGTTCCTTGAAGTTGATTTCAAACTCTTCGTCCCCGTAAGAAATCAACGTGCCGTCATGGACATAGCTCTCATTGTCCATCCGCTCGCCCACGCCCGCTTCGCGCATCAGCCCGACAAATCCGGTTTCGAGAATACCGGCACGGATGCGGCCCAGCACGTAGTCGCGCGAGCGCCGCTCAAGCACCACGCTGTCGATGCCCTTCTTGTGCAGAAGCTGCGAAAGCAAAAGGCCCGAGGGGCCGCCGCCGATGATGGCAACCTGAGTGCGCATGATGTCTCCTCCCACATGTGGTGTCACACAATGCCGCGGATCGGGCGTGGGCCGAATGGACGGCTCGCGCGAAGACTTGTATATTTCGAACATGGAGCCCGCGTCTGAGATCACAAATTACAACCTCTTCGGTGAGACCGACGAAATGGCCGATGTGGTGCATTGCGAAACCATCGCGGCCCGCTCTGCCCTGCATGACTGGGAGCTTTCTCCCCATCGCCACGCGCGTCTGCATCAGGTGTTGCTGCTGGCCTCCGGTGGCGGCGTGGCGCTGGTGGAGGGGCAGGAACAAGCGCTTGGCGCGCAGGTCATGGTAAACATGCCTGCGGGCGTGGTGCATGGCTTCCGCTTCGATCCCGGCACCGAGGGCTGGGTGCTGACGCTCCCGGCAGATCTGGTCGATCACATCCTGCGCCCGGCGGAAGGGCTCTGGGCCGAGCTTCGCCAGCCAAGGGTAGAGCCCGGCGCGGGGGTGCTGGCCGCGCCGATGCGCGCGATATTTGGCGAATACGAAGGCCGCAGCTTTGCCCGCGCGCAGATGCTGCGCATGCTCACTGGGCAGGTTCTGGCGCTGGTGGCCCGTCATCTCGCGCAGCGGGCCGGTACGGGAGAGGGGGCCGCGCATCCGCTCTTTCGCAGGCTGGAGGCGCTTATCGAGGCGCAATATGCCGAGCGCCCCTCAGTGACGCAGGTGGCAAAGGCGCTGGCCGTCAGCCCCCAGCACTTGAGCCGAATAACCCGCGACGCCACGGGCCAACCGGTCAGCGCGCTGCTCGCGGCCCGCAGTCACCGCGAGGCCCGGCGGCTGCTGACCTACACCAATCTACCTGTCCAGCAGGTCGCCTTCCGGCTTGGCTATGCCGACCCGGCGCATTTTTCGAGGGTGTTCTCCCGCGAAGCCGGTGTGAGCCCGCGCGGCTTTCGTGCCGCGCTTGCCTAGGGTTCGCCCCGCTTCGTCGCGCGCATCAATGCTTCAGCGCCAACCCGGGTGAGAGCACATCAATCCCCAGAGCCCGGCCCACCGCGTAGTTCGTCAGCCGTCCCGCGTGGGTGTTGAGCCCTGCCAAAAGGTGCTCATCTGCTTCGCAGGCCGCGCGCCAACCCTTGTTGGCCAGCTCGATAACGAAGGGCAAGGTGGCATTGCCGAGCGCAATTGTAGAAGTGCGCGGCACCGCCCCGGGCATGTTGGCCACGCAGTAATGCACCACACCGTCAACCTCGTAGATCGGCGCGCCATGGGTGGTGGCCTTCGAGGTTTCAAAGCAGCCGCCTTGGTCGATCGCCACATCCACCAGCACAGCACCTGGCTTCATGCCCGCAAGCTCCGCCCGGCTCACCAGCTTGGGGGCCGCCGCACCGGGGATCAGCACCGCCCCCACCACCATATCGGCCCGTGCCACAAGCTCGGCCGTGGTGGCCGAAGAGGCGTAGCGGGTGGAGAACTCGCCGCGGAAGGCGTCGTCGAGATAGCGCAGGCGGGGCAGGGAGCGGTCCAGCACCGTCACCTGCGCGCCCATCCCGGCAGCCACGCGGGCGGCCTGCGTGCCCACCACGCCACCGCCGATCACCACCACTTCTGCAGGGCCCACACCGGGCACCCCGCCCATCAGCACACCGCGCCCGCCATTGGCTTTCTGCAACGCCCATGCGCCCACCTGAGGCGCCAGCTTCCCGGCCACCTCGCTCATCGGGGCAAGCAGGGGCAGGGCGCCCGCGCGGTCGGTGACGGTTTCATAGGCGATGGCAGTCACGCCGCTGTCGAGCAGATCCTTGGTTTGCTCCGGGTCCGGCGCGAGGTGAAGATAGGTGAACAAGATCTGCCCTTCACGCAGCATTGCTCGCTCTGCGGCCTGCGGCTCCTTCACCTTCACCACCATCCCGGCCTCGGCAAAAACTTCTTCGGCGGTCGTCGCAATCCGCGCGCCCGCGGCCTCATAGTCTGCATCGCTAAAGCCCGCGCCTGCCCCGGCACCACGCTCCAGCAGCACCTTATGGCCATGCGCCACAGCCTCCTGTGCTGCGGCGGGCGTCAGACCAACGCGAAATTCCTGAGCCTTCACTTCCTTCGGGCAGCCGATGAGCATTGCGGTTCCTCCTTCTGATTGTAGCACCAGAGTGCCACGCCCCCGGTGCAACAGCTTTGACTTTTCGCGCCCGTCCAGCCAGCTTGACGTGGAAATACTAGCGCCGATGCGGACAAGGGCGGGAGATACGTGCGTGGAAACGGAAATTGACGAGACCGACCGTCGAATCCTCTCGGCCCTTCAACGGCGCGGGCGGATGACATCGGCAGAGCTTGCGGAAGCGGTCAACCTCTCACCTTCGGCCTGCCATCGCCGGGTGCAGCGGCTGGAGAAGGCAAAGGTGATCCGCGATTACGTAGCGCTGCTGGATGCCCGTAAGCTGGGGCTGGCCACCACCGTTTTTGTCGAAATCAAACTCGCAGGCCAGACAGATGACATCCTCGACGCCTTCGAAAAGGGCGTGGCCCGGGTGCCTGCGGTGCTGGAATGTCACCTGCTCGGCGGTGCGGCAGACTATTTGCTGAAGGTTGTGGCTGAGGACACCGAAGATTTCGCCCGGATCCACCGCCAGTATCTTGCCCGCCTGCCCGGCGTTCAGGGTATGCAATCGAGCTTTGCCCTGCGCACGGTGTTCAAGACAACGGCCCTGCCCACCTGACCGTACCCCTAGATTACCCTTTCAAATGCGAGCTCTGCGCCCCGCTCATTCCGCGCAGTCGCCCCATTGTGGCCACGCTTCCGTGTCACCTGAGGAAACAATAGGGGTACTTTCGAGGGATCGGGATGCGTAGGCAGATCCGCAAACTTCAAATTGGGGCATGGCTATTGGTGCTGATCGGGCTGGCGAGCTTTGGCCTCGCCGGTGTCGGTCTGTTGAAGCAACTGCATGAAGCTGAACAGCGCAAGGTTGCTCTGGCCTCCGATGCGCCCACCCCTGTCGCGATTGAGGAGTTCAACCGCGAAACCGATGTTCACCCGCTCCACGAAGTCCGGGTGATCGGCCAGCTTGATGTCGAACTGCAATACGACCTCATCGCCACAACCCCGGATGGCGACCGGCTCGGCGTGATGATTCCGCTCTATCCTGCCGGTGCAGAAAATACCGCAGGCCCCGCGCCAGCCGTGCTGCTCTATGACCAGGGGCCGGGCGGCGAAACCATTGGCGATGCCGAGATCAACACCCTTGTCGCGCAGATCGACGGCGAGGGCGGGGTAGGGCCGATGATCACCCTTGGCGGCACGCTGGGCCATGGCAACATCTTCGGGCCGCTGATTGCTGACAGCTTCGCCGAGGCGGGTCGTCCGCTGGCAGAGAACGTAGTTATTATCTTCCCCTTCCGCACTGACCGCGCCGCTGCGCTGGCCAGCGGGCCGCAGTTTGAGCAGCTTATTCAGGTCGTGTTCATTGCTGCTGGTTTCACCCTCGTGGGGATGATCTTGCTTGCGTTCGCGCGCAACCGCTTGCGCCGTCTGGCGGCGGGCGATCCGGCAGATGCAACGGATGCGGCGGATGCCGCGCCGGAGCAGGATGCAGATGATTTGTTCAGCGATTACGCGCCAGAGGTGAACCCCGCTAACGGCGCGGTGATCATCCCGAGCTACGCGCCCGAAATGGCCGATGGGTCAAACGGGCTAGCCGTGATGCGTGAAGTTCTGGCCATCGGGCGCAGTAGCGAAGAAACCGGCACCTACACAGCGCGCCGGGACGGGATCGACGATTTTGCCGCGCTTGACAGCGGCGGGTTGAAGCGAGCCCTGCCGGGCCGGGGCATCCCCGAACAGCTGGCCGGGCCGAAGCCGGTGAAAAAGGAAAGCCCGCTTGCCGCAAAGCAGGATCCGACACAGGCCGCCGATATCATGGCTGCGGTGCAGGCCGAGATCACCGCGCCCACTCTCGCCCGAGCAAAAGGGGAAGCCGGCGATATATTTGCGGCAGTGCAGGCGGCTGTCGGTAGCCGGTCGTAGGCACCGGAACTTCCACGACAGGGATCGCGCCTATAGGCGCGGGCCGCGCTTCAGAAGTCGGCGGAGACGCCGGGTAGTTTGAGGTTGGTGATCAGGTCGCGCAGCTCTTGGCGGGCGGCAACGTTGGAGATGTTCAACCGCTCCACGCCCACATCCCCAAGGTCGAGCAGGGTCAGCCCACGTGGGAAAAGCTCGCGGAAGATCACGCGCTCCGAGAAACCTGCCGAAGCGCGGAAGCCGATGCGCTTGGAGAGTTTATCGAGCGCGTCACCCATCTTTTTCTTGTTGTGCATGGCCTGTGGGCCGAGCCGGTTGCGCACCACCAACCAGTCAATCGGCGGCAGCCCGGCCTGCGCCCGGACCTGACGGGCCGACCAGACCATCTCGGAATAGACCGAGGGGCCGAGGATTTTGCCAGAGGCCGGGTCGATCCGGGCCAGCAGGTCGAAATCCACGAAGCTGTCGTTCAGCGGTGTCACCAGCGTGTCGGCCAGAGAATGCGCCACCTGGCTGAGGCGGGTGTGCGAGCCGGGGCAGTCGATCAGGATAAAATCCATGTCGCCTTCCAGCCCGGCCACGGCAGCCGAAAGCCTGCGATCATAGATGTTCTCGCCGTCTTCAAGGCTTGCCTGATCCACCTGAGGCAGTTCGCGCAGCACCGGGCTGGCGAGCTCAAGCCCTTGGCTTTCGGCAAAGACCCGGCGGTTGTCGAGATAGCGCGCAAAGCTGCGCTGGCGCAGATCGAGATCGAGCGCGCCCACTTTCCTGCCCATCCGCGCAAGCGCAGTGGAAATATGCATGGAGGTCGTGGACTTGCCCGACCCGCCCTTTTCATTGCCGACGACGATTATATGCGCCATGGCCCTTGCCCTTCTGGCCGCGCGTCACAGCGGCCTCTGCCCCTTCTTCTTTGGCGCGCACCTTATATCCCGGAGTCTGCCGGGAAAAGCGGCTATCGGGGATTTTCAATAACATTGGCAGCGAGCGTGGTGAGGGGCGGTTGCGCGCCACCCTGCGCAGTTCACGCGATGGTGTTGGCTTTTGCGCTTCAAACGCTGTAATGTTCGCGCCAGAAGGCCGACGACAGATCGGCCCCTATCGGGCGGCCCCCTGCGCGGGGCGACATAACAAGAGGCGGGAACGAGGCACATGGGTTCCGAAACAGCTGCTATGGCGCAGGAGATCGACTTCTCCCTGCTTGCGCTTTTCATGCGCGCTACCCTGACAGTTAAGATCGTGATGATCATGTTGATCATTGCATCCTTCTGGTCGTGGAAGATCATCATCGAAAAGATACTGATGTATCGGTCGCGCCGGTCGGAGGCGGGCAGCTTTGACCGGGCGTTCTGGTCGGGCGAGCCGCTGGACGAGCTCTTCGACCAGATCGGCACAGAGCCAAAGGGCGCGAGCCAAAAGATTTTTGCCTCCGGTATGATAGAATGGCGGCGCTCGCACCGCGAAGACGGGGCGTTGATTGCCGGTGCGCAGGCGCGGATTGACCGCTCGATGGACGTGGCAATTGCCAAAGAGACCGACCGGCTCAATCAGGGCCTGCCGTTCCTGGCCACGGTGGGCTCCACCGCGCCCTTCGTGGGCCTCTTCGGCACGGTCTGGGGCATCAAGAATTCCTTCGAGGAGATCGCGATTTCCAAATCGACCGATCTGGCCGTGGTTGCACCCGGTATCGCCGAGGCGCTTGTGGCCACGGGCCTCGGCCTGCTGGCTGCTATCCCGGCGGTGATTTTCTACAACAAGCTGTCGAGTGACAGCGACAGGATCGCCGGCAATTACGAGAGCTTCGCCGACGAATTCGCCACTATCCTCTCGCGCCAGTTGGACAGCTGAGATGGGTGCGGGTGTCATCAACACCGGCGGCGGCAATCGCAAGCGCAGATCGCGCGGGCGGGGCCGAGCTGCCGCGATGAGCGAAATCAACGTCACGCCCTTCGTGGACGTGATGCTGGTGCTGCTGATCATCTTCATGGTCGCCGCGCCGCTGCTGACCGTGGGCGTGCCGATCCAGTTGCCCGAAACGGCGGCGCAGGCGTTGCCTTCCGAGCAGGAGGAGCCGCTGACCGTGACGCTGACAGCCGAGGGCGAAACGCTGATCCAGACCACCCCGGTTGACGAGGGGGCGCTGATCACGCGCCTGCGGGCGATTGCTGCTGAGCGCGCCGATGACAAAGTCTTCCTGCGGGCCGACGGGGCCATTCCCTACGAGCGCGTCATGCGGATCATGGGGGCCCTCAACGCCGGTGGCTTTGGTAACATCGGCTTGGTGACAGATACCGGCGGACCCACGCTCGACGGGTCGGACGGGTAGGGGGCACCATGCCCGAGAGCCTCGACAAAAGCACGATCATCTCCGGCGCGGGCCACCTTGGCCTGATCGGTTGGGCGCTGGTTGGCGGCATCATCCATTGGGATACGCCGACGGAGACCGTCACCAACGTCAGCATGATCTCTGGCGATGAATATGCCGCGCTTGTGTCGAACTCGACCCAAGAGGCCACGCCCGGGCCTGAGGTGCCTGAGGCCCCCGAAACGCCGGAGCCGCCCGAGGTGGCTGAGCCTGAAACACCAGAGCCGCCCACGCCCGAAACCGAGCCTCAGCCCTCCGAGGCCCCGCCGCCGCGTGCTACCGAAGTAGCGCCTGACGAGGCCCCCGATACCTCCGCACTGGAACCTCTGCCCGAAGCGGAGGTGACAGAAACCGCGCCCCCCGCGCCCGAGGCACCGGTTTCGGACCCCGATGACACCCCCGGGGCAAGCCTCGTGCTCGACAGCTCGAAGCGGCCCAAGGAACGCCCGGCACAGCGGGTTGCGCCAACGCCAGCCGTGGCCCCCGAGCCTGATGCGGCGGTGGATAGCGAGGTGGCTGAGGCCGCTGAGCCGACCCCTGCCGAGGAGGAGCCCGCGCAGGAGGCACAGGAAGACACCGCGCCCGAAGCGGCAAACACCGAGATTGTTACCGAGGCGGAGGAGCCGGCGGGCGGCGAAGTGGTGGCCCTCGCCCCGACCGGCTCGCCCCGCCCCAAGAGCCGCCCTGCACGCCGCACGCCAGAGGCAGAGCCGGCGCGCGCCGAAACCTCGCAGGAGACTTCCGATGCCATTGCCGACGCGGTGGCCGATGCGGTGAGCGAGGGACAAGCCGCCTCCGAACCCTCCACCAGCGCCCCCTCGCGCAGCGGTCCGCCGATGACGGCGGGCGAGAAGGACGCCTTGCGCGTGTCCGTGCAGCAATGCTGGAACGTCGGCAGCCTGTCGACCGATGCGCTTCGCGTTACCGTCACGGTGCTTGTGGCGATGAACGAGAACGGCACGCCCGACAATGGCTCGATCCGCATGACCGACTCCGAAGGCGGTTCCGGAGATGCCGTGCGTCAGGCCTTCGAAGCGGCGCGCCGGGCGATCATTCGTTGCGGCGCGAGGGGCTTTCCGCTTCCGGCGGAGAAATACGGCGAATGGGCCGAGATCGAGATGGTCTTTAACCCCGAAAAGATGAGGATCAAATGAGCTGGCCCCGCGTGCATGCCGTGCTGCTATGCGGGGCGCTGGCCCTTTCATCGCATGCGCTGGCGGCAAAGGAGCCTGCGCCGCGCCTTGCGGAGATGATCCCGGTTGCCGAATGCTGGAACGTCGGCGGCCTCTCTGCCGAGGCAGTTCGCACGTCTGTCACCGTGGCCTTCTCGCTGGACAGGACGGGCAAGCTGGTGGACGGCAGCTTGGAGATGGTCGAGTGGGACGGAGCCGATGTAGCTGCCGCAGAAGAAGCCTATAAGGCGGCCCGGCGCGCGATTTTGATCTGTGGACGGCAAGGATTTGCCCTTCCGGCGGAGCAATATGAAGCGTGGCGGAATATCCGGTTAACCTTTGACCCGCGCAACATGGTCGTGTCGTGATGCCGTGGGACAGTGCAACTGGCGGAAAATTTAGCGCCCCGGAGGCCTGAGGCACGCAGATCGGAATGGCAGGAACCTGCCGATATTGAATAACAGGAGCCCAAGAGGCTTCATGAGCGGTGAAATGCGAGGAATGAGAGCGGCATGAAAAAGTTAACGCACCTTTTGGCGGGGTTCGCCCTTGCCCTCGGTCTTACCCCTGCCATCGCGCAGGACGGACCGCTGCGGATCGAGATTACCGAGGGCGTGATCGAGCCGTTGCCCTTCGCCATTCCGGTATTCATCGCCGAAAACGCGGCGGCGCAGGAGTATGCCGCGCGGCTCAGCCAGGTGGTTGCCGCTGACCTTCAGGGCACCGGACTCTTCCGCCAGATCCCTCAGGATGCCTTCATCTCCGGTGTCTCCAACTTTGACGCACCGGTGCAATTTGCCGACTGGAAAGCAATCAACGCCCAGGCGCTGATCGTTGGCGCGGTTTCGGTGGCAGAAGGCGGGCGGGTGAACGTGAAGTTCCGCCTGTTTGACGTGTTCTCCGAAGCCCCCCTCGGTGACGGCCTCCAACTTGGCGGCACCACCACAAGCTGGCGCCGGATTGCGCATAAGGTGGCCGATCAGGTCTATTCGCGGATCACCGGTGAAGGTGGCTACTTCGACAGTCGGGTGGTTTTTGTCCATGAAGAAGGCCCCAAGAACGCCCGCCAGAAGCGCCTTGCGGTGATGGATTATGACGGTGCCAATGTGCAGTACCTCACCAACAGCGCCTCGATCGTGCTGGCACCGCGCTTCTCGCCCACGGGTGACCGGGTGATCTACACCAGCTACGAGACCGGCTTCCCGAAGATCTACATCATGGATGTGGGCACGGTGCAGCGCCGCATCCTCGACGATCAGCCGGGCACGATGACCTTTGCGCCGCGCTTCGCGCCAGATGGGCAAACGGTTGTTTTCTCGCTTGAGCGTGGCGGCAACACCGACATTTACAAGCTCGCGCCGGGAGGAACTGCGCAACCGCTGACCAACGCCCCCTCGATCGAAACAGCGCCGAGCTTCTCGCCTGATGGCACGCAGATCGTGTTTGAGAGTGACCGCTCCGGGAACCAGCAGCTTTATAAGATGTCTGCTTCGGGTGGTGAGCCGACACGGATCAGCTTTGGCGAGGGTCGCTACGGCACGCCGGTATGGTCGCCCCGCGGCGATCTCATTGCCTTTACCAAGCAGCATCAGGGCCGGTTCCACATTGGCGTGATGCGCACCGATGGCTCGGAAGAGCGGTTGCTGACGGCGAGCTTTCTCGACGAGGGCCCAACGTGGAGCCCCAATGGGCGGGTGATCATGTTCACCCGGTCGGGCAGCGGAGCGGGCGGTGAAAGCGCGCTTTATTCGGTGGATATCTCGGGCCGTAACCTAAAGCGCGTGCCCACCCCGGGCGCCGCGTCTGACCCGGCTTGGTCGCCGCTTCTGCCCTGAGGGCGAGCGCCCCGGCGCGGTAACACAGGTGTTTCCCAACACCCGCGCAGGGTGGTATAGACGTCACAAGGAAAGCGCCCGCAACAGGGCGCACCATGAGAGAGAGGCAGTCGAGATGAACAAGATCCTCGTGAAATCCGGGTTGATCGCCCTGGCGCTGGCCGTGTCGGCCTGTACCGACCCTGGCCGGTTTGGAGCCGGGGGCGCTGGCGCTGGCGGTGACGGCACGGTGGGCGCTGATGCCTACGATCCCAATAACCCCGCATCCAACCCCAGCTCGCCCGAGTATTTCTCGCAGCGCGTCGGCGATCGGGTGCTGTTTGCTGTCGACCAATCGACCCTCTCGCCCGAGGCGCAGCAAACCCTGACGGCGCAAGCGCAATGGCTGAACACCAACAGCTCCTACGCCGCTATCGTTGAGGGCCACGCCGATGAGCAGGGTACTCGCGAATACAACCTTGCGCTGGGCGCACGCCGCGCCAATGCGGTGCAGGAATACCTGATCTCCCAAGGCGTTGCCGGCTCGAGGCTGAAGACTGTCAGCTATGGCAAGGAGCGCCCGCTGGAGGTCTGCTCTACAGAGGTTTGTTACTCCAAGAACCGCCGCTCCGTGACGGTGCTTTCGGCTGGCGCGGGGTTCTGACATGAGGCTCCGGGGGGCTTTCGTCGCTTCGCTTGTCGCATTCGGCGGCCTGCCTGCAGTGGCGCAGGATGCGCAAACGCTGGCGGATATCCGGCAGGAACTCGCGACGGTTTATGTTTCGATGCAGGAGCTGAAGCGTGAGCTTTCGACCACGCAGGGCGCTTCAGGTGGCGCTGTGGCTGGTTCGGTGCTGGACCGGGTAAATGCCATTGAGGCCCAGCTTCAGGCGCTCACGTCGCGCACCGAAGAAATGCAAAACCGGATCGACAGGGTGGTGGCCGATGGCACCAACCGGGTCGGAGATCTCGAATTTCGCGTGTGCGAGATCGAGCCGGGCTGCGACTTCGGAGAAATTGGTGACACGCTGCCACTCGGGGGTACGGCCCCGGCGAGTGGCGGCGGGGGCGGCCAGCAGGCTGTGATCACCCCCGACAATGGTAACGGCAACGGCGGCACCACCGCTCCCTCTACCGGCCCCGCGATGGCCGTGGCCGAACAGGCCGATTTCGACCGGGCGAAGGCGGCCCTCGACTCTGGTAGCTTTCAAAGCGCCGTTGACCTCTTTGCGTCCTTTACCCAATCCTACCCGGGTGGGCCGCTGACCAGCGCTGCGCATTTCTGGCGCGGCGAGGCGCTTTATGAGCTGTCGAAAGTGCCCGAGGCCGCGCGCGCCTATCTGGAAAGCTATTCCTCCGATCCGCAGGGCCCAATGGCTGCCGATGCGCTTTACAAGCTGGGCACCTCGCTGGCCGATCTGGGCCAGAACACCGAGGCGTGCACCACGCTGGGCGAGGTTCAGGTGCGCTTCCCCAACAGCGACGTAGCGTTTGACGCTGGCGCCGCCCGCCGCACCATCGGGTGCAGTTGAGCCTCGCCGCAAACGTCTCTGCCGCTTACTCGCGCCTTTGGACGGACGGGCCGCCAACCCGGCTTGGTATTGCCCTTTCGGGGGGAAGTGACAGCACAGCGCTGTTGATCCTGACTCGTGAGGCCTTGCCTGAGACACAGCTTTTCGCGGCGACGGTAGACCACCAGCTGCGGGAAGGGTCCGGCAAGGAGGCCGAGCAGGCCGGGCAGCTTTGCCATTCTCTCGGTGTGCCGCACGAGATCTTGCCTTGGGAAGGCTGGGCCGGGGAGGGAAACCTTCAGGCAGAGGCCCGATCAGCGCGAAGCGCCTTGCTTGCGGATTGGGCAGAGCGCAACGGGCTGGCGCATGTTGCCCTGGGCCACACACGCGACGATCAGGCAGAAACTGTGCTGATGCGCCTTGCCCGCGGCTCCGGCGTGGATGGGCTCGCTGCGATGGCACCGTTGCGCACCTCGGCTGGCATAAGTTGGCTGCGCCCGATGCTGGAGGTTTCGCGCGAGGATTTGCGTGCGGAACTGACGGCGCGCGGGGTGGCATGGGCAGATGATCCCTCCAACGATGACTTGCGGTTCGACAGGGTGAAGGCGCGGGCGATGACCAAGGATCTATCACGCCTCGGGCTGACGCCGGAGCGCCTTGTGCGCACCGCGTCCCAGATGGCAATGGCGCGAGACGCCTTGAACCACGGCGCCGCGGCCTATCTCGGACGCGCCAGCGTCGAGCAGGGCGACCTGCTGATGCCGAGCCCCGCCAGCCTTTCGCCCCCCCGTGAAACCGTGTTGCGGGCCTTCGCCCACGCCCTCTGCTGGGTGTCGTCCACCGTTTATCGCCCCCGGTTCGAGTCGCTCACGGCTATGCTGGATGGGCTTGAGCAGGGCAAGGCCGGCACGCTGCATGGTTGCCGGATTTCTAGCGAAGGCACCACTTGGCGGATCACACGCGAATATGCCGCAGTGGCCGATGTGGCCACGCCACCCGCCGCACGATGGGACAAGCGCTGGCAGTTTCACGGCCCCAAGCCGCCGGATGGTGCCCATGTGGCCGCACTTGGAGCTATCGGCCTTGCAGAATGCGAAAACTGGCGCGACTCCGGCCTGCCAAGGGCGTCGCTGCTGGCCTCACCCGCGCTCTGGCTGGGAGACCGGCTGCTCTCCGCCCCGCTGGCCGGGCGACCCAAAGGCTGGGCCGCGCGGCTATGTCACGGGGCGGAACATCTTGTTTCCACCCTCCGGGCCGATTGAACCCCGGGCAAAAACCCCTATGTTGTGCGATGAACCGCGCCCGCGCGGCATTTTAGCTTTCCGGGAGGTGTCTGCCTGATGGGCAACGCACGAAATATCGCGTTCTGGGTCGTTCTGTTTGTTCTGATCCTGGCGCTCTTCAACCTCTTCTCCGGCGACAACGCCACTATGTCGTCGCGCAACCTCAGTTACTCCGACTTCATCGAAGCGGTCGAGGACGGCTCGGTGACGGAGGTAACCATCGACGGCGAGGAGATGCGCGTCCGCACCACGGATGACACCACCTACACCACGATCATTCCGCCCGAGGTCGATCCGACCGAGGTGCTGATCGACAATAATGTTGAGGTCTCAGCCAAGGCCCAGCAGCAAAACGGGCTGTTGGCCTACATCGGCACGCTGCTGCCCTTCATCATCCTGATCGGCATCTGGATTTTCCTGATGAACCGGATGCAAGGCGGTGGCCGTGGCGGTGCGATGGGCTTCGGCAAGTCGAAGGCCAAGCTGCTGACTGAAAAGCACGGGCGGGTGACGTTTGACGACGTTGCTGGCATCGACGAGGCCAAGGAAGAGCTTGAAGAGATCGTCGAGTTCCTCCGCAACCCGCAGAAGTTCTCGCGCCTTGGCGGCAAGATCCCCAAGGGTGCATTGCTCGTTGGCCCTCCGGGTACAGGTAAAACGCTTCTCGCGCGCGCCATCGCGGGCGAAGCGGGCGTGCCATTCTTTACCATTTCCGGCTCGGACTTCGTTGAGATGTTCGTGGGTGTTGGTGCCTCCCGTGTGCGCGACATGTTCGAACAGGCCAAGAAGAACGCACCCTGCATCGTCTTCATCGACGAGATCGACGCTGTGGGCCGCTCCCGTGGCGTGGGCTATGGCGGTGGCAACGACGAGCGCGAGCAGACCCTCAACCAGCTTCTGGTGGAGATGGACGGCTTTGAGGCCAACGAGGGCATCATCATCGTCGCCGCCACCAACCGCCCTGACGTGCTCGACCCGGCGCTTCTGCGCCCGGGCCGGTTTGACCGGCAGGTGCAGGTGCCCAACCCCGACATCAAGGGCCGCGAGAAGATCCTTGGTGTGCATGCCCGCAAGGTGCCGCTCGGCCCCGATGTGGACCTGCGCATCATCGCACGCGGCACCCCCGGGTTCTCGGGCGCGGACCTCGCCAACCTCGTGAACGAGGCCGCACTCATGGCCGCGCGTGTGGGCCGCCGTTTTGTGACGATGGAAGACTTCGAGAACGCCAAGGACAAGGTGATGATGGGGGCCGAGCGCCGCTCCATGGTCATGACCGAGGACGAGAAAAAGCTGACCGCTTATCATGAGGCGGGCCATGCCGTTGTGGGCCTCAACGTTCCGCAGCACGACCCGATCCACAAGGCCACGATCATTCCGCGCGGCCGGGCCTTGGGCCTGGTGCTGTCGCTGCCCGAGCGTGACCAGCTTTCGGTGAGCTACACCAAGTACAAGTCCAAGATCGCCATGGCGATGGGCGGGCGCGTGGCGGAAGAGCTGATCTTCGGCCCGGAAAATGTGACCTCGGGGGCCTCTTCTGACATTCAGCAGGTCACGCGGATTGCCCGCGCGATGGTGACGCAGTTCGGCTTTGACCCCGAGCTTGGATATGTCGACTATGCCAACGAGCAGCAAAGCCACCTTGGCAGCTATCAGGGCCAGACCAGCCATTCCGGCATCACCCAGAAGCTCATCGACGACAAGGTGCGCGAACTGGTGGATGAGGGCTATGAAACGGCCAAGCGGATCCTGACGGAAAAGTCGCAGGATTTGGAGAACCTGGCTCAAGGCCTGTTGGAATATGAAACTCTGACCGGCAATGAGATCACCCGCGTTATCGCCGGTGAGCCGCTCAACCGGGGCGACGATGACGATACCGGCGCCACGCCCGGTGGTGGTCAGGATGACAAGCCTTCGCTGACGGCGGTTCCAAAGACCAAACCGCGCAAAGGCGGTGGCATGGAGCCTGAGCCATCGGCTTGAGGCGATAGCCCCAGCCGCTCAGAACTGGGCTGATATCGAAATTCAGACGCCGCGCCTCGCGCGGCGTCTTTGTTTTTTGGCCCCCCAGCGCTCGATCGCGGCTGCCCGTGCAGCGCGCTCTTCCCCTTCTGGCAGCTCTTGCTTAGGGTCCGACGCAGAAGCGGAAGGAGCACTTCGATGGCAGGGCTGAAGAAACTCGAAACCGTGGCAACCGTCGCTTGGCTCGGCTGGGTCGAGAGCCGCGAGGCGACGCTGCGTTCGGAGCCGCTCAAGGCGGTGGACGCCACGCTGCAGGGCTTTCCCGGCGAAGACCATGGCGGGGCAACGCGGCCCTCCTGCTCGCGCGTTCTGGCGCTTCATCCCGAGCGGGGGACGACCATTCGCAACACGCGGCAGCTTTCGATTGTCTCGGCAGAAGAACTGGCGGAAATCGCCAGAACTTTGGAGCTAGAACATCTCTCACCCGATCTGATCGGCGCATCGCTGGTTGTTTCCGGTCTGCCCGATTTTTCTCACATCCCGCCCGGCACCCGTCTTCAGGCGCCCTCTGGCGCGACGATCACGGTTGATGTGGAAAACGGCCCGTGCAACTTCCCGTCCAAGGAAATCGAAGACACCCACCCGGGTCATGGGAAGGGCTTCAAGGCCGCTGCCATGGGCAAACGCGGGGTGACGGCGTGGATCGAGCGTGAAGGGCGGATTGCGCTTGGGGATCCGCTTTCCGTCTTCATACCGGATCAGCCCGCATGGGCTGGGCAGTAGGTGCCTGAAACGCGTGGTGCTGTGTGGTGCGCGCGGTAAAATGGCGTGGGTTAGGGGGCTCAGTTTCCAATCTGCCGCCTCGGTTTCCGCGTCTGGGCGTTTCCGCGCTGGAATGTGTCGGAAAACGCGCCCTGCCGGGCTGGTGTGAGCGTTACCACGTCAGTAATACCGCGACCGGAGGAGGGAGGCCCCATGAGCGTCAAGTCCGACATCGAGATTGCCCGCGAGGCAGTGAAACGACCCATTCAGGAGATTGGGGCCAAGCTGGGGATCCCATCTGCCGACCTGCTGCCCTACGGCCATGACAAGGCCAAGGTGGGGCAGGACTTTATTGCGGGCCTCAAAGACCGTCCCAATGGCAAGCTGATCCTCGTCACTGCGATTAACCCAACGCCCGCGGGAGAGGGCAAGACCACGACGACAGTGGGCCTTGGCGATGGGCTCAACGCCATTGGCAAGAAAGCGGCGATTTGCATTCGCGAAGCCTCGCTTGGCCCGTGCTTCGGCATGAAGGGCGGCGCGGCGGGCGGTGGCTATGCCCAGGTGGTGCCGATGGAGGAGATGAACCTCCATTTCACCGGCGACTTCCACGCCATCACCTCGGCCCACAACCTGCTCTCGGCGATGATCGACAACCATATTTACTGGGGCAATGCGCTGGGGATTGATGAGCGGCGGATCACGTGGCGCCGCGTGCTGGACATGAACGACCGCGCGCTGCGCGATGTGGTGGTGGGCCTTGGCGGCGTGGCCAACGGCTTTTCCCGTCAGACCGGATTTGACATCACCGTGGCCTCTGAGGTCATGGCCATCCTTTGCCTTGCCACTGATCTTGCCGATCTTGAGGCTCGGTTGGGCCGGATCATCGTGGCGTACACCCGGGATCGTGACCCGATCACTTGTGCCGACATCGGGGCCAGTGGTGCGATGACCGTGTTGCTCAAGGATGCGATGCAGCCAAACCTCGTGCAGACGCTGGAGCATAACCCTGCCTTTGTTCATGGCGGGCCCTTCGCCAACATCGCCCATGGCTGCAACTCGGTAATCGCCACGACCACGGCGCTGAAGCTCGCGGATTATGTGGTGACGGAAGCTGGCTTCGGGGCTGACCTCGGGGCCGAGAAGTTCATGAACATCAAGTGCCGCAAGGCAGAGCTGGCGCCCGATTGCGTGGTGCTGGTGGCAACGGTCCGCGCGATGAAGATGAATGGCGGCGTGGCCAAGGCCGACCTCGGGGCAGAAAACGTGGGGGCCGTTCAGGCAGGCTGCCCCAACCTTGGGCGGCACATCCAGAACCTGAAGGGTTTTGGCGTGCCGGTGGTGGTGGCGATCAACCATTTTGTCTCCGACACCGAGGCCGAAGTGGAGGCGGTGAAGGACTACGTGGCCGAGATGGGTGCCGAAGCGATCCTGTGCAAGCACTGGGCTGAAGGCTCGAAAGGCACCGAAGAACTGGCGACCCGCGTGGCCGAGATAGCCGATAGCGGTCAGGCCCAGTTTGCCCCGCTCTACCCCGATGAGATGGGGCTGTTTGAGAAAATCGAAACCATCGCGACGCGCATCTACCATGCCGATGAAGTGCTGGCCGACAAAAAGATCCGCGACCAGTTGCACGCATGGGAGGCGGCTGGTTTTGGCAACCTGCCGGTCTGCATGGCCAAAACGCAATACAGCTTCTCGACAGATCCGGGGCTGCGCGGTGCGCCAACGGGCCATTCGGTGCCGGTGAGAGAGGTGCGGCTTTCGGCTGGCGCGGGCTTCGTTGTGGCGATATGCGGTGAAATCATGACCATGCCCGGCCTGCCACGCCAACCGGCGGCAGAGTCGATCGGGCTGAACGACGCCGGAGAGGTGGAAGGACTATTCTGATGCGTAAAGCCCCTGCCGAGATCGACAACATGGCCGAGATGCGCGCCCAGATTGATGAGATCGACGGCGCGCTGATTGCCTTGCTGGCCGAGCGGCAGGCCCATGTGGATTGCGTGCCGGCGCTGAAGAAGCTGGCGGGCATTTCCGCAGCCGCGCCCTCGCGGGCGGCCGATGTTTTGGAGAAGGTCAGCGCGAGGGCCAAGGCGGAGGGCTTCGCCCCGGACTTGGCTCGGGCGATGTGGCAGGAGATGATCGACTTCTACGTAGCCCGCGAGCAGGAACACCTCGGCACCGCCGGAGCCGACCTTTAGGCCCTTCGCGCCACGGTCGCCGATCGCCAAATACGCACCCAGATGGAGAGCCACATGAGCGCAAAGATCATCGACGGAAAAGCCTTCGCGGCAACGGTTCGGGAGAAGGTGGCCAGCCACGTGGCCCGGCTTCAGTCAGACCACGGCATCACGCCTGGGCTTGCGGTGGTTTTGGTGGGCGAGGATCCGGCGAGCGAAGTTTATGTGAAGGCCAAGAACCGGCAGGCGGTTGAGGTTGGCATGGCCTCCTTCGAGCACAAACTGCCTGCGGACACCCCCGAGGAGGAGCTGTTTGCTCTGATCGACAAGCTCAATGCTGACCCAGCGGTGCATGGCATCCTCTGCCAGTTCCCCGTGCCCGACCACCTCGATGAGCGCCGCACCGTGGCCCGGATCGCCCCGGCCAAGGACGTCGACGGGCTGAGCGTTGCCAATGCCGGGCTATTGGCCACCGGCGGAGGGGCTTTGGTAAGCTGCACGCCGCTGGGCTGCCTGATGTTGCTGCGCGATCAGCTGGGTGATCTGACCGGGCTTGATGCCGTGGTGATCGGGCGCTCCAACCTGTTTGGAAAGCCGATGGGGCAGCTTCTGCTGCGCGACAATTGTACGGTCACGATTGCACATTCGCGCACTAAGGATCTGGCAGAGGTCTGTCGCCGCGCCGATGTGCTTATCGCCGCCGTCGGGCGCGCCGAAATGGTGAAGGGCGATTGGGTGAAGCAGGGCGCCACGGTGATCGACGTTGGTATCACGCGCATTCCGCATCCCGACAAACCGGGCAAGACCCGCCTGATCGGCGATGTCGATTTTGCGGCGGCATCCGAGCGGGCTACGGCCATAACCCCGGTGCCGGGCGGCGTGGGGCCGATGACGATCGCCTGCCTGCTGGCCAATACCGTGACGGCGTGCTGCCGCGCAAATGGGCTGCCCGAGCCCGAGGGCCTAACCGCCTGACCGCAGCCGAACTTCCCGGGCGAGTGCCTTGCGTTCGTCCGCCAGCGCGCCTTCGATGGCAAAGGCCTCTTCAGTAACGGCGCCCGGATCTTCCTGACCGTCGCGCATTGCCTCTTCGAGCCAGTGCAGGATTTCATCCTGACTGCGCCCTGCAATGAGCATGGCGATAACTTGGCGTTGCGCGATCAGGCGTCCTTCGGTGGTCGGGTCCATGTGGTCCTCCTTGAATGGGTTTTCATCATGGATAGTAGCGCGTTCGCGGCGACAATCACTCCAAGGGCACTGCCCACGCCCGTGGGCCGGTGAGCACGGCGATGGCGCGGGCGCTGAAAAGGCCTCGCAAAACCGGAGTACTGCAGCGCAAACCGCCGGTGTAGGCCCCGAAGGCGGGCAATATCAGGCGGCGCTGATCATAGACAAAGGCGGGCCGGGAAGTGCCTGAGCGGGGCAGCCGGTGCTTGGGGTGGTAGTGGCCCGAGACCTCGCCTGCTTCGGGGCGACGGCTTGCGATGTGGCGAAACACAAGCCCTTCCTCTGCCAGTTCTGCCTTGTGCTCGCCGCCCAGCTCCAGCGGCCCCGGGTCATGGTTGCCCTCGATCCAAATCCAGCGCCGCCCGGCCTGCATCGCCTGAAGCCTGAGCTGCATGTCCTCTGGCAGCGCGAGCGCGGCTCCGAGATCGTCGAAGCTGTCTCCAAGGCACACCACGCTGCGCGGCATCAGCGCGGCCAGTTCCGCTTCCAGCCTCGTTAAGGTTTCTTCAGTTTCATAGGGCGGCAGCAGCGCCCCGCCGCGACGTGCCATGCGCTCGGACTTACCAAGATGCAGGTCGGAGACGCACAGCAGTCGCGCATCCGGCAGCCAGAGCGCCCCGGATGGCCGCGCGTCAAGTCTGCAACCGGCGAGGGTGAAACTGTGGGCGTTCATGGTCCGTTCTTAGGCTGGAATGTTGGATTTGTGCAAGCCCTAGCCCTTGAGCCCGACCTTGGCCATGAGCGCTTCGGCCTCTTCCTCCGCCAACCGCTCGCGCCCCTTACCCGCAACAGGCACCTTGCCCACTTCGAGCAAAAGGGGAGCGGCCATGGGGGTGACGCGATCCAGCTGCATATGGTCGATCCGCCCGGCAACACGGGCGAGCATCTCTTCGACACGTCCGAAATCTACAAGGCCCTTCATCGCCTCTTCGCGTGTGATCCGCATAAGCAGGTGGTCAGGGTCATACTTCAACAGAGTGTCATAGAGGATATCGGAGGAGAAGGTAGCCTGCCGTCCCGACTTGCGGTTTTGCGGCAGGTTGCGCTCGATCAGACCGGCGATGGTGGCAGAGGCACGGAAGGTGCGTTTCATCACGGCGTTCTTTGCCAGCCACCCCTCCAATGCATCGCGCAACACCTGCGGAGCGAGCAGCGGGTCCGGGTCTTCCACCGGTTCAAGGCCCCAGATGAGCGTTGCGTAGTCCGTCGCCACAAAGCCAAGCGGATCAAGCCCCAGTTCTTCCATCCGGCGCGTTACCAGCAGCCCCAATGTCTGCTGCGCGTTGCGCCCGGCGAATCCATAGAGGCATGTGTGAGCGCGGCTGTCGTGCGGAAAGCTCTCGATAAGCAGCCTGTCGCCGCGGGGTAACTGCGACGCGTCGCGTTGGAGCGCCAGCCACTCTTGTACGTGGTGAGGCAGGGCAGACCAATCGCCGTGGATCAGCTCCAGAATGCGCTCGGTCAGCCGGGTCGAGGCCGAAAATTTGGTGCCGCCGAACACGGCGATCTTCGGCGTCTTGTTGCCCGAGCGGGAGACCTGGACGGTCATCTCCTTGAGCCCTTCATAGCGAACGATCTCGCCACCGATCAAAAAGGTGTCTCCCTCGGTGAGGGTCGCGGCAAAGCCTTCCTCGATTTCGCCCAGCGGTTTGCCGCCGCGCCCGCGCAGGCGCACTTTCAACAGCTCAGTGTCTTGGATCGTGCCGATGTTCATCCGGACACGCTGCGCCGCGCGGGGGTCGCGTAGCGTCCAGCGGCCATCGCGTTGCATCAGTTTCTGCCAACGATCATAGGCTTTTAGCGCGTAGCCACCTGTTGCGCAAAATTCCAGACAGTCATCAAACGCGGCCCGGCTGAGATTGCTGTAGGCTCCCACCGACTTCACCTCGCCGAAAAGCTCGGTTTCGTCGAACGGACCGGCGCAGGCGCGGATGAGGATGTGCTGGCAGAGCACATCGCGCGGGCCGGGGCCGCGCGGCTCGCCATCGAGGTCATGGGCGGCAACGGCCTCCAAAGCGGCGCGACATTCGAGCACTTCGAAGCGGTTGGCAGGCACAAGCCGCGCCTTTGACGGCGCGTTGTAGCGGTGATTGGCCCGGCCGATGCGCTGAACGAGCCGCTTGATGTTCTTGGGGCCGCCGATCTGGATGATCAGGTCGACATCGCCCCAGTCGATCCCCAGATCGAGCGTGCCTGTGCACACAATCGCGCGTAACTCCCCAGCCACCATCGCCGCCTCAACCTTCTGGCGCTGCTCGCGGGCGAGGCTGCCGTGATGGATGGCGATGGGCAGGCCTTCTTCATTGGCGAGCCAGAGGTTGTGAAAGAAGATCTCGGCCTGAGCGCGGGTGTTGTGGAAGATCAGGGTGGTGCGGTGCTTGCGCACCTCCTCCAGCACTTCTGGTAGGGCATGGGCCGCGCCGCCTCCGGCCCAGGGCGGTGGGGCGGCAGTGTTGAGCATGGCAATGTCGGGGAGGGGGCCCGGATCGGCGAGGATCACGGGGCAGGGATCCGGATGACGGGCGAGTTGGTGAGCAAGCGCGGGCGGGTCTTCTACCGTGGCGGAAAGGCCAACGCGGCGCAGGCCGGGCGCGAGGGCCTGAAGCCGCGATAGCGCGAGCATCAACTGATCGCCACGTTTGCTTTCTGCCAGTGCGTGGATTTCATCGACCACAACGCGGGTGAGGCCAGCAAAGATGCGGGGAGCATCCTCGTAAGAGATCAGCAGCGCCAGCGACTCGGGTGTTGTCAGCAAAATATGCGGAGGGTCGGCGCGTTGGCGTTTGCGCGCTGAGGCGGAGGTATCACCGGTGCGGTCCTCAATGCGGACGGGCAGGCCCATCTCCTCCACCGGACGGCGCAGGTTGCGGCGAATGTCGGCGGCCAGCGCCTTGAGCGGCGAGATATATAGGGTGTGCAGCCCCTCGTGAGCGCCATCGGCCAGCTCAACCAAGGAGGGCAGAAACCCGGCGAGGGTTTTGCCGCCCCCTGTGGGGGCGATAAGCAAAGAAGCCGGTTCTTCAGCGCGTGCGAGCATCTCCAACTGGTGGGGGTGCGGCTGCCAGCCATGGCTTTCAAACCAGCTGGCGAAACGCGGTGGAAGAGCGGCCATGCGGCTTTAGCTGCCCTCCGGCGCTTCAGCGAGGTCGGCGAGGCTCTCTCGCAGGTCGGCTATTTCTGCGGCAATACGCCCGCTCGGATCTTCCGGCGCATCTGACCAGCTGGAAAACCTTTCGAGCAGGGGCACGAAGGTGCGCACCTCTTCTTCGGTCCAGCTCTTCAAGAAGTTCCCGAGGGTATAGAATTTGAAGGCCCGAACGGCCTTAACGATGCGGCCACCATCTGGAGTGACTTCTAGAATGGCCCGCCGGGCATCTTCTTGGCTTACACCGCGCCGGATAAGCCCCTTGCGTATGAGCTCTGTTGTCAGGCGGGAGGCACGAGAGGGGTCTATTCCAAGGCGGTTGGCCACGCTGCCAACGGTGGTTTCGCCCGACACTTCGTCGCCAAACTCATTCGAAGGCCGCCACACGGCAATGAGCGCATCCAGCTCTGCCAGTTCAACCTTCAGCCCAAGCTCCTGCACCGCCCGGATGCCCAGCTCGCGCTTGAACACTCTGCGGCGCCAGCGCTGTAACACTGCATCCAGGTCAAGTGCGCTTCGGGCCAGGGATTCATCAACCCCGACTTGCTCCAACTTGCGCACCACTTCGGTGTCTCTGTCGCCCAAGGCGGCCCTCCTGCTTCGTGCTGTTGACACATGTATGTTGACGACACATATATGCGCTATGCAATTTTCCCAAGCCCTTTGGCTTGAATGGAGAGGAAATACATGTGCGACCGGCAGACGAAAAGACATTTGTGAGCAACGAAGAGCACAAGAGTCGCATTGGGCTGGTTCTTGTGGCTGTCGCGGCCACTTTGCTCTTTGCCTCACTGGGCCAAACCATCGTGACAACAGCGATGCCCACCATGGTGGCAGAGCTTGGCGGGGTGGACCATATCACCTGGATCATTACCGCGTTTTTGCTGGCGTCCACGATCGGCGCACCGATCAGTGGCAAACTGGGTGATCTCTTTGGCCGCAAGATCGTGATCCAGGGCGGTATCCTCGTTTTTGTCCTCGGTGCCGCGATCTGTGGTTTTGCCCAGTCGATGGAAATGCTGATTGCCGGGCGCGCCGTGCAAGGGCTGGGCGGCGGCGGGCTGATCGTGGTGTCGATGGCCGTTGTTGCCGATGTTTTGCCGCCGCGCGAGCGTGGCAAGGCGCAGGGGCTGCTTGGCGCAGTTTTCGGTGTTTCCACGGTGATCGGCCCGCTCATTGGCGGCTTTCTCGTTGAAGCACTCAGCTGGCATTGGATTTTCTTCGTGAACTTCCCCGTCGGCCTGCTGGCTTTTGTCGTTCTTGGCTTTGCACTCGAAACACCGGTGCGAGAGAGCAGGGCGAAACTCGACTTTGCAGGCGCCGGGCTTTTGGCCACCGTCCTTTCGGTGGCAGTGCTCGGTTCCAACCTCGGCGGGACGGTCCTCCCCTGGGGCAGCCCTGCGTTCCTCGGCCTTGTGGCTTTGGGCGTGGCGGCTGCTGCCGGGTTCGTCATCGCCGAGCGGCGTGCGGAAGAGCCCATCCTCCCTCTGGGGCTCTTCCGCAACAATACATTTTTGGTGGTGAACGCGGTTGGTTTCATGGTGGGGGTGGCGATGTTTGGCACAATCACCTTCATCCCGCTTTACCTTCAGGTGGTGCAGGGCGTTTCTCCCGCCGTTTCTGGCCTGTTCCTGACGCCAATGATGGCCGGGCTCATCGCGTCCTCTACGGCGGCTGGGCAGATCATGGGGCGCACGGGGCGCTATAAGATCATGCCCACGCTCTCTACCGGGCTCCTCGCGGCCGCGATGCTGTCGCTTTCCACTCTATCGGAGGGTTCGCCGCTGTGGTTGGTGGCTGTGTCCATGGTCTGCGTTGGTCTAGGCCTTGGGCCGGTGTTCTCCATCGGGGTTGCGGCGATTCAAAACGCCGTGCCGCGGCACATGCTTGGCGTCGGCACCGCCTCTGCCAATATGTTTAGGCTCATTGGGGGCTCTATCGGCACTGCGGCGTTCGGCGCGCTTTTTGGCAATGGGCTGGCGAGTAACCTTGGCGGAGCTCTGCCGGACGATGCCAGCCTCAGCTCCATCAGCGCAGCCACATTGGCGGCCCTCCCACCGGAAGCGCAGCGGGAGGTGACGCACGGCTTCTCTATGGCCCTGCATCCGATCTTCTGGACGGCGGCGGGTGTGGCGGTGATCGCCTGCCTCGTCTCGCTCGCATTGCGAGAACTGCCGCTCGAGCAGGGCCCGGCCAAGGCCTGACGGTTAACGGTTGCCTGATCTGCCCTAATCCCCCATCACGGGGGCGAGCGAGGCAGCAGTTGAGCGTTAAAATGCCACTTCCAGTGACGATCCTTTATGCCAAGGGCCACGCAAAGCGCGGCTCAGTAACGATGCGGGCGATGCAACTCGCAAAGATCGGCCAACGCCACTTAAAGGACTTCGACGTCACCGCCCGCTCAATGCCCCAGAGAGATACAGGAGAGCAGATCGGGGCGGTGCGTGACATCACCGAGGGCGTGGTGATCCTCTGCAAAGCGATGATCCAGCATGTCGATCACGAGGTGATCGAGCATCTCAAATCGAAGGGTGTCGCCATCGCCGCAGACTGGATCGACAAGGCCCCGCGCTCCCGCCATATGGCGGCGATCGACCTGCACATCGGCTCATCGCGCAAGCAGGTGGTTGAGCTGGTCGAGAAGATGCCGGGCATTCGGGTTGCCTACGTCACCCACCATTGGGACGTGCGCCTGCAAAAGCTGGAGTTTGCGCCGCTCGACCGCCTCAGGATGATGTATCTCGGCCGGCCCGAGAACACGGCGATGCCCGACGGCGTGGAGGCCGAAGTGCTTCAGGCCGAAACCTCGGAGCAGTTCGAAGCGGTGCTGGCGCGGCTGCCAGAGTTCAACCTGCACTACGCTGTGCGCGCCGATGACACGCCGGAGGGCATTTGCAAGCCCTTCACCAAGGGTTTCACCGCCGCGGCCTGCCAGTCGAACATCATCCTGCAACCGGATGTGGATGATGCAGTCAGCTACCTTGGTGCCGATTATCCCTACTTTGTTGCCAACGACTCCCCGGAGGCCGTGCAGGACGTGCTCAAGAAGGCACGTGATGAGTTTGGCGGACCGGTCTGGGCAGAGGGGCTGGAGCGGATGCGTGACGTGGCGCACCGGGCCTCTCCCCGGCAAGTGGCGCGGGAGCTGGGCGCGGCGGTGGAGGCTGTCGCCGAGTAAAACGCAAAACGCGGACCCAAAGGCCCGCGTTTCTGATTTGTGGCTGACACGTCCGCCTCAGTGCACGATTTTTTCTTCCTTGACGAACATGTTCGCCCAAGCCCGGTCGATCAACTCAGGGCTCATCTGGTAGGGGATGCCCTCAAACTCGCAGATGGCGATCATCTGGTCGATCAGGAAGATCGGCTGATAGTTGGCGTAAACATTGTCGATCTCCGGATACTTCACCTTGAGCAGGTGAATGAGCGCATCCTGATCCAGCGGCATGCCGCGCTTCTTGGCGACCATGGCGAAGATCTTGAGGTAATCCTCCTGCTCCGGCCCGTCGATTTTGATCTTGAAGAAGATCCGGCGCAGGGCCGCCTTATCGAAGATCTCATTGGGGTGGAAGTTGGTCGAGAAGATCACAAGCGTGTCGAAAGGCACCTCAAACTTCTCGCCTGATTGCAGCGCGAGGATATCCTTGCTTTCTTCCAGCGGAACGATCCAGCGGTTGACCAGCGCCTGCGGCGGCTCGGCCTGACGGCCAAGGTCGTCCACGATGAAGATGCCGCCCGACGACTTCAGCTGAAGCGGCGCCTGATAAGTGCGGGCGGTGGGGTTGTAGACGAGGTCCAGCATGGAGAGCGAAAGTTCACCGCCGGTGATCACGGTGGGCCGCTCGCAGCGGACATAGCGGGTATCGAACCTCCCTGATGTGCGGCGCAGGGAGTTTGGATCATCGCCCTCTTCTTCAACTGCGTTATGCACAATCGGGTCATACACAGTGATCACCTGGCCGGCGTATTCGATGGCGCGGGGCACAAAAATCTTGTCACCCATGGCGTCGCGAATCCCGTTGGAGATCGAGGATTTACCGTTGCCGGGCGGGCCATACATCAGGATCGAACGGCCTGCGGAAACCGCTGGGCCGAGATGGTCTAGCAACTCGTTTGGCAGGATCAGGTGGCCCATCGCGTCGGTGAGCTGCTGACGGGTGATCTGAATGTTGCGGATCGACTGGCGCTTCACCTGCTCTTGATACACCTCGAGCGGCACCGGCATTGCGCCGTAGTATTCCGACTGCGCCAGCGCATCCAATGCCCGCGCCTTGCCAGCATCGGTGAGCTGATAGCCCATTTCGCCCGTACCGCCGGCCATCATCGAGCCGGTGGCCTCCACCAGCTTTTGCGTGCGGGCCAGATCAACCAGCTCCTGCGTTACCGGGATTGGCAGGCAGATTGCGGGGGCAATCTCGGCCACGGTCTCAACGTTCTTTCGGAAAATGGTTTTCAGCACGATGTCGCGCATCATCACCAGGGGCAACTGCATGTCTTCCAACCGCTTGGGGGCGGGGGGCGCAATTACATTGGCCACTTCCATGTTCATCCGGATCACCTGCTCATTTTTGGCGCGCGTCTCATTATTTCCCCGAGTCTCGCCCGATAACCGCCCAAAGCGTGGACAATACCCGTGGTGAACAAGACTGTGCCTCGCTAATGTGGCCAAAAAATGGACAAGAGCAGTGATGAAAAAGACAAACTCGGGAAGGTTGTTCGCGTTTCTGCTGGCCGTTCTGGTGATTCAGGCCGGAATTGCCGTGTGGCGTGGTGAGCTGCTGGTGGGCAAGCATGAAGGTGACACGCTGCACCTGCTTGAGATTGTCTTTCGCATGTCCGAAGGCGAGTGGCCGCATCTCGATTTCATGACACCCATCGGCTTCATGGCTTTCGCTCCCATCGCACTTTTCGTGAAGCTGGGGGCCGGGGTTGGCCATGCAATCCTTTACGCGCAGGCGCTGGTTGGGTTGTGCCTCGTGCCGCTGGCGTGGCGGGCCGGGCTTTCGCGGCTTGGGGGCTACTGGCCCTACCTGTTCGGGGCCGTTCTGATCGTTCTGGCCACTGCGCTGGTGCATGGCGAGGCGCAGCGCTCCGTGTCGATCTCGATGCATTACAACCGCTGGGCTTGGGCGGCAGCCTTCCTCGCCATCCTGATCGCCATGCTGCCTCCGGTCCCTGAGCGTCGCAACCAGATTGCCGACGGGCTGGTGGTGGGCGTGGCCCTGTCGTTCATGGCGCTTTGCAAGGTCACCTATTTCGCTGCCTTTGTGCTCCCGGTCGGTATTGGGCTTCTGGTGCACAAGCAGCATCGGGCCCTGCTCGTAGCGTTTATCACCGGGCTGACGGTGGCTGCCGTTGTCACGGCTTTTGCCGGGTTGGATTTCTGGCTGGCCTATATTCGGGATCTGCTGCGCGTTTCCGTCTCGGAAGTGCGCTCCAACCCGGGCGAGCCCTTTGTCGCCGTGGTCGCCGCGCCCGCCTATCTTGGCGGCTCGCTGGTGTTGCTGGCGGCCGTTATCCTTTTGCGGCAGGGCGGCAAGTCGGCGGAGGGCATGTTGCTCTTGCTGCTTACGCCGGGCTTTTTCTACGTCACCTTCCAGAATTACGGGAACGACCCGCAGTGGCTTCTGCTGCTCGGCATCCTTCTCTTCGCGGCCCGGCCCCCGCACGACGTAAGCAATGGCCTAGGCTGGGACATGCATAATGCCGTCGGCCTCACAGCTGCGGCCGCCTTCGCGATGATAGTCCCTTCGGCGATAAACCTCGCCTATAGCCCGCTTCGCCACCTTGGCCAAAAGGCTGAAGACCACGCTCAGTTGCTGCCGCGCGCCACGCTGCATGGCGATCTCAAAGCCGCTAAGATCAGGGTCTATAGCGCCGCCAAGCGCGTGCCGATGGACCTGCCGGGCGACGGCACCGCAGATTGGCCGGAGCGGCCCGAACAGGAAGAGCCACAACTGCTTAACGGCGAGCTGCTGGCCCAATGCGAGATCATGATCGGCGTGCCGGCTTGGTTCGACTCAATCGCGCGGAGCCTCGAAGACAGTGGTCATCGGGGAGAGCGGATCTTCTTCGCCGATCTTTTCTCTTCGATCTGGCTTTTTGGAGAGTTCGAGCGGCTGGAAAACGGAGCACCCTGGTACTACGGCGGGCTCCCGGGCTTCGACGGTGCCGATTACATTCTGGTGCCCATTTGCCCGGTTCTGCCGCCAGTGCGCAAGCTGGTGCTGGAGCGGATCGAAGAGCGGGGAGTAACGCTTGAGGAGGTGGATCGCACGCCGCTCTACATCCTGTTCAGAAGGAGCTAAGCGGCGCTACTGAGCGCCGTATTTCGCCGCCATCGCCAGATAGGCCGCAAGCGTTCCGCCTAGGGCAAGACCCATAGGAAAGTCCTTCCGCTTCCAGCTTTCCCACTCTGGCACAAGGTTGCGAATGGGTGGGATGGCGCGGGCGAGGCGGTGCGTGACGAAGGCGGCAAGCATGATGGCAGCGAAGAGCATCATCACGTTGAACAGATCGCCGAGCGCGATGAAGGGGGCCATGGCTGCGGCAAACTTGGCGTCCCCTGCGCCGAGCATGCCGACCATGTTCATCACGAAGCCAATCGCGAGCACCACCACGATATGAAGCCATCGCCATGCATAGTCGCCGAAGGGTAGCAGGATGAGCCCCGCCACGGCGAAGACCAGCAAGGTGAGGATAACCGCCTTGTTGGGGATCTTCATACGCGCCATGTCTGACCACGCGACGAAAAAGCAGATCGGCGCGGTCAGCCAGAAGAACCACAGGCTAGGGTAGGCGGGGGCGAGCATCTATTGGCCCCGCGCTCAGTTGGTGACGTTGTTTTCCAGCGCCCTGAGAGCGCGCACGGCCTCTTCGAAGTGCTGTGGGTGGGCGTCGATTGCTTCCTGCAGCAGGCCCTTGCCAGTTTGCACATCGCCCTGCTTCACAGCGGCCAACGCTGCGGTGTGCAGAAGTTGAGCGCGTTCGACCTGCGTCATCTGAACCAGCGGCAGCCGGTAGTTGCGCTGGGCACCGCGCGCGAGGACGAGGTTGTTTTTGGCGGTGAAGAGCTCGGGATCATACTGGATCGCTTCAACAAAGAGCTTCTCGGCGCCTTTGTAATCGCCCCGGGAGAGCTTGGAATAGCCCCAGTTGTTGAGCACACCGGAGGGCTTTGTCGTAAGGCCCACGGCTGTTTCATAAAAGCTATCGGCCTTCTTCCACTCCTTGTTGCTGTCAGCAACCATGGCCTCAAGGCGGTAACGCTTGTAGGTCTCGTGGGTGGGGGGGATGCTGTCGAGCTCGGTCTCGGCTTCTTTCCAGTCACCGTTGCGCAGAAGGGCGTCGGCGAAATCGACCTTATCGTCGAGCGTGCTGTCTTCATGTTTGATGACCCGGCGCCATGCTGCGACGGCTTCGGTGCTCTTCTTGGCGCGGACGAGGCTCATCGCTAGACCGCGTAACAGGTCGATCCGCTTGGGATTTTCCTTGCTGGCGCGCTTGAAATAGCTGACGGCTTCGTTGGGGTCGGCGACTGTTAGCATGATGTCGGAGAGGCCGTTTTCGTCTACGGCGTTTACCGAGGCCATGGCTCGGGAGACTTCTCCATCGGCCGATTTTTGGCAGGCCGAGAGGGCCAGGGCACTGGTAAGTGCTAGGGAAATAGCGATTTTCTGGCGCATTTTGCTGCGTCCTTTTACTGCTCTTGCTGCCTCACGGTGTGCCGAGGAGAAGGTATTGCCCACTGCCTCTGCGCACCAAGTCGAAATTGTATTCTTGTTCTTCTTCAGGACCATAGCCGGGGATCTTTATGCGATCCATAGCGAGGTTCAGGTTTTTCTTGATCTCGGCGGAATTGCCACTGTCGAGCGCGAAGGCGATTTTGAACACCCTTGCGGCCTCTCCGTAGTTCCCCTGTTCCATCAGAATAACGCCTAAGTTATTCCAAGCAGGGGGAAATTTCTCATCCTTCTTGACGGCGCGGCGCAGCAAATCCTCGGCCTGGCCCAGACGGCCGAGCTTGAGATTTGCACTGCCAAGTGCGCTCAATACATCAACGGTCAACCCCTGTTCGGCCCCGGCGCGATAATAGGCGGAGAGCGCCAGCTCATACTCGCCGGCATTCATCAGACGATGGCCGACGATAAGGCCGTCGGGATCTTCGAAGCTGCGGCTGACGGGGGCCTTAGTGCCTTGATTCAAACCGGAAAGCTTGTCGGACCCGCAGGCCGCCAGCGCGAGCAGGAGAAGGGCCGCGAGGGCCTTGGGGAGATGTGCCATGTGTGACAGGTGACTGCTCGCCTGCATGTTCTCGTTGCAGGCGAGAATGCGCAGGGCAGAGGTATCTGGCAACCACCATCCCCACTTCTTCCGGCCGTCAGGCGGCAAAAGGGGCAAAAAGGTGACAGGGGCGCCCGGTGGGGCAAGGGGCGCACGGGGGGTAACAGAGCACCTCAGCACAAGTGATGCACAAGCTATGCACAAGTGATGCACATGTCGTTTGACATAGTGGGGTGGTTAATGGGGTGGGGCGGTGGGGCGGGGGCATATCCATCCGATGAATTGCAATGAACGCGGATTCGATGGGCAAAGGCCCTCCTACGACCGACTGGTCGACACTGAGTTGTCCATGCCTGCATCCACCAGTGTGGTTGAGATGCGTGCAATAACATCCTAAAATTGTCAAACAACAATCAAGGGACATAATCGGCTGTGGAAGATTTGAGATCAATTGAGTCGTTCGGTGACATTGCAGCGGAAGACGATGCTGTATTGGATTATTTTCTCACAACTTCGGCTGTGGATGAGGTTTTGGAAGGAAAGAAGCTTCTTGTGCTGGGGCGTAAGGGGAGCGGAAAGACGGCTCTGGTTAAGCACTTTACACAAGGAGGGGCGAAGGAGCATGGCTCTCCACTAAGTTTGCGCAACTATCCATGGAATGCTCATGCAGAGTTAATCGACAAAGGGGCTTCCGACACTGAGGCGTACGTAGCTTCTTGGAGGCTTTTGATAGCAATCAGAATCGCAAGCTTGGTGTGTGATATTGGTTCGGCAACTTATACTGACTCATTGGATGCGCTTCGTAAGTTTTTAATGACGAACTTCGGAACGATCGATCCAGATACACGATCCATACTGACGAGAGGAAAGCTTGATATAGTTGGTCTTTCCCTCGGGCCTCAAATAGCGGGGTTCTCCCTAGGGTCAATAAGCTTTGGCAGCGATAAAAGAAAGGATGTCTTGGGGCTGGAGTTGAACTCCTTGACAAACTCCATTCTTCTGGATGCGACCAATGCTATTGCTGAACTAAAAATAGAAAAGCTATTCCTACATTTCGATGAACTTGACCAAGGTCTAGACAAAATTGACGACACCAAGTCACGTATGTTGATTGGTCTTATATTGGCCGCTAGGGAGATTGGGAAATCTGACGCCGTGAGGGCAAATATTTGCCCGATTGTTTACCTAAGGACAGACATTTGGGAGCAAATCAGTTTTAGCGATAAAAACAAAACCACTCGGTCCGGGTCGATCCAATTGATTTGGGACGAGGCTTCACTTCTAAAGTTGGTAGAAACAAGAATAGCAGCAAAGTTGGGCGAAAAAGCTACTTGGGTCGAGATAGCCGAAGAGCAAAAGATGAGAGGTTCCCAGCCAAAGTTCCTTCATATCTTAGCGCGCACATTTATGAGGCCAAGAGATGTGATCCAGTTCCTAAATGAAGCACATAGTGTAGCGTTGAGGCGTCAAGATAACCCGCTAAAGTTTGTTAACGACGATATAAACAACTGCCGAGAGAAGTATTCAAGCTATCTGCGAGATGAGCTCGACGACGAGATACAACCTCATTGGGCGTTTTGGGCCGATGGCCTAGCTGCCTGTAGCAAAACTGAGACCATAACTTTTAAGAAAGAAGATTTCTTGAAGAGCTATAGAAAGATGAAGGACAGGGACAACCCATTGGACGCCGAGAAGGCGCTCGAAACGTTGTATCGCTTCTCGGTTATTGGCTACGAGCGGCGGATTTCCGGTGGCGGCAGTAGCTGGGCTTTTCGGTATCTAGATCCGAGTGCCCCTTGGGATTCCAGCGCCCCGAGATACAAAGTTCATCAGGGCTTAAAGGAATATGCAAAACTTAAAGAAGAGCGTGCCTAGGGAAGAACGCCAATCTAAAGAAGAGTGTGGTCGCCGGCACCCTGTTGCCCCCCCCTCAAAAGAACGTCGCGTTGCTCAGCGTCTCGTAGATCTTGTAGACCGACGGGCCGATGAGGATGATCATCAGGGGGGGCACGGTGAACATCATGGTGCCCAGCGTCAGCTTGGTCGGCAGCACGTTGGCCTTTTCTTCGGCGCGCATCACCCGCTTGTCGCGCATCTCCTCGGAGAACACCCGCAGGGCGTCGGCGATCGAGGTGCCGAAGCTGGCGGACTGGATCAACTTCCACCTTCTTGCCCCACTCGTTCAGTGTCTGCGGCGCACAGCCGATCTTTGACGCAATCGACACAATCGCCGCCCGACGGCCTGCTCGGACGCTTCTCAGGCCGACGACATGATGGGCTTGTCATGGGCATGGGAGTACTGGGTTTCCCTGCGCACGGGGCCGACGAGTTTGCACAGGCCGGAGGTGGACGAACTGGCCCGCCCATATCGCCGACAGGGCGTATCGGGGCGGGCGGCGTGTCAGAAGTCCCAGTCTTCGTCTTCCGTGGCGACGGCCTTGCCGATCACGTAGCTTGATCCGGAGCCGGAAAAGAAATCGTGGTTCTCATCCGAGTTGGGCGAGAGGGCGGCCATGATCGCGGGGTTCACCTTGCAGGCCTCGTCGGGGAAGAGCGCCTCGAAACCGAGGTTTTGCAGTGCCTTGTTGGCGTTGTAATGCAGGAAGTTCTTCACGTCTTCGGTTAGCCCCAGCCCGTCGTAGAGCTGTTCGGTATAGCGGGCTTCGATCTCGTAGAGGTCGAAGAGGAGGGAGAAGGCGAAGTCCTTCAGCTCGGCGCGTTCGGCCTCTGTCAGGCGCTCCAACCCGCGCTGAAACTTGTAGCCGATGTAATAGCCGTGGATCGCCTCGTCGCGGATGATCAGGCGGATCAGGTCGGCGGTGTTGGTCAGCCGCGCGCGCGACGACCAGTGCATCGGCAGATAGAAGCCGGAGTAGAACAGGAAGCTCTCCAGAAAGACACTGGCCACCTTGCGACGCAGCGGCGAGGCGGTGGCGTCATACTCATCAAGGATGAGCCGGGATTTGGCTTGCAGGTGCTCGTTGTCGGCCGACCAGCGGAAGGCCTCGTCAACCTCGGCGGTCTGGCAGAGCGTTGAAAAGACGGAGGAATAGCTGCGGGCGTGGACGGCTTCCATGAAGGCGATGTTGCTCAGCACCGCTTCCTCATGCGGCGTGATCGCATCGGCCATCAGGCTTGGGGCGCCGATAGAGTTTTGGATGGTGTCGAGCAGGGTGAGCCCGGTGAACACCCGGATCGTCAGCTGCCGCTCGTCGTCGGTAAGCTGAGACCAGCTTTGGATATCGTTGGAGAGCGGCACCTTTTCGGGCAGCCAGAAATTGACGGTCAGGCGGTTCCAGACGTCGAGGTCCAGCTCGTCTTCCAGGCGGTTCCAGTTGACGGCTCGGGGGACGGGGCGGGAATGGGGCAGGTCTTTCATGGCGTCGGTCCTTTGGCGGAGCGGGTGGTGGGCAGATTGCCCACCCTACGAGGGCGCGGTTACAGCGTGCAGGAGACGCAGCCCTCAACTTCGGTGCCTTCCAGCGCGGCCTGCCGGAGGCGGATGTAGTAGATTGTCTTGATGCCCTTCTTCCATGCGTAGATCTGGGCGCGGTTGATATCGCGCGTGGTGGCCTCGGCGGGGAAGAACAATGTCAGCGACAAGCCCTGATCGACGTGTTGGGTGGCGGCGGCATAGGTATCTATCACCGCTTCGGGGCCAATCTCGTAGGCATCGCGGTAGAACTCGAGGTTATCGCCGGTCATGTAGGGCGCGGGGTAATAGACCCGGCCAATCTTGCCCTCCTTGCGGATCTCCACCTTCGCGGTGATCGGGTGGATCGAAGAGGTGGCGTAGTTGATGTAGCTAATCGAGCCGGTGGGCGGCACCGCCTGTAGGTTGCGGTTGTAGAGCCCGTGCTCCATGACGTCGACCTTCAGCGCGGCCCAGTCCTTCTTGGTGGGCAGGGTGATGCCGAACTTCTTGAACAACGCCTTCACCTCGGCACTCTCGGGCCGCCAGCTGCGGGCGGTGTATTTCTCGAAGAAGCTGCCATCGGCATAGGCCGACTGCTCGAAGCCCTTGAACCGGCTGCCCTTTTCCTGGGCCAGCGCGCAGGAGGCGGAGAGCGCGTGGTAGAGCACGGCGGCAAAATAGACGGAGGTGAACTCCACGCCCTCGGGTGAGCCGTAGTGAATGCGCTCGCGGGCCAGAAAGCCGTGCAGGTTCATCTGCCCCAGCCCAATGGCATGGCCCTCGTCATTGCCCTTGCGGATCGAGGGCACGGAGTCGATGGCCGACATTTCGCTCACCGCGTTCAGCGCCCTAATCGCGGTGCCGACCGAGGCGCCAAGGTCGCCGCCGTCCATCGCGCGGGCGATGTTCATGCTGCCGAGGTTGCAGGAAATATCGGTGCCCATCTGCGCATAGCTCAGATCGTCATTGAAGGCCGACGCCTCGTTGACCTGGAGGATCTCGGAACAGAGGTTCGACATGGCGATGCGGCCCGCGATGGGGTTGGCCTTGTTCACCGTGTCCTCGAACATGATGTAGGGGTAACCGCTTTCAAACTGGATCTCTGCGAGGGTCTGGAAGAAGGCGCGGGCGTTGATCTTACGCTTCCGGATCTTCGGGTTGTCGACCATCTCGTCATATTCTTCGGTGACGGAAATCTCGGAGAAGGCGCAGCCATAGACGCGCTCAACGTCATGGGGCGAGAAGAGATACATATCCTCGTTCTTCTTCGCCAATTCGAAGGTCACATCGGGGATGACCACGCCAAGGCTCAGCGTCTTGATCCGGATCTTCTCGTCGGCGTTCTCGCGCTTGGTGTCGAGAAAGCGCAGGATGTCGGGGTGGTGGGCGTTGAGATAGACGGCCCCCGCCCCCTGCCGCGCGCCGAGCTGGTTGGCGTAGCTGAAGGAATCCTCAAGCAGCTTCATGACCGGGATCACGCCGGAGGACTGGTTTTCGATCCCCTTGATCGGGGCGCCGTGCTCGCGGATGTTGGTGAGCATCAGAGCCACGCCGCCGCCGCGTTTGGAGAGTTGCAGCGCCGAGTTGATGCCGCGCCCGATGCTTTCCATGTTGTCTTCGAGCCGCAGCAGGAAGCAGGAAACGAACTCGCCCCGCGCCTTCTTGCCCGCGTTCAGAAAGGTGGGCGTGGCGGGCTGGAAACGGCCCTCGAGGATCTCTTCCATCAGCTGCATCGCCAGCGCCTCGTCGCCGCGCGCCAATGCGAGGGCGTTCATCACCACCCGGTCCTCGTAGCGCTCGAGGTAGCGCTGCCCGTCCCGCGTTTTCAGCGTGTAGGAGGTGTAATACTTGAAGGCGCCGAGGAAGGTGGGAAAGCGGAATTTCTTGGCATAAGCCGCATCCCAGATCGCCCGCTGGAAGTTGCGCGAATACTGGTCCAGCACTTCCGGCTCGTAATAGCCCTCGTCCACAAGGTAACCCAGCTTCTCATCGAGCGAGTGGAAGAACACGGTGTTCTGGTTGACGTGCTGCAAAAAATACTGCCGCGCCGCCATCCGGTCGGCCTCGAACTGGATGTTTCCTTGCGCGTCGTAGAGGTTCAGCAACGCGTTCAGCGCGTGGTAGTCCAGATCGGCGGTTTCGCTTGCGTCAAGCATGGTGTTACCTCTTGCTCGGCCCAGAAACGGGCCAGCCCGTCACGGATGCGGGCGGTGTCTTCGGGGGTTCCGGCCAGCTCGAAGCGGTAGAGCAGCGGGACGTTGCATTTGGCGGCGATGATCTTGCCCGCAAGGGCAAAGCTGGCGCCGAAGTTGCGGTTGCCACCGGCGATGACGCCGCGCAGCAGGCGGCGTGCGCCTGGGTCGTTCAGTAGCCGGATCACCGGCTTTGGCACCGCGCCGCGGCCCTGACCATCTGCGAAGGTCGGGCAGATCAACACGAAGGGGCTGTCGATCGCGGGGAGCGGGTCTTCGGGCCGTTGCGGCAGGCGGGTGGCGGGCAGGCCCAAGCGTTCAATCAGCCGGTGCGTGTTGTTCGACCGGCTCGAATAGTAGACCAGCCCGCCCATGGCTCAGGACAGCCGACCGATCATGTCGGGGCGAAAGCCTGCCCAGTGATCCTCTCCGGCGATCACAACGGGGGCTTGGCGATAGCCCAGCCCGGTGACGTGCTCCATCGCGCCCGCGTCTTCTGTCAGGTCGACGACCTCGTAAGGCAGGCCGCGCGCGTCGAGCGCACGGGTGGTGGCGCTGCATTGCACGCAGGAAGGCTTGGAATAAACGGTGATTGTCATTGCTCTGTCCCCATAGTTGTTTTGTTAGGCAGGGGAGCAGGGACATGAAGCGGATGGCCCTTACAGGCTCCGTTCACGCGCCCGGGCCCTCCGCCCGCACTCGTCGTCGTGTTGCCTTGGCAGGTCTCCTGGCTTTGCGGCTCAACCGCCTTGGCCCCCTTCCCGATGCGTGGATGCATCAGTGGTTACGGGCCTCGGCTTGCCGCTTACAGTTGCGGGGGCAGCGCCGGTCTTTCACCGGCTTCCCTTTTCACCTGTGACGTGAATCACAGGCACCAAAGCAACATCATATAGATGCTTATCGCGGTGAGCTGTCAACATGTAGATCGGTGCCGCCGGGTGAAAATTCTGCATCGCGCCTGCGGCACCACGTGGCCCGGCGGCGGATCGGGCCGCCGGGCCTTGCCAATCAGGCGGTTTCGCCAAGGGCCTTGATGTGGGCGGGGAGCCGGGCGTTGGTGCCATACATGAAGTGATTTTCCATGCGCTCAGAGTAACGGCTGGCCTCGGTGGTGCGCCCGACCGCTTCCGAAACTTCGCGGATCAGCATCGGGTTGGCCCCGCAGCAGACGCCGAGATAGTTGACGCCCAGCGCGAAGGCGTCACGCGCGAAGGCCCCGATCTCGTAACGATTGCAAAACATCGGATCGAGCGCGGTCGGGAAGGTGCGGCCATGGGGCGCCGGGCAGGTGCAATCGCCGGTGTCGCTCAGGTTGAAGAAGGTCGGTTCATCCGCGCGCGTGCGATAGGGGATCGGGAGGGCACCGACATGGCAGGACACCGCCGCACGCACCTTGCGCAGCCACGGCATCATGGTTTGCGGCCCGCGAAAGCAGTTGAGGCCAACAACATCTGCGCCGCCCTGTTCCAACTGCTGACAGGTTTCCACAATGCCTGTGCCGTCCATCATCTCGCTGGCCGCCATGGGGGCGAGGGTCAGAACGACCGGGAGGCCGGAGGCGCGAGCCACCTCAAGCGCGCAAAGCGCCTCGCCCGCATAGTAGAAGGTTTCGCCGATGATGATATCGGCCCCTTCATCGACGGCCCAGCCGACCATTTCTTCAAACATCGCCCGCACCTCGGCCTGCTTCGCCCCGTCGTCCGGCGACCAGATGTTGGTGTTCGAGATATTGCCTGCCATCAGGTTGCCCGGCTTTGCATCGGCAACCTCGCGGGCGATCTTTAGCGCGGCGCGGTTGAGCGGCTCCAGCAGGTCTTCCTTGCCGATCACCCGCATCTTCTCGCGGTGGCCGTTGTAGGTGAACGCCTCGACAATATCGCTGCCCGCCCGCTGAAAATCGACATGCAGGTTGCGCAGCGCATCGGGGTGTTCCAACGCCACCTCGGGCACAAACTCGCCCGCCGTGAGATAGCCGCGCCGCTCCAGCTCGAAGAGGAAGCCCTCGGCGCAGATGAGGGGGCCAGCATCGAGCCGGGTTTTCAGTTGGTTCTCATTCATGGATCCGTCCTTTCTCGTTGATCCGTCCATGACCATGGTTTTTGGAAGCCGAGCCTCGCGGGCTGCGTGCAATGCGCAGCCTGCTGCAATGGTCCTCGGTCAGGCCGCAGGATTGAGCGCGGCCGTGTTCACAAAGGTCAGAGGGCGATGCGCCCGATGCGCCGGGCACCAGCCCCGCCGCGCCGCTTGCGTGGCGGAAGCGAGAGGGGCAGGGGAGCGGGGGATGTGAGCGATTGCTTCAAAAGGGCGCAAAATTCGGCCACGGCGGGTGACAGGGTGATGTAGGGCGCAGCCATGACGTGGGCATGAAGCGCCGCACGCCGATAGTTGGCATCGCCGGGCAGGCTGGCGATCCATTGCATGTAGCCCAGTTGCGCCATCTGGCGCGCTTCCTGCGCTGGCACCTGGCCTATGTCGAGTTGGGATATCGTTCGTTCCAGTAGCATCGCGCCCTCCGCGCAAATTGGCGGGGGCAAAGCGGTAACGGCGATGTCTCAGGGCGTTCGTGGGCCATCTGTGTCTCTCCGTCCCAAGGCACCCCGCCCGGGTTTAGGTGACTGAGGCGCGCAACGCGCACCCGAGATGGCAGGTCTCCTGACTTGCGGGTCTGCGCTTCCCCGAACCTTCCCGCGCCTTTTGGCACAGTGGTGTTCATCGGGGTCGCTCGCCGCTCACAGTTGCGGGGGCAGTCGTGGAATTGGGCAAGTTGCCCGCACCACGTTCCCTTTTCAGCCGGACCAATCTGGCCGGGCACCATCACGGGTTTTGTTGCAGGAAATTCTGGCGGTGTCCAACGCGAATTGCAGCTATGGGCAAGGGCGCGCCGGGGCGCTGTTGGCGGCTATGGAGCGCCTTTGGCGCAGGGGGAGCGGGTGTGAAACCCGGCAGAAGGCACCGCTCGGCTCACGCCCCTCATCGGCTAAATGAGCGCTTGGGTGTCTGCGTGGGGCAGCCCTTGCCTGCGATCCAGAGATTCTGCGCCGAGATGCGCGGCAGCGGGAGGCGGGCGGTGGCAGTGTCGGCTGTACGGGATCGAGGAGCTCGGATTGGGCGACAGACGCCATCAAGAGCCAACTAGCGTGGGCAACAGGAACACCAGCCCCGGCACCGCCAGCAGGAGCGCCACGCGCAGCAGTTCGGCGAAGAAGAAGGGGAGCACGCCGAGGAAGGTATCGCGCATCGGCACGTCCTGTGCCTGGGCCGAGATGATGAAGACGTTCATGCCCACGGGGGGCGTGATCAGGCCGAGTTCGACCACGATAAGGGCGAGGATGCCGAACCAGATCTTGAGGTCTTCGGTGGTCATCCCGAAGGGGCTTTCGGCCGCGGTGGCCCAGTCGCCGCCGTTGATCTCTACCAGCACGGGCCAGAAGAAGGGGATGGCGAGGAGGATCATCGACAGGCTGTCCATCAGGCAGCCCAGCAGGATCAGGGCGGCCAACAGCAGGATGAGGGTGGTCATTGGCGCGAGGCCGGAGTTGGCCATCATCTCGGCCATGATCTGCGGCACGCCGCCCCGGGCCATGAAGATTTTGAGCAGTTCGGCTCCGAGCAGGATCAGGAAGATCATGCCGGTGGTGTGGGCAGTTTCGAGCAGGGCTTCGCGGGTTTCCACGAGGGTCAGCTTGCCGCGCAGCAGGCCGATGAGCGCGACCATGACCACGCCCACGGCAGCGGCGGGCGTGGGGTTGAAGAGGCCGAAGTAGAGGCCGCCGATGACGGCGGCGAAGACCACCAGCACCGGGAAGATCGCCAGTGTGGCCGAGACCAGCTCGGCGCGGGAGGCGCGCTGGCCGGAGGGGCCGGAGCCGGGGGCGAGGGTGGTGTAGGCGAGGATCGTCAGCAGGAAGAGCGCCACGGCGATGAGGCCGGGCAACAGGGCGGCCATGAACATGGTCACCACGTTGGCCTCGACGATGATGGCGTAGATGATCAGCACCACCGAGGGCGGGATCAAGATGCCCAGCACGCCGCCCGCTGCGATGGTGCCGGTGGCGAGGCGGTCGGAGTAATTGTACTTCTTCAGCTCCGGCAGGGCGACGCGGCCCATGGTGGAGGCGGTCGCCAGCGAGGAGCCGCAGACCGAGCCGAAGCCCGCGCAGGCCGCGATGGCCGACATCGCCACCCCGCCGCGCATCCAGCCGAGCCATGCGTTGGCGGCGCGGAAGAGGTCGGCCGAGAGGCCGGTGCGCGAGGCGATGGCGCCCATCAGAACGAAGAGCGGCACCACCGAGAGGTCGTAGTTGGAGAATTGCGCGTAGGCGAGATCTTTGAGCTGGCTCAGCACGATCGGCCAGCCATTGAGCACCGCCGTGCCCACGCCGCCGACGAGGATCATGGCGTAGGCGATGGGGATGCGGATGGCGATGAGCGCAACGAGTACGCCGAGGCCGGTGAGGCCGATGGTCAGGCTGTCCACGGGTCAGGCGCTCCGCTTGGATTGCAGGGCCGTGATGGCCTCTGTCAGCGTAATGAATGAGGCCAGCAGCAGCAGGGCAAGCGAGGCCAGAACGGGCACGAAGGCCCACCAGATCGGAATTTCAAGGATGCCGGTGAACTCGGTGTAGCGGCGGTAATCGACCAGCCCGAGCCACATGCGCCAGATCAGCAGCACGCTGAAGGCGAAGGCGATTAGCGCGGCGAGCAGCGACATCAGCGCGATCTGCCAGGGTGAGGCGCGCATGGTGAAGATGTCGGCAGAGACATTGGCACCGACCAGCTGGCAGTAGGGCAGAAAGGCGAAGACGGCGACGGCGGTGCCCATCTCCGTCAGCTCGAAGTCGCCGGGAAAGGGCGCGTTGGCGAGCCAGCCCGCGAGGATCGACCATGCGTTGACGGCCACCACGGCAAAGAGCACGAGGCCGCCGAAGAGCGCCCAGCCCTCGATCAGGCGTCGCGCGGGCCTGAAGCGGCCCGCGCCGGGGGTTTCACCCGTCATCTCAGTTGGTCTGCATGTTCTGGCCGACCAGCTCGACCGCCTTGTCATAAAGCGCCTGCCCGTCGATGCCCTGCCCGTTCATCTCCTCGATCCAGCGGGTGACGACGGTGGACATGGGCTCCTCGAAGGCGGCCCATTCCTCATCCGTGAGCTGGATGTGGGTGTTGCCCGCGCCGGTGGCGACCTCGATGCCGTGGGCATCGGCATTGGCCCAGACCTCGCCCACCTCGGCGTGCCATGCTTCATCGGAGGCTTCGCGGAAGATCGCCTGAATGTCTTCTGGCAGGCTGTCCCACTTGTCCTCGTTCATCAGCACGGAGAAGGAGGTGGTGCCGAAGCGCTTACCGCCCGGGCCCTCGATCTGGTAGTCGGTGACCTCGTGGATCTTGAGAGGGGGGATGATCTCCCACGGGATCAGCGCGCCGTCGATCACCTTTTTGGAGAGTGCGACCGGGATCTCGCCCACGGAGGTTTGCACCGGCGAGGCGCCGAGGGCTTCGAGCACCCATGAGCCGGTGCGCGAGGGGATGCGGATTTTCTTGCCGGCGAGGTCGGCGGGGCTGCGGACCTCTTCGGAGGCCATGTGGATGGCCTGGCCCTGGTGGACGTGCTGGAACATCGGCACAACGCCCTGGAAGTCCTCGGCGAGGAATTCGTCATACATCGCCAGCATGGCTTTGTTCACGGCCGCGTTGTCGCCCCGGTGGACGCCCGGAAGCTCGAAGACCTCGGTGCGCGGGAAGGCCCCGGCGGCGTAGGCGTTGACGATCCAGACGAGGTCGACCACGCCGTCGCGGGCCTGACGCGGAAGCTGGGGCGGCTTGCCGCCCAGCGTCATCGCCGGGAAGATCTCGATCTTCACCCGGCCCTCGGAGGCCTCCTCGATCTTCTTGGCCCAGGGCTCGAGCATCTGGGTGTGCGCGGGGGCCTTTGGGCTGAGGAAGTGGTGCAGCTTGAGCTGGATTTCCTGTGCGAAGGCCCCGCCGGTGGCAAGGGCGAGGGCCACGGCTGAGGTGGCGAGCGTTCTGACAAAAGACATTGGTTCCTCCCTGATTGTCTCTGCTTGCGGGGCGCCGCTCAGTGCGGCGCGGTTCGTGCGATGGCGATGTTGAGCAGCACCTGCCGCCGCTCGGTGGTGGCGACGGCAATGGCGCGCTCCAGCGCGGCGGGCAGGTCGGCGCCGTCGGTGACGGTTTCGGTATGGGCGCGGCTGGCCTCGGCGGTGCGGGTGAAGTCGGGGCTGGGACGGAGCGAGGTGAGCGGCACCTCGTTGGAGGCCCGCGCGGCGCCCTCGGGGTAGAGCCCCTCGACCGAGTGCCGGACCGCGCCCCATTCTTCGTTGTTCAGCACCAGAACGATCACCGGCACCTCATGGGCCTCGGCCACCAGGTGGCAGGCGGTGGGGTTGGCGAACATATAGCTGCCGTCGCCCATGGTGGCGAAGGTGAGCCGGTCGGGATGGGCCATCTGCGCGCCGATGGCGGCGGGCAGGCCCCAGCCGAGGCCGCCGGAGTGCGGCTCCTGAAAGTAGCTGTCGGGCTCTTGCAGATCGAGCGGTATGAGCGGGCAGCCGAGTTCGTGGAAGACTGTGGCGCGGCGGCCTTGTTCGGCCTGCTGGCGAATGGCGCGGCCAAGGCAGAGGCTGACCCATTCCTTGCTCATCGGACTGCCTGCGCCGGTTTCGGCCTGAGCCACGGCCTGGCCTCGGGACTTGGCGGCGGCCTCGGTGATGCGGATGCGGCGAGCCTCGGTCCGGTCGGGCTGCTGCGGCGCGCCCATCGCCTGCGCCAGCCCTTCGATCACCCGGTCAGTCGGGCCGGAGAGGGTGATGGCGGCGGGAAAGCCACGCACGGGGGTGCGGGTGAAGAGCGGGTCCGGCCCGGCCATGATGACGGTGGCATCCTCGCGCAGCGTGACCTTGTCGGGGAACCAGGGCGCCAGCGCGTCGAGCACCAGCACCACATCGGCCTCGGCCAGCCACGGGCCGGGATCTGCGCCCACCTGCATGGGGTGGGAAAGCGGCATGGCGAGCTGGTTCGACCAGTAGTGCGAGAGAGGCAGGGCGTGGGCCTCACAGAGGGCGGAGAGCGCGGCGAAGCCTGCGTCGCTGCCCGCGCCGCGCTGGGCGATGATGAGGGGGTTTTCGGCTTTTGCCAGCGCCTCAGCGGCCTGTGCCAGCGCCGCGCTGTCGGGGGCGGTGAGCACGGGGGCGATGCGCGAAGGGGCCTCCAGCCCGGCCTGCGGGCAGGGCTCGCAAAGCACCTCGCGCGGCAGGCTCAGGTAGACCGGGCCGCGTGGCGTGGAGTTGGCGATGGCCCATGCGCGGTCCATCAGCTCGGCGATCTGGTCGGGGAAGCGCAGCTCGTAATGCCACTTGGTGGTTTCGCGGATCAGCGCCTCTTGGTCGAACATCTCCTGCCCCCAGCCGATCGGCACGGTGCGCGCGCCGAAGCGGCTGTGCTCGGTGACGGGCGTGCGGCCCGACATCAGGATCATCGGCACCTGGTCGCACCATGCGTTGATCGCCGCCGTCGCGCCGTTGGCGAGGCCGACGTTGGTGTGCAGCAGCACCGCCTGGGGGCGGCCGGTGACTTGCCAGTAGCCGTGGGCCATGGAGACGGCGGCGTGCTCGTGCGGCACGGTGACGGGCGTGGGCAGGTCGAGCCCGGCGCGGCGGGCCTCCACCAGCCCTTCGATGATCGGCGGAAAGTCGGTGCCCGAGTTGGCAAAGACATAGTCCACTCCCAACGCCTTCAGCTTGCCGAAGATCGCGCCGCCTGCGGTGATGGTGGGAGTATCTTTCATGCGTGCGCCCTGCTGCCTGGCTCATATTTCAATATATGAGATTCTGTTTGCAGATAGTGAGGCAGCGCGGCAAGGTGAGTCAATGCTCGCTGAGGGAGACCGCCTGCATGGCCACGCCGATCAACCTGTCTGTCATGAAGGCCTTCGATGCGCTGGAGCTGTTCAACGAGGCGCGCAGCGAGCTGACGGCTGAAGTGGTGGCGCGGGAATTGCGGCTCTCGCACGCGACGGCGCACCGGTTTCTGGCGACGCTGGAGGCCGCGAGCGTGCTGACGGCGGTGCGGCGCGGGGTGTTCGCCCCCGGCCCGCGGCTCGCCCGGCTGGGGCGGATGGCCGAAGACCTCGCCCCGCTGCCCGCCAGCCTGCAAGCCACGCTGGACCGGCTGCGGCAGGGGCTGGAAGAGTCTGTGATGGCCTGCCGCTACACCCCACGGGGGCCGCTTTGCGTGGCGGTAAGCCAGGCCGACAGGCCGATTTCGGTGAACATCCGCACCGGCACCACCCTGCCCATGCTCAGCACCGCTCAGGGTCGGCTGTTTCTGGCCGGGATGGCACCGCGCGACCGGAAGACCTGGGCCATCGGGCAGAGCGTGGCGCAGGCCGCGCTGGCGGAGGTGGAGCCGCTGCTGGAGGGCATCCGCTCCGAGGGCCATGCGCTGAACCGGGGCGACAACGAGCCTGATATCGCCGCTGTCTCGGTGCCGGTCATCGCGGGCGGGCGCACGGTGCTGACGATCTCGGCCTTCGGCACGCTGGGACGTTTTGGCCCAGAGGTGCAGGAACGCGCCGCGCGCCTGCTGAAGGAGGCCGCCGCAGAGTTGGCGCAAGACATTGGCCGCACGAAAGATACCTAGGAACCCCAAGGGAGGAGAGACGAGATGAAAGATGATGAAACCGGCGGCAGCGAGTTCTGGCGCGATCTGAAGCCGATCACCAAGGTGTTTCAGCCCGATGCCTCGCCCGAGGTCTACCTGCCGAACATCGCCGATGATGACATGCGCTATTACGTGCCCTTCACCGAGACGGTGTTCTCCAAGCCTGTCTGGATTTCGCCCAGCAAGAACCAGTGGTGCGACGTGCTGATGGCGACCGGGCCGGGGCTGGTGAACCGGCATTACCACCCGCATGAGGTCTTCGCCTACACGATCTCCGGCAAGTGGGGCTACCTCGAGCATGACTGGATCGCGACGGCGGGCGACTTTGTGTACGAGACGCCGGGCGAGGGGCACACGCTGGTGGCCTATGAGCATGAAGACCCGATGAAGGTGCACTTCAAGGTCACCGGCCCGCTGATCTGGCTGGACGAGGACGGGGAGCCGGACGGCTACTTTGACGTTCACCAGTATATCGCGCTCTGCAAAGAGCATTACGAGAAGGTCGGGCTTGGGGCCGACTATATCGAGAAGCTCTTCCGCTAGCATCACACCGACATGCCGCCATCGGCCATAAGCACATGGCCGGTGGTGAAGCCCGATTGCGCCGAGGCGAGGTAGAAGATTGAGGCGGCGATTTCATCCGCCGTGCCATGGCGGCCCATCGGGATCATCTCGTTGAAGAACTCGGTGCCGTCGCGGCCGATTTCGGCGCCCAGCCCGTCTTCCACCGCTTTCTGAAAGCCGTTGTCCACCGGCCCCGGCGCGATGGCGTTGACCCTTATGCCGCGCGGGGCGAGATCCTTGGCAAGCACCCGCATCAGCCCGGTGAGCGCGTGTTTGGCGGTGATGTAGGCATAGACGCCGGGGTCGCCCCGGGTGGCGGCGACGGAGGAGGTGAGCACGATGCTGCCGCCCTGCCCCATGTGCGGCACGGCATGCTTGGCCAGCAGGAAGGCGCCGCGCACGTGAACGGCCATCACGCTGTCGAACACCTCTGTCGGGTAGGCCTCGATGGGGGCGACGGTGCCGAAGATTCCCGCGTTGGAGATGAGCACGTCGATGTGGCCGAAGCGGTCGACGGTGCGGGCAACGGCGCGGCGGACCTGGACCTCGTCGGTGACATCGCAGGCGAGGCGCAGCACGTCTGCGGCCTCGGCGCCGAAGGCCCGCTCGCAGGCCTCGTCCAGATCGGAGAGGTGCAGATCCACCAGCGCCAGATGCGCGCCCTGCGCGTGCAGCATCCGCGCGGCGGCGAGGCCGAGAGAGCCCGCGCCGCCGGTGATGAGGCAGGTCTTGCCCGTGAGGTCGAACATGCGCCCCGCCCTCAGATCGGGTAGTGCGGAGTGCCGTCCTGCACGGTGATCCAGCGCAGGGTGGTAAACTCTTCAATCGCTGCCGTGCCGCCGAAGCGACCGTAGCCGGAGTCCTTGACCCCGCCGAAGGGCATTTGCGCCTCGTCGTGCACGGTGGGGCCGTTGATGTGGCAGATGCCGCTCTCGATCCGCTTGGCGACGTTCATCGCGCCCACGGTATCTTCGCCGAAGATGCAGGCGGAGAGGCCGTATTCGGTGTCATTGGCGACGCGCACCGCCTCGTCGATGGAGCCAACGCGGACGACAGAGGCGGTGGGGCCGAAGCTCTCCTCGGTGTAGATCCGCATCGCCGGTGTGACATGGTCGAGCAGGGTGGCCTGCATCAGCACGCCATCGGCCTGACCGCCGGCGACCAGCTTGGCGCCCTTGTCCTGCGCGTCGCGGACGAGGCCCATGATGCGCTCCACCGCGTTTTTGTCGACCACGCAGCCGAGCGGCGTGTTGCCCTCGCGCGGGTCGCCCACGGTGAGGGTGCGGACCTTGGCGGCGAGCTTCTCGACGAAGGCATCGGCCACCGCCTCGTGCACCACCAGCCGCTCGGTCGACATGCAGATCTGGCCTTGGTTCATGTAGGCGCCAAAGGCGGCGGCGGCGACGGCCTTGTCGAGGTCAGCATCCTCCAGCACGATCATAGGGGCCTTGCCACCCAGCTCCAGCAGCGCGGGCTTGAGGTGCTCGGCGGCCAGCTTGGCGATGATCCGGCCCACGCGGGTGGAGCCGGTGAAGTTGACCCGGCGCACGGCGGGATGGGCGATGAGCGCTCCGACGATATCGGCAGCATCATCGGGCGCGTTGGAGATGACGTTGAGAACCCCCGCGGGCAGCCCGCCCTCCTGCATGGCCTCGACGATCAGCGCATGGGTGCGGGGGCTGAGCTCGGAGGATTTCATCACCACAGTGTTGCCGCAGGCGAGTGGCATGGCCAGCGAGCGGACGCCGAGGATCACGGGCGCATTCCACGGGGCCATCGAGAGCACCACACCCGCAGGCTGGCGGATTGCCATGGCCATCGAGCCGGGGCGGTTGGAGGGGATGATCTCGCCCTTGATCATGGTGGTCATCGACGCGGCCTCGCGCAGCATGCCTGCGGCCAGCATCACGTTGAACCCGGCCCATGCGGCGGTGGCGCCCAGCTCTTCGGCCATGGCCACGGCGATATCGCCCTTGCGGGCCTCGAGGCTGTCGGCGGCGGCCATCAGCAGGGCGCGGCGCTGGCCCGGGCCGGTGGCGGACCACTCGGGAAAGGCGGCGGCGGCGGCATCGGCGGCGCGCATGGCATCGGCCACGGTGGCGGCGGCGGCCTCGGTGGCCACCCCGCCTGTCAGCGGGTTGTTGCGGGCAAAGGTGCGGCCCCCCTCGGCACTCACCTTTTCGCCGGCGATCAGAAGTTCAAGCACGCTCATTGGTATCTCCTTGGCTTTGTGTCACGCGCTGCCGCCCAGAAAGGCGCTTTGCACCGCATCGTCCTTCATCAACTCATCCGCTGTCCCCGCGCCGGTGATCCGGCCCGCTTCCAGCAGGTAGCCCCGGTCGGCGTGGCGCAGGCTGATCTTCACGTTCTGCTCCACGATCAGCAGGCCCACCCCGGTGGCGCGCACGCGGGCGAGCGCCTTGAAGAGGTCGCCCACCACGATGGGGGCGAGGCCGAGGCTGGGCTCGTCCAGCAGGAGGAAGTCGGGCCTGGACATCATCGCCCGGCCCACGGCGACCATCTGCTGCTCGCCGCCTGACATGGTGCGGGCGATCTGGCCGCGCCGCTCCGCGAGGCGTGGGAAGATTTCGAATACCTGCGCCAGCGTCTCTTCCTCGGCGGCACGGGCGCGGGGCGGGGTGGCACCGAGGCGGAGGTTCTCCTCCACCGTCATCTGGCCGACGATGCCGCGCCCTTCGGGCACCAGCGCGAGGCCCTTGCCGGTGAGCGCATGGGCGGGCAGGCCGGTAAGGCGCTCGCCGTTCATCCGCACCTCGCCCGAGTCAGCGGGGACCATTCCGGCCACCGCCTTGAGGGTGGAGGACTTGCCCGCGCCGTTGGCACCCAGCACCACCACCACCTCGCCCTTCTCGACGGTCAGGCTCACGCCCTCCACTGCGAGGTGCTTGCCATAGCGTACGGTCAGACCGGAGAGTTCAAGCATGGTCGTCTCCCAGGTAGGCCTTGATCACGGCGGGGCGGGCCAGCACCTCGGCGGACGGCCCCTCGGCGATGATCTCGCCCGCGCTCATCACGATGCAGCGGGAGCAGAGGGCGCGGACGGCTTCCATGATGTGCTCGACCAGCAGCACGGTGATGCCCTGGCCTTGCAGGTGGCGCACCAGTTCGATGCCGATGGAGAGCTCGGAGGGGTTGAGGCCCGCGAGCCACTCGTCGAGCAGCAGGATATCGGGCTCGGAGGCCAGCGCGCGGGCCATCTCCATGCGCTTCTGGTCGATATAGGTGAGGTTGCCCACCTGCTCGCCGCCGCGCCCCTCCAGCCCGACGAAGGCGAGCTTCTCCTCGGCCAGATCACGGGCCTCGCGGCCCCAGTGGCGCTTCTTGCCGAAAGCGAGCGAGAGCATGACGTTTTCGCCCACGGTGAGCGTGGGCAGCGGGCGGACGAGCTGGAAGGTGCGGGCGACGCCGTGCTGGGCGACGCGGTGGGGCTTCATCCGGGTGATGTCGGTGGTGCCGACCTTTACCGAGCCGCCGTCGCAGGGAAGCGCGCCGGAAATCATGTTCATCACCGTGGTCTTGCCCGAGCCGTTCGGCCCCAGCAGGCCGACCACCTCGCCCGGCGCGAGGGAGAAGGACACGTCCTTCACCGCGACCAGCCCGCCGAAGCGCTTGTGGAGGTGGCTGAGGTGCAGCTCGGCGCTCATGGCTTGCCCCTCCCCCGCAGGTCTTCGAGCTTGGCCAGTACACCCTGCGGCATGACGAAGACGATGAGGATGAAGAGCAGCCCGAGGATGATCGAGAAGTGATCGGGGAAGCTGACCGAAAGCCATTCGAACAGCAGGAAGAGCGGCACCGCGCCCACCAGCGGCCCCCAGAGGCGCATCGCCCCGCCCAGCAGCGCCATGATGAGGGTCATGAAGCTGACGGTCGGATTGAAGACGATGGAGGGCTCGATGTAGGTCCACCTCGGGGCCTGAATGGCGCCGACGAGGGTGATGAGGGTGGCGGAGATGACGAAAAGCATCAGCTTGATCCGGGTCACGTTGATGCCCGCGTGGGCGGCGACCGTCTCGTCGTCTCCGATGGCCTTGAGCGCCAGCCCGATCCGCGAGCGGCCGATGGCCCATGAGATCAGCAGGGTGACGGCGGCAAGCGCCAGCAACTGCCAGTAGATATGCCGCCCCTCGAAGGGCAGGAAGACGTAGCGGCCCATGGTGTAGGTCACATTGACCTCCCACCAGCTCACCGTCTGGCGCACCAGCTCGGCGAGGCCGAAGGTGAAGATCACGAAGTAGACGCCTGCCAACCGCAGGGTGGAGAGGCCCACCACCAGCGCCATCGCCGCGCCGATGCCGCCCGCGCAGAGCAGCACCAGCGGGTAGGGCAGCACCTCGTTCAGCACGGCGACGGTGTAGGCGCCGACGCCGAAGAAGGCGACGGTGGCGAGTGAGACGTAGCGGGTGGGGCCGGAGAACAGCGCCCATGCGGTGGCTAGCGCCACGTAGCCCGTCATGCCCAGCAGGACGCCTGTCCAGTAGTCGGGGATGAAGAGTGGCGCGGCGGCGAGGGCGGCGAGCACCACGGCGGCGAGGGCGAAGGCGAGGGGTGTCTTCATCGCTCAGGCCTTTCCGAACAGGCCGTTGGGCCGCACCAGAAGCAGCGCGAGGAAGACGGTGTAGACGGCGGCCAGGGTCAGCCCCGGGTCGATGTAGGCGGCCACGAAGGTCTCGACGAGGCCAAGGAGCAGGCCTGCGAGGATCGCCCCCGGCACGCTGCCCTTGCCGCCGAGGATGACCACGATCAGCGCCTTCATGGTGAAGACCACGCCCCCCGTGGCGGTGAAGGTCTGGAACATCGAAAGCACCACGCCCCCGGTGCAGGCGAGCGCCCCGCCGATGGCAAAGGCGGTACGGGCGGCGCGGTTGGTGTCGATCCCGTAGAGCGGGGCGCTTTGCGGGGCGAGGGCCACGGCGCGGAGGGTCATGCCCCAGCGGGTGCGGAAGAGCACCACCACCAGCGCGGCGCCGATGGCGAGGCTGAGCGCCAGCGCCAGCAGGCGGTTGGCGGCCACGGTGGTGCCGAGCACGTTCACCGGGCTGTTGAGGTAGCTGTAGCTGGTGTAGCCGCCGCCGAAGAGGGTGAGCAGCACGCCCTGGATCACGAAGAGCAGGCCGAAGGTGACGAGGATGCTGTCGACCTCTAGCGCGCCTTCGTTGGGCGCGCGGTCGACCAGCGGTTTCATGATGAAGCGGTAGACCACGAGGCTCAGCGCGTAGCCTGCGGGCACCAGCACCACCAGCGCGAGGATCGGGTTCAGCGCGAGGCCGGTGAACATGAGCCATGTGGCGAAGCAGGCGGCGATGATCGTATCGCCGAAGCTGAGGTTCATGATCCGGGCGATGCCGTACTGGATGGTCAGCCCCATGGCGACCAGCGCGTAGGTGCCGCCGAGCACCAGCCCGTTGACGACGTGTTCAAGCATGAGGAGTCCGCTGCGTCTTGAGTGGGGGGAGGCGGCGGGGCAAGGCCCGCCGCGCTCCGGTTCGGGTTATTCCCAGCCGGGCTTGGGCAGCTTCACCGCCGCCTTGCCCTCGCCACCATCGGCAGAGACGGCGACGAAGTTGCCATCCTGCCACTGGCCGATCCAGTTGATCGCGCGGAGCTGGTTGTTCTCAAGCCGGGTCTCTTCGCCGAGCACGGTCGAGAAGCTGCCGGTGGAGAGTTCGTTGGCCACGGCGGCCTTGTCGAGACCCACCCGCTCGATGGACTGGGCGAGCATCTGCAGCGAGGCGTAGACGAGGATCGAGCCCCATAGATCGGGCGCGCGGCCGACGACCTTTTCGTGCTTGCTGCGGTAGGCCATGGTCAGCTCGTTGTTCGGGTCGATCCCGCCGAGGCTCATCACGCCTTCCACCGAGCCGCCCGCGATGCCCGGATAGACCGGGAAGGCCGCGCCGACGCCGAGGTAGAAGACCGGCGGGTTGAAACCCGCGACCTTGGCCTGCTTGGTCAGGGCGAAGGTGTGGGGCGGGTAGCTGAATGCCACGAAGGTATCGGCGCCCGCGTTGCCCGCCTCGCCGAGGATGGTGGCAAAGTCGGAGGTCTGCGGCGGGAAGGTCTTGTCGTAGCTGACCTCGAAGCCGGCGGCCTCGAAGGCGGGGCGCGCGGCCTTTACCAGATCAATACCGAAGCCGTCGGCGACCGAGATCATGGCGATCTTGTCATTGATTGTGCCGGCCTCGCGCTGGGCGACGAGGATCTCGGTGAGCGCGTCAACATAGTCGACGCTGCCGCCCATGAACCAGAAGCTGGTATCCCACCGTTTGACGAAGTCGGGGGCCTTGTCGGTTACTGCCGCGCCCGCAAGATGCGGGTAGCCGAACTTGGCCATCAGGGGTGCCACAGCAAGGTTAAAGCCTGTGCCCCAGGGCGGGAGGATGAAATCCACCTCGTCCTGCGTGGCCAGCCGCTCGACGGCACGCACCACCTCCTCGGCGGAGGAGCGGTCATCGTATTCGATCACCTCGATCATCTTCTGGCTGCCGTCGGGCAGTTTGAGGCCGCCCGCGGCGTTCACCTCTTCGACCCAGAGCTGGTAGTTGGGCGTGACCGTCATGTCGGACCCGCCCGCGTTGGGGCCGGACTTGGAGACGGCATAGCCGATTTTCACGGTGTCGCCGTCTTGGGCCAGCGCCGCCGTGGATGCCACCGAAGCCAGCAGCGCCGCCGCGGCGCCACGTGTCATCAGGCGGCGGACCGCGCCTGCGGTCTCCGCAATAAAGGATATCATGGTTTTCCTCCCGATATGTCTCAGGCACGGCCCGTTCGGGCCGCCCCCGGCTCCGCATTTCCTCCCATGCGGGGCGTGACAGAGAGCCTACGCCCGCACAGCGACGGCCGGAATAGACATTTTGAGGAAAAAATTGCACTTTTGACGGAGAGGCGCGGGAGGGATGCGATGGAGCGGCAGGCGGTTGAGGCACAGCGGATCAGGAGCGAGCTGACCACGACCGAGTTTGGCACCTCGGGCGGACGGGCGGTGATGCTCCTGCTGCTGGCGGGGCGCGGCACCTTCATTTCCGACGAGGTGGAGCGCGCGGTGGCCGGGCCCTGCCTGATCTGGGCGCCGACCGGCTGGTGGACCCGCATCTCGCTGGCCGCGGGGGCGCGGGGGTTTCTGGCCCGCCTTCCGGAACGCGCCCTTGGCCGGGCGATGCCGACCGATGCGCTCTCGGCCCATGTGCGTCAGGCGGTCAGTCGCCGCATTTTCCTGTCGGACATCTCACCCAAGATGATCGCCTCGGTCACGACCCTCTTCGAGAAGATCGACACAGAGTTGCGCGAGGCGCCGCCGGGCAGCGAGACCGCGCTGCACCATTGCATCACGCTCCTGCTCATAGACATCTGGCGCGCTGCCGCCCCGCCGCGCCGATCTTTGGAGCAAGCTCCACACCGGATATCGGACAGCTTCCTCAGCCTTGTCGAGCTGCACATGCAGAACCACTGGACCATTGCCGAATACGCCAGCCGGATCGGCATTTCGCGCGACAGTCTGAATACGGCGGTGCGCGGGGCCATCGGGTTGCCACCGCATGCCCATATTCAGCGCAGGCTGATGGAGGAGGCGAAGGCGCTGCTGGTCACAACTAATTTGCGCGTGGCGGAAGTGGGCTACCGCCTCGGGTTCGGGGATGCTGCCTATTTCACCCGCTTCTTCAAACGCCACGAGCAGCTGGCTCCGGCCCAGTTCAGGCGCAAGTACACGCCGCTTTATCGCCAGCGGACCGAGGAAGTCTCTTTTGCACAATGGCCGTAACGGCGAAAGCCGTGGGACGCTCTCAATGGCGGTGCGAAAGCGCCGCCCGAAAACGGCGGCGCTTTATGCCGACCTGCGCTTTATCTCAGAAGAACGTCGCATTACTCAGCGTCTCGTAGATCCGGTAGACCGACGGGCCGATGAGGATGATCATCAGCGGGGGCACGGTGAACATCATGGTGCCCAGCGTCAGCTTTGTGGGTAGCACGTTGGCCTTTTCTTCGGCGCGCATCACCCGCTTGTCGCGCATTTCTTCGGAGAAGACCCGCAGCGCGTCGGCAATCGAGGTGCCGAAGCTGGCGGACTGGATCATCACCGTCACGAAGCTGGCGATATCCGGCACGCCGCAGCGCTCGGCCATGTCCTTGAGCACGTTGGTCTTGTCTTTACCGGCCTTCATCTCATGTGCGACGATGGCGTATTCTTCGGCCAGCGCGGGGTAGCCCTGTTCGATCTCCTTGGAGACGCGAATGATCGACTGGTCCATCGACTGACCGGCCTCGACGCAGACCAGCATCATATCCAGCGAGTCCGGGAAGCCGTTGGTGATTTCTTCCTGGCGTTTTTTCAGGCGGCTGTTCACCCAGTAGCGGGGCAGGTAGTAGCCCGCGAAGCCCGGCAGGAGCACTGTGAGCAGGAGTTGCTGGGTCGACACCTCGCCATTGGAGGAGGAGATGATGGCCACCAGCAGGCCGATCAACAGCGCGCCGATGCCCAGCGAGAACTGGATGAAGTGATACATCCGCACCGCGTTTTTGCCACGGTAGCCAGCCTGCACCATCCGCAGGCGCGCGGCGCTCATCTCTTCCTCGCCTTGCGGTTCGAGGAAGGAGGCGAATTTATCGAGCTTCTCGGCGTTCTTGTCTCTGGTGCGCAGCGCGGCGGTTTTGCCGTTGTCGACCTTCGCGGCGCGGTTGCCGCCGGTGCCTTTCAGCTTGTCCATCGGGTCGGCCTGCCGCTTCAGGAAGGAGGGCAGGGTGAGCAGCACCAGCAGCAGCCCGAGCGCGCCGATGGCGTAGAGCGGGCCGAGTTCGCCGAGGTTGGCGATGAGCCAGTCGTTCGCTTGTTGCAGGAGTTCCATGGGCGCGGCCTCAGACTTTGATGTTCACCATGATCTTCATGAAGATCACGTTGATGGTGAGGAAGGTGCCCACGACGAGGCAGGCGGGGATGAAGGCGGCGGTGTCCTTCACGTCATCGTAGTAGTCGGGCTTGATGACGTTGATCATGATGATCGCGAGGATCGGGAACATCGACAGGAACATGCCCGACCATTTGGCTTCTGCGGTGATCGCCTTGACCCGGCGGAACAGTTTGAAGCGCGAGCGGATGACCTTGCCGAGGCCTTCGAGGATTTCGGCGAGGTTGCCGCCCGATTGCTGCTGGATGGTCACGGCGACGGCGAGGAAGCGGAGATCCTGCATGTCCATCCGTTCGGCGAGATCCTTCAGGCTTTCGGAGACGTCGCGGCCATAGGCGCTTTCATCGGCGATGACGCCGAATTCGGAGCCGAGCGGATCGGGCACTTCCTTGGCGACGATGTTGACCGCCGAGGAGAAGGGGTGGCCGACGCGGAGCGAGCGGACCATCAGCTCGACCGCGTCGGGCAGTTGCTCTTCGACGAGGCCGAGGCGCTTTTTGGCTTTGCGGTTGACCCAGACGTAGACGCCGCCGACGCCCATCACCAGTGAGACGATGAGGCGGATGCCGAAGCCGGCGGAGGAGGCGACGGAGAGGGCCCCGAAGGCGACCACGGCGAGGCCCAGCATGATCAGCACCAGCGCACCGGGAGAGAAGGCGATGTTGGCCTTTTGGGCCTTGTCCGCGAGGATCGAGTAGAGCGGGATGCTCTTGGTCGACATGTGCTGCTTCATCTCCTTGCGGAGCTGTTCGAGCACCTCTTCGCGGTTGCCGCCCTTCTCCATCATGTCGAGGCGGCGGTTGACCTTGCTGTTGAGCGAGATCGACTTGCCGAAGACCACAAGGTAGAGGCCCTCGACCAGCACGATCACGGCCACGAAGATCAGGCCGTAGATGAGCGGTTCTGCTGAGATTTGCATGTGCTGCGCTCCCCCTTATTGCGCGGCGATGGGTTCGAAGATCGTCGCCGGGAGGTCGTAGCCCCAGGACTTGAAACGGTCGGAATAGGCAGAGCGGACGCCGGTGGCGTTGAAGCGGCCGATGATCTTGCCGTCGGAGGCAAGGCCGAGGCGCTCGTAGCGGAAGATTTCCTGCATCGAGATGACCTCGCCCTCCATGCCGGTGATCTCGGTGATCGAAACCATCCGCCGCGAGCCGTCCTGCAGGCGCGAGGCCTGCACGATGAGGTTCACAGCCGAGGAGATCTGCGAGCGCACGGCTTTCAGCGGCATCTCGATACCGGCCATGGCGATCATGTTTTCAAGGCGCGACACGCCATCGCGCGCCGAGTTTGCGTGGATCGTGGTCATCGACCCGTCGTGGCCGGTGTTCATGGCCTGCAACATGTCGATAACTTCTTCGCCGCGGGTCTCACCCACGATGATGCGGTCTGGGCGCATCCGCAGGGCATTGCGCAGACAGTCGCGCTGGCTCACAGCGCCCTTGCCCTCGACGTTGGCCGGGCGGCTTTCCATCCGGCCCACGTGGGTTTGCTGGAGCTGAAGTTCGGCGGTGTCCTCGATGGTGAGGATGCGCTCGGCGTCGTCGATGAAGGACGACAGCGCGTTGAGCGTGGTGGTTTTACCGGAGCCGGTACCGCCGGACACGATCACGTTGAGGCGGCAGGCGACGGCGGCCTGAAGGTAGGCAGCCATCTCCTCGGTGAAGGCACCGAATTTGACGAGGTCGTCAATCGCCAGCTTCTCTTTTTTGAACTTACGAATGGACACCAGCGAGCCGTCCACCGCGATCGGCGGGACCATGGCGTTGAAACGCGAGCCGTCGGAGAGACGGGCGTCAACGTAGGGGTTGCTCTCATCGACGCGACGACCCACGGCCGAGACGATCTTGTCGATGATCCGCAGCAGGTGCTTTTCATCCTTGAAGGTGATGTCGGACATCATCAGTTTACCGGCCCGTTCGACGAAGATCTGCTTGGGGCCGTTGACGAGAATATCGTTGACGTCGTCATCTTTGAGCAGCGGCTCGAGCGGGCCGAGGCCGGTGACTTCGTCGTAGAGATCCTGGTGCAGCGTCGCGCGCTCTTCCTTGTTCAGCACCACGCCCATTTGCTCAAGCGTTTCGGCGGAGATGGCAACGATCTCGGCTTTCAGGTCATTCTCGGTCGCGGTTTCGAGCGCGGCGAGGTTGAGGTTGTCGAGCAGCGCCTTGTGCAGCTCGACCTTGATCTCGGAGATCCGCTCCTTGCGCTTCTTTTCCTTGTCCTCGGGCGTGGCCACGGCAGACACCTTGCCCGGCTTTTGCGGAGCAATCGCGGCGCGCTGGATCTTGGCCTTGGGCGCGGCGGCTGCTGCGGGAGCGGCGGCTGCGGCCGGGGCGGCCTGATTTGCGGCGTCGGGGCCAGCCTGCTTTTTGTAGCGCGAGAACATTGGCTTTTTCCTTCAGGTCTATGCGGTCAGCCCGCTGTCTCCTCGACCCGGACAAGGTCGAGCAGGGAGTGGGCGAGTTTTTGAACATCGCGGCGGAATGCGTTTTTCGGGGCGAATTCACCCAGTGGCTGGCCGTGGTCGGCGCTGTCGCTCACCTGTTTGGCGCCGTTGGCCAGCATCAGCTCGATGTCGATATCGAGCCCCTCGGCCATGCGCTTGACCCGCGATTTGCCGGAGAGATCGGTGAACTTGGGCGAGCGGTTGAGCGCGAAGCGCAGCTTCTCAACCGGCAGATCCTCGGACTTCAGCGCGCGGATCATCCGCATCACGTTTTGCGCCGAGCGCATATCCAGCTCGATGGTGGAGAAGTAGATTTGCGCGGCTTCAAGCACCGTCTCCGTCCAGGCGCAGACCGTGCTGGGCATGTCGACGATGACAAAGTCGAAGTTGTAGCGGGCCACGTCGATGACGGCAGTGATATCTTCAGGCGTGACGATATCGAGCGGCAGCATCTCGGAGGGCGCGGTGAGCACCTGGATCTTGTCTTTGTAGCTTTGAAGCGCGGCGAGGAAAGCGGCGCTGTCCATCGAGGCGGTGTCGTTGAGAAGCTCGAAGACGGCTTCCTTGCGATCAAGGTCGAGATAGGTGGCGGTGGAGCCGAACTGAAAGTCGAAGTCCAGCAGGCAGACCCGGTGGTTTGCGACCTTGTCCAGCGTTGCCAGCTCATAGGCGAGATTGACGGCGAAGGTGGTGGCGCCAGTGCCGCCTGCCATGCCGTGCACGGCGAGCACAACGCCGTTGCGGTCGCTCGCGGTATAGACGGTGGGCACGCCTGCCTGACCGGGCGCCTGCATTTGCACCGGCGCGGGCTCTGGCTTGCGGAGGCGCTCGATGGCCTCGTGCAGCGCGCTCTCGGGAAGCGGGTAGGGCACGAAATCATCCGCGCCGCCGTGCAGCAGCTGGTGCAGCACGATGGGGCTGACATCTTCGGCAATCACGATCACCTTGACGCCCTTGTCGCGGGCCTTGCTGATTAGCGAGGTAATTTCGGGGAGGCTGCCCTCATCGCTCGCGTCGAGGGCGATGGCAAAGAACTCCAGCTCTTTCGCCTCATCCTGATCGAGGAATGAGTAGGCATCTGCAAAGCCGAGGTCGCCCCAGCTTTCACCAAGTTCGGTTTCCATATCTTCGATGAGCAGATCGAAGTTCTGCACATCTCGTGACACGGTGCATGCAGTGATCGGCGCCGGTTCTGGCTGCAAAACTGCTGTCATCGTCATTGCCTCACGTCCTTTACTAACGGCAACACCCGGATATCCGATGAGGGGAGGGGCAACTTTTGCTGGCTTCCGCCCCCTCTGGTCCGGGTGCCTGCGCGAGTCGCTATACGCGCACTGCTCCCAATGAAGAGTTGATGCCCGCGAAGTTAGGCGAGATTGCGGCTGAAAAGCCGAAATTGTTGGGTATCTGCGGGGGGATTAACCCCTTGGAAGCTTGTTGTTTCTTGGACTCGGTGCAATCGGCTGCTTTCTCCACAGCATTTGTTGCAAGTCTGGAAACGAAGCTGCCGGAACGAAAAACGCGCGCCGGGGTGCGGCGCGCGTTCGTTGTTTCGGTTTTGGGGCCCCTGCCGCGTGAGAGGCAGGGCAGGGGAGATCCCCGCCCCGAGGTTAACGCTCTTCGGCGTCGCCCCCTTCGTCGATGATGACCAACTCGTGCGGCTCTGTCGCGGAGGTGATCGTTTCGGAGTAGGAGAACAGCGCGTATTTGCCGTCCTGATACTGCTGGCGCTTGCCGAGGAAGCCCGACACCTCTGTGACCGTGCGGCGGTTGCGGCGCTCGCGGGTCTGGGTGTGCACCAGCGGCTGGGTTTCGCCGTAGGAGACCACCGCCTCAAGCCGGGAGCGGGAGATGCCGCGCGACACGAGGTAGTTGACGGCCGCCCGGGCACGGCGCAGGCCCAGCGCCTTGTTGTAGCCAGCCGAGCCGACGAGGTCGGTGTGGCCGTAGACGCGGAAGCGCACCGTCGGATACTGGGCGATCCAGCGTGCCTGCTTGTCCAGCGCAACCCGGGCCGAGGCGTCGAGTGCGGCGGAGTTGAAGGCGAAGGTGATCGTTGTCGGGGCCTCTGCGGCGAACTTCCGGCTCAGTTCGATGGCCGCATTGAGTTGGCCGGTGTGAACGAGATGGTTGTTCATCGAAGCGTTGCCGAAGCCGCCGATGTCGAGGTCTGCCCCGGCCACCTGGCCGGGTTCGTCGCATCCGGCCACTGCAAGCGCAGCAGAGAGGATGCCGAAGGTGAGTGCCTTTTTCATGGTCTTCACTCCATCACGTAGCCGTAGGAACCGGAGAAGTCCTGCCGGGCCACTTCGCCTGCGCCACCTTTGGTGGAGGTGCGGGTGGAGGAGCCGTTGGCGGGCATGGCGTCTTTGCCGCCGAGGAAGAACTCACGCTCGGTGGGGGGGCGCACACGGTCGGTGGGAAGCGCGAGGGCTTCGCCGGTGGTGGGCGACACCAGGTGGGCCGAGACGATGATCACCAGCTCGGATTGGTTGCGCTGGTAATCCGCAGAGCGGAACAGCGTGCCCAGGATCGGGATGTCACCGAGCCATGGCACCTTGGAGATGCCGTCGGTGAAGTCGTCCTGGAGCAGACCGGCGATGGCAAAGCTCTCGCCGTCGCGCAGCTCCACGGTGGTCGAGGTCGACCGGGTGCGGAAGCCGTTTACGGTGAAGCCCGCATCGGTGAAGCCGATGGTGGGATCGACACCCGAAACCTCTGCCGTCAGGCGCAGGTTGATGTTCTTGCCGATCACGCGGGGCGTGAAGTTCAGCAAGATGCCGAAGGGCTTGAAGTCTACCGTCACCGAGCCGTTGTCGTTGGCCACGGGCACCGGATACTCGCCACCGGCGAGGAATTCGGCGTTCTGTCCCGACAGCGCCGTCAGGTTGGGCTCGGCCAGCGTGCGGATGAAGCCGCGGGTTTCCAGCGCTTCCAGAAGGATCGCCAGCTCGACGTTGGAGCCGCCGAAGCCGAAGGAGATGGCGCCGGTGCTTTCGCCCGAGCGGGTGATGCCCGTTGCGGGGTTGCCGTCGAACAGGTTGCTCAGGTTGTCACCGTCGATGTAGGTGCCGGAGCCGCCCACGGAGCCGAACTGACCCTCACCGCCGGAGACTCCGTTGATGCCCACGGACGCGGAGAGCGACTTGGACACGGAGCGGTTCATCTCGGCAAAGCGGACTTTCAGCATCACCTGCTGCGAGCCACCCACCGACATCATATTGGACACCCGCTGGGGTGCATAGCGCTGGGCGAGATCAAGCGCGCGGTCCAGAGAGGCCGCGGAGCTGACGATGCCCGAAAGGATCAACCCGTCATTGGCGGGGCGCACCTCGATGTGTTCGCCGGGGAGCACTTCGCGCAGACGTTCTTTCAGCTCGGAGATATCCGGCGTGACCTGAACCTCGACGTTGGTGATGAGCGACCCATCGGGCGCAAGAAGCGTGAGCGTCGTGCGGCCCGGCGCCTTGCCGAGCACGTAGATGGTACGCTCCGACAGCGTGGAGATGTCCGCGATGCCGGGGTTTGCAATGGAAAGCTCTGCGAAGGCCTCGTCGCTCTCGACGACAACGGCCCGGTTCATTGGAACTTTCAGACTGGAAGAAGCCGAACCCGACATGACCCGTAGGGTCTGGGCGGCCGCCCCCTCGATATGGGGAATGAAAGCAGCAAGGCCCAAAAGGCCCGCCGCCATAAGCGTTCTAAGTTTCATGTGACCCTGCCTCTATAGTCACTAATAGGAATGGAGCCTTATGGCCCACTTGTGGTGAGCACATCCTGCGAGGACTTATGTTTTTTTGCAAGAATCAAAGCGTTGTGGCGATTCCTTTATGTAGTTTCACAGCAACAGGGGGCTATTTGTAGCGGGCCGCCTTGCGAGTTGCCCCTAGGTATAGCGGTCAAGGTAATACAAGGCCGAAGCCACACGAACGTTGGGGCAGGCGCTCGGTGCCAGATGTCAGGCGAAACCGACTTTTGTGCCGGTTTGCTGACGCAGATCGCGGGGGCAGACCGCCTAGCGGGCGTTCCCGCGTCGCGCAGTGAATGCCCGAAGAGAGCCCAAATTGCTGGATGCTGCACCGTGCGTAGATGTCAGCTTTCGGTCTCAGTAAAACAACGCGAATGCGTTATCGCGTTAAAGCCTGCCATCTTATCGAGTGCTATCTGAGTGCTTTCACGAACGATACCGGAGCGAAATAGAACTACCTCGTCAAACTCAGCCGCGGCTGGCACTTTTAGTTCTTTGGGCAACACTGGGCCGCCACCAAAGCTACCGTACCAAGCGAAAAGAACTGGCTGATTACATGCCTCGTAAGTACCTGAGGCTAAATCCTCATTCGCTCGATCCAAAGCCCAAGAGACTGAAACGGGCGCGATGCCAATCCGCGATTGCACCTTCAAGTACGAGACCGGCGCAGTCCACGCTATGGCAAACGCGACAGCCCAAATGACAGCGATTGCTAACCCCAGATATTTAACAGCTTTCAGGAACACCGCGGCTCTCTCCTTCGCCAAATAACTGTGGGCTTTTGCTTATCGATCAATCCCTCGGTCATAAGAACGGGAACAAGCGGACCTTCAGTAGTCCACGCAAAGGGTCGGCTTTGTCTGCACAGCCGACGCTGACATGGACTGCGTCAGGTGTCCGGTTCGGGTCGTGAAGTGCGTGGGGACCGGGGCGGGTTTGCGCGGCGTGGAGTATCGACGCGGTTCAGGAAATGCATAGGGTCGCGTCGGTTTCGCATGGCGTTCGAGACCCGGGCGGCATGGGCGTGTGATGGTGTGCCGGAAGTTGACCTGAGGGTCAGGCCCCCAACGCGCGGCCACGACGCGGAAACTCCCACGCCACCGCGATTTGCCCTGCACAGAGAAAGGCCCGGCGCCTCAGGTGAGGGCCGGGCCGTTTGTGCAAGTGAGTGAGCCCGCGCGGCCCCGATCGGGCACCGCGCCGGGTGTTGGCTTAGTTGGTGCAGGGGATCGGCTGTTCGATCACCTCGGCGCCCTTGCGGACTTTGGTGGTGCAGACCTTTTCGACTTCGACCTGACGCACTTCCTTGTCCTTGATCCCCAGAAGGCTCTTCTGGTCGACTTCGATATCGGCAGAAACGGTGTCATCTTCTGCGCCAACGAGCGAGAGCGTAAGCCGCCCGGTGCTCTGCGCCTGGGCCAGAGCAGCCACCTGATCGGGCCGGACGGCCACGGTGACGGTTCGGGCGATCGACGGGCTGCTGTAGCCTTCGTCAGAGGTCTGGTCGACGGCGATGAGCTTGATGCTGGTGTCGATAAGCTTGGTCGCTTCGCGGCCGTTGATCGAGCCGGTCCAGTACACATCGACCCGGTCGCCGGGGCGCAGGAAGCCCGAGACGCCTGACGTGCGGTCGACCTTGATGGCAAAGGCGCGCATGCCCTTGCCCAGACGCGAGGTCAGGCCTGCATCTTCGCCCGGCTCGGTCACCTTGGATTTCAGCACCGGTTCGAATTTGTTCATTGCAGTGATGACAGTGCGCGGGTCTTTTCCGACCGGGAAGAGATCTTCCATCTCAAGGTAGTGGCCGGCGGGCAGGCTGTCTTTCTGCCAACGGATCGACACTACATCTTCAGGCAAGATGCGCTCGCCGTAGGCTTTATCCTTTTTGACGACGATCACGTTGACCGTGGGCTTTGCCTTTTGCTGCGCTGCGATCAGCGCGTTGCGTTCGGCGGTGGTTTTGGCGAGGTAGCCCTGCGCCATGTAGACAGCGAAACCTGCCAGTGCGACCCCGATGATCAGGACCAGTCCGAAAACCATTCGCATGGTCTTTCCTTTCTCACTTGCCACGGGTCGGGGGGAGGCGGATGAGCCCCACGCGCCGCCCGCGAGTCAAACTTGCTCGTGGCATCGTTGTCGTTGAGAATTCTGGCAACATCGGGGCGTGGCCACGGCGGCAGTAAGGAATGTTGGAAAAAAGGAAACGCCGGCCAGAGGCCGGCGTTGATTGCCCCGATCCAGCTTCGCAGATCGGACCGCTCTTAAGCGGCGAAATCAGTCGCGCAGAACTGAAAGGGCGCCAACCTTGTTTCCCAGGCTGGTGGAGTGATTGATGGCCCCATCTTTCAGGATGAGCGCCACTGTCACGCCAAGAACGGCCATTGCGCCAGTAAGTACCACCCAATCAACTGTAACGGCGCCATCGTCTTCTCGTGCAAAAGTCGCAATCAAGTTTCGCATGTTTTCATCCACTCAGGTCAGCCGGCATTATCGCCGTGTAATAGCTCGGTGCCCTTCCCAGTCTCTAGCGTGCCAAGCGAATGTGGCACGATTGGGAATTGAGAAAGGCCTTTGTGGGATAAAGACCGGCCCTGGCGAGCTTGCACCCGGGGCAGGCACACACAAAAGAAAACCGCGCCTTCCGTGGAAGACGCGGCTAACTTCAGACCTTGCGGTCGGCTTAGTAGGTGCCGACGCTCTGGCCTTCGAGGGCGCTCGAGATCTTGCCGGACAGCGAGGTCACGCCGTTCGAGACGGAGGCGAGGACTGCGATGCCGAGGCCAACGATGGCGGCGGTCAGCACAACCCAGTCAACGGTCACAGCACCGTCTTCGTCGTTGCGGAAGTTTTTGATCATGTTGAACAGTTTCATAGTATATCCCTCCAAGGATTTTCGCTCGTTTCCAGTGTTTACCTTGTCGGATCATTTCGGACCGGCCTCTGAAATGGCCCAATCCCCGTCTCGGTATGGCTGCTAATTAGCCCGTCGAATGGGGCATGAATTTGGCGGGGTTCGTACAATTTTGGAGCGGTGCAGAAAATCACGATAAAACTTGCTAAGATACTGTTTTACAATGATAAAAAGGTTAACAGGGGGTGTGGGGCGACGCCGGATTGAGGATGGACTGCGGCAAAATCACCGCGTCCTCTGGCGTTTGTTTCCTGCCGGGTAGCCTTGTGAGCCGGTATTTGCGAGGCTCGGGCAAAACGACAAAACGTCTATTGAGCAGGAAAGGCGCGAAACATGCGTCAACAAGTTATGGCCGCTCTGGCCTTGGCAGGGGTTTGCCTCTGCGGGCCGGTATATGCGGAGGGCGCGGGGCGATACCCCGATTTCACATTCAAGCGCGTGAAGGCGGGCAAGGGGCTGCCCGGTAAACGGATCACCGTGCAGATCGACCCCAAGGCGCAGGCTGAGTATATAGCCGCGCTTCCCAAGCCTGATGCAAAGGACAGCGCCGAGCCTGCGGTGGCAAAGGAAGACGAGGGCGAGGTGATGACGGCCAGCGTGGCCCCCACTGCTTTGCCGAACGCGCCGGCCTATGGGTGGTTCTGGACGGAAATTTCGCCGGAGTTGAGCGCCAAGGGTCCCGGGCGGCTGGATGCAGCGGTGCAGATGCTGACGCGCGGCCCGGACGGCAAGACGGTGAAGGCCCCCCGGCTGGCGCATATGAAGAAGATCTCCGACAAGTATGGTGCCGAGATTTTGAAAGCGACGATTGGCACCGATGTGTCGCCCGCGCTGGTGCTGGCAGTGATCGGGATTGAGAGTTCGGGCAAGGTGAAGGCTGTGAGCAGTGCCGGGGCGCAGGGGCTGATGCAGCTCATGCCCGACACGGCCGCCCGCTTTGGCGTGACCGACAGCACCGATCCGGTGCAGAACATCAAGGGCGGCGTGGCCTATCTCGACTTCCTGATGAAGGAGTTCGACCGCGATCCGCTGCTGGTGCTGGCCGGTTATAATGCGGGCGAGGGCGCGGTGAAGAAGAACAGCGGCGTGCCGCCCTATGCCGAGACCCGCGATTACGTGCCCAAGGTGCTGGCCGCCTGGACGGTGGCGCGGGGCCTGTGCCTCACCCCGCCGCAGCTGGTGAGCGACGGTTGCGTGTTTGCCGGAGGGTAAGCGGGGTGAGCGATGCCAAGCCGCTGGTGCTGGATGTTGACGGCACCTTTCTGAAGACCGACCTGCTGCTGGAAAACTTCTGGGCCGGGTTGGGGCGTGACCCGCTGCGCACGCTGGCGGTGAGCTTTGCCCATTTTCGGCGGCCGGAGAAGTTGAAGGCCGCGCTGGCCGATGTTGCGCCCGTTCGGACCGATCTGATGCCGGTGAACGAGGATATTCGCACGCTGGCCGAAAGTTCTGCCGCCGCGGGCCGCGCGGTGGTGCTGGCCTCGGCCTCCAATGAAGCGCTGGTGCGGCAGGTGGCGCAGGATCACGGCCTGTCGTCGCGGATCTTTGCCTCGACTGGCGAGATCAACCTGAAGGGCACCGAAAAGGCGCGCGCGCTGGTGGAGGCCTATGGCGAAGCCGGGTTTGACTACGCGGGCAACGCGCCGGTGGATGCCAAGGTGTGGGACCACGCCGAAAACGTCATCATGGTGGGCGAACAGCCCTCGGTGGCGGCAAGGCTGGCCGAGAAGGGCCGCAATGTGGTGACCTATGGCGGAGGGTGGCGGCTGGCTGACCTGATGAAGGCGCTTCGCCCGCATCAGTGGGTCAAGAACGTGCTGCTGCTGTTGCCGATGGTGGCCGCGCATGAGTTCACCCTTGCCACGTTGCTGCCGGTGCTGCTTGGCATCGTCGCCTTCTCGGCTGCGGCTTCCTCGATCTATATCGTCAACGATCTGCTCGATCTGGAGGCCGACCGGCTGCACAAGACCAAGTGCCGCCGCCCCTTTGCTGCAGGCACCGTGCCAATCGGGGTGGGTATGATCATCGGCGGGGCGCTCGGCCTTTGCGCGCTGATCCTCGCCGCCGCGCTCAACTGGGCCTTCTTCGGGATCGTGGTGCTCTATATCGTCACCTCGCTGGCCTATTCGCTGAAGCTCAAGCGGATGCGCTGGGTGGATATCGTGGTGCTGGCTTCGCTTTATACCATTCGCGTTATTGCCGGGGCTGCCGCAGGCGAGGTGGCGATTACCACGGCGATGCTGGTCTTTGTCTTCCCGGTTTTCATCACGCTGGGCTGCGTGAAGCGGATCACCGAACTGGCCAAGGCGGAGGATGACGAACGCCTGCCGGGACGCGGCTACGGGCGGCCTGACCGGCATGATTTGCTGAACGTGGCCGGGATTGGCGTGTTTGGCGCGATGCTGATCTTTTTCATCTACACGCTCTCGCCGCAGGCCGAGGCGCTTTACCCCGACCGCTGGCTGCTGTGGGCCGCCATGCCCTTTCTCGCTCATTGGCTCATCCGCATGGTGCGGATCGGCTGGCAGGGGAAGATGGACTATGACCCCATCGTCTTTGCCGCACGGGACCGGGTGGGGCTTGGGGTGATGCTGTTCACCATGTCGCTGATGTTCTGGGCGGCGGGCCTCTGGCAGCAGTGGTTTGGCGGGTAGGGATGGGGGGTGCGCCATGAATGCGCACCCTACAGGTCGCTCTCAGGTGAACTGCACGAGATCCCAGAGGGTGCCGTAAAGGTCGCGGAATACCGCGACGGTGCCGTAGGGGGCCTCTTTGGGGGCGCGCTCGAAGGCGACGCCCTTGGCCTTGAGGTCATTAAAATCGCGCCAGAAATCATCGGTTTGCAGGAACAGGAACACCCGGCCTCCGGCCTGATTGCCGATGAAGGGCTCCTGCTCTGGCTTGGAGGCGCGGGCCAGCAGGATCGAGGTTTCGCCACCTTTGGGGCGGACCACCACCCAGCGTTTGTCTTGCTCGGGCTGGTAGCTGTCTTCCACCAGCTCGAAGCCGAGGGTCTCGCAGTAGAAAGCGATGGCCTCGTCGTAATCGCGCACGACGAGGGCGATATGGGCGATGCTCTGGGTCATGGTGCCGACTGTAACGAGCGGCGCTCCGAGGTCACGAGTTTTCGTGCAAGAGTGCTGTCGCGGCGTCAGACCGAGAGTTTTTTGAAGATCGGCTCGGGGACCGAGCGGATGATGGCCATGATGTAGCGCCAGAAGAAGGGGGTGTAGAGCACGTTGCGGCCCTTGCGAGCCTTCTTGAGCATATGGGCGGCGACCTGCGCGGGGGAGGCGACGAGGAACATGCCTTCGACATCCCATGTCATCGCCGTGTCGACGAAGCCGGGCTTCACCGTCATCACATGCACGCCGGAGCGGCCCAGGCGGTTGCGCAGGCCCGAGAGGTAGGTGGCGAAGCCCGCTTTGGCGGCGCCGTAGACGTAATTGCCGATGCGGCCCCGGTCGCCCGCCACGGAGCCGACGCCGATGACGATGCCCTTGCCGCGTGCCTCAAGCCGCGGCGCGAGCATTTGCAGAAAGCGGGCGGGGCCGGTGAAACTGTCGGTCACCGTGCCGTCAATCAGGGATGGGTCTTCGTCGATGGCGTCTTGCGGCGGCATGGAGCCGACGAAGACCGCTGCCGAGAGGGTCTCATCGCCTGCCAGCTCTTCGGCCTGGGCCAACAGCGGCGCGAAGGTTTCAGGATCGCGGGCATCGAAGCGGACGGCGATGGCGCGGGGCGCACCGCGCAGGGCGAGGTCGGTGGCCTGGGCCTCAAGGTCGGCCATGTCGCGGCCTGCGAGCACGAGGTTTGCGCCCTCATCCGCAAGTTGGCGGGCCATGGCGCGGGCCATGGAGGAGGTTGCGCCGAGGAGAATCCATGTTTCGGTCATTTGGCGTTCCTCAGGTTCAGGCGTTTGGTGAGATCGGTCTCGTAGGCGTGGTCGGGGTCGGCGGCGTTCACGGCTTGGGCCCAGGTGGCGAGGTCTGGATACATGCCGGGGATATCCTCGGCGCGGGCCACGCTGTCTTTTGCGAAGTAAATGCGCCCGCCGACGGCCTTGGCCTCGGCGATCAGCTCCTGGATCAGCCCACGGGTGCCGGTGCGGTTGCGGAAATCGACGGCCAGCGTGTAGCCCTCCATCGGGAAGCTGAGGTGCCCGGCGCGGCCGGGGCCCATGCGCTTGAGCACCGCGAGCGGCGAGGCGAGGCCGGAGGTGGCGATGGCGTCGAGCATGGTGCGCAGCGTGGCGCGGGCGGTGAGGGGCACGACGCATTGGAACTGGTGAAAGCCCTTCTTGCCGTAGAGCTTGTTCCAGTCGTGGATGCGGTCGAGCGGGAAGAAGAAATCGTCAATCGGTTTGACGAGGGTGCGCCCGGTTGCGGGTACACGGTTGTAATAGCTCTTGTTGAAGAGGCGCACGATGGGGGCAGAGAGCGCCCAGCCCGGCGCGTTGAAGGGCACGCGGCGGCCCCGCTTGGCGGGCGGCACGAGGCCCGCGCCGGTTTCGCCCTCTTCGAGGATGCCGCGCCCGAGGGCGTCGCCCGTCGCCGTCGCGTCGATCCAGCCGACGGTGTAGGTGGCTTCTGAAGTGTCGAGCAGGTCGAGGAAGGCCTCAAGATCGTCAGCCCGGCGCTCGGTGACCATCATCACATCGACCTTCGCGCGCAACAGTTTGAGCTTGGCCGAGGCGATGGGGCCGGTTTGGCCAAGCCCGCCGATGGTGGCCTTGAAGAGCGGATCGTCGGGGGTGAGCACCTTGCCGGAGGCGAGGGTGATCTCTGCCACATGTTGGCCGAAGCTGCCTGCGCCGTGGTGGTTTTTGCCGTGCACATCCATCGCGATGCATCCGCCGACAGTGGCGAAGCCGGTGCCGGGCATGACGGCGGGCAAAAAGCCGCGCGGGGCAAGGATACGGGCGAGATCGGCGATGGTGATGCCAGCCTCGACCTCGATCAGCGCATCGGCCTCGTCGAAGAACAGGATCTTGTCGAGCCGGGTCATGTTGATGGCCCGGCCTTCGCTGACCAGCGAAGCATCGCCGTATGAGCGCGAATTGCCGATGGCCGGAGCCTGCGTTGCGAGTTTGCCAAGGGCGCTGCTCCGCTCGGGGCGGGCCAGCTCGCCGGTGGCCGAGAGGACGCGGCCCCAGCCTGTCCAGGTGTCTTTTTTCCAGCTCATGCGTGTGCCTTGGCTTTTGCTTTAAGAGAGGCCCGCTCGGCGAAGGGGAAGATCAGAAGGCCGATGCCGATGGCGAACCAGAGGGTTGTGACGCGGATGATGGCGGTGGCGGGCACCGACACTTCCAGCGGGATGCCGTGGAGCCCGAGCAGCGCGATCATCGCTGCCTCGGCCCCGCCCACGCCGCCGGGGGCCCCGGTGAGGCCGCCTGCGAGGGTGGAGAAAACGAAGATGGCCACAGCGGAGAAAAAGCCGATGTCAGCGCCCATCCACATCAGCAGCAGGTGGAAGGCGTAGCCCTCGGCCACCCATCCGGCGAGGCCCAGCGTGAGCGAGCCTGCGATGACCGGCGCGGTGGAGAACTGCTTGAGCGAGCGCGCGGCGGTGCGGATGCGGGCAAAGAGCCGGGGCAGCCAGCCAGTGGCGCGGTAGCAGAGGGTGACGAGCGCGGTGAGCAGGGCGGGGCGGGTGGCGACCACGGCAGCGGCCAGCGCCAGCGCAGCCACGGTGACGGCCCCCTTGATGCCCATGGCGGACAGCGAAAGGGCAACGGCAAGGATGAGGCCCATCGCGGCAAGGTCGGAGGCGCGATCCACCAGCACCAGCGGGGCGGAGCGGGTGAAGGGCCAGCCCGCCTCGCGGGAGATCCAGCGCATCCGTACCAACTCGCCCACCCGGCCCGGTGTTGCCGTCATGGCGAAACCGCCGAAGAAGTGGCGCATGCTAGCGCGGAGATCGAGGGCGATGCCGAGGCGGCGGGCGAAGAGATGCCAGCGCAGGCCACGGAAGAGGTAGTTGACGAGGGAGAGGGCGAGCAGCGCGGCCAGTTGCAGCACCGAAAGCTGCATGACCTGCTCCCAGCTTTCCTGCCATCCGCCTGCGAGGGCGAGGCCGACCAGCCCGAGGCCGAAGAGGGCAAGCAGGAGCAGCACAAAATACACCTCGCGCCCCACGCGGGGTGTGGCGCGGTGTTTGGTGCCGGAGGTATTGCTGCTCGTTGCCATTGTCATTGCTCGCTCGGGTAGCAACAGAATGGGGCGATAATGTGAAGTTGTTTCCAAATTCACAACGGTAGAACGGAAAAGGGCCACCCGATATGGGGTGGCCCTTTTGACAGTTGGTTTTTCGGCCCCCGTAGGCCCCTTGTCGCGGCTGCGAAGGCGGCCGGTCGGGCCGATGCGCCGGTGCTAGGAGACGATGGTGGCCTCGGTCGCGGCGCGCAGCTCTTCTTCGGTGACGCCATCGGCGAGTTCGACGATCTTGAGCCCGCCTTCAACCACGTCGAGCACGCCGAGGTTGGTGATGATACGGTCCACCACGCCGGTGCCGGTGAGCGGCAGGGTGCAGGACTTTAGCAGCTTGGAGTCGCCGTGCTTGTTGGTGTGGTCCATCACCACGATGACGCGGCCAACGCCGGCCACAAGATCCATTGCGCCGCCCATGCCTTTGACGAGTTTGCCGGGGATCATCCAGTTGGCCAGATCGCCGTTTTCGGCCACTTCCATCGCGCCGAGGATCGCGGCGGCGATCTTGCCGCCCCGGATCATGCCGAAGCTGGTTGCGCTGTCGAAGTAGCTGGTGCGGGAAAGCTCGGTGATGGTCTGCTTGCCGGCGTTGATCAGGTCAGGGTCTTCCTCGCCCTCGAAGGGGAAGGGGCCCATGCCGAGCATGCCGTTTTCGGATTGCAGTGTGATGTCCTTGTCGCCAACGTAATTGGCCACCAGCGTCGGAATGCCGATGCCGAGGTTCACATACCAGCCGTCTTCCAGCTCATCCGCCGCGCGGGCGGCCATTTGATTGCGATCCCAAGGCATTTATGCGTCCTCCTTCTTGCGCGTGGTGCGCTGCTCAATCCGCTTTTCGTGCTCGCCCTGAATGATCCGGTGGACGTAGATGCCGGGCAGGTGGATGTGGTCGGGGTCGATGGAGCCGCGCGGCACGATCTCTTCCACCTCCACAACACAGACCTTTCCGCACATGGCGGCGGGCGGGTTGAAGTTGCGCGCGGTCTTGCGGAAGACGAGGTTGCCGGTGTCATCGGCCTTCCAGGCTTTGACGATGGAGAGATCGGCGAAGATGCCCTCTTCGAGGATGTAATCCTTGCCGTGGAAGCTTTTTACCTCTTTTCCCTCGGCAATCTGGGTGCCGACGCCGGTGGCGGTGTAGAAGCCGGGGATGCCGCAGCCGCCAGCGCGCATCCGCTCGGCGAGGGTGCCTTGCGGGTTGAACTCCAGCTCAAGCTCGCCGGAGAGATACTGGCGCATGAACTCGGCGTTTTCGCCCACGTAGGAGCTGAGCATCTTTTTGATCTGCTTGGTGTCCAGCAGCTTGCCGAGGCCGAAGCCATCGACGCCGCAGTTGTTGGAGGCGATGGTGAGATCCTTGGTGCCCTTGTCGACGATGGCGTCGATCAGAAGCTCGGGTATGCCGCAAAGGCCGAAGCCCCCGGCGGCGATGAACATGCCGTCGAACAGGAGGCCGTCGAGCGCCTCCGCCGCGGAGCCATAGACTTTTTGCATGGTGTCTCCTTTGGTGACTTCCCCTCGTTTTCACGCCGGGGAAGGCGGGAGTCAATCAAATGCTGCGCTGCGGCAGGGCGGGGCGTTGGGGGAGGCGGTGGCGCGGTGGCTTTGCCGGGGCTATGGCGGGCAGATGTGCCGGGCTATTCAGCGGTTTCGGGCGCCTCTCCGCGGGCCGCGCGTGCGACGCGCCGTTCCAGAATGTCGAGGCCGTAGCCCACGACCAGCCCGGCAAATCCCCAGACCAGCAGCACGCCGACAGCAAACCCCGCCAGATGCGCGATGGTCATCGTGTGGCCTGCGTTCACGCTGTCGACGTAGGCATTTGCCACGCGCAGCAGGCCATAGACCATGGCTGCGATGGGAAAGAAGATCTTGGGCCGGACCCAAGAGAGGATTCCGTCGAACATCTGCGCATCTCCTGCTCGTCGAAAACAGGGTTAATTCCGGTTTCGGGCAGCAGGGGCGCGAGATTGGGGAAATACCGTGGCGAAGGCTATTTCTTCGCCGCGGTTTTCTTTGCCGGGGCCTTCTTGGCGGCAGGCTTCTTGGCCGTTGTTTTCTTGGCTGTCGCCTTCTTTGCTGCAGGGCGCTTCTTGCCCTTCTGCGCGGCCTTCTCGGCAATCAGCTCCACGGCGGCGTCCATGGTAAATTTCTCGGGGTCTTCGCCCTTGGGCAGAGTGGCGTTGATCTTGTCCCATTTCACGTAGGGGCCGTATTTGCCCTCCATGATCGCCACGACGCCACCGGCCTCGGGATGTTCGCCCAACTCGCGGAGGGTTTTTGCCGCACCACGACCACCCCGGGAGGCGACCTTTTCGGCCAGAAGCTGGACGGCGCGGTTCATCCCGACTTCCCAGACCTCATCGAGCCCTTCGAGGTTGGCATTTGTGCCGCCGCGATCCGACGTGCTTTCGGCGTGCTTCAGATAGGGGCCGTAGCGTCCGATGTTGGCCCAGACGTTCACGCCATCTTCAGGGTGGGTGCCGATGAGGCGGGGCAGGGCCAGCAGCTTGACGGCGGTGGCCAGCTCAAGCTCTTCGGGCTTCCATTCCTTGGGGACCGACTGGCGCGGGGGCTTCTTGTTGTCTTCCGTCACCTCGCCGCGCTGGACGTAGGGGCCGAAGCGGCCCTTCATCACCCAAATCTTGTCGCCGCCATCTTCGCCGAGCAGCTTGCCCTCGGGCGGGATCGCGCTTTTCTCGGCTTCCGGATCGGGCGGGCCGAAGGGGCGGGTGTAGCGGCACTCGGGGTAGTTGGAACAGCCGATGAAGGCACCGCCGGAGCGGGCGGTACGCATGGAGAGCCGGCCCTTGCCGCAGTGGGGGCAAAGGCGGGGGTCGCCACCCTCGGGGAGCGGGGGAAACAGGTGCGGTTCGAGCACCTCGTTGATCTTTTCGAGCACCTCGGTGATGCGCAGCTCGGAGGTCTCTTCGATCGCGGCTTTGAAGTCACGCCAGAAGGAGGCAAGCACCGCCTGCCACTGGGCGTCACCGGCGGAAATCTCGTCGAGCTCTTCTTCCAGCTTGGCGGTGAACTCATAGCCCACGTAGCGGCGGAAGTAGTTGGACAGAAAGGCAATGACCAGCCGGCCCTTGTCTTCGGGGATCAGGCGGTTCTTGTCTTTGCGGACATACTCGCGATCCTGAATCGTGGTGACAATGGAGGCGTAGGTGGAGGGGCGGCCGATGCCGAGCTCTTCCATCCTCTTGACCAGCGTGGCCTCGGTGTAGCGGGGCGGGGGCTGGGTGAAGTGCTGCTCTGGGGTGATCTGCTTTTTGCCCGCGGCTTCGCCCTCGGAAACCTGCGGCAGGCGGCGGTCGTCATCATCCACCACCTCGTCATCGCGGCCCTCTTCGTAGATCTTCAGGAAGCCGTCAAAGAGCACCACCTGCCCGGTGGCGCGCAGCTCAACCTGCCCATCGGCGCTGCCGACGGTGACAGTGGTGCGCTCGAATTTGGCGGAGGCCATCTGGGAGGCCAACGTGCGCTTCCAGATCAGATCATAGAGCCGGGCCTGCTCGGGTTCGAGGTTCAGGGCCTTGGAATCCTTGGTCATATCCGTGGGGCGGATACATTCGTGGGCTTCCTGCGCGTTCTTGGCCTTGTTCTTGTAGATGCGCGGCTCGCCCGGCACGTAATCTTTGCCGAAGCGCTCGCCGATGGCCTCGCGCGCCGCCGTCACGGCTTCGGGGGCCATGTCGATGCCATCTGTCCGCATGTAGGTGATATGGCCGGCCTCATAAAGACGCTGGGCGGTGCCCATGCAGGCGCGGGCGCCCATGCCGAACTTGCGCGAGGCCTCCTGCTGGAGCGTAGAGGTCATGAAGGGCGGCGAGGGGTTGCGGGTGTTGGGCTTGGCCTCGACTGATTTGACGGTGAGGTCACGCGAATTGATCGCCTGCACCGCCAGCTCGGCGGCGGTTTCGTTTTCGATGTCGTAGCGCTCAAGCTTTTTGCCACCGAGCACGGTGACGCGGGCCTCGTAGGTTTGGCCGCGCGGCGTGTCGAGCAGGGCCTTCACGCTCCAATATTCACGGGCGCGGAAGGCCTCGATCTCCATCTCGCGCTCGACGATGAGGCGCAGGCAGACCGACTGGACGCGGCCCGCGGAGCGCGCACCGGGCAGCTTGCGCCAGAGCACGGGGGAGAGGTTGAAGCCGACGAGATAATCAAGCGCGCGGCGGGCGAGGTAAGCCTCGACCAGCTCCATATCGACCTGGCGCGGGTTGGCCATGGCCTCGGTCACCGCATCCTTGGTGATGGCGTTGAAGGTCACGCGCGATACCGGCGTATCTTTCTTGATCGCCTTGCGCTTGGTCAGAGCCTCCTGCAGGTGCCAAGAAATCGCCTCGCCCTCGCGGTCGGGGTCAGTTGCGAGGATGAGCGCATTGTCATCCTTCAGGGCGTTTGCGATGGCGGCGACGTGCTTTTTGCTGTCGGAGGCCACCTCCCATTTCATCTCGAACTCATGCTCGGGGTCCACCGAACCGTCCTTTGGGGGCAGGTCGCGCACGTGGCCGTAGGAGGCCAGAACGGTGTAGTCGGAGCCCAGATATTTGTTGATTGTCTTGGCCTTGGCGGGGGACTCGACAACGACAACTGGCATGGGTGGCCTTTCGGGGCTGGGGGGTGACTCGGACTGGCGCGCAACATGTGGTGGCTGTTGCCGCGTTGTCAATGGAGCCATTCACGCCCCGCGCCGAGCCATCGCGCGGGCGCGCGTGGAGGCGGCAAAAAATCACGCAGTCTTTATGATGAGCCCGCCGGGCTGGCGGGTGATCTGGCCGTCGAGCTCGAGCGAGAGCAGGTTTTCAGAGAGGCGTTGAGCGGGCACGGCGAGATCGCGGGCGAGTTGATCTTCGGCCACGGGAGCGGGGCCGATGAGGCCGAGGATGCGGGCGTGGAGGGCGCGGGTGCTGGCCGGGCTTCGGCGGGGTGGCTGGGGCAGGTCGACGGGTGCGGGGGCCGGGGCGGACGCGGATTGGGGGCGGGGCGCGGCCTGCGGGCCGAGGGCTTCGATCACGTCATCCGCGCCGCGCACGAGGGTGGCCCCGTCGCGGATGAGCAGGTTGCAGCCCGAGGCGCGGGCATCAAACGGGTGGCCGGGCACGGCGAGCACTTCGCGGCCATGATCCAGCGCCATGCGGGCGGTGATCAGGCTGCCCGAGCGGGCCCCTGCCTCGACCACCACCACGGCGCGCGACAGGCCGGAGATGATGCGGTTGCGCTTGGGGAAGTGGCGGGCCTGGGGCTGGAGACCGGGCGGCTCTTCGGACACAACGAGGCCGCCCTCGGCGATCTGCGCCATCAGGGCGGCGTTTTCCTGCGGGTAGGTCACATCGACCCCGCCCGCGACCACGGCGATGGTGCCGCCCTCCAGCGCCGCCTTATGCGCCTCGGTATCCACGCCGCGGGCGAGGCCGGAGGCGACCACATGGCCAGCCTTGGAGAGTTCGGACGACAGCCGTGCGGCCATGCGGCGGCCGAGCGAGGAGGCGTTGCGCGCGCCGATCACGGCGAGGGTGGGCTGGTTGAGCAGGGTGAGGTCGCCCTGCGTCCAGAGCAGGGGCGGGGCATCGGGCAAATCGCGCAGGGCGGTGGGATAATGTGGCTCACCTGCGGCGATGAGGCGGGCACCGGCGCGCTTGCCGGCGGCCAGTTCGCGGGCGGCCAGATCGCGGGGGAGGGGCTGGTAGCTGCGGACACCGGCGGCGGCGGCAACCTCTGGCAGCGCGGCGAGCGCGGCCTCGGCGGTGCCATGCTCGGCCATCAGCCGGTAGAATGTGGTGGGCCCCACCCGCCGTGAGCGCAAGAGACGAAGCCACGCCAGCCTATCTTCTTCCGAGGTGGGTGGTGCGAGGGGGGGTGGGGAAGAAAACAAATCCACGCCAACGTCGCTCCGTCTGCTTGCAGGATTGGTTTTAGACTTAAGTGGTTAACTGGCCCTTAACGCACCGTGAGATTCTGGGCGGAAATGAGAAATTTCTTTCTGCTCTGCCGCTCGGTCCTGATTTTGTGACCGTATATCAGAGCGTTAGAGGCGCCCGCCCGGAATGCTCGGCGTCTTCCGGGCGTAGCCTTGCCAAAATGGGCCCGCTTCGGGCAGCCAAACTGCCCGAAACAGGGTTAACGCGGCGAACTCACCCCGCCGCGCCGCCCACCGTCAGCCCGCCGATCCGGAGCGTGGGCAGGCCCACGCCCACCGGCACCCATTGGCCCGCCTTGCCGCAGGTGCCGATCCCCGGATCGAGCGACATGTCATTGCCAATGGAGGTGATGTTTTTCAGAGAGGTCGCCCCGTCGCCGATGAGGGTGGCCCCCTTTACCGGCGCGCCGACCTTGCCGTTTTTAACCCGGTAGGCCTCGGTGCAGGAAAACACGAACTTGCCGGAGGTAATGTCGACCTGCCCGCCGCCGAAGCCCACGGCATAGAGCCCGTCTTCCAGCCCGGAGAGGATGCTCTCGGGGCTTTCGGAGCCGCCCAGCATGTAGGTGTTGGTCATCCGGGGCATCGGCGGGTGGGCGTGGCTTTGGCGGCGACCGTTGCCGGTGGCGGGAACGCCCATGAGGCGGGCGTTCTGGCGGTCTTGCATGTAGCCCACGAGCACACCGTCTTCGATCAGCGTCGTGCGCGACGATGGCGTGCCTTCGTCATCCACCGAGATAGATCCGCGCCGGTCGGGGATGGTGCCATCGTCCACCACGGTGACGCCGGGCGCGGCCACCTGCTGACCCATCAGACCGGCGAAGGCAGAGCTGCCCTTGCGGTTGAAATCGCCCTCCAGCCCGTGCCCCACGGCCTCGTGCAACAAGATGCCCGGCCAGCCGGGGCCGAGGACAACATCCATTGTGCCGGCAGGCGCGGGCTCGGCAGAGAGGTTGACCAGCGCGATTCGGAGCGCCTCGCAGGCGGCGGGCTGCCACATGGCAGGGTCGATCAGCCCGCCGAGCGCCACGCGCCCGCCGCCACCGTGGCTGCCGCTTTCGCGCCGCCCGTTCTCTTCAACGATGAGCGACACGTAGATGCGGGTCATCGGCCTTGTGTCGGAAACCTTGGTGCCGTCGGGGCGCAGGATGACCACCTCTTGCAGCGCCGCCGAAAGAGAGGCCGAGACCTGCACAACACGGGGATCAAGCGCGCGGGTGAAGGCGTCTATCTCGGCGAGGGTGTCGATTTTCACGGGAAATTCGACACCCTCGATCGGGTCGGAATCACCATAGAGCTTGCGGTTGGTGGCCTGGGGGCCGGGCGCAAGCACGCCGCCGCCGTCGCCCACGGCGAGCCGCGCCGTCTCGGCGGCGCGCAGCAGGGCCTTCTCGGAAAGTTCGGTGGAATGGGCATAGCCCGAGGTTTCGCCCTTCACGGCGCGCAGGCCGAATCCCTCCGACGCATCGAAGCTCGCCGTCTTTACCCGGCCATCCTCGAACACGAGGTTTTCAGACGCGCGGCGCTCTAGGAACAGCTCGCCATCATCTGCGCCATCGGTTGCCGCACGCAGTGCCCGAAGGGCTGCGGCTTCGTCGAGGCTTGTTTCAAAGGGGCGGAAGCTGCTGGACATGGTATCTCCAAGGGTGATTTTTGCGGGTCACGCGCCACATTGCCGCGCTGGAACCGCTTGAGCGATCTGACGTAATATGGTTTGAGACGCGCGAAGGAACAACGGGTGGCCCCGCGAACGCCACCCCGCAGACGCGCTTCATGACAAGCGAAGGGACGTGCCGATGAAGATTTTCAAGCTCCTTGCCGCCGTGACGACCGGCCTGATGATGGCGTTTTACGGCCTTGCCGCCCACGCCCAGGACGGGATTGAGGGGCTCGAAACGATCGGGAAGCCCCATGAGAAGGGGATTGACTGGCAGCCCGCCGCCACCGAGCTGGCGCGTGACATTCACTGGCTGGAAGGCATGGTGAACGTGATCATCATCGCCATCTCGCTTTTCGTGGTGGTGCTGCTTGCGATCATCATCCTGAAGTTCAACAAGAAGGCCAATCCGACGCCTGCGAGCTTTACCCACAACACGCCGCTCGAAATCGCGTGGACGCTGGGGCCGATTTTGATCCTCGTCTTTATCGGGGCCTTCTCGCTGCCGGTACTGTTCAAGCAACAAGAGATTCCGGAGCCGGAGCTGACCATCAAGGCCACCGGATACCAGTGGTACTGGGGCTATGAATATCCCGAAGAGGGAATCGCCTTTGATGCGCTGATGCTTCAGCGCGACGAGCTGGCCGACTACGGCTACGCCGAGGACGAGTATCTGCTGGCCACCGACAACGCGATGGTGATTCCGGTGGATACGGTTGTTGTCGTGCGGGTGACCGGCGCGGACGTGATCCACTCGTGGACGGTGCCGGCCTTTGGTGTGAAGCAGGATGCCGTACCGGGCCGGACCGCCGAGCTGTGGTTCAAGGCCGAGCGCGAAGGCGTTTACTTTGGCCAGTGCTCCGAACTGTGCGGCAAGGACCACGCCTATATGCCGATCACCGTGAAGGTGGTGAGCAAAGAGGCCTATGCCGCGTGGCTGGAGATGGCCACCGAGGAATTCGCCGGGATCAAGCCTTCGGTGAAGGTGGCTTCGGCCGACTGATCAGTTACCGGGCAGCCAAGCTGCTGCCCGGCCACTTGCTACTGCGCGGGCGATGCGAACAGGGCCCGCTAGGGAGGCAGACGATTTGAGCGACGTGAATGCATATGAGCGCACGGAAGAGCCGGGCTTCGGGGACTATGTTGCCCTGATGAAGCCGCGGGTGATGTCGCTTGTGGTCTTCACCGCCATGGTGGGCCTGCTGGTTGCGCCTGTGCCGGTGCATCCGTTTATCGCCTTCACCTCCATCCTCTTCATCGCCATCGGGGCCGGGGCCTCGGGCGCGCTGAACATGTGGTGGGATGCCGACATTGACGCGGTGATGAGCCGGACGCAGAAGCGCCCGATCCCGGCAGGCAAGGTGCAGCCGGGTGAGGCGCTGGGCCTTGGTGTGGCGCTGTCGGGCCTCAGCGTGATGATGCTGGGCCTCGCGGCCAACCTCGCCGCTGCCGCGCTGCTGGCCTTCACCATCTTCTTTTACGCCGTGATCTACACGATGATCCTCAAGCGCTGGACGCCGCAGAACATCGTGATCGGCGGCGCTGCCGGGGCCTTCCCGCCGATGGTGGGCTGGGTTGCGGCCACTGGCTCTGTCAGCCTTGAAGCCGTGCTGATGTTCGCCCTCATCTTCTTTTGGACGCCGCCGCACTTTTGGGCGCTCTGCCTGTTCATGAAGTCGGACTATGCTGACGCCAAGGTGCCGATGCTCACCGTGACCCACGGGCATGACGCAACGCGCTGGCAGATCTTCATCTACACCATCGTGCTGGCCGCTTCGGCCATTGCGCTGGGCTTCACCTCCATCGCCGGGCCGGCCTACATTGCCACCGCACTGGTGATGAACGCGCTCTTTGCCAAGGGGGCATGGGCCATTCTGCGGCGGAGCACCGAGGCTGCGCAGGCTGATGGCTACAAGGTGGAGAAGAGCTTTTTCAAGCTGTCGCTGATCTATCTGGCGCTGCACTTTGGGGCCCTGCTGGCGGACGCTGCCTTGCGGGCGCTGGGTGTGATCGGGGGTGCGGCATGATCCGTGCGGAACACGAAATTCACCAGCGGCGGCTGGGCCGGAACGTGGGCGTTGCGATTTCGCTGATTGCGCTTGTGGTGATTGTTCTGGGGCTGACCTTTGTGAAGGTGACCCGGGGTGGCATTGGCGCGATGGAAGGGTTTGACCATGCGGTTCGCCCGGCGATGACCACGCCAGAGGCGGGCAACTGATGGCCGGGCACGAGCAGAAACCCGAGCAAAAGAACGCTCGCGTGGCGCTTTATGCCGTGGGTGTTGTCGTGTTCATGGGCGCGATGGCCTGGGTGGCGGTGCCGTTTTACAACTGGTTCTGCAAGGTCACGGGCTACGGCGGCACCACCTCGGTGGCCGAGTCGGGCAGCGATGTGGTGCTCGACCGCGAGATCACCGTGCGCTTTGACGCCAACATCGAGGCCGACATGGAGTGGCAGTTCAAGCCGGTGCAGCAGAAGATGACCCTGCGGATCGGCGAAACGGGCCTGGCCTTCTACGAAGCCTACAACCCGACCGGCCGGCCCATTGCCGGCCAAGCCACCTACAACGTTGCACCCTTCGTGGCGGGCGGCTACTTCGACAAGATCGACTGCTTCTGCTTTACCGAGCAGGTGCTGCAGCCCGGCGAGCGGGTGCAGATGCCGGTGAGCTTTTATGTTGACCCGGAGATTGTGAATGACCGCGATGCGAAGTTCACAAACTCGATCACCCTGAGCTATACGTTCTACGAAATCGACCTGCCCGAAGAGCAAGCAGCCCTTTCGCCCAACGCGTCCGACCCGGCGCCGCGGGCCAACTGACCTGAATACAGAGACCGTCCGAGGAACCAAAGATGGCCCACGAAAAGAACCACGACTACCACATCCTGAACCCCTCGATCTGGCCCTTCGCCGGTGCGGTCGCGGCCTTTGTGATGCTCTTCGGGGCGGTGCAGTGGATGTCTCCGCAGGTTGAAAACAACCAGCCCTGGATTTTCCTGCTGGGCTTTGTTGGTGTGCTTTACGTCATGTTTGCCTGGTGGTCCGAGGTGGTGGACGAAAGCCAGGTGGGTGACCACACCCCGGTTGTTGCCATCGGCCTGCGCTACGGCTTCATCCTGTTCATCATGTCGGAGGTGATGTTCTTCGCCGCGTGGTTCTGGAGCTTCTTCAAGCACGCGATGTATCCCATGAACCCCGACATTGATCAGGCCCCCGCCGTCGATGGCGTTTGGCCGCCGGTGGGCATCGAAACTTTCGACCCGTGGCACCTGCCGCTGATCAACACGCTGATCCTGCTTTGCTCGGGCATGGCCGCCACATGGGCGCACCACGCTCTGGTGCATGAGAACAACCGCAAGGCCATGGCCGAGGGGCTGGTCCTTGCCGTGGTGCTGGGCCTGATCTTCACCGTGCTGCAGGCCTACGAGTACAGCCACGCGGCCTTTGGCTTTGCGGGCAACATCTACGGCGCCAACTTCTTCATGGCGACGGGCTTCCACGGTGCGCACGTTGTGATCGGCACGATCTTCCTGTTCATCTGCTACCTGCGCCTGCGGGCCGGGCACTTCACGCAGGAGAAGCACGTGGGCTTCGAGGCTGCCGCTTGGTACTGGCACTTCGTGGACGTGGTTTGGCTGTTCCTCTTCGCTGCGGTTTACATCTGGGGCGGCTGAGTGGTGGGTTTCACCCACCCTACTGGGAGAGGGTGAGACACCAGACAGATTTCAAACGCGGGCTGGAAACGGCCCGCGTTCGGCTTTGAAGGACACCCCATGCGCTACCTCTTCCCAGCCATTCTTGGCATCTGCGGCATCGCCATTCTGGTGAGCCTCGGAACGTGGCAACTGCGGCGGCTGGCGTGGAAAGAGGCGATGCTGGCGGACATCGACGCCCGGATCACCGCGGCACCGGTTGCGGTGCCCGCCGCGCCCGACCCGGAGGCCGACCGCTTTCTGCCGGTGCAGGCCGAGGGCACGCTGGGCGGGCAGGGGATCATGGTGCTGGCCTCGATCAAGCAGGTGGGGGCGGTGCATCGCTTTGTCAGCACGCTGACCACGCCGGAGGGCCGGGTGCTGCTGGTGGACCTCGGCTATCGCAAGGTGATCTCGGCGGATGCCTCCTTTCCGCAGGGCGCGGTCACGGTGACGGGCAACCTGCATTGGCCGGATGAGGTGGATGGCTTCACCCCCGACCCGGACGGCGCGCTGTGGTTCGCCCGCGATGTGCCCGCCTTGGCCGAGGCGCTGGGGGCGGAGCCGCTGCTGATTGTTGCCCGCGAGGTTCGGCCCGGCTCCACCATCACCCCGCTGCCTGTCAGCTCCGTGGGTATCCCGAATGATCACCTCGGCTACGCGGTCACATGGTACGGCCTCGCGCTCGTGTGGCTGGGGATGACACTTTTCCTGATGTGGCGTATCAAGCGCCGCACCGCCTGAAGGACTTCCAATGCGCTATATCTCCACGAGGGGCCAAGCCCCGGTTCTGAGCTTTGAAGATACCATGCTGACGGGCCTTGCCCGCGACGGAGGTCTCTACCTGCCCGAGACCGTACCGACCATGAGCGAGGGCGAGATCGCGGCGCTGGCCGGGGTGAGCTACGAAGAGGCGGTGGCGCGGGTGATTGCGCCCTTCATCGGTGACGCGCTGGGCACGCCGCAGGAGGTGGAGGCGCTGATTGGGCGGGCCTATGCAGGCTTTGGCCACCCAGCGCGGGCGCCGCTGAAGCAGCTGGCGGACAATCACTTTTTGCTGGAGCTGTTCCACGGGCCGACACTGGCCTTCAAAGACTTTGCCATGCAGCTCATCGGCCAGATGTTCCAGACTGTGCTGAAGCGCAACGGGCGCAAGATCACCATCGTGGGGGCGACCAGCGGCGACACCGGATCGGCGGCGATCGAGGCCTTTGCCGGGCTCGACAATGTGGATGTGTTCATCCTTTTCCCGCATGGCCGGGTGAGCGAGGTGCAGCGGCGGCAGATGACGACGCCCGACGCCGCCAACGTGCATGCGCTGGCCGTTGATGGCGATTTTGACGATTGCCAAGGCATGCTGAAAGAGATGTTTGCCGACTTCAGCTTCCGCGACGAGGTGGGGCTTGCCGGGGTGAACTCGATCAACTTTGCCCGGGTTCTGGCGCAGATCGTGTATTACTTCACCTCCGCCGTGGCGCTGGGTGCCCCGCATCGCAAGGTCAGCTTCTGCGTGCCCACCGGCAACTTTGGCGACATCTTCGCCGGGTTCCTTGCCAAGCAGATGGGCCTGCCGATCGACCGGCTGATCGTGGCCACCAACCAGAACGACATTTTGCACCGCTGCCTTGAGACCGGCGACTATGCCAAGGCCGGTGTGAAGCCCTCTATCTCGCCGTCGATGGATATCGAGGTGTCTTCCAACTTCGAGCGGGCGCTGTGGTTTGCTTATGGCAAGGACGGTGCGGCGGTGGCGGCGCTGATGGATGAGCTGAAGGCGGGCAAGTTCCGCGTGAGCGAGAACGCCATGGGCGCGCTGACCGAGCACTACAGCTCGGGTCGGGTGAGCGAGGACGAGACCCGCGCCGAGATTGACCGCATGTTCAAGGAAACGGGCGAGGTCATCTGCCCGCATACGGCAGTCGGCACGCGGGTGGCCCGCGACCACCTTGGCGCGACGCCGCTGGTGACGCTGGCCACCGCCCACCCGGCCAAGTTTCCGGCGGCGGTGGAGGAGGCCTGTGGCATCCACGCTGCCCTTCCCAAGCGCATGGCCGACCTATATGACAAGTCGGAACGGGTGACCCGGGTTGAGAACGACCTTGGCGCCATCGAAGCTCTCATCAGGGAAAGGCGGTCTGCGTGAGCGTGCAAATCGACAGGCTTGGCAATGGAATGCGGATCGTCACCGAGGCGATGCCGGGGCTGGCGAGTGCCTCTGTGGGCCTGTGGATCAACGCGGGTGGGCGGCATGAGCGGCCCGAGCAGAACGGGATTGCCCACTTTCTGGAGCATATGGCCTTCAAGGGCACCGCACGGCGGAGCGCCTTGCAGATTGCCGAAGAGATCGAGGATGTGGGCGGCTATATCAACGCCTACACCGGGCGCGAGATGACGGCCTATTACGCCCGCGTGCTGGAGGCTGATGTGCCTCTGGCACTGGATGTGATTGCCGATATCGTGCTGGAGCCCGCCTTTGACCTGAGTGAGATCGAGGTGGAGCGCGGCGTGATCCTGCAAGAGATCGGGCAGGCGCTGGATACGCCGGATGATATCATCTTCGACTGGCTGCAGGAGGCCGCCTATCCCGAGCAGGCGATGGGACGCACCATTCTTGGCCCGCCTGAGCGGATTCAGGCCTTTGGCCGGGGCGACCTTGCGGGCTTTGTGGCCGAGAACTATGGCCCCGAGCATCTGGTGCTGGCGGCGGCGGGTGCCGTGGATCATGACCAGATCGTCCGGCTTGCCGAGAAGGCCTTTGGCCACCTCACCCCCCGCCCGCGCCGGGTGGAGGAGGGCGCCCGCTTTGTGGGCGGCGAATATCGTGAGATCCGCCCGCTGGAGCAGGTGCATTTTGCCATGGGGCTGGAAAGCCCCAACTACCGTGACCCCGATATCTACACCGCACAGATCTATGCCAGCGCGATGGGCGGCGGCATGTCTTCGCGGCTGTTTCAGGAACTGCGGGAGAAGCGGGGGCTTTGCTACTCGATCTATGCGCAGGCCGGGGCCTATGGCGACACCGGGCTGATGACGATTTACGCGGGCACCAGCGGTGATGACATTGCCGGGCTGTCCGAGGTGGTAATCGACGAGCTGCGCCGTGCGGGCGACGACCTGAGCCATGCCGAGCTGGAGCGTGCGCGCAACCAACTGAAAGCCGGGCTGCTGATGGGGCTGGAAGGCCCGAGCAGCCGCGCCGAGCGGATGGCGCGGATGGTGACGATCTGGGATCGGGTGCCCTCGACGGCGGAGACGGTGGAAAAGATCGACGCGGTCACGCTGGACGATCTGCGCCGCTTTGGCACGCGTCTTGCCTCGGATGCGCCGGCGGCGCTTGCGCTTTATGGCCCTGCCGAGGGTGCTCCCGGCCTGTCGGGCTTGAAGGAGCGCTTGGCAGCCTGATGCGGCTGGGGCGGCGAAAGGTTCGGATCGACACGCCGCGCCTGTTGCTGCGTCCGCCCGCGCATGGCGATTATCGCGACTGGAGCGACTTGCGGCTGCAGAGCCGGGAGTTTCTGACGCCCTGGGAGCCGACCTGGGCCAGCGACCACCTTTCGCGCAAGAGCTTTACCAACCGGGTCTACTGGGCGCAGCGCGCGATTGGCGGCGGTTCGGCGGTGCCGTTGTTCTTGTTTGCGCGGGACGGCGAAGCGCTGCTTGGCGCGATCACGCTGGACAACATCCGCCGCGGCCCGGCGCAATCGGGAACGCTGGGATATTGGGTTGGCGAGCCTTACAAGCGGCGGGGCTACATGCGCGAAGCCATTGAGGCGGTTGTGCATTATGGCTTTACGGTGCTCGACCTGAGCCGCATCGAAGCCGCCTGCCTGCCCGAAAACGCCGCCTCGCGCGGCGCTTTGGAGAAATGCGGCTTCAAGTATGAAGGCGTGGCGCAGAGTTACCTCCAGATCAACGGGCGGTGGCGAAATCATGTGCTTTACGCCAATTTGCGCCGCGATCGCCGGGGGCGGACGGAGGCGGGGGCATAAACTTTTCGTGGGGGAGGTTCGGCGCGGGTATTTTGCGCTAGCCTTGGCCGCAGGAGGCCGCGCCCATGCTCAAACCACTCTTCGCCCTTGCAGGCCTCATCGCCTGCGTCAGCTCCGCCGCCGCGCAAGACAGGCGACCCTCGCATTGCATTGCCTTGGCGCAGAACACGCCGGGGATGGCCTATGTGCAAAAGGCCGCCTGGGCCGATCCAGTGGAAGAAGATGCGGTGCGGATCACCTATGTCGATCATTCGGTTTACGTGATCCAGACGGCGGGCGGGTTGGCGGTGGCGACCGATTACAACGGCTACCTCGGGCCGGAAGACTTTGTGCCGGATGTGGCCACGATGAACCACGCGCACAGCTCCCATTGGACACCCAACCCCGACCCGCGCATTCCCAATGTGCTCAAGGGATGGGGCGATGCCGACGGGCCAGCGGATCATCACCTCGACCTTGGCGAAATGCTGGTGCGCAACGTGACGACCGATATTCGGCAGGGCTTTGGCGGCACCGAGGAGGATGGCAATTCGATCTTCATTTTCGAGGTGGCGGGCCTTTGCATTGGCCACCTTGGACACCTGCACCATGAGCCCAACGCCGAGCAATACGCCGCATTGGGGCGGCTGGATGTGGTGATGGCCCCGGTGGATGGGGGCATGACGGTGGATATTGCCACCATGCAGCGGATCGTCAGCCGGTTGCGCTCTTCCATCGTGCTGCCGATGCACTGGTTTTCGGGCTATTCGCTGGAGCAGTTTCTGGAAGGCATGGCGGGAGAGTTCGCGATCGACCGGCGCATTGGCAGTTCGTTAACCGTGTCGCTCCGAGACCTGCCATCGCGGCCCACCATTGTGGTGTTGCAGCCTGTTGTGCTCTCCGGCTTCGATTGAATTTTGCGCTGAGCCGTGCGTAATGGCTCCCATGTTGAATGATGCGACCCCCGACATTGTAGAAACCTTCCGCGCGGCCCTGCCAGAGGGCGTGGTGCGCGGCGTGGAGCAACGATACCTCGAAGAACCGAGAGACAGGTTAACGGGGCGCGCCGGGGCGGTGCTGTGCCCTGCATCGGTGGAGGAGGTCTCGGCTATCTTGCGGCTGGCTTCGGCGCAGCGGGTGGGCGTGGTGCCCTATGGCGGCGGCACCGGGCTGGTGGGCGGACAGGTTGCGCCGGAGGGGCCGGTGCCGCTGGTGCTCAGCCTTGAGCGGATGACGGCGACGCGAGGGATTTGGCCCGAAGAGGGTGTGATGACCGTGGAAGCGGGCGCGATTTTGCAGGATATTCAGGGCGTTGCGGAAGATGCCGGGCGGCTCTTTCCGCTTTCGCTTGGAAGCGAGGGGACAGCCCGGATTGGCGGGCTTTTGGGCACCAACGCGGGCGGGGTGAACGTGCTGCGCTATGGCAATGTGCGGGAGCTGTGCCTTGGGGTTGAGGCGGTGCTGGCCGATGGGCGGGTGATGTCTGGCCTGAAACGGCTGCGCAAGGACAACACCGGCTATGATTTGCGCAACCTTCTGATTGGCTCCGAGGGCACGCTGGGGGTGATTACCGCCGCGTCCTTGCGGCTGTTTCCCCGCCCCTCGGGCGTGTCGGCAGCGGTGCTGGAGGTGGCAAGCCCGGCGGCGGCGCTGGAACTGCTGGGGCGGGCGCAAGCCCTTGCGGGGCAAGCGATTTCGGCCTTTGAGCTGATCGCGGCGCAGGGGCCGGAATTTTTGGTGGAACATCTGCCGCAGGTGCGCCTGCCCTGGGCCGAGGTGCCCGAATGGAGCGTGCTGATCGAGATCGGCACCTTTGGCGGGCAGAGCGCGCAGGAGCTGCTGGAGCAGGTCTTTGCGGAGGGCTTTGAGGCCGGGCTGGTGCGTGATGGCGTGGTGGCGGCGAGCGAGGGGCAGCGGGCCGAATTTTGGGCGATGCGGGAGGCTTTGCCGGAGGGAAACCGGAAGGTTGGGTCGGTGGTGTCGAACGATATTTCACTGCCGCTGAGCCGGGTGCCGGAGTTCATTGAGCAGGCGGGACAAGCGATTGGAAAGACGGGGGATTTCAGGATCAACTGCTTTGGCCACCTGGGCGACGGGAACCTGCATTACAACGTGTTTCCGGGAGCCGGAAAGGCGCGGGGCGACTATCCTGACAGTGCCTATGAGGAGCTGAAAGACATTATAAATCAGCTGCTTGCAGATATGGACGGCTCGTTCAGCGCCGAGCACGGGCTGGGGCGGGCGAAGGTGGGGGATCTGGAGCGCTGGGGCGATCCGGTGCGGCTGGAGATGATGCGGGCGATCAAGAAAACGCTCGATCCGCTGGGGATTTTGAACCCCGGGGCGGTTGTGCGGCAGGGGTAGGCGGCGCGGCGTTAACCCCCAAAAGCACAGGGCAACATCCTGTGCACAATCCATGCACAACCCATGCAGATGTCAGATGACATAGGCGCGGCCGGTTAACAGACCGGGCGCGGGGGCTTGCCTGCGCCTGCGCCTTGGGGTAGCTGCGGCGCCTTTCGGAAGGGAGCTGCGGTGATGGACAGGCTGGCGATCGACTTTGGCACATCGAATTCGGCGGCTGCCGTCTACGCGGGCGGCGCGGTGCGGCGGCTGCCGGTGGAGCAAGGCGCGGAGACGCTGCCGACGGCGGTGTTCTTCCCCGAGGGGGGCGGTGCGATGCGCATTGGCGCGGCGGCGGGCACGGCGCTGATCGGCGGCGAGGAGGGGCGCTACATGCGGGCGCTCAAAAGCGTGCTGGGCGTGCCGCTCTTCCATGAGAAGCGGTTGATTGAGGGCAAGCGGCGGACGCTGGCCGATGTGGTGACGGCCTTCTTGGTGCAGGTGCGGGAGCGCTCGGAAGAGTTCACCCGGGTGCAGTTCACCCGGGCGCTTTCGGGGCGGCCTGTGCGGTTTCACGAAGACGCGGAGAAGGATGCGCAGGCGGAGGCCGACCTGCGCGGGTGCTATCTTGCGGCGGGGTTTGAGGAGGTCGAGTTTATGCCCGAGCCGGAGGCGGCGGCGCGGGCCTGCCAGGGGATGGGCGCGGCGGGCGGCGTGGGGCTGATCGTGGATATTGGCGGCGGCACCAGCGACTTTACGGTATTTCGCTCGGGCGAAGAGGTGGAGATTGTCGCCAGCCACGGCATTCGGCTGGGGGGCACGGATTTTGACCGGGTGGTCTCTGTGGCTGAGGTGATGCCGCTTTTGGGGCTGGGCGGCGAATTGCGCCGCGAGTTTGGGCCGGGCCTGTTGCCGGTGCCGCGTGCGGTTTTTGTCGATCTGGCGACATGGGCGAAGATCCCGTTTCTTTATGCGCCGGACGTGCGGCGCGAGGTGGCGGGCATGGTGAAGCTGGCGGTGGAGCCGAAGCGGTTGGGGCGGCTGGCGACGGTTCTGGAGGACGAGCTGGGCCATGAGATGGCCTTTGCGGTGGAGCGCGGGAAGATTGCGGCGAATGATGCTGGCACTGGGCGGATCGGCATGGGGATGGTTGAGTCGGGGCTGGCGGCCGAGCTGAGCGCGGCGCGGATGTGCGAGGTGCTGGGCGAAGCGCAGGCGGCGCTGGGCGGCGCGGCGCGGGAGGTGCTGGCGCAGGCCGGGGTGGCACCCGGCGAGGTGGGCCGGGTGGTGCTCGTGGGCGGCTCGAGCCTGATGGGGTTTGTCGAGGCGGAGATGCGCAGCGTTTGCCCGGGGGCGGAGGTGCTGCGCTCGGAGGCGTTCACGGCGGTGGTGGACGGGCTGGCGATGGCGGCGGCGGGCTAGGCTGGCGGGGGAGGGGGACGCAGCCTAGAGGGGCAGTGGTGGTGGGCAGATTGCCCACCCTACGGTGTTGGGGATGGCGCGCGCGTTATTCGCCTTCGTAGGAGGTGAGGGCGTGGACTTCCATGCCGAGGCCTTCGAGGCGTTTGCGGCCGCCGAGGTCTGGCAGGTCGACGATGAAGGCGCAGCCGGTGATGACGCCGCCGAGGCGCTCGACCAGTTTGATCCCGGCTTCCGCCGTGCCGCCGGTGGCGAGCAGGTCATCGACCAGCAGGATGCGCTCGCCGGGCTGGATCGCGTCGTCATGCACCTCCATCACCGCCTCGCCGTATTCCAGCGTATAGGCCTCGGAGATGACCGCGCCGGGGAGCTTGCCCTTTTTGCGGATCGGCACGAAACCGAGGCCGAGCTGGTGGGCGATGGCCCCACCGAGGATGAAGCCGCGCGCCTCCAGCCCAACCACCTTGTCGATTGGCTGGCCGGCGTAGGGGTGCAACATCTGGTCAACGCAGAGGCGCAGGCCGCGCGGATCGGCGAAGAGGGTGGTGACATCGCGGAACATGATCCCCTCATGGGGAAAGTCTGCGATAGTGCGGATGTAATCAGCGACGGTCTTCATCGGCTTACTCGGAGGCTTCGCCTGCGGCGGCGCCTTCAGCCGCGCCCTCTTCGGATTCCTTGAGGGAGTTCTGCACGATGGCCTCTGTCACCTGAAACAGCATGGCGTTGGGGTTCTTCTGGCATTCGGCGAGGGTGATCTCGACGATCTTGCCGCCGCCGACTTCCTGCATCTTGTCGAGGAACGCGGTGGGCTGGCCGATGGAGGCGTGGCTCCAATAGCCCAGAATCCAGCCTGCCACCTGCCCCTGATCAGAGATGTTCTGGGTCACGAAGGCGGCGCGGGCGCGCTCGCATGTCCAGCGGCCGGTGCCCATCATGAAGGCCTCGGCAAAGGCGGGCGCGGTGGTTGCGACGCAGAGGGCGGCGGCGAGGATGGTGCGATACATGTGAAGTCTCCCGTGTCGGTCGCGTCATTGGTAGCGGGGCGGGGCCGGGATGAACAGGGGTCACCAGAGCGACGGGCGGGCGACCATGAGCCAGAAAACGCCCATTAGCGCGGCGAAGGCGGGCCAGCCGAGAGCGAACCAGATGCGATAGGCGCGGCGGGCTTCTGCCGGAAGGGGCGCACCGGTGGCTGCGGCGGTGCGGGCGAGGGAGCGGATGCGGATTTGCAGGTGCACCACGGGTGCCCAGCAGAGAAAGGCGAGGAGGTAGAGAGCATAGGTGAGCAGCAGCCACGGCTCGGTGAGGCTATAGCCGAGCGTGTGGATCAGAAGCAGGCCGGTGAGCGGCTGCACCACCCCGGCGGGCGTGGTGAAGAGCCAGTCGGCCAGCACGACGTGGTGGGCGGTATGGGCGATGCTTTGGGCGTTGCCGGTGCGCATGGCCATGACCATTTGAAACGCCGTGCCGATTCCGGTGCCGAAGAGCACGGTGGAAGAGAGGATGTGGAGCCACTTTAGGGTGAGGTAAGGGTCCATGTTGTGCCCTTGCGGTGAGCGTGCGGGGGGATGAAGCGGCAAAGGGGCTGCCGGGTCAAACAGTTCGGTAGAGGGCGGGGCGATTTTGTGCTAGGGTTGCGCGTGAGCTTGCCCCTTGGTTCCGGCCCCTGCCGGAGGAGTGAGTTTGCCATGTCCTCGACCCTTGATATTCAGCAGCCGCAGCCGTTTGACCTTGTTGGCCAGACGATCCTGATTGCCGGAAACGCCGCCGCTTTTGAGGGGACGCTGACCATCAGCGTGACCGAGGGGCATGACGAATACGCGGGGTTCACCTCGGTTGGGTCGTTAGGGCTGCGGCAGTTTCAGGGGCAGATCGAGATACCGGCGAGCAACAGCTTTCAGCTCAACCGGCTGTTCGTGACGCTGGCCGATGATACGGGCAATGAGAATGGCCCTTCGGTAACGATCCCGGTGCTGTTTGGCCCGCGCATCCTGCCCGGCTATCGTGGCTGGCAGCCCTATACGGTGCAGCCGGGGGATACGCTGAGTTCGATTGCGCAGGCGCAGTATGGCAATGGGAACTTCCAGCCGATCTTCGAGGCCAACCAGCATGTGCTGGCCAATCCGAATGTGATTTTTCCCGGGCAGGTGCTGCGGATACCGCGCGACGATATCTAGCCTTCGGGGTAGGCGCGCTGGCAGGCGGCGAGCTGCGCGCGGGACTCGCGCTCGAGCTGGTCGCGCTTCACGATCATATTGCGCAGTTTGCGCTGCTCGGCGCCCGGGTCGATCGCCACCTGCTTGTTGCGGTAGCGGGTTTCGGGGCGGTGGCACCATTTGACGCCGACGTTTTCCTTGGAGGAGCCGACGCACATCTGGAAGCTGGTGGCCACATAAGCCTCGCGCTCAATGGCATAGCCGCGGTCGACGTTGGCGCGGGTTTCGGCGATGAGCTCGTTCATCACCCGCAGATCCTTGGTGGCGCGGTTTTCGCAGGCCTCGCGGGGCGTGGCGCAGGCGGCGGCGAGGGGGATGAGCAGCAGGGGCAGAAAATGCCGCATCGGGCGTCCTTTCAATGGCTTGGGCCCCTGTTTAGGCTCGCCGCGCGGATTCGCCAAATCACGAATAAGGGGGAGGCTGGCCATGGATGCTGCGATGAAAGACGAGAAGGCGCGGGCGGCGGCGTGGTTTCGTGCGCTGCGGGACGAGATCGTGGCGGCGTTCGAGGGGCTGGAGGACAGCTTTGAGGGCGAAGGCGCGGCGGGGCGCTTCGAGGTGACGCCGACAAAGCGCGCGGGGGAAGATGGCAGCGATGCGGGCGGCGGGCTGATGAGCGTGATGCGCGGCGGGCGCGTCTTTGAGAAGGTGGGGGTGAACGTGTCAGAAGTGTTCGGCACGCTGGGCGCGGCGGCGCAGAAGGCGATGGCGGCGCGGGGTGTGCCGGGGGTGGCGGAAGATCCGCGGTTCTGGGCGTCGGGCATCAGCCTGGTCGCGCATATGCAGAACCCGCATTGCCCCGCCGTTCACATGAACACGCGGATGTTTTGGACCCCTTCGGCTTGGTGGTTTGGTGGCGGCTCCGACCTGAACCCCTGCATCGAATACGACGAGGATACGGCGCATTTTCATGGGGTGCAGAAGGCACATTTGGACCCGCACGGGGCGCAGCTTTACGCCGAGCTGAAGGCCTGGGCGGATGAATACTTTTTCATCCCGCATCGGGGCCGGGCGCGTGGGGTTGGCGGCATCTTCATGGATGATCGCAACACCGGCGATTGGGAGGCGGATTTTGCCCTGACGCAGGATATCGGGCGGGCATTTTTGCCGGCCTATGTGCCGTTGGTGGAAAAGCGGCGCGGCATGGCTTGGGGCGAGGCTGAAAAGGATGCGCAACTGGTGCATCGGGGGCTCTACGCCGAATACAACCTTGTTTACGACCGGGGCACCAAGTTTGGGCTGGCCACGGGGCATGACGCAAATGCCGTGCTGATGAGCCTGCCGCCGATGGCGAAGTGGGTGTGACTGAGGGGTGCTGACAAGGTGGAGGCCCCGCCAAGGGCCTGCATCGTGGTTTCTGCCCTCCCGGTCGAGGTGTGGCGCTGAGGGCCGCGCCCGACCCTGGGTGGGCGCCTCGCACCGCCTTTACCCCGCGCTTTGCTTGAGAGTCTGAATGCCGTCTGAGAGATGCGTGGCACCATCATTGCGCCCTCCCGGGGGGAGGGTCGGGCGCGGCCCGGGCTTTCAGCCCGCGCCCTGCTTTGGCCGGTGGGCCGAGGGGCTTTAGCGCTCCGTATCTAGCGCGCGGGTGGTGAGCAGCAGGGCGAGGATGGGCAGGTTTTTCAGCAGTGCGCCGTAGGGATCGAGCCAGAGGTGGGGGGCGATTGCCGTGAGACCCACCGTGTAGCCGCCGACCAGCAGGATCTGCGCCCAGAAGGTGAGGCGGGGGTGCCAGTTTCGGAACAGGGCGGCGGCAAGCGCAAGGTCGAGCACGCCGAAGGCGCGGGCGGCGGTGATAAGGGTGTCATCCGGCAGGCCGGTGGCGGCGAGGTCTGGCAGGTAGGCGCTGGGCGGGGTGAAGAGGCCGAGCAGGCCGGAGATCAGCCAGAGCAGCACGAGAGTGAGGCGCAGGAGCGGGCGCAGCAGGTAGAGGCGTGCGTGCCAGAGATCGGCGGGCGAGGGCGGACGTCTGGCGAGGAACTCCGAGGCGCCGGGGAGGGGCTGCGCGGTTTCGGCCAGAACGCCGTGTTCCAGTTGATTGATGGCGGTGGTGGAGAAGGGACCGGCGCGCATGGCGTCTCCGAGGCGGCCCATCAGGCGGGCGAGGGCCATGGGGATGGGCAGCGCGGGCACGGGGCGGAGGCCGAGGTGGGCGCGGGTGGCGGCGGTGAGTTGCTTGAGCGTGAGCGTATCGGCCCCGCCGGTGACGATGGGCTTGGGTCCACCCTCTTCCTCGGTTGCGGTGAGGAGGCGCTGGGCGAGGTCTTCAGCGTGACAGGGGTTGAAGCGGTGCTTGCCGCGCCCGAGGACGGGGGTGAGCAGCGGGAAGGCGGCGAGGCCGCGCAGCACCGCCGAGCCGCCATAGGCCCCATCGGAGAGCACGAGGCCCGCACGCAGGATGGTGAGGCGGTGGCGGCCATTCTCGGAGGCGAGCTTTGCGGTGCTTTCGCCGGTGCGCCGGGCTTGGGCGAAGGGGGTTTGCGCCTCGATGCCTACGGCGGAGAGCAGCACGAGGAAGCTGCCGTGGGGGAGCGCATCATAAAGCGCGGCGGGGGCGTGTTCGTGGACGGCGGCCATGGCGGCGGGCGAACCGGTGAGCAGGCCCGCGCAGTTGATGACGCCGTGGGCGGTGCGGGCGAGGTCTTTCCACTGCGAGGCGGCGTGCCATTTTTCAGCCGTGAGATCGGCGTGGAAGGTCTCAAACCCCAGCGCCTTCAGCGCGGCTGTGCTGCGGGCGATGCAGGTGACGCGGTGGCCTGCGGCGCGGGCGGCATAGGCGACGTGACGGCCGATGAAGCCGTCTGCGCCAAGCAGGAGGATGTGCTTGGCGTCGCTCACGCGCGGCGCAGCATGGCGGTGGCCGCGGCCATGGCCAGCAGCGCGCCGCCGCCGGCGCGGGTGAGCCATGTCAGCACCGCCGGGCGGCGGATGGTGGCGCGCAGGCGGTCGGCGGCGAGGGCGTAGGCCAGAGCGTTGAGGGCGGCGAGGGTGACGAAGGTGGCGGTGAGGATAGCGAATTGCGGGAGCAGGGGCTGCGCGGGGGTGACGAACTGAGGGACGAAGGCGATGAAGAAGGCGATGCTCTTGGGGTTCAGTGCCGTGACGGTGGCGGCGTGGCGAAAGATGGTGGCAGGGCGGGCCTGTTCGGCCTCGGGGCGATCAAGCGAGGCGGCGGGGGCGCGCAGGAGCTTGAAGCCGAGATAGGCGAGGTAGAGCGCCCCGGCCCATTTGAGGATCGTGAAGGCGGTGGCGGAGGCGGCGACCAGCGCGCCGAGGCCCGCGAGGGAGGCGCTCATGGCGATGAGGTCGCCCGCTGCGACGCCACTGGCGCAGGCGAGCGCGGTGCGGCGGCCTTGGGAAAGGGCATAGGAGAGCACCAGCAGCACCGTGGGGCCGGGGATGAGCAGAAGCGCGGTGGAGGCGGCGGCGAAGGCGAGCCAAAGGTCGAGCGGCATGGGTGTCTCCTTTTGCGGAGAGGAAGCCATGGGCGCGCGGGGGCGTCAATGGGGTGGGCGCGGCATGAATGCGCACCCTACGGGGGTTGCGCCCGGATCGCCTGCGAGGTCTGCTTGGCGGCAGGAGGGCGGCACATGTTCGAGACGGTGACGGCGGTTCTGGATTGGTTCGGGCTTTGCGTCTTTGCGGTGACGGGGGCGCTTGTGGCCTCTCGCAAGGAGATGGACGTAGTGGGCTTTGTGCTGCTCGCGGTCGTCACTGGCGTGGGCGGCGGCACGGTGCGTGACCTCGTGCTGGGGCTGTCGCCGGTGTTTTGGGTGGAGCGGCCCGAGGTTTTGCTGGTCTGCGCGGGTGTGGGGGCGGCGGTATTTTTCGTCGCCCATATCCCGGCCTCGCGCTACCGGGTGCTGCTGTGGTTTGACGCTGTGGGCCTTGCGCTGTTTGCCGTGACCGGCGCGGAGCGGGCGCTGGAGGCCGGGGCGGCGCCCTCGGTGGCGGTGGCCATGGGGGTGGCGACGGCGAGCTTTGGCGGCATTCTGCGCGACCTCTTGGGCGGAGAAGAGCCGGTGATCTTGCGGCGCGAAATCTATGTGACGGCGGCGCTGGCGGGCGCGACGGTGCTGGCGCTGGCCGATGGCGCCGGGGTGGCCCGCGAAATCGCGCTGGGCGCGGGCTTTGCGGTGGCGCTGGCGCTGAGGGCGGCGGGCCTGTGGTGGGGCCTGTCGCTGCCGCGCTACCGGGGCCGGCCCGGGCGGGAGGTCTCCGAGATCGAGGGAGATGGGGAGTGCTGATCCAGCTGGTTCTGGGCTCGGCCATCATGGGGCTGACAACGGTGGTGGCGGCGCTGTCGCTTTGGGGGCTTGAGGTGTTTCTGGCCCGCATCCACGCTTGGGTGATCCGCCCGCCGCAGGGCCCGCGACTGGTGGCGGCGGTTTCGGCGGTGATGCTCTGGACCATTCTGGTCATGTCGGTCGCGGTCTGGATCTGGGGGCTGGCCTTCTGGGGGCTGGGGGTGTTCGTGACGCTGGAAGCCTCGATTTACTTCTCGCTTGTTTCCTTCACCACGCTGGGCTTCGGAGACATCCTGTTGCCGCTGGAGTGGCGCCTGCTGGGCGGGCTGGCGGCGGCGAACGGGCTGTTGGTGTTTGCCCTGCTGGCGGCGATGCTGGTGGAAACCCTGCGCCAGACCCGGTTGCGGCAGCGGGGAGACCGGGGGTAGGGCGGCAAGTGAAGCGACGACTTTCCTAATCGAACCCGGCGCGGAAACTGGTGGCCGTCAGGGTGACGTGGTGCTCCAGTGGTGGGCGGAGTTCGAAGAGACCCGGCGCTCGAGCGAAGTTGTAGAGACGGAAGAGGTGCCACTCCTCGCGGCGGGCACTGGCCACATTCAACTCATTTTGGGAGATATGAAACGGGGTGCGGTCTGGCCCGTTTGTTGTTTTGACTTCCAGCAAGCGTGGCTGACCATCGGGGGTGAAGCTCGCGATATCAAAACCTGCGCCATCTCCTTCTTCGCGACTTGTCCAGACGACCTGTTTTGCCAGATCTCCGCGTCCAGCGCGGCGCAGACTGTCTTTCTCGTGCTCAAAGGCCAGTTCCTCTCCAGCAGTGCCAAGCGCGCGGTTTCTTTCGTCACGAGCGGCCACGTCGAAATGCCGAGCTATGGCGCGGACTTGCTCCTCTTCTTCCGTTGGAGGAGCATTGCGCAGGGTCGGAGCGACGCCTGCAAAGAGCGGCGGACGCTCGCCCATGCCTTGCGGCGCGGCGCGGGGCAGGCGCTCGATCCATTCGGGGTGGTGGGTAAGCCAGCGGTTGATTGCCTCTTTCAGAGAGTCCTGAATGTTGTACCGCGGCAGGTAGCCGGTGAGGATCGGTTGGGCAAAACCGAGGAGGGCAGCAGAGATGTTACAGTGTTTGAACTCTACAGAGCCGCGGGAGCGCCCGGTTTTTGCCTGAAGGGCCCGATTGTGTGCTGCTTTGTTGTAGGCGCGCCCGCAAAGGTCATCAGCGAGCATATCGAAGTAATCCGCGACGATCGCGTCGTTCTCTTCATCTGTCCAAGGTCCTTCTGCCATGATGGCCAGGGTAAGGACTCTTGGCGCAGGGCGGCAAGGGCTGCTCTGCGGGGCTTTCCTTTAGGGCGCGGGCGTCCCACATAGGGGCCATGACGGGTGAGACGCGACAGGTGAGGGTGCGGGGCTTTGTGCGGGAGACTTTCGGGTTTCGTGGCACGCTGGCGTTGCATCGGGCGGCCTTTGGGCTGGATCTGGTGCGGGCACCGGTCAACGTGGTTTTGGCGCCGGTCTTCCTGCTGGTGAAGCTGCTGGGGCTGATTGCGCGGTTGTGCCGGGCGCGGCGGCTAGCGGGGTGGCTGCTTTCGCGGCGGTTGCTGTTTGAAACCGCTGTGAGCCGGAAGGTGGCGGCGCGGGTGCGGGGATTTGTGGCCGAGTTGGACGCTGCGGGCGTGGGGCCGGGTGCGCCGGAGCCTTTGGTTGCGCAAGCGGTGGAGGATTACGTGGGCGTTCGCAACGCGGTGGCCGAGATCACAACGGTGCTCTTTGTGCTGCTGACGGGGTGGGCGCTGTTCCATTCGGCCACGCTGGGTGTGATTTCGCTCGCCGGGCCGGTGGCCGATATGCGGGCGCAGGCGCTGGCGATTGAGAATTACTGGGCCGGGCAATGGCTGGGGCAGGTTTACTTTGGCTGGTTTCCGCGCTCGCTGGACCCGTGGCAGGTGGTGGCGACAGGGGTTGTGCTTGCGATGGCGGCCTCGCTGGTGACGACCTTTGCCGGGCTACTGGCGGACCCGGTGCAGCTTTGGCTGGGTGTGCATCGGCGGCGGATGATGCGGCTGCTGGCGCGGCTGGATCGGCAGGCCGCGAGCGCCACGGGCCTCAGCCGGGAACATGCGGTGGCGCGGCTGGGTGACCTTACCGATATTGCGCTGGCGCTTTGGCGGGCGATGCGGCCCTGACGTTTGTGGGCGCCATGCGTTTGCTCGCCTGTCTTGTCAGGTTTTGACAGGCAAGTCGCTGATTTCAGAGGGAATTGAGGTAGCGCAGGAGGGCGGCGCGGTCTGCCGGGGGCATGGTTGCCACCTTGTCACGCTGGGCCTGTGCCTCGCCGCCGTGCCAAAGGATCGCCTCCAGCAGATTGCGGGCGCGGCCATCGTGGAGGAACTGGGTGTGGCCCGAAACCTGCTCTGTCAGGCCGATGCCCCAGAGCGGTGCGGTGCGCCATTCGCGGCCCGTTGCCCTTGCCTCGGGGCGGTGGTCGGCCAGCCCTTCGCCCATGTCGTGCAGCAGGAAGTCGGAGTAGGGCCAGATGAGCTGAAAGCTTTGCTCGGGCTGATCGGTGAGCCGGTGGGTGACGAATTTGGGGGTGTGGCAGCTTGTGCAGCCTGTTTCGTAGAACACCTGCTTGCCACGCAGCACCTGCGCGTCATCGACGGCGGCGCGGGCGGGGACGGCGAGGTTGCGGGAGTAGAAGGTGACGAGGTCGAGCCCGTCAGCCGCGATCTCGAAGCCGCGCGCATCCTGATCGCCGTGGGGGGCTTGCTGGCAGGCGGCTTGGGCGAGCGCGCAGTCGCCCGCGCCATTCGGGTGCAGGGGCGAGCTGATGCCGATGTCACCGGCGAAGGCGGCGGCGGATTGCTCGCGGATGGTCGGCATCCCGGCCTTGAGGCCGAAGCGGCCGAGCATGGGTTTGTCATGCTCCAGCGACCAGACGATGTTGGCGCGGCCCGAGATGCCGTCGTTGTTTTTATCGTCGGGGTCGGCGTTTGCGAGGATGTCGGCGGCGGGGATCGCTTCGATCAGGCCGAGGCCGATCATTTGGGGCGCGACGCGGGGGGAGAGCATGGCCTGCGGGTGGAGCGGGCCCCAGCCGAGGCTTTCGGCGGTGTAGGTGGGGGCGCGGAGGCTGGCCGCTTCACCGCCTGACAGCTCGACCGGGATTTCCTCGTAGGTGATGCCGAGGCGGTATTCTGCGGGGATGCCGGGCAGGGAGTGGTCCTGCATCTGGCCGCCGTAGGTGGGCTCAGGGAGGGTGGCGATGTAATCGGCGATCTCTTCGATCCCGTCCTCCGGGCCGCCGGGGATGGAGATGCGCAAGAACATGGTGGTGCCGTCGTCCTCGCCGGGCACCGGCGGGTGGCCGCGCCCGTCTTTCAGGTGGCAGCGCTGGCAGGAGCGGGCGTTGTAAAGCGGGCCGAGGCCGTCGGAGGCCAGCGTGGAGGAGGGGGCGGAGACCCAGAGCTTGCGGAAGAGGCCGTTGCCCAGCTTGAAATCGAGCTCGCGGGCGAAGTCGATGTTGCCGGAGGGCTGGGAGAAGGCATCGGCGTTGTCGCGCCGCCGCACAGTGGCCGCGCCGCCGGGATTTTGCTCGAAGGCTTCGGGCGCGGTGAAGCTGGTGGTGGGGGCGGTGACGGCAGCAATGCGGGCGGCTTCGGCCTCGGTGCGGGGGGCCACGGGCAGGTGATCGTCGGCCAGGGTTTGGGCCATGGCAGGTGTGGCCAGCAGGGCGAGGAGGGCGGAGAGGCGGAGGGGCATGGGCATGGCAGGCGCGTTCGGTTGGTGGGTTTCACCCACCCTACGGCGGGTGGGTGACGGGTTTATGCAGGGGTTACGCGCGAGCCCCCGGATTTATTCGTGGCCCTATTCGGCGTCCGCAGCGGTGGAGGCGTTGATCTGGGCGTAGTTCTGCTCGCCCACGCGGTCGTGCAGATCAAGCTGGGTTTCGAGGAAGTCGATATGGCCTTCTTCGTCGGCCATCAGCTCCTCGAACAGGTTTTTCGACACGTAGTCGCCCACGCTCTCGCAATGGTCGCGCGCTTCTTTGTAGAGCGTGCGGGCCTCGTGCTCGGCGGCAAGGTCGGCTTCCAGCATTTCCTTGGGCGTCTCGCCAATGCGCAGCGGATCGAGCTTTTGCAGGTTGGGGTGACCTTCAAGGAAGAGGATGCGGGTGATGAGCTTGTCGGCGTGGTGCATCTCTTCGATGCTTTCCTCGCGCGATTTGTCGGCAAGGCCCTTGAGGCCCATGTCGTCCTGCATCCGGTAGTGCAGCCAATACTGGTTGACGGCGGTCAGCTCTGACCGGAGTGCTGCGTTCAGGTATTCGATGACCTTTTCGTCGCCTTTCATGCGCTCTTTCCTCTCATGCGATCTGTTCTGAGGCCGCGCAATTCGGGCGGAACCTCCAAGTTGGTATTAGCACGCATGGTGGAGAGAAACAGGGGCATACAGCCGCCGCAATCGGCGCGTTTGCCGAGCGCGTGGTAGATTTTGCCGGGGGTGATGATCGTTTTCGGGTCGGCGGCGCGCATCCAGTCGATGGCGGCGTGGATATCGCGATCATTGATGCTTTGGCAGTGGCAGACGATCATTTTGGCAGGCCCTTGGCTGGCTGTGCTGTGGCGTGCGGGGGCGCGGCGGAGCGCCCCCGGGGGTGTTTTGTGAGCGTTTCACTTGGGCGGTTTTGGCGCAGCAGCCCAGTGAAACGGGCCGGGGTTACTGGAACACGGCGTCGGGCTGGTCGAGGCTGTCGGAGCCTTCGACGGCGATGCCATCGAGGCCGAGCGCGGTGACGGCCCGCTCGATGGAGCGGGTCTGGGCCACCAGCGCATCGACTGCGCCCATCACCAGCGCTTCGCCTTCGGCGTTGCCTGCCGCGAGCATCTGGTCATAGGAGTAGCCCGCTTCGGCGGCGGTCTTGATCTGGCCGAGTTCGCGCATGGTGTGGGCGAGGGCTGCTGTCAGCTCCGCATTCAGGGCCGGATCGGCCGCTGCGACGAGGGAGGCGAGGGACTCGCCGGAGACAACGGAGCCGTCAACGCGCTGGTATTCACCGAGGTAGACGTTCTGGATGCCCAAGCCGTCGTAGTAGTGGCTGTTGTGGGTGTTGTCGGAGAAACAGTCGTGCTCTTCCTCCGGGTCGTGCAGCATGACGCCGAGCTTCATCCGCTCGCCGGCCTGCTCGCCGTAGGAGAGCGAGCCCATGCCGGTGAGGATCGCGGTCAGACCGGCGGTTTCATCTGCCAGTACGGCCTCGCGGCCTTCGCCGCCTTCGGCCCAGGCTGCGGCCATCTCTTCGAGGTCGCTCACCAGCAGGTCGGTCGCGGCCTTGAGGTAGGCGGCGCGGCGCTCGCAGTTGCCGCCAGTGCAGGCGTCGCCGGTGGCGTAGTCTGTATAGGGGCGTTCGCCCGCGCCGTGCTCGGTGCCGTTGAGATCCTGGCCCCAGAGCAGAAATTCGATGGCGTGGTAGCCGGTGGCGACGTTGGCCTCGACCTCATCGGCCTCGTGCAGCGTGTCGGACAGAAGCGCCGGGGTGATCTCGGTGGCGTCGATCTCTTCGCCCGAGATGGTCAGCGTGGGGTTGGCCACCACGTTGAGCCCGCCGAGCGGGTTTTCATCGGTTGCGCCGCCGTTTTCGACATAGTCGATCAGCCCTTCATCCAGCGGCCATGCATTCACCTTGCCTTCCCAGTCGTCGACCACGGCATTGCCGAAGCGGAACACCTCGGTTTGCTGGTAGGGCACGCGGGCGGCGAGCCAAGCGTCCTTCGCCGCTTGCAGCGTGGCATCGGAGGGATCGGCGATCAGCGCGTCGATGGCGGCTTGCAGCGTGGTCGCGGTGGCGAGGCTGTCTTCATAGCCGGCCTGGGCGATATCGGCGTAGGTGGCGAGCACCTCGGCGGGTCCGGCGAGCGCCGGGAGGGGCGCGGCGAAGGCCGTGGCGAGGAGCGTGGCTTTGAGCTTGGAAGTCATGTGGCTTTTACTGTCCTGTTGGCTTTTGTGTTTGGTGTCAGTGGATTGCGCGGGGAGCGGCGAGCACCCCGGCCATGTGAGAGAAGGCCAGCCCGGCGCGGGCGGCGGCCCCCAGAAGCCCGAGGGGCGGGTGACCGCAGAAGAGGTGGAGGGCAAAGCCCGTTGCGGCCTCTTCATCGCCCTCCGCCGCTGCTGAGAGCAGCTGGACAAAGGCGCTTTCGTCGCCGCCATAACAGCGGCATCCGGGCGCGTGATGCGGGAAGGCGCGGGGCCGGGCCGCAAGCGCGGCGGCGAGCCGGGCAAAGGCGGCGTGAGCCTCAGAGCCGTCTTGCGGGCCGAGCAGCAGGGCGAAATCCTCGGCCACTGCGGCGCTGTCGCCGGTCATCTCCATGCGCAGGTAGGTGACGGCGGCCAGCTCGGGCGGGGTCAGCTCTGCGGTGCGGCCCACGGGCGCGGCCCCGCGCGGGTTGGGGAGGACCGCGTGCTTCATTTGGTCAGGATCAGCTTTCCGGCGCGGGTGATGCGCAGGAAGTAGGTTTGCCCGTCGAGCTCGATCATGGCCTGGATGCCGCCGTGGGTCAGTGTGCGGGCATCGTGCAGGGGCAGGGAGGTGGCGGGGGTGCTCACATGTGCGTTCATGCCCGGGCCTCCCCGATCATCCGACGAAAAAGTCGGGCCTCTCCGGCGCCGTAATGGCGGCAGAAGAAGCTTTGGAGGAGGGAGGTGTACGGGTCACTTGGGTGCGCGTTTCTCATAGGTCCGCCTGTTCGCTGGTGTCTCCGATTGTGCGACGTGTCCGGGCTGGCCCTGTGGTGGGGTGGCTGGGAGTCGGGTTAAATCTGAGTGAATTGCTCAGGCTTGTCAATTCCGATTGTTTTGCTCGGATTAATTCCGCTCTCCAGACCCTTCAATCGCGGGGCGTTTCGGGCTAGGGCGGGCGGATGAGAAGGGGTGCGTGATGAGCGAGATCCGGTTGGATGTGGCAGGATATGGCGTGGCGGAGCGGGAGATTCTGCGCCCGCTGACGCTGGAGCTGCGCGAGCGCCGCATCGGGATTGTCGGGCGCAATGGCTCGGGCAAGAGCACGCTGGCGCGGCTGCTGGCCGGGTTGATCGCGCCGAGCGCGGGCAGGATTGCGGTGGGCGGGGATGACCTGTTTGCCGACCGCAAGGCGGCGCTGGCGCGGGTGGGCATTCTGTTTCAGAATCCCGATCACCAGATCATCTTTCCGACCTGCGGCGAGGAAGTGACTTTTGGGCTCGCGCAGCAGGGACGGCGTGAGGCGGAGGCCGAGGCTGCCGCGCGGGCTGCCCTCGAGAGTTTTGGCAAGGCGCATTGGTGGGACAGGCCGGTGGGCAGCCTGAGCGGCGGCCAGCGGCATTTGCTGTGCCTCATCTCGGTGCTGGCGATGGCGCCGGAGTGGCTGATCCTCGATGAGCCCTTCGCGGGGCTCGACATTCCGACCACGCGGGCGCTGCATGGGCGGCTCGATGCGCTGGAGCAGCGGGTGGTGATGATTTCCCATGACCCGGCGGCGCTGGAGGGCTTTGACCGGGTGATCTGGCTGGAAGCCGGTGCGGTGGCAGCCGATGGACCTGCGGGCGAGGTGCTGGCGCGATTTCGGGCGGCGATGGAAGGAATGGGCGATGATCTCACTGACCTCGCCGGTTGAGACGGTGTTCCATCGCTGGCCAGCCGGACTGAAGCTGGGCCTGCTGTGCGTGGCGACGACGGGGCTGTTTTTGCTCGCGTCGCTCGCGGGGCAGCTCGCTGCGCTCGCCGGGGTCGCTGCACTTTACACCCTGCCGGGCCTGCGCTTTGCGCGGGCGGGCCTCGCTGCGCTCCGCCCGGTTTGGCTCTTCGCGGTGCTCATCGCCCTGTGGCATTTGGCAACTGGGACGCTGCAGGAGGGGGCGGTGATTGTGCTGCGGCTGGTGAGCGCGGTGGCGCTGGCCAACCTTGTGACCATGACGACGCGGCTGGCGGACATGCTGGGCGTGCTGCATTGGCTGACGGCGCCGTTGCGCTGGCTGGGGCTGCGCACCCGCCCGCTGGAGCTTGCCATTTCACTGGTGATCCGGTTTATCCCGGTCTTGAGCGAAAAGGGCGCGGCGCTGGCCGAGAGTTATCGGGCGCGCTCGCCAAGACGCCGCGCGGGCTGGCGGATCGCCGCCCCGCTCGCCGGTGTGGCGCTGGATGATGCGGATAGGGTGGCCGAGGCGCTGAGAGCGCGCGGCGGATTAAGTGAAGGGGCTGAACGATGAAACGGGTTTCGGAACGCGATGTGGTGATGATTGCGCTGTTTGCGGCGCTGATTGCGGTGCTGGGGCTGATCCCCAAGCTGACGCTGGCCTCGGGCATTCCGATCACCGCGCAGACGCTCGGCATCATGCTGTGCGGCACGGTGCTTGGCGCATGGCGCGGCGCGGCGGCAGCGGCGCTGTTTTGCCTGCTGGTGCTGCTTGGCCTGCCGCTTCTGGCGGGCGGGCGCGGCGGGCTTGGCGTGCTGATGACGCCCTGGGCAGGCTTTTTCGTGGGCTTCCCGGTTGCGGCCTTCGTGGCCGGGCTGGTGATGGAGCGGATGCGTGGCCAGCCTGCGGCCTATGGTGCCGGGGCGGGCGCGGTGCTGGGCGGGATCGTGGCGCTCTATGCGGTTGCGCTGCTGTGGTACATGGTGGCCAAGCCTGCGGGCCTCGGCGAAGCGGTGACGGTGGCGGCGCTGCCCTTCATCCCCGGTGACATCATCAAGGCGGTGCTGGCCGCGCTTGTGACCCAGGCGCTGGCAAAGGCGCGCCCGGGTGCCCTGCCCAGCCGGGGCTGATACGGTGGAGGGGCGGCCCCGCCGGGAGCTGAGTGTCAGCGAAGCGCTGGCACAGCGGCGCTCGGTGCGGGGCTTCTTGCCCGACCCGCTGAAGCGCGGCACGGTGGAAGCGATCCTGACCGACGCCCGCCGCGCGCCCTCAGGTGCCAACCTGCAACCCGGGCGCTTCATTGCGCTCACCGGCGCGCCGCTGCGGGCGCTGTCAGGCAAGCTGGCCGAGGCGATTGCCGAGGGGCGGCCGCAGGTGGCGGAATACTCCTACTTTCCAAAAAAGATGCCGCCCGACCTGAAGGCGCGGCAGAGGGCGGCAGGCTATGCGCTTTATGAGGCGCTGGGCATCGAAAGGCGCGACCTTGAGGGGCGGCGGCGGCAGTTTGACCTGAACTACCGCTTCTTTGACGCGCCGGTGGGCATTGTGGTGACGATCGACCGGGAGATGGGCAAGGGCTGTTTCATGGACCTTGGCATGGCGATCATGGCGCTGCTGGCCTCGGCGGAGGGGCGGGGGCTGGCCACCTGTGGTTTGGGTGCCATCGCACATTATGGCGATGTTGCGCATGAGGCGCTGGCGCTGCCGGAGGGGGAGCTGGTGGTGTGCGGCATTGCGCTGGGCCGCGCCGACCCGGACCATCCGGCGAATGCGGTGCGCACGGCGCGTGAGCCGTTGGAGGTTTTCGCGGAGTTGCGGGGGTTTTAGCGCCGTGGCACGGTGTTTGGCCTCGATCACGCCAGAACGACCTTAGCTAGAAAGAAGATGCCCGCCCCTGCTAGGGATAACGTGGGGCGGGCAGGCCTGCTTGAACCTTAGGGGAAAGGCTGTGGTGCAGGCTTTTCGCATGCATCAGGCGGCGACGAACTTGAGGCTCACCCCGTTGAGGCAATGGCGCTTGCCGGTGGGTGCGGGACCGTCATCAAAGATGTGGCCCAGATGCGAGCCGCAGCGGCGGCAGTGACATTCGGTGCGGACCGAAAACAGCTTGCGGTCTTCCTTGGTGCCGATGGCATTGGCCAATGGCTTCCAGAAGGAGGGCCAGCCGGTGCCGCTATCGTACTTTGTTTCGGAGGGGTAGAGCGGCAGGTCGCAGCCTTTGCAGATGTAGGTGCCCGCGCGCTTTTCGTTGTTCAGCGGGCTGGTGCCGGCGCGTTCGGTGGCCTCTTCACGCATGACGGCGAATTCTGTGTCGGTCAGCATGGCCTTCCATTCGGCCTTGGTTCTGGTGACTTCGAAGTTGCCTTCGGCGGCGGCAAGGAGCCGGGGGCTGAGCACCATGGCCACAGGCAGCGCGGCGGTGGCAGCTGAGAGGAATGTGCGGCGGTTCATGGTGGTCTCCTTTGGATGGTTGGGGCGGGGCGGGGCGGGCGCGGGGCGCTCTCGCTGAAATCTGGTGGCACCTCCCCGAGGTGGTGGGCAAGGGGAGGTGCCTGATCGCCGCCGTTAACCGATAGGTCCGGCAGCGGATCGCGGTGCCTTACATTTTGGGCAGGAGCACCGAGTCGACCACGTGGATCACGCCGTTGGATTGCTTGACGTCGGCGATGGTCACCTTGGCGGTACCGCCGTTTTCATCTTCGATGATGATGTTGGTGCCCATTTGCTTGGCCTCGAAGACACAGCCGCCAACCGTTTTGATCTCGTGGGAGCCGTTGTCGGCGATGATCATCTCGGACAGAGCGGCAGACATCACGTCGGCGGCCACAACGTGGCAGGTCAGCACCTTCTGGAGCGTTTCCTTGTTCTCGGGCTTCAGCAGGGTTTCGACGGTGCCGGCGGGCAGGGCCTCGAAAGCGGCGTTGGTCGGGGCGAACACCGTGAAGGGGCCTTCGCTGGAGAGGGTCTCGACCAGACCGGCGGCCTGAACGGCGGCGACGAGGGTGGTGTGATCGGCGGAGTTCACGGCGTTTTCGACGATGTTCTTGCTTTCGAACATGTCGGCACCACCCACCATCGGGTTGGCGGCCCATGCGGTACCGGCGATGAGTGCGGCGGCGGCGGTGGTGGCGAGCGTTTTGGCGAATTTCATTTGGGTCTCTCCTGATCTGTCATTTGCCTCGGCCATTGCGGCGAGGTTGTGCAGAGAGTTACGGAGCAGCTTTGCGATTGGTTTCAAAAGAAGCTGAGAAAAAGTGGTATCTAGCTGATTTTGAGGAAAAAATTTCCGCGCTTCGCTTAGAGCGCCTGCACCTGCGCTGCCGCCAGAACATCGCCCGTGGGGGCGCCGGTGGGGGAGCCGCCAGGGGGTTCGTCGGAGATGGCGAGGGTGCCGCCGGTGAAGGCGGCGCGCAGGGCTTCGGGCACCTCGATGCGCACGTCTTCGGCCTCTGGCAGCACGCCGAGCGAGACCGGTGCGGGCGCGCCCTCGGCAATTAGCCATAGCTCCAGCGCACGGCCCGGGCGGGCGGTGCCGGCCTCGCGGATCAGGTGCAGCTCGCCCTCGGCGCTGAGTGCGGCCTGCACCACCAGCGAGCCGTCTTCGGCGGAGATTTGCGCCTGATGGGTCGGAGGCGCAACGGGGCCGGGCGGCACGGCGAAGAAGAGGGCAACGGCGATGAGGGCCGCCACGAGGCCGCCGGTCAGCCAGCGCCAGGGCGAGATGCCCGCGCGGCGGGGTTTGGCCTCGCCGTGGGCTGCCGCTTCGATGCGGGGCCAGAGTGCGGCGGGGGGCGTTTCGGCCACCTCATCGGCCAGCGTGGCGAGGCCCTCCTGCCACTCGGTGACGAGATCGCGCAGCGCGGGCTCGGCGGCTAGACGGGCCTCGAAGGCGGCGACCTCTTCGGCCACAAGCAGACGCAAGACATATTCGCCCGCGAGGGCGATGTCATCTTCGTCGTATGTGGCCGTCTCGCTCATCTTTCGAGGCACTCTTTCAGTTTTATCAGGCTGCGTCGCAGCCATGTTCTCATCGTGTTGAGCGGCACGCTGTAGCGGCTTGCCAACTCATCATATGTGGCGCCCTCAAGATAGGCACCGCGCACCGCAGCGGAGCGCTCGGGCTCCAGCTCGCCAAGGCACGCGCCGATCCGGGCGGCCTCGCCAGCGGCCACCGCCGATTGCTCGGGCGTGGGGCCGGAAGCGACCAGTGGCGGCGCATCCTCAAGCTCGTCCGCCGGGGGCGCCTTGGCCCGCAGGCGGTCGATGGCGAGGTTGCGCGTGACCGTCGACAACCAGGCCATGGGTGAGGGCCCGCCCGCCGTGTAGCTATCGGCCTTCCGCCAGATCCGCAGGTAAACTTCCTGCAGCGCGTCTTCTGCTTCGGACCGCTCCTTGAGGATACGGAGGCAGATGCCAAAAAGTTTCGAGCTGGTGGCCTGATAAAGGTCGGAAAAGGCAGAACGGTCTCCCAGACTGCACCGCGCAATCATTCCCTCTATATCTTCCGGCGTTACCATGGAGCGGACCCTAACAGCACCGTTCCGCGATGGCGAGACGTCCGCAGCCCTTGCCGACTGCGGACGCCTCTTCCCTTCACACTCGTAAACCAGACCGAGGCTGCGCTCTCCAGCGCGGCGCTGCCCGTCGGCCTGCATGGAAAGACACGGCGCGCGCGGCGCGGGAGTTTCATCTGGTGTGAGATTTCTTTCAACCTGTTCATTTTAAATCTGGAAAACTTGAGATCCGGTGGAGTTCACGCGGCCTTCCACTTGATCGAACAGCCCATCGACGGCACTTGCTCTTCCGGGCCTTTGCCGGTGGCGGCCACCTGCATCATGGCTTCGACCAGCTCGCGCGGGGCGTCGGCGGGGGCCGCTTTTTTGCCGAAGGCGTCGAGGCGGCCGCGGTATTGCAGTTCGCCGTTGGAATTGTAGCCGAAGAAATCGGGCGTGCAGACGGCACCATAGGCCCGGGCGACCTCTTGGCTTTCGTCGTGCAGGTAGGGGAAGGGGAAGGCATGAGCCTTGGCGAATTCGGCCATTTTCTCGAAACTGTCGGCGGGGTGGCTGGTGGCGTCATTTGCGCAGATCGCGGCCACGCCAATGCCTGCGGTTTGCAGGGTTTGCGCATCCATCACCAGCCGCTCGATGATGCCCTTCACATAGGGGCAGTGGTTGCAGATAAAGATCAGCACGGTGCCCTTTTCGCCGGCCACATCGGCCAGGCTCCAGGTTTTGCCATCGGTGCCGGGCAGGAAAAAGTCGGGCGCTTTTGCGCCGAAGTCGCAGGTGGGGGGCTGTGCGGCCATGGGGATCCTCCGGTGTTCGTTTCGAGCAGAGCCTAGGGCACTGGTGCGCGGTGTCGAGGGGGCTCATCCGCCATTCGAGGCGTCTTCGCCCATGCGATGAGCGGCCCCGGAGGGGTCCGAAGAGCTACCCGTCTTTCACCACTTCAAGGGCGACGAAGGAGGAGGTGGAGGCGACGTGGGGCAGTTCGGAGAGCTTTTCGCCCATGACTTCGCGGTAGCTGGCCACGTCCTGCGTGCGCACCTTCAGCAGGTAGTCGAAGCCCGAGGCGATCATGTGGCATTCTTCCACCTCGGTCAGCCGGGCGACGGCGGCGTTGAAGGCCTTGAGCGCTTTTTCGCGGGTGTCGGTGAGACTGACCTGCACGAAGGTGACGCAGCCGAGGCCAAGTTTGGGCCAGCTCAGGGTAGCGTGGTAGCCGGTGATCAGCCCGGCCTCTTCCAGCCGTCGCACGCGGGCGAGCACCGGGGTTTTGGACAGGCCGACGCGGCGGGCGAGTTCTGTCATCGAGAGGCGGGCATCGCCGGCCAGCTCGCGGATGATAGATTCGTCCAGCGTGTCGAGGTCGAGCGCTGCGTTTGGTCCGATCTTCTGCATGTTTTTGATCCATTTGGCGGGTGTATCGGCCAAATTTAGACACATCGTCTGCGGAAAAGGAATGATAATCGCCCTATGAGCACCCTATCCTTCACCCCCGCCACAGGTGCCGCGCTGCGGCAGATTGATGACCTCAAGCACCAGCCGGAACCGGATCTGGTGGCCCGGCTTGTGGAGGCGGCGGCGCTGGACGGCACGGCGCGGGCGGAGATTTCGGCCAGCGGTGCCGATCTGGTGCGGCGCATCCGCAGCGATGCCCGGCCCGGGCTGATGGAGGTGTTCCTCGCTGAATATGGCCTGTCGACCGATGAGGGCGTGGCGCTGATGTGCTTGGCCGAGGCGCTGCTGCGGGTGCCGGATTCGGAAACCATCGACGATCTGATCGAAGACAAGATCGCCCCCTCCGATTGGGGACGACACATCGGCAAGAGCGCTTCGCCGCTGGTCAATGCCTCGACATGGGGCCTGTTCCTCACCGGCAAGGTGCTGGATGAGCGCCCCGGTATCGCCACCCGGCTGCGCGGGGCGGTGAAGCGGCTGGGCGAGCCGGTGATCCGCGCCGCGGTGGGCCGCGCGATGCGCGAGATGGGCCGCCAGTTTGTGCTGGGCGAGAGCATTGGCGCGGCGATGAAGCGGGCCAGCGGGATGGAGGCGAAGGGCTACACCTACAGCTACGACATGCTGGGTGAGGCCGCGATGACTCGGGCCGATGCCGAGGGCTATGCCAAGGCCTACGGCGACGCGATTGCGGCGATTGCCACGAACTGCAAGGGCGCGATGGCTGAGAACCCGGGCATTTCGGTGAAGCTCTCGGCGCTGCATCCGCGCTACGAGGTGGCCAAGCAGGCGCAGGTGATGGAGGAATTGGTGCCGGTTGTGACCCGGCTGGCGCGGCAGGCGGCAAAGGCGGGCATGGGCTTTGCCATCGACGCCGAAGAGGCCGACCGGCTGGTTCTTTCGCTTAAGGTGATCGGGGCGGTGCTGGCCGATGAGGCGCTGGCGGGCTGGGATGGCTTTGGCGTGGTGGTGCAGGCCTATGGCCGCCGTGCGGGTGCGGTGTTGGACTGGCTTCATGGGCTCGCGGAGCAGCTTGGCCGCCGGATCACGGTGCGGCTGGTGAAGGGTGCCTATTGGGACAGCGAGATCAAGCATGCGCAGGTGGAGGGGTTAGAGGACTTTCCGGTGTTCACCGCCAAACCTGCGACCGACATCAGCTACATAGCCTGCGCCCGCAAGTTGCTGGGGATGACCGACCGGATCTATCCGCAGTTCGCCACCCATAACGCCCATACGGTGGCCGCCGTGCTGCATATGGCCGAGGGCTTGCCGCGCAGCGCCTTTGAGTTTCAGCGGCTGCATGGGATGGGTGAGCGGCTGCATGATCTGGTGCTGGCGGACCATGGCACGCGCTGCCGGATTTATGCGCCCGTGGGCACCCATAAGGACTTGCTGGCCTATCTCGTGCGGCGGTTGCTGGAGAACGGCGCGAACTCGTCTTTCGTGAACCAGATCGTGGATGAGAGCGTGCCGCCTGAAGACGTGGCAGGCTGCCCGTTTGAGGCATGGAACGGCCCGGCGAAGATTGCGACGGGGCCGGAGGTGTTTCCGGGGCGGGTGAATTCGCGCGGGTTTGATTTGAGCGATGTGGGCGCGTTGGAGCGCATCGGCGAGGCGGTTGCGGAGGCGGAGCCGTTTGGGCCGGTGGCGGATGCGCGCGCCGAGGAGGTTGAGGCGGCGCTGGGCGCGGCGCGGGCGTGGGATGTGCCGGTTGCCGAGCGGGCCGAGGTGCTGCGCCGTGCGGCGGACCTGTATGAGCGGGATTACGGGGCGCTTTTTGCGGTGCTCATCGAAGAGGCGGGCAAGACGCTGCCGGATGCGGTGGGCGAGCTGCGCGAGGCGGTGGACTTTCTGCGGTACTATGCGGGCGAGGCGGTGGAGGCCGAGGCGCGCGGCGTTTTTGCCTGCATCAGCCCGTGGAACTTTCCGCTGGCGATTTTCACCGGGCAGGTGGCGGCGGCGCTGGCCTCGGGCAACGGAGTTCTGGCCAAGCCCGCCGAGCAGACGCCCCGGATTGCGGCGGCGGCGGTGGCCTTGCTGCACGAGGCGGGGGTGCCTGCGGAGGTGCTTCAGCTGGTGCCCGGTGACGGGGCCGTGGTGGGCGCGGTGATCACCTCCGATGCCCGGGTGAGCGGCGTGGCCTTCACCGGCTCCACCGCCACGGCCAAGGCGATTGCGCGGGCGATGGCCAAGGGCATGGCACCGGGCACGCCGCTGATTGCCGAAACCGGCGGGCTGAACGCGATGATCGTCGACAGCACGGCGCTGCCGCAGCAGGCGGTGCGCGATGTGGTGGCCTCGGCCTTCCAATCTGCCGGGCAACGCTGCTCGGCGCTGCGCTGCCTTTATGTGCAAGAGGACGTGGCGGATAGCTTCATCGAGATGCTGACCGGTGCGATGGACGCGCTGGCGGTGGGCGACCCGGGGATGCTGCACACCGATGTGGGGCCGGTGATTGATGCCGAGGCGGCGGAAGAGATCCGCGCCTATGTGGAGGCGGCGAAGGCCGAGGGGCGGCTGGTGAAGCAGCTCGATGCGCCGGAGGGCAATTTTGTGGGGCCCGCGCTGATTGAGGTGGGCGGGATTGCCGACCTTGGCGGGCGTGAGGTGTTTGGGCCGGTGCTGCATGTGGCGCGGTTCAAGGCCGGGCAGATCCGGAAGGTGGTGCAGGATATCAACGCGCAGGGCTATGGGCTGACCTTTGGGCTGCATACGCGGATTGATACGCGGGTGCAGGTGGTGTCGGACGCGGTGGAGGCGGGCAATGTCTATGTGAACCGCAACCAGATTGGCGCGATCGTGGGCAGCCAGCCGTTTGGCGGCGAGGGCTTGTCGGGGACCGGGCCAAAGGCGGGCGGGCCGCATTATTTGCAGCGGTTCCGCAAGGGCGGCGCTGTGGAGCGGCCAGCAGAGATGATCGAGATGCCCGGGCCCACGGGCGAGGCGAACCGGCTGCGGATGGTGCCGCGCGATGGCGTCGTGTGCTGCGGGCCGGACACGCGCGCGCAGGTGGAGGCCGTTGAAGCGCTGGGCGGGCACGCCGTGGTGGCGACGGTGGCTGAGGCGCTGGCGCGCGACGCACTGTCGGCGTTGCTGTTCTGGGGCGGCGAGGATGAGGCGCGGGAAATCGCGGTGAAGCTCGCTGAACGCGACGGGCCGGTGGTGCAGCTGGTGACCGGCGCGCCGGACGTGGGGCATGTGATGCACGAGCGGCATTTGTGCGTGGATACCACGGCGGCGGGGGGCAACGCGGCGCTGCTGGCTTCGGTTTCGGAGTAGGGATGGTGGGCAGATTGCCCACCCTACGGCGTCAGAGCGCTTTGCAGAGGCGCAGCGCGTCGTAGATCGCGGCGTGGGTGTTGCGCGAGGCGACGGCATCGCCGATGCGAAACAGGCGGAAGCTGCCCTTGGGGTTGGGCGCGAGCGTTTGCGGTGTGCCGTTGCGCAGGGCGGTATAGTCCACCGCGCCGAGGTTGCGGCTCAGGGGCTTGAGGGCGAAGTAGAGATCATCGAGCGGGCGGGTTCCGTTGGAGATGACGACCTGATCGACATGCCGGGTGGCCGCGCCGCCGTAGTCTGAGCCGATGGTTGCAATGAGGGCGTTGCCGGAGCGGGCCAGCCCGTCGAGCCGCCACATGACGGTGGTTTGCACGCCAAGGCGCTGGAGGGATTGCATGGCTGGGGTGAGGGACATGCCCATGACCTCGGGGGCAAAGCTGCGGTCGCGGGTCATCACCTCGACCTCGGCGCCGGAGGCGGCCAGCAGCTCAGCGGCTTGCAGCGCGGCGTAGTCGCCGGCCTCATCGTAGACCAGCACGCGGCGGCCCGGGGAGGCATCGCCGGAGAGGATATCCCACGGGGTGACGGCCAAGTCGTTGTGCGCGGGCAGGTAATCCTCTGCCGCGAGGCCGCCGGTGGCGATGATGGCGACATCGGGTGTGGCGGCGGTGAGGTCTTCGGGCTCAATGTAGCTGTTGAAGTGGAAGGTGACGCCGAGCCGCTCGCATTCGGCCACGCGCCAGTCGATCACCTGCATCATCTCGGCGCGGCGGGGGGAGCGGGCGGTGAGGCGGATCTGGCCGCCGGGGTGGGGCGCGGCCTCGTGCAGGGTGACGGCGTGGCCGCGTTCAGCGCAGACGCGGGCGGCCTCCAGCCCGGCGGGGCCTGCGCCGACGATGGTGATGGTGAGCGGCGTTTCGGTGGGGGTGACGTGGTGGGGCTGCTCCAGCTCGCGCCCGGTGGCCGGGTTATGCAGGCAAAGCGCGGCGCCGCCCATGTAGATGCGATCGAGGCAGTAGTTTGCGCCGACGCAGGGGCGGATGCGGCTCTCTTCTCCCGCTTGGATCTTGGCGACGATGTCGGGGTCTGCGAGGTGGGCGCGGGTCATGCCGACCATATCGAGCTTGCCGCTGGCGACGGCGTGGCGGGCAGTGGCAACATCTTGAATTTTCGCGGCGTGGAAGGTGGGGATTTGCGCCTGCGCACGGATTTCGCCAGCAAAGCCGAGATGCGGGGCGGAGGGCTGGCCCTGCACGGGGATCACCGTGGTTAGGGCGGCGTCGGTGTGGATGTGGCCACGGATGATGTTGAAAAAGTCGACCAGTCCGCTGGCCTTGAGGCGCTTGGTGATCTCGATGCCGTCTTGCGGTGTGATGCCACCGGGGCGGGCCTCGTCGGCGGCGTAGCGGATGCCGACGATGAAGCCGGGCCCGGTGCGGGCGCGGATGGCATTGAGCACGTCCATCGTGAAGCGCAGGCGGCTGTCGTAATCCTGCGGGCCGTAGGAGCCAGTGAGGTTGTTGAGGTCGGGCGACCAGAAAGCATCCATCAGGTGGCCGTAGCTTTCGAGCTCGATGCCATCGAGACCGGCGGCCTGCATCCGCTCGGCGGCATCGGCGTAGTCGGTGATGATGCGGGCAATGTCCCAGTCTTCGAGCTGCTTGGGGTAGTGTCGGTGGGCCGGTTCGCGGGCGTGAGAGGGGGAGAGGGCGGGGAGCCAATCGCCCCGGTCCCAGCGGGTGCGGCGGCCAAGGTGGGTGAGTTGAATCATCACGGCGCAGCCCTCGGCGTGGCAGTCGTCGGCCAGTTTACGCAACCACGGCACGCAGTCGTCGCGGTAGGCGAGGATGTTGCCGAAGGCTGGCGGGCTGTCGGGCGAAACGACGGCGGAGCCTGCCGTCATGGTGAGGGCGACGCCGCCCTTGGCGCGGGCGCGGTGGTAGGCGCGGTACCGGTCTTTTGGCAGGCCGTCCTCGGTGTAGGCGGGTTCGTGGGCGGTGATCATCAGCCGGTTTTTCAGCGTCAAGTGCTTGAGCTGGAAGGGCTGGAGGAGGGGATCGGTTGCCATAGGTGGAGGGTGGCTCGGCAAAGGGCGAGGCGCAAGGTCAGAGGGCGACAGGCGGGGGCTGGTTTGCGACCGCGGGCAGGGTCGGCTCATCAAGGCCCTCGGCGCTTTCTTCGCCTTGGCCGGGCGCTGCTGCGAAGACGTCTCGAAGGGCGGATGAGCGGCCCGCGTCAGCCCCGGAAGATCTTGCTGGCGCCGATCATGCCTTCGAGGGTCGAAATCCGCTCGGCGGAAGAGCGGGCGGCGCGGGTTTGCACCTCTGCCACCAGCGCTTCGATGAGCAGGTTGATGGCGAGGGTGGAATCCCATGCGGAGGGCACCTCGACCATCGCGCGAAAAACATGGGCCGCGTGACGCTCGATTGGCGAGCCCCATGCGTCGGTGAAGAGCACCACTTCGGCGCCCGCTTCCACCGCCAAGCCGGCCAGCTTTTCCAGCTCGCGCTCGTAGCGGCGGATATCGAAGACCACCAGCACCGCCTCGGGGCCCATATCGAGCAGGGCCTGCGGCCAGACGGAGGGCGAACTGTCGAGCAGGGTCACGCCTGGGCGGATGATTTGCAGGTGGTTGAAGAAATAATGCGCGTTGGAGCGGGTGATCCGCCCGCCGAGCAGGTGCAGGCGGCGGGCCGGGTCGGAGAGCAGGGCGGCGACGGCATCGAAGGTGGCAAGGTCGAGCCGGTCGAGGGTGCGGTTGATGTTGGCGGCCACGGCCTCGGTGAAGCGGGCGATGATGTGATCGCCCGGGCGGGGGCCGACTTCGAGCTTGGCCAGCGGGCGCTTCATCCGGGCGGCGATTTCTTCGCGGATGGCGTCTTGCAGGTCTGGGAAGCCATCGAACCCGAGTTTGCGGGCGAGGCGAATGATGGTGGGGGTGGACACCTCCGCCGCCTCGGCCAGCCGGGTGATCGACTGAAGCCCCGCGACGAGGGAATCATCGAGCAGCACCGCAGAGAGCTTGCGCTCAGCGGCGGTCAGCTCTGCCTGTTTTTCCTTCAGCAGGTCACGGATCAGCGGCTTCGGGTGCAGGGGTTGTTCCTTTCGGTACATCTGGGGGGCGAATGTAGGGAATGCTACAGGAAAAATCTTGACATGCTACAAATTCCTGTAGTGATGATTACGAAATCTGACACGGGGGACGACAGTGGCCGAAGAGTGGGAGCCGGTAGAGGTGACACGCGCCGAGGGGCGCGGGCCGGTGGTGCTGGTGTGCGAACATGCCAGCCGCGATTTTCCGCAGCCCTGGGGCGACCTTGGCCTGAGCCCGGAGGCCGCCGCAAGCCATGCGGCTTGGGATATTGGCGCGCTGGATGTGTCTCGGGCGCTGGCCGCGCTGCTCGACTCGCCCTTGGTTTCGGCCTGTGCGTCGAGGTTGGTGTACGATCTGAACCGCCCGCTGGAAGCCGATGATGCTATTCCGGTGCAGAGCGAAATCTATGACATTCCGGGCAATTCCGGCCTCAGCCCGCAGGAGCGGGCGTTGCGGCATCGGGCGTTGCATGATCCGTTTCATGACCGGCTGGCCGAGGTGCTGGACAGCCGGCAGAGGGATGCTTTGGTGACGATCCACAGCTTCACCCCGGTGTATCGCGGCAATCGGCGCGAGGTGGAGCTGGGCTTCCTCTATCACGAGGATTCTCGCATGGCCGAGGCGGCGCTGGAGGTGGAGCAGGCCAAGGGCAGCTATCGCGCGGCCCTGAACGAGCCCTATGCCGCCTCTGATGGCGTGACCTACACGCTGCGCAAGCATGGCGAGGCGCGGGGGCTGCCCTCGCTGATGATCGAAATCCGCAATGATCTGATCGACACCGAGGCCCGCGCCCGCGACATGGCGGTGCATCTGATGCCCGCGCTTGCCGCCGCGATTGCCGCCGTGGCGGAAGATCGGCAGGCGGCGGAATGAGGGCATTGCGCGGCTTCGTTGCGGTGGTGGACCGCTTCAACTACGGGCTTGGCCGGATCATGATGTGGGGCATCTTCGCGCTGATGGGCGTGTTGCTCTGGTCCACATGGACCAAGTTTGCCGGGGCCCCCTCGCTCTGGACGCTGGAGATGGCCCAGTTTGTGATGGTGGGCTACTACATCCTCGGCGGGCCCTACGCGATGCAGATGGGCTCCAACGTTCGGATGGACCTGTTTTACGGCGATTTCAGCCCGCGCCGGAAGGCGGCGTTTGATGCTGTTACCGTGCTGTTTTTGCTGACCTATCTCGGCATCCTGATGTGGGGCGGGGTGGAGAGCACGATGTATGCCTTCCAATATGGCGGCGAGCGCAGTTCGTCGGTCTGGCGGCCCTATATCTGGCCGATCAAGGTGGTGATGTGCATCGGGATCGGGCTGATGATCCTGCAATCGCTCTCGGAACTGGCGAAAGACATCCTTTTCCTGCGCACGGGCGAGCCCAAGCGCCATGACAGCCAGCAGGAGCCCGGCGATGCCCTATGAGTTGATCGCCATCCTGATGTTTTCGACCATGATGGTCATGCTCTTCACCGGGCAGCGGGTGTTTGGGGCCATCGGCTTTGTGGCCGTGGTCGCCGCCGTGCTGCTTTGGGGTGACAGGGGCGGCTATGACCTTGGCTTTGCCGCCGCAATCAAGCTGATGCGCTGGTATCCGCTGCTGACGCTGCCGATGTTTATCTTCATGGGCTACGTGATGAGCGAGTCCAAGATTGCCGATGACCTCTACAAGATGTTCCACGTCTGGTTCGGCGGCATCTCGGGCGGCTTGGCGATTGGCACCATCGGGCTGATGGTACTGATTTCGGCGATGAACGGTCTCAGCGTGGCGGGCATGGCGATTGGCGCCACCATCGCCCTGCCGGAGCTGCTGAAACGGAACTACGACAAGATCATGGTGACGGGGGTCATTCAGGCCGGGTCGTCGCTTGGAATATTGGTGCCGCCCTCGGTGGTGCTGGTGCTTTACTCGATGATCGCGCGGCAACCGGTGGGCCAGCTCTGGCTGGCGGGCGTGGTGCCGGGGCTGATGATGGCGGCGCTGTTCATTATCTACATCTACATTCGCTGCAAGGCGAACCCGGCGCTGGGCCCGGTGCTGCCGAAGGAAGAGCGCGACGCGGTGCCGATGGCCGAAAAGCTGCGGCTGCTGACGGCGGGGATTTTGCCGGTGGTGATCTTCGCGGTGATGATGGTGCCTTTTGTCACCGGCTACACATCGCTGGTGGAAAGCTCGGCGATTGGTGCGCTGGCGGCCCTGCTGGCGGCGGTGCTGAAGCGGCGGATGAGCTGGCCGGTGTTTGAAACCTGCCTGCGCCAGACGCTGGGCATCACCTGCATGTTTATGTGGATCATCCTTGCGGCGCTTGCTTTTGGCGCGGTGTTCGACGGGCTGGGCGCGGTGAAGGCGATTGAGAGCCTCTTCACCGAGCAGCTGGGGCTGAACCCCTGGGTGATCCTGATCCTGATGCAGCTGAGCTTTCTCGTGATGGGCACTTTTCTTGATGACACGGCGATGCTGGTGATCGTTGCGCCGCTTTACGTGCCGCTGGTGGGCGAACTCGGCTTCAACCTCATCTGGTACGGCGTGCTCTACACCATCACCTGCCAGATCGCCTATATGACTCCGCCTTTCGGTTATAACCTGTTCCTGATGCGGGCGATGGCGCCGCCGGAGATCGGGTTGAAAGACATCTACCGCTCCATCGTGCCCTTCGTCGGCGTGATGGCCGTGGCGCTGGCGCTGGTGATGGCCTTTCCGGAGATCGCGCTGTGGCTGCCGGAGCTGGTCTATGAGAGGTGAGTCTGGTGCGGTTTTTCCTGTTGGTGTCGGTCCTGCTGCTGGGCGGGTGCGAAAATCTGCCCTCCTGGACCTGGGTGCAGAAGACGGAGGTGTTTCTGGAAACGCCGGAGGGCCCGGTTTCGGCGAGCGCGGTGGCGCGGCTGACCCGGAAGCACTGTCCGCGCTGGAACTGCTTCGCCATCACCCACGAGACGCGTCACGTCTCGAGAGGCGAGGGCGTCTTCTTCGATCTGGGGCCGCGTGGATACCTGGTGATGCCGCGTCCGTATACCTTCCTGCGCTCGACGGCCCGGCCCTTTCATGTGGGCAGCGAGGCCTACTGGGAGGAGATCGAGGCGGCGCTGGACCATCTGCGACCGCCGAAGATGAAGGCCAACGCCTGGTTCCACCTCAAGCTGGACTACCGCTCCAGCCACCTCTTTGCCCCGCGCGAGGTGCGCATGGAGAACATGCCGGCCTTCGCCTGGTACCCGCCGGGCAGCGACTTTACCGGGCATCCGGAATACGTGGACCCCGAGGATCTGCATACCGTCCTGGGCGAGGGGGTGCGGCTGCTGCGGGTCGAGGTGTCGATCGTGGACGAGCCGATCACCTGCAACAAGATGCCGAGGGCGGCGCGCCAGAACAAGAAGCTGCACAACTGCGGCTGGTGGCGATGAATATCGAGAGGGCGGAGCCGCGTGGCTGGCAGCCCAACCCGAAACCCGGAACCCGGCGGAGATCGGGCCTGATGCAACAAGGAGAGAGACAATGACGACGAGAAGAACCTTCCTCAAGGGGGCCGCCATTGCCGCCCCCGCCGCGCTGGCTACCCCGGCCATCGTGAAGGCGCAGACCGCGATCAAGTGGCGCTGGCAGACCTATGCGGGTGCTGCGCTGGGTGAGCATGTGACCAAGCCGATGGTCGATTACATCAACAACGCGGCCAATGGCGAGCTGGAGATCGAGCTGTTCTACGCCGACCAGATCGTGCCCACGGGCGAACTGTTTCAGGCGCTTCAGCGCGGCACCATCGACGCCGTGCACTCGGATGATGACTCGATGGCATCGCCCACGCCGCTACGCCAGTTTGGCGGCTACTTCCCCTTTGCGACCAAGCACATCCTCGACGTGCCGGTGCTGTTCAACCAGTACGGCCTCAAGGAGATCTGGGAAGAGGAATACGCCAAGGTTGGTGTGAAGTGGCTTGGGGCTGCCGGGCAGGATCCGTGCAACTTCAACACCAAGAAAGAGATCAAATCGGTTGCCGATCTTGACGGGCTGAAGCTTTACACCTTCCCAACCGCCGGGCGGTTCCTGTCGCAGTTCGGCGTGGTGCCGATGAACATTCCTTACGAGGATGCGGAAGTTGCGGTGCAGACCGGCGAGCTGGACGGCATGGCATGGTCGGGGATCACGGAAGATTACACCGTGGGCTGGGCCAATGTGACCGACTACTTCCTGACCAACAACATCTCGGGTGCGTGGATCGGCTCCTACTTCGTGAACCAAGAGCGCTGGGCCGAGCTGCCCGAGCACCTTAAGACCCTCGTGATGGCGGGCGTCGAAGCGGGCCACACCTACCGCAACCAGTGGTACTGGGGCGGCGAGGCCAAGCTGCGTGCCACCGGCGACAAGCTGGAGCTGCGCACCGTGCCGGCCGAGGAATGGGCGGAGGTGGAAAATGCCGCCAAGGCATTCTGGGAAGAGATTGCCGAGGAAGGCGAGATCCAGCAGAAGATCGTTGGCATCTTCAAGGAATACAACTCCGTCATCAATCAGGCTGGCCCGCCCTACACCAACGGCTGATCTGGTTTGAAGAGAGCAACAGGGTGGCCCCGTCGCGGGCCGCCCTGACCCGTGAAAGGATAGAAAAATGCCCGGCAACCTGACCCTTGAGACCCTGAAAGAAATGGCCGCGACCGGCGAGATCGACACCGTGCTAGTGGCGCTGGTCGACATGCAGGGGCGGCTGATGGGCAAGCGCTTCCATGTGAGCAACTTTCTCGACCACTCGGTCGAAGAGACTCATTGCTGCAACTACCTGCTCGCCACCGACCTCGTGATGAGCACGCCCGATGGCTACAAGGCCACCAGCTGGGAGGCGGGCTATGGCGACTACGTGATGCGCCCCGACCTGGCCACCCTGCGCCATGTGCCGTGGCTCGAAGGCACGGCGATGGTGATCTGCGATATTCTCGACCATCACCACCACGCCCCGGTGCCGCATTACCCCCGCGCCATGCTGGCCGCGCAGGCGGCAAAGCTGGCCGAGATGGGCTTTTCGGCGGCGATGGCAACGGAGCTGGAGTTCTTCCTCTTCGAGAAGGATTACCGGACCAACCAGAAGGAGGGGTATCGCGCACTGGTGCCCTTCAACGGGCACAACGAAGATTACAACCTCTTCCAGACCACCAAGGAAGAGAGCATCATGCGACCCCTGCGCAACCACCTCGTGGGCGCGGGCGTGCCGGTGGAGAACACGAAGGGCGAGGCGGAGCTGGGCCAGCAGGAGCTGAACATCCGCTACGCGGGCGCGATGGATTGCGCTGACAACCACACGATTGCGAAACATGCGACCAAGGAGATTGCCTGGGCCAACGGCGTTTCGGCCACCTTCCTGCCGAAGTGGAAGGCCGGAATGGTCGGCTCTGCGAGCCACGTGCACATGTCGCTTTGGAAGGACGGTGAGGCCTCGTTTTATGATGCGGATGCGCCCCACGGGCTCAGCGAGCTTGGCCGCCAGTTCAGCGCCGGGCTGCTGAAATACGCGCCTGATATCATGGTTTTCCTCGCGCCCTACGTGAACAGCTACAAACGCTTCGCGCCGGGCACCTTTGCGCCGACCAAGACCGTCTGGTCGGTCGATAACCGCACCGCCGGTTTCCGCCTGTGCGGCGAGGGCACCAAGGGGGTGCGGATGGAATGCCGGATCGGGGGCAGCGACATGAACCCCTACCTCGCGCAGGCCGCCCTGCTGGCTGCCGGGATCGCGGGGATCGAAGAGAAGCTGGAGCTGGCCGACCCGGTGAACGGCGATGTCTATGCCGATGATGGCGCGCAGGAGGTGCCCCGCACGCTGCGCGAGGCGATGGAAACCCTGAAGGGCTCGGCCATGCTGCGTGCTGCCTTTGGGGATGACGTGGTGGACCACTACTACCGCGCCGCCGAGTGGGAACAGGAAGAGTTTGACCGGGCGGTGACGGATTGGGAAATCGAACGCGGGTTCGAGCGGGCCTAAGACGGGCCTGAGCGGGCCGAACAACAAGGAATATACCATGAGCGATGTGTTGAAATGCATCTCCCCGATCGACGGATCGGTGTTTGCCGAACGCCCTGTGCTTACGCTGGAGGCGGCCCGGGAGGCCGTGGCCAAGGCGCGGGCGGCGCAGGCGGATTGGGCCGCGCGGCCGCTGGCGGAGCGGGTGAAGCTGGTGATGGCCGGTGTCGCCGCCGTGGGCGAAATGAACGACGAGATCGTGCCCGAACTGGCCCATATGATGGGCCGCCCGGTGCGCTATGGCGGCGAGTTTGGCGGCTTTAACGAGCGGGCCAGCTACATGGCCGAGATCGCCGAGACATCGCTGGCGGATATCGAGGTGGGCGAAGATGAGACCTTCAAGCGCTACATCCGCCGGGTGCCTTGGGGCGTCGTCTACGTGGTTGCGCCGTGGAACTACCCCTATATGACGGCGATCAACACGGTCGCCCCGGCGCTAATTGCGGGCAACACCGTGGTGCTGAAGCATGCCACCCAAACGCTGCTGGTGGGCGAGCGCATGGCAAAGGCCTTCCACGCGGCGGGGGTGCCTGAGGATGTGTTTCAGAACTTTTTCCTGAGCCACGATGTGAGCGATGCGCTGATCCGTGAACGGGCGTTCAATTTCATCAACTTCACCGGCTCCGTAGGCGGTGGCAAGGCGATGGAGCAGGCGGCGGCGGGCACCTTTACCCCGGTGTCCACCGAGCTTGGCGGCAAAGACCCGGGCTATGTGATGGAAGACGCCGATGTGGATGCGGCCATCGACACGCTGATGGATGGCGCGATGTTCAATGCCGGGCAATGCTGCTGCGGGATCGAGCGGATCTATGTGCACGAGAGCCTTTATGACGTCTTCGTCGAGAAGGCGGTGGCTTGGGTCAAGGCGCTGAAGCTGGGCAACCCGATGGACGAGGCGACAACGCTGGGGCCGATGGCAAACGTGCGTTTTGCCGAAGTCGTGCGTGCGCAGATTGCCGATGCGGTGGCGGCGGGCGCGGTGGCGCATATCGAGACGCTGCCGGAGGATGACGGCGGGGCCTATCTGACGCCGCAGGTGCTGACCAACGTGAGCCATGACATGGAGGTCATGCGGGAAGAGAGCTTTGGCCCGGTTGTGGGCATCATGAAGGTGAGCGGCGATGAAGAGGCCGTGCGCCTGATGAATGACAGCCGCTACGGCCTGACCGCCTCTGTCTGGACCGCCGATGTGCAGCGCGCCGCCCGCATCGGGGACGCGCTCGAAACCGGCACCGTCTTCATGAACCGCGCCGACTATCTCGACCCGGGCCTCTGCTGGACCGGCTGCAAGGATACCGGCAAGGGCGGCGGGCTCTCGGTGATCGGCTACCACAACCTCACCCGCCCCAAATCCTACCACCTCAAGAAGGTCACGAAATGAGCCTCACAGGAAACTGGTCCTACCCCACCGCCATCCACTTCGGCGCGGGCCGCATTGCCGAACTGCCCGAGGCCTGCATTGCCGCCGGTATCAGCAGGCCGCTGCTGGTGACGGACAAGGGCCTGAAGTCGATGGAAATTACCACGCAGGCGCTGGATATTCTTGATGCTGCCGGGCTGGGGCGTGGCCTCTTTGCCGAGGTGGACCCGAACCCGAATGAGCTGAACCTTGAGGCGGGGCTGAAGGTGTATCGCGAGGGCGAGCATGATGGCGTTATCGCCTTTGGCGGTGGCTCCGGGCTGGACCTTGGCAAGATGGTTGCCTTCATGGCCGGGCAGAGCCGCCCGGTGTGGGACTTCGAGGATATTGGCGATTGGTGGACGCGGGCGGATGCCGATGCGATTGCGCCGATCATCGCGGTGCCGACCACGGCTGGGACCGGGAGCGAGGTGGGGCGTGCCAGCGTCATCACCAACTCCGAGACCCATGTGAAGAAGATCATCTTCCATCCCAAGGTGCTGCCGAGCGTGGTGATCTGCGACCCGGAACTGACGGTGGGGATGCCAAAGCACATCACCGCGGGTACCGGCCTTGATGCCTTTGCCCATTGCGTCGAAGCGTTCAGCAGCCCGCATTATCACCCGATGAGCCAGGGCATTGCGCTGGAGGGGATGCGGCTGGTGATCGAAAACCTGCCGCGCGCCTATGCCGATGGCACAGATATCGAAGCGCGCGCCAACATGATGAGCGCGGCGGCGATGGGGGCGACGGCCTTCCAGAAGGGGCTGGGGGCCATTCATGCGCTGAGCCACCCGATTGGCGCGGTGTACAGCACGCATCATGGCACCACCAATGCCGTGTGCATGCCTGCGGTGCTGGACCTCAACGCGCTGGAGATCACCGCGCGGTTTGACGCGGCGGCGGGCTATCTTGGAATTGAGGGTGGCTACGCTGGCTTCCGCATCTTCGTGCAGGAGTTCAACGACTCGCTTGGGATTCCACGCAAGCTCTCGGAGATGGGCGTGGGCCGTGACCGGATCGCGGAACTGACGGCGATGGCGCTGGAAGATCCGTCTTGCGGCGGCAACCCGGTGACGCTGACAGAGGCCAATGTGACGGCGCTGTTTGAAGCGGTGATCTGAGCAGACGCTTTGCGGAGGGGGTTACAACACCCGCTCCGCAATCGTTTTGAGCTTGGCAACGAGGGCCGGGTCGCGCGCTTGGGGTGCGGTCATGATAGCATGCTCCAGCGCGGTGTCGCATCCGTGGGGGCAGGGCGCGTGCTCTGGCCCGAGGCGGGCGGGAAGGCCCGCGACGGTGGATTTGGCGCGGGATGAATTGCCGTGCAGCGTGGCGAGGATGGCGGTGATGTCGACTGAGCCATGATCGGGGTGCCAACTGTCGTAATCGGTGATCATGGCGAGGGAGGCATAGCAAAGCTCCGCCTCGCGGGCGAGTTTTGCCTCGGGCATGTTGGTCATCCCGATCACATCGGCGCCCCAGCTTTCGCGATACATCTTTGACTCTGCGAGAGAGGAAAACTGCGGGCCTTCCATCGCGATGTAGGTGCCTGCCGAGTGAACCTTGGCCCCGGCGGCGCGGGCGGCCTCGGCCACCTCGGCCCCGAGGGTGGGGCAGGTGGGGTGGGCCATGCTCACGTGGGCGACGCATCCGGTGGTGAAGTAGCTCTTTTCACGGGCGATTGTGCGGTCGATGAACTGATCAACAAGCACAAAGTCGCCCGGTGCCATCTCTTCGCGGAAGGAGCCGCAGGCGGAGATGGAAACCACATCGGTGACGCCGAGCGATTTTAGCGCGGCGATATTGGCGCGGTAGGGCACGGTGGAGGGTGAGTGTACATGCCCGCGCCCGTGGCGGGGCAGGAATGCGAGGGGCACGCCGCCGAGGGTGCCGGTGAAGATGGCATCGGAGGGCGCGCCCCATGGCGTTTCGACGGTGAGCCAGCGAGCGTCTTCCAGCCCGTCGATGTCATAGAGGCCGGAGCCGCCGATAATTCCGATCATCCGTTTCATGCCATGCTCTCCTTGCCGCGTTGTGCCGAGTGGCCCCCTCTGCGGGCCAAGCTGCAACCCCCCGGGTTAGGGATAGCTTGACCTGCCGCGCGGTTTGGCTGACCCATAGGCAACGCTGACTGTTTTCAGGGCGTTGGGCTGGGGAGAAAGAGCGAATGATCGAGCGAGCCCCACCGGGGGTGGAGTGGCAAGATCTGGCCCGGGTGCGGCGCTGGCAATTTGCGGTGGAGATCGCCCTGCCGGTGCCGTGGCTGGCGCTGTCGCTCTGGCTTTATTCCGGGGCCTTCTGGCCGCTCGGCCTTGCGGCGAGCTTTGTCTTCTTTCTCTGCTGCCTGCGGCTGAACCATGAGGGGATTCACGGCAACCTCGGTTTGGCACGGCGGTGGGACCACGTGATCATGCATGGGCTGAGCGCGTTGATGCTTGGCTCGAACCACGCCGATGCCTTTTGCCACCTGAAGCACCATGCCGACACGCTGGGCGCGGAGGATCACGAGGGGCATTGCACCTCGATGAGCTTTTGGCAGGTGCTCGCATACGGCCCGCGCTTCCCGGTTGATCTGAACCGGGCCAGCTGGCGCGAGGGGGGTGGGCGCTGGCGGCGGCGGTTGCTGGTGGATTGGGGCTGCGTGGCGGGATTTGCCACGGCGGCGCTGCTCTTTGGCCCGCCCGCGCTGAAGCTGCACCTCGTCGCGATGGTGCTCGGGCAGTGCCTGACGGCGTTCTTTGCCGTCTGGATCACCCATCAGGGCACGGAGGGCAGCGGGTTGGCCGGGCGCAGCCAGCGCGGGGTGCTCGCGCGGCTGGCCTACCTGATGTTCTATCACCGCGAGCATCACCTGTTTCCGCGCGTTCCGGTCAGCCGCTTGCCGGAACTTGCGGCCCGGCTCGACGCCGGGGTTGCGGGCTATGCCGAGGCTCGCATGCCTGTTGTGGGGCGAAATAGCCGCAACACCCGCCCAGAGCGGCTTCTCAGGGGGTTTTGCCGCTAGCGCAAACATGCTAGCCGCAGCGCAGCGAACAGCCAATCAGCCGGATGATATACCATGAGTGAGACGCCACGCGCGGGCAAGAGCCCGTTTTTCGCCTTTGCAAAGGGGCTGATGGGAGACTTCCGGCAGGGCGACGAGCCGATGGCGGGGCGCGTGAAAACCGAAGTGCTCTCGGGGCTTACGGTGGCGCTGGCGCTGGTGCCCGAAGCGGTGGCCTTTGCCTTCGTTGCGCAGGTGCACCCGCTGGTGGGCCTCTACGCGGCCTTCATCGTGGGGCTGATCACGGCGGTCTTCGGCGGGCGGCCCGGCATGATTTCGGGCGCGACTGGCGCTCTGGCGGTGGTGATGGTGGCGCTGGTGGTGGAACACGGGGTGGAATACCTCTTTGCCACAGTGATCCTGATGGGGCTGATGCAGATTGCCGCCGGGATCTTCAACCTCGGGCGGTTCATCCGGCTGGTGCCCCATGCGGTGATGCTGGGCTTCGTGAACGGGCTGGCGATTGTGATTTTCCTCGCGCAGATGAGCCAGTTCAAGGTGCCCGGGGGCGAGGGCGAATGGCTTGGCGGCTGGTCGCTGGCGCTGATGCTGGGGCTTGTGGCGCTGACGATGGTGATCATCTGGGGCCTGCCAAAACTGACCAACGTGGTGCCCGCGCCGCTGGCCGGGATCGGGATTGTCGCCATCGTGGTGATCGTCTTCAACATTCCGGTGCCGCGGGTCGGCGATATGGCCTCGATCGCGGGCACGCTGCCGCCCTTCCACATTCCCTTCGGTGAGGGGGAGGGGCTTTATGGCTCGCCGCTGGCACCGCTGAACCTTGAAACGCTTTATATCATCTTCCCCTACGCGCTGATCCTCGCGGCCATCGGCCTGATCGAAAGCCTGCTGACGCTGAACCTCGTCAACCAGATGACCGACCAGCGCGGCGGTGCCTCGAAAGAATGCCTCGCGCAGGGTGCGGCCAACACTGTCACTGGCTTCTTTGGCGGCATGGGCGGCTGCGCGATGATCGGGCAGAGCATGATCAACGTTAAATCCGGCGGGCGGACCCGGCTGGCGGGCATTGCCGCCGCGCTCTTTCTGCTGAGCTTCATCCTCTTTGCCTCACCGCTGATCGAGCAGATCCCGCTGGCGGCGCTGGTGGGCGTGATGTTCATGGTGGTGATCGGCACCTTCGCCTGGAACACCTTCCGCATCATGCGAGTGAGCACCAAGTTCGCCAGTTTCGTGACCATCCTCGTGACGGTGGTGACGGTGTTGGAAGACCTTGCGATTGCCGTGGTGGTGGGTGTGATCGTTTCGGCGCTGCACTACGCTTGGCAGAACGCCAAGCGGATCACCGCCAAGAGCTACACCACGCCGGAGGGGGCGAAGGTGTATCAGGTGATCGGGCCGCTGTTCTTTGGCTCGGCGGATGGCTTCATGGAGCTTTTCACGCCGAAGAGCGACCCAAGCGTTGTGATCGTCGATTTTGCCGAGAGTCGGGTGGCCGACCAGACGGCGCTTTCGGCCATCGAAGGCATGGCCAAGAAGTACATCGACGAGGGCAAGGAGTTGCACCTGCGCCACCTGTCGCGCGATTGCCGCAAGCTGCTGAGCCAGACCGGGCTGATCGTGGAAAAGAGCGAGGACGACCCGGAGTATCAGGTCGCGGCCAACTATCCGGTGCAGACGGGGCTGTTTGGCGACGCGCATTAGGTTGGCGGGTCCGGCGGGGCCGTGCGAGGCTTTGGCATGGACATGATTGCTGAGGCCCGCGCGCTTGATGCCGCCGACCCGCTCGCCGATCGGCGCGGGCGCTACCTGATTCCCGAGGGGGTTATCTACCTTGATGGAAACTCGCTTGGCCCCGCCAGCCACGCGGCGCTGGCCGCGCTGGATGTAGCCGCGCGCGAGGAATGGGCCGAGGGGCTGATCCGGTCGTGGAACGCGGCGGGGTGGTTTGAGCTGCCAATGGTGCTGGGCGGGCGGATCGGGCGGCTGATCGGGGCGGGCGAGGGCTGCGTGGTGGCCTGCGATACGATCTCGGTGAACCTCTACAAGGTGCTGCACGCCTGCCTCGCCCTGCGCCCCGACAGGCGGGTGATCCTTGCCGAGGCAACGAGCTTTCCGACCGACCTCTACATTGCCGGGGGCGTCTGTGCGGCTGCCGGGGCGCGGCTGGTACTGGCCGAGGGGCCGGTGGAGGCGGCGCTGGGGCCCGAAGTGGCCGCCATGCTGGTGAACCATGTGGACTACCGCAGTGGCGCGCTGCGCGACATGGCGGCGCTGACGGCGGCGGCCCATGCGGCAGGTGCGCTGGCGGTTTGGGATTTATCCCATTCGGCAGGGGCGCTGGAGGTGGGGCTGGACGCGGCGGGCGCCGATTTTGCCGTGGGCTGCACCTACAAGTACCTCAACGGCGGGCCGGGTGCGCCGGCCTTCGTCTACGCCGCCGCGCGCCATCATGGGGGCATCCGCCAGCCGGTGACAGGCTGGTGGGGCCATGCGCGGCCCTTTGCTTTCGAGACGGGCTTTGAGGCGGCAAAGGGGATGAGGGCCTTCCTTGCAGGGACGCAGCCGGTGCTGTCGTTCCGGGCGCTGGCGGGCGCTTTGGAGGATTGGGACGGCGTCGAGATGGGGGCAGTGCGTGCAAAGAGCATGAGGATGACGCAGGCCTTCATCGACTGGGTCGAGGCCGCCTGCCCGGGGCTGAAGCTTGCCTCGCCGCGCGCGGCGGAGGCACGGGGCAGCCAGGTGTCGTTTTGCCATGCGAATGGCTACGAGATCATGCAGGCGCTGATCGCGCGGGGGGTGATCGGAGATTTCCGCGCGCCGGACGTGCTGCGCTTTGGCTTCTCACCGCTCTACCTGAGCTTTGAGGAGGTGGCGCGGGCGGTGCAGGCCTTGGCCGAGGTGCTGGAAGGCGGCGAATGGCGCGAGGCGCGGTTTGCCGAGCGGGGCGCGGTGACGTGACCGGTGCAGTGCGGGGCTGCCCCCGGTGATACTTGCAGCAAAACAATGAACAGCGGCGGTAACCCGATATTAAGGTTAACGCGCCATGATAGCGTTACGGTACAGGCTGGGAAGCCGATGACCGTGCAAGGAAATGCCCCGCCGTCGCTGGTTCTGAACCGTCCCGGCGGCGGGGTTCGCAAGAGGCCGTTCGAAGGCGCGCGTGAGAATCAAGATTTAGCGGTCCCTGCCTTGGCGCGGTGGCTGGGCGCGGTCGATTTGAGCCAAGGTGTTGCCGCCTGCCGGGCCGGGGTGACGAGGCGCGAAGAATGAACCGACCTGTGCATTTTCTTGCTTCAAATATTCCCCGCCGGAGGCCCTGAATCTTTTCTGGCGCTCCGGCGCGGCAGGTGCGCCGGTCAGCTCTCGGTCGTGACCTCGATCACCGCGCCGTCCGGCGCCGTGCGCACAACGAATACGGTGTGGTCCGCCTCGGCGGGCAGGGCACGAAAATCCCATGTAGCATGGGGGTTGCCGGGGTCGCTGCGCGGGCAGAGCATCACCCGGTCGAGGCGCAGGGCGCGGGTGAAGCGGATGTGCGGGATGTCGCCCGCCTCGCGGGCCTCGGGGAAAGCCTTGAAGAAGGGCCCGGCAAGTTCCGCCGTTTCGGGGTGCGACCAGTCGGCCGCCCAGTCGTGTCGCAGCGGGGCGAGGGCCTCGCAGAACTGTGGCAGCCGTTTGCGGGCGCCCTTGAGCAGCGGCACGAAGGGGTCAAGCTCGGCGGGCTCGAACTTCGGCGTTTCGGCAATCGGCAGGTAGAGCGACGCCGGCACGCGGCGCCAGCCGATCCGCTGGGGGCGCAGGTCGATCAGCGTGTCGCGCGGGATTGGGCCAAAGTGCCAGTGGTGGAGCGGCGGCAGGGAGGGCAGCAGCCGCAGGGCGCGGAGCCCCTCGGCCTCAAGTGGGATGTCACGGTTGCTGAAGAGGCTGCGGGCCGAGCCATCGGGTGCGACCAGAAAGGGATAGCGCGGCTCCTCGGACACCAGCACGATGCAGGGCTCGCCCTTGGCGGAATAGTGAAACTCCACCTCTGAAAAACTCAGATCCGCGGGCCAGCCGAGCCGGGACATCTCGGCATGGGCGGCGGGCAGGGCGGTGTCGAGCAGCGCGATGAAGGCGCGGGCCTCGGTGGCGAGGCGCCGGACCATGGCGCGGGAGGCCTCGGGGTTGGCGGCATCGGGAGTGCGGAGCATCTGGCTGATGGCGAGGCCGACCCTTCGGCTGCCCACGGTGATTGCGGGCAGTCGGGCGTGATGGGCCGCACCATCGAACCGTTCGAGCACGGCCGGGCCAAGCACCGTTTCGATGGTTTCTTCGCTGTGCTCCACCCTGGCTGTCCCTCAGTCGTCAGGGCGGGTCAGCTCGAAGACGTTTTCCACCACCGCGTAATCGCGGTAGCCCAGCCGGGAGAGCGGCTGGAAGGTGGTTACGTCAAAGCGGCCGTCTTTCAGGCAGGTGTCGCGGATATGCACAGCGGTCACTTCGCCGATGACCATGTGATTGTCTTTCCCCTCCAGTTGGATGAGCTTGGTCACCCGGCATTCGAGGTTGGCGGGGGCGTTCGCCACGCGGGGGCAGACGATGGTTTCGCATTCGGCCTTCTCGACACCGGCCGCCTCGAACTCGTCGACGGTGGGCAGGTGGGCCTTTGAGGTGGCGTTCATCACGTCACGGGCCGCTTGTTCGACGATGTTCACGCAGAACACCCCGGTTTCTCGGATGTTCATCAGCGAGTCCTTGGTGCCGGTGGAGCAGAACATCACCTGGGGTGGCACATAAGCCACCGCGTTGAAGAAGGAATAGGGGGCGAGGTTGTCATGCCCCTCGGCGCCGCGCGAGCTGATCCAGCCGATCGGGCGGGGCGAGACGATGGCGTTGAAGGGGTTGTGGGGCAGGCCGTGGCCGTCTTCTGGAGTGTAGAACATGCGCTCTCCTTGGGGCGTTTGCGGGAAGGTAGCCCGCATGCTAGGGGGCTGCCAGTGCGGAAGAGGCGGCAGGCGTGATCGGATACGGGCTGAGCGAGGAGAGGTCGGAGGACCGTTGGGAGGTGGAGGCGCTATACGACAGCTGCTTTGCGCCCGGGCGCGAGGCGCTGTCGTCTTACCGGCTGCGGGATGGCGTGGCGCCGGTGGTCGGGCTGTGCCTCGTTGCGCGCGATTCCCTTGGCATCGTGGCGGGGGCCATCCGCTACTGGCCCGTGCGGGTGGGCGGAGCGGCGGCGCTGCTCTTGGGGCCGATCGCTGTGCACGCAACCCGGCAGGGCGAGGGGCTGGGCGCTTGGCTGATGACCGAAAGCCTTGAGCGCGCCCGCGCGGCAGGCTGGGCGCGGGTGATGCTGGTGGGCGATGCGCCCTATTACGCGCGCTTTGGCTTTGCCAAGCTGAACGGCGTACAGATGCCGCCGCCGACCAACCCGGAGCGGGTGCTGGGCGTCGGAGAATGGGCGGGCGTTACGGGCATGGTTGAGAAGTGGGGCGCGTGATGCGCCTATCCCGCGCCAAAGGCACCGGCCTGCCGCGCTAGCCCTCTTCGGGGTCGGTGTTGTCCAGCAGCCAGGCTTCCACCCGGGCGCGCACGGATTGCTCGCCTTCGGTGCGGGCGAGTTCGATCACCTTGCGCAGCTCTGACAGGTCGATCCGGCGCAGCAGCGACTTTACCGCGCCGATGGAGGCCGGGCGCATGGAGAGCGAGCGCAACCCGATGGCGGTGAAGCAGGCGGCTTCCAGCGGTCGGCCCGCATCTTCGCCGCAGAAGCTGACGGGGGTTCCCGTGGCGTCGCAGCGCATGACGATCCATTCGAGGAAGCTCAGGAACGACACGTTCAGGCAATCGTAGCGGTGCCGGACGCGCTCGTTTTCACGGTCGGCGGCGAAGAAGAACTGCTTGAGGTCGTTGCCGCCGATGGAGATGAAGTCGGCCAGCTCGAAGAACTTCTGCGGCGCATAGGCGAGCGAGGGGGTTTCCAGCATCGCGCCAACCTCGACGGACTCGGGCAGGGTGTGGCCGAGCCTCGCTTCACGGTCCAATTCGCGCATCAGGTGGTCACGCGCCTCGGTAAACTCCGACAGCTGCGCCACGAAGGGGAACATCACCGAGAGCGGCCGCCCGCAGGAGGCGCGGATGAGCGCCTGAAGCTGCATCCGCATCACCCCGGCCTTGTCGAGCCCCACGCGGATTGCGCGCCAGCCCATGGCCGGGTTGGGCTCGTCTTGCGGCTTCATGTAGGGCAGCACCTTGTCGGAGCCGATATCGAGCGTGCGAAAGGCAACGCGCTTGCCCTGCGCGGCGTCGAGCACGCGGGCGTAGAGCGCGGCCAACTCTCCGCGGCGGGGCACGGAGTTGCGGACCAGAAATTGCAGCTCGGTGCGGAAGAGGCCCACGCCCTCGGCCCCGGAGGAGGGCAGGGAGGGCAGGTCGGCCATCAGCCCGGCGTTCATGTGCAGCGCGACGGTGGCGCCGGATTTGTCGGTGGCGGGCAGGTCACGGATCGAGGCGTAGCGCTCGACGGCCTTGGCCCGCATGGCGATTTTGTCCTGAAACGCGTTCTGCACCGTCTCTTCGGGGCGCAGGTGGACCATGCCCTGATCGCCATCGACGAGGATTGGATCGCCATTCAAAGCCTCGGTGGTGATACGGCTGGCGTGGATCACCAGCGGGATCGCCAGCGCACGCGCCACGATGGCCGCGTGAGAGCCAACGGAGCCTTCCTCCAGCACGATGCCGCGCAGCTTGCGGCCATAGGCCAGAAGCTCGCCGGGGCCGATGTTGCGGGCCACCAGAACCGGGTTGGCGGGCATTTCGGAGCCGTCATCCTGCCCCTGCCCGGTGAGCAGCCGCAAGAGGCGGTTGGAGAGATCATCAAGGTCGTGCAGGCGCTCGCGCAGGTAGGCGTCTGGCACCTGCTCCATCCGGGCGCGTGCGGAGGACTGTTCTTTTTCCACCGCGGCTTCGGCAGAGAGGCCGCGGCCGATGTCTTCCTCCATCCGCTTCAGCCAGCCCTTGGAGTTGGCGAACATGCGGTAGGCTTCGAGCACCTGGCGCTGGTCGCCCTCGCCGAGCGGGGCAGCCGAAAGCATTTCGTCGACCGAATAGCGCAGCTTGTCGACCGCGTCGCGCAGGCGGATCACTTCGGCCTCGGCGTCATCGGCGATGGGGTTAGTGACAACCACGCGCGGCTCGTGCAGATAAACCCGGCCCTCTGCCGCGCCTTCCTGCCCGGTGCCGCCCCGGAACAACACCGGGTGCTTGTGACGGGCCAAGATGCCATCGGCGGAGCTTTGGAAGATGCCCAGCTCGGCCATTTCGGCCAGCACCATCGCCACGACCTCAAGGCCATAGACATCATCATCGGAATAGGCGCGCGCTTCGCGGCTTTGCACCACCAGCACGCCCAGCCGCTCGCCCAGCCGCTGGATCGGCACGCCGAGGAAGGCGGAATAGCGCTCTTCGCCCGTTTCGGGCATGTAGCGGAAGCCGCGCTCGGCAGGGGCATCGGCGGTGTTGATCGGTGTGGTGCGCAGCGCGACCCGGCCCACGAGGCCCTCGCCCAGCCGCATCCGGGTTTGGTGGACGGCCTCTTGCTTCAGGCCCTCGGTGGCGCAAAGTTCCAGCGTGTCGGCATCGCGGAAGAGGTAGATGGAGCAGACATCTGTGCTCATCTCGCAGGCAATCAGCGCGGTGATCTTGTCGAGCCGCTCCTGCCCCTCGCCGGCCTCGGCGAGAGTTTCGCGCAGGCGCTTCAGAAGGCGCCGGCTGCCGGGTTGATGTGCGTCTGGCATGCTGCCCCATGGTTTGCGGCCCACGCGCGGGCCGTTCCGAAGACCGGGTATAGAGCATCACGCCACGGTTGCGAAATGGGTTTTGACATGGCGGTGCGTCAAAGCACGCTAATGCGGGGTGCCTGCGGCTTTCTGTGGCCGCAAGCGCGAGGCTCAGCCCTTCTCCAGCTCGAAGGCGTCGTGCAGGGCCTGCACGGCCAGCTCGGTGTACTTGCGGTCGACCAGAACCGAGATCTTGATCTCGGAGGTGGCGATGACCTTGATGTTGATGTTCTCGTCGCGCAGCGTCTGGAACATTTTGGCGGCCACGCCCGATTGCGAGCGCATGCCGATGCCGACAACCGAGATTTTGGCCACGTCAGTGTCGGCCACAATCTCACGGAAGTTCAGCTCCCCCGCCGTTTTGGCCTCGCCCAGTGCCTTCTCGGCGCGGGCGACCTGATTGATCGGGCAGGAGAAGGTCATATCCGTGCGGCCTTCTTCGGAGATGTTCTGCACGATCATGTCGACGTTCACCCCGGCCTCGGAGAGCGGGCCGAAGATGGCGGCGGCGATGCCGGGGCGGTCGGCCACGGAGATCACTGTCATCTTGGCTTCTTCGCGGCTTGCGGCCACGCCGTTTACGGCTTTGCTTTCCACGATATCCTCCTCGGCACAGATCAGGGTGCCCGCTTCATCGGATTGTTCTTCAAAACTCGACAGCACCCGCAGGCGCACGTTGTAGCGCATGGCCAGCTCGACGGAGCGGGTTTGCAGCACCTTTGCGCCAAGGCTGGCCAGCTCAAGCATCTCCTCGAAGGCGATCTTGTCGAGCTTTCGGGCCTTGTCGGTGATGCGCGGGTCGGTGGTGTAGACGCCATCGACATCGGTGTAGATATCGCAGCGCTCGGCCTCGAAGGCGGCGGCGAAGGCAACGGCGGTGGTATCTGAGCCGCCCCGGCCAAGCGTGGTGACGCGGCCATCGGGGCCGATGCCTTGAAAGCCGGCCACAACGGCCACCTTCATGCCCTCGTCGAACTTGGCCATGATATAATCTGTCGTGATCTCTTCAATCCGGGCAGCGGCATGGGCGTTGGTGGTTTTCAGCGGCACCTGCCAGCCCTGCCACGAGCGTGCGGGCACGTCCATTTCTTGCAAGGTGAGCGCCATCAGGCCCGCCGTCACCTGCTCGCCGGAGCTGACAACCGCATCATATTCGCGGGCGTCGTAGAGCTGCGAGGTTTCCTCGACGTAGCCGACGAGCTTGTTGGTTTCGCCCGACATGGCCGAGACGATGACGATCACGTCATAGCCATTGGCCACTTCGCGGCCCACGCGCTTGGCGGCGCGGCGGATACGATCAAGCGAGGCGACGGATGTTCCGCCGAATTTCATCACCAGAAGGGGCATGGCGCAGTCTCGTTCAGGTTTCGGCGCGGGATAGGTGACGGCGCGGAAAAGCGCAAGAGTGCTGTCTGATCCATATCAAAGCGGGGGGACGGTTGCGGGGGCAATCTGTGGGGGCAAAACAGGAGAAAACCATGTCGCAGAACACCCCGCATGAACTGAACGAAGATTTCCCGGGCCGCGAAGCCGAGATTTCGGCGCTCAAGCAGAATGACGCGCATTTTGCCCGGATGGTGGCGCGTTATCACGAGCTGAACCGCGCGATCCACCGGGCCGAGACCAATGTGGAGCCGACCGACGAATTGCACATGCTGGAAATGCGCAAGGAACGGATGCATCTGAAGGACCAGGTGGCGGCGGCGCTCAACCTGGTTGCGTGATCGGGCAGGCTTTTGCCTGCACCGGTTAGCCGGTGTCGATCTCGTAGGGCAGCAGGCCGCGGGCGTTGTGGTTGACGCTCAGGCGGCGCTCCAGCGGCGGCACCGAACGCTGGTGGCATCCGGTGCGCTCGCAGATCCGGCAGGAAATTCCGATGGGCTCGAAGGCCGCCGGTTGGCTTGTGTCGAGCCCGTCGGCATAGACGAGGTCGGGCGCGTGCGCGACCTCGCAGCCAAGCGCGATGGCGTAGCGCCGCACCGGCGCGTTGAAGCTGCCGCCGGGCTTTGACACATCACAGGCGAGGCTGATGTAGCGCACGCCGTCCGGCGTTTCGGCGAGCTGGCGCAGGAAGCGGCCCGGGGTCTCGAAGGCACGGTGCACGTTCCAGAGCGGGCAGGCCCCACCGAAACGGGCGAATTGTAGCCGGGTGGCGGAGTGCCGCTTGGTAATGGTGCCTGCCTGATCCACCCGCACGAAGAAAAAGGGGATGCCCTTGGCTCCCGGGCGTTGGAGCGTGGACAGGCGGTGGGCCACCTGCTCGATGGAGGCACCGAAGCGATCCGCAAGGCGCTCTAGGTCATGCCGGGTGTCGCGCGCGGCCTCAAGGAAAACGCGGTAGGGCAGCAGGGCAGCACCGGCGAAGTAATTGGCCAATCCGATCTTGGCGATGGCGCGGGCTTCGTCGGTTTGGAAGCGGGCCAGGTCGAGCGTGGCTTCTAGCAGATCGTTTTGCGTGATTAGTGCAAGCTGGTGGAAGATCTGGAAGCGCCGTGTGGCTGCGGAGGCGCGGGCGGGCAAGGTGAGGTGGCGGGCTTGGGCATCGAAATGGCGCAGGGCGGAATCTTCGGTGAGCGAAAGGGTTACGCCAGCCTTTTCAAGCTGCTTGAGCGCCATATCCGGGTCTGTCCCGTCGCCCGCATAGCGCTCTGCGGCGCGGTCGATGGCATCGAGGTAATTGTCGCAATAGTGAAAGAAATCGCGCACCTCTTCCCAGGGCGAAATCGGGGCGGGGCCGCTGGTGCCCATAGCTTCATCAAGCAAAGCCAGCCGCTCCTGCCCTTGCCGGTGCGCGCGATGCAACTCAAGGAAGGCGCGGGCGAGGGCGGGGGCGTTCGAGGCGGTCAGGCGGAGGTCGGCCATCGGGGGCGTGTCGGTGAAGACCGGGTCGGCGAAGGCTTCGCGCATATCTGTGACAAGGCGCTCGGTATCGCCCGAACTCAGCTCGGTGACGTCTTGGCCGAACTCTTGCGCGAGCGCCAGAACCACCCGGGCGGAGACCGGGCGATTGTTGTTTTCCATCTGGTTGAGATAGGGCAGCGACACGCCCAGCTTGGCGGCAAAGGCCTTCTGGGTGAGGTTCAGCCGCGTGCGGATTTCCCGCAACTTGGCACCGGCATAGAGCTTTTGCGTGGGCATGGTGCGGGTATTTTGCAGATTCGCACGGCCCGCGCCAGTGTTTGCAAATCAGGTGAGCGCGTCGGGCGACCCGGCAAGCTGGCGCTCTCGCATCAGCACCACGCAGATCGACACGAGGCTGCCCACGGAGGTGGCCACCATCACGATAAGGAGGGGCAGGGGCGTGGAGCCCTCGGTGAGCAGGGCAGCGGATAGCGCCGACAGGGCTGCGCCGCCTGCAATCTGGATTGCGCCGCCGAGGCCGGAGGCGGAGCCGGCCAGATCTGGCCGGACAGACACCAGCCCCGCCGCGGCATTGGGCATGACCAGCCCGTTGCCCAGCCCGACGAATGTGAAGAAGGCGAAGAAAAGAAACGGGTCGCGCAGCCCTGCGAGGTAGACGCAGAGGTGCAGCGAGATACCGCAGGTCGTGAGGATGCAGCCCCAGAGCACCATACGGTTGATCCCGAAGCGGCTGGCGAACCGCCCGGTGAATGCGTTGCCCAGCAGGTAGCCGACGGCGGGGAAGCCGAAGAAGAAGCCCATCTGTGAGGGCGGCAGGCCGAAGTACTCGGTGGCAACGAAGGGCGCGCCACCAAGGTAGGCAAAGAAGGCCCCGGAAGCGAAGGCGGCGGCCAGCGCGTAGCCCCAGAACCGGTAGGAGCTGAGAAGGGTGGGGTAGCCGCGGAACTGCTCGGAGAAGCGGGCTTTGCGGGTGTGCAGCGTTTCACCGAGGTCGGTCAGCACGAGGCAGAGCAGCGTCACGCCGAAGCCGAACATCAGCCAGAAGCTGGCCTGCCAGCCGAACCACTCGTCGAGCTTGCCGCCGATGGCGGGGGCGATCATCGGCACAAGGCTCATGCCCATGGTGACATAGCCGATCATAGAGGCGGCCTGGTTCATCGGCACCACGTCGCGCACGATGGCGCGGCTCAGCACCATGCCAGCGGCCACAACGGCCTGACACATGCGGAAGAACAAGAAGACTTCTACCGTTGGGGCGTAGATGCAGCCTAGCGTCGCGCCGAGGAAGATAGTGATGGCGACGATCAGCACCACCCGCCGCCCGAACCAGTCGGAGAGGGGGCCAACGATGATTTGCAAGACAGCGTTGACCGCAAGAAAGAGCGAGACGGCAAGGCCGATCACCCGATACTCGGTGTTGAAATGCGCGGCCATCGAGGGGAGCGAGGGCAGAAACACGTTCATCGTCAGTGCAGTCATCGAAGCGACGAGCACGAGGGTGAAGACATGCGGTGGGGTGGTGCGGTCCGCAAATCGGACCTTGCTGCCGTAACTCATTGCGGGGAGTTAGGCGGGGGGATCTGTTTTGTCTACTATCTGGGCAGAAAAAATGTGCTCGGCGCATGAAATATTCTATTTTGCACTTAGCTAGCCATGCCTTGCCAATAGTTTGCAAATTTTCCGAATTTCCCTTTGTCCCACGTCCGTGAGACCCTATAGCAAAACGAAATTACCCGGGGAGATGGCCATGAAGGACATTCTGGAGCAACTCGAAGAGCGCCGGGCCGAAGCCCGCGCGGGCGGTGGCCAAAGGCGGATTGATGCGCAGCACGCCAAGGGCAAGCTGACGGCGCGCGAGCGGATCGAGCTGTTGCTCGACGAAGGCAGCTTTGAAGAGTTTGACATGTTCGTGGCCCACCGCTGCACCGATTTCGGCATGGAAGAGCAGCGCCCGGCGGGGGACGGGGTGGTGACCGGCTGGGGCACGGTCAATGGTCGCATGGTCTATGTGTTCTCGCAGGACTTTACCGTTTTTGGCGGTTCGCTCTCGGAAACCCACGCCCAGAAGATCTGCAAGATCATGGATATGGCGGTGCAGAACGGCGCGCCGGTGATTGGCCTGAACGACTCGGGCGGGGCGCGTATTCAAGAAGGCGTGGCCTCGCTGGCAGGCTATGCCGAGGTGTTCCAGCGCAACATCATGGCCTCCGGCGTGGTGCCGCAGATCAGCGTCATCATGGGCCCCTGCGCGGGCGGCGCGGTGTATAGCCCGGCGATGACCGACTTCATCTTCATGGTGAAGGAAAGCAGCTACATGTTTGTCACCGGGCCCGATGTGGTGAAAACCGTGACGAATGAACAGGTTACCGCTGAAGAGCTGGGCGGCGCTTCGACCCATACGAAGAAATCGAGCGTGGCCGACGGGGCCTTTGAGAACGACGTGGAAGCGATGACGGAAGTGCGGCGGCTGGTGGATTTTCTGCCGCTGAACAACCGTGAGAAGCCCCCGGTGCGCCCCTTCTTCGATGATGTGGCGCGGGTGGAAAAGAGCCTCGACACGCTGGTGCCCGAAAACGCGAATACCCCCTACGACATGAAGGAGCTGATCGTGAAGATCGGTGACGAGGGGGATTTTTACGAGATCCAGGAAGACTTCGCCAAGAACATCATCACCGGCTTCATCCGGCTGGAAGGACAGACAGTGGGCGTGGTGGCGAATCAGCCGATGGTGCTGGCCGGGTGCCTCGACATTGATTCGTCGCGAAAGGCCGCCCGATTCGTACGGTTCTGCGATGCCTTCGAGATTCCGATCCTGACGCTGGTTGATGTGCCGGGCTTTCTGCCGGGCACTTCGCAGGAGTACGGCGGGGTTATCAAGCACGGAGCAAAGCTGCTGTTCGCCTATGGCGAGGCGACGGTGCCGAAGGTGACGGTAATCACCCGCAAGGCCTATGGCGGGGCCTATGATGTGATGGCCTCCAAACACCTGCGCGGCGACTTCAATTACGCCTGGCCCACCGCCGAGATCGCGGTGATGGGAGCCAAGGGAGCAACGGAAATTCTGTATCGAAGCGAGTTGGGCGACCCCGAGAAAATCGCCGCCCGCGCGAAGGATTACGAGGACCGGTTTGCCAACCCCTTCGTGGCCGCCGAGAAGGGCTTTATAGATGAGGTGATCCAGCCGCGCTCAACCCGCAAGCGAGTGGCGCGGGCTTTTGCTTCTCTCAGAAACAAGAAACTGACCAACCCTTGGAAGAAGCACGACAACATTCCGCTCTGAGCGGAAATCCGCTGCGTGCATTCCTTTAGGTAAGGGGGATAGCCAGAATGATATTTTCATGGCACAAACGACAGACTTCCCGCCGCCGCCCGGCGGGAGTTTCAAAAAGAATTGGCCGTCTTAGCTGCCTGAGCAAGGCGCGCGGCCTTAAGCCGGACGTTCGCGTTCGGCCGCTCCGCGCAGGGGAGGGGAGGCCCCGGCGCGGAGCGCTTCTTTTGGCGCTGCCGTTCCTTGCCGCCCCTGCCATCGCGAAAGATCTGCCTGAGGATTGGGCCGTGCTGCACGATGCGCTGGTTGAGGTGCACGTGGGCCGTACGGAGGGTGCCGAAGAGCGGTGGCTGGTGATGCGTTACCTCGCCCCGCAGATCGCCCGCGAGGGTGGGACGCTGGGCTATGATGATGTCGCCGGGGAAATGGACGCGCTCTGCAACGGTGCGGGTCTGGCCACTGCGGCGGGGCATGAATCACCTGTCGACCAAATCGTCATCGCATTGATGGACCGGGTGGTGGAACGGGGTCAGCCAGACCCGCAGGCCACGCAATTTATTGCCTCCTATGATATCACCGAGGCCGGGTGCGAGTGGCGATGATGATGCAAGATGCCAATAAAACAAGGCGTTTGCGCGCCTTCATGGCGGGGTTTGATGCAATCCCGCCACAGGGGATTCAACTGCACGGATGGGCCTGTTTTTCCTCTGATAATTGCATTAACCTCACGCTTGGCCAGACCTATTTGGCTGTGAACTCGAATGAGGGACCTGGGGAGTGTCAACGCTTTCTGCGCACCTCACAGATTATTAGGAGACAGAGATGTCGAAGAGCATCAAAACCCTTCTCGCCATCAGCCTCGTTGCCTTCGTGGCTGCCTGCGCCCAGCAGGACGAAGTTGTTGTGGAAGAAGTTGTGGTCGAAGAGCCGACCTACTCGAAGTACTAATTCTACATTGGGGCAGGCCTTCGGGCCTGCCCCAACCCTCCGCCCGCTCATCCGGGAGCGTGGCGCATGATCAAACATCGCGGCTTTCCTGGCCGCCTCCCCGGAACCGACTTTCAATTTGTAATCCGACGCCCGTCGAAGGGTGGCGCAACGCCTCTCAAGGCGCGTGAACGCTTTGCCGACCGACGGCCAGCCGATCGCCGTGCCGATTCGGGCTTCATGGCGGCGCTGTGGGAGCAGTTTGGCGCGGAGCCCTTTGAGCGCGGCAACCTTGATGCGGGCCGCCTGGGCTGGCTGTTTGGCCGCGAGGTGGTGCCTGCCGAAGACCCGTTTGATCCGGCAAGCTACGAAGCCCTTCTGAAGATTGACGAAGCCGCCGCGCGGCGGGCCTTCCCCGAAGCCTTCGAAGAGGAGGGCTGGGCGTGATTTTGCCGAGGCGGACCGCGGGGAATTGGCGGGAAACGGCTCAAAACTGCCGTGGCGTCACGGTGCGCTTGTTCGACTGCGGCCTGACTGCGAATGTTGCTTCAGGCCCGGCGTTCTCCAGCAAGCTTGCGTCGGCCTTAATAAGTCAAAACCGTTACCCTTCCCCTTCTATGTGGTCTGGCCCCGTTAGGGTCAGGCCACACCCTTTTTTGGCGCGGCGCATGTTCGCCTGTTTCGAAGGTCTCGGGCGTGGGGGTGACGAATTTGGCTTCACGGACTCCGTATTTTGCTGTAAAACGCTGCCCATAAACAATAAAACTCGAGGCAGTACATCATGCAAAAACTCATCTGGGCCGCCGCCCTTCCTTTCGTGTTCGCCCTCTCCGGGTGCCTTGACAACGACGTGCAGCGCGCGGCCGTTGGCGCTGGCATCGGTGCAGTTGCCGCCAGCGCAACCGACAACGACCCGCTTGTCGGGGCCGCTGTTGGCGCAGGCGTGGGCGCCCTCTCGGACGACATCGCGGACGCGTTCTAAGCTACGGCGATACCAGCGAAATTTCGCCGGGCCGTGGAACCGGGCCGGCGAAGCCTTTGTTTTTCTCTCAGACCTGAAATTGCTCTGCGACGCGCAACGCGGCAGGGCCAATCGTTTGAGAGGAAAACAGACATGCGCAAGATCATTCTGGGCGCGACCCTTCCCGCAATTCTGCTCGTCGCGGCCTGCGACAACGACCTTGAGCGCGCCGCCGTCGGTGCCGGGGTTGGGGCCGTTGCCGCTGAGGCCACGGACAATGACCCGGTTGTCGGGGCGGCGGTTGGCGCGGGCGTGGGCGCCATTTCCAACGACCTCTGAAAACACCGCAGCTTGCACCGGCCGCCGTGCCGGGCGCGGGCAAGCGTTTGACAGCATGAAAGCTCACCAAAGCGTTCTTCGGGCCAGCCGCCCGGAGGGCGCTTTTTGCGTTCCACCGCTCCGCGAAGCCAAGCCACAAGAGGGACAGTAAAGATGTTCGACAAGATCCTGATCGCCAACCGGGGGGAAATTGCCTGCCGGGTTATCAAAACGGCGCGCAAGATGGGGATCAGGACGGTGGCCGTTTATTCGGATGCCGACAAGCATGCCCTGCATGTGGAAATGGCGGATGAAGCGGTGCATATCGGCCCGCCTGCCGCGAACCAGTCTTACATCGTGATCGACAAGATCATGGACGCGATCCGCCAGACCGGCGCGCAGGCGGTGCACCCGGGCTATGGCTTTCTCTCCGAGAACCCGAAGTTCGCTCAGGCGCTAGACGCCGAGGGCGTGGCCTTCATCGGCCCGCCGGTCGGGGCGATTGAGGCGATGGGCGACAAGATCACCTCCAAGAAAATCGCGCAGGAGGCGGGCGTCAGCACGGTGCCCGGCTACATGGGGCTGATCGAGGATGCCGATGAGGCGGTGAGGATCAGCGGCGAGATCGGCTATCCGGTGATGATCAAGGCCAGCGCGGGCGGCGGCGGCAAGGGGATGCGGATCGCGTGGAACGACGAGGAGGCGCGCGAGGGCTTTCAGAGTTCAAAGAACGAGGCGGCGAGCAGCTTTGGCGATGACCGGATTTTCATTGAGAAGTTCGTCACCCAGCCGCGCCACATAGAAATTCAGGTGCTCTGCGATGCGCACGGCAACGGGATTTACCTTGGCGAGCGGGAGTGCTCGATCCAGCGGCGGAACCAGAAGGTGATTGAAGAGGCGCCCTCGCCGTTTCTCGACGAGGAGACGCGCCGGGCGATGGGTGAGCAGGCCGTCGCGCTGGCGCAGGCGGTGGGCTACACCAGCGCGGGCACGGTGGAGTTTATTGTCGACGGCGAGAAGAACTTTTACTTCCTCGAAATGAACACGCGGCTACAGGTGGAGCATCCGGTAACGGAGTTGATCACCGGCGTGGACCTTGTGGAACAGATGATCCGCGTGGCCAACGGCGAGCCGCTGAGCCTCACCCAGGACGAGGTGAAGCTGAACGGCTGGGCGATGGAGAGCCGCCTTTATGCCGAAGACCCCTATCGCAACTTCCTGCCGTCAATCGGGCGGCTGGTGGCTTATCGTCCGCCGGAGGAGGTGGCCGAGGAGACACGGGCCGTGCGCAACGATACCGGCGTCTACGAGGGCGGCGAGATCAGCATGTATTACGACCCGATGATCGCCAAGCTCTGCACATGGGCCCCGACGCGGGAGGAAGCCATCGAGGAGATGCGGGTGGCGCTCGACAGCTTCGAGCTGGAGGGGATCGGCCACAATCTGCCGTTCCTCGCGGCGGTGATGGACCATCCGAAGTTTGTTTCTGGCAACATCACCACGGCCTTCATCGAGGAAGAATATCCCGATGGGTTTCAAGGTGTTGAGCTGAGCGACGTTGATAAGCGACGGGTCGCGGCGGCGGCGGCGGCAATGTATCGGCTGGCCGAAATTCGCCGTAGCCGCGTGTCGGGCCGCATGGACAACCACGAGCGGCACGTTGGCTCTGAGTGGGTCGTTTCGGTGGCGGGTGAAACGCTGGTGACCGAGATCGCGGCCGACAAGGCGGGCGCAACCGTGGCCTTCTCGGATGGCACCGTGCATCGCGTGGCCTCCGACTGGACGCCGGGCGACAGCCTTGCGCGGGTGAAGATCGACGGCGCGCTGATGGTGCTGAAGGTGGGCAAGCTGACAAGCGGCTTTCGCATCCGGTTCCGGGGTGCGGATGTGCCGGTAAAGGTCTGGACCCCGCGCCAGGCCGAATTGGCGGCGCTGATGCCCGAGCGACTGCCGCCGGACACTTCGAAGATGCTGCTCTGCCCGATGCCGGGCCTCATTGTGAAGGTCGACGTGGCCGAGGGCGATGAGGTGCAGGAGGGGCAGGCGCTGTGCACTGTGGAGGCGATGAAGATGGAAAACATCCTGCGCGCCGAGAAAACGGCCAAGGTGGCCAAGATAAACGCCGGGCCGGGTGACAGCCTTGCGGTGGACGATGTGATTATGGAGTTCGAATGAGCCCCGCGATGCGTGCACTTCTGGCCCATGCGGTGGGCTTCGTCTCAGGCCTGTTCATGGCCTGGGCGATCATCAACCTGCTCGGGCGGATCGTGCCGCCGGACGGCACCACAGGCGGCGGCATGGCGATGCTGGTTGCTATGGCGGTGATTTCCGGGTTGGCGGGTCTCGTGGCCTGGACGATGATCGTGACCCGGATCATGGGCTTTGTGGCGGGCCGTGACTGGTGGATCCGGGGCATCGGCGCTGTGCTTGGGATGATGGTGATGGGGGCCGGGCTGATGCTGGCCGGTATCTTCGCCCCCGCAGAGGCGCTCATTCTGATGATCTTCATCCTCTTCGCGCTGGGTGGCTGGGCCACCCACGGGCGGGTGACGGGCGAGGGGTGATGAACTGGCTGGCGAACCTCGATGCGCGGATCTGGCAGGCGGTGATCGCCGGCCTTTTCCTTGGCGCGGGCTGGTTCGTCAACGGGGTGCTGAACCGCCGGGAGGCGGCGGCGCTGCGGCAGGAAAAGCTGCGCGACATGCACCGCGCGCTCTATGCCGAGATCGGCAACAACCTCGCCAATCTCTGGGACAACGAGCGGATCGAGAGCTACGCCGAGGGCATGCTGGAGCGGATGCGGGAGGACGAGGAGTTTGTGCCGCTGATTCCGCGCGAGCACAATGACACGGTGTTCGATGTGCTGCTGCCCGAGATTCACGTGCTGCCGCGCCAGACCATCGACCCGATCGTGTCTTATTACAGCCAACTCAAAAGCATTGCGGCATTGGTGGATGACATGCGGGGCGAGAGCTTCAAGGGCATGGCGCAGGCCCGGCGGATCGCCATGTATCACGACTATATCGAAATGAAGAAACAGGCGCTCAGTTTCGGGCGCTATGCCAATGCGGTTATCGACGCTTTCGGCAAGGGGGGCAGGGAGGCCGCGGAACGTGTGCGGCTGGAGTTCAATACCCCGGCTGAGGCCCCGTCCGGCCAGTTACCGGGATCGGAGTGAAGGGAATGTCGCTGCGTTTGCTCATATCCGCTCCTTTGGTGCCTGAACGGTTTCAGACTTCTGCCTTACATATAGAGCCTTATGGCGCGTTTCTCAAGCGTTCGCGGCAGGGGCTTCCTGCTCACTTCTTGCGCAATTCGTCGCGCCGGAGTGGCCATTTGTCGATGCTGCGGGTGATTTCGCGCACGTCCCACGGGAAGGGTTTGCGCAGCTTCACCTCGCCATCCTTGCCGATCAGCACGAGTTGGAAGCCGCGCGGGCGGAGTTGCTTGCGCACCGGCGAAAGGGCGGTCGGGTCGGTATCGGTGATGATCACCGCGTCCCGATCCATGAGCGCGCCGGGGCGGGCGGCGAGAAGCTCCAGCTGTTCGGCAAAGCGCGGGTCGGCGGGGGTGTCGGCAAAGACGACGATGGGCCTGCGCAGCCAGAGAAAATCTGCCAGCGTCACCTCGGAGGCCGCGAGGATTTGCAACTCGCTCGCGTCGCCTGCCACCTCAGCGGCAACAGCCTCTGCCGCCTCCTCCGCCGCACCTTCGGAGATGACGGCAGGGCCGGTTTCCTGTGCCGCAAGGGGGGACGTGATGAGCGCCGCGAGGGCAATGGGGGCGAGCCGCATGAAATTCTCCTGTTGCCAAGGATATAGGCGTCATCGCGCCGAATGCGAAGGGGCAACGCGGCCCTGTGATGTGACCACAAGAGATGATGCGGACCTGAAAGGGAGGCTCCGATGAGCAAGACCGACGATTGGAAGGCGATTGCAGAGAAGGAACTGCGGGGCAAGCCGCTGGAGAGCCTTGACTGGGAAACGCTGGAAGGCATCCGGGTGAAACCCCTCTACACCGAGGCGGATGTGGACGGGCTGGACCATATGGGCAGCATCCCCGGGCAGGCGCCGTTTACCCGTGGGCCGAAGGCGACGATGTATGCCGGGCGGCCCTGGACCATTCGGCAATACGCCGGGTTCTCGACCGCCGAGGAGAGCAACGCCTTTTATCGCAAGGCTTTGGATGCGGGGCAGCAGGGGGTTTCGGTGGCCTTCGATCTGGCCACGCACCGGGGCTATGACAGCGACCATCCGCGCGTTGAGGGCGATGTGGGCAAGGCCGGGGTGGCGATTGACAGTGTGGAGGACATGAAGATCCTGTTTGACGGGATTCCGCTGGATACCGTCTCGGTGTCGATGACGATGAACGGGGCGGTCATTCCGATCCTCGCCAATTTCATCGTGACCGGCGAGGAGCAGGGGCATGACCGGGCGCTGCTCTCGGGCACCATTCAGAACGACATTCTGAAGGAGTTCATGGTGCGGAATACCTATGTGTATCCGCCCGAGCCGAGCATGCGGATCATCTCGGACATCATCGAATACACCTCCAACGAGATGCCCAAGTTCAACTCGATCTCGATTTCCGGCTACCACATGCAGGAGGCGGGCGCGAACCTTGTGCAGGAGCTGGCATATACGCTGGCGGACGGGCGTGAATACGTGCGGGCGGCCATCGAGGCGGGCATGGACGTGGATAAGTTTGCCGGGCGTCTCAGTTTCTTCTTCGCCATCGGGATGAACTTTTTCATGGAGATCGCCAAGCTGCGGGCGGCGCGCACGCTTTGGCACCGGATCATGACGGAGTTCGGGGCGCAGAGTGAGCGCAGCAAGATGCTGCGGACGCACTGCCAGACGAGCGGCGTGAGCCTTCAGGAGCAGGATCCCTATAACAACGTGATCCGCACGGCCTATGAGGCAATGAGCGCGGTGCTTGGGGGCACGCAGAGCCTGCACACCAACGCGCTGGACGAGGCGATTGCCCTGCCCACCGAGTTTTCGGCCCGGATTGCGCGGAATACGCAGCTGATTTTGCAGGAAGAAACGCAGGTGACGCGCGTCGTCGATCCGCTGGCGGGCTCCTACTACATCGAAAGCCTGACAGATGAGCTCATCGAGAAGGCCTGGGCGCTGATCGAAGAGGTCGAGGAGATGGGCGGCATGACCAAGGCGGTGGCCTCCGGCATGCCCAAGCTGCGGATCGAGGAGAGCGCGGCGCGGCGGCAGGCGATGATCGACCGGGGCGAGGAGGTGATTGTTGGCGTCAACAAGTACCGCAAAGACAAGGAAGACCCGATCGACATTCTCGACGTCGATAATGTGAAGGTGCGAGAAAATCAGGTGGCGCGGCTGGAGCGCATTCGCGGGAGCCGAGATCAGGCCGCCTGCGACGCGGCGCTGGGCGAGTTGGAGCGGCGGGCGCGCGAGGGCGGCAACCTGCTGGAGGCGGCTGTTGAGGCCGCGCGGGCGCGGGCGAGCGTGGGAGAGATCAGCATGGCGATGGAAAAGGTGTTCGGCCGCCACCGGGCCGAGGTGAAGACATTGGCGGGGGTCTATGGTGCCGCCTATGACGGCGACGAGGGCTTTGCGGCGATCCAGGCCTCGGTGGAGGCGTTCGCCGAGGAAGAGGGCCGCCGCCCTCGGATGCTGGTGGTGAAGATGGGGCAGGACGGGCACGACAGGGGGGCCAAGGTGATTGCCACCGCCTTTGCCGACATCGGCTTTGACGTGGACGTGGGGCCGCTTTTCCAGACACCGGAGGAAGCCGCGCAGGACGCGGTCGACAACGACGTGCATGTGGTCGGGATCTCCAGCCAGGCGGCGGGGCACAAAACGCTGGCGCCCAAGCTGGTGGAGGCGCTGAAGGCGGCGGGCGCGGAGGATATCATCGTGATCTGCGGCGGGGTCATTCCGCAGCAGGACTATGATTTTCTGTACAAGTCCGGTGTGAAGGCGATCTTTGGGCCCGGAACCAACATTCCGACAGCGGCGCAGGATGTGCTGAAGCTCATTCGCGCGGCGAGGGGGTAGAGGGCCGGGGGTGGGGAGCTCCCGCCCGCCCACCCCGCGACCCCACCCCCGGCCTTTGGCTGGCGCGGCTCTCTGCACCGTGCGGCGGGCTGTTCTGCACGCAGCGCATTGGAGTATTTCCGGCAAGAAAATGAACCGGCTTGTGCTTTGGGGCGGGGCGTGGCTTTCATGCGGGCATGATTGAATTTGACCATATCGCAGTGCTCTGCGGACGGCTGGAGGAGGGGGTCGCCTATGTGGAGGAGGCGCTGGGTGCGGCGCTTTCACCGGGTGGGCAGCACGCGGCCTTTGGCACCCATAATGCCCTGTTGTCGCTTGGGGGCGAAGAATATCTGGAGGTCATCGCTGTGGACCCGGAGGCCCCCAAGCCGGGGCGGGCGCGGTGGTTTGACCTTGATCGTTTCGAGGGCCAGCCGCGGATTGCGCGCTGGGTGTGCCGGGTGGATGACCTTGGCGCAGCGGTGGCCGCGCATCCCGGTGTGGGCGTGCCTTTGGCGCTGACGCGGGGCGCGTATCGCTGGTCTATGGCGGTGCCGGAGGATGGCATTCTGCCGATGAACAACATGCACCCGGCGCTGATGGTGTGGCAGGGCCCGCATCCGGCGCCCGCCTTGCCGGACGTGGGCGTGCGGCTGGCGGAGTTGCTGGTGGGCCATGCAGCGGCGCGGGATTTGAAGCTGCTGGGGCTTGAGGACGCGCGGTTTCGGTTCATGCGGGGGCCGACGCGGATGGCCGCCCGGTTTGACACGCCGGGGGGCGTGAAGTGGCTGAGGTAAGGCGGGCCGCGCCGGAAGATGCAGGGCCGATTTGCGAGCTGATCAACTGGGTGGTTCGCGAGACAGTGGTGACCTTCAACAGCGTCGAGAAGGTGCCGGACGAAATTGCCGCAGCGATGGAGCAGGTGCCCTTTTGGGTCACCGAGCAGGCGGGCCGGGTGGTGGGCTATGCCAGCTATGGGCCTTTTCGTGGCGGCGTGGGCTATGGGCGCACCAAGGAGCATTCGATTGCTGTGCGGCCCGAGGCTTGGGGCCGGGGCGCGGGGCGGGCCTTGATGGAGGCGCTTTGTGGCCATGCCAGTGCGGCGGGGGTACATTCGCTCTTTGCGGGCGTGAGCGGTGAGAATGAGGCCGGCGTAAGGTTTCACGCGGCTTTGGGCTTTCAGGAGGTCGCCCGGTTGCGGCAGGTCGGCTGGAAGTTTGACCGCTGGCATGACCTTGTGCTGATGCAGAAATTTTTGTGACCCCCTCGGCGCAGGTGGTTAAGGTGACCTCATGTCGATTTGGTCCCGTATAGGTGATGCGCTTTCGGCTCTTCGCGCGGGCGAGGGGCTTGGGGCGGTGTTTGACCGTTTGCGCACTGCGCCCGAGCGCACCGTGGGCTTTACCATCGCGGTGATTGCTCTTGGCGCAAAGATGGCCAAGGCCGATGGGATGGTGACGAAAGATGAGGTCACCGCCTTTCGCGAGGTTTTTACCATTCCGCCCTCAGAGGAGGCCAATGCGGCGAGAGTCTTCAACCTTGCGCGGCAGGATGTGGCGGGATTTGAGGATTATGCTGCCCGGATCGCGCGGATGTTCGATGACGGGCATGGCGCCCTGACTGACCTGTTGGAAGGGTTATTTCATATCGCCATGGCCGATGGCGAGTATCACCCGAATGAGGATGACTTTCTGGCGCGGGTGGCGGCGATTTTTCGGGTGAGTGAGCGGGAGTTTCGCTCGCTTCGGGCGCGGTTTGTGCCGGATGCGGAATCCGATCCCTATGCGGTGCTGGGGGTCAGCCCCGATGCGCCAACGGATGAAATTCGCGCGGCATGGCGGCGACAGGTGCGTGAGAGCCACCCCGATGTGATGATGGCGCGCGGCGTGCCCGAAGAGGCGGTGCGAATGGCCGAGAAGCGGATGATCGCGATCAACCGGGCGTGGGAAGAGATCAGCGGGAAGTGAGACTGGCCACCTATAACGTGGAGTGGTTCAACGCGCTCTTTGATGAGGAAGGTGCCCCGCTGGCTGATGGCGAATGGTCGGCGCGATGGAACGTGACGCGGGCCGCGCAGCTGGAGGCACTGGGCATTGTGTTTACCGCGCTGGATGCCGATGCGGTGCTGATCGTGGAAGCGCCGGACTGGAAGGCCCCGCGCCGAACGGAGGCCGCCTTGGAGGGGTTCGCGCGGCTCTTCGGGCTGCGGGCGCGCAAGGCGTTGGTGGGGTTTCACAATGACACGCAGCAGGAGCTGGCGCTGCTCTATGATCCGGACACGGTAGAGGCGCGGCATGATCCGGTGGGGCAGGTTACCGGCAAGAAGGGCAGCGAGGATGCCCCGCGGTTTGACGGCACCTTCCGGATCGACCTTGATATCGACGCGCGCGAAGACCTTGTGCGGTTTTCCAAGCCGCCGCTGGAGGCGGAGCTGCGGCTGAAAGGGATCGACGAGCCGGTGCGGTTGATCGGCGTGCATATCAAGAGCAAGTCGCCGCATGGTGCGCGTTCGGAGGCCGATGCGACGCGGATCTCCATCGCCAACCGGCGCAAGCAGTTGGCGCAATCCATCTGGCTGCGCCGCCGGGTGGAGCAGCATCTGGCGAGGGGCGAGGCGCTGGTTGTGGCCGGGGACTTCAACGACGGGCCGGGGCTGGATGAATACGAGGCGCTGTTTGGCCGTTCGGGGATGGAGATTGTGCTGGGGGCGGACCAGCCCGCGCCGATGCGGCTTGTGGACCCGCATGCAAGGCAGGCGATGGCGGGCGGTGTGATGCAGGCCCATGACACCTCGGCCCGGTTCTATATTCGTGAGGAAAAGCGCTATCTGAGCGCCTTGCTCGACTACCTCATGCTGTCGCCCGGGCTGGCCAGCCGGGCGGCGGGCTGGCGGATATGGCATCCCTTTGATGATCCGGCAATTTATGCGCTGCCCGAACTGCGAGAGGCGCTGCTAGCCGCCTCCGATCATTTCCCTGTCAGCGTCGATCTGGTGACGTGACTTTGAAACGCCGTGCGCGCGTGCCTATATTGAGGCCATGAAACACCTTGCTGCCTTGACCCTTGCGAGCACGCTCGCCATTGCCCCGGCTGTTGCACAGGAGGCCGAGCCCCGGCCTCGTGGCGATATGGATGAGGGCTTTAACCTCGTGGAAGAGGGGATGTTGCTCTTCTTTCGCGGTCTTGCCGAAGAGATGGAGCCCGCGCTGAAGGATATGGCGCGGGAGATGGAGCCGGTGATGCGCGATCTGGCCGAGCAGATCGGGCCGCAGATGGCGGAACTGGCCGAGATGATTGGCGAGTTCGATCAGTATCACCCGCCTGAGCGGCTGGAGAACGGTGACATCATCATCCGCCGCAAGACGCCCGAGGAGATGGAGCGTTCGCCTGAACGGCCGAGGCTTCCGGAGTTTGATCCAGAGGGCGAAATCGAGTTGTGACGCCAGCGGGTGCTGGTGCCCCGGCTCTCACCGGCGGCTAGTCACCAGCGAGCCGGACGTGCATTTCGCAGCCCAACTCGCTTGCCAGCGACTTGAACCGGGCCTCGGCCACCTCACCGTAGAGGTCGGCGGTTGCGCGGGGTAGCACCAGCTTCAGCTCTTTCTTTTTCGGGCGGTATTCCATCCGGCACATGGCCTCGGGGTTGTTGCCCGAGAACATTGCGCCAAAGCGCATGGCCTTGCCGAGCACCACGGCCATTTGCCGGTCACGGTCCGAGAGCAGCTCGACCATCGGCTCAAGGTGCGAGCCGGGGGCGGCGTTGCGGTAGCGGTGGAGCAGGGCGAGGCCAACGAAGATTCGGCCATTGTGATCTATCCCACCGAGGTTGGAGCGGGTGGCATTGTCAAAGCAAACCTCGCCCCGATAGTCGGGGTGGGCGCGCCAGCTTACATCGTGCAGCAGGCAGGCGGCGCGGATCAGGCGTTGCTTGTCGGCGCGGGCGTTGCGGAACAGCGGCATGACGAAGTCGTAGAGCGTGCGGCCAAAGCCAGGCACGCGGGCGTTTTGCGCCTCGTCGAAGCGGGCGGCCTCGATCAGGGGATCGCGGGCGCGGATCAGATCTGACATCTGTTCGTAGAGCATGCCCTCGCGGATGCCATAGGCCGAGATCCACACCTCCTTGGTGCCGAATTTCTTCATCAGACGCCGCAGCACTTCGCCCGCCACCGGCACCAGTGCGATCCGCGCGGCGGACAGGCCGACTTCGCTGCGCACCTCTTCCAGATCGCGCCCGCGCAGCCAATCCAGCGTTTTGCGGAGCTGGGCAGGGGTGGCGTGATAGTCGTGCAGCACATGCAGCGGGTAGCCGCGGCGGTGGATATCAATCTTGGCGATGGCCCGCCACGAGCCGCCGACAAGGTAGAGGCGTTTGTGCTTGGGCAGGGCCTTGGCCAGCTGATCGAGTGTTTCGTCGATCTCGGTCTTGCGGGCCTTGCGACCGCCCTTGATGGTTTTCAGCCGGAGCGGGCCGAGCGAGGTGGAGGCACGTGCCCCAACGCCGCCGTCTTCCAGCAGGGCCAGCTCCATCGAAGAGCCGCCGATATCGCAGGCCAGGCCGGTGGCGCCGGGCCAGCCGACGAGCACGCCCTGTGCCGAAAGCCGGGCCTCCTCTTCGCCGTCCACCACATAGACCTCAAGCCCGGTGGCCGCCTTGATCTCGGCGCAAAACTCCGGCCCGTCATCGGCGTTGCGCACGGCGGCGGTGGCGCAGGCGGTGAGCGGCGGGATGCCCATGCCACGGGCCAGCGCATAGAACCGGCGGATCGCGGCCAGCGCCCGGGTGCGGCCTTCGGGGTTGAGGCGTCCGGTTTCGCCCATGCCTTCGCCGAGGCCGCACATCACCTTTTCATTGAAGAAATAGGCGGGCGAGCGGGCCGCGCCATCGAAGATCACCATGCGGACGGAGTTGGAGCCTATGTCGATAACACCGACGCGGGAGAGCGCCTGCGCATCGGGGTGATCGAAAATCGGGCGTCCGAAAGGGCCGAGGCTTCGTTGCTGCTCGCCTGATCCGTCCATGTCCTCTCCCCGGAAGTGCTTGCCTTGACTTGATAGAGGGCGCGCGCGCGGAAGGTCAATCTTTGGAGTGGGTCAGCTCGGGAACATCGCCAGCCCCCGCCGATCCGCGCCCCGAAAGGGAGGGGTTTTCCATGAAGAAGCGGTGGCAGTTGAACGGCTGGGTGCCCTTGGAGAGTGCGGGCCGGTAAAAGCTGCCATCGGGCTTCATCACCCAGCTTTGCGCGGTGTCGGCCATGTTGGCGGCCATCACCTGCTCGGTGATCTGGGCTTTCACCGTGGGGTTGGTGCATTCCACCAGCGTTTCGACCCGGCGATTGAGGTTTCGCCCCATCCAATCAGCCGAGGAAATATAGACCCGCGCCTTCTTGGACGGCAGCCCGTGGCCGTTGCCAAAGCAGACGATGCGGGAGTGCTCAAGGTAGCGCCCGACGATGGATTTGACGCGGATGTTCTCTGACAGGCCCTTGATGCCGGGGCGCACGCCGCAGATGCCACGGATGACGAGGCTTATCTTCACCCCGGCCTGTGAGGCGGCATAGAGCGCGTCGATCACATCGGGCTCGATCAGCGAGTTCATCTTGGCCCAGATCTCGGCAGGCTTGCCGGCGCGGGCGTGCTCGGCCTCGGCGGCGATCATCTTCAGCAGGGTGGGCTTGAGCGAGATCGGCGAGATCGAAAGGTTTTCCAACTCGCCCGGCTGGGCGTAGCCGGAGAGGTAGTTGAAGACCTTGCCCGCGTCACGGCCCAGCGCCTTATCGCAGGTAAAGAGCGACAGGTCGGTGTAAATGCGGGCGGTGATCGGGTGGTAGTTGCCGGTGCCGTAGTGGGTGTAGGTCACCAGCTCCTTGCCCTCACGCCGCACCACGGTGCTGATCTTGGCGTGGGTCTTGTAGTTCATGAAGCCGTAAACGACATGCGCGCCAGAGCGCTCCAGCCGCCGACTTTGCCGGATGTTCGCCGCCTCATCGAAGCGGGCCTTCAGTTCCACGAGCGCGGTAACCGACTTGCCGTCTTCCGCCGCCTCGCAGAGCGCCTCGACGATGGGCGAGTTTTTTGACGTGCGGTAGAGCGTTTGCTTGATCGCCACCACATCCGGGTCGCGCGCGGCCTGCTGGAGAAAGCGCACCACCATATCGAAGGTTTCATAGGGGTGATGCAGCAGCATGTCCTTCTGGCGGATCGCTGCAAACATGTCGCCCTCGTGGTCTTGCACGCGCTCGGGCACGCGGGGCGTGAAATTGGGCCAGAGCAGATCGGGGCGGGCGTCGATCACCAGTTCCTTGAGGTCGGCAACGCCGAGGATGCCGCTGGTTTCGATCACCTCCTCATCATCCACCTCCAGCTCACGCATGATGAGCGCCTTCAATGCCTTGGGCGCGCCGGAGGACATGTTGAGGCGGATGACCTCGCCGCGGCGGCGACGTTTGAGCGCGGTTTCGAACTCGCGGACGAGATCTTCGGCCTCTTCCTCAAGCTCAAGGTCGCTGTCACGCAGCACGCGGAAGGTGCAGGAGCCCTTCTCGCGGTAGCCCGGAAAGAGCGAGCCGATGTGCAGGCGCAGCAGGGCTTCGAGCGGCAGAAAGCGGTGTTTGCCCTCGGTCGCAGGCAGGGCGATGAACCGATCGACCTGATGGGGGATCGGTAGGATGGCATCAAGCTTGCGGCCCGAGTTCTCGCTTTCCAGCTGGAGTGCGAGGCAGAAGCCGGTGTTGGCGATGAACGGGAAAGGGTGGGCCGGGTCGATGGCGAGCGGCGAGAGCACCGGAAACACCTGCGCGAGGAAGTAATCGGCCAGAAACGCGTGATCTTCCTTGCTCAGGCTCTTGGCATCGAGCAGGGAAATGTCGTTTTCTTCCAGTTCCTTGCGCAGGGTTGCCCAGGTTTCTTGCTGGCGGGCCATGAGCTTGCGGGCATCGGTGTTGATGAGCAGCAACTGCTCAGCGGGGCTGAGGCCATCGGCGGCGGGCGTGGTGTTGCCGGCGCGGGCCAGCTCGCGCAACCCGGCGACGCGTACGGTGTAGAACTCGTCGAGGTTGGTGGCCGAGATTGATACAAAGCGGATGCGTTCGAGCAGGGGAACACGCGGGTTTTCCGCCTCTTCCAGCACTCGCCAGTTGAACCCCAGCCATGAGAGTTCGCGGTTGTAGAAGCGCGACGGCCCGGACAGGTCATCTGCGTCAAGCTCGACGGGGGCCGGATATGCGGCTGTGAGGAAGTCGGATTGGGTCATGGCACGGGTTTAGGCTGGAAAAGTCACGTCTGGATGACGGTCTTACCTTCTATGTGCCTGAAAAGCCGCCATCATCCAAGACCTCGCGCGCCAGCTTGCGGGAGAGTTTGTGCCCTGTGGCGAGTTGGTGCCGATCCAGCGCGATCACCAACCGGCGCGCGGCGGCGGCGGAACGCTCCATGCGGGGCAGCAGGTAATCGAGCAGTTTTTGCGTTGGCGTGAGCTGGCGGTCGGTAAAGTGTTTGACAAGGAGCGCGGTGAGCAACATGTCGTCCGGCTCGGCGAGCCGCGCGCGGGGGGTGGCCTGAAGGCGGGTTTCGAGGTCGGGCAGGGCGCAGGGCGGAAGCGGCTCGCGCGCCGTGAGCAGCAGCCGGGCGGGGGCGGCGGCGGCGCGGTTGAGGAGGTGAAAGAGCGGCTCTTCCTGCTCGCGGGTGCCGAGGATGAGGTGAATGTCTTCGACCAGCAGCGAGCTGCCCGGCTCGGGCGGGGGCAGCTGTGCAAGGCCGAGGGCGTCGAGCCGGGTCGCGCAGGTATCGGCGGCCCAGATCGCGGCGAGGTGGCTCTTGCCCGCCCCTTCCGGCCCGCTCAGCAGAAGCCGCCCGTTTGGCCACATCGGGCTGTCGTCGATCAGCGCAGCGGCATCGGCATTGGCGGGCGAGATGAAGAATGCATCGCGCCCGGTGGCCTCGATCACCGGGAGATCTATCGGGAGCTGGCGGGGCATGGGCTAGTCTTTCAGCCGGGACTTGGCGATATCGGCGGAGGTTTCGTTGGGCGTTCGGGCCTCGGCCACGGCCTCCTGATCATAGAGCCCACGATAAAGCCTGCCCTGCTTGTACTGGCCGATGGCCCAGCGCGCGATCACACCGAGCGAGGCGGCCACCGGGACGGCCACGAGCATGCCGGTGAAGCCGAAGAGGGTGCCGAAGGCGGAGAGCGCGAAGATCAGCCAGACCGGGTGCAGCCCGACGGACTGGCCGACGAGGTTGGGCGTGAGCACGTTGCCCTCCAGGAACTGGCCGAAGAAGAAAATGATGGCCACCGCGCCGATCCACCACCATTCGCCCCAGAACTGAAAGAAGGCCAGCCCGATGGCCAGCGCGCCCCCGACGAGTGCGCCAACGTAGGGGATGAAGGTGAGCGCCCCCGCCACGGCCCCGACAACGAGGCCGAAGTTGAGGCCAACGGACATGAGGGCCACCGCATAGAAGATGCCCAGCACGAGGCAAACGGTGCCTTGCCCGCGGATGAAGGCGGCGAGCGTCTTGTCGATCTCGCGGGCGAGGTGGCGGATGGTGGGGGCATGATCGCGGGGCAGCAGATCGTCGATGCGGGCCACCATCCTGTCCCAGTCGAGCAGGAGGTAGAAGGCGACGATGGGCACGAGGACAAGCAGCACAAGCACGTTGACGATGCCCGAAACCGAGGCCACCAGCGAAGATACAAACTCGCCACCCTTGGACTGGATGGTTTCGCCAAGGCTCGCGAGCGACTTGGAGATGGTGCTTTCTCCGTCCATCAGGTCGGGGAAGCGGGTGGTGAGGAAGTTGCGCAGATCAGAGAAGATCTGCGGCGCGGCTTTGAAGAGGGCGATGGATTGCTCAACCAGCGTGGGCATGATCAGCAGCGCGCCGAGGACGAAGATCAACAGGGCGACAACGGAGATGAGGATCACCGCCGCGATGCGGTGCAGGCCCAGCCTTTCGAGCCGGTCGGCCACTGGATCAAGGCAGTAGGCGACCGCGCCGCCTAGGATGAACGGCAGGATCACGTCGCCCAGCACGTAGAGCACGCCGAAGAAAACCACGGCGGCGAGTGTCCAGTATTTGGCCTGTGTGCCGACGGGAAGTGCCATACCTGCCCCTGTGCTCGTTCCGGGCCCATAATGCCTGTGGGCGGGCGAGGCGCAAGGGCGGTTGGGGCCAGGGCGGGCCTGCGCCGTGGTTGTTGGCTGACGGCAGCCGCCGGGGCAGGGCTTGTTGCACGGCGTGGCGGGCGCGGCCGGAGGTTAGGAGGCCGCGCGCAGGGGCGGCATGACGGGTATATCTTGAGGCGGTTTCGTGGCGACCGGGGCATTGTCCTCGGCAAGCGAGAACCCCTTCATCAGCGCGTTCAGCTCATCGGCGCTGCCTGCGAGCATGGCGTTGGCGGCTGTGGTCTCTTCGAACATGCCTGCATTCTGCTGGGTGACGCGCTCAAGTTCGGAGACGGCCTCGTTCACCTCGCTCAGGCCTCGCGACTGATCGGAGGTGGCATCGGCGATGGAGCGAAGGCGCTCGACAATGCCGGTGACAGAGGCCTGTATCCCTTCCAGCGCTGTGCCGGTGTTCGTCACCAGTGAGGCGCCGTTGGATATTTCGCCAACCGAGTTGGAGATGAGGCCATTGATCTCACGCGCAGCATCGGAGCTGCGCTGGGCCAGCGCGCGGACCTCGGAAGCGACCACGGCAAAGCCGCGCCCGGCCTCGCCCGCGCGAGCGGCCTCCACCCCGGCGTTGAGTGCGAGAAGATTGGTCTGGAAGGCAATGTCGTCAATCACAGAGGTAATTTTGTGGATTTCGCGCGAGCTTTCTTCGATGCGGTTCATCGCGTCCACCGCCTCGGCCATGATGCCTGTGCCCTCGGCGGCTTCGGTTGAGGTGCTTTCAGCCTGTTTGCGGGCATCGCACGATTCGCTGGCCACGATTTCGATGGTGCGCGTCAATTCCTTCAGGGTGGCCGCGATTTGGGCGAGGGTTGCAGCCTGCTTTTCGGTGCGAGTCGAAAGATCTGTGGCAGAAGACGACAGTTCGCATGATTGCTCATTGATCGAGGCCGCTTGAGAGATGACTGCGTTCATCGTGGAGCACAGCCGCTCGCCGGCACCGTTGAAGTGATGGGCGAGGTCGTCAAAGTCTGCGCCCAGATCTTCGGTTACGCGCACTGCAAGGTCACCTTCGGCCATGCGTGCGAGTTTTTGTCGGAAGACTTCCAGCAACCGCGCGAGGGCTTCGTTGCGTTCTGCCGCGGTGCGGGCCTCGCGCGCCTCCGCTTCGGCCGCTTCGGCTGCCCGCTTTTCAACTTCCTTCAGCGCCGTTTCGGCCTCTGAGCGGGCCTTTGCAGCGGCCTTGGATTGCACTTTCGCCTGCCCCAGTGCCTCCGTCGCGCGGCTGGCTTCTTCGAGGGCTTTTGTGCTGCTCTCTTCGGCTCTCGCCTTTGCAAACCGGCTTTCACGAGCCTTTTGAGAGGCTTCTCGCGACAGGGAGATGCGGTTGAGGATTGTCAGCGTGAGAACGGAGGTTTCTGCCACCACGATGATGGCATGAAACACTGTGCGCCCGACATTGAGAACCAGATCGGAGGAGGGGTAGACCAGCGCCGGGAGGGCGAAGGTGAGCACGAGGTGATGCACCGCGATCGTGCCCGCCGCCACCAGCAGAGGCACGATATCTGCCATGGCAACGAGCATGGCGAGCACGGCGAAGTAGGTCATGTGGCTGTCGATCTGCATCGGGTGCCCTGCGAGTGCGGCGTTGAGCGAGATCGCCAGGCCGGTGAGGGATTGAGCCACGAGGATGCGGGCGGCGCGGGGGGCGAAGCGGGGTGCCGCCAGCCCAAGCAGGGTGAAGGCCCCTCCGGCGAGACCCATCACCATGAAGTTGCCGCCCATCATCCACTCTGCTGCGAGCGCCAACAGCCAGATCACTGGCGTGAGGCGCGACAGCAATTTGACGGCGTTGGCGCGGGCTTCTTCAAGGGCGTGGTCCACGCCCGGGTCGATCGCCTGATCGGCAGTCAGAAGCAGGGGCGCGGACTTAGGCATCGGAGGCTCCACAGATAAGGGCGATTGCGCCACCGCTGAACACGGCCCAGGCCCCGTGGCCGGGGGCCGAGCGCGCAGCGGTGGGGGACGGGTAGGCGGCGAGCATGGCGAAGGGCGCACGTGTTGGCCCGATGAGCCGCCCACCCGAGGCGGCGAGCACGGCCTCGGCGTCAGCCCATGGCGGCAGAACGATCAGCACCGGCCCGTCGCCCACCGGCGCGGCCAGTATGGCAGCCACGGGCGTTATGGCGATGGTGCCAATGAAGGTGAGAACTATGGCCAGGCTATTGCGCATGCGGATCATTTCAATGCTTCACAGCACAGGTTCTATGGCTTCCGCCTTTCTGTTGGCTTAACGCGCGGCAACTTTTGCCACTTATTGAGGGCCACGCGCGATTGGGCAGTGAAAAAGCCGTGATTCCCTGGCGGCGTGATTGCTTGCCCCAAGGGCAATTGCCAGTCTGGAGCCATCAGAATGAAAGCCGCTGCCCGATGACCCGCTATCTCAAGCTCTCCGCTCTCACCGTTCCGCCGCCCGCGCCCAAGCCCGAGGTTGCGGTGCCCGAGCCGCGCCCGGAGCCGGAGGCCGCGGGGAAGGACCGCCCCGCGCCCAAGCCGTCGCGCAAAGCCAAAATCTTGTGAGCCCGCCCGCGATGGGCTAGAGCCTCGGGGCAACACACATCGCCCCAGAGGACCAATAATGCGCCTGAGCCGCTACTTCCTTCCCGTTCTCAAGGAAACCCCTGCCGACGCGCAGATCGCCTCGCATCGCTACATGTTGCGTGCGGGCATGATCCGCCAGCAGGCCGCCGGGATCTATTCGTGGCTGCCGCTGGGCTTCAAGGTGCTCAAGCGGATCGAGCAGATCGTGCATGAGGAGCAGGCGCGGGCGGGGCATATCCCCATGTTGATGCCCACGGTGCAGCCTGCTGACCTGTGGCGCGAGAGTGGCCGTTATGACGCCTATGGCCCGGAGATGCTGCGCATCCGCGACCGGCACGACCGCGACATGCTGTTCGGCCCCACCAACGAAGAGATGATCACCGACATCTTCCGCGCCCATGTGGCCAGCTACAAGAGCCTGCCGCTGACGCTCTACCACATCCAGTGGAAGTTCCGCGACGAGATCCGTCCGCGCTTCGGGGTGATGCGGGGACGCGAGTTCTACATGAAGGACGGTTACAACTTCGACCTCACCAAGGAGGACGCGCTGCACGCCTACAACCGCCACATGGTGAGCTACCTGCGCACCTACGAGCGGATGGGGCTGACGGCGATCCCGATGCGGGCCGACAGCGGGCCGATCGGTGGTGACGACACGCATGAGTTCCTGGTGCTGGCCGATACCGGCGAGAGCGATGTGTTTTACGATGCGGGGGTGACCGAGCTGAAGCTGGGTGACCGCGAAATCGACTATGATGACCGCGAGCAGGTGAAGGGGGTTTGTGACGAGTTCACAAGCCTTTACGCCCGCACCGACGAGACCCATGACGAAGCGCTATACGGCGAGATCCCCGAGGAGCGCCGCCGCGCGGGTAAGGGCATTGAGGTGGGGCAGATCTTTTACTTCGGGACCAAGTATTCCGAGCCGATGGGCGCAAACGTGCAGGGGCCGGACGGGGCCAAGGTGCCGGTGCACATGGGCTCGCACGGGATTGGTGTGAGCCGCCTTGTGGGCGCGATCATTGAAGCGAGCCATGATGACAAGGGCATCATCTGGCCCGAGGGCGTGACCCCCTTCCACGTGGGGATCGTGAACATGCGCACGGGCGACGAGGCCTGTGATGCGACGAGCGCGGCGCTTTATGGCACGCTGAAGACGCTGGGCCTTGATCCGCTGCTGGATGACACCGACGAGCGGGCAGGGGCGAAGTTTGCCACGCAAGATCTGATCGGCCTGCCATGGCGGATTACCGTGGGGCCGCGCGGGCTGAAGAATGGTGTGGTGGAGCTGACCAGCCGCCGCACTGGCGAGAGCGAGGAGCTCAGCCCCGAGGCCGCCGTGCAGAAGCTGGCGGGGATCTACGAGGGGCACCTCTGAGGGTGCCGGCGTGATCCCGCCCGAGGGCTTTGCCGAAAACCTCCTCCTGCTGAAAGGTCGGATGGAGCGCCACGGCGGGTTGAGGGAGCTTGCGGCGTGGCTGGACGGGTGGAACAGCCACCGGCTGCACGGCGGGGGGCCGGACCCGGAGGGTTCTTATTTTTTCAACCATTTCGAGAAGTTCGTTCGGGAAGCCTACCCGGAGGCCGGGTTGAAGAGCTGGGATGATATCCTGACCGATGCGGCGGGCGGGGACCGTGAGGGGGTGGCGCTGTTCTACGAACTGTTCGACAGGTTCGGACCGGCGCAGGCAGCCAAGGAGCGGCTGGCGGAGAAGAGCAGCCATGGACCGGGCCAGATTTCGCGGCCCGGGCCTGCCCCCAAGCCCAAACCGGCCGCGCCAGCCAAAAAGCCCGGGCGCACTCCGATCGCTCCGCCCAAGACCTTTCTCACCATGCTGGCCGCCTATCGGGATGCGCCCGAAACCCGCCCCGGCGATGGCTCTCTGGAGGCGCTTCACCAGCTCTTTCGCACGACGGATGTGCTCAAGGAGGTGCGCGTCTTTCGGCCCGATCTCTCCCAGTTGACCATGTGGATGCAATATTACGTCGAGCGCACCGACACCACCGATTGGGATGTGCTGATGGCGCCGATGACCGACGAGGGTGAAGACCCGTTTACGGCGCTGCTGCGGGTGGCGACGGCGCTGGAACGGCGCGAGCGCGATGCGGCGCACCCCTACATTGGCACCGGCGGATATCCGGTGATCCCGGCGGAGTCGCATCGAAAGGTGCCGGGGATGCCGCTGCTGCTGCGCCCGATCTCGATCTACTACGAGTGATCGGCCCCTTTGGCGCTTGACCCGGACCGCCCCACCCCGCATTTTCCCGCGCAAACAGGCAGGAGGCCCCGACGTGGCCGGAAAAGCAGGAAAAACAGCGCCATTCTCGCGCTATGAGTGGATGATCGCATGGCGCTACCTGCGCTCGCAGCGGTCGGACGGGGGTGTTTCGATCCTGAGCTGGATCGCGCTGGGGGGGATTACCCTTTCGGTCTTTGCGCTGATCGTGGTGATGGCGGTGCGCTCGGGCTTCCGGACCGATTTTGTTGATACGATCATCGGCGCCAATGCGCACACCTCTGTGCGGGCGGCAGTTTACGTTGACGAGAACGGTGCCACCAGCCGCCAGATCACCGATTATGACACGGTGGCCGACCGGATTGCCGAAGTGCCGGGGGTGACATCGGTTGCGCCGCTGGTCAAAGGGCAGGTGCTGGCCAACTTGAGAGCGGCAAATGCGGGCGTGGAGGTCTATGGCATCCGCGCGGATGACCTGATGAACCTGCCCCGCATCGTGGAGCCCGAACAGAGCGAAGGGGATATTGCCCGCTTCAACGAGGGCATCGCCATCGGCTGGGGCGTGGCGCAGGAGCTGGGCGCGACGGTGGGTGAGAAGATCCGCATCATCAACCCCAACGGCACCCGCTCCCCGATGGGCGTGACCCCGCGGGTGAACGCCTATGAGGTGGTTTACATCTTTCAGGCCGGGCGCTGGGACATTGACCGCACCCGGGTTTACCTGCCGTTCGAGGAGGCGCAGAGCTTTTTCAACTTCGATGGCGCTGCGAGCGAAATCGAGGTGATGGTGGACGACCCCGAGGAGATCAAAGCATGGGATACGCCGCTGCTTCAGGCGGCGGGCGACCGGATGATCCTGTGGAGCTGGAAGGACGCCTGGGGCAACTTTTTGCGGGCGCTGGTGATCGAAGACATCATGATGATCATCATCATGTCGATCCTTGTGCTGATCGCCGCGCTCAACATCATCTCGGGCCTGATCATGCTGGTGAAGAACAAGGGCCGCGACATTGGCATTCTGCGCACCATGGGGCTGACGCGGGGGGCGATTTTGCGGGTGTTCTTCCTCTGCGGTGCGCTCATTGGCACGGTGGCCACGGCGCTGGGCACGGTGCTGGGCTGCCTCTTTGCGCTGAACGTGAACAACATCGTCAGCTTCATCAACTGGATGAGCGGCTCGGAGGTGTGGGACGCCTCGATCCGGGGCATCTACCGGGTGCCAAGCGAGTTGCAGGCCGGTGACGTGGCCTTTGCCGTGGGGCTGGCGCTGGCCCTTTCTTGGGGGGCAACGATCATCCCGGCCCGCCGTGCGGCGCGGCTCGATCCGGTGGAGGCACTGCGCTATGAGTGAAGTTCTGGGGCTGGCGGGGATCGAGAAGACCTACAACGCCGGAAAGCCGAATGAGATCAACGTGCTGCGCGGGGCCTCGCTGGAGGTGGCCGCGGGTGAGGTGGTGGCGCTTGTCGCCCCGTCCGGCTCGGGCAAATCGACCTTGCTGCACATCGCCGGGCTGCTCGACACCCCAACCGCAGGGGCCGTGCGGCTGCTGGGCGAAGACATGGGCGCATTGGGCGATGGGCGGCGCACCGAGGCGCGGCGTGCGCAGGTTGGATTTGTCTATCAGTTCCACCATTTGCTGCCCGAGTTCACCGCGCTGGAAAACATCGTGCTGCCCCAGCTTGCCAACGCGGTGGAGCAGGACGCCGCGGAGGCGCGCGCGCTGGAGCTGTTGGGCACGGTCGGGCTGGAAGGCCGGGCCAGCCACCGCCCGGGGGAGCTTTCGGGCGGCGAGCAGCAGCGGGTGGCCTTTTGCCGGGCGCTGGCCAACAAGCCCGCCCTCCTGCTGGCCGATGAGCCCACCGGCAACCTTGATCCGGACACCTCGGACACGGTTTTTCAGGCGCTGATGACGCTGGTGCGCGAAACCGGCCTTGCCGCGCTGATCGCCACCCACAACCTTGAGCTGGCCGCCCGGATGGACAGGATCGTGCGCCTCGATGCAGGGCACCTCGTCGCGGGCTGACGCACCCCTGTCCGCGCGAGGTTATCCTTGTGTTTCCCGAGGCTTATCGTTTCTGAATCCGGGCAAGACTGTTTCCCCATCCGCAGGGCGTTATGGTTTATGCTGCCGTCAACTCTGATGAACGGTGACTCTCATGGACTGGTCTCTCATTATGGCAATGCCTCTCATGCTCCTTGCGGGGTTCATGGGTGATGCCGTGAGCCGCGATGAAGGCAACGGCGGCACCGAAGGCGGGCGCGACGCCAATGCGGAGGACGCCGGAGAGGGCGAAGACCAGATCTCGACCGGTGAGGAGGATGACCTGATCCGCTCTTATGCGAGCGACGATCTTGGGGAAGCCGAGGCGGGCGATGAGCTGCTTGAGGGCGGCGCTGGTGAGGATCTGCTGGATGTTGCTGAGGGCGACGAGGCGGTGATCGTTGCCGAAGAAGGCACCGCCGAGGATGATGGCGATGCTGAGGAGGCGCGGATCGTTGCGGGCGATGGCGCTCTGCTGGCCAAGGGCGGCGCGCTTACTTGTGGCGACGGGGTGGGCGGCCTTGAGGGCGATGACGCGCTTGAGGGTGATGCCGGTGATGAGGCGCTTGAGGGCGCTGATGGCGATGACCTGCTTGATGCTGACGGGAGTGACGCCACCGAAGAGGGCGGCGTTGAAGACCAGTTGCTTGCCGTTGCCGGAGCCGACACCGCAGCGGATGATGCGGGCGGGGAGAGCGATGCCTCTGAGCCGGAAAGCTACACCGCCCGGATCGCCGCTTTTGACCCGGTGGAGGATGTTCTGTTTCTGGAAGACCCGGAGGCGGATGACGGGGATATCGGCATGGAGCTTGTCACCGATGGCGTTGTGGTGACGCTTGCGCAGCAGGTGGTGCTGCTGGAGGGCCTGAAGGAACTGCCGGACGCTGGCTCTGTGATGGTTGCGCGGCCCAGCTAACCCTTTTGCACCAGCACTACGCCTGCAGCCATGAGCAGCAGCCCCATGCCACGCAGCGCCGTCATCGGCGTTTGGATTGCGCCGAAGAGGCCAAAGTGGTCGATCGCTGCAAACGACACCATTTGCCCGAGCAGCACGAAAACCACCGCGTTGCCGATGCCGAAATGCGGCGCGACCCAGGTGATCGACAGCACGTAGAACGCCACGAAGACCCCGGCAATGAAGCCCTCACGCGGGGCGGTGGCAAAGCGGGCCAGCGGCGCGGGGCCGGTGATGAGCGCGGTCACGAGGGCCACGGCGACGGCCACCAGAAACAGCACCACGGCAGCCGAGGCAGGCGAGCCGACATGCCGCCCGAGGCTGGCGTTGAGCGCGGCAAGGATCGGAATGCCGATGCCCGCGGCGAGCATGATGGCGGCGGAACTGGCGTAACCCATCGGCGTGTCTCCTGTGTTCTGCGGCGAGGCTAGGCCGGGCGCGCGATGGGGGCAACGGGGCCAGTGTGGCGCAAAAGGTGAAAGATCCGTTTACCGCGCCGTGCTCAGGAACATATCCCTTCAATTTCAGCCTCTTCCCAAGGGAGCTGCACCTTGCCGACAGGGCGAGACAGCTCTAGCGGGGCGGGGTTCATGACCTGCGACAGAAGGCTGCGCAGGCGTGCGGTGCGGGGGCCTCGCGGATCGAGCGCGCGGCAGCAGACGAACTCTTCCACCAGCGAGGCCTGCTGCTCGTAGGGGTAGTCGAGAAAGCGGGGATTGCTTTCTGGATCAAACAGATAGGGGTCAATATTGCCCTTGTGCTCGGCAGCGGCCTTCAGCGGGTGATAGCCGGTCAGGCGACGGTTTTGCCATTGCCAGACATGGGTGATCTCATGGGCCAGAAACATCGCCGCAGGCAGGTTCAGCTGCTCTGGCCAGCCTTCGACATAATCTTCCAAGTGCCAGTCAGGGTTGAGAAAAATCTTGTTGAACAAGACCAGCCCGGCGGTGCGGGATTTGAAGGTTTTCTCCTTCATCGGAGGCAGGATCAACTCGCGGCAGGTGGTGCGGGGGCGGGAGAGGTAGGTGCGCTCGATCGCGCCAACGGTGCCCCAGGTTGTGAGGCGCACCCGGGAGGTATCGACCCCATCGCCATGAATTTCCTGCAAAAATCCCTTCTCCGCCTCGGTCAGCGGACGGCCGCAGGAGCTGGCGAATAGGGCGAAACAGAGGACGAGAAACAGGCGCATCTGGCGGAGTTTAACGGGTGCGGCGGGGGCGACAAGAGAGGCGTTAACCCTGAAGAGCAGGGGGCAACATCCTATGCACAAGTGATGCACAACCTATGCAGACAGTTTTTTGACCGGGTGGTAAAAATAAACGCGGCGCGCGGTGCGACTTGACAGGGATCATGGCGCGGCCCGCGCGGCGGGCGCAAAATTGGCGCGGGGCAGACATCAGGAGGATCGACGATGAAATGGATGATGATCACGGCCACGGCGGCGCTGGTGGCGGGCATGGCTCAGGCGCAGGATGTGCACGAGGGGCGTTTGCTCTATGAGCGGCACTGTGCCACCTGCCACGGGCTGGATGCCGATGGGCAGGGGCCGATGGCGCCCGCGTTGGTGCTGCAACCGGTGAACCTGACGGAGCTGTCGCTAAACAACTCCGGCACCTTCCCGATGGCGCGTGTCGTCAAGCGGATCGACGGGCGCGACCCGCTGGTCTCGCACGGCTCGCCAATGCCGGTTTACGGCGAGCTCTTCGACGGCGACGACACGCCGCTGAAGGCCGAGACGGGCCAGCCGATCATGACATCGCGCCCGGTGGCGGACTTGGTGGAGTATCTGAAAACGCTGCAGAAATAGCCGTAATTCGGCGATCCTTCCTTTCATGACGGGACTTGTCATCAACTGGTGGTTGTTTTGGCTGCCGGGCGTTCCGATCTGTTCAACAGGCCCGAGCGGGCCCTGATTTTGAACGGATAGAGTGAAAGGAATTTTCGAGATGACCAAGCAGCTGATCATGCTTACCGCCGCCCTGACGATTGCCGCCGGGGGCGCTTTTGCCAAGCCCAAGCCCGACATCTGGAACACCGGCAAGGACCGCTGGCACGCGGCGGTTAAGGACAAGGATTGCGATGGCGGGGTGTGCTGGCAGTACGAGGGCACCTACCCGACGAAGAAGCAGGCCAAGGCCGCTGCGAAACGGGCGATCAAGGAGAAGCAGGCCAGCGGCGTCTGGGGCGACGGGCGCACCGATGGCGGGCTGTGCAGCCAGCCCGGCGTGGAGTGCTGAGGTGTTTCGGAAGGTGGGCAGATTGCCCACCCTACGGGCAGGCGGCGGGGGGATGGCCCCGCTGTTTTGCTATGTGGCGGCTTGGTGCCGAGAGCTTTGCAGCGCGGAACTTCGCACCGAGCGGGGGCGTTATGTGGGCAGAAACCGAAAGGAGGTACTGCTATGAATTGGGATGTCATCCAAGGCAACTGGAAAGAATGGCAAGGCTCCGCCCGCGAGAAGTGGGGCGAGCTGACCGACAATGAACTGCAAGAGGCCAAGGGCGAGCGTGAACAGCTCGTGGGGCTCGTGCAGCAGAAATATGGCTACGCCCGTGAGGAAGCCGAAAAAGAGGTGGACGACTGGCGTGCCGGGCTGAAAGCAGCCTGACCTCGGTTGAGGTAAAGAGTTACCGCCCCCTGCGTGAAAGCGCGGGGGGCTTTTTTGTGGGTTGGGCTATGGAGCGGGGCGGCGGGAGGCAGGCAGGTTGGCTGGCGCGAAAAGCTCGGAGGAGGCGGAGTGCTCCATCCGATCGCCGCGCTGGATCGTCGAGAGCAGGCGCTTGAGGCGTCGGCGCTGGAGCCACGAGCGGACCTGATGCGCCTCAACTTCGACCGGGCGCAGCACCGCGTGCTCGCCGCTGCCGGAAATGTCGAAGCTGCGGTAGGCGGCCACGAGATCGCGGGCTTGGCTGGTGGCGGCGACGGCGATGAGCTTTATGCGGTCGGCCTTGCAGGCGATGTCTTCACTGCTGTGGCGCTGGCGGACCCGCTCAAAGATATCCTCGAAGCTGCCGATGTCGATATAGGCGCCGCTGGCCATGGGGCCTTGGGCGGTTTGGGATTGGTTGCTGTCTTCAAACATCTCCAGCCGGTCGACCACGCTGGCGGTGGTGGTGGTGTCACCGATTTCGACCTCGGCGAGCACGTCGGTCAGATAGGCCGGTTCGGAGCCGAGGTTGGAGATGATGCAGCGGGCAGCGAGGCCGTCGCGGCCCGCGCGGTTGATGAGGAGGCCCGAGCGGGTCTGGCGGCGGAAGGAGACGAGGAAGATGTGGAGGTAGGCGATCCACACCACGGTGGTGGTGAGGCTGACGATGATCTGGATCGCCGGTTGGTTGTCTTGGAGCCATTGCCACATGGGGGGACAACGGGGAAGGGGAGGTGGGGTTCCGTTGGGGGGTCAGAGCGCTTTCGTTCAAGCAACGCGCTTTTGGTATCCAATTAGGGAGCAATGTTGACAGATGATCGGCGATATCACACCATTATCAATTTATGTAGGATGAGGTGGGGGATGTCAGTGTTGCATACGATAGAAGGGTTGGAGCGAATGCCAACCCATGTGGCAGATGCGGTTCGGGAGGTGTTTACAAACCAAGAGCCCCTAGGGCCGCACAGCGCTGATCTTTTCTCCGATGCAATTGAAGCTCAAGATTTGGTATTCAGTGCTGATACCAAGATTTGGGAGGCGTATCAGATTGGCCCAAAAATAATTGTTGGTAGAAAAGGATCTGGAAAGACATCGATCTTATCTCAATCGGGGAGGAATGATTCCAGATGTATTCAGATCAGTCTTTCTTCTGCGGCGCTAATACGCGCCGTTAAAGGAGTCCTCTACAAGGAAATTAGAGACTATAGAAATATTCCGGCTGAGGACTCCGCTCCGATCTGGCGTGATTGTTTGAATGCAAGTATAATAACGGAGCTCTGTGGAGTTCTCCCCTCAGCGCAAACGAAGGTGTCTAGGGCGTTCTTGGCTGGGTTGGAGGACGAAGTAGGGGAGAGTTTTGGCCATAGAATGGAGGCATATCGTCAACTGCCTCTTGAATCAGTTGAGAGATTCAACCGGCTTAGCCTGTTTGTTGAAGTAATAGCTGCATACCTTGCCCCGAGGCAGGCGTTTATTGAAGCGGCATTGCGAGAGATTGACGAAGCTCTAGAGCGCGATGGAAAGTATGTAGCTATTACTCTGGATTCTATGGAGGACTACGATCTCGCTGATATTCAGAGAAGCAATACCATCAGAGGGCTGCTACGCTGCATTGGTGGGTATACCGCAAAGCTCCGGCGTTTGAGAATGTCGATATCTGCAGAAGCCTACTTTGACCTCCAAGATGTTTCCTCCAACATAGTTAAAGATTTCCATAGGTGCATGGTCTTACATTGGTCTCCGATAGAGCTATTGCGAGTTGTTGCATGGCGCTACCTCGTGTTTTTGTCCGTGTCGGACCCACGTGAGTTATCGAAGTTCAAAGGGGTGGACCTCACTCGTCGCGAGCATGTACAGAAAGTTCTTCAAAACTTTCTCCCTCCATCAATCAAGAATCGTAGGGGTGTTGAGGAGCCATCAATCGCATACCTCGCCAGACACACTCAATTGCTTCCGAGGCAAATAATCTTACTCCTGAATGCTGCGATGGCTTCTCCAGATTTTTCTGATATTCCTCGCAAAATAGACGGTGATAGGCTTGTGAGTGCGATATATGAGAAACAGCATACTCTATATATGGAAGTGTTTAACGCATATCGATTCAAATATCCATTTGCCCGAAAACTCTGTGAGAGTGTTCTGCCGAACCTGAGGAGGTTTTTTGGGTCTAAGGAGTTAGAGGGCGAGTTCAGAAACTCTGGTAGAGATATTCTTAAAAAGAACCCTCAATTCGACATTGATGATAGCTTTCAGGATTTTCAGAGGGTTCTCACCGAGATAGGTGCGATAGGGCGAGTCGTGGATAGGGACGATGCCGGCCTGTATGCGGACTGCGAGTTCGAATATGCCGTGCCAGGGCGTTTGGTTTTTGGGCGAACCGATGAATACTGCCTGCATCCACTTTTCTCAGGGGCTAATGAGAGTGGTGCGAACCGAGATTCTGCGTATTTTGTTTATCCGCATCGCTACCTAAATTCCAATGATCGCAGAGATCTATGGATTGGTTAGAGTCCGCAGTGCCTATCTGGATTAAACATCCAACTCTTCAACAAACCGCGCATTCTCCTGAATATACTGGAACCGCAATTCTGGCTTCTTCCCCATCAGCCTCTCAACCAGATCCCCCGTCTCGCCCGGGTCGTCCTCGTCGATGGTCACGCGGATCAGCTGGCGGGTGGCCGGGTCCATCGTGGTTTCTTTCAGGTCTTTCGCGTCCATCTCGCCGAGGCCCTTGAAGCGGCTTGACGAGATGTTGCCTTTGCCGCCGAGGCCTTTTTCCAGCCAGGCGTCGCGTTCGGCCTCGTCGAGGCAATAGACGCGCTTGCTGCCTTGGGTCAGCCGGAAGAGGGGCGGGCAGGCGAGGTAGAGGTGGCCGGCGTCGATCATCGGGCGCATCTGGGTGAAGAAGAAGGTCATCAGCAGGGAGGCGATGTGGGCGCCGTCGACGTCGGCGTCGGTCATGATGATGATCTTGTCGTAGCGCAGGTCGTCGAGGTTGAACTTGGTCCCGAGGCCGACGCCGAGCGCCTGTGTCAGGTCGGAGATTTCGTTGTTGGAGCCGAGCTTGGAGGAGGCGGCGCCGAGCACGTTGAGGATTTTGCCGCGCAGGGGCAGGAGGGCCTGATTGCGGCGGTCGCGGGCCATCTTGGCGGAGCCGCCCGCCGAGTCGCCCTCGACGATGAACAGCTCGGTGCCGTCGCGGTTGGTGGCGGAGCAATCGACCAGCTTGCCGGGGAGGCGGAGCTTTTTGGTGGCGGTCTTGCGGGCGGTTTCCTTCTCCTGCCGACGGCGCAGGCGCTCTTCGGCGCGCAGCACGAGGAAATCGAGGATCGCCCCGGCGGATTTGGTGTTGCTCGCAAGCCAGTTGTCGAAGTGGTCGCGCACCGAGTTTTCGACCATGCGCTGGGCTTCGGTAGTGGCGAGGCGGTCTTTCGTCTGGCCGACGAATTCGGGCTCGCGGATGAAGCAGGACACCAGCGCGCCCGCGCCTGTGATCAGGTCTTCGCGGGTGATGGTGGTGGCCTTCTTGTTGCTCACCAGCTCGCCGTAGGCCTTGATGCCCTTGAGGATCGCGGCCCAGAAGCCCGCCTCATGGGTGCCGCCCTCGGGCGTGGGCACGGTGTTGCAGTAGCTTTGGATGAAGCCGTCGCGCGAAGGCGTCCAGTTGATCGCCCATTCGACCTTGCCGGGGGCGTTGAACTTTTCGAACGAGACGGTGCCGGCGAAGGGGGCCTCGGCATAGGTGGTCGCCTCGCCCATGGCCTCCTTGAGGTAGTCGGCCAGCCCGCCGGGGAAGTGGAACTTGGCCTCCATCGGGGTGTCGCCGTCGGGGATGGCAGACTTCCAGCGGATCTCGACGCCGGAGAAGAGGTAGGCCTTGGAGCGGGCCATCTTGAAGAGGCGGTGCGGCTTGAGCTTGAGCGAGCCGAAGATTTCGGCATCGGGGTGGAAGGTGACGGAGGTGCCGCGCCGGTTGGGGGCGGCGCCGATCTTTTCCAGCTTGCCTTGGGGCACGCCGCGCGAAAATTCCATCGCGTAGAGCTCGCGATTCTGCGCCACTTCCACCCGCAGGTAATCGGAGAGCGCGTTGACCACGGAGGAGCCGACGCCGTGGAGGCCGCCGGAGGTTTCGTAGCTGTCGCCCGAGAACTTGCCGCCCGCGTTCAGGGTGCAGAAGATGATTTCGAGCGCGGTTTTGGAGGGGTCTTTGGGGTGGGCACCGATGGGGATGCCACGGCCGTTGTCGCGCACGGTGACATGGCCGTTTTCATGCAGTTCCACCTCGATCCACGTGGCATGGCCCGCGACGGCCTCATCCATCGAGTTGTCGATGATCTCGGCGACCATGTGGTGCAGCGCCCGGTCATCCTTGCCGCCGATATACATGCCGGGGCGCAGGCGGACGTGCTCCATGTCTTCGAGCACCTGAATGGAGGAGGCGTCGTAGGTGGATTTGTCCTGGGGCGTGAGGAGATCGTCGGCCATGTGGTGCTGCTCTTTTTCGGGCTTTTGGTTGGCGGAGAGTGTAGCGGATGGGGGCGGCAGGTGGAAGCGGGGTTGGGCAGGATTGACCGGCCCGCTCCTTCGCCTAGGGTGGAGTGTTGGTTGGTGCGAGGTGGTGTGACTGTGGGGAATGTTGGAACTGGCCCGTTGGCCGAGCGGCCCGCCGCGCGCAAGACGGCGCGGCTTGCCTTGTCCGTAGGGGGCGTGGTTTTTGCGGGTTTGCTCGCCTGGGGGCTCATGGCACATTCTGCGGGCGCTGAGAGGTGGTTGCTGGCTGTGCCATTTGAGCCGCTGCCGCCCTGGGCCGTCGCGCTGGCGGCCCTTTGCGTTGCAATGCCGCTGGGCACGCTTGCAGCGCTGATTGTCGGTCAGCGCGGGCATTGGGGCGCGGCTTTGCGGCCACGTTTGCTTCGGATGATCCCGGCGGTTTTGCTGGCCCTGATCACACCTGTCGCGATGGTTGCGATACTTCCGGTGCCGATGTTTCTCCTGGTGCCTTCACTCATGATGGAAGTGGAGGCGCTGACCCTTGCCTTGCGGGCGGGCGCGATTTTTATGGCCCTCGGGTTCTGGTATCTGGCGGCGGGGCTGATCGCTTCGGGTGTGCGCTCTTGGGGGCTGCGGGTTGCAATTTTCGGGCAGCTCTGGATCGGGATCTATGCGGGGTTTCTGCTCTTTCAGGGGTTCAACCTGTTTGTGATCTGACCCGCAGGCTGTGGTGGGGTGGGTCAGACCTGCGCCCTAGGGCTCCTTACAGGCCAGCAACCAGCTGTTGGTATAATGGTTCGATTGCACGCTGAGGGTGGCGCTGAAGTGGCCGTCGCGCGCGAGTGTGGCTGAGGGACGGCGCGGGAGAACGAGCAGGTTGACGCCGCTGCTGTCTTTCCGCCGGGCGATGGTGTCGAGGAATGCGCGGCGGGTGACGGTGTAGCTGTAGGTGTTGCTCTCGAAATCCTGCGAATGCATGGCGAGGGTGATGCTATCGCCATCAATCGTGAGGTCGTAGGTCTTGCGCTTGTTGGCCTCGATGAAGTCGGTGTCATCGCGGGAGAAGGTGGTGAAATCCTCCACGGTGCAGGCGTAGCGTTCGGCGAGGGCCGGGGTGGCGGTGAGCAGGGCGAATACCACGGGGAGCAGGCGGGTCATATGCGGGCCTTTTCACGGAGCCAACGGGCGAGGTCGATGTCATCGAGTTTGCGCTGGGCGAGGGCGATAATCTTGTTGCCGGCTTCTTCGGTGCCGTTCGCAATGGTGACGCCGTTCAGCTTGAGGCAGACGAGCATTGAACGGTAGGCTGTGCGCTTGTTGGCATCGTTGAAGCAATGGCCGCAGGCGATGGCCTGGGCGTAGGCGGCGGCGAGATCGAAGACGTCTTCGATCATGCCGTAGTAGAGGCGGTTGTCGACGCGGGCGAGGGCACCGTCGAGGGATTTGTCGACGGCGCGACCCGGGAGTTCTCCGGGGTTGAGAACCTTGTCGTGGATGATCTCGACGATCTCGGCGTCGAGCAGCAGATAGGTCATTTGTCTTTCAAGTAGTCCAGCACGGGTTGGGCCTGTTCACGGGTGGCTTCCATGGCCTCCCTCACCTCCTCCATCGTCGCCACGCGTGGCTCCTCCTCGGGGGTGGCGGCCTCGGGGACGAGGTAGCCGACGACGCGGGAGTTTTTCATGATGGCAACGGGTTTTCCGTTGGCCCGGTCGAGCACCTTTTGGGGCTCGCGCAGCTCGGTCATGGTGCAGGTTTGGCTGGCGAAGATGCGGTTCATCTGGGTGTGCTCCTGAGTGTGCATTTTAGTGTGCATTATTATGGCGGAAATTTCAAGCATGGGGGTGGTGGGCAGATTGCCCACCCTACGGGCGGTGCGCTGGTTTGGCGGCTTGGCCGGGCGTGTTGCCACCGCTTGCCGGTTTGAGCGGTGTCAAGGCGGGGTGGGGCGGGGCGGGGTAGACTCGGGCGCAGGACAGAGAAGGAGCCATTCATGCCTGAAGACAACGCCATCGCCTCCGCCCTTTCGAAAGACGCCGCGCCGCTGCCCGCGCCCCAGCCCGACAGCCTGCGCCAAGCCTTCGAACGGGGGGTTTACCCCTATGACAAGCGGCTCTCGCGCCGCAGCTACGAGCACCAGAAGGCGGATCTTCAGGCCGAGCTGTTGAAGGTGCAAAAGTGGGTGGCCGAGACCGGGCAGAAGATTGTGGTGCTCTTTGAGGGGCGTGATGCGGCGGGTAAGGGCGGCACGATCAAGCGGTTCATGGAGCACCTGAACCCGCGCGAAGCCCGCGTGGTGGCGTTGAACAAACCCTCGGAGAGAGAGAAGGGCGAGTGGTTTTTTCAACGCTATATCGAGCACCTGCCGACGGCGGGGGAAATGGTGTTTTACGACCGCTCCTGGTACAACCGGGCGGGCGTGGAGCGGGTGATGGGGTTTTGCAGCCCCAATGAATACCTTGAGTTCATGCGCCAGACGCCGGAGTTGGAGCGGATGCTCGTGCGCTCTGGCATTCACCTTTTCAAATATTGGTTTTCGGTCACGAAAGAGGAGCAGCGGGCGCGCTTTGCCTCCCGCGAGACCGATCCGCTGAAACGCTGGAAGCTCAGCCCCATCGACAAGGCGAGCCTCGATATGTGGGACGATTATACCGAGGCGAAGGAGGCGATGTTTTTTTACACCGATACGGCGGATGCGCCTTGGACCATCGTGAAGAGCGCCGACAAGAAGCGGGCGCGGCTGGCCTGCATGCGGCACTTTCTGGCGAGCCTCGACTATCCGGGGCGCAACAGATCGGTGGTGAAGGGGCCTGACCCGGCGCTGGTGAGCGCGGGGGCGCATGTGGTGCGCGGGGCCGATCACATCCTTGGGGCGGCCCTGCACCCGGAGTTGCGGCGGGGCTGACGGCCCGGTGACGGAGCCTGGCCGAGGGCTGCTCTTCGGGGCCTTCGGCCGCTCATCGCAGCGGTTTGGAGCACCCCTCGGGCCGTGGCACGGCTGCGGCGTGCGAGTAGCTGGTCACATCTTGCCGAGCGGGCGCGGGGGGCGCTTGAGGCGGCTTCGGGGCCGCTGTAGGGTCGCCGCCATGAAACACTTGCTTGCAGCTTTGGCACTGGCTCTCCCCGGCGTGGCGGGGGCGCATCCGCATGTTTTTGTCGAAACCGGCTTTGAGGTGATCTTTGACGAGGCGGGGCTGATCGAGGCTGTGCGGGTGCACTGGCGTTATGACGAGCTGACCTCGCTTTACATCACCGAAGAGCGCGGCGTTGACAGCGATTACGACGGCGAGGCCTCCGAGGCGGAGCTGGAAGCGCTGAAGGGCTTTGACATGGACTGGCCCGAGGGCTTTGAGGGCGACACGCATCTGACCGTCGATGGCGTGAAGGTGCCACTGGGCCCGCCCGAGGAGATCGGCGCGGGGTTCTCGGAGGGCATGGTATCTTCCAGCCATCTGCGGCGGTTGTCGGAGCCGGTGGATCCGGCGGGCGTTGTGATCCTGTCGCCCTATGACGAAACCTATTACTCGGCCTATGAGGTGACGGCGAAGACGGCTTTGACCGGCCGCGAGGGCTGCGAGGCCGAGCTTTGGGTGCCCGATTTCGATGCCGCCGCCGAGCAGCTTCAGGCTGCGCTGGACGAGTTGCAGGGCGCGGCGCAGGCGCAGGGGCTGAACGAGGCGGAGTTTCCGCCGGTGGGCGATATGTTTGCACAGGAAGTTCGTGTGGCGTGCGACGCTGGCTCGTAATCGCGGCGGTTTTGCTGGCGCTGCTGCTGGCGGGGCTTTGGGCGAGTGGTGCGGTTGACGCGCTGGGGCGCTGGGCGGCCTCTGCGCAAAAGGAATTTCAGGGCAGCATGGCCGGGGCGATCCGGGCGCTGAAGGGCGGGCAGCCTGCGGCGCTTTGGGGGCTGCTTGGCCTGTGTTTTGCATATGGCGTGGTGCATGCCGCCGGGCCGGGGCATGGCAAGGTGCTGATCGGCGGTTACGGGTTGGGGCGGCGGGTGCCGTTGGTAAAGCTCTCGGTGGTGGCGCTGCTGTCGTCGCTGGCGCAGGCGGGCGCGGCGGTGGCGCTGGTTTATGGCGCGCTGGCGGTGCTGGGCTGGGGCGGCGACCGGGTGGAGGGGCTGACCGAAGAGGTGCTGGCCCCCGCGTCTTACGGGGCCATCGCGCTGATCGGTGTGTGGCTTGCCGTGCGCGGCTTGCGCGGGCTTTTGCGGCGTGCGCGGGGCGGGGCCGTGGCGCACGGTGGTGGTGATGGTCACGTGCATGGCCATGAGCACGATCACCGACACGACCACGCGCACAGCCACGACCACCATCACGACCACCAACACGGCCACGGCCATGACCACGCACACGAGGGCGATGGCGCGGTGTGCGAGAGCTGTGGCCACGCGCATGGACCGACGCTGGCGCAGGTGGAGAATGCAGGCAGCCTGCGCGACATTCTCATCCTCATTGCGGGTATCGCCATAAGGCCCTGCACCGGGGCGCTCTTTTTGCTGGTCATCACATGGCGGCTTGGCCTTGCGGGCGCGGGGATTGCCGGGGCGTTTGCAATGGGCATTGGCACCGCGCTGGTCACCATTGCGGTGGCGGTCATGGCGGTGACGCTGCGCGAGGGCACGTGGAGCGCATTGGAGGGGCGCGGCGCGGCGCTCCGGCTGGTCGGGCCGGTGCTGGAGCTTGCGGCGGGTGCCGTGGTGGTGCTGGTGGCCGGGCAGTTGCTGTTGCGGGCGCTCTGAGCGGCGCAGGGCGGGGCATGCCTGGCCGTTTCCGGGCGAGATGAGGCCGGCGAAAGCTGCTGACAGCATGGGTCTTGCCTCAGCCTTGCCGAAGGCCTAGCAGGGGCCATGCGCGATCAGATGACATATATGGGCCATGCCAAGGCGATTCTGCTGCTGGGTCTCCCGCTGGTGGGCGGGCATCTGGCGCAGATGGCGATTCAGATCACCGACACGCTGATGATGGGGTGGTATTCTGTGCCCGGGCTGGCGGCGATGGTGCTGGCAGGCACCTTCTGGATCGTGGCCTTCATCTTCTCCATCGGCTTTTCACAGGCGGTGCTGCCGCTGGTCGCCGAGGCCAGCGAGCGCGGCGAGGAGGGGGTGCAGCGGCTCAGGCGCGTCACCCGCATGGGCTTCTGGCTTTCGGCTTTTTCATGGGCGGCGTTTCAGCCCGCGTTTTGGTTTTCTGGCCCGATCCTCGTGGCGCTGGGGCAAGACCCGGAGCTGGCCGCGATGGCCGAGGGCTACCTGCGGATCGCCGGCGTGGCGCTGCTGCCCGCGCTGCTGACCATGGTGCTCAAGAGCTACCTTTCGGCGCTGGAGCGCACGAGTGTGCTGCTGTGGATCGCCATTGTCGCGGCGGTGGTGAACGTGTTTCTCAACTGGGTGCTGATCTTCGGCAAGCTGGGCGCGCCGGAACTTGGGCTGGTTGGCGCGGCATGGGCCTCGCTCACCGGCCACCTGCTTTCGGCCCTTTTGCTGGGGCTCTACGCGGTGCGGATCTTCCCCGAGCATGGCATCTTCCATCGTCTCTGGCGGGGCGATGGCGCGGCGCTGGCGCAGGTGTTCAAGCTGGGGTGGCCGATTGGGCTGACGCTGCTGGCCGAGGTCGGTCTCTTTGCCTTTTCTTCGCTGCTGATGGGCTGGATCGGCACCATCGCGCTGGCTGCCCATGGCATTGCCATACAGATCGCCAGTGCCACCTTCATGGTGCACCTAGGCCTCTCCAACGCCGCCACGATCCGCGCGGGTAAGGCATTTGGGCGCGTGGATGAAGCCGGGCTGCGGCGCGGGGCGCAGGTTTCGCTCGCGCTCTCGATCGGCTGGGCGCTGGCGACGCTGGTGATGTATCTCGCCGTGCCCGGGCTGCTCATTGGCCTCTTCGTGGACCCGGCGGAACCGGCGCGCGATGCGATCATCGCCACCGGGGTGGGCCTGATGGCGATGGCGGCGCTGTTCCAGCTGTTTGACGGGGCGCAGGTGACAGCGATGGGCCTTTTGCGTGGGGTGCAGGACATTCGGGTGCCGATGTGGATTGCTGCCATCTCCTACTGGGGCGTCGGCGCGCCGCTGGCCTGGGCCTTTGGCTTTCCGCTGGGCTGGGGCGGCATGGGCGTGTGGTTTGGCCTCGCGATGGGGCTGGCGGTGGCGAGCGTTTTGCTGCTCTGGCGGTTCTGGGGCCGCTCGGTGCGGATTGGTGAGAGCTTCGCCGAAGGCCCCGCACCGGCCTGAGCGCCCCTTTCCCGCCCGCATCAGCGGTGCTAGGCATGTCGGCGATCCGATAGCAGGAGGCCCCGTGATGAGTGAGAGCGCACCGAAGGACCAGTTGGGCAGCCTGCTGCGCCGCCTACAGGGCAAGATCTTTGCAGTGATCGACGGCGCGCATTTTGATGATCTGCCGGGGCGGATCCGCGATGTTGGCCTGAAAGCCGTGCCGCTGTTCAACGACGAGATCGACCTGCCCGCACTGAGCCGTGGCCCGCATCTTGTGGCCTGCCCCAACCTTTATGCGGTTGAACAGGTGACGGATGTTTGCGCCGGGGTGCCTGCCGTTGTCTGGTGGGATTGGCCGGATCAGGGCGAGAAGAGCGAGGACAACATCTTTGCCCATCTGCGCCGCCTGAACCTTGTGGAGATCCCGGCCAACCGGGCCGAGCCCATCGTTGGCCGCCGTCAGGTTGGCGCGGTGGACAGGGGCGCGGGCTGGGAGACAGTGCTGTTTCGCCATGGCGACCCGCATGTGATGTCGCTCCTGATTCCGGTGCTGGATGACGCGCAGCGCGGCCAGCTCTTTGGCGCGGCGCTTTCGGTGGCGATGCAACCGCCCGGCGCGGAGGTGACGCATACGCAGAACCCCAGCCACAACGCGCCGCCGGGATTTGGCCGCCTTCGGCTGCGGGCCGAGCAATACGACGAGTTGGCAGGTGTGCATGGCCGGGGCCTGCGCCGCCGGGCGGTGCATGAGTTGGGCCCGGATATGCCCGAGCCCACCGCAGAAGAGCGTGAGGCCCGCGTGATCGAGGCCTATGACCGCGCCGAGAGTTACGGCTGCATGACGCTCGACCAGATTTGGGAGTTCATCCATCTCGACAAGTGCTGGGGACGGAAGTTTGAGCTGGCAGCGGGGCACGAGAAGGTGCTGGAGGCCCTGAAGATGGCCGACGCCAGCGCCGAGGAGCGACTGTGGCGGGCGGAGATGGAACTGGGGTTTGCCAAGTAGGGCACAGAGGCGGCTCATCGCGCCCTCTGGCCGCTCTTCGCAGCTGCGATGAGGGCCGCAAGGGCCGGAGAGTGGCTGGGATGGCCGGTCGCGGGCATGGCGGGGGGCGGGGTGGCACCGGCAGTTCGTCCGGAGAGATATCACACAACCGAAGACGAAGTTTAGCGGTGGACCGCAGGCGCGGCACCGGCTGGCCCGGGGTGTCGCGCCGTCCCGTGGGGGTGCTTTGGGCGCGCGTTGTCCGGCCTTCGCGGCCCGGGTCGGCGGCTTTGGGGGCGGGGCGCGCGGTGGCCCCGCCCGGATCGCTTAGGAGAGCAGCTCGTCTTCGGTGATGACGTCGTCGGTCGGCAGAACCTCGACACCGTTCTCGTCGAGCACGGGCTCCGGCTCGGGTTCGGGGGCGGGCTGCACGCAGGCGGCGAGGCCCAGGACCAGGAGGAGGGGCAGCGTCTTGCGGATCATGGGTGTCCCTTTCAAATTGATTAACGATGCGCGGGCGCAGATTGGCAGCAAATCGGGGGGCAGGCAACCGCGCGGGGCGCTCAACCTTCGCCCCGGGCCCGCATCAGCCGATCGGCCTTCTTGCGCACCAGCACGGAGCGCAGATCATGCATGGCCAGCAGCAGCGCGTCGGTGACCTCTTCAAGCTGCTCGTCAGCCGCCTTGGACTGCACCCATTGGGTGGTGATGTTGAGGTAATCCACCGCGCGGTGGATATCGTCGATGTCGCGGCGGGCCAGAAGCGCGGTGCGCTCGGTCATCCACTCGGTGATCGCCTCCACATCCTCTTCGGTCAGCTTGCGGTCGCCATGGGGCTTCACCTCGCCGTTCTTGATGTTGATCACGGCGATCTGATCCATCTCGATCCGGCGCTGGCGGTTTTCGGTATCGACGCGAAAGGCCACCGCCCCGTTTTCGCGCACGCGGAAGTAATAGTCGGGTAATTCGCCTGCCATCGGCCTCATGTCCCTCGTTCTCGCAGAAGGGATAGCAGGGGGCGGGGCGGTGCGCCAGATGGGGCGGCCGGGGCGCTGGCCGAGGGAGGAGTGAATACCTGCAGCAACAAGATGCTGCAGGGGCGGATTGACCGGGGCGGCGCCGTGCGGGAGGCTGACCGGGATGCCGACAGGAGGGATGCATGGCGGAGCCGAGGATAAAGGCGGTGTCACCGGCGCGGGCGGGGGCGGAGGGGGTGTTTCGGCACACCGGGTTTGACCGGCGGGGCACCAGCCTGCCGCTCTTTGCCGGAGAGCATATCGGGGTGAAGATCGAGGTGGACGGGCTGAAGGAGGGCGCGGTAGCGCCGCTTTCGATTGCCGTTTTCGACGCGGCGGGGCGGCAGCTTACCAGTGGCGCGGAAGTGAAACTGGGGCCGGGGCTTCAGGCGGAGTACGACTTTGCCCTTCGCGAGGCGGATCTGGAGGCGCCCGGCCATGTAGTGCTGAAGTTGGAGGTGGCGGGGGGCGGCAGCCTGCAGGAGACCATCGCCTACCACCCGGCGGCGCGCGGGCTGTTCGGGCAGGCGGCGCTGGGCGAGGGAGCCGGGGAGGCTGCGATTGCTGGTTTGCAGGCGCAGCTTGGCTTGCCTCTCTGCGACGATCACCTTGCCTTCCTGCGCGAGCGCAACGGTGTGAGTTATGACTGGCACCATGCGCCGGAGTGGGACGCGAGCAACGAATTTTATCGCCGCTTGTCGGAGGTTCTGGAGCCCTGGGAAGCGCGCGAGGACCTGCCCTTTATCGGTGAGTTGAGCGCGCTCTTCGGTTGCCTGCCGGGCGTTCCCCATCGCGGTTATCCGGAGCGGCTGGAGGATCTGCCGTTCTTCGATTCGGACTTGGCCCTGTGGATGGTGCCGGTGGGTGTGGGCTACGGGGGAAATCTGTTTGTACAGCTTTTGGCTGGGACAGGGCGGGGCGAAGTGCGGTTCATGGATCACGAGATGCATTACGGCCTGGCCGCCGATATTGCACCGCTGGCCGAGGCCGAGCGGGCGCGCCGGGCGGGCGGGGGCGTGCCAGGCGCGGATGGTGCGATTTGGGAGCTGCTGGAGGGGCTGGCGGCGCTGCCTGTTGCCGAGAGCCTCGCGGCGTTGGTTGCCCGAGCCGACGAGATGCATGGGGCGGTGATGGCGGAACTGGTGGAGTTTCGGCGTTAGGCCTGCCGGAAGGGCGGCTGGGCACCAAAAAAGGCCCGGCGTTTTGAGCCGGGCCTTTCGGTTTGGTGGTGGGCAGATTGCCTACCCTCTGTCAGCGCAGCCTACTTGAGCCCGGCGCAGAAGGCCTGGATGCGGGTGCAGGCTTCCTTGAGGTTCTCGTCGGAGGTTGCGTAGCTGACACGGAAGTTGGGCGAGAGGCCGAAGGCGGCGCCGAAGACGGCGGCGACGCCTTTTTCTTCCAGCAGGGCGGTGCAGAACTCTTCGTCGTTCGAGATCAGCTTGCCGCCTTCGGAGGTTTTGCCGATACAGCCCGACACGTCGGGGTAGACGTAGAAGGCGCCCTCGGGGGTGGCGCAGGTGATGCCCTCCGCCGCGTTCAGCATCTCCACCACAAGGTCGCGGCGGCGCTTGAAGGTCTCGTTGTTGGGGGCGATGAAATCCTGGCTGCCGTTCAGCGCCTCGACGGCGGCCCATTGGGAGATCGAGCAGGGGTTGGAGGTGCTCTGACTCTGGATCTTGCGCATCGCGGCGATCAGCTCTTTGGGGCCCGCGGCATAGCCGATGCGCCAGCCGGTCATCGCATAGGCTTTCGACACGCCGTTCACCGTGAGGGTGCGCTCGTAGAGCTGCGGCTCGACCTGCGCCGGGGTGCAGAACTCGAAATCGTCGTAGACGAGGTGCTCATACATGTCGTCGGTCATCACCCAGACGTAGGGGTGCTTGAGCAGCACGTCCGTCAGCGCCTTCAGCTCGTCCCACGTGTAGCCCGCCCCGGTGGGGTTGGAGGGGGAGTTGAAGATCAGCCACTTGGTCTTGGGCGTGATCGCGGCTTCAAGCTGCTCGGGGGTAAGCTTGTAGTTGGTCTCGGCCCCGGCCTCGGCAATCACCGGCTCGCCGCCTGCTAGCAGGGTCATATCGGGGTAGGACACCCAGTAGGGCGCGGGAATCACCACCTCGTCGCCGGGGTTCAGCGTGGCCATCAGGGCGTTGTAGAGAATCTGCTTGCCGCCGGTGCCGACGGAGACCTGGGCAGGCTCATAGCTCAGCCCGTTGTCGCGCTTCAGCTTGGCGCAGATTGCCGCTTTCAGCTCTGGAATGCCGTCTACGGCTGTATATTTGGTCTTGCCCTCTGTTATAGCCCGGATACCCGCCTGCTTGATGTTGTCGGGCGTATCGAAATCGGGTTCGCCGGCGCCGAGGCCGATCACATCCTTGCCGGCGGCCTTGAGCTCGGCGGCGAGGTTGGAGACGGCGATTGTGGGCGAGGGCTTCACGCGTGTGAGCGTGTCGGAGAGGAAGGCCATTTGGTGCTCCGGTCTGAGTGCGGACGGGGCCGAGTAGTAGGCCCGGGCGGATGGGCGTTCAAGCGCCAAAACGGTGGCAAGAGGAGAAGGCACGAGATGGAAAGCGAAAGCGGCAGCTGGTTTGACGCGGAGACGGCAACTTTTGGAGACAGGGTGGCCGGGGCGCGGGAGGCGCTGGGCTGGAGCCAGAAGCAACTGGCCGAGCGGCTGGGTGTGAAGGTGAAGACGGTGAAGCACTGGGAGGGTGATGCCAGCGAGCCGCGGGCCAACAAGCTGCAGATGCTGGCGGGGATGCTGGGCGTTTCGATGCGTTGGCTCCTTTCGGGCGAGGGCCCGGGGGTTGACGCGCCGCTGCCCGAGGGCGTTGTGCCCGCCACCGCGCCAGCCGAGCTCGCAGGCCTGCTGGCAGAAATCCGCGCGGTGCGGGGCGAGATGTCGCTTCAGGCGGAGCGGCTGGAGCGGCTGGAGACGCGGTTGGAGGCAGCTTTGGGGGCCACGGCGTGAGCGAGACCCGAGAGATCAGGCTGAAACGCCTGAAGATCCGCGCGTGGCGGCGAGGGATCAAGGAGATGGACCTGCTGCTGGGCGGCTTTGCCGACAGCCAGATGGCCGGGCTTTCGGAGGCGGATCTGGATGCCTTCGAGGCGCTGATGGATGAGGCCGATCAGGACTTGCTGCGCTGGGTCACCGGGCTGGAGCCGGCACCGGGGCACCATCTGGCAATGCTGCGCCGGGTGGCGCCGGATGCGCAGCTGCGCGAGGCGTAAGGGGCGAATTGCGCGAAGATCGTGGTGCAAACGCCGATGATCTGCGGAAAAATTGTCAGGACTTAACGAGTTCTAAGGGTTTCGCACGGTAAGGGAATGCCAGACAAGAACTGGCGGAGAATGCCATGAGCATCCATTCCCCCGTCGCCCCCAGCCTGAGGCAGGGCTTTATGGGCGGCTACCTCGAAACGCTGGCACTGGTGGAGCGGCTCCATCGGCTTCTGCTCGATGTCATCAAGGATGAGTTCGAGCGTGTCGGCGTGCTGGAGATCAACGCGGTGCAGGCGCTGCTGTTGTTCAACGTGGGCGACCACGAGGTGACGGCCGGCGAGTTGAAGACGCGCGGTTACTATCAGGGCTCCAACGTCAGCTACAATCTCAAGAAGCTGGTGGAACTGGGCTTCATGCACCATCAGCGCTGCGAGATTGACCGACGCTCGGTGCGGGTGCGCCTGACCGAGCGGGGCCGCCACATTCGCGATCTGGTGGCCGAGCTCTTCGAGCGCCATGCCGAGGGCTTGCAGACCAGCGGGGCCATCGACATGGACGGGCTGGAGGTGATCACCGCCGCGCTCCGCCGGATGGAACGCTATTGGGGCGACCAGATCCGCTATATTTACTAGGCGGGATGTTCTAGGCGGGCGCTTGTTTGCGCGGTGTGGGCTCATCGCGGGCAACCGTGGGCGGGATTCTGAGGGAACGGTCTTGGCTGGGTGCTTGCCGAGCGAAGCGAGGCCACCGAAAGCTGAGTGCGGCCACCGAAAGCTGCCCGCGCAATGGCCGCCGGCTTTGCTAAGCCGCGCTGCAGCGACCTGGGGCCAGGCCCGCGCTGGGGCCGCTGGCAGCTGGCCGGCGGGAGGTGGCGGAGTCACGGGTTGGCGGCAATGCGGCGGGTGCCGCGCGCGGGCAGGGATGTGAGCGGAGCGCCTTCAAGCTCTTTGAGCAGCTTGCGCGCCATGGCCTCGGCATAGGAGTCAAACCCCTCCGCCGTCATCACAAAGGCACCCGGCCCGTGGATCACCTGCGCCCTGTAATAGGCCGAAAGCTCGCCCAGCGATGGGGTTGCGTGATCAAGAGGGGGTTGGCCGATTGTCAGTCCGTTCACCACGATCCCCGCGAGGGGCGGTGTGTCGCGCACGTCTTGCGGGCGCGGGCCGGAGTTGTTTTTGCCATCGCCGGAGAGATCGATGGTGCGCTTGGAGCAGGCGGGGGCCCGGGCGAGCAGGGCGGCGCCGAACAGCATGGCCGCGCCAATGGCGGTGGTGTGCGGCGCAGGCTGGCGCGGGGTTTCGCGCAGCCGCTGGGCCACACCTGAAAGCCTGTCGGGCGTGGTGATGGCGATCCAGTCGATCAGCAGCCGCTGAAAGCTCTCGTCGGACCATTCGTAGACCGCCAGCAGCACCGGTCGGTCGGTGCCGGTGAGCAGGGCGGTGGCAACCACGGGGTCAGAGAGCGCTTCAGCGAGGCCATCGAGCTGGAGGCGGTATTCTTCAAGATCGACGGAGCCGGACACATCGAGGCCGAGGGCGAGGGCCTGGCGGCAGCTGTCTTGCGCCGCAGCGGGCAGCGCGAGCATGGCGCAGGTGGCGAGCGAGGGGCCAGCCCCTCGCGCTCCCCGGAGTGCTTGCCGCAAGAAAATGAACGGGCGGCGCAGGCTCATCGCGCAGCGAGCCAGGCGCGGGCGGGCTCGGCTAGGCGGAAATGGCCGGTCATCGGGTGGTCGAACAGCATGTTCTCGGTGCGCGTGCCCCAGCCGATGTTATGGGTGACAAGCGGAGTGCCATCGGCGGCGCGGTCCGCTGCGATGATGCCGATGTGCGGCAAGTTTGAGCCGGTGAGGCGAAAGCTGACGATGTCGCCGGGCTGAAAACCCGCCGGGTCGGAGGTGAGCGGCAAGGCGGCCCCGGCGCGGGTAAAGAGGGTTTCGAGGTTGGGCACGCGGCGGTGGTCGATATTGCGATCGGTGGTTTTGAGGCCCCAGATCGTTGGGTAGGCGGCAAAATTCGCCTTCATATCGGCGTTGACCACGGCCTGAAGGTCGATGCCCCAAGCGTCGCGCATGGCGCGGATCACCACATCGGTGCAGACCCCGCGTTCGCGGGGCAGGTCGCCGCCGGGAAACGCCAGCCCGACATAGGCCGGATCGTAGATCACCGTCACGCCAACCTGCTCCTCCGCCGCCGTGGCCAGATCGGTGCCCGGATCGGCAGCCACGGGGCCTGCCAGGGAGATCAGCAGCGTAAAGAGCCTCATGCGCTGGCCTCCTCCTCGGCATGGGGCAGGGGGCGTCGCGGCGGGCGTTGGGGCGTACGGTAGAGGAAGTCGCGCATCACGAGGGTGACCGTGACGAAGGCCACGAAGAGCAGCAGATACCACGACCCCATTTTTGAAAAGCTCACCATTTCCGTCCAATGCTGCCCCGGGTAGGCCCATGTGCCTGTTACCGTGCCGATATTCTCGGCCACCCAAACCATCAACGCCACCAAAAAGGCCGTGAGCGGCAGCGGCATCCAGAGCGGGTGGGTGCCGACGTAAAACCAGACGCGGGTGCGGGCGAAGAGCAGCACGGTGGCGGCGAAGAGCGCGAGGCGGATGTCGGGCAGGAAGTGATGGGCGAAGAAGTTGACGTAGATCGCGACCGCCAGCACCACAGTCATCCAGAACGGCGGGTAGGGGGCAAAGCGCATTTCGAAGATCCGCGCCACCCGGGCGATGTAGCTGCCGATGGAGGCATACATGAAGCCCGAGAACATCGGCACGCCCATGATCTTGAGCAGGCCCGCCTCGGGGTAAGACCAGCTGCCCGCCTGCACCTTGAAGAATTCCATTGCCGTGCCGGTGAGGTGGAAGAGCGCGATGACCTTGGCTTCCTCCCATGTTTCCAGCCGCGCCCAGAGGAAAAGCACCTGCGTGGCGAGCGCAAAGACCACGAGAAAATCATAGCGCGCCACCGGCCAGCCCGGCTGCCAGATGGCCTTTGTGGCAAGTATTGCCACCAGCAGCAGCCCGCCGAAGAGCGCGGCCCAGCCCTGTTTGAGGGTGAACATGACCAGTTCGGCCAGCCAGCCCGGCAGGCGGCGGCGGGCCCAATCGCCCAAGCCGCGCTCAAGCCGGCGCGTGCCTCCGTCTATGTGGATGCGCGGGTCCATCAGAAGGTGGATTTGAGCCCGAAGGTGATGCCGAAGGTTTCGGTGGCGTAAAGGTCGACGGTGCTGTCGTTCTTCTCCCAGCTCACGCCAACCTCGGGGGCAAAGCCGTAGTAGTCGGCCTCTGCGAAGAAGAAATTCACCTTGAGTTTAAGCCGGTCATCCTCGCGTTCGGAGCCGAAAAGCGCGCCCTCATAGTCCCGGTGTTCGAAGGCGGCAGACAGGGTGGTTTCGGCGGTGAAGACCGGCTCTGCCAGTTGGAATGCGGCAGAGATCTTGCGGGCGGAATGGGCGACGAGGGCGCTGTCGGAGTTCACCTCCTTGGTGGAGGCGATAACGGTAAAGCGGCCCGCGTCAAACCGATGCGACACGCCAAGCTGGAGCTCGCTGGAAGAGAGCGAGCGGGCGGGGTTGTCGATCCGGTCCTGCCACTCGCCGAGGGCAGCCGCCCAGCCCGAGGTTTTGGGCGCAAGCCGGAAGGTTTGGCCAAGGCGGGCACGGGTGTAGGTGAGCAGCTCTTCGCCGCCATACCAGCTTTTGCCGATGGCAAGCTCGGCGTCGAAGAGGCCAAAGCCGGGGCCCTTCGCGTCGCGCGGGCGGGGTTTGGGCGCGCGGGTGATGCCAAAGGACAGCTCGGCGGAGGTATAGGCATAATTGCTCGCGTCGGCCTGCGGTGCCTGATCTTGTGCCTCGCCAGACAGCCAGTAGCGCTTGGCCTCCACGCTGCCGCCAAAGCGCAGGATGGTGCGGCGGCCTGAGCGGATGCGGTATTCGGTGGAAAGCCCGAGGGCCAGCTCGGTGCCCGAGAGCGCCTGCGCATCGCCGGAGAGGGCAAAGCTGAGGCCGTCAATCTCGATCCGGTCGGAGGCTGCGCCATTGTTGATGTTGGAGGAAGGGGTCAGCGAGAGGGTTACGGAGCTGCGCCAAGGGTTGCGGCCGCGCACATAGGCAAAGTCGCGCTCCGCGCCGGTGCGGGCGGCATCGGTGGGGGCATATTCGGCTGCGCGGCGCAGCCAGAACTGGGCACGGGTGCGCTTTTCATCCGAGGCAAGGGCCTGCGCCATGGCGATGGAGGCGTGGTAGCGCTCCTTGTCACCCGAGGCGGATTTCCAGGCCTGGCGGGCATAGGTTTGCGCCTCATCGTAACGCCCCAGCGCACGTGCGGCCCGGCTGGCGGTGGTGGCGGCAGCCACATCGCCGGGGTCGAGCGCAAGGAGCGCGCGGGCGAGATCGAGCCCGTAGGCCGGTTGCCCCGAAAGCACCGCCTGGGCGGCGATTTTGCGGGTTTCTTCCGGGGTTACGGTGCGCGATTGCGCGAGGGCAGGGGCCGTCAGCAGCAGGAGCGCAAGCAAGCTGCGCCCCAGCAAAAGCCCGAAGCCACGGGCCGGGCGCATGGCTTACGGATCCGTTGCGATGAAGACGCCGGTTTCCTGCGCGTCGAAGGTATCGACCACGTCCGGGTCCGGGGCGCCGCTCGCATCGACGCCCGTTTCAGAGGCCGGTCCGGTGATGACAATCAGGCCAACGATCTCTTCGGAGTTGGGGCCGGCGAAGGCGCCCTCCCACGAACCGGTTTCAAACGTGTCGCCGGCGTTGGTGCCGGTCCGGTCGAGTGATGTTGCAGACCCGTCGAAGATGAAGCCCTGATCATCGGCAGAGGCGGTGGCCAGCGCGATGGAGGGCAGCGTGCCAAGGAAGTTTCCGGCAGTGTCGTAAACGTTGCGTACGCCGATGGTGCCTTCGATCGCGCCGGTGGTTTCGAAGTCCAGGAAGTCGACCTCGATTGTGGCGGTGGCGGTGGTGAAGGTTACATCGCCGGAGCCAGTGCCGTAGGTGGAGACCCGGACGCCTGCATAGTTGCCCTCGTAGACAGCTTCGCCATCTCGTGCGATGTCGGGGGCCGACACGCCGGTGCGGGTATACTGCGCACCGCCCCAGCCGAAGCGGTTGTAATCGCCGGTGGCGACAGCAGAGGCTGTGGTGTAGGTGCCAGCGCCGTAAACTGCAAAGTACTTGCGCCTGTTGGTCTCAGCCGTCGCGTCGCCGCTTTCATATTGCTGGAAGGGGTTGCCAGTGGCTTCCACAGCAGCGAGGCCCATGTAGGTGTAGCGCTCGTCAACAGTGCCTTCCGGGCCGTCGAAAGGCAGGTTGTCGATGGTGAGCGTATTGTCAGCGTTTAGCGTGATGCCGGTGACATCGCCCTGAAGGCGGCGGGTGGTGGTGCCGGTGGTGACCGCGCTGTCATCGGCCGGGCTGCCGCTGTCGGTTCCGGTCTCTTCGCCTGCGGCAGGCCCGCTGGTCACCGGGTTGAGGTCGCCCCCCGAGCAGGCCGCAAGGGAGGTGAGGAGTGTGATCGCGGTAATGCTGGAGCGCATGGTGGACTCGTCCGTTTTTTGTATCTGCTCTTATTTGGCGGCTAGGTTTCCTGCGCTGGGCCAAGAAGTCAACGATTTGTGAGGTCACCTGCCCGCGAAAGGCGCAACCGTTGCCGAACTATCGCCCTTAAAGCGCTTTTACCACATCCGGGGGGCGCTTTTCGCCGGGTCGCGAGATGTGGTAGAGCAGGGGCGCAGCAAACTGGGGGAATCGGTGAAGCAGTATCTTGATGCCTTGAGGGAGGTGCTGGAGCGCGGCGAGCAATCGAGCGACCGCACCGGCACGGGCACCGTCAGCGCCTTTGGCTTGCAGGCGCGCTATGATTTGAGCCGCTCGTTTCCGCTGGTGACGACGAAGAAGCTGCATCTGAAGTCGATCATCCATGAGCTTCTGTGGTTTCTCTCCGGCGATACCAACATTCGGTATCTGAAAGAGAACGGGGTGCGCATCTGGGACGAGTGGGCCGATGAAAACGGCGATCTCGGCCCGGTTTATGGCCGCCAGTGGCGCGATTTCCCGCAGCTTGTGCCGACCGATGCGGTGGCGAACGGGCAGCGGCTTTACGAACGGCGCTCGGTCGATCAGATTGCAACGCTGGTGGAGCGGATCAAGGCCACGCCGGACTCGCGTCGCCTGATCGTCAGCGCATGGAACCCTGGCGAGGTGGACGAGATGGCGCTGCCGCCCTGCCACACTCTCTGGCAGGTGCGGGTGCTGGGCGGAAAGCTGCATTTGCAGCTCTACCAGCGCTCGGCGGACATGTTCCTTGGCGTGCCGTTCAACATTGCCAGCTACAGCCTGCTGGCGGTGATGCTGGCGCATGTGACGGGGTATGAGCCGGGGGAGTTCGTGCATTCGATTGGCGATGCGCATATTTACTCCAACCATATGGATCAGGTGCGCGAGCAGCTTTCACGCGAGCCGCGCGAAGCGCCGACGCTGCGGTTGGCGCGGGACGTGGAGAGCCTGTTTGACTTCCGGTTCGAGGATTTCGTGATCGAGGGCTATGATCCTGCGCCCGCGATCAAGGCGCCGGTGGCGGTTTAATGCGTTTCCTGATTCACATGGATCGCGTGGCCGGGGACAGGGCCGAGGAAGCGATTGCACGGCAATTGCGTTCGGCCCTGTCCCCGGGCGCAATAGAGCAGGAAACGCTCCGATGTTGAGCCTGATCGTTGCACGCGACCGAAGCGGGGCAATCGGCAAGGATGGCGACATCCCGTGGCGGGCGCCCGAAGACCTGCGATTTTTCAAGCGTGAAACACTGGGCGGCGCGGTGATCATGGGCCGCAAGACATGGGAGAGCCTGCCGAAGCGGCCCTTGCCGGACAGGCTGAACCTTGTGGTCTCGTCGCGCACCGACCTAGGCGTCGACACGTTTCACCGCCCTGATGTAGCCGTGAATTACGCACAGGAGCTAGGCTATCGGCGGGTTTATGGCATTGGCGGTGAAGGGGTTTTCAAGGCCTTCATGGCAGATGCCGACCGGCTGCTGATCACCGAGGTCGATCTGGAGGTGGAGGGGGCGGATGCCTTCATGCCGGCCTTCGACGAGGCCGAATGGCGGCTAGCGGGCGAAACCGTGCTGCGCGAGGAAGGTCCGCGTTGCGTGCTGCGCGAGTGGCTGCGGCGATAGCACCTTGGTGGGGTGGTGGGCAGATTGCCCACCCTAGGGCAGGGCGCTAGGGTTTGCGCCATGAAATGGATTTTCCTTTCAGCTCTGGTTGCCTTGGCCTGCCTGCCGCTGCGGGCCGAGCCTGTGACGGTGTTTGCCGCCGCCTCGCTGAAGGGCGCGATGGACGAGGTGGTGGCCGCCTGGGGCGGGGAAGCGCGGGTCTCTTACGCGGGCTCCTCGGCGCTGGCTCGGCAGATTGAGGCGGGGGCGCCTGCGGATGTGTTCATTTCGGCCAACCCGGACTGGGTGGACTGGCTGGAGGCGCAGGGCGTGGCGTTGGAGCGGGCTGATTTGCTGAGCAATTCCATGGTGTTGGTGTCGCGGGCGGATGATCCGCGCGTCGGGCTCGACCAGCTCAAGGGCGATGACCGGGTGGCCATGGCACTGGTGGAGGCCGTGCCCGCAGGGATCTACGGCAAGGCGGCGCTGGAGAGCTTGGCGCTTTGGGAGAGCGTGGGGCCGCGCGTGGTGCAGGCCGACAACGTGCGCGCGGCGCTGGCGCTGGTGGCGCTGGGAGAGGCGCCGCTGGGCCTTGTTTATGCAACAGATGCGCAGGCGGAGCCGGGGGTGGCGGTGGTGGCCAGGTTTCCGGAGGGCAGCCACCCGCCGATCCTCTACCCGGTGGCGGCGCTGACAGGGGCGGGTGCGCCGGTGAAGGAATTCTTGCAAGGCGATGAAGCCGCAGAGATTTTTGCCCGCCACGGCTTTGGGCTGGTGGCAGAGTGAGCTGGCTTGACCCGCAGGAGTGGGCGGCGGTTGCGCTTTCGCTCAAGGTGGCCTTCTGGGCGACGCTCTTTGCGCTTCCGCCGGGGATTTTCGTGGCTGTCGCACTGGCCCGCTGGAGCTTTCCGGGGCGCGAGATCGTCAACGGGCTGGTGCATTTACCGCTGGTGCTGCCGCCGGTCGTCACCGGCTACCTGTTGCTGCTGACCTTCGGCACAAAGGGTTGGCTGGGCGGGGCGCTGGCCGAGGTTGGCGTGGTCTTCGCCTTCCGCTGGACAGGCGCGGCGCTGGCGGCGGGGATCATGGGGTTTCCTCTGCTTGTCAGGGCGATACGACTCTCGGTCGAGGCGGTGGACCCGAAGCTGGAGCAGGCGGCGGCAACGCTGGGGGCCTCGCGGTTTTGGGTGTTTGTCACCGTGACATTGCCGCTGATCCTGCCGGGCGTGATCGCGGGCGGCGTGCTGGCCTTTGCCAAGGCGATGGGCGAATTCGGCGCGACGATCACCTTTGTTTCCAACATCCCCGGCGAAACCCAGACCCTGCCGCTGGCGGTGCATAACTTCATGCAGGTGCCGGGCGCAGAGGCCTCGGCCTGGCGGCTGGTGGTGGTGTCGCTGGTGGTGGCGATGGGGGCCTTGCTGCTGAGCGAATGGCTCTCGCGCCGGGTGGCCGCACGGGTGGCGGGCCAATGACGCTGGATGTGGCGATCAAGGTGGAGCAGGGAGGCTTCACGCTGGATGTGGCGTTTGCCGCGCCGCCGGGGATCACCGTGCTTTATGGCCGCTCGGGGGCCGGGAAGACGAGCATTATCAACGCGGTGGCCGGGCTGGCACGGCCTGCGGCGGGGCGGATTGCGGTGGATGGCGAGGTGCTGTTTGACCGCGCCCTTGGCGTGAACCTGCCCGCGCACAAGCGCCGGATGGGCTGCATCTTTCAGGATGCGCGGCTGTTTCCGCATCTCACCGTGGCGCAGAACCTGCGCTATGGGCGGTGGTTTTCCAAGGCCGGGCCTCAGGAGACGCGGGTGGTGGAGATGCTGGGGATCGGGCCGCTGTTGGGGCGTCGGCCCGGTGCGCTTTCGGGCGGCGAGCGGCAGCGGGTGGCGATTGGGCGGGCGCTGATGGCAGGGCCACGGATGCTACTGGCCGATGAGCCGCTGGCGGCGCTGGACGAGGCCCGGAAGGCGGAGATTTTGCCCTATTTCGAGCGGCTGCGCGACGAGATGGGCGTTCCGGTGCTGTATGTTTCTCACGCGCCCGCCGAGGTGGCGCGGCTGGCGACCACGGTGGTGGCGCTCGATGGCGGGAAGGTGCTTCGGCAAGGGCCCGCGGCAGAGGTGCTGGGAGACCCGCGGGTGACGCCGCTTGGCCCGCGGGCCGCGGGCTCGGTGGTCGAGGCGCGGGTGATCCGGCACCACGATGACGGGCTTTCAGAGCTGGAAGCAGGTGGGCTTAAGCTCCACCTTCCGGCGGTAAACCACTCGGAAGGCTCGGTTTTGCGGGTTCATATCGCGGCGGGGGACGTGATGCTGGCGACCGAAAGGCCGCAGGGCATATCGGCGCTGAACGTTTGGCCCGCGACAGTGAGTGACGTTCGGCTTGGCGAGGGGCCGGGCGCGATTGCGCGGCTGGATGCGGGCGGGCAGGTGGTGCTGGCGCGAATTACCCGCCGCTCGGTCGAGGCATTGAAGCTGGCACCGGGGCGCGAGGTGTTTGCCGTGCTCAAGGCGGTTTCGGTCGCGCCGGAGAGCGTGGCTTAACGATTTATCAACACACCGTTTCCATTCTGGAAATTGAAATGTGACAGAAACGCGGTCAAACTGTGGCAGATCGGCGGTTCTGGCCCCCATCTGAGATGGGCGAAGGAGATATGATGTTTGGACGTGTTTCGCTGGCTTTCGCCGGTTTGATCCTTGGGGCGGGTGCTGTGATGGCGCAGGGCAAGCCTGATGCGCCCCGTATTTATGCCTACCCGGGTGAGAACTTTTGCCCGACCGGGCTACAGCCCGTTACCATCGGCGGCGTGATCTCCTGTGGCACGCCGAACCAGAAAGTGAGCTACGCTTCAATGAAGGCCACGCCTGCCCCGGTGCGGCGCCAGAAGGTTGTGCGCCGCAAAGCGTCGACGGGCTATCTCTGGCATGGCGGCAAGGGCGTTGAGCCCGACGAATAGGGCCAGCCAACCAAGTGTAAGGAGAGGGGCCGGCGGAGTGATCCGACGGCCTTTTTTCACTGGGTGTCAGGTGCTTGGCCTGATCTGCCGCTTAGAGCAGCTTGAGGTCGCCCGCGCTTTCGCGGCCATCCCGACCGGGGATCATATCGTAGCTGATCTTCTGATTGTCGGCCAAGCCAGTCAGGCCTGCGCGCTCTACGGCCGAGATGTGAACGAACACATCCTTGCCGCCATCATCGGGCGCAATAAACCCATAACCCTTAGTCGTATTGAACCATTTCACGGTGCCGGTGGGCATTCCGTATCTCCCTCTTATAGTCCGGCCCTTAACCTGAGGGCCGTATGCAGTCCGGTCTTCAGTCTTCCGGTCCGCTTTAGAGGCAGTATCGGTCGTGAAGTCTCCGTAGGTCAGAGGATTGTGGCGTGATGTAAAAAACGCAAGACAAAGCGGGTAAATTGCGGGGATTCTCGCAAGTACTGGCGAAAAAAGGGGCGAATGCGATGAAAATTTATGGGTTAAAAACCTGCGATACTTGCCGAAAGGCTGTGAAAACGAGTGGCGGGGTGCTGCAGGATGTGCGCGAAAACCCGCTTACGCCTGAGGAGCTGGGCCGGTTTTGGGCGGTCTTCGGGGACGCTTTGGTGAACCGGAAATCGACCACGTGGCGGCAGCTGAGCGAGGCTGAACGGGCGGAGGAGCCGCTGGCCCTGCTGGCCGCGCACCCGACGTTGATGAAGCGGCCCGTGGTGGAAAAGCACGGGCAGCTTTGGCTCGGTTGGGGGCCGGATGTGCAGGCGGCCGTTCTGGCGTGATGGGTGGTGGGCAGATTGCCCACCCTACGCGGGCGCGGCGGCGGGGCGGAAGGCGGTGAGCGCGCGGTCCACCGAGATCGGCCCCGCGCCGCGCAGCACGAGGATGGCCAGGGCGAAGATCCAGAAGGCGCGCTGATCGAGCAGCAAGGCCCCCGATGGGGCATCGAACCATGCGCCGATATCACCGCCGCTCACGCCGTGGCCGTAAACATCAACCACGCTCTGGACGAAGACGAAGCCGATCATCGCGAGTGATGCGAGGCGGGTGAAGAGCCCGATGACGATGAGCACCGGCAGGATCACCTCGGCCCATGTGCCGGCAAGGGTGACGGCCCAGTGGAAGACGTTGAGCTGGCTCACGTCGTAATTTGCGGCCTCCATCGCCTTTGGGAAGATGGTGACATAGGCCCCCGCGTCGGGGCGGAAGAGGCCGAGCACCCCTTCGCCGAACTTCGAGAGGCCGGAGTTGAGGTAATAGACCAGCAGCACCCCGGCGAAGACGAGGCGGGCGAGGCTGGGGATAAGCCAAGGCGCGGCCCCTTCAAGGCGGAGGGCGGCGGCATCGTAGAGGCTGAGAAGGCGGGTCATGGCTGAACCTCCGTGATTGCGCCGCCAGAGATCAGGGCGGCGAGGGTGCTGGTGATGTCGAGGCCATCGGGCGTGGCCTCTTCGAGGGTATCACCGCGGGCCAGCGCGGCGAGAAAAGCGCCCGCGGCAGGGGGCAGCGGGGTGAGCTGCGGGTCAAACCCCGGGCGGGTGACGAGAACGGTTTGGGCCTGCGCCTCGGGCTTGGGGCCTTCGCCACGGGTATAGAGCCAGATGGCGTGAATGGGGTAGGGCGAGGCGACGGAGCGCAGGGAGGGTGCCAGCACGAGGCGGCTCTGCGGCGTGATCTGCGCCGGGTCGGCCGGGGTGCTGTCGGCTGCGTGGTAGCTTTCGCGCAGGGCCTGCTCCAGCCGGGCGACATCGGCGAGGTAGGCGATATGGGCGACGGGCGGGAAGGCCTTGAGGAAGGCCGGGAAGCTGGCGCCCCACGTGGCGATGCGCGGATCGCGGGGTGGCTCGGCGCGCACGTAGTGGCCGGCCATTGCACTGAAAAACTCGTCACCAACGATCTTGAGCAGGACGGGGAAGGCCTCTGCCAGCGCCTCGCTGAGGGAAACGACAACGTTGTTGCGATAGACATCGAAGCGCTTGCCAGCAGGGCGGCCCTTTGGGTCCACCAAGCCATCGGGCACGGGGGCATCCGGCGCGAGGAGGGCGCTATGGAAGGCGGATTGGCTCATGCGGCCACCGGTTGGAGAATGTCGGCGGCGCGGGCGGCCTCGGCTTCGAGCGTGGGATAGTCGGGGATGTCGGCATCCCATTCGATCAGCGTCGGGCGGGGGCCAGCGCGGCGGATGGTTTCTCGGTAGAGCTGCCAGACCGGATCGACCACCTCGGCATCGTGGCTGTCGATCAGCAGGCGGTCGCCGTGCTCATCGGCTTGTTCGTCGTGTCCGCCGAGGTGGATCTCGTGGACGGCGGACAGCGGGAAATGTTCGATATAGTCAAGCGGGTCGCGCTGCTGGTTGGTGCAGGCGACGTATACGTTGTTGACATCCAACAGTAATCCGCAGCCGGTGCGGCGGGCGATCTCTGCCAGAAAGTCGGTTTCTTCCATCTCGCTTTCGGTGAAGGCGAGGTAGGTGGAGGGGTTTTCGAGCATCATCGCGCGGCCAATCGTGGCCTGAAGCTGGTCGATGTGGTCGCAGACGCGGGTGAGCGTGGCCTTGGTGTAGGGCAGCGGCAGCAGGTCGTTCAGGAAGGCGCCCTCGTGGGTGGACCATGCGAGGTGTTCGGAGAAGCTGGCGGGCTGGAGCCAGTCGCAAAGGTGCTTGAGGCGGGCGAGGTGGTCGGCGTCCAGCGGGGCTTCCCCGCCAATGGAGAGGCCAACGCCGTGGACGGAGATGGGGAAGCGCTCGGCAAGGTGGCGGAGCTGGGCCAGCGGGCGGCCACCATCGCCCATGTAGTTCTCGGCGTGGATTTCGAGCCAGCTCACGCGGCCCGGGTCATTCACCAAGTCATTGAAATGCTGGGACTTGTAGCCAACGCCAACCCCGGCGGGCAGGCGGAAATCTGGTGAGGACATGGGGCACCTCTGGCAAGGACGAGGGGTGCGCCCGGCCCCGTGGAGCCGGGCGCGAAGGCTTTAGGACTTGGGCAGGTCGCGCTCAAGCGGCTCAAGCGAGCCCATGCGAGCGGTGTCACCCATGGCGGGCAGCTCGATGTCGGCGCAGGTGCCGGCGGGAACGAGGGTCCAGGCGTTGCCCTGGTAATCCACGGTCGAGGTGCCCTTGCAGGTGGTGCCAGGGCCGGCGGCGCAGTCGTTTTCGCCAGCCATGGAAACGCCGTAGCACTTTTCCTGCTCTTGCGCGGAGGCGGTGTGAGCGGCGGTCATGGCAGCGGCGACCGAAGCGGCAACGGCGAGGGTTTTGACGGTTTTGGACATGGGTATCCCCTTGGGTTGGTTTGGTTTTTCACGGTGTATCGTGGCCCCGGGTCATCCATCCGGGGATGTCAAAAAGCTAGTCGCTGCGGGTGATCACGCGCCATTGACAGGCCTGTGAACACACGGGGCCGTTATGTGGGGCATGGGCTTTTGCGGTGCAGAAAAACTGGCTCAAACGGCTAAGGTGTTGAAAATTCGAAGTTTCGATCGTGAGGTGCTTGCGGTGTTCTGTAACATTCGTCCCCACAAAGCCGTGAGGGGCCGACATATGGTTACAAAATGAAAGCGCCGCCCAGCGGGGTGCGGCGCGGCGCTCACGTGGCTGTCAGGGATGTTACGCCAGATCGGGGGGCGTGGCCTCGGCGGCGAGGCTTGCGATGATATCCGCAAGGCTTTGAACCGAGGTCTGTTTTTCGCCAAGGCGGCGGACGGAAACGGTGCGCTCTTCCACCTCGCGGCCCCCGCAGGCGAGGATGACGGGCACCTTGCCGACCGAGTGTTCGCGGACCTTGTAGTTGATCTTTTCGTTGCGAATGTCGGCCTCGGCGCGGATGCCCTTGGCTTGCAGCTCGGCAACGACCTCGTTGACGTAATCATCGGCCTCCGAAGTGATGGAAGCGACAACAACCTGCCGGGGGGCGAGCCAGAAGGGCAGCTTGCCTTCCCAGTTTTCGATCAGGATGCCGATGAACCGCTCGAAGCTGCCAAGGCAGGCGCGGTGCAGCATGAAGGGGCGGTGCTTGTCGCCGTCTTGCCCGATGTAGCCCGCGCCGAGGCGTTCGGGCAGGTTCGGGTCCACCTGGAAGGTGCCGCATTGCCAAACCCGGCCGATGGCGTCGGTCAGGTAGAAGTCGAGCTTGGGGCCGTAGAAGGCGCCGTCGCCCGGCTCAAGCGTGTAGTCGCGGCCCACGGCCTTGATGGCGGATTCCAGCGCGTTCTCGACATAATCCCAGCTCTCTTCGGAGCCGACGCGCTTTTCAGGCCGGGTGGCGAACTTGATTTCGAAGTTGTCGAAGCCAAGCTCGCGGTAGATGTCGGCGGTGAAGTCGATGAAGCGGGCGCATTCTTCCTGAATTTGCTCCTCGGTGCAGAAGATGTGGGCGTCATCCTGCGTGAAGCCGCGCACGCGCATGATGCCATGGAGCGCGCCGGAGGGCTCGAAGCGGGCGCAGGAGCCAAACTCGGCCAGCCGCAGGGGCAGGTCGCGGTAGCTCTTGAGGCCTTGGTTGAAGACCTGCACGTGGCAGGGGCAGTTCATCGGCTTGAGCGCGTTGATGCGGGTTTGGCTGTGGTCCTTGGCCTTGGTGGCGTCGTCATTCTCGCCATCGCGGCTTTCGTCGACTTCGACGAGAAACATGTGGTGCTGGTACTTTTCCCAGTGGCCGGAGGCCTCCCAGAGCTTGCGGTCGACCACTTGGGGCGTGTTGATCTCGCGGTAGCCACCGGCGCGCTGCTTGCGGCGCATGTAGTCTTGCAGGGCGGTGTAGATCGTCCAGCCGTTGGGGTGCCAGAAGACCTGCCCGGGGGCCTCTTCCTGCATGTGGAAGAGGTCCATCTCGCGGCCCAGGCGGCGGTGATCGCGCCGCTCGGCCTCTTCGAGGAAGGTGAGGTGGGCCTTCAGGTCTTCGCGGTTCTTGAAGGCGACGCCGTAGATGCGCTGGAGCATCGGGCGGGAGCTGTCACCGCGCCAATAGGCCCCGGCGACGCTCATCAGCTTGAAGGCATCGGCCGGAAGCTGGCCGGTGTGCTGGAGGTGGGGGCCGCGGCAGAGATCCTGCCAGTCGCCGTGCCAATACATCCGCAGCGGCTCGTCGCCCGGGATCGCCTCGATCAGCTCAACCTTGTAGGGCTCGTTGTTGGCTTCGTAATGCGCCACGGCCTTGTCGCGCGGCCAGACCTCGGTGCGGACCGGATCGCGCTTGTTGATGATTTCCTTCATCTTCTTTTCGATCTGGCCGAGATCTTCGGGGGTGAAGGGCTCGGCGCGGTCGAAGTCGTAATACCAGCCGTTCTCGATCACCGGGCCGATGGTGACCTTCACATCGGGCCAGAGCGCCTGCACGGCGCGGGCCATGACGTGGGCGAAGTCGTGGCGGATGAGCTCCAGCGCGGGGGCGTCATCCTTCATGGTGTTGATGGCGATCTGCGCATCGGCCTCGATCGGCCATGCGAGATCGTGGTGCTTGCCGTCGACCATGGCGGAGATGGCGGATTTGGCGAGGGATTTGGAGATGGAGGCGGCAACTTCGGCAGGGGTGATCCCGGCCTCGTAGTCGCGTGCATTGCCATCGGGGAAGGTGAGAGAGATTTGGGCCATATCGGCTCTCCTCGTCGGTTTGGCGCCCACGGAACGCCCGGTTGCGGGTTATGTCGTAGGCGCACCAATGCACCCGCCAGCGGCAGGTGTCAACGCGTGTGGCGTGAAGCGGCGGGGGACGGTCAGCCGTCGAGGCAGGCGGCGAGGGCGTTGCTGGCCTTAGTGGAGCCCGAAAGGCTGAAACTCTCCTCGATGAGGGTGGCCGCCTCGCCAGACTCCGGGGTGGAGACTAGCTTGAGCCTGAGCGCATTGCCACGGCGCAGTGCGGTGTCGATGGTGGTGTAATCCTTGTCGTTCAGCACGATGACGGGGATCAGCCCCATCGGATCGCCCATGCCGAAGAGCACAGCCTTGACCGGCGCCTCCACCGTGCCGCTGCTGTCGATGGAAAAGAACATGGCGACGGTGTTTTCGATCAGGTTTTCGGCATCGTTCGTGGCGGGGTCGCCCATGGCCCCGATGATGCCGCCGTCCCGGGTGCGCATCCTGCCGAAGATCGGGCGGGGCCAGGCCCGTCCGGCCTCGGGCGGCGAGCCGACGGCGAGGCAGAAGCCCTCGGTCCGGAAGATCGACCACCCATCGGGGCCGTCCAGCGCTTCACCCGGGCCGAGGGTGAGGACGGACATGCGCTGGGCCGAGGCCGCAGCGGGCGCGACGGCGGCAAGGAGGGCGAGGGCGGCGAGGAGGTTGCGGCAACATGGCATGACGAATCCTTCTGACGTGACGGGAGAGCGCAGCGGTTGCGCGCTCGGGCAGCGTAGGGCCGAGCCTAACAGATCAGGCGCATTTTTTCATCTGCGACCGAAAACGGGCGATGAATGAACCGATCGACGGTAGAGGCGTATATACAGCATGACATTCACGGATCGGGCGTTTGAGACGCTGACAGAGGATGGCCCGGAGCGGGCCGAGGATATCACGCAGGAAGCGCGGGAGGCGGAGGCGGGGAACTTCTTTCGCCACGCGGCGTCTCTGTCGCTCTCGAAGCTGGCAGATGGATTGATTGACCCGAAACTGGTGCTGAGCTGGCTGATGGGCGCGCTCGGTGCACCGGCGGCGTTGACGGGCCTGTTGGTGCCGGTGCGCGAGGCCGGGGCGCTGGTGCCGCAGCTCTTCACCGCGGCGCGGATCCGGGCGATGGGGCGGCGCAAGTGGGCTTGGGCCGGCGGCGCGGCGGGGCAGGGCGTGGCGGCGCTGGTGATTTTGGCGGCGGCGCTTTTGCTGGAAGGCTGGGCGGCGGGCGTGGTGATTGTGGCTGCGCTGTCGGTTTTGGCGGTGGCGCGCAGCGTCTGCTCGGTGAGCTACAAGGACGTGCTGGGCAAGACGGTGGACAAGCCGCGCCGGGGCACGGTGACGGGCTTTGCGGCCTCTCTGGCCTCGGCGGGGGTGCTGCTGTTTGCGGGCCTGCTGATGCTGGGGCTGCTTGAAAGATTTCAACTTGTGGCCGGTGCGATTGCGCTGGCAGGGGCGGCCTGGCTGGGGGCGGCTTGCATTTTTGCGACAATTCGCGAGGAGGACCGGCCCGGCGATGCCGAAGGCGAGGCGACTGGTTTGGGGCAGTTGGTGCTGCTGCGGGAGGATGCCGACCTGCGCCGCTTCGTGCTGGCCCGGGTGCTGCTTTTGCCCACCGCGCTGGCGCCGCCCTACCTGGTGATGCTGGCCGGGCAGGCGGGGGATGACCGCTGGGGCGCCTTGGGCGCGATGCTGGCGGCTTCGGCGCTGGCTGGGCTGATCTCGGGCTGGATCTGGGGGCGGTTGGCGGACCGGTCGAGCCGGCTGGTGCTGGCGATTTCGGGCGCGGTGGCGGCGGGCTTTCTGGCGGCGGCGGTGCTGCTTGCGGGCGCGATGGGCACGGCCTGGGCAGCGCCACTGGTGCTGTTTGGCCTTATGGTGAGCTATCGCGGCGTCCGCGTGGGGCGCTCGACCTACCTTGTGAACCTTGCACCTGAGGCGCAGCGGGCGAGCTACACGGCGGTGGCCAACACCACCGTGGGCATAGCGCTGCTCGGGGGCGGCGCCTTCGGCGTGCTGGCCTCGGTGACGGGGCCGGGGGTGGTGCTGGCGGTGTTTGCCGTGATCGCCGCCGGGGGGGCGGCGCTGGCCTTTGCGATGAAGGAGGTGTGAGGAAAGGTGGGCAGATTGCCCACCCTACATCATCCGATCTCTGCGAGGCGAGCGAGGGCCTCTTTGAGTTTCGCCTCTTCTTCCTGCCGCTCGGCGAGGTTGGCCTGCGCCTCCTCGACCACCTCGGGCGGAGCGTTTTCGGCGAACTTGGGGTTTTTCAACCGCCCGTTCAGCCCACCGATTTCCTTGGCGAGTTTGCCGAGGGTCTTTTCAAGCCGGGCCTTCTCTTCATCAATGTCGATAAGGTCGGCGACGGGGAGGCCGAAGGTGCCGCCGGAAACGGCGATGGTGATGGCGCCTTTGGGCATCTCGTCGGCCTTTGTGAGCGACCCGACGCGGGCGAGGCGCTTGATGAGGGCCTCGTTGTTGGCATAGGCCGTTTCGCCCTCGGGGGTGAGGGACACTTGAATGAGCGGCACATGCAGGCCGGCGGGCACGTGCATTTGGGCGCGTGCCGAGCGGATGGCCTCGATGAGGGAGATGACCCAGTTGACCTCGGTATCGGCCTGCGCGTCGATCAGTTCGGGGCCGTATTCTGGCCATTCGGCGTGCATCACGAAGCCTTCGTGGCCTTTTTCGGCCCAGAGTTCCTCGGTGATGAAGGGCATGATCGGGTGCAGCAGGATGAGCACCTGATCGAGCGCCCAGGACATGGTTTCGCGTGTTTCCTGCGCTGCATCCGTGTCGAACAGCGGCTTGGAGAACTCGATGTACCAGTCGCAGAAGGTGCCCCATGTGAAGCTGTAGAGCGCCTGCGCGGAATCGTTAAAGCGATAGTTTTGCAGCGCGTCATCTACGGCTGCGCGGGTTTTGGCCAGCTCTCCGATGATCCAGCGGTTGACGGTGGATTGGGGCTGCGGGCGCTCGGTGGGCCGGGCTTCGAAGACGCCGTTCATCTCGGCGAAGCGGGCGGCGTTCCACAGCTTGGTGCCGAAGTTGCGGTAGCCGGCGATGCGCTGGGTGTCGAGCTTGAGCACGCCGCCGAGGGCGGCCATGGCGGCGGAGGAGAAGCGGAGCGCGTCGGCGCCGTATTCACCGATGATCTCCAGCGGGTCGATGACGTTGCCGACGGACTTGGACATCTTCTTGCCCTTGGCGTCGCGGACGAGGCCGTGGAGGTAGACCTCGGTGAAGGGGACTTCGCCCACGACGGCAAGCTGCATCATCATCATCCGGGCGACCCAGAAGAAGAGGATGTCCTGCCCGGTGACGAGGGTGGAGGTGGGGAAGTATCTGGCCAGCTCCGGGGTTTGCTCGGGCCAGCCGAGGGTGCCGATGGGCCAGAGGCCGGAGGAGAACCAGGTGTCGAGCACGTCCGGGTCGCGCCCAATCCAGATTTTTCCTTGGCCACGGTTGAGTTTCCATTCGCGACTGGACTCAAGAGATTCCGACTTGTGGTGCTCTCTCTTGAACTTCTGCACGAATTCGTCCGAGACGATTGCGTCTTGATCATAGTCGTATTCAATCACGTCGAAGGTTTGACCGAGAAGGCGCTCATAATGGGCCGAAGCCTTTAACCGTGCTTCTTGAAAGCTACCCGCGCAAAACCGCTCAGTCTCCCGAAGAATTAGCTCTCCGGACTCGTCGAATTTCGGCCCATACCACACCGGGATCTGGTGGCCCCACCAGAGCTGGCGGGAGATGCACCAGGGTTCGATGTTGTCGAGCCAGTGGTAGTAGGTCTTTTCACCGGACTCGGGGAGGATTTTCACCTCGCCATTGCGGACAGCATCCAGCGCGGGGCCGACGATCTTTTCGGCGTCGACGAACCACTGGTCGGTGAGCATGGGCTCGATGACGACCTTCGAGCGGTCGCCGAAGGGCTGCATGATCGGCTTGTTCTCGACGTAGGGCATCATGCCGCCGTCGAAGCAGACCTCGCCCTCGTCATCCGGCGGGGCGGGGATCATGACGGCGAGGCCTTCGTCGGTGATCTGGGCGACGACCTTCTTGCGGGCTTCGAAGCGGTCGAGGCCGCGCAGGTCATCCGGCACGAGGTTGAGCGTGTCGACCTCGGCCTCGGTGAACTCCGCGCCGTTGGCGATTTGCTGGGCGCGGGCGGCGCAGGTGGCGTAGGGCTCGCCGTCGTCGCGCATGTTCGCCTTGGTGTCCATCAGGCGGTAGAGCGGGATGTTGTTGCGGGTGGCAACGCCGTAGTCGTTGAAGTCGTGGGCGCCGGTGATCTTGACCGCGCCGGAGCCGAAGGTGGGGTCGGGGTATTCGTCGGTGATGATCGGGATCAACCGGCGGTGCTCTTTGGGGCCAACCGGGATTTCGCAAAGTTTTCCGACGATTGGAGCGTAGCGTTCATCTGATGGGTGAACGGCGACGGCGCCGTCGCCCAGCATGGTTTCCGGCCGTGTCGTGGCGATGGAGATGTAGTCGCGGGTCTCGCGGAGGGTGACGTTTCCGTCCTCGTCCTTCTCGACGTATTCGTAGGTTTCGCCCCCCGCCAGCGGGTATTTGAAATGCCACATGTGGCCGGGCGTTTCGATGTTTTCGACCTCGAGATCGGAGATGGCGGTTTCGAAATGCGGATCCCAGTTCACGAGGCGTTTACCGCGATAGATCAGGCCCTTTTCGTACATGTCGACGAAGACCTTGATGACGGCATCGTGGAAGTTGGGCGCGCCTTTACCGGCGTCCGGGTCACCCGCCGCGCCGCCCATGGTGAAGGCCTCGCGGGACCAGTCGCAGGAGGCACCGAGGCGCTTGAGCTGGCCGATGATGGTGCTGCGCGAGGCGACCTTTTGCTGCCAGACGCGCTCAAGAAATTTCTCGCGGCCCATCTCGGCGCGGGTCGGCTCGCCGCCCGCCGCCATTTCGCGCTCGGTGACCATTTGGGTGGCGATGCCTGCGTGGTCGGTGCCGGGCTGCCAGAGCGTGTCAAACCCGCGCATACGGTGCCAGCGGATGAGAATGTCCTGCAACGTGTTGTTGAAGGCGTGGCCCATGTGGAGCGAGCCGGTCACGTTGGGGGGCGGGATCATGATGGAATAGGTCTCGGGGCGGCGCGCGGCGACACCGGCGGCGAAGGCGCCTGCCTTCTCCCATGCCGCGTAGATGCGGCCTTCGGCTTCGCTTGCGTCGAACGTCTTTTCCATTGCCATGTTGGCTCTCCGGCTCATGCTTTGCTTGGGGCGAGGGGATACCTCTTTGACGGGGAGAGGGAAAGCCCGTGCTGGCTCTGGACAGTGCGGCCATGAAGGCTAGTGTCTCACGGGCCAGCGAAGAGGAGTCAGCAGCATGAACGCTTTCGGAAAAAGCCAGTCTCTCAAACGGGTGGAAGACCAGCGTTTTCTCACCGGACACGGGCAATATCTTGAGGATACGGTGCCCGAGGGTGCGCTGTTTGCCCATTTCCTGCGCTCGCCGGTGGGCCATGGGAAGCTGGTGTCGCTGGGGCTGGAGGAGGCCCGCGAGATGCCGGGCGTGAAGCTGGTGGCCGGCGCGGCCGAGATGAAGGCCGATGGGGTGGACCTGCTGCTGGAAGGCGCCCGGGTGGCCAATGTGGACGGCTCCAAGGGGGCCGATGCCAAGCGCCCGGTGCTGGTGGAAGAGCGGATGCGCTTTGTAGGCGACCCGATTGCGGTGGTCATTGCCGAGACGCCGGAGCAGGCGAAGGATGCCGCCGAGGCGATCGAGTTGGATTTCGAGGAACTGCCCGCGCATATGGAGCTGGCCCCCGGCGGCGAGCCGCTGCACGAAGAGGCGCCCGACAACATGGCCTATCACTGGGCGCAGGGCGATGAAGAGGCCACCGATGCGGCGCTGGCGGCCTCCAAGCATCGGGTGAAGCTCGAAATCGTCGACAACCGGGTGATGATCGTTTCGATGGAGCCGCGCGGCGCATGGGCGGAGTGGGCCGACGGGCGCATTCACCTGTGTTTCAGCGGGCAGGGGGTTTGGGGGCAGAAGGCCTCGCTTGCCCGGCACCTCGGGCTGGCAGAGGAGAACGTGCGGGTCACGCATCCTGATGTGGGCGGCGGGTTTGGCCTGAAGGGGCAGGAATTTCCGGAGCATTGCGTGGTAGCCTGGGCCGCCAAGTACCTTGACCATCCGGTGCGCTGGATGAGCGAGCGTGGCGAGGGGCTGCAAAGCGACCATGGCGGGCGCGACCTTGTGAGCATCGCCGAGCTGGGCTTCGACGAGAACCACAAGATCACCGCCTACAAATGCGAGAACCGCTCGAACATGGGCGCCTATAACTCGGGCTTCGGGCAGTATATCCAGTCGTTTCTCTTTGCCCGCGTTTTTCCCGGCACCTACCAGATCCAGACCGCCTATCTGGGCTGCAAGGGCTACTATACCAACACCGCGCAGATGGACGCCTATCGCGGCGCGGGGCGGCCCGAGGCGATCTTTGTGCTGGAGCGGATGATGGACGAGGCGGCGCGCCAGCTTGACGTCAGCCCGTGGGAGCTGCGGCGCAAGAACTTCATCCCCGCCGACCAGTTCCCCTACAAATCCGTCAGCGGCGAGCTCTACGATGTGGGCGATTTTCATGCGGTTCTGGCCGATGTGGAAAAGGCCGCCGATCTTGAGGGCTACAAGGCCCGCAAGGCCGAGAGCGAGGCCAATGGCAAGCTGCGCGGCTATGGGCTGGCCTATTACATCGAGTCGATCCTTGGGGATCCGACCGAGGGCGCGACGGTGGAATTTGCCGAGGACGGCATGGTGGACCTGATGGTGGGCACCCAATCCAACGGGCAGGGCCATGAGACGGTTTATGCGGCCTTCCTTGAAGAACGCTCTGGCATTCCGGTGGAGAAGATCCGGGTGGTGCAGGGCGATTCTGACCGGATCGCCACGGGGGGCGGCACCGGCGGCTCGCGCTCGGTGACAACCCAGACCAACGCCACCATCGCTGCCGTCAACGTGATGGTAGAGGCCTTCGCGCCTTTCGTGGCCGAAGAGCTGGGCGTGGATGAGGTGGAGTTTGAGGATGGCAGCTTTGGTGCACCCGGCTCCAACCGCCGCCCGACGATGATCGACGCCGCCGAGATGGCACGCCAGAAGGGCCGCGAGGATCTGCTGCGCCATGAGGGCAAGGCCACGCTCGACGGGCGCAGCTACCCCAACGGCGGGCATTTCTGCGAGGTCGAGGTGGACCCGGAGACCGGGCAGGTGGAGTTGAAGCGCTACACGGTGGTCGATGATTTCGGCAACCTCGTGAACCCGACACTGGCCGAGGGCCAGGTGCATGGCGGCGTGGCGCAGGGCGTGGGGCAGATCCTGATGGAGAACGCCGTGTATGACGAGGACGGCCAGCTGCTGACCGGCTCGTTCATGGATTACGCCATGCCGCGTGCCGCCGACCTGCCGTTCTATGGCTTCGAGGCGCATCCGGTGCCCTCGATCCAGAACCCGCTGGGCATGAAGGGCTGCGGCGAGGCGGGCACGGTGGGCGCGATGGCAGCCGTGACCAACGCGGTGATCGACGCGCTTTGGGACAAGGGCGTGCGCAATGCGCAGGTGCCTTTCACCCCACAGCGGGTTTGGGCGCTGTTGAAAGAGGCGGAAGGTGACGCTTCGTGAGTTTCTAGGCTCCTTCTGGCCGGGGCGGCGCGAAAAGAACACGCCGCGCCCGGCCACGCGGGAGTCTGTTGCCCATGTGGTGGTGCTGGATGGCACCATGTCGAGCCTGCGCCCGAAGCATGAGACGAACGCGGGGCTGACCTTTAAGCTGCTCAGGCAGGCGGTGCCGCGGGCGCGGCTTTCGGTGCATTACGAGCCGGGCATTCAGTGGCGCGACTGGCGCTCGACCGGTGATGTGGTGGTCGGGCGGGGAATCAACCGGCAGATCCAGCGGGCCTATGGCTTTTTGGCCAGCCGATACCGGCCGGGTGACCGGATCTTTCTGATCGGTTATTCGCGCGGGGCCTATGCGGTGCGCTCGCTGGCGGGCTGCATTGATACGGTGGGGCTGCTCAAGCGCAACCATGCCACCGTGCGCGGCGTCCGGCAGATGTGGCGACACTATCGCGCGGGCGGTGCGGGCGAGGCGGCGCTGCGCTTTCGGCTGGCCTATTGCCACAATGACGTGCGGATCGAGGCGGTGGGCTGCTGGGACACGGTAAAGAGCCTCGGGGTTCGGCTGCCATTGCTCTGGCGGTTCACCAATGACGCCCATGCCTTTCATAACCACAATCTCGGGGCGGCGGTGAAGAACGGCTTTCATGCGTTGGCGCTGGACGAAACCCGGCTGGCCTATGCCCCGGTGATGTGGGTCAGCCGCGAGGGCTGGCCGGGCGAGCGGCTGGAGCAGGTGTGGTTTCGCGGCAGTCACGGCGACGTGGGCGGGCATATCACCCCCTTCCTCAAGGCGCGGCCCTTGGCGAATATTCCGCTGGTCTGGATGCTGGGGCGGCTGGAGGACTGTGGCCTGCCGATGCCGGAGGGCTGGGCGGGCGCGTATGAGCAGGACGTCAACGCGCCCTCGGTGGGCCGGTTTGCGGGCTGGGGCAAGCTCTTCCTGTCGCGGCGGGCGCGTGTGATCATGGAAGACCCGAGCGAATCCTATCACCCCACGGCGCGGCCCGATGCGCCGCTGATGGCCGATCCGGCCTCGGGTGGGCCGGGGCCTTCGGTGGAAAAGCGCAAGGAAACGCAGGATTCCGGCCCGGACGCCCCCTGACGAGGCTTGACGCCTCCCGGCTTTGCCCCTAAACGCACGAAACGAAATTCGGGGCGCGCTGCCCAGCCCGGGCCGCGCCTCTCTCATTTGAGCACGAGGATGAAACCATGTCTCGCGTCTGCGAACTGACCGGCAAAGGCCCGATGACTGGCAACAACGTCAGCCATGCCAACAACAAAACCCGCCGTCGCTTTCTGCCTAATCTGCAGGATGTGACGCTGATCTCCGACATTCTGGGCCGCCCCTTCAAGCTGAAGGTGTCGAACCACGCCCTGCGCACGGTGGACCACCGCGGCGGGCTGGACGCCTTTCTGGCGAAGGCCAAGTCTGAAGATCTTTCGCGCAAGGCGCTGAAGATCAAGAAGGACATCGAGAAGGCCCAGGCCGAAGCCGCCTGATCCTTTGCGAATGCAAGATGTGAACCCCGCCGGTGGCAGCACCGTGCGGGGTTGCTTCATTTTGGCCCCTTGCGGCGAGACAGCGCGCGGCTAGGGTGCGCGCGATGATGATGGTGAGGCGTGTCATATCAGGGCTGATGCTGGCGGTGCTGCTGCTGGCAGGGCAGGCGTTGGCCGTGGCGCGCGGGCATGGCGCGGCCGTGGGGCAGATGGTGATCTGCACCGGATTCGGCACGCAGGTTGTACATGTGGACGCCGAGGGCAACCCGGTGAGCGCGCCGCATCTCTGCCCCGACGGGCTGGCCGCAATGGTGGAGGCCCATGTGCCGCCACCACCACTGGCAGTGCAGGTCACGGGCGAAGGGAGCGCTGTGCAGGTGCTCGCACACCGGGTGGATGCGGCGCGGCTTGCGCGCGCGGTTTTCGAGGCGCGGGGGCCGCCGCTGGCTTGAGATCTTCACGCGACAGAAACTCAAGACAGGACAAGACAGATGAAACTCAAGGCTTTGACCCTCGCCGCGCTCATGGCGGCCTCTCCCGCAGTTGCAGACATCAAGGTGATGGACGCTTACGCCCGCTCTGCCAGCCCCACGGCCAAATCCGGCGCGGCCTTCATGGAGATCATGAACACCGGCGAGGCGGATGACAGGCTGATTGCCGCCGCCTCCGATGCCGCCGCCCGGGTGGAACTGCACACCCATAAGGACATGGGCGAGGGCGTGATGCGGATGATGGAAGTGGAAGAGGGCTTTGCCGTGCCCGCTGGCGGCGCCCATGCGCTGGCCCGTGGCGGCGACCACGTGATGCTGATGGGCCTCACCGCGCCGCTGGAACAGGGCAGCACCATCTCGGTGACGCTTACCTTTGAGCAGGCCGGCGAGATGGTGGTGGAGATCCCGGTGGACAACGCGCGCAAGCCGGAGGCAATGGACCATTCGAAGATGGGCCACTGATGGCGCTGGCTACGCCTCGATCACCGACATAATGTCTGAAAGCGGCTTTTTGATCTTGGCCGCTTTCGGCACCGTCGCATCTTCCGCCGGATGGCCAACGGCGAGAATCATCACCGGCTTCTCCGAGGCCGGCCGCCCGAGCAACTCGTTGAGGAACTTCATCGGGTTGGGCGTGTGCGTCAGCGCCACCAGCCCGGCGTGGTGCAGCGCGGCGATCAGAAAGCCGGTGGCGATGCCGACCGACTCGGGCACGTAATAATTTTTGTAGCGGGTGCCGTCGGAGAACTCGCCCCAGCGCTGGGCGAAGATGACGATAAGCCAAGGCGCGACCTCAAGATGCGGCTTGGCGGGGTCGGTGCCCATTGGCTCCAGCGCCTTCAGCCATTCATCCCCGCCACCCCCGGCGTAAAAGGCCTCTTCCTCCTTCTCGGCAGCCGCGCGGATGGCGGCCTTGGCCCTCGGCCCTGAGATGGCAGCGAAATGCCACGGCTGATGGTTCGCCCCGGAGGGCGCGCGGCCTGCGGTGGCAATGGCGGCCTCGATCACCGCGCGATCGACCGGGCGGGGGGCGAAGTCGCGCACGGTGTGGCGCTGCTCCATGCTGGCGAGGAAGGCGCGGGCGGCGGCGAGGCTTTCGGCATCGCTCAGATCGGCGCGGTCGGGCAGGGGGATGGGCTCGAAATCGAGCTGGTCTTTTGAGAACATTCTGAGGGCCTCCTTGGCGGCGGAGTTTGCGTGCGCGGGGGCGGCTCATCAAGGCCTGTCGGCCATTCTTCGCGGCTGGGGCGCGGGCCTTCAGGACCGTAGAGCGGCTTCGAGGCGTTCTTCGACCCAAGCGGGGACAAGCTCTGTTGCCGGGCCGTGGCGGAATTGGTCGAAGAGCGGGGTGATCTCGGAGGGCTCTAGGTTGAGCTCCAGCGTCTCGGCCCCGGACTGGCGGGCAAGGCGGACGAAGCCCGCGGCAGGGTAGACCGCGCCGGAGGTGCCGATGGAAACGAAGAGCGCGGTTTGCGAGAGAATCTCACCGATGCGCTCCATGTGATAGGGCACCTCGCCGAACCAGACGACATCGGGCCGGGTGGCAGGCTGGCGGCAGTCGGGGCAGGGATCTTCCAGCGCCATGGCGGGCGGCGCAAGCCAGCGGTGGCCGCAGGCGGCGCAGAGCGCGGTGTGATGCGCCCCATGCATGTGAATCACCTCCGCGCCGCCCTTTTCATGTAGGTCATCGACGTTTTGGGTGATGATATGCACCGCACCGGGGTAGGACTTTTGCAACTTTCCCAGCGCGTGGTGAGCCGCGTTGGGCTCGGCAGCCCTCACTTTTTCGCGCCGCATGTTGTAGAAATCGAGCACAAGCCCCGGATTGCGGGCGAAGGCCTCGGGGGTGGCGACATCTTCGATGTCATATTGTGCCCAGATGCCGCCCGGGTCACGAAAGGTGGCGATGCCGCTCTCGGCAGAGATACCGGCGCCGGTGAGAATGGTGATGGGTCGCATGAGGCCTCAGGTTCGGTTAGCCTCGCCAGCATGACTCATCGCGTTCTCTTTGTCTGCCTCGGCAACATCTGCCGCTCCCCCACCGCACACGGCGTCTTTGAGGCCAAGGCCCGCGCTGCCGGGCTGGAGGTGGAGGTTGAGGGGGCGGGCACCGGGGCGTGGCATGTGGGCGAGCCGCCGGACCGGCGGATGCAGGCGGCGGCAAAGGCGGCGGGCTATGATCTGAGCGCGCTCAGGGCGCAGAAGTTCAAGGCGGCGGATTTTGACCGTTTCGATGCGATTTACGCGATGGACCGCCAGAACCTTGCCGACATCGAGGCGCTGCGCCCGGTAGGCAACGCCACGCCGGTGACGCTGTTTCTCAGCCACGGCCCGAGTGGGCGTGAAGAGGTGCCCGACCCTTACTACGAGGGCGGGTTTGACGGGGTTGTCGAGATGGTGGCGCAGACCTGCGACGCGATGATCGAAGAGCTGCGCCTCAAAGGCTGATCAGGAGCAGGAAGCGGCGGCGGAGTTGCCGAACTTCTTCCACTTCTTCCAGAAGATCTCATTGCCGGGGTTGTCAGACTGGCGGGTATCCTGCGCCAGCTGCGGCTCGCGGAAGAATTTTGCGCCCTTGCGCTGTTCCGAGCGGCTGAGCTCGAAATCCGCCACCCGCTGGATGCAGGAACACAGCGAGCGCGAGGCCCCCCGGTCGGATTTGATGCAGGCGCGCTCAAGCACCTTGGCGCTGGCCGCGGTGGGAATTGCGGTGACGGCGGGCAGAGCCATCGCCGCACAGAGGAAGAGAGTGGAAAGGGATTTCATCTGCTGTTTGCCTCGTTCGATCGGTTGTCCAATGTGCCAGATGTGCCTCCGGCTGCACGGGGTCGTGATGGCAACAGGATGGCGCGAAACCGGGAAATTTTCAATTGGGCATGTCTTGTGGGGCGCGGGCGGCGAGGGCCAATAGATTGTGCACGGAGCGGAAACGGCCCACTCCGGCGGCTGTGAGGTGACGTGAGTGCGCACGGCCCGGCCGGGCAAGGCCGCGCCGCCCGCTACGCCCGCTTGACGGGGCGCTGAAACCCCAGCATATGAGCCGGATGACCGACCTGAAACACATCCGCAACTTCTCCATCGTCGCCCACATCGACCACGGGAAATCCACCCTTGCCGACCGGCTGATCCAGTCCACCGGCACGGTGCAGGACCGCGACATGAAGGAGCAGCTGCTCGACTCGATGGATATCGAGCGGGAGCGGGGCATCACCATCAAGGCGCAGACCGTGCGGATCGACTACAAGGCGGACGACGGGGAGACCTATGTGCTCAACCTGATCGACACGCCCGGGCACGTGGACTTTGCCTATGAGGTGAGCCGGAGCATGCGGGCCGTGGAGGGCTCTTTGCTGGTGGTGGATTCCACCCAAGGGGTTGAGGCGCAGACGCTGGCGAACGTCTATCAGGCGATTGATGCCGACCATGAGATTGTGCCGGTGCTTAACAAGATCGACCTGCCCGCCACCGATTGCGACCGGGTGGCCGAGCAGATCGAGGATGTGATCGGGATCGACGCGAGCGGCGCGATCAAGGTGTCTGCCAAGACGGGCGTCGGGATCAAGGAGACGCTGGAGGCCATCGTAACCCAGCTGCCGCCGCCGCAGGGCGAGCGGGATGCGCCGCTGAAGGCGATGCTGGTGGATAGCTGGTATGACGCCTACCTCGGGGTGATCGTGCTGGTGCGGATCAAGGACGGCGTGCTGAAGAAGGGCGACCGGATCCGGATGATGAGCACCAATGCGGTGTATCCGGTGGAGCGCTTGGGCGTGTTCAAGCCCGCGCTGCTGCCGGTGGACGAGCTGGGGCCGGGGGAGATCGGCTTTTTGACCGCCTCGATCAAGCAGGTGCGCGACACGCGGGTGGGTGACACGATCACCACCGAGAAGAAGGGCACCGAAACGCCGCTGCCGGGCTTCAAGCCATCGGTGCCGGTGGTGTTCTGCGGGCTGTTCCCGGTGGACAGCGCCGAGTTTGAAGACCTGCGGGATGCGATCGAGAAGCTGGCGCTGAATGACGCATCGTTCAGCTACGAGATGGAAACCTCCGCCGCGCTGGGCTTTGGCTTCCGCTGCGGCTTCCTCGGGTTGCTGCACCTTGAGGTGATCCGCGACCGGATCGAGCGGGAATATGATATCGAGCTGATCACCACGGCACCGAGCGTGGTCTATCATCTCTACATGAAGGACGGGGAGATGAAGGAGCTTCACAACCCCGCCGACATGCCCGACCTCACCTATGTGGACCATGTCGAGGAGCCGCGGATCAAGGCGACGATCCTCGTGCCCGACGACTACCTCGGCGAGGTGCTGAAGCTCTGCCAGGAGCGGCGGGGCATCCAGCAGGATCTCACCTATGTCGGCGGGCGGGCGATGGTGGTGTATGACCTGCCGCTGAACGAGGTGGTGTTTGATTTCTACGACCGGCTGAAGAGCATCACCAAGGGCTATGCCTCGTTTGACTACCAGATGGTGGGCTACCGGGAAGACAACCTTGTGAAGATGTCCGTGCTGGTGAATGACGAGCCGGTGGACGCGCTGAGCATGATGGTGCACCGCGACCGCGCCGAAATGCGGGGCCGGGCGATGTGCGAAAAGCTGAAAGACCTGATCCCGCGTCACATGTTCAAGATCCCGATCCAAGCGGCGATTGGCGGCAAGGTGATTGCGCGGGAGACCCTGTCGGCGCTCCGGAAGGACGTGACGGCGAAGTGCTACGGCGGCGACGCGACGCGGAAGAAGAAGCTACTGGAGAAGCAGAAGGCCGGTAAGAAGAAGATGCGCCAGTTCGGGAAGGTGGATATCCCGCAGGAGGCGTTTATCAGCGCCTTGAAAATGGACAGCTGAAGCTGACCATTTTGATGTGGCTGTGGGCGCAAGCGGTTTTCCTTGGAAAACTGCGTGCCCACACCGTGGATCATTGCGCAGGTGACAGCCACACGCCCCTGCTCTAACCTCCCCACATGCCGACGGTCTTTCGCCACGAGGGGTTCCGCTTCTTCTTCTATTCCAACGAGGGAGACCCGCGTGAGCCGGTGCACATCCACGTGATGAGGGATCGGTCGGAAGCGAAATTCTGGGTCGAGCCTGTGGTTCGGCTGGAGCGTGCGGCGGGGTTCGATGCCCGAACGCTGCGACGGCTGGCCGGAATTGTGGGGGAGAACCGGAAGCGGATCATGGAGGCATGGCATGACCATTTCGGCGGTTAATGTCCGGTTTGACGACGATGCGATGTGGGTGGCGCTGGAAGACGGGCGCACCATTGGCGTGCCTTTGGCGTGGTTTCCCCGGTTGCTCGGGGCGAGTGCGGAGGAGCGGGCGGCGGTGGAGATTTCACCCTTTGGGCTGCATTGGGAAGGGCTGGACGAGGATATCTCGGTGGCCGGGCTGCTGGCGAAGGATGTGCCGGGGGTGGCGGCGGAGTGAGGCTGCTGATAGAGGAGAATGTGGGTCGAAGTGCAGCTATAGTTTAGTCTGTAGATTTCGCCTTCTGGTGTTGTTGAGGAGGCTGCGGAAATGGATGGAGAAAAACTAAGTCGGTTTAAGCAGAACACCATAGCCTTGGTCTACGATTTCGACGGCACATTGTCGCCTGAGGCAATGCAACATTATGGTGTGCTCCCGTCTCTCGATGTGGCACCCGGTGAATTCTGGAAAACTGTGAAGCAAGAGCGCACCGCCACCTCTTCCGAAGAACTCTTAGTATACATGAGGGATATGCTTGAGCTCGCCAAGGCAAAGCACGTTCGCCTTGATCGCCCGACATTTCACGCCCATGGGAGTAGTATTAAGTTTTTCCCAGGCGTGCTGGATTGGTTTGGCCGAATTAACTCATTCGCTGGATCCTTGCCGGGAGGAGAAAATGTTAACATAGAGCACTATGTAATTTCATCCGGTCTGAAGGAAATGATTGAAGGTTCTGCCATAGCTCACGAGTTCAAAGAAATATTCGCCTGTGAGTTCTATTATAGTGAGTATGGCGCGCCGGAGTGGCCAGCTCGAGTTATCTCGGATACATCTAAGACTCAGTATCTTTTTCGAATTAATAAGGGCGTTCTTGACGTTAATGAATCTATTAATTCTCATATGCCGGAAGCGGATCGGAGAGTTCCTTTTGACAATATCATCTACATTGGCGATGGTGATACCGATGTTCCGAGCATGACAGTGACAATGAAGAGTGGTGGCCACGCCGTCGCTGTATATTCGAGCGAAACGAGCGAGGATAAGTGTAAGAGTCTGAAAGAGGCAGGCCGAATAGATTTCTATTGCGAAGCTGACTATACCGAAGGCTCAACCTTGGACGATTTGATCAAGTCAACTCTTAGAGTGCTGGTGGCTAGAGTAGCGCTAAGGCAGAAGATCTTCCACCACCATTAACCCCCTCAAAACGCGTTCTGCACAGCGTCTGCCGTGTTCGTCACGTCCCGTCCGACTCCCTTCACGGTTTCGCAGGCCGAGAGGAGGGTGAGGGCGATGAGGGTCAGGGTGATGCGGGTCATGGGGCTGCTCCGGGGCGTTTGTTTTTCGGGAGGGTAGCACTTTGGCGCGGGCGTGGGAATCCGGGGCGGAACATTCGTGGCGGAGGTTTGCGCGGCAAGCTGTTGGGATCGTGGGGCAAAAGCGGGTTGCGCACAGGTTATTCACACGTCTTTCCAACACCTTATCCCCAAGAAATTCCGCATCGGACCTAAATTTGCCTTGCCCGACTCACCCCGCAAGTGTGACGGTTTTGTTAACGCAAGGGGTCGCAAGACCCGGAGCGGGGCGCGGGGGCCTTCGGGGCTGGAGCGCATCGGCGGAGGGGCGACCCGAGGCTGGGGCGTGTTGAGAGCACCGGACGCTGGCCGAAACGGGGCGGTTTCTTTGAAGCCAAGCCGGGAAGGCGGCGAAACAGCCATCGCGTTGGCCGGGAGAGGCGCAAGCCTCGACCGGATGGGGGGACGACCCGAGAGGGTTGATCCCGCTTGTGCAGGGCCCGCGAGGGCTGGTGCATGCGAACGGGAGCGCCGCGAGGCCGGACCGTTCAGGAAGGCGTCGCGCCGGGGCTCAGGCCCTGTCGCGGCGCCTTTTCGCGTTTTCGGGCGGAACAGGCGGGGTGTGGGCGGCGTTTGAGTGCATAGTCAGAGAAGGAGAGAGCAATGCCGAGCCGTGGACGAGTGACACTATATGCGCTGGCCGTGATGGCGGCGGCGGGGGCGTTGTTCCTGCTGTTCACCGGGCTGGCGTGGCTTGCCGGGGCCGTCTTTGTGGTGGCGCTGCTGGTGCTGCTGGGCGCGTGGTGGCGCGGGCGCAGCCGGGAGACGGAGGTGCGCGAGGCCTGAGCCGTTAGGGCTTTGTTAACCACGCGCGGGGCAGGCTGGGGCCATGCGATGGCTGGCGCTCCCCCTCGCCCTGATGGGCTGCAACACCGTGAAGGAAGACCTTTCGGGTTATTCGGCGCAGAAGGTGCAAGCCATGGGCTATACCTTCAAGGTATTCGCCGATGATCCGGAGTTTCAGGTGGTGCGCACCAACTTCGGCCTGCCCAATTCCAAGACATATCCGGCAGCCGTGGCGATGGCGGTGAAGCAGGCAACGGGCTGCGAGGTGTCGGAAGGCTCGCTCAGCGGCGATTACAACCTGACCAAGGGCAAGATGCACTGCCCCTGAGGCGGCGTTTGACGCATATCAAGGTTTGAATGTGGGGCCGGTGGCAGGGTGGCGGCGAGACGCGCCCTGATATGGAGGCTGGCGATGATCCGGCTTGCTTTGGTTTTGTACTCGCTCATCGGCACCACGCTGGCGGGCTCTTGCGTGGTGGCCGCATTGGTGATGGGGCAAGACACGCTTTGGCCGATCTTGATTGCAGCGGCCCTTGGCGCGGTGTTGGCGGTTCCGGTGGCCTTCTTGGTGGCGAAGCGTCTGGCCGGATAGGAGGCGGTGGGCAGATTGCCCACCCTACGCGGAGAGGAAGGCCTCGACGGCGGCTTCAAACTCGCGCGGCTGTTCGGCGTGCAGCCAGTGGCCGGCGCCGGGGATCTTGATTTGCCGGGCTTTCGGGAACTGCGCCTTGATCAGGGGGCGGGCGTCGGGCTGGATATAGTCGGACTCCGCGCCGGCGATAAACATGGCGGGGCCGGTAAATTCGCCCTCGGGTGCGGGCCAGCCGACGATCTTGTCCATCTCCCGGTCGAGCACGTCGAGGTTCAGCCGCCAGCGGGGCGGGCTGGCCTTGAGGTCCAGCGATTGCAGCAGGAAGGCGCGCACGGAGGCGGTGTTGATGCTGGCCGCGAGGCGCTTGTCGGCCTCTGAGCGGGAGGTGAGGCCGGTGAGGTCGAGCCCGCGCATCGCCTCGATCAGGTGGCCCTGGGTGTGGCTGTAGGCGACGGGGGCGATATCGGCCACCACGAGGCGGCGGATCAGCTCGGGGCGAGCGAGCGCCAGCACCATCGCGCTCTTGCCGCCCATGGAGTGGCCGAGCAGGTCCACCGGTGCGCCCTCGGCCTCGATCACCTCGGCAAGATCACTGGCGAGGTCGGCGTAGCTGTGGCTGTCAAACCACGGGCTTTCGCCGTGGTTGCGCATGTCGACGGAGACCACCGGGCGCGGGCCCGAGAGCCGCTTGGCGATGACATTCCAGTTGCGCGCAGAGCCGAAGAGGCCGTGGGCGATGAGCAGGGTGGGGGCAGAGGTGTCGCCCTCGTATCGGGTGATGGCCAGCATGGGGCGGGCATAGCGCGGGCGCGGGGCCTGCTCAAGCGGGGTTTTCGGCGCGCGCGCAGGCGGCTAGAAGCCTCGGCATGGAACATCCGGTGAAACAGGTGGCCGATGGCTTGGCGCAGATGATGGCCGAGCGGCTGGGCATTCGGCGCGGCGAGACGCTGGCGGAGAAGCTGCGCAAGGGCGGGCGGCTGATGCCCAAGAAGGTGCGGCGCGAGGCGGCCTATATCGCCGAGACCGAGACGCGGATGGAGGTGCCGAAGTTCGCCTTTCAGTATGACGCCGCGCGGGTGGCAAAGGCCGAGAAGGTGGTGCGCCGGTTCCTCGAAGAGGTTGACCCCGCGGATCGGCGCAAGGGCGTGGTGCTGGGCATTCTGGGGTGGCTGGCGTTCAACTTTCTGCTCATTGCCGGCCTGGCGATCTGGTGGCTCTGGGAGAGCGGGCGGATTTGAGGCGCCTCCGGTGGTGGGCAGATTGCCCACCCTACACATGCGGGCCGCGCTGCCCTAAGTAACCGGTAACGGAGTGAAAGGGGCAGGCGTGGTATTTTCCACCATTGCGGATGGGGTGACGCGGAGCGTCGAGACGGTGGGCCATGTTGTCACCGGGGGCTTTCTGGAACCGCGCATCCGGCTGGGCGTGACCGGCCTTAGCCGGGCGGGCAAGACCGTGTTCATCACCTCGCTGGTGGCCAACCTGATGGATCGCGCGCGGATGGGCGGGCTGCGCGCCGCCGCTGATGGTGCGATCAGCGCGGCCTATCTGCAGCCCCAGCCGGACGACACGGTGCCGCGCTTTGCCTATGAGGATCACCTCGCCGCCATGGTTGGCCCCGAGCCGCATTGGCCCGAGAGCACGCGGGCGGTGAGCGAGTTGCGCTTGAGCCTGAAGGTGCAGCCGGGCGGGCTGTTGGGCGGCTTGCGCGGGCCGCAGGTGGTGCATCTCGATATCGTGGATTACCCGGGCGAGTGGTTGCTCGACCTTGGGCTGCTGGACCTCAGCTATGATGAGTGGGCGGCGCAGGCGCTGGAGAAGGCGCGGGCGCGAGAGCAGGGGGCGGAGTTCGTAGCGGCGCTGGAGGCTGTGGACGGCGCGGACAAGCTTAAGGAGCTGGTGGCGAAGCGGCTTTCGGAGGCTTTTGCCGATTACCTGAAGGCGGCGCGGGAGGCGGGCTTTTCGGATTGCACGCCGGGGCGGTTTTTGCTGCCCGGTGAGCTGGAGGGGTCGCCCGCGCTGACCTTCGCACCGCTGCCGCCCGGGGAAGCCCCGAGGGGCTCGCTCCGGCGCGAGTTGGCGCGGCGGTTCGAGGCCTACAAGCGCTCCGTTGTGAAGCCGTTCTTCCGCGATCATTTCGCCGAGATCGACCGGCAGGTGGTGCTGGTGGATGTGCTGGGGGCCATTCACGCTGGGCCGAAGGCGCTGGAGGATTTGCGACAGGCGATGGCCGATATTCTGGGCGCGTTCAAACCGGGGCGGAACGGCTGGCTGATGCGGCTGCTGGGCGGGCATCGGGTGGAAAAGATCCTGTTTGCCGCCACAAAGGCCGACCATTTGCATCACAAGCAGCACGGCAGTCTGACGGCGATCACCGAGGCGCTGGTGCGCGAGGCGAAGGACCGCGCGGATTTTGCCGGGGCGAAGACGCAGGCGATGAGCATTGCCGCGCTGAGGGCGACGACCGAGGAGACGCGCAGCCACGAGGGCCGCGAGATTGATCTGGTGCGCGGCACCCTGATGGAAACCGGCAAGAAGGCGGCGATGTATCCCGGTGCGTTGCCGGAAGATCCGGGCCGGCTTTTGGGGGCGGCGCGGGGCGGGCGCGAGAGCTGGCTTGACGGGGATTATGCGGTGATGAAGTTCGCCCCGGCCGAAGTTTCACTGAGCCCTGGCGAGGGGCCGCCGCATATCCGGCTGGACCGGGCGGCGGAGTTCCTGATCGGAGACAGGCTGCGATGAGCGAGAAATCAGGGCCGCTGGTCTTTGAAGTGGAAGACGACGCGCCGGGGCCGGACAAGGCACCGCCGGTGCCCGATATGATCCCGCAGGAGCGGGCGGCAATGCAGCGGCTGGCGGCGGCCTCGGCCCGGCCAAAGAGCCGGATTGCACGGCTGTTCTGGGCCGGGTTTGTGGGCGTGGTCTCTCTGGTGGTGTCGGTCGCGGCATGGGACTTCGTGATGCGGCTGTTGGAGCGCGCGCCGGTGCTGGGCTACGTCGCCACGGCGCTGATTGCGGTGACGCTCATTGCGCTGGCAATCATGGCGCTGCGCGAATTGGCGGCCTTTGCCCGGCTGGCGCGGCTGGACGGCATTCAGAAGGCGGCGGCGGGGGCCTTGGTGAGCGGCGAGTTGAAAGAGGCGCGCGCCGTGGTGGACCGGCTCGACAAGCTCTATGCGCTGCGGGATGACACGAAATGGGGCCGCGACAGGCTGGCCGAGCGGCGGGGCGATGCCTTTGACGCCGATGCGCTGCTTTCGCTGGCCGAGCGCGAGCTGTTGGTGCCGCTCGACATGGCCGCGCAGGCCGAGGTGGAGGCCGCCGCGCGGCAGGTGGCGACCGTCACCGCGATCGTGCCGCTGGCGCTGGCCGATGTGTTTACTGCGCTGACCTCCAACATGCGGATGATCCGGCGGATTGCCGAGGTTTATGGCGGCCGTGCCGGGGTGTTCGGCTCGTGGCGGCTGACGCGCACGGTGCTAGCGCATCTGGTGGCCACCGGTGCGGTGGCGGTGGGCGATGACCTGATCGGCTCGGTCGCGGGCGGCGGGGTGCTCAGCAAGCTGTCACGCCGCTTTGGCGAAGGGGTCATCAACGGCGCACTCACCGCGCGGGTGGGCGTGGCCGCGATGGAGGTGTGCCGCCCGCTGCCCTTTGGCGAAGGCCGCCGCCCGAGCGTGACGGGGCTGGTGCGCCGCGCGCTGACCGGGCTGTTTGGGCGCGGCGAAAGCGCCGAGGACAGCTGACGCGCGGGTTCCCTGCGGGGAAACAAAGGGTTACTGTTGCCAGACCGGGGACAGTGAGGGCGGATTGTGGAAGTTGTTGTTGCGTTGGTGGCGCTTGTCGTCATCGGTCTGGTGATCTGGCTGATCGCGGTTCAATCCGGGCTGGGGCGGCTTCACCGCAACCTCGACAGGCTTTCGCGGGAGGTTGAAAGGCTGAAGCGCGGGTCGCAGCAGGCTCCGCCGAAAGAGGCCGCGCCGCTGCAAGCCGCCGCGGCAGAGGCCGGAGACCCTGAAGACGCGGCGCGCATAACGGCGCGGGAGGCTCTGGCCCCCGGAGCAAAGGCGCAGCAGGGCGATGACCGGGCAGCGGAGGGCGCGGCGGCTGCGACAGAGCGGCCCAAGATGCCGTGGGAAGAGGGCTATGAGCCCTCCAGAGACAAGCCCGCCCCGAAAGAGCCAGAGGCCCCGGCGCAGCCCGGTTGGGGCGAGAAACTGGTGCACTGGCTGCAGGCCAACTGGTTTTACGCCGTGTCCGCCTTGTCGCTGGCGCTGGCGGGGCTGTTCCTTGTGCAATACGGGATAGAGCAGGGCTACCTGACGCCGGTGATGCGCGTGGCCGCCGCCTTGGCGCTGGGCGCGGCGCTGATCGCGGGCGGCGAATGGATCCGGCGCAAGCACGGCCATCAAGACGCGGTGGCCTATCTGCCCGACACCTTCAGCGCGGCGGGGCTTGTCTCGCTTTACGGCGCGGTTCTGGCGGCGCGCGGGCTTTATGACCTGATCGGCGCGGGCCCGGCGATGGCGGGGCTGGTGGCGGTGTCTGTCGGCGCGCTGCTGCTGGGCTGGCTGAACGGACCGGTGCTGGCGGCCTTCGGCCTGATCGGCGCGGGGGCGGCCCCCTTTCTCGTGGGCGGCGAGGCCGAGAGCGCGACGATGTTTTACGTCTACTACGGGCTGCTTGGGGTGGCGGGCCTCGGGATTGATGCTTGGCGGCAGTGGCGCTGGGTTTCGGTGCTGGCGCTCGTGGTGGCGGGGCTTGGCGGGCTGGCGTGCTTTGCCGGGTCGGGAGAGATGCCGGGCTTTGCCATTTTGCTCACGGTGATGGTGCTGGCGGCGATGGCCTTGCCGCGCCGCGAGATCGGCCCAACCCATGACGGCGGTGCGCCGCTGCGCTGGCTGCTGGACAGGAGCGGCGGCTGGGGCGGCTACGAGGTGCTGATCGCCTGGGGCGCGATGGCGGCGGCCTGCTTTGTGCTGCTGGTGCTGCCGCGCGACGGGGCAGGGGAGTTTTTGCTGATCGAGGGGCTCTTCACGGTGCTGATCCTCGCGGTGACGCTTTGGGCGTGGCAGGCCAAGGCGCTGAGCGAGATGGTGCTGTTTCCGGCGCTGGGCTTCCTCGCGGTGATCCCGATGGAAAGCCTGATGGGCGGGGTGCTGATGCGAGATGCCACGCGGGTGGATGCCACCGGCGTGCCGATCCCCGCGCTGCCACTTGAGGCCAGCCTCGTGCTGGTGATGGCGGCCCATGGCACCGTGGCGGCGGCGTGGCGCAGCCTCGTGGAGGGGCGCGAGGCGGTGGGGCGGCAAGCGCTGTTCTGGGGCATTTTCGCCGCGCTCTTTGCGCCGCTGGTGCCGCTGGGGCTGGAGCTGTTCTGGCTCTCCCCGCGCACGCCGGGCACCTTTGGCTGGGCGGCGCATGTGCTGGCGTTGGCCGCGCTGATGGTGGCGATTTCGGTGCGCTTTGCCAAGGCCGACGGGGCGCAGCGCCGCCGTGCGGCCTGGGCGGTGCTCTCGGCCTCGGCGCTGATCGCGCTGGCGCTCTTCGTGCTGCTGACCAAGGTTGCGCTCACGGTGGCGCTGGCGGTGCTGCTGGTGATGGCCGCCGCGCTCGACAGGCGCTTCCGGCTGCGCGAGATGCAGATTTTCATCGCGCTCGGCGTCATCGTGCTGGGCTGGCGGGTGGTGGCCGACCCGGGGCTGTTCTGGTCGCTCCGCGCTAGCTGGGGCGCCTTTGCCCTCGGGTTCGGCGCGGCGTTGGCTGGCATGGCGGTGGCCCTGCGGCTGATCCCCCGCGAAAACCGGCTGACGGGCCGCGCCTTTTTGGAGAGCGGGCTGCTGATGATCGGCGGCATCTTCGTCACCGCTGCGCTCTGGCGCTTCATCGAGGAGCGGGTGGGCGAGGACGGGCTGTTCAGCCACTGGAGCATGGGGCTGACGGCGACGGTCTGGATCTTCTGCGCGCTGGCTCAGGTTTACCGGATGCGGCTGGGCGGGCGGCTGAAGTGGCTGCGGATCGTGCTGGCCGCGCTCTACCTGGCGGCGGCGGGGATGTTCCTGCTGCTGGGGCTGACGCTCTTCAACCCGTTCGTCTCACCGGGGGGCGGGTTCCTGTTTCCGCTTGCGCGAATCCACGGTCCGCTGGTGCTGGACACGCTGGCGGTGGCCTACCTGCTGCCCGCGTTGGCGCTTGCCGCTTTGGCGCGGATCGGCGGGCGGCGGCTGGTGCCTTGGGCCTTGGTGCCAGCCGTGGCGCTGGGCTGCTTCTGGGTATTTATCGAGATCAGGCGGTTCTGGCTGGGCGATGATCTGTCGCTTGGCAACGGCTGGCTGGATGGCGAGCTTTACACCTACACGGTGGTGCTGATCGCGGTGGGGGCCGCGCTGCTCTGGCAGGCGATTGCCAAGGGCTCCACGCTGCTGCGCCGTGCGGCACTGTTTGTGATCGGGGTGGCTGTGGTCAAGGTGTTCCTGATCGACGCACGCGGGCTGACCGGGCTGTTTCGGGTGTTCAGCTTCCTCGCGCTGGGCCTGTCGCTGGCGGCGCTGGCTTGGCTCAACCGCTGGGCGGCGCAGGAGGCGGCGGAGCGGGCCGAGGGCGATGAGGCATCTGAGCGGCGCGAAGAGGGCGAAGAGCCGCCCGGGTGAGCGGCTCGTCCACCCTGCGAGGTGTCCTCGCCGCTGGACCTTGCCCACGCCTCTGCCTATAAGCCTGCCCATGACACATACGGGCCTCGCCATCATTCGAATTAGCGGCCCGGCGCTCTGAAACAGGAGTCGCCGGGACAAGGCGCATGGCCCCGCCGCGCCGCCCTCACCGACCATTTCAAAAGACTACGCCAAGGACGCCCCCAATGTGCGCCGAAACGCCTGACTACAAAGACACGCTGAACCTTCCCAAAACCGATTTTCCGATGCGCGCGGGCCTGCCCAAGCGAGAGCCGGGCTGGCTGGCCCGCTGGGAGGAGATCGGCGTTTATGACCGCCTGCGCGAGAAGGAGGGCCGCACCCCCTTCACGCTGCATGACGGCCCGCCCTATGCCAACGGCCACCTGCACATCGGCCACGGCCTCAACAAGATCCTGAAGGACATGGTGGTGCGCTCCCAGCAGATGATGGGCCGCGATGCGCGCTACATCCCCGGCTGGGACTGCCACGGCCTGCCGATCGAGTGGAAGATCGAGGAGCAGTATCGCCAGAAGGGCAAGGACAAGGACGAGGTGCCGATTGTCGAGCTGCGGCAGGAGTGCCGGGCCTTTGCCGAGAAGTGGGTGGATATCCAGCGCGAGGAGTTCAAGCGGCTGGGCATCACCGGCAACTGGCCAAAGCCCTACCTCACCATGGATTTCCACGCCGAGGCCACGATTGCCGCCGAGTTCCAGAAGTTTCTGATGAACGGCGCGCTTTATCAGGGGTCCAAGCCTGTCATGTGGTCGCCCGTCGAGAAGACGGCGCTGGCCGAGGCGGAGGTGGAATACCACGACCATCAGAGCCACACGATCTGGGTGAAGTTCCGGATCGGCGGCTTTGCCGGCACGCCGGAGCTGATCGAGCACTTCGCGCAGGCCGGCAACGAGGGGCAGGATGCGGTGATGGGCGCGGTGCAGGCCATGGCCGAGGACTTCGCCGACACCTCTGTCATCATCTGGACGACGACGCCATGGACCATTCCGCAGAACCGCGCGGTCTGCTTCAGCCCCGATATCTCTTACGGGCTCTACAAGGTGACCGCCGCCGCCGAGGACAATTGGGCCAAGGTGGGCGACAAGTATCTGCTGGCCGACGATCTGGCCGAGGCGGTGATGGCGCAGGCGCGGGTGGAAAGCTACGAGCGCCTGCGGGGCGCCGCCGCTGCCGAGCTGGGCGCGATGAAAACCGTGCATCCGCTCTACAAGCTCGACGGGGCCGAGGGCGAATGGGACTATGACGTGCCGATGCTGCCGGGCGATCATGTCACCGCCGAGGCAGGCACCGGCTTTGTGCACACCGCGCCGAGCCACGGGGACGACGACTACCAGATCGGCCGCCAGTACGGCCTGCCGATGACCTACAACGTGCTGGAGGATGGCTCCTTCCGCGCTGATCTGCCGTTCTTTGGCGGGCAGGTGATCGTCAAGCCGAACGGCAAGGAGGGCGGGGCCAACAAGGCGGTTATCGACAAGCTCGCGGAGGCGCAGATGCTGATCGCGCGCGGGCGGATCACCCATAGCTACCCGCACAGCTGGCGCTCCAAGGCACCGCTGATCTATCGCAACACGCCGCAGTGGTTTGCCGCGATCGACAAGGACTTGGGCGATGGGCAGGACAAGCTTGGCACCACCATCCGCCAGCGGGCGCTCACCGCGATTGATCAGGTGAAGTGGACCCCGCAGAGCGGGCGCAACCGGCTCTATTCGATGATGGAAAGCCGCCCCGACTGGGTGCTTTCGCGCCAGCGGGCCTGGGGCGTGCCGCTGACCGCCTTCGTGAAGAAGGGCGCGATGCCCGAGGATGCGGACTTCCTGCTGCGCGACGAGAAGGTGAACGCGCGGATCATCAAGGCCTTCGAGGCCGAGGGTGCGGATGCGTGGTATGCCGAGGGCGCGAAGGAGCGCTTCCTTGGCGGGGACCATGACCCGGAGGCCTATGAGCAGGTCTTCGACGTGCTCGACGTGTGGTTCGACTCAGGTTCCACCCATGCCTTCGTGCTGCGCGACCGCGAGGATGGCGCGCCCGATGGGGTGGCCGATCTTTACCTTGAGGGCACCGACCAGCATCGCGGGTGGTTCCACTCCTCGTTGCTGCAATCGGTCGGCACCCGTGGGGTTGCGCCCTATCGCGGCGTGCTGACCCACGGCTTCACGCTGGACGAGAAGGGCAACAAGATGTCCAAGTCGCTCGGCAACACCATCGTGCCCGAGGAGGTGGTGAAGCAGTATGGCGCCGATATTCTGCGGCTCTGGGTGGCGCAGACCGATTACACCGCCGACCAGCGGATCGGCCCGGAGATCCTGAAAGGGGTGGCCGACAGCTACCGGCGGCTACGCAACACCATGCGCTTCTTGCTCGGCAATCTGGCCGGGTATGACGCGGCAGAGGCTGTTGAGCCCGCCGAGATGCCCGAGTTGGAGCGCTGGGTGCTGAGCCGCTTGGCGGAGCTCGATGAGGTGGTGCGCAAGGGGTATGACTCCTACGACTTCCAGGGCGTGTTCCAGGCGGTGTTCAACTTCGCCACGGTGGAGCTTTCGAGCTTTTACTTCGATATCCGCAAGGACGCGTTGTACTGCGATGGCCCAAGCCTGCGCCAACGCGCGGCGCGCACGGTGCTGGATATCCTGTTCCACCGGCTGACCACGTGGCTTGCGCCGGTGCTGGTGTTTACCATGGAAGAGGTCTGGCTGGAGCGGTTCGGCGGCGAGGGTTCGTCTGTGCATCTGGTCGATATCCCCGAGACGCCTGCGGCGTGGCGCGATGAGGCGCTGGCAGAGAAGTGGGCCGGGGTGCGGCGTGCGCGGCGCGTGGTGACGGCGGCGCTGGAGGTGCAGCGGCGCGAGAAGGTCATCGGCGCCTCGCTGGAGGCCGCACCGGTTGTGCATGTTGAGGATGCGGCGGTGCTGGAGGCGCTGAAGAGCGTGGCCTTCGAGGACATCTGCATCACCTCCGCCGTGTCGCTCTCGGGTGATCCCGCGCCTTCGGAGGCCTTCCGTATGCCCGAGGTCGAGGGCATTGGCGTGGTCTTCGAGAAGGCAGAAGGCGAGAAGTGCCTGCGCTGCTGGAAGATCCTGCCGGATGTGGGTACGCATGGGCACGAGGCGGTATGCGGCCGCTGTGATGAGGCGCTGGGGTGACCCTTGCGGCCACCTCACGGAAGCCGGGCACGCGCCGGCCCGTGGGGTGGCGCATGCAACCTTGGATGGCTGGCACTTTATGGTGCGGTTGTCCTCTTCCGGTCATGCGATGCGCCTGCGGTGAGGAGGCGCCGACCCGCCCGGACGGGCCGGCGCGTGCCCGGCACCTTCGGCTTGATTCCGGGCACAGGGCCTCTGATTGACCTCTCTCGCTATCTCCACCCCCGTCGGCCGCATTGTGCTGACCGAGGAGGGCGGGGCGATTACCCGGGTGACGTGGAGCGATGAGGCGGCGGGCGAGGGCTCGCCGCTTTTGCGTGAGGCGGCGCGGCAGATCGAGGGCTATTTCGCAGGGGAGCGGGAGGTGTTTGACCTGCCGCTGAGGGTCGAGGCCCCTGACTTGGTAAAGAAAGTTTGCGCACAGATGTGCGAGATCCCCTTTGGTGAAACCACAACCTACGGCGCGATCTCGAAAGCGCTCGGCGTTCCCGCCCAAGCCATCGGCGGGGCCTGCGGGGCCAATCCGATTCCGCTGGTCATCCCCTGCCATCGGGTGCTGGGGGCCAGTGGCCTAGGAGGCTTCTCGGGCGGCGTGGGCGTGGAAACCAAGGTGGCGCTGCTCAAGCACGAGGGCGCGGCGAGCCTGTTGATCTAGCGGCGGAGCATCTGCATGGGGCGTCTCCCGGGTCGATCACGTTCGCCCTCAAGGTAGCGCATTTGCCTGCCCCTTGCAGCCCGGCGCGCGGCACATTCCCGTGAGGCTCAGCGCTGGGGGATGACCTGTTGAAGAATGCCCGCGAAGGTGAGGTAGAGCGTTGTCAGCCCGAGCGACCATGAGAGCCATGGCAGTTGCTCGAAGCTCTGCCACGCCGCGATGACAGCAAGGATGACCCAGATCGTCGCAATCGGCAGCGTGATGTTGCGCCAGCGCTTGGTGCGCGTCGGGTGGACGAACTTCAGCGGCAGGAACATGGCGGCGGCCAGCACGATGCAGGTGAGCACGGTGATCCACGGCGCGGGCTGCATCGCCATCAGCACCAGCACCGCGAGGTTCCAGCAGCCCGGGAAGCCGCGAAAGCTCTTGTCGGTCAGCTTCATCCGCGTGTCGGAGAAGTAGAGCACCGAGGAAAAGCAGATGCCGAGCGCACAGAGGGCCGCCCAAGGGTTGGGCAGCAGGCCCGAGCCGTAGAGCGCGAAGGCGGGGATGAACACGTAGGTCAGAAAGTCGATGATCAGGTCGAGCAGGGTGCCGTCGATGATCGGCGCATGCAGGGTGACGTCATACTTGCGCGCCAGTGGGCCATCTATGCCATCCACGGCGAAGGCGGCGAGCAGCCAGAGGAACATCACCGGCCAGTCGCCTTGCACGGCGGCAAGCATGGCCAGCATCGCAAGTGCTGCCCCGGTGGCGGTGAAGAGGTGGACCCCATAGGCCTTGAACTGATCCGACATGGGGCGAAGGGTTACCGGGCCGGGGCGGGCGCGGCAAGGAAATAGCATGCTGCACTGCGCAAACCGGCGCGGGCAGGCTCGGGGGTGCGGTGCAGTTGCATCAGGCGCGCTTGCGGCCCTGCGGATGGGCGCGGTCATAGACCTGCATCAGCCGGGCGCTGTCCACCGCGGTGTAGGCCTGCGTGGTTGAAAGCGAGGCATGGCCGAGCAACTCCTGAATCGTGCGCAGGTCGCCGCCCGCTTCCAGCAGATGGGTGGCAAAGCTGTGGCGCAGGGCGTGGGGGGTGCACGTGGCGGGCAGGCCAAGCTGCATCCGGGCGGCCTCTGTCACCCGGGCCACGGCGCGGGGGCCAAGCGCCCCGCCACGCACGCCGCGAAACAGCGGCTCGGTCGCGCCTAGCTCATGCGGGCACTCGCGGCGATAGTCTTCCACGGCGGCGCGGGCCACCGGCAGCACCGGCACTAGACGCTCCCGGCCACCCTTGCCGGTGATCCGCAGCACCTCGGCCAGCGGCGCATCCGCCCCGCGCAGCCCCAACGCCTCGGAAATCCGCAAGCCGCAGCCATAGAGCAGCGTCACCACCGCCACATCGCGGGCGGCAACCCAAGGGTCGGGGTGTTGCAGGGAGACGGTGTCGATCAGGTCGCGGGCCGCACCGCGCGCAACGGGGCGGGGCAGCTTGCGTTGATACTTCGGCGCCCGCACCGAGAGCGGTGCCGAAAGCTCCAGCCCCTCGCGTTCGGCCAGCCAGCCCAGAAAGCCCTTCACCGCCGAGAGCCGCCGCGCCAGCGAGCGTGCGCCCAGCCCGGTGCCGCGTTCATGGGCCATCCAGGCCCGCATATCGGTGAGCGTGAGGTCGGCCATCCGCGCCACGCCAAGCCCCTCGCCGCCGAGGTGGCCGGGGAGGAAGGCGAGGAAGGCCGCAACATCCTGCTGATAGGCGGTCAGCGTGTTTTCGGCGCGCCCGTCGAGCGCCCGCAGCTGCGAAAGCCACAGCTCCAGCGCGCCAGCCAGCGCCGGAGGCAGCAAGCTCATCCCAGAAAGCGCCGCATCTGGCGCTCGAAGACGCCGGCGAAGAAGCCCAGCAGGTCGGTGCCCTGGCTCGGGCGGAACTGGTGCGGATCTTCAGCCCCCATCACCAGCAGGCCGGGCAGGCGCCCTGCGCCGAAGTCGAGCTTCAGGCAGGCCTCGGAGTGGATATCGGGCGCGGCGGCACCGTAGATCACCGAAAACTGCGGCCGGGTCTGGCGCAGCGTCACCTGCCGCACCGGCTTGTCGCGGCCCATGGTGAGGTAGTCGTTCACGAAGCCCGGGGGGGCCACATGCAGCACGTCGCCCAGCTTTTGTACGGCAGGGTCTTCGCCCTCCTGCACGCTTTCCAGCACGAGGCGCAGGCAATCGACCCGCAAAGTATTAGCCACCTCGCCGCCGAGGTTGCGCAGGAACTCTTCAAACTCCATCGGCTCCAGCATGGAGAGCACCGCGCGGTGCACCTGATTGGTGCCGGCGAGGTTTTCATAAGCGGCGGCGATGACCGAGCGGTGGGTATCTTCCAGCCGGTCCAGCCGCGCCTCCAGCCGCTCCATCGCGATGCCGCGCAGATCGACGATATTGCCGCCCAGTGCCTTCTCGTTGGCCGCGATCAGCGCATGCATGATGTCGCGATCCTCAAGGATCATATCGGGTTCGGAAATGATCATGGACCGCAGCCCGATCAGCTGCTCCGCTGCTTCGCTCATATCTGCCTCTCGATCCGTCATGGGTGCATTATAGCCCATGCGTGGTTTTTGGTTGCCTCTTTTGTTTCAAACCGAAGCGCGGGCGGGCAAGGGTTTTGTCGGTGAGGCGGGGGGAGCGGCTTTGAGGGTGGCGCTTGAGTCACAGGGCAAGCGTGGGGGTTTCACACCCCCACACCCCCGTGGGAGTATTTGCAGCAAGAAAATGGGGCAGGGACAATTTTAGACGAATTGTCTAGGCAAATTGCCCCTGTGCCCGGGTCTGTCAGACGATCTTGATGTTGGCCTCGGCGGCATCTTTGACGAACTGGGCGAGGCCCTTGTCGGTGAGCACGTGGTTGGCCATGGCCTTGATCACGCCCGGAGGTGCGGTGGCCACGTCGGCGCCGATCAGGGCGGCGTCTTTCATGTGGTTGGCCGAGCGGATCGAGGCGGCGAGGATCTGGGTGGAGAAGGCGTAGTTGTCATAGATCGTGCGGATGTCGCCGATCAGCTCCATGCCGTCGAGGTTGAGGTCATCCAGCCGCCCGATGAAGGGCGAGATGAAGGTGGCCCCGGCCTTGGCAGCCAGCAGCGCCTGATTGGCCGAGAAGCAGAGGGTGACGTTGACCATTGTGCCCGCGTCGGAGAGCGCCTTGCAGGTTTTCAGCCCGGCCCATGTGAGCGGCACTTTCACCGCGATGTTCTCGGCGATGCCGGCGAGCTTCTTGCCCTCTTCGAGCATGGTTTCGGCGTCGGTGGCGACCACCTCGGCAGAGACCGGGCCATCGACGAGGTCGCAGATTTCCTTGGTGACTTCGAGGATGTCGCGGCCCGACTTGAGGATCAGCGAGGGGTTGGTGGTGACGCCGTCGACCATGCCAAGGTCGTTCAGCTCGGCGATGGCGTCGATCTCGGCGGTATCTACGAAAAATTTCATGGGCGGCCTCCTCGGGCAGACTTGCGGTTGCGCTTCTCATACCGCAGGACAGGGGGCACTGAAACCCGGATAAGGTGGAAATGTGAGCGCTAACGCCACATCGCAGGGATGCCATTTTGCTGAGGGCGAGCCGGTTGCGGTGCTGACCACCCAGCCGCTGGGCGGCACGCTGGACTATGCCGCGCCCGCGGGCGGCGTGGCCGAAGGAGCCTTCGTGGTGGTGCCGCTGGGGCCGCGCCGGGTGATGGGCGTGGTCTGGGGGCCGGGCGAGGGCGGGTTTGACCGCGCCAAGCTGCGCCGCGTGGGCGAGGTGCTGGATGTGGCCCCGATGGGCGCGGGGATGCGCGAATTCCTGACCCGCGCCGGGGCCTACACGCTGACCGACATGCACCAGATGCTGCGCATGGCCACCCGTGCGCCCGGCCTCGCCACGCCGCCGGGGATGCGCAAGGTCTATCGGCCCGGGCAGGGCGAGGTGGACCGGATGACGCCTGCCCGCGAGCGGGTGCTGGCGGTGCTGGAAGAGCATGGCGGGCTGTCCTTTACCCTCGGCGAATTGGCGGAGATCGCGGGTGTCTCGACCGGCGTGGTGAAGGGGCTGGTGAAGCTGGGCGCGGTGAGCGAGGAACTGGCCCCGCGCGATGTGCCCTATCCGGCGCTGGACCCGGGCTATGGCGGCAAGGCGCTGAATGCAGAGCAGGCCGAGGCCGCCACGGCGCTGCGGGCGGGCGTCGCCTCGCGGAAGTATGGCACCACGCTGCTGAAGGGGGTCACCGGCTCTGGCAAGACGGAGGTCTATCTGGAGGCGGTGGCGGAGTGCCTCAGCCAAGGGCGGCAGGCGCTGGTGCTGCTGCCGGAAATCGCGCTGACGCAGGAGTTTTTGGCCCGGGTCGAAGCGCGGTTTGGCGCCAAGCCCGCCGAATGGCACCACGGCGTGACAGTCACCGAGCGGCGGCGCTGCTGGAAGATGGTAGGCGAGGGCGGGGCGTCGCTGGTGGTGGGCGCGCGCTCGGCGCTGTTTTTGCCGTTCCGCGAGCTGGGGCTCATCGTGATCGACGAGGAGCACGACAATTCCTACAAGCAGGAAGATGGGGTGACCTATTCGGCCCGCGACATGGGCGTGCTACGCGCCAGCATCGAGGGCGCGCAGATGGTGCTGGCCTCGGCCACGCCTTCGCTGGAAAGCTGGGCCAACGCGGAGGCCGGAAAATATGCCCGCGTTGAGCTGACATCGCGCTACGGCACGGCGGTGTTGCCGGAGATGAACGCCATCGACATGCGCACCGAGGGGTTGCCGGGCGACAAGTGGGTGTCTCCCAGCCTGCAGGGGCTGGTGCGCGACCGGATGGAGAAGGGGGAGCAGGCGCTGCTTTTTCTCAACCGGCGCGGCTATGCCCCGGTGACGATCTGCCGGGCCTGCGGGCACCAGGTGGCCTGCCCGGATTGCGATGCGCGGATGGTGGAACACCGGTTTTTGAAGCGCCTGATGTGCCACCAGTGCGGCCATACCGAGCCGGTGCCCGAGATCTGTCCGAATTGCGAGGTGGAGGGCAAGCTGGCACCGGTGGGGCCGGGGGTGGAACGGCTGGCGGAAGAGGTGAAAGAGCTATTCCCCGAGGCGCGGGTGGCGGTGCTGTCAAGCGACCTCTTTGGCTCTGCGCGGGCGCTCAAGGCGGCGGTGGAGGGCATTGCGGGCGGGGCGGCGGATATCGTTATCGGCACGCAGATGGTGGCCAAGGGGCACAACTTTCCGCTGCTGACGCTGGTGGGGGTGATCGACGCCGATCTGGGCCTTCAGGGGAGTGACCTGCGGGCGGCGGAAAAGACCTTTCAGCTGATGCGGCAGGTGGCCGGCCGTGCCGGGCGGGCCGAAGCGCCGGGGCTGGCGGTGCTGCAAAGCTACCAGCCCGAGCATCCGGTGATCCGGGCGATCCTGAGCGGGGATGAAGAGGCCTTCTGGCGCGCCGAGGCGGAGGAGCGCAAGGCGGCGGGCGTGCCGCCCTATGGCAGGCTGGTGGGCATCGTGCTGAGCTCACCGGAGCTGGAGGATGTGAATGCGCTGGGCATGGCGATGGCGCGGCGGGCGGAGCCGCTGCGGGCGATCGGGGCGCAGGTGTTTGGCCCCGCGCCCGCGCCGATTGCGCGGATCCGGGGGCGGCATCGGGTGCGGCTGCTGATCAAGGCCGAGAAGACCGCGCCGGTGCAGGGCGCGGTGACGGCCTGGCTGGCGCAGTTCGACTGGCCGAACCGGGTGCGCGTGCAGGTGGATGTGGATCCGCTGAGCTTTTTCTGAAGGCGGCTGCGCGGGCCTTTTCGCTGCGCTCATCGGGGGAGCGGGCGGCTACCCGGCGGGGATGATGTCTGCCCAGATCGGCAGATGGTCGGAGGCGCGGCGGGCCAGCGGGCTATCATTCACCCCCGCATCCTGCAGCGCCAGATCATGCGAAAGGGCCACCCGGTCCAGCGCTGCCATCGGGCGGCGCGTGGGAAAGCTGCGGCCCGGGGCATGCGCCTGATAGGCCCCATCAAGCGGCTCCAGCCCGCGATTGAGCCGCCACTCGTTGAAATCGCCGGTGATCACCGTCGGAAGGGGCGGCAGGGCGGCGAGCCGCTCGCGCAATTGCGCCAATTGGGCGCGGCGGTAGCGGCGCAGCAGGCCGAGGTGCACGCCAACGATGCGCAGCGCGTCCAGATCCACCGCCACGGCCCCGCGCGGCTCCAGCCCGGGCAGCTCGATACGGCGCGGTGCGCCATGGGCCATACCCTTGCGTAGCAGGATCGCGTTGCCATGCCAGCCGATGGACACCGGCGAGGCGGCAAGGCGCACCAGCTCAAAATCGCTCTCGGCCTCCACCATCGCCGGGGGCAGGGCGGCCGGGCGCGCGCCAAGGCGCAGATCGGCCTCTTGCAGCGCCACCACATCGGCCCCGAGCGCGCCGATTACATCGAGCACGCGGGCCGGATCGCGGCGCCCGTCGGTGCCCCGGCATTTGCGAAGGTTGTAGCTGGCAACCCGAATGGGCGATGATGTGGCCATGCTATATATGTCGGTATCGCGGGGCGCGGTGCCAAGGGGGGCGAAATGGCGCAGGCGAGCTGGTTCACCAAGGCACTCTGGCTGATCCTTGCCGGCGCGCTGGCCGAGTCGCTCTGGGTTGGGCGCTACCAGACGGCCTTCATCGCGGTGGCGACCTTTTCACTGACGCTGGTGCCGATGGCGCTGGCGCGGCGGTTCGAGATTTACGTGCCGCCCTCCTTCATGGCGGCGCTCACCTTCTTCATCGTCGCAACGCTGTTCTTTGGCGAGGTCTGGCAGTTTTATGATAGGTTCTGGTGGTGGGATGTGCTGCTGCACGGCGGCTCGGCGGTGGGCTTCGGGCTGATCGGCTTTGTCCTTGTCTTCATCCTGTTTCAGGGAGACCGCTACGCCGCCCCGACCTGGGCAATGGCGCTGTTTGCCTTTTGCTTTGCCATGACGATCGGCGCGCTTTGGGAGGTGTTCGAATTTGCGATGGATGAGGGGTTTGGCACCAACATGCAAAAATCGGGCCTGCCGGACACCATGACAGACATCATCGTGGATGCTGTCGGCGGGTTTATCGGCGCGGGCTCGGGGGCGCTTTACCTCAAAGGGCGGGCAAGCGGGGGCCTGCCGGGGATGGTGGCGGATTTTCTGGAGCGCAATCGAAAGCGGTTCGGGCGGAAGTAACCCGGCCTAGAGCGGCAGGGGGCCGTCGGGCTTGAGCTGGGCCATGACGATCTGGCTTTGCACGCGGGCCACCGAGGCATGGGGCAGGAGCACCTCCTGCACCAGCCGATTGAGGGCTGCCAGATCGGTGCAGAAGATGCGCAGGAGGTAGTCGGCATCGCCGGTCATCACCCAGGCGCTGGTGATCTCCGGCGTTGTGGCGGCGAGCCAGGCAAAGCTTTGGGCCGCGTCTGGCGCATGGGCCGCCATATGGACCTGGATCATCGCCTGCACCCCCAGCCCAACGGCCTCCGGCTCGACCCGGGCCACATAGCCCGCGATTAGCCCGGCGGCTTCCAGCCGCTGCCGCCGTCGCCCGGCTTGGCTTGGGCTGAGCCCCAGCCTTTGCCCGAGGGCCTCCGCCGTTTGGTTGGCATCCTCTTGCAGAACGCGCAGGAGGGCTGAGTCGGCTTTATCGAGTGTCATGCGTGTTTTCCGCGTTAATATTGGGTTATGTGCGGTTTTAGCCTGGGTTGTCGGCTTTTTCCTAGCAATAACGCGCACAATCCGCCCCAAAGATACGCTAAACTTCCGAAAAGCGAACAGGAGATACCCATGGGCCCCTTCCCCCACGACGCCCCCAAGGCGACCATCAGTGATGAAAACCCCGCCGGCACCGATGGCTTTGAATTCGTCGAGTTCGCCCATCCCGACCCAGAGCATCTGCGCGAGACCTTCCGCGCCATGGGCTATACCCATGTCGCCACCCATAAGACCAAGCGCATCCAGCTTTGGCAGCAGGGCGATATCAGCTACCTGATCAATGACGAGCCGGGCACCCATGGCCGCGACTTCGTGGAAGAGCACGGCCCCTGCGCCCCCTCGATGGGCTGGCGCGTGGTCGATGCCCAGCATGCCTTTGATCACGCGGTGAAAAATGGAGCCGAGCCCTATGAAGGCCCGGGCAAAACCATGGACGTGCCCGCCATTCGCGGCATCGGTGGCTCGCTGATCTATTTCATCGAGGATTACTTCGAGACCAGCGCCTACAACGCCGAATTCGACTGGCACGACAGCGCCCACCCGATGGGCGTGGGCTTCTACTACCTCGACCACCTGACCCACAATGTCTTCAAGGGCAACATGGACAAGTGGTTCCAGTTCTACGGAAAGCTGTTCAACTTCCGCGAGATCCGCTTCTTCGACATTGAGGGCAAGTTCACCGGGTTGTTCTCCCGCGCGCTCACCAGCCCCTGCGGGCGCATCCGCATTCCGATCAACGAAGACCGGGGCGAGACCGGGCAGATCGTGGCCTATCTGAAAAAGTACAATGGCGAGGGCATTCAGCACATCGCGGTGGGGGCGCGCGACATCTATGAGGCGACCGATCAGATTGCCGAGATGGGCGTCAAGTTCATGCCCGGCCCGCCCGAGACCTATTACAAGATGTCGAAGGACCGTGTGCAGGGCCACGACGAGCCGCTGGACCGGATGATGAAGCACGGCATTCTGATTGACGGCGAGGGCGTGGTGGATGGCGGCGAAACCCGCATCCTGCTGCAGATCTTCTCGAAAACGGTGATCGGCCCGATCTTCTTTGAGTTCATCCAGCGCAAGGGCGATGACGGCTTTGGCGAGGGCAACTTCAAAGCGCTGTTCGAGAGCATCGAGCAGGAGCAGATCGACAGCGGCGAATTGAAGCCGGAGGATGCGGCCTGACGGGCGGGCTCTTCAAGGCCCTCTGGCCTTTCATCGCCCGGACGGGCCGCGAAGACGCCTCGGAGGGCGGATGAGCGGCCCCCGCCTCAGCCCTTTGTCACATCATCCAGTGCGACCAGACGATCCAGCACGGCCGGCAAGTCTTCCAGCCGGAGCATGTTCGGCCCGTCCGAAGGGGCGTTGTCTGGGTCTTCATGCACCTCCATGAACACCGCCGCACAGCCCGCCGCTATCGCCGCTGCCGCCAGCACCGGCACATATTCGCGCTTGCCGCCCGTTGAGCCGCCCAGCCCGCCGGGTTGCTGCACCGAATGGGTGGCGTCAAATACCACCGGGTAGCCGGTTTCGGCCATAATTGGCAGGCTGCGGAAGTCGCTCACCAGCGCATTGTAGCCAAAGCTGGTGCCGCGCTCGCAGAGCATGATCCGCTCGTTCCCCGTGCTGGCGATCTTCTCGGCCACATTGCCCATGTCCCAGGGTGCGAGGAACTGACCCTTTTTCACGTTCACCGCGCAGCCGGTCTCGCCTGCGGCGAGCAGCAGGTCTGTCTGGCGGCAGAGGAAGGCGGGAATTTGCAGGATGTCCACAACCTCGCCCGCGCGTTTGGCCTGCGCCACGTCATGCACATCTGTCACCACGGGGCAGCCGAACTCTTCGCGCACGGTAGCGAGCACATCCAGCCCCTTCTCGATGCCGAGGCCGCGCTTGCCCGAAAGCGAGGTGCGGTTGGCCTTGTCGTAGCTGGCCTTGAAGATGAAGGGCACGCCGCGCGCCTCCGCCGCCTTGCCGATCTTCTCGGCCAGCATCCGCGCGTGATCGAGGCTCTCCAGTTGGCACGGGCCCGCCAGCAGCGCAAAGCGCCGGTCATTTGCGATTGTAACGCTGCCAACCTCTACCGATTTCATGCTGTCTCTCCCGATGCCAGTCCGGCGCAGAGGAACACCGCCCGCGCGGCGATGTCAAACCGCCAGCAGGCGCGCGTGCGGCGGGCCGTGGCGTGGTGGTGGGGCGGTGGCCCGATGATATGGGGCCGGGGGCTTGGGTGGTTGGCCGGTCAGCCGCTCGGCATCGACAGGGTGATGTTGCGGCCACGTTTGACGTAGCGCAGCTCGCTCTTGCCGATGGCAGCCACTTTGCCGCCGTCCAGCCTGTCACCCGGCTTCACCTTCACCAGCCGACCCGAGGGCAGGCGCACGAGGGCGCGGCGCTGCGAGGGCGAGCCGAAGACGCCGATCAGGTTGACGTCGCGCAGCTTGATCGCGTTGCGGTTGGTTGCGGCCTTGGCGACCGAGGCGCTGGAGGGCGCGCTGGGGCGCACCTTTTGATTGCGCGGCAGGGCCACTGCGGCGGTGGCTGTCGTCTCTTTTTGTTTCTGGGCGGCTGCAGCCTGTTTGCGGGCCTCGGCGGCCTCGCGCTCGGCGCGTTTGCGGGCGGCAGCAACCTTGCGCTCGAAGCCGCGGGGTTTGGCGGCAGGGGTGCGCGAGGAGGCAACGGCAAGGCGCGAGGCATTGCGCAACTCGGCCTCGGCGCGGGCCTTGGCCTCCGCCTGCGCGCGCTCTTCATCCTGCTGCAACTCCGCGGCCTCTTCGGCGCTGTCGCGCACGGCCTCTTCAATGGCGGCCTGACGCGCGGCCTCGGCCTCGTCCTGCACCGATTGCGGGCGTTTCTTGGGGCGCAGACCGGCCAGCTCGGCGCGGGTGCGCCCGCCCAATTCGGCCTTCTCGTTCTCTTCAACGATCCCCTCGGGCCGGGCACGGGGCCGCAGGCCGGCTAGGCGATTGTCGGCCTCGGAGGCGGTGTCATCAGCGGTTGCGGCCTCGGCCTCTTCGCGGGTGCGGGCGCGGGGCACCACATGTGGGCGCCCGGCATAGAGCGTGATGCCCTCTGCCGTCACCACGCCCTCTTGCGTCGGGCGAATTGCGCCGTCTTCCTCAAACTCCACCACCTGCCCCGGGGGCACTGGGGCGGGCTGGCGCGGCAGGGCCGCATCGCTGCCGCCGCCGGTATCGGCACGGGGCAGGGCTACGGCATCATGCGGGCGCACGCTTGGGTCGATCGAGGCGATGTAGATATCGTCGGTGCTCTCCTCCTCGGGGAGCGAAGCGGGCACCGGGGCCTGCTGCCAAACGCCGCTTTCGTCATAGGCGGCCTGCGCCTCTTCGGGCGACATCCGCTGCGCTGCTGCCATTTCGGGCTCGGCATCGGCCAATTCGTCCTCGGCAGAGGCGGCATCGGCGTCGACCTCGGGCAGCGGCGGGTTTTCAAACATCGGCTCGGCCAGCTGCGGCTCTTCTTCGGGCAGGGCCGAGAAGGGATCGTCCGTCAGGCTGGCCAGATCGACCGACTCGCTGGCCTCAATGTCATCCAGCGGTGCCTGCAGCGCCTCGGCCAGCTCGGCCTCGCCCTCAACGTCGGTGGTTGCGCCGCTGGTGCCGGCTTCGGAGAAGGTGATCGACCTGGTCAGCGCGCCATCATCGCCCAGCAGCGGCACGGCGGTGGCACTGGCGATCACCTGCTCGCCTTCTGCGGTGGTCTGCGCCGTGGAACCGTCATCGCTGGAAAGGAACAGCTTGGACCACAGCCCGGCCCCGCCCAGCAACAGCACCAGCGCAACGGTGAGCGCCACGGGGAAGCCCTTGCGGGGTTTGGCAGCCGCCTTGCCGCGTGCGCCAAAGATGGTCAGCTCGCCGCTTGGGGCCTCTTGCGAAACGCGCTCGGGCAGGTCTTCCGGCTCGGGGCGCGGGAGGGGGGCTGCAATGATTTCCGGCGTCAGCGCGCCGCGTTCCGCCGCAGGGCGGCTCAGGCTGGCGACCTTGTCGCGGAAGGCGGCAAAGGCGACCTTGCTGCGCGGGTTGCTGTCTTGCGGGGCGAGTTCGGCGGTGGGCGCTTCGGCGTCTTGCGCATCGGTTTGGGCGACAGGCGCTGCTTCGAGGGCCTTGGCCGCTTCGGGCGCGGGGGCTGCCGGGGCGGCTGGCGCCTTGCTGCGCTTGGGTTTTTCTGCCGGCGAGGCAGGCGCGTCGCCGCGCAAAGCGCCGCCCAGCTTGCGGGCCGGGCGTTTGGCCGCTTCATCGCGCGCACCGCCCAGCTTGGGGGCCAGCCCTTCGCTTGCCGTGGCGCGGATCGAGCTGAAAGAGGGCATCGGCACCGGCTCTTCGGCGGGCACAGCATCGGCGGCCACGGTGGGCTCGGCAGGGGTGTCCACGACCGGTTCAGCCGCATCCTGCGGCATCTCCACCTGCGCGGCCATCTCGGCTTCGGGTTCCTCCGGAGCGGAGGGTTCGGCTGCGATTTCAGTCGCCGCCTGCGGCTCATCCTCGGAAGGGTCTGCCGCCGTGGGGTCGGCAGCAAGTGTCGCTTCGGGCGCAGGAGCGGGCTCGGGCTCAACCGGCTCGGCCTCTTGCTGCGGGGCTGCGGATGCGTCTTCGAGCTTGGGCTCTTCCGCTTCGACGACATCCGCCACACTTTCCTCAGCCTCAGCCTCAGCCTCAGCCTCAGCCTCAGCCTCAGCCTCGATGCTCTCGGCGACCGGTGCATCTTCCGCCACAGGCTCAGGCGCCGCCTCTGTCGCTTCGACCTCGGGCACGAGCAGTTCGGCCTCGGGTGCTTTGGCCTCGGGCGTGCCCACTTCCGCCGCAGCGACTTGGGCCACCACCACATCTTCCGCCGCCTCTGGCTCTGCCCAGTCGCCAACCACTTCGATCGGCTCGGCCTCTGTCAGCATCGCGGGCGGGGCACCGGGGCCACGGTCTGCCGGGCCAAAGAACGGCTCTCTCAGGAAGGCCCCGCGCGGCGGCACGGCGACAAAGCCGACCGGGCCAAACCCGTATTCACGGGCGAAGGCGCGGGCTTCATCAAGGGTTTCGCGGGCGACCACGGCGATGTGCAGCGTCTCCCCGTCCGACTCCCAGTCAAACACCAGATCGGTCACCTCATAGGGCGTCGCGCCAACCAGCGCGGCGCGCACGCGCACCTCGTCGGCCAACTCATCCTTGCCGCTGGCCGGGCAGGTGGTGAAGAGGATCTGGCTGTTGGGAATGATGAGCTTGGTCGTCAGTTCCGCGCCGCCGCTGCCCTTCTCGCGCAGAGCGGCGAGATCGTCGGCCAAGCCGTCGGCGTCCAGTGACACCACACCAACCCGCCGCCAGCCGTCATCGGCCCGGCGCAGAAGCGAAATACCGTCAGGGCTGAGGTCGAGGGCGAATTGGGGCGTCATCCAAGGATTTCCAACCAAAGAGGGTGCGCCTCGGGGGCACATGAGAAACTGCTATAGTCTATACAGGCTTAACGTCAGGTTTTCAATTTTTCCCACTTTCCACGCCGCTACATTCACTGTGCCGCGAAGCCCGTTGTTGCAAAACAAAAAATCCGGCCCTCGGAGGGGCCGGATTTGTGGCAGGGCGGGGCTGACAATGTCGTGAAACTGCAAGCCCGCTCTGCGCGGTTTTCCGCCGTTAGCCGTGGGCCTTTTGCAGCGCCTGCTCCAGATCGGCGATCAGATCGTCGGCATCCTCGATCCCGATCGACAGACGCAGCACATCCGGCGCCGCGCCCGCCGCCACCTGCTGCTCTTCGGTGAGCTGGCGGTGCGTGGTGGAGGCGGAGTGGATCACGAGGCTGCGGGTGTCGCCGAGGTTGGCCACGTGGGAGAACAGTTCAAGGCTGTCCACCGCCTTCACACAGGCCTCGTAGCCGCCCTTCAGCGCAACCGTGAAGAGGCCGCCCGCGCCCTTGGGGCACACGGTTTTCACCCGGTCGGCATAGGGCGAGGAGGGCAGCCCGGCGTAGGTCACTTCCTTGACGTTCGGATTGGTCTCCAGCCAGGCCGCGACCTTCTTGGCGTTTTCGACGTGGCGCTCCATCCGAAGGCTCAGCGTCTCGATCCCCATCAAGGTGTAATGGGCGGCCTGCGGGTTCAGCGTCATCCCGAGGTCACGCAGCCCGATGGCGATGCCGTGGAAGGTGAAGGCAAGCGGGCCGAAGGTTTCGGCAAACTTGAGGCCGTGGTAGGCAGGCTCCGGCTCGCTGAGCGAGGGGAACTTGCCGCTCGCCGCCCAGTCGAACTTGCCGGAATCCACCACCACGCCGCCTGTTACCGTGCCGTTGCCGGTGAGGTATTTGGTCATCGAATGCACAACCAGCGTGGCGCCATGCTCGATCGGGCGGCAGAGGTAGGGGGTGGCCGAGGTGTTATCCACGATCAGCGGCAGGCCCGCCTTGTCGGAGATCTTGGCAATCGCCGGCAGGTCGGTGATGTAGCCGCCCGGGTTGGCGATGGACTCGCAGAAGACGGCGCGGGTGTCGTCGTCAATCGCCGCTTCCACCGCGTCGAGATCGTCGAAGTCCACAAACTTGGCTGACCAGCCGAAGCGCTTGATCGTCTGGCTGAACTGGGTGATCGAGCCGCCGTAAAGCCGGGTCGAGACCACCACGTTCAGCCCCGGTCCCATCAGCGGGAACAGCGCCATAATCTGCGCGGCATGGCCGGAGGAGCAGCACACCGCCCCCGCGCCACCTTCCAGCGTGGCAACACGCTCCTGCAGAACGGCCACCGTCGGGTTGGTCAGCCGCGAGTAGATGTAGCCGACCTCCTGAAGGTTGAAGAGCGCGGCGGCATGGTCGGCATCGCGGAACACGTAGGCGGTGCTCTGGTAGATCGGCGTCTGACGTGCGCCTGTTGCCGGATCTGGCCGTGCACCTGCGTGAATTTGAAGCGTATCGAAGCCGTGGCTCATGGATTGTCCTCCCTTGGGGCTGGTTTTGCGCGTGACCCTAGGCAAAGCGCGTGGCGGGGGCAACGCCAACACGGGGCGGCATGGTGTGAAAACGCTGCATCATCATCATGCGCGCAATCACCAGTGGCGGCCGCCACACCACCCCGGCGCAACCGCCCGCGTTTGACACGACGCCCCGATCCGGGTGACGCTACGTCACTACCATTATTCTTACGCCGTCATCGGCGGCAACGAATGTTTTTCGAAAGGTATGATGATGACAGAGTCTTTAAGGTTTTTAGGGCTACTGGGGGCAGCATCGATCCTAGCCGCCTGCTCCGACGGGACCGGCCTCGGCATTGCGCCCAAATACGGTATCGAGCGCCCGGTGAAGATTGAAAAGCTGCCCGACGGCGAGGTGACGATCGGCGCGCGCTCCTTCAAGACCCGCCGCGAACGGGCGATCTACGAGGGTGGAAAGAGCGAGGAGATCTGGGAACTGAATGCAACCGGCCAGTGGATCAAATGCTTCTCGCCTACGCCGGAAGGCTGCGAAAAGGCCTACAACATATGGCTCCGCGGCTCCGAAAGTGGCGGGGACTACGGCTAGGCCCTCACGATTCAGCCTTCACCGGCCAACCCTAGCGCGTGGGTGCGAATGTCTTCCGGCCAGCTCGCTATCGCCTTGGCAAAACCCTCGTCCGCGTAGAGTGCACGTATCGCCTCTTCAAAGCCCGGCAGGTCGCCCGCGATGGCGGTGCAAAAGCGATAGGCCGCATCGCGCCGTGCGGCCGGGTCCGGCTTGCGCATTTCGCTTTCCACCAGTCGCCGCAGCGTAGCCGAGGCTCCGCCGCGCTGGCTGGCCAGCCAATCCCAATGGCGCGGCAGCAGGGTGACCTCGCGGGGCACCACCCCCAGCTTTGGGCGGCCCCTTCCGCGCGGGGCAGGGGTGTAGCGCGCCGCCACCGCCTCCGGCCCGCCTGACAGATCAAGGTCGGTCTCCCGGCCCGTGAGGTCGGAGAAGATGAGCAGCGCGGCACCCGGCCCGTGGCCCTGCTCGGCGAGCAGGGTGGCAAGCTCTGGGCGCGGGGCGCTGGCGATGCGGGTGTGGCCGTTGAAGGCGGTATATGTCTCTTCCATGTCTCCCTATTTACACCCGGGTAAAAATATGTCAATCCGCCCCGCGAAAGAGGATATCCCATGATCGACAAACGCACCGCCCGCGCCGCCTACAAACAAACCCCGGATCGCTGGGTGATTTACGCCGCCCGCACCGGCGGCCAGTGCTGGGTGGGGGCAACGCCCAACCTGCACGCCGCCGAAAACCGGCTGAGTTTTCAGCTGAAGATGAAGAGCTGCACCGTGCCCGGCATGCAGACGGCCCATGACGGCAGCCTGACAGTGGAGGCGCTGGAAGAGCTGGACGCCACGCTTGGCCCGCTCGCCCGGCAGGACGCGGTGAAGAGCCTGCGCGCGGCTTGGGCCGAACGGCTGGGCGCGACGGCGATGACGCGGTAAGCCGCGCACCCCCGCAGGGCGCGCGCGGCGTCTCCGGCTATCGCATCCAGAGGTTCTCGCGCTTCAGCCGGTTGCGAATTGCCTGTTCCTTTCGGGGCAGGTTCTCGCGGTCAAACAGCGCCCGCGCCTTATCGCCCTTGTTCTGAAAGATCAGCCGCTTGAAGGGCTCATACTCCTTCAGCACCTTCTTGATCTTGTTCGGCGCGGCGACCTCGGCCAACGCCTCCACCGCGTGATCGCTCTCGCGGGCATAAAGCAGCGACAGCACCCGCCAATGGCAGGTCACATCGCCATCCAGCCCGTCCAGCTCCGGCCCGGGCCGCCCGCCGCCAAAGCTGTGGATCACCAGCGGCAGCGCCACCTGATCCAGCCAAGGGTCCAGCTCCTGACACGCCAGCTCGTCGGGCGCATCATCGCTGATCGCCAGCGCAAATTCCTCGAACCGCGCCCCAAAGCTCGGCCCGCAGGGGCCAAAGAACCAACCGGCGTTGAAGTACAGATACCGCTGCCAGTACTCATCCGGCTGGCTGGTATCGAGCGTGCTCTCAAACTCCAGCCCGAACTTGTCATAAAGGCTTTTCCAGATTGCCGCGTAGCCGGGGCCATAAAGCGGCACCTCCGGCCATGTGCCCTCGCGTTTCATCGAGGCGGCAGGGCGGGAGAAATCGAAGGGCAGGGCAGAGAGCGCGCCGGTGATGAGCGTGTCACTGTCAAAAAACATGAACGGCTCGCCCTCTGGCAATTCGCGCAATGCCTCGATCTTGTTGCCATAGGGGTAAGCCTCGCCAAAATGGCGGCTCTCGAAGGGCATGATCTCGGCGCCCAGTTCCTCCTCCAAGAGCCTGCGCACGGCGGCAGAGCCCATCCGCGGGTCATTGCTCCAGCGCGGCCCCGGCTGGGGCTCGGCCACGATGAGCCGGCCTTTGAAGCTCCCGTCGAAATGCCTCAGCGACGCGGCAAACAGCGCCGCCTCATACTGAAGTCTACCGTCCTGGCCTACCACGACGATGTTGAAAGGCTTTGATTTCTTGCGCGTCGCGGCCATACTGCTCCTGACCGTTATTATTGATCGGGCCTCGCATTTTCGGGGCCACTATAGCCAAAGTCCATTTGCCGAAAAGGAAAATCCCCGATGCCTTTGCGCAGCCTTGTCACACTTACGCTGCTGGCCACCGCACCGCTCACCGCGCAGGCCGAAAACTTCACCACCGCCGCCGAGGTTCGCCCGATTCTCGAGTCGATCAAGGATCAATGGATCGCCATCCGGGTGGAGGGCGATGAAGACTATGTTTTCTTCACCCCCATCGTCTCGTGGCGCTGCGGCGTGCAGGCGGTGCAATTCGGCTTCAATGATGAAGATCCGACGCGCGAGCTGGAGATGGCCGCGTGCCACACCGAATTTTCCAACCCCAATGTGATGGTGGACGGAGACCCGATCCCGCTTGTCACCGCGCCCGCCAACTCGGTGCAATCGGTGACGATCCGGATGATGTATGACGATGGCTCGCTGTCGGAATCGGTCATCACCCGCAAGCAGGTGCTCATTCCCTGACCTTTCGCCCTAGTCGCCGGGCCATCGCGCGCTATCCTCTGGTCAAACGCCATAGGAGGAGCACAGATGCGCTACGTACACACAATGATCCGGATCACCGATGTCGACGAGAGTCTCGATTTTTGGTGCACGAAGTTCGGGCTTGAAGAAATCCGCCGGACCGAAAACCCCGACGGCAAGTTCACGCTGATCTTTCTCGCCGCGCCCAAGGACAAGGAGAGCGCTGAAGAAACCCGCGCCCCAGAGCTTGAGCTGACCTACAATTGGGACAGCGACGAAAAATACGAGACCGCCCGCGCCTGGGGCCACCTCGCCTACCGGGTCGATGATATCTACGCCACCTGCCAGCAGTTGATGGACAAGGGCGTCACCATCAACCGCCCGCCGAGGGATGGCCGTATGGCATTTGTCAAATCGCCCGACAATATCTCGATCGAGCTGATTCAGGAGGGCGAGGCCCTGCCGCCGAAAGAGCCTTGGGCCTCGATGGAAAACACCGGAAGCTGGTGAGCAAAGCATGAACGCATCCCCGCCCCCCGCCGCTGCCCTCAAGGCCCTGCTCGATACCCAGCGCAGCGCCTTTCTTGCCGCGCCGGCCCCCGGCCTTGCCACCCGGCGGGCCGACCTTTCGAGGCTGGCCAAGGCGGTGAAGGGGCGGGCCGATGCGCTGGCCGCAGCAGCAGCGGAAGACTTTGGCCGCCGCGCGGTTGAGGAAACAAAGCTGCTCGACCTCGTGCCAAGCCTCAACACCATCAGCTATCTCGACCGCCACTTGCGCCGCTTCATGGCGCCCGAGCGCCGCTCGGTGCATGTGGCGCTCTGGCCCGGCAAGGCGCGGGTGCACTACCAGCCCAAGGGCGTGGTGGGCATCATCTCGCCGTGGAACTACCCGTTTCAACTGGCCCTCGCGCCGCTCGCCACCGCGATTGCGGCGGGCAACCGGGTGATGCTGAAGCCGTCCGAATTTACCCCCGCCTGCAACGCCGCCCTGCTCGCCCTGCTTGAAGATATCTTCCGCCCCGATCAGGTGGCGGTGGTTGAAGGCGGCGCCGAGGTGGGCGCGGACTTTGCCGCGCTGCCTTTCGATCATCTCTTCTTCACCGGCGGCACCGAAGTGGGCCGCAAGGTGATGCAGGCCGCCGCCGCCAATCTGACGCCGGTGACGCTGGAACTCGGCGGCAAGAGCCCCGCCGTGCTGGCCCCCGGGGCCGATCTGGAGAAGGCCACCGGCTCGATCGCCTACGCAAAGCTGGTGAACGGCGGGCAAACCTGCATCGCCCCCGATTACGCCCTCGTGCCCCGCGAGCAGGTTGATGCCTTCTGCGTGGGCATGAAGACGGCTGCAAAAGCGCTCTACCCTGATGGGCTGGCCGACTCCAACTTCACCCTCCCGATCCACAGCCGCCACGCCGACCGCCTTAAGGCACTGGCTGAAAAGGCAGAAGGGCAGGGCGCTCGCCGCCTTCCGCTGCTCGATGGCGAGAATGCGCCCGCGATGCTGCTGGATGTGACGGATGAAATGGAGGTGATGCAGGAAGAAATCTTCGGCCCCCACCTGCCCGTCATCCCCTATGACAGTATCGAAGAGGCGGTGGCCTATATCAACGCCCGCCCGCGTCCGCTCGCGCTTTACCACTTCGGCCCCGATGATGCCGCCCGCGAGGCGGTGCTGACCCGCACCACCTCGGGTGGGGTCACGGTGAACGATACGCTGCTGCACATCGCGGTGGACGACATGCCCTTCGGCGGCATCGGCGCGTCAGGGATCGGCAGCTACCACGGCCCTGAGGGCTTCCGCGCGATGAGCCACGCCAAGTCGGTCTTCACCCAGCGCACCCCCAACGGCGCCCACCTCATCCGCCCGCCCTATGGCAAATGGACAAAGCGGATCATAAAGCACTTCCTCGGCTGAACGTTTGTTCAATTTCGAGGTTGCTCCCAAAAAGATATGAGGCCTCCGGCGGGGATATTTTCCGGACCAATGAGGAGGCAGGACGCTCTGTCCTCATTGGTCCGGAAAATATCCCCGCCGGAGGCCCAAAATCTCTTCAGGCGGCGCATTCCAACAAGAGCGTGCCGGCGGCGGTGTTTGAGATCGGGATGTGGTAGTTCCGGGTGATCTCCGTCACCTCATCCCCCAGCGCCCCGCGCATCATCATCCACATCAAAAACTCGGTGCCCTGCGCCCCCGCCTTTTCCACCAGTTCCATCCGGCTGATCTTCGTCAGCTCCTCCGGGTTGTTGACGATATTCTCAAGGCAATACTGGTCGAACTCCTTGTTGATGAAGCCCGCCCTCTCGCCGTCGAGCTGATGGCTCAACCCGCCGGTGCCGAGGATCACCACCTTGGCCTCTTCGGGGAAGCTCCGCAGCGCCTTGCCCAAAGCCTTGCCGAAATTCAGCGCGCGCTTCAGCGTCGGGATCGGGTGCTGCACCGTGTTGGCGCTGATCGGCACCGCGCGGGGCATGTCGGGGTTGTTCGGCGCGCCCGGCCAGAACAGCTGCATCGGCACCACGAAACCATGGTCCACCGCCAGCTCCTGGCAACTCGTGATGTCGAACTCATCCTCCACCATGCTCTCGATGATGTGCCAGCTCAGCTCCGGCGCGCCGGGGAAGGGCGGCAGCGAGGGCAGGCCCCAGCCTTCATCTTCATTCTGGTATTCATGCGCCGCGCCAATCGCGAAGGTCGGCATCCGGTCGAGGAAGAAGCCGAGGCCGTGGTCGTTGTAGATGTTCACCACGTAGTCCGGCTTATGTTCCTTTATCCAGGCGTGAACCTTGGGATAGCCGTCAAAGAACGGCTTCCAATAGGGGTCATCCTGCATCCCCTTGTCGATCGCGTTGCCCACGGCGGGGATGTGCGAGGTGGTGATGCCTCCGAGAATTTGTGCCATGTCTGCCTCCCTTATGCCTGGCTTGCGAGGAATTGCTGAAATTCCTCCCGCGTGCGCCCCGTCTGCATGCCGCCCACGTCCTGCACGCTCAGCTTGAAGATCCCGGCCAGCTTGGCGAGGTAGTAGATGTTTCCGCCTTCCTCGATCATCGCCAGGATGTCATTGTCGCGGATCGCTTGGCGCTGCTCTTCCCGCAGGCCATACTTCTCCATCCACGTCTCCGGGTCGGCCTTGAAGGCCTCGCGGTTCTCGGCGCGGTTGAAGTCGTAGCACATCTTGTTGAGCGCATAGCCCTTCATGGCCATCCGCCCGTCGAAGACCGTCGTGCCGGGGATGTCTATATGATAGTCGTGGCTGTGCTGCGCCATGCTGTCCTCCATTGTCCTGCTCGGGTATCACATGGCCCGCCCCGGCCCGAATTTGACCTGAATCAAGCCGAGGCCCCGGGCGGCACCCTTCGAATTGTGGAGACAGAAAATGAATGGCCGCCGCATGGCAGTGGCCCGCGCCCAAACGCAAACGGGCGCCGCAATGCGGCGCCCGTTATAGCGGAAATCAAGCGATCAGCGCGCCCAGTAGAGCCGCATCGGATTGTCGACCAAGAGCTTTTGCTGCTGTTCCGGCGTGCGCGCGATTTTGGGGATATAATCCACCAGCGCCCCGTCATCGGGCATGTGGCTCTTCATGTTCGGATGTGGCCAGTCGGTGCCCCATAGCACCCTGTCGGGGAAGCGCTCGACGATAGCCTGATAGAAGGGGATCACATCATCATAGGGCGGGCCTTGGGGGCTCAGCCGCTCGGGGCAGGTGACCTTGCTCCAGATGTTCTCGTTGCGCGCCATCAGGTCGATGAAGCGCCGAAAATCCGGGTGATCGACGCCCTTGCTCACATCGGGCCGCCCCATGTGATCGACCACAAGCACGGTGGGCAGGCGTTCGAGGAAGAGGATAAGCTCTTCCAGATCGGCGGCCTCGAAATACACCACGATATGCCAGCCCAGCTTGGCGATCCGCTCGGCGATGCCGATAAACACCTCCTTGGGCGTCGCATCCACCAGCCGTTTGACGAAGTTGAAGCGCACGCCGCGCACGCCGGCGGCATCCATCTCGGCCAGCTCTTCGTCGGTCACATCGGGGCCGACAGAGGCAATCCCGCGCGCGAGGTCTCCGGCGGCGCGGCAGGCATCCACCATTGCCCGGTTGTCCTTGCCGTGGCAGGTGGCCTGCACGATCACGTTGCGGCTGAACCCCAGATAATCGCGCAATTCAAAAAGCTTGTCCTTGCCCGCGTTGCAGGGCGTATATTTGCGCTCCGGCGCAAAGGGGAACTCGGGGGAGGGGCCGAACACGTGGCAATGCGCATCCACTGCCCCCTCGGGCAGCTTGAAATCGGGTTTCTTCGGGCTGGGGTGAAACTCCAGCCAATCCGCGTCCATCACCTGTGTCTCGCTCATGCGAAAACCTCCCCGTCCATCAATTTGCGCGCCGTCCGCAGGATCGCCGCCTCTGTCACTTCGCCGTTTTCCAGCGTTGCCACCACCGTCATCTCGCCGGTCGGATGCTCCACCGAAAGCGCCCGCTCGTCGCCCTCGCCGCGCTCTGCCAGGTCATAGACGGGCGAGCCCTCCGTCAGGCAGGCGGTTGCTACGCTCACCGCGCCGAGCACGCCGATTGTCTTGTGGCAGCGGTGCGGGATGAAGGTGCGGGTAGCGATCGCCCCCGCCTTCGGGGCGCTCACCATCGTCATCTTGGGCACCGACTTCTCGGCCACATCGCCAAGGTTCATCATCGGCCCCGCCTTCAGCCGGATCGCCTCCAGTTTCTTGCGCAGGCCCTCGTTGGCCTCAAGCTCTTCCGGCGTTTCCTCTCCGGTGATCCCCATGTCGGCGGCCCGCATCACCACGCAGGGCATCCCGTTGTCGATCAGGGTGCAGGCGACGCCCTCGATCTCGTCCATCGCATTGCCGGTTGGCAGCAGCGCCCCACAGCTCGATCCGGCGGTGTCCTTGAAGGCAATCGGCACGGCGGCGGAGCCACCGGGCACGCCGTCAATCTTGGCCTCGCCCACGTAGCTCACCTTGCCGCCCGGCGTGCTCACCCGCGCCACGGCCACTTGCCCGGTGTTCTCCATGAAGATCGTCACCGGTGTCTCGCCCTCCTGCGCCGCCACCAGCCCGCGCTCGATGGCGAAGGGGCCGACCCCGGCGAGGATGTTGCCGCAATTCTGTGCGTCGGTGACGATGGGCTGGTCGACGAAGACCTGAAGAAAGAGATAATCGACATCCACGCCGTCGCGCTCGGATTTGCGAACCACCGCAACCTTGGAGGTCAGCGGATCGGCCCCGCCCATCCCGTCAATCTGGCGAATGTCCGGCGAGCCCATGACCCGGAGCAAGAAGGCATCCCGCGCGTCGGGCAGATCATCGGCGAGGAAGTAGCCCCCCTTGGAGGTGCCGCCGCGCATCCACATGCATTTCACGCCGTCGCTCATCTGGCCTCTTTTCTGCATCCGCACAACGTGCGGTGCGGGTCATCATGTCTTTACGTTTCTGCACCTGCGATATGCACGGGTTGTGCATAGGATGTGCACGGGATGTGGCGGTGGTAAAGCGTTACCACGCGGCGCCGCAGAAAGCGCGGTGCTCAAACATATTTCAATCCGGCCTTCTCCAGCCGTTCGCGCATGTTGTAGATGTCGAGCCCCAGCTCGCCAGCCTCGAACTTCGCCCGCTTGGCCGCTTCGTTGGCCTCCCGTGCGCGCGCCTTTTCGAGCACCTCGGCGGCCTCTTCGCGGCGCACGACGACAACGCCATCATCATCGGCCACCAGCACGTCACCAGCGTTGACCAGCTCGTCGGCACAGACGACGGGCACGTTGACCGAGCCCAGCGTTTCCTTGATCGTGCCCTGCGCAAACACCGCCTTGGACCAGACCGGAAAACCCATTTCCGTCAGGTCTTTGATGTCGCGCACGCCCGCGTCGATCACCAGCCCCCGGCATCCCCGCGCCATAGCGGAGGTGGCCAGCAGGTCGCCGAAATAGCCCGCGTTGGAGGGGGTGATCGTGCCGAGGCACAGGATATCGCCCGGCTTGATCTGCTCGATGGCCACGTGGATCATCCAATTGTCGCAGGGCGGGGCGAGGATGGTCACGGCAGAGCCCGCCACCCGTGCGCCGCCGTAGATCGGCCGCATATGCGCCGCCAGCAGGCCCTTGCGGCCCTGCGCCTCATGCACCGTGGCCACGCCGCATTCGGCCAGCCCGTCGATCACGCTCTGCTCGGCCCTATCGACATTCTGAATGACGAGGCCCGTGGTTCCCGGTTGCACGCTCATTCCAGCTCATCCACGGTGCGCGGGAAGATCGACTGAAAGCCTTCCGCATATTTGCAGTTGCGCCCGCCGGCCATGCCGCCGGAGTTGCGGCGGAAGTGGTTGCCGCGGTTTTCTGCAACGTTTTCATAGAAGTGCCACAGGTGCTCCTGCCCCTGCATGCACTGGATCGCCGCCCATTTCTTGTCCCAGACATCGGTGATGTCGAGAAACACGTTGGGTTTCCACTCCATCTGCTCGGTCTGATGCGGCTCGAAGAGGTAAAGCTGCGGCGCCCCCAGCACCTTCTGCCCCGGGTTGTGCCCCCAGGCCTGCGCCACCATCCGCGCCTCAAGTGCAAAGTCGGTGGTGCGCATGTGGTCGGTGTTATAGGGATCCCATTTCGAGTGGGAAAACATGAAGTTAGGCTGCACTTCGCGGATGATGTCCACCATCTGCTCCAGCGTCTCGCGGCCCAGATCGAGCGGGTAATCGCCCCGATCAAGGAAGCGAATATCGGTCACGCCGAGCGCGGCAGCGGCCTTTTCGGCCTCGTCCTGCCGGGCGGCCTTCACCTTCTCCAGCGTCATGTCTTCCTGCTTCCACAGCTTGGCGCTTTCGCCGCGTTCACCATAACTTAAGCAGACGACGGTAACATCGTAGCCCTTGGACTGGTGCAGGGCGATGGCCCCGCCTGCGCGCCAGACAAAATCTGCCGAATGGGCGCTGATGACGAGGGCGGTTTTCTTGTCGCTCATGGGTCGCTTTCCTCCGCTTGCACGGCAGATCATAGCCGAGCCTTCCGCGCGGTCATACGCATTTGCGCTGTGGTGCGGAAATTCCAACCTTTGCGGCCCCAATTGATTTTTGCTATAGAGTGGCACCCTCACTCTCCGCAATCGGCGGTGCTGCCTTATGGAATTTCCGAACATCCGCCACCTTCAGGCCGTGGTTGAAACCGCCCGCCTGAAGCGCGTTGCCCTCGCCGCAGACGTGGTTCACCTGAGCCAACCTGCGGTGACCCATGCAATTGCGAAGATAGAGAAAAACCTAGGGGTAAAGCTCTTCGACCGGCGCCCGGACGGGATGTATTGCACCCAGGCGGGGCAGCTCTTTCAGGCGCGGGCCAAGCGGATGATCGAACTGCTGCGCGAGGGGGCTTCAGAGGCGGTGCGGCGTGCGAGCCGCGATGAGAAATCCGGCGGAGTCGGGCCGGTGCGCAAGGATTTTCATGGCGCGCTGACGCCGGTGCACCTGCGCACGCTCCTCGCTATGGCCAGTGCGGGCAACTACTCGCAGGCCGCCCGAGCGCTGGGCGTGTCGCAACCCTCCGTGCACCGGGCTGCGAAAGACCTGCAACGTCTCGCGGGCATTCGGCTCTTCGAATCCGATCGCCGCGGCGTGGCCCTGACACTCCCCGGAGAGCTATTGGCCCGGCAGGCCCGTTTGGCCGCGGCCGAATTGCGGCAGGCGGTGTATGAGATTGCCGAGGAGCAGGGCCGGGAGGCCACCACCATCGTGATCGGGGCCTTGCCGCTGGCCCGCTCGTCGATTTTGCCGCAAGTCATTGATGACGTTATAACTTCCGATCAGGGAGCGCCGCAGATACGCAGTGTGGAAGGCCCCTATCCCGAGTTGCTCCGCGCGCTGCGCTTTGGCGAGATCGACTTCATAATCGGCGCCTTGCGCGACCCGGCGCCTGCCGATGACGTCGTGCAGGAGCCGCTGTTTGATGATGCCCTCTCGGTCGTGGCCAGCCAAAACCATCCGCTTGCATCGAAACCGCAGGCCCTGCTCGCGGATGCGTTGGAATACCCGTGGATTGCCCCGCCCAAGGCCACGCCCGCCGGCTCTTATCTGTTTGATACGCTCAAGATCGACAGCCTGCCCGGCACGCCTGTCAAAATCGTGTCGTCCTCGCTTGTGCTGGTGCGCGGGCTGATGATGCGCGGGCCCTACCTCACCATCATGTCGCGCCGTCAGATCGAGATGGAGGAGGAGTTGGGGGTGCTCACCGCGCTGCCAATTCCGCTGGAGCGCAACGAGCGAAGCATTGGCCTGACTTTTCGCAAGGCATGGCATCCGACGCCCGCGCAGGGGAGGCTGCTGGTGCGGCTGCGCGAGGTGTGCTGTGCCCTATCCGATGGTTGAACTATCCAATAATTGAATGGCTTGTCCCGCCTTTCGATTTTTCGTTCCTCTGCAAAATTGGTAATCAGTTGCCCGTCACAGGGAGGTGGCGCAAATGTCTGATAATGAAGATCTTTCAAACCGTGTGGCAGTTGCCTTGCTTGGCTTCGGCGAGGCGGGGCAGGCCTTTGCCAAGGGCTGGGGAGCATCTGGCGCGCCTGCCGATCTCTTCGCTTTCGACATTAAAACAAATTCGCCCGAGACGTCTGAGGCCAAGTGGCAGGACTATCAGCGTTGCGGTGTGACGGGGCTTGAACGACTCACGTCTGCCAGTGCCGTGTTCTCGCTTGTCACCGCCGACCAGGCCGAGCGTGCGGCGCAGGATGCGGCTGAGGCATTGGTGCCGGGCACGATCTACTTTGATTGCAACTCCTGCGCGCCAGGGGCCAAACGCCGAAGCGCGGAAGCGCTGGAGGCGAAGGGCATTCGCTATGTCGATGTGGCCGTCATGGCCCCGGTTCACCCAAAGCTGCACCGCACCCCGCTGCTGATTTCCGGCCCGAACGCGCAGGAGGCCAAGACCCTGCTGGATACGCTGGATATGGCCGCGAAAGTTGCAGGGCCAGAGGTGGGAACGGCGAGCGCAACAAAGATGGTGCGCTCGGTTATGATCAAGGGAATCGAAGCCTTGACGCTGGAGTGCCTGCTTGCCGGTCGTCGCGCCGGGGTGGACGAGGCGGTTTTGGCCTCGCTCGATGCCTCCATGCCGGGCTGGAACTGGCCCGAGCGGGCGGCCTACAACATGGAGCGTGCCACCACGCACGGGCTGCGCCGTGCTGCCGAGATGCGTGAAGTGGTGACCACGGTTGAAGAGCTTGGATTGCCCTCCGACATGGCCCGCGCCATCGTGGAGTGGCAGCAAAGGGCAGGGGATATGCGGCTGGATCTTGCCGCTGGCCCCGAAGATTACGCCGGTCGCGCGGACCGGATCAGCAACGCCATGGCGGGCGCACACCGCGCTGCCGAATAGGGAGGATGCCATGTCTGACGACAAGGAATATGAAGATATCCCGGGGACTTACGTCTTCGACGCGGATCGCTCGCGGGAGGGGTATCACCTCAACCAGTTCTGTATCTCGCTGAGAACGCAGAAGGCGCGAGACGCATTCAAGTCGGACCCGGAAGAGTATCTGAGCCGCTTTCCGATGAGCGAAGATCAGAAGCAGGCCATCCGTGACCGGGCCTGGAACCGGCTGCTCGAACTGGGCGGCAACATCTATTACACCAGCAAGCTCGCGGCCTTCGACGGGATCACCTTTCAGGATCTGGCCGCAATGATGACGGGGGTCAGCCGGGATGAATACCGCGACATGATGCTCCACGGCGGCAGGCCCATCGAGGGCAACCGCAGCAAATCTGAATGGGAGAAGAAATAATGGCGCGGATTACCGCAGGCGTGGGATGCAGCCACGTGCCCGCCATCGGCGTGGCAATGGACACCGGCATCACCGAACAGCCCTATTGGAAGCCGCTCTTCGAAGGGTTCACCAAGAGCCGGGAGTGGATGAAGGAAAACAAGCCTGATGTGATTTTTCTCGTCTACAACGATCACTGCACGGCCTTTGACGCCTCCTGCATCCCGACTTTCGCGCTCGGCTGCGCGGCAGAGTACAAACCCGCCGACGAGGGCTGGGGGCCGCGCCCGGTGCCGGTGGTGAAGGGCCATCAGAAGCTGGCCTCCCATATTGCGCAAAGCGTAATTCTCGACGAGTTCGACCTGACCATCATGAATGAGATGGAGGTGGATCACGGGCTGACGGTGCCGATGTCTGTTATGTTCGGAGAGCATGGTGTGGACGACGAATGGCCCTGCCTCGTGGTGCCGCTGGCGGTGAACGTGGTGCAATATCCGGCCCCGACCGGGCGGCGCTGCTACAACCTCGGCAAGGCCATTCGTCGCGCCATCGACAGCTACCCCGAAGACCTCAACGTGATGATCTTCGGCACAGGCGGCATGAGCCACCAGTTGCAGGCGGAGCGGGCCGGGCTGATCAACCCCGAGTGGGACAACCGCTTTCTCGACTATATGGCGACCGACCCCGAGGCGGCGGCCAATATCACCCACCTCGAATACCTGCGTGAGACGGGCTCGGAAGGCATCGAAATGGTAATGTGGCTGGTCATGCGCGGGGCGCTGGACGAGAAGGTCACAGAGGTGCACCGGCACTATCACGTGCCCGCGTCCAACACGGCCGTTGGCCATATCATCTTGGAAAATCACGCTTAACTTCAGCGGAAGGAAAGACAATGCGCGTATGTGTAGCGGGGGCCTACGGGGCCTTCGGGATCAAACATCTGGACGCTCTGGCGGCCATTGACGATGTCGAGGTGACGTCGGTCATGGGGCCGACCAAGGCCAAGATCGAGGCACTGGCCGCCGAGCGCGGTATCCCCCATGCGGCGGATAATCTGGAAGAGTGCATCGCGCGGGATGACGTGGACGCGGTGATCCTCGCCACGCCGACGCAGGTGCATGTGGAGCAGGGCATCGCCTGCATGGAAGCCGGCAAGCATGTCCTTATCGAAATCCCGATGGCCGATTCCATCGAGGGTGCAGAGGCGCTGGTGGAAAAGCAGAAAGAAACCGGCGTTGTGGCCATGGCCGGGCAGGTGCGGCGCTTCAACCCGAGCCACCAGTGGATTCACAACAAAATCGAAGCGGGTGAGTTGAAGGTCCAGCAGATGGACGTGCAAACCTACTTCTTCCGCCGCTCCAACATGAACGCCAAGGGCGAGCCGAGGAGCTGGACGGATCACCTGCTGTGGCACCACGCCTGCCATACTGTGGACCTGTTCCAGTATCAGACCGGCGAGACCTGCTCAGAGGCCTTTGGCATTCAGGGGCCGCATCACCCGGAGCTTGGCATCGCCATGGATATGTCCATCGGGATGAAGGTGCCTTCCGGTGCGATTTGCACGCTGTCGCTGTCGTTCAACAACGACGGGCCGCTGGGCACCTTCTTCCGCTATATCTGCGACAACGGCACTTACATTGCGCGTTACGACGACCTGTTTGACGGCAAGGAAAACCCGATCGACCTGTCGGATGTGGCCGTGTCGAACAACGGGATCGAGCTGATCGACCGCGAGTTTTTTGCGGCGATCCGCGAGGGGCGCGAGCCCAACGGCTCGGTTGCGCAGACCCTCTCTGCAATGCAAACTCTGGACAAGATCGAAAAGTCTTTCCAGAGCTGATGTGCCAGAAAGATTGCGGGGCAGGGCGCTTGTGGCGCTCTGCCCCGTTTGCTGTCTGGCCTTAGGCGGTTTGCCTTAGTTGTCGTAGTAGCCAGATCCATAGGCGGAATAGGCCCCGTATTTTCCGCCGTAGCCGTAGCGCTTCATGCCCTTGGGGTTGATCTGCGAGAGCACGAGGCCGGTGACCTTTTGGTCCGACTGGCGGAAGAGCCTCAGCCCTTCTTTCACTTGCGCTTGGGATGTGGCGTCCCACTTCACCGTGAAGAGCACCGCATCGGAGTGCATGGCGATGATCCGGGCGTCAGGCACGATCAGCACCGGCGGGGTGTCGAGTATGATCGCATCATATTTTCCACGCAGATCCGCGATCAGGTCACGGAACTTGTCGGAGGTGAACAGGTCTGCCGCATTGGCGCTGGTCTGTTCGCCCGCGAGCAGATCAATGCCTGAGCCTTCGGTCTGGGTGATGACATCATCAAGCGACGCATCGCCGCTCAGTACGGAGACAAGGCCGCGTTTGGGCAGGTCGTCGAAATACTGCGAAAGCGTGCGGCGGCGAATGTCGCCTTCCATCAGCAGCACCTTCTTGCCCATGCCGATGAGGTTTTGGGCAATGGCGATGGAGTTGGTTGTCTTGCCTTCGCCGGGCAGGGCCGAGGTGGAAACAATGACCTTCGGCGGGTTGTCGACGTTGGACAACATCAGCGAGGTGCGCAGGTTTCGATAGGCCTCTGCGGTGTTGGAGGTGGGCTTGTCGCGCAGGTACTGGATTGTCTTGCGGCGGTTGCGGGCCGGGATGCGGGGGATCTGACCAATCACGTTGATGCCGGTTGCGGCTTCCAACTCGTCGGAGGTGCGGAAGCTGCTGTTGCGCGCCTCTTTCAACAGCACCAGCCCGGCGCCGATCATCAGGCCAAGCATCCCGGACATCGCGAGGATGAGCGAGCGCCGGGGTTCGGATGCGTTGATCGGGATGACGGCGTTTGAGAGAACGCGGCTATCGGCTTGCTGGATGCCCTGCTGCGCGGAGGTCTCCTTGAGCCGGCCCAGGAAGTATTCGTAAAGCGCGCGGCTTGCTTCAACCTCACGCTGAAGCTGCTGAAGCTCGACCAGATCGTCGCCCTGCTGGTCGATCCGTGTGCGCAGGTCGCTTTCGGATGTCCGCAGGCCCTCAAGCTGCTGGCTGGTGCGTGCCACGTCGAGCCTTGCGCGCTCTGCCAGCTGTGTGAAGCGGGTGTCGAAGGCCGTGGCCATGGCTGGCTCGTTTTGAGCGCGAGGCAGCATTCTGGTCAGCTGCATGTCATTGGCCGCCGCTGCTTGTTCTTCGCGCGTGCTCGCCGCTTCAAAAACCGCTAGGCGGGCCTTTTGCGTTTCCAGGTTGTCGGCTGTCTGGGTGACCCGATCACGGATCTCTTTCAGCTGCCGCTCCAGCGCCTGCAGCGCCTCAACCGAGACGAGATCATTGTCGGCGCTGAGTTCGGCAAGACGGCTTTCGCCCGATTCCAGTTCAACCCGCAATTCGCCGACCTGTTCGGTCAGCCAACTGGTGGCCTCCTGTGTCGCTTCAAACTTCACTTCAAGCTGGTTGAGAATGTAGAGTTCGGCGATCGTATCGGCGATCAGCGCGGCTTTTTCCGGCTCCAGCGACGTTACACGGATGTTGAAGACGAGGCTGTTGGGAACGGCAGCGACTGTCATGTTCTCGAGAACAGCATCGATAGCGTCGTTCCGTTGGCGCGCTACCGTAATTTCTTCGGGCAAAACTTGCTCGGCGGGCGCACCAAACAAAGCACTCTGAACCGAAGACTTAAGCTCTGACAGTGCGCTAGGATCGCGCAGGGCAGGATTGAACTCGGGATCCCCCGTCAGATCGAGCCGGTCGACGACCTTGCCGACCAAACCGCGGGATTTGAGCACTTCAGCTTCCGAATTCACGATTTGCGAGTCTGACGAGAGGCCCCCCATGACACTTTCGATATCTACGACCGAACGCTCCTGAGTTTCCAGGATCACCACGGAGGTTGCCGTGTACCTCGGCGTGGCGATGCCATAGGCGTAGTAGCCGCCGATAACGGTTGCTAGCACCGCGATAACCGCGATGATCCACTTTCCTCGCCAGAGCGTGCCCAGCAGTGCTCCGAGGTCGATGACATCGTCACCATCGCCGTGAACGGCGGGCTTAGCGTCCTGCACAGCTCCGCTACCAGAAATACTTGTCATTTGTTGCATTCAGTTACCCATACCCAGACGATAATTGGAGCATATGCCAATGCTCTGTGCAATTGCATCGGCGATCCGACGCTGACCCCAAGGATGCGCGCTCCATGCGACAACAGCAGGCTATTGTCGAGGCTTAGGCGGCGACTGCGCCCAAGAAATGCGCATATGCGCAAGCTTCCGCCAATTTTTGCGTGTTGAATGTGAAGTCCCTATTCTGCTTTGCAGCGAGGCATGTTAGGGAGGCCTCAGCAACGGAAGGAACCAGTTATGTCAGTACGCACACTCATCGCCGCTGCGGCTATTGCCGCCGTCACGGCCCCGGCCTTCGCCCAGACCGTTGAAGTCATCGACTGCGACGAACCGGCGAATCGTGAACTCGACGAATGCAAGCCCGAAGAGCTTGGCATTCCGAGCTCTGCGACCAACGCAGGCCCACTCGCTGCTCTACCTCTCGGCCTGCTCCTCCTCGGCGGACTTGGCGGTGGCGGTGGCGGCGGCACTACGGGTACGACCGGCACCACCGGAACGACCGGGACCAACTGATCCAGATCACCGGGCAGCTCAGGCGAGCTGCCCGGTATCGCTAAAAACGCGTTGAGTTTTCATCATTTCTTGGATGATGTTCGACGGACCTAAACCCGAAATTAATCTGCATACGCTCTTGTCCTCCCTGCAAAGGGTGGCCGCTGATCTGCGCATTCGCGTTTGGCTGGCGGCGAGGAAAAGGGTGTATCGCCATGGAATGGTCAATTCTCTCCGGTTTCCGGAGTGCTTTTCGTATGTTTAAACGTCAGTTGCGGGCAGTTGCGCTGACGGTGTGTGTCGGCATATCAACGCTGGCTCCCAGTTTCGCGCAGGCGCAGAGCGCGGGTGCTGTTATCGTCGGGAGTGATAGGGGCGGTTTTATTCGCGTCCGGCTAGCGGAGATTAAGGAACTGAAGGCAGAGAGGCGGCGCGTTGAGATTCGCGGCAAGGTCTGCTTTTCGACCTGCACTATGTACCTTGGCGTCGAGGATGTGTGCGTTTCTCCCATGACGACCTTCGGGTTCCATGGCCCGGCGATGGCTGTTGGGCGCATGTCGCCGGCGCAATTCGACTATGTCTCTCGTGTCATTGCCAGCCATTATCCGGAGCCGATTGCAAACTGGTATCTCGCCGAGGGTCGAACAAGAAAGTCAGGCCTTTACCGAATGAGCGGCCAGAATCTGATTCGGCTCGGTGTTCCGGCCTGCCCAACGCTCGCCTCAGGAAATCGTTGAATACCGGTAAAACGGATCAGGAGTGGCCATCGGAGTGGGTGGCTGCTCCTTTCCGTGTCGCTGCCGTACCTAACTTTGAGTTGGGTGGCAGTCTCTGCGCTGCAGCATTTATCGGCCCATTCCTGCTGATTTTGGCGGGGTTTTTCGCTCAGATTAAAGTCGATCTTTCGCCTGTCGCCTCAAATTTCACCAAAATGTCGTAGATTTTGCCGCATCCTTGGATTATGCCTCCGCTCGATACTGTAGTGCAGCGAAAGTAGAGGCCCTCGTGGCCTGTGGGGACTAGTCTCCAATCAGTCCGACGAGAATGCCACCACCGGGGGAATTAAAAAGTGAAGTACGTCAAGATGACGGGTGCCGAGCCTGTGGGTGTGATGTCGCGCCGAGATGCGGGTGTTGCGTGGTACCGTAAATTTGGCAAGCGGGCTTTCGATGTATCTCTCGCCTTGTTGCTCCTCCCTCTGGTGGCGCCTGTGCTTTTTGTTCTCTGGGCGCTCACACGCCTAGACGGCGGGCCAGGCTTTTATGTGCAGGAGCGGGTCGGCAAGGACGGCAAGCTGTTTGGCTGTCTGAAGATTCGTTCAATGGTCGTGGATGCTGACGAACGGCTTAGTGCGCTGTGCGCGAGCGATCCCGAGATTGCCCGGGAATGGCATGTGAATCAGAAGCTCGATAACGACCCTCGAATCACGGCCATTGGTCGTTTTGTCAGGGCGACGAGCCTGGATGAGTTGCCGCAGCTGCTGAACATCCTGAAGGGTGACATGAGCTTCGTGGGCCCGCGCCCCTTTACAGGGGATCAAGAAGCGCTGTACCGCAACGGGGGGGGCTCTGCCTACTTTCAGCTTCGACCGGGCATAACCGGGCCATGGCAGGTTTTCGGCCGGAGCCAGACGACCTTTCTGGATCGTGTCCGCTACGACGAAGCCTACTTTGGCTCTCTCTCCCTGTGGCGCGATCTGGTGCTGATCGTGCGGACTGCGGGCGTCGTATTTGCTTCGACGGGTAAGTGACGTTCTTCTTGAGAGCCTCTACTAATTGACCCTGCAGGGCTGCCGGCTTGGGTAGAAAAAACAAACCAGAATTTCCTCGCGGAGGTCTGAAGTGAAGATTACCCCGGTCATCCTCTGCGGAGGCTCTGGAACCCGGCTTTGGCCGCTGTCGCGCAAGTCCTATCCCAAGCAGTTCTCTGCGATCATCGACGGGGAGACGCTGTTTCAGCGGTCTGCGCGGCGCTTGAGCGGGCCCGAGTTTGCCGTGCCCATCGTGCTGACCGGGTCTGACTTTCGTTTCATCGTGACGGAGCAGCTCTTTCAGGCCGGGATAGAGCCCGGTGCTGTTATGATTGAGCCAGAGCCGCGCAACACGGCGCCAGCTGTTCTTGCTGCGGCGATCCACGCCATGGCCGACGACCCGGACGCGGTGCTGCTGGTCGCGCCCTCCGACCATCTCATTCCGGATACCGAAAGTTTCGTGGCCACAGTGCAGGCCGGGTTGCCGGCGGTGGCGGAGGGTCGCCTTGTAACGCTCGGCATCAAGCCGACCCATGCCGAAACGGCATATGGGTATCTGGAATTGGCTGCGTCGCCTCAGGCTGAGCCGGCCCCGATTGTGCTGAAGCAGTTCGTTGAAAAGCCCGATGCAGCGCGTGCGGCCGAGCTGTTGGCGGCAGGCAACTTCCTGTGGAATGCCGGTATTTTCCTGTTCCGGGCCGCAGATATGGTGAAGGCCTTCGAGGCGCATGCCCCAACGCTGCTTGCCCCGGTTCGGGCCTCAGTTGAGCGGGCTCAACCTGACCTTGGATTTCTGCGGCTTGATCCGGACTCTTGGGCCGCGGTGGAAGATATCTCTATCGACTACGCCGTTATGGAGCGCGCCGACAACCTTTCGGTTGTTCCTTTCGATGGGGCTTGGTCTGACCTTGGGGGCTGGGATGCTGTCTGGCGTGAAACCGAACCTGACGAGCGCGGTGTGGTTGCGCGCGGCAGCGCGACAGCAATCGACTGTGACGACACCTTGCTCCGCTCTGATAGCGACCGGCTGGAGCTGGTGGGGATCGGCTTGAAGAACGTGATGGCCATCGCCATGAATGATGCCGTGCTGGTGGCAGACACTTCTCGCGCGCAAGACGTGAAGCTGGCCGTGACGGCGCTGAAAAAGAAGCAGGCACCGCAGGCGACAACCTTCCCGAAAGATCACCGCCCGTGGGGGTGGTTTGAGAGCCTCGTTGTTGGGGATCGCTTTCAAGTGAAGCGCATTCTGGTTCACCCGGGTGCATCGCTGTCGCTGCAAAGTCACTTTCATCGCTCTGAGCATTGGATCGTTGTCGAAGGCACCGCGAAGGTGACGATTGATGACGAGGTAAAGCTGGTGACTGAAAACGAGTCTGTCTATATTCCGCTCGGCTCGAAGCACCGGATGGAGAACCCGGGAAAGGTGCCAATGGTGCTGATCGAGGTGCAGACGGGCACCTATGTTGGAGAAGATGACATCGTGCGTTACGAGGACGTTTACGCGCGGGGGCAGGGGGCGAAAGGGTAATTTGCCGCCCTGTCGGCGGGATCACGCCTGTTGGGCTTTCTGCGCAGAGGCATCCGTAAAAGAGGTGGCAGAGCCACGGTATTTGCGGCAAAAGAGACGCGCTCGGACATTGGCCACGCGCCTCGTTCTGCGCAGGCCGCCGTAGAGGTGGCACGGGATGATTGGGGTGAAGTTACCGGAGATGTGGGTGCGAGCTACGACTAGAATTTTAGGCGTGGCCGCTTTGCTTTCTGCCCATTGCGCACCGCAGGCCAAAGCGGAGCAACTCTCGTTCTTTGGCACGCCCGGTCTGGTGGATATGCCAACGGCAGGCGCCCTGGGCGACGGGAACCTTGCCCTGACGACCGCCAACTACGGGCCGATCTGGCGAAATACGGTCGCCTTTCAGGTAACTCCGCGTATCACTGGTGCATTTCGATACTCGGCACAGGGGTACCTGGTAAACCCGAACACTTTGTTCTACGATCGTAGCTTCGATTTGCACTTTCTCTTGCGCGAGGAGAGTGGTGTTTGGCCCGCCATCGCGCTTGGTCTCCGCGATTTTGGCGGAACCGGCATTTATAGTGGCGAGTATATCGTTGCCAGCAAGTATGTAACGCCGAGGCTTCAGTTCACGGGCGGCTTGGGGTGGGGCCGGTTTGCAGGCCGTGGCGGATACGCGAACCCCTTGGGCGTTCTTGATGATCGCTTTGAGACCCGCCCCAATCGGGACACGCGGACCGGGGAGTTTGGCTTTGACCAGTGGTTTCGGGGGGACGCTGCCCTGTTCGGGGGCATCAAATGGCACGCCACCGACAGGCTGACATTTGTTGCCGAGTACTCCAGCGACACTTACCGGCGCGAGAGCCGCATCTCCATTGATCCGCAGTCGTCGCCCTACAACTTCGGCGTCAGCTACAAGTTTCGCAATGGTCTCGATTTTGGTGCCTACTATCTCTACGGAAACGAAGTTGGCTTCCGCTTCTCTTATGTGATCGACCCCGCCAACCCACGCGCGCCGGGGGGGCAGGAGACCGCGCCGCCAGCGCTTTTGCCTCGCTCCAGCGTGGCTGCGAAGAGCTGGAACCTTGCAGATCCGGCCAAGCGGGTCGCCTCGTCGCGTGACACGTTGCAGGCCCGTCTGTCGGAGCAAGGCCTGCGGCTTGTGGGCTATTGGCTGGATGGTGGCGCGGCGAAGGTGCAGATCGAGAACCAACGCTTTGACGCCACTGCGCAGGCCGCCGGGCGCACGGCCCGGGTCATGGCCAACACGCTTGCCCCCGGCATCGAACGCTTTGAGGTGACCTTTGTGGAAGGCGGCATGGCGCAAACCACTGTTGCCGTGAACAGAACCGATTTGGAAGAGCTGGAGAACCACCTTGAAGGCGAATGGCACAGTCTTGCGAGGGCTGATATTTCGGATGCATTCGGCGTCGGAAAGCCGGCAGGGGTGGCGGGAACCTATCCGCGCTTTTCTTGGGGAATTTCGCCCTACACGGCGTTTTCGCTTTTCGATCCTGACGAGCCGCTGCGTTATGAGCTCGGGGTCCAGCTCAACGCCGCGTGGGAGCCGAGCCCGGGGCTGATCTTCTCTGGTCAGCTGCGCAAGCCGTTCACCAGCACCATCGACGATGCAACCCGCAAATCCGACAGTGTGCTTCCGCACGTCCGCTCTGACTCGGTGCTTTATGCACAGCAATCCGACTTCGAGATTTCTCATCTGACCGCGGAGTATTTCTTTCGCCCGCGCGAAGACATGTTTGGACGGCTGACCTTTGGCTACCTCGAGCCGATGTTTGGCGGTGTCTCTGCGGAGTTGCTCTGGTATCCGCTCAACAGCCGCCTCGCCCTTGGGGCCGAGCTGAACTACGCGGTGCAACGCGACTTTGATCAGCTGTTCGGCTTTCAGGATTATGACGTCGTGACAGGCCACGTTTCGGCCTATTACGATTTGGGGCGCGGCTTCCATGGTCAGCTCGATGTCGGCCGTTACCTCGCAGGCGATTGGGGCGCCACGATAACGCTTGATCGCCGTTTCAAGAATGGCTTCAAGATCGGTGCCTTCGCCACCTTTACTGACGTTTCCTACGATGATTTCGGTGAAGGGTCGTTTGACAAGGGCCTGTTCGTCGAGGTGCCGATGTCGTGGATACTGGGCCAGCCCAATCGCAGCAGCATCGGCCAGACAATTCGCCCGATCGTGCGGGATGGCGGCGCGCGGCTTTCGGTCCGCAACCGTCTCTACGGCGTTGTTGAACCCTATCGCGGGCGTGAGATTGCCGACAGTTGGGGGAAGTACCTGCGATGAAGCCTGCGCTTGCCTTGCTTTCAACGCTTGTTCTCGCGGCCTGTGGCGGGCTCGGTGTTGGGAGTGACAGCCCTCCCTCGCCCAACCAGCTTCGCACCGCGTCGGTGGCTCGTTTTGCGCAATTGCTAGAGGCGGGCACCCCGGCGATTCAGGTGGCCGTGGAGAAGGACGAGAGCTCTACGATCGTGCTCCGCGAAGTCAGCCGTGACGGGGTGGAGAGTTATGTTAGTACGGATGGGGTTTCGCTAAAGCTGCGGCGTGGGTTTCTTGTTGGAACGGCGGGCTTTGGCGGCGATATGACCGGCTCCAATGTGGACGATAGCATGGCCGCCGTCTTCGGCAGGCGCGCTGGCGTGACGGAGCGGTTTCATACCTTTTTGAATGGCGAAAACGAGGCGGTGACACGCGGTTATGTCTGCGTTGTATCCAGCCGAGGGGCGCGCCAGATTCAGGTTGGCACGCGCGACAGCCAGCTGCGCAGTGTGAACACCACCCTGTTCGAAGAAGCCTGTAAAAGCCTGGATCAAGAATACACCAATCTCTACTGGCTTGCCGCCGGGTCTGGCCGAATGGTGCAATCGCGCCAATGGGCGGGCGATTTCACCGGTCCGCTGGTGATGCGCGTGGTGATGGAGTAAGCGTTGAGAGAAGTCGAGGGACCAAGAATAATGCAAAAACTGGCACTGATCTGCCTTGTGGCCAGCCTTGCCGCATGTGGTGCAGCCTACCAAAGCCCAAAGGTGCGGAGCGGCGCGAGCGATGGCACGCGTGTGCGGGTTGTGCCGGTCAACGCGGAGACGACGCTTCTCGCCAATCGCGGGGCTTACCGGCCCAAAACCCTGCCCGCCATCTTCTCGGCCAACGCCGGAACGGGCGGTGGGCTGCGTGGCGGTGGAGCCGTGCCGGATGCGGTGGTGGAGCCCACAACGCGGCCCGGAAGCCTGCAAACCCGCCTGCCGCCACCGGCACAACCCGGCCCATACACCATCGGCGTGGGCGATGTGCTGCTTTTGGCAACACCGCAAGGGGGCGGAACGGTTGAAGAGCTCTCTGGCCTTCTGGCGGCGCAGAACTCCCGCCAAGGCTATACGGTGCAAGATGACGGCTCGATCAACGTGCCCAATGTCGGCCGCGTGCGGATTGCAGGGATGACGGTGGAAGAGGCCGAGGCGGCTATGTTCCAACGGTTGGTTGAAACCCAGATCGACCCGACTTTCTCGCTTGAGATCGCCGAATTCAATTCTCAGAAGGTGTCGGTCGGTGGCGCAGTTGCAAACCCGGCTGTCGCTCCGGTGACGCTGACACCGCTCTACCTTGATCAGGTGCTTGCTGCCGCTGGCGGTGTGACGGCCAAGGACGATGACTACGCGTCGATCCGCATTTACCGCGACGGCACGCTTTACCAGATTCCGCTGCGTGAATTTTATGCCCGCTCCGGCCTGAAGCGCATCCGTCTGATCGACGGGGATTCGGTGTTTGTTGATACCGAGTTTGAGCTCGACAGGGCGCAGGCTTACTTTGAGCAGCAGATCACCCTTGCCGGCTTCCGCAGCCAGCAGCGCCGTGACGCGTTGAGCGAGCTTTCCACCGAAATCTCGATCCGCAGGAATGCGCTGAACGAAGCGCGGCAGAACTATCTGACCCGTACCGAGTTGGGCGCGGTTGACCGAGACTATGTGTACATCACCGGCGAAGTCGCCAAACAGGCGCGCTTCGCGCTGCCGTTTGAGCAGCAGGCCAGCTTGGCCGATGCCCTCTTTGAAGGCGGCGGGGGCATCCCAACGGACACCGGCAATGTGAAAGAAATCTACGTGCTGCGGGCATCGGCGGACCCGCGCGAGTTTGGTGCGGTAACAGCTTGGCATCTCGACGCGCGCAATGCAGCCAACTTTACGCTGGCCGCCAAGTTCCAGTTGCGCCCCGATGACGTGATCTTCGTTGCCGAGCAGCCGGTTACGCGTTGGAACCGTGTTGTGCGCCAGATCACGCCGTCTCTTATCACAACGGGTGCGCGGGCCGTGGCCAACTGAGCCACGGGCGCGAGGGCTGCCACCAGCAAACCCCGGCTCATCATTTCCGAAGTAGGGGAGTGGTGGGCGACCCTGGAATCGAACCAGGCATGGGTCTCCCCGGCGGAGTTACAGTCCGCTGCCGCACCTTGCAGCTCGTCGCCCAACGCTGGAGCGGAATACAAAGCCCGCCCCGGGGCGTCAAGGCGAAAAACCTTGCGATTTGCCCACAGCATCCCCATGCAGGGGCGCGACATCAGGAGAGGTGTGGACGTGGCAAAAAAACCGACGTGGGTGGTCGATAAAGAGCGCGCAAAGCGAGCAAGCGCGGCGGAGACCTTGTGGCTCTTCGGGCTGCATGCCGTGCGCGATGCGCTCGCAAATCCGGCACGCGAAAAGCTGCGGCTGGTGCTGACGCGCAATGCCGCCGACCGGCTGGGAGAGGCCTGCTGGCAGGATGCGGGAATTGAGCCCGAACTCGCCGATCCGCGCCGGTTTCCGGTGCCGCTTGATCCGGGCTCGGTGCATCAGGGCGCCGCGCTTGAGGTGAAGCCGCTGGATTGGGGCAGCGTGGAGAGCCGGTGCATTGCCGGGCCGGGCCGCCCACTTGTGGTGCTGCTTGATAGGGTGACCGACCCACATAATGTTGGCGCGATCCTCAGATCTGCCGAGGTGTTCGGGGCGCGTGCGGTGGTGGCAACGGCGCGCCATTCGGCCCCCGAAACCGGGGCTCTCGCCAAGACGGCCTCCGGCGCGCTTGAGCGGCAGCCCTACCTGCGGGTGCGCAATCTTGCCGATACGATGGAAGAGCTGCGTGCTGCTGGCTTCACCATTCTCGGGCTTGCGGGCGAGGCCGACAGTGAACTGGAGCCCGCCCTTGAGGCGCTGCCCGAGGGGCAGGCCGTTGCGTTGGTTTTGGGGGCTGAAGGCCCGGGCCTGCGCGAGCGCACGCGCGATACCTGCGACCAGCTTGTGAAGATCCCCTTTGCAGGTGAGTTCGGCTCGCTCAATGTTTCCAACGCTGCAGCGGTTTCTCTCTATGCCGCGGCGCGAAAGTTTTCATGATATCACCTTTGCGCGAAGGGGCTGGCCAAGGTGGAGGGTGCGGCCCCATCCTCTGAGCACACCAAGGAGGATGCCCATGCTCACCCGCCGCCTGTTGCTCGCCTCGGCTCTTGCCTGCCTCGCCATGCCTGCGCTTGCCGAAGAGCCGCCGATTTTTGCCACCTCATCGCTTGCGATTCAGGGATACGACCCGGTTGCCTACTTCAAAGAGGGCAAACCCGTGGAGGGAACGGCGGCGCATCAGCTCATGTGGATGGGCGCAACCTGGCGCTTTGCGAGCACGGCGAATCGCGATGCTTTTGAGCGGGAGCCGCAGCGCTATGCGCCGCAATATGGAGGCTATTGCGCCTATGCAGCCTCGCAAGGCTATGTTGCCCCAACAGACCCATCGGCCTTTACGGTTCATGAAGGCAAGCTCTACCTGAACTACTCCAAATCCGTGCGCGGCTTATGGGAGCGGGATATCCCGGGCCATGTTTCGGCGGCAGATGCCAACTGGCCCAAGCCGCTGAAAAAATAGTGTTGAACCTGCCCGGCAGCGCGTCAGGATCACCTCGCGGCCGTTAACCTCGCGTTCACAGGTATATTACATGCTCTTGGAAAGATCGTTCTCGTGACTACCTCGATGAACAGGAGCGTTGGTTCGGAACACCAGCGTTTCACTTCACTGTCCCTCGTTCCGCGACTTGCGCTCGGGCCTATTGGTTCGGGCGCTTTTTTCTCTGGCAGGGCCCGCCGATGAGTTACGTTGACAGTCTGCTTCGCCGCATCCTGACCGAAACCAAGGTGATCGCCTGCGTTGGCGTGTCCATGAACGAGGTGCGCCCGAGCTACTACGTGGCCCGCTATCTTTCGCTCAAGGGATACCGGGTGATTCCGGTCAACCCGGGCCACGCGGGCAAGGTGCTGTTCGGCGAAACCATCATGCCCGACCTCAGCTCGATTGATGCGCCTGTCGATATGGTTGATATCTTTCGCCGCTCCGAGCACGTGCCGCCCATCGTGGAAGAGGCCTTGGCGGCCTTCCCTGATCTGAAAACCGTCTGGATGCAGATTGGCGTTGAAAATGCCGAAGCTGCCGCGATGGCCGAGGCACGGGGTGTGACAGTGATTCAGAACCTCTGCCCGAAGATGGAGTATCAGCGGCTCTTTGGCGAGTTGCGCATGGGCGGGTTCAACACCGGGGTGATTTCTTCGAAACTCTAGACCTTTCCGCCGCGCTCAGGCATATCAGGCGAGACCAAAAGGAGCCGAGCCAATGGGTATACTGAACACTCTTCTGCGTGCCGTCACATGGTGGAACGGCTCCACGCTTGGCACTCAGCTGTTTACGTGGCGCAAGGGAACCCGCGTTGGCGAGGATGACGCCGGCAACGTGTTTTACCGCAATGCCGATGACAGCAAGCGCTGGGTGATCTTCAATGGTGAGGTGGAGGCGTCGCGGATCAGCCCCGATTGGCATGGCTGGCTGCACAAGACCTTTAAGGAACCGCCGACAGACCGCCCGCTGCCCCACAAGTCGTGGGAGAAGCCGCACCTCGAGAATATGACCGGCACACCGCTGGCCTATGCGCCATCTGGCTCCATCCGCCGCGCCCAGCCGGCCAAGCGGCAAGATTATGAGGCCTGGAGCCCCGAGTAAGGGCGAAACCGGGCGGCGGCCGGAGGGGCAATGTCGGAAAACACCACCGAAGCGATTGTGGGGGCCTGCGTTTTGGCCGCGGCTGCGGGGTTTCTGTGGTATGCCGCAGGGCTGACGGATGCGGGCGGCCCCTCGGGGGCCAGCTATCCTTTGCAAGCCAGCTTCCGCTCTGCCGAGGGCATTTCGGTAGGCACCGATGTGCGACTCGCGGGGGTGAAGATCGGCTCGGTGCGAGGGCTTGAGCTGAATGCCCAGAGCTTTCGGGCCGAGGCCACCTTCGCAATTTCCGATGGCATCGAACTGCCCGAAGACAGCTCTGCTGCGATCTCGTCGGAAGGGCTGCTCGGCGGGAATTTCATCGAGATCATTCCCGGCGGATCGCCCTTCAACCTCGAAGCTGGCGGCGAAATCCTCGACACCCAAGGCGCGATCAGCCTGATCGGCTTGCTGACCAAGTTTGTTTCAGGATCTGACGAATGAAGATGGCCCTGAAAGCCCTTGGCGCCACGGTGCTTTTTGCCACGTCGGCCTCGGGGCAGGCAGTGCTGGAAGGGCAGGGCGCCGTTCTGCGCGGGTTGGACAAGCTCTCCAGCGTCACCTCTGACTTGGAAGTGGGCAAGGGCGGCACGGTGCGCTATGGGCCGCTTCAGGTAACATTGTCAGATTGTCGCTACCCCGAAGGAACACCGGCGCGGGCCACAGCCTACCTCGTGATCGAGGATGACAGCGCCGAAGCGCCGATTTTTGCCGGCTGGATGCTCGCCGCGGCGCCCGCGCTCAATGCGATGGATCACCAGCGCTATGATATCTGGGTGTTGCGCTGCACCACCGAGTGACCGCTCGGAACCTCGGTCAAGCTCCTGAAATCGCAGTCGAGTTTTCGCGCCCTGGCCAAGCGTTTGCGATAGTCTTCGCGTGATATCTCGATCGCGCCGAGGCTGGCGAGGTGAGGTGTGATGAACTGCGTGTCAAAGAGGGTAAACCCGCAGCGACGCAGGTGATCGACAAGGTAGGCCAGCGCCACTTTGGAGGCGTCCCTGCGACGCGAGAACATGCTCTCTCCGCAAAAGCAGCCCCCCAGCGCCACCCCGTAGACCCCGCCCACCAAGGCCTTACCATCCCACACCTCCAGCGAGTGCGCATGGCCCTCGGCATGGAGCGTGCGGTAGAGCCGGTGGATCTCTGCGTTGATCCATGTGGTCTCCCGGTCTGCGCAGGCATCCATGACGCCGCCAAAATCGGCGTTTGTTGTAATAGTGAAAGCCTCGCGCCGGATCAGCCGCGCGAGGGAGCGTGAAATGTGGAAATTCTCCAAGGGGAAGATGCCCCTCAAGCGCGGTTCGACCCAGTAGATCTCATCTGCCTCGGCATCGTCGGCCATGGGAAACAGGCCCATTCGATAGGCCCGCATCAGAAGATCGGTTGTGAGCGGCTCCACCCGCTAGGCCTCAACCTTGCAGGTTGGTTTCGAGCCAGCCTTCGAGCCAGTGGATATCATAGTTACCGCTCTGCACGTCTGCCTCTTCCAGCAGGGCGCGGAACAGCGGAACGGTGGTATCCACCCCATCCACGATCAGCTCACCCAGTGCCCGGTTGAGCCGCGCCAGCGCCTCGGGGCGATCCCGGCCATGGACGATCAGCTTGCCGATCAGGCTGTCGTAATACGGCGGGATCGAATAGCCGTCATAGAGCGCCGAATCCATCCGCACGCCCAGCCCGCCGGGCGAGTGAAACTGCGTGATCCGACCGGGGCAGGGGGAGAAGTTTGGCAACTTCTCCGCGTTGATCCGCACCTCGATGGCATGGCCGTTGAGCTTGAGGTCTTCCTGGCTGAACGACAGCGGAAGCCCGGCGGCGACGCGGATCTGCTCGCGCACGAGATCCTGACCGAAGACCAGCTCTGTCACCGGATGCTCAACCTGAAGACGGGTGTTCATCTCAATGAAGAAAAACTCGCCGTCCTCATAAAGAAACTCGATGGTCCCGGCACCGGCATAGTTAATCGACGCTACGGCTTCTGCGCAGGTCTTGCCGATTTTTGCCCGAAGTTCCGGGGTGATGGCGGGGCCGGGGGCCTCTTCAAACACCTTCTGGTGCCGCCGCTGCAAAGAGCAGTCGCGCTCACCGAGGTGCACCGCACCGCCCTTGCCATCGCCAAAGACCTGCACCTCGATATGCCGGGGCTTGCCGAGATATTTCTCGATATAAACCTCGTCATTGCCGAAGGCGCTCTTGCCTTCTGAACGTGCGGTGCGGAAGGCGTTTTCAAGCTCTTTGGCGGACTTCGCCAGTTTCATGCCGCGCCCGCCGCCGCCCGCGGTGGCCTTGATGATGACCGGATAGCCGATCTCTTCGGCCACCTTCTGCGCGGTCTCGTAATCGGGCACGCCGCCATCGGAGCCGGGCACGCAGGGCACGCCGAGCTTTTTCATCGTGTCCTTGGCGGTGATCTTGTCACCCATCACCCGGATATGCTCGGCGGTGGGGCCGATGAAGGTGAGGCCGTGGTCTTCGACGATCTGCACGAAGTTGGCGTTTTCCGACAGGAAGCCATAGCCGGGGTGAATCGCGTTGGCGCCGGAAATTTCACAGGCCGAGATGATCGCCGGAAAGCTCAGGTAGCTTTGGGCCGAGGAGGGCGGGCCGATGCAGATTGCCTCATCGGCCATGCGCACATGCATGGCGTCGCTGTCGGCGGTGGAGTGCACGGCAACCGAGGGGATGCCCATTTCGCGGCAGGCACGCACCACACGCAGGGCGATTTCGCCGCGGTTTGCGATGAGGATCTTATCGAACATTGCCAGCGCCTTACTCGACGATCATCAGGGGGGCACCAAACTCAACCGGCGCACCGTCTTCGACGAGGATGCGCTTGACCGTGCCGCCACGGGGGCTTGGGATCTGGTTCATTGTCTTCATCGCCTCGACGATGAGGAGCGTCTGGCCTTCTTCAACCTTGTCGCCAACCTTGACGAAGGCGGGCGAGCCGGGCTCGGCCTGAAGGTAGGCGGTGCCCACCATCGGCGAGGTCACCGCGCCGGGGGCCTGTGCCGGATCGTCGGCCTCACCTGCCGCAGCAGCGGCGGGCGCCGGGGCCGCAGCGGGCGCGGGTGCGGCAACCGCGGGAGCGGCGGAGGGGGCGACTTGCACCACCTGCTGCTCCATCTTGCGGCTTACCCGCACATTCAGGCTGTCGTCCTGCCCGTAATCCCGCTTTACCTGAAGCTCGGTCAGATCATTGGATCGCAACAATTCTGCCAGCGCCTGAATAAAGGCGACGTCTGCATCGTGGGTCTTACTCATGCCGTCCTCTTTCTCGCCTGCCCCGGTTCGTGCCGGGCACAAATTATGGGCAGCGTTATACGCCCAATGCCACGTAAGTGAAAGCGCAAGCGCTTTGAACCCCCTGAATGTCACAAGTAAGAAATTTACCGTTTGATAAAAAATTTACCCTGTGCCAGCCTTCTCTCAACCGATCATTGCAGCAGGGAAGCCACGATGACCGATATACGCTATGCCTCGGGAGTGCGGCCGGGGCGACTTTCGGGTGAAGAAATCGCGCAAAACTTCACAGATATGCACCCGCCGCTAGGGGCGCATGAGGCTGCCGTTGCAGCGGATCGTTGCTACTTTTGCTATGATGCGCCCTGCGTAACGGCCTGCCCCACAACGATTGATATTCCGTTGTTCATCCGCCAGATCCAGGGCGGCAAGCCCGGAGACGCGGGGCGCACGATCTTCGATCAGAACATTCTGGGCGGTATGTGTGCCCGCGTCTGCCCCACGGAGACGCTGTGCGAAGAGGCCTGCGTGCGCAACACGGCGGAGGAAGACCCGGTGGAGATCGGGCGGCTGCAACGCTATGCGACCGACAAGGTGATGGCGGGCAACACACACCCTTACACCCGCGCCGCGCCCACGGGTAAGCGGGTGGCCGTGGTTGGGGCAGGGCCTGCCGGACTGGCTTGCGCACACCGGCTCGCAATGCATGGCCATGAGGTCACCCTCTATGACGCTCGCAAAAAGCCGGGTGGGCTCAACGAATACGGTATTGCCGCCTACAAGACGGTTGATGACTTTGCCGCCCGTGAGGCGGATTGGCTGCTGGGGATCGGCGGCATCAAGCTAGAAACCGGCGTGAAGCTGGGCGAGGCCTTCACCATCCGCGAGCTTCAGGAAGATTTTGACGCCGTGTTCATCGGTGTCGGCCTTGGCGGGGTGAACCGCCCGGGGCTGCCCGGCGAGACGCTCGACAACGTGGAGGACGCGGTGGATTTCATCGCGCGTCTGCGGCAGGCAGATGATGCCACAGCCCTGCCCGTCGGGCGCAAGGTGGTGGTTGTCGGTGGCGGGATGACGGCTGTGGATGCCGCGGTGCAGGCCAAGATGCTGGGGGCCGAGAGCGTTTCGATGGTGTATCGGCGCGGGCGCGATGCGATGGGGGCCAGCGTGATGGAGCAGGACCACGCGGCCAAGCACGGGGTGACGATTGTCACCAATGCCAGTCCTGCTTCGATCACCGGAGAGGGCGCGGTGGAGGCGATCACCTTTGAGCGCACCGAAACGGGGCCCGATGGCAAGCTGGCGAGCACCGGCGAAGCGTTGGTGCTGGAGGCCGATCAGGTGCTTCTGGCCATCGGGCAGCGGCTCGATATTGCTTCGCCCCGGATCGAGATCGAGAGCGGCAAGATCAAGGTCACCGGGCCGGGCCGCACCAATCTGGAGCGGGTCTGGGCGGGCGGCGATTGCACCGCCGGAGAAGACCTGACGGTGGTGGCCGTGGCCGAGGGCCGTGATGCCGCAGAAGATATGCACAAGATGCTGACGGAGGGCTGAGACATGGCTGACCTGACGACCGATTTTCTGGGTATCAAAAGCCCCAACCCCTTCTGGCTCGCCTCCGCGCCGCCGACCGACAAGGAATACAACGTGCGCCGCGCCTTCGAGGCCGGATGGGGCGGGGTTGTCTGGAAGACGCTGGGGGAGGAAGGCCCGCCGGTGGTGAATGTGAACGGGCCGCGTTACGGCGCGATCTACGGCGCCGACCGGCGGCTGTTGGGCCTCAACAACATCGAGCTCATCACCGATCGCGACCTTTACACCAACCTCGAAGAGATCAAGCGGGTGAAGGCCGATTACCCGGACCGCGCGGTGATTGTCTCCATCATGGTGCCCTGCGAGGAGGAGAGCTGGAAGGCGATCCTGCCGCTGGTTGAAGAGACCGGGGCCGACGGTATCGAGCTGAACTTCGGCTGCCCGCATGGGATGAGCGAGCGCGGCATGGGCTCGGCGGTGGGGCAGGTGCCGGAATACATTCAGATGGTCGCGGAGTGGTGCAAAAAGTACTACTCCAAGCCCGTGATCGTGAAGCTGACGCCCAACATCACTGATATCCGCAAGCCGGCGACGGCGGCCAAGCTGGGCGGCGCTGATGCCGTAAGCCTCATCAACACGATCAATTCCATCACCTCGGTCGATCTTGATCAGATGTGCCCCCAGCCGACGATTGACGGCAAGGGCAGCCACGGCGGCTACTGTGGCCCGGCGGTGAAGCCGATTGCGCTGTCGATGGTCAGCGAGATCGCCCGCAACCCCGAAACCCAAGGCCTGCCGATCAGCGGCATTGGCGGGGTCACCACCTGGCGCGATGCGGCCGAGTTCATGGCGCTGGGCTGTGGCAACGTGCAGGTGTGCACTGCTGCGATGACCTATGGCTTCAAGGTGGTGCAGGAGATGTGCTCGGGCCTGTCATCCTGGATGGACGAAAAGGGCTTTGCCTCCACCGCCGATTTCATCGGCATGGCGGTGCCCAATGTCACCGATTGGCAGCACCTCAACCTCAACTACGTCACCAAGGCGCGCATCAGCCAGGACGACTGCATCAAATGCGGGCGCTGCTATGCCGCCTGCGAGGATACCTCGCACCAAGCGATCAGCATGAGCGCGGACCGGACTTTTGAGGTGATCGACGAAGAATGCGTGGCCTGTAATCTTTGCGTCAACGTCTGCCCGGTGGAAGATTGCATCACAATGGAGCAACTGCCCAAGGGCGCGACCGACCCACGTACCGGACGGACGGTTGGAGACTACGCCAACTGGACGACCCATCCGAACAACCCCGGCGCCGTGAAGGCCGCAGAGTAGCTGTCAATCGCGCCGGGCCTATTGATCCGCTCGCGCCGCGCTATTACCTAAGCCGCAGGGCTGCACCACTTTATTTCCGGTCGCGGCCCATTTCCTGACGGGCAGATTTTTCCTGCCCGACGTTTTTTGATAATCAGATCATTGGAGATCGAACAGATGACCGTAAAGAACTCTGTCACCAACGTCCTCGTTACCGTTACCTCCGAAGGTGTTACACGCGCGCTCGGCAGTGGCGTCCGGGGCGGCGTAGCCGGCCTTGTTGTGCAGCCCGCCGTCTGGATTGCCACCGGCTCTGGCCCGGATGCGGGGGATACCGTCATCTACGGCGCTGGCGTTGCCGGTGTTGTGGCCGGGGCCATCCTGGCCGTGCCCGCCATGGTCACCGGCGTGGTCAAGGCCGCCGTTGATGACCACACGGCGACGCTGGTGGACGAGGTGCGCAAGGAAGAGCCGGAGAAGTATCGTCAGGCGATCCTTGGCACGGACGACTATAGCTACTGGGCCTCCAACAACCACATCACCGCGATGACCATCGCCGCCGCCGGCGGGGTGGCGTGGAAGGCGAAGAATGGCGTTTACTGCTTTATCCGCGATGCAAAGGGCCACCTTGTCTGTGACTATCGGCCCAAGTCCTACGAGTCGCTCTACTTCCCGATGCTGCCGCTGAAGAAGGTCGGCAACGGCTTTCAGTGGAGCTATTCCGGCTAGCGGTTTTGGCTACACCGCAAGCAGCTTGCGGAACATCATATCAATATGGCGGGTGGCTTCTTCAAAGGGGTCACCCGCTTCGCTTTCTGGCAGGATTGTGCGGACCTGAACATCGAAGTCGGCGTAATGCTGTGTGAGAGCCCAGATCGAGAAGATCAGGTGATAGGGATGCACCTGCGCCAGTTTGCCCTCCGCGACCCAGCCGGCGATGATCTCGGCCTTCTCATCCACGAGCGGCTTCAACTCGCCTTTCAGCACGGTTTCAAGGTTGGACGCGCCCTGCAAAACCTCATTGGCAAAGAGGCGGCTTTCGCGCGGCATCTCGCGGCTCATCTCCAACTTTCGGCGGGCGTAGGCGAGGATTTCTTCGGTCGGGTTGCCGTGCGGATCGATCGCGCGAAGGGGGGCAAGCCACGTGTCGAGTAGGCCCGCCAAAAGGGTTTGGTGGATCGCCTCCTTGGAGGGGAAGTAGTAGAGCAGATTGGGCTTTGAGAGCCCGGCGGCTGTTGCGATCTGGTCGACCGTGGCGCCGCGAAACCCCTTGGCCGAGAAGACATCGAGCGCGGCTTCGAGGATGGCGATTGTGTTTTTCTGCTGTATCCGCGTGAGCGGCCGCGTGCCGTTTGCTGCCAAATCCGTATCCTCTCTCGCGCCAGTTTTCCGAGCGCTCAAAATGCAGCCGCTTTTGGCAGGCTGCGCCTAAAATCTCATGGGGCCGAAGGGCCGATCAGGCGCATTTTCTTGACCCGTGTTGCGAGAGTGGTAGCGTCTTCCTGACCAATTGGTCAAACAACAACGTCTGGGCGCCGAGCTGAAAGGCCACGCCGTCCGACAGGAAGACCCGAGGAGAGCCCATGGCCGCCCCAGGAGAAAATCTCAGGATCAATGGTGACAGGCTGTGGGACAGCCTGATGGAAATGGCCAAGATCGGCCCCGGCATAGCGGGCGGCAACAACCGCCAGACGCTGACCGATGAGGATGCCGAGGGGCGCGCGCTGTTTCAGAACTGGTGCGAGGCCGCGGGGATGACCATGGGGGTCGACGAGATCGGCAACATGTTCGCCCGCCGGGAGGGCGCCGACCCGGAGGCGCTGCCGGTTTACGTTGGGAGCCACCTCGATACCCAGCCCACGGGCGGCAAGTATGACGGCGTGCTGGGCGTGCTTGGCGGGCTCGAAATTATCCGCTCGCTCAACGACATGGATATCAAGACCAAGCACCCCATCGTGGTGGTCAATTGGACAAACGAGGAGGGCACCCGCTTTGCCCCGGCGATGCTGGCCTCGGGCGTTTTTGCCGGCAAGCATGACCTTGAATGGGCCAATGACCGGGTGGATGCCAAAGGATTGCGTTTTGGCGACGAGTTGGAGCGGATTGGCTGGAAGGGTGAAGAGAAGGTGGGCGACCGCAAGATGCACGCGCTCTTCGAGCTGCACATCGAGCAGGGGCCGATCCTTGAAGCCGAGGGTAAGGATATTGGCGTTGTGACCCATGGGCAGGGGCTGCGCTGGATCGAATGCACGGTGACGGGCAAGGAGAGCCACACTGGCTCCACCCCGATGCACATGCGCAAGAACGCTGGGCGCGGGTTGGCGCTGATCACCGAGCTTGTGCATGAAATCGCGATGAAAAATCAGCCCAACGCTGTGGGCGCGATCGGGCATATCGACATCTACCCCAACTCGCGCAACATCATCCCGGGCAAGGCGGTGTTCACCGTCGATATGCGCACCCATCTGCTCGACAAGCTGAACGCCATGGTCGGCGAGTTGATGGAGAAGGCGCCCAAGCTCTGCGAGGAGATCGGGGTGGAATTCTCTGCCGAGATCGTCGGCCAGTTTGACCCGCCCGCCTTTGACGAGGGCTGCGTGAATGCGGTGCGCAATGCGGCGGAGCGGCTGGGATATTCTCACATGGATATCGTGTCCGGCGCCGGGCATGACGCTTGCTGGATCAATGATCTCTACCCAACGGCGATGGTCATGTGCCCCTGCGTGGACGGCCTCAGCCACAATGAGGCGGAGGAGATCAGCAAGGAATGGGCCACCGCCGGGGCGGATGTGCTGTTTCATGCGGTGGTCGATACGGCGGGGATCGTGGAATGAGGAAGGCGCTGATATTACTGCCGTTTCTCGCGGCCTGCCAACCGACGCCAAGCGCTGTGCCTGCGGGCTACGCGGTGGCGGATGGGCCAATTCCGGAAGAGGTGATGGCGGCGGTGCCTGCAGATGTGCGGCTTGATCAGATCGTGGTGCGGGATGCGTGCTATTACATCTTCTACGAGGGCGCGATCTATCCGGTCACGACGCAAGACATGCGCGACGCGGGCTTTGATAGGCAGCCCTATTGCATCGGCTAGGAGGACGCGATGACACTCACGGCGGGACTGACGGCCCTTGGCATCTTCATCATCGGCGGCGGCGAAACGGCCTATTGGGATTGGCAGCTCACCCACCCCTATGATCTTGATATCAATGTCAAAGTCCTCGCGCTCGACAAGGATGACCACGACCGCGAAACGGTGATGGCCCTGCGTGAGCGCGGCGTGAAGCCGGTGTGCTACGTTTCGATCGGAAGCTGGGAAGAATACCGCGACGACAAGGACAGCTTTCCCCAAGACACGCTGGGCAAGCCGCTCGGGAACTGGCCGGATGAGCGCTATGTCGATATTCGGCAGCCCGCTGTCGGGCAGATCATGAAGGCGCGGATCGAGGATTGTGCGGCGCGGGGGTTCATGGCTGTCGAGATGGACAACATGGATGTCTACGACAATGACTCCGGCTTCGAGCTGACGCGCGAGGATGCGCTTGGTTACATCCGCGACCTGGCCATGTTTGCCAGTGAACAAGGGCTGGAAGTTGCGCAGAAGAACGCGCCAGAGCTGGTGCCTGATCTGGTTGGGCAGATGGATTTCATCATGGTCGAGGAGTGCTTTGCCTACGACTTCTGTGATGAGCTGAAGCCCTACACCGACGCCGGAAAGGACGTTCTGGCGGTTGAATATGACGATGCCGGTTTGGATTGGGATGCGGTTTGTGAAGAGAGCAAGACGCTGGGGATCAAGCTGCTCTTGAAGAGCCACGAAATTACAGCAGGCGGGAAGTCCTGCAATTAAAACGGGGAGTTAGACCATGAGCACAGTTATCAAGGGCGGCACGGTTGTGACCGCCGACCTGAGCTATGAGGCCGATGTTCTGGTCGAAGGCGGGCAGATTGTGGAGATCGGGAAAGACCTCAAGGGCGACGAGGTGCTGGACGCTGCGGGCTGCTATGTGATGCCGGGCGGGATTGATCCACATACGCACCTCGAGATGCCCTTCATGGGCACCTATTCCAGCGATGATTTTGAAAGCGGCACCCGTGCGGCGCTGGCGGGGGGCACCACGATGGTGGTGGATTTTGCCCTGCCGAACCCGGGCGAGAGCCTGCTGGATGCGCTGAAGCGGTGGGACAACAAGAGCACCCGCGCGAACTGTGATTTTTCCTTCCACATGGCGGTGACATGGTGGGGGGAACAGGTGTTCAACGAGATGGAGACGGTTGTAAGAGACCGTGGAATCAACACCTTCAAGCACTTCATGGCCTATAAGGGCGCGCTGATGGTGAACGATGACGAGATGTATTCATCGTTCCAGCGGCTGGCCGAACTGGGGGCCACGGCGATGGTCCATGCCGAGAACGGCGATGTGGTGGCCGAGCTGACAGCCAAGCTGCTGGCCGAGGGCAACACCGGGCCGGAAGGCCATGCCTACTCACGCCCCTCTCAGGTGGAGGGCGAGGCGACCAACCGGGCGATCATGATTGCCGATATGGCGGGCGTGCCGCTCTACGTGGTGCATACCTCTTGTGAGGAGGCGCATGAGGCGATCCGCCGGGCCAAGCAGAACGGCAAACGCGTTTGGGGCGAGCCGCTGATCCAGCATCTGACGCTGGATGAGAGCGAGTATTTCAACGCCGATTGGGACCATGCCGCGCGGCGGGTGATGTCTCCTCCCTTCCGCAACAAGAAGCACCAAGACAGCCTATGGGCGGGCCTGCAAAGTGGCTCGCTCTCGGTCGTGGCGACCGATCACTGTGCCTTCACCACGGAGCAGAAACGCTACGGGGTGGGTGACTTCTCGAAAATCCCGAATGGCACCGGGGGCCTAGAGGACCGGATGCCGATGCTCTGGACCCACGGCGTGGAAACCGGGCGGCTGACGCCGAACGAGTTTGTGGCCGTTACATCAACCAACATCGCCAAGATCCTGAATTGCTACCCGAAAAAGGGTGCGATCCTTGTTGGCGCCGATGCCGACATCGTGGTGTGGGATCCGAAAAAGGAAAAGACGATTACTGCGGGTTCTCAACAATCCTCCATTGATTACAACGTGTTCGAAGGCCAGCACGTGAAGGGCTTGCCCCGGTTTACCCTGACGCGCGGCCATGTGGCGGTGCATGACGGCGAGATCCGCACCAAGGAAGGCCACGGGCAGTTTGTAGCACGAGAGCCTAACGCAACCGTTAACAAGGCGCTTTCGACCTGGAAGGCCCTCACGGCGCCGCGCCCGGTGGAACGTTCCGGCATTCCGGCGACGGGGGTTTGATGCAGGTCGAAGCCGCTGGAAAGCCGGAAGAAAACGACATGAGCGAAACGGTCATCCGCGCCGAAAATCTTGACCTGACCTTCAAGACGAATGACGGGCCGGTGCATGCGCTGAAGGGCGTTTCGCTCGATATCGGCAAGGGCGAGTTCGTCAGCTTTATCGGGCCCTCGGGCTGCGGGAAGACAACCTTTCTGCGTTGTATCGCGGCGCTGGAGACGCCAACGGGCGGCAGCCTGAGCGTGAACGGGATGACCCCCGAGCAGGCTCGCAAATCAAGGGCTTACGGCTATGTCTTTCAGGCCGCCGGGCTCTATCCGTGGCGGACCATCGCGGGCAACATCAAGCTGCCGCTGGAGATCATGGGGTTTGATAAGGCCGAGCAGGAGGAGCGCGTGAGAAACGTGCTGCAACTGGTTGATCTGGAAGGGTTTGGCGGCAAATACCCGTGGCAGCTTTCGGGCGGGATGCAACAGCGGGCCTCGATTGCGCGGGCATTGGCCTTTGATGCCGAGATCCTGCTGATGGATGAACCCTTTGGCGCGCTTGACGAGATTGTCCGCGACCATCTGAACGAGCAATTGCTGGCGCTTTGGGCCCGGACGGGCAAGACGATTGGCTTTGTTACCCATTCCATACCCGAAGCGGTCTATCTCTCAACCAAGATTGTCGTCATGTCGCCGCGCCCGGGGCGGATCTCGGACGTTATCGACAGCCCGCTTCCGGCTGAAAGGCCGTTGGATATCAGGGACTCGCGGGAGTTTATTGAAGTGGCGCACAGGGTGCGTGAGGGGCTGAGAGCGGGGCATTCGGATGAGGATTAACCCTAAAATGCAAAGGGGGCACAACCCATGCACACCCCATGCACAACCCATAGGCATGCGTAGAGCGCATGGCTTGGTAAATTAATGCACCGCGCGCTCCCCGTCCTTGCGGTGCTCGCCGTGCTCACCGCCGTCTGGTACCTCGGCGCATGGCGGATGAACACGCCCTGGGCACTGGCGCAGGCCGAGCGGGCCGGGCAGGAACTTTCTGCCGGCGAGCTCTTTACTGCGACGATGAACCAGGACCGGCCCCGGCTTCCGGCGCCGCATCAGGTGGCCACCGAGCTGTGGAAGACCACGGGCGACATGGCGCTGCGGGGCAAGGCCCTTTCCAAGCGTTCGCTCATCTACCACGGTGCGATCACCCTTGGCTCCACGCTCACCGGCTTTGCACTGGGGGTGGCGCTGGGCATTCTCGGCGCGGTGGCGATCACTTACAGCCGGGTGGCGGAGATGAGCCTGATGCCTTGGGCCATCGTCAGCCAGACCATCCCGATTGTGGCGCTGGCCCCGATGATCGTTGTCCTTTCCAACGCGGTGGGGATCGAGGGGCGGGGGGTGCCCAAGGCGATTATCTCGGCCTACCTGTGCTACTTTCCGGTGATGGTGGGCATGGTGAAGGGGTTGAACTCGCCCTCGCATCAACAGCTCGACCTGCTCAAAACCTACAACGCCAGCGGCGCGGAGAGCTTCTTCAAGCTGCGGCTGCCGGCCTCGATGCCGTATTTCTTTACCTCGATGAAGGTGGCTATCGCTGCTGCATTGGTGGGCACCATCATCGGCGAATTGCCGACCGGGGCGATCAGCGGGCTGGGTGCACGCATCTTGATTGGTGACCAGTTCGGCACGCCGCTGGCGATCTGGGCGGCGCTCTTTGCCGCCGCGATCCTTGCGGGCGTGCTGGTGACGGTGATCGGCGGGGTGCAGGCCGTGGTGCTGAAGCGGATGGGGATGGCGCGATGATGGCGGTGGGCGCAGCTCTGGCCTTCTGGCTGGCGACATGGGCGTTGAACGTGGCTCTGGCCCGCTCGCGCTGGCGCAAGGCCCGCGCGGTGCGGATCGCCGTGCCGGTGATCTTTGGCCTCGCGGTGCTGGTGTTGTGGCAAGGGCTGGTGCGGGGGCTGGAGGTGAGCCCGGTGATCCTGCCCGCCCCAACCGACATTGCCGTGACCTTCGCAAATTCGACCGAGACGCTCTGGGAAGACTTTGTGCAAACAGTGCTGAAGGGTGCGCTTTCGGGCTACCTGATCGGCTGCGGGGTGGCCTTTGTGACCGCCATCCTGATCGACCGGAGCGCCTTTTTGACAGCCGGGCTGCTGCCCATCGGCAATTTCGTTGCCGCCCTGCCGATTGTGGGGATCGCGCCCATTCTCGTCAGCTGGTTTGGCTTTGACTGGCATTCCAAGGCCGCGGTGGTGGTGGCGATGGTGTTCTTTCCGGTGCTGGTGAACGTGGTGCAGGGGCTGAAGGAGACCGAGGCCATGCAGCGCGACCTGATGCGCACCTATGCGGCGAGCTATTGGCAGACGATGCTGAGACTGCGGCTGCCCGCCGCCATGCCTTTTGTGTTCAACGGGCTGAAGATTGCCACCACGCTGGCGTTGATCGGGGCGATTGTGGCCGAGTATTTCGGCTCGCCGGTGAAGGGCATGGGCTTTCGCATCTCCACTGGCGTGGGGCGGCTGGCGATTGATCTGGTCTGGGCCGAGATCGCCGTGGCCGCGCTTGTGGGAACAGCCTTTTATGGCATCGTGGCGATGATCGAGAAGTTCGTCACTTTCTGGCATCCGAGCCAGAGGGTTGGCTGATTGGGAGGAAAACCGCGCCGGGGAGCGCATAACGAAGACCAACAAGGAGAGTGAAGATGAAGAAGTTTGTATTGGGCGCCGGGCTGGCGCTGGCGGCGGGGGCCGCGCAGGCCGCGGATGACGTTACGCTGCAACTCAAGTGGGTTACCCAGGCGCAATTCGCGGGCTACTACGTGGCGCAGGAGAAGGGCTTTTATGAAGAGGAAGACCTGAACGTCACCATCAAGCCCGGCGGGCCGGATATTGCGCCCGAGCAGGTGATTGCGGGCGGCGGCGCCGATGTGATCGTAACGTGGATGGCCGCGGGCCTTGCGGCGCGTGAGCGCGGCGTGCCGCTGGTGAACATCGCCCAGCCTTTCAAGAGCGGTGGCTTGCAGCTGACCTGCCTGAAGGAAACGGGAATCTCCAGCCCCGAGGACTTTGCCGGCAAGACGCTTGGCGTTTGGTTCTTCGGCAATGAGTATCCGTTCTATGCGTGGATGGCCAAGCTGGGCCTGCCGACCGAGGGCGGCGAAGATGGTGTGGAAGTGCTGAAGCAGGCCTTCAACGTGGATCCGCTGTTGCAAAAGCAGGCCGATTGCATCTCGGTGATGACCTACAACGAATACGGCCAGGTGCTGGATGCGGGCATTTCCGAAGATGAGCTGGTGACCTTCAACTACCTTGAGCAAGGCGTCGGCATGATGGAAGACGGCCTTTACGTGATGGAAGAAAACCTGAGCGACGATGCCTTCAAGGAGAAGATGGTGCGCTTTGTGCGGGCCTCGATGAAGGGCTGGAAATACGCTGAGGAAAACCCGGACGAAGCCGCGGAGATCGTGGTGGACAACGACGAGACCGGCGCGCAGACGCTTGATCATCAGAAATACATGATGAGCGAAGTGGCCAAGCTGACGGCGGGCTCGAACGGCGCGCTCGCCCCTGCCGATTATGAGCAGACGGTGGCCACGCTGCTTTCGGCGGTGTCGGAAGACAACCCGGCGATCACCAAGGAGCCGGAAGGCATGGCCTATACGCTGGAGATCACCGACGAGGCGCTGCAGTAAGCTGGCCCGAGTGGTGGGCAGATTGCCCACCCTACAAGACTTGGCCCGCCGGGGAGACCGGGCGGGCCTTTTGCGTGGTCAGATGGTTTCGAGGTCGATGTCTTTCTTCATCTGCCGCTTGTTGTACCAGGCTTGGTAGTACTGCATCAGCCCGGTTTCGACCGCTTGCCTCTGCTTCTTGTCGCTCTCCCAGCCGGACCATCGCAGGTAAATGCGGCTGTCATTGGTCGGTTTGGCGAGATGTGAGATTTTGCCCCAAGGCTCTGTGAGCGCATCCGGCCCGAGGCTGTCTTTGATGCGGTGCCAATGGATCCAGAGCGCGCCGGAGTGGTCTTCTTTGCTTTTGGTCGGGTCAGCCGGAAGGTAGCTGCGCAGGCGTGCGCGCAACCCGCCAGTACGCTCGGTTTCGCCGATGTAGAGCACGCGGCCGATCTGCAGCGGGCCGGGATCGAGGTTGAAGGCGTAGAAACCTTCGAAGGTCGGGATCTTCTTGGGGTCTGCGATAAGTTCGGAGAGCCGGTAGGGGGCGCTCCATTGGATTTTTTGCAGCCAGTCAGGGGCGGACATAGGCGTTCCTTGCGATTGAATCAGGTTTTAGGTGCTCAAATGCAGGACGAGCCTATCAGGAGGCCGGGGCCGGGCAAAGTGAATGTAGCGTAACAGCGGCCCACGCCGCCCCTGTGGGGGGCGTTGGCGGCTGGGTGGGGGCAGGCCGGGCGCGGGAGCGTCAGGCCTGATGGTCCAGCTGGCTGGCGGCGCTGCCGGTGTCGTTCAGCGCGGTGATATCCGCCGCAAAGCTGGTGGCAGGCGTCTGCGCCGATGGTGACGCGGCTGCGCCCGGGGCGCTTGCGCTTTCAACCTGCGCGGCGGAGGCTTCGGCGGCGCGTGCGGCCTCTTCGGCCTTTTCGGCCTGAGCAGCGGCGGCACGCGCGGTTTCGGCCTGGCCTTCAGCCTCGGTGGCCTCCTGCGCCTTTTCCAGCGCCTCCTCCTGCAGCCGGAGGATCTCTGCCGTCATCGCGGTGGGGATGCGGGCATATTCCTTTAGCGGCGGGGGTGGGCGGCGCTCCCCATCCGGGCCAAGGGCCTCTTCGCGCGCGGTGTCGAGCCCCGGCTTTGCGGCGGCTTCGGCCTGTTCGGGTGGCCGGATATCGGTTGATTGTGCAGACACCGTATTTTGCCGGTGCCGTGCCGCCAGCACCTGCGCCGGGAGGGCGAGGGACTGCGACGATTGACCCTGTGTATCGAGCCTCACCATAGTCATTGTTTTCAAGCTCCTGCGTTAACGGACCCCATATCTGACACGATATATTCATAGGGGTGGGCAAGACGTTAACGCCGCCAGCAAAAGTGACGGGATGGTTAATGCACTATGCGCCGGTGCTTAACATGTGACACAAAAGAAGCCGGCTCGCCCCCCTGTCAAGCCAGAGGAGCGGTGGGAACCCGGCGAAACTTTGCAATTTGTTAACGAATGCCCTATTTAAACACCTTAAGGAAAAAGAAGACTATCGGCAGGTTCACGATGATCAGACACGTCCGTCTCGCTTGGGACGAATTTTTGCGCCCTATGCTGCAGCGCCCGCCGCGTTTGCAGGTTGCGGCGCTGTGCTATCGTCGGACCGAGGGCGAGAAAGAGGTTTTGCTCGTCACCAGCCGGGGCACGGGCCGCTGGATCATCCCCAAGGGCTGGCCGATGCGCGGCAAGGACTCTGCCGGGGCGGCGCTTCAGGAAGCCTGGGAAGAGGCCGGGGTGCGCAGCCGGAAGGTGTCCAAGAAGGCGATTGGCAGCTACACCTACGAAAAGACCCATGATGACGGCTGGGGCGTGCCGGTGGAAACGCTGGTTTACCCCGTTGCGGTGGAAGAGCTCGCGGCTGACTTCCCCGAGGCCAGCGAACGCAAGCGCATGTGGGTGAGCCCCGATGAGGCAGCAAACATGGTGCGCGAACCGGAGTTGCAGGAGATTTTGCGCGCCCTTTAAAGCGCTTGTCTGGTTGACAGTGCGCGCGCCTGCGGGGAACTTCACCCCTCACTGCAACTGGGGGAGAGGGGCCGCTTGTGTCTGAATCCGACTATGACGCCAGCCATCTGGACACGTTGGACCGTGACCTAGGCCGCATCTCCAACCTCGAGCTTGCCACGGGCTATGTGGCGCGGCCGATGGTGGGCTATGGCATCGCCTTTGTCTTCGTGGTGCTCGCGGGCCTCGTGGCCGCGCTCATTTTCGGACAGACCACCAGCAGTTTCATCGTGATCATCGCCGCCGTCTTTGGCGCTTACATGGCGTTGAACATCGGTGCCAACGATGTGGCCAACAACATGGGCCCGGCGGTGGGGGCGAATGCGCTGACCATGGGCGGGGCGATTGCCATTGCCGCCGTGTTCGAGAGCGCGGGTGCGCTGATTGCGGGCGGCGATGTGGTGAGCACCATTGCCAAGGGGATCATCGCGCCGCAGAGCATGGGCTCTGCCAACACCTTCGTCTGGGCGATGATGGCGGCGCTGCTCTCTTCCGCGCTCTGGGTGAACCTTGCCACATGGGTCGGCGCGCCGGTTTCGACCACCCACAGCGTTGTGGGCGGGGTGATGGGCGCGGGCATTGCCGCTGCGGGCTTTGCCGCTGTAAGCTGGGGCACCATGGGCGCGATTGCCGCGAGCTGGGTGATTTCGCCGGTTCTGGGCGGCATCATCGCGGCGGGCTTCCTGTGGTTCATCAAATCCAACATCATCTACGTCGATGACAAGATCACCGCCGCGCGGCGGTGGGTGCCGGTGCTGGTGGGCATCATGGGCGGGGCCTTTGCCAGCTATATCGCGCTGAAGGGCATCAAGAAGCTGGTGAAGATCGACATGCTGACCGCGCTGGGCGCGGGCGTTGCCGTGGCGGTGCTGATCTGGCTGGTGATGATCCCGGTGATCCGCCGCCAATCGGAAGGGCTGGAAAACCGCAACCGATCGCTGAAGGTGCTCTTTGGCATTCCACTCATCGTCTCTGCGGCGCTGCTCAGCTTTGCCCACGGGGCCAATGACGTGGCCAATGCGGTGGGCCCGCTGGCGGCGATTGTGCAGGCGCTGGGCACCGGGGATTTCACCCATGCGGTGGCCATTCCCTATTGGGTGATGGTGATCGGCGCGCTGGGCATCAGCTTTGGCCTCTTCCTCTTTGGCCCCAAGCTGATCCGGATGGTGGGCAGCCAGATCACCAAGCTGAACCCGATGCGGGCCTATTGCGTGGCGCTCTCGGCGGCCATCACGGTGATCGTGGCCAGCTGGCTGGGGCTGCCGGTGTCGTCGACCCATATCGCGGTGGGCGGGGTCTTTGGCGTGGGGTTCTTCCGCGAGTGGGATTATGACCGCCGGATGCGGCGAGCCCGGGGCAGCCTGCCCGCGCGGCCCGAGCACGGCGCCGAGGAGCGGCGGCGACGCAAGCTGGTGCGGCGGAGCCATTTCATGACCATCGTGGCCGCATGGATCATCACCGTGCCAGCCGCCGCGCTGCTGTCGGCGGTGCTGTTCTGGGGCATGGTCACGCTGGCAGGCTAGTTTCGGCACTTGGACCTCGCTCAGGGTTGCGCAAGCCCTTCGCTGCGATAGTTTGGGGCTTCTGTCACTGGTTTCAGGGGGGCCAATGCCGCGCTACCGTCCGTCTTTCGATTCCGGGGAATACCGCTGCAGGGGAGCGCACTTTCGCCTCGATACCGAGCGCGGTCCGCTGCTCTATACCTATATCCGGAAGAATGCCTCGACGGCCTTCAAGATGCACCTTTCGAGTGATCCGCCCTTCCTGGTTCGGCTCCGGCGGAGGTTTGTTGCGAAGGACTACTACCGGCTGGCCGATATGAAGCACCGGCGGATTGCCCCCTCTGACAATCGCGAGGGGTTTGCCGGTGGTCTCTTTGTCTACCGCGATCCGATGGAGCGCATCGTATCGTTCTACCTCAACAAGTTCGTCCAGCCCTTGGTGCGGGGCTATCGGCCCGGCAGCGAGGGGCTGATCCGGGGGAAGCGCGCCGCCGATGCCCGGTTTTCCGACCTGTTGACTTACCTGGAAGCCCCCTTCGACGCGCTCGACGTGCATTGCATTCCGCAGAAAGCGCATTTGCTTGAGATGGACTACACCCATCCGGTGCGGATCGACCGGCTCGAACAGGTCATGGCGGAGCTGATCGGTCCGTCCGCCGCCGCAGCCGGTTTCGGCAAGAAGTGGAATGCCTCGGGCCGTGCGGGTGAAACAGTGGAAGACGACCTGTCAGACAGGACGGCGGAAGAGCTGGCAGCCGGCGGGTTAAAGTTGCGACCGGCAAACTTCTTGGGGCCGGATGCGCGGGCTTTTCTGGCGGAGAGATACGCCCACGACATGGCGATGGTGGCTGAAATCGAGGGCACAGAGGCGCGCACCCCGTCCTCGACGACTGCTTGACCGCACAGGTCCGGGGTTTCGCCGCACGGTCCACTCTGGCATTGGCTCGACAGAAAGACGCGGCATGAGTTCGCGCTGCAAAGAAAGGATTGGTCATGACGCTCAAGGTCTATCTCTCGGGTGAGATCCACACCGATTGGCGCGAGGAGATCATCGAGGGCTGCAAGGGGCTTGATGTGGCCTTCAGCGCGCCGGTGACCGACCACGCGGCGAGCGACGATTGCGGTGTGGCCATTCTGGGCGCAGAGCCGGACAAGTTCTGGCACGACCACAAGGGTGCGAAGCTGAACGCGATCCGCACGCGGCGAGGCATCGAGCAGGCCGATGTGGTGGTGGTGCGCTTTGGCGAGAAATACAAGCAGTGGAACGCGGCCTTTGACGCCGGGATGGCCGCCGCCCTGGGCAAGTCGCTGATCGTGTTGCACGGGGCGGAGCATCAGCATGCCTTGAAAGAGGTGGATGCGGCGGCGCTGGCGGTGGCGGAGCGGCCTGAGCAGGTGGCTCAGATGCTGCGCTATGTGCTTGAGGGGCGGCTGCCGGGGTAGGGAGCGCGGTGGGCAGACTACCCATCCTACGCGGTTGCGAAACCACATTTAAAGCAACCATCACTGCTTGGATAAGCAGCCTTATGGGGGATAGCTAATTACATGAAGATACAATTGGGGTCACTGGCAGGAAACGGTAAGTTACATCTCATCGCCCTCGTGCTTTTGGTTGTTTTATCCTTTGGCAGCCTGGGGCTCCTTGTAGGGCCTAGCCTAACGGCCGGGATTTGGAATCCTAGAAGCGGTGATAACAAACATTGCGGATCAGCTGGACCTATTAGCGTTACTGTTTGGAATTGGACACCAAGAAGAGTTGCGCGAATTACCTTCGATATTGAAGTCTGGTTCAATGGTCATTCTAGAAACCTATTGGAAAAGAAAGGATATTGGACCTTTGATCAGGTAGTGCCGCCGTATTCAGTTAGAACTTTGTGCTACACAGACTTACTATTCACGACCATGCGTCCCAATACAATAAACCAATCTTCTGAGAAATTCTCAGACAACATTGATTGGGGAGAAGTGATACGAAGTTCAAATACATTCCTTGAGCGACTGTCCGCCTTCTCATCAGATGCAACAGTTTCAGTGCAGATAATATCTGTAAACTACAGGTAGTTTGAGCGAGCACGCAAAGGCAAAAATTGAAGACAGGTCGGAGAAAATTTCATTGAGAAAAAGGCCGGGCGCTGAGGGCCCGGCCTTTCGATTGGTGGGTTTCACCCACCCTACAGCCCGTTCGACCGTTATTTATTGGCGCGGTTCTCGATGAGGTCGTCGACCACCGAGGGGTCGGCGAGGGTGGAGGTGTCGCCCAGCGCGCCGTAGTCGTTCTCGGCGATCTTGCGCAGGATGCGGCGCATGATCTTGCCGGAGCGGGTTTTCGGCAGGCCGGGGGCCCATTGGATCACGTCGGGAGAGGCGATGGGGCCGATTTCGGTGCGGACCCAGGTGCGCAGTTCCTTCTTGAGCTCCTCGGAAGGCTCCTCGCCGTTCATCAAGGTGACGTAGCAGTAGATGCCCTGACCCTTGATCTCATGCGGGTAGCCCACAACGGCGGCCTCGGCGACCTTGGCGTGGGCCACCAGTGCGCTCTCGACCTCGGCGGTGCCCATCCGGTGACCGGAGACGTTGATGACGTCATCCACCCGCCCGGTGATCCAGTAGTCGCCATCCTCGTCGCGGCGGCAGCCGTCGCCGGAGAAGTAGTAGCCCTTGTAGTCGGAAAAGTAGGTTTTCTCGAAGCGCTCATGGTCGCCCCAGACGGTGCGCATCTGGCCGGGCCAGCTGTCCTTGATCGCCAGTACGCCCTCGGTAGGGGTCTCTTCGATCACCTCGCCGGTGGTGGGTTCGAGCACCACGGGTTGCACCCCGAAGAAGGGCTTCATCGCCGCGCCCGGTTTGGTGGCGTGGGCACCGGGCAGGGGGGTCATCATGTGGCCGCCGGTCTCGGTCTGCCACCATGTGTCGACGATCGGGGTTTTGCCGCCGCCGACCACGTTGTGATACCAGTTCCACGCCTCGGGGTTGATCGGCTCGCCGACGGTGCCGAGCACCTTGAGCGAGGAGAGGTCGGCGCCCTTCACGTAGTCGTCGCCCTGGCCCATCAGCGCGCGCAGGGCGGTGGGGGCGGTGTAGAACTGGGCGACCTTGTGCTTTTCGACCACCTGCCAGAAGCGCGAGGCGTTGGGGTAGGTCGGCACGCCTTCAAACATCAGCGTGGTCGCGCCATTCGCCAGCGGGCCGTATACGATATATGTGTGGCCGGTGACCCAGCCGACATCGGCGGTGCACCAATACACATCGCCCTCGTGGTAGTCGAAGCTCACTTCGTGGGTCAGGGCAGCGTAGGTGAGGTAGCCGCCGGTGGTGTGGACCACGCCCTTGGGTTTGCCGGTGCTCCCCGAGGTGTAGAGGATGAAGAGCGGATCCTCGGCGTTCATCGGGCGGGGCGGGCACTCGGGGGCGGCGGTTTCCATCAGCGCCTTCACGTCCACGTCGCGATCTTCGATCCATGTGGTCTGGTCGCCGGTGTGCTTGACGACGAGGCAGCGGACCTTGTCGGAGCAGTGCAGCAGGGCCGCATCGGTGTTGCTCTTCAGCGCGGTCACCCGGCCACCGCGGGGGGCGGTGTCGGCGGTGATGACGCATTTGGCGCCGCTGTCGTTGATCCGGTTGGCCAGCGCGTCGGGCGAGAAGCCGGCAAAGACGATGGAGTGGATCGCGCCGATGCGGGCACAGGCCAGCATGGCATAGGCGGCCTCGGGGATCATCGGCAGGTAGATCACCACGCGGTCGCCGCGCATGACGCCCTGCGAGAGCAGCACGTTGGCCATGCGGCAGACCTTTTCGTGCAGCTCGCGGTAGGTGATGTGCTGCGCGGGCGTCTCGGAATCGTCGGGCTCGAAGATGATCGCCGTCTGGTCGGCGCGCTTTTCAAGGTGGCGGTCGATGCAGTTGGCGGCGACGTTGAGCACGCCATCCTCATACCACTTGATCGACACGTCATCGGACTTGAAGGAGGTGTTCTTGATGGTTTCGGGGAAGGTGAACCAATCGAGGCGCTTGGCCTGATCGCGCCAGAAGCCCTCCGGGTCATTCACCGATGCGGCGTACATCTCTTCATACTTGGCGGCATCGACATTGGCATTGGCCGCAAACTCGGCGCTGGGCGGATAGGTTTTGGCTTCGGTCATCATGTCCTCCTCTGGACCGGGGCATCTGCTGCGCCGCGCGGTCCGGTCTTCCTCTGTGCAAAGTGGTAGGGGCGGCCCCGGAGAAGGGCCAGCCCCCGAAAGGTCGCACTCAGATGGCGAGATACTCGGCGCGCAGGCTCTCGTTCTCAAGCACTTCTGCGGCGGTGCCGTCAAATACGATTTTGCCGGTGTCGAGGATCACCGCCCGATCGGCCAGTTCAAGCGCACGCACCGCGTTTTGCTCGACGATGATCGTGGTGATGCCCTGCTCCTTGATGATGCGCAGGGTCTTTTCGATCTCGTCAACGATCACCGGGGCGAGGCCCTCGTAGGGTTCGTCGAGCAGGAGCACCTTGATGTCACGCGAGAGGGCCCGGGCGATGGCGAGCATCTGCTGTTCGCCGCCCGAGAGGGTCACGCCCTCTTGGTTCTTGCGCTCGCCGAGGCGCGGGAACAACTCGTAGAGGCGCGAGAGCGACCAGCCGATGGGCGGGGCGATCTGTGCCAGCTTGATGTTCTCTTCCACGGTCAGGCCGGGGATGATGCGGCGATCTTCGGGCACGAGGCCCATGCCGAGTTGGCTGGCCTCATGCGCCTTTTTTAGGTGCAGCGCCTCGTGGTCGAGCCAGATTTCGCCGTGGGTCACCTGCGGATCATCCAGCCGGGCGATGGCGCGCAGCGTGGAGGTTTTGCCCGCGCCGTTGCGGCCCAGCAGCGCAAGGATCTCGCCTTCGTGAACGTTGAAGGAGATGCCCTGCACGATGTAGCTCTCGCCATAATAGGCCTCCAGATCCCAGACCGAAAAGAAGGCCGGGGCGGTGGCGGCGTGGTTGGCGTTTTTGGAAAAGTCGGGTTTGACGTTCATGTCTTTCTCCTCCGGCCTCAGCCGTGGCCTCCGAGATAGGCTTCCTGCACCTTGGGGTGGCCCTTGATGTTTTCGGGCGTGTCCTCGACCAGCGGGGTGCCCTGCGCCAGCACGGTGATGCGCTCGGCCAGCGAGAAGACCACGTGCATGTCATGCTCGATGATGGCGATGGTGATGTCGCGCTTTTCCTTGATTTCGCGCAGCAGGTCGATGGTGTTGTTGGTGTCGGCCCGCGCCATGCCCGCCGTTGGCTCGTCGAGCAGCAGCATCTTGGGCTCCTGCGCGAGACACATCGCCATTTCGAGCCGCCGCTTGTCGCCGCGCGAGAGCGAGGCGGCATGGACATCGGCCTTGTCGGCCATGTTCACGTCTTCAAGCATTGTCATGGCCATGTCGCGCATGTCGCGCTGGCTCAGCACTGATCCGATGGCGTTGAGCCTGAAGGTGCCGTCACGCTTGGCGAAGCAGGGGATCATGGTGTTTTCGAACACCGTCAGATCGCCAAAGATCTCGGGGGTCTGAAACACCCGGGAAATGCCCATCTGGTTGATTTCATGCGGGGAGCGGCCCAGCACCGACTTGCCGTCGAAGCTGACCGAGCCGCTATCGGGGATCAGCTTGCCGACGAGGCAGTTGAGCAGGGTCGATTTGCCCGCGCCGTTGGGGCCGATGATGGCGTGGACGGTGTTTTCTTCCACGCTCAGGTTCACATCGCCCAGCGCCTGGAGACCGCCGAAGCGCTTGTTGACGCCTTTGACTTCGAGAATTCCCATGGGTCTCTCTCCTTATTCGCCGGGTTGCTGTTTTGCGGCTTCGGCCTCGGCACCCGAGGCCTTGGCCCCGCGGCGCCGGAACATCCGGCCAATCCGCTGCCCGCCCTCGACGAGGCCGCCGGGCAGGAAGATCACGACGAGCATGAAGAGGATGCCCAGCGTGAGGTGCCAGCCCTTGCCGACGAACGGGTAGACGATGGAGACGAAGAAATCTTCCATCCCGTCCGGCATGAAGCCGAACCATGTGTGCAGGACGCTTTCGTTGATCTTCGAGAGGATGTTCTCGAAATACTTGATCATGCCGGCGCCCAGCACCGGGCCGATCAGCGTGCCCGCGCCGCCGAGGATGGTCATCAGCACCACCTCGCCCGAGGCGGTCCACTGCATCCGCTCGGCCCCGGCCAGCGGGTCCATCGCTGCCATCAGGCCACCGGCGAGGCCGGCATACATGCCGGAGATCACGAAGGCCGCCAGCGTGTAGGGCTTGGGGTTGAGGCCGGTGTAGTTCATCCGGGTCTGGTTGGACTTGATCGCCCGCAACATCATGCCGAAGGGCGAGCGGAAGATGCGGATGGCGAGGTAGAAGGCCAGCAGCAGCATCACGGCGCAGAAGTAGTAGCCCGCCGAGAAGGTGAAGGTCCACGGGCCGACGGCCAGATCGTAGGCGGCGCGCATTTCCAGCCCGAAGAGGTTGGTCACCGGGATCGAGCCGTCAGCGGCAGCGGAGGAGCCGAGGATGCGCGGATCGCTCAGTGTGAGCTGCAGGCCGGTTTCACCGTTGGTGATGGGGGTGAGCACCGAGTAGGCCAGCGCGAAGGACATCTGCGCGAAGGCCAGCGTGAGGATCGAGAAGTAGATCCCCGAGCGCCGCAGCGAGACGAAGCCGATCACGAGGGCAAAGAGGCCCGCGATGATCACCGACAGGATGATCGCCGGGATGATGTTCATCGACAACAGCTTGAACATCCAGACCGCCGAGTAGCTGCCCACCCCGAGGAAGGCCGCGTGGCCGAAGGAGAGGTAGCCTGTGAGGCCGAAGAGGATGTTGAAGCCGATGGCGAAGATCCCGAAGATCACGAAACGCTGCATCAGGTCGGGGTAGCCCGCGTTGAACTGCGCCATCGCGCTGCCCGTCGGGAAGGGGTTGAGGATGAAGGGGGCCAGCATGGTGAGTGCGAGGACCACCAGCAGCAGGTTGGTATCTTTCTTGTTCAATCCGAGCATGTTCTTAGTCCTCCATCACGCCTTTGCGCCCCATCAGGCCGCGCGGACGCGTCAGCAGGACGATGATGGCAACGAGGTAGATGATGATCTGGTTGATCCCGGGCAGGGTGGTGGTGGCCCAGGTGGTGGAGGCGAAGCTTTCGAGGATGCCGAGCAGGAAGCCGGCGAGAACGGCGCCGGGCAGGCTGCCCATACCGCCGACAACGACCACGACGAAGCTGAGCACAAGGAAATCCATACCCATATGATAATTGGGCGCGTTGATCGGCCCGTACATCACCCCCGCAAGGCCCGCCACGGAGGCGGCGAGGCCGAACATGAAGGTAAAGCGCTTGTCGATGTCGATGCCCAGCAGCCCCACGGTTTCGCGGTCGGCCATGCCGGCGCGGACTACCATGCCGAAGGTGGTGAACTGGAGAAAGGCGAAGACGCCGGTGATGATCAGCGCAGCAAAGCAGAAGTAGACGATCCGCCAGACCGGGTAGACTACGCCGGGCAGCACCTGAGCGACGCCGGAGAGGGCATCTGGCGCGGGGGTCTGGATCGGGTTGGCGCCGTAGTAGAACTTGACGATCTCCTGAAGCACGATGGCGAGGCCGAAGGTCACAAGGATCTGGTCGGCGTGGGGGCGCTTGTAGAAGTGTTTGATGAGGCCGCGTTCCATCACGTAGCCAACGAGGAGCATGACCGGGATCGTCAGCAGGATGGCCAGCGGCACCGACCAGTCGATGATGGCGTTGCCCGTGGCCTCACCGAACCAGTCGGTGACGTAGGGCACATCGGCCATCAGCGGGTTGCCGAGAAAGTCGACCTGCCCGGGCACCTCCACCTCATGGCTGAGCGAGAGCAGGCGTTGCAGGGTGACGGCGCAGAAGGCGCCGATCATGAAGAGGGCACCATGCGCGAAGTTGACCACGCCGAGCGTGCCGAAGATGAGCGTCAGACCGAGGGCGATCAGCGCATAGGCGCTGCCCTTGTCGAGCCCGTTCAGGATTTGAAGTAGGATTGCGTCCATCGTCCCCACCTTGAGAGCGGCTTGTGTTTTAATGCGACCGTTCGCGCGGTGGCGTTGCCCCGCGCGTTTGGCCTCGACTGGTCCCTGTTTGGGAGGTCTCTAAGTTTCTAGGTCTTGCCGGGCTGTGCCCCGGGCCCCGTGGAGCGGGGGAGGTGGGAGGCGGCGCGTGGCCGCCCCCCGGTGGTGCGTGGCGCGATCAGGCGCCGTTGTTGCACTGGCCGAGATCGCCACCGGCGAACATCGGGTGATCGGGCTCGTAGTAGACCTGATCGACGGGCGTGACTTCGACAACTTCCAGCAGGTCGAACTCGGAGGTCGGGTTCTCTTTGCCTTTGGTGACGAGCACGTCCTTGAAGCACTGGTGGTCGGCGGAGCGGTACAGCGTCTTGCCGTTGCCCAGACCGTCGAAGACGAGGCCCGAGTTGCTCTCGCTGTCGATGCCGTCCAGCGAGGAGCCATCGCCCTCGAGCGCGGCCACGACGGCGCAGGGCTCGAAGGTGCCGGCACGCTCCACGGCGTCGGCATAGAGCAGGGTCTGCACGTAGCAGGTGTGCGCAGCCTGGCTCGGCGGGAAGCCGTATTTGGTGCCGAAGCTCTTGACGAAGGCCTTGGTGCCCTCGTCCTGCAGCGACCACTGCCAGTTGCACGAGCCGAGGATGCCCTTGATGTTTTCGCCGGCACCCTTGGCCATCAGCTCGGAGTAGAGCGGCACGACGATCTCGAACTGCTTGCCGTTGACCATCTTGTCGCGCAGGCCGAACTGCACGGCGTTGGTGAGCGAGTTCACCATGTTGCCGCCGTAGTGGTTGAGCACCAGCACATCGGCGCCGGAGTTCAGCACCGGGGCGATGTAGGAGGAGAAGTCGGTGGCCGCCAGCGGGGTCAGCACGTTTTCGACGGTTTCCCAGCCGAGCGCTTCGGTGGAGGCCTGGATCGACTCCTGCTGGGTCCAGCCCCAAGTGTAGTCGGCGGTCAGGTGGTAGGCACGGCGCTCGTTGCCATATTCGTTGGAGAGCACCGGGGCCAGTGCGGCGCCGGACATGTAGGCATCGAAGAAGTGGCGGAAGCCGTTGGCCTTCTTGTCCTTGCCGGTGGTGTCGTTGGAGTGGGTCAGACCGGCCATGAAGATGACGCCTGCCTCTTGGCAGAGGCCCTGAACGGCCACGGCCACACCGGAGGACGAGCCGCCGGAGATCATCACTGCGCCGTCTTTTTCGATCATCGACTTGGCGGAAGCGCGGGCGGCGTCAGACTTGGTCTGGGTGTCGCCGGTGACATAGGCCACTTTCTTGCCGAGGATGCCGTTGCCCTTCAGCGCCTTGGACGAGAAGGTGTTGAGCATGCCGCCGTCGCCTTCACCGTTCAGGTGCTCGACGGCCAGTTCGAAGGCGCGCAGCTCGTCGGCGCCCTCATCGGCGTAGGGGCCGGACTGTGGCACGTTGAAGCCGAGGGTGACGGTGTCGCCGGTGGGCTCGTTGACGTAGGCGTTGGCCCGGCTGGTAAACATGGTGGGCAGGGCGAGGCCCGCACCGGCAACGGCGCCGGTTTTCAGCACGCCACGGCGTGTGAACTTGGATGTCGACATGGAAGTCCTCCCGTTGAGTTTATGTGGGGCAAAGGGGCTCCTCCCCCGATATGCGCCACGGCCCATTTAAGGGCTGCCTCATTATCAGGGGTTTCGGGCAAAGGTGGCAACAAGCGCCTTGCCATAAACGATTTTTCTGTAAAGATTTTGTCAGGCAGTGTAGCCAAGTTGTAAAGTTCTTGTCACGCAGATGCAGAATCGCGTTGAAAACACGGGAGAAATACCTTGGCCAAGAGCGTGCTCACCGGCAGCCGGATACGCGCAAGGCGGGCGGATCTTGGGCTCAAGCAGAGCGAGCTGGCTGAGCGGGTCGGAATTTCGCCCTCATACCTCAACCTGATCGAGCACAACCGGCGCAGAATCGGCGGCAAATTGCTTGTCAGCCTTGCCCGCGCGCTCGACACCGAGCCGGTAGCGCTATCAGAGGGCGCGGAAACGGCGCTGGTGGATGCGCTGCGCGAAGCGGCGGTGGAGGGCCCGCGCGAGGGGCTGGCGGCGCAGCCTGCGATGACGGCGGAAGAGCTGGACCGGGTGGAAGAATTTGCGGGCCGCTTTCCCGGTTGGGCCGCGCTGCTGGCGGAAACCCGCGCAAGGGTGCGGGAGGCCGAGCGCAGCGTGGAGGCGCTCTCGGACCGGCTCAGCCATGACCCGCACCTCAGCGCCAGCCTGCACGAGATGCTCTCGTCGGTCACCGCGATCCGCTCGACGGCCGCGATCCTCGCCGACACGCCCGACCTCGACCGCGACTGGCTGAACCGCTTTCACCGCAACATCAATGACGACAGCGCCCGGCTGGCCGAAAGCGCCGAGGGGCTGGTGCGCTACCTTGATGACGGCGGCAGCGCCGATGCGGGCGCGGGCACGCCGCAGGAGGAGGTGGAAGGGTGGCTGGCGGGGCAGGGCTTTCACATCGAGGCGCTGGAAGCGGGCGGCGCGGGGCGCACCGAGAGGCTGGTGCAAGAGGCGCATGCCGCCGGGCAGCTGAGGGGGGAGGCCTCGCAGGCGATGGCGACAGCGCAGCTGGAGCGCTACCGCGCCGATGCCGAGGCCATGCCGCTGGGCACCTTCGCCGCGGCGGCGCATGAGTTGGGCTATGATCCGGGGCCGCTGGCCGCCCGTTTTCAGCAGCCGGTGGAGGCCGTGCTGCGGCGGCTCGCCAGCCTGCCGCGCGACGGCCTGCCCGGCGAGATCGGGCTGGTGGGCTGCGACGGCTCGGGCACGCTCACCTTTCGCAAGCCGGTGTCGGGCTTTCCGATGCCGCGCTTTGGCGCAGCCTGCGCGCTCTGGCCGCTCTATGCCGCGCTCACCCGCCCCACGCTGCCGGTGCGCGCGGTGGTGGAGATGGCCGGGCGCAGCCCGCGCAGGTTTACCGCCTTCGCAATCTGCCGCCCGGTGGGGGAAACCGCCTTTGACGCCCCGCAGGTGTTTGAGGCGCATATGCTGCTGCTGGATGAGGGCTTTGGCGGCGCGCGGGAGGCGCAGCAGGTGCTGGAGCTGGGCACCTCCTGCCGGATTTGCCCGCGTGAGGCCTGCCCGGCCCGGCGGGAGCCCTCGATCATCGGGCGGCAGGGGTAGGGCTAAAGGAAAGGGGCCGCACAGTTGCGCGGCCCCCCGGGGAGGGGGCGGGACATGTCCCGCCCGGAGTATGCGCCAGCCTCAGCCGATCAGCGCGCCGTCGTCGCGGGTGACCTGGATCACCGAAGAGCGCGGCAGGCCCTCGCCGGTGGGCCAGCTGCCGCCGGGGTGCTGGATGCCGACGAACATTGTGCGGCGGTCCGCCGACCAGCAGACGCCGGTGACTTCGGAGCCGTTCGGGCCGGTCAGGAAGCGGGCGATTTCGCCGGTCACCGGATCACCAACCAGCATCTGGTTGTTGCCGTGGCCCTCGAACTCGCCTTCGTTGCTGTAGTCACCGTCGGTCTGGATCCAGAGCAGGCCGTTGCTGTCAAACGCCATGCCGTCGGGCGAGTTGAACATGTTGCCGGGCGTCACGTTGTCGGACCCGCCATACTCGTTGTTCGGGTAGACCTCGGGGTTGCCCGCCATGACGTAGAGATCCCACTCGAAGGTATCGGCGGCGTGGTCGTCCTCGGAGGGACGCCAGCGGACGATCTGACCAAAGTTGTTGGTTTCGCGCGGGTTGGGGCCGTTGACCGGGGTTTCGTCGCCCCCGGCATTGGCTTTCACGCCGCGGTTCTTGTTGTTGGTCAGGCAGCAGTAGGCCTCGATGGCGTGGGGGTTCACGGCGATCCACTCGGGGCGGTCCATCGTGGTGGCACCTACGGCGGAGGCACCCATGCGGGCGAAGATCAGCACTTCGGCCAGAGTGGCCATGCCGGTGCTCTCGGGCGTCAGCGCCAGCCATTCGCCGGTGCCATCTTCGTTGAACTTGGCGGCGTAGAGCGTGCCGTCATCGAGCAGGCCCTCGGTGGAGGCACCGGGCGCCCAGGTGCCGTTGGAGACGAACTTGTACATGTACTCGCCGCGCTCGTCGTCGCCCATATACACCACCACGCGGCCATCGGGGGCCACGGCGCAGGCGGCGTTCTCGTGCTTGAAGCGGCCAAGGCCGGTGTGCTTGATGGGCGTGCTCTCGGGATCGGTCGGGTCGATCTCTACGATCCAGCCCACGCGATGCGGCTCGTTGGGGTTTTTCGAGTAGTCAAAGCGCGCATCGTGCTTGTGGTAGTCGTAGCCCCAGCCATCGGCGCCAATGCCGTAGCGGTCGTAGCCATCGGGGCGGGGAGCGTCGGCATCGGTGGAGCCGAAGTAGCCGTTGAAGTTTTCTTCGCAGGTCAGGTAGGTGCCCCAAGGCGTGCGACCCGAGCCACAGTTGTTCATGGTGCCGAGGCTCTCGGTGCCGGTCGGGTCGGCCTCGGTTTTCATCAGGTCATGCCCGGCGGCGGGGCCGGCGATGGTCATCGGGGTGTTGTGGGTGATCCGGCGGTTGAAGGGGCTGTCGACCACGACCGAGTAGCCATCGTCGCCCGGGGCCACTTCCATCACTGTCACGCCCTGCAGGTTTTGCAGCTTCAGCACGTCATCGGCATTGGCCGGGGTGCCTTCCTGCTCGGCGGGCAGGTTTTCGTCACGGTTCACGTATTCGGAGTTTACCGCGATGATCTCGTGGCCTTCGAAGGAGAACAGCTCCATGCCGTCGGTGTTTTCGCCAAACACCCGGTCGGAGCCTTCAACGGCGCCGCCACCGGCGTTCACGTCATAGCCCTCGGCGTCGGAAAAGAGCGGATCGCCCCAGCTCACCAGCACCTTGGAGGTGTAGCCCTCGGGCACATGCACCTCGTGGTCGGTGGCAATGTCGATGGGGGTGAAGGGGAAGCGGTTTTTCATCGCGTGGGCTTCGGCCAGCGCGGTGGTGCCTTTGAGTAGGCCGGTGCCCATGACAGCAGCGCCGGAGCCGAAGGCCAGCACGGAGCCGAGGAAGCCGCGGCGGGACACGGCGCGCTCGACCACGCGGTCAAAGTCGTTTTCTTCGGGGCGGGGGAAGTTGACCTCGTCCCAGTCGTCAAAGGAGAGGTTGTGTTTCTGGTCGTTCATCGCGTGGGGGCTCCCTGGCTGTGGTGTGACTTCGAGGCGTGGTTAAGCCGACGCTCTCGCTCCGGGCCGGAGGTAACCGGGGCCGGAATCGGTTTTGTGACAGGGATGTTACGGGCAGATGACAAGCCCCCTGCTGCCGGGTTGTGTGAATACACGTTTTAGGCGAAAAAGCGCCAAGTAAAGCGTGCTATGGGTGAGTGGCGCTATTGCACCGCGCCAAATGAGATGGCCAGCCTTGCCGCCGCGATGGGTTTTGCGGATGCTGCTCGGAGCCGCAGGAGCCCGCTGGCCGCGCGACCGGGGGGCACATAGGGCGGTGTCGGGCCGGATTGTCTGAAGCGCCGCGCCGCCCGACGCGGGGAAAGTTATTTAATTTCTAATGGAGATACCGAAATGATTTATCTGTGTGAACGCGAGATCGGATTTGACGACACCGAAATCGGATTCCCCTCGGTGCTGGGGTGTCGAGCCGTCGTGGCGGTAACGGCGGGTGGCCTGTTTGGTTTTCATCTCAACGGCAGCCTCAACGCGGGCAAGAAGGCGGCCCTTGTCGGGTTTATCAACGGCCACGCCCGAGGGGGCGCTCTGCGTGCGCTCTACGCGGCGTCCACAGGGGCCGGGCTTCCTGCGGATTACGCGGAGCTGCGCGATATTGCCGCCGATCTTAACTACACTGGCCCGATTTATTGGGCGAGCCTGCCACAAGCCGGGTCGTCCTACGTGAACTTCCACAGCATCAACAACACGACCTGCGCGATCACGGCGCGCGCTTGGGATGATGCGGTTGACGCGGATGACGCCAACCGGGTGGCCAATGTCGTAGGGGCCAATCGTGCGATGGCGAACGGGGCCGCGAATGCGCGGGTTTACAACCTCGTGGACCCTGCCGGGCTTACAGCGGTGTATCCCAACGCAATCTAGTCGGTTACGCGCTGAAGGTGGCGGTGAAGGCGCGCTTTAGCGCGAGGTCGAGATCGTCCATCGTGACCGGCAGGCCGAGATCGACGAGGCTGGTGACGCCGTGGCCGGAGATGCCGCAGGGCGTGATGCCGGAGAAGTGCTCGAGCTCGGGTTCGAGGTTGATCGAAATGCCGTGAAAGCTAACCCAGCGGCGCAGGCGGATGCCGATGGCGGCGATCTTGTCTTCGCGGGGCGTGCCGTCGGGCAGTGGGGGCTTGTCGGGGCGCGGGATCCAGATGCCCACGCGCCCCTCTCGGCGCTCGCCGGAAAGGCCGAACTCGGCCAGCGTGGCGATGATCCAGGCCTCCAGCTTGTGGACGAAGGCGCGCACATCACGGCCCCGCTCGGTCAGATCGAGCATGACATAGGCCACGCGCTGCCCCGGCCCGTGATAGGTGTATTGCCCGCCGCGCCCGGTGGCGTGCACAGGAAAGCGGTTGGGGGTGAGCAGATCGGCCTCTTGCGCAGAGGTGCCGGCGGTGTAAAGCGGCGGGTGCTCGACCAGCCAGATCGCCTCGGAGGCCGTGCCAGCACGGATCGCCGCCGCCCGTTCCTCCATTCGGGAAACGGCCTCTTCATAGGGCGTGAGCCCCGGCGATGTGATCCATTCGACCATGGCGTCAGATATGCCGTTGGGGCCGAAAGAATCCAGCCCCCGGCTGCAAAAGACAAAGGTTGAAAAAACCGCTTTTCATCGGCCCGGGCTTTCGCTAGAAGCCCTGCACCAAGCCAAGATGTGCGGTCGTGGCGGAATTGGTAGACGCGCAGCGTTGAGGTCGCTGTGGGGTAACACCCGTGGAAGTTCGAGTCTTCTCGACCGCACCATTCTCACAAGTTCGAACGGCGCAGTCGATTCCTGATTTGAGTTCGAGCTCCGTTCGACCGGGCGCGCCATCCTTCCCGCAGCTCACCTTTTTTTGCACCCTTCGCGCCGATCGCGCTTGCGCCTTGGGCGGGAAATACTATTCGCGCTCAGCGGTTTGCGCGGTTCCAGCGCATGGACGACCAGAGCGATATGCCGATCAGGGCCGCGCCGCCGAGGCCGGTGATGACTTCGGGGATGTGGATGACGGATTGGGCAAACATCACCACCGAGAGCGCGATGATCGCATAGAAGGCCCCGTGTTCGAGAAAGCGGTATTCGTTGAGCGTGCCCTTCTCCACCAGCATGATCGTCATCGAGCGCACATACATCGCGCCGATGCCGAGGCCGATAGCGATGATCAGCAGGTTCTGGGTGAGTGCGAAGGCGCCGATCACCCCGTCGAAGCTGAAGGAGGCGTCCAAAACCTCAAGGTAGAGAAACGCGCCGATGCCGCCCTTTGCGGCGGTGTTCGCCGATTTCTGGTTGCTGTCGAGCAAGCCGCCGACCACCTCGACCAGCAGAAAGGTGAGCAGGCCCCAGATCGCGGCGGAGAAGAACACCTGCACATCCGCACCTTTGAGCAGCCGTGAAAAACCGATGGTAAAGAGCAAAACCACGGCCACCTCGATGCCGCGGATGGTGGCGTAATCGGCCATGCGGCGCTCCAGCCAGCGCACCCAGTGAATGTCTTTCTCCCGGTCGAAGAAGAAGCTGAGGCCGACCATCATCAGGAAAGCGCCGCCGAAGGCCGCGATGGGCAGGTGCGCATCCTGCATGATGGTGGCGTAGTCCTCGGGCCGGGCGGCGGCGAGCACGATGGCCTGCCACGGGCCGATCTTGGCCGCCACGACCACGATCAGCAGCGGAAAGACGATCCGCATGCCGAAGACCGCGATCAGGATGCCCCACGTCAGGAAGCGCCGCTGCCATTCAGGGCGCATGTCCTTGAGCTTGTTGGCGTTGACGATTGCGTTGTCGAAGCTCAGTGAAATTTCCAGCACCGCGAGCACCGAGCAGATGAAGACGATGCCGAGGGTGCCGGCAAGGGTGCCCGTCGTGACCCAGCCGAGCCATGCACCAAGGAGGACGCCAAGGGCCGTTACGATGAAAGCCCATTTGAAATAGGAGAGCAGGCCGCGTGCTGATGCAGCCTTGCCGGGGCGGAGGGTCTCTTGTGCCATGGTCTCGTCTTTGCGGGCGGCTGGAATATCTGGATGCCGACATCACGGAAGCGCCGTCACTTCCGCCAGAGGGGCCCGGTCACCGGTTTATCGCGCAGGGGCGCGTTGGAATGAAGGTAAGGGTGAGCGTTGATCTTTCACAGGGTCATCGAGGTGTCTTTCGCTGTTTTTCCGGCTTGGTCCGGCAGGCGTGTCTTCGGTTAAGCCACGGGGGGGGGGACCGGGCGCAGCTTTATGAGATCATGTCGACCGGCCCCTCCAACTCGCCCTTCATGGGGTTCTGTAAGAACTACGCGGTGGATGGTGTCAGCGACCTTGGCGCCCGCGCCGAGATTGCCGAGGGCCGACCGCAAAACCTCATGGCCGCCGTGGAGGCGGGGATGGGTGATGGCAATGTGCCGGAGATCTTTGATTAGTTCGTCACGTTGAAGGCCTAGCCAATCGGCCCCGTCCTTGGGCGACCGGGCCGGTGGGCGGCGCCGCACTGGCCAAGGTGCAAGCGCCCCTGTTGCAAGGGCGCTGGTTCGTTTTGGTGGCCTCTAGCGGACGACCAGCACCGAGCACTTGGAGTGGCGCACCACGCGGGCGGCATTGGGGCCGAGGAGGTAATCCTTGAAGTCCTCCCCGTGGGCTCCGATCACGATCAGATCGGCACCGGTGACCTGTGCGGCCTTCAGCACCTCTTCATAAACCGTGCCAACAGCAACAACGTGGCGGACGTGCTTGTTGGCCTCATCCCCGATGACGCCCTCTACCATCTTGTTGAGCAAGGTAGCCGCGCCATCCCGGGCGGTTTTGACGTGGTGTGCCTCAAAGTAGGAGCCGACAACCGAGGCGCCGAAATCGGGCACAACGGTGATGACATCGAGCGTGGCACCGTAGAAGGCGGCCAGATTCTGGGCTTCGCGCAGAACAGAGGCCTCTTCTTCGGGGCGGTTGATGTCGACGGCGCAGAGAACGACTTCGGTCATGCCGGGGCTCCTTCCATTTCGGGCTCTTTGCGGCGGTGTTGCAGGAAGGCGATCAGCCCCAGCAGCAGCAGCGCGGGGATAAAGATCAGCTCCTTGGGCAGGCCGTGCACCGGTGCCCGCACTGCGGTGATCTCGACCCGGTCGTCGCCGTAGAAGTCGAAGCTGGAGAGGTCTTCGGCGATCGGCGAGCCAAAGGCGGGCTCGTCAAGATACATCCGGCCCTCCTCGGGCACCATCAGGAAGCCCATCGCCTCGACACGCGCGGCGGCGTCATCGCCCTCGGGCACCTGAAGCACCAGCGTGGTATCCTTCATCTCCAGCGTGTCGAAGTCCGGCCCCGATACCACGACTCGGAGCGTATCGCCTGGCGTTGCCTCGCCCACCGCCTGCTCGAAGCCCGCAGGCTCGATATCGGCAAAGGGTGGCTGGATCTGATCCATGAAGAAGCCGGGGCGGAACAGCGCGAAGGCGATCACCAGCAGGGCCACGGTTTCATAGATCCGGTTTTTGACCAGAAAGAAGTTCATCGTGGCCGCCGTGAACACGAGGATGCCGATGGTGGCGACGATGAAGACGATGATGCCCTGCATCCATGTCACGTCGATCAGCAGCAGGTCGGTGTTGAAGATGAAGACGAAGGGCAAGGCCACCGTGCGCAGGCTGTAGAAGAAGGCGGTGAAGCCAGTGCGGATGGCATCGCCCCCCGAAACAGCCGCCGCCGCAAAGCTCGCAAGCCCCACGGGTGGCGTTACATCTGCCATGATCCCGAAGTAGAAGACGAAGAGGTGCACCGCGATCAGCGGCACCACGAGGCCCGACTGCGCGCCAAGCTCCACCACCACGGCGACCATCAGCGAGCTGACCACGATGTAGTTGGCCGTGGTTGGCAGGCCCATGCCGAGGATCAGCGACAGGATCGCCACGAAGATCAGCATCAGGATCAGGTTGCCGCCGGAGAGGAACTCGACAAAGTCGGCCATCACCTGACCGATGCCGGTGAGCGAGACGGTGCCTACGATGATACCGGCGGTGGCCGTTGCAAGGCCGATGCCGATCATATTGCGGGCGCCGTCGATCATGCCCTCATAGAGGTCCACCAGCCCGTCCTTCAGCTTGTTCATTGCCGCGCTTTCGCCCCGGAACATCGCCTTGAGCGCCTTTTGCGTCAGCAGAATGCCGAAGAGCAGGAAGGTGGCCCAGAAGGCCGAGAGGCCGGGCGACTTGCGCTCGATCATCAGGAAGTAGACCAGCACGATGATCGGCAGCAGGTAGTAGAGGCCCGATTTGTAGATTTTGGGGATGTCCGGCAGTTCCACCACTTCGGCGTTGGGATCGTCTGGCTCAAGGTCCGGCACGGTGGAGGCGAGGTAGATCAGGCCGAGGTAGACGAGGCCGAGCAGCGCCGCGAGGATCAGCCCCGAGCCTTCGGGGAACATCGAGGTGATCGCCTGCACCGGAAACTTGGTGGCGTAGCAGAGGATGGCAAAACCGGCGAAGAAGGCGAACATGCCAAGGATGGTGTTGAAGAGGTTCACCACCTTGTTGCCGATGGTCGGCATCTTGTTCTTCACCGCTTCGAGGTGAACGATGTAGACCAGCGCGATGTAGCTGATGATTGCAGGCAGGAAGGCGTGGGTGATGACCTCGACGTAGGAGATGCCCACGTATTCGACCATCAGGAAGGCCGCCGCGCCCATCACTGGGGGCATGATCTGCCCGTTCACCGAGCTTGCCACCTCGACCGAGCCGGCCTTTTCGGCGGAGAAGCCGACGCGCTTCATCAGCGGGATGGTAAAGGTGCCGGTGGTCACCACGTTGGCGATGGAAGAGCCGGAGATGAGGCCGGTGGCCGCCGAGCCCACAACGGCGGCCTTGGCAGGCCCGCCGCGCAGGTGGCCAAGCGCGCCAAAGGCCATCTTGATGAAGTAGTTGCCCGCGCCCGCCTTATCCAGCAGCGCCCCAAAGAGCACGAAGAGGAAGACGAACTTGGTGGACACGCCGAGCGCGATGCCGAACACGCCCTCTGAGGTGATCCACATATGCGACATGGCCTTGCGCAGCGAGGCACCGGCCCAGCGGATCTGGTCGGGCACCACTTCGGACGAGCCGAAGAAGACATAGAGCAAAAACACAACCGCGAGGGCCACCATGACGGGGCCCAGCGTGCGGTAGGCGGCGATGAAGAGCAGGATCAGGCCGAGCAGCGCCGCGATGGCGTCGGTGTCATCTGCGAGGCCACCGTTGCTGACGATCTTGTCGTAAAAGATATAGCCATACATCGCCAGCGCGGCACCGCCGAGCGCCAGCACCCAATCATACCAGGGCACCGAGGTTTTCGATGCGCCTTTCCAGAGCGGGTAGGCCATGGCGGAGAGGAAAATGGCGAAGGCGAGGTGAATCTGACGGGAATTGTTGATCAGATCGCCGGGCAGGATGTAGGGCGCCCATGGCGAGGCGAGCAGCACCTGAAAGATCGACCAGACAAGGGCGACAACAGCAATCGCCGTGCCCAATGTGCCCGGAACCGAGCGTGCGCCACTGTCGGAGGCGGCAACGAGTTCCTGTAGCTCTTCTTCACTGAGCGCGCGATTTTCCTTGGACATGGTCCACCCCCGTGTCGGCCATTCTGGCCTGTTGTCATTCTTGGTCCCCGTTGTCCGGAGGGCGGCGCGCCGCCCCCCGGGATCGTGTCAGTGCCGGTCGATTACTCGATCAGGCCCTTTTCCTTGTAGTAGGCCTCAGCGCCCGGGTGCAGCGGGGCGGAGAGCGACTGCGTGGCCATCTCTTCCATCGTCAGGTTGGCGAAAGCGGGGTGCAGACCCTTGAAGTCTTCGAAATTGTCGAAGACCGCAGCGGTGAGCGCCTTCACGGCATCTTCCGACACGGCGTCGGAGGTCACCAGCGTGGCACGCACACCGAAGGTGGTCGTGTCGCCGTCATTGCCGCGATACATGCCGCCCGGGATGGTGGCCACGGAGTAGAAGGGGAACTCTTCGACGAGTGCGTTCACCGCGTCGCCGGAGACTTCCACCAGCACCGAGTCACAGGCCGTGGTGGCTTCCTGAATGGAGCCGGAGGGGTGGCCGACGGTGTAAACCATCGCGTCGATCTGGTTGTCGCAGAGCGCGGCGGATTGCTCGGCAGCCTTCAGTTCGGAGGCGAGGGCAAAGTCGCCCGCGGTCCAGCCCATCTTTTCCATCAGCACTTCCATCGTCGCCCGCTGGCCGGAGCCGGGGTTGCCGATGTTCACGCGCTTGCCTTTGAGGTCTTCAAAGGTGGAAATCCCGGAATCGGCGCGGGCCACAACGGTGAAGGGCTCGGGGTGCACGGAGAACACCGCGCGCAGGCCTTCAAAGGCACCGTCCTCGAACTGCACCACGCCGTTGAAGGCGTTGTACTGGATGTCGGACTGGGCAACGCCGAATTCCAGCTCGCCTTCCTTGATGGTGTTCACGTTGTAGACCGAGCCACCGGTGGATTCGACCGAGCAGCGGATGCCGTGGTCGCGGCGACCCTTGTTCACCAGACGGCAGATCGCGCCGCCGGTGGGGTAATACACGCCGGTCACGCCGCCGGTGCCGATGGTGATGAACTCCTCGGCCTGCGCGGCCGGGGCCATCAGCGCGGTAGTGGCCGCGGCAATAGCCGTGAGTTTCAGTTTGTTGAACATTATCATCTCCCTTTGGTTCGATGTTCGATGTTTTTTATAGATCCCAGACTTCTGCCAAGACCCGGTTTGCCCCCTCCACCTCAGCGATTCTTGCGCGGGCTGCTGGCCCGGAACGGCTTACCAATATCCCGATAAGCGTCTCCACAAGGAACATCGTGACGACGTAGGAGGAATAGAAATGCGGACTGTTGGTTGCGACGATGAAGCCTGCGTCGGCATGTTTCAAGGCCGGACATTTGTGGGTGTCGGTGATGAGCACCACATGAACGCCCTTGCTCTGCGCCAGCTCTGCCGCGCGGATCGCCCTGTCGGAGAAGGGCGGCTTGGTGACGACAATGAGCACATCGCGTGCATCCAGCCCGGTGAGCCCGCCCCCGAGGGAGGCGCCCATGCGCCCAGCCATGACCCAGTTGTCGGCACAGAAATTGGCCATGTAAGACAGGTATTCCACCACGCCCGTTGAGCCGAGCGCACCCAGCAGCAGCACCTTGCGGGCCGCCGCGATCTTGTCGACCGCAGCATCCAATGCTGCGCGGTCAACGCTTTCGGCAAACTCCTTGAGGTTGGCCTGACAGGCGGCAAGGTGGGCATCCAGAAAGCTTGCGCGGTTTTCGCTATGGGCCTGCTGAAGCTGTTCGGCGCGGCCTGCAAAATCGTTGACGCGGCGGTTGATCTTGCGGCGCATCTCCTCGCGCAGCTCTTCGAATCCGCCATAATCGAGCGCACGGGCAAGCCGGGAGAAGGAGGCCGGAGATACGCCGCTGTCGCGCGATACGGTGCGCAGGGTGCGGGTGGCCGCATTCACCGGGTTGGCTGAGAGATAGTCGGCCGCCTGCCGCAGGGTGCCGCTCAGCTCCCCGTATTTCTCGCTCAGGCGCATCTCGAATGTTGGCAAAACATTCCCCCGCTGCAGTTGGATTGACCGTCCGCATTGTTTCAGCCGTTGTCAATGTTTGAATCAGCTGTTTCAGTGGGGGCAGGTTCTCTGACAATCTGGAAAGCACATGACTCACGTGTTTGGACGGCAGACCAAGGGCAAGCTGCCCATGGCAGTGCGCGGTGAAGGTATCTACCTGTATGATTCGGAAGGAAAATCCTATCTAGACGGCTCAGGCGGTGCGGCGGTGTCCTGCTTGGGGCATGGCGACAAAGACGTTATCGCGGCGATCCGGGCGCAGCTTGAGTCGCTGGAGTTTGCGCATACGGGTTTCCTTACGTCACCCCCGGCGGAGGCGCTGGCCGATGCGCTAATTGCCCATGCGCCGGAAGGAACCGAGCGGGTTTATCTGGTTTCGGGCGGCTCGGAGGCGGTGGAATCAGCGCTCAAGCTGGCGCGGCAGTACATGCTGGAAATCGGCCAGCCCGAGCGCACCCGCTTCATCGCTCGCCGCCAAAGCTATCACGGCAACACGCTTGGCGCGCTGGGCACCGGGGGCAACCTGTGGCGGCGCGCGCCCTTCGATCCGGTGATGGTTTCGGCCAGCCACATTGCGCCCTGCTACGAATACCGGGGCCGCGAGGCGGGGGAGAGTGCGGAGCAATACGGCCAGCGCGTGGCCGATGAGCTGGAGGCCGAGCTGCTGCGCGTCGACCCGGAAACGGTGATCGGCTTTCTGGCCGAGCCGGTGGTGGGGGCCACGGCGGGGGCGGTGCCGGCGGTGCCGGGCTACTTCCGCCGCATCCGCGAGATTTGCGACAAGTACGGCGTGCTGCTGATCCTTGACGAGGTGATGTGCGGCATGGGGCGCACCGGCAGCTTCTTTGCCTGCGAGCAGGACGGCGTGCGCCCCGATATCATAACCATCGCCAAGGGCTTGGGCGCGGGCTATCAGCCGATTGGCGCAATGCTCTGTTCGGGCGAGATCTACCGCGCCATCGAGGAGGGCAGCGGGTTTTTCCAGCATGGCCACACCTACCTTGGCCATCCGGTGGCCTGCGCTGCGGCACTCGCGGTGGTGACCAAGCTGACAACAGGCGGGATGACCGCGCGGGCCGCCGAGATGGGGCACTATCTGGGCGAGGCGCTGGAGGCGGAGTTTGGCCAGCATCCGCATGTGGGCGACATTCGCGGGCGCGGCATGTTTCGCGGGCTGGAATTTGTGGCCGATCGCGGCACCAAAGCGCCGTTCGACCCAAGCCGCAAACTCGCGGCCCGGCTAAAGGCGACAGCCATGGAGAACGGGCTGATCTGCTATCCGATGAATGGCACGATTGACGGGCAGTCAGGCGACCACGTGCTGCTCGCCCCGCCGTTCATTTGCTCCAAAGCGCAGATAGATGAGTTGGTGGGCAAGCTCTCGGCCAGCGTGAAGGCCGTATTGGCTTGAATCGGTGGGGGTAGGGTAGGGCACCCCGGCGCGAACTGCGGCGCCGGGGTGAAAAAGTGTGCTCAGGCCGCGCGGACCAGCGAGGGGCGGGTTTTGCCCTCTACCAGTGCTGCATGAAGCGCGGCTGTTGCGGGCTTCAGCGCGTCTCGGTCGAGGATGAACTGCACATCCACGTTGCGCGGGCCCTGACTGGCGCCGATGGCCTCAAGCCCGGCAGAGGCGATGGCCTGCAAGCCGCGCGTGAGCACCGAAAGCCCCGAAAGGTCACGCCCGATCACCGAGGCCATGGCTATGGCACGGGCGCTGATCTCGGCGGAGGGGTAGAGCTTGGTCAGGTCATTCTCGACCCGTCGCAGCGCCTTCATCGAGCTATCGACGTAATGGGTGATCGTGTTGGCGTTGGAGACCTTCGACACGATCCGCACGTTATGGCGCTTGAGCACGTCGAGAATGGCCGCGTCATAGCCCTTCACGCCCACCATGTCTTGCTCAAAGACTTCCAGGGCGAAGAGATCGAGCCCGGTGACGATTTCCACCGCCGGGGTGTCGGCAGGGCGGTCGTCGATGAGGGTGCCCGGATCTTCGGGTTCAAAGGCGTTGGTCACCCGCAGCGGCACTTCGGCCTGACGCAGGGTTTTGGCGGCCTTGGGGTGGATCGCCTCCATCCCGAGGTTCGAGAGCTGATCGGCCACGTCGTAGTTGGTGCGGCCGAGCTTGCGCACCGCCCCGTCGCCCACCAGCTTGGGATCGGCGGAAGAGAGGTGAAACTCCTTGTGGATGATCGCTTCGCGCGCGCCGGTGAGGGCTGCAAGCCGCGAGAAGGTGACCTCGGAATAGCCGCGGTCAAATTCACCCATCAGCCCTTCGACGCATTGCGCGTAGCCGGTGACGATGGGCATTTCTGTCATCATATCAATGCCATCCAGCGCGGCGGTGATGCGCTCGCCCAGCGAGAGACCGCCTTCGTCACGCCAGCCTGAAAGATCGACAAAGCGCGCCTTTACGCCCGCCCGCTTCAGCATCAGGGTGGTGACATAGGCCGAATGTGCCTCGCCCATGCCGGCGAGAAGCTCGCGGGTGTGGGCCAGGTTTTCGGACAGGCGGAAGTGGCCGTGGCGGCACAGGCGGCGCAGGTTCAGCAGGCTGGTGCGGGCGCCTTGAATGCGCTCTTCCACGAAGGTCTCGGCCTTTTCGAGATCTTCCGGCGCCTCCAGCACCCGGCTGTTGGCCGCGCGCATGGCCTCGGCCACGCGGTTCAGCCGGGCTTCCCAGCCCTCGCCTTCGGCATCGTCGCCCATGGCATAGGCCGCATAGACCCCGGGTTCGCCGGTTTTCTTGTGCTCCAGCAGCAGGTTGGTGATGCCGCCGAAAGCCGACACCACGAACACCCGGCCGTAAAGCTCCTCCGCGCCGCGCCCACCAAGGATGAGCGTGTCGCGCAGGTCATGAATGCGGTCCATCGAGGTGCCGCCGATCTTTTCAACCGTATGGGTCATCTCAGGCCTCCACGGCCTCGTCGGCGGCGGCATAGGAGCCATCTTCACGGTGCACCTCGGTGCCGGTCACGGGCGGGTTGAAGACGCAGGCCATCACCAGCTCTTCTTCGGCCCGCAGCACGTGGCGGTCATGCTCGTTCAGCGCATACATGACGCCGGGCTTGATTGCATGGGTCTCGCCGGTGGCCAGATCGGTGATCGAGCCCTTGCCTTCCATGCAATAGACGCTCTCGAAGTGGTTCTTGTATTCGAAGGTGTGCTCAGAACCGGCTTCAAGGAAGGTGATGTGGAACGAAAAGCCCATGCCATCCTGCGCCAGCAGCATCCGCACGGAGCTCCACTGGGCATCGCTGACCACACGGTCGCGCTCGTTTTTGACGATCTCGTTGAAATCTCTGACAATCATCGGGTTACTCCGCTGCAATCTTGGCTTGGCTGTCCAGCACGCCACGGGCGGCGGTCAGCAGGATATCGAACCCCTTCGAGAAGGTCTCGACGGGGGTTGTGAGGGGGGCGAGCACCTTGACCACCTGGTCTTCGTTGCCCGAGGTCTCGATGACGAGGCCCAGCTCGTAGGCGCGGGCGCAGATGGCACCGGCCAGCTCGCCAGAGCCGACATCGACGCCTTGCATCAGGCCACGGCCCTTGAGGTGTGCGCCGGGCACGAGGGCGGCAACATCGGCCAGCCGGTCGTGAATGAGCTGCTGCTTCTCGGCCAGTTCCTTCTGGAAGGCATCATCGGCCCAGAACTTCTCGATCGCCACGCGGGCGGTCACGAAGGCATGGGTGTTGCCGCGGAAGGTGCCGTTGTGCTCGGCGGGGCCGAACACGTCATGCTCGGGGCGCACCAGCAGCATGGCGAAGGGCAGGCCAAAGCCCGAAAGGCTCTTGGCCATCGTCACGATATCCGGGGTCACGCCCATCTCCTCGAAGGAGAAGAAGGTGCCGCAGCGCCCGCAACCGGCTTGGATGTCGTCGATGATGAGCAGCGCGCCGTGTTTCTTGGCAATCGCCGCGATGTGGCGCACCCATTCGGGCCGCGCGGCATTGAGGCCGCCTTCGCCCTGCACGGTCTCCAGAATGATCGCGGCAGGGGCATCCACGCCGCCGGAGGCATCCGAGAGCATCTGCTCAAGCTGCGCGGCGGTATCGACATCTTCACTGAAGTAAGCGTCATAGGGCATGCGGGTCACGCCCGAGGTCGCCATTGCGGCGCCGCCCCGGTGGTAGCCGTTGCCGGTGGCCGCCAATGCGCCCATGGTGACGCCGTGAAAGCCGTTGGTGAAGGCGATGATATTGGTGCGGCCAGTGACCTTGCGGGCAATCTTCATCGCCGCTTCAACGGCATTTGCGCCGGTCGGGCCCGTGAACATCAGCCGGTGATCCATGTCGCGGGGCGCGAGGATGTGGCGCTCGAAGGCGTCGATGAAGGCGCCTTTGGCATCGGTATGCAGGTCGAGCCCGTGCGCAATGCCGTCACCCGTGATGTGCTCGACCAATGCGGTCTTCATATCGGGGTCGTTGTGGCCGTAGTTCAGCGAGGAGCAGCCGGCGAGAAAGTCGATCCAGGCGTTGCCATCGGCGTCGATCAGCTCGGAGCCGCGCCCCTTGGAAAACATCGCGGGCATGCCACGGCAATAGGAGCGGGCCTCGCTCTCGCGACGGGTAAAGATATCAGCGGTATCGGTCATGTCCTTGGGCATGAGGAATCCTTTCAGGATTGAATCCGGTCTGTTGGGGGTCAGAGGTCGATCAGGCCGCGCGCGCCAGCGCACCGGGGGAGGGCAGGCTGATCGTCACCATGTGTTCGGTGTCGTGTTGACCGCCAAAATGGGCATCGCTCTCGAAGTGCGGCTCATCGCTCAACTCGCCGCCGATAGAGCGGGCGAAGCTGCGGAAGAGGCCCCAAGAGGCGGCGTTATCCTTGGTGATCGTGGTCTTCAGGTGATCTGCCTCATCACAGGCGTCACGCTCGATGAGTTCGGCCAGCATCAGCTTGCCGAGGCCGAGGCCCCGCGCTTTGGCGCTAACGGCGACCTGCCAGACGAAGAGCTCGTTTTTGGCGGGGATGATGTGGCCAGAGATCCAGCCGACGATTTCGCCATCAAGCTCGGCCACCACGCAGGTATCGCGAAAGTGGTCGGCCTGAATGAGGTTGGCATACATGGAGTTCTCGTCGAGTGGCTTGCAGCTTTTGACAAGCGCCCAGATGTCAGCCCCGTCCGTCGCATCAGGTTTGCGCAGAAGGGGCGTGCGCGATCGGGGTTCGGCGAGATCTCTTGGCATGGTCATCTATCCTCATTTGCTTCGTAAAGCTAACTAATCGGGTTGGGGGAGTAATTCAACACGCGAAGGAAAGTTTCATTGTCATTTCACAAAAATGCTGAAATCTGGCGGAGAAATGCTTAAGAACCGTGTAGGTTCCGCAACAAATGCCCTTTGTTTTGTGAAGTATCCGCCCTGGATGCTTTGGGGATTGAAGAGATTTTCGACCTCGTGCAACAGTTTGAGCATGACAGGAACATCCGCCGATCGTGTTGACGAAAGCCTGATTGCGCTGCGGCGCATTCTTCGGGCAACGGCGCTATATGACCGCGACCTTGCCCACACCGTCGGCGTCACCCCGGTGCAGCTGCGGGTGTTGCAGATCCTGCATGGCAAGCCCGGCGGCACCAGCACACCCAAGGCGCTGGCCAACCAGATGGGCGTTGTTCAGGCCACGGTGACGGCGCTGATCGACAAGTTGCAAGCCACCGGCCACGTGGCCCGCGAGCGCTCCGAAACCGACCGGCGGCAGACCAATGTTGTCATCACCGCCAGTGGCCGGGAGGTGGTGAAGGATGCGCCAGATGCGCTTCAGCAGCGCTTTGTGCGTGCCTTCGATCAGATGGCCGATTGGGAGCAGGCCCAGCTCGTGGCCTCGCTGGAGCGTGTGGCGGCGATGCTGGATGCCGAAGAGATAGACGCGTCTCCGCTGCTGACGGCAGGCGCGATTCATGCGCCGCACAAGCCACGCTAGGGCAGGCGAGGTGGCGGCGAAGGCCTCTGCCCCCCGGCTGCGCGCAGGTCTACACTCCGCCGCATGACTGATTCCCCAAGCACCCGCGACATTCATCAGGCCGACCGTCACTTCCTGCACCCGTGGGAGGATGTGACCGCCATTGGCGAGACGCCCCGCACGGTGCTGACCGACAGCGACGGCATCTATGTGACCGACAGCAACGGCAAGCGGACGATCGACGGCCCCGGTGGCATGTGGTGCGTGAACGTGGGCCACGGGCGCGAGGAGATCGTGGAGGCCTGCGCCGACCAGATGCGCCGCCTATCGTATTTCTCTCCCTGGTCGATGGCCTCAGATGTGGCTGCTGCGCTGGCAAAACGCCTCGCGGCCCTCGCGCCGGGTGACTTGAACAACGTGTTCTTCACCACCGGCGGCTCGACGGCGGTGGATAGTGCCCTGCGCTTTGCCTTCTTCTACAACAACTGCCTCGGGCGGCCTGAGAAAAAGCACATCATATCAAGGGTCAACGCCTATCACGGCTCCACTTATCTTACCGGCTCCTGTTCGGGGAAGATGCGGGAGAAGGCGGAGATGGACATGATCGAGGATCACATCCACTTCCTCTCCTGTCCCAAGCCGAAGGACCGGCCCGCAGGGCAATCGCTGGAGGATTTCACCGCCGAGAAGGTGGCTGAGCTGGAGGCGATGATCCTGCACGTCGGCCCCGATAAGGTCGCCGCCTTCATCGCAGAGCCGGTCATGGCCTCTGGCGGGGTGATCGTGCAGCCGGAGGGCTACCTTGCGGGCTGCGCCGAGGTTTGCCGCAAGCATGACGTGCTTTTCGTCGCCGACGAGGTCGTCACCTCCTTCGGGCGGCTCGGGCATTACTTTGCCTCCGAAAGCGTGTTCGGCGTGCAGCCCGACATGCTGACCACCGCCAAGGGCCTCACCTCGGGCTACCAGCCACTGGGCGCACTCTTCATCTCCGACCGGCTCATTGCCGAGATCACCGCAGCCACCAACGGGGGCAAGGGCTTTACATCGGGCTTCACCTACTCCGGCCACCCGGTCGCCTGTGCCGCCGCGATGGCCAACCTCGACATCTTCGAGCGCGATGGCCTGCTGGAACATGTTCAGCGCATTGCGCCCCACTTCGAGGCTGCACTGCGCTCGCTCTCCGACATCCCGGCGATATCCGACATCCGAGTGAAGGGGCTGATGGCGGGCATCGAATGCGAGCTGGACCCGGCAAACCCGGATGAAGACAGGGACATGGCTTTCGCCACCAAGGTCGACGAAATTTGCCAGCGCCACGGGCTGCTTCTGCGCCCGGTCTACAATGCCTGCGTGATGTCTCCGCCGCTCACCATAACCGAAAGCCAGATTGACGAGATGGTACGCATCCTGCGGCTGGGCTTTGAAGAAGCGCTTGCCGCGTGAGCTTTTTCACCGTTCTCGTCAATCCGATCCTGCCCGTTTTCGCCATCCTCGCGCTGGGCTGGGGGCTGGGCAAGGGCGGGCAGCTAAGCGAAGAGTCGGCCCGCACGATCAACCGCTTCGCCATGACAGTGCTGGTGCCCATCGTGGTGCTGGACCTGCTATGGAACGCCCCCTTCGAGACCTTCCGCCTCACGCCCATCTTGCTCTACTCGGCAGCGCAGATCGTGCTCTTCGCGCTGGGCTATCAACTGGCGCGGCGGCTCTTTGGGGCGGGGCCGGGGGAGTCGGTTGTGCTCGGCTACGCAGGCATTTTTGCCAATAACGTGTTCTACGGGCTGCCCATCGGCGTGCTGCTCTATGGAGAGGGCGGGGTGCTGCCGATCACCATGGTTGTGGTGCTCGACTCCACCATCAGCTTTGGCGGCACGATGTTTGTGTTGCAGGCGATCAAGCTGGGCAAGGTGTCTCCCGGCTCGGTACTGGCCATCTTCGCCCGCACGCCCACGCTGCTGGCGATCTTCGGCGGCACGGCGCTGGGCCTCGCGGGCGTGCCGGTGCCAGCCCCGCTTCAGACCTTTCTGGACTTCAACGGCGTGGCCGCCGCGCCGGTGGCGCTCTTTTCGCTTGGCGTGGTGCTGAGCGCGGTGGCCTTCCGCTTTGATACGGCGGTGGCGGTGGTGAGTGCCATCAAGCTTGTGCTCTTTCCCGCGCTCGTTGCGCTTTTGCTCACCCTGTTCGCAGGCGGGTGGGAGGCCAACCGGCTTTTCGTCTTTGCCGCCGCGCCGCCCACGGGCGCGATGGCGATGAGCCTTGCCCTGCTCTACGACGTGCCCGCCGCGCGGGTGGCGCAGGTGATGGTCTGGACCGCCTTCCTCAGCCTGTTTGCGCTCGCGGTGCTGGCCTAGTCTTGACCTTGCCCGGCACCGGGCGCAGGCTCGCCGCGCAATTCCCATCCTTCGGAGACAGCCATGAACGTCCAGTCCCCCAATGATCTCAGAGCCTTCTGGATGCCCTTCACGGCCAACCGCCAGTTTAAGGACAACCCGCGCATGTTCGTGGGTGCGAAGGACATGCATTACACCACCGCCGATGGGCGCGAGGTGCTTGATGGCACGGCAGGGCTATGGTGCTGCAACGCGGGCCATGCGCGCCCGAACATCGTGGAGGCGGTGCAGGCGCAGGTGGCGGAGATGGACTATGCCCCCGCCTTCCAGATGGGCCACCCCAAGGCCTTTGAGCTGGCCAACCGGCTGGTGGATATGGCGCCCGAGGGGATGGACCATGTGTTTTACACCAACTCCGGATCGGAGAGCGTGGATACCGCTCTGAAGATCGCGCTGGCCTACCACCGGGCGCGGGGCGAGGGGCAGCGCACCCGGCTGATCGGGCGCGAGCGTGGCTATCACGGTGTCGGCTTCGGTGGCATCTCGGTGGGCGGGATCGTCAACAACCGCAAGTTCTTCGGCTCGCTGCTGAACGGGGTCGATCACCTGCCGCACACCCATCTGCCGGAACAGAACAGCTATTCCCGCGGCGTGCCCGAGCACGGCGCAGAGCTGGCGGACGAGCTGGAGCGCATCGTGGCGCTGCATGGGCCGGAGACGATTGCCGCCGTGATCGTGGAGCCGCTTGCAGGCTCTACGGGCGTGATCCTGCCGCCGAAAGGCTACCTTGAGCGGTTGCGGGCGATCACTGAAAAGCACGGCATCCTGCTGATCTTCGACGAGGTCATCACCGGCTTCGGCCGCCTCGGCGCGCCATTCGGGGCCGACTACTTCGGCGTCACGCCCGACCTGATGACAACCGCCAAGGGCATCACCAACGGGGTGATCCCGATGGGCGCGGTGTTCTGCTCCGGCGCGATCCACGATGCCTTCATGCATGGGCCGGAAAACGCCATCGAACTCTTCCACGGCTACACCTACTCGGGCCATCCCATTGCCGCCGCCGCCGGGCTTGCAACGCTGGAGACCTACCGCGAGGAGGGCCTCTTTGAGCGGGCCGCCGAGCTGGCGCCCTACTTCGAAGACATGCTGCACGGGCTCAAGGGCCTGCCCCACGTGATCGACATCCGCAATCTTGGGCTGGTCGGCGCGGTGGAACTGGAGCCCATCGCGGGCGCACCCACCAAACGTGCTTTCGAGGCGTTCCTTGCGGCCTACGAGGAGGGTGTGCTGATCCGCACCACGGGCGACATCATCGCCCTCTCGCCGCCGCTCATCATCGACAAGGACCAGATCGACCGGATTGGTGAGGTGTTGGCCAAGGTGTTGAAAACGCTTGCATAGATTGTGAGGTGCGGCCGGGCATGACGAGGCTCCCGCCCGCCCACCCCGCCTCGCCATGCCCGGCCTGCGCGGGGTGGCTGGCGGGGAGAGACAGCTCCGGGTTCACCAAAGCAGGAGCTGCTTGCGGCACCAGCCATCACCTGACCCCGGACTGGCCGATGCACGTCTCCGCATCAACGAAAATAGCCGTATCCCCAGAGGGGCCCCTCGGCGATTTTCATTGACCCGGAGCCGCGCCTCGTCCTTTGGGGGGACAGGCGAAGGGTGGCTCCGAAGCAGGAACAGGGACCGGAATGGGGATGCAACACATCGAACTGGTGATCTTCGACTGCGACGGGGTGCTGGCCGATAGCGAGGTGATCTCGGCCCGGGTGCTGGTGGAGGCGCTGGCCCATCACGGGCTTTCGGTGACGATGGAGCATGTGTTTCGCAACTTCGTGGGCCAGAGCTTTCCGAAGGTGGCGCAGAAGATCCGGCGCGATTTTGCGCTCGACCTGCCCGATAGCTTCGAGACGGAGTATCGCAGTCGGCTGGTGGAGGAGTTCGCCACAGGGCTGCTCGAGACCGAAGGCGTCAGCGCGATGCTCGAGGCGCTGGGGCGGCGGGCCTGCGTGGCCACCTCCTCCTCTCCGCAAAGGGTGGGGCGCACGCTGGGGCTGCTGAAGATGGAGCGGTTTTTTGAACGGGTGTTCACCGCTTCGGAGGTGGCCCGGGGCAAGCCTGCGCCCGATCTCTTCCTCCATGCGGCCAAGTGCCTGAACGTGCAGCCAAAATCCTGCCTTGTGATCGAAGACAGCAAGGCCGGTCTGCGCGCGGCGCAGGCGGCGGAGATGGAGGTTTGGCGCTACACCGGCGGTGCGCATTTTGCCGGGTTCACGCCGAAAGATATCGACACGCCCCCCGGAATTCCCGCCTTTGACAACTGGTCCGCTTTCTATCAAATGGCCCCCGAGTTTAAAAAAGACGCATAGCGGGGAGAGCGGATGGCGCGGGCTGCGGGCGAGACGGCGAGGCTGGACGATGCGGCCCGAGCGGGCTGGCTCTACTACGTGGCTGGCAATACGCAGGATGAGATCGCCCGCAAGCTGGGGGTGTCGCGCCAGTCGGCGCAGCGGCTTGTCAGCCTTGCGGTGGCCGAGAAGCTGGTGAAGTTTCGGCTCGATCACCCGATAGCCCGCTGCATGGACCTTGCCGCCGCCCTGACCGAGCGGTTCGACCTGCAGTTTTGCGACGTGGTGCCCACCGATCCGGCCGCGCCCGAGCTGGCCACCGGCGTGGCAGCGGCGGGGGCGGCAGAGATGGAGCGCTGGCTGGCCGACCCTGAGCCGCGGGTGATCGGGCTGGGCACCGGGCGGATGCTTCGGGCTTGCGTTGAGCAGCTGCCGCGGATGGATTGCCCGCAGCATCACCTTGTTTCGCTCGTGGGCAACATGAGCCCTGATGGCTCGGCCACCGCCTATAACGTGGTGGTGCGGCTGGCCGAAAAGGTTGGCGCGCCGCATAATCCGATGCCGCTCATTGCCGTGGTGCGCTGCGCCGATGACCTCAAGCTGATGCACGCGCAGGAGCCGGTGGAGAACACGCTGGCGCTGGCGGCGCGGGCCGATGTCACCTTTGTCGGCCTCGGCCATATTGATGAAACCTCGCCGCTGGCTGTTGATGGGTTTATCAGCCCCGAAGAGAGCGCCGAGCTGATCGCGCAGGGCGCGGTGGGCGAGATGGTGGCCTGGGCTTTTGACGGAGAAGGCCGCCCGATCGAGGGGCTGACCAACGCGCGGGTGTCCTCGGCACCGCTCGATCCGGGCACCTCCCGGCGGGTCTGCGGGCTGGCGCTGGGCCATGCAAAGCAGAAGGCGATTCTCGGTGCGTTGCGCGGCAAGCTCATCAACGCGCTCATCACCGATGAGGCCACGGCCGAGGCAGTCCTCTCCATCGCCTGACCGGCAACTCCTTAAACTTTAAGTGAAATCCCCTGCCTCACAGGCGGGGCGGCGCGCATTTGTGCAGCCGCAGGATGAGGGTGTTGACAGACTCCTCTCCTCAGTGTGAGTATTTGCCCACTACGATAGCATTTGCCCGTTAGGGGCATTGGGAGGACATCAATGACTTGCACGCTTCGCGCCCTTCTGGGCGCCTCGGCCCTTTGCGCGGTTGGCTCCGTCGCCGCCGCCGAAACCCTGACCATCGCCACCGTGAACAACGGCGACATGATCCGGATGCAGGGCTACACCGACGATTTTACCGCCAAGACCGGCCACGAAGTTGAGTGGGTGACGCTTGAAGAGAACGTGCTGCGCCAGCGCGTGACCACCGACATCTCCACCAAGGGTGGCCAGTTCGACATCATGACCATCGGCATGTACGAAACGCCGATCTGGGGCAAACAGGGCTGGCTTGTGCCGCTCGACGACCTCAGCGCCGAGTATGACACCGACGATCTGCTGCCTGCCATGGCCGGTGGCCTTTCGGTTGACGGCACGCTCTATGCCGCCCCGTTCTACGGCGAAAGCTCGATGGTGATGTATCGCACCGACCTGATGGAAGCCGCCGGCATGGAAATGCCCGAAGCGCCCACATGGGACGATATCAAGGCCGCCGCCGAAGCGATGACCGACAAGGACGCCGAAGTTTATGGCATCTGCCTGCGCGGCAAGGCCGGCTGGGGCGAGAACATGGCCTTCCTCACCGCCATGTCCAACTCCTTCGGCGCCCGCTGGTTTGACGAAGATTGGAACCCGCAGTTCGACAGCGCAGCGTGGAAAGAGACGCTGACCTTCTACCTCGACCTGATGAACAACTACGGCCCTCCCGGTGCAGCCAACAACGGCTTCAACGAGAACCTCGCGCTGTTCCAGCAGGGCAAGTGCGGCATGTGGATCGACGCCACCGTGGCGGCCTCCTTCGTGACCAACCCCGACGACAGCACCGTTGCTGACAAGGTTGGCTTTGCGCTCGCCCCCGACACCGGCAAAGGCCCGCGCGGCAACTGGCTCTGGGCCTGGGCCCTCGGCATCCCGGCTGGCACCCAGAAAGAGGACGCGGCCAAGCAGTTCATCGAATGGGCCACCTCGAAAGAGTACATCGAGATGGTTGCCGAAAAGGAAGGCTGGGCCAACGTGCCTCCGGGCGCACGCAAGTCGCTCTACGAGAACCCCGAGTACCAAAAGGTGCCCTTTGCCGAGATGACGCTGAAGAGCATCGAAACGGCCAACCCGAACCAGCCGACGGTTGATCCGGTTCCCTACATCGGTGTGCAGTTTGCCGCGATCCCCGAGTTCGCCGGTTTCGCCACCCAGGTTGGGCAGGAGTTCTCTGCCGCTCTGGCGGGCCAGCAGTCGGCTGACGGTGCGCTGGCAAAGGCCCAAGACCTCGTGAACGAGGAAATGGAAGCCGCTGGCTACAAGTAAGCCGCTACGGAATGCGGGCCCTCCCGCAACCGTCGGGCGCCCTTGCCAAGGGGGCGCCCGGAACCCGGCCCCGGCGGCCCGCGCTGCTTTACGCGATCTTGCCGGACGCCAATCTTCGCGGGCGAGTCCGAGCCCACCCGAGACCTTAAGCGCAGAAGAGCCTGCCGCGCCTGACCCCGACCCGCGGCACCAGAGGAGGAGACACCCATGGCGACCCAGCACGCCCGCGCTGCAGCCCGGTTGATGAACGCACCCGCCGTCTTTGTGCTGCTGGTGTGGATGCTCATCCCGCTGTGCATGACGGTCTACTTTTCTTTCACCGATTACCGACCGTTGCGCGGCGTCTTCGATTGCTGCGTCGGCTTTCAGAACTACGAACGCTTCGTCAGCTCATCCTCCTTCCTCAGCTCGGTGGCCACCACGCTCATCATGGTTGGCGGCATCCTTGCCATCACCGTGATCGGAGGCGTGTTGCTGGCGCTGCTGCTCGACCAGCCGATCTGGGGGCAGGGGATTGTGCGCATCCTCGTCATCGCGCCCTTCTTCGTCATGCCCACCGTCTCGGCGCTGGTCTGGAAGAACATGTTCATGAACCCGGTCAACGGGCTCTTCGCCTACCTTTGGAAGTTCTTCGGAGCCACGCCGATAGATTGGCTCTCCGAGCTGCCGCTGTTCTCGATCATCTGGATCGTCAGCTGGCAGTGGCTGCCCTTCGCCACGCTCATCCTGCTTACCGCCGTGCAATCGCTCAGCTCCGAGCAGCTTGAGGCCGCCGAGATGGACGGGGCCAGCGCACTCAGCCGCTTCTATTACATCATCCTGCCGCACCTTGGCCGGGCAATCACCGTGGTGATCCTGATCCAGACGATCTTCCTCCTGTCGATCTTCGCGGAAATCTTCGTCACCACCAACGGCGCCTTCGGCACCCGAACGCTCACCTACCTCGTGTACCAGCGGGTTCTGGAGAGCCAGAACATCGGGCTCGGCTCCGCCGGCGGCATCCTCGCCGTCATACTCGCCAACATCGTCGCGATCTTCTTGATGCGGATCGTCGGCAAGAACCTGGACAACTGAGGGAGGGCTGAACACATGGCACGCGCCGTTACAACACAACGCAAGGTCATCGCCACTGCCGCCGCATGGACCATCGGCATCGCGATTTTCTTCCCGATCCTCTGGACGGTTCTGACCAGCTTCAAGACGGAGGCCCAGGCCATTGCCGATCCGCCGATCTGGCTCGGCTTTGACTGGACGCTGGAAAACTACTCGGTGGTGCAGGAGCGCTCCAACTACTTCCGCTTCCTGATGAACTCGGTGATCATCGCCGTGGGCTCCACCGTGCTGGGCCTCGCCATCGCCATCCCCTCGGCGTGGTCCATGGCCTTCGTGCCCGGCAAGCGCACCAAGGATGTGCTGATGTGGATGCTCTCCACCAAGATGCTGCCTGCGGTCGGCGTGCTCTTCCCGATCGTGCTGATCGCCCGGTTCCTCGACCTCTACGATACCCACATTCTGCTGATCGTGGTGCTGATGCTGATGAACCTGCCGATCATCATCTGGATGCTCTACACCTACTTCAAGGAAATCCCGGTGGATATTCTTGAGGCCGCGCGGATGGACGGCGCTTCGCTGAAATCCGAGATCATCTACGTGCTCACCCCCATGGCGCTGCCCGGCATCGCCTCGACCATGCTGCTTAACATCATTCTGGCGTGGAACGAGGCGTTCTGGACGCTCAACCTCACCACCACCAAGGCCGCGCCACTCACCGCCTTCATCGCCAGCTATTCCAGCCCCGAGGGGCTCTTCTACGCCAAGCTCAGCGCGGCCTCGACCATGGCCATCGCGCCCATCCTCATCATGGGGTGGTTCAGCCAGAAGCAACTGGTGCGTGGCCTCACCTTCGGCGCCGTCAAGTAAAGGAACAGGATTATGGGACGCATTACTCTGGACAAGGTCGCCAAGAGCTTTGGCGAGGTCAACGTGATCCCGCCGCTGGATCTGACCATCGAAGACGGCGAGTTTGTGGTGTTCGTCGGGCCTTCGGGTTGCGGCAAATCCACCCTGCTGCGGCTGATCGCCGGGCTCGAGGACGTGTCGGGCGGGCAGATCCGCATCGACAGCAAGGACGCCACCACCACGCCCCCCGCCAAGCGCGGGCTGGCGATGGTGTTCCAGTCCTATGCGCTCTATCCGCATATGTCGGTGAGGAAGAACATCGCCTTCCCGCTGAAGATGGCGGGGATGGATCAGGCCGAGCAGGAAAAGCGCGTTGATTATGCCGCCAAGGTGCTGAACCTCGCCGATTACATCGACCGCCGCCCCGGCCAGCTTTCGGGCGGTCAGCGCCAGCGGGTTGCCATTGGCCGCGCCATCGTGCGCGAGCCCTCGGCCTTCCTCTTCGACGAACCGCTCTCCAACCTCGATGCGGCGCTCAGGGTGAACATGCGGCTCGAAATCAGCGAGCTGCACAACAACCTGAAAACCACGATGATCTACGTTACCCACGATCAGGTGGAGGCCATGACGATGGCCGACAAGATCGTGGTGCTTCAGGCCGGTGTCATCGAGCAGGTCGGCTCGCCGCTGGAGCTGTATCAGACCCCGCGCAACATGTTCGTCGCCGGGTTCATCGGCTCGCCCAAGATGAACTTCTTCAAGGGTGCCGATGCCGCCGGGCACGATGCCGCCACCATCGGCGTGCGCCCCGAGCACCTGAACGTCTCCACCACCGAGGGCCTATGGAAAGGCACCGTTGGCGTGGCCGAGCACCTGGGTTCCGACACCTTCCTCTATGTCCACCCCGAGACGGCGGACACGGTGGAAGAGGCAATTACCGTGCGGGTGGGTGGCGAGCTGACCCTACGTCACGGTGATACCGTCTGGCTGACGCCGCAGGATGGCAAGACGCACCGCTTTGACGGCGCCGGGCTGCGGATTGGTTGAGATGGCGATCAAACTGGATAACGCGGCCCTGTCGTCGCTGCCCGAGGGCATTGCCGCGCCGGAATATGACCGCGCTGGCCTGACACCCGGCATCCTGCACATCGGTGTGGGCAACTTTCACCGCGCGCATATGGCCTGGTATCTCGACCGGCTGTTCGGGCAGGGCGAGGGGCATGATTGGGCCATTGTCGGCGCCGGGATCAAGCAGTTCGACGCCGCCCGCCGCGAGGCGCTGAAGGCGCAGGATTGGCTGACAACCGTGGTCGAGCTGGACCCGGCGGCCCTGACTGCCCGCGTCACCGGCGCAATGGTAGGCTTCTGCGAGATCGACGGCGCGGCGCTGGTGGCCCGCATGGTCGATCCGGCCATCCGCATCGTCTCGCTGACCATCACCGAGGGCGGCTACTTCGTGGATGCCGAAACGGGCGGCTTTGACAAATCGAACACTGAGATAGCCGCAGACGCGCAAAACCCGGATGACCCTGAAACGGTTTTTGGGCTTCTTGTCAAAGGCTTGAAGGCGCGGCGCGATGCAGGGCTTGAGCCCTTCACCGTGATGTCTTGCGACAATCTGCCGGAAAATGGCCATGTGGCCAAAGCGGCCGTTGTCGGCATGGCCGAGATGATCGAGCCCGAGCTGGCCGCGTGGATCGGGGCCAACGTCGCCTTCCCCTCCGGCATGGTCGATTGCATCACCCCCGCCACCGGCCCGCGCGAGATTGCACTGGTGCAAGACAAGTTCGGCGTGGACGACAAGGCCCCGGTGGTCTGCGAACCGTTCCGCCAATGGGTGCTGGAAGATACCTTCCCCCAAGGCCGCCCGGCGCTGGAAAAGGTGGGCGTGGAGTTCGTGCCCGATGTGGCCCCCTACGAGACCATGAAGCTGCGCATCCTCAATGCGGGCCACGCCGCCATTGCCTACCCCTCGGCGTTGCTCGGGCACCACTTTGTTCATGAGGGCATGCAAGACCCGGATATCACCGCATGGCTCAAGGCGCTGATGCGCTCCGAGGTCATCCCGGTGCTGCCCGAGATCGCGGGCGTCGACTTTGACGCCTACCTCGAAAAATCCGCCGAGCGTTTTGCCAACCCCGAAGTGGGCGACACCATCGCCCGGCTTTGTCTCGATGGCTCCAACCGCCAGCCCAAATTCGTGCTGCCAACGGTGCGCGAAGCGCTGGAGGCGGGCTCTGCGGTGCAGGGGCTTGCGCTGGAGGTCGCGCTCTGGTGCCGCTACTGCGCCGAAACCACCAAGGGCGAGATCACGCTGGAGGACGAGCGGGCCGAAGCCTTGCAGGCCGCCGCGCTGAAGGCGCAAACAGATCCGTCTGCCTTTCTGGCGCTCAGCGATATATTCGGTCGTTTGGGCGAGGCTCCGCGCTTTGTGGAAGCCTTCGCCGCCGCTCTGGCCGACCTCGACGAGAAGGGCCCCCGCGCGGTGTTGCAGGAGTATGTGGCCGCACAGGCCTGAGCCTGCGCCGGGTTACTCCACCGAGAAGGCCACCATCGAAAGGTCTGCGCTGATGCCGCGCGCCTCCAGCTCCGCGGCAAGTGCTGCAAAGAAGCTGGCAGCCTCGGTGTCGTTTTCATCCTTCACCACGTCGAGCCGGGCAGGCGTGCCCACGGCGAGCAGGAGCTGCTGGGTAACGACCGGCCCGGCGGTGAGGTTCATCGGGATCGAAAAGCTGGCCCCGCCCCGGGTAAACTGCAGGAAGCTGTCGAGCGCCTGCACCGTGCCCTCATCGTCGATCAGCAGGAAGTGCACCACTTGCCCGGAGACGTTGAGAATGCGGCCCTCAAGGTAGTCGCCCGAGGCGATCACCCGGTTTTCCATATCGAAGTAGAGGTTGAAGGCGGGGTAGGCCTTGGCCTCGCGGATGAAGGTGAGGGTCGCGCATTGGGCCTCGCTCACCGGCTTGAGAAAGGTGTTGGGGATCTCGCCGGTTTCGGCCTCCATCCCGGCGCGAAAGCCGTCAAGCGAGGCGGAGCTGGGGCCGAAGGCATCAAGCGTGAGCTGGGCGGTCTCTTCCCCCAGCGCGGGCAGCGCGGCAAAGCAGGCACCGCCATCATAGGTTTTGAGGTAGTCGAGAATGGCGGTATAGCGGGTGCGGTCGGCCTCAGAAATATCGCTTTCGGGGGCAGGGGCCGCCGTGCCGCCCTCTGTTGCCGGGCCGGGCAAATCGCTGTCGCGCTCGGGCTTGGGCGCAGGCGCAGGCTCAGCGGGCGTCGGATTGGAGGGGATGGCCGGCATGCCAGCCCCGGCCACGGGTGACACCGGGGTGACGCGTTCGGGCATCATGTCATCGGGGATCTCGGGGCGGGCGGCGATGGTATCAGGGGCGGTGGGCGTGGCGGCAGGCGCGGTGGGGGTGGCAGCGGCCAGCGTATCTGCCGGGGGCTGCGCGCTCAGGTCTGCGCTGGGCTCCGGCGCGGGCTCTGGCGCGGCGGCAGCCTGAGCCTCGCCAGTGTCGCGCACCGCCTCTTGCGCCTCCACCTCGGCCTCGCTGCGCAAACGCTCGCGGCCTTCATCCTGGCCCGCCCTGATGCGGTCATCGGCCACGCGGGCGGTGGCTGTTTCAGGCACCTCCTCGGGCGGGCGCTCGGCGCTGGCAACCTCGGCGCGGCTGGCCTCTTCGGCCACCACCGGCGCGGCGGTGATCCGGGCGGGGGCGGCCTCGCGGGCCTCTCTCACCTCCTCGGCGCGTGCGGTTTGCGCGGCCTCCGCGCGCTCTGCCGGGGCGGCACCGGATTGGGCGGCAACCGGCGCACCGGTGATCCGGGTCGCCCCCTCGCTCACCGGCTCGGTGGCGGGCGGGTTGGGCGCGGTTTCCACCCGTTCGGCGGGCGCGAGTTTTTCAGGGGTCGAGGCGGGCTCGGCGCGGTCTGCCGCCGCCACCGAAGCGGCGGGCTCAGGCGGGGCAGGGGGCGCGGCGGCCTCTACCGCCTCAGCCTCGGCCACGCTTGGCTGGGCCGCCTGCGTGGCCATTTCGATCATCTCGACAGTCACTTCGGTTTCCACTGGGGCCTGATCCGGCGCCGGTTCGGGCATTTGCTCGCGGGCCCAATTCAGCGCCGCAAGATGAGCGGCGACGGCGATGAGCAGAGCGGCGAGCCAGAGCACCACCTCGGCCTGCCCGCGCGGCTCGATGTAGCGAACGGGGCCGGCGGTGTCGCTCATTCGTTGTCCCCGGCCTTCAGCGTCACCAGCTTCACCGTGCGGCCCGCGGGCAGCAGCACCTGCATGGCGCGCAGCAGCCGGTCGGCGGGCATGTCGCGCGGGGCGAGGATATACACCGCGTTGGGCTGGCCCTCGGGCGGCGGCGCGCTCAGGGCCTCAACCACGGCCTCCTCCTCCATCCGTGCCCCATCAAGCGACCATCCCCCTTCGCCGTCGATCAGCAGCAGGGGGCGGGGGAGGCGCTCCAGCGGCAGATCGGTGGTTTCCGAAAGGTCGACGGCGAGTTCGTCATTCTCGACGATGGTGCCGACCACGAGGAAGAACAGCACGAGCAGCAGCACGATGTTCACCTGTGCCAGCCCAAAGTCGGCGCGGCGGCGGTGGCGTTGGGCGGCGAGCTTGGAGGCCAGCATCAGCCGCGCCTCCGGGCAAGGCGGGCGCGCGTGGCGATCAGCGCAGCGCTCATAGCCCCGGCCTTCCGATGAGGCGCAGCTTGGCCACTTCGCCCACGCGGATGGCCTCGATCACGGTGGCCACATCCTGCGTGGTGGCGACAGGGGTGGTGAAGAGCAGGATTTCTTCCAGCCCCTTCTCCTTCAGCGCCGGGATAACCTGCGGCAGCGCCTCCAGCGGCAGGGTGGCCGCCCCGGCGCGCAACTCGCCCCGGCCCACGTGCCAGATGACAATGCTCTGCGCCCCGCCGCCAGGGGCTTCGGGCTCGGCGGTGCTCTGGCCGGTGGGCGCAGCGGGCGCACCAAGGGTGATGAGCGAGTAGGGTGCCAACGTGGTGGAGAGCATGAAAAAGATCAGCAGCTGAAACATGACGTCAGCCAGCGGCGTCAGGGCAAAGGGGGCCTTGCGGTCGCCGCGCGGGTCGGGGAGGTGCACATCGCCGGGCCGGGTGCCGGCGGCGGGCATTGCCGCCCCGATAACCGTGTGGCCCGCGCCGCCCGATAGGCCCGCCGCGTGGGGCATTGGCCCGCTGATGACGGTTTTGCCCGACACCGGCGCGCCCGCCCGATCAAACGATCGTCTTGCCCGGCCGGGTCTCCACCCGCCCGTGCAACACGGTCGAAATCAGCCGCTCCAGCGCCTCGCGCTCACGGGCAATGCGCCCTTCGAGCCAGAGCGAGATGAAATAGAAGAAGATGGCGATGGCGAGGCCCACGGCGGTGGTGATCAGCGCCGTCCAGATGCCGCCCGCAAGAACGCTTGGATCCACTGCGCCCTCGGCCTGGCTGAGCTTGCCGAAGGCTTCGATCATGCCCACCACGGTGCCGAGCAGGCCCAGCATGGGCGCGGCCTGCACCACGGCCTCCAGCGCATTCATCCGGCGGCCCATCAGCGCCAGCTCATCAAGCGCCACCTGCGTGGCGAGCTCGCGGGCAATCTCGCGGTCGCCCCGGTTCTGGCGCAGGGCCGAGAGGGCGGCAAAGAGCACGCGGACGGCGGAAGTGTTGCGCTTGTCGGCCATCGCCAGCGCCCCGTCGCCATCCCCGCGCAGGTATTTTTCAACGATCTGGCCGGGCAGTTTGCGCCGCCCGACCCCAAGCCGCATGAACTGGAAGATCTTGAACAGCGCTACCGTGAGCGCCACCAGTGAGGCACCCGCCAGCACGGCCAAAATCGCCCAGGCGTAGCCGTTCAGCCCTTCGGGCAAATAGGCGTCCATCCGTTACTCCCGTTGCCGGGCCCGAGCCCGCGCTCAGAGCCCGAACTGGATCTCCGCGCGCGAAGAGGTGGTGAGGCCTTCCATGCAGTCGGGCGAGGTGCCCTCAGCGCCCACGCATTCGCTGACCGAGTTGACGAGCAGGCGCGAGATGTTCGAGCAGGCCATGTCGGAAAGGTCGAATTGCACCACCTTGGTCTTATCGGCCTGAAGCTGGCCGAACTCGAGGATCAGCAGCCGCGAAACCACCCCGTCCTGATCGAAAACGGCCACCTCGTAAGAGGCTTTTTCCAGCCCCTCGCCGGTGTTGTTGGTGGCCACATAGGTCAGCCGGCAGCCTTCGCCGACATCGCGGGCGGCGTTGAGCTCGAGGCCAAAGTTGCCCGATTGGGCAAAGGCCGGAAGCGCGAGGCCAGTGGCCATCACACCGGCAGCGGCCGTTGCGATCAGCGTGGAATAAAAGGTTTTCAGAACAGGCACGTCACGCCTCCCCCCGTTACGGTTAATTCTTGTGTGAAAAGTGCTAACACGCCCCTGCGCGGGCGCAAAGCCTTCGCTTGGGAAAATCGTGTGACCCGAAGGAGGAAGGCTGTGGGCCGGGCATGAAAAAGCCCGGCAGGCGTGGAGCCTCCGGGCTGATCCTGTCTGCTATCTGCGGCGCGGTGCCGCCGGGCTCAGCGGAACTGGCCGACGCTCCACATTGCGCCCGAATTGATCTTTGCACCGCCGCGGGGGCTGCTGGCGCGGGTTCTCACGATCACCGGACGCTCGATCTCGGGGCGGCTGACGATCGGAATGTCATTGTGCTCATCGTTGGACGATTCCTGCGCAACGGGCTGCGAAGGCCGCGTAGGCGTCTCTTCGTTGTCGTTGCCGCCGTCAAAGGCCTGAGCCAACTGCTCAAGCGTGCCGGTTCCCTCTTCATCGTCGCGCTCGATCACCTGACCGGTGCCGGCAATGATGCTCTCTGCTGCGCGCATGTCGCCAAGCGAGGCCGATTTTTGCCCGGCCATCTGCCCGGTGGAGCCAACGAAATCCGCCAGCGCGTCATCGCCTGCAGAGATCTTGTCGACCTTCAGCATGCCCGGCACGGTCGGGGTCATTACGTGGAATTTTGCGATTTGGGCGGTTGCGGGGGCGGCAAGACCCATCGACATGGCAGCCACAGCCACAAACGGCTTCACGAACTTCACAGTCATGGTCTTTCTCCAACTTTGGTACGAATATAAGTTCTCACCGGATTGTTTTCAATCTGCGGCACAATAAAGGCGATTTCTTGCCCCTCTGCTCAAAAGCGGCTTAAGTCACGCCATGACAGGCAGATTATCGTTGATTAACACCAGTTTCGCGGCGGCAATATGTGTCGCCGGCGCAACGATTTCGGCGCCCGCAAGGGCTGAATTCGCTGTTTGCAACCAGAGTTTTGACGTCATCAACGTCGCGATCGCCCAATCGGTCGGGGGGCAGTTCCACACCGAGGGCTGGTGGACGATCGGCACCAACCAATGCGCGAACGTCATCAAGAACGAGCTCAGTAACCGCTACATCTATGTCTATGCCACCGATGTTTTTGGCCAGCCGATCCTAGATGGCACCGTGTCGATGTGCATCGGCGCGAAGGCCTTCGAGATCGACGGGATCGAAAACTGCTGGGAGCGCGGCCACAAGGCGGCGATGTTTCATGAGGTCGACACACAGGCCACCGTGCGCTGGACGCTCTTCGTAACGCCCCCGGGTGGGGGGTAAGCAGGGGTTGACGTGGCGGCGATGCAGTCACATCTACTTGAACATAAAGAATTGAACGGCGCGGGGTCGCATTTCTGGCCCCCTTCGGCTAGAGTGCAGCAAAGTTTTTGACCCATAGATGATTGGCGGATGACCATGGCGACAACGCCCACCCCCCAGAGCTTTACCCGCAGGATCGCACGTGCAGGCATGGGGCTGCGCTCGGCCTCTGCACTTGTCGGCGGCGCGGCCCGAAGCGCCGGGCTGGGGCGGGCCGCCCGAACGGCACCGCTGGCGCTGATCTTTGTCACCGCCGCCACGCTGACGGCAGAGGCCAAGCGGGTGGCGCTGGTTGTGGGCAACGCGGCCTATGACAACGTCTATGCCCTGAAGAACGCCACCAATGACGCCACAGATCTCGCCTCCGCGCTGGAGCGGCTCGACTTTGAAGTCACCCTGCTGACCGATGCCACCGAGGCCGATTTCTGGACCCGGCTCGATACATTCGCCGCCGAGGCCGAGGGTGCCGAGAGCGCGATGTTCTTCTTCTCCGGCCATGCCTTCCAGCTTGGCGGCGCAAACTACCTTGTGCCCAAGGACGCCACGCTGGCCTCACGCGAAGCCATCGAGAACGAAACCTGGCGCCTCGACGAGATCGTCAAGCGCCTCTCCGACAAGAACCGCCAGACGCTGATCTTCCTCGACGCCTGCCGCAACAATCCGCTGCCGGAGTCGATGCGCTCCGAGGGCACCCAGGGCCTTGCGCAGATGGAAAAGGGCTCGGGCACCTTCGTGGCCTTCGCCACCCAGCCGAACAATGTCACCAGTGACGGCGCGGGCGACAACTCTCCTTTCACGCAGGCGCTTCTGGGGCACATCGAAGAGCCGGGCATTTCGGTCTCCGACCTGATGATCCGCGTGCGTAATGACGTTGAGAGCGAAACCTTCGGGCGGCAAACCCCGTGGGATCAGTCCTCTCTGCGCGCGCAGTTCTACTTCAACCCGCAGGTCGAAAAGACCGCCGAGCTGACCGATGCCGATTATGAGCTGATCGCCGCGCTCGACCCTGAAACCCGCAAGCGCCTGCTGGCGGCTCTGGGCAACTCCGGCACGAATATCGTGATCGAAGAGGTCGAGGAGGAGGTTGAAGAGATCGTCGTGGCAGTGGCCCGCGTCGATATCATTGACGTGCCAGATGAGGACACGCCGGTTGAAACGCCGGGAACCGCGGGCGGCGAAACAGTTGCTGCCGCCAACGAGGCCGAGAAGGCCACGGGCGGCGAAAGCGCCGTTGTGGTGATCGGTGGCGAACAAGCCCCCGAGCGCGTGACAGCAGGCGAAAGCGGCGAAAAGGCCGGGGCCGCCGGTGCCGAAACGGTGGTGGCCTCCAACGAGGCGCAGCGCACCGAGGGCACCACGGGTGCCGAGCGTGTGACCGGCACCGAGGTTGCGGGCGCTGAGCGCGTGACGGGCTCTGAAGTCACAGGCACAGAGGTGGCAAGCGCCGAGCGTGTTACCGGCACCGAAGTTACGGGCACCGAAGTCACCGGCGCTGAGCCTGCGACCGGCACCGAAGTGGCCGGCGTTGTGCCCGCTGATCCCAACGCGAGCCGCACCAAGGTGATTGGCCCGGATGGTGAAGAGCGTGAAGCCGTGATCCTCGCCGGTCTGGCCCCCACACGTTCGCTGGCCCCCTCTACCGAAGTGCCGCGCAGCCGCGTGGTTGGCCAAGAGATCGACCGCGACAGCGATGAAGCCCGTCAGGCCGGGGTTGCCCCAGCCGCGCCCGAGCTGGAAGGCAAAGAGCTTGCCTCTGCCGTGCAAACCGAGTTGAGCCGCCTTGGCTGCTACCGGATGCGGATTGACGGCGACTGGGGCAAGGGCTCCCGCGTGTCGCTCTTCCGCTACTTCGCCGCCCGCAAGATTGCCACAGACCAGCTGGAGCCCAGCAACTCGCTTCTGCGCCGGTTGAAGTCCGATAACGAAGTGGCCTGTAAGGCGGTGCAGCAGGTGGCCTCCAAGAAGGCCTCCAAGGCGATTTCCAAAGTGCGGACGGCTTCGGCCAAGAAGAAGTCGGTCGCCCCCACCAAGGCTTCGGCGCGCAAATCCAGCAAGCCGCGGATCAAGGGGAACACGACCACCAAGCGCACGTCTTCGGGTGGCACCAAGAAGACCGTGACCAAGAAGCTGCGGGCCGGCGTGTTCCGTTGATCCGCCGCCCCGGCCCATGATGGGCAGGGGCCAGACCATCATGGGGGAGAACGCCATGTTCTCAGCAACCGGCGTGTTTCTCGCTTTCCGCGCACATAGGAGGCGTCGCCTGTCTGGTGCGCTTATCGCCGTGTTCATGGCATGGGCTCCGGGCGGCGCCGCGCTGGCTGAGGGAAAGGTGGCGCTGGTGATTGGCAACGCCGCCTATACCGGGCTGCAACCCCTGGCCAATCCGGTGAACGATGCCGAGGGGATCTCTCAGGCGCTGGAGCGTGTGGGCTTCGAGGTGACCCTGCTCACCGACGCCCCGCAAGATCGCCTCTCCCCGGTGCTCGATGCTTTTATTGCCCGCGCCGAAAGCGCCGATACGGTGTTGTTTTACTATTCCGGCCATGCGTTTCAGCAAGACGGGCAAAACCGGCTGGTGCCTGCCGATGCCGCGCTGAAATCTTCCGCAGCATTGGCCAGCGAAACATGGTCGTTCAGCGATGATATCGTGGCGCGGCTGGCGGGGGAGGGGCGGCAGACGCTCTTTTTCCTCGATGCCTGCCGCAACGCGCCGCTGCCGCTTTCGCTGCGCGGTGAGGCGGGCGACGGGCTGACCAAGCCCGACACGGGCGCCGGCCTCGGATCGGGCAGCTTCGTGGCCTTCGCCACCCAGCCCGGCGCGGTGGCCCGCGATGGGATCGGCGGCAACAGCCCCTTCACGCTGGCCCTGCTCAAACATATGGAAACGCCGGGCATTTCGATCTCCGACCTGATGATTGCCGTGCGCAACGATGTGGTCGAGGCCACCCATGAAACGCAGGTGCCGTGGGATCAGTCGAGCCTGCGTGCGCAGTTCTACTTTGTGCCCGTCGAAGAGGATGGCGCGACCATCACCGACGCCGACCTTGATGCCATCGGCGGGCTCGATGAGGAGAGCATCCGCAATGTCGTGGGTGCGCTGGCCGACAACGGGGTTACGCTGGAGATCCTCGTGGTGGAGGAAGAGGAGCCGGTGGATATCGCCAGCGTCGAAGCCAAGCCGATCGTCGCCATTGAGGATGTCCCCGACGCGGGCGAGCCCGCGGAACCGGTTGAGGAGGGCGAGGAGGTGGCCATGCTGGATGACACCCGCTCGGTCACCGAGGGAGAGGACGGCGAGACCAAGGAGCCGACCCTTGCCGATAAGGTCGCCGCCGCCGAGGCTATCGTTGCCGCCGCCGAAGCCCGCGCCGAAGATGGCCCGGGCGAGCAAGAGCTGGCCGCCGTCGATCTGCCCGAAAACCTTGCGCTCGGCGTGCAGCAGGAGCTGACACGCGTGGGCTGCCACCGCGCCGCCGTGGATGGGCTCTGGGGCCGGGTCAGCCGCATTTCGCTGCTGCGTTATTACACCGCCAAGGGCAAGGTCACCGCCGAAGAGGCCAAGGCCGAGCCCTCCGAGGCCGCCTATCGCCGCCTCGCGCTGGAGCCCGGTGTTGTGTGCGAAGGCGTCGTGGCGCCCCCGGCCCGGGTTGCCGCGAAATCGGCCACCTCCAAGACCCGCGTGATCCGCAAAACCTCGGCCCCCGCACCCCGCACCCAGCCCAAGACACCCACCAAACCCAAAATCTCGACCCAGCCCAAGACCAACAACAATGGTCGCAAGGTGCCCGCCAAGATCAACCGCTTCTCGCCCGGCTCCATTCGTGGATGAGGCGGGCCAGATGTGCTTGATCTGAAACCCGAAGCTGTCATCCTGACCCCGTGCTGAAAGATCAGATCGACCCTCGCTTTACCCAGGCCGCCGGCGCCGCCAAACGGCGAAAGCGGGCGGCGTTTCGCGGGCGTGTGTTGCTGTCTTTGGCAACGCTGGTGCCGGTGGTGCTCCTAGGCCTCGGAGTCTGGCTGACGTGGGACAAGTGGACATTCAACTCCGGCGGTGGCGGGGGCGCTGACGGCGGCGAAGACGTGGCCACCAGCGATGTTGAAGAGCAATTCGCCGTCTCTTCCGATGAAGACACCGCCGCCGCCTCCTCGGCTTTCGTTGCCGCCTTCGTCGACCTTGCAGGCGATCCGCTCATCATCCGCTTTGCCGATAGCGGCGAAGACACCAAGAAAAAGCTCAAGGCTCCCTCGACCATCGGAAACGCCCGTGCGCCGGGGGGCGACCTGCTGCTGGTGAGCGATGTGATGGTCTCGACCGAGGCCCGCTTTGTCACCACGCTGCCCTCCAGCCAAGAAGACTTCGCCTTTTTCCAGCTGCAAAAGAGCGCCCCGCAAAAGGCCGAGGCCGCTACGGCGGAAGAGACCCGCGAAGTGGCCGATGCGCTGGAGGACGAAGGCGCAGAGGCGCTGGCCGAGGAATTGGGCGAAGCCGCCGAGACCGAGGGCTACCAAGAGGCCGCGCTTGATGATGAAACCGGCGGCTGGGGCGAAGCCGTGGGCGAGGAGGGGCAAGAGGCTGGCGTGCCGGGCTTTACCGAGACGGTGATCGAGAACACCACATCGGTCGTCTACACCCGCCCACAGGATCTGCGCGACAAGCTCGACCGCGATATCTTCGTGAAGATCCAGCACGACAGGGCGCTTGATGAGCTGCTCGTCGACAACGGCTTTTATGAGACCGAAGCCAAGAAGGTGGCCGAGGCGGCCAAGGAATACTTCGAGATGGAGGGGCTGAAGGCCGGGCAGGTGGTGGCCATGCGCGGCCAGCCCCAGTTGGGCGGCACCCTGAGCTTTCGGCAGATGTCGATATACGACAACGAGGTCTACTTTGGCACGCTCGCGCTGACCGATGAGGGAGACATCGGGCCGGGCTCTGACCCGTGGGTGTTTGACGAGCTCTTCGATTACGCGGGCGATGACGAAGAAGAGCAGGTAACAGAGCAGCGCTACCGGATGCTCGATGCCTTCTACTCGGCGGCCATCCGCAACGGGATCCCCTCGGTGATCGTGGGCGAGGCCATTGCCCTGCTCTCCAAGGAGCACGATCTTTCTGCCTTCGCCAATCCTGGCGACAAGATGCGCTTTCTCTACGCGCCACCCGCTGAGGGCCATGAGGGCGGCGACGGGGCGGCGCGGATCCTCTACATCTCCATTCAGGGCGCCTCGGTGGATATCGAGTGCTTCGTCTATGCCACCAACCCTGAAGGCGACATGGGCTGCTTTGGCCTCAAGCCCAAGGCTGGCACCGGCGGCGGGCTGGTGGGCGGGATGGTGACGCCAGTGAAGGGCGTGCTTACCTCGCGCTTCGGCCCGCGCCACCACCCCATTCTGAAGACAGTGCGGGTGCATAAGGGCGTCGACTGGGCCGCGCCGACAGGCACCCCGATCTATGCCGCCTTCGATGGCACCATCGCCTATGCCGGCCCGGGCGGCGGCTATGGCAATCTGCTGAAGGTGAGCCATGCGGGCGGGATGGAAACCCGCTACGCCCACCTTTCAAAGTTCGGCTCCGAGCCCGGCCAGCGGGTGCGGGCGGGTGATGTGATTGGCTATGTCGGCACCACGGGCCGCTCCACCGGGCCGCACCTGCACTTTGAGCTCTACCTCAACGGCACCGCGATTGACCCGCTTGGTGCCTCGGTGCCCTCTGGGGGCGGCGGGGCGATTGCGGGCGATGGCTCGGGCGCGGTTGAGCAACTGGTGAACCAGATCATCCGGGTGGAATCGGGGGGCAACGCGACGGCCAAAAACCCGCTCTCCACCGCCACCGGCCTTGGTCAGTTCATCGAGAGCACTTGGATCCGGATGATGAAGACCTATCGCCCCGATCTGGCCTCCACCCTGTCGCGCGCCGAGCTGCTGGCACTGCGCAATGACCCGACGATCAGCCGTGAGATGGTGAAACGCCTCGCGATGGAGGGCGAAAGCTACCTGCGGGCGCGCGGCCACGGCATCACCGCCGGGCGGCTCTACCTTTGCCACTTCCTCGGGGCGCAGGGCGCGGCTGTCGTACTCTCCAACCCGGACGACCGGCTGCTGATTGACGTGCTCGGCGCTGGCGTGATCCGCGCCAACCCCTTCCTCACCGGCAAGACGGTGGGCTACGTGAAGGCCTGGGCAGAGCGCAAGATGTCGGGCCGCAAGGGCGCTGTCGCGGTGGTCAACGCCCCGCCGGTCGTGCGCGAGCCCGGCGGACTGCCCGACTATCGCAAAACCATAAACACCCTGCTCACCCGCATCTGACCGGTGCAAAATTGCGCGGCTTGCGCCGCATTTCCTTTTATTGTCCGCCTGTTGCACGGCCTGCGCCCGGGTTTCGGTAGCTGTGCTTGGGGAGAGGGCGGGGTGAGGTACTTTCAGCAAGAAAATGGGGCAGGGGGCCGATTACCCGGCGCGGGGCACGTCATGGCGGCGTTACCTGTCCATGGCAGGCCGGGAAGGCTGGCCAAGGGGCGCGGCATAGGCCAATCTGATGCGGCATTTCGAGGGAGCCATTGATGATTCAGGAATTTCACAACACGCCCTATGACCAGCTTGAGGTGGGCATGGAGGCCGAGCGCACCCGGTTGGTGCTGGCCGATGATCTTTATGTCTTTGCCAACAGTTCGGGCAATCTCAACCCGATGCATCTGCCCCGCGAGGATGGCGATGGCGACGGGCTGCCGGAGGCGGTGACGCCTTCGATGTGGTTGGCGGCGCAAATTTCGGCGGTGTTTGGCAACCAGTTGCCCGGGCCGGGCACGCTCTATCGCTCGCAAGACTTGGAGTTTGTCGGCCGCGCCTTTGCCGGCGATGAAGTGGTGACAAAGGTGGTGCTGGTGGCCAAGGAGGCCGACCGGGTGGCGCGGTTTCATACCACGGTCACGCGGGTGAGTGACGGCGCGGTGATTGTGCGAGGCGAGGCCACGGTGTTTGCACCCGAGAGCCCGCAGAGCTTCCGCGCCGATGATGTTCCGGGCCTAACGGTGCGCCGCCACAAGCACTTCGATGCGTTGATCGACCGCGCCGGGCCTTTGCCTGCGATCCCCACCGCGGTTGTTGCGCCGGAAGAGGCCAACAGCCTTGGCGGGGCGTTGCTGGGCTTTGATCACACGCTGATCGTGCCGATCCTGATTGGCGATCCGGTGAAGATCATGGCCGCTGCCGAGGAGATCGGGCGCGACATTTCGGGCTTCGAGATCATCGCCGAGCCGGACCATGCCAAGGCGGCGAAGCTGGGCGTGGCACTGGTGCATGAGGGCCGGGCGCAGGCGGTGATGAAGGGGCATTTGCACACCGGGCAGCTTCTTGGCGCGGTCTTTGCCCGCGAGGGCGGGTTGCGCACAGGGCGGCAGATTTCTCATGTGTTCGTGATGGATGTGCCGGGGCTGGAGCACCTGCTGCTGATCACCGATGCGGCGATCAACATCATGCCCGATCTCGAGACCAAGGTGGATATCGTGCAGAACGCCATCGACCTTGCCCATACGCTGGGGATCGCCGAGCCGAAGGTGGGCATCCTGAGCGCGGTCGAGACGGTGAACCCGAAGATCCCGAGCACCATCGACGCCGCCGTGCTGAGCAAGATGGCGGACCGGGGCCAGATCAAGGGCGGGCTGGTGGATGGCCCGCTGGCGATGGACAACGCGATTGATGTGGACGCGGCCAAGACCAAGGGGATCAAGAGCCTCGTCGCGGGGCGGGCCGAGATCCTCGTGGCGCCCAACATGGAGGCGGGCAACATGCTCGCCAAGGAGCTGACCTTCGTGGCCCATGCCGAGGCCGGGGGCATCGTGATCGGGGCGCAGGTGCCGGTGATCCTGACCAGCCGGGCGGACGATGACGCCGCGCGCCTGGCCTCCTGCGCGGTGGCGGCGCTCTATCAGAACGGGCGGCAGGCATGAGTGCAATCCTGACGCTGAACGCGGGGAGCAGCTCGATCAAGTTTGGCCTGTTCGATTCCGAGAGCCTTGAAGAAGAGGCGGGCGGGCAGGTGGAGCGGATCGGCGGCGAGGCCGAGCTCGACCTCGAAATCCCGGGCCGCGCGAAGGTGGAAACCCGACTGCCGGTGGCCAACCACCACGAGGCGGTTACCGCGATTCTGGCCGCCGTAGCGCCTTATCTCGATGGCCGCGCCGTGGTTGGCGTGGGGCACCGGGTTGTGCATGGCGGGCCAGACAATGGCGCGCCGCTGGTGCTGGATGATGCCGCGATTGACGCACTCACCCAGTTGGAGCCGCTCGCGCCCCTGCATCAGCCCCACAACCTCGCCGCTGTCCGCGCCGCGCGCGAGGCCTTTCCGGGCACGGTGCAGGTGGCCTGCTTTGACACCGCCTTTCACCGTGGCCACCCGTTTGTGAATGATACCTACGGGCTGCCGCGCCGGTTTTATGACATGGGCATAAGGCGGTACGGCTTTCATGGCCTGAGTTACGATTACATCTCAAGCAAGCTGGCAGAGGCCTATCCCGCGCTGCACGAGGGCCGCGTGGTGGTGGCGCATCTGGGCAACGGGGCTTCGCTCTGCGCCATGGAGGGCGGCAAATCCATTGCCACGACCATGGGGTTTTCGGCGCTTTCGGGCCTTTGCATGGGCACCCGCCCGGGCCAGTTGGATGCCGGCGTGCTGCTCTGGATGCTGGACGACCAGAACATGAGCGCGGCGGAGATCACCCGCGTGCTCTACAAGGAAAGCGGGCTCAAAGGCCTGTCTGGCCTGACCAATGACATGCGCAGATTGCTGGAGTCTGATGCGCCCGAAGCGGCGGAGGCGGTGGATTATTTCGTGTCCCGCGTGGCGCAGGAGGTGGCGGCCATGGCAGCGGCGATGAAAGGGATCGACGCGCTCGTCTTCACCGGCGGGATCGGAGAAAACGCCGCGCCGATCCGCAGCCGGGTGCTTTCGGCGCTGGCCTTCCTCGGGTTCAGCCTCGATGAAAGCGCCAATGAGGCGGGCAATGAGCGCATCAGCTCGGGCCTTGCGGCACTGGTGCTGCCCACCAACGAAGAGCTGGTGATTGCCCGGGCGGTGAAGGGCGCGCTTTGAGCGGGTTCTTCACCGCTGGGCCGTGGCTGCGCCACGTCGCTGCTTTGACGCAGGGCCCGGATATTCCACGTTTTTCCCTGCTTCCGTCTTGAACCTGCCCAGAAATCATGCATCCTCTCGGTTGCATTGATTAACATGATTTCGGTCACTTTTTTTCGGCAATTTCTGCCGTGAGTATCAAAGGCTTGCAGCATGGACGGCGCTTACACGCAGGACAGAAATCTCGGTTGGGTTGAGACCGATCTCGGGAAAGATCAACTGCTTCTCCGCAAATTCACGGGCACCGACCGGCTGAATGAGCTCTTCGAGTATACCGTCCGCGTGTTCGCGCCGGATGGGCTGGATCCCGATGCGCTGATGGGCACCCATTGCGGCGTTTTCCTCAACTCCAACAACCATGGCGAAATCCCCTTTGACGGGATCGTCACCGAGGTGGAATGGCGCCAGCATCAGGAAGAGGGCGACGAATATGATCTGACCCTGCGGCCCTGGTTCTGGCTGGCCGGGCTGCGGCGTCAGCAGCGGATCTTCCATGAGAAGAGCGTGGATGAGATCCTTGAAGAGGTGTTCTCGGCCTGGTCCGGCACCGGCCCGCAGACCCACCGGATCGACCTGACCCGCAGCTATCCCAAGCTGGAATACACCGTGCAATACGGCGAGTCCGACCTCGCCTTCGCGCGGCGCATGATGGAGCGCTTCGGCATCTCCTTTCACTTCTCGCACGCGCGCGGCAATCACTGCATGGTGCTGACCGACGCCCATGAAAGCATGGATGAGCTGCCCGGCCTCAGCCGCGAGTATCGCCCGGTGGGCGAGGTATATCAGAAGGACGAGGAGCACTTCTGGGAGTGGCGCGAGGCGCGGGGCGTGACCACCGGCAAGGTCAAGCTCACCGATTACAACTTCAAGACCCCGGTCGCCTCGATGCTGACCGAGCAGGTGGGCGAGGCGGCCCATGCCCATGCCGATATCGAGAGCTACGATTACCCCGGCGTCTACCCCGATGCGGGCGAAGGGCGGGACGTGGTCGGGCTGCGCACCACGCAGGAGCGCGCCGGCGATTACCGCACCCATGCCAAGGGCGATGTGCTCAGCCTGAAGGCGGGCATGCGCTGCGTGGCGACCGGCCATTATGCCCAGTTTACGAAGGGCGAGGAGCACCTGTGCCTTGAGGCGCAGCACAGCTTTACCGCCGAGGCCTACCGCTCTGGCAGCGATGGCGGTGCTGACAAGGAGCGCGCCTATGAGGGCCGCTACACGCTGATCCCCATCTCCCGCCCGTTTGCGCCGCAACGGATCACCGCCGCGCCGGTGATCTACGGCCCGCAAACCGCCCGGGTGGTGGGTGAAGGCGAGATCGACTGCGACGAATACGGCCGCATCCTCGTGCGCTTCCACTGGGACCTCGCGGATGCCTACTCCATGCGCTGCCGGGTCAGCCAGAACTGGGCCTCCAAGGGCTGGGGCGGCATGGTGATCCCCCGCATCGGCATGGAAGTGGTGGTGGAGTTCCTCGAGGGCGACCCCGACAAGCCGCTGGTGACGGGGTGCGTGTATAATGGGCGCAACACCGTGCCTTACCCGCTGCCCGCCAACAAGACGGTCTCCACCTTCAAATCCGATACCCATCAGGGCTCTGGTTACAACGAGTTTCGCTTTGAAGACGAGAAGGACCGTGAAGAGGTCTGGATGCATGCGCAGAAAGACCACAACACCGTTATCGAAAACGACGAGAGCCACCGGATCGGGCATGACCGCTCCAAGACCGTTGGCAACAATCAGGTTGAAAACATCGGGGTGAACAAGACGATCGGCGTGGGCAAGGACCACACCGAAAGCATTGGTCAGGACGCACGCCACACCATTGCGCGTGATGTCTATTATTCCGTTGGGCAAAACCAGTTCACCACCTTTGGCAAGGACCACATAGAGAAGGTCGGGAATATCCTCAAGCAGAGCGTGTTTGCCGACCATCTGGAAACCGTGGGGCGCAACTACACCGGCGAGATCGCCGGGAAGATGACGCTGGATGTGGGCCAGTCGATCACCACCAACACCACCAAGCACACGCTGATGGCGGGGCAGAAGTTTGTGATCGCCGGGCCGGGGGGCAAGATCACCATCGACGGGTCGGGGATTACGCTGGAAGCGCCTGTGATCAACCTCAAGGGCGCGGTCAACATGGGCGGGTCCGGCTCGGCTCAGGTGCCCACCTTGCAGTTGGCGGCCAACGAGGCTTTGCCCCTCGCCGAGGAATGCCCAGAGAAGGACAAGTGAGCCAGATGCTTCGGCGCACCCTCACTGGCCCGCGCCTTTGCGCCCTCGCCGTGATGGTAGCAACCGGGCTGGTCTTTGGCGGCGTTGCACTGGTGGCGGCGGCCACGGCACCCGGGCTTGCGAGTGAAATCTGCGAGGCTGGCCAGATGGTGGCCGCCACGCCGCACTGCGAGGTGATCCCATCCGCCGTTTTGACGCTTTTTGCGATGTGGTTTGCACTCGGGGCGCTCTTCGCCGCAGCCATCTGCGGCGTGGTTTGGTCCATGGCCCGCGCGGGCGGCGATGACAGGAAAAGGAGGGCCTGACCCATGATGAAACCCGTAGCCCGGATGGGCGATCAGCACATCTGCGGCAATCCCAACCACCCGCCCAACGTGATCGTTTCAGGCGGGCAAGCCATCGTTGACGGGCGTCCCATCGCCCGGGTGGGAGACGCCTGCGCCTGCGGGGCCGTCATCACCCAAGGCTCCTCGATCTCGAAAGACAATCACATACCCGTCGCCTACCTTGGCTCGGCCACCCAATGCGGCCCCTTCGTGGGCAAGATCGTTTCGGGCTCACCAAAGGCCAAGGTTCAGCCGTGAGCGAAGCGGCGGCACCGGCCCCATGGCTCGGTCATTGCCACTTCGTGACCACATCGGGCGTGCCGGCCCAATGCCTCGTTGCCGTATATTGCACCGATGCCGAGGGCTTCCGCACCGCGCTCGACGCCGCCGCGCCCTTGCAAGGGCTCACCGTGAAGGGCACCGACAAGCTCATTTCCGCCGATCAGCTTCAGCCGGGTGATTTTGGCGAATGGGATCCGGGCAGCCTTGCCGAGTCGGTGGGGGAGGCGCGGCCCGTGGCCTTTGGCGAACTCACCGCCAGCGACGGTGAAGGAACGGGCGATGATGCCCTGCTGGAGTTGCAGGATTTCGGAGAGATCGAGCCTCTCAGCATGATGATGGACGAAGACCCGCCACCCACCGTGCCGAAGGCGCTGAAGGCGGCGCTCTTCGGGCCGATGCACCCGCCCTCGGATGCCGAGGTTGCCCGCCACGGCAGCGCCGCCAAGGTGCCCGCCGCCCGCACCTTTGCCATCCTCGATGCCGCCAAGGTGCCGATGATGCAGCTCTATCTGGAGCAATCCGGGCTGCCGCATCGTTGCCTCTACAAGGGCGAAGCGCTGGAGCGGTTTGGCGATGTCGCGCCTTGGGTGATTGAGCTGGAAGAGGAGGCGACCTTTACCCGCCGCCTGTTCTCGCGCTCCAAGCTGCCGGCCGATCTCTGGGACAAGGCCCCGGGCATGCTGCTGCGCGGGCGCGCCGAGTTGGAGGATGTGTGGAAACACTTTCGCAAGTTCACCAAGGTTGGCACCCATGATGGAAAGTCGCTGTTCCTGCGGTTTTGGGAGCCGAGCGTTCTGCGCGCCCTGCCGCACATCCTCGTGGCCGAAAACGCTGCGCGGTTCTTTCCGGACTGGGCGCAGCTGATCTGGGTTGATCCGGCCGAGGGCCGGGCAGGCGGCATTCGCCGGGTCTGAGGGCGCGGCCCCTGCGGGGCCTGCTACTCAGCCGCCTTCAGGCTCGCCATGAGGTGATGAAACTTCTCGCCCTGCACCGCCACGTGCCGCCGGATCTCATCCGCAGCCGCCGCCGCATCGCCGCGCTCAAGGGCCGCAACCACCGCCTCATGCTCACCCATCGACTGCGCCAGCCGCCCCCGAAGGCGCAGCTGTCGCCGCCGGAACGGCGTGAGCCTGCGGTGCAGGCGCCGGCATTCCTGCTCCAGAAACCCATTGCCCGACTGCCGGTAGAGGATCGCGTGGAAGCGTTCGTTTTCAACGTAGTAGCCGTCGGTATCCTGCGCCTCTACGGCCTGGTGGCACTTCGCATTGGCCGCGCGCATGTCATCCAGCGCGGCATCGCTGATGCGGCTTGCAGCAAGCCGCGCGCAGGCGGCTTCCAGCTCTGCCATCACCTCGAACATCTCCATCAGCTCCACCGGCCCGGGTTGGCGCACAAAGACACCCCGGCGGGGGATCTGCTCGACAAGCCCCGAGAGCGCGAGGCGCTGAAACGCCTCGCGCAGCGGCGTGCGCGACACGGCGAATCGCTCGGCAAGCTGCACCTCGTCCAGCCGGTCGCCATCGGCAAAGGCGCCCTCGAGGATCAACGCCTCAAGCTGTTCTGCAATGCCATCTGCCCGCTTCTGGTTCATAGGCCCAGCCTACAGCCGAAATCGCTGCCAAACAAGAATGAGATTGTTGTATACAAGAATGTTGACCTGCGGGACAAAGACTGCGACCATCCGACTCGGTCGCCCCAAATGTGGTGACCGCTACGGGAGGAGAAAACCATGAAGTTCACCACAACCGTCGCCGCTGCGGCGCTGGCCTCTTGGGCTGGCCTCGCTCAGGCCCAAGATACACTGCGCCTGTCGCACCAATGGTCCGAGGGCGATGTTCGCCATCAGGTCGCGCAGATGGTCGCCGATGAGGTCGCCGCCGCAGATGTGGGCTTCGAAATCCAGATTTTCCCCAGCCAGTCGCTGTTCAAGGCGCGCGAGCAGTATAAGCCGCTCTCGCGTGGGCAGGTCGACATGATCGTCTTTCCGCTTTCCTACGCGGGCGGGCTGCGCAATGCCTATAACCTCACGCTGATGCCGGGGCTGGTGAAAAACCATGACCACGCCGCGCGCCTCAACGACTCTGCGTTCATGGGCGAGATCGAAAAGATCATGGCCGAGGATGACGTGATGGTGCTGGTGCACGGCTACCTCGCAGGTGGCTTTGCGGGCACCGAAAAGTGCATCACCGCGCCGGAGGATGTGCAGGGGCTGCAAACCCGCGCCGCGGGCAAGGCCTTTGAGCAGATGCTGGCCGGGGCAGGGGCCTCGATCGCCTCGATGTCTTCGGCGGAAATCTACAACGCCATGCAAACCGGCGTTCTGGACGCGGCCAACACCTCGTCCTCGTCCTTCGTCAGCTACCGGATCTACGAGCAGGTCGCCTGCTTCACCCCGGCGGGCGAATATGCGCTGTGGTTCATGTATCAGCCGCTGATGATGAACAAATCGGTCTATGACGGTCTCAGCGACGAGCAGCGCGCCGCGCTGGATGCCGCCGCCGAGAAGGCAGAGGCCTTCTACCTCGAAGAAGCCAAAAAGCAGGACGGCGCAGCCCGTGACACCTTCGCCGAGAACGGCGTGGAGATCGCGGAGATGACGCAGGAGCAGTTCGACGCTTGGCGCGCCATCGCGCAGGAAACCTCCTACGCCGCCTTCCTCGAAGGCTCGCCCGAAGGGCAGAAGCTGCTGGATCTCGCCCTCGAGGTCGAGTGACGCCATCGCCACCGGGAGCGTGCCGCGCGCGCTCCCGGTGCCACTTTTGACCCCAAGCCTCATGAGGACACCATGTCCGGTTCGCCCCATGCCGTGGCCTCAGCGCGCCACGGCGGCAATATCTTCCTTCGCGCCGTCGGGATGCTGTCGCAAATCTCAGGCGTCGTCGCTGCCCTTCTGATCCTCGCCTCCATCGGGGTGACCTGTCAGATGATCTTCATCCGCTTCGTGCTCAACGGCAGCACCGTCTGGCAGACCGAGGGCGTCACCTACATGATGGTCGCCGCCACCATGCTGGGCCTGCCCTACGTGCAATTCCTGCGCGGCCACGTAAACGTGGACCTGTTGCCACTCATGCTGCCGCCGGGCGCGCGCAAGCTGCTGGCCCTCGGCGTGCTGGCGCTGACGCTGGCCGTCGTTGGGGTGATGCTCTGGCACGGGTATCACTTCTGGCACGAGGCCTGGGACTGGGGCGAAACCTCGAACAGCCCGTGGAATCCGCGGCTCTGGGTGCCCTACCTCGCACTGCCGCTGGGCTTTGGGCTCTACGCGCTGCAACTCACCGCCGACACCGTCGCAATGTTGACCGGCATCGAGCCGCCCTTTGGCCTTGAGCCTGAGGCGGAGCTGGTGCCCGACCCGATCACCGAAAGGGCCGACTGATGGATCCGCTCACACTTGGCCTGCTGGTCGCCGTCTTCACCATCGGCGTGCTGCTCTCGGGCATCTCCGTGGCCGCCGGTTTGCTCGTCGTCTCCGCTGGCTTCCTCATCGTCTTCGACGGCATGTCAGCGCTCAGCCTCATGCCCGAAATCTTCTTCGGCAAGCTCGACAACTTCGCGCTGCTGTCGATCCCGATGTTCATTATCATGGGCGCCGCCATAGCCTCCACCCGCGCGGGCGCCGATCTTTACGAGGCGCTGGAGCGCTGGCTCACCCGCATGCCGGGCGGGCTGGTTGTGTCCAACCTCGGGGCCTGTGCGCTGTTTTCGGCGATGAGCGGCTCCAGCCCGGCCACCTGCGCCGCCATCGGCAAGATGGGCATCCCCGAGATGCGCAAGCGCGGCTATCCCGATGCGGTGGCAGCAGGCTCTATTGCGGCGGGCGGCACGCTGGGCATTCTCATCCCGCCCTCCGTCACCATGATCGTCTACGGCATCGCCACCGAAACCTCGATCGGGCGGCTGTTCCTCGCAGGGGTGATCCCGGGCTTGCTGCTCGTGCTGCTCTTCATGGGCTGGTCGCTCTATTCCACATGGGCTTCGGGTGATGCGCGGGTGCTGCGGGCCACGTCCTATACATGGCGCCAGAAGCTGGAGATCCTGCCCCGCGTCCTGCCCTTCATCGCCATCATCATCGGCGTGCTCTACGCCATGTACGGCGGCATCGCCACGCCGTCTGAGACCGCAGCCGTTGGCGCGCTGCTCTGCCTCGTGATCGCGATGGTGATCTACAAGCTCTGGGATCCGCGCCAGCTTTGGGTGGTGCTGCGCGACAGCACGCGGGAATCGGTGATGATCCTCTTCATCATCGCGGCGGCAGGGGTGTTCAGCTACATGCTCTCCTCGCTCTTCATCACCCAGTCCATCGCCGCATGGATCGGTGAGCTGGAGGTGAACCGCTGGGTGCTGATGGCGCTGATCAACCTCTTCCTTCTGGTCGCAGGCTTCTTCCTGCCGCCGGTCGCGGTGATCCTGATGGCCGCGCCGATCCTGCTGCCGATCATCACCACCGCCGGGTTCGATCCGATCTGGTTTGCCGTGGTGCTGACGATCAACATGGAAATCGGGCTCATCTCGCCGCCCGTGGGCCTCAACCTCTACGTCATCAACGGCATCGCGCCCGACATCAAGCTGAAGACAATCCTCATGGGCTCGCTGCCCTACGTCGCCTGCATGGTGATCGCAATCGTGCTGCTCTGCCTCTTCCCGGGGCTGGCCGTGTGGCTGCCCGACTTCGTGATGGGGGCCGAGATATGACCCTTCTGGCCGATGTGCTCTCCACCGTCTTCGAGCGCCGCCACGCGCCTTGGCGCGGCACGCGGCCCGATGACCGCCCGCTGCCCGAACAGGCCGCCGAGTTGATCGGCGCGCGCGGCGAGGTCTCGGGCATCGCGCTGGCCCGCACCATCCTCGAGCGCTACGCCGGGCTGGACGACGACGGCAAACTGGCGTTCTTTCAGCATCTCGCGCAAGAAATGGCGGTGGACGCAGATGCCGTGCGCCATGCCCTGGCGGGCTATGACGAGGGACAGACCAAGGCCAGCTACCGCGCCTTCGTGCAGGCAAGCGAGCCCCCCCGGCAAGAACTGATCCGCCGTCTTAACCAAGTGCCAGGCGCCACCCATGCGCTGGTGCAGATGCGCGCCGACTTGCTGCGGCTGGGCCGGGGCGATGACAGCCTGATGGCGCTCGATCTCGATTTCCGCCACCTCTTTGCCTCGTGGTTCAACCGTGGTTTTCTGGTGCTGCGCCCGATCAACTGGAACAGCCCGGCCACGATCCTCGAAAAGATCATCGCCTATGAGGCGGTGCACGCGATCTACAGCTGGGAAGACCTGCGCCGCCGGGTCGAGCCGCCTGACAGGCGCTGCTTCGCCTTCTTCCACCCGGCCATGCCCGAAGAGCCGCTGATTTTCGTCGAAGTCGCCCTCACACGCGGCGCCCCCGGCTCGGTGCAGGCGCTGCTGGCAGAAGACAGGGAAGAGCTCGATGAGGCAGAGGCCGACACGGCGGTGTTCTACTCCATCTCCAACTGCCAGAACGGGCTGGCGGGCATCAGCTTTGGCAATTCGCTGATCAAACAGGTGGCCGCCGATCTCTCTATCGAGCTGCCGGGGGTGAAAACCTTCATCACCCTCTCCCCGATCCCCGGGCTGATGCGCTGGATGCAGCAGGCCGCGCCCGAGCAGGACTTGTCGGACGACGCCCAGATGCGTGCGCTTGCCGCGTGGTATCTGACGCGGGCCAAACGCGACGATGATCAGCCGCTGGACCCTGTGGCCCGCTTCCACCTCGGCAACGGCGCCTCGGTGCACGGGCTGCACGCGGGGGCGGACCTATCTGAAAACGGGCTGGCGCAATCGGGCGGGGTGATGGTCAACTACCTTTACGATCTCTCCCGCGTGTCGCAAAACCACGAACGCTTCGCCGCAACGCAAGAGATCGCCGCCTCATCCGAGATCCGGTCTCTCGCCAGCGCCGGCGAAAAGGCCCTTGGCTGACGGAGGACATGCGCATGACCAACACACTCTACGACGCCCTCTTCGGCCAGCACGCGGGCCGCGACGCGCCCTTTCTGCTGCTGCCCGAGGACGGCACCATCACCTACGCCGGCTTCCTCGCCCGCGCCGCTCAACTGGCCCATGCGCTGACTGGGGCAGGGCTGCAACCGGGCGACCGGCTGGCCGCGCAGGTGGAAAAGTCGCCCGAGGCGCTGATGCTCTATGCCGCCTGCGTGCAGTCCGGCGTGATCTTCCTGCCGCTCAACACCGCCTACACGGCCGACGAGCTGAGCTATTTCATCGAGAACTCCGGTGCCAAGCTGGTGGTCTGCGACCCGGCCAAGGCCGATACCCTGCGCGCGCTGACCGAGGCGCAGGGGGCCGCGATGCACACCCTTGCCGCCGATGGCAGCGGCAGCCTAACCGAGGCCGCCGCAGGCTGCCCCGACAGCTTCCAGACCGTGCCGCGCGGCGCGGATGACCTCGCCGCCTTCCTCTACACCTCCGGCACCACCGGGCGCTCCAAGGGCGCGATGCTGAGCCATGGCAACCTGCTGTCCAACGCCCGTACGCTGGCCGAGCACTGGCGCTTCACCGGCGAGGATGTGCTGCTGCACGCGCTGCCGATCTTCCACACCCACGGGCTCTTCGTGGCCACCAATGTGACGCTGGCAGCGGGCGGGGCGATGATTTTCCTGCCCAAGTTCGACCCGGATGTGATCCTTGCGCGGATGCCGCAGGCCACTACCATGATGGGCGTGCCCACCTTCTACACCCGCCTGCTGGACGATGCCCGCCTCACCCGCGAGGCCACCGCGCATATGCGCCTCTTCGTGTCGGGGTCTGCGCCGCTGCTGGCGGAAACCCACAAGGCCTTCAAAGCCCGCACCGGCCACGTCATCCTTGAGCGCTACGGGATGACCGAAACCAACATGAACACCTCCAACCCCTACGATGGCGAGCGCCGCCCCGGCACCGTGGGCTTCCCGCTGCCCGGCGTCGAGCTGAAGATCACCGACCCGGAGACCGGCGCAACCCTGCCAGACGGCGAGGTTGGCCACATCGAGGTGCGCGGGCCCAACGTGTTTCAAGGCTACTGGCAGATGCCAGAAAAGACCGCCGCCGAACTGCGCGAAGATGGCTTCTTCATTACCGGCGATCTCGGCATGATCGACGCAGACGGCTACGTGCATATCGTCGGGCGCGGCAAAGACCTGATCATCTCGGGGGGCTTCAACATCTACCCCAAGGAGATCGAGCTGATGCTCGATGACCAGCCCGGCGTGCTGGAATCCGCCGTGATCGGCGTGCCCCATGCGGATTTCGGCGAAACCCCCGTGGCCGTGATCGTGCCAGAGCCCGGCGCAACCCCCGACACCGCCGCCATCGACACCGAACTGCGCGAAAAGCTGGCCCGGTTCAAACATCCGCGCGCCATCAAGCTGGTGGAGGCGCTGCCGCGCAATACGATGGGCAAGGTGCAAAAGAACCTGCTTCGCGATCAGTACAAGGGCCTGTTCACCACCGCTTGACCCGGCTCCAGCGCAACAGCCTGTTGCACTCGCACCGGGATCGTGGCGAAAAGGCCGCATACCCCCGTCCGGCCCCCAAGGTGACCATGAGCACAGAGCCAAGAGAAACAGAGGTGCCAAACCCGCTGCCCGCCGCGCGGTTGAGCGTGGCCCCCATGATGGATTGGACAGACCGCCACTGCCGGTTCTTCCACCGCCAGCTCACCGGGCAGGCGCTGCTCTATACAGAAATGGTCACAGCCCCGGCTCTGGTGCGGGGTGGGGCGGTGCACCTGTTGGAGTTTGACGCGGCCGAACATCCGGTGGCGGTGCAGCTTGGCGGCTCGGAGCCGGAGGAACTGGCGCAGGCGGCAAGGCTTGCGCAAGAGGCGGGCTATTGCGAGGTGAACCTGAACATCGGCTGCCCGTCCGACCGGGTGAAATCGGGCTGTTTCGGCGCGGTGCTGATGAAATCCCCCGAGCTGGTCTCCGACTGCCTCGCAGCCATGCGCGAGGCGGTGTCGGTTCCGGTGACGGCCAAGTGCCGGATCGGCGTGGATGAGCAGGAGCCGCGAGAGGTGCTGCCGCAGTTTCTTGAGATGCTTGAGAATACCGGCATCACCCGGGTCACGGTTCACGCCCGGAAGGCTTGGCTCCAAGGCCTCAGCCCCAAGGAAAACCGCGAGGTTCCGCCGCTTGATTATCCGCTGGTCCATGACATGAAACGCGCCTTTCCGGGGCTGCACCTGTCGATCAACGGCGGGGTGACGAGCCTGGCCGAGGCAGAGGCACATCTGGCGGCGGGGATGGACGGGGTGATGATCGGCCGCGCGGCCTACCATGATCCGGGCCTGCTGCTCGCGGCGGATGCGCAGATCTTTCACGCCCCACCATCGGGGCGAACCCGGCGCGATGTTGTCGACGCCATGCGCCCCTATATCGCCGGGCATCTCGACGCGGGCGGCAAGCTGGCCCAAATCACCCGCCACATGCTGGGGCTGTTTCAGGGCCGCCCCGGCGCCCGCGCTTGGCGCCGTATCCTCTCCGAGCATGCCCACCGCGAAGGCGCTGGCCTTGAGGTGTTCGACCAAGCCCTCGCCGCGCTCCCCGAAGCTACCCTCGCCGCCTGAGCGGAAGGGCGCGCCAAAAGAGATTCAGTGGATATTTCCCCGCAAGAAAATGGGCAAATTTGATTCAAATTCGCCGCAGTTTCTGTGGACTTTCTGGCTGCGCGTAGCCCGTATGCAGTGGGGGGCTGGCCCCCGCGCCCGTTCTATCCGCCGCGTCGTGCAACCCGGCCCGCGCGCCCGCCGCGCCGTTTGCGGTGAAGGCCCTCCCGCTCGGGCAGTTCCTCGATTAGCGCGTGGCGTTCTTCGGGGCTCATCCGGCCCCAAGCGGCGATTTCATCAATCGAGCGCAGGCAGCCGGTGCACAGCCGGGTTTCGGGGTGGATGACGCAGATCTTGATGCAGGGGCTTTCGATTTCGTCGCGGCGCCAGAGCTCGTCCATCAGGCCCTCCCGATATAGGCGAGCCGGTCGAGCGCGCCCTGCAGGATGTATCCGGCGGCCACGTGGTCGATCACTTCGGCCCGGCGGGCGCGGGAGGTATCGGCCTCCAGCAACGCACGCTCGGCGGCGACGGTTGAAAGGCGCTCGTCCCAAAAGCCGATCGGCCCTTCCCAGAGGCGCGAGAAGTTGCGGGCAAAGGCGCGGGTGCTTTGGGCGCGGGGGCCTTCGGAGCCGTCCATGTTGCGCGGCAGGCCAAGCACGAGGCCGGTAATTGAACGCGCGTTCAGAATGGCCAGAAGCGCCTCTGCATCCGGGGTGAACTTCTTGCGCTTCACCGTTTCCAGCGGCGTGGCGACAGAGCGCAGCCCATCGGAAACCGCCACGCCGATGGTCTTGGTGCCAAGGTCGAGGCCAGCCAATGCGCCGGCGCGGGGCAGGGCGGCGGCGTAGTCTTCGAAGACGTCAAGGATCATTCGCCCCCTCCGGCCGCGGCTTCGATCATCGCGATGGCTCCCGCATTGCCCGCAAACACCTCGCGCGCCTCGCTCAGGATCTCTTGCTGACGCTCGCGCTGGCCAAGCACGCCAAGCGCGCGCACCAGCTGCGCCCATTTCTCCGGCGGCCCGCCCTCGGTGGCCAGCTCTTCGGCCAGCCCTTCGACCATGCCTTGCACCATGGCGGCGCGATCTTCTTCGCTCATCTCCTGCGCGGCCTCCATATCGGCGGCGCTTGGGCCTCGCACCTCGGCCTTCGGGGTGTAGTCCACCCCCGCCGCCTGCGCCGCTGCCGCCAACTGCCGGGGCAGGTCCTCGGCCCAGAGCGCGCCCTCGGGCACATTCCCCTCTACCGAGCGCCAGACGTTGAAGGCAAGGTCGCCCCGGCCTGTCTGCGCCCGCATCAGGCCCCAGTAATACCGGGCGCTCATGTTTTCGCCGTCGCGCCGCAGAGCCTCGGCCAGCACCGCCTCCGCCTCGGGCGACACATAGCCCCCGGCGTCGCTGATCCAGAGCTCGGCCAGCAACACGAAATCCTGCGATGTTGCCTCTGCCCCCTTGATCCGCAGCACCGCCTCCTGCGCCTCCGCCGCCGCGCCAAGGTTGCCCATCGCGGCCTCGTTGCGCACCAGCAGCACATGGCCTTCAAGATCGTCAGGGCGGCTTGCCACTGCCTCGCGCAGCTTTGCCATCAGCGCCTTGAACTCTTCCGACACCTGCGGATCGGGCGTGTTTGGCAGGCTCTCGGCATAGCGCGCCGCAGCCTCCTCTTGTCGCGGGCGATTGACGCGATAGGCCTCTGCCGCTTCCAGCCGGGCGGCGATGGGGGCATCGGGGTAGCCCGGCGCTCCGAGCACCACGTAGAGCCCAAAGCTGAGCGCAATCACCAGCAGCGCAAGCCCCGCCGCCAGCCCAAGGCTCACCCCGTGCGGCGCTCTTGCCGCATCCGCAGTGCCGGCGGCGGCCCTGTCCGCCTCAAGGATCCGGCGCTTGATCTCCAGCTCCAGCCGCTCGGCCTCGCCCGCGTCGATCCGGCCCGCCTCGGCATCGGCGGCCACGGCGGCCAGTTGCTCGCGATAAAGCCCGATCGCAGGCACCGCGCCAGCCTCTGCCACGGCCCGTCGCGCCAGCAGCGCCCGCGCCAAAAGGCCAACCGCCACCAGCGCCAGCCCGACCGATATCACCCAGAACCCCATGGCCCCTCCAAGCTCGTCAGCCCCTGCCTTACCGCCCCGCGCCGCGCCCTGCCACCCCTCGAAGCGTCGCACCCGGTCACATGGTTGCGGGGCAGGGCGGTAAAGATTGGGCGAGGGTCGCAATCCGGGGGCAGGGCGTCGTTTCGACGCGTTTGCACCGGCCCGCCGAGTTGCATTAACTCAAAGGTGGATTCCACGCCCGAAAGGCCCCCCGATGCGCCGCTACTCCGCCTTTGCCATCGCTCGTGAAGCGCTCCGCCACCACACCGGCTGGGGCCGCGCATGGGGCAAACCGGAGCCAAAGAAAAGCTATGATGTGGTGATCGTTGGCGCAGGGGGCCACGGCCTCGCCACTGCCTATTACCTCGGCAAGAACCACGGGATCACCAATGTCGCGGTGATCGAAAAGGGCTGGCTCGGCGGCGGCAACACCGGGCGCAACACCACCATCATCCGCTCCAACTACCTGCAGGATCCTTCGGCGGCGATCTACGAGAAGGCGCGCAGCCTCTACGAGACCATGAGCCAGGATCTCAACTACAACGTCATGTTCTCCCCCCGCGGCGTGATGATGCTGGCCCAGACCGAGCATGAGAAGCGCGGCTACCTGCGCACCGCCCACGCCAACGCGCTGCAAGGCGTGAGCACCGAGTTCATCGGGCCGGAGCGGGTGAAGCAGATCGCCCCGATCATCAACATCGACGGCCCGCGCTACCCGGTGCTCGGCGCGCTCTGGCAGGCCCGCGCCGGCACCGCGCGGCACGATGCCGTGGCCTGGGGCTACGCCCGCGCCTGCTCCGACATGGGGATGGACATCATCCAGACCTGCGAGGTCACCGGCGTCACCCGCGAGGGCGGCAAGGTGACGGGCGTGGAAACCTCCAAGGGCCACATCGGCTGCAAACAGCTCGGCATCGTCGTTGCGGGCCACTCCGGCCAACTCGCCGAAATGGCGGGCTTCCGCCTGCCCATCGAGGCTGTGGCGCTGCAAGCCTATGTCTCCGAGCCGATCAAGCCCGCGCTCGACTGCGTCATCATGGCCAACACCGTGCATGGCTACCTCAGCCAGTCCGACAAGGGCGAGATGGTCATCGGCGGCGGCGCGGACAACCACAACAACTTTACCCAGCGCGGTAGCTTCTCGCATATCGAAGAAACCACCCGCGCCCTCATCGAAACCTTCCCCATGCTCTCCCGCCTCAAGATGCTGCGCCAATGGGGCGGCATCGTGGATATGACCGGCGATCGTTCCCCGATCCTGTCGAAAACCCCGGTGGATGGCGTCTTCATCAACTGCGGCTGGGGCACCGGCGGCTTCAAGGCCATCCCCGGCTCCGGCTGGGGGTTTGCCGAGCTGATGGCAAAGGGCCACTCGCCCCTCACCTCCGCCTTCGGTCTGGAGCGCTTCCGCGAAGGCCGCTTCATCGACGAAAGCGTTGCTGCCGGGGTGGCACATTGATGACCCTCGGCAATCTCCCGCTCACCCACAACGCCGCCCGGAACAACCGGCCCTCCTGTCACGTTCTCTCCCCAATCACGGCGGGCATTGGTGCCTGCCGCTTGGACAGAGACCGCACAGGAGACATCAAATGGCCCAGTACGAAGATCATTCGACCCACACCTCCGCTCACACCCCGCCGCCGCGCGAAAGCTCCGGCACTGGCACAATGGCCTTCATCATCGGCGGCCTCGTCGTTGCCGTTGCCGTCATCGCGTGGTTCCTCTCGGGCGGCGATGTTGAAAACAGCAACGCGACCGTTCCGGCGGATGGCGGTGACGCAAGCGTCACCATCGAATCCACTCCGGCCCCCGCTGACGATGGCGCAGCAATGGAAAGCGCTCCGGCCAATGATGGCGACGCTGCTGCCCCGGCCACTGAAGCCGCTCCGGCTGAAGAGCCTGCCCCGGCGGACGAACCCGCAAACTGATAGAACCCACCGGCCCACCCTCCAGAGGGTGGATGCCACCACTCATGTCATGGCCGTGCTCCGCTTTCGGAGTGCGGCCATGGCTGTTTTCGGAGGGGCAGCGCACGGCGCGTTTACACCTCCGATTTCGGCCAGATCCGTGAATTTTCGTATGCATAGGTTGTGCATGGGTTGTGCACGGGATGTGGCTGTCCCGATTTTCGCCCTCAAACCGGCGATTAACCTTTCCAACCATCTCCGCAATCAGGGTTAACGCCGATGCTGAAATTCACCTGCCCCTACTGCGGTATCGAGGCCAGCGAAACCGAGCTGACTGCTGGCGGCGAAGCCCATCTCAAGCGCTACGGCCCCGGGGCCTCTGACGAGGATTTCGAGGGCTACCTCTTCCTGCGCAAAAACCCCAAGGGCGTGCACCTTGAGCGCTGGCGTCATGCAATGGGGTGCGGCAAGTGGTTTCTTGCTGCGCGCCATACCGCCACGCTGGAAGTGTTCGGCACCTACCCGGCGCAAACCCAAGAGCCGCCCGCAGAGATCATCGAGAAAATTCGCGCCAAGTTTCCGGAGTGGCAGGCATGAGCACCCGTCTTTCCACCGGCGGTCGCCTGATCGACCGCTCCAAGCCCGTCTCCTTCCGCTTCAATGGGCGAAACATGCAAGGGTTCCAAGGGGATAGCCTTGCCGCAGCCCTGCTGGCCAATGGTCAGGTGGTGATGGGCCGCAGCTTCAAATACCACCGCCCGCGCGGCGTGGTGGCTTCCGGCGCAGAGGAGCCCAACGCGCTCGTCGGGCTGGGCGAGGGCGGGCGGTTTGAGCCCAACCAACGCGCCACCACCACCGAGCTTTTCGACGGGCTCACCGCGATCAGCCAAAACCACTGGCCCTCGCTGGATTACGATGTTGGCGCGGTCAACGCTGCCCTCTCCCGCTTCCTGCCCGCAGGCTTTTACTACAAGACCTTCATTCATCCCCGCGCCGCGTGGAAGCACCTGTTCGAGCCCTTCATTCGCAAGTCCGCAGGCCTCGGCAAACCCTCCAACCCGGGCGATCCGGACCGGTATGAGCACGCCTTCGTCCATACCGATCTGCTGATCGTTGGTGGTGGCATCGCCGGGCTTCAGGCCGCGCTGACAGCGGCCAAGACCGGGGCCAAGGTTCTGCTGCTGGAGCAGGAGGTCCATTGGGGCGGGCGTGCCCCCGTTGATGGGGCAGAGATCGAGGGCGAACCAGCGCAGGCGTGGGTCAACCGCGCGGTCGAAACCCTTGAGGCCGCGCCCAATGTCACCCTGCGCAACCGCTGCATGGGCTCCGGCGTCTACGACCATGGCTATGCGCTCGCCTATGAGCGCTGCACCGATCACACCCCCGGTGCGGCTGGCCCCCGCCACCGCCTCTGGCGCATCCGCGCGGGCCAGATCATCACCGCCACCGGCGCGTTGGAGCGGCCCCTCAGCTTCTCCGGCAATGACCGCCCCGGCGTGATGCTCGCCTCCGCCCTGCGCGACTACATCGTCAACTACGGCGTCTCTCCCGGCGACCGGGTGGTTGTTGTCACCAACAATGACGACGCCTATCGCACCGCTCTGGCGGTTAACGACTCCGGCCTCACCGTGCCCTGCGTCATCGACGCCCGCCCCACCGCAGATGGCCCGCTGCCGCAAGCCTGCCGCGAGGCGGGAATCAGGGTAGAAACCGGCAAGGCCATCGCCGGGGTCGGGATGAAGGGCAAGGCTCTGAAATCCGTAGATATTTGCGCCCAAGCGGGCGAGGGCGCCGTGCTGGAGACCATCCCCTGCGAAGCTGTCGCCATGTCCGGCGGCTGGTCCCCCGTGGTGCACCTCTGGAGCCACTGCGGCGGTAAGCTGTTGTGGTCAGAGGATAATTTTCACTTCTATCCCGATGTGGCCCGCTTCCCGACCAGTGATGACGGCGCGCAATACGTTCGCACCGCCGGCATAGCCTCCGGCATCATGCTCACCGAGCAAGTTCTTGAAGACGCATCGAAAAACGCAGTTTCCGCCCTTGCTGATCTTGGCCATTCGGTAGAGGCCTGGCGCCCGTCTGCCACCGGGGTCGAAGAAGCCAAGATGGCCCCTGTCTGGGTCATGCCGCAGGGCGCGAGCCGGGCAAAAAAATCCAAGATGTGGTTGGACTTCCAGAACGATGTTAAAGTCTCCGATGTCGAGCTTGCGGCGCAAGAGGGCTACCAATCCGTCGAGCACACCAAGCGCTACACCACCCTCGGGATGGCGACGGATCAGGGAAAATTGAGCAACATCAACGGCCTCGCCGTGCTCTCCGGCGCGCTGAACCAGCCGATCCCGCAGACCGGCACCACCACCTTCCGCCCGCCCTACACGCCCATATCCATGGGTGTTATCGCCGGGCCGGGCACCGGTAACACCTTCCAACCGCTCAGAAAAACGCCGATGCACAGCTGGCACGAGGCCAACGGCGCCGATTGGGAGCCGGTCGGCCAATGGCGGCGGCCCTATTGCTACATGAAGCCGGGCGAGAGCCGCGAGGCTGCCGTCTCAAGAGAGATCCGTAACACCCGGGATTCGCTGGGGCTTCTGGACGCCAGCACGCTGGGCAAGATCCTCGTCACCGGCCCTGATGCGGGCAAGTTCCTCGACATGCTCTACACCAACATGATGAGCACGCTGAAGCCCGGCAAATGCCGCTACGGTCTGATGTGCAACGAAAACGGCTTTCTGATGGACGATGGCGTGGTGGCCCGGCTGGATGAAAACAGCTTCCTCGTCCACACCACCTCTGGCGGCGCCGATCACATCCACGCCCATATGGAAGACTGGCTGCAATGCGAGTGGTGGGATTGGAAGGTTTATACCGCCAACCTCACCGAGCAATACGCACAGATTGCGGTGGTCGGCCCCAACGCTCGGAAACTGCTGGAAAAACTCGGCGGCATGGATGTCTCCAAAGAGGCGCTGGCCTTCATGGAGCACGCCGATGGCGAGCTCGCCGGGCTGCCGGTGCGGGTCCATCGCATCAGCTTCTCAGGTGAACTCAGCTATGAGATCGCCGTGCCGGCCAACCGGGGGCTGGAGCTTTGGGAAAAGATCGTCGAGGTCGGGGCGGAGTGGAACATCACGCCCTATGGCACCGAGGCGCTGCATGTGATGCGGGCCGAGAAGGGCTTCATCATGATTGGCGACGAGACGGATGGCACCGTCATTCCACAGGATCTTAACCTTTCGTGGGCAATCTCGAAGAAGAAAGAGGATTTCCTCGGCAAACGGGCACAAGAGCGCGTGCACATGGCAAGCGCCGAGCGGTGGAAGCTCGTGGGGCTTGAAACCATCGACGGCTCGGTGCTGCCCGATGGCGCATATGCGCTGGCTGAGGGCACCAACGACAACGGCCAGCGCAACACGCAGGGCCGCGTCACCTCGACCTACCACTCGCCCACGCTGGGCCGTGGCATCGCCATGGGGCTGGTTCTGCACGGGCCTGACCGGATGGGCGAGGTGCTGAAGTTCAACAAGGTTGATGGCAGCAGCGTGGAGGCGAAAATCGTCGATCCGGTGTTCTACGACAAGGACGGGGAGAAGCAGAATGTCTGACCCGCGAAGCGCCCTCGGCGGCGCTGTTTACCAAGGTTACGTCACCGTTAAGGATGCGGGCGCACATGGCATGCTCACCCTGCGCGGCGACCATGCCGAGCTTGCCGACGGGGTGAAGGCCGCCGTTGGGCAGGGGGTGCCCGCCCAACGTCGCACCGAGGGCGGGCTTGGCGGCGGTGCAGCCTGGGCCTCCCCGGATGAGCTGTTGCTGTTCTGCGAATACCCGCAGAGTGGCGAAGCCCTCCAAGCGGTGCGCAAGGCGTTGGCGGGCAAGCACTTTCTCGCCGCAGACGTCTCCGATGCGCGGGCGGTGTTCACGCTGGAAGGGCCGGGCATCCGCGACCTTCTCGCCAAACTTTGCCCCGCCAACCTCTCGCCCGAGGCTCTCCCCCATGGCGAGTTTCGCCGCAGCCATATCGGGCAGGTCGCCGCGGCCTTCTGGCTGGAAAGCGAAAGCCGCGCCACGGTGGTCTGTTTCCGGTCCGTGGCGGGCTACATGTTTGACCTGTTGAGCAAGGCCGCCGAGCCGGGCAGCGAGCTGGGTTATTTCGCGCCCACGTCTTCCTGGGCTTCGGCCAGCGCCTCATCTTCGGGGCATAGATCAACCCAGCTGTCGTCTTCCGCGTAGCCAAGTTTGGCCAGCGCGTCGCTGTAGCGTTCGGCGTAGATCTTGGCGATCGACCGGGGCAGGGCGTTTTGCCATTGCTTCTTGCTGCCCGTGCCCGAGGTGACATGCAGGGCGACCCTGTCGGTGCGGTCCTCTTCCTTCTTCAGCCCGCCAAAAAGGCTTTTGTCCCAAAAGCTCTTGACGGCCCGGTCAACATCAATGCCCGCCACGCCCATCCGCTCCATCGCGGCGCGGAAGATCACGCAGTCCTCATCGCTGATCAGGTCTTCGTAGCGCAGATCGACCACATTGGGATGATCGTATGGCCAGTCCAGCATCTCCTGCAACGTCCGGTGGTGCCGGTTTTCCATCTCGAAGATCAGCCGCTCGTGGTCACTGTCCAACGAATTCAGCTTATCCTGATAATTCATCCCACCCCACTTGGGCCGGGGGATGCGCAGAAATTTCTCGCGCGCAAGCGGTGCAATCCGATGGTAGCGCATCCCCGAGAGCAGAACGTCGCGCGGGTCGCGGATGATGTGCAAAAACCGCGCTTCCTCCATGTCAAAAAGCTCCTGCGGAAAGCTGGAGTTCCAGTTGACGATAATCTGCGGCCCCTCGGGCACAATGTCTGCCAGCCGCTCGGCGCGGTAGCAAAGCAGAAAGGGGATATTCTGGTCATCGCGGATCGCCTTTGAGACGCCGCGCATCCAGATGGTGCCGGTCTTGTGGTGGCTGCCGAAGCAGAGAATGCGAGGTTGGGTCATTCGGCGGCCTCCGGCGGATTGTCCTTTTTTTCCAGATCGGTAGCCGCTTCAGCCTCGGCCTTTTCGCGGGCCTTACGGGCCTTGCGCTCTTCTCTGGTTTCCTCTTCCGGCTCTTCGGGCATTTCGCCGGTTTCCACGAACTTGGCGAGCCTTTCGTCCTGCATCTGGTAGGCGATGGCGCGGCGACAGGTTTCAAGGCAGGCGCGGTGCAGCGCGGCCAGATCATCGTCGGCCAGCATCTCGTTTACAATCTCGCGGACGCCCTCGGTGACAATCGACTTGTCCTCATGGGCATTCAGATCGAGCCGGGTAAAGTAATCAAGGTCGATCCGGTCCTTGTTCTTGGAATTTGCCGTGCCGCGCAGGCGTTTGAGCAAGAATTCCTGACGGCTCTTCACCGCGTAGTGGTTGATCTGCGCAAGTTGGTAGCCAACGGTGTGCTTGTTGGAGCGCCACCCTTTGTGAAGGATGTCATCGGGCATCCGCTGTCCGTTGCCGTTGGACCAGCAGCGCATGCCGGGCAACACCTCGGTGCGTTTGTCGAACTTGGGGCGGTGGACGCCGAAAAAGTCGAAACGGTCGGGTTTGCACAGTGTCTTGAAGCCCCAAACGAGGCCGCTCTCGGGCTCGTCGATGCTGCACGCCCGGTCAAACCGCTCCGTCACTAGCGCCTCGGGATCCCACTCGGCAAGGCCTGCGGAGCCCATGAACCGCCAGTTGAGGCTGATCGCGTCGGCCCCCGGTGTGCAGGCCTCGATCAGCGCGTCGACGCTGCGGTCGCCGCAGTGAATATTCAAGAATTCATCGGCGTCGATCACCAGCACCCAATCGGCGGTTTTCACCTCTTTCTGCTTGTTCGCGCGGGAGTAGGCGGCGCGTTGCGGGTCCATCCTTGGCCCGAGCGGATTGTCGAAGTGGCGCACCAGCCCCATCTGATCGAGCCGATTGAGCATCAGGTTGGTGCCATCGGTGCAATCGTTGGAGAAAATGGTGAACTCGTTGAAGCCGATCAGCCGGTGATAGGCGATCCACTCCAGCAAGTAGGGGCCTTCGTTCTTCATGGTCGTGAGGACCATTTTGCGTTTGGGCGCGTATCTCATTCGGCGGATGACCTGATCTTCTGCGGCACGTTCCCCGCGATTTTTATCCGAATCTTCTTGCGTTTCTGGCTGGCTGGTGGTGTCGCCCCGGCCTCGGCGCTCTTGGTCGCCGACCCGGGGCGGTGGGGCTTTGGGGGCGCATTTCCTTTCAGCAGGGGCGGGGCGGCTTTTTTGAGCGCGGCCATTTCGGCGTAGCCCTCCGCGATCTTCTGTTCGATCACCGCTGCGATGTCGGCGGGCATCACCTCTTCATCGCCGAGCCGGTCATCAACATCCTCACCAGCATCGGTGGTCTTGCCCTCGGCGGCGGCCATCGCGGCGGCCCGCTCTGTCTTGGCGCGCAGCTTGGCCTGTTTGGAGCCGGCGACGATCTTGGCGATCTCGCGGTCGGGCACGCCGGCCTCCTGCATCTCGCGGACTTTCTGCTGCCAGAGCTTGGGCAGGTGCTGGGTAAAGAGCACCTCGTCGAGCTTGTCGATCGGCTGGGCAGAGGCGCGTTTGAGCTCTTCGAGCCATGCCTCGTATTCGCCGGTTGCGCGAAGTGCCTCAACCCGTTGGGCGTGATATTCCAGCGCCTTCTCCTGCAACGCGCGCAGCGTGTCGTCCTGCAGGAACTCGTTCATCAGCCGCCGGGTGGCGCGGGCGTGGCGGGTGGCGTTGGTGGCCTCTATCTCGTTGCGGTCGAAGATGGAGAAATAGGCGGCGTTATACTTGTCGGCCTTGTTGTTCACATTGCCGCGCATCCGCCGCAGCAGATAGGCCTCGTAGCTCTTGACGCCGTAGTGATTGAGCTCAACCAGATTATAGCCCAGCGTCGGGCCGGAGCTGCGCCAACCGGCAAGGTTGAACTCGCTTGGCACGTATTCGCCAGAGCCGTTAACCCACTTGTATTTCAGCATTTCCTGCGCCCGCTCGGGCAGGCGCTTGGCCCCCTTCATATGCGGGCGATGAATGCCAAACTTCATCTCCTCGAAGGGCTTGAACATGGTTTTCAGGCCCCAGCCCTTGCGGAACCGGTCAGGCGCCGCGCGGGTGTAGCTCTCGGTAACGAGGCCGGGGTTCCAGTCGGTGATGTCGTTGCAGCCGAAGAACCGCCAGGTGATGTTGATGGCGTCGGCGTCCTCGGGAATGTTCTCGATCAGGTCCGAGACCTTGCCTCGTCCGCATTTGATAGAAACGAACTCATCGGCATCCATCACCATGATCCACTCGGAATTGAGGATCTGGGGGTTTTTCTGGGCCAGCGAGAGTGCGTTGGGCTGGGGTTTCTTGCCCTCGGGCACGACGTTTTCGAAGTGATGGCAATAGCCCATCTCTTCCAGCCGCATAAGGATTTCGTCTGTGCCGTCGTTGCAGTTGTTGGTGTAGACGCAGATGTTATCGAAGCCGATATGGTGGTGGTAGGCCACCCATTCGAGCACGCAATGGCCCTCGTCCTTCATCATCGACAGGATGGTGTAGGTTGCCTTTGTCGCTGTCTGGTCCGCCTCACCGGCGGGAGCGCTCTCGTCGTTCATGATCTGCCTTGTATCTGCCTCGCACCCGAAGCCCCTGGCGGGAGCCTAGCGGTGGCGGGTTAACGCCCGTTCAATGGCCGGGTGCTGCTCTGCTCCGGCACGCCCGGCCGGTTCGGTGCCACCATACGCAACCGGGCAATGAAGTCACCCCTCTGGGCCGCTTTGTTGCCTGATCGGCGACAATAATTGCGCAGCCGCCACAGCGTTTTGCCGCCGGTATGCTCTTTGCCACCCTTGACCTCGCCTGCCTGCGCACTCTTTATCCCGGTAACGAAATCAAACAGACAGAGAGGAACCTCCCATGGCTTTCGAACTCCCCGATCTTCCCTATGCCCACGATGCGCTCGCCGATCTTGGCATGTCCAAGGAAACGCTCGAATATCACCACGACATTCACCACAAGGCCTATGTCGACAACGGCAACAAGGCGATTGCCGGCACCGAATGGGAAGGCAAATCGGTCGAAGAGATCATCAAGGGCACCTATGATGCCTCCGCCGTCGCCCAGAACGGCATCTTCAACAACGCCTCGCAGTTTTGGAATCACAACCAGTTCTGGGAGATGATGGGCCCCGGCGAGAGCGCCATGCCCGGCGAACTGGAAAAGGCGATCACCGAGAGCTTCGGCTCGGTCGACAAGTTCAAAGAAGAATTCTCCGCCGCTGGTGCGGGCCAGTTCGGCTCGGGCTGGTGCTGGCTGGTGAAAGACACCGATGGCGGCCTGAAGGTGACCAAAACCGAAAACGGCGTGAACCCGCTCTGCTTCGGCCAGACCGCACTGCTCGGCTGCGACGTCTGGGAGCACAGCTATTACATCGACTTCCGCAACAAGCGCCCGGCCTACCTCAGCAACTTCCTCGACAAGCTGGTGAACTGGGAAAACGTCGCCTCGCGGATGTGATCCCGGCGGGCGGCGCACCCCGCGCCGCCATGTGACAAAGCCAATAGGCGCGATGCTCTAACCGGGTGTCGCGCCTTTCTTTTTGCCGGAACCCGCGCGGCCACCCATCCGTTGATCTTTCAAAGGAGGACCACAGGATGGCAGAACGTAAACGATCCAACGACATGAGCCGCGACACCGACAAGATCATGGGTGCCGAAGGCGAAATTTCTCACGGTGGCCGTGAGGGCGGCAGGCTGGCCCGTCAGGTCGGCAGCGAGGACGAGCTCAAGCGAGCAAACGAGCGCCCAGCCGGTGCAACACGTGTCACCAAATCCATGGAAGAAGAGGAGGCCGACCAATGAGCGGGCTGAGCCAAGGCACATGGGTGATGGTCGCCGACAGCGAGAAGGCACTGTTCTTGCACAATATTACCGACGGGGAAGATCCGTATCTGGTGGTGTCGGGCAAGGAAAGCCAAGATAACCCCTCCGACCGCGAACAGGGGGCAAATCGCCCCGGCCGGATGCCCGACACCGGGCAGGGCCAGCGCTCGGCGCTTGATGATACCGACTGGCACGAGTTGGCGAAGGAGCGCTTTGCCCACGACCTCGCTGAATTGCTCTACCAGAAAGCGCACAAGGGCGAGTTTGATCGCATCGTGCTGGCCTGTGCGCCGCAGGTGCTTGGTGCGCTGCGCAAGGAGTTGCACATGGAGGTGGCCGACAAGGTGATCTTCGAGGTGCCCAAGACCCTTACGAACCACCCGGTCGAAGAGATCGAGCAGATCGTGAAGGGCGAGATGGAAGCGGCTTAGATCGCTTCCAGCGCCTCGGTCAGTTCTTCAACCGTGTCCACCGTCTTGAAGAAGCCCAAAATGTCGTCGCCGGCGAAACCGCTGGCGACGACATGCTCGATCAGATCGGTCAGTTTGGACCAGTAACCATTGGTGTTGAGCAAAAAGATCGGTTTGGCGTGCAGCCCGAGTTGCCGCCATGTCAGCACCTCGAAAAGCTCATCCAGCGAGCCTGCGCCACCGGGTAAAACCGCCACCGCATCGGCGTTCATGAACATCACCTTTTTGCGCTCATGCATGGTTTCGGTGACGATGAAGCTGGTCAGGTCGCGCTTGCCCACCTCGCGCTGCAGCAGGTGGGTGGGGATCACCCCGAAGGTTTCGGCCCCGCCAGCCTGCGCCTTTCGCGCGACGCGCCCCATCAGCCCAACATCGCCCGCGCCGTAGACCAGCCGCCAGCCGTGGTTTGCAATCGCCGTTCCAAGCGCTTCGGCGGCTTCGGCATAGGCCGGGTCTGCGCCATCGCGCGAGCCGCAGTAGACACAGAGGGAGAGGGTGGCTGTCATGGCGGGGCTCCGGAGGTTGATGCTGAAAAGAGCCGTCATCTCGGCGGCTTGCTTTGACCGGTGATAGCGGCATGGCTATGCTTGCTCAACCCGGGCAGAGAGATGGCGCGGTGAGGCATTATCGAGGAAGGGCAATGTCGGCTTGGAATTCCCTCTCCCCCGTGCTGCGGGGCGGCTTGACGGCGAGCGCGCTCGCGCTGGCCGGTGCGGGCCTGTGGCTGTGGCAGGGCGGGCTTGCGCCCGAGGCGGAGCCGGGTGCCGAAGTGTCCTCTGGTGAGGCCGCGAGCGAGGCTGTGGAGGCTGAAGCGGGCAGCACCGAAGAGAAGGGTGGAACCGTTGCTGGCAGCGGAGCGGCAGAGGAGCGGCAAGCCGCATCAGAGCCGCGCGCTGCCGACGAACCGGAGCAAGCAGCAGAGACGCCCGCGCCCGCAAGCGCACCAGACCCGGCAGCCAGCGATGCCACGGACGAGGCCCAAGCGGCGCAGAGCACAACGGCTGGCGACGCGCCACAGCAGGGCGAGGCGCGCCTGCCCAGCTTTGATCTGGTCCGCATCGAACCCGGTGGCGCGGCGGTCATTGCGGGCAATGCCGCGCCGGGCGATGCCGTTTCGCTCCTGCTCGACGGCGCGCCCATCGCAGATGCAACAGCCGACGCCTCGGGGGCCTTCGTAGCACTCACCAACATCCAGCCCGGCGATGTGCCGCGTGTGCTAACGCTTCTCGCCAAGGGCGAGACGGGCGAGCGGCGATCGAAAGCCAGTGTGATCGTTGCGCCTGCCGTCACCGTGGCAAATGCCGACGAACAGCCTAGCGACCCGCCGCTTGAAACTGCCTCTCTCGGAGAAGATAGCGCACCCGCGTCACGGGCCGAAACTACGCCCGCAGAGACCGAGGCCCAGCCATCCTCGCCCGAAACCCCCACGCCGCCGGACATGGACGACGCGCCTGCTACGGCCTCTACCGCGGCCAGCCCGGCAGGTGAGGAAAACGAAGCGGCAGCGCAGTTGTCTTCTGAGCCGGGCGAAGCCGATGCGCCGCAGGCGGCCGAGGCTGCGCCGGAAGGCCTCGCAGAGGGCCCCGCGACATCCGATGCGCCCGCCACCACGGCTGCCAACACAGGCAATGCGCCCGTCACCGGCCCCGGCGAGACCGCGACAGAGCCGCAACTCCCCCCGGCTGAAACTCCGGAAACCGCCGCAGCCGACCCGCTGCCTGCCACAAAAACCGCCCGCGCTGCTGCCCCCGCTGTCTCCGGCGAGGGCGCACAGCTTCTGGTGGCCAGTGGCGAGGGGCTGCGGGTGCTTCAACCCAGCGCCACGGCGGCAGAGGTGCCACTGCGGGTTGAGACCATCGGCTACCGTGAAGGCGCGGTCACCCTTTCGGGCCGTGGCACCGGCGGACCGTCAGACCTGCGGATCTACCTCGATAACGACCCGGTCGCCGTGGCGCCGCTTGATACCGATGGCACATGGACAGCCGAGCTGAGCGGCGTGACCCCGGGCACCTACACGCTGCGGGTCGACCAACTGGCGCAAAACGGCAAGGTAACAGGACGGTTTGAAACGCCCTTCCTGCGGGAAAGCGAGGCGGCACTTGCCCGCAGCGCGCCCGCGCCGACCGATGCAGAGGGGCTCGCCGTTTCGGTCATCACCGTGCAGCCGGGCTATTCGCTCTGGGCCATCGCCTCTGACCGCTACGGCGACGGCATGGACTATCACAAGGTGCTCGAAGCAAACCGGGGCCAGATCCGCGACCCGGACCTGATTTATCCGGGCCAGATCTTCGATCTGCCGGATTGAAAGCTGCCCTGCGGCGTGATCGCACTGGACGCCGCCGCACAGCGCCTTAGGTTCGCCGCAACATTCACGATCCTGAGAGGTGCGCCAGGCCCATGGCCGAGCCAACCCGGAAAGACCCCGGCTCCAACTGGGGCATCATCCAACGCGTTCTGCCCTATCTCTGGCCAGATGGGCATCCGGGCCTGAAGGCACAGGTGGTGCTCTCGCTCGCCGCGCTGCTGGTGTCCAAGCTGATTTCGGTGGCCACGCCCTTCTTTTACAAGGCGGCGGTGGACCAACTGGCGGGCGATACGCCCTCCACCGGCCTGCTGATCGGGCTGACGGCGGTTACGCTGACGGTGGCCTATGGCATGGCCCGGCTGCTCACCGTGGGCTTCCAACAGCTGCGCGATGCGTTCTTTGCCCGCGTCGGCCAGCGGGCGCTGCGGCGGCTGGCGCTGGAAACCTTCAACCACATCCATGCGCTCTCGATGCGCTACCACATCACCCGCCGCACGGGCGGGCTGAGCCGGATCATCGAGCGCGGCGTGAAGGGCGTGGAATTTTTGCTCCGGTTCATGCTGTTTTCCATCGGGCCGCTGATCCTTGAGCTGTTGATGGTCTGCGTGGTGCTGGCCTGGGTGTTTGACATGCGCTACCTCGGCGTGCTGGTCGTCACCATCGCGCTCTACGTCGCCTTCACCTTCAAGGTCACCGAATGGCGCGTGCGGATCCGCAAGCAGATGAACGACAGCGACACCGACGCCAATCAGAAGGCGATCGACAGCCTGCTGAACTTCGAAACCGTCAAATATTTCGGGGCCGAGCGGCGGGAGGCATCGCGCTATGATGCGGCGATGGCGGGCTATGAGGATGCGGCGATCCGCACCAACTATTCGCTCGGCTTCCTCAACTTCGGCCAGTCGGTTCTGATCACCGGCGGTCTGGTGGCGGTGATGGTGATGGCGGCCATGGGCGTGCAGAACGGCAGCCTGACGGTGGGCGATTTCGTCATGGTCAACGCCTATATGATCCAGATCACCGTGCCGCTGAACTTCCTCGGTTCGGTCTACCGCGAGATCCGGCAGGCGCTGACCGATATGGGCGAGATGTTCACCCTGTTGGGCCAGCCCGCCGAGGTGACGGATGCAGAAGGGGCAGGGGCCCTTCAGGTGGCGGGGGCGGAGGTGCGCTTTGATGATGTGCGCTTTGGCTACGATTCCGAGCGGGGTATCCTGAAGGGCGTCAGCTTTGCGGTGCCTGCGGGCGGCAGCCTTGCCATCGTCGGGGCCTCCGGGGCGGGCAAGAGCACCATCGGGCGGCTCCTGTTCCGGTTCTATGATGTGACGGGCGGCGCGATCAGGATCGACGGTCAGGACATTCGGGAGGTGACGCAGGAAAGTCTGCACGATGCCATCGGCGTGGTGCCGCAGGATACCGTGCTGTTTAACGACTCGATCCGCTACAACATCGCCTACGGGCGGCCTGAAGCGAGCTTTGAAGAGGTCGTCGAAGTCGCCAAATCGGCGCGTATCCACGCCTTCATCGAGAGCCTGCCGCAGGGCTATGACACGGCAGTGGGCGAGCGCGGGCTGAAGCTATCGGGCGGTGAGAAGCAGCGGGTCGGGATTGCCCGAACGATGCTGAAGAACCCGCCGATCCTGCTGCTGGACGAGGCGACCTCGGCGCTGGATACCGAGACCGAGCAGCAGATTCAGGGCGCGCTGGCTCGGGCGGCGGAGGGGCGCACGGTGCTGACCATCGCGCATAGGCTCTCGACCGTGGCCGGAGCCGATGAGATCATCGTGCTGGATGCGGGCGAGGTGGTGGAGCGCGGAAGCCACTCCGAGCTTCTGGCGCGGGGCGGAAAATACGCCGCCCTCTGGTCACAACAACAACGCGAAGAGGCCGCCTGAGGGCGGCTCATTCGCCACGCTCGCCTCCGGCTCGGCCCCTCTTCGCAGGGACAGAGCCGAAGGCGACACATTCGAGTGGCAGCCGTGAGTGGGGCCTACTCCGCCGCGCGGATGTGGGATCCGCCGGGCTTGCCCTCATCCTTCTCGGCACCGTCGCCCGTGTCCTCGGCCTTGCCCTCGGCCTTGTCGGCGGCCACCGGATCCGCCTTGTCAGCCTCCGGCGCTCTTTCCTCAGGGACCACTTGAGCCTCCGGCACCGCCTCGGCTTCGACAGCCTCTTCCGGCATTTCCTCTTCCGACCAGATGATCTCGGGGCGTTTCACCTTCTTCGCCGCACGGCTCAGTGCTGCGTCACGCGCTACCCGGCTGGAGCGCCCAAGGGCGACCTTGCCAATGCTGCGCAGGCCCACGTAGGCCCCCTTGGAGGCCCAGATACGCAGGGCCAGCATGGACGGCGTGAAGACCAGCGTCAGCACGGTGGCCGTGCCGAGGCCAAACACAACCGCCGTGGCGAGCTGCTTCCACCAAAGCGCGGTGGGGCTGTCGAGCGAGTAGCCGCCGTTGATGAAATCCAGCGAAAGGCCAAGCATCATCGGGGTCAGGCCCGCCATTGTGGTGATGGTCGTCAGCAGCACCGGGCGCAGCCGCGCCTCGGCGGTGCGGATCACCGCTTCGAGCCGGGGCATGTAGGCGGAATACTCCTGATAGGTGTCGATCAAGACGATGTTGTTGTTCACCACGATCCCCGCCAGCGCGACGATGCCGGTGCCGGTCATGATGATCGAGAACGGCTGGCCAAGCAGCAGCATGCCCCAAAGCACACCGGCGGTTGAAAGAACCACGGCCAGAAGCACCAGCACCGCGTTGTAGAAGCTGTTGAACTGCGCCAGCAGGATGATGAACATCATGCCAAGCGCCATGCCGAAGGCGCTCATCAGAAACTGGCCGCTCTCTTCCTGGTCTTCCTGATCGCCGGTCCATTCCCAGTCGATGCCGGTGGGCAGGGGGCTTTGCTCGCCGGTGAGCCACTCGGTGATCACGCCGATGCGCTCGTTGGCGTTGACGGCCACAACCGATGCACCGCTGAACTCACCGCTGCCTTCTGCGGCGGCGCGGGCCTCTTCGGTGGGCATGATGGCGAGAAGGGCACCATCCTCCCCCACGAGTTTGGACAGGCCCGGGGCTACATCGGCTTTCACGTCGTAGATGCGGCGCTGGTCCACCCGGTCGATCCGCCCGATCTTGGGCACCGGCTTGCGGGTGATGAAATTGGAGAGCGGCACCTGCCCGTCCGAAGTGCGGACCTTCAGCTCGTCCAGCGTGGAAAGCACCCGGTCTTCGTAGGGAAGCCGCACGCGGATTTCGATTTCCTCATCCGAGCTGTCCACGCGCATTGTGTCAAGCAGGATGCCGCGGGTGACAAGCTGCACCATCGCGCCCACTGTGGCCACATCTGCGCCGTAGCGCCCGGCCTTTTCCACGTCCACGTCGATCTGCCAGTCGATGCCGGGCAGGGGAGTGGTGTCTTCAAGGTCGATGACGCCGGGCATGTCGCCAAGATAGCTGCGCACCGTGGCAACAGACTCTTCCAGCGCCGCAAAGTTATCGCCCGAGAGCCGCAGGTGAATCGGCTTGCCCGCGCCCGGGCCCATGGCGAGGTTGAGAATTTCCGGCTGGATGCCGGGAATTTCCAGCACCGCCTCTTCGATCTTCTCAAGGATCACGTCGCCATCCAACTCGGCCAACGGCACATCATGGGTGCGGGCGTATTCAGGCCGGTCTTCCCAGGGGATCAGCTCCAGCTGGATCTGGCCGACGGTATCCAGCGGCGACTGGCTGCCGCCGGTGTTGGAGTTTAACCCACCCTCACCGGCAAAGGCAAAGGCGCTTTCGATGCCGGGGATATGCGCCATGGCCTCTTCGACCTCGCGCACCATCTCGTCCTTCTCTTCTAGCGAGAGGTTGCCGCGCGCTCGGACATAGACAATGGCCTGCTCCGGCTCGCTCTCGACAAAGAAGTCGACGCCGTTGTTGTTGGCTCCGTAGTAGCCGAAGGTGAAGACCACGAAGAAGCCCACCACGCCCACCGTCACCAGAGGCATGATCGGGTTGCCTGCAATCGCGGTGATGACCCAGCCAAAGAGCGAGCGCCGGTGCCCGGCCCGCACACGTTTGGCGCGGCGCTCCAGCCGTGCCGCGTCGAGCGTGATGGTCGACAGGAATGCTGCGGTGATGAAGAGCAAGAGCCCCGGCACCACGGCTGCCGCGCCGGGCAGGGGCGAGGTGCCGCCGAAGAGATAGCCCGGGTTGATGCATTGCAGTGCGGCAATGAAGAGCAGGTAGAGCGATGGCACCACCAGCAGCGCCCGCACCCACCACGGGAAGCGGCGCAGCGCCTCGGAGGCGTTGTGGAACGTCCGGCTCATCCGGCCCGAGACGCCGCCGAGAACCGGCAGGTAGACCAGCGCCACCAGCAGCGAGGCGGACAAAACGAAGATCAGGGTGACGGGCAGCATCCCCATGAACTGCCCGGCCACACCGGGCCAGAAAAGCATGGGCAGGAAAGCGCAGAGCGTGGTCGCGGTGGAGCTGACGATGGGCCAGAACATCCGCTTGGCGGCCTCGACATAGGCGTGCATCGGCCCCACGCCGTCGGATATGCGTTTGTCGGCGTATTCCACCACCACAATCGCCCCGTCCACCAGCATCCCCACCGCGAGGATCAGGCCGAACATCACGATGTTGGACACGGTGATGCCCATGATCGACAGGAAGATGAAGCACAGCAAAAAGCTGATCGGTATCGCGATGCCGACAAGGATGGCTGGGCGGATGCCGAGCGCGGCCAGCACGACAATGGCCACCAGCGCGATTGCCGTCATCACCGAGCCCTCAAGCTGGCTGACCATCGACTTCACCACCCGGCTCTGGTCGTTGGAGGTGCCCACTTGAATCGCATCGCGCAGCTCGGGCGGCCATTTGGCGCGCTCGGCCTCCACCACATCACGGATCGCGGCGGCGGTGTCGATGATGTTGTAGCCCTTCTTCTTGGAAACCTGCAGCGCCACCGTGTTGACCCCGTTGAAGCGGGCGGTGCCGGAGCGGTCTTCGAAGGTCAGGCGAATGTCGGCAAGGTCGCCTAGGGTAACGATGCTGTCGCCGTTCACCTTGACCGGCAGTTGCAGCACGTCCTGGCTGCTCTCGAAGCTGGCCGGAATCTTCACCGAGAAGGTGCCGCCGGGGGTTTCCACCTCGCCCGCAGCGATAAGCTGGTTGTTGTTGACCACCACGTTGATCAGCTCGGCGGCGGTGACGTTGTAGCTTTCAAGCTTCAGCGGGTCGATCACCACTTCGAGCATCTCGTCGCGGTGACCGGCGAGCGTGGCCTCCAGCACCGGCTCCAGCCCTTCGAGGCTGTCCTGCAAGTCTTTCGCCACCTTCACCAGCGTGCGCTCTGGCAGGGCGCCGGTGAGGTTGACGATGATGATCGGGAACTCGGAAAAGTTGATCTCGCCGATGGTGTAATTGTCTGCCCCATCGGGGAAATTCGCCCCGGCCGTGTTCATTGCGGCGCGCACATCCGCCAGCGTGGCAGACTTGTCCCAGCCAAACTCGAACTCCAGCACCACATTGGCATAGCCCTCGGTGGCCACGCCCGTCATGGTCTTCAGCCCGTCGAGGTCTGAAAGCTCGGTTTCCATCGGTTTCACGAGCATCTTTTCGGCATCCGCCGCCGAAATCCCGGGGAAGGGGACGGATACAAAAACAGCCGGAATCTCGATATCCGGCTCACCCTCCTTTGGCAGGCTCAGATAGGTCGCCCAACCCACGAGGATCGACATCGCCACGAAGGCGAGGATCATCCGGGCGCGGGCGGCGGCCCAGTCGACAATGCCTGTCATTGGGTCAGCTCCTCGAGGGTGACCTTCACTGGCACACCGTCAACAACATATTCCTGCCCGCGGGTGATCACCTTTACCTGGTCGGGCAGGCCGGTGACCCAAACCCCGTCCACCGTATCACGCAGCACGATCACGGGGGCAAAACGGGCGGTGCTTTCGTCATCCACCCAACGCACCCCAAGCGCACCGTCGTCATCCAGCGTCAGCGAGGATTGCGGTAGCAGATGCGCCTTGGCCCCATCGGCGGAAACGGCAATCTCCACCGTCTGGCCATCGCGGATTGCAAGGTCGGGATTGGGCACCTGCACTTCGATGCGGAAGGTGCGGGTGGAGGCATCGGCGGAGCGGGACAGGAAAGTGACCTTGCCCGTGACCTCCTCGCCAGTGGCCAGCCGTGCCCCGGCCTGCGCGCCGGTTTCAACCCGATCCACCTCATTTTCGGGGAGGAAGCCGACCAGCTTGATCGGATCGAGCTGCAGGATGGTGGCACAGTCGGACCCGGCCTGAAGCAACATGCCAAGCTCGGCGCTGTCACTTTCCAGCAGGCCGGAGAAGGGGGCGGTGATGGTGAGCCGCTCGATCTCTTTTTCGGCGGCGGCCACTGCGGCTTCGGCGGTTTGCACCTGGCTCTTGGCCCCTTCCACGCCCGATTGCGCGGCCTGCACGGCGGCCTTGGCCGAGGAGACGCCGGCGCGCGTGGCTGCCACGCGGGTGTCAGAAGCATAGCCGCCTTCCGAAAGCTGGCTGGCGGCTCGGTCGTTGATCTCGGCTTCTTCCAGCGCGGCCCGTGCCTCGGCCACGCGGGCTTCGGCTTCCGGAATCCCGGCCCGGGCAGAGGCAAGCTGGGCGCGGGCCTGGGCAAGCTGAGTTTCGCGGGTGCCCGGGTCGATCTCGCAGAGCATCTGCCCGGCTTCGACGAAGGCCCCTTTGCGCAGCGGCTCCGAGATGATCTGGCCCGAAGTTTCGGCCCGCACAACCACCTGCCGCGCCGCTTCGGTGCGGCCCCGGATGACAACGGCGCTGTCGATCTCGCGCGCCTCGCTTTCGATCGCCAAGACAGACACCACCCGCGCTTCGCCCGCGCCGGTGCCATCGGCCTCGACCGAGCGCGGCTCTGCTTCTGCCCCGGTCTGCTCAACCGGGGGCGCGTCATCTCCGCCGCCGGCGAAAGACAGCAGCAGGTCGCGCTGCATGATCACGAGGTAGAGCACCGCTGCAACGCAGAGCGCAATGAGGATCGAAAACAGCCGCATGGCCGAGCTTCCTTGCAACAATGGGGCGCATTGCGCCCCAACCAACACTTCGCTGGTGCAGAACAGTGGTGGCCAATTCGGGGCCGATAAGTCCTGAACCGTTTGGTTTAGTTTAGAGGCAATGCCCCACCCGTGCAAGCCAGAGTTGCTGCCTCCCAAGGCCTTGCTGACAAACCCCGGCCCGCGCCGGAGCGGCGCTGCTGCAATGCCCTTGGCATCTGGCCGCATTTCCGGGTAAGAAGCACCGATCTTGCGGGGCGTGAGACCCCGCTGGCACGACAGAAGGCAGGCAGATGAGCGAGAGCGAGAGCTTCATCGAGGAAGTCACCGAAGAGCTGCGGCGCGACAGGCTGTTTGCGCTGATGCGCCGCTATGGCTGGATCCCGGTTGTGGTCATCGTGGTGCTGGTGGGCGGCGCGGCCTGGTTTGAGTGGCAGCGCTCCTCCGAGCGGGCAGCAGCCGAAGCGCGGGGCGATGCCGTGCTGACGGCGCTGGAGGCCGAAGAGGGCGAAGCGCGTTTGGCCGCGCTGGGCGATGTGGAGGCCACGGGTGAATTTGCCGCCGTTATCGAGCTGCTTCAGGCCGCAGAGGCACAGGCCGGGGAAGACCCGCAGGCCGCTGCCGACATGCTGCTGACCGTTGCCGATGACGCCAGCCTGCCGCAGCCATGGCGTGACCTGGCGGCGCTCAAGGCAGTGATGCTGGGCCCGGATGCAATGGACGCCGAGACCCGCAGCGCACAGCTTGAGCGGCTTGCCGGTTCGGCCTCGCCGCTGGCCCGACTGGCCCGCGAGCAGCAGGTTTATGTGCTGATCGAGGCCGACGACCGGGCAGGGGCACTGGCGGTCGCAGAGGCGCTGGTGGAGGAGGACGGCTTGAGCCGGGGCTTGCAAGAGCGCCTCCTGCAAGTGATTGTGGCATTGGGAGGAAAGCCCGGAGAGGGCTGATCTGCCCCGCGCCAAACGGGCCAGCCCCGCGCGGCGTGAGGAAGGGAAGACCGGGCAAGGAAGGCAGGCCGTGAGAGCAGCAGCAACAAAGTGGATCGCCACGGGTGCCATCGTGGCCATGCTTGCCGCCTGTGGGGGAGGCGACCAACCTCTGCCGGGCAAGCGGATTGGCGTGCGCGAGGCGGTGGGCGTTGATGACCTTGGCGGCACCACGGCCCCGATCTATCGCGGCGCGGCCCCGATCTCGCTGCCCCGCCCGGTGAACCACGGCGCGTGGACCCATCGCAATGGCACCCCGCAACACCGCATTCAGCATCCGGCGCTGGCGCGCAGCGTGCAGGCGATCTGGCGCACCGACATCGGCCAGGGTGACAGCCGCAAGGCCCGGATCACCGCCGACCCGGTGGCCGCAGGCGGGCGCATCTTCACGATGGATAGCAGGGCGCAGGTTTCTGCAGTCTCGACGCAGGGCGAGCTGATCTGGGCAACCGATGTGACCCCGGCGCGCGACCGCACGCAGGATGCCTCGGGTGGCGGCCTCGCGCTTGCTGGAAATACGCTTTACGTGACAACAGGTTACGGCGAGTTGCTGGCCCTCGACACCGCCACGGGCGGGCTGCGCTGGCGGCAAAAGTTTGACGGGCCGGTGCAGGGCACGCCCACTGTTTCGAACGGCACGGTTTATGTTGTCAGCCGCGACAGCCGCGCGGTGGCCGTCGATGCCTCCAACGGGCGGCTCAAGTGGGAAATGCCGGGCACGCCGACGCCCTCGGTGATGGTCGGCGGAGCCGGGCCTGCGCTTTCTGCGCGGCATGTGATCTTCCCCTTCGGCTCGGCCGAGGTGATGGGCGCGCTGAAGCAATCGGGCCTGCGCACATGGTCCGAGAACATCGCCGGCGAGCGGCGCGGGCGGGCCTACACCGGCTATACTGACGTAACTGGTGATCCGGTTGTGGCGGGCGATACGGTGTATATCGGCACGCAGTCCGGGCGCACAGTGGCGCTGGATATCAACAGCGGTGAGCGGCGCTGGACCTCGCTCAACGGGGCCTATTCGCCGGTCTGGCCTGCGGGCGGATCGGTGTTCATGGTGTCGGACGCCAGCCAGTTGCTGCGGCTCGATGCTGCCACCGGCAAAACGATCTGGTCGGTCAAGCTGCCAGCCTACACCAAGAAAAAGTCACGTCGTCGCAAGGCGGTGTTTGCCCATTACGGACCGGTTTTGGCCGGGGGGCTGCTGCGGGTGGCCTCCGATGACGGGCTGCTGCGGAGCTTTGAGCCGACGTCGGGCGCGCTTGTTTCTGCCGTCGAGCTGCCCGGTGGGGCCAGTTCCAACCCGATCGTGGTGGCGGGCACGCTCTATGTGGTCAACTCCCGGGGCCAACTGGTGGCTTTCCGTTGAGCTGAAAGCGGTGTATGAGGCGCTCTTATCGCTTCGGACCGGACCATTAACATGAGCTTCACACTCGCCATCGTTGGACGCCCCAACGTTGGAAAATCCACTCTTTTCAACCGCTTGGTCGGCAAGCGGCTGGCGCTAGTCGATGACCAGCCAGGGGTGACGCGTGACCTGCGCGAGGGCGAGGCACGGTTGGGCGACCTGCGCTTTACCGTCATCGACACCGCCGGGCTGGAAGAAGCGACCGACGAGAGCCTGCAGGGCCGGATGCGCCGCCTCACCGAGCGCGCGGTGGAAATGGCCGACGTTTGCCTGTTTCTGATCGACGCGCGCACCGGGGTGACGCCGACCGACGAAGTCTTTGCCGACATCCTGCGCCGCAAGAACGCCCATGTGCTCCTCGGCTGCAACAAGGCCGAAGGCCGCGCGGGCGAGGGCGGCATGATCGAGGCCTGGGGCCTCGGGCTGGGCGACCCCATCGGGCTGAGTGCCGAACACGGTGAAGGCATGTCAGACCTTCTGGCCGCCTTGATGCCAGTTGTTGATGAAATTTCGCTTAACAAGCCGGATGAGAGCCCCGAAACCGAAGTGTCGGTGGAAGAGGGCGAAGAGGCAGAGGCTTGGGCACCTACCAAGAAAAAGCCGCTTCAGGTTGCCGTTGTCGGTCGCCCGAATGCGGGGAAATCGACGCTGATCAATGCGATCATCGGCGAGGACCGCCTGCTCACCGGCCCCGAAGCCGGGATCACCCGCGACTCGATTTCACTGGCGCTGGATTGGGACGGAACCCCGACCCGGCTGTTTGACACCGCTGGGATGCGCAAACGCGCCAAGGTGCAGGAAAAGCTGGAAAAACTCTCGGTTTCCGATGGGCTCCGAGCGGTGAAATTTGCCGAGGTGGTGGTGGTTCTGCTCGATGCAGCCATCCCCTTCGAACAGCAGGATCTGCGCATTGCCGACCTCGCCGAGCGCGAGGGCCGCGCCGTGGTGGTGGCCGTCAACAAGTGGGACTTGGAGCCGGAAAAACAGGCCAAGCTCAAGGGCTTGCGGGTGGCGTTTGAAAAGCTGCTGCCACAGCTCAAGGGCGCCCCTCTGGTGACGGTTTCGGCCAAGACGGGCCGGGGGCTGGACCGGCTGCAACAGGCGGTGGTGAAGGCCCATAAGGTTTGGAACCGCCGGATCACCACGGCCAAGCTAAATGACTGGCTTATCAATATGTTGGAGCAGCATCCGCCGCCCGCTCCGGGGGGGCGGCGCATTCGGCTGCGCTACATGACACAGGCCAAGACGCGGCCGCCGGGGTTTGTGGTGATGTGCTCGCATCCCGACAAGCTGCCGGAGAGCTACAAACGCTATCTTGTCAACGGGTTGCGGGAAGACTTTGACATGCCGGGCACGCCGATCCGGCTGTATTTCCGCGGTCAGGGCGATGCGAACCCCTATAAGAACAAGACCAAATCCACGCCGTCACGGCTTCGGAAGCACTTGGGCAAGAAATCGTTTGGGGACTGAGGGTTAGAGGGTTAACGCGGCATATGATACCGCGACCCACAACCCATGCACATCCTATGCACAGCCCATACATAGGCTTATTTGCACAGAATGGGCGGTTAACCCGCCGCACTCTCTCATGTTGCGCGGCCTCCCCGAGCCGTGAGCGGGCAGGCCTTGGTTGGCCATGGTGGCTCGTGTAGAACGGGGCAAAACAGGCAGGGCGGATGCGGGCAGCACTCCTTTTCATGATTTTCGCGCTCTGGGGCGCGGTGATGGCTTCTGGCCCGGCGCGGGCGCAGGACTTCTCGGCGCTGGCGCGGATTGATCCTGCGCGCTCGGGCGTGGAGGAAAGCGGGCAGGGGGTGCGGCTGAAGCTGACGATCAGCCAGCCGGTGCCCTACCGCGTGCGGCTGCTGGCCGATCCGCCCCGGCTGGTGGTGGACTTCCGCGAGGTGGATTTTGCGCCGCTGGGCCAGCCAGACCTTTCGTCGCTGGAGCAGGTGGTGGCCCTGCGCAGCGGACGCGTTGGCCCTGGATGGACCCGGCTCGTGGCCGAACTTTCGCGCCCGCTCGGCTTTGGCTCGGTGCATATGGTAACGGGCGCTGACGATGGCTCGGCCCGCGTGGAGGTGGCGCTGGAGCCGGTCAGCGAGGCGCAGTTTGCCGGGCAGGTGAAGCGCGGCGAGCGGCCGAGTGATGTGTTCCCCAGCCCCTCGGCCAGCGCGCCGCCCAAGAGACGCCCAGAGGCAGGCGGCCCCATGGTGGTGGTGCTCGATCCCGGCCACGGCGGGGTGGACCCGGGCGCCACGCGCGGCGGGGTAACAGAGGCCGATCTGATGCTCGTCTTTGCCCGCGATGTACGCGAAAGCCTTTTGCGGTCAGGTGATTACGAGGTGGTATTGACGCGGGAGGACGACAGTTTTGTCTCCCTTGAAACCCGCCTTACCATCGCCCGCCGCGCCGGGGCGCATCTGTTCATCTCGCTCCACGCTGATGCGGTGGAAGAGGGAATCGCGCGGGGTGCGCAGGTCTATACCCTGTCGGATGAGGCAAGCTCGGAGGCGCTGGCCAAGCTGGCGTATCGGCACGACCGGGAGGACATTCTTGGCGGGGCCGACCTGAGCGGTACCGATGATCAGGTGGCACAGGCGCTGATGGAGATCGCCCGCCGCGAAACCGCCCCCCGCACCGAGGCGCTGGCCGAGGCGGTGGTGGCCGGGCTCAGGGCGCAGGGCGTGCGGCTGCACCGGCATGCGCGGGGGCAGGCGGACTTCTCGGTGCTGAAGCTGCCCGACATTCCGGCGGTGCTGCTGGAGGCGGCCTTCCTTTCGACCGAGAGTGAGCTGGAGAAGCTGCAAAGTGCCGCGTGGCGCAAGCAGGCGGCCGACGGGATTGCCGCAGCGGTGGCGAATTGGGCCGCCGAAGACGCGCGGCTGAGGGCACTGATCCGGCAGTAGCGCGGGCGCATTGCCGGGGCTGCGGCCGCTTTGCCGGGGGCGGCCCGCTGATCGTTCGCCACGAAAGCGCCTTGCAGGGCGGAGGCGCAGGCTCGCAAAACCGTGACCGGCTGCGCGGCAAATGGCCGAATTTGTCATGCAATCTCTTTTGCTTCGCTGGCCCCCATGCCCTATACACTTGGCCTCGGAGCAGACATGGAGCAGGGCACGTGCTCAGATTCTTTACCGGCATCATCGGCGGGCTTTTCGCGCTGATCACCACAGGCGCCGCCTTTGGCGCGCTGATGCTTGGCGCGATTTTCTGGATTTATGGGCGTGACCTGCCCAACCATGAGCAGCTTGCGCAATACACACCGCCGACCATCAGCCGCATCTACTCGGGTGAAGGCCGGATCATGGATGAATTTGCCCATGAGCGCCGGCTGTATGCCCCCTCCAGCGAAATCCCCGATCTGGTAAAACAGGCCTTCATCTCGGCGGAAGACAAGAACTTCTATACCCACAAGGGCTATGACCCGATGGGCATGGTCGCTGCCGCCGTCGACGCCGCCAAGGGCGGGCGTTTGCGTGGGGCTTCGACGATCACCCAGCAGGTGATGAAGAACTTTTTGCTGTCGTCCGACCGCTCCGCCGAGCGCAAAATCAAGGAAATCATCCTCGCCTCCCGGGTCGAGACCGCGCTGAGCAAGGAAAAGATCCTAGAGCTCTACATGAACGAGATCTTCCTCGGGCAGAACAGCTTTGGTGTGGCCGCCGCCGCGCAGACCTACTTCAACAAGACGCTGGCCGAGTTGGAGCCCCATGAGGCGGCCTATCTGGCGGTGCTGCCCAAAGCGCCCTCCAACTACCACCCGGTGCGCGACAAGGAGCTGGCGACCAACCGGCGCAACTTCGTGCTCAAGGAGATGTATGAGAACGGCTACATCTCGTACGAGACCTATCAGTCCGAGCGGCTTCTGCCGCTGAAGTCGGTGCAGAACGGCGACTATGACAGCTTCAAGAAGGCGCTTCCGCCGCGCGACTACTTCACCGATGAAATCCGCCGCCAGCTGAGCCGCAACTTTGGTGAGGACGAGTTTTTTGGCGGTGGCCTGACGATCCGTGCCACGGTGGACCCGGAGTTGCAGAAGAAGGCGGCGATGGAGCTTCAGCGGGCGCTGGAACGCTATGACCGTGGCCTTGGCCGCTGGCGTGGCACAGGCCAAACCATCGACACCGCGCTGCTGGAGGATGAGGCCAAGTGGCGCGAGGCGCTGGCTTCGGTTGAAGTTGCGCGTGATGTTGAGCTGGAAAGCGAGTGGCTGCCCGCCGTGGTGCTCAGCGTGGGCGACAATGAGCTTGGCCTCGGGATCGAAGGCGTGGCGATGGACGGGCCGGAGCCGCCGGTTGTTCCGCGTAAGGACATCGCCTGGATGCGGGGCAACTTCCACGAGAACTTCGAGGTCGGCGACGTGGTCCATGTGCGCCGGATGACGCAGGACGGCGCCTTCATCCGCTGGACGCTCCGGCAGGTGCCTGCAGTGCAGGGCGCCTTCATGGCGATGGACGTTGAAAACGGCCGCGTGCTCGCCATGCAGGGCGGGTTCTCCTACCAGCATTCGGTGTTCAACCGCGCCACGCAGGCCACGCGCCAGCCCGGCTCGTCGTTCAAGCCCTTCGTCTATGCTGCTGCGCTGGATTCGGGTTACACCCCGGCCACCATCGTTGTGGACGCGCCGATCGAGATCAACACGCCGCAGGGCGTGTGGCGGCCCAAGAACGCCAGCCACAAGTTTTATGGCCCCACACCGCTGCGCACCGGCATTGAGCAATCGCGCAACCTGATGACCATCCGCCTTGCGCAGGAAGTCGGGATGGAAACCGTGGCGAGCTATGCCGAGAGCTTCGGCGTCTATGACCGGCTCGATCCCTTCCTTGCCAATGCGCTGGGCGCGCAGGAGACGACGCTGTTCAAGATGGTGTCGGCCTATTCGATGTTCGCCAATGGCGGCGAGCGGGTGGAGCCGACGCTGGTGGACCGGGTGCAGGACCGTTGGGGCCGCACCATCTATCGCCACGATCAGCGCATCTGCGATGGCTGCCAAACGGCCTCACTTGCAGCGGGCGAGCTGCCCAAGATCACCGCCAACCGCAAGCAGGCGATTGATGCGATCACCGCCTATCAGCTCACCTCGATGATGCGCGGCGTGGTCGAGCGCGGCACCGCGCGGCGTGCGGTGAGCCTTGGCGTGCCGGTGGCGGGCAAGACCGGCACCACCAACGACGCCAAGGACGTGTGGTTTGTAGGCTTCACCAACACCATCGCGGCGGGCTGCTACATCGGCTACGACCGGCCCCGCACCATGCCGGGTGCTTCGGGTGGCGGCATGTGCGCGCCAGTGTTCAACGCCTTCATGAAGAGTGCCATCGCCAAGTACGGTGCCGGCAAGTTTCAGGTGCCGCCGGGCGGCTATTTTGTGAAGATCGACCGCTTCACCGGCGCCCGCCTGTCTGACGGTGCGTCTGGCCCCAACGTGGTGGCAGAGTACTTCCGCGAGGGCGAAGAGCCGATCTTCGGCATGGCCGCCATGCTCGACGGGGGCTTTGCGATGGGGGCCAACCTGCCGATGTTCGCGCAGGGCGAGGAAGACAGCGGCGAGGCCCGCACGGTGACAACCTCCACCGGCAAGAAGGCCCGGATCGCGCCCAAGGCCAGCTTTGGCTCGCTGAGTTCCGGGGGCCTGTATTGAGGTGCGCCATGAATGCGCACCCTACGGAGTAAGCTGTGGAGCTTGACGCCGCCGTGCCCGCGCTGCCTGTGCGCAACGTGGCGGCGGCGCAGGCGTTTTACGTCGAAAGGCTGGGTTTTACTGCCAATTGGCACCATGAAGAGGGCCGGATCGGGGCGGTGAGCCACGGGCGCTGCTCGATTTTCCTGCGCGAAGTCGATGGCCCCTTCACCCCCGGCGTGGCCTGGATCTTCGCGCAGGACGTGGACGCTGCCCATGCCGCCATGTCCGCCGCTGCGCCGAGCAAGCCGCGCAACATGCCCTATGGCCTTCGCCAGTTCACCGTGGCCGACCCGGATGGCAACCAGCTGCACATCCACCACGATCTTTGACCCCGTCTTGCTCATTTTCTTGCTGTAAATACCTCCGGGGGTGCGGGGGCTGGCCCCCGCTGCGCAACGGTTCATCCCGGCGATGCACGCCACTATTCTTGCCCCTCACCGCGCCACGCGGTATCAGGCAGATCGAACCAGAAGAAAGGACACCCCATGCGGGCCGAGGCGCAAAACGCGGTAGAGGCGGTAAAGAAATCGCTGGAGCTTCTGGGCCAGCGGATGGACCTTGAAACGGCCCAGCACCGGCTGGAAGAGTTCAACGCCCGCACCGAAGACCCGGACCTGTGGAATGACCCGGCCAAGGCGCAAAAGCTGATGCGTGAGCGGCAGATGCTGGTGGACGCGATGGACACCTACAACGGCATCTCTCAGGAGCTGGAAGATAACGTCGAGCTGGTCGAGATGGGCGAGGCCGAAGAGGACGCCGAGGTTGTGACCGAGGCCGAGAATGCCCTGATCGCACTGGAAAAGCGCGCCGCCGCCAAGGAGTTGGAGGCGCTGCTGAACGGCGAGGCCGATGGCAACGATACTTTCCTCGAGATCAACGCGGGCGCGGGCGGCACCGAGGCCTGCGACTGGGCGCAGATGCTCCAACGGATGTATGTGCGCTGGGCCGAGAAGCGCGGCTTCAAGGTGGAGCTGCAATCCGAGGAAGCAGGCAGCGAGGCGGGGATCAAATCGGTCTCCTACAAGATCAGCGGCACCAATGCCTATGGTTGGCTGAAATCGGAGAGCGGTGTGCATCGTCTGGTGCGGATCAGCCCCTTCGGCAAGGGCACGCGGGAGACGAGCTTTGCCTCCGTCTGGGTTTACCCGGTGGTGGATGACAACATCGAGATCGAGGTGAACCCGGCCGACATTCGGATCGACACCTACCGCTCCTCCGGCGCGGGCGGCCAGCACGTGAACACCACCGACTCCGCCGTGCGGATCACCCACGCGCCGACCGGCATCGTCGTCACCAGCTCGGAAAAATCGCAGCACCAGAACCGCGACATCGCCATGAAGGCGCTGAAGAGCCGCCTCTACCAGATGGAGCTCGACAAGCGGAACGAGGCGATCAACGCCGCCCATGAGAGCAAGGGCAGCGCCGGTTGGGGCAACCAGATCCGCAGCTACGTGCTCCAGCCCTACCAGATGGTGAAGGATCTGCGCACCAACCACGAAACCTCCGACACCTCCGGCGTGCTTGATGGCGATCTGGACGAGTTCATGGCTGCGACGCTGGCGATGGATGTGTCCGGCAAGAGCCGGAGCGAGGCGCAGGCCGAGGGCTGATGGCGCTCACCGACCTCTCCGCTGTCGCGCTCGCAGGGGCGCTCGCACGGCGCGAGGTGGGGCCGGTGGAGGTGATGGAGGCCACGCTGGCCCGCGTGGCCGAGGTGAACCCTTCGATCAATGCGATTGTCTCCCTGCGAGACGAGGATGCGCTGCTGGCCGAGGCGCGGGCGGCGGAGGCGGCGGGGCCGGGTGGCGCGCTTTGGGGCCTGCCGATGGCGGTGAAAGACCTCGTGGCAACGAAGGGCCTGCGCACCACATGGGGCAGCCCGGTTTTTGCCGATCACCTGCCCAAGGCCGATGACCTGATCGCCGCGCGGATGCGGGCGGCGGGGGCAATCTTTATCGGCAAAACCAATGTGCCCGAGTTCGGGCTTGGCTCGCACAGCTACAACCCGGTCTTCGGGGTGACCCGCAACCCCTATGATGCCTCGCGCACGGCGGGCGGCTCCTCGGGCGGGGCGGCGGCTGCGCTGGCGTGCCGGATGGTGGCGCTGGCTGATGGCTCCGACATGATGGGAAGCCTGCGCAACCCGGCGGCCTGGTGCAATGTCTATGGCATGCGGCCCAGCCACGGGCTGGTGCCGGGCGATCCGGTGGGGGAGATGCTGCTGCATCCGCTCTCCACCCTCGGCCCGATGGCCCGCACGCCCCAAGACCTCGCCATGCTGCTCGGCGTCATCGCTGGGCCGGACCCATTGCAGCCGGCGGGCGCGGAGTTCACCCCCGGCGGCGAAGGCCCGCGCGGCAAGCGCATCGGCTGGCTGGGCGACTGGGGCGGCGCATGGCCGATGGAGCCGGGGCTGCTGGAGCGCGGGGAGGCGGCGGCAGCGGTGTTTGAGGGCTTGGGGGCTTTGGTGGAGCCGGTGGCCCCGCCGTTCCCCGCCGCGAAGCTCTGGGAGAGCTGGGTGGCGCTGCGGGCCTGGGCAGTAGCGGACAAGCAGGGCGCGCTGCTGGACGATGCGGCGAATGCAGGCAAGCTGAAGCCCGCGCTGATCTGGGAGATCGAGCAGGGCAGGGCGCTCTCTGCGGCGGAGGTGCTGGCGGCCAGCGCCATCCGCTCGGAGTGGTATCGCGCAGCCGCGCGGATGTTTGCCCGCTATGACGCGGTGATCCTGCCCTCCACACAGGTCTGGCCCTTCGACGCCGGGATCGACTGGCCCCGCGAGGTGGCGGGCGTGGCCACAGACACCTACCACCGCTGGATGGAATGCGTGGTGCCCGCCTCGCTCATCGGCCTGCCGGTGGTGAACCTGCCCGCCGGCTTCGGCGCAGCGGGCCTGCCCGCAGGCGTGCAGCTGATGGGGCCGCGCGGAGCCGATGGGGCGCTGCTGGCGCTGGCCGAGGCCTATCACGCCGCTACCGATTGGCCAGCGAAGGCTCCGGGCCAATCTTGACTTAAGGTCAACTGCACCTCACCCTGCCGCAATTGAAATGCCTAGGGGGGACTTCCATGCCATACGCGCGACGGACCTGGACCATCAATGAACTGGTCCGCTTGCTCTCAAACCCGGTGAGCGCGCCAAGCGGCCCTGCGGCTCATTCGGCCAAACATGGGGTTGAGGGCGAGCTGGCTTCGCACCCGCTGTTTCAGAAAGCGCGGGTAGAGGCGCATGTTTACGACGGCAGGAAGAGCGACCTCAACGCCAACTATCATGAGAAAAACCCCGATGGCTCATGGGTCTACAGCAACAATCAGCGCAAGCAGCATCCGCTGCCCTCGCCTGAGGTGGGCCGCCACTCGACGATGTCTGCCCTCGACATGGCAACAGCTCTCATGCGCGCCTTCAACACGGCCCAGATGCAGCCTCATCTCGCCACGCTCGATAGCGGATCGGACATGAAGGTGAACGTCAATTTTAACCTGCCCATCGGTAACGGCCTCGCCCATCGCACCGGCCATGGCACGGCAAACGTTGGGGTGCGGTCGCTCTTTGTCTACTGCAAGCCCAACCCGGGCAACGCCGACCTGCCGATCTTCCAGACGGTCGTGCCGAAGGATCAGCTGGCGGGCCCGGGGGGCAGCACGCCTCTCGTCACCGTCTGAAGCCTGAGCCTGCCCCTTGAACCGGGCCGGGGTTTGGGGCCAAATACCGGCGGAAACGCGCGAGCATGGATGGAGGATACATGCTTGACGCCACATATGCCGAAGCCGCCCCAAAGCCAGAGGTTGCCCGGCTGAGCTTTGCCGACCTGCGCGCCGCCCTCGCCGCCGGCTGGCGGGACTTTACTCGTGCACCGCAGTTTGGCCTGTTCTTCGCGCTGGTCTACGCGCTCGGCGGCTTTGCCATGGTCAAGCTCTCGCTCGGCCATGTCGCCACGGTGCTGATCCTCTCGCTCGGCTTTCCGCTCATCGCGCCCTTTGCCGCTGTCGGGCTCTACGTGGTGTCCCGCCGCCTTGCGCGGGGCGAGCGGCTGGCCTTTGGGGGGCGCAACGGGGTGCTGCTCAGGGTCTGGCGCGAGCGGGCGCGGCAGATTCCGTGGATTGGGGCGATCATCGTGATCTACTTCCTGTTCTACACCTTCTTCGCCCATATGCTCTTTGCGGTCTTCCTTGGCCCGCGGGCCCTGATCAACATCACCGATGGTTTGAGCGCGTTGATGACGCCGGAAGGCTACCGGCTGATCGCGGTGCAGATCCTCTTTGGCGCGGTGGTGGCGCTGCTGCTCTATGCGCTCACCGTCGTCTCCATCCCCTTCGCGCTCGACCGGGAAGTCGATTTTATCACCGCCATGTTGGTGAGCCTTGCCGTGGTGCGCGAAAACAAGCTGGTGATGCTCGCCTGGGCGGCGCTTCTGGCGGGGCTGCTCTTTGCGGCCATGCTGCCGTGGTTCCTTGGCTTACTCATCGCTTTGCCGGTGCTGGGGCACGCCACCTGGCACCTTTACGAGCGGGCGCTCATCCACCCGCCGGGGTCTGTGGCAAGCCCAGGAGCGCCAGAAGGGCCGTAAGCGTGACGAAGCTGACCAGCGTTTGCAGCAGCAGCACAGCGGCGGGAGTTGTGACCTCTCCGTAGCGGCGGGCGAGCACGGGGTAGATCGACATCGCGGGCAGGGCTGTCATCACCAGTAGGGCCGGGCCGAGGGCGGCGGGCTGCGGGGTGAGGCCAAGCGCGGCGAGGGCGGCGAGCAAGGCGTAGGCGAGCGCGGGCATCACCAGCAGCTTGGCGGCGGTGATCGTCCAGGCCAGTGCGCCGAGGTCGCGCAGGGTGAGGGCGGCCAGCCCGCCGCCGATCACCACCAGCGAGACGGCGGCCGAAGAGTTGGCGACGATGTTCACTGGCCCGGTCACCACCTGCGGCAGGGGAAGGCGCAGCGCGGCCACGGCGAGCCCGGCAAAGAGCGCGAGGATCACCGGCGAGGTGGCAAGGCGGCGGGCGATGAGCGGGGCAATCGCGGTGCCGCTGCCCCCGGCGCGGGCCTTCTCGGCCTCGGCCAGCGCCAGCACCAGCGGGATCATCACGAGGTTTTCGAAGCTCATGTTCAGCGCCAGCGCATGCTCGGCCAAATCGGGCAGGGCAAGGCCCAGCATCGGGTAGCCGACGAAGCCGGAATTGGCGCAGCTCATGCCCATCGCCCCGAAGGTCGCCGCAGTGGGCGAGCAGCCAAAGGCCCGCCGCAAGAGCCAGTATCCGCCGCCAAAGAGGCCCAGCGAGGTGAGGAGCAGCACCAGCAGGTAGGCCGCGTCAAAGGTCTCCCCCACGGGGCGGGAGGAGACCGCGCGGAAGATCAGCGCGGGCAGGGCGCAGGTGACCACATAGGCCCCCAGCACATCGAGGGCGGAGGTGTTGAACACGCCGCGCCGCACCAGCAGCCAGCCAAGGGCGATCAGGGCAAAGATGGTGCCGGAGATGGAGAGAACCTGAACCATGTCGCCGAGGTATGAGCGCAGAACCCCGCCGCTGCAAGTCGCTACACATGTTCATTTTCTCGCTGGAAATATCCAAGACCATCGGCACAACGGGCGCTGCAGCCGATCAAGAGGCGCTGCCGTCGCAAGGCTGTGGACTCCCGAGCGCAGCGAGGCCACCGAAGGCCCCGAGCGTGGCGAGGCCCCTGAACGCAAAAAAAAGGGCGCTCGAAGGCGCCCTTTCGATCTTGGGGTTCAAACCACTCAGCCCTGAGTTTTGGCCTCCGGGGTGGGGAGCGGCTTGGGGGCGGCGCTGGTGCCGGAGGCGAGCGGGTCGTCCTGCCGTTGCACCGAGCCCTCGAAGTGGGCGCCGCTCTCTATAGCGATGGTCTTGTGAATGATGTCCCCCTCGACGCGGGCGGTGGAGGTGAGGCGCACCTTCAGGCCGCGCACACGGCCTACGACGCGACCGTTGACCACAACGTCATCGGCGAGGCATTCGCCGCGCACGGTGGCACCTTCGCCGACGGTCAGCAGGTGGGCGCGGATGTCGCCCTCCACGGTGCCCTCGATCTGGATGTCGCCGGTGGTCTTGATATTGCCGACGATGGTGAGATCGGACGACAGGGTCGACGCGGGCGGCTTGGCCTTGGGCGTGCTGGAGCCAGCGCTGCTGCTGCCCGATGCGGACGCGCTGCTGGGCGGCGTGGTGGGCTGCTTGCTGCTGCCCGAGCTATCGGCTGTGGTGGATTTTCCGGGCTCGGCACTTGCGCCGGAGCCAGGCTCGTTGATCCTGGATTTAGAAAACATCTTGTCCTGCCTTGATGTAGGTCATCGGGTTCACCGGCTTGCCGCCGACCCGGACTTCGTAGTGGAGGTGGACGCCGGTGGACCGTCCGGTCGTTCCCATATCACCGATGCGATCCCCGCGCGAGACCCTTTGACCAACTTTCACGCGCGCCTTGCTCAGGTGGGCGTAGCGGGTTTCGATGCCGAACTCGTGCTGGATCTTGACCAGAATGCCATAGCCCGACTGCCGGCCTGCGTGAATCACCACGCCGTCGCCGGTGGCATAGATCGGGGTGCCGTGGGAGGCGGCGAAATCGGTGCCGTTGTGCATCCGGCCCCAGCGCGGCCCGAAGCCGGAGGTGAAGCGGAAGGCCGATTTCACTGGGATCGCGAAGGGCGCCTTTTGCGCGGCGATCCGGTAGTAATCCATCCGCTCCAGCCCCTTGAGGATGTTGTTGGCGCGGTTCTGCCCCATGTCGAGCGGCAGGCCCTTGGTCGAGAAGGTCAGCGGGGTCAGCGGGCCGCCCTGGCCGGAATAGCCGCGCTTGACGGTGTTGATCAGCTGGTCCGGCGGCAGGCCGGCGTCGCGAAACATCTTGTCGAGCGGAGCGACGGAGACGGTGAGCGCTTCTTCGAGCTGAGAGAAGATCTGGTCGTTGCGGTCCAGAATAAGCTCGCGCTCGAAGGCGAGGGCTTGTGCTTCTTCGCGGGCGGCGGCGGCGGTGTCGGCCATCGCGTCGCGCTCGCGTGCGGTGCTTTGCAGGGCCTCGGTGAGGAAGTCGACGGTGCCTTCCACATCAGTCAGGCGACCGTCGGTGGTTTTGGCAGAGCCGGTGGCGCCTTCGAGCGTGGCGATGGCTTCTGCCTGCCCCTCAAGCGCGGCGTCCCGCTCTTTCATGGTGCGGCGCAGGGTGGCCTGCACCACGCCGATGCCGGTTTCCAATTCGCGGCGGCGATCTTCGGAGGCGAGCAGTTGCGACTGCATCACCGAGATCTGCGCCAGCGCGGCGTTGAAACGCTCCTGCGCGGCGGCGGCCTCTTCGGCGCGGGCGTCGCGTTGGGTGGAGAGGGCGTTGAGGCGCATCTCGTAGCTGCGCTGTTCGCGCTTGGCCTGCTCGCGGAACGAGCCGGAGCCGATCGAATCCATCAACAGAACTGCGGTGGCGATGATCGCCCAGCCGACAACCAGCGCGGAGCCGGCGAGCGCAATCAGCTGCGTCTCGGGCTTCAGCCGGATGAACCGGGTTTCGGTGTCCGAGCGCAGAAAGAGCCGCTGCTCGGGCAAGTGGCGCTCAAGGGCGCTGTGCAGGCGATGCAAGACGCGTGCTTTCAATGATCCGTTCCTGTTCCCGTACCCCAAATACGTCCGCCGGGCCCCCAGCCGCCCAAACGAATTGCAGCCCTGTTACCCCACCCGGCTTGCTGATGGCAAGTTTTGCTGCCCCCACAAGAGGGTTAACGCCGGAGAGGAGGGTGTGATTCGGCGAATTCTTGCCGATTAGTTGCCCTGTGAAATATCATCTGCGGCAGACTGAGGCGGAGCGGCGCCGTGCAGGGCGCGCGGGTTACTCGACCAGCGGCCAGTAAAAGTCTGGTGGCATCCCGGCCTCGGCGCGCTTTTCCTCGTTGAAGGGCGGCTTGGGCCCGCCGGGAAAGTAGCGGCGCACAAGGGTGTGAAACGCCTCTTTCGGGTCCAGCCCGTCGCGACCGCAGAGCCAGTTGAACCACTTGGCCCCATAGGCCACGTGGCTGACCTCTTCGGCGTAGATCACCTTCAGCGCCGCGACGGCGGATGTGGCCCCGGCCTTGGAGAAAAGCTCGATCATTCCAGGGGTTACATCAAGCCCACGGGCCTCCAGCACCATCGGCACCACGGCAAGGCGGGCAGGCAGATCATGGGCGGTGTCGGCGGCGGCGCGCCACATGCCAGCGTGGGCATCAAGTTCGCCGTAGCCCATGCCCAGCTCGCGCAAACAATCGTCCATCAGCATGAAATGGCGGCTCTCGTCATCGGCGGCGCGCACCCAGTCGTCGTAAAAGCCGAGCGGCATCGGCGTGTCGGTAAAGCGGGCGACGACATCCCAGTGCAGGTCGATGGCGTTCAGCTCGATATGGGCGACGGCGTGGAGAATGGCCTTGCGGCCCGCCTCGGTGCCGGGGCGGCGGCGGGGCACGTCGCGCGGGTCGAGCAGGGCGGGCTTGGCGGGGCGGGCAGGGGCATCGGGCGGCGTGCCCTTGCCGAGGGGGAGCGGCGCATCGGCGTCGCGGGAGGCCAGCCAGAGGGCGGCGTTGCGGCGCGACAGCTCGGCCTTGCCGCGCCCCTCGGGGCAGGTGAGAACTTCGGTGGCGAGGGCAGCGAGGGTCTGTGTCATGCGGGGGTTCTAGGGGAGGCGGGCGGCGGGGGGAAGCCGTGCCGCGCCGTCCCGCCCCCCGGGGCGGCGCTTAGATGAGGCTGCTTGCTGCCATTGAGGGAAGATGACCACGGCATCATAAAGTGGCACCGACAAAGGGTGCATGCGCCACCCCGCGGGACGGCGCTGCACGGCTTGCGGCGACGCTCAGAGCGCCTTCGCCGCCCCCAGCACCTCTTCGACGTGGCCTTTGACCTTCACCTTGCGCCACTCGCGCACCACCGTGCCTTCGCCGTCGATCAGGAAGGTGGAGCGCTCGATGCCCATGCTTTTCTTGCCATACATGTTTTTCTCGACCCATGTGCCATAGGCCTCGCAAACCGCGCCGTCTTCATCGGCCACCAGCGGAATGCCGAGCCCGTGCTTGGTGATGAACTTTTCGTGCTTGGCCACGGTGTCGCGGCTGACGCCGACGATCTTGGCCCCTGCCGCCTCGAACTCTTCCAGCGCGGCGGTGAACTCGATCGCCTCGGTGGTGCAGCCCGGCGTATCGTCACGCGGGTAGAAATAAAGCACCACGGCAGAGGGCCGCAGCGCAGAAAGGGCAAGCTCGCCGCCGCCGTCGCGGGGCATGGTGAAATCGGGGGCTGTCTGGCCAGTGAGGTCCATTGCGTCTTCTCTCCTGTTCAAGGCGCTTCTCAAACCGCGCCGCTCCTGCGAATATGGGCCATAAGAGCAGACAGGCCAGAGCGCCGGGACACAAGGACAAAGAAGGCCGATGAGCCCGCCGAAGGACATGCCCGAAAAGGCACCGCTCGAAGAGCGCGCGCGGTGGTTTGATGCCGCCGCCGAGGCCGAGCGGCTGGCAGCGGCGCAGCAGGCCGCCATGCGGCTGGGGCCTGCGGCACCCTGCGAGGGCACGCCGTTGCAGCCACTGGGCGCGGCGGACCCGGCGGAGGGCACGCCATGCGGGCCGCTCCTGCTGACGCCGGAGAAGATCGGTCTGGAGGCAGAGCTGCCCGCCGAAAGTGCCGCTCCTGCCCTTGGGGCGGCAGAGGTGCCGGTAACGGGCGGGGCCGAGGTGGTGGCCGCGTTGCGCCGGGACGGGGCGCTAGACCGGCCCGACGACACCGGCGAAGACAGCCACGATGCCCCCATTCGCCCGCGGCGCCGCATCCGCAAACGCCGCCTGCTGGCTAAGCCGCTGATCTGGGCCTTCGACGTAGCCGTGCTCTGCGTGGTTGCCGTGATCCTCGCCATTCTGCTCACCGCTGGCCGGGAACTGCCCGCGCCGGAGTGGCTGGCCGAGCGGGTGGAGGCACGGCTGAACGAGGGGCTCGGCGGGGCCACTGTGGAGATGGGCGGGCTCTACGTGATCTTCCAGCGCACCGCGCTGCCCCGTGTCACCTTCCGCGAGGTGGATATTCGCGCCGCCGATGGCAGCCATATTGCCCATGTTCCCGCGCTGGGCGCGACGCTTGACAAGGGCGCCCTGCTGAAGGGGCAGGTGCAGCCGCGTGCGGTGATCATCAGCGGCGCGGCGATGCAGGCCTCGCGCGACCGGGAGGGCAACTTTGATCTGCGGCTCGGCAGTGCGGAGTTGAACTGGCAGGGCGCGGGCAACCTTGCCGAACTGCTGGACCGGGTGGATGCGATGCTGGCCCTGCCCAGCTTTCAGCCGATTGAGGAAATCCGCGCCGATCAGCTGGTGCTGGAGTTTGCCGATGCCCGCTCGGGGCGGGAGTGGGTGCTTTACAACGGCGAGCTGGTGATTGCGCAGGATGCCGAGAAGGTGTCGGCCCGGCTTGCGCTGCAACTGGCGGGCGAGGAGGTGCCGGAGGGGGCCGAGGAGCGGGCCGAGTTTGAGGTCGCCCCGGCCACGGTTGCGCTCACCTTCAGCTCGCAGAAGGGCTCCACCGCTGCCGAGCTGGGCGCGAACATCGAGGGCGTTGGTGCGCAGGACGTGGGCACGCTGAGCCCCGCCACTGCGTTCCTCGCGCTGCTCGATGCGCCGATCTCGGGGGCGATGCGGGCGAAGGTGGATGAGGCCGGAACGCTGGCCGAGCTGGCCGGGCAGCTTGAGATCGGGGCGGGCAGCATCGAGCCGGGGCAGGGGCAGGCGGCCATCGCGCTGGATGGCGGGCGCAGCTACTTTCGCTACCAGCCAGACGCCGCCCGGCTGGTGTTTGACGAACTGCGCCTCGCGGCACCTGACGGGGCCTTTACCGCCAGCGGGCAGGCCTATCTTGAGGGCATGGAGGCCACCGGTTGGCCGACCGACCTTGTGGGCCAGCTGGCCTTCTCGGAGGTGCGGCTGGACCCGACAGGCGTTTTTGCCGAGGGCCTCAGCTTTCCCTCTGGCGCGCTTGATCTGAAGCTCTCGCTCGACCCGTTCAACCTGCGGATCGGCCAGATGGTGCTGGAGGGCGAGGATGTGACAATCCGCGCTCGGGGCCGTGCCCGCCCGGTGCCAGAAGGCTGGGAGGCGGCGGTGGATGTGGAGGTGGACCGGATCGGCCATGAGCGGCTGCTTTCGCTCTGGCCGCTGGGGCTGGCCACCAAGACCCGCGACTGGATTTCCGAGCGGGTGCAGGCGGGCGAACTCTTCAACGTGAAGGGCGCGCTCAGGGCCAAGCCGGGCGAGGTGCGCCCGGTTGTGAGCCTTGTCTATGAGTTCAAGGGCGGCGAGGTGCTGGTGCTGCCCACGCTGCCGCCGGTGCAGGGCGCGACGGGCTATTCATCGATCTCCGAGGATGCCTATACGATGTCGCTGGACGCGGGCCATATCGACGCGCCGGAGGGCGGGCGGATCGACGTGGCGGGCACGGTGCTGCGGGTGCCGGATGTGCACAAGGAGCCGGCTGATATGGAGGTGCACCTGCTCTCGGAAAGCAGCGCCACGGCGGTGCTCTCGATCCTCGATCAGGAGCCGTGGCGGTTTATTTCCAAGGCCGATCAGCCGGTGGACATGGCCGAGGGCCGCGCCGCGCTGGATGGGGTGATCCGCTTTCCGCTGATCAAGGATGTGCCGCAGCAGCTGATCGACTTTCGCGTTGGCGGCGAGCTGACAGGGGTGCGCTCGACCAAGGTGGTGCCCGGGCGCACGCTCACCGCCGAGCGGCTGGAGGTGCTGGCCCATGGCGAGGAGATCGTGATCGAGGGGCCGGGGCGGATCGAGGGCCTGCCGATCACCGCCGCCTGGGTGCAACCGATCGACAAGCCGGGGCCGCAGCCGAGCCGGGTGGAGGGCACGATCGAGCTCAGCCAGGCCTTTGTGGACAGGTTCAACATCGGGTTGCCCAAGGGGATGGTGTCGGGCGCGGGCACCGGGCAGTTCACCATTGATCTGGAGCGCGGCCGCGCGCCGCGTTTCAGCCTGCGCTCCGATCTCAACCGGATGGGGCTGACGATCCGCGAGCTGGCGTGGAGCAAGGGGCGGGCGACGAAGGGCTCGCTTCAGGTGGCAGGCCAGCTTGGCGAGCCGCCCTCGATTGACAGCCTGTCGATCTCGGCACCCGGCCTCTCAGCAGAGGGGCGGGTGCGGCTGAACCCGGGCGGCGGGCTGCGCACGGCAGAATTTTCGCGGGTGAAGGCGGGCCGCTGGATTGACGCGCCGGTAACTCTGACCGGGCGCGGCAAGGGCGTGACCCCGGCTGTGACGGTGCGCGGCGGCTGGGTCGACATCCGCCGCACCTCCTTTGCCCAGGGCGGCGGCGGGGGCACGGCGGGCGCACCGATGAACCTTTCGCTCGACCGGCTGATCATTTCTGACGGCATCTCGCTGCGCGGCTTTCGCGCCGAGCTGAAGACACGGGGCGGGCTGAACGGCAAGTTCACCGGCACCGTCAACGGCGCGGCGCCGGTTTCGGGCACGCTGGTGCCCTCGCGCGGAAAGACGGCGGTGCGTATCTCTTCGCAGGATGCGGGGCGGGTGTTTCGGGCCGCCGGGCTATTCAGGAAAGGCCGGGGCGGGGCGATGCAGCTGACCTTGGTGCCCCGCGCCGAACCGGGGCAGTACAATGGCGAGCTGAAGGTGCAGAACGTACGGGTGCAGAGCGCCCCCGGCCTCGCGGCGCTGCTCAACGCGATCTCGGTGGTCGGCCTGCTGGAGCAGCTCAACGGCGCGGGCCTGCTTTTGTCGAATACGGTCGTCAACTTCCGGCTCACCCCCAATGCGGTGCAGATCAATCACGGCTCCGCCGTTGGCCCCTCGGTGGGGATTTCGATGGCGGGGGTGTACGACATGAACCGCGATTACATGTCGGTGCAGGGGGTATTTTCGCCGATCTACGTGGTCAACGGGATTGGGCGGATCATCTCGAAGCGGGGCGAAGGGTTCTTTGGCTTCAACTACAAGATGACCGGCCCGGCGGCGGGTCCGAAGGTGAGCGTGAACCCGCTGTCGGTGCTGACCCCGGGGATCTTCCGCGAGATCTTCCGCCAGCCGCCGCCGAGGCTGGCGAATTAGGCGCTTTCGGATGGCGCTGGGATGGGGGCAGCAACATCCCACGGTTTGGGTTGAGCGTTCTAAGCGGAGCGGGGCGCGGTCACCGCACTTTTGCTGATCGGGTGCGGTGTTGGGGCTTGTGTCGGGGGGGCTGGCGCTTGTAGGGCGCGGGCATGAAGCTGGATGATTTTGATTTTGACCTGCCCGAAGAGCTGATCGCCGTGCGCCCCGCCTATCCGCGCGGGGCCTCGCGGCTGTTGGTGGCAGGGGCCAATTGGATTGATGATCGGGGGGTCGGCGATATTTGCGACTACCTGCGGCCCGGCGACCGGCTGGTGCTGAACAACACCAAGGTGATCCCGGCGCGGCTTTCGGGTGTGCGGAGGCGCGACTCGGCGCAAGGCATGGTTGACGCGCGGGTGGAGGTGACGCTGCTGGAGCCGGGCACGGGCGGCGAGTGGCTGGCGCTGGCGCGGCCCGCCCGCAAGGTGAAGCCGGGCGAGGTGGTGGAGTTTGGCGCTGGCTTGAAGGCCGAGGTGCTGAGCCGCGACGGGGGCGAGGTGCAGCTGCGGTTTTCTGCCGAGGGCGAGGCCTTTGACGCGGCGCTGGAGCAGGTCGGCGCGATGCCGCTGCCGCCCTATATCGCCGCTCGGCGGGCCGCCGATGAAGCCGACCGCGAAGATTATCAGACGGTCTTTGCCAAACATACCGGCGCCGTGGCCGCGCCGACCGCCTCGCTGCATTTCGATGCCGCATTGCTGGCGCGGATCAAGGCGATGGGCGTGGGGCTGACGGAGGTGACGCTGCACGTGGGGGCGGGCACCTTTTTGCCAGTGACGGTGGAGGATGTGACAACCCACCGTATGCATGCCGAGCGTGGCGAGGTTACGGCGCAGGCGGCTGATGAGATCAACGCCACCAAGGCGGCGGGCGGGCGGATCATCCCCGTGGGCACCACCGCGCTGCGGCTGATCGAGAGCGCGGCCGCGGGCCCGGGCCGGATTGCGCCGTGGCAGGGGGAGACCGATATCTTCATCTACCCCGGCTTTCAGTTTGCGCTGACAGACGCGCTGATGACCAATTTCCACCTGCCCAAGAGCACGCTGATGATGCTGGTCTCGGCGCTGATGGGGCAGGATCGGATAGGCGAAATTTACCGCCATGCCATAGAAGCGCGATACCGCTTCTTCAGCTATGGTGACAGCTCGCTGCTGTTGCCGGGCGAATAACGACAGGGCGTGTCGCTGTGAAGCGGTTACCCCCGGAGCCGATGGGCGATCTGGGGCGAAGCAAGGAAAGGCCGGATAATGATTAAGGTGATCGCAAGTACCTGGGCGCTGCTGATCGGCGTGATGCTGCTGATGGTGGGCAACGGTGTGCAGGGCACGCTGCTGGGTATCCGCGGCTCGCTGGAGGGGTTTTCGACCCTGCAGATGTCATTCGTGATGTCGGCCTATTTCGTGGGCTTTCTTGGCGGCAGCCGGATGGCACCGGAGATGATCCGCCGGGTTGGGCATGTGCGGGTGTTTGCGGCGCTGGGCAGCTTTATCAGCGCGGTGCTGATCCTTTATCCGACAGTGGCCAACCCCTGGGCCTGGATGGTGGGGCGGGTGATCATCGGTTTTTGCTTCTCGGGCGTTTACGTGACCGCCGAAAGCTGGCTGAACAATTCGGTAACCAACGACATCCGCGGCAAGGCGCTTTCGCTCTACATGATCGTGCAGATGGTGGGGATCGTGGCGGCGCAATTCCTGCTGGTGGCAGGCGACCCGACGGGCTTTGTGCTCTTCGTGATCCCGAGCGTGCTGGTTTCGATCTCCTTCGCACCGATTTTGCTGAGCGTGCAGCCCACGCCTGCCTTTGACACCACCAAGCCGCTCTCGCTGATCGAGCTGTACCACGTGTCGCCGCTGGGCATGGTGGGGGCCTTCCTGCTTGGCGGGGTCTATGCCGCCATGTTCGGCATGTCGGCGGTCTTTGCCACGCAGGCTGGCTTTTCTGTGGTGGAAACTTCCACCTTCGTGGCCTCGATCTACGTTGGCGGGCTGCTCATGCAATATCCCATCGGCTGGGTCAGCGACCGGATGGACAGGCGGTTGCTGATTGCCATGCTCGGCATTGGCGGCGCGCTCGCCGGGGCATTCGGGCTGGTGTTTGGCGGGGCCTTCGTTGCCGTGCTCGTTGCAGGCTTCATGATCGGGGGCATGAGCAACCCGCTCTATGCGCTGCTCATCGCCTATACCAACGACTTTCTGGAGGTTGATGACATGGCCGCCGCCTCGGGCGGGCTGATCTTCATCAACGGGGTGGGGGCGATTGCGGGGCCAATCGTGACCGGTTGGTTCATGGGGCTGATCGGGCCTCTTGGCTTTTTCGTCTACATCGCCCTCCTGATGACGGCGGTGGCGGGCTATGCGTTTTGGCGGATGACCCGGCGTCCGGGTGTTTCGGTGGAAGACACAGGCTCTTACGCGCCGGTCTTGCCCTCGTCCACGGCAGTGGCTGTGGATATGGCGCAGGAATACTTCGTGGAAGGGCTTGAGGAGGACGCCGAGGGGGAGGCATCTGCCGAAGAGGGCGCAGAAGCCCGCCCCTGACAGTTGTGCGACCCGCCGTCGCATGCAAGTCTGGAGGTGGGAGGATTGTGCATGGTCGAGCCGGAAGAGATTTGCCGGTTCTGGGTCGATGAGATTGGCCCGGACGGCTGGTATGTTCAGGATGAGGCGCTGGATGCGGATATCCGCGCGCGCTTTCTGGAAAGCTGGGAAGCAGTGGCCGCCGGTGCGCGGTTGCCTTGGGGCTGGACGGCGCGCGAGGTGCTGGCCCGGCTGATCCTTGTGGATCAGTTCCCGCGCAACATGTTTCGTGGGGACGGGCGCAGCTTTGACACCGATGGGATGGCGCGCGAATGGTCCAAATGGGCCGTGGCCGAACGCAAGGATGCCCGGGTGACGGGCCCGGCGCAGCAGTTTTTCTACCTGCCGCTGATGCACTCGGAGGTGCTGGCCGATCAGGATGCGGCGGTGCGGCTGTTTCTGACCCGGATGCCGGGGACCGACAATCTGCGCCACGCGCGGGCGCATCGGCAGGTGATCCGCGATTTTGGCCGGTTTCCCTATCGCAACGCGGCGCTTGGGCGGCCCTCAAGCGCGCGCGAGTTGGCCTATCTGGAGGCAGGGGGCTATCGGTGGTCGCTCAACCACGTCGATGACGCGGGCGGCGGAAGCTGGGGCTCACACGAGTAAGGTGCTGTTTGCGCTTGTCTTTCGCGTGGCCGCGCAGGTGCGGCATATCTGTGCGGGGCAGGGGCTATCGCCGGGTGGCGAAAATAGTTTAATACCAAACTAGTTTTAGAACGGGAGAGAATCATGGCCTCGCAAAGCTTCGACCTGATCGTCATCGGCGCCGGCCCCGGCGGCTATGTGGCCGCGATCCGCGCCGCCCAGCTCGGGCTGAAGGTGGTGTGTGTGGAGCGCGAGAACCTTGGCGGCATTTGCCTCAACTGGGGCTGCATCCCGACCAAGGCACTGCTGCGCTCTTCCGAAGTGTTTCACCTCATGCACCGGGCCAAGGATTTTGGCCTGAAGGTCGAGAAGGCCGACTATGACCTCGACGCCGTGGTGAAGCGCTCGCGCGGCGTGGCGGCGCAGATGGAAGGCGGCATCAAGCACCTGTTCAAGAAGAACAAGGTGACCTCGATCATGGGTGAGGCCAAGATCACCGGGAAGGGCAAGGTTTCGGTCAAGACCGAGAAGGGCACCGAGGAACTGACCGCCAAGAATATCGTGGTGGCCACCGGCGCGCGCGCCCGCGAGCTGCCCGGGCTGGAGGCCGATGGCGATCTGGTCTGGACCTACCGCCACGCGCTGACCCCCAAGCGGATGCCCAAGAAGCTGCTTGTGATCGGCTCTGGCGCGATCGGCATCGAGTTTGCAAGCTTCTACAACACGCTCGGCTCTGACACGACCGTGGTGGAAGTGATGGACCGGGTGCTGCCGGTGGAAGACAAAGACATTTCTGCCTTCGCCAAGAAGCAGTTTACCAAGCAGGGCATGAAGATCATGGAGAAGGCCATGGTCAAGCAGCTCGACCGCGCCAAGGGCAAGGTCACGGCCCATATCGAGGTGGGCGGCAAGGTGGAGAAGCATGAGTTTGACACCGTGATCTCCGCCGTGGGGATCGTTGGCAATGTCGAAGGCCTCGGGCTGGAAGAGCTGGGCGTGAAGATCGACCGGACTCACGTGGTGACCGATGAATACTGCCAGACCGGGGTGGAGGGTGTGTATGCCATTGGCGACATCGCCGGGGCCCCGTGGCTGGCGCATAAGGCGAGCCATGAGGGCGTGATGGTGGCTGAGAAGATCGCCGGGCAGCACGTGCATCCGATCAAGCCGGGCAGCATCGCGGGCTGCACCTATTGTCACCCGCAAGTGGCGAGCGTCGGCATGACCGAGGAAAAGGCCAAGGAGGCCGGATACGAGCTGAAAGTGGGGCGCTTCCCCTTTATCGGCAACGGCAAGGCTGTGGCGCTGGGCGAGCCGGAGGGCATGGTGAAGACCGTGTTCGACGCCAAGACCGGCGAACTCTTGGGCGCCCACATGGTCGGCGCAGAAGTGACCGAGCTGATCCAGGGCTACGTGGTGGGCCGACAGTTGGAGACCACCGAAGAAGACCTGATGCACACGGTCTTCCCGCATCCGACGCTTAGCGAAATGATGCATGAGTCCGTGCTGGAGGCCTACGGGCGGGCTATTCACATTTAACGCGGAAAGCGCGAGCTTTCTGCGACGGTGGGCGGCAGTGGATCGCGAAGCGATCTGCGAGAGCCCACACCGTGGATAACAGGGCGCCTTCCGGGGCGCCCTTTTTTGTTGAGGTGCGGCCGGGCATGGCACAGCTCCCGCCCGCCCACCCCGCTGCGCCATGCCCGGACTGCTCTGGGTGGATAGGGGGGAGAAAGCTCCGGGTTCACCAAAGCAGGAGCCTGCTTGCGGGGCCTCCCATCACCTGACCCCGGCTTGGCCGACGGTCCAGCTCGCATCAACAGGAATAGCCGTATCCCCGCGAGCGGGGCCCCTCGGCGATTCATGTTGACCCGAGCCATCCCGCCGTCCTTTGGGGGTTCAGGCGATGGGTGGCTCCGAAGCAGGAATTTCGGTTTGGTTACGAAAATCTCGATTGCGTTGATATTTGGTAACGTATTGCTTGCGCCGAATCCTCTCCGGGCGTAGTTTCGGCGCAAGCGAGCAGGGAGGAGCAAGCCATGGCCGGAGAGGCTTTCATTTGTGACGGGGTGCGCACGGCGATTGGCCGCTATGGCGGGGCGCTGTCTTCGGTGCGGGCGGATGACCTTGCCGCAGTTCCGATCAAGGCACTGATGGCGCGCAACACCGGGCTGGACCCTGCGGCGATTGAAGATGTGATCTATGGCTGCGCCAACCAAGCGGGGGAAGACAACCGCAACGTGGCGCGGATGGCGCTGCTGCTGGCGGGCCTGCCCGAGACGGTGCCGGGCGCCACCATCAACCGGCTCTGCGCGAGCGGTATGGATGCGATTGGCACCGTGTCCCGCGCGATCAAGGCGGGCGACTATGACCTCGGGATTGCGGGTGGTGTGGAGAGCATGAGCCGCGCGCCATTTGTCATGGGCAAGGCGACGAGCGCCTTTTCCCGCGCGGCGGAAGTGTATGACACCACCATCGGCTGGCGCTTCGTGAACAAGGCGATGAAAGCGGCTTATGGCGTGGATTCCATGCCCGAGACCGCCGACAACGTGGCCGCTGATTGGGGGGTTTCCCGCGAGGATCAGGATGCCTTTGCGGCGCGGTCTCAGGCCCGTTGGGCCGGGGCGGATGCGGCGGGGGTGTTTGCCGAGGAGATCGTGCCGGTGGAGATCCCGCAGCGAAAGGGTGATCCGGTTGTTTTGACGCAGGACGAGCATCCGCGGCCCGGCACAACGGCAGAGCAGCTGGGGCGCTTGCGCGGCGTGAATGGGCCGGAGCTGACCGTCACGGCGGGGAATGCCTCGGGCGTCAACGATGGGGCGGCGGCCCTGCTGGTGGCGAGTGAGGGGGCGGCGCATGTGCATGGGCTGAAGCCGCTGGCGCGGATCGTGACGATGCAATCGGCAGGCGTGGCACCTCGGGTGATGGGCATCGGCCCGGTGCCTGCGGTCCGCAAGGCTCTGGCGAAGGCCGGGCTGACCATCGAGCAGATGGATGTGATCGAGCTGAACGAGGCATTTGCCGCGCAGGGCATCGCAGTGCTGCGCGATCTGGGCGTCGCGGAGGATGCGGCCCATGTGAACCCCAATGGCGGGGCGATTGCGATTGGCCACCCGCTCGGCATGAGCGGCGCGCGGATCGTGCTGACAGCGGCGTGGGAGCTTCAGCGGCGCGGCGGGAAATATGCACTCTGCACCATGTGCGTGGGCGTGGGGCAGGGGGTTGCACTCATCATCGAAAGGGTCTGAGCCATGTATGCACAGATGATCAAATCCGAGGGCGGGAAGCGCCGCGAAGAGATGTCGCCCGAGGAGGCGGCGTTTCAGGATCGGATCGACGCGGGTGAGACCATCGAGCCGCAGGACTGGATGCCGGAGGGGTATCGCAAAACGCTCATTCGCCAGATCGGGCAGCATGCGCATTCGGAGATCGTGGGGCAGCTGCCGGAGGGCAACTGGATCACCCGGGCGCCGACGCTGGAGCGCAAGGCGATCTTGCTGGCGAAGGTGCAGGATGAGGCGGGGCATGGGCTCTACTTGTATTGCGCGGCGGAGACGCTGGGGATCAGCCGCGATGACATGACGGAGCAGCTGCTCAGCGGGCGGATGAAGTATTCGTCGATCTTCAATTATCCGACGCTGAGCTGGGCCGATATCGGCGCGGTGGGCTGGCTGGTGGATGGTGCGGCGATCATGAACCAGGTGCCTTTGCAACGCACGAGTTATGGCCCCTATTCCCGCGCGATGATCCGGATCTGCAAGGAAGAGTCGTTTCACCAGCGGCAGGGCTTCGACATCATGATGAAGATGGCGAAGGGCACCGAGGCGCAGCGGCGGATGGCGCAGGATGCGCTGGATCGTTTCTGGTATCCCTCGCTGATGATGTTCGGCCCGAGTGACGCAGAGAGCGTGCATTCGGCGCAGAACATGGCCTGGCGGATCAAGATCAACGGCAATGACGAGCTGCGCCAGAAGTTCGTAGACCAGACGGTGCCGCAGGCGGAGTTCCTTGGGCTGAAGGTGCCGGATGAGCATCTGAAGTGGAACGAGGAGAAGGGCGGCTATGACTTTTCCGAACCCGATTGGGAGGAGTTCTTTGCCGTGCTGAAGGGCGCGGGGCCGGAGAGCGCCGAGCGGATGAAGGCACGGCGGGATGCCTGGGATGAGGGGCGATGGGTGCGCGATGCGATGAGCGCCCATGCGGCGAAGAAGGCGGCGCGGCGGGAAGCGGCGGAGTAGTTGCGTCATCCTCGGGCCTGACTCGAGGATCTCTTGGAAGGAGGTTGGGTCAGGCCCGAGGATGACGGTGAAAGGGAGAAAGCGATGAGCAGGGAATGGCCGTTGTGGGAAGTGTTCATCCGGGGGAGCCACGGGATGAGCCATCGGCATGTGGGGAGCCTGCACGCGGCGGATGCCGAGCACGCGCTGCTTTCGGCGCGGGATGTCTACACGCGGCGCAACGAGGGGGTTTCGATCTGGGTCGTGCCCACGGTGCAGATCACCGCGTCGAACCCCGATGACAAGGGGCCGTTCTACGAGCCGTCGCAGAGCAAGGTCTATCGGCATCCCAGCTTCTTCGACATTCCCGATGACGTGGGGGCGATGTGATGCTGGATGGCGGGATGGACCCGGTCGGCGCGCTGGCGCTGCGGATGGGAGACAATGCGCTGATCCTCGGCCATCGCGTCTCCGAGTGGTGCGGCCATGCGCCGGTGCTGGAGGAAGATATCGCGCTGGCCAATATCGCGCTCGACCTGATCGGGCAGGCGCAGCTGTGGCTGGGGCTGGCGGGGGAGGCTGACGGGCGCAGCGCCGATGAGCTGGCGTTTCTGCGCGATGCTTGGGACTTTCGCTGCCTGTTGCTGGTGGAGCAGCCGAACGGGGATTTCGGGCGCACGGTGATGCGGCAGTTTCTGTTTGACGCCTGGCATGTGGAGATGCTGCGGGGGTTGTGCGGGTCATCCGAGCCGCGGGTTTCGGAGATTGCGCAGAAGGCGGTGCGGGAGGTGGAGTATCACCTTGAGCGGTCCTCGGCGCAGGTGATTGCGCTGGGCGATGGCACCGAGGAGAGCCACGCCCGGATGCAGGCGGCGCTTGATTGGCTCTGGCCCTGGGCGGGTGAGGCTTTGGCCGCCGATCCGGTGGATGCGGCGCTGGCGGAGGCCGGCATTGCGCCCGCGCCCGAGGCCCTGCGCCCCGCGTGGGAGGCAACGCTTCGGCGGGTGTTGGGCGAGGCGACGCTTACGCTGCCGGAGAGCGATTTCGCCCATCGCGGCGGCAAGAATGGCAAGCGGCATTCGGAGGCCTTGGGGCATTTGCTGTGCGAGATGCAATGGCTCCAGCGCGCCTATCCGGGGGCGGCGTGGTGAGCGCTGCGAGGAATGGCGAGGCCGTGAGGGCGAGCCTTGACGAGCGGCCCGGCGGGGCGGCTCATCGGGGTCTTGCCTCGCGGCGCGACTCCTCTTCGCCTTTGCCGCTGGCGGCGGTCTGGGAGGTGCTGGACGGCGTGCCGGACCCGGAGATTCCGGTGATTTCGCTGGTCGATCTGGGCGTGATCCGGGGGGTGGGCTATGAGGGCGACAGGCTGGTTGTGACTGTGACGCCAACCTATTCGGGCTGCCCGGCCACCGCCGTTATCAACATGGATATCGAAACCGCACTGCGGGCGGCAGGGGTGGAACACCTCGAACTGCGCCGCCAACTCGCTCCGCCGTGGACGACCGATTGGCTATCAGATGAGGGCCGCGCCAAGCTGGAAACCTACGGCATCGCGCCGCCCCGGCCCGCGGGTGGGCCGGAGCGCTGCCCGCGCTGTGCCTCCAAAAACCTCCACAAGATCAGCCAGTTCGGCTCGACGCCCTGCAAGGCGCAGTGGCGGTGTGGCGACTGCCTCGAACCCTTCGACTACTTCAAGTGCATCTGAAAGGGCATCCGACATGGCCCAGTTTCTCCCCCTCACTGTGACCGACGTGCGCCCCACCACCCGCGAGGCCGTGGTGGTGACGCTCCAGCCCGACGACCCGGAGGCCTTTGCCTTCACCCAAGGGCAATACCTGACCTTCCGCCAAGAGATCGACGGCACCGAGATCCGGCGCAGCTATTCGATCTGCTGCGGCGTGGGCGAGGGGTTGCAGGTGGGGATCAAGCGGGTCGAGGGCGGGGCGTTTTCGAGCTGGGCGAATGACAATCTGAAGCCGGGGATGCGGCTGGAGGCGATGCCGCCCGCGGGGCGGTTCTTTGTGCCGCTCGGGGACGCGCCGAAGCAGTACCTCGCCTTCGCGGGTGGCTCGGGGATCACGCCGGTTCTGTCGCTCATCCGCACCGCGCTGGCTGCCGAGCCTGGGAGCCGCTTCACGCTGGTCTATGCCAACCGGGCGGCGGCGACGGTGATGTTCAGGGAAGAGCTGGAAGACCTGAAGAACCGGCATATGGGGCGCTTTCGGGTGATCCACGTGCTGGAGCACGACGGGCAAGAGGTGCCGCTGTTTTCGGGCCGGGTGGACGGCGAGAAGGTGGCGGCGCTGTTCGGCGGGTTGATCGAGCCGGAGGGGGTCGATGTGGCCTTCATCTGCGGGCCGGAGCCGATGATGCTGGCGATCTCCGAGGCGTTGAGGGCGGCGGGGCTTTCGGGCGATCAGATCAGGTTTGAACTGTTCAAATCTGACCAGCCGGGGCGCCTGCCGCAACGCGCGGCGGCGGCTGTTGCTGCGGGCGCCAGCGGAGCGGAAGCGAAGGTGACGCTGGATGGCGTAACGCGGACGCTGACGGTGGAGCCGGGGCAGACGGTGCTGGAAGCCGGGCTTGCGGCCTCAATGGAGGTGCCGTTCGCCTGCCGCGCGGGGGTGTGTTCCACCTGCCGCTGCCGGGTGCTGGAGGGCGAGGTGGAGATGGCGGCGAATTACGCGCTGGAGGATGACGAGGTGGCAAAGGGCTATGTGCTGAGCTGCCAGAGCCATGTGATCTCGGATCGTGTGGTGGTGAGTTACGACGCCTAGGGCACGGCGCGGCGTGGGGCAGCGCGCCGGGCGGTGGACAGATTGCCCACCCTACTTGTCGACAGGCAAACCGCTGGGAACGGCATCGGGCACGCCGAGGCGGCCATCAATGGCGGGCTGGTCGGTGAGGCTTTCGAGGAAGGCCATGATCGCATCGGTGTCGGCGTCTGAAAGCGGTGCGTCTTTCACCTCAATCGCGGCTTCCAGCGCGGCGCGGTCGGCGGCGTCTTGCAGCGGGGCGAGGGCGTCATGCTCCAGCGCGGCGAGCCTTGCGGGGGTGCCGTCATAAGCCGCCAGCGCGGCGCTTGGGGCGGCGTGGGCCTGCAAAAATTCGCGCAGATCGGCATAGGCACCGGAGTGGCCATAGGGCGCGGTGGCAACCACGTTGCGCAGGGAGGGCGTGCGGAAGGCATAGGCATCTTCGGCATGGCCCGTTACCCCCATGCGGCCCGTGTCGCGGTGGTGGGTTTCAAAAGCCAGCCGCTTGCCGGGGCCGATCTGGGGCACGCCCATGGCGTGAAATCCGTGGTCGGTTTGCAGCGCGCCCGCGTGGCAGGTGGCGCAGCCCGCCTCGCCGTAAAACAGCCGCGCGCCTTCCAACGCCTCTGCCGAGAGTGCGGCTTCGTCGCCGCGCAGGAAGGCATCAAACGGCGCATTGTCGGCCCGCCATTCGAAGGCCATGAAGGCGGCGATGGCGTTAGAGATATCGGTGAAATGCAGCGGGCGGCCTGCGGCAACCTCGGGGTAGACCGCCTCGAACCGCGCCTGGTAGTCACCCGCGCCCTCAACCCGGCGGGCGATGATATCCCACGCGCCACCCGGCCCGGTGATCCGCCCCGAGCGGGTGGCCTTGGCGATGTCATTCTCCTTCACATGGCCCGCCATCTCATCCGCCGAGAGCACCGGGAACATGGTTTGCGCCGAAAGGATGCCCGAAAACCCCACCTCCATGTCTTCGCCCATCGGCGTGCGAAAGCCGGATTTGCGGGCCGGGTCCACTTCGATCCGGCCATCATGGAAGAGCACGGTGAACTGGTGCGCACCGAGGTTGAAGAGGGCCGGGGCGTTGCGGGGGATGAACTCGTCGGGGTAATTCGCCGGGTCCGCCAAGCGATCGGGGCCGAGGCCGGTGCCCCCCTCGCCCATGCCAAGGCTGAGCCCGTCGGAGGTGGCAAAGCGCGGGTGGTGGCATGTGGCGCAGGCGATGTTGCGGTTGCCCGAAAGGATCGGGTCATAAAACAGCAGCTGCCCGAGCCGCGCCTCGGCCTCGTCCACCGCGATGAAATCGGCATCGGTGAGCGGCGCGGGGAAGTCTTGCGCCGTGGCGGCCATCGGCAGCAGGAGGGCGAGCGCAAGGCTACGCATAGGCCTTGGCCTTCTCCTCCAGCGAAATCACCCGTGGTTCCACGAGCGGCTCGCCTCCGGGAAACAGCGGATGGCGCTTGTGTGCGCCCTTCAGCCAGCCGCCAAACATGATGCGCCCGATGGAAAGGAACACGCCAAGCGCACTGCCGCTTGTGGATGGCAAATCGTCGGGCAGTGTGCGTTTCTTGGGGATGTTGACCCGCGCCTTCACCGGCCCGAGCGCCTCCTTGTCGGCGATGCCATGAGTGAGCGCGCCGAAGAACGGGTAGGCCGGGGAGGGGCCGGTGTTGCCCAGCGGGGTGTTGCAGCAGGCGGCATACCAGCGGGCAAGGCCCTTGGGGCTCAGGCGCAGCGCGGCGATATGCTCGCGCCCCTCCACGATCGAGAGCCGGTCACAGCGGATTTGCAGAATGTCCGCGCCGTCGCCCGGCCCCAGCACATCCGCCCGCCCGAGAGCGCGGGGGAAGGCGCGGCAGCTGTCGCAATGGCAGATCACCCGGTTGCCCTGCGGCGGGGCGGGGCGGGCGGCAATGGCGAGCTTCAGCTTGCCGCAGTCGCAACTCAGCAGGATCGGGTTGGGCATGGGGGCAATCTCCTTTGAGCTGGAAGGTAAGACAGGCAGGGTGGCGGGGGAAGGGGCAGGGTGCACGGCTGCAAATTGGCCCGGCGCAAAAGTGATTCGAAAATGCCTTCCCATGCGAATCACCTTGCGTTACTGTGGCGACAGACCCGGAAAACCGGGCGATTTGAGGCAGATCAGGCAGTCTGATGACAGAGATGGTTTTTGGCACGGCCCCCGTTCGTACGGGCGAGCCGGTGCTTCCCCGGTGGTGGCGGACGATCGACAAGTGGTCGATGTCCTGCATCCTGCTGCTCTTCGGCGTGGGGCTGTTGCTTGGCCTTGCGGCCTCGCCGCCGCTCGCGGCGCGCAACGGGCTCGATCCCTTCTATTACGTGCAGCGTCAGGCCTTCTTTGGCGGGCTCTCGCTGGTGGTGATGTTCGCCTTCTCGATGATGAACCCCTCGCTGGTGCGCCGCCTCGCGGTGCTTGGCTTCTTCGTCAGCTTCGTGGCGATCCTGCTGCTGCCGTTCTTCGGAACCGACTTCGGCAAGGGGGCGACCCGCTGGTTCTCGCTTGGCTTTGCCTCGCTTCAGCCGTCGGAATTTCTCAAGCCGGGCTTCGTGGTGCTCGCCGCATGGCTGATGGCCGCCTCCCAGCAGGTGGCGGGGCCTCCGGGCAAGAGCTTCTCCTTCATCCTCGCGGTCACCATCGTGATGCTGCTCGCGCTCCAGCCCGATTTTGGCCAGGCCTGCCTGATCCTCTTTGCATGGGCGGTGATGTATTTCGTGGCCGGTGCGCCGATCACCATCCTCGTGGTCGTGGCCGGGCTCGTCGTGGTGGGCGGCCTCACGGCCTATGAGGGCTCCGAGCACTTTGCCCGCCGGATTGACGGCTTCCTCTCCCCCGATCTCGATCCGCGCACCCAGCTTGGCTATGCCACCAATGCCATCATCGAAGGCGGGTTCTTTGGCGTGGGCGTGGGCGAGGGGCAGGTGAAATGGTCGCTCCCCGATGCGCATACCGACTTCATCATCGCCGTTGCGGCGGAGGAATACGGGCTGGTGCTCGTGCTCTTCATCATCCTGCTCTATTCCACCATCGTCGTGCGCTCGCTGCTGCGGCTGATGCGCGAGCGTGATCCCTTCATCCGCCTTGCCGGCACCGGGCTGGCCTGCATGTTCGGCGTGCAGGCGATGATCAACATGGGCGTTGCGGTGCGGCTCTTGCCCGCAAAGGGCATGACGCTGCCGTTTGTCTCTTACGGCGGCTCCTCGATGATTGCCGGGGGCATTCTCGTTGGCATGCTGCTGGCCTTCACCCGCACCCGCCCGCAAGGGCAGATCGGCGATATCCTGCTGCGGAGGTCGGCGTGACGCGAAACCTGCTTCATTTTCTTGCTGAAAATACTCAATCCCCCGGCTCCACCCAAAGCAACGCCGGAGCAGACAAATGACGCAGCCCCTTCTCATCATCGCCGCCGGAGGCACGGGCGGGCATATGTTTCCGGCACAGGCGCTGGCCGAGGCGATGCTGGCGCGGGGCTGGCGCGTGAAACTTTCGACCGATGCGCGCGGCGCGCGTTACACCGGGGGCTTTCCCGAGGCGGTGGAGATCGAGGTGCTTTCCTCGGCCACCTTCGCGCGCGGCGGGCTGCTGGCCAAGCTGGCCGTGCCCTTCCGCATCGCGGGCGGCACGATTTCGGCGGCGGTGAAGATGATGCGCGACAAGCCCGCCGTGGTTGTGGGCTTTGGCGGCTACCCCTCGATCCCGGCGCTGGCGGCGGCCACGCTGCTGAAGCGCCCGCGGGCGATCCATGAGCAAAACGGTGTGCTGGGCCGGGTGAACGAGCTCTTCGCCAAGCGCGTTCACGCCATCGCCTGCGGCACATGGCCCACCGAACTGCCCGAGGGCACAGAGGGGCATGACATTGGCAACCCAGTGCGTGCCGCCATTCTGGAGCGGGCCGCTGCGCCCTATATCCCGCCGGGCGATTACCCGATGTCGGTGCTGGTCATGGGCGGCAGCCAGGGCGCGCGCATCCTTTCGGATGTGGTGCCCGCCGCCATTGCCGCGCTGCCCGAGGCGCATCGCCAGCACATCCGCGTGAGCCATCAGGCGCGGCCCGAAGATGAGGCGCGTGTCACCGAGTTTTACGCAAACGCCGGAATCGACGCCACGGTGCAGCCGTTCTTTTCGGACGTGCCCGAGCGCATGGCCGAGGCGCAGCTGGTGATCACCCGCGCCGGGGCCTCCAGCGTGGCCGACCTCTCGGTTATCGGGCGCCCGGCCATTCTGATCCCCTTTGCCGCCGCAACCGGCGACCACCAGACGGCCAATGCACGCGGGCTGGTTGACGCGGGGGCGGCCATTCTGATCCCCGAGAAACGGCTTGACCCGGAAGCCCTCGCGGCGCAAATGCGCACAATTCTCGACAGCCCCGAAGGGGCAACGCAGATGTCTGTCGCGGCGCTCTCCACGGGCAAGCCGGATGCGACGGAGCGGCTGGTGGCGCTAGTGGATGCACTGGCGCAGCAAGGAACGGTGAAACCGACCGGAGACAACTCTGGCGAGCAGGTATGAGGCAGTGACATGGACGGAAGCAATATCATGCAGGGTGTAACCAAACTCCCGACACAGCTTGGGGCAATCCATTTTGTCGGCATCGGCGGCATCGGCATGTCGGGCATTGCCGAGGTGCTGCTGAATTTCGGCTATCAGGTGCAGGGCTCTGACCTGAAGAAAAGCAAGATCACCGCGCGGCTGGAAAGCCTTGGCGCGACGGTCTTTGAGGGGCAGGCCGCCGAAAACCTCGAAAGCGCCGAGGTCATCGTGATCTCATCGGCCATCAAGCCGGGCAACCCAGAGCTTGACGCCGCCCGCGCGCGTGGCCTGCCGGTGGTGCGCCGCGCCGAGATGCTGGCCGAGCTGATGCGGCTGAAGTCCAACATCGCCGTCGCCGGAACCCACGGCAAGACGACGACCACAACCATGGTCGCCGCCCTGCTCGACGAGGGCGGGATTGACCCGACCGTCATCAACGGCGGCATCATCCACGCCTATGGCTCCAACGCCCGGATGGGGCAGGGCGAGTGGATGGTGGTAGAGGCCGACGAGAGCGACGGCACCTTCAACCGCCTCCCCGCCACCATTGCCATCGTCACCAACATCGACCCCGAGCACATGGAGCATTGGGGCACCGAGGAGGCGCTGCATCAGGGCTTTCTCGATTTCGTGTCGAACATCCCGTTCTACGGCCTTGCCGTCTGCTGCACCGATGACGCCGATGTGCAGGCGCTGGTGGGTCGCGTCACCGACCGCCGCGTTGTGACCTATGGCTTCAACGCCCAGGCCGACGTGCGCGCGGTGAACCTCACCTACAAGGCGGGCGTGGCGCATTTTGACATCAAGCTGCAAGCCGAGGATGCGGTGATCGAGGGCTGCACCCTGCCGATGCCGGGCGACCATAACGTGTCCAACGCGCTTTCGGCGGTGGCCGTGGCCCGCCACCTCGGCATGAAGGCCGAAGAGATCAAATCCGCCCTGGCCAATTTCGGCGGGGTGAACCGCCGCTTCACCCGCGTGGGCGTGGTCGATGGCGTGACCATCATCGACGATTACGGCCACCACCCCGTAGAGATCGCCGCCGTGCTCAAGGCCGCGCGTCAGGCGACCGAGGGCCGGGTGATCGCCGTGCACCAGCCGCACCGCTACTCGCGCCTGTCGGGCCTGTTCGACGATTTCTGCGCCTGCTTCAACGAGGCCGATGTGGTGGCGATTGCCGAGGTCTATGCCGCTGGCGAAGATCCGATCCCCGGGGCCTCCCGCGATGACCTTGTGAACGGGCTCATCGCCCACGGCCACCGCCACGCCCGCGCGATCCTCTCCGAGGATGACCTTGTGCGCCTCGTGCGCGAGCAGGGCCGCGAGGGCGACATGGTTGTCTGCCTCGGGGCGGGCACGATCTCGGCCTGGGCGAACAACCTGCCTGAGAGGCTCAAGGGCTAAGGGCGGAGCATTGAAGCTGTGCCGCCCTCCCCGGAGCTTTCGCAGCGCCGTTAACACTTTTCGGCGTGCGCCTGTGCTAGGCTGCGCGCTGGGGCGTTTCGGGCGTGGTGCCGGAGGTGGTGCCGCGCTCCCGAGGGGACGGGCCGAAAGGGATGCTCCGTGAGCCTGCTTTTGATCGCTGCGATCCTCTGGGTGTTTGCCGCCAGCGCCACGGCCTTCCTGCCGATGCGCTGGCAACTCGTGCCCGGATTGGCGCTGATCGCCGGGGCCTTCGTGCTGATCGGCCTGCTGTTCGCCGAATACGGCCCGGTTCCGGGCGTCGTCGCGATTGCTGTTTTTGTGTCTTTCTTCCGCCGCCCGTTGGGGCACCTGATCCGCAAATTCACCGGGAAAGCCCGCGCATGACCCCCTCGCTCATCTGCTTCTTCGCCTGGGCCCTGGCCGCCAACCTCGCCGCCATGATCCCCTCGAAGGACAACCACTGGACCCGCGCCTATGTGCTCATCGCCCTCGGCATCCCGCTGCTCGGCTGGGTGACCTATGAGAACGGCCCGTTCATCGGGCTGGCTTGCATGGCGGCAGGCGTCTCGGTGCTGCGCTGGCCAGTGGTGTATCTCTGGCGCTGGCTCAAGGGCGCACGGCGCAAGGCAGACGGCTGAGCGGCACCCCCCTTGCCAGAAGGGCGGTGCGCAGGGAAGAGTGGCGCCCATGTTTCATGAACTCCACGCCGTCGCCGCCGGATCGGCCCTGATTTTCGGCCTGCTCGGCTTCTGGTTGCGCTGGATGAGCCCGCTCGGCGGCGCGATTTACCTTGGCGGCATGCTGGCCATTTGCATCGGATTGAAGCTCTGGCTCGGCCGCGGCCCGGTGGGTTGGGACAACGTAGGCCACGCGTTTCTGCTGCTCTGGGTGCTGTTGCCGGGGCTGGTTGGGGCCGTGGCGGGGGTGGCGATTGCGTGGTGGCGCGTTCGGGGGTAGCGCTTCGGCTCCTCTGGCCCCCCATCGCAGCTGCGAAGAAAGGCCGAACGGCCATGATGCGCCGCCCGGCTTGCGCCCGTCGCGCCGCCCGGCAATAACGCCTCCATGACAGAGCTTCCCCAAGTGCGTGGCACCCTCACGCCCGACCGTCCCCTGAACGATCTCACATGGCTGCGCGTGGGCGGGCCTGCCGATTGGTTGTTTCAGCCTGCCGATCTCGACGACCTCCAAGCCTTCCTCGCGGCGCTCGACCCGGCGATCCCGGTCTTTCCGATGGGCGTTGGCTCCAACCTGATCGTGCGCGATGGCGGCATCCGGGCTGTGGTGATCCGGCTTGGGCGCGGGTTCAACGGGATCGAGGTTGAGGGCCGCCGGGTGACGGCGGGGGCGGCGGCGCTGGATGCGCATGTGGCGCGCAAGGCGGCGGCGGCGGGCGTCGACCTGACCTTTCTGCGCACCATTCCCGGCGCCATCGGCGGGGCCGTGCGGATGAACGCGGGCTGCTATGGCTCTTATGTCGCTGACTACCTGCAATCGGTGGATGTGGTGCTGCGCGACGGCAGCCGCGCCACGCTTTCGCCGGAGGAGCTGAACCTGCGCTATCGCCAGTCTGACCTGCCCGAGGGCGCGGTGATTGTCTCGGCCACTTTCGAGGGGGCAGAGCGCGCGCCCGCCACGCTGGAGGAGCGGATGGAGGAGCAACTGGCCAAGCGCGATGCCTCCCAGCCCACGAAGGACCGCACGGCAGGCTCGACCTTCCGCAACCCCGCCGGATTTTCCTCGACGGGCAAGGCCGATGACACTCACGAGTTGAAGGCCTGGAAGCTCATCGACGACGCCGGGATGCGGGGCGCGCGCGAGGGCGGGGCGGTGATGAGCGAGAAGCATTCCAACTTCCTCACCAACGCCGACAACGCCAGTGCCGCCGACCTTGAAAATCTCGGCGAGCAGATCCGAAAAAAGGTTTACGAAACCAGCGGTGTAACGCTAGAGTGGGAAATCATGAGGGTCGGTGAACCGGCCCCGGAAAAGGCAGGCGGCTGAGCGGTCAACGAACCGGCTCAAGCATCAACAAAACAAGGGCGAAGCGCGAATACCACGCGCAAAAACCATCGCCCGATGGCAGAGGCGGACATGTCGAGCAGGACAGTCCAGAATGTTGCTGTCCTTATGGGCGGCCCATCTGCGGAACGTGAGGTTTCGCTCTCCACCGGCAGGGAATGCGCAAAGGCGCTCCGGTCGGAAGGCTTTGACGTGACCGAAATCGACGCAGGGGATGACGTGGCCGAGCGGCTGAAGGCGCTGGCGCCCGACGTGGTGTTCAACGCGCTGCATGGCCGCTGGGGCGAGGATGGCTGTATTCAGGGCCTGCTCGAATGGCTCGGCATTCCTTACACCCACTCCGGCGTGCTGGCCTCCTCCACCGCCATCGACAAGGAGCGCACCAAGGCGCTCTACCGGGCTCACGGCCTGCCGGTGGTGGCGAGCAAGCTGGCGGGCCGCGACGAGATCGAGGCGGCGCATGTGCTGCCCCCGCCCTATGTGGTGAAGCCCTATAACGAGGGCTCCTCGGTGGGCATCTATATCGTCCATGAGGATGCCAACAGCCCGCCCAAGCTGGCCGACGATGCCGCTGCGGTGCTGATGGTCGAGGCCTTCGCGCCGGGCCGGGAACTGACCTGCACCGTGATGGGCGATGAGGCGCTGGGCGTGACCGAGATCCTCACCGACGGCTGGTATGACTACGAGGCGAAATACGCCGAGGGCGGCTCGCGCCACATCTGCCCCGCCGATGTGCCCGGAGAGATCACCGAGGCCTGTCGCGCCCACGCGCTGACGGCGCATCGGGCGCTGGGCTGCCGGGGCATTTCGCGCACCGATTTTCGTTGGGATGAGGCCAAGGGCGTCGCCGGTCTCGTGCTGCTGGAAACCAACACTCAGCCCGGGATGACGCCCACCTCGCTCAGCCCCGAACATGCCGAGCACGCCGGATACTCCTTTGGCGCCTTCTGTCGCTGGATCGTGGAGGATGCCTCATGCGGTCGCTGAAACGCCCTGCCGATGCCCCCCGGCGTGACCCCGCGCCCTCGCGCGTGGCCTACCGGCTGGAGCGGCTCTGGCTGACGCCCTTCTACCGCCGCCTGCTGCGCGTGGGCCTGCCGCTGGCTGCCGTGGCGCTGGCGGTGACGTGGTATTTCTCCGATGAGGGTCGCCGTACGCAGGTGACAGACCTGATCAGCGATGCCCGCCGCTCGGTGGAGGAACGCCCCGAGTTCATGGTGAAGATGCTCGCCGTCGAAGGTGCCTCCGAAGAGCTTGCGGGCGATATTCGCGCGCTGGTGCCTTATGAATTTCCGCTCTCCAGCTTTGATATGGATCTTGATGCCACCCGCGAGACGGTTGAGGCGCTCGATGCGGTGGCTGGCGTCCATGTGCGCATCCGTCCCGGCGGTGTGCTGCTGGTGGAGGTCGAAGAGCGCATTCCGGCGCTGGTCTGGCGCAAGCGCGATGGTTCGCTGCTGCTGCTCGATGAAACCGGCCACCGTGTTGCGCCGCTGATCTCGCGCGGGCTGCGCCCCGATCTGCCGCTGGTGGTAGGCCGGGGGGCCGATACGCCCGCCGCCGTGGCTGAGGCCCGTGCCATTTATGCCGCAGCCCTGCCGCTGGCGGGCCGGTTGCGCGGGTTGATCCGCCGGGGCGAGCGCCGCTGGGATGTGGTGCTGGACCGGGATCAGGTGATTCAACTGCCCGAGGCTGGCCCCGTTGCCGCGCTGGAGCGGGTGATTGCCCTTGATGAGGCCGAAGACATGCTGGGCCGCGACCTTGCTGTCATCGACATGCGCATTCCTGGCCGTCCGACCCTTCGGATGGCCCCCGGAGCGGTGGAAGAGTTCCGCCGGATCAAATCGCTCGAAATCGGAGGCTCGAACGGCTGATGACCGATCTCTATGACAATCAGCGCGCCATGCGGCGGATGCGCAAACAGGCGATGGACCGTGGGGTCATTGCCATTCTCGACGTGGGCACCAGCAAAATCGCCTGCCTCGTGCTCCGCTTTGACGGGCCGGGCCGTTTTCGCGAAAGCGACGGGGTGGGCAGCCTCGCCGGGCAATCCAGCTTCCGGGTGATCGGCGCGGCCACCACGCGCTCGCGCGGTGTGAGCTTTGGTGAGATCGACGCCATGCAAGAGACCGAACGCGCCATCCGCACGGCGGTGCAGGCGGCGCAGAAAATGGCCGGGGTACGGGTGGATCACGTGATTGCCGCCTTCGCCGGGGCGCGTCCGCGCAGCTATGGGCTGGACGGCGCGATTGAGCTGGCCGATAGCGTGGTGAGCGAGCAGGATGTGGCGCGTGTGCTGGCCTCCTGCGTGGTGCCCGATTTCGGGGCGGGGCGGCAGGCGCTGCATGCCCATCCGGTGAACTTCGCCATCGACCACCGCTCCGGCCTGATCGACCCGCGCGGGCAGATCGGCAACCGGCTGGCCGCTGACATGCATTTGCTGACCATCGAGACGAGCGTTGTGCAGAACCTGCTCTATTGCATCAAACGCTGCGACCTTGAGCTGGCGGGGCTGGCCTCCAGCGCCTATGTCAGCGGCCTTTCGGCGCTGGTGGAAGACGAGCAAGAGCTTGGCTCGGCCTGTATCGACATGGGCGGCGGGGCGACGACGCTCTCGGTTTTCATCAAGAAACACATGATCTACGCCGATAGCGTGCGTCTGGGCGGCGATCACATCACTCGCGACATCAGCCAAGGGCTCCAGGTGAGCCCGCAGAAGGCCGAATGGATCAAAACCCGCCACGGCGGCGTGGTGGCCACCGGTATGGATGACCGCGAGATGATCCCGCTGGGCGGCGATACCGGCGATTGGGACCACGACCAGCGCGCCGTATCCCGCAGCGAGCTGATCGGCATCATGCGGCCCCGGGTGGAGGAAATTCTGGAGGAGGTGCGCGTGCGCCTCGATGCGGCGGGATTTGACCATCTGCCGAGCCAGAACATCGTGCTGACCGGCGGTGGCTCTCAGATCCTCGGCCTCGATGAGCTGGCCTCGCGCATTCTTGGCCAGCAGGTGCGCCTTGGCCGCCCGCTGAGGGTGCAGGGCCTGCCTCAGGCCGCCACCGGCTCGGCCTTCTCGGCGGCGGTAGGGCTTTGCCTCTATTCGGCACACCCGCAAGACGAGTGGTGGGACTTCGACATACCCGCCGAAACCTACCCGGCCCGGTCGCTAAAACGGGCAATGAAATGGTTCCGCGATAACTGGTGACCCCAATATGAAGTGGCATACGCAAAATCCCGCCGAAGGGCCGGAGGAAATCCACTACAAATTGTGGCATTTTTGCGTTTTTCGGGTGACGCATCGCGGCCAAAGCGATAAAGTGCCTTAAATTTCGAGTCATTTTAGGCGGTGGGGCGCCGTCAGTGGCTCGCCCGGGGACTTGAACAAAAAAGAGACAGGCGGAAATCAGATGACTTTGAATCTCACCATGCCGACCGAATTGGACCTCAAGCCGCGGATCACCGTGTTCGGTGTCGGCGGGGCAGGGGGCAACGCGGTCAACAACATGATCGAAAAAGAGCTCGACGGTGTCGAGTTCGTAGTGGCCAACACCGACGCGCAGGCGCTTCAGCAATCTGCCGCGGCGGCCCGTATCCAGATGGGCGTGAAGGCCACCGAAGGCCTCGGCGCGGGCGCACGGCCCACGGTTGGCGCCGCCGCTGCGGAAGAGACCATTGAAGAAATCATCGACCATCTTGCAGGCGCACACATGTGCTTCATCACCGCCGGCATGGGCGGCGGCACCGGCACCGGCGCTGCTCCGATCATCGCACAGGCCGCCCGCGAGCTGGGCGTGCTCACCGTGGGCGTTGTCACCAAGCCGTTCCAGTTTGAAGGCGGCAAGCGGATGCGTCAGGCCGAGGAGGGCGTTGAGGCCCTGCAAAAGGTCGTCGACACGCTGATCATCATCCCCAACCAGAACCTGTTCCGGCTGGCGAACGAGAAAACCACCTTCACCGAAGCCTTCGCGCTGGCCGATGACGTGCTCTACCAGGGCGTCAAAGGCGTGACCGACCTGATGGTGCGCCCCGGCCTGATCAACCTCGACTTCGCCGACGTCCGTGCGGTGATGGACGAGATGGGCAAAGCGATGATGGGCACCGGCGAGGCCGAGGGCGAAGATCGCGCCAAGCAGGCCGCGCAGAAGGCCATCGCCAACCCGCTGCTCGACGAAATCAGCCTGAACGGCGCCAAGGGCGTGCTGATCAACATCACCGGCGGGCATGACCTCACCCTGTTTGAACTCGACGAGGCCGCCAACGAGATCCGCGAGAAGGTGGACAGCGACGCCAACATCATCGTCGGCTCCACGCTCGATACCTCGCTGGAAGGCTTCATGCGTGTGTCGGTCGTTGCCACCGGCATCGACGTGATGGACGAAGAGCGCGAAATTCCGGTGCCGCGCCGCTCATTGGCCGCCCCACTCGCTCAGCCCTCCGCGCAGGAAGAGGCCGAAGCCCCCGCCGCCGCGCCGCGCCCGGTGGAAGAGGCCCCCGTGGCCGCCGCGCCCGCCGCTGCGCCGCAGGTTTCGATCACCGGGGCCCGCCCGGCCTCTGTCGAGCGCCAGCCGCAACCGGCCCCCGCGCCGCAGGCCGAGGCCGAAGAGCCTTCGCTCTTCCCCGCCTTCCGCGCCCCGGCCCGTGAAGAGGCGGAAGCCCCCGCCAGCGACGATCTTCCGCCGCCGGCCTACCGCCCCGCCGCTGAAGCCGAGCCGCTGGAAGCCGCCGAGCCTGCCGCCGACTACGCGCCGCAGCCCGAGGTTGCCCGCGCGCCCGGCACGCCTTCGGCCGAGGCTCTTGCCCGTCTGCATCAGGCCGTGCGCAAGGTGCCCGGTGCCGGTCAGCCCGCCGCCGAGGCCCAGCCCCAGCAGCGCCCTGCCGCCGCCGCACCGGCGCCCGAGCCGCAGGGTCAGCAGCCCGCCGCTGCCGCCGATCACAAGGCCCGCTTCGGCATCGGCTCTCTGATCACCCGGATGGCCGGACATGGCAGTGAAGGCCAGCCCCAGCAGCCCGCACACCGCGAGCCGCCGGTCAGCTCTGCCGCTGCCCAACAGCAGCGCCCGGCCTACCGCCAGCCGCAGCTCGACCACGAGGAAGAGGTTGATCCCGAGCAGGAGCGGATCGAAATTCCGGCCTTCCTGCGGCGTCAGGCCAACTGACCCGGGTCACGATATACAGTCAGAAAAAGGGCCGGGAGACCGGCCCTTTTTTTGTTGTGGGGCAGGAGGTTGTGGGCAGGGCTTCATGCTGTCGGCACAGTCTCGCCACACCCTCCGCCGCCCATGTTACAGACCGTTGCAAAGATTGAGTTGAGGCTCACGGCCCAGCCGCCTATCTCCCTTGCAACCGGGCCGATTGTGCCTGGGGACAGGAATTGAGGCAGTCTCAAAGAGGCATTTGGTGCAAACGACGCTGAACAAGAACGTGACGCTTTCGGGCGTGGGCCTGCATTCAGGCCGCCCCGCGCGGATCACGCTGAAGCCGGCGATGGCTGACCAGGGGATCTGGTTCCGCCGCACCGACGCTGTGAAGGGCGACGCCTTTCTGCCTGCCCGCTGGGACGCGGTGGTGGAAAGCCCGCTCTGCACCCTTCTGACCAATGACGACGGCGTATCTCTCTCGACGGTAGAGCACGTGATGGCCGCCCTCGCGGGCTGCGGCGTGCACAACGCGCTGATCGAGGTTTCCGGCCCCGAAGTGCCGATCCTCGATGGTTCTGCTGCGCCCTTCGTCGGCGCCATTCTAAAGGCTGGCCTGCGCGTGCTGGACGCCCCGATCCGCGCGATCCGCGTACTCAAGCCCGTTGAAGTGCGCCGCGGCGACGCGGTGGCCCGGCTCGAGCCTTCGGACGACAGCCTGCACATCGACTTTGGGATCGACTTTGAAGATGCCGCGATCGGCGCGCAGACCCGCTCGATGAACATGGCCAACGGTGCCTTCGTTCGCGAACTCTGCGATAGCCGCACCTTCTGCCGCGCCGCCGATGTCGAGGCGATGCGCGCGGAGGGCAAGGCGCTTGGCGGCACCTATGAGAACGCGGTTGTGGTCGAAGGCGAAAAGGTCTTGTCGCCCGGTGGCCTGCGCCACAGCGATGAGCCGGTGCGCCACAAGATGCTCGACGCGCTTGGCGATCTGGCCCTTGCCGGCCATCCGCTGCTGGCCCGCTACACCGGCCGCCGCGCGGGCCACGCGCTGACCAATGCCCTGCTTCACGCGCTCTTTGCCGACCCTTCGGCCTATGAGATCGTGACCTGCGACAGCGATATGGCCCGCCAACTGCCCGGCACCGGCCTCAAAAGCCGCGACCTGCGGCTCGTCGCCTGAGCCTCTGCCACGCCGTTGCAACCCGGCCCCTCCGAGGCTTTTGAACATCCGATGTGCGCCAAAGCCATTTTGCACCGCAATTTCTTGTGCTACACCCCTCGTAATCTCCGCAGGCCACGGGCTATGCGGGCAATAAAGTCACGGGGTTAGGCAAGAATGGCGGCGCAGAAAGGGCGAGCAGGGCTGGCAGGGACGGTAGCGCTTGTGCTTCTGCTGTCGAGCTGTGGCGCGTTTCAGGCCAGGACCGAGAAGAGTCTTGAAGACCTGACCCCCGAACAGATTTACAAGCAGGGCGAATACACGCTTGAGACCGGCAAGCCCGAGGATGCCGCCGAGACCTTCTCTGAGGTCGAGCGGCTCTATCCCTATTCGGTCTGGGCCAAGCGTGCGCTGATCATGCAGGCCTTCGCCTTCCACCGTGCCCGCGACTATGAAAACAGTCGCGCCACCGCGCAGCGCTACCTTGATTTTTACCCCGCCGAGGATGATGCCGCCTACGCGCAGTATCTCCTCGCGCTGTCCTACTATGACCAGATCGACGAGGTTGGCCGCGATCAGGGCCTCACCTTCCAAGCGCTTCAGGCGCTGCGCGAAGTGATCGAGAAGTATCCTGACAGCGAATATGCCTCTTCCGCGATCCTCAAGTTCGATCTCGCCTTCGACCACCTTGCGGCGAAGGAAATGGAGATTGGCCGGTACTACCTGCGGCGCGGCCACCATCTTGCGGCCATCAACCGCTTCCGGGTGGTGGTGGAAGAGTTCCAGACCACCACGCAAACCCCCGAGGCGCTGCACCGTCTGGTGGAGGCCTATCTTTCGCTTGGGCTGACTGCCGAGGCGCAGACGGCGGGGGCGATCCTTGCCTATAACTACCGCTCGTCGGAGTGGTATGACGATACCTACACTCTGCTGGCCCGCCGCAACCTTCAGGCCCAGGCCAAGGGCGACAACTGGCTGCGGAAGATCTATCGCCAGATGGTGAAGGGCGAGTGGCTCTAACCGGCCACGGGGGGTAAAAACAGCCCATGTTGCGCGGGCTCGACATACGCGATTTGCTCATTATCGACCGGCTCGAACTCAGCTTCGCGCCCGGCCTCAATGTGCTCACCGGCGAGACCGGGGCGGGCAAGTCCATCCTGCTGGATGCGCTTGGCTTTGTGCTGGGCTGGCGTGGCCGTGCCGAGCTGGTGCGCGCCGGGGCCGAGCAGGGCGAGGTGGTGGCCGAGTTTGCGCTGGAGCCAGGCCACGCCGCCCGTGCCGTGCTGGAGGAGGCGGGCCTGCCGGCGAGCGATGAGCTTATCCTGCGCCGGGTCAACACTGCCGATGGCCGCAAGACCGCTTGGGTGAACGACAGGCGCGTGTCCGGCGAGGTGCTGCGGGCGCTTTCGGATGTGCTGGTTGAGTTGCATGGCCAACAAGATGACCGCGGCCTGCTCAACCCGCGCGGCCACCGGGCGCTGCTCGATGAGTTTGCTGGTGTGGATCTGGCCCCCACCCGCGCCGCATGGCGGGCCCGCCGCGAGGCGGTGCAGGCGCTGGAGCAGGCCCGCGCGGCGCAGGCGGCGCTGGCGGCTGAGGAGGAGTTCTTGCGCCACGCGGCAGGCGAGCTCTCCGCGCTCGATCCGCAGCCCGGCGAAGAGGCCGAGCTGGACACCCGCCGCCGCCAGATGCAGGCCGCCGGGCGCATCCGCGAAGATATCGAGAAAGCGCATCAGGCGCTCGGGCCGTCCGGCGCAGAGGGCATGCTCTCGGACGCCACGCGCTGGCTCGACGGGGCCGCCGAAGCCGCCGAGGGCCATCTGGATGCCGCGCTGGAGGCGCTCTCTCGCGCGGTGGATGCGCTGGGGGAGGCCGAGCAGGGCGTGGGCGAGGCGCTGGATGCGCTCAGCCACGATCCGCGTGAGCTGGAGGCCACCGAGGAGCGGCTCTTTGCCATTCGTGGGTTGGCCCGCAAGCACGGCGTTGCCCCCGACGATCTGGCCGCGCTCACCGCCGATCTGGCCGCCAAGCTGGAAACGCTGGATGCGGGCGAGGGCGGGATTGCCGCGCTGGAGAAAGAGGCGCGCGAGGCCGAGGCCGCCTTCGAGGCCGCCGCCGCCCGGCTGACCGAGGCGCGCTCCAAGGCCGCGGCCAAGCTCGACAAGGCGATGAGCGCAGAGCTTGCGCCGCTGAAAATGGAGCGCGCGGTGTTTTCCACCGTGATCGAGCCCGCCGAGCCCGGCCCGGAGGGCGCCGATGCCGTCACCTTTACCGTGGCCACAAACCCGGGCGCCCCGGCCGGACCGCTGAACAAGATTGCCTCGGGCGGCGAACTCAGCCGGTTCCTACTGGCGCTAAAGGTTTGCCTGACCCGCCACACCACCGGCCTGACGATGATCTTTGACGAGATCGATAGGGGTGTGGGCGGGGCCACCGCAGATGCCGTGGGACGTCGCCTTGCCGGGCTTGCGGCCTCCGGGCAAGTGCTTGTCGTCACCCACAGCCCGCAGGTGGCCGCCATGGGCGCGCATCACTGGCGGGTGGAGAAGCGGGTGGCGAAAGGCCAAACGCTCTCGACCGTTACGCCGCTCGACGCGCCCGCGCGGGTGGATGAACTGGCGCGGATGCTGGCAGGCGAGACCGTAACAGAAGAGGCCCGCGCCGCAGCACGGGCCCTATTGGCCGGGTAACTCGGGTGGGCAGCGCGGGGCGCTTTGCCCCGCAGCACCCTCAGCGGCGGCGGTAGTTGGCCAGCGCGGCGCGGGTCCGGGCGCGCAGAAGCTCGGCATTGCCCACGGCAGCCATATCGGCGCACACGTAAGCCGCAGCAGCCTTCGCCTCTTCGTGGCTCACGGCGTAATTGGCTTCGATGCTCTTGACGAAAATCGGCTTCGGGCCGTTGATCAGCGAGACCTTGGGCAGCGGGCCACGGGCGCAAGAAATCTTCACACCGGCGGCGGAGGCCGAAACGGCGGTGAGGGCAAGCGCGAGGGCGGCGATCGGAAGAGTATGACGTTTCATGACAGGCTCCGGCGGTTGTACGACGACACATGGGAAAATGGGGTGCGAAGCCCGTTCTAGGCTTCACTCTCCACAACCTGTCTTAAAATTTTGCCCAAATTTAGACGAAACCGGGGCGACTTGGCGTTGCCCCGGAGAGGTCTTTTGGCCGGGCCGGGCGCGGCGTGTTAGCGGCGCTCGTAAGGAGCCGTGGCTTCGAAGGTGAGATCGACGAGATAGTCGAGGTCGCCCACGGCGCCCATGTTGCCGCAAACCTGACGGGCGACGCGTTGCGCCTCCTGCTCGGTCATCACGAAGTTCTCCATCAGGCTCTCGACGAAGTTCTCGTAGTGGCCGTTGATCATCGGGTTCGACGGAATCGGACCGCGATTGCAGTGAATAACGAGCCGCGCATCGGCGGATTGAGCGGTGAATATCGCGCTCAGCCCAAGGGCGGCAGCGGTGGTAAGTGATTTGATAGTCATGAGTGAGACATCCCAATTTCAACTAGACACAATTTAGTCTTAATGTCGTTATAATCTAGTGCCTTAGCTACCGCATGGTTAATTCACACTGGAAACGGTGTGTTTCCGGTGGTGTCACGCGGTCGGACGACCTTCCCCGGATTGAGAATATCGAGTGGATCGAGTGCCGCCTTTAACTCGGCCATCAGCCCCCATGCCGCGCCGTGCTCTGCCTCCATCATGTGCAACTTTCCCATGCCCACCCCATGCTCGCCGGTGATCGTTCCGCCAAAGGCGAGGGCGCGTTCGGCCATGGTATCGGCAATGTGTTTGGCCTTCTGCCAGTGCTGCGGATTGTCCTTGTCGATCAACAGGATGGCATGAAAGTTCCCATCCCCTACATGGCCCAAAATCGGCCCCTCCAACCCGGCTGCTTCGATGTCTGTCGCCGTGGCCTCTACCGCATCTGCGAGCCGCGAGATCGGCACGCACATGTCGGTCACAATCGCCGTAGAGCCTTTGCGGCTGGCGAGGATTGCCCAATAGGCGTGGTGGCGCATGTGCCAGAGCGCGGTGCGGTCTTCGGCCCGCTCGGCCCACCGAAAGCTGTGGCCGTTCATGTCATTCACAAGTTCGCCAAAAAACTGCGCGTCGGCGGCAACCGACGTCTCCGAGCCGTGGAACTCTACCAGAAGGTGAGGGCTCGCCGGGAAATCCGCGCCAGAGTAGGCATTTACGGCCTCAACCGTCGGGCCGTCGACAAATTCGATTCGCGCCATCGGTAGCCCGGCCTGAATGGTGGCGATCACGCAATCCACCGCGTCGCCGATCTTTTCGAAGGCGCAGGTGGCCGCCGCCGTAGCCTCGGGCTGGCCCTGCAGCTTGAGCGTCAGCTCGGTGATCAGCCCCAGCGTGCCCTCCGAGCCAACCATTAGCCGGGTCAGGTCATACCCGTTGGAGGCCTTGCGCGCGCCCGAGCCGGTGCGGATTACCTCGCCGCTGGCCAGCACCACCTCCAGCGCCAGCACGTTCTCGGCCATGGTGCCGTAGCGCACGGCGGTGGTGCCGCTGGCCCGCGTGCCGGCCATGCCGCCCAGCGTGGCATTGGCCCCCGGATCGACCGGAAAGAACAGGCCCGTGGCCCGCAGCTCATGGTTCAACTGCTCGCGGGTGACGCCGGGCTGCACCACGGCCACCATGTCTTCGGGGCGCACCTCCAGCACCTTGTCCATGCGGCTGAAGTCCACCGCCACGCCGCCCTGCACCGCCAGCCCGTGCCCCTCCAGCGAGGTGCCCGCGCCCCAGCCCACCACCGGGCAACGGGCCGCGGCGCAGGCCTTCACGATCTGCGCCACCTCTGCGGTGCTCTCCGGATAGGCCACGGCCTCAGGCGGGGTCAGCGGAAAATGCGTCTCACTTCGGCCATGCTGCTCCAGATCACTCTTGGAGCGGCTCAGCCGATCGCCTAGAACGGCCCTAAGGCCGGTCTGCGCCTCGTTGAAAGGCATCACTCCTCCTCGCGCTACACCGGACGCCACCCTAGGCGAAACGGGCCGCCCGGGGAAGAGCGGCACGCGCGCAGGGCCCGGTGCGGCAGAACGGGGGCGTGGGTGAGCGAGAGCGAAGGGCAGGGGAGCGAAGCGAAGGCGGCAGGGCCGCTGCGCCAACGCCTGTCCGAGCTGCGCGAGGTGGCCGATACGCTGATCCGCATCCTGCGCCAACGCGGGCCAAGCCAGGTGCAGTTCTGGTTCATCGCGCTGGCCCTCGGGGTCGCCTCTGGCTATGCCGCCTGCCTCTTCCGCCTCGGGATCGACTGGCTGCAAGGCGCGCTCTACGGCACCGATGACACCCGGCTGATCCACTCTTTCGCCGCCTCTCTGCCGTGGTGGTGGGTGCTGACGCTGCCCATCCTCGGCGGGCTGGCCGTGGGGGTGATCCTCGATCGCTTCGCGCCCGGTGCGCGGGTGCGCTCGGTGGCCGATGTGATCCACGGCGCGGCGCTCAACCGGGGCCGGGTGGAGCAACGCGCTGGCCTCGCCTCGGCGCTGGCCTCTCTCATCACCCTCTCCTCGGGCGGATCGACGGGCCGGGAGGGGCCGGTGGTGCACCTTGCCGCTGTCATTTCCTCTTGGGTCAGCGAGCGGATCAACGCGAACGGGGTGACCGGGCGCGACCTGTTGGGCTGCGCCGTGGCCGCCGCCGTCTCTGCCTCCTTCAACGCACCTATCGCCGGGGCGCTCTTTGCGCTGGAGGTGGTGCTACGGCATTTCGCGGTGCACGCCTTCGCCCCCATCGTCATCGCGAGCGTGGCGGGCACAGTGGTGAGCCGCTCCTTCTTTGGCGACGTGGCCGAGTTCACCCTCGGCGGCGACGGGGTGCTGAGCTTTTACGTCGAGCTGCCGGCCTTCCTGTTGCTCGGCATCACCTGCGGGCTGGTGGCCGTGGTGCTGATGCGGGCGGTGTTTCTGGCCGATTCCATCGGCAACGGCGTAATGCAGGCCACCCGCCTGCCGCGCTTTCTACGCCCGGCGATGGCCGGGGCGCTGCTGGGCGGGCTGGCGATTTTCTATCCGCACATCATCGGCGTCGGCTATGAAACGACCTCCGCCGCGCTCACCGGCGAGTTGGTGTTTCGCGAGGCAATCGTTTTCGTCGTGCTCAAGGTCGCCGCCGTGGCCATCACCATGGCCGGGCGGATGGGCGGCGGCATGTTCTCGCCCTCGCTGATGGTTGGCGCGCTCACCGGGCTGGCCTTCGGGGTGGTGGCCACCGGGGTGTTTCCCGAGGTCTCCGGCACACCAACGCTCTACGCGCTGGCAGGCATGGGGGCGCTGGCGGCTGCCGTGCTGGGCGCGCCGATTTCCACCACCCTCATCGTTTTCGAACTGACGGGCGACTGGCAGACCGGCCTCGCGGTGATGGTCGCCGTCTCGCTCTCCACCGCCATCTCCTCCCGCCTTGTCGACCGCAGTTTCTTTCTCACCCAGCTGGAGCGCCGGGGCATCCGCATGGCCGCCGGGCCACAGGCCTACCTGCTCTCGGTGCACTCCGCCGCAGCGGTGATGCGCGGCGTCGACAGCCCCCGCGCCGCCTCGCGCGATACCTGCGAAGAGATGATCTCGTCGGGCATCATGCTCGCCCCCGACACCACGCTGGAAACAGCCCTGCCGATGTTCGAAACCAGCGGCCACAGCTTTATCCCCGTGGTCGCGCCGGTGGGCGATGGCGGCAAGGGAGAGCTGATGGGGGCGCTTTTCCACCTCGACGCGCTGCGGGCCTACAACCGCGCACTGGCCGAAACGGCGGCCGAGGAACATAGCTGAGACTGCGGGCCAAAAGAGATTTGAGGCCTCCGGCGGGGATATTTTCCGGACCAATGAGGGGAGGGCTGTTCCGCCTCCTCATTGGTCCTGCGAAAATCCCTGGGGTGTGGGGGCAGCGCCCCCACTGGTGTTACGGTTCAGCCCGGCGGCACGGGCCGGGAGGCTCAAACCTGCTCCACGGTCACCTTCTCGGCATAGAAGGCGAGGTAGCCCTCGATCCGCTCCATCCCGGCCTTTGGCGCTTCGTAAGACCACGCGGCATCCTTGATCGTGCCCGACTTGATCTCGATGTCGTAGTGCTGTGCATCGCCCTTATGTGGGCAGTGGGTGACGGTTTCGGACTTGTCGAGGAAGGCCGTGGCGATATCAGCGCGGGGGAAATAGATGACAAAGGGCATGTCACCCTCGGTCAGCTCAAGGGCATTTGTGCTCTCGCCCAGCACGGCGCCGCCGGCCCGCACCACCCAGGTTCCATCCGCATTGCGTATCTTGATATGGTCGGCCATCCCTCACCTCCTGTTATGTTCTTTGGTGGGGTTATATAGGTGGAACGCATGACAGGTAAATGTCATGGGGTGCCCCGCGCTGCTATAGCGCAGCGCAGGCCTGCCGGAGCCAGTCCTTCACCTCGCCGCTCACCCGATCCGAGATCAGCGCCCAGACGGAGCGGTGGTAGCCGTCAACCCATTCGCGTTCCGCGCGCGAGAGCATCTCTACTTCGATCAGGTGCCGGTCAATCGGCACGTAGGTGAGGGTCTGAAAGGCCAGCATGTCGCGGCCATCGCCATCCGGCATGGGCGGGGCCTCCTCGACGGCGATGAGGTTTTCGATGCGGATGCCCCACTCTCCCTCGCGATAATATCCCGGCTCGTTGGACAGGATCATTCCCGGCTCCAGCGGCACCTCGGAGACCCGGCTCAGCCGCTGCGGCCCCTCATGCACGCTGAGGTAGGCGCCCACCCCGTGGCCGGTGCCGTGGTCGAAATCCTTGCCCACCACCCAAAGCGGATAGCGGGCCACCGCCTCCAGATCGCGCCCGGCGCGGCCGCGCGGCCAGACCAGCCGAGACACGGCGATCATGCCTTGCAGCACGCGGGTGAAGGCCTCTGCCGCGCCTTCGGGCGGGGGGCCGACGGTGACGGTGCGGGTGATATCGGTGGTGCCGTCAAGATATTGCCCGCCGGAGTCCACCAGCAGCAGTTCGCCGGGCTTCACCGGGCGGTTGGTCTCATGGGTCACGCGGTAGTGCACGATGGCGCCGTTCGGCCCGGCGCCGCTGATGGTGTCAAAGCTGATCTCTCGCAACTCGTTGGCCTCGCGGCGGAAGCCTTCGAGCTTCTCCACCACCGAGATCTCGGTCAGTCCGCCGCTCTCGGCCTCATCATCCAGCCATGCGAGAAACTTCACCATCGCCACCGCATCGCGCAGATGCGCCGCGCGCATGCCCTCCAGTTCGGCGGCGTTCTTCTTGGCCTTCGGCAGCAGGCAAGGGTCGGGCCCCTCAACCACCTCCGCCTTGCTCCGCAGAAACGCCGCCACCGCCTCGGGCGCGCTCTCCGGGTCAATATGCACCCGCCCGCCCAGTTCGGCCAGCGCGGCGGCGAAGCCCTCGCGCGGCAGCACCGCCACGTCGGGCCCAAGCTCCAGCCCTTCGGCCTGTGCCGGATCGCAGAAAAGATCAACCTTGCCAGAGGCTTCCAGCACGGCGTTCACCCGCGCAATCGGGTTGCGGGCGATATCGGAGCCGCGGATGTTCAGGAGCCAGCAGACCGAGTCCGGCAGCGTTATCACGGCAGCGCCCACCTTCGCCGTGGCCAAGTCCGCCCCAAGCCGCGCACGTTTGTCGGCGCTGCTCTCACCGGCAAATTGCAGCGGATGGGCAATGATCGGCTCGGACGGCTCCGCCGGGCGATCGTCCCAGATGGCATCCACCGGGTTGGTCTCCACCGGCACCAGTGCAAGGCCCTTGGCCGTCAGTGCCTTTTCCAGTGCTGCCACTTCCTTGACGCTATGCAGCCACGGGTCAAACCCGATCTTCGCGCCGTCGGGGGCGTGGTCGATCAGCCAGTCGGCCAGACGCGTTTCGGGCCAAGGGACGGGGGCGAAATGGGCGGTGTCGACCTGCGCCTTCACCTGCACCCGGTAGCGCCCGTCGATGAAGACGCCGGCGATCTCGGGCAGCACGGCGGCAAAGCCTGCGGAGCCGGAAAAGCCGGTGAGCCACGCCAGCCGCTCGTCGCAAGGCGCCACGTATTCGCCCTGATGCCGGTCGGCGCGGGGCACGAGGAAGCCGGTGAGGCCCTCGGCGGCAAGCCGCGCGCGCAGAGCCTTCAGGCGGGGCGGGCCATCGGCGGGATTGGTGGGGGCGTCGAAGGTTTGAAACATGAGAAATCCTCGTAGGGTGGGCAATCTGCCCACCGCGCGGAAGGTGGGCAGATTGCCCACCCTACGGTTCAACTCGCCTTCTTCATCCCCATCACCCGAGCGCGCGCCCTCGGGTCGGAATCGAAGAGCGAGGCCAGTTGCTCGGTCATCGCGCCGGCCAGCTGCTCGACATCGGTGATCGTTACCGCACGGTCGTAGTAGCGGGTCACGTCATGGCCGATGCCGATGGCCAGAAGCTCCACCGCGCGTCGCTTCTCGATCATCGCGATCACGTCGCGCAGGTGCTTTTCGAGGTAGTTCGCCGGGTTCACCGAAAGGGTGGAATCATCCACCGGCGCGCCATCCGAGATCACCATGAGGATCTTCCTCACCTCGCGGCGGTTCACCATGCGGCGGTGCGCCCATTCCAGCGCCTCGCCATCGATGTTCTCCTTCAGCAGGCCCTCTTTCATCATCAGGCCAAGGTTGGCGCGGGCGCGGCGCCATGGCGCGTCAGCGCTCTTGTAGATGATGTGGCGCAGGTCGTTCAGGCGGCCCGGGGTTTGCGGGCGGCCCTCGGCGAGCCACTTTTCGCGGGCCTGCCCGCCCTTCCATGCGCGGGTGGTAAAGCCGAGGATCTCCACCTTCACCTGGCAGCGCTCAAGGGTGCGCGCCAGCACATCGGCGCAGATCGCTGCAATGCTGATCGGGCGGCCGCGCATGGAGCCGGAATTGTCGAGCAGGAGCGTCACGACCGTGTCGCGAAACTCGGTGTCCTTCTCGACCTTGAAGCTGAGCGGCGTGGTCGGGTTGGCGACCACGCGGGCAAGGCGGCCCGCGTCGAGGATGCCCTCTTCACGGTCGAACTCCCACGAGCGGTTCTGCTGGGCCTGAAGACGGCGCTGCAATTTGTTGGCGAGGCGCGAAACCGCGCCCTTCAGCGGCTCGAGCTGCTGGTCGAGATAGTCGCGCAGCCGCTCCAGCTCGGCGGGTTGGGCCAGCTCTTCGGCTGGGATCTCCTCGTCAAAGGTGCCGTCATAGACGGTGTAATTCGGGTCGGCCTCGGAGGCGGGGGCAGGGGGCGGGGGCTCCAGCGGGGCCTCGCCCTCGGGCATCTCGGCCTCTTCGCCCTCTTCGGTCTCGGCCATGTCGTCCATGCTGACGGTGGCCTCGGAGGGATCGTCCGTCTGCTCCTGGTCCTGCTCGGGGTTGGCCTCGGTCTCCTCGTCTTCCTGGCTGTCGTCCTGCCCGGTGCTGTCGGCCTCTTCCTCGTCCTGCTCGGCCTCGTCGCCTTCGGCGTCGTCATCCTCCATGTCCGGATCGTCGCCAAGCTGGTCGCCATAGCCGAGATCTTCGATCACTTGCCGGGTGAAGCGCGCAAAGGCCTGCTGATCGGCCAGCACATCTTGAAGGTCATCCAGCGTGCCCGCGGCGGAGCCCTCAAGGTGGTCGCGCCAGAGGTCGAGCACGTTTTGCGCGCCCTCGGGCAGCTGCCGCCCGGTGGCGAGGTTGCGCACGAGGTAGCCCGCCGCCTCGGCCAGCGGGGCCTCGGACATATTGGTCAGGTTGCCATAGCCGCGCCGGTCGGCCTCGGCGCCGATCTTGGCGTCGATGTTCTTGGCGGTGCCGGGCATGACGCGGGCGCCCACGGCCTCGCAGCGGGCGGTCTCCATCGCGGTGTAGATATCCCGCGCAAGCTGGCCCTGTGGCGCATAGCGGGCGGCCACGCCCGCGTCGTGATACTTGTGGCGCAGGGCGAGCGCATCGGCGGTGCCACGGGCCAGCAGCACCTCGTCGGCGCTCATCCGGCGCGAGACCTGCGGCAAGCGCAGCCCGTCGCCAGTGGTGCCTGGAGGGTCCACCGAATAGGTGACGCCAAGCTCAGGATCGTCGGCCATGACCTTGGTGGCCTCTGCGAGCGCCTTCTTGAACGGGTCTGCCGGGTTATCGGTAGGTTTAGCCATGAGATCGGTAAACCACCGGGCAGCGCCTTGCGCAAGAGCCGCGCGAAGCGGAGGTGCGACTTGTGCAATTTCGCACGGAACTCCCCGTTGATTGCGGTGTTGGTTGGTAAATAGCTATAGACCAGACCCAGACACCGCCCGACCTCAGGAGGCACCCATGACCACCCCCAAGATTGCCATCATCATCGGCTCCACCCGCGACGCCCGCTTTGGCGAGAAGCCCGCCAAATGGCTGCTCGAGCGCGCGCAACAGCGCGACGACTTCGACGTGGAGCTGGTGGACCTCAAAGACTTTGACCTGCCGCTGTTCAACGAGAAAGCCTCCAACCTGTGGATGCCGTCCGAAGACCCGGCGGCGGTTGCCTGGCAGGAGAAGATCGCCGAATTCGACGGCTACATCTTTGTCACCGCCGAGTACAACCACTCCCTCACCGGCGCCCTGAAGAACGCGCTCGACCAGGCCTATAAGGAGTGGGTCCGCAAGCCGATGGGTGCGCTTGGCTACGGCGGCCTTGGCGCGGCCCGCGCGGTGGAGCACCTGCGCGGGATCGGCGTGGAGCTTCAGATGGTGCCGGTGCGCAATGCCGTGCACATCGCCGCGGGCAGCTTCATGAAGGTTTCTCCGATGGGGGAGAATGCCGAGATGGAGGCCATCGAAGACGTGATCGGTGGCTCTGCCGATGCGCTTTTTGACGATATGGCATGGTGGGCCAATGCGACGAAGGTTGCGCGGGAGGCCTGATCGCTGCGGCGTCGGAGTGGTGGGCAGCCCCCTACACCGCGACCTTTAGTGGGGGGCCAGCCCCCCACACCCCCCGGGAATACTTGCAGCAAGAAAATGAACAGGGACGGGGGCTTTGCTGCCCCCGTTTCGCGTTAGTGGAAGCCCCACTTGGCGGGCAGGGCAAGGCCCACGTTCTGGCAAAACTGTTCCTGCTCGCGCAGCAGCCGTTTGGCGCTGGTGATGCTGGCGGCGTCCGTGATCATCTGCCGTGCGCGCGTGGTGGCGGTTTCGGCGATGTAGTCGATGTCACGCGATAGGGCCGGGGCGAGATCCTTGGCGGCGGCGAGGTACATGGCCGAGAGGTCGGCGGCCATCGGGTCGCCAGTGTCGCCCTCGCGAGCGACCCCGCGCCAGTATCCCGCGCAATCGGCAGCGAGATAGGGCAGATCGTCATGTTCTGACAGGTCATGGGCGCTGGCAGGGGCAGCAATCAGGGCGATGATCAGGAGAGCATGGCGCATGGGCGCATCAGGCCCCGCCACGTCTCAGCCCGTCAAGAGCGCGGCGCAGCCTGCAATCGCGGCCTCGGCGCGGGTGGCGGCCCAGCGGGCATCTTCGGGATCGTCGTTGAAGGTGGCGCGGGTGAGCAGCACCGACTGGGCTTGCTTGGCCTCGATCCGGCGGGCCAGCACTTCGCGCCCACGGCCCGACGGCATCACCGCTTCCAGCAGCGAAATCATCGCGGCGCGGCGGCGGGTGGTTTGCTCGACCGCCGGGTCGGGCAGGAGCCATTGATGCTCCATCAGCGCCGAAAAGCGCCCGGTACAGGCGGCAAACTGCATTTCGAGCGGCTCGGCCCTCGCTGGCATGGCGAGGATAAGGAGCAGCCCTGCGCGGGTTGTTGTTTTTAAACTGCCCATGTTGTGACCATTGCGCCTTTGATTGCGCCTGTCAAATGGGCAGCTTGAAAACTTGGAAGGGCCTGCCCTTGCGGGGAGGCTGACCGATAAAGGTTAATTTCGGGTTTGGAGGGTGGGGCTCAGCCCGCGTCGGAGCACTCGTCGAGCCGGGTGGGCAGGCGGGCGACCGGGGGGGCCATTTCGGCGGCGGAGGTGCCAAGGAGGTTGAGCCCCTCAAGCGCCCTGTGCATCAGTTCGAGATCGGCGGCGAGCGCCTCGCGGCGCGCACCGCTCGCGCCCTCGAGCGCGGCTTCGGTCAGGGAGATGCAGGCGGCAACAACCTCTTGCGGGCTGGGAGCCTGGGCCAGCGCGGGGGCCGCGCCGACGGCCAGCAGAACCGCGAGGGCCGCGGCCCTCACATCGCCATCGAAACAGCGCTCTCCGGCAGCTCTTCGTCAAAGCAGCGCTGGTAGAACTCGGCCACGGTCTGGCGCTCCAACTCGTCGCATTTGTTGAGGAAGGTCAGGCGGAAGGCATAGCCAATGTTGCGGAAGATCTCGGCGTTCTGGGCCCAGTTGATAACCGTCCTCGGGCTCATCACGGTGGAGAGATCGCCGTTCATGAAGGCGGTGCGCGTCAGGTCGGCCACGGTCACCATCTGGCTGATCTGCTTGCGACCCTTCTCGGTGTTGTAATGCGGGCTCTTGGCCAGCACGATCGCGCTCTCGGCGTCATGGCTGAGGTAGTTCAGCGTGGCGACGAGGTTCCAGCGGTCCATCTGCGCCTGGTTGATCTGCTGGGTGCCGTGGTAGAGGCCGGTCGTATCGCCCAGGCCCACCGTGTTCGACGTTGCAAACAGGCGGAAATACTTGTTGGGCGTGATGATCTCGTTCTGATCCAGCAGGGTCAGCTTACCGTCATGCTCCAGCACCCGCTGGATGACGAACATCACATCGGCGCGGCCTGCGTCGTATTCATCAAAGACAATCGCCACCGGGTTGCGCAGCGCCCAAGGCAGAATGCCCTCGTGAAACTCGGTCACCTGCTTGCCGTCGCGCAGTTTGATCGCGTCCTTGCCGATCAGGTCGATCCGGCTGATGTGGCTGTCGAGGTTCACACGCACGGCGGGCCAGTTGAGGCGGGCGGCGACCTGTTCGATATGGGTCGATTTGCCTGTGCCGTGGTAGCCTTGGATCATGACGCGGCGGTTGTGAGAAAAGCCGGCGAGAATGGCGAGCGTGGTGTCGGGGTCAAACTTGTAGGTGCTGTCGACCTCGGGCACCCGGTCTGTCGCCTCGGCGAAACCCTTCACCACCATGTTGCTGTCGATCCCGAATACCTCGCGGACCGAGATTTCTTCGGTGGGTTTCATTGCCTCGTCGCTCATCGCACTTGCCTTCGCCGCTGGCGCGCACCCCGGGGCGCGGGGCCGCGCGTTATCTGTCTTTTGCGTGGTGCCTTATATCGCGGGCAGGTGCAAGGGCAGGCGATGCCGCCGCTCCGGCCGCCGAGCAGGCGAAAAAGCACCGGTCCGCCCCTGCAAGAAATCCCACCCGTGACACAGCTTGGCCTTGCGGCTAGGCTGGTTGGGATTTGCTGCCACAGGTCAGAAAACGAAATGCCTTTTTCAGGAATTGTTTTGCGGTTGAAGTCTGCCGCTTGCCTTTTTGTCGTATTGCTTGGTCTGCTGTTGCCGCAGCCCGCACGTGCTGAATTTACCCTTATCGACAGGTTGGGCGCTTGGCTCTTCTACACCCAGCGGGGTGTGGGGGCGAGCTATGCCGCATGTCAGGTTGTCAGCTGCGTCGATGGCACCTGCGGCACGGGCCGGGGCGGGCGCACGCAGTTTTCGCTCTATGATGCGCGTGACGGGCGCGGCATCTTCCCCGAGTTCATCGCCCCGCGCCGGGTGCCGCCGGGTGGCTTGGCCAAGCTCAACATCGCGGGCCGCGAGTTTGTGATGAAAAACACCTTCCCCTCGCCACAGTTCTACCTGCAGGTCGAGGATGTGAGCGATGCCAAGGCGGTGCTCAACAGGCTGGTCGCGCTAGAGCGCGCCGACCGCAACGCCAAGTTCACCGTGGTGGACCCGTTCGGAACCCGCTTCGAGTTCGAAGCTCGGGGGGTGACAGGCAGCCTTGATCGGATGGTCCGCCGCTGCACGCCCCGCAGCTAGGTGGCGGCCTGACTTAACGTTGGCCAATCGGGCCGGCCTCGGCAGGCCAGCCCCTCAGACCTCACTTGAAGCTCCGGCTGTCCTTGATCTGATCCCAGGCCCAGACAACCTCGCCCAGTTGCTCTTCCTGGCTCCGGTCGCCGCCGTTCATATCCGGGTGGAGCACCTTGATCAGCGATTTGTAGCATTTGCGGATCTCGGCCTTGGTCATGTTGTCCTTGGCTTCGAGAATCTCGATCGCCCGGCGCTCGGTGGGGGGCAGTCGACGGCCGCCTCCGTTGCCAGCGCGGCCCGGGTTTTGGGTGGCGTTCTCACCCAGCACCTGATGCGGATCATCCACGCCGAGCCGCGCCCAGGCCTTCTCTTCGGCAGAGCGGCGGAACGGCTTTGTCTCGCGGTCCCACACCCTGTCGCGGTCTAGCTGGGCTTCCATCTCTTCTTCGGTCGCGCCGTTGAAGAAATTCCACTTCAGATTGTATTCGCGCACGTGGTCGCGGCAAAACCAATAATAGTCATCTAGCGTGTCGGGGTTTTTCGGCGCGCGGTACTGGCCCGGTTCCTCGCATCCCTCGTGCTCGCATACGCGCTGGGAGGTTTCGAAAGCGCCAGACATGCCGCGACGGCCGCGCTGGCGCTTCTTCTTGTCCGACGATACGGACATATCGAAACCAAACGGATCGTCTTTGTTCATGCCTGCAGCCCCATTCTTGCTTGGCAACCTGTTCGACTCGGACCATGAAGTTTAGACTTTTCGTGCCGAGTGAGAAGGGGGCAGACGAAAAAATGACGCTTGCATTCGAGATAGAGACGCGCCTGCGCGAGGCCTTTGCGCCGCAAAGCCTAGAGGTGCTGGATGAAAGTGAGCAGCATCGGGGACATGGCGGATATTCGCCGGACGGCAGCCACTTTCGTGTGCGCATGGTGGCCGAGGCGCTGGAGGGCAAGAACCGGGTGGCCAAACACCGCGCGGTGAACGCAGCGGTGGCCGACCTGTTTCCGCGCATCCACGCACTCGCCATAGAAGTGTAGCGCGGGCGGTGCCAACTTACCGGGCGCGCAGCACGGTTCCCACAACATAAAAACCCGCCCCAAGCGGGACGGGCCAGAGCTTGCATCGGTGCGAGGCTTACTCCGCCGCGAAATCCGTCTTGCTGGCGGGCTTTTCCGCGTGGCCCGACGTGGCCGGGCCAAGTGCGGGGGCCTTGCCTTCGCGGGCGCGGGCCGAAAGCGCGGCGGCGGCATCGCGGGCGGCGGCCACGGCATCGCGCTTGGGTTCGGCGAGGGCGGGGTCTTCGGTGGGCTCCTCCGCCTGCACCGCCTCAACCGCAGCACCCTCGGGCTGCGGCGCGGTGAGCAGCCCGGCCACCTCCTCGTCGCTCACAACCTCTGCGGCCATCTCGCGGCGAAACACCAGCATGTGCTGAAAGGTCGTCTGCTTGCCGGTGAGGCCCACGCGCTCCTGGCAGGGCAGGGTGTCGGTGCGCTGATATTCCCAGCCTTCCGCGCCCATCTCGTTCATCACGTCTTGCAGCGCCACGGCAAAGCGGCCCGAGGTGCCCTTGGCCCCCTTCGCCTTCTTGCCGCGCTCCGGCGCGGGCACCACACGATATTCGTAACGCGGCATCTTTGCCCCCTGATTCCAGTCACGCGCACCAGACTAACGCGCACCATGCGATGAGTCCAAACACCGCCCTTTGTGCCCGTCCAATTCAAAATTGCTGTGGCGCTTTTGCCTAACTATCTGTCAACCTTTGGCAGAATCGTAGGTATGGCCTGTGCATAGGATGTGCACGGGTTTTGCATATCAACTTTTGTTATAGGCAGTCGCTGATTGACGCCGGTTATAGCCCCAGCTTGGCAGAAACCAGCTGGTTCACCGCCTTCGGGTTGGCCTTGCCGCCCGTCGCCTTCATCACCTGCCCAACGAACCAGCCCGCCAGCTTGGGGTTGGCCTTGGCCTTCTCCACCTGGCCCGGATTGGCGGCAATCACCTCATCGACGGCGGCCTCGATGGCGCCGGTATCGGTGACCTGCTTCATGCCTTCGGTCTCGACAATCTCCTCCGGCTCGCGGCCCGTGGTGTAGCAGATTTCAAAGACATCCTTGGCGATCTTGCCGCTGATGGCATCCGATTTGATAAGGTCGATGATCTGGCCGATCTGCGCCGGGCTCACCGGGCTGTCGGCAAGCTCCTTCTCGTCTTTCTTGAGGCGGCCATAGAGCTCGTTGATGATCCAGTTGGCGGCCAGCTTGCCGTCACGGCCCTCGGCGGCTTTCTCAAAGAAATCAGCAGCTTCCACCTCGGCGGTCAGAACGCTCGCGTCATAGTCGCTCAGCCCGAAATCCCCGATAAACCGCGCCTTCTTGGCGTCGGGCAGTTCGGGCAAGGAGGCCTCGATATCGTCCACCCAGTCCTGCTCGATCTCCAGCGGCAGCAGGTCGGGATCGGGGAAGTAGCGGTAATCATGCGCCTCTTCCTTGGAGCGCATCGAGCGGGTCTCGTTCTTGTCGGCGTCGTAAAGGCGCGTCTCCTGATCAATACTCCCGCCATCTTCCAGAATCGCGATCTGGCGCTTGGCCTCATGGTCAATCGCAGCCTGGATGAACCGCATGGAGTTCATGTTCTTGATCTCGCAGCGCGTGCCGAGATGCGAGAAATCCTGCGTTTCCATGTACTTCTCATACTGCCCCGGCTTGCAGACAGACACGTTCACATCCGCCCGCAGGTTGCCGTTTTGCATGTTGCCGTCGCAGGTGCCGAGGTAGCGCAGGATCTGGCGCAGCTTGGCGATATAGGCGGCGGCCTCTTCGGGGCCGCGAATGTCGGGGCGGGAGACGATCTCCATCAGCGCCACGCCGGTGCGGTTGAGGTCTACGAAGCTCATGTTCGGGTCCATGTCGTGGATCGACTTGCCCGCATCCTGCTCCAGATGGATGCGCTCGATGCGCACCTTGCGGGCCACGCCTTCGCCCATCTCCACCAGCACTTCGCCCTCACCGACGATCGGGTGATAGAGCTGGCTGATCTGATAACCCTGCGGAAGATCGGGATAAAAGTAGTTCTTCCGGTCAAAGGCAGAGCGCAGGTTGATCTCGGCCTTCAGGCCCAGCCCGGTCTTCACCGCCAGCGCCACGCAGCCTTCGTTGATGACCGGCAGCATCCCGGGCATCCCGGCGTCCACGAAGGCCACATTGCTGTTAGGCTCGGCGCCAAACTGGGTGCTCGCGCCGCTGAAGAGCTTGGCCTTGGTCGAGACCTGCGCATGCACTTCCATCCCGATCACCAACTCCCAGTCGCCGGTCGCGCCGGAGATGATCTTGGGCTTGGGGGCTTCATATGTGAGGTCGAGCATGGGGAACTCCGCGGCTGTTTCAGGCCCTTCTAGGCCCTTGCGCAGAAGGGGGCAAGGCGGTGGGTTTACGCGGATTTAGGGCAAGCGCGGCAAGATGGGTGCGGCGCGGGGCCGGGTGATAGAATTGTGCTATAAGAAGGGCAAAATCCGCCTGTTGGGCGCAAAACTGTTTCCGCATCGGCATCAATCAGCCGGGTATCAACCTTCAGACCCCTTGCTAAGCCCTTGCAAATGCGCACTGATTGCCGGTGATGAGGGGCTCTTTACCAATCCTTGCCGCAGCGCTCGCCGCACTGCTGCCCGGTGCCACGCTGGCCGAAGCGCCCGCGCTGCGGCCCTTGCCGCGCATCTCGGCCATGGGCGGGGTGCTTCCTGAAGGGGTCACGCCCGCGGTGCCGCGTGTCACCCGCCTGCGCCCCCGGGCAAGGCCCGCAACCCTGCCGCGCACCCGCTGGGAGAGCGTGCCCGGCAGCACCATCTGGACCCGCGCGGCCATATCGGCGCTCAAGGCGCATGGCCGCCCGCTGCTGGAGTTCGTGCCCCGCGATATCGAAACATGGTGCCCGAGCTACGCCGCGCATCCTGTTGAGAAGCGGGCGGAATTCTGGGTTGGCTTTCTCTCGGCCCTCGCCAAGCACGAAAGCACCTATCGCGCCCATGCGGTCGGCGGCGGCGGGCGCTGGCACGGGTTGCTGCAAATCACCCCCTCTACCGCCCGGCTCTACGGCTGCCGCGCCCGTAGCGGCGCTGCGCTGCTGCATGGGCCAACCAACCTCAGCTGCGCGATCCGGATCATGACGCGGACGGTGCGGCGCGACGGTGAGGTGGGGGCTTCGGGCAAGGGCGGCGTCGCGGCGGATTGGGGGCCGATGGTCTACCGCAAGAAACGGGCGGACATAGCGGCCTATACCCGCCGCCAAAGCTACTGCCGCCCGCTCTCCTCCATGCGTCCAAAGCCGCGTCCGACGAAGAGCTGAGCCGTCATCCTCGGGTCAGGCCCAAGGATGACATCCTAGCCGAGGATCCGCCCCACCATCTCGCCGGTGTTCTCCGAAAGCCCCTCCAGCGCCGCGATCCGCTCCAATTCGGCACGGATCATCTGCTGGCGGTCCTCGTCGTATCGGGCCCATGCTTCAAAGGCCGTGGTCATCCGCGCGGTTGTTTGCGGGTTCAGCGGATCGAGTCGGATCAGCCAGTCGGCATAAAGCCGGTAGGCCGCGCCGTCAGGCCGGTGAAAGCCCGCAGGGTTGGCCTGCATCGCCCCCAGCACAGAGCGGAAGCGGTTGGGGTTTTTCCAGTCGAAATCCGCGTGCTCCGTCAGGCTCTTGGCAACTTCTGCCATCCGCTCGGGCGGGGCCTGCATGACCTGCAGCATAAACCACTTGTCCATCACCAGCCGGTCGCCCCGCCACTTTTCATAGAAGGCCGCCAGCGCCGCGTCGCCCTTGCCGTGGCGGGTCAGCACCGCCAGCGCGGCAAGCTCTTCGGTCATGTTGTCGGCCGCCTCGAAGAGCGCCATCGCCCGCGTGCAGCCATCCAGCCGTGAGAGCAGCCCAAGGCAGGCGGTGCGCAGCGCGCGCTTGCCCGCATCCGTCGCAGCGGGCGAGTAGGGCGCGGAGGTTTCCATTTCTTCATAAAGCCTAGCGAGGGTAGGCTCCATCTCGGTCGCCATCGCCTCCATCAGCCTTTCACGCGCGGCGTGAATCATCGTCGGGTCGGGCACATGGCCGCTATCGAAAAGCGTTTGAGCAAGGTCATCTTCCGAGGGCAGCCCCAGCATCAGCGCCCGATAGGCCGGATCAAGGCTATCGTCCGAGACAACGCGGTGCAGGCCGCTGAGCAGATCGGGCGAGGGTGAGGCACCTTCGGTGACCATGCGGGTAAGCACTTCCTTGCCCAGCACACGGCCCGCCTCCCAGCGGTTGAACGGGTCGGTATCATGGGCGAGCAGGAAGGCGCGGGTGGCATTATCAAGCTGGCGTTCCAGCACAACGGGCGCGGAGAAGCCACGCAGGACGGAGGCGACGGGTTTGGCGGAAAGCCCGGTGAATTCAAAGCTCTGTCGCGCTCTGTTCATCTCCAGAACGCGGGTTTCCACCACCTCGTCGCCGTTCGGACCGATGAGCCCCACCGCAATCGGGATCACCTGCGGCTTCTTCTCTGGCTGGCCTGGTGTCGGCTTGGTTTCTTGCGCAAAATCAAGGGTTAGCGTGCCGTCCTTGAAGCTTTCGTTCAGCGTGAGCCGGGGCGTGCCCGCCTGCGAATACCAGCGCGAAAACTGCGTCAGGTCGCGCCCGGTGGCATCCTCGAAGACCTTCAGCCAATCCTCGATGGTTGCCGCATCGCCATCGTGCCGCTCAAAATAGAGATCAAGCGCCTTGGCGTAGCCCTCGGGCCCCACCAAGGCCCGCAGCATATGGATCACCTCCGCGCCCTTTTCATAGACGGTCGCGGTGTAGAAGTTGTTGATCTCGATGTATTCCTCCGGCCGAACCGGATGCGCCAGCGGCCCCTGATCCTCGCGGAACTGGCGGGCGCGCAGCTGCATCACCTCGGTGATCCGCTTCACCGCCGCGCCGCGCATGTCGGAGCTGAACTGCTGGTCGCGGAACACCGTCAGCCCCTCCTTCAGGCAAAGCTGAAACCAGTCGCGGCAGGTGATGCGGTTGCCCGTCCAGTTGTGGAAGTACTCGTGGGCGATGATGCCTTCGATAAAGTCGTAATCGGTGTCAGTCGCAGTTTCGGGCGAGGCCAGAACATACTTTGAATTGAAGATGTTGAGGCCCTTGTTCTCCATCGCGCCCATGTTGAAGTCATCCACCGCAACGATGTTGAAGACGTCGAGGTCATACTCGCGGCCATAGACCTCTTCGTCCCATGTCATCGAGCGTTTCAGCGCGTCCATCGCATATTCGGCGCGGGATTCGTCGCCGGGGCGCACCCAGATGTTCAACTCCACATCCCGGCCCGACATGGTTTTGAAATCGCTGGAAAAGGCACGCAGATCGCCCGCCACCAGCGCGAAGAGATAGGCCGGTTTGGGCCACGGGTCGTCCCACACGCCCGGCTCCACCGGGTTGCCGTTGGAAAGCTGAACCGGCGCGTCGCTCTTGATATGCACCCGGAAGGGGGCCATCACATCGGGGCGGTCAGGGTAGAAGGTGATCTTGCGAAACCCCTCCGCCTCGCATTGGGTGCAATACATCCCGCCCGAGGTGTAGAGCCCGTCGAGCGAGGTGTTTGTCGTCGGGTCAATCTGCACCTCCGCTTCCCACAAAAAGGCACCAGAGGGCACCGGGCAGGTCAAGCCTTTCGGCGTGACCACGGGCGCAACCTCGGCCCCGTCGATCCGCGCCGAAATCAGCTCAAGCTCCTTGCCGTGCAAAAAGATCTCGCCCGCCGGGTCCGCCGCCGGGTTGGGCGCAAAGCGGATCTTCGAGCGCACCCGCGTTTCGGCCCCCGCAAGGGTGAACCAGAGCTCAACCTGCTCAACGAGGAAGGGAAAGGGCGTGTATTCGGCAAGGCGAACGGGCTGGGGGGCGGCGTCTTTCATGGGGCTCCTGCGGGGAAATGAACCAAACTCGGTGCCCGGACGTTATGCCCCTGAAGCGGGCTCAGCAACCGGTCTAACCCCGAGCCCTAGGGTGCCTCTATGGCGGCACCAACCTGCAACGAGAGAGGAAACCCCATGTCGGCTCCCGACACCAACATCGAGAAGCAAACCAAAAATCATTCCGCCCCGCTGCTGGGCATCGGCGCTGCCGTGCTGGTGGGCGTTCTGGCCATTGCAGCCTGGCTCACCTGGTCTGCCGAGGAAGGCAACACGCCGCGCAATGCCACCCCCGAAGGCGGCGTCGTCGCACCCGCAGCCGACTGAGCCTGTCCGTCCCGTTCTCGCATCGCGCTGCGAAATGGGCTGGGCCAGATTGCGACACCCTCGCATTTGGCCTAGTCTGACATCCGCGGCAGAGCCGAAGCCGCAGATTTGAGAACAGGGACAATTACATGACCGACCGCATTGAGAAAGCCGGGCTGCAGTGGACTGCAGACTTGGCCGCTTTCGTGGAAAACGAGGCTGTGCCGGGCACTGGCGTAGAGGCCGAGGCGGTCTGGGCCGCGATGGCTGCGCTGGTCAAGGCCTTCGGCCCCAAGAACGCCGCGCTGCTGGCCAAGCGGCAGGAACTTCAGGAGAAAATCGACGCCTTCCACATGGCCAATCGGGGTGCGCCCGATATGGAGGCCTATAAGGCGATGCTCACCGAGATCGGCTACCTCGTGGAAGAGCCCGAGGAGGTTTCGGTGGAGCCCGAAGGGATCGACCCCGAGATCTCTTCGGTCTGCGCCCCGCAACTGGTGGTGCCAATCACCAACGCCCGCTTTGCGCTCAATGCCGCCAACGCCCGCTGGGGTTCGCTCTATGATGCGCTTTACGGCACTAACGCGATGGGCTCGCTGCCGTCTGCTGGCGGCTATGACGAGGCCCGTGGCAAAGAGGTTGTGGCTTGGGCCAAGGCCCATCTCAACAAGGTGCTGCCGCTGAAAAAGGGCAGCTGGGCCGAGGTTTCCACCATGGCACCGGGCGGGCAGGGCAAGCTGATGGTGATTGCCGGCAAAAACTCGACCGAGCTGGCCGACCCCGACCAATACGCGGGCTGCAACCGCGACGAGAAGGGCAAGCTCACGGACATCTACTTCCGCGCCAACGGCCTGCACATCGTCATGTTCATCGACCGCGCCGACCCCATCGGCAAGGCCGACCCTGCGGGCATTGCCGATATCTTCCTTGAGGCCGCCGCCTCGACGATCATGGATATGGAAGATTCCGTGGCCGTGGTGGACGCAGATGACAAGCTGCTGGCCTATCGCAACTGGCTCGGCCTGATGAAGGGCGATCTGACGGCGCCGGTGGGCGAGGGCGAAAACGCCTATATCCGCGAGCTGAACCCCGACATCGGCTTTGAAAGCAAGGCTGGTCGCCCCGCGCTGCTGAAGGGCCGCTCGCTGATGCTGGTGCGCAATGTCGACCTGCTGATGTATACCGATGCAGTGCTGGACCCGGAGGGCAACCGCGTGCCCGAGGGGCTGCTCGATGCGCTCATCACCCCGCTCTGCGCCATGCATGACATCATGGGGGCCGACAAGGAGCGCCCGCGCAATTCGCCCAAGGGCTCTATATATATCGTGAAGCCCAAGATGCACGGACCGGAGGAGGTGGCCTTCGTCTGCCAGACCTTCGAGGCGGTCGAAACCGTGCTGGGCCTGCGCAAGAACACCATCAAGATCGGCATCATGGACGAGGAGCGCCGCACCTCGGCCAACCTCAAGGCCTGTATCGCCGCCGCGGCGGGCCGGATTGCCTTCGTCAACACCGGGTTCCTTGATCGCACTGGCGACGAGATTCACACCTCCATCGAGGCCGGGCCGATGGTGCCGAAAGGCCGGATGAAGTCCGCCACATGGCTTCAGGCCTATGAAGATCGCAACGTCGACATTGCGCTGCAATGCGGGCTGAAGGGGCGGGCGCAGATCGGCAAGGGCATGTGGGCCATGACCGACGATATGGCCGGGATGCTGGAGCAGAAGAAGGGCCACCTGATGCAGGGCGGCACCTGCGCGTGGGTGCCATCGCCCACCGCCGCCGTTCTGCACGCGACGCACTATCACGAGACCGACGTGTTTACCCGGCTTTATGAGATTTCGGAGCAGTCTAAGGGGCAGCTTCGCAATTCGCTCGATGAGCTGCTGACAATTCCGCTGCAAGAGGGCGAGCTGCCGGGAGACGAGATCCGGACCGAGCTGGAGAACAACTGCCAGAGCCTATTGGGATATGTTGTACGCTGGGTCGATCAGGGGGTTGGCTGCTCGAAAGTGCCCGATGTGCATGACGTGCCGCTGATGGAAGACCGCGCCACGCTGCGCATTTCCGCACAGGCGCTGGCCAACTGGATGCTGCATGACGTGGTGAGCCAGGATCAGGTGCTTGAGGCGCTCAAGAAAATGGCCGCCGTGGTCGATCAGCAAAACGCGGGCGATCCGGCCTACCAGCCGATGGCACCGGGGTTTGACGGCGTGGCCTTTCAGGCAGCTTGCGACCTTGTGTTCAAAGGCCGCGACGAGCCCTCGGGCTACACCCAAAACATCCTTCAGGCCCGCCGGATCGAGGCAAAGTCCAAGGGCTGAGGCGCTAAGGCCTAAGGCACGAAAAAGGGCGCGCGGGGGTAAGCCGCGCGCCAGTTGGGAGACAACCGGAGAGGTTGAGTCGGGGGGGCAAGCCTGCCGGATGGCTCGGGATAGAAGGCCGGGCTGCCGCGCCGCGACCATCTCTATTATTAAATTATTTCAAGGCATTAGACTGGCCGGCGCTGCACCCATTGCGGTTGCCAGCTTGTCGGGGCGCAGCTGGGCGTGCTGGCCACGGATGACCTTGCCCCCTGTGGGCTGATGGCTTTCACCCGCGTAGCGCTTGGGCCATCTCCGCCTTAGAGCAGAGAAAAAAGGCGCACGGATCGCGATGATCCGTGCGCCCCCGGGGAGAACCTTCAAGGGCCGGTGGGCCGCTTAGCTGCCGAAGGCCGGGTTGTTCAGGATGTAGGCACGTTGAGCTTGGTCGCCATCATCCAGAGCGGCCAGACCGATCAGCTGATCCACCGAGTAGAGGCCCGGCTCGACGCCAACCGAAGCTGCCAGCTTGCTCGCAGCAGCGCTGCCCTCGACGACCGACTTGGAAGACAGGCCAGCGCTGGCACCCTCGGGGTTTTCGAGGATGTACTGACGCTGGGCGTTGTCGCCTTCATCGAGAGCGGCCAGACCGATCAGCTGGCCCACCGAGTAGAGGCCCGGCTCGACGCCAACGGAAGCCGCCAGCTTGTCTGCACCAGCGCCGCCACCGACGACGGACTTGGAAGACACGCCAGCGCTCGCGCCTTCGGGATTGTCGAGGATGTACTGACGCTGCGCGTTGTCGCCGTCATCAAGGCCTTTCAGCTGGATCAGCTGCTCGATGGAGTAAACACCGGGCTCAACACCGACCGAGCCAGAAAGCGAGGCGTTGTCGGCAAAGGCGGGGGCAGTGATGGCAGCTGCGGCCAGGGCGAGGATGGAAGTTTTGGTAAAGGTCATGATGTGTCTCCTTAGGATATCACGTAGGTGATTGCCCGTTCTCGGGCATTATGGTTGCGGCCCCGTGGGGCGGTTGCGGTGGTGCCGGCGATGCGCCCTCTGTTCGAAAGCGCCGATGCTCGCTGGCGGTGGTTATGAGATGGGTCATCCAAGCCGCTGGAAAAACGGCAAAAGATGCCGCCCTCCCTGTGCACATCTGCGCATCACAAGAGTTTGAGCGGCTCTTGTCTTGGGTGAGAGTCACCGCAGGGGCGCTGCGCCTGAGCAGAATGGCAAATGTCCTGTGACATAGCCGAAGCGATGTTGCCCTTGTGTCAGCCGGTGCACCTTGCGGCAAAACGCGTTCACCACAGTTCACGCGGGCGTGTGTGCGAAGGTTTCAGCCTCGTCGCGCGGGCGTGAGTTTGCGGCGCATTTTGCGTCACAGCGCTGTGGGGAATGTTGCAGGCTTAGCGGGCACCGGGGCCAAAATCTGCCGCGCGCTTATGCAGGTTGGGGCAGGAGGGCTGTGCGCGGCTGAGTCATATACACGGCTTTAAGCTCCGATCGTGCAAAGCTATGATCACGGCAAGGCTTATGGCAGGATCACGCTCATGAAACGTCCCATCGTCGGTATCATCTGCAACTCGCATCTGTTGAACGACCAATACCCGGTTCATGCGGGCGGCACGATGAACTCCGCTGCCGTGGCGCAGGTGACAGGTGCGATGCCCGTGCTCATCCCGGCCGACCCGCGCTTCGTGAGCGTGCCCGAGCTGATGGAGATGTGCGATGGCTTTGTCTTTCCCGGCGGGCGGCCCAATGTGCACCCGGAAGAATATGGCGAGGCGGAGACAGAGGCGCATGGCGCGTTTGACCGGGCCCGCGATGCCATTGCCCTGCCGCTGATCCGCGCCTGCGTGGAAAACGGCCAGCCTTTCCTTGGCATCTGCCGTGGCTTTCAGGAGGTGGCGGTGGCCATGGGCAGCACGCTGCACCCCGAAATTCGTGAGTTGCCGGGCCGGATGAACCATCGGATGCCGCCCGATGGCACGCTGGAAGAGAAGTTTGCCCTCCGCCACAAGGTGACGCTCACCGAGGGCAGCCAGTTTCACGAGGTGTTCGGCGCGACCGAGGTGATGACCAACACGCTGCACGGGCAGGGGATCAAGAACCCCGGCCCGCGCATCCAGATCGAGGGCGTGGCCCCCGATGGCACCCCCGAGGCGATCGTGGTGCGCGATGCGCCGGGTTTCACGCTCTCGGTGCAGTGGCACCCGGAATACAACGCCGCCGAAGACCCGGTGAGCCGCCCGCTCTTCGAGGCCTTCGGCTGCGCGGTGCGCGAGTGGCATGCGCGCGGCGCACGGCCCGGGCTGAAGAGCGTGGGCTGAGCTTTTCGCAGGTCTGCCGGGGGCCGGAGATTGGCCCACCCGGCGAACGGCCACCTACAAGGGCAAACGTGATGCAAGGACCATCAGGAAAGACCGGCTGGCGCGCGGCGCTGAGTTGGCTCGACATGCCGCCCCTTTGGCTGGCGCTCTTCATCGCGCTCGCGTGGGTTCAGGCCAGCCGCTTTCCGGGCCTCACATGGTCGCACCCGGCCACCGACCTGCTGGGCGGGCTGCTTGTGGGCGGCGGGCTTTTGTTGCTGGCGCTGTCCTCCATGGAGTTTCGCCGCGCGAAGACCTCGATCATCCCCCACCGCGAGGCTGAGGCGCTGATCACCAGTGGCGTCTACGGGCGCTCGCGCAACCCTATCTACCTTGGCGACGCAATGATCCTCGCCGGGTTCTGCGCCTTTTGGGGGGCGTGGCTTGCTCTCGTGGTGCTCTTGCCGCTGTTCGTCTGGGTCATCACCGACAGGTTCATTGCCCCGGAGGAAGCCCGGTTGCGCCGCGCGTTTGGCCCGCAATTCGAGGCCTGGGCCGCGCGGGTGAGGCGCTGGGCCTAGACTTTTGTGTGGCCTGTTCCGGTTCTGGTTGTAACAAATTTCCGCAAAGTGATAGGTAGAGGCCGCTGCCAGCCTGCGCAAAACGCGCGCGACATAAACGGAAGGGGGACAATCCGTTGAAAATCGGAACGCCCAAGGAGGTTCTCAAGGGAGAGAACCGCGTGGCCATGACTCCGGAGTCGGCCACACAACTGCAAAAACTGGGCCATGAGTGCCTGATCGAAGCCGGGGCGGGTGCTGCCGCAGGCTTCTCGGATCAAGCCTATGAAGCGGCAGGCGTGACGGTGGTGAAAACCGCCGCTGCGCTGTGGAAAGAGGCCGATGTGATCGCCAAGGTCCGCGTGCCCACCGATGCCGAGGCCAAACGGCTGAAGAAGGGCCAGACGCTCATCAGCTTCTTCGCCCCGGCCGAGAACGAGCTTCAGATGGCTGCGCTCGCCGATAAGGGCGCGACCGTTGTGGCGATGGAGATGGTGCCCCGCATCAGCCGCGCCCAGAAGATGGATGCGCTCAGCTCGATGGCCAATATCGCGGGCTACCGCGCGGTGATTGAAGCGGGCAACAACTTTGGCCGCTTCTTTACCGGGCAGGTCACGGCGGCGGGCAAGGTGCCCCCGGCGAAGGTGCTCGTGGTGGGGGCCGGCGTGGCCGGTCTGGCCGCGATTGGCACCTCCACCAGCCTCGGCGCAATCACCTACGCCTTCGACGTGCGGCCCGAAGTGGCCGAGCAGATCGAATCGATGGGCGCGGAGTTCGTCTTCCTCGATTTCGACGAAGAGGCGCAGGACGGTGCGGCAACAGGCGGCTACGCGGCCCCCTCCAGCCCCGAGTTCCGGGAAAAGCAGCTGGAGAAATTCCGAGAGCTTGCTCCCGAAATGGACATCGTGATCTGCACCGCGCTGATCCCGAACCGGCCCGCCCCGGTGCTCTGGACCAAGGACATGGTCGAGATGATGAAGCCCGGCTCGGTGATCGTGGACCTGGCCGCCGAGCGCGGCGGCAACTGCGAGTTGACCAAGGCCGACGAGAAGATCGTGACCGACAATGGCGTGACCATCGTGGGCTACACCGACTTCCCGAGCCGGATGGCCACCCAATCCTCCACGCTTTATGCCACCAACATCCGCCACATGATGACGGATCTGACGCCCGAGAAGGACGGCGTCGTCAACCACAACATGGAAGACGACGTGATCCGGGGCGCCACGGTAACGCACGGCGGCGAAGTGACCTTCCCGCCGCCACCGCCGAAGGTTCAGGCGATTGCGGCTGTTAAGAAGGAAAAGCCCAAGGAGCTGACGCCCGAGGAGAAGAAGGCGCAGGAGGCCGCGGCCTTCAAGGCGCAGACCAAGCAACAGGTGACGCTGATCACCGTGGGCGCGGTGCTGCTTCTGGCCGTAGGCCTGGTGGCCCCGGCGAGCTTCATGCAGCACTTCATCGTCTTCGTGCTTTCGGTTTTCGTGGGCTTCCAGGTGATCTGGAATGTCTCGCACTCGCTGCACACGCCGCTGATGGCGGTGACCAACGCGATCTCGTCGATCATCATCGTGGGGGCGCTGTTGCAGATGGGCTCCAGCTCGTTCCTCGTGGTTCTGCTCGCCGCGCTCTCGGTCTTCATGGCCGGGATCAACATCTTCGGCGGCTTCCTTGTCACCCGGCGCATGCTCGCCATGTTCCAGAAATCGTAAGGGGGCAGGAGCAATGGATTACGGATTTACCACTGCGGCCTATGTTGTTGCCGCTGTTCTCTTCATCCTCTCGCTGGGCGGCCTCTCGGGGCAGGAAAGTGCCAAGCGGGCGGTCTGGTACGGCATTGTCGGCATGGGGCTGGCTGTGCTGGCCACGCTCATCGGCCCCGGCTCTGGCCTCTGGCTTCTGACGCTGCTGCTCATCGCGGGCGGCGGGGTCATTGGCTACATGGTGGCCACCAAGGTGCAGATGACCGAAATGCCGCAGCTTGTGGCGGCGATGCACTCTCTCGTCGGCCTTGCGGCGGTGTTCGTGGGCTACAACGCGCATTTCACCATCCGCCTCGCCGCCGATGGCGCCCATGGTGAAGAGCTGGGTTATTTTGCCTCCATCGTGGCGCATAAAACTCCGGTCGAGCTGAACATTCTCGCGGTCGAGCTCTTCCTCGGCGTGTTCATCGGGGCGATCACCTTCACCGGCTCTGTCATTGCCTTCGGCAAGCTCTCGGGCAAGGTCACCTCGGCGGCCACCAAGTTGCCGGGCGGGCATATGCTGAACGCGGGCGCGGCGGCGCTCTCGGTGATCTGCCTGATCTGGTACATGAACACCGGCGGGTTCTTTCCGCTCTTCCTGATGACCCTGGCGGCGCTCTTCATCGGCTACCATCTCATCATGGGCATCGGCGGGGCCGACATGCCGGTGGTGGTGTCGATGCTCAACAGCTACTCGGGCTGGGCGGCGGCGGCGATCGGCTTTTCGCTGGGCAACGACCTGCTCATCGTGGTCGGTGCGCTGGTGGGCTCCTCGGGCGCGATCCTCAGCTACATCATGTGCAAGGCGATGAACCGGCACTTCGTGAGCGTGATCCTCGGCGGCTTCGGCGGCGGGGGCGGCGAGCAGATGGCCGTGGAAGGCGAGCAGGTGGCGATCGAGGCCGATGGCGTGGCAACCGCGCTGAACGAGGCGGACTCGGTGGTGATCGTTCCCGGCTACGGCATGGCCGTGGCGCAGGCGCAGGGGGCGGTCAGCGAGTTGACCCGCAAGCTCCGCGCCGCCGGCAAGGAGGTGCGCTTTGCGATCCACCCGGTCGCGGGTCGTCTGCCGGGGCACATGAACGTGCTGCTGGCCGAGGCCAAGGTGCCCTATGACATCGTGCTGGAGATGGACGAGATCAACGATGATTTCCCCGATACCGACGTGGTGATCGTCATCGGCTCCAACGACATCGTGAACCCGGCCGCGCAGGATGACCCCAACTCCCCGATCGCGGGCATGCCCGTGCTGGAGGTGTGGAAGGCCAAGCAGGTGTTTGTTTCCAAGCGGGGGCAGGGCACGGGCTACTCGGGCATCGAGAACCCGCTGTTCTTCAAGGACAACACCCGGATGTTCTACGGCGATGCCAAGGACTCGGTGAACAAGCTGCTGCCGATGATCGACTGATCGCGGCAGACAGTCACGGCACTGGCAAAAGGGCCTCCCAAAGCGGAGGCCCTTTTCATATCAGGCGCCTGTTGCGCCGCCTGCGCCTTCTGCGTCAGGCCGCAAGGTTGATCACCGCGTGATCCCCCAGGTCGGGGGTGTGCTCGCCGAGGTTGGCGCGCAGCATCTCGATGCCGAATTGCAGGGCGTTGGCATCGACCGTCCAGACGGCGGCCTCGTGCGGCGGCATTTCCAGCAGCAGCACCTTCGGGTCGTCGATGCCGCCTTCGAACCACATCGCGGCGGCGGGGGACCAGAGATCTTCCAGCTTCTCGCGGTCGTCCGAGGCCGTGATCGGGCCGGACATGCAGGCATAAACCTCGCGGTCGGCGGTGGTGAGGGTGAAGTGCGCTTGCGCCCCGGTGCCGATGTCACGGGCCAGGCCAGTGTCACTGGCGGTGATGAAGCGCAGCACCCGGGCCTCCTTGTCGAAGTAGTGGGTCATCGGCTGTGCGTGTGAGGCGCGGTCGGTGATGGCGAGCATCCCAGTGCGCTCATCCTTCAGGGCATCAAAGAGCGCGGTGCGCAGGGCTTCGGTGTCTTGGTCGTTCTGGTGGTGGGTCATGTAAACCTCCTTTGATGGTCAACATCGGGAGGGGGCTGGCGGTTCCTGACGGGCCTGCGGAAAAAATGTATATACAAACGAGATGCATTGTAGTAACAATCCACCACTCAAGAGAGGGAGCCAACCCGCGTGGCCAAGAGCAGCAAGCCCAAGAAGGACCGCAAAGACAGCCAACTCATCATTCGGATCAAGAAGGATGAGCGCGATGCCTTTGTGGAACTTTGCGACGAGCTCGATACCAGCGCCGCACGCGAAATCCGCCGGTTTATCCGTGGGTTCGTGAAGGAAAACGGCTCTGACAAAACTGACTGAAAGGACCGAGCATGGCCAAGAAAGCCAAGATCAAAGACCTGAAAAAAGAAGTGAAATCCCGCAAGGCGAAGATCGCCAAGCAGGAGAAAAAGCTGAAAGTCGCCAAAAAGGCGCTGAAGAAGGCCGCCTGATGGCACGCCTGACCGACATTGCGGGCATAGGCCCGGCCATGGCGGCCAAACTGGCGGGGGCGGGTATTTCCGACCCTGCCGCTTTGGCTGCGGCCCCGGTTGCAAAGCTGACGGCCATCCCGGGAATTTCACCGCTGCGGGCGCGAGCGTGGAAGGCAGCGGCGGCTGAACCTGCTGCGCCGGCTTCGCCAGCCAAGCCCGCGACAAAAGCATCAGCGCCACGCCGCGCGGTTGCGGCGCCAGCGGCCAAGGCGGTGCCGATCAAGGAGAAGGCATCTGCCGGAACGGTCGCCCAGGCCGAGGCGGTTGCCGACAAGAAGGAAGAGCTCGCCGAGGCCGAGCCGAAGCCGAAAGAGACGGCCAAGGACGTCGCGGCCAAGAAGAAGGCGGCGGTAAAGAAGCCTGAGAGCAAGGCCAAGCTGAAGAAGGCCGAGGCCAAGAAGGCAGCCGCGCGCAAGGCGAAAGAGAAGGCTGAGGCCAAGAAGGCCGCGAAGAAGGCAGCCGATAAGGCGAAAGCCAGGAAGGCGGCTGCCAAGAAGGCCGAGAAGAAGGCTGCTGAAAAGGCGAAAGCCAAGAAGGCTGAGAAGAAGGCCGCCGAGAAGGCGAAAGCCAAGAAGAAGGCCGAGAAAGCTAAAGCTGCCAAGAAGAAGGCCAGCAAGAAGGCCGCTTCGAAATCCTCCAAATCAGGCAAGAAAAACAAGACGTAGCACTAGGGGACGGGCAGGGCGGTTGATGCCGTTACTGCCCGCCCCCGAAAAACTTTGCCCGGGGCGGAAATTTCGCTTGATCCGAATCCGGAAAAGCCGCAAATGCCCGGCCATAGACGCCAACGCACGCGCCTCTGGCCGGCACATCATCGCCTGTGTTTACGTAGCGACGGTAACGTCTCCCTTGGAAGTGAGCGGTCATGTATGGCCGGGTCTATTGGAGATGACCATGACGATGATGTTCGACGGCGCCTTGGCGTCTGCTCCCGTTTCCGTGCCCTCCCGTGTTGAGGCATTCATCCTCGCCAATGAGTTCGACAAGCCGACGCTGGTGATCGACACCGACGCGGTGACGCGGCAATTTCATGCGCTGAAGGCCGGGCTTGGCGGCGCGGCGATCCACTACGCGGTGAAGGCAAACCCGGCGCGTGAGGTGCTGGCGCGGCTGTTGGAAGAAGGCTCAAACTTTGATGCTGCTTCGCGCGGAGAGATCGAGCTGTGCCTCAGCCTCGGCGCCCGGCCCGAGCAGATCAGCTTTGGCAACACCATCAAGCGTGCTTCCGACATTTCTTTTGCCCATGCTGCCGGCCTCACCCTCTTTGCTGCCGACAGCGAGGAGGAACTGGAGAAGATTGCGGCTCACGCGCTCGGCGCGCAGGTTTATATCCGCCTGCTGGTCGACAACCCCGAGGCCGACTGGCCGCTCTCGCGCAAGTTCGGCTGCGACCGTGACACCGCCCTGCACCTGCTGGGCGTCGCCCGTGATCTGGGCCTCGATCCGGTTGGCTTCTCGTTCCACGTGGGATCGCAAACCCGGCGCACGACCATGTGGCAGGGCGTGCTGGATTTTGTGGGCGGCGTCTGGGCTGAAGCGCAGGCGGCGGGTCATGGGCTGAGCCTGATCAACATTGGTGGTGGCTTTCCGGCGTTCTATGGCGAAGAGATTGAGGCGCCGACGGCCTATGCCGAGGGTGTGCGGCGCATGGTTGAGGCCCGTTTTCCGGGCGCGCGCATCATGGCCGAGCCGGGCCGGGGCATGGTGGCCGAGGCCGGGGCGATTGCCGCCGAGGTGCTGCTGGTGAGCCGGAAGTCGGAGAACGACATGCACCGCTGGGTCTATCTCGACATTGGCCGGTTCTCCGGGCTGGCAGAGACCGAGGGTGAGGCGATCCGCTACCAGATCATGACCCCGCATGATGGCGAGGCAACCGGCCCCTGCATTCTTGCCGGCCCGTCCTGCGACAGCGCCGATGTGCTTTATGAGAAGCGCCCGATGCCGCTGCCGCTCTCGCTGAAGGCGGGTGACAAGGTGGTGATCCGCAGCTGCGGGGCCTACACCTCGTCTTACTCCTCGGTCGGTTTCAACGGCTTCCCGCCGCTGGATGTTGTTGTGATCTGAGGGGGTTAATCGGCGGCCTCGCGTTCGAGGGTATCGAGGAGGATGGGCTGCAGCTCGGTCATGACCGCTGCGGCCTCTGCCCGGAACGCTTGGATGGCTGCCTCTGTCGCCGCCCGGTCGAAAGGCCGGGCGGTGCCTTTTTCAACCATCGCCCTGCGCGCGGCGGCAAGGCGCTGCAGGGCGGGCCGAAGCTGGGCTGCGTTATCACGCAGGGCGGCATTGAGCGTGCGGCGCAGCGGGCGAGGGAAGCGGACAGTTTCTACCCCGGGGCCGGTCAGCGCCTGCCGGTTGGCCCGGATCTTCAGTACCGCGCCCAGTGTGACGGCATTGCCAAAAAGCGAGAGGGCGAGCACGGCGATCAGGGCGATGCGGCCCCAGTTGCGCTTGGTCTTCATCAAAAGCCTCCGGTGAGCCCGCCAAGGGCGAGAATGGTCAGGATGTCGTCGCCCGTGGGCGCGAGGGTGTAGCCAAGCACCACGGCGCAGGCCAGCGCGGCGAGGCTGCCGCCCGCCAGCGGGAGCGGCGCGGTGAAACGGGCCAGCCGCGAGGGCCGGGGCGGCGCGGCGAGCCGGGTGAGCACGCGGGCCGAGAGCGTGGCCGGATCGGTGGGAGTGGCTTGCAGCAGAGACTCTACACGCTGGTCGATCTTATCATCTGTTATCTCAGCCATCCTCGGTCTCCAGCAGCTTGCGCAGCGTGGCCCTTCCCCGGACCAAAAGCTGCTCCGCTGCGCCCGGACTTATGCCCAGCGTGGCGGCAATTTCACCTGTGCTCAACTCTCCGGCGGCCCTGAGCAAGAGCGCCTGCCGCTGCCGCTCGGGCAGGCGGGCGAGCGCGGCGCGGGTGGCGGCCAGGCGTTCACGCCCTTCTAGCACCTGTTCCGGGCCCGGGGCATCTGCGGCCTCTTCCGGCGCGGCCTCCAGCCCCAGAAAGCGGCGCAGGCCTCTGCGGCGGGTGCGGTCGATGCAGAGGTTGGTGGCGATCCTGTAGAGCCATGTCGACACGGCGGCCTTACTTGCATCATATCGCCCTGCATTGCGCCAGGCGCGCAGGAAAACTTCCTGCGCCATATCTTCCGCTTCGGAGGCCTCGGGGAGCATTTGTGCGATGTAGCGTTGCAGCCCGGCCCCATAGAGCGTGATGAGCTGCGCCAGCGCTTGCCGGTCGCCGCTTGCCATGGCCGCCATGAGGCCCTCGGCTTGCGCTGCCCTGTCCTGCATCTGCTCCGCTCTGATGCCTCGCCGTTGAGGATAGGGGCAGGCGGCCCGGCGGGAAAGGCCGGGCCGCTGCGGCGTCTACCGGGTTACCAGCGCACCGTGCGGCTGCGCGTGCGGGCCGTGCCGCGCGGGCCGGTGCGGGTGATGGTGGTGTCAGACGCGCCTGCTTTGGTGGTCCGGCTGCGCAGCTTAGTTGCGGTTGCGCCGCCGGGGCCGGTGCGCGTGGTAGCGACCTCGCAACTGGCCGTGCCGTTGCCGCGCGCGCAGCTGCGATCCTTCTGGATGGTGCCGCCGTTGTGGCCGGTGATGGTGACGCTCTGCGCTATAGCGGCGGCGGGCATCAGGAGGGCTGTCGCGAGAATAACGGGTTTCATTGTCTATTTCCTTTCAGGGGTTTGGGGGAGGGGCTTGAGTTATTGCATGAACCGTCGGATGAGCTTTGACGCGCGCTCGAATTCGGCGCGATTGATGGTGCCGTCGCCGTTTTCGTCCAGCTTGTCGAAGCCGCGCGACTGGGCCAAAAACTCAACCCGTGTCACCGCGCCGTCTCCGTTGGCGTCACTGCGCAACAGCCGCCGGGCACCCTGCTTCATCCGCCCTGCGGCGGCGGCCTGCGCGTCTTCTACCTCGGCGCGGGTGAGGCTGCCGTTGCCGTTTGCATCCATCAGGTCGAACACGGTGCCGCGCAGGGCGTCGATTTCGGCGCGGCTGATCTGGCCATCGCCATTGCTGTCGATCCGCTCGAAGGCGCGGCCATCCTGCGCCAGCACCGGCGCGGCGAGGGTCAGTGCGGTGGCGAGGGAGAGAAGAAAGCGTGGGGTCATCGGGGGCTCCGTTTGGGTTGCGGTTTGTGCAGGGCTTTACGCAGGCCACGGCCCGGCCCTACGCGGCGCGGGCCAAAAAACCCGCCGGTGCACCGCGGTATGCAGATAAGCGGCTGATATTGCGACACTCTTTCTCTTTACAGACGGCGGGGCAGGCCCTAGCAGGGATAAAACGGGGGGCATCATGGCAGAGATCGAAGACCATCCGCTGCGTTATCAACTGGCCAACGAGCTGCACGCGCGGCCCTTTCCGGCGCTCGATGTGCCCTGCCGGGCGGCCTATCTGGCGTTGAAGCCGGCGCAGGGGGCGGCGGGGCGCGACCGGGAGGCCGAGCGGGCGCATCTGATCGACCTGCTGGACCGGCACGGCGCGCCGCATCCCCAGCCGGATGCCACCCATTACTCGGCGCAACTTGGCCGCTACCAGATCAAATGGGAAAGCCACACCGAGTTTTTAACCTACACGCTCTTTGGCCGCGGCGTGGCCGATCGGCCGTTTGATGGCGAGACCTTCAGGATGTTTCCCGCGGATTGGCTGGCCAAGGCGCCCGGCGCGCGGGTGACATCGGCGCTGATCCGGGTGGAGGAAATGCCCACGGATCGCGAGGAGATTTCGGAGCAGATCGACAGTTGGATGGTGGCCGAGAGCATCGCGGTGAGCGACGTGGTGGATGGGGATGTGACCGTGGGCACCGATTACCGGATCGACCCGGCTGGCCATGTGCGCTTTGCCTGTTTCGTGAAGCCTGGCGTGAGCCGCCAGCGGTTGGGGCGTGTGGTGCAGCGGCTGACCGAAATTGAGACCTACAAGGCGATGTCACTCCTCGGGCTGGGTCGTGCGCGGCGCCTTTCAGAGCCGATGGGGCGGTTGGACAACGCGCTTTCGGAGCTGATGGAGGCAATGACGGCGGAGCAGGGGCAGCCTACGGAGGGCGAGTTGAAAAAGCTCCTGCGGATTGCCTCGCAGATCGAAAGTCTGCTGACGCAAGCGAGTTTCCGCTTTGGGGCGACGCAGGCCTATGAGGCGATCGTCTGGCAGCGGATTGAAGTGCTGCGCGAGCAACGGTTTCTTGGGCGCCAGACGATGAAGGAGTTTATGACCCGGCGCTACGATCCGGCGATGCGAACGGTGAAGAGCACCGAGGCGCGGCTGCAAGCGATGGCTGCACGGGCGGCGCGGGCGAGTGACCTGCTGCGCACGCGGGTGGATGTGGAGCGACAGGCGCAGAACCAGGCCTTGCTGGCCTCAATGGACAAGCGGGCAGACCTGCAACTGCGTCTGCAACAGACGGTTGAAGGGCTCTCGGTGGTGGCGATCAGCTATTACGCGGTGAGCCTAGGTGCCTATTTTCTGGCGCCTTTCGCCAAGTCGGTGGGCGTTGACAAGGGCTGGCTCACGGCGGGGCTGACCCCGATTGTCATTCTGCTGGTGTGGCTTGCAGTGCGGCGGATCCGGAAGAAGCTGCATTAGCCTCGCCCAGAAGCCGCACGGTCACCGCCCCGCCGACGGCCATCGCGAAGAGCGCAAGGAAGGCCGAGACCCCGAGTGTGGAGGTGCCAGAGAGGCCAGCCCCGATGGTGCACCCACCTGCCAGCACACCGCCCACCCCCATCAGCACAGCGCCCGCGAGGTAGCGGCCAGTCTGGCGGGGCGTTTCGAAGCTCTGCCATTTGAAGTCACGGAAGGTGAGGGCGGCCAGCAGTGAGCCGCCGATGACGCCGCCCAGAAGGCCGACACCGAAGCCTGCAGGGATCGACGACGAGGCGATGGTCCAGAACAGCGCTTCCGAAGAGGGCAGGGTGAAGGACAGGCTTTCCATCGCGATCGGGTCGAACTCGTCATAGAGTACGTAGCCGGTGCCGACCCACGCCAGTGGCACCAATGCTCCGATCAAGCCGCCCATGAGCAGCGTGAGGGGGCGGGCACCGGAGCGCGCGGCATAAAGGAGGGCAGCGGCGGCAATGAGGCCCGCCCAGACCCATGCGCCCCCCGGCAGGGCGGCCAGCGAGGCACTCTCGCCCAGAGGCGCCGTGACGGAGCCGAGGGTGGTGCGCAGCGGGGCCAGAATGCCCTTGAGGGTGGCATGGGCGACCACGGCGAAGATGGCCAGCACGGTGAGGGCGCGCAGGTTGCCGGTGCCGGTAAGAACGGTGAGGCGCGAGATGCAGCCGCGGGTCAGCACCATTCCGGCCCCGAAGGCCAGCCCGCCGATCACGATGGCGAGCCACGGAAGGTCGGGGGCAAGGTAGCGGTGCTCTGCAAAAGAGATCAGACCGGTGGAGACAAGCGCCTGCGTTCCGAGGATCGCCACGGCGAGGCCGGTGAGCCAGACCCCGGCGGCAGAGCGCCGTTCGCCTGCGTCGCCCGCCACTGCGCGGCGGAAGCAAAAGCGGCTGCGCTGGCCGAGGAAGCCAAAGGCGATGCCGAGGGCGAGAGCAAACCAGACCGCAACTTGACGGGCGGTTGCCTCTTCAAATCCGAGCGTTTCGAACATGGTGCGTCTCCTGTCGCGGTCGAAGCCCGGCAGGTAGCGCAGCTGCCGCGCGGGTGCAAACCGATCTGCGGGGAGGGGATTTTGTTCTCGCGTATGGAGGGGGACAATGTTCTGCCCCGGTGACGTTGCCCCGAAAGGCGTTCGCGCCCCGAAGGAGGGGCGCGATGCATGGTCTTATCTGCATGTGTGCGGAGCTACCGGCCCCGGATGCGCGGATCAAGCGCGTCGCGCAACCCGTCTCCGATGTAATTGACCGAGAGCACCACCAGTGAGATCATCAGCCCCGGCCAGAGCGCACGCTCCGGGAAGTTCTGGATCCGGTCGGTGGCGTCGAACAGCAGCTTGCCCCATGTCGGGAAGTCCGAAGGAAAACCGAGGCCGAGAAAGGAGATCGCGCTTTCGGTGATGATCGCCGTGGCCAGCCCTAGCGTGGCCGAGACCATGATGGGCGAGAGCACGTTGGGCAGCAGGTGCCGCGTGACCATCTTGAGCGGCGGCGTGCCGATGGAGCGGGCGGCGAGGATGAACTCGCGTTCTTTCAGAGCCAGAATGTCGGCCCGCACGATCCGCGCCGTCTGCATCCATGACGTTGCGCCGATGACGCAGACAATCAGGATGAAGATCCCCAGCTCGGTCCCGAAGGCGGCCCGCAGCGTATCGCGGAAGAGCAGCATGATCACCAGCAGCAGCGGCAGGAGGGGCAGGGCGAGCACGAGATCGGTGAAGCGCATCAGCAACCCATCGAGCCACTTCACATAGCCCGAGGCCACCCCGATGGCGGTGCCGATCAGCATGGCCAACACCATGGCCACCCAGCCCACCGCGATAGAGACGCGCCCGCCGTGGATCAGCGTGGACAGGATATCGCGGCCAAGATTGTCGGTGCCGAGCGGGTGAGCCCAGCCGTATTTCATGCTCGCCAGTGCCTCGGGCGGGATGCAGAGGCTTGTCCACGTGCAGGAAAAGAGCGGCATATAGATCGGCCGCCAGTTCTTGTTGCGGATGTCGAGCTTGGTGGGCTCGATATCCCACAGCCACGGCCCGAAGATCACGCCGAAGGTGATGAAGAGCAGCACGAAGGCCCCCATCATCGCACCCTTGTGGCTGCGGAATTGGCGCCAGACATCGGCCCATTGCGACTGTTCCTTGCCGCGCGGCTGGCTCTCGCCCAGCACCTCCTTTGCGGTATCAGTCATAGCGGATCCTCGGGTCGAGCACGCCGTAGAGCACATCGGCGATGAGATTGAAGAGCACGATCAGCACGGCGAAGATGAAGGTGATGGTCTGCACCATGGGAATGTCGTTGGCGTAGATCGCGGTGATCAGAAGCTGGCCGATGCCGTTCACCTTGAAGATCTGCTCGGTGATGATCGCCCCGCCGAAGATGGAGGGGATGCCGAGCGCGATGACGGTGACGACCGGGATCATCGAGTTGCGCAGCACGTGGACCATGACCACCGACCACTCGCCAAGGCCCTTGGCGCGGGCGGTGCGGACGTAGTCCTGGTTGAGGTTGTCGAGCATGGCAGAGCGCATGTAGCGGCTGATCTGGGCGGTGGTTTGCAGGGCCAGAACCATGACCGGCATGATCATCTGCTTGAGCTGCACCTTCATCGAGGCCCAGTCGTTGACGACGTGGGTGGTGTCATAGATCGAGGGCAGCCATTCGAGCTTGACCGAAAAGATCACGATCACGACCACGCCGGAAAAGAACGGTGGCACGGAAAAGCCGATCATCGAGACAAGCGTACCAACCTGATCGAAGGCCGAATACTGGCGATAGGCCGAGATGATGCCGATCGGGATGGCGATGATGACGCCCACTGCATAGGCCAGAGCCACCACCCAGAGGGTTTGGGGCAGGCGCTGCACGATGATGTCGAAGACCGGCGAGCGGAACTGCCAGGACACGACACGCTGGGTGCCTTCCATCATGTTCGTGCCGAAGAGCCAATCGAGGAAATAGCCGGGCTCGACCACGAAGAATTGGTAGAGCCACTTCAAATATCGGATGTGCACCGGTTCACCGAGGCCAAGCGCCTCGCGCATCTTTTGTTTCACCTCGTCGGGGATGGTGAGCGGCATCTGCGCCATCGGATCGCCGGGGGCGAGATCGAGCAGCAGGAAGAGCACCAGTGAGATGAAGAGCAGCGTGGGGACCGCGAGGATCAGCCGTCGGATGATGAAGGTAATCATGCAGGGGAGCCCGAGAAGGAGAGGGGGCCGCGCGGGCGGATGCCGCGCGGCCCTGTTTCAGTTGCGGCGGATCAGTTGGTCTTGATCCGATACCAGTCGGCAGCGTTCCAGATCTCGCTGTCCCAGACGTTCAGCTTGACGCCACCGAGGCTGTTGGCGTGGGCCGAGAGACGGCCGCGGTGCACCAGCGGGATCATCGCGCCGCCCTCAATGACCATGTCATTGAGTTGCTTGGCAATTTCTGCCCGCTCTGCCGCATCGGCGGTTTCGGCCAGCTTGGCGTGAAGCGCGTCATACTCCTCGGAGCACCAGCGCGAGATGTTCTCGCCCTGCCACTGGGTCGCCGGGGAAGGCGCGTGATCGCAAAGCGCGTTGCCGAGGTAGGTCTGCGGGTCGGTGCCGTTGAAGGTGTTGGCATACATTTCAACGTCGGCGTAGAACTTCTGGAAGGTGTCGGGCGAGCCCGGGTCACCGCCGAAGAAGACCGAGCTGTCGGCGTTCTTCAGTTCCACTTCAAAGCCGATCTGCTCCCACCAGTCCTTGATCAGGGCCTGGAAATCCTGACGCACGGCGTTGGTGGAGGTGGCATAGAGCATCTTCAGCTCGACACCGTCCTTCTCGCGGATGCCGTCGCCGTTGCTGTCGACCCAGCCGTTCTCTTCGAGCAGCGCCTTGGCGCCTTCGATGTCCTGCGTGTCGCAGGTGAACTTCTCGGAGACGACCGCAGGAGGGGCCGGCACCCAGTTACAGGTGACCTTGCCGGCCTGACCGTAGCCGACTTCGACGAGGAGCGGACGGTCGATGGCCATCGACATCGCCTTCACCACGTTAAGATCGGAGAGGTAAGGGTGGGGTTTGATGACCGAACGCTCGTCCGGGCCGAGGGCCGGGTCGGGGTTGGTCTGGTTGATCATGATCCGCTCGAGCAGCGGGCCGAAGCCTGCAACGGGTGTGCCTTTGCCTGCGGCTTCCATCTCGGCGATCACGTCGGGGGCGAGCTGGAGGTTCCAGGCGTAATCGAATTCGCCGGTCTCCATCACCGCGCGGCCAGCCGCCGTGGCGTCGCCGCCGCCTTTGAAGGTGATCGAGGCGAAGGCGGGCTTGCCCTCTTCGCGGTAGTTGTCATTGGCCTCGAAGGTGATGACGTCGTTCGGCTTGAACTCCACCACTTTGAAGCCGCCGGTGCCGATCGGGTTGAAGTTTGCCTCGGTGCACTCAGGCGCCTTGGCACCAAGGCAATCGGCGAATTGTGCGGCCTGAAGGACCGGGCTTTCACCGCCCACGAAGGGGCCGTAGGGGAAGGGGGTGGGCTTTTCGAAGGTCACCACCACGGTCATCTCGTCGGGGGTTTCAACCGAGGTCACGCCGTTGAACTTGGTGAGCTGGGCGCAGCCGCCTTCGGGGTGGGTGCAGTATTCGTAGGTGAATTTTGCATCCGCCGAGGTGAAGGGCGTGCCATCGGACCAGGTGATGCCGGGGCTGATCTTCCATGTGATGGTGGTGAGATCTTCGCTTACGCCGCCGTTTTCGACGGTGGGGATCTCTTCAACCAGCCAAGGCACGAGGGTGCCGGTTTCGTCGTAGCGGGCCAGCGGCTCGAGCACGAGGCTGGCGCTCTCGATGTCCTTGGTGCCGCCCGAGAGATAGGGGTTCAGGATCGACGGGGCCTGCCAGTAGATGATACCGACATTGCCGTCGCGGCCGCGCTCGCCCTCATGGGCCTCGGCAAAGGCCATTGGGGCCAATGCACAGCTTGCGGCGGCTCCGAGTAGAGCTGTCTTCAGTTTCATGGAGTTCTCCTTGTTGGATACATGACACCTTTTGCCCGCATGGGCTGGTGTTCTGCTTCTTTTTGGTATGCTGGATGGTGAGAAAGCGAGCAGGGCGCACGGCAAACCGGCACCGAAGATGCGCTTGTCTCTATGAGTAGAGCAGATGCCGTCACGGGCCATCCTCTCTCCCTGTCCAACCTTGCTTTTATGGGTGTTTTTGCGTCACCGCCCCAGCGGCCACGACATCCCCTGATTGTGACGGTAACATGAAACCCGGGCGGCGCAATGGTCTGATCGCTTGACCTTGCGATGCAATTGAGCAAGTGCCCGCCGATTGGGCAGCGGGCCTTGACCTCTGCGCGGCAGGGCACCACCCTTTGAACGCGCCCGGTGTGCGGGCGGCGAGAAAGGCTTTTCCCTAGCTGTGACCCCACGCGATATCCTCGAAAAACTCGTGTCTTTTCCGACGGTTTCCTCGGAGAGCAATCTTGACCTGATCGACTGGGTGGAGGGCTGGCTGGCGGAGCGCGGCATTGCCTCGACCCGGGTGCCGGATGCCACCGGGCAGAAGGCCGCCTTGTTTGCCTCCGTTGGTCCCGATGCGCCGGGCGGCGTGCTGCTTTCGGGGCATACCGATGTGGTGCCGGTGGCGGGGCAGAACTGGGACAGTGACCCTTGGCAGGTAGAGGAGCGCGACGGGCGGCTTTATGGCCGTGGCGTGGCCGATATGAAGGGGTTTGACGCGCTGGCGCTTTGGGCGATGGGGCAGGCGGCGGAGCGGGGCGTGGCGCGGCCTTTGCAGATTGGCTTGAGCTACGATGAAGAGATCGGCTGCTTTGGTGCGCCGCCGATGATCGAGGCGTTGCAGGCCAGCGGATTGCCGCGTGCCGAGGCGGTGATTGTGGGCGAGCCCTCGGTGATGAAGCCGGTGACGGGGCACAAGGGGAACCTTGGCTTTCGGATCGAGGTGAAGGGCTTTCCGGTGCATTCGTCGATGATGCATGAGGGCGTCAGCGCGATCATGGAGGCGGCGCGGCTGATTGACTGGGCCAATGATGTGAACGCGGCGCAGTTTGCGCGCACACCGAGCGCGGAGGAGGCGGTGTTCAACCCGCCGTGCACCACCCTGCACGTGGGCAAGATCAAGGGCGGCGAGGCGCATAACATCACCGCCGAGCATTGCGAATTGATGTTTGATTTCAGGGTGATGCCGACAGACGCCTCAGCAGATTGGCGGGCGCGACTGGAGGAGAGGGTGGCAGAGATCGAAGCGGGCATGAAGGCCACGCATCCGGACGTTGGCTTTACACTTCATGAACTTTTCGATGTGCCGGGCCTTGCTCCGGAAACAGGGGCCGATGCCCGGGCCGAGCCTTTGGTGCGCCGCCTCACAGGCGACAATGCGCCGGGCGGGGTGGTGAGTTTTGCATCGGAGGCAGGGCAATTTCAGAATGCCCGTTATTCTACCGTGATTTGCGGGCCGGGAGACATTGCACAGGCCCACAAGGCAGACGAATATATGACCGTGACACAATTTGACGAAGGCTGCCGGTTCATGGAGCGCCTTCTCGACCACCTCAAGGAGTAACCAGAAGTGCCCATCAAGAACCGTCTTTCCGAGATGCAGGCCGAGATCGCCGAGTGGCGGCAGGACTTTCATATGCATCCGGAAATCCTGTTTGAAACGCATCGGACTTCGAAGATCGTGGCGGAGAAGCTACGCGACTTCGGTTGCGATGAGGTTACCGAGGGGATCGGGCGCACCGGGGTGGTGGCGGTGATCAAGGGCAAGGCCAGCGGTTCGGGCAAGGTGATCGGGCTCAGGGCCGATATGGACGCGTTGCCGATCCATGAGCAGACGGGCCTCGACTATGCCTCGAAAACCGATGGCGCGATGCATGCCTGTGGCCATGACGGGCACACCGCCATGCTGCTGGGCGCGGCGAAATACCTGGCCGAGACCCGCAACTTTGACGGCACCGTGGTGGTGATTTTCCAGCCCGCCGAGGAGGGTGGCGGCGGGGGCCGGGAGATGTGCGAAGACGGGATGATGGAGCGCTGGGGCATTCAGGAAGTCTATGGAATGCACAATTGGCCCGGCGTTCCGACCGGTAAGTTTGCCATCCGCCCCGGGGCGTTCTTTGCCGCGACGGACCAGTTTATCATTGATATTGAAGGAAAAGGTGGCCATGCCGCCAAGCCGCAGGAGACGGTGGACAGCACGGTTGTGGCCTCGCATACGGTGCTTGCGCTGCAGACCATCGTGAGCCGGAGCGCGGACCCGACCAAGGAGGTGGTGGTCTCTGTTACCAGCTTTGAGACAAGCTCAAAGGCGTTCAACGTGATCCCGCAGCGCGTGCAGCTCAAGGGCACGGTGCGGACCCTTTCGGCAGACACCCGTTCGATGGTGGAGCAGCGGCTTCCGGCGATTGCCGAGAAGACGGCGGAAGTCTTCGGGGCGGTGGCGAAGGTGCAGTATCTGAAGGGCTATCCGGTGATGGTGAATTCGGAGGAGCAAACCGAGTTTGCTGCCGAGGTCGCCCGCTCGGTTGCGGGGGAGTGTGCAGAGGCGCCGCTGGTGATGGGGGGCGAGGATTTTGCCTTTATGCTGGAAGAGCGCCCGGGGGCTTATATCCTCGTTGGCAATGGCGACACGGCGGCGGTGCATCACCCGGAGTACAACTTCAATGATGAAGCGATTCCAGCGGGTTGCAGCTGGTGGGCCGAGATCGTGGAGAAGCGGATGCCGGCCGCCTGAGGCCGGGTTAACTGGGCGTGCGCCGGGGCGTTAAGTGGTTTTTAGTTCACAGCCACAAGTGATGCACCGGCCATGCACAACCTATGCACATGTCAAATGACATAGCGCGCGCAGGTTAACAGGGCGGGCGGTGACGCGGTTGTGATCCTGGCATGGCCGGGAAGCGCGCGGTGCCCCCGGGCCTTGGCCCGAGGGTCTGCGACGATACGAGATCCTCGGGTCGTGCCCGAGGATGGCGTTTTTTTGCAGGTGCGGGAAGCGCCTTAGCCGTAGACGGCGGCGCGGGCGATCTTGCTGGCGTCTTCGGGGAAAATGCCGAGATCGAGCGCTACGTCGCGCGGCATAGCGGCGATTTCGTTGCGGGTGCGGGTGTAGACGCGGTGCTTTGCATAGGCGGCGCGCAGGGTGTTCAAGACGGTCATCGGTGCTGTCCTTTGGTTGCGTGTTGTCCTCTTGTGCACCAGAGATAAGCACGCTGCGGCGCAGCACAATTGACAGTTCGGGCTACCCGCCTTGCGCGGCGTGCATGGCTATTAATGGAAAGTTATGCGCTGGGCGGGATGGTGAAGGTGCGGTGGGCAGATTGCCCACCCTACAGCCCTCAGAACGGGGCGAGCGCACCAATCTGGACGAGGCCGCGCAGCACAGCATCCACCGCGACGGCGGCGAGGATCATGCCCATCACGCGGCTGATGATAGAGGCGCCTGCCGGGCCGATCAATTTGAGGATCGGGCTGGCGAGGTAGAGGAAGGCGAGGGTGATGCCGAGGATCAGCAGCAGGATACCCGCTGTTTGGGCCTGATGGGGGATGGAAAACCGGTCGTTGTCGGTGAGCACCACCACGGCGAGCATGGCACCGGGGGAGGCGATGGAGGGGATGGCGACGGGGTGAATGGCGGTTTGTGTAGTGCTCTCTTCTGCCTCGGCGATCTCGGCCTCCGGCTTGCCGGGTCCGAAGATCATGGAAATGGCGAAGAGGAACAGCACAAGGCCGCCCGCGATCTGGAAGGAGGGCAGGCCAAGGCCGAGGGCTTCGAGAATGAGCTGACCTGCGATCATGAAGGCCAGCAAAACGGCACCCGCGACGATCACCGCCTTCAAGGCAACGCTTCGACGGGCGCGGGTGGTGAGCCCGGCTGTGACGGCGAGGAACACCGGCACCGTGCCGATCGGGTCGATGACGACCCAGAGGGTGATGAATTCCTGAAGGAGTTGGTCGAAGGGGAGCATTCGGGGCCGGGCGTGATGGGAGCGGTGGGTTGGCACCCACCCTATTGGCGGTCAGGCAAGACAGGGGGGCTGTCGCTGATGTAGCGACAGCCCCCCTTACGTGCAATGCGGCGCGATGTCAGATGAGCTTGCCCATGGCCACGGCGGTATCGGACATGCGGTTGGAGAAGCCCCACTCATTGTCATACCAGCTGAGGATGCGACACATGCGGCCTTCCATCACCTTGGTCTGGTCGAGCGCGAAGGTGGAACTGTGCGGATCGTGGTTGAAGTCGATCGAGACGTTGGGCTGGTCGGTGACGCCGAGGATGCCCTTGAGCGGGCCGTTGGCGGCGGCTGTCATGGCCTCGTTGATTTCTTCCACGGTGGTATCACGTGCGGCCTCAAAGGTGAGGTCCACCACCGAGACGTTGGGGGTGGGCACGCGGATGGCGACGCCATCGAGCTTGCCGTTCAGCTCGGGGAGCACGAGGCCCACGGCCTTGGCCGCCCCGGTGGAGGTGGGGATCATCGACATAGCGGCGGCGCGGGCGCGGTAGAGATCCTTGTGCATGGTGTCCAGCGTGGGCTGGTCGCCGGTGTAGCTGTGGATCGTCGTCATGAAGCCCTTGGCGATGCCGATGCTGTCATTCAGCACCTTTGCCACCGGCGCGAGGCAGTTGGTGGTGCACGACGCGTTGGAGACGACGATGGCATCTTTGGTGAGGCTGTCGTGGTTGACGCCATACACGATAGTGGCGTCGGCGTTTTTGCCCGGTGCGGAGATGAGCACGCGGGAGGCGCCATTTTCGAGGTGCGCGGCGCAGGCCTCCTTGGAGGTGAAGATGCCGGTGCATTCGAGCACGACATCGACATCGGCCCAGGGCAGCTCGGCGGGGTTGCGGATGGCGGTGACTTCCATCGGGCCGCGGCCCACGTCGATGGTGGTTTCGCTCGTCGTCACCTCGGCGGGGAAGCGCCCGTGGACGGAGTCAAAGCGCAGCAGGTGGGCATTGGTCTCGACCGGGCCCAGATCGTTGATGGCAACAACCTCGATATCGGTGCGGCCCGACTCGATGATGGCGCGGAGCACGTTGCGGCCGATCCGACCGAACCCGTTGATGGCGACTTTGACGGCCATGAGAACCTCCTTGGTGGGTGTTAACGCTAACATTGCGATTGGACGCCGCATGTCAACCCAACGCAGTGCCTTAACCATACACCCGCTGCGCGAAAGCGCGAGGGCCGGATCACGGTGGCGTGACCGAGGGGGAAAAATTTTTTGGAACGATCTGCGGCGGGGCGGTGTTGTGTGGGCAATGACGGCGCAGCGAAAGGCCAATGACGGCCACGCGAGGTGCCGACCTTGCGCGACATGCGTAGGGATGAAGAGACGATAAGGAGTTTGAAGATAATGAAACGCATCATGATGACCGTAGCCGCTGTTGCAATTACTGCTGGTAGCGCCTTTGCCGCGACCTCCGAGCAGCTGCGTGACAACGTGAAGGCCCAGCTGGTGGAATATGCGCCGGAAGTGCAAGTTGAGACCCTGACCGACGACCAGATCGTGCAGATCTACATGGTTGTGGCCGACTCCGGCACCTCGGCTGCTGACAAGAGCGGCTCCATTCAGGAAATCATCGAAGGCACCGACGCTGAGCGTTACGCAGAGCTGGCTGATGGTGAGATCGACCTGAACCTCGAAGTGAACAACATGCGCGAGATCCTTCAAGCCAAGCTTGATGTCCGTGGCTTCGACTACGACGTCTCCGAGCTGAGCGACGAAGAAGTTGCCGCCCTTGCTGGCGCGTTCAACAACGGTGACTCCGCTGCCGAGATCGACGCTTCGGTGAAAGCCGCGTTCGAATCGTAAGACCACTGCGAGCTACCTGATGTAGCGGGGCCGTCCTTCGGGGCGGCCCTTTGCGTGTTCGGGAGGCGGCCTAGCGCCAGATCGCCAGCCATTCCGTAAGGTCGGAGAACTTTTTCAGCATGAAAAGCGTTGCCGCACCGCTGTTCAGCAGCCCGTCGGCCAGAATGGCGACGACGACGAGTACGAAGAGGATGATGGCGAGACGGTTTGTCATGGGGCGGTTTTAGCCGGGGACTGTGGCGGCGAAAAGGCTGGGTCAGGGCTTGGTGTAGATCGGCGGCAAGGCGAGGGCAGCTTTCATTCGGGCATCTTGATCGCCCGGCCCGGCGAGGGCGGCGGCAAGATCTGCGGGCTCTGGCGCGGCCTCGGGAGAGAGGATCCAGAGGGTGAAGATCTTGATATACTTCACACGTTGAATGCCGAGCGGCAGCGCTCTTTCCATCGCGGCATCGACGGCCTCGGCAATCTCGGCGCGGGGCAGGCTGGCGGCGACCCCTGCCTTGAGGTCATCGACGATTTGCCGCTTGTGCATGTCGAGCCGCTGCGCGCGTTCTGCCGCCTGTTCTTCGGCTTTCCTTGCCCGCTCCGCCTCTTGAGCGCGCCGCACTTCGGCGTACTCGTTCGGGGTGAGGAGGAAGGGATGCGCGGAATTGCCCTGCGGCGCGAGTTGCTTGAACTGAGAGCGGCTGGTGAGTGTAACCTCGCTATACAGTGGCACGCCGTCGATTTCGCCGATGTAGACGAAATAGGTCTGTGGGGTGAAGGGCGTGGGGCCGCGGAGCCACCAGATCGAACCGGCGGAGAGGGCCAATGCGGCCCCGGCGGCAAAGAGGAAGCGGCGGAGGTTCATGTGGGCGGGCCTAATTGTGGGAGTGCGGCGACAGGCTCGACCGTTGCCCGGGCCGCGCGGACGACGATTGCCCGGCTGAGGTGGTTCAACTCATTACTCGCAAACAATACCGAGCCCCTCCACTCATCTGTGCACTGATAGCGTGGACAGGGGGGCGGGTGGTGTCAACTCTCGGAAGGCGAACGAAAGCCCCGCGCGGGAGAGGCCTGCGCGGGGCTTTTTGTAACAGCAGCAGGAGCGAGGCTCAGTTCAACCGGCCCATGTGGCCCGCGACATCGGCCATGCGGGCGGAGAACCCCCATTCGTTGTCGTACCAGGCCAGCACGCGCACGGTGCGGCCCACGACCTTGGTTTGGTCGGGGGCGAAGATGGAGCTTTGGGGCGTGTGGTTGAAGTCGATCGAGACCTTGGCCTCGGGGTCGTAGGCCATGACCATGCCCATGTGCCCGGCGCAGGCCTCGGCCACCACCTCGTTGACGTCGGCCACGGTTACATCGCGGCCCGCTTCGAAAGTCAGGTCTACCGCCGAGACGTTGGGGGTGGGCACGCGCATGGCGGTGCCGTCGAGCTTGCCCGCGAGTTCCGGCAGCACCTCGCCGAGCGCCTTGGCGGCGCCGGTGGAGGTGGGAATCATCGCCATGGCGGCGGCGCGGGCGCGGTAGAGATCCTTGTGGCGGCGGTCCAGCGTGGGCTGGTCGCCGGTGTAGCTGTGGATCGTCGTCATGATGCCGCGCTCGATGCCGATGGCGTCGTTCAGCACCTTGGCCAGCGGGGCGAGGCCGTTGGTGGTGCAGGAGCCGTTGGACACCATGCGTTCGGTCGGCTGGAGGGCGCGGTGGTTGACGCCATACACAACCGTGCGGTCGACGTTGGTGGCGGGGGCGGAGATGAGCACTTTGCCTGCGCCACGCTCAAGGTGGATCGCGGACTTCACGCCGTCATTGAACTTGCCGGTGCATTCCAGCACCACGTCACAGCCGTCCCAATCGAGGGTTTCCGGCTCGTAGCTGCTCATCACGTCGATCGGGCCACGCCCCAAGTCGATGGCGTTTTCCTTAACGCGGACTTCGCCGGGAAAACGGCCGTGCACGCTATCGTAGCGCAGGAGGTGAGCGTGGGTTTCGATGTCGCCGGGCGCGTTGATCTTGACGACCTGCACATCATTGCGCGCGCTTTCGGCGATATGGGCCAGCGTGCAGCGCCCGATGCGGCCAAATCCGTTGATCCCGATGGTGACTGTCATCTTGCTACTCCTGCACTTGCCCCTCGGAGAGCGGGTAGCATAGGGATGCATGGGGCGGAAAGTGCAGGAAATCAGCGTGTTAGCGTAAACATCGGCTGTTAGCGTTAGCAGTTTGCGCAAACGGAGCCATGGGCGGGGCGCGGCTTGCCTATGCGGGCCGAATCCCTAGGTTGGGAGGGCGAACAAAGGGAACGGGTATGAGCGGACTTCTGGCACTTCTGGATGACGTTGCGGCGATTGCAAAGCTGGCGGCGGCCTCGGTGGACGACATCGCCAGCCAGGCGGCGAAGGCGAGCGCCAAGGCGGCGGGCGCGGTGATCGACGATGCGGCGGTGACGCCGAAATATGTGCAGGGGTTTGAGCCGAAGCGGGAGCTGCCGATTGTGTGGCGGATCGCGCGGGGCTCGATCTTCAACAAGCTGGTGATCCTGCTGCCCGCCGCGCTGCTTCTCTCGGCCTTTGCGCCCTGGCTCATTTATCCGCTGCTGATGCTGGGCGGGGCCTACTTGTGTTTCGAGGGGGCGGAGAAGATATGGCATCTGATCCACCCCAGCTCGCACCATGTGGACATACATATCGAGGGCGACAAGGCGCACTTGGAGGAGCAGAAGATTCAGGGCGCGATCAAGACGGATTTCATCCTGTCTGCCGAGATCATGACGATCATCCTTTCCAACCTCGATGCGGATGCGAATATCTGGTTTCAGGGCGCGGCGCTGGCGCTGGCTGGGGTGATGATCACCGTCGCCGTCTATGGCAGCGTGGCGATCATCGTGAAGGCCGATGACGTGGGGCTGCACATGGCCGACCGGGGCCGCCTTGGGCTGACCCGGGCGCTGGGGCGCGCGATCGTGGTTGGGATGCCGTGGTTCCTCAAGTTCCTGATGATCGTTGGCACGGCGGCGATGCTCTGGGTCGGCGGGCAGATCATCATCCATTCGCTGGCCGTGATGGGCTGGCATGACCCGGAGCATTGGGTGCATGACCTTGCCGTGGCAGCGGCAGACCGGGTGCCGGAGAATTGGCATGCGGTTGCGGAATGGATCGCCGGGGCCGGGCTGGCCGGGGTGCTGGGGCTGCTGCTCGGCTTCGTGCTGATCCCGCTGGTGCAGTTCGTGATTGCGCCGGTGTGGAAGGCGGTGCGCGGGTGATGGGCGCGGCGCAGGTCGGCGCGGCGGAGGTGGGCAGATTGCCCACCCTACGGGGGGTCTTGTGATGTGGCAGGCGGTGGCCTTGCTCGTGGCGCGGCTGCTGATCGCGGCGCTCTTCATTGGCGGGACGGTGCAGAAGTTTAACCCGACCCCGGTGATGGACCTGCTGGCCGGGAAGGGGATGCCGACCTGGCTGGTCTGGCCTGCGCTGGCCTTCAATGCGGGTGCGGCGGTGTGTTTGGTGCTGGGCGTCTGGGTGACGCCGGTGGCGCTGGCGCTGGCGGCCTATTGCGCCTTCACCAGCATGTTCCACTACATCCCGAGTGACCCGTGGCAGATGACCATTTTCGTGAAGAACTGGGCGATCGCCGGTGGGTGCCTCGCGCTGGCGGTGGCCGGGCCGGGGAAGTTTGCGCTGGGGGGATAGGCGGGGTGCGCGATGAATGCGCACCCTACGAGGAGGCGTGATGTGCAATCAATGCGCGGCACACGCGGTGGTGTAGGGTGCGCATTCATGGCGCACCCGCATAAGGTCAGAGCAGGCTTTTGACCTTCTCGGCCACGCCCTGCGCGGTGATGCCGAACTTCTCGTATAGCTCACCGGCGGGAGCGGAGGCGCCGAAGCTGTCCATTCCGACGAATCCGGCTTTGGCCTCGCGGCCGCGCTCACCGAGCAGCCACTGATCCCAGCCCTGACGGACGGCGGCCTCGACGGCTACGCGGACCGGGCCGCCGGGGAGCACGCGCTTGCGGTACTTCTCGTCTTGCGCGGCGAAGAGCTCCATTGAGGGCATGGAGACCACGCGGGTGCCGATGCCTTCGCCTTCGAGCAGGGCCTTGGCTTCCATCGCGATGGCGACCTCGGAGCCGGTGGCGATGAGGATCGCCTGCCGCTTGCTCTCGGCGTCGGCCAGCACGTAGGCGCCTTGCTCGGTGAGGTTTTTGGATTTGTGCTCGGTGCGCACGGTGGGCAGGCCCTGACGGGAGAGGGCGAGGATGGAGGGCTTGTCGGTCTGGCTCAGAGCGACTTCCCATGCCTCTGCGGTTTCCACCGCATCGGCGGGGCGGAACACCAGCGTGTTGGGCGTGGCGCGCAGCATGGCAAGGTGCTCGACCGGCTGGTGGGTTGGCCCGTCTTCGCCAAGGCCGATGCTGTCATGGGTCATCACGTAGACCGGCGCCACCTTCATCAGCGCGGAGAGGCGCATGGAGGGGCGTGCGTAATCGGTGAAGCACATGAAGGTGCCGCTGTAGGGCTTTGCCCCGCCGTGCAGCGCCATGCCGTTCATCGCGGCGGCCATGCCGTGCTCGCGGATGCCGTAGTGGATGAAGCGGCCCTTGCGGTTTTCGGCGGAGAACACGCCGAGATCGGCGGTTTTGGTGTTGTTGGAGCCGGTCAGGTCGGCCGAGCCACCGATGGTTTCGACCATCACCGGGTTGATCACCTCAAGCGCCATTTCGGAGGCCTTGCGGGTGGCGACCTTGGGCTGCTCGTCGGAGACCTGCTTTTTCAGGGCGCGGACAACGGAGGTGAGCTTTTTGGGCGCTTCGCCTGCCTGCTGCCGGTCCCATTCGGCGCGCTTGCGCTCGGAGAGGGCACCGAGGCGGACTTCCCAATCCTTGCGGTCCTGTTCGCCGCGTCCGCCGATGGCTTCCCATGCCGACTTGAGATCGTCGGGGATGGTGAAATCGGGGTGATCCCAGCCATAGGCCTTTTTCGCCGCCGCCTTCTGGTCGGCATCGGTCAGCGCGCCGTGGCCCTTGGAGGTGTCTTGTGCGGCGTGGCCAAGGGCGATGTGGGTTTTGCAGGCGATCATCGTCGGCTTGTCGGACTTTTTGGCCTCGGTGAGCGCCGCGTCGATCGCCTCGGGGTCGTGGCCGTCACATTGCAGCACGTTCCAGCCGGAGGCTTCAAAGCGGGCGCATTGATCGGTGCTGTCGGAGAGCGACACCTTGCCGTCGATGGTGATGTCGTTGTTGTCCCACATCACGATGAGGCGGGAGAGCTTGAGGTGGCCGGCGAGCGCGATGGCCTCTTGGCTCACGCCTTCCATCAGGCAGCCATCCCCGGCGATGCAGTAGGTGTAGTGATCCACCATCTTGGAGCCCCAATGGGCGCGCTGGCTCTCTTCGGCGATGGCAAAGCCGACCGCGTTGGCGATGCCTTGGCCAAGCGGGCCGGTCGTGGTTTCAATCCCGTCCGCGAGGAAATTCTCGGGGTGGCCGGCGGTGCGGGCCCCGAGCTGGCGGAAATTCCTGATCTCGTCGAGGGTGATCTGTGCGTCGCCGGTGAGGTAGAGCAGCGAGTAGACCAGCATCGAGCCGTGGCCGGCGGAGAGGATGAAGCGGTCGCGGTCCGGCCAGTTGGGGGCGGAGGCGTCAAACTTCATGTGCTTTTCGAAGAGCACGGTGGCGACGTCGGCCATGCCCATCGGGGCGCCGGAGTGACCGGAATTGGCGGCGGCGACCGCGTCCAGCGTGAGCGTGCGGATGCAGGCGGCTTTCATCCAGTGGTCCGGATGTGCGGAGCGAAGCGCGTCGATGTCCACGAAAATTCCCCTCGGTTCGGCAAAGATGCGCTCTGATAGCAGGCTGGGGGCCGAGTTCAAGCCAGCATCAAGGCCGGGGGGTAAGTGCTTGGCGGGAAAGGGGGCGCAATCGGTGCTGCCTTTGGCTACACTCGCACCAGCGGGTGCGCGTGGCTCGATTCGGGCTGCGCTGCGGGCGCTGATGAGGTGAACCACAAAAGAGCAGCAACGCAGGCTGCAGGGGACGTCAGAATGAGTGAGATACCGACGCTGGAACAGCGTTTGACGGCGGCGATGGACAGGATCGGCGCGGCAGTGGCGGCTTACGATACCAAGGCCGGTGGGCCGAGCGAAGAAGATGAGGCTGCGCTGCGGGGCCTTGAAGCACAGGTGCTTCAGCTCAAACAGGCGCTGGAAGCGGAGCAGACTGCGAACACCCAGCTGAGGGAGCGGATTGACGCGATGAAGGCGCTGAAAGAGCGCCAGCAGCAGCGGATCGCCGAGTTGGAGGAGGCTGAAGCCGCGCTGAAGGCCAAGCAGGCCGAGGATCGTGAGGAGCTGGATGCGGTGATTGCCGCGCTGGAACCGCTGGTGGGGGAGGCTGCACATGGCTGAGATTGAGATCAACGTTGGCGGGCGGACCTTTCAGGTGGCCTGTCAGGAGGGTGAGGAGCATTACCTTACCGGCGCCGCGGAGATGCTGGACCGGGAGGCGAGCGCGCTTGTCAGCCAGATCGGGCGGCTGCCGGAAGCGCGGATGCTGCTGATGGCCGGGCTGATGCTGGCCGACCGCACCGCAGCCTTTGAGGAAAAGGCGGCTGCGGCGGAAGCGAAGCTGGCGGAGCAGGAAAAGCTCATCGAGGAGATGAAGGCGATGCCGCGCCCCGAACCGGCCCGCGTGGAGGTGCCGGTGGTGCCGCGCGAGGTGGAAGAGTTCATGGCCGAGCTGGCCGCGCGGGCCGAGAGCCTTGCGGCGCAGGCCGAGGAAAAGGCGGGCTAGGCGCTTGCCGTCATCCTCGGGTTCGACCCGAGGGTGACAGTGCGCCACAGGAGCGTAGCGCACGCCCCGCTTCATAAATCTTAAAGCAAATGCCGGATGCTTCCGGGCGGTTCGAGGAAACGCTTGGAGGCATTCATGCCCACTGTCGATGAGATTGCACGCGAGATCGTGGCCCGCGAGGGCGGCTATGTGAACGACCCCGATGATCCGGGGGGCGCGACGAATTTTGGCGTGACCATCGGCACGCTGAGGCGGCTGGGGGTGGACCTTGATGGCGACGGGCGCACCACGGTGCGGGACGTCAAACGCCTCACCGCCGAGCAGGCGCGCGGGATCTTCATAGAGCATTACTTCAAGCGGCCCCGCATCGACGAATTGCCTGCGGTGCTGCATGCCAGTGTGTTCGACATGTATGTGAACGCAGGCGGTAATGCGGTGAAGATCCTGCAACGCCTGCTTGCCCGGATGGGCCAGCGCTGCGCGGTGGATGGGGCGATTGGGCCGCAGACCGTGGCCGCCGCCCGCGCCGCCTTTGAAGAGGCCCCGGGCCATTTGGAGGATGCCTACGGGATCGCCCGGCGCAACTACTACTACAGCCTTGCCGACCGCCGCCCCTCCAGCCGCAAATACGCGCGCCGCCGTGATGGCGGGAAGGGCGGGTGGATACGGCGGGCCGAGGAGTTCATTGCGCCGAAGTATCACCTGACGGAGGCCGAGCACCGCGCGCGGGTGGCCAAATGGGGCTGATCAACGCGGTTCTTACGGCGCTCTTCGGCGGCGGGCGGAACGGGATCGCCGAGACGGTGGAGGTGTTTCGCGAGAATGCCGAAAACGCCTCGGCCCGCGCCGCCGCCTATCAGGGCGCGGCGCTGGAGCAATTTGGCCGGGAGTTCATGATCGAGCGCCGGGGCTGGTTTGACCGGTTCATGGATGGGCTGAACCGCCTGCCACGGCCTGCGCTGGCGCTGGGCACCATCGGGCTTTTTGTCACCGCGCTGGTGGACCCGCTGTGGTTTTCAGCGCGGATGCAGGGGATCGCGCTGGTGCCCGAGCCGCTGTGGTGGCTGATGGGCGCAATCGTGAGCTTCTACTTCGGGGCGCGCCATCAGGCGAAGGGGCAGGCCTTTCAGCGCTCGATCGCGACGACGGTGGCGCTGGCGCCGCAGGTGCAGGCCAATGTGGCGGCCCTCAGGGCGCTGGAGGCGGGGGCTTCGGGCGCGGGTGGCGAAGGAGCAGGGGACGTCACCGAGGAGGCGGGTGACAACCCGGCGCTGGAGGCCTGGCGTGAGGGGCGCAAGCACTGATGCCCACGAATGTCTGGATCAGCCTGCTCACGGAACATGGGCCATGGGTGCTGCTCGTCTTCTTCCTGCTCTTCAAGGACCACAAGAAAGACGAAACCACCCGCGCAGCCCTGCATCGCAACACCGAAATCATCATCGAGCTGACCACGCTGATCCGCGAACGCCTGCCGGGGCAGGGCCACACGCGCGGCGGGGGGAGCGGCGAATGAACTGGCTGCGCCGGGCCGTGGCGCGGCTTCTGCTGGGCCGTCGGATGCAGCGGGAGACCGACCGGAACCGCGCCGCTGCCGACGCGCTCGATGCGACGCTGAAGGAGATGCTGGGAAGATGATACGTGCATTGGGCCTGTTGGCCGCCATTCTGCTTGTTCTCGGGCTGCTTGCCCGGCCCTTCGGCCTTGTCACCGCGCAGGATCTGGCCCGCGCGGCACTGGCCACGATGGCAGCCACGCTGGCCGGCACCTTCCTGTGGCTTTGGCGCGAGCGGGCAACGCCTCTGGCGCTGGCGATGACCTTTTCTTGGGCGGGGGCCTCGGCGTTGATGGGCTGGCGCGTGGCGCAGGATGTTTTGGGCCGTCCGGCGTGGATGGAGGAAAGCCCGATGCTGCTGGGGGTGCTCGGCGTTTACCTGACCGGCACGCTGCTGCATGTGGAAGCAATCCGCCGCGCCTTCGGGCTGGGTCAGGTTGCGCTCGTCTTTCTGCTGGGCGGCACGCTGGGCACGGTGGTGCTGGTGCTTTCGTTGCTGCGCTAGGCCCAGAACTCAGGCGGAGAGCCTGTCGCGCGCGAGAAGGCGGCTTTCGATGTCATCGAGCCGCGCCAGCGCTGCTTCGGGGTTGCCGCCCGCTGCCGCCAGCGCCTTGCGGAACGCGCGGTGAACGGCGCGGGGGCACCACGGCAGAGCGGCGGAGGCAAGCCAGCGGCGCAGCTCGGCCGGCAGGCCATCATAGACCGACATCGGGCTTGCCCCGCGCCCTCTGCGGGTGCGGGGCAGGCTGCTTCTTGCGTTGCGCCGCCTCATGCGGCCTCCGGAGCCGCCATGCGCCAGCCGGGAAATGGATCGGGCAGGGCGCTCCACTCATCAATGAGGCCGGTGGCCATGGGCATGAGCGCGGCATCCAGTGCGGCGGTGATGCCCGCCTCGTCGAGCCCGGCGCCGATGAAGACCAGCTCTTGCCGCCGGTCGCCGAAGGGCTCCTGCCAGTGGTGGTCGATATAGCGGCGCGCCTCGGGGTGGGCGGGCCAGCGCTCTCGCGGGACCGAGGCCCACCAGCGGCCCATGGGTTTGACCGTGGAAAGCGCACCGGCGAGGGAATATTCGGCCAGCCAATCGGGGCGCGTGGCGATCCAGAAATGGCCCTTGGCGCGGATCACCCCGGGCAGCGGGCCGTTTAGCACGGCGTGGACTTTCTCGGGGTGGAAGGGCGCACGGGCGCGGTAGGTGAAGGAGCTGACGCCGTATTCCTCGGTTTCGGGGACATGGTCGGCAAAGCCGTAGAGCTCCTTTGCCCAGAGCGGGTGCTCATGGGCGGTTTCGAAGTTGAACAGCCCGGTGCCGAGGATCGCGGAGGGGGCGACGAGGCCGTAGTCGGCTTCGATAATCCTCGCATCGGGGTTGAGCGAGGTGACGATGAGGCGGGCGGCGAGGCGGGCATCTTCCCCGGCGGCGGTGACCTTGTTGAGCACGACCACATCGGCAAACTCGATCTGTTCGACCAGCAGATCGACAAGGGTGCGCTCATCTTCGGGGCCGAGGCTTTCGCCCCGGTCGCGGAGGAAATCGTGGCTGGCGTAGTCGCGCAGCAGGTTGGCGGTGTCGACGACGGTGACCATCGTGTCGAGCCGGGCGACATCAGAGAGGCTGGCACCCGCCTCGTCGCGGAACTCGAAGGTGGTGGCGACAGGGAGCGGCTCGGAGATGCCGGAGCTTTCGATCAGCAGGTAATCGAAGCGGTTCATCTCGGCGAGGCGGCGGACCTCGGTGAGCAGGTCGTCGCGCAGGGTGCAGCAGATGCAGCCATTGGTCATTTCGACCAGCGTTTCATCGGTGTGCGAGAGGTTGGCGCCGCCGTCGCGGATCAGGTCGGCGTCGATGTTCACGTCGGACATGTCGTTGACGATCACCGCCACGCGCAGCCCCTCGCGGTTGGAGAGCACCGCATTGAGCAGGGTGGTTTTGCCAGCGCCGAGGAAGCCGGAGAGAACGGTAACGGGGAGGCGGGTGTCGGGCATGGGATCCTCTCGTATGTTATAACATAACACGTTGCTACACCCCCGGGCGGAGGGTTGCAACCGCCTGCGGCGAGGTGGCCTCGGTCAACTCCCTGCGACGGGTGAGCGCAGGGAATTGGCGGCGGCGGGAGGATGGCATACAAGGGCTCTCATGATAGCAGAGCTTGGCCATTTCGCCCTGATCCTCGCCGCCGTTCTGGCGGTTGTGCAAACCGTTGTGCCGCTGGTCGGTGCGCAGAGGCGCTGGGCGGGCTGGATGGCCATGGCAGAGCCAGCGGCGGTGATGCAATTTGTCCTTGTGGGCCTCTCGTTTGCGGCGCTCACATGGGCTTTTGTCACCTCGGATTTCTCGGTGCGGCTCGTCACCCTCAACTCGCACACGCTCAAGCCGATGATTTACAAGATCAGCGGCGTCTGGGGAAACCACGAGGGCTCCATGCTGCTCTGGGTGCTGATCCTTGCGGGCTTTGGCGCTGCCGCCGCCGTCTTTGGCAGCAACCTCTCTGACACCTTCCGCGCGCGGGTTCTGGCGGTGCAGGCAAGCGTGGGCGTGGCCTTTTATGGCTTTATCCTCTTCACCTCCAATCCCTTCACCCGGCTGGGCAATCCGCCGCTGGACGGGCAGGATTTGAACCCGTTGCTGCAAGACCCGGGCCTCGCCTTTCATCCGCCGTTTCTCTACCTCGGCTACGTGGGCCTCTCGATGGCCTTTTCCTTCGCCGTTGCAGCGCTGATCGAGGGCCGGGTGGATGCCGCATGGGCGCGCTGGGTGCGGCCGTGGACACTGGCGGCATGGGTGTTCCTCACCATCGGGATCGCACTGGGCTCGTGGTGGGCCTATTACGAGCTGGGCTGGGGCGGCTTCTGGTTTTGGGATCCGGTGGAGAACGCCAGCTTTATGCCGTGGCTCTTTGCCGCCGCGCTGCTGCATTCTGCCATCGTGGTGGAGAAGCGCGAGGCGCTGAAGGCGTGGACCATCCTGCTGGCGATCACCGCCTTTGGCTTTTCGCTGATCGGCACCTTTATCGTGCGCTCGGGCGTCATCACCTCGGTGCATGCCTTTGCCAATGATCCGGAGCGGGGCGTTTATATCCTTGCCATCCTCGCCTTCTTCGTTGGCGGGGCCTTCCTGCTGTTTGCCGTGCGGGCCGGGGCGATGGAGGCAAAGGGGCTGTTTTCGACCGTGAGCCGCGAGACGGCGCTGGTGCTGAACAATGTACTCCTTTCCGTGGCCTCGCTGCTGGTGTTCGTCGGCACCGTCTGGCCGCTGGTGGCGGAGTTGATCTGGGGCGAGAAGCTGAGCGTTCAGGCGCCCTTCTTCGACACCGCCTTTACCCCCTTCATGGTGGCGCTGGCGGTGATCCTGCCGGTGGGCGCGATGCTGCCGTGGAAGCGGGCGAAGCTGGGGCGGGCGCTGCGCACAGTGTGGCCCGCGGTGGTGCTGGCGCTGGCGGTGCTGGGCCTTGTCTGGACATTGCAGAGCGGGCGGAGCCTGCTTGCGCCGGTTGGCATTGGGCTTGCGGTGTGGATTGTGGCCGGTGGCATCATCGACCTGCTCAGCCGCACCGGGCGCGGGAGCCTCGGCAGCCGCTTGGGGCGGCTTTCCCGGCTGCCGGGCGCCGACTGGGGCAAGTTTGTTGCCCATTCGGGCCTTGGCATAACCATCCTTGGCGTGGCCGCGATCACCGCGTGGCAGGTGGAGGATATTCGCGTGGCCAAGCCCGGCGAGCCCTATGAAGTGGCCGGTTTCACCATTGAGTTGCAGGGCGTCGAGCGGGTGCAGGGGCCGAACTACTTCAGCACCATGGCGGCGGTGGCCGTTTCGCAGGAGGGCCAGCAGATTGCAGTGCTGCGCCCGGAAAAGCGGGTCTATCCGGTGCAGGCGATGCCGACGACGGAAGCGGCCATTCGCAACGGGCTGTGGCGCGACATCTACCTTGCGGTGGGCGATGAGCAGGCGGGCGGGGGATGGGCCCTGCGGACCTATATCAAGCCTTTCGCCAACTGGATCTGGGGCGGCTGCATCCTGATGGCGCTGGGCGGCTTCCTGTCACTCTCCGACCGGCGCTTTCGGCTGGCGGCAGGCGCGGCACGCCGAGCGCCCAAGGCGGCGGTGGCGGCAGAATGAGGCGGCTGGCGCGGCGGATGGTGGGTTTCACCCACCCTACAGCGGTTTTGGCCGTTGTGCTCTGGGCGGGGGTGGCGCTGGCGCTCGATCCTTCGGAAATGCTGGACGACCCGGCGCAGGAGGCGCGCGCCCGTGCGCTGGACCATGAGTTGCGCTGCGTGAAATGCCAGGCTGAATCCATCGCCTCCTCCAATGCCGACTGGGCGAAAGACGCCCGCAGGCAGGTGCGCGAGATGATCGCGGGTGGCGCGACGGATGACGAGGTGAAGGCGGCCTTCCTCGAAAACTACGGCCCCTTCGTGCTGATGAACCCGCCTGCCACCGGCTGGAACCTTGCGCTGTGGCTCGCTGGCCCGGCGCTGTTGCTGGCGGGGATCGGGGTGGCCGTGGCCGCCCAACGCCAGCGCAACGCACGGCGGGGGCCGGATGCCTTGGCACCTGACGAAGAAGCCCGGTTGAAGGAGCTTCTGGGCGAGCAGGAGTGACGTGCCGTTTGGGCTTTTCTGAACCGGGAAGTTCAGTATCTTGTGCCTGACCAAGTCAGGGAGCCCGACAGATGATTTATGAAGCGATCCGCTATTCCGTGCGCGACCACGTGGCGGTGATCACGCTCAACAACCCGAAGAAGATGAACTGCCTCGACACCCAGATGCGGGCCGAGATCCTCCACGCCGTGAAGGCTGCGGAGGCGGAAGCGCGGGTGGTGGTGATGACAGGCGCGGGCCCGGCCTTTTGCTCGGGGCAGGATCTTGGCGAGGGGGCCTCGGTGAGCGAGGCCGACATGGAGCGGATGCTCATCGACGAATACGAGCCGATGCTGAAGGCCATATACGAGTGCCGCGTGCCCACCATCGCGGCGGTGAACGGCCATGCGGCGGGGGCCGGGGCGAACCTTGCGCTGGCCGCCGATGTGGTGATCGCTGCCGAAAGCGCGGTGTTCCTGCAGGCCTTCGCCCGGATCGGCCTCATCCCAGACGCGGGCGGAACGTGGTGGCTGCCGCGTCAGGTTGGCTTCCCGCGTGCGATGGGCGCGGCCCTATTCGCCGAGCCGGTCAGCGCGAAGGATGCGGCAGAGTGGGGCATGATCTGGGAGGCGGTGCCGGATGAGGGCTTTGCCGACCATTGGTGGAACCGCGCCCTGCACCTCGCGCAGGGGCCGACCTACACCTACCGCCGGATCAAGCGGGCGCTGCGCGCGAGCTTCGAGAATACGCTGGACGACCAGCTGGCACTGGAGGCGAAGTTTCAGGGCGACTGCGGCAAGAGCCGGGACTTCCAGGAGGGGGTGATTGCCTTTCTGGAGAAGCGTCCGGCGAAGTACGAGGGGCGGTGACAGGGGCGGCCCAGCGAGCTCGCACAGAATGCAACGGCTGTGCAAAGACATGAAAAAGGCCGCCGGAGGGTTCCGGCGGCCGTTTGTTTTTTTGACTACGCGGCCTATCAGACGGCGACGAGAGACACCGCTGCGTCCAGCTCGGCCTGGGTGAGGCCGGGGGAGGTGACGGTGGCGATCACCGTGCCGTCGAGCGAGACGGTGCCACCGGTTGCCGTGAGCGCCGTGGTCACTGTGGGCGCGGCGGCTGCGTCGGCATCGTAGTGCACCACGATTTCGTCGTCTGACGGGTCGAAATCGGCGATCTCTGCCGCGCCGTCCTGCCAGTCGCCAACCATGAAGCTGTCGTCCCCGGCGCCGCCGGTGGCAACGTCGTTTTCGCCGATGAAGAGCGTGTCATCGCCTTCGCCACCATCCAGCGTGTCGGCCAGACCGTTGCCGCCAGAGGTGATGAGCCCGTCGACCAGACCGTCAACCAGCGCATCGCGGGTGTCGACATTGCTGGCGGAGGGCAGGGTGGTGACCATGCCGGCCTCGGAGAAGAGCACATCGTTGCCGTCGCCGCCCGAGAGGGTGTTGTTGCCCTCGGTGTCGAACAGCAGGTCGGTGTTCTCGCCGCCTTCGAGCATGTCGTTGCCCGCGCCGCCGGTGACGATATCGGCACCGCTGCCGCCGTCGATGGTGTCGGCACCTGTGCCGCCGTCGATCACATCGTTGCCTTCGTCGCCGGTGATGGTATCGGACCCATCGCCACCGGAGATGGTGTCATCCCAGATGCCGCCGGAGATGGTATCATCGCCCAAGCCACCGTCGATCTCATCCTTGCCGAGACCGCCGGTGATGATGTCATTGCCAGCGCCGCCGAGGATGGTGTCAAAGCCCGCGCCACCATCAATGGTGTCGTGCCAGTCGCCGCCGTCGATCATGTCGGGGCCATCGCCGCCTAGCAGGGTATCCTGCCCGCCGCCGCCAATGAGGGTATCCTGCCCCGGGCCGCCGTCGAGGGTGTCGTCCCAAACGCCGCCGTCGAGATAGTCGGCCCCAACGCCGCCTTCGAGCGAGTCCTTGCCCTCGCCGCCATAGAGCTCGTCGTCGCCCTCGCCGCCGAGCAGGGTATCAAAGCCCGCGCCGCCATCGAGGAAGTCGCCGCCGAGGCCGCCGCTCAGGCTGTCGGCCCCTTCGCCGCCCAGCAGCGTGTCGGCCCCGTTGTTGCCTTCGAGGGTGTCGTCACCCTCACCGCCATCGAGCGTGTCGTTCCAGTCGCCGCCCTGCAGGAAGTCGTTTCCGGCATTGCCGTTCAGGGTATCTTGCCCGTTGCCGCCGATCAGGATGTCGTTGCCGTCACCGCCGGAGAGATTGTCAAACCCGTCGCCGCCATCGACCCGGTCGTTGCCGCCGAGGGCGTCAAAGATGTCCGCGCCGTCGGTGAGCGTCACGTCATCGGGGCCGTCCGTTCCCTCGTTGGGGTTCGGCTCAGGCTCGCCCGTATCGTTGCTGTTGTCGTCATTGTCGTCGATCAGCGCTGCAATAAGGCCGAAGCCCAGCAGTGCTGGTAGGATGTAAATCCACATCACCATTTCCCCCAGTAATATCCACCGAATCCGGCGGAACCCATGACCTTAGGTTAACAGGTGAAAGGGGTGAGTCTACGGAGTTGGGAGTTTGGAAATCCATTGTTTCCAGTTGGGTAACAACCGGCTGTGCGCCAAGACCCAATGACAAGGGCCGCACGTGGCGGCCCTTTTCTGTTCGGTAGGCTGCGCTGTTTTCAGCGATTTTCGACCTCGACATAATCGCGGCAGGGCGCGCCGGTGTAGAGCTGGCGCGGGCGACCGATGCGCATGGTCGGATCACCGAGCTGCTCTTTCCACTGGCTGACCCAGCCGACGGTGCGCGAGAGCGCGAAGATCGGCGTGAACATCGAGGTGGGGAAGCCCATCGCCTCGAGGATGATGCCGGAATAGAAGTCGACGTTCGGAAACAGCTTTTTCTCGGCGAAGTAGGGATCGTCGAGCGCCTGCTTTTCCAGCTCCTTGGCGGTGGCCAGGATCGGGTTGTTCTCGACGCCCAGCAGGTCGAGCACCTCGTCGGCGGACTGCTTCATCACCGTCGCGCGCGGATCGAAGTTTTTGTAGACGCGGTGGCCAAAGCCCATGAGGCGGAACGGGTCTTCCTTGTCTTTGGCGCGGGCGATGTACTCGGGGATGTTTTCGGGCGAGCCGATTTCCTTGAGCATCTCCAGGCAAGCCTGGTTTGCGCCGCCGTGGGCCGGGCCCCAAAGGCAGGCGATGCCGGCGGCGATGCAGGCAAAGGGGTTGGCGCCCGAGGACGAGGCCAGCCGCACCGTGGAGGTGGAGGCGTTTTGCTCGTGGTCGGCGTGGAGGGTGAAGATCCGGTCCATCGCGCGCGACAGGATCGGGTCTACCTTATACTCTTCGGCAGGCACCGCGAAGCACATGTGCAGGAAGTTCTCTGCATATGTCAGGTCATTGCGCGGATAGACGAAGGGCTGGCCGACGGAATATTTGTAGGCCCATGCGGCGATGGTGGGCATCTTGGCGATCAGCCGGTGCGAGGCGACCTCGCGCTGGTGCGGATCGGAGATGTCGGTGCTGTCGTGGTAGAAGGCGGCCATTGCGCCAACCACGCCAACCATGATCGCCATCGGGTGCGCATCACGCCGGAAACCACGGAAGAAATACTGCATCTGCTCGTGCAGCATGGTGTGATGGGTGATCGTGGTTTCGAAGGTTTCGAGCTGCTCGGCAGAGGGCAGTTCGCCGTAGAGCAGCAGATAGCAGACCTCAAGGTAATGCGATTTGGAGGCGAGCTGGTCGATCGGATAGCCGCGGTGCAGCAATTCGCCCTTTTCGCCGTCGATGAAGGTGATTGTGCTTTCGCAAGCGGCGGTGGAGGTGAAGCCCGGGTCGTAGGTGAACACATTCCCCTGGCCGTAGAGTTTGCGGATGTCGATCACATCCGGACCGGCGGTAGGCGAGTGGATCGGTAGCTCGATCGACTTGTTGTCGAACGTCAGTGTCGCCGTCTTGGAGGTCTCTGCCATGAACGTCCCTTTCAGTGGTCACGCGCACGTAGGGCCCTTGTTATAAAGGCCGGTGCGGGAGTTTGTTCCTCTCTTACCGGCGACAGAGTTAGGGTTGGGTAAACCGATCTCAAGTCGCCGCGTCTTGCAGCCGTGCCAAAGTTTCGGAACGGCCGATCACCAGCATCATGTCAAACACACTCGGGGTGGCCGCGCGGCCGGAAAGCGCTGCGCGGAGTGGCCCTGCAAGCTGTCCGAACTTGCTGTTCTTACTCTCTGCGAATTCACCCAGAGTAGCCTCCAGCGCTTCGCGGTTCCAGCTAACACTTTGCAGGTGCGGCGTCAATTCGTTCAGCATACCACGGGATACCGTATCGAGGTTCTTCGCTGCCTTTTCATCGGGCACAAAGGGCCTTTCGCCCAGCACGAAAGCCGCTTTTTCGAGTAGTTGCGGAAGCGTTCGGGCTGACCCTTTGAGGCAATACATGGCCCGTAGCAGCCCGTCCTTTTGGGTTTCGGTAAGTTCCTGCGCGTCGATGGCGGTGAGGTAGGCCTCGATCTCGCCCATCAGGCCCATGTCATCCATCGCGGCGATGTGCTGGCCGGAAAGATTGTCGAGCTTCTTGAAGTCGAAACGCGCGGCGGCCTTGTTGATGCCTTCCAGCGAAAACCATTCGCGGGCCTGCGCATCGGAGAAGAACTCGTCATCGCCGTGGCTCCAGCCGAGGCGGGCGAGGTAGTTGCGCATCGCCGGGGCCGGGTAGCCCATCTTCTGATACTCTTCCACGCCGGTCGCCCCGTGCCGCTTGGAGAGCTTCTTGCCGTCAGGCCCGAGGATCAGCGGCAGGTGGGCATAGACCGGCAGAGGCCAGCCCATGGCGGTGTAGATGTGGCACTGGCGCGCCGCGTTGTTGAGGTGGTCGTCGCCCCGGATCACAAGGGTGACGCCCATGTCGTGATCATCCACCACCACGGCGAGCATGTAGGTGGGCGTGCCATCCGAGCGCAGGAGGATCATGTCATCCAGCGTGGAGTTCTTGAAGGTTACGTTGCCCTGCACGACATCTTCGATCACCGTCGCGCCTTCGCGCGGGGCCTTCAGGCGGATGACGAAGGGGGCATCGGGATGGGTTGAGGGATCGGCATCGCGCCAAGGGGAGAGGTAGAGCGTGGAGCGGCCCTCGGCCTTTGCCTCTTCGCGGAAGGCCGCGATCTCTTCCTGCGTGGCGAAGCACTTATAGGCGGTGCCGGCTTCGAGCATCTGCTGGGCCACCTCGGCGTGGCGCGCGACCCGCTCAAACTGGCTGACTGGCTCATCATCCCAGTCGAGCCCGAGCCAGCGCATGCCGCGAAAGATGGCATCGGTCGCCTCGGGGGTGGAGCGGGCGCGGTCTGTATCTTCGATGCGCAACAGGAACTTACCCCCCATCTTGCGGGCGAAGATCCAGTTGAACAGCCCCGTCCGTGCGGTGCCGATATGCATGTAACCGGTGGGCGAGGGAGCGATACGGGTGACGACCTGAGATGGCATGTCCGAGGGCATGGGGCGCGTTAACCTTTTGTAAAGGATAATTTGTCTCTGTTGGGAGACGTGTATGCAATCGGCTCAGGCAGGGCAAGGCCGCCACTTTTGGGGAGGCTGGCCCTGCCGTTCCTCGCCCAAAGGGGGCATCTGCTGCTATGGTCTCCGGTTTGCCTAGGGCTGGGGATTGGCTGCTATTTCTCGCTGCTGAGTGAGCCGACGGGGGGGCAAATCTCTGTTGCAGTGGCGGCAGCTGTGGCTGCGCTGATCCTTGCGCGGTTGGCGGGCGAGCTGGCCGGGCCGCTCTTTCTGGCGCTCGCGCTGGTGCTTTGCGGCGGGGCGCTGGGATGGCTGCGCACGGCGATGGTGGCCGCGCCCGTGCTGGAGTTTCGCTACTATGGGCCGGTGGAGGGGCGGATCATCGACATTGACCGCTCGCAATCCGACGTGGTGCGGCTGACGCTCGACCAGGTGCGGCTGGGCGATATGGCCCCGGCGAGGCTTCCGGCGCGGGTGCGGGTGTCTCTCCACGGGGACCAGCGCTGGGTGGCGCCGGAGCCGGGATTGAAGGTGATGCTGACAGCCAACCTCTCACCCCCACCGGGGCCGGTGGAACCGGGGGGCTACGACTTTCGTCGGCAAGCCTGGTTCGACCGGATCGGTGCGGTGGGCTATACGCGGACGCCGGTGTTTGCGCTGGCCCCGGCTGATGAGGGGCATGCCGGGCTGGCGCTGTTTCGCGCGCGGGTGGCCCTTTCGGCGGCGATCCGCGAGCGCCTTGCGGGCCAGCCGGGGGCCTTTGCGGCGGCGCTGTTGACGGGCGATCGCTCTGCGGTGTCACAGGGCACGCTGGACAATCTGCGCGCTTCGAACCTTGCGCATCTGCTGGCGATATCGGGCCTGCACATGGGGCTACTGACCGGCACGATCTTTGCCGCGATCCGCGCCGTGCTGGCGTTGCTGCCATGGATCGCCCTGAGGTTTGACACGCGCAAGGCCGCGGCGGTGGTGGCGCTGGTGGCAGGGGCGGGCTACCTCGGTCTTTCGGGCGGCAACATCGCCACCGAGCGGGCCTTCATCATGGTGGCGGTGATGCTGGGGGCGGTGCTGATCGGGCGGCGGGCGATATCGCTCAGGGCGGTGGCGTTGGCGGCGATGATCGTGTTGGTGCGACGCCCCGAGGCGCTGCTTTCGCCGGGGTTCCAGATGTCTTTTGCGGCGACGACGGCCCTGGTGGCGGTGTTTGGCGCGGTGCGCGAGGCAGGCGGCTTTGGCGCGCGCTGGCCTGCGGTGCTGAAGGGCGCGGCGGCGTTGGTGATCTCTTCTTCGGTGGCGGGCGCGGCGACGGCACCTTTTGCCGCCGCGCATTTCAACCGGATTGCGGATTACGGGTTGATCGCCAACCTCGCCTCGGTGCCGGTGATGGGGCTTTGGGTGATGCCTTGGGCGCTGGTGGCAGGGGTGCTGGCACCGCTGGGGCTGAGCTGGCTGCCGCTGAACATCATGGGCTGGGGCTGCGCGTGGATTCTCGGGGTTGCGGCATGGGTGGCTGGGCTGGAGGGCGCAGTGACGCATGTGGTGGGACCGGGGCCTTGGGTGCTGCCAGTGCTGGCGCTGGGGGCTCTGTGGCTGGTGCTTTGGCGGGGTGGCGGGCGCTGGCTGGGGCTTGCGGGCGTTGCGGCCTCGCTCTGGCTTTGGACACAGGCAGAACGCCCCGTGTTGCTGGTTTCGGACCGGGGCGGCTTGGTGGGCGTCATGGGGGCAGACGGGCGGGCGCTGTCGAAAGACAGGGGAGAAAGTTTTACCGCCGAGGTCTGGCTGGAGAATGACGGGGACGGTGCAACGCAGGTGCAGGCGGCAGCGCGGATGGGCGCGGCTGATGCGGGGGTGCTGCGATTTGAGGCGGCCGGGCTGCCGGTGACCCATGTGTCGGGCCGTGGCGCGGCGGCGAAGGCCGGGGGGCTCTGCGCGGAGGGGCTGCTGATTGTCAGCGTCGAGCCCAAACCGGCGGCGCAGGGCGCTTGTGACCTGTGGAGCCCCGCCCGGATGCGGCGCACGGGTGCTTTGGCGGTAACGGAAGACGGGCGGCTCGTGACCGCCGCAGAGGTGGCCGGGCGCCGCCCGTGGTCGCCTTAGGCGGAGCGGCGGGTTTCGGTTGCAGGAGATCCTCGGGTCAGGCCCGAGGATGACTGCGCGCCTCAGTAGGTGCGGATCAGACCGACAAGGCGGCCCTGCACCTTCACCTGATCATCGCGGAAAACGCGGGTTTCATAGGCCGGGTTGGCGGCCTCCAGCGCGATAGACTGGCCATTGCGGCGGAAGCGCTTGAGCGTGGCCTCGTGATCCTCGACCAGCGCCACCACGATATCGCCATTGTCGGCGGTGTTCGTCTCGCGGATCACCACCACATCGCCGTTGTTGATGCCGGCGTCGATCATGGAATCGCCTTTGACCTCAAGCGCATAGTGCTTGCCGCGCCCCACCATCGCACCGGGAACGGCAACCGTGTGGCTGACTTGTGAAATTGCCTCGATCGGCACACCGGCGGCGATGCGGCCCATCACCGGCAGCTCCATGGCTGCCGCCTCAACCGGCATGGCACCGGGGGGTGGGGCGGCATCGGGGCGGTTGCCGTCGATGACGCGGGGCTGAAAGCCGGTGCTGCGTTTGCTGTCGAGCGCCTCGGGCAGCTTGACGATTTCGATGGCGCGGGCCTTGTGTGCGAGCCGCCGAATGAAGCCGCGCTCTTCCAGCGCCGTGATCAGGCGGTGGATGCCTGACTTGGAGCGCAGATCGAGTGCATCCTTCATCTCGTCAAAAGAGGGAGGAACACCGTCGCGGCGCATGCGCGCGTCAATGAATTTCAGCAAATCCAACTGCTTCTTGGTCAGCATCGGGCTCTCCATGCTCGGCCTCGGTTGCAGATGTTCTGGCAGTGTTCACGTTTTGTGTCAACCCTCCTGAAACGGGATGACACCGGGTGCCGCGCTTCAGAGGTCGATCACCTCGACCATCTCGCCCGGCGCGCGGGGGCCATCATTCGGCGGACGGAGGAGGAGGGCATTGGCGCTGTCGAGCACGCTGAGCAGGCTGGAGTCCTGCCGCTCGAACGCCGAAACCGCGCCTTCGGAAATCACGCCGCGCATGTAGTGGGCGCGGGGGCCATTGGCAGGCAGGGGCGCATTGAGCGGCAGGCTGCGGCGCGGTGCTGGTGCCTCGCCAAGCCCCAACATCTTGCGGATCATCGGGCGGATGAAGATATGGCCGCAGACGATTGAACTTACGGGGTTTCCGGGCAGGCCGACCATCGCCATGTCGAGCACCCGGCCCGCCATCAGAGGCTTTCCGGGGCGCATGGCAACCTTGTAGAAGGCACGGTCCATCCCCAGTTCTGCGGCGACCTCGCCGACGAGGTCATGGTCGCCCACCGAGGCGCCGCCGGTTGTGACCACCAGATCGGCGCCGCGGGCGAGGTTGAAGGCTGCGGTCAGGCTTTCGCGCGTGTCGCGGGCGATGGGAAGAAGGCGGCATTCGGCGCACTCGGCTTCGAACAGGGCGGCGAGGGCGAAGCTGTTGGAGGCCACGATCTGATCCGGGCCGGGGGCTTCGCCGGGCATCACCAGCTCATCGCCCGTGGCCATCAGCGCGACGATGGGCTTGCGGGTGCAGGTGACGGTGGCGGCCCCCATCGCGGCGGCCAGCGCCAGTGCGTTTGGGGTCAGGAGGCGGCCCGGCTCCAACCTGTCGCCCACCTTGAAGTCGCCGCCTGCAGGGCGGATGTGGGTGGCTTCGTCCAGCTTGTCGGCTAGGGTGATGGTGGAGCGGTCGCGGGTGGTGTCTTCCTGAATGATCACGCGGTCCGCGCCATCCGGCAGGGGCGCCCCGGTGAAGATGCGCACGGCTTGCCCCGGTGCGACCGACAGGCCCGAGGCGCGACCGGCGGCGCTTTCACCGATGACGGTGAAGCTTTGGCCGGGTGAAACCGGGCCCTGCACGGCGTAGCCATCCATCGCGGAGGCAGAGAAAGGCGGCTGGTCGCGCGGGGCAATGACGGGGGCCGCAAGCACGCGGCCTGCGGCGGCGCGCAGGGGCACAGGCTCTGACGGCAGGGGCGTGACGAGCGCGAAGATCCGCGCGAGGGCCTCTTCGACCGAGATCAAGAGGCCTGGTAGCGGCCCGATTTGCCGCCGTCCTTCAGGAGCACCCGAACGCCGCCGATTTCCATCGCCTTATCGACGGCCTTCAGCATGTCATAGACGGTTAGCCCGGCCACCGACGCGGCGGTGAGCGCTTCCATCTCCACACCGGTCTGGCCGGTGGTCTTGACGGTGGCGGCGATGCGGATGCCGGGGAGGGCCGGGTCGGCCTCCAGCTCGACGGCGACCTTGGTGATCGGCAGCGGGTGGCAGAGCGGGATAAGATCGGGCGTGCGCTTGGCGGCCATGATGCCGGCCAGCCGGGCCACGCCCAGAACATCGCCCTTTTTCGCGCTTCCTTGCTGAACGATTTCAAGGGTTTCCGGCGTCATCTTTACCCAGCCCTCGGCCACGGCAACCCGGGATGTCACCGCCTTGTCGGAGACATCGACCATATGGGCCCGGCCTTCGGCGTCGAAATGGGTGAGCGCCATCTGTCAGCCCCTCGTGGTGTCGGCCAGCAATGCGCGGGCGGCGGCGGCCACGTCATCGGCGCGCATCAGGCTCTCGCCGATCAGGAAGCAGCGGGTGCCGTATTGCGCCAGTTCGGCGAGATCGTCGGGCGTGGAAAGGCCGCTTTCGGAGATCAGCAGCCGGTTGGCCTCGGCAAGCCGGGCAAGGCGCTTTGTGGTATCAAGCGTGGTCTCGAAGGTGTGCAGGTTGCGGTTGTTGATGCCAAGGAGGCGACTTTCGAGCTGCATGGCGCGCTCAAGCTCTTCCTCGTTATGGACCTCGACCAGCACATCCATGCCCTGCTCGGTGGCGGCCTGCTCCAGATCATGGGCCAAGGCGTCATCGACGGCGGCCATGATGATGAGGATGCAATCGGCCCCCCAGGCACGGGCTTCGAGCACCTGATAGGTGTCGAACATGAAATCCTTGCGCAGCGCGGGCAGCTCCGTGGCCTCGCGGGCGGCAGTCAGAAACTCGGGCGCGCCCTGAAAGCTGGGGCCATCGGTAAGCACGGAAAGGCAGGCTGCCCCTCCGGCCTCATAGGCCTGTGCCAGCGAAGGCGGATCAAAATCTTCGCGGATCAACCCCTTGGAGGGGCTGGCCTTTTTGACTTCGGCAATAAGGCCGTAGCCATGGCGGCTGTGCTCGATCAGCGCATCGCGGAAGCCGCGGACGGCAGGCGCGGAGGCGGCGGCAGACAGCATGGCCTCTTCGGAGCGCTCGGCCTTGGCGGCGGCGATCTCTTCGAGCTTGTAGTCACGAATGCGGTCTAGAATGGTCTGGCTCATGGCGAACACTTATTGTGCGGGGCAGGGCGGGGCAATGGTGATTTAGCCTGTGGTGGCGGTGAGCAGCGCATGGCCGGGCCGCTCTGGCGCGTAGGTGATGTCGATGTCGTCGCCCGGCTTTGCGCCCATCACCAGTTTGGTGGGAGATGGCGGGATCTCGGCCTGCCGCTCCTGCCCGGTGGCGTCGGTGAAGGCAACGGTAAGGGCCGTGCGGTTGCCAACGGGCTGTAGCGTGAGGATGCGGGCATTGGTGCGGGTGCCGTGGCGGCGCAGGGCACGCGCGGCGGAACCGGTTTTGGCGAAGAGCAGCGCCGCAAGCAGGCCAGCCGCGGTGAAGACGGCGCCCGCGATGCCGGCCCAGAACGCGTTATCCGACACGCCGCCGGGCTCGATTTCAACCTCATCGGGGCGGTCGGGCAGGGTTTTGACGGTGATCGTGTCTCCCTCGCTGACGGAGAAGTAGAACTCTGACGAGACGGTCTCGGTTGCGCGGTGAAACTGCAGATCGGGCGCGGTGCCGGAGGTGTAGGTTACGGTCACCCGGTAATCTGTGGTGGGTGTCTTTGAGCCGCCGATGCGAACGCGCCTGTCGCGCTCGACCACCCGAGCGGAGGTTTCGATGCCGCTGCGGGCAAACTCACGGCCCCGTGCACCTTCGGAGATCCAGACCCAGAGGCCGATCGCCCCCAGCGCGAGGCAGAGCAGCACCAGCCAGCCACCGCCGCGTATGAGCCATTTGAGCATGTGCTGTCTCCCCCTGTCCCCCCTGCGAGGAAAGCGGGTGCGGCGGCAGGGGTCAAGCATGGGGCTGCTCTTCGGGGCCTTCGGCCGCGCATCGCAGCTGCGAAGAGGGCCTGCAAGGGCCGATGAGCTGCCCCGGATCAGGCCTTGGCAGAGGTGATGCGGGCGAGGGTCTGCACCTTTTCCAGCGCCTTGCCGCTGTCGATGCTTTCGGTGGCGGCGGCCACGCCATCGGCCTTGCTCGCAACCTTGCCCGCGACCATGAGGGCGGCGGCGGCGTTGAGCAGCACCGCGTCGCGGTAGGCGCTTTTCTCGCCGTCGAGCAGGGCGCGGAAGGCGGTGGCGTTTTTCTGCGGCGTGCCGCCGAGGATCGCCTCGAAGGGGTGTTGGGGCAGGCCGAACTCTTCGGGGTGCACCTCGAACTCGGTGATTTCGCCATCGGTGAGCGCGGCGACCTTGGAAGCCGCGGCGATGGAAAGCTCATCCGTGCCGTCGCCGCCATGGACGATCCAGGCGGCCTCGCTCCCGAGATCGCGCACCACCTCGGCCATGGGCTTCAGCCAGTCGGGCGAGAAGGTGCCGGTGAGCTGGCGCTTTACCGAGGCCGGGTTGGTGAGCGGGCCGAGGATGTTGAACACCGTGCGCGTTCCCAGCTCGGTGCGGGTGGGGCCAACGTGGGCCATGGCGGGGTGGTGCACGGGGGCCATCATGAAGCCGATGCCCGCCTCTGCGATGGCCTTGGTGACCACCTCCGGCCCGACCATCACCTCAACGCCCATTTGCCCCAACGCATCCGCCGCGCCGGATTTGGACGACAGGTTGCGATTGCCGTGCTTGGCCACCACGACGCCCGCGCCTGCCACCACGAAGGCGGTGGCGGTGGAGATGTTGAGCGTGCCTTTGCCGTCACCGCCGGTGCCGACGATGTCCATTGCGCCTACCGGTGCGGTCACCGGCTTGCAGCGGGCGCGCATGGCTGCGGCGGCGGCGGCGATTTCATCCACTGTCTCGCCGCGCACGCGCAGGGCCATGAGGAAGCCGCCGATTTGGCTGGGGGTGGCCTCACCTTCAAAGAGCGCAGAGAAGGCGGCTTCGGCTTCGGCGCGGGTAAGGGCGCGTTCGGCGGCGGTGCCGATCAGGGGGCGGATGGTATCGCTCATGCGGGCTCTGCTGCCATGTTGAGGAAGTTTTGCAGCATGGCGTGGCCGTGCTCGGAGCGGATGCTCTCGGGGTGAAACTGGACGCCCTCGATGGGCAATTCGCGATGGCGCAGGCCCATAATGGTGCCGTCCTCCAGTTCGGCGGTCACTTCGAGACAATCGGGCAGGCTCTCGCGTTCCACGATCAGCGAGTGGTATCGCGTGGCCTTCAGCTCGCCCTGGGGCAGGCCTGCAAACACGCCCTTGCCGGTGTGGCGGATCGCGCCGAGCTTGCCGTGCACGATCTCGCCCGCGCGCACCACCTTGCCGCCAAAGGCCTGCCCGATGGACTGGTGCCCGAGGCATACGCCCATCAGCGGGATGCGGGCATCGGCAGCCGCGTGCACCAGATCGAGGCAGATGCCCGCCTCGTTGGGCGTGCAGGGGCCGGGGGAGAGCAGGATGGCTGCGGGATTCAGCGCCATCGCTTCTTGGGTGTCGAGCGCGTCGTTCCGCTTCACCTGCACATCGGCACCAAGCTCGCCCAGATAGTGGACGAGGTTGTAGGTGAAGCTGTCGTAGTTGTCGATCAGGAGCAGCATTTGGCCCTCGGGAGAAGAGAGTGCGCAAGGGGGGTGATCCGCCGCGCGGTTGGCGCTATACTTGCCCGTAGCCCGCCGCCGGGGTCAAGCCCATCCCTGGCCAACCGTGCGGTGGGGCGTAACATGCGGGGAGTGTTCGAAAATCGGGCGCTCTTTGCGATAACAGGCGAAAGGTCGGGCATATGGGCAAGGGACTCCTGTCGGGTGTTGCATGGGGCGCTCTGGCGAGCGTTGTGGTTTTGGGTGGGGCGTCGGTGATGACGCCATTGCCGCAGGAAGATGTTGCCGCGGACGTGCCGGAGCGGGCTGGCGGGCTGGAAGCCCCGCAGGCCGATGCAGCCCCCGCAGCGCCGGAGCAGGCGCCTGCAGAGGTTGCAGATGCCGAGGTGGAAAGCGAGCTTTCGCCTCCGCCGGGATCGGAGTTTGCCCGCGCCGGAGAAGACAGCCAGCCCGAAGCGCCGGAGGCGGAGGCGAGCCCGGTTGCGCCCGAGGTGCCCGTGCAGCCCGGTGCGCAGGTGGCTGAGGCACCCGCGCCGGATACAGCGCCGCCTGCCGTTCCCGAGACATCCACCGAAGCCGTCGCCGCCCCTGCCGCGCCCGTCGTCGATGACAGCGCCCCGGTGATCGGAGGCTCGGATAGCACAGTCGCCGGAACAGAGACGCCGGATGTGGCTGGGCAGCCCGCAGCACCGGAGGCCACTGGTGCACCAGAGGTGGCAGAGGCTCCCGTGCAGCCGGACCCCGCGGATGACGCGGCTGAGGTGGCTGAGGTGGCTGTGGCACCGGGGGAGGCAGAGGCGGAAGAGAGCAGCGACGCAGCCGTACGCCCCGGGTCCGATGATGGGCAGACGGATGCGGAAACCGTCGCCGACTTGCCGCGCAGCACGCCAGAGGCGGTTGCTGCCGAAGATGTGGCCGCCCCGGCCAGTGACAGGGAAGCCGTGGTTGCCGCCGAGGGTGACGCGGCGTCTGCCCCCGTGGCCGCAGTTGAGGTGGCGCGCAGCGAGGCTCCCGAGCGCACCGCGCCCGTGCGGGCCACGAGCGGCGGCGATTCTGCCGCTGCACCGGCTTCGGTGGCTGTGGCCCCCGCGACGGGCGGCAGCGATGTGGTGACCGTGACCGGCAACGAGGCTGCGGTGCGGGCAGGCGAGGCCGAAGTGGCTGAGGCGCCTGAGGCAGCAGCGGAGGTTGTGACCGGCACCGCGCCCGTGCCCGCCACCGCCGATGCGGCCCCTGCGGATACGGTGGAACCTGCGCGTGGCGAGCAAGTTGCGGGCACAGAGCCCGGGGCTGACGAGTCGATCGAAGTGGCCCAGGCTGAGCCAGCGCCGGGCACGGTGGAAATCATCGACGTCGAGCCAGAAACAGCGGCCCAGCCGACGCCGGAGGCCGAAGCGCCGGTCTCTGAAGCCCCGGCTGTGCCGGTGGCATCGGAGGCGGCAAGCGACGCGCCGGCACCAACCCAGCCGGAGCGCGAGAGCCCGGCCGTGGCCGTCGAAACCCCCAATGCCCCTGCAGCCGACCGGACGGAGGCGAGCCGGGAAACCGAGCTTCCGGCAGAGCCTTCGGAGCCGCCTGCCACTGTGCCGATCACCGAGCGGGAGCCCCGCACCGGAAAATCGGGCGGATTGCCGCGCCGGATCGTGACGCAGGGCGAGAGCGGCGGCGGGTTTGGCAAGCGGGTCGTGCCGCTGACCGAGCGGAACAAACCCGGCTCGCGGCTGCCGTCGATTGGTGATGAGGCCGCAGCCGAGGCTGACACCGGGGCGGAGCCCGAGGCGGGCGGCGCGGAGGCTGCTGCGGAGCTTTCGGCATTGGCGGCCAATGCCGCGCCGTTTGAAAACCCTGAGGCGAAGCCGCTAGTTTCTGTGATCCTCTTTGACATCGGCGATCAGGGGCTGGACCGGGAGGCGCTGAAAGCGATCGACTTCCCGATCACATTCGCGGTGGACCCGACCGATCCCGGCGCGGCTGAGGCTGCGCAGAGCTACCGGGATGCGGGTTTCGAGGTGCTGATCCTGCCCACGGGGCTGCCGCAGGGCGCCACGCCGCAGGACATGGAAACCACGCTGCAAAGCTATTTCGGGCGCTTCCCCGGCGCGGCGGGTCTGCTCGCAACCGGCGAAGAAGGGGTGACCCGCAACCCGGCGCTGACCCGTCAGTTGCTGGCGATTGCAGGGGACACCGGACACGGGTTGGTCTTTTTCGACAGCGGACTGAACTCGGCGCAACGCGGCGCGGAAAATGCGGGGTTGCCGTCAACGCTGGTTTGGAAGCAGTTGGATGGCGCGGGCGAGAACGCGGGGGCCATTGGCCGGACGCTAGACCGCGCGGCGTTTCGGGCCGGTCAGCAGGGCGAGGTTGTGGTTATGGGCCACAGCTTCAGCCAGACGGTGACAAGCCTGCTGGACTGGGCTGCCGGAACCAAGGGGCAGAGCGTGGCGCTGGCTCCGGTCTCGGCGGTTTTGATGAAATAGGGCTGCGGGGTGGTGGGCAGATAGCCCACCCTCCGGGTTGATCGCAGGGTCGGAGAGCCCCGTGGCTATGCGTTGCCGCGGCGGGTGAACCTTGCAGCGTCGTCGGCGGCGGCCTTGATTGCCTTGCTCTTGTTCACGGTTTCCATGAACTCGGCCTCTGGGTCGCTGTCAAACACCACGCCGCCACCGGCTTGGATGTAGAGGGTTTCGTCCTTCAGGACGGCGGTGCGCAGGGCGATGCACATATCCATGTCGCCATCGGCGGAGAAGTAACCCACGCCGCCGCCATAGACGCCACGCTTTTCGGGCTCCAGCTCGTCGATGATCTCCATCGCCCGCACTTTGGGCGCACCAGAGACGGTGCCCGCAGGCAGGCCGGCGAGGAGGGCGGAGAGGGCATCTTCGCCGTCGTTGATCTCGCCCACCACGTTGGAGACGATGTGCATGACGTGGGAGTAGCGCTCGACGATGAACTCTTCGGTCGGGCGCACGGTGCCGATGCGGGCGACGCGGCCCACGTCGTTGCGGCCCAGATCGAGCAGCATGAGGTGCTCGGCCAGTTCTTTTTCGTCCGAGAGCAGGTCGGCCTCAAGTGCGCGGTCTTCCTCTTCATTTGCGCCGCGCTTGCGGGTGCCCGCGATGGGGCGCACTGTCACCTCGCCCTCGCGCAGCCGCACGAGGATTTCGGGCGAGGCGCCGATGACCTGGAAGCCGCCGAAGTTGAAGAAGAACATGAACGGCGAGGGGTTGGTGCGGCGCAGGCTGCGGTAGAGTGCGAAGGGGGGCAGGGCGAAGCGCTGCGACCAGCGTTGTGAGGGCACGACCTGAAAGATATCTCCCGCGCGGATGTAGTCTTTCGCCTTCTCGACGGCGGCCTTGTAGCCCTCGTGGGTGAAGTTCGAGACCGGCTCGGGTGTTTCATGCGCCGCTTCAAGCTCACGGCTTTCACCCGACAGGCCGCGATCAAGGTCGCGCAGGGCGTCCATCACCCGTTCGGCGGCCTGGGCATAGGCGGCGCGGGCTGAAAGGCCGGAGGCGGTGAAAGCGGGAGAAACCAGTGTGACCTCGCCTTTCACCCCGTCGAGGACGGCCACCACGGTGGGGCGCATCATCACCGCGTCGGGCAGGCCGAGGGTGTCTTCAGGCACATCGGGCAGGTGCTCGACCAGCCGGATCATATCATAGCCGAGGTAGCCGAAGAGGCCCGCCGCCGCGGAAGGCAGGTCGTCAGGCAGGGTGATACGGCATTCGGCCAGCAGGGCGCGGAGGCTATCGAGCGGGGCGGCCTGCTCGGTCTCCCAGCTTTCAGGGTCGAAGCGGGCCTGCCGGTTGATGCGCGCGGTCTCGCCGTGGCACTGCCAGATCAGGTCGGGCTTGAGGCCGATGATGGAGTAGCGCCCGCGCACTTCGCCGCCGGTCACGGACTCCAGCATGAAGCTGTCTTCGCGGGCTCCGGCGAGCTTGAGCATCAGGGATACGGGCGTGTCCAGATCGGCGGCAAGCCGGGTGAAGACCACCTGATTTTCGCCCGCATCGTAGCCGCGTGCGAAATCCTCAAAGCTGGGTTCGATCGTACTCATGGGGCCTACTGCGTGGCAATCTGGGCGTGGACCTGCGCGAGTGCGCTGTTGTCGATCTCAACGCCTGCGTCGCGGGCGAGCGCCTCGGCGAAGAGCGAGTAGAGATCGACCGAGATCGACTGGGTGGCCTGCTGGCCAAGGAGTTGCGACAGAAGGGCGATGCGCTCGTTCTCGGGGTCGGGCGCCGCGATCTTGTTCAGTTGCAGCAGGTAGACATTGCCGAAGCCCTCGATGATCCCGAGCCCGCCCTCATCAAGCTCGAACGCGGTGGTCACGAGCGCGGGGGGCGTGCCGTCGATAAAGCCGTCGCGGGTGAGCGCCTCGGCCTCGTCAACGGGGGCGTCGGAGGAGGTGAGCGGCGCACCGGCCTCGACCTGTGCCTGAAGCTCGGCGGCCTGAACGCGCAGGCGCTTTTCGGTTTCCTGAGCTTCCCAGCCAGCGAGCACCTTGCCGCGCACGGCCTCCAGCTCTTGCAGGCGCGGCTCAAGGGTTTCATCGAGGCGCATGGCGAAGATGCCGCCGTCTTCCAGCCGGATCACCGTGGGAAAGTCGTCTTCGGTCAGGGTGAGGGCGGCGTCGCGGAAGGCGTCGTAGCTGGCGATGGCTTCGCCGGAGGCGTCCCACCAGTCGATGGTGGCGACGACAAGATCGGTCTCGTCGGCGAGCTCTTCAAGGGTGGCGCCTTCGGCAAGGCGGTCTTCGACCTCCACTTCCATATCGGAGATCACCCGGCGGGCGCGTTCTTGTGCCAGCTCAAGGGTGAGGTCAGCGCGGGCCACTTCAAAGGGCACATCGACGGCGGCGAGGATGCCGTTCATGCGGAAGAGCGCGGGGCCGAGATCGGTGGTGAAGGGGCCGGCAACGCCCGGTTCTTCCAACGCAAAGAGCGCCTCTCCGGCTTCTTCGGGCAGCTCGGCGCGGGTCAATTCGCCAAGGTCCACATCTTCCAGCGTCAGGCCGCGGCCCTCGACGAGAGATTGGAACGTGGCCGAACCATCCTCAAGCGCGGCCTTCGCCTCAGCTGCTGCTTCATCGGTCGAGAAGATCAGCCGTTCGATCAGGCGGCGCTCGGGCTGCTGATAGTCCGAGGCCTTGCTCTCGTAGAGCTTGCGGGCGGAGTCTTCATCAATCTCGACACTGTCTACCAGCATCTCGGGCGCAACCCATGCGTAGGTGATGCGCTTCATCTGCGGCAGTGTGAAATCGGGCGTGTTGGCCTGATAGTAGGTTTTCAGCTCCTCCTCGGAGGGCTCGGGCAGCGGCTCGGCCAACTGCTCGGGGCCGAAGGTGGCCCAGCGGAAGCTGCGGCGCTCGCCAAAGTAGGCTAGCAACGTGTCGATCTGCACCTGCGGTGCGGGCACGCCGCCGATCACGGCCCCTTGCAGAATGGTGCGGGCGGTGTCTTTGCGGATGCCGGTTTCAAACTCGTCTACCGAGAGGCCGCGGTTGCGCAGCACGCCTTGGTAGGCGGCCCGGTCAAACTTGCCGTCGATGCCCTGAAAGGCGGGGGCGGCCAGCACCTGTTCGCGCACACGCTCGTCGCCCACCGACAGGCCCATGCGCGCGGCTTCATTGTCCAGCGCGGCACGGTTGGTGAGCCGGGTGCGCACCCGGGCGAGGATGCCCAGTTGCTCGGCGTCGGAGATAGAGATCTGACGGCCCTGATCGCGCTCGGCGGCGGCAATCTCGGAGAGCAGTTCGCGGTAGTAATCGTTGACGGTGATCGGCTCGTCGCCAACCTCGCCGACGGACTGAATGGAACTGCCGAAATTGGTGACGCCAAAGCCGCCAAGGCCGAGGATCAGGAGCGCCATCAGCACCCAGATCACGATGTTGCCTACCTTCTTGCCCGCGCTCTGTGCCATTGCTCCGCCCGTATGCTCATTATGCAGTTGGCGTTTGTTATCCGGGCCGCGCCCGGGGAGCAAGGGCGGGCGCGGTCAGGGGCCTTTGAAATCCACCAGCCGGGCGGCGAGTTGGCCGATTTCCGGGGCGTCGAGGTTGGCGAAGGCAAAGCGCAGCGCCGCGCGGCCCATCGCATCTCCCTCGGGCGAGAAGAAGGTGCCGGGCAGGGCCAGAACGGCGGCCTCGCGGGTGAGCCCGCGGGCAACTGTGGTGGCATCGGTGGCGAAGGGATGCTCGATCCAGGCGAAGAAGCCGCCGAGGCCGCGCAGGTGCCAGCCGGCAGCGGCGAGCGCGGGCGCGGCGTCGCGCATGGCAGACTGGCGGGCCAGCACCTCGTCGCGCTGGGAAGCGACCCATTGGCCGAGGTTCTCCAGCCCCCAGAGCGCAGCGATCTGGCCCAGTGGGGTGGGGCAGATGGTGACGGTGTCGATGAACTTCTCGATCTCGGCCAGCCGTGCGGGCGAGGTTGCCAGCGCCCCGACGCGGTGGCCCATGAGGCGGAAACTCTTGGAGAAGGAGTAGATGTGGATCAGCGTGTCATCCCAATCGGGATCGGCAAAGAGGCCGTGGGGTGCGCCGGGGGTGGCGGTAAAATCACGATAGGTTTCGTCGATGATCAGCGCGATGCCGCTTGCGCGGGCGAGGTCGCGGAAGGCGGCCAGCACCTCGGGCGGATACTCGGCACCGGTAGGGTTGTTGGGGCTCACCAGCACGATGGCACGGGTGCGCTCGGTCAGCAGGGCGGCGGCCTCTTGCGGATCGGGGATGAGGCCGGGGCCGCAGGGCAGGGGGAGGGTGGTGATGTGGGCCATGTCGAGCCACATCTTGTGATTGAAATACCATGGCGTTGGCAGCAGCACCTCATCGCCCGGCCCGGCCAGAGCCGCGAGCGCGGCGCAAAACGCATGGTTGGCCCCGGAGGTGATGGCGACCTGACCGGGCGAGACGGTGCCGCCATAGGTGGCCGAGATATTGGCCGCCAGCGCCTCGCGCAGCGGGCCTTCCCCCAGCACCGCGCCATAGTGATGCGCCGCCGGATCGCCAAGCGCGGCCTGCGCGATGACCTCGCGCAGCGCATCGGGCGGCGGATCGGCGGGGGCGGCCTGCCCGGCGTCGATCAGGGGGCGTTCGGGCGGGAAGGTGAGGCCCTGCAGCCAGCTCTTCGCCTCGACCACGGGGGAGGCGAAGGTGCGGGTGGTTGGTGCGGGCACGTCAGTCCTTGCCGCGATAGGGCTCGACATATTGCAGCGCCATGTCCCATGGGAAGAAGATCCAGGTATCCTGGCTGACGCCGGTGATGAAGGTGTTCACCATCGGCTCGCCCTGCGGCTTGGCGTAGACGGTGGCGAAATGGGCATTGGGGTAGAGCTCGCGCACCAGTTCCAGCGTTTTGCCGGTGTCCACGAGGTCATCGACCACGAGGATGCCGGTGCCGTCGCCCATCATCTCGGCGTCGGGGCTCTTGAGCACCTTCGCCTCGCTGCGCTGGTCGGCCTTGCCCCCGCCCGAATGGTAGCTTTTGACCGAGATCGTATCGACCGTGCGGATATCGAGCTCGCGCGCCACAATCATTGCCGGGGCCATGCCGCCACGGGTGATGGCCACCACGGCCTTCCACGCACCGTCATCGGGGCCTTTGCCGTCGAGCCGCCACGCCAGCGCGCGGCTGTCGCGGTGGATCTGGTCCCAGGACACGTGAAAGCCTTTTTCGTGGGGCAGGCGGTCTGACATGGTTCGTCCTCGTGCAGCGTTTTGCCTCTCATATCCCCGTGAGCGCCCTGCCGTCGAGAGGAACCGGGCTGTTATGCGCGGGTTTTGCGGCGTAAAAGGCCGGAACGTCAGGGCCGGTGGCCCGAAGGGGATGCGATATGGCGAAGGAAAACCGCAGCTTTGCGGTGATCGGGCTGGGCGCTTTCGGGGGCACGGTCGCGACGGAGCTGGCGCGCTTTGGCAATCAGGTGATCGGGGTGGATATCGACGAGCTGCGGGTGGCGCGGCTGGCTGATGAGCTGGCATCGACCGTGATCCTCGACACGACCGACGAGCAGGGGCTGCGGGAGGCGGGAATCGACCGCTACGATGTGGCGCTGGTCTCGATTGGCGAGAACATCGAAGCGAGCATCCTGAGCACGATGAACCTGACGATGCTCGGCGTCGGGACGATCTGGGTGAAGGCGGCGAACCGGACGCATCACCGGATTCTGAGCAAGCTGGGTGCCGACCGGGTGATCCTGCCGGAGCAGGACATGGGCAAGCGGGTGAGCCAGATGCTGAACAACCCGGTGGTCGAGGATTATGCCAGCCTGCGCAACGGCTACTCGGTGGTGAACATTCACCTGCCCGAGCGGCTGGATGGCACCGAGCTGAACGCGCTGCGCCGGATCGCGGGTGAAGACCTGCGGTTTCTGGGGCTGATGCGCGGCACCGCCTTTCACTCCTGCAACGACAATGCGCTCACGGTGCAGGCCGATGACCGGCTGATCGTGCTGGGCAAACGCGCCGATCTGCGCGCCTTTGGCGACGCGCTTTGAGCCGACGGGTCCGCCGCCACGTCAAGAGCCTTGCCCGCAGGCTCGCCGAGCTGCCCGCGCCGCTAATCCTCGCAGGGGGCTATGCGGCATTTATCTTGCTGGGGGCAGTGCTTTTTCGCCTGCCGTTTACTTCCCATGTGCCGGTCGGCTGGAGTGACGCGCTTTTCACTGCCACCTCCGCCGTGACGGTGACGGGGCTGGCGGTGTTTGACGTGGGCGCGGTGCTGACCTTCTGGGGCGAATTGCTGCTTGCCGTGCTGATCCAGGTCGGCGGGCTGGGGCTGATGGTGTTTGCGGTGCTACTGTTCTCGGCGCTGGGGCTGCCGGTGGGGCTGACGCAGACGACCTACCTGCGCGAAGACCTTGGCCAGTCGTCGCTGGCGCGGCTGGGGCTGCTGGTGGCGACGATCTTCAAGGTGGTGCTGGCCTGCGAGGTGGCGGGGGCGCTGTTCTTGTGCCTGACCTTTATCCCCGAGCAGGGCTTCTGGCCGGGGTTGTGGACGGCGATTTTCCATTCGGTCTCGGCCTTCAACAACGCGGGGTTCTCGACCATCGGGGCGGGGCTGGTGCCCTTTGCGACCGATCCGGTGATCAACATCGTGATTCCGGCGCTCTTCATCACCGGGGGCATCGGCTACGTGGTGCTCGATGACATCGGGCGGCGGCCCGGCTGGCGCTACTACACGCTGCACACCAAGATCATGCTGATCGGGACGGCGGTGCTGATCGTCTGGTCGATGGCGAGTTTCGCGGTGCTGGAGTGGACCAACCCGCGCACGCTGGGCGCGCTCGGCTCGGACACCGCGCGGCTGGCGGTGAGCTGGTTTCAGGCGGTGACGCCGCGCACCGCTGGCTTCAACACCACCGATATCGGCGGGCTGCACGACTCGACGGCGCTGATGTTCATCTCGCTCATGCTGATCGGCGGCGGCCCGGCCTCGACGGCGGGGGGCATCAAGGTGACGACCTTCGTGGTGATGCTGCTGGCGACGGTGGCGTTTTTCCGGCGGCAGACGCAGCTCCATGCCTTTGGCCGCTCGATCGGGCTGGAGCAGGTGCTTAAGGTGATGGCGCTGACCGCGATCAGCATTCTGACGATCTTCGTGGCGACCTTTCTGATGGTTGCCAGCCATGACGGGCATTTCCTCGATATCGCCTTCGAGGTGGCCTCGGCCTTTGGCACCGTGGGGCTGAGCCGGGGCTATACCGGTGAGTTGACGGAGTTTGGCCGGGTGGTCTGCGAGGTGGTCATGTTCCTCGGGCGGGTGGGGCCGCTGACGCTGGGGTACTTTCTGGCCACGCGGTCCGTGCCGCGGGTGCGGTATCCGGAAGGGCAGATTCACCTCGGGTGAGGGAGGGCCTGTGCTCTTGAGTCAGGTGGAGACAGAGATGCGGAAGGCGACGCCGTGCTGGACCGCGCGTTGGAAAACGCGCTCGGTCTCGTCGAGCAGCTCTTCGGTGTGCTGAGCCATATCGGGCCATCCGGTGAAGAGCTCGGGTTGGTCGCGCAGGGCGGTGCGGATGGCGGCGCAAAGCGTCAGCATCGCCTCAGGCGGAAACCAAGGGCCATCGCGCTCAGGGTTGTAGGGGCGGCGCATGTGCTCGGGCATGGCCTGATTGATGTCGTTGAACTCGGCCTCTGAGAGCCCGATGTAGGCCTCGAGCGGGGCCTGGCCCGCGTCGATGAAGATATCGGGGAAGGGCGGGGCGTCGAACATCGCGAGATCGACGTAATCCTCGCCCATGACCGCCGGGACATCTGGATCGAAGACGGGCCAATACTCTGGCATGGCGCTGGATCAGCTGTCTTTGCGCTTGGTCACAACGTCGATATCGGGCGCATCCACCGCCTTCATTCCGACAGCGTGGTAGCCGGCGTCGACATGGTGGATCTCACCGGTTACGCCGGAGCCGAGATCAGACAGCAGGTAGAGCGCGCTCTTGCCCACATCTTCGATGGTCACGTTGCGGCGCAGCGGCGAGTTCAGCTCATTCCATTTGAGGATATAGCGGAAATCGCCGATGCCGGAGGCGGCCAGCGTTTTGATCGGGCCGGCGGAGATGCCGTTGACGCGAATACCATCTTTGCCGAGGTCTTCGGCGAGGTAGCGCACGGAGGCCTCCAGCGCGGCCTTGGCGACGCCCATCACGTTGTAATGGGGCATAACCTTTTCGGCGCCGTAATAGGTGAGGGTCAGGCAGGAGCCGCCGTTCTTCATCAGCTTCTCTGCCCGCGCGGTGCAGGCGGTGAAGGAATAGACGGAGATATCCATGCTCATGCGGAAATTTTCGCGGGAGGTATCCACGTAGCGGCCGCGCAGCTCATTCTTGTCGGAAAAGCCGATGGCATGAACGTAGAAGTCGAACTCGCCCCATTCCTTTTCGATCTCGGCGAAGCAGGAATCGACGCTGTCCATGTCGGTGACGTCGCAATCGGCCATGAGCGTACAGCCGAGTTGCTCGGCCAAGGGAGTGACGCGCTTTTTGAAGGCATCGCCCTGATAGGTCAGTGCCAGTTCGGCCCCGGCATCGGCTAGGGCCTTGGCCACGCCCCATGCAATGGACTTGTCATTTGCGAGCCCCATGATCAGCCCGCGCTTGCCCGCCATAAGTTGTGAACTCATCCCGACCCCTCCGTCGCATCTGGTCCGCTCCCTTTAGGGCAAGGCGGGGCGAGGTTGCAAGCGCTCCCGCAACCGGGCAAGAATGTGAGCGATACAAGCAACTGCGCGCAGACACTGTGCAAAAGCGCGGAGCCCCTGTCTTAAGGGACAGGTTGTGCGGCAGGAATCCGGCGCGTAACCCGGGCCGGAACAGGAATGGCAAGCCATGGCGGAACGAAGCGGAATCTTTGCGGGGGTTGATCCTTTTGCCATTGCACGCGCATGGCTTGCGAAGGCTGAGGACACAGAACCCAATGATCCCAATGCCATAGCGCTTGCCACGGTAGATGCGGACGGGCTGCCAAATGCACGCATGGTTCTGTTGAAAGAAGTCGAAGATCACGGTTTTCTCTTTTATACAAACTGGGGTAGCGCTAAAGCGAAAGAGGTTGACGTCAACGGACGGGCTGCTTTCGTGTGGCACGCCAAATCCCTGAGGCGACAGATTCGCGTCAGGGGCGTCACGGAACGGGAAGACGGCGAGAAGGCCGATGAATATTTCGCGTCCCGTTCACTTCAATCCAGGTTGGGTGCCTGGGCCTCGCGGCAAAGCACACCCCTGTCATCCCGCGCGGCGCTCATTTCCGAGGTTGCAAAGGTGACAGCGAAGCACGGGAAGAATCCCGCGCGTCCTCCGTTCTGGGGCGGAATTCGAATCTTGCCACTCGAGATCGAATTCTGGGCGGATGGCGCGTTTCGTCTTCACGACCGGTTCAGGTGGACGCGTTCTGCCGTGACGGATCGTGACTGGCAGGTCCGGCGCCTTCATCCGTAACACTCGCGGATCGGCAGGCACCGTTTAAGCGGTAGGGGAATGCCCTTGTTCGTGGGGCGTAGCGTCTGTTGGGCCTTCGGCTCTGCATGCGCCATGAGGACACTATTGAATCGTAATGGAAGAAGACGACGAAATTAATGAGCACAAGCGTGTCAAGGGCCGGGTCAAGTGGTTTGATCCAGCCAAGGGATTTGGCTTTGTCATAGCTGACGAAGGCGGGCCCGATATCTTGCTGCACGCGAATGTTCTGCGAAACTTCGGGCAAAGCTCCGTGGCGGATGGGGCCGGTATTGATATCAGCATACAGGATACCAACCGGGGCCAGCAGGCGGTGGAGGTCTTTGCGATCGACCCGCCCGAGCCCGGTGATGCGCCGCCGCTGGACGATGTGGCCGCCCTCGATCCCGAGGAGCTTGCCGCGTTGCCGATGGAGCCTGCGCGGGTGAAGTGGTTCGACAAGGGCAAGGGCTTCGGCTTTGCCAATGTCTTCCGCCACCCCGAGGACATCTTCGTTCACATTGAAGTGCTTCGGCGCTCCGGCCTTGCAGATTTGCAGCCGGGCGAGGCAATCTGCCTGAAGGTCGTCGATGGGCGACGCGGCAGAATGGCGACACAGGTGCTCTCATGGGAATCGGCGCTCACGAAAAAGCAGGACTGAGGGCATGGCGCGCGCAGCCTGAGCGGCGGCGCGCCATGCCCGGTTTACTGGTTTCCTTGTTGCTGACGATCTGCCCTGCCGCGCTTGCCGCGCAGGGTGAGCCTTCGCTTGATCTGGAGGGCAGCCGTAAGGCTGCGCCCTTTGCTGCCATGCCGGACGGGGCGGGCGAGGCGCTGGTGGCGCCTGCGCCCGGCTGCGAGATGGATGAGGTGCGGCTTCGGTGGGGCGAGGGGCAGGTCCGATTCTCGGTGGAGATCGCCGATGATGCTGCCGAACGCAGCCAGGGGCTGATGCACCGCAAATCCATGGCCCGCTCGGCGGGGATGCTCTTTATCTACCCAAAGCCGGGGCACGTGAGCTTCTGGATGCGGAACACGCTGATTCCCCTCGACATGATCTTCCTTGATGAACGCGGCGTGGTGCAGCGGGTGCATTCCAATGCAGTTCCGCTGGATGAAACGCCTATCTCTGGCGGGCCGGGTATTTTTGCGGTGCTGGAGGTTAACGGCGGGCTGGCCAGGGCCTTCGGGATCGCGCCGGGTGCGCAGATGCTGCATCCGGCCTTCGGCTCTGCTGCGGCATGGCCCTGCGCCGGTGCAGGTGGCTGACAACAGCCTCTTCCCTTTCTCTGCGGCACGGGATAAGACCCGCTTCGTCGGGGCGTAGCGCAGCCTGGTAGCGCATCTGTTTTGGGAACAGAGGGTCGGGAGTTCGAATCTCTCCGCCCCGACCACCTTGCAGCCATGGAAACAAGATATCCCCTTGCAAATAGGGGCCTATGTCCGATCTATGGTTACAACTTCGGTTACAAAAGGTGCTTCCATGGCGGGCAAAGTTCGTCATCTGATCAACCGCTCCGGCCGTTACCATGCTCGGCTCGTCGTCCCTAAGGATCTTCGCGGAATCATCGGCAAGACCGAGCTGCGCGCTTCTCTAGGTGGTGACTACCGCCAGGCGCTCAAGCTCCTGCCAGGTGCCGTCGCTCAGCTTCAACACCAGATCGCACTTGCCGAGCGCAAAAGCGGGGCAGGGGCGGCACTCCCTGGCCCGGCCCGTTACCCTCTGGCGCCTGATCAGCTCGCCGCCAGCCTCTACGGCCAGCGCATGGCGCTCGATGACCAGCTGCGGAACGATCATCGCTGGCCAATGGTCGGGATCGACGATGGGCTCGTTCAGCGGCTGCGCTATGCAATCGCGGGGCGCGCCAGCGACGACGAGCTGACTGATCTTGTCGGACCTGCCATTGAGCGATTCCGCACTGCAGGAAACCTCGATGCGAAGAAGGGCAGCACCAAGTGGCGCGAGATTGCCCGTGCCCTTTGTCACGCCGAGCTGGAGGCGCTGGCGAGGGTCGCAGAGCGCGATGAGGGCGACTTCACCGGCACCCCTGCTGCCCCCATCATCCGTGACGCTGTGCCGCCCGAGGATGCACCCAAGCCTGTCAGCCTGAAGCGCTTGTGGACTGACTACGTCCGTATGCGCCAGCAGACGGGCAGCATGAAGGACGGCGGCAAAGACCTGGGGGTGGCCGTGGAGCGCCTCCGGAAGTTCGTCCGGCATGACGACGCCGCTCGCCTGACGAAGAAGAACATCATGGAATGGCGCGACCACCTGTTGAAGACGCTGGCCCCTCAGACGGTGAGTAGCAAATACCTCTCGACGATCCGCAGCGTCCTGAACTGGGCCGTCGAGAACGATCGGCTGCCTGAGAACGTTGCCGCCCATGTGAAGCAGTCCAAGGGCAAGAGGGTGCAGAGCCGCCCCAAGGGCTTCACCGATGACGAAGCTCTGACGATCCTGAAGGCCTCCCGTGCGCACGTTCCCAACGCGGACGAATGGGGCTATGTCCGTGAGAAGCCGACCATGACGGCTGCCAAGCGATGGTTGCCTATGCTGGGGGCCTTCACCGGAAGTCGGATCGGCGAGATTGCCCAACTCCGGAAAGAAGATGTTCGGCAGGAGGGTGCCATATGGGTGATCCGCCTTACGCCCGACGCCGGCACGATCAAGACTGGCATGTTCCGCGACGTGCCCTTGCATCCGCAGATCATCGAAGAAGGCTTCATCGACTACGTCGAGAGCGCCGACCCCGGCCCGCTCTTTCACAACGGGAAAAAGCCGGAAAGCTTCAAGGCGAAGGGTGAGCTGACGTCTAACAAAATTGCTGCTTGGCTGCGGACCGAAAACCTGGTGCCGGACGGGCTGCAGCCGACACACGCCTGGCGGCACCGCTTCAAGTCGCAATGCATCGAGTTGAACATCTTGCCGAGGGTGTATGACGCGATCCAAGGCCATGTCGGCACCAGTGCTTCGGACGGTTATGGCGACGTGTCCCTGAAGGCCAAAGCTGAAGCGATCAAGCGTCTACCGGCCTACACCTTCATTTGAGTAGCAGGTGAGGGTTCGCGCAAAAAAGTTGCGCAAAACCTCCCATGTTAGCAGCTTTGTGATTCACGGTGGCGCTTTTCTATGATAAGTTGATATCAACTTATATCCACCAAGCACAGACATGGCCTTCCCGTTCTTCAAGAAACCCGCGCCTAATCCTGAGCGCAAAGCCCTCACGCTAACCGACCCCGACGCGTTCGCGCTCTTCGGCGCTGTGCCGACGAGTGCAGGGATCAGCGTGAGCGCCCAGTCGGCGCTTCGCGTTCCTGCCGTCGCCTGTGCCGTGGGCCTCATTGCTGAGACGGTGGGCGCTGTGCCGCTGAAGCTGTATGACCGCACCACGCGCACCACCATGCAGGATCATCCGGCCTACCGTCTGGTGCATGACGAGGCCAACGAATGGACCTCCGCCAGCGAGCTGCGCACCGAGCTGACGACCGACGCCCTCCTGCATGGTGCCGGCTATGCCCAAGTGGTTCGCCTGGGCAACGACACGCCATTCGAGCTGCACCGCCTGGAGCCTGGCAAGGTTCAGCGCGAGCAGGAGGCGGACGGCGAGCCGTTCTACATGGTCAACACCGACCAGGGCCGGGTGCGCCTCTCCTATCGCGACGTGCTCGATGTGCGCCCCTTTGGCGGCGTTTCCCCGATCATCCTTGGCCGCGAGGCAATCGCCCTGGCCCTCGCCTTCGAGCAGCATATCGGCGGCCTTTTCGCCAACGGTGGCCGGCCCTCTGGTGTGATCAGGTCGCCCAAGGTCATGGACGTGGAAGCGAAGAAGAAGCTCGCTTCGAGCTGGTTCACGACTCATGGCCGCAGCCGGGCAGGGGGCACGGCCATTCTCGACGAAGGCATGGACTACCTGCCGCTTTCGACCACACTGGCCGACGCCCAGTTCGCCGAAAACCGCCTTGAACAGGTCCGTGAGATTGCACGCATCTTCCGTGTGCCTCCGACGATGCTGTTCGAGCTGAGCCGGGGCACCTGGTCAAATACCGAGGAGATGACGCGGCAGTTCTACGCCGTGACGCTGAAGCCCTGGCTGGCGGAGTGGACCTGGGCCTACGCCCGGTGCCTCCTGACTACGGAAGAGCGCAGCAGGCTTTACCTCGAATTTGTGGTCGATGATCTTCTCACGACCGATCACATAAGCCGGGCGACCGCCTACGGCCAGTATCGCAGCATGGGTGTGCTTACCGCCAACGAAGTGCGGGGCGGGTTGAACCTCGCCCCGCGCGCCGGCGGCGACGAGCTGTCGAACCCCTACACTGCGACCTCGAAGGACGCCGCTGCATGAACGTGACCAAGTTCTTCGGCGACGGCGACCACGCCTTCGCCCTGACCGATTCCATGATCGTGGAGCTTGAGCGGATCGCCGATCTTGGCATCGGCGCCCTCTACCTGCGCGCCGTGAACATGCAGTTCCGGCTGGCCGACCTGGTCGAGATCATCCGGCTGGGCCTGATCGGCGCAGGTGCCGATCCGAAGGACGCTATGCACCTGGTGGATACCTATGCCCGGAACCAGCCGCTCGACCGGCTCTACCCCCTTGCCCTCGATATCCTGGATGCCCGCTGGAATGGCGCACCTGAAGCAAAGCAGGACGCCGCGGCATGAGCGATCGCCTCGAAGTCAAAGCAGCCTTTGCCGTCACCGAGACTGGCGAGATCACTGGCCTGGCCTGGCCCTTTGCGACCCCCGACCGGGTGGGCGATGTGATCGGCAAGGGCGCCCTGAGCTTCCCCGCCAACCTGCCGATGCTCTTTGCCCACGACCAGGGCCAGGTGATCGGCGTTTGGCAGGAGATCGGCGAGACGGACGAAGGCCTCAGCGTGAAGGGCAGGCTCCTGATCGAGGACGTCGCCCGTGCCCGTGAGGTGCGCGCCATGATCCGCGCCGGCGCCGTCACCGGCCTCAGCATCGGCTTCGTGACGAAGAACGCCACGCGCCACGCCAAGGGCCGCACCATCACGGCGGCCCAGCTCCACGAAATATCTGTCGTCGCAATCCCGTGTCATCCGGGCGCGCAGATCACCTCCCTCAAGTCCGATGACGCCCCCAGTTCCGCACAGGAGATACCCCACATGGAACCCGAAGAGATCACCGGCGCGCCGGTGGTAACGCCCCCGGTCACCCCGGCCAACGACACGCCGCAGGTGTCCCAGATCGACGTGAAGTCGTTCAACGAGGTAAAGGCTCGCCTCGACAAGCTCGAAGCCAAGGGCAACCGCACCGGCGTCTACATCACCGGCCCCAGCTCGCCGGTCATGAACCCCGACGAGACCAAGGCCTTCGCCAACTACCTCCGCACCGGCGATGCGTCCGAAGTGAAGGCGCTCTCCTACGGCACCGGCACCGGCGGAATCCTTGCCCCCGAGACCGTCGCCAAGACAATCATCGAGAAGGTGGCGGAGTTCTCGCCCGTGCGCGGCGTCGCCTCCTCGATCCAGATGAACGGCCCGCTGATCCAGCTGCCGCGCCTGGTCGATCAGGTAGACCCCGCTGCCGTGGCCGAAGGCGCCGCGAAGGCTTCTGACGAACCCAGCTTCGAGCAGATTCCTCTGCAGCCCTTCGAGATGGGTGTGATCGTCCCCGCGACCAAGGCGCTCCTCGAAGACGCCCATGTGGACCTCTCCGCCTACCTGGCCGGTCATATCGCCCGGCGCTTCGGCCAGGTCGAGGCGACCTGGTTCGTCACCGGCAACGGCACGACCCAGCCGGAAGGTGTGCTGACTTCGACCGAGGTGGCCGACAACGAGGTGGCCAACCTGACTGCCGACGCCCTGATCGACCACTACTACGCGCTGAAGACGGCCTATGCCGCGACCGGCGTGTGGATGATGAACCGGAAGACCATGGCCCTGGTCCGCAAGCTGAAGGACAACGACGGCCAGTATCTCTGGCAGGGTGGCCTGGCCGCTGGCCAGCCGGCGACCCTCCTGGGCCGCCCGGTGCTCGAAGCTGTGGATATGCCTGACCCGACCGCTGGCAATACGCCGGTCGTCTTCGGCGACTTTGCCACCGGTTACACCATCGGCGATCGGATCGGCTTCGAGATCCTGCGCGATGAATACACCGGCAGCGCCAGTGGCATCGTCAAGTTCGTGGCGCGGCGCCGCGTGGGTGGTCGTGTTGTCCTCGGCGAGGCCCTGGCTAAGCTGAGCCTCGAAGCCTAAACCGATGAGCACGCCGCGCGCATATGAGGAAGTGCTGCTGGGGCAGGGCGTCAACGCCCTGCGCCTGCGACCGACCCTGCGTGCGGCGTGTTCACTTGAGCGGCTGCATGATGGCTTCCCGGCCCTCCTGCAGAAGCTCGATCAGCTCGACACCATGACCGTCAGGGCGGTGATCGAGGCGACCGCGACGGACGCCGGCGCGGCTGTTCGTTTTCTGCACCAGGCTGCAGGTGCCCCGCTGCGCGAGATGCTCGCCTGGCGCGCCGCCCTGGTCGCGGTGATCGCCATGCTCCTGCCGGCACCTACGGGCGCCGCTGGCCGTGCGTCTGAAGCGAGCACGGTCATGTCATGGTCGGAGCTGTTCAACGAGCTATTCGGCCTCGCGACCGGATGGCTGGGCTGGGCACCGGCAGAAGCATGGGCCGCCACGCCGCAGGAGATTATCACCAGCTTCGAGGCGCACCTGGGCAAGCTCCGCATTCTCCACGGTGGCGCCGAGGAGGAGCAGGACCACGCCGGTCCTACCGAGGAGCAGCGCCGCCAGAACAGCGAAGAGGGTCTCGACCCCGAGTTTGATCGCGAGGGCCTGCGTGCCCTCAAGGCGCGCCTGGCAGGAAGCTACGCATGAGCAAGCCGCCCCGCCTGTGCTCCTGTGGCGCCGTGGTGCCCCATGGCGTTGCATGTGCCTGCCAGATCGAGACCAGGCGCGCCCGAAACCGCCGCTACGACGCAAGCCGCCCCAGCGCTCGCCAGCGCGGCTATACGAGCACCTGGGAGAAGGCGCGTGCTGCCTACCTGGCCGCGCACCCGATGTGCGCCCATCCCGGCTGCACCGCACCTGCAACCGTGGTCGATCACATCACCCCGCACCGCGGCGACAAGGTGCTGTTCTGGAACAGCGCCAACTGGCAGCCGCTCTGCGCGCACCACCACAACGCCCACAAGCAACGGCAGGAGCGCCCCGGTGTTTGAGCGAACGTCGCACCCTGCTGAGCGATCACTGTTGCGCAGTTATCGTAATCTCTTCCTGCGATTTCTTTCGCCTTGGAATGGCGACACGGTAAGGCCGGTCGCGGCTGGAAGTGTGGACATTAACGACGGTCTTGCCGTCTTCAAATTCGGCGTCGTTACCTTTGGTCTTGAGAAATGCGCCATGCCATTCGGTTCCGGGTTCGAGAAGGTGCGGGATGCCTGGCGGCTGTCCCTCAAGTCCCGGCTTTGGAACAACGAAGGACTGTTCTTTGATCCTCAACAGGCGGCAAAGCATGTTCGGGTATTGATAGATGCTGAGCCCCGTAATTGTCGTGGAAAGTGTCCCTCGATTGCGAGCAATTACAAGGACGTGTCGCTGGTCGATATCGAAGCCACGCCGAGCCACTACCATGTTCGGTTTGACGCGAACTTTGATGCGAGGTCCGCTCTCAAACCATCGTCGAATTTCGAGAGCCAGTGCGCCGGTCGCGACGATCGCAGCATAGACGGCAATCCAGTTGTTTATGTCCGTCATCTCGTTCCTCGTATGATACGCAACAGGCTTCGCACGCTTTCGCTCGTTCGCGCAATGTCAGGGCGACGGAAATGATCGTCCCCGAACGCCAGCTCTGGTGCGAGGTGCTGTTCACCCTCATCGAGGACGCGCTCTTCGGTGCGCCTGCTGTGCTAGGTGGACCCAGCTGCCGGCTCACTGAGACCATGCACGCGCGCGAGTTCTTCCTGCGGCCCAGCCCCAGCCTCGCGGTCATCTGCGAGATGATCGACCTCGACCCTGTCGCCGTCCGCGAGCGCGTTCTGAAGCGCCTCGACACGGCTGCGACGCCAGAAGCCCTCATCGCCGCACCGCGGGACACCGGGCGGAAGAAGCAGCAGACCAGGCGACCGGGGGTGGGTCGAGACTTTGGCCGTCCCGAGGGGACCGGCGGGGGGAGGCGCGCACAAGAGACCATGAAAATAGATTTTACACGGTGACACCATGAGCATCACGCCCCTGACCCTTCTGAAAGCCCACCTTGCGATCGAGCACGACGACGATGACGAGCTGCTGGCGCACAAGCTCGACACTGCCGAGAGCTGGGTTGCGGCCTACATCGGCCTGAGTTTCCGCTCCGGTGAGCCGGCCCTGACCGAGGCAGCGCTGCAGCTCGCTGCCTATTGGTATGGCCAGCGCGAGAGCGCCAGCGTCGTGTCGCTGCGCCTGGTGCCGTTCGGCGTCCATGAACTTCTCGCTTCCTATCGCGAGCAGGTGACCGGCTATGACACTTACCGCTGACAGTAAGCGTCTGGCGGCGCGCCTGAACGCCATTCCCGGTGAGGTGCTGGCGGAGCTGCGGCCGGCTCTGGTGCGGTCTGCCGAGGATGTGGCGGCGAACATGCGCGCCCTGGTGCCCGTCGAAGAGGGCGACCTGAAGGCGTCCATCGCCGTCACCGGCCCCAACGAAACGACGCCGGCCTATGCCGAGGGTGGTGGCCGGCGCACCGCCGGCCCGAACCAGGCGCTTGTCACCGCCGGCAACGAGCAGGTGCGGCATGGTCACTTCAACGAGTTCGGGACCGTCAAGATGGAGGCGCAGCCGTTCATGCGGCCCGGCTTCCGCCTGGCGAAGAACCGGATCGAGAACCGCATCAAACGCGCGATCAGCGCGGCGATCAGGAAAGCTGGAAGTTAATGACGACCGACCCGAGCCTGAGTTTTCAGACCGCACTGCGCGCCACGCTTTTGGCAGCGGCACCTGTCACCGACCTGGTGCCGGCAGATCATATTCGCGCCGGCTCCACGCGGCCCGACAAGCTGCCGGCGATCATCCTCGCCACGCCACAGACCATCCACCTGGGGCGCGCCGCCGGCGGCTTCTACCTCACGCGCGTCGCCCTCGATCTGCATATCTGGGCGCTCGACGATGGCGCTGAAGCGGCGCGGCAGATCGGCATCGCCACGGGCCTGGCGCTATGGGATGCTCCGGCTGGCAGTGCGGCGTTCTCGATCGACGACTACACCCGGCCCAGCTTCACCTACCTGCGCGATCCGGACCCCGAGCTGGCCTACTGCCACGGCGTCGGCGAGGTTGAAGCCGTAGTTCGGTGGAGGGTCTGACATGCTCGCCGCAGGCAAGTTGATCCACCGCATCACCTTCGAGCGCCAGGTCGAAACGGTTGCGGCTTCTGGTGCCGTGTCGAAGGCTTGGTCGCCCCTGGCGGCGGTGCGCGCCGAGCTGATGCAGCACAGCGCCGAGGAGCTGCTGACCGGCTACGGGGAGGCTGAGCGCGCAGCGGTGGTGTTCCGCGTGCGCTGGCAGGCTGCCCTGGCGGACCTCTCTACGGCGGATCGCCTGGTGTTCGATGGTGTGGCCTACGATCTCGACGCGGTCGCAGAGATCGAGCGGCGGCGGGTGCTCGAAATGCGTGTGACGAGGGCGAAATGAGCGTCCACCAGCGCGGCATCAAACCGGCCCTCAGCCCCGACCAGGACGCCCTGACCAAGGCGCCGCCGGCGCCGAAGCACCTGTCGGCCTATGCGAAGGCGGAGTGGAAGCGGATCATGCCGCAGCTGATCGAGCGGCGCGTCATCACGAAAGCCGACCTGGCCGGCGTCGAGAATTACTGCGCCGCCGTAGGCGCCGCGCGCACCATCGCCGACACCATGGCTGCCGGTCAGTTGCCTGACCTGAAGCTGGGCGGGTTGCAGATCCGCTACATGACAATCGCCCGCCAGCTTGCCGCCGAATACGGCCTGACACCAACCAGCCGTGCCAGGATCGGGGCAGGGGCCGCCGACGATGATGACGACGACAACCCGCTGGCTGTTTGACCATCGTGAGCAAGCCCAGCGTCTTCCCCGAGTGGATTTATGACCGCAGTCACATTCCTGACCCGCTTGGGTTCGGGGAGAGGGCGGTGACGTTCTTGCGCCGGCTGCGGCACCCGGCCAGCACTGCGCCGAAGCGCGCGTTTCAGCTCTACGACTGGCAGGAGCGCATCGTGCGCCGCATCTACGGGCCGCGCCGGGAGGACGGCACCAGGATTGTGAAGACGGTCTGGCTGATGCTGCCCAGGGGCAACCGGAAGACCAGCCTCGCCGCGGCCCTGTCGCTGCTCCACGTCATCGGCCCTGAAAAGGTGCCTGCCGGTCAGGTCATCTTCGCGGCGAGTGACCGTGAGCAAGCGGGCATTGGCTTCAAGGAAGCCGCCGAGATCATCCGCCAGGATAAGCGCTTGGTCGCAGCGACGCGCATCCACGACGCTTTCAACAGTGCCAAGCAGGTCACCGACCTGGCAAGCGGCGCACGGCTGCGCGCCGTATCGAGCGACGGGCGCGCCCAGCACGGCACGACCCCGGCGTTTGTTCTGGCCGATGAGATCCACGCGTGGAGCGGGCGCGACCTGTGGGAAGCCCTGAAGTCTGGCCTGGCGAAGACCGACGACAACTTGATGGTGATCGCGACGACCGCCGGGCGTGGCACCGAGGGCCTGGCGGCTGAACAGTATGACTACGCACGCCGTGTCGCATTGGGCGAGATCGACAACCCCGAATTTTTGCCGATCATCTTCGCCGCCGAGCCGGATGACGACTGGCAGGACGAGGAGGTCTGGCACCGCGTGAACCCTGGCCTGCGGCATGGCTTCCCGAGCCTCGCTGGCCTGCGGAGCCTGGCGAAGGAAGCGCAGGATCACCCGGCGGAGCGCTACAGCTTTCAGCAGTTCAACCTGAACATCTGGCACGGCAACAGCCGCGACCCGCTCTTCAGCATGGCGGCCTATGACGCCCGGCGCTTCAAGGACGACGAGGGCGACCTTGAGGCACTGCCGTGCTGGGTGGGCGTGGATATGGCCTTGAACGGCGACACGGCCGCCGTGGTGGCCGCCTGGCGCCATGATGATGACCAGATCAGCATCAAGGCGTGGTTCTTCGTGCCTGGCGAAGACCTGAAGGGCAGGGGCGAGCGCGACGGCGCCCCCTATGAGCGCTGGCAGGCCGATGGGCTCCTGATCGCGACCCCTGGCCCCATCATCGACCCGGTGGTAGTCGAGGATCATCTGCGCGAGCTGGCGGCGCGCCACAACGTGCAGGAGATTGCCTTCGATCCCCACCTTGCGCGGCAGATGATGCAGCACCTCTACGACGAGGGCCTGCCGGTCATCGAGCTGCGCCAGGCGCCTTTGACGATGGGTGTGGCCGCAGGCGACCTGGAAAGGACCGTGAACGGTCAGGCGATCCGCCACTATGGGCACCCTATGCTTCGGCTGCACTTCGACAACGTGGTGGCCAGCCGGAACCCGGTCACGGGCCTGGTCAGGATGCACAAGGCAAAGACGACTGGCCGTATCGACGGCGCCATTGCGGCCGCCATGGCCGTTCATCGCGCGGTCGCGGGTGAGACCACCAAATCGCAATACATCGGCGAAGACGCCGAAATCTTCACGTTCTGAGGTGAACCATGACTGAGACCACTCTACCTGGCCTAGTAGTGCCGCTCGAAGCTCGGATTGACAAGCTCGAGAGGGGCCTGAGGCGTGCCAGCGTTCTTCAGGCGCAGGGCGCGACTGCGATGGAGCGCCGGGCTGCGCAGTCTGCCGATCGGCTGCGCAATACTTATGGTAAGGCAGCAGATGGGATTGCCATCAGCATGGCGCGTGTCAGCGGCAGGCTGGCCGGTGGGCTGGTCGCGGGCCTGACTGCCGGTGCCGCGGCTGCTGTGGCGGACAACGCCCGGCAGATAGTGCGTGGTATCGCCGAGATCGGCGATCAGGCTGAGCGAGCTGGTGTATCTGCCGAGGCATTCCAGCAATGGTCCTATGTAGCGCGACAGAACCGCATCGACGTGGGCGCGCTGACTGATGGTCTGAAAGAATTGAACCTGCGTGCTGATGAGCTAATCGTCACCGGCGCCGGCCCCGCCACCGAGGCGTTTGCCCGCCTTGGCTTCGGTGCCGAGGATCTGAAGGCCAAACTCGAAGACCCTTCAGAGCTGATGCTGGAGATTATCGACCGCGCTAAACGCCTCGACCGCGCCGCACGTATTCGGGTGAGCGATGAGATTTTTGGCGGCACCGCCGGCGAGCGCTTCGTGGAATTGATGGACGGCGGCGCAGATGCGATCCGCGCCCAGATGAGCGAGGCGAAAGAGCTGGGCCTTGTCATGGACGATGACATGATCCGCAAGGCTGCCGACCTTGACGCCAAATTCAATCAACTCACGGAACGGATGCGTGGCCTGTGGCGCGCTGGCGTGGTGGGTGCCGCCGAGTTCTTCGGCCTGATCGAGCGCGAGCGCGCCAAGCTCGAGTTTGACCCCGACACCGCAGCCAAGATCGTAGGGCCGGAGATGGCTGACCAGCTTGCCGACTTGCCGGAAGTCGACCAGGGCGCGCTTGGCGTTATTGAGGGCATGCAGATCGAATACAGCCTCTTAGCCGAAGAGGCGCAGAACCTTGTCGCGCAGCTCAACCTTGCCGCCGTTGCGATGCGGGGTATGGGCAACACCGATGTGGCGCAAGCGTTCACCGACCTCGCCGCGCGCCTCTCTAAAGCATCCAGTGCCTTCGAGGATACCGCGATTACCGGAGAGGAATTTGCTGATAGGCTGCGCGACATCGGGGAGGAAGCTGACGCCGCCGTGGGTGCCCTGGATGAGATCGACCGGGTGCGCATGGGTGGTGTAATCGGCAGCATCTCTTCGCTACTCGACTGGATTGCCAAGATCCCCGCGGCAGCATCTGAGGCTCGTAAGGAAGTTGCGGAGTTGGCGGGCATGGACACCGGCCCGTTTCTCGAGCCCGGTTCGGATGGCTACGACCTCCTGCCGCCGGGTGCCTATGCGCCCACCACGTCGCCGCGTCCCCGTGGTGCCCCTCCGTTGATCGACGAGCGCGGCAGCTCCGGCACTGGTGGCGGTGGAGGCCGTTCTGGTGGTGGCGGCGGTGTTGCGCGTGAAAGCAAATACGCCGCCGAGACTGCCGCGATCCGCGAAGAGACGCGCGCCCTTGAGCTTGAGGCCGCTGCACTGGCGAGCGTGGCCCTTGCCGGTGGTGACTTGGCGCAGGCTGTGGACCTTGCCCGGATGAAAGCGGAGGCGCTTCACGCGGCCATGCGCGACGGCACCACCGTGACGCCGCAGATGCGCGCCGAGATTGACGCCATGGTGGCCGGGTATGGCGCAGCGGCGGCGGCTGCCGATCAGGCGCGCGACCGGATCGAGAGTATCCAGCAGGCGCAGGACGCGCTTCGCTCGACCGCCGAGAGTGCCTTCACCGGCTTGGTCACGGGGGCGCTCACGTTCCGCGAGGCCCTAGGGCAGGTGTTCAATCAGCTCGCCCAGATCGCGGCAAGCCGCGTGTTCGACCAGCTGGTGGGTGGCCTCTTCTCCGGCATGTTCGGCGGGGGCGGCACCGGAAATATCGGCACCTTGTTCGGCTTTAGCGCTGGCGGTTACACCGGTTCCGGCGGCACCTTCGAGCCAGCCGGCGTCGTGCACCGCGGCGAGTTCGTCATGTCGAAGAGGGCGACCGATCGTATCGGCGCCGCGAACCTCGATGCACTGCACCAGAGCGCCCTTCGCGGCTACGCGGGTGGTGGATTCGTTACCGGCAGCAGCACCTCGCCGCTTGCTCGTGACCTCGCAGCGCCAGGTAACCGCAACATCGCGCCGCAGATCGCGATCAATGCACCGGTCACCGTGCACGGCAGCGCCGGAACACCTGAGCAGAACAGCGACCTCGCGAAGAAGATGGCGCGCGAGATGGAGCAGGCTATGCGCGGCGTGGTCGTGGATGAGATAAGGGCTGCCATGCGACCGGGAAACATGATGAACCGTAGGTAGGGTTGCGGCAACTTGCCTGCCGACAGCGTGCGCGCTCGCTGCTCGTCGTAGATATCAGGGCGTATGCAGCACAATCTCCGGATGAGTTTGGCCGCCGTCTTCGGAAAGAACCTGACGTTTTCTTGGTAGTAGTAGGTGTGAGTCTGTAGAACTACTTTACGTCCCAAGAAAACGTCAGGTTCTTTCCAGCACCTGCTCCGGCACTTCGGGGCCTTCGGCCCCTCACCTGCGCGGCCCCTTCGGGGCCTTGCCGCGCCTTCGGCGCGACCACCTTTAGCGCAAAACCGGAAGAGGGCTTTCAGACACCCTCCCGGTTTTCCTCTCAGACACCCTCCGGTTACGTCAACGCATCTCGGCCTGAGCATAGCCTGTTCCGGTTCTCCGTTCTGTAAGCCCTGTGGGTGCCACCTGGGGCGTCACAGCCCGTTCCGGCCACCACCCTAGTCGGGCACCCCGCACCGGCCCTGTAGCACCCCTCCCACGAAGCGCCAGCGTATGCGGCGACCCGGAGGCACGGGTGCTGGCCCGCCCGGGAACCAGGCGAAGCCCGTCCAGCCCCGCGGGTTTCCAAAAACGCATGGCAGGGATTCCACTGGCGCATGGATGTTTTGCTCGCCCACATACTGCCATTGTGGTATGTTTGGATCACCCCCAAGTGGAGACCTCCCGATGACTGCCCCCGCTGCCGCCCAGACCACCCTTCAGCTCGCGCCTGAACGCCGCGACCAGCTCGCCGAGCTGCGCGACACGTTCGGCTACCCCAGCCTGAGCGCGACGCTGCGCGAGCTGATTGTCGCCTTCCGTGAAATGCACAAGCTGCCGCATACCATTCCCGGCCTGGAGCTGCGCCGCGCCGCCGATGGACTGGTGCTGACCTTCGCCGGGCAGAACATCGGCCTGACCTTCGAACGCGCCCGTGCCATTGCCGCTGCCCTGCGTGATTACCTGAGCGACGACGCCAAGCGGAAGACGATCCGCATGAGCGGACCTGAGGCGCACCACTTCATGATCCGGGGCCGTGGCCCTGCCGTCTTGCTGATGGTCGGTGAAGTGGAGAGGCGCCTCGCACCTGATGTTGCCGAAGAACTGGCTGGCCTCCTTGAGGCCGCAGCCGCGCATCCCGGCGCCTGAGCTGCTATAAGAAAAGGCCGGGGCGCGCCAACGCCACCGGCCCAACATTCTGACCCCTGCGAAAAGGTAGAACGACTTGCACTATCATCATAGCACCGAACCGTCTGGGATGCATGAGGAGTTCCCCGGTTTCGACAAGCAATCGACCGCAGCTTGCTCTGCATCACTTCAGGCTGAACTAGACCGGGTTATGGCCGACCTCGGCGACATAGACTGCGTCGGTGCTGACCCTCTCGCAGGTTTGGACAAGACCGAGGCTGCGTTGCTCGAAGAGGAACTTCGTAAGTTCGAGCTGATGACCGAGTGGAATTTGATCGTGGCCGACGCAAATGCGGCCCCAGAGCGGCGCGAGAAGGCCGCGCACATGATGAAGATCGTCTCCTATTGCGCTGAGAAAACAGCCAAGATCAAAGCGGACAACGAACGCCTTCGGGCACAGCGTAATGCTCTTCGGAATAGGGCCGAACGTGACCCGAGCAAATACGCTCAGCAGAAGAAGCGGCAGCGCAAGGAATACTCTGACATGATCATGGAGTCGCAGGGGCGCCAGGTAAACGCATACGTCGCGATCCCGGGTGCCACGCGCTCTGAGTATGAGCTGAACAAGAAGCTTAGGGCGGCGGACCGGCAGTGGAAGAGTGAAAGACGCAAGCTGGGCTGGACCGATGACCAGATCGACGCCGGATTGGCGGCGCTCCATGCGAAGCGCCAGGCTAAGCAGCAGAAAAATCGCGCATCCTTCTGACCTCGACGCTATAGGATACACATCGCCGGCCCTTGCGGTCGACGTATCCCGGCGGGTGGGTCACCGGAGTAAGCTACCATCTCTCGCCCGCCGGGAACCTAAGTCAGAGAATACTGATTTAAAAACAATATCTTAAGTGAGAATTCCTCTTGCCAGAGATTCTCACTAATGGGAGTCTTACGCCACGATGAAACCCATTGGAGCGTCACAAGATGACCACCCCCGTCTACATCCCCACTGACACCTACAACGCCCTGGTGGCGCAGCTCACCACGCCCATCACCGGCCCCGATCTTCTCGGTCCCGTGGACCGCGCGAAGCTCGCCCTGGGCGAGATCGCTAACATCTGGCCGGCCAGTCTTCTCGACGAGGTTGAGGCTGAGCCGGGTGTCATTGCTGAGGCCGCAGCATGACCCCGGTCTCGATTACGCGCAACGGCGTCACCTACACCGGCCACTACCGCGTGTCCGGCGGGATGGTCCACGTGTCCTACGAGGGTGGCACCAAGTCGACCCAGGTCGGCGGCTCGACCCATGAGGCGGTGGCGCAGATGCTCCTGGGTGAGATGATCTCGGTCAGCTAGACCGAGCGAGAAGTGAAAGATGGGAGGCCCGCACGGCTTTTGGGGTGGGGGCCTTTCTGCTTCCAAGCCATTAAGCCTTAGTCCTTAGCAGTAGGCACCACAGCCGGTAGCCTACGTCAGTAGGGGCATCCTACAGTTGCAGAAACGGGTGGAGCTTCGATGATGGGCGCCTATACAGTTATCCTGTGACACGAGGACCAGCAGCAAAACGAGTAGTCGAGTGAGCAACGTCAAGACGACCCAGAACAGCGACCTGAGAACCGCTCAGAAGGCAAAGAGGGACGAGTTCTATACAAGTCTCGAAGATATCGAGCGCGAGATGAAGCACTATCGGAAGCACTTCGAGGGCAAGACTGTCCTCTGTAATTGCGATGATCCGCGCGTCAGCAACTTTTTCCACTTCTTCGCCTACAGTTTCGAGTTTCTTGGTCTGAAGAAGCTCATCACCACATGCTACCAGAGCAAATCCGACGACCTCTTTAGTCGCAATGACTCGAAGTCTGCCGTCTACTTGGAATACGAAGGCGACAAGAACGGTAACCGCGTGCCCGATCCGGAGGAGATCGGGATTCACAGGCTGCGCGGCGATGGTGATTTCCGCAGTGCAGAGTGTGTCGAGCTGCTCAAACAGGCTGATATCGTCGTAACTAACCCGCCATTCTCTCTGTTCCGAGAATACATCGGTCAATTAATCGAGCACAAAAAGAAGTTCGCCATCATCGGAAACGTGAATGCGATCACCTATAAAGAGGTCTTCCCTCTGATTAAGGACAACAAGGTCTGGCTCGGGCCGAGTATCCGAAGCGGTGACAGGAAGTTTGGCGTTCCGGATGACTACCCCTTGGAGGCCGCAGGTTGTGGGGTCGATGAGAATGGCAAAAAATTCATCCGTGTGAAGGGCGTTCGCTGGTATACAAACCTCGACTTCCAAGAACGTCACGAAGACTTGGTGCTCCACCGTAGATACGTTGCGGAAGATTATCCTAAGTATCACAACTTCGACGCAATCGAAGTTGGAAAGACCAACGAGATCCCAGTTGACTATGACGAGCCGATGGGCGTTCCCATCACCTTCCTCGATCGCTTCAACCCGTCCCAGTTTGAAGTCCTAGGTTCAAGTCGAACACTGGGTCAAAAAATGTCCGAAGTCGCGCCGAAGGGAACCTTTTCCCAGGGCGGACCCCGCTTCTATCTACCAAACGGAGACGGCACTTATCGAAGACTCTATGATCGAATCGTAATCAAGAGGCGGAAGAGATGAAGATCGAACTCCATAAAATCACTGTCGAAGAACTAAGTGCTGGCTACCAAGACAACACTGAGGGCGGCGTGATCGGCTACGGTGGCAAACTCGACATTCGGCCGCCCTATCAAAGGGAGTTTGTTTACAAGGACAAGCAGCGCGATGCGGTGATCGACACAGCTTCTAAGGGATACCCCCTTAACGTCATGTATTGGGCTGTTCGAGACGACGGCGGCTTCGAGATTATTGATGGACAGCAACGCACTATCTCTCTCTGCCAGTATATGGATAGCCAATTCTCTGTGCCCATCGGGACCATTCCTCAGAGCAGAGCGTTCCATAACCTTAGAGATGACGAACAGCAGTTACTGCGCAGTTACGAGTTGACCGTCTACCTATGCAGCGGGACCGACAGTGAGAAGCTCGAGTGGTTCAAGACGATCAACATCGCGGGTGAGAAGCTCTTTGACCAAGAACTTCGTAATGCCGTCTATCACGGCCCCTGGGTAACGGACGCAAAGAAATACTTCAGCCGGCCTGGATGTCCCGCGCAAGCGATCGGTTCCAAGTATCTGCAAGGTTATGCGATACGCCAAGACTATCTGCAAACAGCGATCCGCTGGCACGCCCCTGGCAGCGACGTCAAGAAGATCGAGAAGTATATGTCGGCTCACCAGCACGACAGCACGGCACAACCGCTGTGGCACTACTTCGAGAGCGTGATGGATTGGGCGAAAGAGTGCTTCCCGAAGTATCGCGAACCGATGAGCAAGGTTCCATGGGGTGACCTCTACAACAGCTACGGCGATGCTCCCTTCGATGCTGCTGCTGCTGAGGTGCAAGTCGCAGAGTTGATGCAGGACTACGACGTCACGAGCAAGTCGGGCATCTATGAATACATATTCGACGGCAAACAACGGCACCTGAACATCCGTAGCTTCTCCGCTAAGGACAAGAGTGAAGCCTATGAACGGCAAAAGGGACTGTGCGCGATCTGCAAAGAGCACTTCTCTCTTCCCGAGATGGAGGCTGACCACATTACCCCGTGGCACGAAGGCGGAAAGACCTCAGCAGAGAACTGTCAGATGCTCTGCAGGGAAGACAACCGACGGAAGTCCGGCAAGTGATGGTCCATTTTTAGCCGGTTACACGGTTACAATACACCCCGTAAGTCATTGTTTTATAATGCCGCAGGTCGAATTCGAATCTCTCCGCCCCGACCATCCACCACCATCACAAGTCAGCTGATGCCTGTGCCAATGTGGTGCCGGCGTTGCCGGGATTCGTCGGCATTATTGGTCCCTGTGAGGCAAGCGGGGTGTTCGCTGACTTGGGGGCACCACTAGATGTAGTATGCAGGCGCTGCCCGATTATCGGGCAGAGCGGCTGTTTTACGATGCGCGAGCCACCGCCACTGTGACCGGATTGCACAAGTTGTATGCAGCCACCTCCCTCGGCCCAGCCCCCCGCAGCCCTGTGGAGAAGCGCGGGAAAGAGCATTGGGCAGAGCGGAGGGCTGAGGGCGAAAACCACCATATTTCGTATAGGTTGGCGGGCGACCCTACATCTTGTGGTGAACTTTCCCGGGCTGTGAATGAATCACGCCCCTGTGAGGTCGCTCAGCGCAAGGGCGGCGCGTCAACAAAAAAGATTGCCAGATAGGGCGGATTTTAGCGTTGACGGTTGCCCCCCCAATCGGGTTTCTTGTGGGGGCCGACTGAGACGCCACAAGATGTTGGGGTGGCAGCGAAACGGCAGGGGGCATACCCGGGGCAACCCGGGCACCGGGGACACTAAGGGCGTAGCAAGCGCCTGCCGGCCTTCTGTCACTCGTTGCACGCAACACGGCCACCCGGGAACCGGGGGCGGGCGAGCGCGGTCGCAAGAGGGACGGTCAAAAGACCCAAACAGCCGAGAGGTAGGCCGCGCACAGCCTGCCACGCTCGAACACCTGTGTTCGGCGGCGAGCCTCCTGCGTCCCTCGGACGGGAAAACAAGCGCGGCCCACGCCGCGCCGGGACGCAACCAGAAGGTGCCGCCAGCAAAAAAGGCGCCGATCGAAAAAGAGGCATGTGACCATGAAGATTGAACGCACGTTCACCACGGCCAAAGGCGCGGCGTATGGCGGGCTGGAGTTTACCACCACCACGTCGGAAATCCGCAACCCGGACGGCTCTGTTGTCTTCAAACTCGACAATCTGGAAGTGCCCAAGGCCTGGAGCCAGGTCGCCTCTGACGTGATTGCCCAGAAGTACTTCCGTAAAGCTGGCGTTCCGGCCCGGTTGAAGGCGGTGAAGGAAAAGGGCGTTCCGGAATTTCTGTGGCGCAAGGTTGCCGACGAAAAGGCGCTGGCCGAGCTGCCTGAAGATGAGCGCTATGGCGGCGAGACCTCGGCCAAGCAGGTGTTTGACCGGCTCGCCGGTGCTTGGGCCTATTGGGGCTGGAAGGGTGGCTACTTTACCACCGAAGCCGACGCCAAAGCCTATTACGACGAGATGCGCCACATGCTGGCCACCCAGCGCGCCGCACCCAACAGCCCGCAGTGGTTCAACACCGGCCTGCACTGGGCCTATGGCATCGACGGCCCGGCACAGGGCCACCATTACGTGGATTACAAAACAGGCAAGCTGACCAAGTCCAAGAGCAGCTACGAGCATCCGCAGCCCCACGCCTGCTTCATCCAGTCCGTCTCCGACGATCTGGTGAATGACGGCGGCATCATGGACCTCTGGGTGCGTGAAGCCCGCCTCTTCAAGTACGGCTCGGGCACCGGCACGAATTTTTCCTCCCTGCGTGCCGAGGGCGAGGGCCTTTCGGGTGGTGGCAAGTCTTCGGGCCTGATGGGCTTTCTGAAGATCGGCGACCGGGCTGCGGGTGCAATCAAGTCGGGCGGCACCACGCGCCGTGCCGCCAAGATGGTGATCGTGGACGCCGATCACCCCGATATCCAAGAATACGTGAACTGGAAGGTGAAGGAGGAGCAGAAGGTTGCTTCGCTCGTCGCCGGCTCCAAGATGCACGAAGAGAAGCTGAACGCGATCTTCTCCGCCATCAAGGCCCTCGACGGCTCCAAAGAGGGCGCCTATGACCCCAACGCCAACGACACGCTCAAGGGCGCGGTGAAAGACGCCAAGAAGGCGCGCATTCCCGAGACATACATCAAGCGCGTGCTCGACTATGCGCGGCAGGGCTACACCAGCATCGAATTCCCGACCTATGACACCGATTGGGACTCCGAAGCCTACGCGACCGTCTCCGGCCAGAACTCCAACAACTCGGTGCGTGTCACCGATGCCTTCCTCAAGGCTGTCAAAGACGACCTGCCGTGGGAACTGGTGAACCGCACCGATGGCAAGGTTTCCAAGACCATCAGCGCTCGCGAACTCTGGGAAGACATCGGCCATGCCGCATGGGCCTGCGCCGACCCGGGCATTCAGTACCACGATACCGTGAACGCATGGCACACCTGCCCCGAAGACGGGCCGATCCGGGGCTCGAACCCCTGCTCGGAATACATGTTCCTCGACGACACGGCCTGTAACCTCGCCTCGATGAACCTGCTGACCTTCCTCAAGGACGGCAAGTTTCAGGCTGAGGACTACATCCATGCCACGCGTCTCTGGACGATCACGCTGGAAATCTCGGTGATGATGGCGCAGTTCCCATCCAAGGAAATCGCGCAGCGCTCCTACGACTTCCGCACGCTGGGCCTTGGCTATGCCAACATCGGCGGGCTGCTGATGAACATGGGTTACGGCTACGACAGCCGCGAGGGCCGGGCCCTTGGCGGCGCGCTGACCGCGCTGCTGACTGGTGTGTCCTATGCCACCTCCGCCGAGATGGCCGGTGAGCTGGGCGCCTTCCCGGGTTACGCGAAGAACGCCGAGCACATGCTGCGCGTCATCCGCAACCACCGCCGCGCGGCCCATAGCGAAACCGACGGCTACGAGCAGATGAACGTGAACCCCGTTGCGCTGGATCACGCAGGCTGCCCCGACGCCGGACTGGTGGCGCTTGCCAAGCAAGCTTGGGACGAGGCGCTGGAGCTGGGCGAGAAGCACGGCTACCGCAACGCGCAGGTCTCGGTCATCGCGCCGACCGGCACCATTGGTTTGGTGATGGATTGCGACACCACCGGCATCGAGCCCGATTTCGCGCTGGTGAAGTTCAAGAAGTTGGCCGGCGGCGGCTACTTCAAGATCATCAACCGCTCGGTCCCGGCGGCGCTGAAGAAGCTGGGCTACGGTGAGGCGCAGATCGGCGAGATCATCGCCTATGCGGTGGGCCACGGTAGCTTGGGCAACGCGCCCGGCATCAACCACACCGCGCTGGTGGGCCACGGCTTTGGGCAGGCGGAGATCGACAAGGTAGAGGCCGCGCTGGCCTCGGCCTTCGACATCCGCTTCGTCTTCAACCAGTGGACGCTGGGCGAAGAGTTCTGCACCGAGGTGCTGGGCATCCCGGCTGAAAAGCTGAACGACCCGGGCTTTGATCTGCTCTCCTCGCTGGGCTTCACCCGCGCACAGATCGAAGCTGCGAACGACCATGTTTGCGGGACGATGACGCTGGAGGGTGCGCCGCACCTTATAGAAGAGCATCTGAGCATCTTCGATTGCGCCAACCCCTGCGGCAAGAAGGGCAAGCGGTTCCTCTCGGTGAACTCGCACATCGACATGATGGCCGCCGCTCAGAGCTTTATCTCAGGCGCGATTTCGAAAACCATTAACATGCCGAACGACGCCACCATCGAAGATTGCCAAGCCGCCTATGAGCGCAGCTGGCAGATGGGGATCAAGGCGAACGCGCTCTATCGCGACGGCTCCAAGTTGAGCCAGCCGCTGGCCGCCGCGCTGGTGGAAGACGACGAGGACGCGCAGGAGGTGCTGGAAAGCGGGGCACCCGCCGAGAAGGCACAGGTGCTGGCCGAGAAGATCATCGAGAAGGTGATCATCAAGGAAGTGGTGAAGGCCGAGCGCGAGAAGCTGCCGCACCGCCGCAAGGGGTATACCCAGAAGGCCGTGGTGGGCGGGCACAAGGTGTATCTGCGCACCGGTGAGTATGAAGATGGCAAGCTCGGCGAGCTGTTCATCGACATGCACAAGGAAGGTGCCGGGTTCCGGGCGATGATGAACAACTTCGCCATCGCGGTGTCGGTTGGCCTGCAATACGGGGTGCCGCTGGAGGAGTTCGTGGACGCCTTCACCTTCACCAAGTTCGAGCCGGCCGGGATGGTGCAGGGGAACGACAGCATCAAGAATGCGACCTCGATCCTCGACTACATCTTCCGCGAGCTGGCTGTGAGCTACCTCGACCGGACGGATCTGGCCCACGTGAAGCCGGAAGGCGCGGCGTTTGACGATCTGGGCCGGGGCGAGGAAGAGGGGGTTTCTAACGTCTCTTCGGTGAGCGACAGCGCGGCGTCCAAGTCTTTGGAAGTGCTGAAGCAAATCTCCTCCTCGGGCTACCTGCGCAAGCGGCTGCCGAGCGACCTGGTGGTGCTGCAAGGCGGGCTGGGCGGCGAGGTTTCCGGGGCGGTGGCGCTGGATGCCGGGGTGGATCCGGTGGTGGCGCTGGAGACATTGGTGCCGGAAACAACGAGCGTTTCCAACGGGATGGACGCGCGGGCGAAGGCGAAGATGCAGGGCTACGAGGGCGAGGCTTGCGGGGAGTGTGGGAACTATACGCTGGTGCGGAATGGGACCTGCATGAAGTGCAACACCTGCGGCGGGACGAGCGGCTGTAGCTGAGAGAAGGTTAACGACGATGGCGAAGGAACGCATCTCCGGCATCGTCGAAACCCCCTCGGGGCGGGAATTTGAAGCCGAATGCGAGCTTGAACCCTGCTGCAAGGGCGGACGCGAAATTTCCAAGGGCGCGGTGATCGTGCCCAGGGACCACCTGGAGGAATTCGCCATGAATCCCAACGGGTTCCACTTCAAGGCCGAGACCGGCGAAGCGTTTGAAGAACGTGCCGGGCTCTACGCCAAAGCGGGTGGAGAGTGCATCTGGGAAGGGCGGATAAGCCTGGCTCGGGTGGAAGGTTAAGTTTCCGGGGCGGGTGCGCTCGCCCCTGGCGCAGTTCAGGCCGCAGGCAAATAAACCGGGCGGTATCAACGATGAGCCTGAACGGCGAAACTGGGGGGCCTCGGCCCCCCTTTTTCTTTTGTATTTCAAGACGGTAAGGCGGCGCGGCGGGTGTTCTGCAAAAATGCCCGTACGGAGGGTACAGCAGAGGCGTTAACTGACAGATTGTCACGGGCACAAGTGATGCACAGGCCATGCACATCCTATGCATATGCATATTTGCAGGATGGTAGGGGTTAATGGGGGGATCTCGGCCCTTAGCTGTCGTTCACTTCGGCCTAAATTCACCGCAGCGCGCCATGAGGCCGGACATTCGCTGCCACTACTATATCCAGAGAGAAGAAGGCTCCCATTCTGAGGAAGTTTGCCGCTCAAAAAGAAACGCGGATTGAGGTCGAAGGCGACAAACTCCTTTAGAAGTGGTCCTTAGAATATTTTACCATCTCAGCTCCAGTCAAGATGCGTGTCGTGTTCCCTACGCGAACGTAAAATGTTTCTTTGCCCTTGATCGTATCCGCATAGACAGGCGAGGAAGACTTCCTGACATCAACCAAGCACAAAACACTGTCATCCACGGTTTCAAAGCGGATGTTCACACTTTTGGCTACAACAGCTTGACCCATCGCATTCATGAAGAGCGTGGATAGCCAGTTTTGGTAACCATCCAAGTCCTGTTTCTTGAAGTCGAGATCGGGTTGAATGCCCAACAGATCACCGTCGTCGGAAATCCCGATGCCAAGCGTTCCGCCCTCAGTGTTCATGAACGCAGCTACGGTTTTGATGACGCCTTCATTGATGACCTTCTCAGGCACATCCGACGAAAGCGGCACACGTGCTGTGGACTTGAACTCAATCCGCAGTGTTTCCATGTCGGCCAGCAATTCTGCGACTGACGGTTCGACGTTCGCGCCAGTGTTCGGAACCACGTCACCAGTCAGCACCTTGAAACCATCGCGAATAACGTCAGCCATTAACTTACGTCTCTGAGCAATGAAATCTAAGTATTCAAGATTGTACCACTGATCAGGGAGGGCATGCCAGTACGCGGCATTAGCCTTTTCTTGGTCGGTCTGACCGTAGAAGAGGCCGGGGAAGTAGTCTTTAGGCGCGTTGTCTGAGATGGCGATATTGTCAGCCCACTCGACAAAGGCATAGTTGGCAATCTGGTTTAGGCGATAGCTTCCACTGAAGCCGAGGCTGCGTAGGTATGCCTTAGGGAACAGATGGTGCCGTTCAACTGGCGATTTTGTTCCCGACACGGCGGGGTCGAGCAGATCACTGATCCTGACCGATGAGAAGAGTGCGGTTGCCCCAAGCAGGTTCAATGCAGCGTGGTAGCCGAATAGGTAAGGGCTATAAGCACTGGAGCTATCCAGTTGTTCGGGCAACGTCACACGCCAGTAGTCGTCGGTCAGCTGGTTCGAGATAACAGTATCGAGTAGCTGCACGAAGGCATCAGGTGTTTGCTCAACCTGTTGAAAACGCCTCAGATCGGCTTCCAAGACAGTCTCTGGGCTACCAGTGTATCGCCCTGTCAGCGCACTCATGAAGAACCATCGGCTCATCACATTGCGTAAGGTCCGTCGTTCAACGCCGAACTCATGTTTGCCGACCAAGTGTATCAGATAGCCGTAAAGGAAGTTGTTTGCCGATGTCAGCATCGACTTGGACCTGAAGCCAGCAGCTTTGATGCAGGTTATGTATTCATGCCAGTCAGTTAAGTTCAAAACCTTTGCCTGCGCATCTTGAAGGTCGGCAAAGCGGGCTTCGCGTAGGTCTTCCTTGACCTTCTTCTCAACAGGATCACGACCCCGAAGCACTTGATACGCATTCTGCAACACACCACGCTTCAGGCCCAAGCCAACTGCGACGCGAAGCATCTGATCAGGGGCGGGGGCGTGGAAGACGTTGTAAGGCGACGCGCTGTGATCCGCTGAAGGTATCTTGGCCTGACGAGAGAAGTCTTCGAGTTGGTGCCTACCTTCGACCCAATAGACGGACATCAGCGTCAGGATGAAGTCAGCAGAATTGAGCGGGATACCACCAGCATTGATCCGTTGGAAAATCTCAGCGACAGTATCGACATCGAGTTCAGCAGAAAGCACCAGAACAGAAAACTGATAGTTTCGAATATTCTCAAGCTGCTGGATGTTGTTGGCGATCATTGATCGCTGGTCATCATCAAGGTCTTTGGTTTCAGCAAGCTGATTTATGAAATCGTTGATGAAGTTGAACGACCCCTGTCCAGATGCCCAGATGTCGGAGATGTTGGAGATGAACTCAGGGTTTTTATCCGATGACGCATTGGCGACCGAGAACTCTTCAGTCAACGGGTTGAATGCAATCTTGATCAACTGCTCTTCGCTGGCCTCATTGATGATCGGCTTGCCCTTCATCACAGCGTAAAGGCTGGTCAGACGTTGTTGCCCATCAACGATCATTTTTTGGCTTTCACGAGCTTGTGTGCCGCTGCCAATTGAGTGGCTATCAACCTGCTTCTGTGTGTTCCAGAATAGGAAATACCCAGCAGGAAACCCTTTGTAGAGCGAGTCGAAGAGGTCACGGATACGGGACCTCTTCCACACGAACGGACGCTGAAGGTCGGGTAGCCCCAATGTTCCCATATCGATCTCTTGGATCAGGTGGTGGATGGGCGGAGTTTCACTGGAAAATCGTTGGGTCGTTTGGGACATGGGAAATGTATGCCTTTGAAAAGAACTAATCGTGAAGACGGCAGCCCGTCATCCTTATGCCGGATGATTAACATGCTCCAAATTCTTGTCGATGAAAAGGTGATCGCCACGAATCATCAATAGAGGCGAGCCTATCGAGGTCTGCTTGATTGCTATAATTGGATTTAGTTTTGCACTTGCAGCGAACTCCCGCCTCCCGCCCATCAGCCCCACCAGCCAGCCCAAATCCGCCCTCGACACCCACCTCGGATACGTCTCAACAGCACCCCAAAGCTGCCATGCATAGAGCCCCGCCTCGGCCCTGAGGCGAGGCGGGGGCGGTTGGTGTTTCCGAGGTTCCGGACCGCTCAGTCGGTGAAGCGGGTGTGCAGGAAGTCGATGACCTGCGGGACCATCGGGGCGAAGAGGTCTCCGCCGTGGCTGGCGCCTTCGACGCGGGTCAGGCTGACCTCGGCGCCGCGGTCCTTGAGCGTGTCATAGAGGCGGTCGCTTTGCAGGGGGGAGACGATGATGTCTTGCGTGCCATGCATCAGGAGCATCGGGGGCAGCTGCACATCCTCCGGCAGGTGGGAGATGACCGCGACGGGGCTGGCGGCATCGGCCAGATCGGGGCTTTCGGCCACGGGTGCGCCGATCAGCTGGGTCTCCGGCGTGGGGCCGTCGCCCATGTCCCGGTCTGGCACATCGTCATTGGCGCGGTCGGCGGCGATGTCCGTGAGGTTTGACGGCGCATACCAGGACACGACGCCCTGCAGGTTTATGTCTGCCTCTTCGGCGGCGATGATTCCGGCCCAGAGCGCCAGATGTGCGCCGGAGCTTTGGCCCCAGACCGCGATTTCGCCAGCGTCATAGTCGTAGTCCGCCCCGTGGTCTGACAGGAAGCGCAGGGCCTCTGCCACGTCATCCTTTTGCGCGGGCCAGATGGCGCTGGTTGAATAGGTGTAGTTCATCGAGGCGACGGCAATTCCGGCCTCCATCAGCGCATCGGCCCGGTCCAGCACGTTGATCTGGCTCTTGTCGTTGCGAAACCAGCGGCCGCCGTGGATGAAGAGCACCACGGGCGGGTTTTCGACGCCGTCGGGGAGGTAGAGATCCAGCTGGTTGCGGCTTCCCTCGCCATAGGCAACGTCGCGGAGCACTTCGGCATGGGCGGCGCTGGCAGCAAGGCTGGCGGCGAGGGTGAGGGTGAGGGCGATTTTCATGGAGGTGGCCTTTCGTCAGTTGGCGCGATGGCTGCGCTTCTTGGGGGTAACTCAACGCACCGGGGGGGCGGTTCCGTCGGGGTGTGAGGAGAGGCGGTTTCGATTGACATCACGCGGAACGATCCTTAGCAAAACGCCATTCTCAGGGCGGGGTGGAATTCCCCACCGGCGGTGATAGCCCGCGAGCGCCATCCTTTGGGGTGGGTCAGCAGATCCGGTGAAATTCCGGGGCCGACGGTCATAGTCCGGATGGGAGAGAATGGGGTGAACGTGCTGTGCTGGTGCGGTTGCCTCTCTACGCTCTGGGATTCTGTCATGTGGAAAGGATCTGGAGCTATGACAAAATCCCCCAAATTTGCCTTCATCAAGGCGCGCTGGCATGCCGATATCGTGGATCAGGCCTTGGTTGGTTTCGAGCAGCGGCTTGCGGAGCTGGGCCTTGATGCAGCGGTTGATACCTATGATGTGCCGGGCGCGTTCGAGATGCCCTTGCTGGCGCAGAAGCTGGCCGAGAGCGGGCGCTACGCTGCCATTGCCGCGGCGGCGCTGGTGGTGGATGGCGGTATCTATCGCCATGAGTTTGTGGCGCAGGCGGTGGTTTCGGGGCTGATGGAGGCCGGGTTGAAGACGGGTGTGCCGGTGCTCTCTGTATCGCTCACGCCGCACCACTTTCAGCCCTCGGATGACCATCACGGGTTTTTCCACGCGCATTTCGTGAAGAAGGGGCGGGAGGCTGCGGATGCTGCAGCGCAGGTGACCGCGCTGCATGAGGCCCTGCAGCCGGGCAGCGCAGCCGCTGCGGCCTGACCGGGAGGCGCGCCGCACGAGAATGTGCGGCGCCCTTTGCGGGTTACTTCACCGCCGCGCGCTGATCGCCTGACGTAACGAGGCGTTCAGCCGTGAACTTGTCGGTTATCAGCAAGTCGATGATGCCGGTGTTGAGTGCGCCGCGAATGGCCTCTGTCTTGGACTGGCCACCGGCCAGGGCGATGACACGGTCGACCTTGGCGAGCTCTTCGAGGGTGAGGCCGATCACCCGGTCGTCGAGGGGTGTTTTGACGAAAGCGCCCTCGGCGTCGAAGAAGCGCAGGCTCATGTCACCCACGCCGCCGGCCTCTGCCACATCGGCCAATTCGCGGGATGTGAACACGTTGCCGCTGCGGGCCAGCATGCCCGAGGGTTCCACCGCGCCGATCCCGACGATGGCGAGGGTGATGCGGGCGAAGAGGTCCATCGTTTCGCGCACGTAGGGATCGCCCAGCAGCACGAGTTTTGCCTCCCGCGACTGTGCCACGCCCGGCGCGCTCAGCACATGCGCTTCGGCTCCGGTGAGCTTTGCCAGCCGGGTTGTCAGCTGGTTGGCGTGCATCTGCACGGTCGGGTTGCCCATGCCGCCAAGCGTTTGCACGACGTATCGGGCTTTGCCGGACTTCATCGGGTGGATGTTTTCGACCATGCGAAGGATGGTTTCGGACCAGCTCGACACGCCGATGATCTCGTCGGTTTGCAGGGTCGCTTCCACGAAATGCGCCGCCGCCTCGCCAATACGCGCCATGATGGCGGCGTCCCGGTCTTCGGTGCATTCGACGACGATTGCTTCGGCCAGATTGAACTGCTGTCTCAGCCCGGTTTCGAGCTCTGCGTAGGTGCCGGAGGGCGAGACGACCGTGGTGCGGACGATCTCCTCCTCCTGCGCCTTCTTCAGCATCCGCGAGACGGTGGCTTGCGATATCCGCAGATGCTTGGCGATCGCGGCCTGTCTTTGGCCCTCGACGTGATACATCTGGGCGACGCGGGCGATCATGCGGAGTTCGTGGAGACGGGCCAATGTGCCAACCAAATCCCTAGGTATGAATATTTATTCACTACACGTCGCAAAGCACACGTGCAACGGCCTTTCGCCAGCGTTCCAAATCGGCGTGGCGGGGCTCCTCAGCCATTTGGGGCGCGATCTTGGTGCCGCGTTTGACCAGCCCGGACACCGTGTCGAGATCGGGCCAGACCCCGGTGGCCAGACCGGCGAGATATGCCGCGCCAATGGCCGAGGCCTCGGAGTTCTTGTTGGGGGTCACCGGATGGTTGATGTAGTCGGCCACCAGCTGCATCAGGAACGGATTGCCGCTGGGGCCGCCATCGACGGAGAGCCGGCCAATGCCGCCGGCCGCTTGAGACATGATGGCGTAGATATCCTGCACCTGAAACGCCATGCTTTCGGCGGCGGCGCGGGCGATATGTGCCGGACCGGCCCCGAAGGAGAGGCCGCAGATCAGCCCGCGTGCCTCGGAATCCCAATAGGGTGAGCCAAGGCCGACATGCGCTGGTATCAACGACACCTCGCCTGATGTGTCGACGGTTTGTGCGAGGTCGAGCAGTGCTTCGACGCCGTCCAGACCGAGCAGCTTGGCCGTCCAGGGCAGGATGGAGGCGCTGACGAGGATGTTGCCTTCGAAGGCATAGGTGGACTGGCCCTTCAGGGACCAAGCGATGGTTGTGGTGATGCCCTTCGGCGGCTCTATGAAATCCGGTATCGTCGTCATGACGGAGGATCCGGTGCCGAAGGTGATCTTGCCGTCGCCGTGGCCAAAGGCACCGTGCCCGAACAGCGCCGCATGGGAATCTCCGATGGCAGAGGCGATTGGAATGCCGTCCGGCATGACGCCCGTGCCCCGCGTTTGGCCGAAGACATGCGCGGAATCCTTCACCTTGGGCAGCATGGCGGGATCAATCTTGAACAAGGCGCAGAGGTGATCGTCCCAGCGGCTTTCAGACAGATTGAAGAGTTGGGTGCGCGCCGCATTGGACCGGTCGGTGGCGTGGACCGCGCCGCCTGAGAACTTCCAGATCAGCCAGCTGTCGACGGTGCCGATGCAGATGTCGTTGGAGGCTGCGCCGTGGTTTTCGATCAGCCAAGCGGCTTTGGGGGCCGGGAACAGAGGGTCAATCGGCAGGCCGGTTCGTGCGATGACGTCAGCCTCATACCCGGCCTGCTTGAGCGCTTCGCAGGCGGCGGAGGTGCGGCGGCATTGCCACGTGACCACCGGGCCGAGCGGTGCGCCCGTTTCACGATCCCAGATCAGGATGGATTCTCGTTGGTTGGAAATGCCGAGGGCCGCGATTTCGACCTCTGGCCCGCTTGCGAGGCAGGCGGTGATGGCCTTTTGCGTGGCGGCCCAGATTTCGTTTGCGTCCTGTTGCACCCATCCGGATCGGGGGTGCTCGGTTGGCACTGGCGCAGAGCCGCTGGCGAGGATTTCGCCAGCTTCGGAAACCAGCACGGCTTTGGAATTTGTCGTGCCTTCGTCGATTGCCAGAACAACCCTCTGCGCCATTGCCTTATCCTTTTCTCTCCAACAGCTCCGCCGCGCTGTCGGCAATCGCCTCGGGTGCCATGCCGAAATCGTCGAGGAGCGTATTGGCCGACCCGGTATGGGCGAAGACCCCGGGCACGCCGAGCCGTGTCATCGGCACCGGGTGGTGGTCAACAACAACCTCGGCCACGGCGCTGCCGAGCCCGCCGAAGGTGGTGTGCTCTTCGCAGGTGAGGAGGGCGCCGGTATCTTGCGCAGCTTGGATGATGGCGTTTTCGTCGATCGGGCGCACGCAGGCCATGTTGAGCACGCGGGCCGAGATGCCCCGGCCTTCAAGGATGGCGGCGGCGGTGACTGCGCGATGGCTGAGCACGCCATTGGCGATGATCGTCACATCGGAGCCGTCGCGCAATGTGTTGGCCTTGCCCAGCTCAAAGACGTGATTCTCTGGCAGCAGGTCTGGCACGCCGACGCGGCTGAGCCGCAGGAAGCACCCGCCCTCATAGGCCGCTGCCCAGCGGATCACGGCGGCGGTTTCGGCGCGGTCGGCGGGTGCGATGACCGGCACGTTGGGCAGGGCGCGCACCCAGGCGAAATCCTCGATGGAATGGTGGGTTGGGCCAAGATCGCCATAGGCCATGCCCGAGGAGATGCCGACCAGCTTCACGTTGGTTTCGGAATAGGCGACATCGGCCTTGATCTGTTCCAGCGCGCGCCCCGTCAGGAAGGGTGCGGCGGCGCAGACAAAGGGGATCTTGCCGCCATTGGCGAGCCCGGCGCCGACGCCGACCATGTTTTGCTCGGCAATGCCGACATTGATCAGCCGTTCCGGGAACTTGTCTCGAAAGTCGCCCAGCTTGGACGAGCCGACCGAGTCGTTGACCACCGCGACGATGTCGGTGTTGCCTGCGGCGATCTCTTCGAGCACGCCGACGAAGGTGTTGCGGCAATCGTGAAGTTTTGCTGTGTCGAAAGGCATGTTCATTGTGCGGCCTCCTCAAGCTCGGCCATGGCCTGTTTGTATTGATCTTCGGAGGGCACCTTGTGGTGCCATGCGACGTTGTCGGACATGAAGGAAATGCCTTGGCCCTTGTTGGTGTGGGCGACGATGCATTTTGGCTTTCCGGCGGTGATCGTCTCGGGGGAGAGGGCGCGGCAGATCTGCTCCATGTCGTGACCGTCGATCTCTTCAACGGCCCAGCCGAAGGCTTCCAACTTGGGCGCGATGGGCGCGATGTTGTTGGTGTCGGCCAGCCGCGCGCCCTGTTGCAGGCGGTTGTGGTCGATGATCAGGGTCAAGTTATCGAGCTTGAACTGCGCGGCGGCCATGATCGCCTCCCAGTTTGAGCCTTCCTGCATCTCGCCGTCGCCGGTGATGACGAAGGTGCGCCAGCTTGCGCCGTCGAGTTGCGCCGCCTTGGCCATGCCGACGCCAACCGGCAGCCCGTGACCGAGCGGGCCGGTGTTGGTTTCGACCCCCGGCACCTTGACCCGGTTGGGGTGGCCGTTCAGCCGTGACCGGTGCTGAAGGAAGGTTGAGATCTCTTCCTTCGGGATGAAGCCCTTTTCGGAGAGGGTGATATAGAGCGCGAGGGCCGTGTGCCCCTTGCTGAGCACCAGACGGTCGCGCGCGGGATCCTGCGGCGCGTCCGGGTTTACGTTCATGGTGTGGAAGTAGAGCGCCGTCAGCAGATCAGTCACCGACATTTCACCACCGATATGACCGGCGCCGGCTTCGAAGACGGCCTGCAGGTCGCGGCGGCGGATACGATTCGCCATTGCGGCAAGGTCAAACGGGGTCATTTTCTCACCTTTGCATAAATATTCGATATACAGTAAACATACAAATGCAGATTTCGTCAAGTGGACCAAAAACGCGAATGGCAATAGTGCATTGGCGGAAGCTGCGCGAGAATCGATCAGCCATGCTTGACAGCCCCGGGCTTGCTGGCATAGCATTTTACATCAGGCATGAATATTTATGCTAGGCGAGGAGAAAACAGGCGATGTCCCAGGCGACCGCACCCCAGAAACCAAAACTGTCCGAAATGCTGTCGCTCAGCGGAACGACCGGCCCGCTGATCGGGCTTTTGCTACTCTGTGCCTTCCTCGGCGTTGCGACCGATTCCTTCCTGTCGTTTCGCAACTTCCTGAACATCGCCGACCAGATCACCGTGCTGGGAATCATGGCGGTGGGGATGACCTTCGTGATCCTGATCGGCGGTATCGACCTTTCGGTGGGCTCGATCCTCGCGCTGGCGATGATGGTGCTGGGCTATCTCAATGTGGAAGCAGGGGTGCCCATGACCTTTGCCATACTGGGGGCGCTGGCCGCTGCCGCTGTGGCGGGGGCCATTTCGGGACTGCTGATTACCGAATTCAAGGTGCCCGCCTTCATCGCCACCTTGGCGATGATGTCGATTGCGCGGGGCGTGGCGAACATGATCACCAACGGCTCCCAGATCATCGGGTTTCCGGCGTGGTTCAACATGAGCGCCATTATCCGCTACGGCGGCTTCCTGACCCTTACGGTTGCGGTGATGCTCATCGTGTTTTCAGCGGCGTTCTTCTTTCAGCGTTATCGGGAGGGTGGGCGCAAGCTTTATGCCATTGGCGGCAACCCGGAGGTGGCGCGGCTGGCTGGTATCAACGTCAAGCGGATGACGGTGCTTGTTTACACAGCATCGGCGCTGCTGTCGGGCCTTGCCGGGGTGCTGCTTGCCGCACGGCTCGACTCTGTGCAGCCAAGCTCGGGCGTGGCCTACGAACTTGATGCCATCGCCGCAGTAGTGATTGGCGGCACCAGCCTTTCGGGAGGATCGGGGGGTGTCATCGGCACCATCATCGGCGTGCTGATCATTGGCGTGTTGCGCAACGGGCTGAACTTGCTGAGCGTCTCGCCGTTTTTGCAGGCTGTCATCATCGGGCTGGTCATCGTGCTGGCTGTCGCCGCCGAGACCTTCAAACAACGCGGAAAGTGAGAGTTCCGGGGCGCGGCTTTTGTCCGCGCCTCGCCCAAAAAGGCCCGGAGGCTACCGGGACTACAACGGGGCCATCATTGGCGCCCCACCCAACTCAAGGAGGAGAAATCCATGAAATCCAAGCTGAAAGCCGCTCTTGCAGCGACTGCACTTGTCGCGACGGCGGGCTCCGCTGCTGCCGAGATCGAGAAGATCGGCCTTGCTGTGCCGAACCTGCAGGCCGACTTCTTCAACCAGATCAAGCTGGGCGTTGAAGGCTATGCCGCCGAGAAAGGCATCGAGGTTATCGTGGTGGACGCCAAGAACGACACCGCCACTCAGGTTAGCCAGGTGCAGGATTTGATGACCCAAGGCATCGACGCCTTTATCTACATCCCCGCCGGTGCCGCTGCTGCTGCCGTTCCCACCCGTCTGGCCCGCGCCGAGGGTATTCCGGTGATCAACGTTGACCGCACGCCAGAGGGCGCACCGGGCGACACTTTCATTGCCGGTGAAAGCGTGGAATCCGCCTATCAGGTTTGCAATCACATCATCGGTCTGGCCGGTGGCGAGGGCAAGATGGCCATCATCCACGGCCAGAAGGGCACCACGCCGGAAGTTCTGCGCTTTGAAGGCTGCAAGCGTGCCATCGACGAAAACCCGGGCGTTGAGCTGGTGACCCAGCAGTGGTCGCAGATGTGGTCGCCCGATGAAGGCTTCTCGATCGCGCAGAACATGTTGCAGGCGAACCCCGACCTGAAGCTGATCTTTGGTCAGGCTGATGGCCTTGCCATGGGCGCGGCCAAGGCTGTTGATGTGGCCGGGCTTTCGGAGCAAGTGATTATCGGTGGTTATGACGGCGATGTTGCAGCGCTGGAATACCTCGCGAAATGCGAAGGCCCCTTCATCGTTACCGCCACTCAGAGCACCCAGCTGATGGGCCGCCTTGCGGTGGATTCGGCGATTAAGGTTGCAGCTGGAGAAGAGGTGCCGGAGCGCCAGATCCCGAACGCGGTTCTGACCACATGTGAGGATGCCCCGGCCTACGTCGAGAAGCATCCCTGATCCGCGACCACCGGCACCCGATCACGAAAGGCGACGCCATGACCTCTGACAGCAAGTCTCCCATCTTGACCCTGCGCAATATCCACAAGTCCTATGGACCGATTGAGGTGTTGCACGGGATCGACATGGATGTGCACGCGGGTGAGGTTGTGGCGCTGCTGGGTGAGAACGGTGCCGGAAAGTCGACGGTTTCAAACGTCATCTCCGGAACGGTTCTCCCTTCGTCCGGTGACATGATCTGGCAGGGCGCGTCCTACGCGCCCGCCAACCCACGCGAGGCGATCGACGCCGGTGTTGGCATGATCCATCAGGAACTGCTGCTGCTGCCGCAACTCTCGATTGCCGAAAACATCTTTGTCGGGCGCTACCCGATGAAGAACGGCCGACTTGACCGAAAGACCATGGAAGAACGTGCCCAATACGGGTTGCAGCGCCTCGGGCTCGATATTTCGCCCCGGCGCACGGTTGAGGGCCTGTCGACCGCCAGCCAACAGCTGATCGAGATTGCCAAGGCGCTGACGCTGAATGCCAAGCTGCTGATCCTCGATGAGCCAACTGCGGCCTTGGGGGGCGAGGAAACCCAGCTTCTGTTCCGCCAGATTGAGCGGCTGAAGTCTGAAGGTGTTGGCATCATTTACATTTCTCACCGGTTGGAAGAGATCAAGCAGATCGCCGACCGGATCGTCGTTATGCGCGATGGTGACAAGGTTCAGGAATTCGACACGGCAGATCTGCCGGTGCGCACCATCGTGGAGGCCATGGTTGGGCGCAGCATGGAACAGATGTTTCCGCCGTTGGCCGAGCCAACCGAGGAGCCGGTGCTGGAGGTATCTGGCCTGTCGTCGCCGGAAGGCCGGTTTGACGATGTGAATTTCACCGTCCGCAAGGGTGAGATCTTTGGCATTGCCGGGCTGGTTGGTGCGGGGCGCACCGAGCTGGTGCGCGCGATTGCCGGGGCCGATCCGATCAAAGCGGGCAGCATCCGGCTGAACGGCAAGGACGTGACCCCCTCATCGCCGAGGGAGGCTATAGAGAACGGCATTGTGCTCGTTCCTGAAGACCGCAAGTTGCAGGGCGTGGTGCTGAGCCATTCGATTGCCGAGAACATCGCCTATTCCAACCTAGAGACGGTTGGTCGCAAGGGCTGGATCACCACGGCCCGGGTGCGTGACTTTGCCAAGGACAATATCGAGAAGTTCGGCGTGAAGGGGCGGGGCAACCAGAATGCTGGTGAGCTGTCTGGCGGCAATCAGCAGAAGGTGGTTATCGCCAAGTGGCTGGCCCGCAATCCGCGCGTTGTGCTGCTGGACGAGCCCACACGGGGCATCGACGTTGGCGCGCGGTCTTCGATTTATGAAATGATCCGGGGGCTGGCGGATGAGGGCGTGGCGGTGATTGTTGTCAGCTCCGACCTTGAAGAGGTGCTGGGTGTATCCAACCGCATTCTGGTTATGGCGGCGGGGCGGCAGTCCGGCATCCTTGACCACAGCGAGGCGAATGACGTTTCGGTCATGGAGCTGGCCACCGCCTGATCCGAAACAAAGAGAGACACAGGAGATCAAGATGAACCGTTTTGAGGGAAAGACCGTTGTTGTCACCGGCGGCAACAAGGGCATCGGATTTGCCATTGCCCAACGCTTTGCGTCCGAGGGGGCCAACCTGGTGATCGCTTCGGTCGAGGCGCAGGTGGAGGAGGCCGCCGCCGCGCTGCGCGAGGCCGGGGCGAAGGCGGTTGGCGTGATCTGTGACGTTACCGACCGCGAGGCGGTTACCGCGCTGTATGACCGGGCCGAGGAAGAGTTTGGCGCTGTCGATATCTCGGTGCAGAACGCCGGGATCATCACGATCGCCAAGATCGAAGACCTCACCGAGGGCGAATGGGATGCGACGATGGAGGTCAACACCAAGGGCGTGTTCCTTTGCTGTCAGGAGGCGATCCGGCGGATGCGCAAGTCTGGCAACGGTGGGCGGCTGATCAACATGGCCTCGGGGCAGGCGCGTGATGGCTTTATCTATACCCCGCATTATGCGGCGTCGAAATTCGGCGTCATGGGCATGACCCAGAGCCTCGCCAAGGAAGTGGCGCTCGACAACATCACCGTCAATGCGATCTGCCCCGGCATCATCAAGACCGACATGTGGGACTACAATGACCGGGTCTGGGGCGAGATGCTGGGCGATTTCGGCCCCGGTGAGCTGATGGAAAGCTGGGTTCAGAACATCCCGATGAAGCGGGCGGGCGAGGGCAGGCACGTGGCTGCCCTTGCGGCCTTCATCGCGAGCGAAGACGCCGATTACATCACCGGCCAGACCATCAACGTGGATGGCGGGTTGATCATGTCCTGACAGCCGCCAAAGGCGCGGGGCAGCACGGCAGGAGTTGGAGGAGCATTATGGACGGCATCAAACTGAACGCGCCCGCGCTGTTCGATCTTTCGGGGCGCGTGGCGCTTGTGACGGGGGCGGGCAGCGGCATTGGGCAACGCATCGCGATGGGGCTGGCCCAATGCGGCGCGGACGTGGCGCTGCTCGACCGGCGCACGGATGATGGCTTGGCGCAGACAGCCGCATTCATCGCGGAGGCGGGGCGAAAATCCGTTCAGATTGCCGCCGACGTCACGGATACAGATGCCCTGGCCGAGGCGGTGACGCGCACCGAGGCCGAGCTTGGCCCGCTGCGCCTTGCGGTCAACGCCGCCGGGATCGCCAATGCCGCCCCCTGCGAGGAGATGCCGGAGGACCAGTATCAAACCCTGATGGACATCAACATGAAGGGCGTGTGGCTATCTTGCCAGGCCGAGGCGCGGGCGATGCTGGCGCATGGGCAGGGCGGCTCGATCGTCAACATCGCGTCCATGTCGGGCGTGATCGTCAATCGCGGCCTTGATCAGGTGCATTACAACGCCTCCAAGGCTGGGGTGATCCACATGTCGAAGTCGATGGCGATGGAATGGGTGGGGCGCGGTATCCGGGTGAACTCGATCTCGCCCGGTTATACGGCGACGCCGATGAACACCCGGCCCGAGATGGTCCACCAGACCCGCGAATTCGAGAGCCAGACTCCGATGCAGCGCATGGCCGATGTGGATGAAATGGTTGGCCCGGCGGTGTTTTTACTGTCGGACGCGGCCTCTTATTGCACCGGCGTCGATCTTTTGGTCGATGGCGGCTTTTGCTGCTGGTGAGGAGAGAGCCATGAAAGCGAAACTTGCCGCTGGCAATTGGAAGATGAACGGGTTGAGCGGAGACCTGATCGAGATTGAAACGCTGATCGGCGGGCTCAGCGCGCCGGAGTGTGACGTGTTGATCTGCCCACCGGCGACCCTGATCCACCGGATGCACGACATGGCCATCGGCTCCGATCTGCTGATCGGCGCGCAGGACTGTCACTCCGAACTGAAGGGCGCGCATACTGGCGATTTATCAGCGGCGATGCTGGCTGATGCGGGGGCAACGCATGTGATCCTCGGTCACTCGGAGCGCCGGGCCGATCATGGCGAAACCGATGCAATCGTTAGGGCCAAGGCCGTCACGGCGCTGGAGCGCGGCCTCACGGCCATTGTCTGTGTCGGCGAGACCGAGGCGGAACGTGACGCTGGCACGACGCTGGCGGTAATTGGCACGCAGCTGCGCGACTCGCTGCCAGACAGCAGTGTGGCGGCGCATGTTGTCATTGCCTATGAGCCGGTTTGGGCCATTGGCACCGGGCGCACGCCGACGCTGGAGCAGATTGCGGAGGTGCATGCGTTTGTGCGCAGGCAACTGACAGACCGATTTGCTGACGAGGGCAACGCCATGCGCCTGCTCTACGGTGGCTCGGTCAAGCCGGAGAACGCCGAAGCGATCTTTGCATTGGCAAACGTCGATGGTGCCCTTGTTGGCGGTGCGTCGCTGAAGGCGGCGGACTTTGCCCGGATCGTGACAGCGCTCAGCGACGCGGAATAGCGCGCCCAAGCGGGGCAGGGATGCCCAGTTTCATCTCACCGACAAGCTCAGGTGGGCAGAGTGCCCGCCCTACAGGGTTGAGGTGTCTTCAAGCGGGTTTTGCGAGGCGACGGTTTGCGGGGTGCCGTCTTGTGCCGCGCCGGTCCAGCGCCCCGTTGCCGATTCCGGCAGCACGATCACCCGGGTGCCGTTGGGCGTGTTTGCCGCGAGGTGCATGGCATCTTGGTTGAACATGCGGATGCAGCCCGACGAGGCCTGCATGCCGATGGACTTGGGCTCGGAGGTGCCGTGGATGCGGTAAAGCGTGTCGCGGCCATTCCGGTAGAGGTAGAGCGCACGGGCACCGAGGGGGTTGTCGAGGCCGCCGGGTTTGCCGTTGCGGATCGGGCCATAGAGCTCGGGGTCGCGGCGCACCATGTTGGCCGTCGGTGTCCAGTAGGGCCAATCGCGCTGGAAGGCGACATTGGCGGTGCCCGAGAAGCCGCGGCCTGCGCGGGCAACGCCGATCACATATTGCATCGCGCGGCCATCACCCAGGACCTGATACAGCCGCTTTGCGCCCGGATCGACGATGATGGTGCCCGGCGCGTGGGGGGCGAAATAGGCCACCTCTTTGCGGGCGATCTCTTCAGAGAGAAACTCATCTGGCACCGCAGGCACGGTGATGTCGCCATCCTGCACGGCAGCATACTTGGCCCGGGTCGCCTCGGAGAGGCCCGACGGATCGGTGATTTCGGCGCAGGCCGTAAGGGTGAGGGCGGCAGCGAGGGCAAGAAGAGGGCGGAACATCTGGAGCCTTGGGTGTTTTGGAGCAGCGAGTCGGGCTTGTGTGCCCCAGTGCAGGGCAGGGGGCAAGTGGGGCACCGGCAAAAACTCGCGCGGCGTTGCGCTTGAACTCCGGGCAGGAACCTGTCTTTTGCGAAAGAAGGGCGGGTCGGGCACGGGCCTATCATTGCAGGGAGAGGAGAGATATGGCGCGGATCAGCGTTTCGACGGACAGCGGCGTGCTGCTTGGGCATTACGTTACGGGGGTGCTCTGCGATATCTGGAAGGAGCAGGGGCACAGCATTCATGTGGGCCGCGACTTTGCCGCTGATGCCGACCTTTGCATCCTGCACCACGATTGCACCCGGCTGGACCCTGCGGATGTGCCCGAGGCCCCCAAGGGCGTACGGGTGCTGAACGGCAGCGTGCTGGACATTTCGAAGCGGCAGTATTCGGAGTTGCAGGTGGGGCCGGGCGATGGCTGGGAAGGGCCGGTGATTGTGAAGTCAAACCTGAATTCTTTCGGCTCGCCCGAGATGCGCGCGAGCCGCAGCCGCTTGACGCGCGCGCGCCGCCGCCTCGCCGGGGTAAGCTGGAAGCTTGCGCGGGTGCTGCCCAAGCGGACCTATCCGGTGCTGGGCTCGGTGGCGGAGGTGCCGCGCTGGGTGTGGGGCCGCGATGATTTGCTTGTCGAGCGGTTCATGCCTGAACGGGAGGGAGAGCTTTATTGCCAGCGGGGCTGGCTGTTTTTTGGCTCGCGCGGCTATGGCTACAAGATTTATGCGACTGACCCGATGGTGAAGACGGGCACGATGGTGAAATACGACTACCTCGACGAGGTGCCGCCCGAGATCGAGGCGCATCGGGCCAGCATGGGCTTTGACTTCGGGAAGTTTGACTACGTGGTGCATGACGGCCGGGCGATCCTGTTCGATGCGAACAAGACGGCGACCTTTGCCGGGGATCCGCGGTCGGAGAGGATCATGGCGCTGGCCGGAGTGCTTGAGGAGGTGCTGCGGTGAGTGCGCCGCTGAGGCCCGCCGTGCCGCCGGGCGGGCTGATGCCCGAGGGCGCGGCCTATATGGCGCGCAGCGATCTGCGGCAGACCCGAATGCTGGGCTACACGCCGTTCAACCTCGACGCGGTGACAACGCTGTTGCTTGGTGCGCTGGGTCGCAGCCCGACGCTGCGGCACCGGGGCGGTGTCACGGAGGAGGGGCTGGCCTTTCTGGAAGAGGCCGGGCTGCACATTGAAGAAGACATGCGGGTGTTCACCACCACCGAGGAGGCGGTGGCCCATGCGCAGGCGATGGTGGCGGAGGGCTACCGGCTGTTTTGGCCCTACCCGGTGACCGAGGGGCTTTACGGTGACGCAGCCCACCTTGTTGCGCCGGATCTTTGGGCGCGGCTGAACAGCAAGGAGACGCTGCCGCAGCTGGCACCGGCCAATGCGCTGGCGCCGCGTGAGATCCGCCCGCTGGCCGCATTAGACGGGGTGGCGCTGCCTGTCTTTCTCAAGGCGGCGGGTGACGACGCGACGGGCTGGGGCCATGCGGTGCGGTACTGCGCGGATGCAGGGGATCTTGCGGCGGCGCAGAGCCATTTTGAGGCGCTGGGCATCGACCGGGTGATTTGCGAGGCAGCGCTGGACGTGGAGCGCTGCTGGTGTGCCAACCTGACGATCAAGGAGACGGGGGTACACTACCTTGGCGCGGCGGAGCAGACCTTTAGCGCACCAGGCCAGCAGCTTGGCAACGTGATCGACCCGGACCACCCTTTGCCGGAGGCCGGGGTCGCCCTTGCGAAGGAGGTTGCGCAAAAGGCGGCGGAGGAGGGGTTTCTTGGCGTTTGCGGCTTTGACATCGGCCGCACTGTGGACGGCGAGATCATCCTGTTCGACCCGAACTTCCGCTTCAACGCCTGCACGCCGCAGATCCTGCTGCACGCGCCTGCGGTGGCCCGCACCGATGGGCTGCCCTGTAGCCAGACCTTTGCCGGGCAATTCAAGGGGCCGTTGAGCGAGTTGATCGCGCGGCTAAGGGAGCCGGTGCAGGAGGGATGGCTTGTGCCCTACAGGCTGATCGACGCGCTCTACATGGAGACAGCCGATGGCGTGTGCCATTGCACTGCGGTGGTGCTGGGGCGTGACCGCGCCGATGTTGCCAAACGGGCTGAGGCCCTGACGGCGGCGCTGGCCAAATGAGCCGCAGGCCACGGCCCGGGCGCCCCCGGATCGCAGCAGGCCATTGGCTTTAGGTCAGGCGATTTCGACCAGTTCGACGTCGAAGGTCAGGGTTTTGCCGGCAAGAGGGTGGTTGGCGTCGAGCACCACTTGCTCGTCATTTGCCTCCACCACGGTAACGGGCAGGGCCTGTCCGTCGGCGGTTTGCACCTGAAGCTGGGTGCCGGGCTCGGTTGGGATGTTGTCGGGCACGCTGGCGCGATCCACCGCCTGCACGCGGTCGGGCATATGGGCACCGTAGGCCTGCTCGGGCTCGACCTGAACGGTGCGCTTTTCGCCGACTTCCATGCCGGTCACGCCCGCGTCGAGGCCGGGGATGATCTGGCCGGAGCCGAGTTCAAAAGACAGCGGGTCGCGGCCCTCGGAGCTGTCGAAGACGGTGCCGTCTTCCAGCGTGCCCTTGTAGTGAAGTTGAAGCGTATCGCCCGGCTTGGCCTGGGTCATGGGGTATCCTTTCAGGGGGGAGTGTGGGTTTGCCGGGGCCGCGCGCGCGGGGGGCGGGTGCCCGGATGTTTGCGGGCAGGGTGGCAGGCGGGGGCGGGAATGTAAACCGGGGGGCCGAATGGGCTGGGGGCGGGGGGCAGAGCGGGGCTGGGGGCCGAGGCTCAGGGCGCGAAGATCTCGGCGGTGATTGCCTCGGCCAGCTCCGCGCCTATCGGCTGCCCGTTCAGCAGGCGATACCAGAAGGCGCCGTGGATGAAGGTGGAGAGCATCTCGGCATCGCGGCCGGGCGAAAGCTCGCCGCGCCGCTGGGCCTCGCGCAGAAGCTCTGTCACCAGCGCCTCGCGGGGCAGGACGAAGCGCTCGCGGAGGGTGTCGCGGAAGGCCGGATCATCCTGGGCGGCGGCGATGAGGGCGCGGAGCGTGTCACCATCGCGCTCAAGGTGGGTGAGAACGCGGGTGAGGAAGGCGCGAAGCTGGGCCTCCGGGGGCTCGGGGTTGGCAGGGTCGGGCGGGGGTGTGTGGGCGGCGATTTGGTCGAACACCGCATCGAGCACCAGGTCGGCCTTGGTGGGCCAGCGGTTGTAGAGCGTCTGCCGTGCCACGCCCGCCTCGGCGGCGATGCGGGAGATCGAGACCTTGCCGTAGCCCATGGCGCGCACCATGCGCAGCGCGGCGGATTTGATGGCGGTGCCTGCCTCTGCGTCACGTGGCCGTCCGATCTGGGTTTCTCCGCTCATCTGCGGGTTTCCTCCGATAGTCCGCCCCATGGCTTACTTGATTTATGGACTGCCGTCTACTAAATGTGGGTAGACCGCAGTCTAATAAAGGAATCGCGCCGTGCCACCCTCTCTCTCCTCGCCCCGAAAGGCCGCCGCCATCACGGGCGTTCTGGCCCTGCTCTCCGTCTTTCCGCCCTTGGCGACCGATATGTATCTGAGCGCGATGGGGGATGTGGCCGATGCCCTGGGGGCTAGCCACGGGGCGGCGGAGCTTTCGCTTTCTGCCTTTTTCCTTGGGCTTTGCGTGGGGCAGCTCATCATGGGGCCGTTGATTGACGGCTACGGGCGCAAGGCACCGTTGCTGGGCGGGGTGGTGCTGTTTGTGCTGACCTCGCTGGCGCTGCTCACGGTGCAAGGCATCGGCCTTTTCATCGCGCTGCGTTTTCTTCAGGCGCTTGGGGCCTGTGCGGGGATGGTGGTGAGCCGGGCGGTGGTGAGCGACCTCTATGAGGGGCGAAAGGCGGCCAAGGTGATGACGGTGCTGGTCATGCTGCTCTCAATCGGGCCGATCATCTCGCCCACCTTGGGGAGCCTGCTGCTGGAGGGCTTCGGCTGGCACTCGATTTTTGTGGCGATGGCGGGCGTGGGGCTGGTTGCGCTGGCGCTGTCGATGCTGGTGCTGCCCGAGACGCTGCCCGCCGAGGCACGGGTGGCGGCGCCCTTTGCAAGCTCCGGGCGGAGTGCCTTGGCCCTGCTGCGGCATCGGGCCTTCGTGGTGCCGGCCGTGGTGGCCGGTTTGGTGCAGGGCGGCATGTTTGCCTTCATCACCGGCTCCTCGGGGGTGTTTCAGGGCACATACGGGCTCGGCTCGCTGGCCTATGGCCTGCTGTTTGCGCTGATTGCGGCGGCGCTGGTGCTGTTTGGCCAGCTCAACAACTTGCTGCTCAACCGCTTTGGGCCACGGCAGATTTTGCGGGGCGGGTTGCCGCTGTTTGCCCTGGGGGCGCTGGCGGTGGTGGCGGCTTCGGGCAGCGCGGAGCTTTGGGTGCTGGTGGTGCCGCTGTGGCTGACCATCGGCATGGTCGGGCTGCTTTCGGCCAATGCGACGGCGCTGGCGATGGCCGCCACGGAGGGCGGGGCCGGGCTTGGCTCTGCCTTGCTGGGGGCGGTGCAGTTTGCGTTGGCCTTCGCGGTTTCTGCCGGGGTGGCGCTGGGGCGCGGGGAGGCGGCACTGCCGATGGCGCTGGGGTTGCTGGTGCCTGCGGTTCTGGCGCTCGGGCTGTGGTGGCTGGGCCGGGGTGAGGAGGGCGCGGCAGTGAAGGCGTGATGCGCCGGGCGGAGAAGGAAAAGCCCCGCAGGGCGCGGGCCGGGCGGGGCTTTGGTCTGAGTGTGTTGTGGCGCGGTGGGCAGATTGCCCACCCTACGCTGATGGGGGAAACCCCGCCCGTTGTCAGCCGTCGAAGTCGACTTCTTCGATCAGCTTGATCGCGGCGGGGCGGAGCTTGGCGATGTCGACGAGGTTGACGTCATCCGGGGTGAACTCGCCCCAGCCCTTGACCAGCTCGGAGGGTTCGGTGCCGGGGCCAACGGGGTATTCGTGGTTCTTTTCGGCGTAGATTTCCTGCGCGGCGTCGGAGGCGAGGAATTCGATGAACTTCACCGCGTTCTCCTTGTTCGGCGCGGATTTGGTCAGCGCGACGCCGGAGAGGTTAATGTGGGTGCCGCCATCTTCGAAGGTCGGGAACTCGATGCGCACGCTGTCGGCCCAGGCCTGCTGCTCTTCGTCTTCAAGCATCTTGCCCATGTAGTAGGTGTTGCCCAGCGAGATATCGCATTCGCCTGCCCAGATCGCCTTGACCTGTGCCCGGTCATTGCCCTGCGGCTTGCGAGCGAGGTTGGCCTTGACGCCTTCGAGCCAGGTTTTGGTTTCTTCTTCGCCGTGGTGGTGCAGCATCGCGGAAACAAGCGCGACGTTGTAGGCATTGGTCCCCGAGCGGATACAGATGCGGCCCTTCCACTTGGGGTCGGCCAGATCTTCATAGGTGGTTACTTCGCCATCGGCTACGCGCTCCTTGGAGGCATAGACGATGCGGGCGCGGGTGGTGACGCCCCACCATTGGCCATCGGGGCCGTGCAGCGCGGCGGGCACGTTGTCGGTGAGCACCTGAGAGGAAAGCGGCTGGGTCACGCCCGCCTCGACCAGCTCGTTCAGGCGCGAGATGTCGACGGTGAGCACGACATCTGCGGGGGAGCGATCGCCCTCGGCCTGAAGGCGCTCGACCATGCCCTTGTTGAGAAATGCGACGTTGACGTCGATGCCGGTTGCTTCGGTGAAGGCCTCGGTGAGCGGGGCGATCAGCTCGGGCTGGCGGTAGGAGTAGACGTTGATCTCATCAGCCAGCGCCGGGGTGGCGGCGAGGGTGAGGGCGAATGTTGTGCGCAGCATGGAATGTCTCCCTGTGGTTTTCGGGGGCGTTAAACCCGACTCTTTTGGTCGGGTCAATGGCTGACTGTTTTGCTCGGGAGTTTCCGGCCGCCTGCTGCCTGCCGGTTAGTCCGTTTTTCCCTGCTCGCGGCCTCGGCGGATTGAGCGCAGCAGCCAAGCCCCGAGGAAGAGTGTAATTCCCAGGGCTGCGAGGAAGCCAAGGCCCTGGCCCGCCACCTGCGCCCCTAGCGAGATGTTCTCGGCGAAGAGCCGCCCAAGGCTGACATAGATACCGACCCAGACGACCTCTCCGGCGAGGCCCCAGGCGGTGAAGGTGAGCCAACGCATCCCGCTCGCCCCGGCGGCGAGGTTGGCGTATGGCCCCAGCGGTGCGAAGAGCCAACAGGTGAGGAAGATCCCCGGCCCGCCGCGGTGTAGGGTGAAATCGCGGGCGCGGGTGAAGAGATGTTGCCGCTTTGGACGGTCGGTCATCTTGCGATCTATCCAGGCACCGCTGCTGCGGCCAAGCTGATAGCCCGCCTGATCGCCCAGCACCGCGCCCGCAAAAGCCCCGACCGAGACCGCACCGAGGGTGAGGTCGCCCGTAGCGGTGAAAGCTCCGCCGGTGAGCATGAGCAGCGAGGACGGCACCGGCACGCAGAGGCAGGACAGGAAGGTGACAATGGCTAGGATGGGCACGCCATAGGCGGCCAGAAGCTCGAAGAGGAGGTCGGACACCGGCACGCTACTCCTGCGCTTCGCGCTTGGCGTTGGCATCGAGGAAGGCTTGGGCCTCCTCGATGACCTGCGCCAGCGGCACCCCGCGTTTCTTGGCGATGGTTTCGAGCGTGGGGCGCTCCTTTGGCTTTGGCGGGACACCGAGGTGTTGGGCCAATTCCTGCCCGTCAACCAGCCATGAGTGGGCGATGTAGCGCGGGGTCATCCAAGGCTCCAGCGCCTGCGCCTGATGGGCCGGGTCCATCCAGTAGATGGTGCGCTGCACCGTGCGGATGCCGAAGAAGAGCGTGGCGGCGAGGGCGAGGGCAAAGCAGGCGGTGAGGATGGGGTGGCGGCGGAGCAGGGTCATGGCGAGCCGGTGGGGGGCGTCGTGCGGGTGGGCAGAGGGCCGTGGTGAGAGATCCTCGGGTCAGGCCCGAGGATGACGGGAAGAGCAGCGGGCCGCGCGCTCACTTTGTCAGGCCCTTCATGCCTGCGGTGAGGCCTTCGAGCGTCATCGGCACCATCCGCGCCTCGAAGATCTCGTGGATCATGGCGATGGATTGGGTGTAGCCCCAGTGCTGTTCGGGGACCGGGTTGATCCAAAGGTTCTGCGGCCATTGGGCGCGGGCACGGGCAAGCCATGTGGCTCCGCTCTCCTCGTTCCAATGCTCGTTGGCGCCGCCGGGGTAAGCAACCTCATAGGGCGACATGGAGGCGTCACCGACAAAGATGGCGCGATAGTCCGGCCCGTAGGTGTTGAGCACCTCCCATGTGGGCGTTTGCTCGGACCAGCGGCGGCGGTTGTCGCGCCAGACGCCCTCGTAGAGGCAGTTGTGGAAGTAGTAGTATTCGAGGTGCTTGAACTCGGCGCGGGCGGCTGAAAACAGCTCTTCGACCACTTTAATATGCGGGTCCATCGAGCCGCCGACATCGAGAAAGAGCAGCACCTTCACGGCGTTGCGGCGCTCGGGGCGGGTTTTGACATCAAGGTGGCCGTGCTCGGCGGTGGCGCGGATGGTGCCGTCAAGATCAAGCTCTTCATGGGCGCCGTCGCGGGCCCATTGCCGCAGGCGTTTGAGGGCGACCTTGATGTTGCGGGTGCCAAGCTCGACGGAGTCGTCGAGATTGCGGAATTCTCTTTTGTCCCAGACTTTTACGGCGCGGCGATGACGTGATTTGTCTTGCCCGATTCGCACGCCTTCTGGGTTGTAGCCATAAGCGCCGAAGGGAGAGGTGCCGGCGGTGCCGACCCATTTGTTGCCGCCTTGGTGGCGGCCTTCCTGCTCCTTGAGGCGCTCGCGCAGGGTTTCCATCAGCTTCTCGAAGCCGCCCATTGCCTCGATCTCGGCCATTTCTTCGGGCGACAGGTGCTTTTCGGCCTGTTTGCGCAGCCAGTCATCGGGCAGATCGACGGCCTCCAGCACCGCCTCCAGCGGAATGCTCTCGAGCCCCTTGAAGGTGTGCGAAAACGCCTGATCGAAGCGGTCGAGGTGGCGCTCGTCCTTCACCAGACAGGCGCGGGCGAGGTAATAAAAAGCGTTGATATCGTAGGTGGTTAGCCCGGCAGAGACAGCATCAAGAAAGCTCAGGTGCTCACGGAGGGTGACGGGCACACCGGCTTTGCGGAGGGTCTGGAAGAAGGGCAGGAACATGGGGCGAGGGTGGGCCTGCGCGCCGGTAGGGTCAAGCCCGGGTTACATCTCGGCGAACTTGATCGACTCGCCGCAGCCGCAGGCCTCGGTCACGTTCGGGTTGTTGAACTTGAAGCCGGATTCCAGCAGCGAGGTCTCATAGTCGATCTCGGTGCCGAAGAGGAACATCTGGGCCATCGGCGCTATCATGACGCGAGCGCCGTTTTGCTCGACCACCTCATCATGTTCGTCAATGATATCAGCGTATTCCATGGTGTATTCCATCCCTGCACAGCCGCCCTTCTTGACGCCGATGCGCAGGCCCTTGTGGCCATCGCGTGCCATCAGCTTGGCAATCTCGGCCTCGGCGCGGGGGGTGATGGTGACGGCTTGCTTGCCGGGAATACCGAACATTGGAGTGCTCCTTTGGCCCATATGTAGGCCGGGAGGCGGCATGGCTCAAGGGGGGCGCCCCGCGTTGTGCGGAGCGCCCTTGGCTTGTGGGGGCCTCAGAGGCCCATGCAGTTGGCGTAGAAGGTGACGGTGGCGGGCCAGTCGGAGAAGATGCCTTCGACTTCAACGTCTTGCGCCAGCGCGTCGACCAGCTCGTAGATGTCGCCGTCAGTGTCGGTGATCTCGGTGGTCGAGTTGTAGTACCAGCCGCCGCCGGAGGCGAGGGGGCCGGAGCGCTCCAGCGACCATGTGATCAGCTTGAGGCCCGCTTCCTTGGCCGCCTTGGCATAGGCGGAGGCGGCGTAGGTGCCATTTTCAGGCGTCACGAGCATGTTCATCGACGGGGCGAGATACTGCACGCCCTTGGCCTTGAGGTCAGCGAAATCTTCGGCCCATGTCTCGGGGTTTTGGGTGTCGAAACCTTCGGCGGGCTCGACCAGAAAGACGGCTTGCGCGCCGAATTCAGGTTCGTTCTCAACCCAGTAGAGCACGTCATCAAGGTTGAAGGACTGCGGGAATACATCCGAAGCCGGCACGCCGGCGGCTTTGTATTCGTCGATCATCTTCTGCGCGTAGTCGGCCTGGGAGAAGCCGTCGAAGGGCATTTCGACGGAAGGCGACTTCAGCTCGGGAGTCATCTTGACGCCGAGCTCCTTGAACAGCTCGATCGACTCGGCGTGGGTGAGGATTGTGGGCTCTTGCACGTAGAGCGCGGTGCGCCAGCCAGCGATGCCGCCCTGATACTCTTCCGCCGTGGTGGCGGCACTGTCGGCGCTGTCCATCTTGGGCATCAGGCCCTTGAATTCGCTCAGCGAAATCTCCGAGGTGCGGCACTCGGCAGCGGCCTTGGTTTCGCCCTCGGCGGGGCTGAAGGGAGTGGTGCAGGTGGCGGCGAGGTCGCTGACGAGGATGTTGGTGGTGGTGTGCAGGTCGTTTTGCGCGTGACGGCAGACCAGCTCCTTGTCCTTGGTGAAGGTCACGTCGCATTCACCCACGCCCGCGCCCATCGCCGCGCCCGCGCGGTAGCTTTCGGCGGTGTGCTCGGGGAACATCATCGGCGCTCCACGGTGAGCGATGGAGAAGTCCGACTTTGCAATGGGTTGGCCGAGGCAGCTTTGCAGCTTGGTCTTCAGCTCACCCTCGGGCAGCTTGTTGATCAGATAGGCCGGGCGGGGGCCGTAGCCGGAGAGCGGGGCCTCGGCAAGGGCCGGGGCGGCGGTGGCGAGGAGGAGAGTGGCGAGAAGAGGGGTGCGGCGCATTTGTTGCGACTCCTTGGTTTGCGATGGGCGCATACCAACGCGGCAGTTGTGACAAGACGCCAACAAATCGGTGACGCGCCGGTGAAGCTTTGCTCAGAGCGCGGCGAGCAGGCGCTGGGTGGCGGTTGCGATGGCAAGCGCCCAGGCGAAGGAGGCAAGGGTGCCGATGATCACGTATTCGCCTGTCTTCTGGCCCTTGGAGGCGGTGTCGAAGCGCAGGATTGACTTGGCGGCAATCAGGAAGCCGATGCCCGCGGGCTGGTTGATGAGCACCAACAGAAAGATCATCGCGCGTTCAAGTTGGCCGATCAGCCGCCCGGCGTCGGGGAGGCCTTCGGGCAGGGCCTCGGCGGCGTAGCGTTGCATCAGCAGGCCAACCGCATGCCCGCCGGCCCAGACGCACAGCACGATGCCGGCGATGGTGAGGGCAGGGGCGGTGAGTTGGGCCAGCCAAGGCGCCCAGAGGCCCGAGGCGGCGGCACCGGGCCAGATGAAGGCGACGGCGGCGATGCTCACGATATGGGCCGCCTGATCGGCGAGAAAGGTGGCGAGCGTGTTGCGCCAAGCGAGCGGCATTGCCCATGTTTTCAAGGTGTCTATGCCCGCATGGGCGGCGGTGACGGCCAGCGCAGCCTGCCAGCCGTAAAAGCCCAGCGCGGCCCAGCTGAGGGCGCCGGTAATGGCGATATGCAGGGCGAAAACCTCGGCACGGGCCTTGTGGCGGACCATCCAGCCGGTTTGAGCCGTGAAATCGGCGAGCACGTGGGCGAGCAGCAGGGCAACCGCGGTTTCGATCATGGCGATTGGTCCCGTTCCAGGGTGGCGAGGGCGAGGTTGAGGTGATCGAACCCGGCGGCCTTGAGGGCCTTGGTCACCGCTTGGCGGGACTTGCCGAGGCGTTCGGCGATCTGGGCATGGGTGGCCGGGGCATCTGGTGCAAGGGCGGCGGCGACGGTTTGGGCCTGCACGGTTGTCCAGCTTTGCACGAGGTGATCGGCGAGGATCGTGGCGGCGTTGTATGGGCCGGGATCTGCGTGGGCCATGCGGCGTGTGCTGTGTGTCTTGAGGTCTTCCAGAGCGGCACCGGAGCGGGCGAAAACCTCGGATGTTTCGGCGTTCAGGTCGGTGCCGTAGGTGCCGATTGGTCCTGCGGCGATGCCGATGTAGCTATCATATCCCGCGCCAAGGCCGCGCAGGGCTGCGCGGAAGGCAACGGCGGAGCGGAGGGCAAACTGGCTGTGGTTTACGACGACCTGCCAGCCATCGCCCCGGTGCCGTGTGAAGTTGAGGGGGGCATCAAACCATGCCGCCTGAGTGGCTGCGCAGCGCTCAAGGGTTTGAAATATTTTGGTAATTTCAGAGCTGCCGAGCTCGCGTGATCCAACGATGTCGCCCGTCAGGACGGCGGAGCGCTGGAGGGTTGCTTGGTCATTCGGCGTGCTGGACATGGTGTAGCCAGTTTAGTGTGCTACGCCTGTTTGGCAACCTTTTTTGGTGTCATTCGCGAAAAGAAACCTATTTTGGTTGCTTTTCTTACATGAACCCCAGTTCCAGCCGCGCTTCGTCGCTCATCATCTCCATGCCCCAGGGCGGCTCCCAGGTGATTTCGACCTCAACCTGCTTCACGCCGGGGATGGGTTCGATGGCATCTGCGAGCCAGCCGGGCATTTCTCCGGCCACGGGGCAGCCGGGCGCGGTGAGGGACATGATGACATTGACCTCGTTCTCGGGGTTGATTTCGATCGTGTAGATCAGCCCGAGGTCGAAGATATTCACTGGGATTTCAGGGTCATAGACCGTGCGACACGCCTCCACGACCGCTTCGTGAAGCGGGTGCTCAGTGCTGGAAGGCTTGATCAGCGGGGTGCCTTCGAGGGGGGGCGTATCTTCGGGCATGGGGACTCCTGTTCCTGAGTGTTTACATAGGATACCGGGGCGGGCCGGGCAAGGGCAGCTGTTGCGCGTGCGGCGGGGTAACGCGGGGTCGATTTGCGGCGTTAACCGCAAGCGGGACACAGGCACATGTGATGCACAAAGGATGCACAAGTGATGCAGACGAGATTTTGGGCGGGGTGGTTAATGGAGCCACCGCGCGTTGAGCGCGGAGCGCTGATCTGGCACCGCCAGAACCCGGGGCGTGTGGCTATGACGACGGATGAGGGTGGCTTGGCTTTTGGCGGCAATTGCCGGATATGGAGCCGCAAGGAGACCGCCATATGACAACGCGCGTGACATACGAAGTGAAGGCAACCGACGGCAAGGCCCGGCTTGGGGTTTTGACGACTCCGCGCGGCGAGATCCGCACCCCGGCCTTCATGCCGGTGGGCACCGCCGCGACGGTGAAGGCGATGCTGCCCGAGAGCGTGGCGGCGACGGGGGCCGACATCTTGCTGGGCAACACCTATCACCTGATGCTTCGCCCCGGCGCGGAGCGGGTGGCGCGGCTTGGCGGGCTGCACGGGTTCATGAATTGGGACAAGCCGATTTTGACCGACTCGGGGGGCTTTCAGGTGATGAGCCTCGCCGAGCTGCGCAAGCTGACCGAGGATGGGGTGACCTTTCGCTCCCATGTGGATGGCTCGAAGCACTTTCTCAGCCCTGAGACGTCGATGGAGATTCAGCGGCTGTTGGGCAGTGATATTGTGATGTGCTTTGACGAATGCCCGGCGCTGCCCGCCACGGAGGCGGCGGTGGCGGAGAGCATGCGGCTTTCGATGCGCTGGGCGGAACGCTCGAAAGCGGCCTTTGGCGACAGGCCGGGGCATGCGCTGTTTGGCATCCAGCAGGGCGGCGTGACCGAGGAACTGCGCGGCGAGAGCGCCGAGGCGCTGCGGGCCATTGGCTTTGATGGCTACGCGATTGGCGGGCTTGCGGTGGGCGAGGGGCAGGAGGCGATGTTTGGCGTGCTTGATTATGCGCCTGGCATGCTGCCTGAGGAGAAGCCGCGCTATCTGATGGGCGTGGGCAAGCCGGATGACATTGTGGGCGCGGTGAAGCGCGGGGTGGACATGATGGATTGCGTGCTGCCCTCGCGGAGCGGGCGCACCGGGCAGGCGTGGACGCGGCGGGGGCAGGTGAACCTGAAGAACGCGCGCCATGCCGATGACCCGCGCCCTCTGGATGAGGCCTGTAGCTGCCCGGCCTGCCGGGGGTATTCACGCGCCTATCTGCATCATGTGTACCGGGCGGGCGAGATGATTGCCGGGATGCTGCTGACTTGGCACAACCTGCATTACTATCAGGAATTGATGGGGGAGATGCGGGAGGCGATTGCCGAGGGGCGGTTTGCGGCGTTCGAGGCGGCGTTTCATGCGTCGCGGTCGGAGGGGGACATCGAGCGCCTGTGAGCGCTGAGAGGGCGCCCGCGCATGGCAAGGCGCCCGCCCGCCCACCCCGCCTCGCCATGCGCGGGCTTGCGCGCCGGCTCGGGCGTTTGTGAGTGGGGTTGGGGACCGAATGGGGGACCAGTCCCCCACACCCCCTGGGAGTATTTTCTGCAAGAAAATGGGACGAAGCGGTTTTGTCCCGGAGGCCGCGTCAGTGGCAGGCGCGGTTTTCGCCGAGCGTGCAGGCGCGGGTGAGGAGGGCGTCGGCATCGCCTTTGGCCTCGCCGTCGAGCACCATGAGGGCGAGGTTGTAGCACCCCGGGCCGCTGCCTTTGGTGCAGCCTTCCTTGTAGTACCGTGCGGCCTTGGCGGTATTTTGGGCGACGCCGGTGCCGGTGTAGGAGAGGTAGCCGAGGTTGGTGCAGGCGCGGCTGTAGCCATCCGCGCAGCCTTGTGAGACCAGTTTCACGCCGCGCGCCATGTCGGGTTCTGCCGCCATGCCGGTGATGTGCATCATTCCCTCGTCGGAGCAGGAGATGGTGTTGCCCTGCTTGCAGCCGGTGACGGCGAAGGTGAAGAGCAGGGCCGTGTCGCCCTCGGCCTGTGCGGCGCGGGAGCCGGCGTGGCAGGCCTCGGTTTTGCCGGTGGCGCAGGCGGCTACGAAGGACCTGGCGTCTTGCGCGGCGGCGGGCGTGGCGGCGAGCAGAGTGGTGATGGCAAGGAGGGGGTGGCGCATGGGTCAGGCCTTTTCTGACTGTTTGATCCGGGTCCAGAGGGCATCCATCTCTTCGAGCGTGGCGTCGTGAGGCGTGCGGCCCTCGGCTTCAAGCGCGTCTTCTATTGCGTTGAAACGGCGGGTGAACTTGGCGTTGGTGCGGCGCAGGGCGGCTTCCGGATCTATCCCCTTGTGGCGGGCGAGGTTGGTGAGGACGAAGAGGAGATCGCCCATTTCGTCTTCCATCGCGTCGGCATCGCCTTCGGCTTCGGCGAGTTCGGCGGCTTCCTCCTGCAGCTTGGCAAGCACGTCCTTTACCTCGGTCCAGTCGAAGCCGACGCGGGCGGCCCGTTTTTGCAGTTTGAGGGCGCGGGTGAGCGCGGGGAGGCCGAGGGCGACGCCGTCTAGCACTCGGGTCTCGCCCTTGGCGGCGCGTTCGGCTGCTTTTTGCTTTTCCCAGTCGAGGGTTTGCTGCTCGGCCGATTTGTCGCGGGATTCGGTGCCGAAGATATGGGGGTGGCGGCTGACCATCTTGTCGGAGACGTTGCGGGCGATGGAGGCGAAGGTGAAGTGGCCATCCTCCTTGCCCATCTGGGCGAAGTAGACGGCTTGCAGCAGGAGGTCGCCCAACTCGCCCTCCAGCTCGCCCCAGGCCGCGCGGGCGACCGCATCGGCCACCTCATGGGCCTCCTCGATGGTGTAGGGGGCGATGGTGGCGTAGCTCTGCTCGATGTCCCAGGGGCAGCCCTGCTCAGGGTCTCGCAGGCAGGCCATGATGGCGAGAAGCCGCTGCATCTGGCGGGCGTCTTCCGGCGTTTGGTCGAAAATCAGCGGGTCGGACGGGTCGGCCATTGCGGGGGGGCTCCGGATGGGATTTGGTGGCAGCGTCTCAGCAGAGAGGAACCCCAGCCCATGCCCATCGTCAACCGGATTGCCGGATATTCTGAGGAGATGACCGCATGGCGGCGGCATATCCACATGCACCCAGAGCTGGGATTCGACTGCCATGAGACGGCGGCCTTTGTGGCCGAGAAGCTGCGGGCCTTCGGGGTGGATGAGGTGCATGAGGGCATTGCCGAGAGCGGGCTGGTGGCGCTGATCCACGGCAAGGGCGTGAGCAAGCGGCGGCTGGGGCTCAGGGCGGATATGGATGCGCTCCCGATAGAGGAGGCGACCGGGGCAGAGCATGCGAGCACTGTGCCGGGCAAGATGCATGCTTGCGGGCACGATGGGCACACGACGATGCTTCTGGGCGCCGCGAAGTACCTTGCCGAGACGCGCAATTTTGCCGGGACAGTGGCGCTGATCTTCCAGCCTGCGGAAGAGGGCGGCGCGGGCGGCGAGGCCATGGTGAAGGCCGGGATCATGGATAAATTCGGGATCACCGAGGTTTACGGCATTCACAATGCGCCGGGGATGGAGGAAGGCGCGTTTTTGACCACGCCGGGCCCGATCTTGGCGGCGGTGGACAGCTGGGAGGTGCAGGTGAACGGTGTGGGGGGGCATGGGGCGATGCCGCATCAGACGCGCGACCCGATCGTGGCGGCGGTGGGGATTGTGAGCGCGGTGAACACCATCGTCAGCCGCAACCACTACGCGATGGAGGAACTGGTGGTGAGCGTGACGCAGATCCATGCCGGGAGTGCTGACAATATCATCCCCGACTCTGCCTGGATCAACGGGACGGTGCGCACGCTTGACCCGGAGGTGCGGGCGATGGCGCGGCGGCGGCTGGCCGAAATCGTTTCGGGGCAGGCGGCGGCCTATGGGGTGGAGGCGGAACTGATCTACCACGAGGGCTACCCGGCGACGGTGAACCGGCCTGAGAATGCGGGCTTTGCTGCCGATGTGGCCGAGGAGATTGCTGGCGCGGGCCGGGTGGAGCGCGAGGGCACGGCGGAGATGGGGGCGGAGGACTTCTCCTACATGCTTGAGGCGCGACCCGGGGCGTTCTTGTTCCTTGGGCAGGGGGAGGGGCCATCGCTGCACCACCCGAAATATGATTTTAACGACAAGGTCGCGCCGGTGGGGGCGAGCTTTTTTGCCCGGCTGGTAGAGCGGGCGCAGCCGGTGGAGGCTTGAGTGGCACTTGAAGACGCAAAGACACAGGTAGATCAGGCGTTTACGCGGGAAAACCGGCGGGGCGCGAGCTTTGAGAATACCTTTGGCGGGGCGACGAGCTTTTTGCGGCGGCGCTATACCAAGGATTTGGCGGGCTATGATTTGGCCGTGACCGGGGTGCCGTTTGACCAGTCGGTGACGAACCGGACAGGCACGCGGCTGGGGCCGCGGGCGATCCGGGAGGCGAGCACTTTGCAGCCCTATGATCCGCCCTATGGCTGGGATTTTGACCCGCTGGAAGAGCTGGCGATTGCTGACTACGGCGATATGGCCTTCGACTATGCCAAGGTTTGGGAGTTTCCCAAGGCGCTGGAGGCGCATGTGGCGGGGATCCTTGGCGCGGGCTGTGGGTGCATCACGCTGGGGGGCGATCACTCGATCACCCTGCCGATCCTGCGGGCGCATGCGAAGAAGCACGGGCCGCTGGCCTATGTGCAGTTCGACGCGCACACCGACACATGGGTGGATGACGACCCGGAGCGGATTGACCATGGCACCTTTGCCTATAAGGCGGTGAAGGAGGGGCTGATTGATGTGGAGCGCGCCGTGCAGGTGGGCATCCGCACGGTGAACCCCGACACGATGGGGATCAAGATCATCGACGCGCCGGAGGTGCATGATATTGGCCCGCAGGCGGTGGCCGAAATGATCCGCGAGCGGGTGGGCGATGCGCCCTGCTACGTGAGCTTTGACATCGACGGGCTGGACCCGGGTTTTGCGCCGGGCACGGGCACGCCGGTGTGGGGCGGGCTCTCCAGCGCGCAGGCGGCGGCGATTTTGCGGGGCATGTCTGGTGTGAACATGGTGGGCGGGGACGTGGTGGAAGTGTCACCGCCCTTCGACCATGCGGGCATCACGGCTGTGGCCGGGGCGCATGTGGCGATGGAGCTGATTTGCCTTTGGGGCGCGGCGCACCGCTTTAGGCAGTCGGCGGAGTGAGTATTTCCGGCAGGTATATCGAGAGGGGTGCGTGATGTTCTGGTGGTTAGTCGCATTGGGCGCGGTGCTGATGGGCTTGGGCCTGCTGGTGCGGCTCTGGCCGATCCCGGCGGAGCGGCTGGAGGGGCACCCGGGGCCGTATGAGCCGGGGTGGCACCAGATGGAGGGCGGCGTGAAGCTGGTGCTGCCGGCTGCGCCCAAGGATGCGGAGGCGCGGCTAAAGAAGGTGGCGCTGGAGGATTTGCGCACGGTCTCGCCAGCGCCGGGGGCCTATGTGACGCGCTCGGCGGTTTGGCAATTTCCCGATGTCACGCGGGTGTGGCGCGACGAAGCAGGGGCGCTGCATATCCATGCACATCTGGTGATCGGCAAGGGCGACCTTGGCGTTAACCGGAAGCGGCTGGAGCGCTGGCTGGCGGAAGCGGGGATTGAAGCGGACGCAGGGACGAGCTGAGGCAATTGGGCCGGACTTCGCGCCACATGGGCACGTTGAGCGACATCTGGCATTGCGCGGTGAAGCTGCGGCCACCGACGGTGAGGCAGATGTTTTCGCCCAGTTCGACGCGGCTTCCGTGGCTGTCGGTGCAGTAGCAATCCACCGTCTTGCCTCCGAGCGTGCCCTCAGCCGCGACCGGCGTGGCGGCGAGCAGGGCAAGGGCGAGAAGCTGTTTCATCCCCGCATGGTAGCACGGGTGCGGCCTTGACCAAAGCCTGTTGATGGGGGAGAGGGAGCGCATGGTTTCGGATGAGAGATTGGCGGAGATCACCGCGCGGTTCGAATTTATCGAGGCGCGGATGAACGCGGGCGTGAGCGGCGAGGAGATTGCGCGGCTGGGGCGGGAGTATGCCGAGCTGAAGCCGGTGGTGGAGCAGATTGGCGCGTGGCGGCAGGTGCGGGCCGATCTGGAGGAGGCCGAGGCGATGCTGGCCGATCCGGAGATGGCGGAGCTGGCGGAGGAGGAACTTCCGGCGTTGCGCGCGCGCCTGCCGGAGATCGAGGAGGCGTTGCAGCTGGCCCTGCTGCCGCGTGATGCCGCCGATGCGCGCCCGGCGATGATTGAGATCCGTCCCGGCACCGGCGGCGATGAGGCCGCGCTTTTTGCCGGCGATCTGCTGCGGATGTATCAGCGCTACGCGGAGGCGCAGGGCTGGAGTTTTGAAGTGCTGGAGTTTGCCGAGACCGAGCTGGGCGGGGTCAAGGAAGCTGTGGTGCATGTGAAGGGTGAGGGGGTTTTTGCCCGGTTGAAGTTTGAGAGCGGCGTGCATCGGGTGCAGCGGGTGCCGGAGACCGAGAGCGGCGGGCGGATACACACCAGCGCGGCCACGGTTGCGGTGCTGCCGGAGGCCGAGGAGGTGGATATCGACATCCCCGCGGGCGACATACGGATCGACACGATGCGGGCCAGCGGCGCGGGCGGGCAGCATGTGAACACCACCGATTCGGCGGTGCGGATCACTCACCTGCCGACGGGCGTGGTGGTGGTGAGCAGTGAGAAGAGCCAGCACCGCAACCGCGAGATCGCCATGCAGGTGTTGCGCACGCGGCTCTATGACCTGGAGCGGCAGCGGGTGGACAGCGAGCGCAGTGCCGATCGTAAGAGCCAGGTGGGGTCGGGCGACCGGAGCGAGCGGATTCGGACCTATAATTTCCCGCAAGGAAGGATGACCGACCACCGCATCAACCTGACCCTCTACAGCCTTGATCGGGTGATGCAGGGGGAGCTGGGCGAGGTGATCGAGGCGCTGATTGCCGACGATCAGGCCCGCAAGCTGGCGGAGATGGGCGGGTGAGCACGCCCGCCGAGGCGATTGCGCAGATTGGCGCGCGGCTGCGCGAAGGCGGGATCGACGACAGCCGGGAAGCGTGGATCATCCTTGAGGTGGCCTCGGGCGAGTCGCGGACGCGGTTTTTGACCGACCCGGAAAAGGCCTTGGAGCCGGGGGTGGTCGGGCGCGCGATTGAGCTGGCGGAGCGCAGGGCGGCGGGCAGCCCGATGAGCCATATTCGCGGGTGGCGCGACTTCTGGAAGGCGCGCTTTATTGTGACGCCCGATGTGCTGGACCCGCGTCCGGAGACGGAAATTCTGGTGGCGGCCGCGCTGGAAGAGCCCTTTGCCGATGTGTTGGATCTTGGATCAGGGTCGGGCTGTATCTTGTTGTCTTTGCTGGCAGAACGCCCGCAGGCGCGGGGCGTGGGGCTGGAGCTTTCGCCCGCGGCGATCAAGGTGGCGCAGCGCAATGCCGAGGCTCTTGGGCTCGCCGGGCGGGCGGGCTTTGTGGAGAGCGACTGGTTTACGCGGCTGCGCGGGCGGTATGACCTGATCGTGTCGAACCCGCCCTATATTGCCGAGGCGGAGATGGCCGGGCTTGCGCGCGAATTGGCCCATGAGCCGCAGGGCGCGCTGACCGATGGGGGCGATGGGCTGAGCGCTTATCGCGCGATAGCTGCCGGACTGGGCGACCATCTGGCGCCCGGTGGGCGGGTGCTGCTGGAGATTGGGCCGACGCAGGGCGCAGCGGTTTCGGAGATGCTGGCGGGGGCGGGGCTGACCGGCATTGAGATTTTGCCGGATCTCGACGGGCGCGACCGGGTGGTGCGCGCACGGGCCGCAGACGCAGGGGCCGCCGAGGGCTGACTCGGCGCGGTTTTGCCTCCTTTGTGGCCGGGAGAGGGCCAAACGTGACGCATTGGGGTGATTTTTCACTTGTCACGGGCCAATTTGCCCATATAACCAATGTGCAGAGGCGCCGTGCTTGGGCGCACGCCCTCTCGCTGTCACCCAATCGCCGACCCTACATTTTCAAGACCGCTCACCAGCGGCCGGGTCAGGCAAAAACCGCAACAAGGCGGACCGTTAATACATGAGATCTTCCAAGTCACGTTCGCGTTCCAAGGGGAACCGCTCGCGCTCGATGGGCAATATCGTCAACCGGGTTTTCGACAGCTCGGGGCCTGAGGGCAAGGTGCGCGGCACGCCGCAGCAGATTATCGACAAGTATCAGCAGCTTTTCCGCGATGCGCAGCTCGGCAATGACCGTGTGGCCGCCGAGAACTTTCAGCAGCATGCCGAGCATTACATTCGGATGTTGGGCGAGGCGCAGCGCGAGCAGGAAGCGCGGCAGCAGCAGCACAACAACAATAACAACCAGAACAACAACCAGCAGCAGGGCGGCGGCAATGGCCAGCAGGACCGGCAGCAGGGTGAAGATGGTGGCAAGCAGGGCGGTGATGACCGCGGCAATGCCAATCAGAACGAGCCGCAGAACGACCGTCAGAATGAGCGTCCGAAAGACCGCGGCAATGACCGTCAGGCTGGCTCCGGCTCTTCGGATGTGATGGATGTTTTGGACAGCGAGGCCAGCAGCGACAGCGGTTTGGTGGAAACGCCGGAAAGCAAGCCGCAGAAGCCGCGCCGCAAGCGGACCCGCAAGCCTGCCGCGACAGACAGTGGCGGCGGTGACGAGGGTGGCAAGGCTCCGGAGACCAAGGCAGCCGAGTAAGGGCTTTTGCTGGAACGGATGTAAAAACGCGCTCTTCGGGGCGCGTTTTGCGTTTTGGGGGGGCGGCCCTTAGCTCAGCGCGCGGGCGAGGGCGGCGAAACCGCTGATCGGGACGGTTTCTGCCCGGTCGGTGGGCTTGATGCCTGCCTCTTCGAGCTTGGCCTCAATCTGCGGGTGCATCCCCTTGAGCGCGGCACGCAGCATTTTGCGGCGCTGGTTGAAGGCCTTGGCCACCACGCGTTCCATCATCACCGGATCGGCGGGGAAGGCGGGCGCGGGGCGGGGTGTGAGGTGGACCACGGCAGAGGAGACCTTGGGCGGTGGCGTGAAGGCCTCGGGCGGCAACGACAGGGCGATGCGGGCCTCGGCTTTCCATTGCGCAAGCACGGCGAGGCGGCCATAGGCCTTGCCGCCGGGCTGGGCAACGATGCGCTCGGCCACCTCGCGTTGGAACATCAGGGTGAGGCTTTGCCAGTAGGGCGGCCATTGCGGCGGTGTCAGCCACCTAATCAGCAGTTCGGTGCCGACGTTGTAGGGCAGGTTGGCAACCACGTGGATGGGGCCGGTCAGGTGGGCGGTGGCGTCGATTTCGAGCGCGTCGCCTTCCAGAACGGTGAGTTTGCCCGGGTAGGCCTCGGCGATTTCGGCCAGCGCGGGGAGGCAGCGGGCGTCTTTTTCGATGGCCAGCACGCGGCGGGCGCCGTTGGCCAGCAGGCCGCGTGTGAGGCCGCCGGGGCCGGGGCCGACCTCCAGCACATCGGCGCCGGAAAGGTCACCGGGGATGCGGGCGATGCGGGAGGTGAGGTTGAGATCGAGCAAGAAATTCTGGCCAAGCGACTTTTTGGCCGCGAGCCCGTGGGTGGCGATCACATCACGCAGGGGAGGGAGGCCGTCAATCTGGGCCATGTGCGCCTCGGGCGATGGCCATGTCGCGCGCCATTTCGAGCGCGGCGCAGAGGGAGGAGGGCGTGGCGATGCCTTGGCCGGCGATGTCGTAGGCGGTGCCGTGATCGGGGGAGGTGCGGATGAAGGGCAGGCCGAGGGTGACGTTGACCGCGCTGTCAAAGGCCAGCGTCTTCGCCGGGATCAGGGCCTGATCGTGATACATGCAGATCGCCGCGTCATAGCAGGCGCGGGCGGCGGCATGAAACATGGTGTCGGCGGGCAGGGGGCCGGTGAGGGAGAGGCCCTCGGCGCGGAGGGTGTCGAGCGTGGCGGTGATCCAGCGCAGCTCTTCGGTGCCGATCTTGCCGCCTTCACCCGCGTGCGGGTTGAGGCCAGCGATGGCGATGCGGGGCGCGGAGAGGCCGAAATCGCGGGTAAGACCGGCGGCGGTGATGCGGATGGTTTCGCTGAGCAGCTCGGCCGTGAGCGCGGTGGGCACCTCGACCAGCGGAATGTGGATGGTGGCGGGCACCACGCGCAGCGCGGGCGAGGCCAGCATCATCACCGGGGTCGGCCCGCCGCCTGCGAGATGGGCCAGAAACTCGGTATGGCCAGGGTAGGCGAAGGCGGCCCCCTCGATCAGCGCCAGCTTGGAGATGGGGCAGGTGGTGAGGGCGGCGGCGGCTCCGGAGCGCACCTCGGCCACGGCTCGCTCGATGGCGGCGATGGTGCCGGGCGCGTCTGCCGGATCAGGCTGGCCGGGCTGGCTCTCACCGGCGAAGTCGATTTCGATCAGCGGCAGGGCGTCTGCGGCCACGCTGGCGGCTTCGGCGGCGCTTGTGACGGGCGCGACGGGCAGATGGGTCGGCAGGTGGCGACGGCTGCCGATATAGGCGAAGGGCAGGCGTTCGCGATAGCGTTGCCAGGCCTTCACCGCGATTTCGGGGCCGATGCCTGCCGGATCGCCGCAGGACAGAGCGATGGGGCGCGGGGCGCCCTCAGGGATAGGTGATGATGGCATTGGCCTTCAGCTCGGCGAGGTAGCCTGCGGCGTAGCCCGCAACGATCTGGTTGACCAGCCGTTCGCGCACCGCACGGCGATTGACCTCGGAGACGCCGGGCACGGTGCCTTCAGGCTCGCTGGCCTCGGCCGTGGCTGCATCAGGGTCGGGCTCGACCGGGGCGGCGACGTTGCCGGTGCGCAGGGTGGGCGTGGGGCTGTCATCTTCAAGCGTGGCCGCGCTGCGGGCGCAGAGCATGAGGAAAACCAGCGCATTGCCGGATGTCAGCGCGGTGGAACTTTCGCCCGCGTCGAGCTTGGCCAGCTCCAGCGCGATGTCACGGGGCACATCATCGGCGGCGCGGGTTTCACGGGTGAGGCGCTGGGGCGGGAGGCCCTTGGCCACGGCGTAGAGATCATCGCAGGTATCGACGCGGGCGCGAATCCGAGCCGCCTCTGTTAGGGTTTCTTCGGTGCGGCCACCGGGGATGAGGAAGCGGGCATATTCCAGCGCTGTCGTCTCATCGCCCGGTTCGTCGGTGTCGATCAGGCGGCGCAGCTGGAAGATGGCGATGGCGTTGGGGATTGGAAACGGATCGGTGGTTTCGCCCGGTGCCAGCGTGAGGAAGGCCTGCGCGATGGGCCCGGGCAGGTTGCCGATGGGCACCGGCTCGGGGATGCGTCCGCCGCGTGCGCGGGAGGGGGAGGCCGAGAAGCGCCGTGCGGAGGAGGAGAAGGCGGCCTCGGACATGGAGGTGCCGCCAAGCTCGGCAGCGCGGCGCTCGGCCTGCGCCGCCGCCGCGGGGGTGTTGGCGGGCAGGATGATTTCGGCGAAGTCCACCTTCACACCACCGCCACGGCGGGAGGTTGTGGAGATGGCGCGCTGGATATCGCTTTCGGTGACTTGGGCCTGCGCCCGTTGGGCAAAGCGCTGTGCCACGACCTGACGCCAGAGCAGGCCGGCGGCGGCGAAATCGCGGAAACTCTCACGGGCCACGCCAGCACCGGCGAGGGCTTGCAGGAACTCTTCGCGGGTAAGGTTGGCGCGGCTGGCAAATTCGGCTTCGCCCTCGATGATTTCTTCCTCGCTCAGGGCAAGGTCCATCTCTTCGGCGGCGATGAAGCGCAGGCGGTCTTCGATGAGGGCTTCGATGGCCTGCTCTTCGAGGTCTCCGGCGGTGCGGAAGAGCTTGAGCATGATCATCCGTTGCTGGACTTCGAAGTTGGTCACCGCCTTGCCGTTGATCGTGACCACCGGTTTGAACAGCTCGGTCGTGGCGACCTGTGCGGTGGCGGGGAGGCCGATAAGCACCAGCAGAGCGGCCAGAGCGGACCGCAACAGGAGGGTGAAACGCGAAGTGATCATGGGTGCCTGCAAGCTGTTCTGGTCATTGTTGGTGACTTATCGCAAAGGCGCGGGGGTTTGTCATCCCCGGTTGCGCGGGCGTGAAGGGGCCGGGCTCAGGGCTGGAGGCTGAGCCAGAGGGCGCGGATGATGGCCATGGAGGCCTCGTCGGGGTGGGGGAGTGCCGCGCCGGTGCAATCGCGGGCCAGCGCGATGTTGCCCAGCCAGAGGCCGAAGCTGTTGCGGATGTGGGTTCCGTAGCCGTGGTGGAGCAGGGTCAGGTTCTCCTCCGGCATGGCGGCGAGGCGGCGGCGCTCTTCGGCGGGCAGCTCGAAGGTGAGGCGGGCCACGGCCTCGGCGCAGGTTGCGGGCCAGTTGGCTGCCTCGTCCCGCTCGGCCTGCGCGGGGGCGGGCAGGAGCAGGGCCGCGAGGGTGGCCAGCGCAACGCAGACGCGCCGGGCGTGGCGGGGCCCGGTGGGGTGCATGAGGTGGCCCATGGCCTCAGCCCCTGCAACCACGTGCGAGGTGGCGCTGTGACGCGCGGCCTGCGCCGAAGCCGGAGAGCGACACCTGAAGGCCGATGTCGGTGGTCGGGTCGATGGAGGTGGAGGAGGTGAAGCGGCGCGAGACCGTAAGATCGACCTCCACACATTCGTTGCGCCATTCGACGCCGAAGGTGGCCTCGGCGGCGCGGTCCTGCTCGACGTCATAGCGCCAGTCGAGCGAGAGCAGCCAGTTGTCATCCACCTGCCATGCGGTGTCGAGGGTGATCTCGTTCACGTCTAGGGGGCGGTTTTCGAGCGTGTTGGCTTCCATCCAGATGTAGGAGCCCGCCATCGAGAGGCTGTCGGAGGACCAGGCGGCGCGCAGCTCGTTCTTGGAGAAAGAGAAGTTGTCATCAAAGAGGGCGCGGTTGGTGAGGGTCAGCCGGTTGGGCAGCTGGAGTTGCACCGCTGCGAGCCAGTCGGATTTGGTGCCTTCCAGCCCGGGGTAGCCGGTGAACTGGCCAAGGTCTTCGGAGCGGATGATCCGCCCGAGGGTGACGCCAAGGGTCCAGCCGCTGGAATCGAAACGGGTCCAGCGCAGGCCGAGATTGGTGCGCAACCCGCGCTCGTAGACATCGCCGCCGGGGAAGCGGTCGAGCGAGAAGAGGTTGCCTTCGTCGAACTCGAGCAGGGTGCTTTCATCGTTGGGCAGGTCGGTGTCGCTTTCGCCGGTCCAAGCCAGTTGCACGATGGGTTCGAGGATATGGGTGGCCCGGGCGCCGCGGCGGATGAAGGGCCAGCGCAGCTCGACGGCGGCCTGCGGCGTGACTTCGAAGACCGAGTCGGAATAGCCCGCGTCATCGGCCACATCGGTGAAATCGAAATTCAGCGCCCCGAGTGCGCCGATCATGATGCCGTTATCGAGCAGCCAATCGCGCCGCCAGTCGAGCCGGGCGGAGGCGCGGGTGACATCGCGGCCATCGACGATGAGATCGCTATCGGCGCTGTCGATATCCAGATCGGAGCGGCGGTAGTGGTGGTGCAGATCGAAGGTGAAGCCCGCCGAGCCGCCGAGCCAGCCCGGCGTGAAGCGGTTTTCGTAGTGCAGGTCGGCAGTGATGGTGGGCTGGGTTTCGTTGCTTTCGCCGTCGCGCAGCGAGCGGTAGGCGGTGATATTGGCGCGAAAGTTCTGGTCGCGCCGGGTGCGGGCGATCTCGACAGCGCTGTCGAGCCGGTCCTTGTCGGAATAGTCGTAGTCGAGCAGGTAGCCGGTGTCGGAGACGGTTTCGATATCGAAGGTCAGGGTGTAGCCGCGCCCGATGTCGAACTGGCCTTGGGTGAAGAGGTAGCTGCGCAGCTCGCCCTCGCGGATGTCATCCTCGGAGACCGCCCCTTCAAACGAGAGCGTGCCAGCGCGGAAGGCGCGGCGGAAGCGATATTCCAGCGTGCGGGTGGAATTGGTAGAAAGGTAGGGCGTGAGGGTGAGGTCGGCGTGGGGGCCGAGGGTGATGAAGTAGGGGATCTTCACCCCGAAGCCGAGCGCATCGGTGGAGCGGAAGGTAGGCGCCAAAAAGCCTGTGGAGCGCTTCAGCGTGGGGTCGGGCAGGCGCAGGCGGGGCAGATACATCACCGGCACGCCGGCCACCTCGAAGCGCGCGCCATCGAAGTAGAGCTGCTGTTCCTGCTCGTCGTGGATGATCCGCTTGGCGCGGATCTGCCAGAGCGGCACCGGGCGTTTGCCGCAGACCTGACAGGTTGAGGCGACGGTTTTGTAAAGCTGGGTGTAGCGGCCGTTGACCCGGTTGATCTCGACGGCGGCAAGCTGGAGCTGCTGGTTGAGCACCATGCGGGCGGAGCGCAGGAGGCCGTTCTTCAGGTCGGTCGAGAGCGCGGCGTCGGAGGCGAGGATCACCGTGTCCGCGCCGTCGTTGAGGGTGATGGGCCCGTCGATCACCAGCATGTTGGTGCTTTGGTCATAGACGATACGTCCGGCGGTCATCCGGGTGTTGCCCTGGATCACCTCGACGTTGCCGGTGGCGATCAGCCTGTCATTTCCGGCGATCTCCACGCGGTCCGCCAGCAGCACCGCTTCTTCGCCCGATTGCTGGGCGCGCGCCGGGCCGATGAGCAGGGCGAAGAGGCCCAGCGTGGCGAGGAGCGGAGCGAGGAGCCGCAGCATCAGCCGTCCTCCAGGTGCAAGAGCAGGGCCAGCGAGGCGAGGATGCCCGCGACGGGAGGTGTCCATGCGGCCATGGTCACGGGGATCTGGCCGTTCTCGCCGAGGATCTGGGCGAAGTTGCGGATGAAGTAGAGCGCGAGGCCGAGCATCAGCGCCAGCAGCACCATCAGCCCGGTCTTGCCGAAGCGCGTATGCCGCATGGTGAATCCCGCCCCAACAAGCACCATGGCCATCAGGAACAGCGGCAGGGCCAGCTCCATCTGCATCCACACCTTATGCAGCCGGGCCGAGAACCCGGCGCCTTCGAGGTTGGCGATGAAGCCCGGCAGCTCCCAGATCGGGATGGCCGAGGGGGTGCCGAAGCTGTCGCGGATCTGGTCGAGTGTGAGGGCGGAGGGCAGTTCCATCTCCACGGCGCGGGAGGAGGCGGCCTCTGGGTTGGGCACGCCGACGAGCGGCCAGACCTTGGCGTTTTCCAGCACCCAGCGGCCCGGCTCCAGCCGCGCTGCTGCCGCCTCGATGCGCTGAACCGGCCCCTGCACCTCGGCCCCTGCGGGAGCGAAGCTGAGGAAGGTCACGCCTTCGAAGGCGGTGCCGTCGAGATTGGCGCGCGCCGCGCGGATCACCGTTTGGCCCTCTGGCCCGCCCTGACGCAGCCAGAGCCCTTCGCCCGAGATCGAAAGCACCGAGCCGCCGCCAGAGGACAGGTCGGCTGCCTTTTGCTCGTAGCGCACTTGCGTGGCCGCGACGATGGGGTTCATCACCGCGATCCCCAGCCCGCCGAGCAGCAGCGCCACCACCACCGGAGAGACCAGCGCCCGGAGCGCCGAGCGCCCGGCGGCGCGGGTCACCACCAGCTCGGAGCTGCGGGCCAGCCCGAGGAACAGCACCAGCGTGGCCAGCAGCACGATCAGCGGCAGGATGCGGTAGAGCGTTTGCGGCACCGAGAGCAGTGAGAGCTCCAGCGCGCCACCAAAGCTGATGCCGGTATCGGAAAAGCGCCGTAGTTGATCGACGATATCGAGCAGGGTCAGCAGCAAGCCGAAGACCGCGAAGACGCCGATCAGGGCGAGCGCGAATTTGCGGGCGAAGTAGAAGTGGAGCTTCATGGCTGAAGTCTCCGCGCGGCAGGGGCCAGCGCCATGTGGCAGCAGCGGCGGGTCATGCGGGGGCCTCCGCCTTGCGCCGCCGGGTGAACATGAAGGGCCGGTCGGCATACCACAGCAGCGCCGCGGTGATCGCGAGCCCCACTGCCACCGGCAGGTAGACCACTGGCCAGAGCGCGGCATCCTTGCGCGCGGCCCCTGCGGCCACCGTCTCCAGCACCTGCACCACGATCAGAAGCCCCACCGCCACGAGGATCTGTCGCCAGACCCCGAAGCGGGAGAATCCGCCGGTGATCAGCGTGGCAAAGCCGATCAGGGCCGCCACCAGCGCCGTAAACGGCTGCGCGATGCGCAGGTTGCCCTCATAGGTGAACTCGGCCCGGGTGCGCCCGGTGATCTCCAGCGCCTCCTCGGTGGGAGAGAACAGCGCCGCCGTCGGGTAGTGGCGGATATCGGTGCGGGCGTAGGCGGAGGAGGTGATGAGCGCGCCGATGTCGTAGGAAAAGTCGGAGAAGGCTGTGGTGAAGAGCCGCTCTGTCTCGGCGGAGAGGGTTTGCGCGGCGCCGTCGAACATCACCAGTTTCGGCCCGGTCTCTTGGCGCACGAGGAAGGCGCGGGCGGCGGTGTAAGTGGTGCGCTCGTCGGGGTTGCGGGCATCGGAGAGGAAAACATCGCGCAGCTCGCCCTCGGGAGAGATCTCGCGGATGTAGAAGGTGATGCCGGAGGCGGGGTGCAGGAACTGGCCCTCGGTGAGGAAGCGGGCGGTGATGTTATTGGCGATTTCTGATTGCCGCTCGGCCAGTTGGCCGCGCGAGGCGGGCACCAGCACATGCACCAGCACCGCCATCAGCAGGGCCACGAAGAGCCCGAAGAACAGCACCGGCCGCGCCATCCGCCAAGACGAGAAGCCGGTGGCCTGGATGACCACCAGCTCGCTTTCCGAAGCCAGTCGGTTGGTGGCATAGACCGTGGCCACGAAGGCCGCCATCGGTAGCACGAGGCGGATCACGTTGGGCAGCGAGAGCGCGGTGAATTCCACGAACACGCCCGCCGACTGGCCGTCTGCGATGAGCTGGTCAAACAGGATCACAGCGCGGTTGACCCAATAGACCGAGACGAGCACGAGCGAGAAGAAGCCGAACAGCACCAGAAGTTGGGAGAGGATATAGCGGTCGTATCTCGGCACGCGGACTGCCCCGGCGGTGTTGTTCTGGTTGCCGCGAAATCTAGCGGATCGCGCGCGGGGTTGAAACAGGCAATGATGCCGGGGCAGGCTGGCTGTGCGGAAGCAATGCAAGCTGCAGAAGGTGGCCGGGATGGGCGAAGCGCCGGAGTACGACTGCGTCATCGCCGGCGGCGGGCCTGCCGGGATGATCGCGGGCCTGCTGTTTGCCCGCGCCGGCTGCCGGGTGCTCGTGCTGGAGAAGCATGGCGACTTCCTGCGCGACTTTCGCGGCGACACGGTGCACCCCTCCACCCTCGACATCTTCGGAGACCTTGGCCTGCTCGACAGCTTTCTTGCGCTGCCCCACAACCGCCTGCCGCGCCTTGGCGGGGTGTTTGGCGAGGAGCGGGTGGCGGTGGCGGATTTCTCGCGGCTGAAGGCACGCTGCCGGTTCATCGCGATGGTGCCGCAGTGGCACCTGCTGGATTTCATCGCGCGCGTTGCCGCGCAGTTGCCCGGCTTCGAGCTGCGGATGAATGCAGAGGTGACCGGGCTGATCGAGCAAGAACCGGGCGGCCCGGTGACTGGCGTGACAGTGCGGGAGCAGGGCACCGAGCGCCGCGTCACCGCGCGGCTGGTGATTGGGGCGGACGGGCGGCACAGCCGGGTGCGGGAGGCCGCAGGCTTGCCGCTGAAGGAGGTGGGCGCGCCGATTGACGTGCTCTGGTTTTCGCTGCCTCGCCCGGGGGGCAACACGCGCGGGAGCGAACCCGAGCCGCTGTTGCGCAGCCGGGGCGGGCGCATCTTGGTGACAATCGACCGGGGTGATTACTTTCAATGTGCCTATGTGATCCGCAAGGGCGGGGCGGCACAGGTGCGGGCGGAGGGGATTGAGGCCTTTCGCCGCAAGGTGGCGGAGACGGTGCCGGATTTTGCCGGGGTGGTGGACAGGCTGGAGGATATCGAGGCGCTCAAGCTGCTGACCGTGCGGATGGACCGGCTCAAGACATGGTCGCGCCCGGGGTTGGTGATGATCGGTGACGGGGCGCATGCGATGTCACCTGTGGGCGGGGTGGGCATTAACCTTGCGGTGCAGGATGCCGTGGCCGCCGCCAATTTGCTGGCCGGTCCGCTGGCTGAGGGGCGGCTGGAGGAGGTGGACCTTGAGGCCCTGCGCCGCCGCCGCGCCTGGCCTACACGCGCGACCCAGGCTTTGCAGGGGCTGATACAGAACCGGCTTCTTGGCCCGATCCTGGAGCGCGGTGACGGAGCCCGTGCGCGGCGCGACCGCGCTCCGATGGTGCTGCGGTTGGTTTCATCCCTGCCGAGGCTGCAACGCAGGGTGGGCGCGGTGGTGGGCCTTGGGCTGCGCCCGGAGCACCCGCTTTCGCCCGAACGCCACCGGCTGACACCCCCCGGAGGGTGACGCTTCGCCAGCCCCCCTTTTCCTTCGGGGCGGTTTCGCCCTAGCTATGTGCGGCACGCAACCAAAGGAGTCGCCCCATGACCGATCTGCCCCGTTTTACCCTGAAGGAAACAGATATCGACGCCATCGCAGGGGCTGAGGGCCGGGTGGTGGTGCTGGTGCCCGACAATGGCACGCTTGATGTGCCCGCCCGCCGGGTGAACCGGCTGACCCGGGGCGCGCTGAAGCGATTGGTGGAGAGCGAGGCCTGGGGCAAGGTGGAAGAGGGCGAGGCGACCGAGCTGACATGGCCCGCGGGCATGGAAGCCGCGGCGGTGCAGGTGGTGCGTCTGTCGCGCCGCCCGACACTGGAGGCGGCCCGCAGGGCGGGTGCGGCCATTGGCAAGGCCGCCGGGGAGGGCCCGGTGCTGGTGCTTGCGGGCGCGGTCAAGCGCGCGGATGCGCTGCTGCTGGGGGCCCTGCTGGGGGCTTATGACTACGTTGAGATGACCTCGAAAGCGCCCAAGGCCCCGGTTGAGATCACCATGATGATGAACAAGCCCGAAGAGGTGGATGGCACCGAGGTGCAGGCGATGGCCGGGGGCGTGGCCTTTACCCGTGACCTCGTAAACGCGCCTGCCAATGTGCTGACCACCACCAATTTTGCCGACCGGCTGAAGGCGCTGGAGGGCGATGGCCTGACGGTGGAGGTGCTGGAAGAGGACGAGCTGGAGAAGCTCGGCATGGGTTGCCTGCTGGGCGTGGGCGAGGGCTCGGAGAGCCCCTCTAAGGTCGTGGTGATGCAGTGGAATGGCGGCGGAGACGAGCCGCCCTTGGCGCTGGTGGGCAAGGGCGTTGTCTTTGACACCGGCGGCATCAGCCTCAAGCCTGCGGGCGGCATGGAAGACATGACGATGGACATGGGCGGCGCGGGTGTTGTCAGCGGTGTGATGCAGCTGGTGAAAGAGCGCAAGGCCAAGGCCAATGTGGTGGGCCTCGTGGGCCTCGTGGAGAACATGCCCGACGGGCGCGCGCAGCGGCCCGGCGACATTGTGACCAGCATGAAGGGCGACACGGTTGAGGTGATCAACACCGATGCCGAGGGCCGCCTCGTTCTGGCCGATGTGATGTGGTACGCGCAGGAGCGCTTCAAGCCCGCTGCGATGGTGGACTTGGCCACGCTGACGGGGGCAATCATCGTGGCTCTGGGCCATGAGAACGCGGGCGTCTTCTCCAACGACGACCGGTTTGCCGGGGCCTTCCTGAAGGCCGCCGAAGCCGAAGGCGAGGGCGCGTGGCGGATGCCGTTGGGCAAGGCCTATGCCAAGCTGCTGAAGAGCCGGAAGGCGGACGTGAAGAACGTGGGCACCCGCTGGGGCGGGTCGATCACGGCGGCGGAGTTTTTGCGCCGGTTCGTGAAGGAGGAGACCCCGTGGATTCACCTCGACATTGCCGGTGTGGCGCAGCCCGCAGAGGCCCCCGCGCTTGGGCCGAAAGGGGCCTCTGGCTGGGGTGTGCTGGCGCTGAACCGGCTGATTGCGGATAGCTATGAGGGGTAAGCCCTGATGGGCAAGGCCATGTTCTATCACCTGACCCAGCGCCCGCTGGAAGCCACCCTGCCGGTGCTGCTCGAGCGTTCGCTCGCCCAGGGCTGGCGGGTGGCTGTGCGGGGCCGGGACGAGGGGCGGATGGGCTGGCTGGACGAGGCCCTGTGGAAGGGGCCGGATGAGCAGTTTTTGGCCCATGGCCGCGCGGGCGGGCCGCATGACGCGCTGCAGCCGGTGCTGCTGACCACGGGCGAGGAGATGCCCAATGGCGCGACCTGCCTGATGGCGGTGGATGGTGCCGGGGTGGGGCCTGAGGAAGTGGACACGCTGGAACGGGTTTGCGTGCTGTTTGACGGGCATGACCCGGATGCGGTGCAGCACGCGCGGGGCCAGTGGAAGGCGCTCACCGGGGCGGGCGTGGTGGCCGAATACTGGTCGGAAGAGAGCGGGCGCTGGGAGAAGAAGGCCGAGAGCGGCGGGTAGGCGCGGGGCGGCCAAGATTGGGCCTTGCCGGCCTGCCTTCCCTTCGTTGGCGCAGTGCCTGCTATACCTTAGATCAGATCGTCACATCGGAAGCGCGCGCCGATAGCCTTTCCCGTGGGGGCGCGGGGCGAGGGGGCGGCTTAGGGTGAAGTCGAGCGAAGATCGACACACCGGAAGGACCCCGACATGGCAAAAGCCAACATTCTTGCCGATACCGCACGCAACGGCCGCATCGCCGCCCTAAAACGTCTTGAGTTCAACAGCCCGCGTAGCTCGCGCCCCTGCCTCGAAGACAACATTGTCCGCTTGGTGCTGCCGCGCGGATGGATGACGCGCTCGGGTGCCAGCGTACACCTCCGTGCGCGTGGTGCGGATGGTTGGGGACAGTCGCCGGCCTGAGCGTCACCCTAGGCTTCGCCTCGGGCCTACGTGATACGCCGGAGATTTGCCACGGAGCGGAACGCCGAAAGGGCCATGCCGCATGATGGCGGGCGGCGATGTAATGGATCGGGGTGGATCCCGGTGTGCCGAAGGCCCAGAAGAGATTTGGGCCTCCGGCGGGAGATGCTTTCAGCAAGAAAATGCGCGGGTTACTCGGTGACGCAGCTGTAGCTGGTGGCGGCGTTGAGGTCGTTTGCGCCTTCGTTCAGCCGGGCGAAAGCCGGGTATTCGCACATCGGGCGGGTGCGGCCTGCGGTGGCTTCGGCGGCGTCGGTCATCACGAGGCCCTCGGGGGCGGTGCCTTCTTCGACCCAAGCGTCGAGCGCATCGAGGCTGGACCAGCGCATCTGGAACTCGCCGGAGCCGTGGCCGAAGCCGGGCACCAGCCAGAAGCGCATGAAATCACGCGTGGCCTCTTGGCCCATTTCCGCTACCACGCGCTCGTACCAGTCGACGGTGTTGCCGAAGGGGATGGCGAAATCGGTAGTGCCGTGCATCAGCAGGATCTTTGCGCCCTTGTCGGCGAAGGCGGACATGTCGGCTTCGACCGCATCGGTGATTTCCGACAGTTCGGTGAGGCGGGCGGCGTGAGCCTGAGGGTCGAACTCGATGGTGTTGGCGTCGGGGTCGGCCAGCACGCCGTAACGGATCATCGGGTCGGCCAGCACGGCGAGGCCGAAGTTGGCGACCGGGGTTGGCGGGTTGGTGAGCTCGGGCGACGTGCCCATGCCCCAGAGGCCGTATAGATCGCCTGCGAGGTAGATCGGCCAGCCGGAGAAGCCCGTTGCGCCGCCTTGGAGGGGCGGGGTTTCGGTGCGGGTGGCGATGACATCAAGCGCGGTGATCTGTGCTTGGGTGAGGCACTGGCCTTCTTGCGCGGTATCGCCCTCGCAGGCGAGGCTTTGCACGTCGAAGGCGGCCTCACAGGCGGCGATATTGCCGATCAGCCGGTCTTCTGCGCCATCAAGACCATCGCACGCCGCGAAGACCGCGCCGTTGAGCAGTTCGACATCGGCGGGGGACATATAGGCGCCCTCGGCGTAGAAGGCTTGGCCCGCGCGGATGCCGGAGAGCTGCAGCCCGACGAAGGGGTTGGCGGGGTGGGTGACGAGGGCACCGTCATAATCATCGGGCCAGCGCTGGATGGCGATCATCGCCTCGTGGCCGCCTTGGGAGCTGCCTTGGAAGTAGGTGCGGTTTGGCGCCTCGCCGTAGAAGGCGGTGAGGGCGGCCATGGCGGCGTCGCGGGTTTTCTTCAGCTGCTGGCCGCCGAAGTTGCGCAGGGATTCCTCGTTGAGCATGAACTCGCCCGAGAGCGAGGAGCCGGATTGATGGCCGCTGTCGCTGCCCCATGTGGCATAGCCCTTTTCGAGCGGGGTTGGCTCGCTCTCGGGGTTGAACTTGGCCTGGTCGAGGCCCGTAACAAGGCTGCCGTTGTAGCCGCCGCCGCCGTAGTGGAGGGCCTTGCCGTTCCACTCGGCGGGCAGGTTGACCTGAAAGTTGATGTCGGGTGCCGATGGATCGACCGGGTCGATCTCGCCGTTCAGCTGGCAGTAGGGGACTGGGGCCTCGATGAAGGCGGCGGTGTGAATGTCGGCGCCGCTGCTCGGCAGGCCGATGGCCTCGGGCGGCACGGAGAGGCCGCGCAGGGCGGTGCAGCCCTTGGCATCGGGGGCGGCGGTGGCGAGGCCGGGGCTGGTGACAAGCAGCAGCGCGGCCGCGGTGAAGCGGGTGCGTTTCATGGTGGTTCCTCCCTTGGTGCGCCGTGGCGGCGCGTGGCTCAAGGGTCGGGCGTGGCGGTGCGGTGCGCCAATTCAAAAGATGCTGAAAGCATAGAAATCGGCTTGAGCGGATCAGCGCTGGAGGATCATCTCGCCGCGCGAGAAGCTGACCGAGGCGAAGCGCTCAAGGTAGCGCATGCCGAGGAGAGAGCCGTTCATCTGGCCGTCATTGACCAATGCGCTCACGTTTCTGTCGGAGATGCCGCCGAGGCTGACCTCGTCGAGGCGCACCAGCGCGGTGCGCACCTCGCCGTTGGCGGTGTTGGCACGGCCAAGGTAGGCGAGGCTGTCGGGGTCGATCCCGGCGGCGCGGGCATCGGCGCGGGAGAGCACCATGTCGGACGCGCCGGTGTCGACCACGAAGCGGGTGGGCGCGCCGTTGATATCGAGCGTCAGGTAGTAGTGGCCATCGGGGGAGACGGGCACCTCTACGCGGCCATCCTCGGCAAAGACCGATTGCCGGGGCGCCACTTCACGCTTCACGTCATTCCAGAGGCCATAGGCGACGATGACGCCGAGAAAGATGAAGACCCAGAGCGCAGCGTGCCGGGCTGTCTGGCCCCAGTTGGTGCGGCCAGACACGAAGAAGTAGCTGCCGATGAAGACACCGAGCAGGATGAGATAAGTGAGCCGTCCGAGGGTATCGCCGTCCATATCAGGTATTTAGGGGGCGCTGCGGCGATTTGCTAGAGCAGGGAGAGGTCGCGCAGCCCGTCGATGACGAATTGCACCGAGAGCGCGGCAAGCAGCATGCCGAGGAGGCGGGTGGCCACGTTGATGCCGGTTTTGCCCAGAAGCCGCGAGAGCAGGCCGCCGCCGAGAAAGAGGATGAGCACAATGGCCAGCACCGTGGCCATAACGCCGATGACCTGAAGCGTTGTGGACCATGTGGCGTTGGGCGCGCCGGAGAGCAGGATCATCGAGGCAATTGCCCCCGGCCCTGCGATGAGGGGCGTGGCGAGGGGGAAGATGGAGGGATCGGGGCGATCCTCCTCGGCCTGGTCCTCGCGGCGCTTGGTGCGGCGCTCGAAGAGCATTTCGAGCGCGGTGAGAAACAGCAGCAGCCCGCCGGAAATGCGGAAGGCGGGCATGGAGATGCCGACGAATTCGAGCACCGCCTCGCCAGCGAGGCCGAAGACCAGCAGGATGGAAAAGCCGATGGCCACGGCGCGAATTGCGATGGCGCGGCGGCGGGCTTCGGTTTCGTCATGGGTGAGCGCGGCGAAGAGCGGGGCGAGGCCGAGCGGGTCGATCACCACGAAGAGGGTGACGAAGGCGGAGATGAGGAAGGCGGTATCCATCTTCTCCGACTAGGGCGAAAGGCGCGGCGGGGCAAGACCCACCGCGCCCAATGGGTCAGTCGAGGAAGGCCTTTTCGACCACGTAATGCGCGGGCTTGGAGTTGGCGCCTTCTTCCAGCCCGTAGCCTTCGAGCATCTCTTTCAGTTCGAGATTGAAGGCGAGGTTGCCGCAGATCATCGCGCGGTCTGTCTCGGGGTTGAGGGGGGCGCATTCGAGGTCGGTGAAGGCCTCGCCGGTGCGCATCAGGTCGGTGATGCGGCCCATCTTGGCGCTCTCTTCGCGGGTGGTGGTGGGGTAGTAGCGGATCTTCTTCCAGAAGCCCTCGCCGATCACCTCGTTCAGAAGCTCATCATCCTTGAGGCTTTCGATCAGCTCGCGGCCATAGGTCAGCTCGCCAGCTTCGCGGCAGGTGTGGGTGATGACGATTTCATCATAGTCTTCATAGGTTTGCGGCTCGCGCAGCAGCGAAGCAAAGGGCGCAAAACCGGTGCCGGTGGCGAAGAACCAGAGGCGCTTGCCGGGCAGCAGGGCGTCATGCACCAGCGTGCCCACGGGCTTTGGCCGCAGGATCAGTTCGTCGCCGGGCTGGATATGCTGGAGCTTGGAGGTGAGCGGGCCGTCCTGCACCTTGATCGAGTAGAACTCCAGCTCTTCGTCCCATGAGGGCGAGGCGATGGAATAGGCGCGCAGCAGGGGCTTTTGCTTGCCGGTTTTCGGATCCGGGTCGCCCATCAGGCCGATCATCACGAATTCGCCGGAGCGAAACCGGAGCGAGGCCGGACGGGTGCAGCGGAAGCTGAACAGCCGGTCGGTGTAGTGCTTCACCTCTGTCACGGTTTGCGCGTCGGGGAGCGTGGGCTTGGCTTTGACGGGTTGGGCGGCTTGTTCTGTCACGGGGCTCTGTTCGGTCATATGCAACTGTCGCGGGCTTTGTCGGCCGCGCGGCTCCTTGGTGCTTTGATCTGTATCAGGGTTTCTGAATATGTTCGAGGCGGCTCAGGCGCGCATGCGGGACTGGTAGTCATGCGCTTGCCAGTCGGCGCGAAACTTCCATTCGGCCTCCGGCTGGCGGGCGGCGAGATCGGGGGAGATTTCGACCTCATCGAAGCCACAGCGCCGCGCCATGGCGTATTGATCGGAGATCACATGGCCCGCGGCCCGAAGGCGCCCGGCGAACCCCATGCGGCGCAGGGCCTTGGCATGGGTGAAGCCGCGGCCATCGGCAAAGCTCGGGAAGGCGATGCGGATCAGGTCGATGCCGTCGAGGCGGGATTGAAGGGCTGCCGGGTCATCCCCGGGTGCAAGATCCACGGCCAGCGCGGGGGCACCGGCTTCGGTGCTGTCCAGCTCGGCGAGCGGGGTGACGGGGTGGGCCCAGTCATCGGCGGCAAAGCCGGTGTCGGTGACGATCACGTTTGTCATGTCAGGCACTCTTCCTTTCGGGAGCGGTTTCACTCTCGGGCAGGGGGCCGCGCACGACCTTGCCGTCGATGAAGTGGATGCCGCATTCTTCCTTGTCTTCGCCGCGCCAGCGCCCGGCGCGGGCGTCTTCGCCCTCTTTGACGGGCGTGGTGCAGGGCCAGCAGCCGATGGAGGGATAGCCCTTGGCCACGAGCGGGTGGCGGGGCAGATCGTGCTCATCCATGTAGGCCTTGAGCTCGGTGGCCGACCAGCCTGCGAGCGGGTTGATCTTGATCCGGGGGCCTTCGCTCTCGAAGTAATCCAGCGTGGCGCGGGCCTCGGCCTGAAAGCGTTTGCGGCCCGTCACCCAGCCGTCATAGGCCAGCAGGGCATTGGCAAGCGGAACGGTTTTGCGCAGGTCGCAGCAGGCGTCGGTGTCGCGCTGGTGCAGGGTGTTGTCGGGGTCTTGCGCGGAGAGGTCCACATCGGCGGCGCGGATCTGCTCGATGCCGGTCAGCCCGAGTTTTTCGGCAACATCGGTTTGATATTGCAGGGTTTCCTCGAAGAGCATCTGGGTGTCGATGAAGAGGACCGGCGCGGCGCGGTCGATCTCTGAGATCATGTGCAGCAGCACCACCGACTCGGCCCCGAAGGAGCTGACGGTGGCGATGCGGCCCATCGCCGGATCGGTGAGGGCGTGGCGCAGCACCTCCTGCGCGGAGGCCCCGGCAAAGCGCTCGTTGAGCGCCTTGGCCTCGGCGCTCGCGCGGGCTTCGGCCACCTCGTCGGTCACGCCAGTGACGGTATCACGCGGCATTGCGGGCCTCGCTTTCGGGGTAGAGGGCGGCCTTGAAGGGCGCATCCCCCAACCGGCGGAAGGTTTGCAGGAAGGTCTCTTCGGGCGCGTCGCGCAGGTCGAGGTAGGCCAGCATCAGGCGTTCGATGGCGGGCACGATCTCGTCCGCCGAGAAGCCGGGGCCCATGCGGGTGCCGACGGCGGCGGTTTCGGTGTGATCGCCGCCGAGCGTGACCTGGTAGTTCTCCACGCCCGCGCGATCCAGCCCGAGGATGCCGATGTGGCCGACGTGGTGGTGGCCGCAGGCGTTGATGCAGCCGGAGATCTTGATCTTCAGCTCACCGACCTCGTGCTCGATCTTCAGCTCGTCGACCCGGGTGGCGATTTCTTGAGCAATCGGGATCGAGCGGGCGGTGGCCAGCGCGCAGTAATCCATGCCGGGGCAGGCGATGATATCTGACGCAAGCCCGATGTTGGCGGTGCCGAGCCCGGCGGCCTTGAGTGCCGCGTGGATCGCGGGCAAGTCGCCCTTGTGGACGTGGGGCAGGATGACGTTCTGCTCGTGGCTGATGCGCAGCTCTCCGTGGGCATACTCTTCCGCCAGTTCGGCCATCAGGCGCATCTGGTCGGAGGTTGCATCTCCGGGGGTTTTACCGTGGGCCTTTATCGAAATTGTGACAATCGCGTGGTCCGCATCGCGGTGCGCGGTGAGGTTGGTATCGGCCCAGGCGCGGAAGATCGGGTCCATCTGATAGGCGGCGTCATAGGCGGCGGTATCGCCCTCGCGCAGCGGCGGGGTGGCGAACTGGGCCTTGATGCCGGCCAGAAGCTCCTGATCGACGCCGGTGAACTCAGGGCGGATCTCGGTGAAGCGCGCTTCGATGAGGTCGCGCATGGTGTCGATCCCGTTCTCGTGGACGGTGATCTTGATGCGGGCCTTGTACTTGTTATCGCGCCGTCCGAGCGTGTTGTAGACGTGGACGATGGCCTCGCAGTAGGGCAGCAGGTCTTCCTTGGGAAGAAACTCGCGCACCACCTTGCCGATCATCGGGGTGCGGCCAAGTCCGCCGCCGATGATGACCTTGAAGCCGGTTTCGCCGTTTTGCTCGACGATCTGGAGGCCGATGTCGTGGCTGCGGATCACCGCGCGGTCGGCCTCGGCCCCTGTCACCGCGATCTTGAACTTGCGGGGCAGGAACTGGAATTCGGGGTGGTCGGTGGACCATTGGCGCAGCAGCTCGGCGTAGGGGCGCGGGTCTTCGATCTCGTCGCCGGCGGCGCCTGCGAAGTGGTCGGAGGTCACGTTGCGGATGGTGTTGCCGGAGGTCTGGATGGCGTGCATCTGTACGTCGGCCAGGGCCTCGAGCATGTCGGGCACGTCTTTCAGCGCGGGCCAGTTATACTGGATGTTCTGGCGGGTGGTGAAGTGGCCGTAGCCCTTGTCCCACTTGTCGGCAATGAAGGCGAGCTGGCGCATCTGGCGGGCCGAGATGGTGCCATAGGGGATGGCCACGCGGAGCATGTAGGCGTGCAGCTGGAGGTAGAGGCCGTTCATCAGGCGCAGCGGCTTGAACTCGTCTTCGGTGAGGGCCCCGCTGATGCGGCGCTCGACCTGAGCACGGAACTGGCTGACGCGTGTGCGGACGAAGGCTTCGTCGAAGTCGGTATAGCTATACATCAGAGATCCACCTGTTTGCCGTGGGCATAGTTGGAGGGGCCGGTGGCGCGGAAGGCCTCGCGGAAGTGTGTGGGCTCGGGGCCGCGTGCGCCGGAGGTGGCGTCGGCAAGGTAGGCCCCGACGATTTCGGAGGCCTGCAGTTCGGCGGCGGCCAGGGCGGCGTTGGCCGCGGCTTCATCGGTGAAGAGCCGGGCATCCTCATGGCGGCGCGACCATTCGCCGTTATTCGTCAGGTAGATCACATCGCCCTCGATGAGCGCGTTGGCGGTGACGACCTTGGGGGTAAAGGGCTTGGGCATTACTGGGCAACCTTCAATTCGAGAGCATCGGCAGCGTCGCGTGGGGCGAGGCCATAGAGGAGGACCGCCGGGCCGTCGAGGCCCTCGGTTGTGTCTGGCAGGGCGGCGAGGGTGGTGTGCAGCACGCGCATATCGGGGCGCGAGGCATTTTCGACCACGGTCACATCGGTTTCGGGGGCCGCGCCGTGCATCATCAGGCGGCCCTGAAGGAAGCGCGCGCCCTTTTTGGCCATGTAGATGGCGGCGACATTGCCGGGTCGGGCGAGGGCGGACCAATCCTGCTCGGTGAAGCCCTTGGTGTCGTGCCCGGTCAGAAATCGAAGATCGGAATTGCGACCCCGCTTGGTGAGGCTCTGGCCGAGGGCGGCGCTGGCGGCGGAGGCGGCAGTGATGCCGGGCAAGATGCGTGTGGCGATGCCGTGGGGGGCGAGGGCATCCAGCTCTTCATCGAGGCGACCGTAGATGACCGGATCGCCCGCCTTGAGGCGCACGACCTTTTCGCCCTTGAGCGCATGGCCGACGATGAGCGCGTTGATCGCCTCTTGCGGGGTGCTCTTGCCGAAGCCCTTTTTGGAGACGTCGATCATCAGCGCTTCGCGGCGGGCGAGTTCGAGTATTTCGGGGGAGACGAGACCATCGTGAATGATGACCTCGGCCTCATCGAGCGCGCGGCGGGCCGCGAGGGTGAGCATTTCGGGATCGCCCGGGCCAGCACCGACGAAAGCGACCTCGCCCGGTTCGGGGGCTTCGTTGAGGTGGCGGGTGAGCAGCCCATCGAGCGCCGTGCGGGCGTTGTCTTCGCCCTTGGCGAGCGCCTTGGGGCCTTTGTCGAAGTAATACTCGGCCCAGAAGTCGCGGCGCTTCTTGCCCATCGGTAGCGCGTCGGCGGCGGCACGGAAGGCCTTGCCGATGCGGGTGAGCAGGCCCAGCGAGGTGGGCAGGCGCTCTTCAAGGTCGCGCTTGATGGCGCGGGCCAGCACGGGCGCGGCGCCTTCAGTGCCGATCGCCACTGTCACCGGGTCACGATCGACGATGGCGGGGGTGATGAACTGGCTGTTGTGCAGATCGTCGACGATGTTGACCAGCGCGCCTTCGGCCTCGGCCAGTGACTTGATGCGGGTGTCTTCGGCGTGATCCTCATTGGCGCCATAGGCGAGGCGGGCCCCTGCGAAATCACCCGTGCGGGCGGCGCGGCTGTGCAGAGTGATGCGGCCTTCGGCGGCGAGGGTTTGCAGGTCGGCGTGGGGATCGGCGGCGTAGACGTGCAGATCGGCCTCTGTCTTGGTGAGCAGGCGCAGCTTGGCCAGCGCTGCCTCGCCCCCACCCGAAAGCACCACGCGCTCATTGCGGGTGTTGAGGAAGATCGGGAAATGCTGCATGGCGGCGGCTCCTGTTGCTTGGGCAGAATGTAGAATTTTGTTCTGGTAATTGGCAGGGCTTCGCGGCAGTTAGGGAAAAACGTTCCGAGAAACTCCCGTGGTGGGTCGGAATTCTATCAATGCAGGAGAAATGCGAATGTCTGTCCGTTTGGACAAGATCGACCGGAAAATCCTTGCAGAACTGCAAAGTGACGCTGCGCAATCCTTGGACGAAATTGCCAAGAAAGTAGGCAGTTCGAAGACGCCGGTTTGGAACCGTGTGCGCAAGATGCGCGAGGCCGGGGTGATCCGCCAGAACACCGTGCTGCTGAACGCCGAGGCGCTGGGGTTGGAGGCGTGTTTTTTCGTGCTGATCCGCACCAGCGAACATGAGGCGGACTGGCAGCAGAAGTTCCTGAAAGCGCTGCGTGCGCGGCCCGAGGTGCTGGAGGCGCATCGGCTGGCGGGGGATATTGATTATATCCTGAAGGTGCAGGTGACGAATGCGCGGGCCTATGATGAATTTTACCAGGCGCTGATCGGCGAGGTGAAAATTCACAACGTCACGGCGTTGCTCTCGATGGAGGAAATCAAGAGCACCACGGCGCTTCCGGTGGCGATGGAGTGAGAGCGGCGGGGCCTTGTGCGCGGCCGTGGTGGTCGTGATTTTTTGCGTTAAATGAACGACTTGCGCGGAAAGGCTAATTTGCCTCTGCGAGCGCTTCGAGCACGGGCTGGAGCTTGCGGCCTATGCCGGTGGATAGGCCATCGCGGATGACGCTTTCTTCGCCTACGCCGAGGCCGGAATCCTCCCAAAGGACAAGCCGCCCCTCGGGGACTTCGCGGTAGAGCGAGGCCCAAACCATGGCACCGGCGGGGCCGGAGACGCCGCGAATGTAGAAGGTGAGGTTGACCGGGGCGACCATCGGCAGGTCACTCGGCGTGGGGGCATATTCATCTGTGCCGAAGCCCCATTCGACGAGGCCGAGGTGCAGGTGGGCGAGGTCTGCCTTGGCGGCGATACCGGCGACATGGGTGGCCATCGGAGCGCACATATCGTTGGCATAGGCCTCGCGGGTGAGGGTGACGCATTGGGTGATGATGCCGTCATAGCCAGTGGCGCGTTCGGGCGTGAGCACCCGCTCCTGCGCGGTGGCGGGCAAGGAAAGGGCGAGGAAAACAAGGGCGGCGCGCATGGGAAACTCCTGAAGCAATGCCCGGAAGGTTAGGCGGTGACGCTGAGGGATTCCAGCCCGTGGAAGTGATAGACCGAAGCGTAGCGGGGCGGTGCGGCGAGGGTGAGGCCGGGGCAGGCGGAGAAGAGCGCGGGAAGGGCGACTTGCAGTTCCAGCCGGGCCAGCGGCGCGCCGACGCAAAAGTGCAGCCCGGCCCCGAAGGCCATGTTGGAGGGCCCGCGCCGGGTGGGGTTGAAACTGTCAGGGTTGGGGTAGGCATCTGGGTCGCGGTTGGCCCCGGCGAGCAGGCAGGAGATGCGCTGGCCGCGTGTGATGGGGGTGCCGTAGATCTCGAAATCCTCAGAGGCGATCCGCTCGAAAATATGGAGCGGGGGGGCGTAGCGCAGCACTTCTTCGGTGAGCAGCGGGGCGTTCTCGCTGGATGAGGCGTGGTCTGCAAGCCGTTGTTCGCAGATGATTTTTATCGCGTTTCCGAGGCTGTGCACCGTGGCCTCGTGCCCGGCGTTCAGCAGCAGGATGACTGTGGAGGTGAGCTCTGCGGCGGTGAGCTTTTCGCCCGCTTCCTCGGCGGCGATGAGTTGCGAGATGAGATCTTCGGTTGGGGCGGCACGGCGGCGGGCGATCTCCTTGGCGAGGAAGGCGGTGAAGCTGTGGGTGGCGGCGATAGCCGCGTCTTCCATCTCGCGGGTACGGCCGGCCTGATACATGCCGACCATGGCGTTGGACCATGCGAGCAGGTCGGGCGCGCGGGCCACGTCAACGCCCAGAAGCGCGGCGATGGTGATGACAGGCAGGGGGCGGCAGAAGGCGTCGAGCAGGTCGAAGGGGCCGGAGGGGAAGGCGGAGATGAGATCGGCGCAGAGGGCCTTTAGCGCGGGGCGGCGGGCCTCGACGGTGGCGGAGGTGAAGGCATGCAGCACCAGCCCGCGCAGGCGCGTATGGCGGGGTGGGTTGAGTTCGAGCATCGAGTTGGCCTCGACGTCGTAGAAGGGTTGCAGGCGGGGCGGGATTGGGGGCGCGAGATCGGGCGGCATCTCGCGGCCAAGGCGGCGGTCTTTCAGCAGGCGTTTCACCTGCGCGTAGCCCGCTGCGGCCAGTTGCCCGTAGTCCTCCCAGTAAAACAGGTCACCGGCGGCGCGAGCGCGGTGATAGAAGGGGTATGGGTCTTGCACGAAGGCCGGATCGGTGGGGGATTGGGAAAGCGCCTGCATGGCGGCGACGCTTTCAGATGGGCGGCGAATTGTCTAGGAAGAGGAATGACGCGACGCTGGCTTGTTATCTTGCTCTACCTTGTTGCGGCGGCGCTGCTCAGCGTGGCGGCGGGCTGGGGTGGCTTTGCCTCGGCGCTGGACGAGGTGGAGCGGCGGGGGCAGAGCGATTTGCGGCTCACCTCGCAGCGGCTTGCGACCCAGTTGCAGAGCTATGCAGAACTGGCGGTGGCGCTGGCCGACCGGCCCGAGCCGCGCGCGCAGGTTGCGGGGCGCGGCGCGGCGGAGCGGGTTTCGGCGTTGCTGGTGCGCCATGCCGATATGACGGGCAGCGCGGCGATCTATCTCACCGATCTTGGCGGGCGGGTGCTGGCCGCGACGGGCGAGGCGGGGGCCGCGCCTGTGCGGCTGGATGGCCCCGAGATCGCCCGTGCGCGGCAGGGCGCTTTGGGCAGCAGCCATCGGGTGGACCCGGCGAGCGGCAAGCGGCTCTATTCCTACGCCGCGCCGATCTTTGCGCCGGGCGGGCCGGTGATGGGCATTGTCGTGGTGCAGGCCGATTTGCGGCTGATCGAGCTGGATTGGGCGGGCGATCCGGTGCCGGTATTCTACACTGACAGTGACGGCATTGTTTTTGTGGCCAACCGCACCGAGCTGCTGTTCATGCGCCGTGGCGGCGTGGAGGGCGCAGGCGTGCATGAGGGGGCGGAGCTGAAGCCGTTCTTTCCGTTTCGGCCATGGCAGGCAGAGGGGCGCGACCTGTGGTGGGTGGATGGGGGCCCCTATATTCCGGGAGCCGCACTGCATTTGACGCAGGATCTGCCGGTGATCGGGATGCGGGGCGAGGCGCTGATTTCGCTCGCGCCCGCGCTGCGGCTTGGTGCTTTGGCGGCGGCGGCTGTCGCGGCGTTGTGCCTTGGCTTCGGGGCCTTCCTGTTTTTGCTCAGTGAGCGCCGCCGTGCCCTGGCCGAGCGGCTGGGTGTTGAGGCGCGGGCGAATGCGGTGCTGGAGGCGCGGGTGGAGAAGCGGACGGCGGCCCTTCAGGCTGCGAATGTGCGGCTGGAGGGCGAGGTGCGCGAGCGCAAGGAGGCCGAGGCGGCGCTGCGCCGGGCGCAGGCCGAGCTTGTGCAGGCGGGCAAGCTGAGCGCCTTGGGGCAGATGAGCGCCGGGCTCAGCCACGAATTGAACCAGCCGCTGATGGCGATCCGCTCTTTTGCCGAGAACGCGGAGAGCTTTCTGGAGCGCGACAACCCGGAGCGGGCGGCGCAGAACCTTGGCCGGATTGGAGACCTTGCGCGGCGGATGGGGCGGATCATCCGCAACCTGCGGGCCTTCGCCCGGCAGGAGAGCGAGCCGATTGGCCGGGTGGATCTGGGGGCCGTGGTGGAGACGGTGCTGGAGCTGGTCGAGGGCCGGATGGCGCAGGTGGGTGTTGCGCTGGACTGGGCCGCCCCGGGCGCGCCGGTGATGGTGCGGGGCGGTGAGGTGCGCTTGCAGCAGGTGGTGCTCAACCTTGTCAGCAATGGGATTGATGCGATGGCCGGGCGCGAGGGCGCGCGGCTGGGCATTGCCATTGAGCCCGGCGCGTCGGTGCGGCTGAAGGTGCGCGACACCGGCCCGGGCATTGCGGAGCCGGACCGTATTTTTGACCCGTTCTACTCCACCAAGGAGGTTGGCGCGAGCGAGGGCATGGGGCTGGGACTTTCCATCAGCTACGGGCTGGTGCAGAGCTTTGGCGGCAACATCCGGGGTGTGAACCGGGAGGGCGGCGGCGCGGAGTTTACGGTTGAGCTTCAGCCCGCCGATATGGAGGTGGCGGCATGAGCGGAGCGCGGCGTGTGCTGGTGGTGGATGACGATGCGGCGGTGCGCGAGGCTCTGGGGCAGACGCTGGAACTGGCCGAGATCGAAGCGATCCTTGCGGGCAGCTACATTGAGGCGAAGGACCACATCGGGCCGGAGTTTGACGGCGTGGTGGTGAGCGATATCCGGATGCCGGGGCGCGACGGGTTCTTTTTGCTGGCCGAGGCGCGGCGGCGCGACGAGGATTTGCCGGTGATCCTGCTCACCGGCGAGGGTGACGTGCCGATGGCCGTGAAGGGGATTGGCGAGGGGGCCTTTGACTTTCTGGAAAAGCCCTGCGGCCCCAAGGAGTTGGTGGGCGTGGTCGAGAAGGCGCTGAAGGCGCGGGCCTTGGTGCTGGAGAACCGGCGGCTGAAGCGGGAGTTGGAGCGGGGCGATGCGGCCTCGCGGATGATCTTTGGCCATTCGGCAGAGGCGCAGGCGCTGCGCGCGCAGGTGCGGGCGGTGGCAAGGGCCGGGGCCGAGGTGTTGGTGACCGGCGGGCCCGGCTCGCAGACGGCGAAGATTGCCGAGGTGATCCACATCATGTCGCCCGCCGCGCCGCAGCCCTTCGTCAAGCGCCTTGCCGCCTCGCTGGATGAAGCCCGGCTGGATGCGGCTATTGAGGCGGTAGGGGCGGGCACGCTTTTTCTGGATGAAATCAGCGCCTTGCCTGCATCCGCTCAACTTGTTCTGTTGGATCGGCTGGAGGCACCGGGGGAGGCGCGGATCGTTGCCGGAACCACCCGCGACCTTGTGGCTGAGATGGAGGCGGGCCGGTTTGCTGCCGATCTCTACTACAGGCTCGACGTGATGCAGGTGCGGATTCCGACGCTGGAGGAACGACGCGAGGATATCCCGGTGCTGTTTCGCCATTACGTGGCGCAGGCCGCCGAGCAAGCGGGGATCGCGGAGCCAGAGGTGAGCGAGGAGCATCTGGCCGGGTTGATGGCGCAGGACTGGCCGGGCAACGCGCGCTCGCTGATGAGCGCGGCCATGCGCTTTGTGCTGGGCATGCCCGGCGAGGCGCAGGAGGCGGCAGAACTGGGGCTGGCCGAGCAGATGGCGCGGGTGGAGAAGTCACTGATTGCCGCCGCGCTGGGGCGGCAGAACGGGAATGCGACGGCGACGGCGGCGGCGCTGCATCTGCCGCGCAAGACGTTTTACGACAAGCTGGCCAAGCACGGGCTGAAGGCGGAGGATTTTCGGCGGTAGGGAATGGCAGGGCGGCTCATCGGGGCCTTGCCTGCGGCGCGGCCGCTCTTCGCAGCGGTGGGGCTGTCATCCTCGGGCTCGACCCGAGGATCTCGTGGTCGGGAGGACCTCGGGTCAGGCCCGAGGGTGACGGCTGTTCCGGGTTATTCGGCGGCGGTTTTCATCTCGAAACCCTGCTCGATCATGTCGGCGGGCTCGACCGGGTATTCGCCGGAGAAGCAGGCGTCGCAATAGGCTGGGCTTTTCGGGTCGCGGCCCTTGGCCTCGCCCACGGCGCGGTAGAGACCGTCGAGCGAGATGAACTTGAGGCTGTCGACACCGAGGTAGTCGGCCATTTCGTCGGCGCTCATGTTGGCGGCCAGCAGCTTGCTGCGCTCGGGCGTATCGACGCCGTAGAAGCAGGGCCATGCGGTGGGGGGCGAGGCGATGCGGAAGTGCACCTCTTTGGCGCCTGCGTCGAGGATCATTTCCTTGATCTTGCGCGAGGTGGTGCCGCGCACGACCGAGTCATCAACAAGGATCACGCGTTTGCCCTTGATCAGCGCGCGGTTGACGTTGAGCTTGAGGCGCACGCCCATGTTGCGGATTTGCTCGGTGGGCTCGATGAAGGTGCGGCCCATGTATTGGTTGCGGATGATCCCCATCGCGTAGGGGATGCCGCTTTCGAGCGAGAAGCCGATGGCCGCGGGGGTGCCGGAATCGGGCACGGGGCAGACGAGATCGGCGTCGACCGGGGATTCCTTGGCCAGTTCGCGGCCGATGGCTTCGCGGGTTTCGTACACGCTGCGGCCACCGAGGATGGAATCGGGGCGCGAAAAGTAGACGTGCTCGAAGATGCAGAAGCGGCCCTTCTTGGAGCGGAAGGGGCGGCGGCTGTCGACGCCATCCTTGGTGATGACGACCATTTCGCCGGGCTCGATCTCGCGGACGAACTCTGCGCCGATGATGTCGAGCGCGCAGGTTTCGGAGCTCAGGGCCCAGCCGTCGCCGACCTTGCCGAGCACCAGCGGGCGCACGCCGAGCGGATCACGCACGCCGATCAGCTTGGTGCGGGTCATGGCGACGATGGAAAACGCGCCTTCGACGCGGCGCAGCGCATCTTCGAGCCGTGCGGGCACGTCGCGTTGCAGCGAGCGGGCCATCAGGTGGATGATGCACTCGGAATCCGAGGAGCTCTGGAAGATCGAGCCGCGCTCGATCAGCTCGCGGCGCAGGGCTCCGGCATTGGTGATGTTGCCGTTGTGGGCAATCGCGGCGCCGCCCATGGAGAACTCGCCGAAGAAGGGCTGCACATCGCGGATTTGCGTGTTGCCCTTGGAGCCGGCGGTGGAATAGCGCACGTGGCCGATGGAGAGCGGCCCGGGCAGCGTGTCCATCAGTGAGGCTTTGGTGAAGTTGTCGCGCACGTAGCCGAAGCGGCGGGCGGAGTTGAAGCCCTGTTCGGGATCGTGGCTGACGATGCCGCCCGCCTCCTGTCCGCGATGCTGAAGCGCGTGCAGCCCGAGGGCGGTGAAATTGGCAGCCTGTTCTACGCCGATGACACCGAAAACGCCGCATTCCTCGCGGAGCTTGTCGTCATCGAACGGATGGGCGGGTGGCAGGGCGGGTTGACCGCGCTGATGGTCGGGCAAGGGGCAGCTCCGAATCCGGCTTTGTGAGCGATGCCCCCGTTTAACCTTTGCCGCGGGCGCTGTCATCCCTTTGTAACGGGCGTTTGACACGAAGGGCTGACGATGGGGGTGCAGGCTGCGTAAAGAATGCGCAGCCCGCGTGTGTTTGGGGTGTTATCGGGCGATCAGTTGCCGTCGGTCGCAGGCTGATCGGGCAGGGCCGTGGGATCGGCCGGTGCGGCGGCAGGCGCGCCACAGGAGCGATCTGTCAGGCTTTCGAACTTTTCGCGGAACCAGTTCATCACGCCTTCCTGATCGGCGATTTCGCCGTCGATCCGGGTTTTGGCGGAGCCGAAGAGCTTGGAGGTTTGGCTGTCATCGACGAAGGCGAGGCTCTCGGAACCGGCGATGAAATCATAGAGCACCAGCGCGATGGCCACGAGGATCAACCCGCGCAGGGCGCCGAAGACGAAGCCGAGGCCCTGATCGACCGCGTTGAGCGCGGAGCGTTGCACGAGGCTGGCAAAGAGCGGGGTGAAGAGCGCGAAGATCACGAGGCCGATGGCGAAGACCACGACGAAGCCCGCGCCAGTGGCTAGTTCGCAATTGTCGAGGAAGTCCTGCACGACAGGGATTTCCTTGACCAGCGGCACCGCTTGGGGCGCGAAGATATAGGCCAGCACGGCGGCGCCGATCCAGCCTGCGATGGCGAGGATCTCGCGCACGAAGCCGCGGGAGTAGGCGAGAATCGCCGACAGGACGATGACGACGGCAACGCCCGCGTCAAAAATGGTGAAGCCTTCCATGTGCTCTCTTCTTGCCTTTCCGGTCTGTCAGCCTGCGCCGAACATCTCGCCCACGAAACCCGTGAGGTCTGACATTTTGCGCAGGTCCATGCCCCCGCTGGAGGTAGATTTTGACCCCTCTGCCAGCGTTGCGCAGGAGAAACCAAGTTTTTGCGCCTCTTTCAACCTGTTTTCGGTTTGCGAGGAGGGCCGGAGGGCACCGGTGAGGCTGATCTCGCCGAAAACCACCATGCGTGGCGGCAGGGGCACATCCTCGCGGGCCGAGAGCAGGGCGGCGGCAACGGCGAGGTCGGCGGCGGGCTCTGACACCCTGAGGCCGCCCGCGACGTTGAGATAGACATCCATCCCGGCGAAGGGGATGCCGCAGCGGGCTTCCAGCACGGCGAGGATCATGGCCAGTCGCCCCGAGTCCCAGCCCACAACCGAGCGACGCGCCTGGCCTGCGGGGGCGGGGGCGACGAGGGCCTGAAACTCCACCAGCACGGGGCGGGTGCCCTCGATCCCGGCGAAGACGGCGGTGCCGGGGGCGGGTGTTTCATTGTCTGACAGGAAGAGGGCGGAGGGATTGAGCACTTGGGCGAGGCCCTCGCCGGTCATCTCGAACACGCCGATCTCATCGGCCGGGCCGAAGCGGTTTTTCACTGCGCGCAGAATGCGGAACTGGTGGCCGCGCTCGCCTTCGAAGTAGAGCACGGTATCGACCATATGCTCGACGACCCGGGGGCCGGCGATGGCACCTTCCTTGGTGACATGGCCAACGAGGATGACGGCGGTTCCGCGCCGTTTGGCGAATTGGGTCAACTCGTGGCAGGCCGCGCGGACCTGCGAAACCGAGCCGGGGGCCGAGTCGACCGTGTCGGACCACATGGTCTGGATCGAATCAATGATGCAGAGGTCGGGGCGCTCGGCATCCAGCGTTGTGAGGATGTCGCGCAGGGAGGTTTCGGTGGCCAGCTTGACCGGCGCTTCGGCCAGACCAAGGCGGCGGGCGCGCATGCGGACCTGCGCGGAGGCCTCCTCGCCGGAGATGTAGATGGTTTTTTGCCCCGCCATTGCAAAGCGGGCGGCGGCTTGCAGCAGCAGGGTGGATTTGCCGATGCCCGGATCACCGCCGACGAGCGTGGCGGAGGCGGGCACGAGGCCGCCGCCGAGCACCCGGTCAAACTCGTCGAGGCCGGACATGGTGCGCGGCGGCGGGGCCTCGGGTGAGGAGAGGTCGGCCAGCGGGATGGTGGTGCCCTTCTTCGCGCCCAGCCCCTTGCCCTTGGGGCCAGAGGACAGCGGGGCCTCTTCATGAATGGTGTCCCACGCGCCGCAGGCGTCGCATTGGCCCTTCCATTTGGAGTGGGACGCGCCGCAGGCGGTGCAGGTGAAAGCAAGGGATTTGGCCATGCCGCTTTGTGCCCCGAGCGGCGGGGCTTGGAAAGGGGAGATCGCAAGCCGCGGCGCGGGGCCGGGCGGGGTGGGGATATGATGTGGCCGCGCGAGTCGCGCGGTCGGCGGTCGGCGGTCGGCGGCGGAGCGCTGCGGCTGGCTTTGCGGTGCAGATCGCACTTGGGGCGGCGCGGCGCATGGGCTAGGCTCGCGCAAAAGAGGACGTCAGCAACGGGGGGACACCCGATGACATTGAGCGTTACGAGCAGGCGCGGATTTTTGGTATCAACGGCGGCGATGGGGCTTTTGAGCGCCTGTGGCGGGGTGAACGGTTTTGACGCCGTCCCCCAGAGCGCGCCCGATCCGGCGATGAGGCCGGTGGCCAATGCGGCGTTTGACGCATGGGTGGCGCGGTTCAAGGGCCGTGCGGTGGGCGCAGGCATTTCGCAGGGCGTGGTGGACCGGGCCTTTGCGAGCGCGGGCTTCATTCCCGGGGTGATTGAGCGCGACAGGAATCAGGCGGAGTTCAAACGTTCGTTCGAGGATTACCTTTCGCTGGTGGCCAGCGAGAAGAAGGTGGCGATGGGCCGGGCGGCGTTTTCGCGCCAGCGCGGGCGGCTCAATGCGATTGAGGCGAAATACGGGGTTCCGGCGGAGATATGCTGTGCGATCTGGGGTGTGGAAAGCACCTATGGCACGCGGCGCGGCGATATTCCGGTGATCTCGGCCTGTGCGACGCTGGCCTATGAGGGGCGGCGCGGTGCGTTTTTTGAAAAGCAGCTGATCGCGGCGCTGCGCATCCTGCAATCGGGCGACACCACGCCCGAGCGGATGGTGGGCAGCTGGGCCGGGGCGATGGGGCACACCCAGTTTATCCCCACGAGCTACCAGCTGTTTGCGGTGGATTTCACCGGCGACGGGCGGCGGGACATTTGGAGCGACGATCCGAGCGATGCGCTGGCCTCGACGGCGGCCTACCTTGCCAAGAACGGCTGGCGGCGCGGTGAGCGTTGGGGCAGCGAGACCACCAGCGGGGGCTTTCAGCCCGATCCGGGCGGGCCGCGCTTTGCCGTGGGGCACAACTTTAATGTCATCAAGCGCTACAACAACTCTGACAACTATGCCCTCGCGGTGGGCTACCTCAGCGACAGGATCGCCGGGCGGGGCGGGTTGAAGGCCGAGTTTGGCCCCGACCGATATGGGCTGACGCAGAAGGACCGGATGCGGTTGCAGGCCGGTCTGACGCGCGCCGGGTTTGATGCGGGCACCGCCGATGGGGTGTTGGGCAACAAGACGGCGGCGGCGATCCGGGCCTATCAGGCGGCGAACGGGTTGCCGGTGACGGGAGAGCCCTCGCGCGCGTTGTTGCAGCGCTTGGGCTGATCTGGTGAGGGCCGGAGCGAGGGGCCAGCCCCTCGCGCTCCCCGGGAGTACTTGGCGCAAGAAAATGAAACTTGCGGAGGCGCGGACCGGGCGGCGCGCATTTTAATCAAACTGTCAAAGATTGGGGCCGCTCTCGGGGGAGGGCGGCCCGTTTGCTTTAGCGGGCCTTGAGGCGTGGGCGCTCCAGATCGGCGTTGCGGTTGGACAGGGCGCGGCGGCGGAGCGTTTCGTCGGGCGCTTCGGGGTGGGAGAGCGCATAGTTGAGATCATCGCGGGTGAGGCCGATGTCGCGCAGCATTCGGTCATCCAGGCGTTCGACCTTGGAGATCCGGGCGCGGCGGGCGCGGATGGCGGCGCGGGTTTCAAAATTGCTGCGGATGGCGGCCCCGATCCGGGCGAGGAGGGCGCGCAGGTGGGGGAAGCGGGCGGCTTCGGCGGGGTGGTAGGGGATGTGAGCCATTGGCTGGTTCCTTCGGGTGACGTTTCGATTGAGGGAAAGGTGCGCCTTGACGTGAGTTCAATCAAACGAATAGTATTGACGGTATCATTCAGAAAAATTGAAAGCAGATGCCATGCTGGCGCCGCAGATGATCGACACCGACCTGATCCGCACCTTTTTGGCGATCCACGACACCGGCTCGTTCAGCGCGGCGGCCAAGGCGGTGCTGCGCACGCCTTCGGCGGTGTCGATGCAGGTGAAGCGGCTGGAGGAGCAGCTGGGGCGGGTGCTGTTTGAGCGCTTGCCGCGCGAGGTGCGGCTTACCGGCGATGGTGAGGCGTTTTTGGCCTATGCCGAAGAGATCATGCGGGTGAGCGAAGCGGCGATTGCACGGTTTGCGGGCACGCCGATGGCGGGAGAGGTGCGGTTGGGCGCGCCCGGGGACATGGGGGCCAATGCGCTTCCGGTGATCCTGAAGCGCTTTGCTACCTCGCATCCGGGCGTGCATGTGCGGGTGACACTGGACACCTCTGCGCGGCTGGTGGAGGCAGCGCGGGCGGGCGAGCTGGATGTGACGCTGCACACAGTGTGCGCCGATGAGGGCGGGCCGGGCCGGGTGGTGCACGACGAGGTGCTGGCCTGGGCCGGAAAGCGCGGCGGGCGGGCGTGGAAGGCCGACCCGGTGCCGCTGGCGCTGGCGCAGGAGGGCTGCATCTGGCGGCGCAAGTCATTGAAATCGCTTGGTCGCGTGGGAAAACAGTCACGGATTGCCTATGTCTCGGAGAGCGGGCAGGCGCTGTTGGCGGCGGTTGAGGCAGACCTTGCGGTGAGCCCGTTGCCGCTGGGCAATTTCACCCCGGAGCTGGAGCGGCTGGGCCCTGAACAGGGGTTTGAGGAGATCGGGCGCTATCAGCTTCGGATGATCGAGCAGGAGGAGCCGGGCTGCTGTTCGGCGGCTCTGGCGGAGCATGTGGTGGAGAGCTTTCGCGCCCGCTCGGAGGTGCTGCCGGTTGCGGCGGAGTAGCGCAGGGCGAAAAGCCGGGAATTTGAAGGGGGTGCAGGTTGACCCTCTCCCGGGGCGGGAGTAAGACCGGACACAGCCACGATGCGCGTGCCCCGGGGCCGTCACGGACCGCCTGTGAGGCACGCGAGAAAGGAGCCGGCTTTGGACGCTTTGCTCAGGGAATACCTGCCCATTGTCATCTTTCTCGGTATCGCCATTGGCCTTGGGCTGGTGCTGATACTCGCTGCCGCCGTTCTGGCGGTGCGCAACCCCGATGCGGAGAAGGTGAGTGCCTACGAATGCGGCTTTAACGCCTTCGACGATGCGCGGATGAAGTTTGACGTGCGGTTTTACCTCGTCTCCATCCTCTTCATCATCTTCGATCTCGAAATCGCCTTCCTGTTTCCCTGGGCTGTGGCCTTCAAGGATATCAGCATGCTGGGCTTCTGGTCGATGATGGTGTTTCTCGCCGTGCTGACGGTGGGCTTTGCCTATGAATGGAAGAAAGGGGCGCTGGAATGGGAGTGACGGAAAAGACCGGCACGCCGCCGCAGTTTGCCGATCCACAGGTGCAGGGCGAGCTGGCCCCCTATGGCCGCACGACGGCGGGTGCCGACAAGGATGTGGCGGTGCAAAGCCTGAACCGCGACCTTCAGGACAAGGGCTTTTTGCTCACCTCGACGGAAGACCTGATCAACTGGGCGCGCACCGGCTCGCTGCACTGGATGACCTTTGGTCTTGCCTGCTGCGCGGTGGAGATGATGCACACCTCGATGCCGCGCTATGATGCCGAACGCTTCGGGATCGCGCCGCGCGCCTCTCCGCGCCAGAGTGACGTGATGATCGTGGCTGGCACGCTGACCAACAAGATGGCCCCGGCGCTGCGCAAGGTTTATGACCAGATGCCCGAGCCGCGCTATGTGATCTCGATGGGCTCCTGCGCCAATGGCGGCGGATACTATCACTACAGCTACTCGGTGGTGCGTGGCTGCGACCGGATCGTGCCGGTGGACATTTACGTGCCCGGCTGCCCGCCGACTGCAGAGGCGCTGATGTATGGCCTGCTGCAACTCCAGCGCCGCATTCGCCGCACCGGGACGCTGGTGCGCTGACCCAGAAAGGGACGACAAGATGAGCGATGCTCTGAACGAACTCGGCCAGCATCTGGAGGCGCGTCGCCCCGATTGCGTGGCGGGCTGGGATGTGGCCTTTGACGAGCTGAACGTGGATGTGGCGCTGTCGAACCTGACCGGGTTCGTGGAATTTCTGAAGACCGACGCCAACTGCCGCTTCTCGACGCTGGTGGACATCACCGCCGTTGATTACCCCGAGCGGGACAAGCGGTTTGACGTGGTTTACCACTTCCTCAGCATGTACCAGAACCAGCGCATCCGCTTGCGGGTTGCGGTGCGCGAGGATGAGATGGTGCCCTCGATCGTGGGTGAGCATCCCAGCGCCAACTGGTTTGAGCGCGAGGTGTTCGACATGTTCGGGATCATGTTCTCGGGCCATCCGGACCTGCGCCGCCTGCTCACCGATTATGGCTTCCGCGGCCATCCGCTGCGCAAGGACTTCCCCACCACGGGCTACACCGAGGTGCGCTATGACGAGGTGGAGAAGCGGGTTGTCTACGAGCCGGTGAAGCTGACACAGGACTACCGCCAGTTTGACTTCATGTCTCCCTGGGAGGGGGCGGAGTACATTCTGCCCGGCGACGAGAAAACCGAAGAAGCCAAGGGCTGATTGGTGAGCGCGCAGGCGACATTGCTTTTTGCCATCGGGGCGCCGAAGACCGGCACAAGCTGGCTGCACGGCTTTCTCGACGCGCATCCGCAATGTGCCATGCCGGTCGCCAAGGAGCTGCATTACTGGGACACTGTCGAGGGGCTGAAGCCGGATTGGCAGAAGGATCAGGTTGTGGCCCAGATCACCCGGCTGCGCGACAGGATTGCCAGGGTGGAAGCCGGAGAGCAGGAGGGGCGGGTGCCGCGCCTGCGCCGGAGGCTCAAGCAGATGGAGCGTTGGCTGACGGCGCTGGTCATCGGGGAGCGTGACCACCGGACTTATCTGGACCTGCTTTATGAAGGCGCGGGTGAGGCGAAACTGGTGGCCGATATCACGCCGAGCTACTGCCTGCTGCCGCAGAAGCGCTTGCGCGAGATGGCGGAGCTTGTGTCCGACACGCGCTTTATCTTCCTCATGCGCGATCCGGTAGAGCGGTATTGGAGCCAGTGCCGCTTCATGGCTGGCAAGCGTGCCGAGCGGGGCAAGACGGATGACGCGGAGGGTTATGCCCTGCGGTTGCTCGACAAGGCCTTGCGGGGCGAGAACACCGATATTACCCAGCGTGGCGATTATGCCGCCGTGCTGGCCAAGCTGGCTGCATTGCCCCGCGAACGGGTGATGTGCGGCTTTTACGAAGACCTGTTCAAGCCCGGCTCTGTTCGGGCGCTGTGCGACTTTCTCGGGATCGACCGGTTGAAGGCGGAGACGGGTGAGAAGATTAACGCGGGGCCGGAGCTGGAGCTGGATGACAGCCGCCGCGCCGCCCTGCAACGGTTGCTGGCCCCGCAATATGCTGCGGTGGCCGATGAGATGGGGGCGCTGCCCGAAGCGTGGCAGCGCAACATGGAAAGGGTCTGAGACCATGGATGGCAAAGGCTTTGAGGACGCGCTGACAGGCGAGCAGCAGATCCGCAACTTCAACATCAACTTCGGCCCGCAACACCCTGCGGCGCACGGGGTTTTGCGGCTTGTGCTGGAGCTGGACGGCGAGATTGTGGAGCGGTGCGACCCGCATATCGGGCTGCTTCATCGCGGCACCGAAAAGCTGATGGAAAGCCGCACCTACCTGCAGAACCTGCCCTATCTCGACCGGCTCGACTATGTGGCCCCGATGAATCAGGAGCACGCTTGGTGCCTCGCCATCGAAAAGCTGACGGGCACGCCTGTGCCGCGCCGCGCCAGCCTGATCCGCGTGCTGTTTTCCGAAATTGGCCGGGTGCTGAACCACCTGCTCAACGTGACCACGCAGGCGATGGACGTGGGTGCGCTGACCCCGCCGCTCTGGGGCTTCGAGGAACGCGAAGACCTGATGATCTTTTACGAGCGGGCCTGCGGTGCGCGGCTGCACGCGGCCTATTTCCGGCCCGGTGGTGTGCATCAGGATCTGCCGCCCGAGTTGCTGGACGATATCGAGGCCTGGGCGAAGAAGTTCCCCAACCGGCTGGACGATATTGACGGGCTGCTCACCGAGAACCGCATTTTCAAGCAGCGCAACGCTGACATTGGCGTTGTCAGCCAGCAGGACGTGCTGGATTGGGGCTACAGCGGTGTGATGGTGCGCGGCTCGGGCATGGCTTGGGATTTGCGCCGCGCTCAGCCCTATGAGTGCTACGACGAGTTCAAGTTCGAGATTCCGATCGGCAAGAACGGTGACTGCTACGACCGTTACCTCGTGCGGATGGAGGAGATGCGGCAATCGACCAGCATCATCCTGCAGGCCATCGAAAAGCTGCGCGCGCCGGAAGGGCAGGGCGATGTGCTTTCGCGCGGCAAGATCACCCCGCCGAAGCGCGGCGAGATGAAACAGTCGATGGAAGCGCTGATTCACCACTTCAAACTCTACACCGAGGGCTTCCACGTGCCCGAGGGCGAGGTGTATTGCGCGGTTGAAGCGCCGAAGGGGGAGTTTGGCGTTTATCTCAAGGCCGATGGCACCAACAAACCTTACCGTGCCAAGCTGCGTGCGCCGGGCTACCTGCACCTTCAGTCGATGGACCACATCTCGAAGGGCCATCAGCTGGCCGATATTGCCGCCATCATCGGCACGATGGATATCGTGTTCGGCGAGGTGGACCGCTGAGCCGATGACGCCCGCGCTCGTTTCTATCCTGATGCTGATTGCATCGCTGTCGGTCACGATCTTCGTGGCGCGGCGCGTGCCGTCGGCGCTGGCGGCCTATCCGCTGGCTATCGTTGCGGGCGGGGCGACCTTTGTTGCGCTGTTCCTGCTTTTCACCTTCACGCTGTCGTTCGCGATTCTGAACGATATGCCGACATTCCCGATCACGGAGTAAGCCATGCTTCGCCGCCTCTACCACGACCAGCCCGAGAGCTTTGCCTTTACCGAGGCCAACCAGAAGTGGGCGGAAGGACAGATCACCAAGTATCCCGAGGGGCGGCAGGCCAGTGCCGTGATCCCGCTGCTCTGGCGTGCGCAGGAGCAGGAAGGCTGGGTGACGCGGCCCGCCATTGAGCACATCGCCAAGATGCTGGGCATGGCCGATATCCGGGTAATGGAGGTGGCCAGCTTTTACTTCATGTTCCAGCTGCAACCTGTTGGCAGCGTTGCACATATTCAGGTGTGCGGTACAACGAGCTGCATGATCTGCGGCGCTGAAGACCTGATGGCCGTGTGCAAGGAAAAGATTGCAGCGAACCCGCATGAGATTTCGGAAGACGGCAAGCTGAGCTGGGAAGAGGTCGAATGCCTCGGCTCCTGCGCCAATGCGCCGATGGCGCAGATCGGCAAGGATTATTACGAGGACCTCACCGCCGAGCGGTTTGGCGAGATCATCGAAGAGCTGCGCGCGGGCAAGGTTCCGGTGCCGGGGCCGCAGAATGGCCGCTATGCCGCCGAACCGCTGAGCGGGCTGACCAGCCTGACCGAGCATGAGAGCGGCAAGACGAAATACAACGCCAGTGTGCAACTGGCGACCGATATTGGCGATACGGTGAAGCGGATCGACGGCACCGAAGTGCCGCTGCTGACGCCTTGGGCGGGCAAGAATGCCACGCCCACCAGCCGCGCCCGGGCCGAGGCCGCGGGATGGGAAAACACCGATGTGAAAGGGTCGCCCGCGAAGCAGGAGGCGGCTGCCGAGGCTGCGGAGGCCGATCATCAGAAGGTGGGTGGTGCAGGCGATGCCGAGCGCGCCGCCGATGCGGGCAAAAGCTCTGACGATGCGAAAGGGCAGGCGACAGCACCTGCCGGTGCGAGCGGCGCAGACGCAAGCTCGACCGACGGTGACAAGGCCTCCGATGCCGATGCCGCAAAGCCCGGCCCCAAGGCGGGCGCCGAGGCCGAAACGGCGGGCAGCAGCACGGAGCAGCCCACCGAAGACGGCACGGAAGCCGTCAAGGACGGGGCTGCGGGCAAGGGCCCCGAAGTTGAGAAAGACAAGGGCGGCGACGGTGCGCAGCAGCCAACTGTTGGCGAGAAGCCGGGCACGCTGGCCTCGCCGCGCGGCGGCAAGCCCGACAACCTCAAGGCCATCAAGGGCGTGGGACCGAAGCTGGAAAAACTGCTGCACTCCATGGGCTTTTACCATTTCGACCAGATTTCGCGGTGGAGCGAGGCCGAGGTCGACTGGGTTGACGACAATCTGGAAGGTTTCCGGGGCCGCGTGCGCCGCGACGATTGGGTTGGCCAGGCCAAGACACTGGCCAGCGGGGGCGAGACCGAGTTTTCGGGCCGGGTGAAGAAGGGCGACGTCTACTGAGGCGGCGCGCGTGAGCCCGGAGGAAGAGAAGGCCTTTGCCCGTACCGGTCGCCGGATTGCGCTGCTCATCGCAGCCGCTGGGGTGCTGGCGATACTGGCCCCGTGGCTGGTGGTGAAACTGGGGCTGGCGGCGCGGTTTGAGCTGCTGATCTACCTCGTGGCCATGGCCTGCTTCGTCTTTGCCATGGTCAACCTTGCCGCAATGTGGCGGCGCCGAAAGTAACACCGGCCCCGGGGGCGCGACGCCACGGGGCAGGGAAATGTCAATCTGTCGGTGCCAGAACCCTCTGGCATTGGCGCGGGGGTTCAGCTATCTCCCGAATTGCGAAGCCGAATTTGGAGCCAGCCCATGTTGCAGGACAGCGACCGCATTTTTACCAACATCTACGGGATGCATGAGCGCACCTTAAAGGGCGCGCAGGCGCGTGGGCATTGGGACAATACGGCTGACCTGATCAAGAAGGGCCGCGACTGGATCATCGACGAGATGAAGGCCAGTGGCCTGCGGGGCCGGGGCGGCGCGGGCTTTCCGACCGGGCTGAAGTGGAGCTTCATGCCCAAGGAAAGCGACGGGCGGCCTGCCTACCTCGTTGTGAACGCGGACGAATCGGAGCCGGGCACCTGCAAGGACCGCGAGATCATGCGCCACGATCCGCATACGCTTATCGAGGGTTGCCTGATTGCCAGCTTCGCGATGAACGCGCACACCTGCTACATTTACATCCGCGGTGAATACATCCGCGAGCGCGAGGCGCTTCAGGCCGCGATCGACGAGGCCTATGACGCCGGTCTGGTGGGCAAGAATGCCTCTGGCTCTGGCTGGGACTTCGACATTTTCCTCGCCCACGGCGCCGGGGCCTACATCTGCGGCGAAGAAACTGCGCTGCTGGAGAGCCTTGAGGGCAAGAAGGGCATGCCGCGGATGAAGCCGCCGTTCCCTGCCGGGGCCGGCCTTTATGGCTGCCCGACCACGGTGAACAACGTGGAATCGATTGCCGTGGTGCCGACGATCCTGCGGCGGGGCGGGGCGTGGTTTGCCGGGTTTGGACGTCAGAACAATGCCGGGACCAAGCTGTTTGCGGTTTCGGGCCATGTGAACAACCCCTGCGTGGTGGAAGAGGCGATGAGCATCAGCTTCGAGGAGCTGATCGAGAAGCATTGCGGCGGTATTCGCGGCGGGTGGGACAACCTGCTGGCGGTGATTCCGGGCGGCTCTTCGGTGCCCTGCGTGCGCGGCGAGCACATGAAAGACGCCATCATGGACTTTGATTACCTGCGCGGCGAGCTGGGCTCTGGCCTTGGCACGGCGGCTGTGATCGTGATGGACAAGAGCACCGATATCATCAAGGCGATCTGGCGCTTGAGCAAGTTTTACAAGCACGAGTCCTGTGGGCAGTGCACCCCCTGCCGTGAAGGCACGGGCTGGATGATGCGCGTGATGGACCGTCTGGTGAAAGGCGAGGCCAGCGTGGAAGAGATCGACATGCTCTTTGACGTGACCAAGCAGGTTGAAGGCCACACGATTTGTGCCCTCGGCGATGCGGCGGCCTGGCCGATTCAGGGGCTTATCAAGAACTTCCGCGATGTGATCGAAGATCGGATTGCCAGCAAGCGCGGCGCGATTGCCGCCGAATGACCAGCGGCCTCGTCCTTGTGGTTCAGGGCATCAGCGTACTCTCGATGCTGATCCTGTCGGGGGCGATTGCACTGATTGCGCTTCGCTCGGGGCGTGCGGTGGGGGAGGCTGTGGCTTACGGCCTCGGCTTCCTGTTTTTGGCGTGGGGCGCGCCCTACATCCTGCGGGCCTTGAGTAGTTCCTTTGACCTGCCGCACGAGCTCATCTTCTTGGCCTACCCGATCTGCTCGCTTCTGGGCGCGCTTCTGGTGCTGAGCCTCGCGCTGCGGCGCTGGCCTCGCCCGCAATAGCGGCTTTTCGCCAAACTCCAACAGAATCAAGGGTATGTGAGGCTCTGTCAGCGGATGACATGGGCCTTGTTATTGCATAGCCACTGCTCTGGCCCCATCTGGTTTACCGAAGCCGAGGCGCAAATGCGCCCGAAACGGACAGAGAAGGTGAATGTAATGAGACATGCAGGCAAGTTATTGGGCGGCGCGGTTATTGCGGTGATGGTGGCGCTGGGATTCTCCGGCGCGGCGGCGGCAAAATCGCTGGCGGACAGCAAGGCGGTGAACGGCGGGCTGATCTCGGTGGGCATCGCGTTGGAGATTTCGGAGAAATGCCCAGATATCTCTGCCCGCACGCTCCGGGGCTATAGCTTTTTGAATTCCCTTAAAAAGCAGGCGCGGGCCGAAGGGTTCAGCGATGATGAGATCGACGCCTATGTGGATGACAAGGCGCAGAAGGCGCGGCTTGTCGGCAAGGCGCGCGACTACATGCGCTCCAAGGGGGTTGATGGCAGCACGGCGAGCTATTGCAAGCTGGGCCGCGAAGAGATTGCCGCAAAGACCCAGGCCGGGAACCTGATGCGGGCGCGATAAAGCGCATTTGCGCTGCGCCGCGGCGATGCGGATAAGGCGTGGCGAGTGTTAAGGATTTTTCGGGGGCGTGAGGGTTGAAACTCACCCCCCGAGACGCCTACAAGAGCGCAGCATCACCCGGATGCGGCGCGGCGGGGCAGGGGCCCATGGCAGGTGCCGGTTCGGGGCAGCCAAGAGGGCCCCGCATGAGCGACCTGCGCAAGATCATCATTGACGGCAAAGAAGTTGAGGTAGAGGGCGCGATGACGCTCATTCAGGCTTGTGAGCAAGCCGGGATTGAGGTTCCGCGTTTCTGTTACCATGAACGCCTGTCGATTGCCGGAAACTGCCGGATGTGTCTGGTGGAAGTGGTGGGCGGCCCGCCTAAGCCCGCCGCCAGCTGCGCCATGCAGGTGAAAGACCTGCGCCCCGGCAAGGACGGTGAGCCGCCGGTGGTAAAAACCAACTCTCCGATGGTGAAGAAGGCCCGCGAGGGGGTGATGGAGTTTTTGCTCATCAACCACCCGCTGGATTGCCCGATTTGCGATCAGGGCGGCGAGTGCGACCTGCAGGATCAGGCGATGGCCTATGGCGTGGACTTTTCGCGCTATCGCGAGCCAAAGCGTGCGGTGGACGATCTGAACCTCGGCCCGCTGGTCGAAACCCACATGACCCGCTGCATCAGCTGCACCCGCTGCGTGCGCTTCACCACCGAGGTGGCCGGCATCACCCAGATGGGCCAGACCGGCCGGGGTGAGGATGCGGAGATTACCAGCTATCTGGGCGAGACGCTGGACAGCGAGTTGCAGGGCAACATCATCGACCTGTGCCCGGTGGGCGCTCTTGTGAGCAAGCCCTATGCCTTCACCGCCCGCCCGTGGGAGCTGACCAAGACTGAGTCGATCGACGTGATGGATGCGCTTGGCTCCAACATCCGGGTGGATGTGAAGGGCCGCGAAGTGATGCGCATTTTGCCACGCAACCATGACGGGGTGAACGAGGAGTGGCTTTCGGACAAGAGCCGCTTTGTCTGGGACGGGCTGCGCCGCCAGCGACTCGACAAGCCCTACATTCGCGAGAACGGCAAGCTGCGGCCCGCAAGCTGGGGCGAGGCGCTGGCCAAGGTGAGCGAAGCGACCAAGGGCAAGAAGATTGCCGGTTTGGTTGGCGATCTGGCCCCGGTAGAGGCGGCATTTGCGCTGAAACAGCTGGTGGAGAGCCGAGGCGGCACGGTGGAGTGCCGGACCGATGGCGCCAAGCTGCCCGCAGGCAACCGCTCGGGCTATGCTGGCACGGCACGCATTGAAGATATCGATGCTGCCAAGTCCATCATCCTGATCGGCACCAACCCGCGCGCCGAGGCACCGGTGCTGAACGCGCGGATTCGCAAGGCTTGGCTCAATGGGGCGGAGGTTTCGCTCGTCGGTCAGGCTGTGGATCTGACTTATGATTACACGCACCTCGGCACAGACCGGGCCGCGCTCTCCAAATTGGATGAGGCGGCAGAAGGTGCGCTGGTGGTGATCGGGCAGGGCGCGTTGCGCGAGGCCGATGGCGCTGCCGTGCTGGGCGCCGCGATGAAAGCGGTGGGCGCAGGCAAACTGCTGGTGCTGCACACCGCCGCCTCCCGCGTGGGCGCGATGGATGTGGCTGCTGTGACCGAGGGTGGCCTGGACGCCGCGATCGACGGGGCCGAGGTGATCTGGAACCTCGGGGCTGACGAGGTCGACATCGCTGACGGTCCGTTCGTGATTTACCAAGGCAGCCACGGCGACCGGGGCGCACACCGCGCCGATGTGATCCTGCCTGCCGCGGCATGGACCGAAGAAAACGGGCTGTTCGTCAACACCGAGGGCCGCCCGCAGCTGGCCTTCCGCGCGGGCTTCCCGCCGGGTGAGGCGAAGGAAAACTGGGCGATCCTGCGGGCCGCTTCGGCACAGATGGAGGGCGAGGCCCAGCCGTGGGACAGCCTTGCGCAGCTCCGTCAGGCGCTGGTGGCGGAGGTGCCCCATCTGGCAGGCGTCGATGCGGTGCCGGAAAATGAATGGCAGCCGCTCGACGAGGGCACGCTCGGCGAGGCCGAGTTTGTGGCCGCGATCAAGGATCACTATCTGACCAACCCGGTCGCACGGGCCTCCGAAGTGATGGCCGAGCTTTCTGCTGGCACCAAAGCGCGGCGCAATGCCCCGTTGGCTGCGGAGTAAGCCGGGTGCGGGGGCTTTCGGCTCTTTTGGCGGCGGCGCTGCTGGCCGGGTGCGGGGAAAGCCGCCCCGAGGGCCATGGCATTGCCTTTGACAACCCCGAGGGCGATGCGTTGCCCGAGGTGGTTGGCCGCCGGGCGCTGCCGTTTGAGCCGGAGTATCAGGGCATCGAAACCCGCCTTCTGGATGGCGAACTGGTGGGTTTCATCGTTGAGATGAAGGGTGCGCGCGACGAGGTGGATGTGGAGGAATATGCCCTCTGCGCTGCCGCGCAATACACGTTGATCCGGGGCTACGGCTTCGTGCGTCACGTCCGCACAAGAGTGGCCGAAGAGGCTGGCCTTTGGCGGGCGGATGCTGTTTACACCATATCGCCAGCGCTCCCGAGCGGGCCAACCAATATCGACGCGGAAGTGGCGGTTGAGGATTGCAAGGCTCGGGGCATACCCACGGTTTGAGGACGTAAGGCAGAATGGCAGATTTCTTCACCAACACCGGATTTGGCATCGTCCTTCTGACCGTAGGGCAGGTGCTGCTTTTGGTGATCCCGCTGATGGTGGCACTGGCCTTCCTGATGTATGCCGACCGCAAGATCTGGGCGGCTGTCCAGATGCGCAAAGGCCCGAACATTGTGGGCGTTTTCGGTCTGCTGCAGAGTTTTGCGGACTTCGGCAAATACATCGTGAAAGAGATCGTGGTGCCCGCCGGAGCCGACAAGGCGGTGTTCTTCCTCGCCCCCATGGTCAGCCTCGTGATGGCGCTGATTGCCTGGGCGGTGATTCCGTTCAATGACGGGTGGGTGCTGGCCGATATCAACGTGGCCATCCTCTACGTCTTCGCCGTTTCCTCGCTGGAGGTTTACGGCGTGATCATGGGCGGCTGGGCCTCGAACTCGAAGTATCCGTTCCTCGGCTCGCTCCGCTCTGCTGCGCAGATGATCAGCTACGAGGTTTCCATCGGCCTGATCATCATCGGCGTGATCCTGTCGACCGGTTCGATGAACTTCGGCTCCATCGTTGCCGCGCAAGACACCGGCTGGGGGCTGCTGGGCTGGTACTGGCTGCCGCACTTCCCGATGGTGTTCCTGTTCTTCATCTCGGCTCTGGCTGAAACCAACCGCCCACCGTTTGACCTGCCCGAGGCAGAATCGGAGCTGGTGGCGGGCTATCAGGTTGAATATTCCTCCACCCCCTTCCTGCTCTTCATGATTGGCGAGCTTGTGGCGGTGGTGCTTATGTGCGCTCTGGTCACGCTGCTGTTCTTCGGTGGCTGGCTCTCGCCCATTCCGGGGCTGCCTGATGGCATCCTCTGGATGGTGCTGAAGATGTGTTTCTTCTTCTTCATCTTCTCGATGATCAAGGCGATCACCCCGCGCTATCGCTACGACCAACTCATGCGGATCGGCTGGAAAGTGTTTCTGCCGTTCTCGCTGGCCTGGGTGGTGCTCGTTGCCTTCCTCGCCAAGTTCGAAGTCTTCGGTGCCTTCTGGGCGCGGTTTGCGATGGGAGGGTAAACCATGAGCGAAGAGGAACAGACCCCGGCGGAGGCCATTGCCACCTGGATGGAGGAGGCGCCGCATCAGACGATCTATTCCGAGGCGGGTACGTTTCGGACGGTGATGCTGGGCAGCTTTGGCGAGAGCAAACCGAAGTGGGACCAGATCAACCCGGAGACCACCGGGATGGTTGTGAACAACTGGCTGGCGCAGGAGCGGCTTGGCTATGACCTGCCGCAGCTTGAGGGCTCGCAGCTGGCCAAGACGGGCGAGGTGGTGAACCAGTGGTTTGCCCATCTGGCCGAGAAGGTTAAGACGCCGGCGCTGGTGAGCGTGGATGACTTTACCGGCGTGCTGCACGCGCTTCATTGCTCGCTGAGGGGGATCGACCCCTTTGCCGAGATGAAGGAGCAGGCGGAGAAGATGAAGAACGCGCCCAACATGCGCAGCGATTTCAACCTGCGGGGATGACGGAGCCCAAATGACCCAGATCGACTGGAACCGCGCCACAAAGTACTTCCTGCTGTCCGACTGGATTGCGGGCTTTCGGCTTGGGTTGAAGTACTTCTTCGCGCCCAAGGCGACGGTGAACTATCCGCATGAGAAAGGGCCGCTCAGCCCGCGCTTTCGGGGCGAGCACGCGCTGCGCCGCTACCCCAACGGCGAGGAGCGTTGCATCGCCTGCAAACTCTGCGAGGCGATCTGCCCGGCACAGGCGATCACGATTGATGCCGAGCCTCGCGAAGATGGCTCGCGCCGCACCACGCGCTATGACATCGACATGACCAAGTGCATCTACTGCGGCTTCTGCCAGGAAGCCTGCCCGGTGGATGCGATCGTGGAAGGGCCCAACTTCGAATTCGCCACTGAGACCCGTGAAGAGCTGTTCTACGACAAGGACAAGCTGCTGGCGAATGGCGAGCGCTGGGAGGCCGAGATTGCCCGCAATCTGGAGCTGGATGCGCCTTACCGATGAGCCTCGACAACGAGCATAACGGCGAAGACGCCTACGCGCGCGGCAAGCCCATTTCCGAGACCTTCAACCCCGGTCTCGAAGAGGTGCTGCGCGAGCGCTATGATGCGCTGCTTCCGGGCATGTCGCGCAGCATGGTCGAGGTGCCTTGGGGGCATTTCTACAATCGCGGTGTTGTCGATGACAAAACCCGGTTTCTGGCGACTGTCGCAGGGCTGACGGCTCTTGGCGGGCAGACCCGCCCGCAACTCAAGGTGCATGTTGCCTCGGCGCGCAAGGCCGGGGCCAGCCGGGAGGAGATTGCCGAGATCATCTTTCAGATGGCGATGTATGGCGGCTTTCCGGCGGCGATCAACGCGCTGAATGCGGCGATGGAGGTCTTCGAGGCCGAAGAGGAGGCCGCAGGATGACGAGTGATTTCAACAAGCTTTTCCAGCAGCTCATGGAGCAGGGGCAGGAGATGGCGAAGAACGTCAATCCTGATCTTACCTCCTTCAAGATGCCCGGGATGGGGGATTTCATGCCCACCATGCCCAAGGACATGATGGAAATGTGGATGGGCAAGACCTTCAACCCCGAGGGGCTGGACGCGCGCACCCGTCTGCTGGTGACGCTGGCGGCCCTCACGGTGTTGGGGGCGCAGGCGGAAGACCAGATTACGCTGACGGTGCGCCACGCACTTGAGGCTGGCGCAAGCCCGCAAGAGGTGGCCGAGGTCATCGCGATGATGAGCATGTTCGGCGGTGTGCCGGCCATGACCAAGGCGATGGAACTGGCGCAGGCCGAAATTCAGAAAACCAAGGGAGAGGGCGCATGACGGTCGCTGACTTTGCCTTTTACGTGGCTGCGATCATCGTGGTCGTGGCGGGCTTCTTCGTAGTGGTCAGCCGCAACCCGGTGCATTCGGTGCTCTGGCTGATCCTGAGCTTCCTCAGCGCCGCCGCGCTCTTTGTGCTGCTGGGGGCCGAGTTTGTGGCCATGCTGCTGGTGATTGTTTACGTCGGCGCGGTGGCGGTGCTGTTCCTCTTCGTCGTGATGATGCTGGATGTGGACTTTGCCGAGCTGCGCGGCGAGATGGCCAAATACGTGCCGCTTGCCGCCGTGATCGGCGTGGTGCTGTTGATGGAACTGGGCATGGTTTATGGCGCATGGGTCTCTGCCGATGGCGTGGCCGTGGCGGGCAGCCTTGGCGAGATCACCCCGACCAACAACCCCAACACCGGCCTGCTTGGCTTGGTGATCTACGATCAGTATTTTCTGCTGTTCCAGATCGCGGGCCTGATCCTGCTGGTTGCCATGATCGGTGCCATCGTGCTGACCCTGCGCCACCGCACCGACGTGAAGCGGCAGGACGTGCTGGCGCAGATGTATCGCGATCCGGCCGAGGCGATGGAAGTGATCGACGTGAAACCGGGGCAGGGGCTTTGATGCTGGACCTTTGGCACATGATGCTGGCCTCGGTCGGCGTTGGCGGCTTTGTCGCGCTCTGGGCCCTCAAGGCGCTGGCCGGTGTGGCTGTGCTGCGGGCGGTGCGGCGCTGGCGCATGCGCCGGGCCGTGCGTTTGGGGCAGGGGGTTTGAGAGCGATGGTTGCCATGACCCTCACCGCGCTGGCCACTTCGGCTGGCCCCGTTGCGGCGCTAACGCTGGAGCAGTGCAACCGCCAGCTTGGCGCTGTCGGCTCCTATCATGCCAGCCGTCATGCGCTGGTTGGCAAAGGCATCGTGAGCCATGTGGTGGAAACCTGCGTTGGTGGCGACTGCACCCGCGCGGTTGTTGTGACCGCCTGCGCGAGCGGCAAGCAGATCAAAGCATGCTCGGCCTGCGAGGAGGAAACCCGGGGCTTTTGCGACGGCAAGACACGCAAGTTTTCGCAGCGCGACCGGGTGCAGCAGGAGTTGAAGCGGGTTGTTGACGACAAGCGCAGCTACAGCTTTGACGACATGGCCCGGCGGATCGGGCGCAAATCGCTCGGCGCTTCGGTTGGGGCTGCCCGAAAAGAAACCTGCGGCTGTGCGGCGGCCTTCCCCGCCATGCGCAACGGCAAGAAACGCTTCAGGATGGAGACCTTTAACTGATGGTCGGACTGGAACACTACCTGACTGTCGCGGCGGCGCTGTTCGTCATCGGCATCTTCGGCATCTTCCTCAACCGGAAGAATGTGATCATCATTCTGATGTCGATCGAGCTGATGCTGCTGGCAGTGAATATCAACCTCGTCGCCTTCTCCGCCTTTCTCGGCGACCTGACGGGCCAGATCTTCACCCTCTTCGTGCTGACCGTTGCCGCCGCAGAGGCTGCCATCGGCCTCGCCATTCTCGTCTGCTTCTTCCGCAACCGTGGCACGATCGCGGTGGAAGACGTCAACAACATGAAGGGGTAAGGGGCCATGGAAACCATCATCCTCTTCGCGCCACTCGTCGGCGCCATCATCTGCGGCTTCGGCTGGCGGATCGTTGGCGAGAAGGCGGGCATGGTCATTGCCACGGGCTTGCTGTTTTTGTCGGCCATCCTGAGCTGGATCGTCTTTTTCAGCTTTGACGGGCAGACCGAGCAGATCACCATCATGCGGTGGATCGAGAGCGGGAGCCTGAGCACCGATTGGGCGATCCGGCTGGACCGTTTGACGGCGATCATGCTGATCGTTGTCACCACCGTGTCCAGCCTCGTGCACCTTTATTCCTTTGGCTACATGGCCCATGACGAGCACTTCCGCGAGGGAGAGAGCTATCGGCCGCGCTTCTTTGCCTATCTGTCGTTCTTCACCTTCGCGATGCTGGCGCTGGTGACTGCGGACAACCTCGTGCAGATGTTCTTCGGCTGGGAAGGCGTGGGCGTGGCCTCGTACCTGCTGATCGGCTTTTACATCCGCAAGCCGAGCGCGGGAGCGGCCTCGATCAAGGCTTTCGTGGTCAACCGGGTGGGGGACTTTGGCTTTGCCCTTGGCATCTTCGGGCTGTTCTTCCTGACGGACAGCATCGACTTTGACGTGATCTTTGCCTCGGCGCCCGAGCTGGCCGAAACAAACATCACCTTCCTCTGGACGGAGTGGAACGCGGCCAACCTGCTGGGCTTCCTGCTGTTCGTCGGCGCGATGGGCAAATCGGCCCAGCTGTTCCTGCACACATGGCTGCCGGACGCGATGGAAGGCCCGACCCCGGTGTCGGCGCTGATCCACGCGGCAACCATGGTGACGGCGGGGGTCTTCCTCGTGTGCCGGATGTCGCCGCTGTATGAATTCGCCCCCGATGCGGCCACCTTTATTGTTTACATCGGTGCCTTCACCGCCTTCTTCGCAGCGACTGTGGGGCTGGTGCAGAACGACATCAAGCGCGTGATCGCCTATTCGACCTGTTCGCAACTTGGCTACATGTTCGTAGCCGCGGGCGTGGGCATGTATTCGGCGGCGATGTTCCACCTCTTCACCCACGCCTTCTTCAAGGCGATGCTCTTCCTCGGTGCGGGCTCCGTGATCCACGGGATGCACCATGAGCAGGACATGCGGAACTATGGCGGGCTGAAAGACAAGCTGCCGGTGACCTTCTGGGCGATGATGATCGGCACGTTGGCGATTACCGGGGTGGGCATTCCGCTGACCTATATCGGCTTTGCCGGCTTCCTCTCCAAGGATGCGATCATCGAGAGCGCTTTTGCGGCGGGCACGCCTGCCGGGCAGCTCGGCTTCTGGCTGCTGGTGATCGCGGCGGCGATGACGAGCTTCTACTCTTGGCGGCTCATCTTCATGACCTTCTTTGGCAAGCCACGTGGCGACAAGCACACCCACGAGCACGCCCATGAGAGCCCGATGACCATGCTGGTGCCGCTTGGCGTGCTGGCGCTTGGGGCGATCTTTGCGGGTATGATCTGGATGAGCAGCTTCTTTGGGCACACCGATCAGGTGGCGAAGTTCTATGGCATTCCGCTGGCCGGTGAGGCTCATGCCTCGGAAGAAGGCCACGGCGCGGCCGATGAGCACAGCGAAGAGGCTGCCGCTGCCGAGGAGCATAGCGACGAGGCCACCGAGATGGCCACCAGCCCCGAAGACGTGGAAGTGGTTGTGACCGACGATCACGGCGCGGATGCCGAGCACCATGCGGCCTTTGGCGGCAACCCCGGTGACGGCGCGCTCTACTTCGGCCCCGAGAACACCATTTTGGACGATGCGCATAGCGTGCCGAAATGGGTGAAGCTCTCGCCCTTCCTCGCGATGCTCTTTGGCCTCGGCATGGCTTGGGTGTTCTATATCAGCCGCCCCGAGACCCCGAAACAGCTGGCCGAGAACCAGCCGATCCTTTACCGCTTCCTGCTCAACAAGTGGTACTTTGACGAGATCTATGACGTGATCTTCGTGAAGCCCGCGCAGCGGCTCGGCAATTTCCTTTGGAAGAAGGGGGATGCCGGCACCATTGACGGCGGGATCAACGGGCTTGCCCTGGGGATCATCCCCTTCTTCACCCGGCTCGCGGGCCGCGCACAATCCGGCTACATCTTCGCCTATGCGGCGGCGATGGTGCTGGGGATCGTGGTGCTTGTCACCTGGATGTCTATCACCGGAGGGGCCAACTGATGGACAACCTGCTCTCTATCATCACCTTCATCCCGGCCATCGCGGCGGTGATCCTCGCGCTGTTCCTGCGTGGTGACGACGCGGCGGCCCAGAAGAATGCCAAGTGGCTGGCGCTCATTGCCACTGGCGCGACCTTCATCGTTTCGCTCTTCCTGATTGCCCAGTTCGACCCGGCTGACACCGGCTTCCAGTTTGTGGAAGAGCGCGAGTGGCTGATGGGGCTGAAGTACAAGATGGGCGTGGACGGCATTTCGGTGCTCTTCGTCATGCTCACCACCTTCCTGATGCCGCTGACCATCTGGTCGGCGTGGAATGTGAAGGTGCGGGTGAAGGAATACATGATTGCCTTCCTGCTGCTGGAAACGCTGATGCTTGGCGTTTTCTGCGCGCTCGATCTGGTGCTATTCTACCTGTTCTTCGAGGCGGGCCTGATCCCGATGTTCCTGATCATCGGGATCTGGGGCGGGGCGAACCGGATTTATGCGGCGTTCAAGTTCTTCCTCTACACCTTCCTCGGCTCGGTGCTGATGCTGGTGGCGATGATCGCGATGTATGTGGATGCGGGCACGACCGACATTGCCCAGCTGTTGCAGCACAACTTCTCGACCGGAACGATGAGCCTGTTCGGCTTCCAGATCGTCGGGGGCTTGCAGACGCTGCTGTTCCTCGCCTTCTTTGCCAGCTTTGCGGTGAAGATGCCGATGTGGCCGGTGCACACCTGGCTGCCGGATGCGCACGTGCAGGCGCCCACGGCGGGTTCGGTGGTGCTGGCGGCGATCCTGCTGAAGATGGGGGGCTATGGCTTTCTCCGCTTCTCGCTGCCGATGTTCCCCGTGGGCTCGGATGTGCTGGCACCGCTTGTCTTTTGGATGAGCGCCATCGCCATCGTCTACACCTCGCTGGTGGCGCTGGCGCAGGAGGACATGAAGAAGCTGATCGCTTACTCCTCGGTGGCGCACATGGGCTATGTGACCATGGGTATCTTTGCCGCCAACCAGCAGGGGATTGACGGTGCGATCTTCCAGATGATCAGCCACGGCTTCATCTCGGGCGCGCTCTTCCTCATCGTTGGCGTGATCTACGACCGGATGCACACCCGCGAGATTGACGCCTATGGCGGCCTCATTAACCGGATGCCGGCCTATGCGCTGATCTTCTGCTTCTTCACCATGGCTAACGTGGGCCTGCCGGGCACCTCGGGCTTTATCGGCGAGTTCCTCGTGCTGATGGGCATCTTCCAGGTGAACACATGGGTGGCGCTCTTTGCGACCTCGGGCGTGATCCTCAGCGCGGCCTATGCGCTCTGGCTCTACCGCCGGGTGGTGCTGGGCGACCTGATCAAGGAAAGCCTGAAGACCATCACCGACATGTCGCGCCGCGAGCGCGCGATCTTTGCGCCGCTGGTGGTGATGACCCTGTTGCTGGGTGTCTACCCGGCGCTGGTGACAGATATCATCGGCCCTTCGGTTGAGGCGCTGGTGGGTAAATACGAGACGGCCGTGGCGGACTTCAGCCCCACGACCCAAGTGGCGGAAACGGGAGACCACTGATGATTTCGACCGATCTAGCCATTCTCCTGCCGGAGATCTTCCTTTCGCTCTTCGCGATGGCTGCGCTGATTGGCGCCGTCTACACCGAGAAGGACGGCATGGCCGGCACGCTCACATGGGCGGCCAGCGCGGTGATGATTGCCGTGGCCGTCTGGGTGCTGATGTCGGGCGGGAATGACCGCACGGCCTTTGGCGGCCTCTTCATTGACGATGGCTTTGCCCGCTACGCCAAGGTGGTGATCCTCGTCAGCGCGGCCTGCGTGCTGATGATGAGCCAGGAGTTCATGGCGCGCCGTGGCTTGCTCAAGTTTGAATACCCGGTTCTGGTGGTGCTTGCGGTTGTCGGCATGATGCTGATGGTGTCGGCGGGCGACCTGATGGCGCTTTACATGGGGCTGGAGCTGCAATCGCTCGCGCTCTACGTGGTGGCCGCGATCCGGCGCGACGGGGTGAAATCCACCGAAGCTGGCCTGAAATACTTCGTTCTGGGCGCACTGTCTTCGGGCCTGCTGCTCTATGGCGCCTCGCTGACCTACGGCTACGCGGGCACCACGCAGTTTGCCGGGATCATCGCAGCGGCGGGCGAGGGCGAGATGCCGCTTGGCCTGCTCATTGGCCTTGTCTTCATCATCTCGGGTCTCGCCTTCAAGATCAGCGCCGTGCCGTTCCACATGTGGACGCCGGACGTGTACGAGGGCGCGCCGACACCGATAACAGCCTTCTTTGCGACCGCGCCCAAGGTGGCAGCCATGGCGCTGTTTGCCCGCGTGCTGCATGATGCCTTCGGCAATGCCACCGGCGACTGGGCCCAGATCCTTGCGCTGCTGGCTGTTCTGTCGATGTTCCTCGGCTCCATCGCCGCTGTTGGGCAACGCGACATCAAGCGGCTGATGGCCTATTCCTCCATAGCCCATATGGGCTACGCGCTTGTGGGGCTCGCCTCGGGCACCGAGCAGGGCGTGACGGCGATGCTGATTTACATGGCGATCTATGTGACCATGAACATCGGCACCTTCGCCTTCATCCTCAGCATGGAGCGCGACGGGCGGCACATCACCGCGATTGACAGCATGCGCCAGCTTGGCAGCCGGGAGCCTGTGAAGGCGCTGGCGCTGCTGGTGCTGATGTTCTCCCTCGCTGGCGTTCCGCCGCTGCTCGGGTTCTTCGGCAAGTTCGCGGTGCTGCGGGCTGCGGTGGATGCCAACATGGCATGGCTTGCGGTGGCCGGTGCGGTGGCCAGCGTGATTGGCGCGTTCTACTACCTGCGGATCGTTTACTACATGTATTTCGGCGAAGAGAGCGTAGAGCCGGTGGAGGGCCATATGAGCCCGTTGACCTTTGGCTTCCTCGTGGCTGCGGCGGCGATCATGGTGCTCGGTATCGTCAACCTCTTCGGGGTGGACGGCTACGCGGCGGCGGCGGCGGCGACACTTGTCAACTGACGCGGGCCGGATCGTTCTTCCGAGCTGTCCTTCAACTATGATGGTGGCCCGCGATGGTTTTGCGGGCTACGCGGGGCCGGTGTGGGTGCTGGCCCATCGCCAGACCGGCGGGCACGGGCGGCGCGGGCGGCCTTGGGCAAACCCGGAGGGGGCCTTCACTGCAACATTGGCGCTGCCAAACCCCGGCACGGCGCAGGCGGCGGCGCAACGCAGCTTTGTGGCGGCGCTGGCGCTGTTTGATGCCTTTGTCGCCGTCACCGGGCGGCCTGATGGGCTTTCGCTGAAATGGCCGAATGATGTGCTGCTGAATGGCGGCAAGGTGGCGGGTATTCTGTTGGAGAGCCTCGGGCCACGGCCTGATGGCACGCTGGACGGGCTGTTGATTGGCATTGGGGTCAACCTGATTGAACCGCCCGATGTGGGCGAGGTGGAGCCCGGCGCGGTGCGGCCGGTGGCCTTGGCGCAGGAAGCCGGGGGGCGGGTGACGCCGGAGGAGTTTCTGGACGCTCTGGCCCCCGCCTACGCCCGCCATGAGGCCAGCTTTGCCACCCATGGCTTTGCCCCCATCCGCCGCGCATGGCTCGACCGGGCGGCGCGGCTGGGCGAGGTGATCACGGCGCGGCTGCCCGGAGAGGCGCTGACCGGCACCTTCAAAACCATCGACGAAATGGGCTACCTTCAGCTTCAAACCAAGACCGGCCTGCGCGGCATCGCGGCGGGCGAGGTCTTTTTCTGAGAGGGGCGGGAATGCTGCTTTGCATCGACTGCGGCAACACCAACACGGTGTTTTCGATTTGGGACGGGACGCGCTTTGTGGCGACCCTGCGCACCTCATCCGAGCATCAGCGCACGGCGGATCAGTATTGGGTGTGGTTCAGCCAGTTGATGGAGCATCGCAAGGTGGCGGTGGATATCGACGCGGTGATTATCTCATCGACGGTGCCGCGCGTGGTGTTCAACCTGCGGGTCTTCTCGGACCGTTACTTCAATTGCCGCCCGATGGTGGTGGGCAAGCCGGAATGCGCCCTGCCGGTGCCGCCCCGGGTAGATGCAGGCGTGGCCGTGGGGCCGGACAGGCTGGTGAACACGGCGGGTGCCTTTGACCGGCACGGGGGCGACCTGATTGTGGTGGATTTTGGCACTGCGACGACCTTTGACGTGGTGGCCGAGGATGGGGCCTATGTGGGCGGGGTCATTGCGCCGGGCGTCAACCTTTCCCTCGAAGCGTTGCATATGGCCGCCGCCGCCCTGCCGCATGTGGATGTCACCAAGCCCGAGCGGGTGATTGGCACCAATACGGTGGCCTGCATGCAATCTGGCGTGTTCTGGGGCTATGTCGGCCTCGTCAACGGCATTTGCGACCAGATCAAGGGTGAATACGGGCGCGAGATGCGGGTGATCGCCACCGGTGGCCTTGCGCCGCTGTTCCAGATGGGCCATGCCCGCTTTGACGCGTTTGAAGACGATCTGACAATGCATGGGCTGACAGTGATCCATGCGCATAACCAGAGGCTTAGTGAATGAGCAAAGAACGGCTGATCTACCTCCCCCTCGGCGGGGCCGGGGAAGTGGGGATGAATGCCTATGTCTACGGCTACGGCAAGCCGGGGGCGGAGCGGCTGATCCTTGTCGATATCGGCGTGACCTTCCCCGATATGGACGGCACCCCGGGGGTGGATCTGATCTTTCCCGACATGACATGGCTGAAGGAAAACCGCGACCGGCTGGACGCGATCTTTATCACCCATGGCCATGAAGACCATGTGGGCGGCATTGGCCACTTCTGGGCCGATTTGCGCGCGCCGGTCTACTGCCGCCGCTTCACCGCGGCGCTGGCGGTGCGGAAGATGGATGAGCAGGGGCAGGACGTGGAGCATGTGAATGCGGTTGGTCCTTACCCGGAGATGATCGAGGCGGGGCCGTTCAAGGTGTCTTTCCTGCCGGTGAGCCACTCGATCCCCGAAAGCTCGGGGCTGGTGATTGACAGCCCGGCGGGCCGGGTTGTGCACACTGGCGACTTCAAGCTCGATGGCAACCCGGTGGTGGGTGAGGCCTTTGACCCGGAGCTTTGGAACGAGGTTGCCAAGCCCGGCGTGCAGGCGCTGACCTGCGACAGCACAAACATCATGAGCCCGCATCCGGGCCGCTCGGAGGCCACGCTGCCGCCGGCGATCATCGAGTTGGTGGAAAATGCGGAGGGCATGATTGTTTGCACCACCTTTGCCTCCAACGTGGCGCGGGTGAAGACGCTGGCCGAGGCGGGCGCAAAGGCGGGCCGATCGGTTTGCCTGCTGGGCCGCGCGATGAAGCGGATGGTATCGGTGGCGATTGATACCGGCGTGCTGGAGAAGTTTCCGCACACGGTGACGCCCGAGGAGGCTGTGGATATTCCGCGCGAGAACCTCATGCTGATCGTGACCGGCTCGCAGGGCGAGCGGCGGGCAGCATCGGCGCAGCTGGCGCGCGGCAAGTTCTTGGGGCTGACGATGAAGGAGGGTGATACCTTCCTGTTTTCGTCCAAAACCATTCCGGGCAACGAGCGCGGCGTGCTGCGCATCGTCAACTCCTTCTCGGAGATGGGCGTGGATGTGATCGACGACCGGAGCGATCTTTATCACGTGTCCGGCCACGCCAACCGGCCCGACCTAGAGGCGATGCATGACCTGATGCACCCGACGATGCTGATCCCCATGCATGGCGAGCACCGGATGCTGCGCGAGCATGCGAAGGTGGGTGAGGCCAAGGGCATTCCGTCGATTGTGGCGGTGAACGGCTCGATGGTGGACCTGACCGGCCCGAAGCCCGAGATCGTGGAATACATCGAGACCGGGCGGACCTATCTGGATGGCTCGGTGAAGATTGGCGCGCTCGATGGCGTGGTGCGGGACCGGATAAGGGTGGCGCTGAACGGGCAGGTGTTTTTGACGCTGATCCTTGATGAGAACGACGAGCCGCTGGGTGAGCCCTGGGCCGAGCTGGTTGGCCTGCCGGAAACCGGCCGCTCGCGCGCACCGCTTGTGGAGTTGATCGAAGCGGCTGCGGATGGCTTCATGGGCCGGGCCGATGACAAGGTGCTGGCGGACGACGACAAGCTGGAAGAGGGCTTGCGGCGCGTGGTGCGGCAGACGGCTGTGGAAGAGATCGGCAAGAAGCCCGAGGTTGTGATTGTTATCAGCCGGTTGAGCTGAGGGGAGCGGCGGGCGCGGGCTAGTCTCCCGCCCGCTCCGAGCGACCCCGCGCCCGCGACAGGTGGGGAAGATCTGGGCGGCAGAACGCTTTACGCCGAAGGCGGGTTAGGCCTTCGGCGCGGTATTTCTTACAACGATAACTGTTGAGGGCCGTGCCGCCAAAGGGGGCAGGGTGCCCGGCGTCAGCTCGTCGGGTCGGGTGTTTCGGAGCGGTCTTCGAAGCTGCGGGCGATGAAGTCCGGCAGGTGATCACCCAGGCCTTGGGGCGTGTTGCCACCGCCACGCTCAGACCGATCACCGCCACGGTCGCTGCGGCCACGGCCACCGCGGGAGCGGCGGCGCGGTTCGCGGGGTTCTTCGGGCGCAGTCTCGGCAGCGGGCGCTGCTGCGGGCTCTTCAGCCGCAGGGGCTTCAGCCGGGGCCTCTTCAGGCGTTTCTTCTTTTTTGCGGCGCGACCGGGTGCGGGTGCGCTTGGGCTTTTCTTCGGTTGCCTCGGCCTCTGGCTCGGCTTTCGGGGCCGGGGTGCCTGCGGGGGCATCGAGGCGGGGGATCTCGCTTTGCACGAGGCGCTCGATATCGCCCAGATTACGCTCATCGGCGGGCGAGCAGATCATCAGCGCGGTGCCGGAGCGCCCGGCACGGCCGGTGCGGCCAATGCGGTGCACATAGTCTTCGGCGTGGCTGGGCACGTCGTAGTTGAAAACGTGGGACACCGCCGGAATGTCGAGCCCGCGGGCGGCGACGTCGGAGGCCACGAGGAAGCGGATCGTGCCATCTCGGAAGCCCGCGAGGGTTTTCATCCGCTGGGATTGGTCAAGGTCGCCGTGGATCGGCTCGGCGTTATAGCCGTATTTCTTGAGTGACTTGGCGACCACATCCACATCGACCTTGCGGTTGCAGAAGATGATCGCGTTGGTGCAGGCCTCGCCCTCGCCGTCGATCAAGCCGCGCAGAACCTTGCGCTTTTCGGTGGCGGCACGGTCGCGGCGGGAGGGTTTGAACATCAGCACGCCCTGCTTGATGTTCTCGCCGGTTGTTGCGGCGCGTGCCACTTCGACCTTCTCGGGATTGGAGAGGAAGGTGTTGGTGATCCGCTCGATCTCGGGCGCCATGGTGGCGGAGAAGAACAGGGTTTGCCGGGTGAAGGGCGTGAGCTGGAAGATCTTCTCGATATCGGGGATGAAGCCCATGTCGAGCATCCGGTCGGCCTCGTCGACCACCATGATCTGCACGCCGGTCAGCAGCAGCTTGCCGCGCTCGAAATGGTCGAGCAGGCGGCCGGGGGTGGCGATGAGCACGTCGACGCCACGGTCGATCAGCTTGTCTTGCTCGCCAAAGGAGACGCCGCCGATGAGCAGGGCCTTGGTGAGCTTGGTGTGCTGGGCGTAGATGTCGAAGTTCTCGGCCACCTGAGCGGCGAGTTCGCGGGTCGGGGCCAGCACGAGGGAGCGCGGCATCCGCGCACGGGCACGGCCACGCTTGAGCAGCGAGATCATCGGCAGGGTGAAGCTGGCGGTCTTGCCGGTGCCGGTCTGGGCGATGCCGAGCACGTCGCGCCCTTCGAGCGCGGGCGGAATCGCACCGGCCTGAATGGGGGTAGGGGTTTCGTAGCCGGCATCTTCGACGGCTTTAAGGACCTTTGGGTCCAGCTTCAGGTCACTGAATTTTGTCATGTACGTCCGTATCTTGCGAAGGTCATCCTTCGCGGGATTGGGACGCAGTCATCGGGCGCCCCGCGCGTGCCGCCACGCGCATCGTGGGGCTTGGCGCGACCTAGCGCAGATTTTGGCCGAGGTCAATCAGGCGACGCCGTGGCGGGCGAGGAAGGCATCGACGGCTTGCGTATAGGTACCGCCCATGCCGAGGGCGGCGTTGATGGCGGCGTGGGAATAATCCAGCTCAAGCACCTCGGCCTCGACCTTCCGGGCCTTGGCGGCGCGGGCGAAGTTGCGGGCCGCCGAGAGGGCCGCGCGGCGCTTGGTGGAGGCGACGAGCAGGAAGGGCGTGGCGGTGGGGCCGAGGCGGGCATAGGGCGAGGCTTCCTCCCAGAAGGCGCGGCTGGTGCCGAAAGCGCGTGTGTGGAGGCGGCTCGGCCTGCGGGCCATGGTGCGCGCGGTGTCATAAACCGCCGAGTCCAGCGCGACGGTGGCGCGCCAACGCTCTGCCCCCCAGCGGCGGGCAAGGCCCGGGTCGGCGCCGAGCAGCGCCACCAGATGTGCCCCGGCGGAGTGGCCCATGAGCGCAAGGCGGTGCGGGTCGCCCCCCCAGCCGGGGGCACTTTGCTGGATGTGTGAGAGGGCGCGGGCAAGGTCGGCGGCTTGCTGCATCGGGTCGGCCTCGGGCAGGAGGCGGGTGTTGACCGAGACGAAGCCCACACCGCGCCCGTTCCAATGGGCGGATTTGGCTTTCCAGACATTCTCATTGCCCTTGTCGCCGAAGGCCCAGCCGCCGCCGTGCAGAAACACGATAAGCGGCGCGGCAGAGGCGCCCTCGGGCATGTAGACGTCGTAGCGTTGTAGGGCATGCGGGCCATAGGGCACATCGCGCCGGAGGGTGGTGCCCGCGTGGGCGGGCAGGCCCGGGGCGGCGGCGAAGGCGGCGAGGCTGGCAAGCAAGGTGCGGCGTGTGAGTATGGGCATCTGATCTGTCTCCTCATTGCATTCTACGCAACCGGACGCAGATGCCTACGCGCTCACGGAAAGGTTTGTTGGCCTGCGGCGGGGATGCGCCAATCTTACGGTCATGCTGACACGCCGCACCCTGCTCGCCGCCCCCGCCTGCTTGTTTCTGCTGCCGTCCCGGCCCGCGCGTGCGGGTTTGGGGGAGGCGGTTGAACGGGCGCGGGGATTTGAAAACCTGCACAGCCTGATCGTGCAGCGCGGCGGCGTGCGCGAGGTGGAGGAAATGCTGCGGGGGCCGGCAGTTTCGCGTCCCGTCAACGTGAAGTCGGTGTCAAAGGCCCTGCTGATCCGGCGGCAGAGAGCCGCCGGACCGGGGGGTGGCGCTACTTTCTGTAGTTCAGCACGTTCCATGTGCCGTATTGGGCGAAGAGGCTCAGCTCCAGCCCCGGGGTGACGGGGATGCCCACGTTCATGATCGACGGCTTTTTGCCCTTGGCCGGCATGTTGTTGGCGATCTCGCGGGCCTTCTTGGCCACTTCGGCGTAATCATCCAGCTCCATCTTGGACGCCTGTTTAAGGGCGCCTGCCGTGAGGCCTTTGCTGTCTGCCAACTTTTTGATGACCTTGGCCATCTTCTGAGACTTGCCGAGCGCCTTGATGATGCCGCCCCATTTGGCACCGATCGAGATGTTGAAATCCCACCCCGAGGTGGAATGGCCATGCAACTTCCACGGGTCGGGGACGTTGGAGATGACGTAGAAATCAAGACCGATGCCGCCGCCGAGGCCGGGGCCCCATCTGTCGCGGACGCTCTCGATCTCGAAGTAGGATTTGTGGCTGTCGAGGGAGTAAAAGGTGCCGTACATGGTGTTGCGGCCCCAGATTACGGCATGGCCGCCGAAGCTGCCGGCGAGGCCGAACCAGATTCCTGAACTCATGGGAATGTCCTTTCATTTTAAAATTACTTGTTTCCCTTGCCGCCGAAAAATGCGGGGGAAGGGGTGCCGGAGCGGATCCGTCAGGGGCAAATTGGGGGCCTGAAGCAACCGTAATGTTGCTGGGGCCTCCGCCAGAGCGGACCGCGCGATGTCAAATGACGTCGCGTCAATAAATTAAGCATTACTGGCCGCGAATCAAGCCGTCAGACCATCATTTCCTTGGTCGCGGTGAGCTTCACATCGGGGTAGTCGCGTTCGACCCGGTCGATATCCCATTGCAGGCGGGTGAGATAGACGAGATCGCCGTCGTTATCTTCGCCCATGTGCTGCTTGTTGGCGGCAGCGAACTTTTCCACGGCGTCTTTCGGGCCGTTGACCCAGCGGGCCGAGGTGAATTGCGAGGGCTCGAAGCGGACCGGGAGGCCGTATTCCATCTCGATGCGGCTTGCCAGAACCTCGAATTGCAGCTGCCCGACGACGCCGACGATAAAGCCCGAGCCGAAGGTGGGCTTGAACACTTTGGCAGCACCTTCTTCGGCGAATTGCATCAGGGCCTTGTCGAGGTGTTTAGCCTTCATCGGATCGCCCGCGCGGCAGTTTTGCAGCAGTTCGGGCGCGAAGGAGGGGATGCCGGTGACCTTGAGCGCCTCGCCTTCGGTGAGCGTGTCGCCGATGCGCAGCTGGCCGTGGTTGGGGATGCCGATGATGTCACCCGCCCAGGCCTCTTCGGCCAGTTCACGGTCGGAAGCGAGGAACAGCACGGGGCTGCTCACGGCCATTGGCTTCTTGGTGCGCACATGGGTCAGCTTCATGCCGCGCTGGAAGTGGCCGGAGGCGAGGCGGAGGAAGGCCACGCGGTCGCGGTGCTTTGGATCCATGTTCGCCTGAACCTTGAAGACGAAGCCGGAAACCTTTGTTTCCTCAGGCGAAATCTGGCGCGGCTCGGCGCTTTGGGGCTGCGGCTCGGGGCCGTATTCGGCGATGCCGTCCATCAGCTCTTTGACGCCGAAGGAGTTAATCGCGGAGCCGAACCAGATGGGGGTGAGCGTGCCTTCGGCCAGCGCCTGCGGGTCCAGCTTGGGCAGAAGTTCGGAGGCCATTTCGACCTCTTCGAGCAGTTTTTCCAGCAGGTCGCCGGGGATGTGCTCTGCCAGCTTGGGGTCGTCCAGCCCTTCGATCTTGATGCTCTCGGCCACCTTGTTGCGGTCGGCCCTGTCCATCAGTTCCAGCCGGTTGTGGATCATGTCGTAGCAGCCGAGGAAATCGCGGCCAACGCCGATGGGCCAGCTTGCCGGGGTCACGTCGATTGCCAGCATCTCCTGGATCTCGTCGATGATCTCGAAGGTGTCGCGGCTCTCGCGGTCCATCTTGTTACAGAAGGTCAGGATCGGCAGGTCGCGCAGGCGGCAGACCTCGAAGAGCTTTTGCGTCTGGCTCTCGACGCCCTTGGCCCCGTCGATCACCATCACTGCGGCATCCACCGCTGTGAGGGTGCGGTAGGTGTCTTCGGAGAAGTCGCTGTGGCCGGGCGTGTCGACGAGGTTGAAGCGGTAGTTGCCGAAGTCGAAAGACATCGCCGAAGCCGAAACGGAAATGCCCCGGTCTTTCTCCATCTGCATGAAGTCCGAGCGGGTGCGCCGTGCCTCGCCCTTGGCGCGCACTTGGCCGGCCATCTGGATTGCGCCGCCATAGAGCAGGAACTTCTCGGTGAGAGTCGTCTTGCCGGCGTCGGGGTGCGAGATGATCGCAAAGGTCCGGCGGCGGGCGATTTCTGGGGGTAGGGCGGGGCGATTGGTGGACATGGCCGCGCGTATATCAGAGCCGGGGGGAACGGCAAGATGGGCTGGGCGTTGGGCCATGAAGGAGACAGACATGGCACAGAGAGAAGAGACCGGCCCGAGTGTGAAGGACGACGACACCTATGAGGCCCTGCGCGACAAGGGGTACAGCAAGGAGAAGTCGGCGCGGATCGCGAATGCGCAAGCCAATGACGACATGGAGCCCAGCAAGAAGGGCGGGAAGGCACCGCCCTTTGAGGAGTGGACGGCGCAGGAGCTATATGACCGCGCCAAGGAGCTGGATATTTCCGGACGCAGCGAGATGACCAAGGATGAGTTGATCGAGGCGCTGCGGGGGTAGTCAGATCGCCAGAATAAAAAGATCTACGGGATTGCCCTCATAGTTGATGATCTTCTTGTTGAGTTCTTTTAGAACCGGGCCCTTTTCGACTAGGGGCTTCCCGCCGTAGGTCCAGTATTTTTTGCCGTCCTTGTAGATGGCCGAAAGGTTGGCGAGGGTGCCATCCATTGCGTCGGTGATCTTTCCGACGCCAACCATCATGGCGTCATTGGTGATGGATTGGCAGGTCTTCATGGCTTCCTGAAGCGAGACGTCGATGCGCAGGGGCTTTAGGCCGAAGCGCACATCGTTGGCGACTTGCTGCATGGAGCTCTGCCCGACGGTCAGATTGCTGGGGTAGCTTCCGCCAATGCTCCAGGTGATGGCGTCGCGGCGGATGATGCCATGAAGAGCGCAGTGATCCAGTATGGCCCCGATCCTGATGGCGAGGAGAGGGGAGAGCTGGGGCAGGCGGCGGGACAGCTCGGAGGGGAAGTGCTTGTCTTTCTGGCAAAGTGTGATGAAGAAAAAGCTCATGATGCCCAGTGGCGTTGAGGCATTTATGCTCATGTTATCCGTCCCGTGGTTGGAGGTAGCGCAGCGCGGCTGACAGGCCGGTGCGGTAGAGGCGTTGTGCCCATCGCTGCTTTTGAGGGGTGGGCCGAAATTGCCCATCGGGTCATAATCGCGGCGGTTCTTGGTTCTCCACGCCCGGTTTCAATCAATGACGTAAGGGCAGCAGATCGGCAGGCTTCGTGTCAATTGTTTGCAGCGCGGGTTTTCGGATGGAAAAGCGGGCTGTGGGCCTTTGATGCCAAGCCCGCTTTTATGGGCAATGTTGCCGTTGCGGAAACTTTTTCGGTTGGAAAATCAGCTTTTCGGCGCGTTGGACCAGATTTTTGGCCCCGTTTCGGCGGGGCGGGCACGGTGCGACTCGATCAGCTGGTCGATGGCGCGGCGTGTGACGTGCCGGTGCTCGGGCGAAAGGCCCAGCGAGGCGACCATCTTCCAGTGGCCATACATCAGGCAGACGAAGAGGTAGGACAGCTCCTGCGCGCTCTGGGTGCTCAGCTCGGGGTATTCCAGTTCCAGCTCGTGTGAAAGCACTTGCCCGAGCAGGGAATATTGGCTGCGCAGGTTGGTGCGGATGCGGGGGTGGCCCGCCGAGAGCGACATCAGCGCATCGTAAACCTGATCGTCGCGGGGTTTGAGATTGCCCTCGATCATGTCGAAGTAGAAATCGAAGAAGCAGCGCAGGCGGGCTGCGCCCTCGCGCTTCATCACCTCGGAGATCAGGGCCTCGCGGTAGAGCCCGGCGAGATGGTCGCAGAGGTCGATCATCAGGTCTTCGGGGTCGGGGTAGTGGTAGCGGATCAGCTGGCGGGAGAGTGCCCCTCGGCTGGCGATGGTATCATAGGAGAGCATAGGCAGGCCTTCGGCCGTGAGCGCGTCGAAGGCTGCCAAAAGGATCTCACCCTTTCGGTTGGTCGGTTCGGCTTTCATTGCTCCTCCCTTCCCCAAGGTGTCGCGAGGAAAAGAATAGCAACGGCGGGTGCCGGGCACAAAGCTGTATAAATGGCTAACGTCCCGCACTGCCCTTGAAGATTTTGCGGCGCTTCTCGGGGTCTATCAGGTCTCCCGAAAGCTCGGTGCCGAAGGCGGGGGTATGGGCAAGGTCGCCCAGCTCTGCGGCGATGCCGGCGGCGATCTCGCCCGGCAGGCTTTGGCGGGTGTCTGGCGAAAGCTCCAGCGATTCCACGGGGATGCACTCGGCGTAGATGACCTCGTGGTGATCGAACACCAGCGTGTAGTAATCGACGAAACCGCCCTTGCGGATAAAGACCGCATCGTCATCCACCAGCAGCGCGGCCTTCACCAGCATCTCGGCGGTATCTGTCACCCGGTCGGCCCCGCGTTGGTAGACGAAGAGGCGTTGGTGCTGGCTCAGGATCAGATCGGCGGCGTTGCCGAGGGTGTCCTTGGCGATAACCACGGGCGCATAGGCCCCGACCGCCCGCACTGTTTGGTGGCCGATCCAGCGCACGGGTTGTGCGCCGTGGTCGCGGGTCAGCACGCGCTCGCCGGGCGCCAGCTGTTCCACCGGCTTTTGCGCACCGGAGGCGAGGGTGATTGCGGTGCCACGGGCGAAGGCGAAGGAGGTGAGATCGGAAAGCTGCACCTCGCCCGGGTCTTCGGAGACACCGATGAGGGTGTAATCCACCCTTGGCTCCATGGGCTGGAGCGGCAGGATATGGCGCGAGAGGCCGTCTTTGGCGGGCAGTTCAACCACCAGCAGATCCATTCCGCCGCCGTCGCCGCCCATGAAGGTGAGCCGCCCGGCGAGGGTGACGGCATCACCCGCGTTGCCCAGTTCGGAGCCGCTGGCCACCCGGTGCTGGCCGCTCTCGGTGATCAGCGCCAGTTTGGCCACGCTTGCCTCTTCGTCCAGCGCGTAGACATCGCCCTCGCAGAGTTCATCCAGCTCGCCCAGCTCATCGCCGAGGTTGGCACCGGAGGTGACGCGCAGATCGCTGCCGCTAAACAGGTGGCAATCATAGCTTGCACGGCGAGCGGCCCGCGCACGCGGGGGGGTAGGCTTGGAGGAAGGATCGTTTAGCGGCGTGGTCATCTGGTCTCGGAATACCTTCAAAGAACATCGGAGCTATGCCCCGCTACCCATAATGCCACCACCTGCGCAAAGAGATAGTGCCGGGGTGACCTTGTGGTCAACCAAATGGCGGGCTTCATCGCAGGATGTGGCAATTGTGCAGGGTCGCAATTAACAAGGACGTAACGCCGGGGCCGGAAGGCCGCCCGGGCGCGGTGCTGGCGAATCGCCGGGCGGCGCGCGAGGGTGCGGCGCAATGACAGCAGGGAGACATGCGATGGATCTGGGAATTTCAGGCAAACGGGCCTTGGTGGCCGCCTCGTCGAAGGGCCTCGGGCTTGGATGCGCGCGGGCGCTGGCTGAAGCGGGCTGTAGCCTGGTGATGAATGCGCGCGGCGCGGAGGCGCTGGAGGCCAGTGCAGAGGCGATCCGCAAGGATTTTGGCGTGGAGGTCGAAACCGTGGCCTGCGACGTAACCACCCAAGAGGGCCGGGCCAAGCTGCTGGGCGCGGCGGGCACGGTGGAAATTTTGGTTACCAATGCCGGTGGCCCGCCGCCCGGCATGTGGCAGGACTGGGACAGGGATGATTTTATCGCCGCGCTGGATGCCAACATGCTCACCCCCATCGCGCTGATGCAGGCGGCCCTTCCGGGCATGATGGAGCGCAAGTGGGGCAAGGTGGTGAACATCACCAGCCAATCGGTGAAAAGCCCGATTGCGGTGCTGGGCCTCTCCAACTCTGCCCGCGCCGGGCTGACGGGCTTTGTGGCCGGCACCGCGCGGCAGGTGGCGGAATATGGCATTAACATCAACAACCTGCTCCCCGGCATTCATGCAACCGATCGGGCGGAATCGCTCGACAAGGGGGTGTGTGAGAAGGAGGGGATCACCATGGAAGAGGCCCGCGCGCGGCGGTCTGCGACCATACCTGCGGGCCGCTATGGCACGCCGGAAGAGTTTGGCCAGACCTGTGCCTTCCTGTGCTCGAAACATGCAGGCTACATGGTGGGGCAGAACATTCTGCTGGATGGCGGCTCGCTGAACTACACGCTGGCCTGACGTGGCCGACTTGCCCGGCCTGAGACGGGCTGCTACGACCGCCCGCAACCCGATGCTTTTGCTCGGGTAACGGAAGGCGGGGACTTGGGCGAGAGCGACCGGATTGAGGTGCAGAACCTGACGCGCCGCCTTGGCGGGCGGGCTGTGGTGCGTGATCTGTCGCTGCAACTGGCGCCGGGGCAGGTGACCTGCCTGCTCGGCCCCTCCGGCTGCGGCAAGTCCACCACCTTGCGGATGATCGCGGGCGTCGACCGGCCCGATGAAGGGCGTGTGCTTGCAGAAGGCACCGTGCTTTCGGACCAGTCGACCTTCGTGCCGCCGGAAGAGCGCAATATTGGCCTGATGTTTCAGGATTTTGCGTTGTTTCCGCATTTGACGGTGGCCAAGAATGTGGCCTTCGGGCTGAAGCGCGGCGCGGCGCGCGGGCGGGTGAGCGAGTTGCTGGAGCGGGTCGGGTTGGCCAGCCATGCGGAGGCTTATCCACATGAGCTTTCGGGCGGGGAACAACAGCGTGTGGCGCTGGCCCGCGCCTTGGCCCCACGGCCGCGGGTGATGCTGATGGACGAGCCATTCTCGGGGCTCGACATGCGGCTGCGCGATGAGATCCGCGACCAGACGCTGAGCGTGTTGAAGGAAGAGGGCACGGCGGTGCTGCTTGTCACCCATGAGCCCGATGAGGCGATGCGGATGGCTGATGAAATCCTGCTGATGCGCGATGGGGTGATTGTGCAGCGGGGCGCTCCCTATACGATCTACAACAATCCGGGCGACCGGAAGGCCGCTGCTTTTTTCAGTGATATCAATATTCTGAGGGGCAAAGTTGACGGCGCGTTGACGGAAACACCCTTTGGCTCATTCCTCGCGCCGGGTGTGCCGGATGGGCAGGAGGTGGAGATTGTCTTTCGCCCGCAGCACCTGACCATCGACTTTGATCGGGGCGGGCGCGGCCCGAACCCGACGGAGAGCCACGGGATGCCTGCACGGGGCGTGGTGGAGCGGGCGCGCTTTATGGGGCGCGAGAGCCTTGTGGAGTTGAAGATGGACCATGACGGGCAGGTGCTTCGGGCGACGATTCCCTCGGTTTTTTTGCCCAAGCCGGGCACTGTGCTGTGGCTCACCATTCGGCGCGACAGGTGCTTTCTGTTTCCTCTACGCACCGATTGAGGGCACCGCTGCGGCCAAGTGACCGCGAGAATTGCCCAATCGTGATGTAAAGGCCCCTTTCGCCCGGGCCGGAAACTCCATAAATAGGGGCGACTTCACGGGCCTTCCGGGCTCCGTTGCAAGGCTTCAGGGATCAAAGGACGGGCAAATCATGCAAGCGATGTTCATCACCAATATCCCCCCGGTCGGATGGCTTCTTATCGCCGTCGTGGTGCTGGTGCTCTTCGGGCGCGGCAAGATCTCTTCGCTGATGGGCGAAGTGGGCAAGGGGATCACCTCGTTCAAGAAGGGCGTTTCGGAAGGCACGAAAGAGCTGGACGAAGCCGATGCGGCCGCCGCGCGCGACGTGACGCCGGAAGAGAAAGACAAGGCCTGATAGGGCTTTAGGGGTCGCAAAATGGGCTGGAGCGAGCTTCTGCTGATTGGCGTCGTGGCGCTGATCGTGGTGGGTCCGAAGGACTTGCCGGTGATGTTCCAGTCGCTTGGCAAGATGACGGCCAAGGTGAAGCGGATGGCGCGGGAATTTTCGCGCGCCATGGAAGATGCCGCTGACAGCACCGGCATGAAGGACGTGGCCAGCGACCTCAACAAGACGATGAACCCCAAGTCGATGGGGATCGACAAGCTGCGCGACGCCGCCGACCGCTTTGACAAGTGGGAGCCCGGCAAGAAGGACGCGGCGAAGAAAGACCTTGGCCCCGAAACCCAAAAGCTCTCGGAAGAGCGGGCGGAGGCCAAGCGCAAGATTCACGACGCCAGCGCCAAGGCCGCCGAAGAGCGCAAGGCGCGGGAGGCGGCAGCGGCGGCCTCGGAGGCGGCGGAGCTTTCGGACGAGCCGGACTTTGATGAAGAGATGGTTAACGGGGCGGACGCCCCTGCGCCTGCTGAGCCGGACACAAAAGCTGCCATGAAATCAGAGACGAAGCCCGGCGCACCGGGCGATGCGGGTGTGAGCTGAACGGATGAGTCAGGCAGAAGAGAACCTCGACGACAGCTCCGCGCCGCTCATTGAGCATCTGGCCGAGTTGCGCACCCGGCTGATCCGCTCGGCGATTGCCTTCATCATTGCCGTTTTCATCTGCTTCTATTTTGCAGGCCAGATTTTCGATTTCCTTAAACAGCCGGTCTGCGATGCGATGGCGGAGCGGATGCAGAGCTGCAACCTGCAAATGATCCGCCTGCAAGACGGCTTCTTTGTGCAGATCCGCATTGCCATGCTGGCCGGGTTTGCGCTGGCCTTCCCGGTGATCGGCTTCCAGCTCTGGCGGTTTGTGGCCCCCGGGCTCTATCGCAATGAGCGCTCGGCTTTCCTGCCCTTCATGATCGCCTCGCCGGCGATGTTCCTGCTGGGCGCGGCCTTTTGCTATTACATCGTGATCCCGCTGGCCTACGACTTTTTCCTTGGGTTCCAGGACTTTGGCGGGGCCGCCCCGACGGGTGCGGAGACCGCGGATGAGGGGCAGGTTGTGGCGGGATCCGGATCTGTGGTGTTTCAGGGCTCCATCTCGGAATACCTCTCGCTCACCATCACCTTCGTCATGGCCTTTGGCGTCTGCTTCCAACTGCCCGTTTTGCTGACCCTGCTGGGGAAGGCGGGGCTGGTGAGCGCAGCCGGGCTGGCAGCGGTACGCAAATATGCGGTTGTGGCGATCCTCGTGCTGGCCGGCATTGTGACGCCGCCGGATATCTTTACCCAAGTCATTCTGTTTGTTGCGGTTTACGGGCTCTACGAGGTTTCAATCTTCCTCGTGGCGCGGGTGGAGCGCAGGCGGACGGCGCGGCTGCGGGCTGAGGGCATCTTGGATGAGGACGAAGAGTTTTGAGCGTGGACGACCCGATGGACCGGATTGCCGCCGCGCTGGAGCGGATGGCACCGCCCCCGCTGAAAGACCCTGACTTTACAAGCGCTTCGGCCTTTCTGTGGCACGCGGACCCGGATGCGCTGGAGCCGGTGGAGCAGGTGAACCGGGTGGATATCAGCCTGCTGATCGGCATTGACCGTTCGCGCGACACGCTGGTGGAAAACACCCGCCAGTTTGCCGCCGGTCTGCCTGCGAACAACGCCTTGCTCTGGGGCTCGCGGGGCATGGGAAAATCCAGCCTTGTCAAAGCGGTACACGCTGCGGTGCAAGCCAATTTTGCAGACCTCAAGCTGATCGAGGTGCAACGCGAAGACCTGCCCTCTATCGGCCGGTTGCTGGGGCATTTGCGCCGCTCTGAGGCCCGCTTTCTGCTGTTTTGCGATGATCTTTCGTTCAGCCATGATGACGAGCATTATAAATCGCTTAAGGCGGTGCTCGATGGGGGTATCGCCGGGCGGCCTGAGAACGTGGTGTTTTATGCCACCTCCAACCGTCGCCACCTGATGCCGCGCGATATGATCGAGAACGAGCGCAGCACTGCGATCAGCCCAAGCGAGGCGACGGAAGAGAAGGTCTCTCTCAGTGACCGCTTTGGCCTTTGGCTGGGCTTCCACCCCTGCACGCAGGATGAGTATCTGGCCATGATTTCAGGCTATTGCGCCGAATACGGCGTGGAGGTAGAGGCAGATACGCTGCGGGTCGAGGCGATTGAATGGCAGGCCACGCGCGGCGGACGCTCGGGGCGTGTCGCCTGGCAGTTTTTCACCGATCTGGCCGGGCGGAAGGGCGTGAAGCTCTGAGGCCGGGTGGTGGGCAGATTGCCCACCCTACGGTTAACCTTTGCGGCGTTAACCGGTCAAAAGACGTAGGCCACACCCTATGCACAACTGATGCACATCCCATGCAGACGGGATTTCCGCCTGCATGGTTAAGTTAACGCTCCGTGCGCCCCAACTCAGGGCAGGTAGGGGGCCGGGTCGATGGCCTGTGTGCCCTTCAGGACGATGAAGTTGAGGAAGGCCGGGTTGCCGGGGCTGACCTTGGCGATGGACTGCCCTTTGGACACCTTGTCGCCCTTCTTGACGGTCACGCCGTCAACATTGGCGTAAACCGAGGTGAGCCCGCCGTCGTGCTTGATGCCGACATAGGTCACCTGATCGTCGGTCTTGGTCACAACGAAGACGGTGCCCGCATCAGCTGCCTTCACCGGGCTGCCTGCGCTGGCCGAGAAGTTGACCGACTTGTTGCGCGACGAGAAGACCCGGCTGATCTTGCCGTTGACCGGCGAGATGAAGCGCGCCGAGCTGGCGGAGGCCTGGGTGGCCTGTTTGCCAAGATCGGGGCTTTCGGGAGTGCCGGGGGCGGGCTTGGCCTCTGTCGTCTTGGTTTGAGCCGCGGCGGGCTCGTCCTTGGGCAGCGGTTTGGCGGCCGAGGGCGGCGTGGGCGTTTCGCTGCCCGTGCCGGGCTTGGTGACGGTGGTGGGCTTGGGGCGCGAGGGCGCCTCTGGCGGGATCAAGAGGGTTTGGCCGACGCGCAGGGTGAGCTTGTCATCCAGCCCGTTCCACTCGTCCAGCGCCTTGACCGACACGCCATAGAGGCGGGATACGGAATAGGCGGTTTCACCAGCCTTGACCACGTGGCGCACGGGCTCTTGCCCGGTTTGCGGCTTACGGGCTGGGGCGGCGGGGGTGATTGTGCCCTCGGCGCGGGAAATGGCGTTATCGGCCAGCACGGCCACATCAACCTGCTCGGCAGGGCGGATCGGGCCGGTGGTGGGCGCGCCGGTGGAGGGCGAGGGCTCTGCCACGCGGCGGGGCAGCAGCAGCACTTCGCCAGCGTTCAGAGAGGCTCCGGGCGGCACGGCATTGCGCGCGGCCAGCTCATTTTCGGGGATACCGACGCGGGCGGCGACGGAGGTGACCGTATCGCCACGCCGGGCCACGGCAACTTGGTAGCCGGGGTAGGAGAGGATGCCGCGATTGTCTGGTGCGGGCCGGGGCTCGGTGGCTTTGCGCGCGGCCTCGCTGGTGTTGAAACCGCCGCCGAAGCCGCGGAAATCGCTATCAAGACTTTCACAGGCGGTGAGGCCGAAGAGGCTCACGGATGCCACGAGAGTTGCGGTGAGACGCATGACGCTCGTTCCCTCAAACTTTTGGGGGTGCCTTATTGCGGCACCTCCCTGACTACTCTTTGCCCAACCCCTCGAGGAGCGGAACGAAACGCACGTCGCGCAGCTCGTCGTAGCGCAGGCCTTCTTCGGTGCGGCGCACACGGATCAGGCTTTGCACCGCGTCCGACTGGCCAACGGGCACCACCATGATACCCCCTATGCGCAGCTGGGCCAAGAGCGGTCCGGGCGGATCTTCGGCGGCGGCTGTGACGATGATCTTGTCGAAAGGCGCATGCTCGGGCAGCCCGTGAGAGCCATCGGCGGTGAAGGTGGTGACGTTGGTGAGATCCAGCTCGCGGAACAGCGCCTCGGCGGTGCGGGTGAGGCGGCGGAAACGGTCGACGGTATAGACCCGGCGGGCGAGCATGGCGAGGATCGCGGCCTGGTAGCCTGAGCCGGTGCCGACCTCGAGCACCTTGTCGCGCGGGGTCAGCTGCAGCGCCTGGGTCATCAGGCCGACGATGGAGGGCTGCGAGATGGTCTGGCCGCAGGCGATGGGCAGGGGTGTGTCGTCATAGGCGCGTTCGGAGAACAGGCCCTGCACGAATTGACCGCGGTCAACTTTTTCCATGGCGGAGAGCACCGCCTTGTCGGTGACGCCCCGGGAGCGCAGGGCGAAGAGGAACTGCATTTTGCGTTCCGCTTCCGTGCCCTCGCTCATCCCAGTTTCTCCTGCAAGCGCGCCACCGCATCATGGGCGGTCAGGTCGGCGCGCATGGGGGTGATCGAGATGTGATTGGCGAGGTTGGCCGCGACATCGGTGCCCGGCCCGGTGTTCTCGTGCTGGGGGCCACCCTTGATCCAGAGGAACCGGCGGCCGGAGGGGGCGATGTGGGGCTCGACGGAGAAATTCGTGGTTTTCCTGCGGCCTTGCGTGGTGATCTTCAGCTCGCCTGCTTGGGCGGCGGCACAGGGCGGGAAGTTTACGTTGTAGAAAGTGTTGTAGCGCTCGCCCTCCCATTCGCCATGCTCCAGCAGCCAACGCAGAGTGCGGGCACCATGGGCGGCGGCGGCTTCGAAGGGATCGTCCAGCTCCACATTGTCGGGGCCGTAGAACTGCGAAAGCGCCACCGAGCGCACGCCTTGCAGCGCACCCTCCATCGCGCCGCCGATGGTGCCCGAGTAGAGCGTATTTTCGGCGGCGTTGTTGCCCCGGTTGACGCCCGAGAGCACAAGATCTGGGCGCTCGCCGTCGAGCACGTCGTAGAGCCCGGCGAGCACACAGTCGGCGGGGCTGCCCTCGGCGGCGAAGCGGCGCTCGCCGAGTTTGGCGATCATGGTGGGGTGGGTGTAGCTGATGCAATGGCCGACGCCGGATTGTTCGAAGGCGGGCGCCACCACCCAGACTTCGCCGCTTGGCCCGGCGAGATCGGCGGCAATCGCCTCAAGCACCGCCAGCCCTGGCGCGTTGATCCCGTCGTCATTGGTGATGAGAATGCGCATGTTGCCCCGCTTCTTGCCCGTGCCTCCTGCATAGGCGAGCGCCCGCCCGCTCACAAGCGGAAGGCCGCTGCGGCTGGTGCGCGCTGTGGCATTTTCTTGCTGAAAATACTCAAACCGCCGCTTGGCCTCAGGTGATGACCTCGGTGATCAAGCGGGCGGCTTCATCGGCCGGGCTTGTCAGGGGGGCGCGATCTTCGCCGGGGAAGAAGCGGGCACGGGTGGCGGTGGGCATGGGCTGGGGCTCGAGCACCACGACGCGGGGGCCGGTCTTGGCGGTTTCGGCCTGCCAGCCGCGCACCAGTGCCATCTGCGCGGCCTTGGTGGTGCCGTAGTGGCCAAAGAACTTTTGCCCGCCGCGCGCGTCGTCAAAGAAGGCCGCGGTGCCGGAGCGGGCCAGCAGCAGCGGTTCGACCAGCGAGATCAGCCGCCGGGTGGCGGTGAGGTTGGTGTCGAGGCTCTTTTGCCAATCTTTATCGTCCAGATGCGCGGTAGGGCCGAGCGGGGCGGCATGCACAGCGGCGTGGATCCAGAGGTCGACGCCACCCCAGCGGCCTGCGATGGAGCTGACCAACTGTTCCATGGCCGCTTCCACCCCGATGTCCATCGGCGCGAGCGTGGCGGCTCCGCCTTTGGCGCGGATGCGGTCGTCCAGCTCTTCGAGCGCGCCGGTGGTGCGGGCCACGGCGATGATGTGATGGGATGGGGCCAGTGCCTCGGCAAAGGCGGCGCCGAGGCCGCGGGAGGCCCCGGTGATGAGGGCTGTTTTCTCGGCTGTCTGTGTCATGGGGCCGGGTGTGGCGCGGGGCGCGGGTGTCGTCAAGACCGATCCGTGGTTGCCCCGGGGCCGACGTGGTGCCGACGTTGGGCCGAAGAGGGGCCGGACGGGCCCCGATGAGGCCCCGCGTGGCGCGGCGGTCAGCCGGGCAGGCTGAGGCGCAGGGGTTTGCCGTCGAGTTTGAGCGTGAGGCTGCGGCTGCCGATGCCGGTCACGGTGCCGCCTGCGGCTTGGGTGCCGAGGGCCACGGTTTCGACCCGGCCCGAGCGGTGGCGCAGGATGGCGCGGCGGGCGTTGGGCTTGCCGATGATGGCAATGAGCGACAGCGCGCCGAGATCCAGCGCGTTGCGTGTTGTGGCGATCCGGGCGGCCTCTTGCTGGCCTTCTGTCGGTTCGGTCATCTCTCTCGTCTCCAAAATGCGGGCGCCCCGGGAGTGACCCGGGGCGCGCAAGCAGGCGGCCTAGCAGGGCGTGTGAGAGAGGGCCAGAGGGACAGGTCGTCACGGCGGGTGACGGCTGCGTGAGGCGGCGGAAGAGCGCCTAGTCTTCGTGCTTGTGCTCGGATTCGGCCACTGGTTCGGGCCCATCCCCAAGGTGGTCGCGCAGATCGGTGCCGGTGGTGGCGTAGATCTGGAGCAGCGTATCAAAGGTGATGCCGCTCTCTTGCGCCGCCCGCAGCGGCCCGGCGTGGGGAAACAGGGCAGGTCGGTCGGTGGGCCCGGCGGTGGTGAGCATGCAGGGCGTGGGTTGGCGCGGCGCGGTGCCGGGGAGGGCATTGGCCAGCACGGCCTCGCATCCGTCGAAGGGCGGAAAGGGCGGCAGGGTCGCTGCCGCATGGGCCTCGAAATGCTCGCGCGCCACCAACGCCCATGGCCCGAAGCAGAAGTAGCCATCATGCCCCCGGATCGGCACGGGGAGGATGCAGCGGATGAAGTAGGAGTCTCCCAAACGGCAGAGGTCGGTCGTCAGCCGGTCGCGGCCGTGCTGCATCAGGGCTTCGCCGGTCTCGCCGCGATTGCCGTGGGGCCAGACATCGGGGTGATCGAAGCCAAGGTCGATCAGGCCGGGAGAGGCGATGCCGCAGCAGGGGCAGCGATAGTCGGGATCGAGGAAGTTGGCCCAGCGTGGGTCATGGTCCAGCGCCGGGTCGGCGCCAGCGGTTGTGAGCGCGTCGGAGAACCATTGGGGGGCGTTGAAGGCCATGGCAAAGATGTGGCCGCTCGGGCGGGAAGGGTCAAGCCGGGCGGCGCAGGCTGCCGTTGCGTTAATTGCGCGTGAATGCGGGGTGAATGTGCCGGACCTGCGATGGCAAATGCGCGCCGGGCCGGGCAAAGCTGTTGGTGCAGGCCCGATATGGCCCGCGACTTTGTAAGCAAGCACGGCATTTTCAGCCAGTATTTCGAGTTTGATATTTGAAACCAGAAGATCCGGGCCTCCCCGACACCCGGACCCCGGGCCACACTCGCCCGACCCCAGAGAAGACCCCGGCATTCCTCCCCGTGGCCGGGGTCTTTTTCTGCCTGGCGCTCAGCAGCGCCGGAGCCGGACGGGGGGCTTGGGCGCACGGGCGATCAGGCCCTTTGCCTCCAGATCGAGTTGCACGCATTTGAGCCACCATCCGGCGGTGTCGCCGCCGGGAAAGAGCGCTGCGTCGAGCCGGGGCAGGAGGGCGGCCTTGGCCTCGGGCACTTTCATGCCCGGTGCCTCGCTGGGCAGGACGGCGAGGAGGGCTGCGCGCATATCGAGATATTTCGCGCGGTTCACGCGGCTGGTCTTGCCGGGGGTGTTGACGTTTTCGACCTCGATCTTTTCGTCGCTCATGGGGCCTCCTGCGCCGGTTGGGGGCAGGTTAGCCCAAGAGGATGGCCCGGCAAATGGCCCATCGGTGCCCGCAGTTTGCCATGCTTTGATGGTTTTCCTGCAGGGGAGCGAAGAAGAACGCGGCAGGGCTATGGCTTACGTGACAGACCCGGGGATGGACGTGAAAGTGGCGCGCGCGTTGCGGCGGGGGCGCAAGTCGCTCGTGCTGGCCTATCTGTTTTGGCTATTCGGCGGCGGCCTTGGGGTGCATCGGTTTTACCTTGGCGCATGGGTGACAGGTGCGGCGCAGGCGGTGCTGACGCTGCTGGGGCTTGCGCTGGTGCTGGAGGGCGTTGGCCTGCCGATGCTCATGGCTTGGCTGGTCTGGTTGCTTATTGACGCGTTTTACATTCCGGCCTTGGCGCGCAAGCGAGTGTGGGTGTGAGCACTCGGGGCGGGATTTGCGCGGGCTTGCCCGGCCTGCGTTAGACGTTCTGGCGGGCCTGAGCGAAGGAGAGCAGGCGGCGGCGCTGCTCGCACCACAGGTGGAGGCGGGCGTTGCGCAGGCTTTCGCGGATGGTCATGCGATTGGCGATGGCCAGCTCGGCATGGTCGCGCAGCACCTCTGGCAGCCGGTAGAAGGGGATGCGGCTGTGAACGTGATGGACGTGGTGGATGCCGATGTTGGCCGAGAGCCATTGTAGCCAGCCGGGCAGGATGTAGTGCGAGGAGCCGTGCAGGGCGGCGTCATGCAGCTGCCAGTCGGCCTCTTCTTCCCAATGGGTCGTTTCGAACTGGTGCTGGACGTAAAACAGCCAGACCCCGGCGGTGGCGGCCAGCAGGGTGGAGGGCAGGAAGATCAGCAGGATCGGAGCGAGGCCGCCGAAGTGCAGGATCAGGCCCAGCGCGGCAAGGATGGCGGCGTTGGTGGCCATGGCGCTGACCCAGTAGCGCGCCTTGGCGAGCAGGCCGAGGGGCAGGCGGTTTTGCAGGAAAAACAGGTAGCCCGGGCCGAGGCCGAAGAGCACCAGCGGGCTGCGGTAGAGCCGGTAACGCAGGCGGCGCAGCGGCGATGCGGCTTGATACTCGGCCACAGTGAGCGTGTGGATGTCGCCGATGCCGCGCCGCGACAGGTTGCCCGAGGCGCTGTGGTGCATCGAGTGGGTGCGGCGCCAGACATCGTAAGGCGTGAGGGTGAGGACGCCGAGCACGCGGCCGAGCCAGTCTGACAGGGTGCGATTGTCGAAGAAGGCACCGTGGCCGCAGTCGTGCTGGATGGCGAAGAGGCGCAGGAGGAAGGCAGCGTTGCAGAGCGACAGCGAAAGGGTGAGCCAGTAGCTATAGGAGAGCGACCACCATGCGAGCGCCCAGAGCGAGACGAAGGGGCCGATGGTGACGCCCAGCTCGAAGAGCGAGCGGGAGGGGGTGGAGGCACGGTAGCGGGACAGGATCGAAACCCAGTCTTTTGCGGCCCGGGGGGCGGAGTCGTGCTGGGGAGAATGCGCCTGATCTGTCATGTGCCTGCTTCTTGTGGTTGCCTGCGGACATAGAGGATTGCGGGGGCTTTGGAAACGAGTCCTTTCGTGGAAGGTGAGAGAGGGAAGGCGGGGGCGGGATGGCCGAGTTCGACGTTGCGATCGCGGGGGCGGGGATTGTTGGGGTGAGCGCTGCGCTTTGGGCGCGAATGCGGGGCCTCAGCGTGGTGCTCATCGACCCGGCGGCGCCCGGCTCGGGCACCAGCTATGGCAATGCCTGCACGCTGGCGACCTATGGCTGCCTGCCGGTGAACGACCCCGCTGTGCTGCGCGACCTGCCGACGCTGCTTTTTGGACGGGACAGCCCGCTTTCGATCTCGTGGCGTCATGCGCTGCGCCACCCGCGCTGGATGCTGACCTTTTTGGCGAATTGCCGTGCGGGGCCATCGGGGCGGATTGCGGCACAGCTTGCGGCGCTGCTGGCCCATGCGGACGGCGGGCTGAACCCGCTGATCGAGGCGGCGGGTGCGCAGGATTTGGTAGAGGCGCGGGGGCAGATCACGGTTTGGTCGACGGGCAGGGCGGGCGAGGCGGCGGAGGTCGGGCTGGCGCGGCGGCGGGCGCTTGGGGTGAGCTGGCGCGAGGTGAGCGCTGCGGAGGCGTGCGAGATGGAGCCGGGGCTGGCGCTGCCGGTGGCACGGGCGGTGGTGTTCGACGACGCGCGGCATGTGAGCGACCCGGAGGCCTTGGTGCAGCGCTTTCATGCGCGGTTCACGGAACTGGGGGGTGAGACGGTGGTGGCGCGGGTCAGCGAGATGCGGGAGCGCGGCGATGGGGTGGAGGTGGTTGCAGGCAGGCAGGTGATTGGCGCGGGGCGTGCTGTTGTGGCGGCGGGGGCGTTTGCAGGCCGGATCGCGGGCGCAGGGACGGCGCGACTGCCGCTGGGGACGGAGCGGGGCTATCACTTGCAGTTTGGGGGTGACGTGCAGCGTGTGACCCGCCCGGTGGGCTGGGCCGAGGGGGGCTTTTACGCCTCACCGATGGCCCGCGGCACGCGGCTGGCGGGGACGGTAGAGATTGCCGGGCTGGAGGCTGCGGCGAACCGGGGGCGGCTGGCGTATTTGCGACGCAGGGGCGAGGAGATGCTGGGGCCGCTGCCGGAGCCGGAGAGCGAGTGGCTGGGGTTTCGCCCGACGCTGCCGGATTCGCTGCCGGTGATCGGCGTGCGCCCGGGGGCGGAGCGGATCATCCATGCGTTTGGGCACCAGCATCTAGGGCTGACGCTCGGCGGGGTGACCGGGCGGATCGTGGCGGATTTGGCGGAGGGGCGGCAGCCGAACATCGACATCAGCGGGCTGCGCGCGGATCGGCGATTTTGGGGGGCCTAGGGATGGTGGGCAGATTGCCCACCCTAAGTGAAAACGCGGGCCTGGTTGGGCCCGCGTTTTTTGTTTTTTGTCCGGTGTTTAGGCGGATTTGGCGAGGTTGCGCAGCACGTAGTGCAGCACGCCGCCGTTTTCGATGTATTCCACCTCCACGGCGGTATCGATGCGGCACTTGAGGGTGATTTCCTTGGTGCTGCCATCGGCCATGGTGATCTCTGCGGGAACCTCTTGCAGCGGCTTGACGCCGACGAGGCCCTTGATCGAGACGGTTTCTTCACCGGTGAGGCCCAGCGATTTGCGGGTGTCGCCGCCGGTGAACTCGAAGGGGATGACGCCCATGCCGACGAGGTTGCTCCGGTGGATCCGCTCGAAGCTCTCGGCGATCACGGCCTTCACGCCCAGAAGCGCGGTGCCCTTGGCGGCCCAGTCACGCGAGGAGCCCGCGCCATACTGCTCGCCGCCGAAGATCACCAGCGGGGTGCCCTGATCCTGATAGGCCATGGCGGCATCGTAGATCGAGGTTTGCTCGCCATCGGGGCCTTTGGTGTAGCCGCCTTCGACGCCATCCAGCATCTCGTTCTTGATGCGGATGTTGGCGAAGGTGCCGCGCATCATGATCTCGTGGTTGCCGCGGCGCGAGCCGTAGGAGTTGAACTCGCGGACCGGCACCTGACGCTCGGTGAGATACTTACCGGCCGGGGTGGTTTCCTTGAAGGAACCGGCGGGGGAGATGTGGTCGGTGGTGATCATGTCACCGAGCAGGGCCAGAACCTTGGCACCTTCGATGTTCTCGATCTTCTTGGTGTCCATGGTCATACCCTGGAAGTAGGGCGGGTTTTGGACGTAGGTGGAGGTGGCCGGCCAATCGTAGGTTTCCTGCTGGGGCACGGAGACGCCCTGCCACTTCTCGTCACCCTTGAACACATCGGCATATTTGGACTGGAAGGCCTCGCGGGTCACGGTCTGCTCGACCAGTTCCGCCACTTCCTGTTGGGTCGGCCAGATGTCCTTGAGGTAAACGGGGTTGCCGTCCTTGTCGGTGCCGAGTGGCTCGGTGGTGATGTCGACGTTCATGTCGCCCACCAGCGAGTAGGCCACCACGAGGGGCGGAGAGGCGAGGTAGTTGGCGCGCACGTCGGGGCTGATGCGGCCCTCGAAGTTGCGGTTGCCCGAGAGCACCGAGGTGGCAACGAGGTCGTAATCGTTGATGGCCTTGGAGATCGGCTCTTCCAGCGGACCGGAGTTGCCGATGCAGGTGGTGCAGCCGTAGCCGACGAGGTTGAAACCGATGGCGTCCAGATCTTTTTGCAGATCGGCGGCTTCGAGGTAGGCCGACACGACCTGAGAGCCGGGCGCCAGCGAGGTTTTAACCCAAGGCTTCCGAGTCAGGCCCTTTTCGTGCGCCTTGCGGGCCACGAGGCCAGCGCCGATCATCACATAGGGGTTGGAGGTGTTGGTACAGGAGGTGATCGAGGCAATCACGATGGACCCGTCATGCAACTGGTAGCTGCCGTCGTCGGTTTTGTACCAACCCTTCTTGTGGTTGCCGGTATCACCGGGGATATCACGCGGCTCGGGCGCGCCGCCTTCACCTTCCCAGCGGACTTCTTCCTTCGCGGAGGCGTCTTTGGCGCTCCGCAGACCTTCGATGAACTTGGCGAAGGCCGGGGCGGCATTGTCGAGCGAAATGTAATCCTGCGGGCGCTTGGGGCCGGAGATGGCGGGAACGATGGTGCCCATGTCGAGCGACAGGGTGTCGGTGTAGACCGGGGCGTAATCGGCACCGCGCCAGAAGCCGTTTTCCTTGGCGTAGGCTTCGACCAGCGCGATGCGGGCCTCGTCGCGGCCGGTGTTCTTGAGGTAGCGCAGGGTCTCGTTGTCGATCGGGAAGAAGCCACAGGTGGCACCGTATTCGGGGGCCATGTTGGCAATGGTGGCACGGTCGGCCAGCGGCAGGTGATCCAGCCCGGCACCGTAAAACTCCACGAACTTGCCGACGACGCCCTTCTCGCGCAGCATTTCGACCACTTTCAGCACGAGGTCGGTGCCCGTGGTGCCCTCGACCATTTTGCCGGTAAGCTCAAAGCCCACGACCTCGGGGATCAGCATGGAGATCGGCTGGCCGAGCATGGCGGCCTCGGCCTCGATGCCGCCTACGCCCCAGCCCAGCACGGCAGCGCCATTGACCATGGTGGTGTGAGAGTCAGTCCCCACCAGCGTATCGGGGTAGGCCACCTCCTTGCCGTTCTGATCCACGTCGGTCCAGACCGTTTGTGAGAGGTACTCAAGGTTCACCTGATGGCAGATGCCGGTGCCCGGCGGCACGACGCGGAAGTTGTTGAAGGCGTTCTGGCCCCACTTGAGGAAGGTGTAGCGCTCCATGTTGCGCTCATATTCGCGGTCCACGTTCATCTGGAAGGCGCGGGGGTTGCCGAACTCGTCGATCATGACCGAGTGGTCGATCACGAGGTCGACGGGGTTGAGCGGGTTGATCTTTTGCGGGTCGCCGCCGAGAGCCTTGATACCGTCGCGCATGGCGGCGAGATCGACCACGGCGGGGACGCCGGTGAAGTCCTGCATCAGCACGCGGGCCGGGCGGTAGGCGATTTCGCGGGGGTTCTTGCCGCCCTTGGTGGCCCATTCGGCGAAGGCCTTGATGTCATCGACCGAGACGGTCTTGTCATCTTCGAAGCGCAGCATGTTTTCCAGCACCACCTTGAGCGCGGCGGGAAGTTTGGAAAAGTCGCCCAGACCGGCGGCCTCGGCGGCAGGGATCGAATAGTAATCGACCGACTGGCTGCCGACGGTGAGTGTTTTGCGGGTTTTGGAGGTATCGTGGCCGACGGTGATTGGCATGGGGGGCTCCCTTGGCTTTGGGTGGCTGCACTTGGCCTTCCCTTACGCTGCAAGCGCGGGGGCTTGCAAGGATGATTGGGGTGGCCAGCTCGGTTTTTGTATACCATTGCACACAATCGGGGCGCAAGGGGGCGGCGCGCTTTGTCACATCTCTCGCGTTTCGTTGATTGGCGCTTGCGCGGGGGAGGGGATAAACCGGAAGGCAGGGATGACATTGGCAGGTTAATATGGCCTTGAAATCAGGCATGAAAAAGCTCTTTGGGGCAATGGCTCTTTATGTGGGGCTTGCAGGCATCGCGGTTGCGGAGCAGCCGGTTGTGGTGGAACTCTACACCAGCCAAGGCTGTTCGAGCTGCCCGCCGGCTGATGAAATTTTGGCCAAGCTTGCAAAGAAACCGGGCGTGATCGCGCTGGCGCTGCATGTGGACTACTGGGACTACATTGGCTGGAAAGACGCCTTTGCCCGCCCCGAGCACACCAAGCGGCAGAAGGGGTATGCCCATCAGGCCGGGGCGCGCACGATCTATACGCCGCAGATGGTGATTGGCGGGGTGGATCACGTTGTTGGCGCGCGGCCGATGGATGTGGTGGACTTGCTGGGCACCCATAAGGCGCGCCCGGCGGTGATGCAGCTTCGGGCGCAGCGCGTGGGCGAGGAGGTGGCCATTGATGGCACCCCGCCCCAGCCTGCGCAGGGCAAGCTGGTGGTGCAGCTTGTGCGTTACACGCCGGAAGAGACCGTGGCTATCAAGCGCGGTGAAAACGCCGGGCTAACCATGAGCTACCACAACATCGTGCGCGACTGGCAGGTGCTGGGCGAGTGGGACGGTGAAACCGCGCTGGACTTGCAGGTCGCCGCCCCAGGCGAGGCCCCGGCGGTTGTTATTGTGCAAAAGGCCGGGCCGGGCGAGATCATTGCCGCAGCGCGTGTGAAATAGTAGCCACTTTGCCCTGACGATATGGCTGGCGAGCTGTCAGCGCTAGACTCACCCAAGCAGAGACCGTCTGGAACTGTGCGGAAATCCGCACAGGAGCGCGGGTGGCGTGTGTGGGAAAGGGAACGCTGCCGCGGGCGGCGCTTTGCGTGTCTCACAGGAAACGCCTTCAAATCAGGCATTTATGCCGTTCGCCGCGCGCCTTTAAGCAAGGCCTTGCCGGGCGCGCTAGGTTGGCATTTGTCTCTGGCAGGCGCTGGGAGGCGCTGAACCGAACCAAATGTCTGGGAGGACATCCACATGAAATTCGCGACCCTTTCCGCCACCGCTGTGGCGCTGGTCCTGTCTGCCGGTGCGGGCTTTGCTGCCTGTGACGATGGCGAGATTGTCATCAAGTTCAGCCACGTCACCAACACCGACCGCCACCCCAAGGGCATCGCCGCAAACCTGCTCATGGAGCGGGTGAACGAAGAGATGAACGGCAAGGCCTGTGTTGAGGTTTACCCCAACTCCACGCTCTACAACGATGATCAGGTGCTGGAAGCGATGTTGCAGGGCGACGTGCAGCTGGCCGCGCCTTCTTTGTCGAAGTTTGAGACCTTCACCAAGCAATTCCGCATTTTTGACCTTCCGTTCATGTTCAAGAACATCGAAGCGGTTGACGCGTTCCAAACTTCGGAAGCTGGTGAGGCGATGAAAAGCTCGATGCAGCGCCGGGGCCTTCAGGGCCTTGAGTTTTGGCACAACGGGATGAAGCAGTTCTCGGCCAACAAGCCCTTGGTCGAACCGGGCGATGCCGCTGGCCTGAAGTTCCGCGTGCAGCCCTCCGACGTGCTGGTGGCTCAGATGGAGGCGCTGGACGCCAGCCCGCAGCCGATGGCCTTCTCGGAAGTTTACGGCGCGCTGCAGCAGGGCGTTGTGGACGGGCAGGAGAACACCTGGTCGAACATCTATGGTCAGAAGTTCTTTGAGGTTCAGGACGGCACCACCGAAACCAACCACGGTGTGCTCGACTACCTCGTGGTGGCCTCGGTGGACTGGCTCGACAGCCTTGACGCCGATGTGCGTGACCAGCTGCTGACCATTCTTGAGGAAGTGACCCAAGAGCGGAACGCAGCCGTGGGGCAGGTGGACAAGGAAGCCCGTCAGGCGGTGCTGGATGCAGGTGGCGAGATCCGCGAGCTGACTCCAGAGCAGCGCCAGATGTGGGTGGATGCGATGAGCCCGGTGTGGGAGCAGTTTGAAGGCGACGTGGGCGCCGACAACATTGCCGCCGCGCAGGAAATTAACGCCTCTTTCTAAATCTCTGCTGTGGAATGAAAATTTCGGCCTCGCGCGGTCTGCGCGGGGCCGTGCTGCAAGCGATTGCGGCATGTGTTCGGGGAACAACGGGGAGGCTGGGACATGTCATCCTACGCCGGGGAAGGCTCGAAGGTGAGCCGCATCATCAATTCATTCGAAGAAGGCTTCATCGCAGTGCTCCTGGGCCTCATGACCTTGGTCACATTTGCCAATGTCGTGCTGCGCTACGGCTTCAACGACTCGCTGATCTGGGGGCAGGAGGTGGTGCTCATTCTGTTTGCGTGGCTGGTCCTGTTCGGGATTGCCTATGCCTTCAAGATCACCGCGCACCTTGGCGTGGATGCGCTGACGGGGATGCTTCCGAAGAAGGGCCAGCGGGTGCTGGCGCTGCTTTCGGCGGCGGCCTGCCTGATCTACGCCTTCTTGCTGATGAAAGGCGCGTGGGATTACTGGGCCCCCTTTGCCGGGTTGCCACCAACCGAGGGCCGCTGGTTTCCGACCGGGTTTGATACGGGCGCGCGCAACAACAGCTTTTACGTTACCGATCAGGTGCCGATGCTTGAATGGCTGCGCTGGCTGGAGCCGCTGACGCTGAACAAGGGCTACCCCGAGGCCGAGTGGGAGCATTATGACAAGCTGCCCCGCTTTATTGCCTATGCGATGCTGCCCATTGCGGTGGCGCTGATGCTGTTTCGCCTCGTGCAGGCGACCATCCGTATCATCACCGGCAAGCAGGACAGCCTGATCGTGAGCCATGAGGCCGAAGACGAAGTGGCCGCCGTGGCCGCCACCCATGGCGAGGAGCAGAAATAATGGATGTCGTTCTTCTCTTCGTGATGATCATCGGGTTGCTGATGATCGGGGTGCCGATTGCGGTGTCGCTGGGCCTTTCGTCGATGGTCTTTTTGCTGGTGCTCTCCGACACCTCGCTGGCGAGCGTGGCGCAGAGCCTTTATCAGGCGATGGCGGGGCATTACACGCTGCTGGCCATTCCCTTCTTCATCCTCGCCTCCAGCTTCATGAGCACGGGCGGGGTGGCCAAACGGATCATCCGCTTCTCGATTGCCTGCGTGGGGCACCTGCGGGGTGGCCTCGCCATTGCCGGCGTGTTTGCCTGCATGCTCTTTGCGGCGCTCTCGGGCTCGTCGCCCGCCACTGTGGTGGCGATCGGGACGATCGTGATCGCGGCGATGAAGCAGGCGGGTTACACCAAGGAATTCGCCGCCGGGGTCATCTGTAACGCGGGCACGCTGGGCATTCTCATTCCGCCCTCTATCGTGATGGTGGTTTATGCCAGCGCCACGGATGTTTCTGTCGGGCGGATGTTTCTGGCCGGGGTCATCCCGGGCCTGCTGGCGGGCGTGATGCTGATGGTGACCATCTATGTGATGGCCGTTATCAAGAACATGCCTGCGGGTGAGTGGAAGGGCTGGGGCGAGATTGCCCGCAGCTTTGGCGAGGCCTTCTGGGGGCTGATGCTGATCGTCATCATCATGGTGGGGATCTATGGCATTCCGGGGATCACCCCTGCGATCTTCACCCCGACGGAAGCGGCGGCTGTGGCCTCGGTCTATGCCTTTATCGTGGCGGTCTGGGTGTATCGTGACATGGGGCCGCTGGCCGAGCGCGAGGGGGTGGCCAAGTCGAGCCTGCTGAAGAAGCCTTGGGCGCTGCTCACCGCGTTTGTGCACCGCGACACCCGGCACACGCTGTTTGACGCGGGCAAGCTGACGGTGACGCTGATGTTCATCATCGCCAACGCGCTGATCCTCAAGCATGTGCTGACCGATGAGCAGATCCCGCAGCAGATTGCGGGGGCGATGCTGAGTGCGGGCTTCGGGCCGATCATGTTCCTCGTGATCGTCAACATCATCCTGCTGATCGGCGGGCAGTTCATGGAGCCTTCGGGGCTGATCGTGATTGTGGCGCCGCTGGTGTTTCCCATCGCGCTGGAGCTGGGGATCGACCCGATCCACCTTGGCATCATCATGGTGGTGAACATGGAGATCGGGATGATCACGCCACCGGTGGGGCTGAACCTCTTCGTCACCTCCGGCGTGGCGGGGATGCCGATGATGCGGGTGGTGAAGGCGGCGTCGCCCTTCCTCGCCGTGCTCTTCGTCTTCCTGCTGATGATCACCTATATCCCGCCGCTCTCCACGGCGCTGCCCAATGCGTCGTCGCTGGGGCCGCAGATCCGCTGTGATCCGATGCCATCGGACACGCTGGAGCGCGCTTATTGTGAAGCGCGTCAGTAATCAGTGACGGAGTTGAGAGGGGGCTGCCTGCGAGGGTGGCCCCCTTTTTGTTGGCTTTGGGGAGCGATGGCGCCGGGGTGGTGGCGATTATCAGCGGGGGGCTTTGAGGCCATCCCTCTGAGGCTGGCGTGGTGCAGGGATAGCCTTGTTCATGTGAACAGGGCCTAAGGGCCTCCGACTCACCTTGCGGTTCCGGTGCCGCAGTTCCACCGAACAATTGAATGACGATCATCTATATCGATCATAGCGGGGGGCATGGCAAAGCTCGCCGCATCCGTTGCAGCCCTCGCCGGCTCTACACGCCGGGACATCATGGCTCACCCAGAAGCGTTGAAAGGGGCCGGTTTTATTGTCCGCATCCGCGTGGCGCAGTCGCCCCCGCCATTTCTCCCTCAAGTTCCCTCCCCAAACTCGTCCATCAGGCTTTCCACCACCCCTCGCATGGCGGCCTCGTGTGAGGCGCCGGCCTCTATGTTGCCCGCGTAGACGGCCCGTTGGCGGTCTGCTGCGTTTCCGTTCGCCACGATCTCCGGCAGGCGGGCGATTTCGGCTTCGCTGCCTAGGGCGTGGGCGTCCTCGGCTAGGATTTCGACCAGTTCTTCGGCCAGGGCGCGCATGGGGACGATCTCTCGGGCGCCGAAGTCGATCAGGCCTTCTGACACCCCGTAGCGTTGGGCGCGCCAGCGGTTTTCCATGATCAGGAAGCGGTCGTAGCGGCGCCAGCGGAGGTTGCGGGTGCGCAGGCGCCAGAGCATTCGGAGCAGGGCTTGGGTGGTGGCGGCGAGGGTGAGCGTGTCTTCCAGCCGGGGGCTGACGTCGCAGATGCGGGTCTCTAACGTGGGGAAGCGGTGGGAGGGGCGCAGATCCCACCAGATCTTGGTGCTGTCTTCGATCACCCCGAGATCCACCAGCACCTGCACGGTGCGCTCGAATTCGGTGAAGCTCTCGAAGGTGGGCGGCAGGCCGGTGCGGGGGAGGTTGTCGAACACGGTGAGGCGGTATGACGACAGGCCGGTGTCTTGCCCCTGCCAGAAGGGGGAGGAGCCGGAGAGCGCCAGCAGGTGGGGGAGGAAGTAGGAGAGTTGCGGCAGCAGGTCTGCCCGCAGGTCGTCATCCTCGATGCCGATGTGGACGTGCATGCCGCAGATCAGCGCCCGGCGCACCACCCCGCCGAGGTCTTGGTGCAGCGTGTTGTAGCGGCTTTTGTCGGTGTGGCTCTGGTCCTTCCAGTCGGCGAAGGGGTGGCAGCTTACGGCGATGGGGGCGAGGTTATGCGCGGCGGCGCAGCGGGCGACGGTGGCCCGCAGGCGTTTGAGATCTTCGCGGGCCTCGGTGATGTTGCCGCAGACGCGGGTGCCGATCTCGATCTGGCATTGCAGAAATTCGGGTGAGACCTGATCGGCCAGTTCGTCGGCGCAGGCCTCCATCAGCGCTTCGGGCGCGCGGGCGAGGTTGAGGGTGTCTCGGTCGACGAGAAGGTATTCTTCCTCGATGCCGAGCGTGAAGCTGGGGGTGGTTGTGGCCATGCGGGTTCTCCCTCGGTGCCTCGCCAGATTGGCAGAGCGGGCGGCGCAGGGGAAGATGGCGCCGTGAGCGGGGAATATGGCGCGGCGGCCCAGGGGAGGGATGGGCCGCCGCGCGAGCCCGGGGTGAGGGGACCGCCGGGCATGAACTCCGCCGGGGAGGTGGCGGGGAAACTTGGCGCGGCGGCCCCGGGGAGGAGCGGGCCGCCGCGCGGGCCCGGGGTGAGGAGACCACCGGGCGGGGGGGATCAATCGGCGATGACTGTGAAATCTGTGTCGAGGTCGGTGACGAAGGTGCTGTTCTTGCGGATCACCACGCGCTCGCCCGTGCCGCGCGCGCCCTCAGCGTAGGGGCTGTCAGACGTCAGGTCGTAGACCTGCACGCTGTCGTCCTGCTCGATCTGGGGGATGGCGAAGCGTTGGACCACGGTGCCATTGGCCGCGCGGCATTCGTTGCCCACGCGCAGGGAGCCCTCGGGGCATTGCGGGGAAACGAAGGTTTGGGCGGCGAGCGGCGCGGCGGCGAAGGTGGCCAGCAGCGCGGCGGGCAAGGTGCGGTTGATCATCTGTCCTGTCCTTTCGGTTGGAGCTCCAACGCGGGAAAGGGGAGACAGGTTCCGCCGAAGCGGGATCAGGCGGGGCGTTTGGCGAGAGCGTCGAAGGTTTTCTCGGCGAGACCGAGCACTTCGAGTGAGCCCGCCTCGGTATCTTGCACCACGGCGACGATGGCATCGAGCTCGGACCAGCTGCGCATGACGAGGTTGGCCATAGCGCGGGTTTCGGGCGTGGGCGCGTAGTAGCAAATGATGGTTTCGGGGCCGCGCAGGAAGGCCTCGGCCTTTTTGGCCTGAACCTCCAGAAGGGCGGCGTAATCTTTTTCGAAGGAGGTGACGGCGGAGAGATCGACCAGCTGTTTCTGGCCGGGGCGGTAGGCCGGATCGGCCATGTAGCGGCCGAAGGCTTCGAAGGTTTCGGAGATGGCGGCGTGGCCGTGATACTTGACGAAGACGAGGCCGATTTGGGGGTGGATACGGTAACGTAGCGGCATCAGGGCTCCTTGACCTTTAGGTAAGTTTTGACCTTTCGGTCAAGGAGAGTCCAGCGGCTTGGCCGAGGTGCTGGCGCGGCTTGCCAGTGCCTTCGCCGCTGGGTTGAACCCAATTGGCGAAATGCCGCTGTAAAGGGTGCGTCAGGCTCTCGATTAATTGAATATTAACGTCGTGCGCCTTAGGCACGGGCAGGATAATGCGCAGTTTGGCGAAAAAATGAGCCATTCTGAATCGACGGGCGGTTGAGGCATGACAGAGATAGCAGTGCGAATAGCGGTGGGTGTCATCACGCGCCGCAGGCCTGAGGGCCTGAGGCGGCTGTTGGAGAGTTTCGCGCAGATGGACCGCCCGGCGGGTGCGGATATTCAGTTTGTCATTTGCGAGAATGATAGTGAGGCCAGAGCCGGGGGCGTGGTTGAGGCGTTTCGGGCCAAGGTTGGCCTGCCGGTGCACTTGCTGCTGGAAACTCGGAAGGGCATTCCGTTTTCGCGCAGCTGTGTGCTGGCCGAGGCTTTGGAGAGGTCTTTCGACTTCCTGACCTTCATTGATGATGACGAGATCGTTGAGCGGGACTGGCTGGTGAAGATGATGGAGGTCGTCGAGACGCGCGGCCTTGATCTGGCGGCTGGCCCTGTGCGCTTCATCGCGCCGGATGAGCCCTTGACGGAAGTGAACCGCGCGATCCTTCAGCAGCTTCAAGCGCGCTTCAGTAAGGACGAGCGCGCGCAGGCGGCCAAGGTTGCGGCGGGGGACGATGGTGACACTGAGGCCTACACCGGGAATTGGTGCCTCAGGCTTGACACGGCCCGCCGGTTGGGCGTGACGAAGTTTGATGAGTGGACGGCGGAGAGCGGCGGAGAAGACTCGGCCTTTTGCGCCGCAATGCAGGCGGGCGGGGCCCGCATTGGCTGGGTGCCCGACGCCATTGCCCATGAGATACAGCCCGTTCGGCGCCTGACGCTCTCTTATGTTTACCGGCGCAACAGAGACCAAGAACGCACCAAGGTTCGGCTGCGGCCCCGCAGTTTGCGCAACCGCGCGTCTTATGTGGCAAAGCGATCTGCGGAGCTGGTGCTGATCGGCATCGCTGCGCCGGTGCTGCTTGTGCTGCGCCCGAAAGACCGCGGTGAGCTGTTGTTCAAGGTTGCACGGAAGGCCGGGAAAACGGCGGGGATGTTCGGCAGCATGTTTGGCATGAAGAGCCGGCATTATGCGTCATCCCAGGATCTTCTGCACATTGAACGCGGCGCTTAGCGCTCTAGTTACGCCGCTCTCGTTGATATTTTATCGTTGGAGGTAGGTTTGGGGATTCCAGAACGTTTGGGGCATATTTGGATTGGCCCGAAGCCCGTACCCGAGAAGTGGCTCAGAACATGGCGCGAAAAGCATCCGCGTGCCGCCTATACGTTGTATGACAACGATTTTCTTGATCGCTACCCCTTCAAGTGCCGGGCGCAGATTGATGCGATGCTGGAGCGGCGCTCGTATCCCGGTGTTGCTGACCTGATGCGCTACGAAATCCTGGCCGAATTCGGGGGGCTTTTGCCGGGGGCAGACTCGATTTGCCTGAGGTCAACGCATGGCCTCTTCGAGCGGGAGTGCGCCTACACCGTTTATGAGAACGAATTGCTGCGGGGGCGGCTGGTTTCACCCATACTGGCTTGTGAGCCGGGAAATCCGTTTGTTGTGGCACTTGTTGAACGCTTGGCGGAGACCGATCCGGACCAGCTGGGAATGCCTTGGGTTGCCACGGGAAACCTGTTTTGCACCAGAATGATTGAAGAGCTGAACCCGGATATCGAGATATTCCCTTCGTATTTCTTCAATCCTTTGCATTACACCGGCGTGCTCGACCCGGATGCAGAGCAGGCCTATGCGCTTCAAGTCTGGGGGTCGACCGTGGACGCCTACAAGGATGCCTCTCAACGTGGGTTCTCCGGTTGGTGGGCCCGGCGTGTTGAGCGGCGCGCGCGGCGGCGCGGTGCTCAGGTGCTGAACGAGATTGAAAGGCGCAAAATGCGCCAGAAGATGGCGGAAATGGAGAGGCTTTTCCCTGATGCGCTGGAGGGTGGCGCATAACGCGGGTTGCGCAAATAGAATGGGCCCGGCGTTGAACCGGGCCCATGCCAATTAGTTCGGGTCTACCGTCAGTCCATCTGCTTGAAGGCGAATTCGCCGCCGTCCTTGATGCCCGAGAACCACCGTGCGGTGACGGTTTTGGTGCGGGTGTAGAAGCGGAAGGCGTCGGGGCCGTATTGGTTGAGGTCGCCGAAGCCGGATTTCTTCCAGCCGCCGAAGGTGTGGTAGCTCAGCGGCACCGGGATCGGGAAGTTGATGCCGACCATGCCGACATTGACCCGGTGGGCAAAGTCGCGCGCCGTGTCGCCGTCGGCGGTGTAGATCGCCGTGCCGTTGCCGTAGGGGTTGTCCATCACCAGGTTGAGGGCTTCGTCGTAGCTCTCGGTGCGCACTTGGGTGAGCACGGGGCCGAAGATCTCTTCCTTGTAGATGTCCATCTCCGGCGTGACCTTGTCGAAGAGGTGGGGGCCAACGAAGTAGCCCTCTTCGTAGCCTTGCAGCGAGAAGTCGCGGCTGTCGACCACCAGATCGGCACCTTGCTCCACGCCGGAGTCGATCAGGCCAAGGATGCGCTCTTTGGCGGCGGCGGTGATGACGGGGCCGTAATCAACATCGGCGCCTGCGGTGTAGGGGCCGACCTTGAGGGCCTCGATGCGGGGCACCAGCTTTTCGATCAAGGTGTCGGCGGTTTTCTGGCCCACGGGCACGGCAACGGAGATGGCCATGCAGCGCTCGCCGGCCGCACCGTAGGCGGCGCCCACCAGCGCGTCGGCGGCTTTGTCCATGTCGGCGTCGGGCATGACGATCATGTGGTTTTTCGCGCCGCCGAAGCACTGCGAGCGTTTGCCGTTGGCGGTGGCCCGGGCGTAGATATACTGCGCGATCGGGGTGGAGCCGACGAAGGCGACGGCCTGGATGGTTTCGTTATCCAGCAGGGCGTCGACGGCCTCCTTGTCGCCGTTGACGACTTGCAGCACGCCATCGGGCAGGCCGGCTTCCTTCAGCAGTTCAGCGAGGCGCATGGCGGTGGAGGGCACGCGCTCGGAGGGCTTGAGGATCATGGCGTTGCCGCAGGCGAGTGCGCCGGCCATCTTCCAGAGCGGGATCATTGCCGGGAAGTTGAAGGGGGTGATGCCAGCGACCACGCCGAGGGGCTGGCGCATGGAGTAGAGGTCGATGCCGGGGCCGCCGTCGTTGGTGTATTCGCCCTTCAGCATGTGCGGTGCGCCCATGCAGACTTCGACGAACTCGAGGCCGCGCTGCACATCGCCCTTGGCGTCGGGGATGGTTTTGCCGTGCTCGCGGGCGCAAAGCTCGGCCAGCTCGTCCATGTGCTTGTTGATGAGGGCACCGAAGGCCATCATCACCCGGGCGCGGCGCTGCGGGTTGGTGGCGCCCCATTGCTTCTGGGCTTCCGCGGCGCGGGCCACCGCATCATCAACCTCGGCCTTGGTGGCAAGGGCGACGGTGGCCTGCACTTCGCCGGTGGCGGGGTTGAAGATGTCGGCAGCGCGGCCGGATGTGCCTGCGGTTGGCTGGCCGTCGATGAAATGGCCGATCTGGGTGGTCATGGCAAAACTCCTCCTGTTTTCGGTGTCGCGCAGACCATACCCTTGCAATTATCCCGGTAGAAGCGGCAGTTTGGCAAACACGTCTTGCAAAAATGCATGGGAGAGAAGAATGGCCGTGTCGTGGGACGACATGCGGATTTTCATTGCCGTGGCGCGAGAGGGGAGCCTTTCGGGCGCGGGGAATGCGTTGAAACTTGATCCGGCGACGGTGGGGCGGCGGGTGCAGCGGCTGGAAGAAAGCCTTGGCGCACCGCTGTTTTTGAAGTCGCCGCAGGGTTATGCGCCGAGCGAGGCGGGGGAGCGGCTGATGCCCCATGCCGAGGAGCTGGAGCAGGCCATGCTGACCGCCGAGGACGCGGTGCGCGGGCAGGAAGACAGGTTGACCGGAACGATCCGGGTGGGCGCGCCGGATGGCTGCGCGAACTTCCTGTTGCCGCAGGTGATAACGAAGATCTGCGATGCCCATCCCGAGCTTGAAGTGCAGGTGGTTTCGCTGCCGAGGGTCTTCAACCTCAACCGTCGCGAGGCCGATCTGGCGATTGCTGTCTCGCGGCCCACGGCGGGGCGGCTGACGGTGCAGAAGATCACTGACTATCACCTCTATCTCGCCGCCTCCCGGCATTGGTTGCGGCACAACACGGTGGAGAGTCTCGACGATCTGCGCGGCAAGCGGCTGGTGGGCTACGTGCCCGACATGATCTTTGACAAGGAGTTGGACTATCTGGGCGAGCTGGGGCTGGAGCGGGTGCAGATGGCCTCCAACTCGGTGTCAGTGCAGTTCAACTGGGTGCGGCAGGGGGCCGGGATTGGGGTTGTTCATGGGTTTGCCATGGGCACCGCGCCCCGGGTGCAGCGGGTTTTGGCGGATCAGGTGCGGCTTAAACGCACCTTCTGGCTGGTGCGCCACGCCGACGACCGGCGGGTGCGCCGCCTTAGCCGATTTGCGGAATTGCTCTGCGAGGGGCTCCGCGCAGAAGTGGAGCGGTTGGAAGCCGAGACTTGACAGGCCGGGGCGGGAGCGCAACGCTCAACCTGAACGGGCGACGTTGGAGGTTAAGCCATGCTTGTGCAACAGATTCTCAAGGACAAGGGCGGCGACGGCGTGCTGTGTGTGAAACCCGGAAGTTCAGTTTCGGATGCCGCCAAGCTGCTTTCGGAAAAGCGGATCGGCTCGGTCATCGTCTCGTCTGACGGAAAGTCGGCGCAGGGCATTCTCTCGGAGCGCGATATCGTGCGCGAGCTTGGGCGGCGCGGGCCGGGGTGCCTGAGCGATGTGGTGGACGATCTGATGACGTCCAAGCTCATCACCTGCACCAAGGAAGAGACCGCGCTGAGCGTGCTGGAGAAGATGACCACCGGGCGGTTTCGGCACATGCCGGTGCTGGAGGGCGAGGAGATGATTGGCCTGATTTCGATCGGGGATGTCGTCAAGGCGCGGCTCAGCGAGCTGGCGATGGAGAAAGACGCGCTTGAAGGGATGATCATGGGGCATTGAGCCGTCGCAGCGCTGCGCCGGGGCTGACCGGGCAGGGCACGGGGCAGGCAAATGCCCACCGTTTGCGCTAACGGACAGATGCGCAACAATGTTGCGCCACGCCCCGGCTTTCGCCTTGCCCCTCCGGAAGTGCTAGTGTTTTCTGCCAAAGACCTGAGCCGCAAGAGGGGGAGCAGCGATGCGCGTGGGGCTTTATCCGGGCACTTTTGATCCGGTTACGCTGGGCCATATCGACATTATCACCCGCGCCACCGCGCTGGTGGACAGGTTGGTGATTGGGGTGGCCATCAACCGCGACAAGGGCCCGCTTTTTGACTTCGAAGAACGCGAGGCGATGGTGGCGGAGGCTTGTGCGCCGATTGCCGCGAAGACCGATTGCGAGATCGTGGTGCATCCGTTCGAGAACCTGCTGATTGACTGCGCCCGGGACGTGGGCGCCGGGCTGATTGTGCGCGGACTGCGCGCCGTGGCCGACTTTGAGTATGAATATCAGATGGTTGGCATGAACCGGCAGTTGGACGACACGATTGAAACCGTGTTTCTGATGGCCAGCGCCGAGCGGCAGGCGATTGCCTCCAAGCTGGTGAAGGAGATTGCGCGGCTGGGCGGCGACATATCGAAGTTCGTCAGCCCCTCGGTGCGCGACAAGCTTCTGGCCAAATACACCTGAGCCGGGTAGGGCAGCGCCATGGTTGCCAATGTCATCTGTATCAAATGGGGCACGCTCTTTGGGCCCGAATATGTGAACCGGCTTTATAGCGGGGCGCGGCGGCATCTGAGTGATGACGTGCGGTTTTTCTGCATGACGGAGGAGCGGGCGGGGCTGCACCCGGATGTGGAGGTGCTCGATCTGCCGGTGGAGCCGTTTCTGGCCGAGATGGACGCGGCGCTGGCCGTGGCCAACCGGCAGGGGGCAATGCGCAAGGTGTCGCTGTTTCGGCCCGGGTTGATCCCTGATCTCGACGGGCCGTTGCTGGGCTTTGATCTCGACGTGGTGGTGACCGGCTCGCTGGACGGCTTGCTGAACTTCGCGCCCGGCAAGGTGGCGATGCGGGCCGACTGGGTGGAGGCGCGGCGTGGCCGCAAGACCGGGCATGGCTCGGTGTTCCGCTTTGATCCGGCGCTGCACGGCTGGCTCTACGAGGTGCTGGCGGGCGATGCGAAGCGCCAAGTGGAGAAGGCGCGGGGGAGTGAGCAGCGGTATACGAGCACGCTGGCGCAGGAGCGGGGGGAATTTGCCTATTTGCCCGGCGATGAGGTGGTGAGCTTCAAGCATGATTGCCTTGGACTGCCGCCGATGAACTGGCTCAGGCCTGCGAAACTGCCGGAAGCCGCCAAGGTGGTGTGCTTTCACGGAAACCCGAAAATGCACGAGGCGGTTGAGGGCTATTCCGGGTCATGGTTGCGGGCCTGCAAGCCGACGCCGTGGTTGGCCGATCACTGGATTGACCGGGCGCGGGATGATCTTGGGCCCGAGTGGGCTTGAGGGCGCAACCCCTCCCAACGCATAGGAAACTCACGGAACGATCACGTCTCAGGGGTTGTTCTGCGCACCTTCCCGGCTAATCTGGTCGCGTTTGAGAAGGGGATGTTTCATGAGATTTAGTAGGGTGGCGCTTGCGCTTTTTACAGCGGTAAGCCTTGTGGCAGCACCGCTTGCGGCGAGGGAAAAACTGAGCCGACAGATCCCGGTGGATAAGAGGTTCGCCAAAACCGATGAGATCAAGTTTACCGGCACGCCAAAAGGATACAGCTTTCGCTGGGCGGTGATTGCGCCGGCGGGTGTGATTGAATTCTGCGGCGTGGGCTCGGGCGGAGACATCGCCAGGCGGTCTGCCTACGATCAGATCCGGCAGAAGATGCAGCTGGAGATGAACGGCAAGGTGATCCACCGTGGGGTGCAGTTTTTTGCGCGTGTGAACTCGGTGAAGAAGCTCGACAAGGCGGTGGCGAATTGCATTTCGACCGGGGTCAAGGTTCCGGCGAAGCGTCCGGACATTCGGCTGACGCTGGATCGGGGCCGGGTTAAGGGCTGAAGCGAAGAACGCGTGAGCGACTTGCCCGGCGGATTACCCGCCGGTGTGGCTCATGTGGCGCGGCATCTGGCCGGTGATATCTTGCCTTGAATAGTCGAAGTCGTGGCCCTTGGGCTTGCGGGAGATGGCGGCGCGGATGGCGTCTTCAAACTCGGGGCCGGGGCCGTATTGGCGCAGGGGCGCGCGCAGGTCGGCGCGGTCTTCTTGCCCCAAGCACATGTAGAGCTCACCGGTGCAGGTCATCCGGACGCGGTTGCAGCTTTCGCAGAAGTTGTGGGTGAGCGGCGTGATGAAGCCGATTTTCTGGCCCGTCTCTTGCAGTTGGACGTAGCGGGCGGGGCCGCCGGTGCGCTCTGCGAGGTCGATCAGGGTATATTGCTCGGCCAGCTTGGCGCGCAGATCCTTGAGGGACCAGTATTGGCCGATGCGGTCTTCATTGCCGAGGTCGCCCATGGGCATGACCTCGATCCATGTCAGGTCCATGTCGCGGGCGGCGCAGAACTCGGCGAGGGTGAAGAGCTCATCCTCGTTGAAGCCCTTCAGCGCCACGGCGTTGAGCTTGACGCGCAGGCCCGCCGCTTGCGCCGCGTCGATGCCGCGCAGCACTTGGGGCAGGCGGCCCCAGCGGGTGACGCGGGCGAATTTTTCTTCGTCCAGCGTGTCGATCGAGATGTTGATGCGTTTGACGCCCGCCGCCGCGAGTTGGGGGGCGAAACGCTCCAGCTGGGAGCCGTTGGTGGTGAGGGTCAGCTCATCGAGCGCGCCGGACTCGAGGTGGCGGGTCATTCCCTCGAAGAAGGTCATGATGCCCTTGCGCACCAGCGGCTCTCCGCCGGTGATGCGAAGTTTCTTTACGCCAAGGCCGATGAAGCCGGTGCAGGCGGCATCGAGCTCTTCCAGCGTGAGCAGTTCCTTTTTTGGCAGAAAGGTCATGTTTTCGGACATGCAGTAGACGCAGCGAAAATCGCAGCGGTCGGTCACTGACACGCGCAAATAGGTGATCGGGCGCTGGAAGGGGTCGATCAGGGGTGTTTTCATGAGGTATAGGTAGGCCCCAAGGGGCGAAGCGGCAAGGTGAATTGCGGCGCGTCCGACCAAGGTAGCCCAAGGTGGCAAGGAGCGGAATGGTGCAGGCGATGCAGAAATTGATGGGCATGACGACGGCGGCGCTGGTGTTGGCGGGCTGCGCGGAAGGGCCGTTTGCGATGAAGCCGAAGGCGGAAGCGACCGAGGCCGCGGCGGAGACTGAAAGCAAGGCCCCGGTGGCCGCGGCGGCGCCGCCCCCGCCGGAGAATGCGCGCACCGCTGACCAGTTTGACACCACGACGGAAGAGGAAAAGCAGGCCGCTGCCGCCGCGCCGGTGGCGGCCGAGAAAGAGCTGGGCACGACGATTGCCTCGCTGGGCGATCCGACGGACCCGGGCTTCTGGGCGGTGACGCCGCTGGTGACAACAGCCCAATCGGGGCGGCTGGTGTATCCGGGCAATGGCAACTCGGTGCAGGTGGAGCTGCGGCCTTCGGGCGGTGAGCCGGGATCGGGCACGCGGGTGAGCCTGCCGGCGTTTCAGGTGCTGGGCGCGCCGCTGACGGGGCTGCCGGAGCTGGTGGTTTACGCCGGATCTGCGGGGTAGCTCGTTCGCCCTTTGAGGCAGCCTCGCAGGATGGTGGGCAGATTGCCCACCCTACAGGTGTTTTGCGGCTTCCTTTTGGGCGAAGGGTTTGAGGCCTTGGCCGGGGCCTTCAAGGAAGGCGCGGGTGGCCTCGGCATCGTGCTTGGAGAGGTCGCGCAGCCACCAGGCGACGGCTTTCTGGATAAACCATTCTGTGTCTGACACGTAGGTTTCGGCCCATGTGAGCACGCGGGCGCGGGCTTGTGCCTCGGCGGCGTTGGGGTTGTTCTTCTTGGCCAGCGGCAGGGTGACGGTGAGCGCGGCGCGGCGGGTCCAGAGGCTCTCGCTCGTGGTCCAGGCCTCGACCTCATCCATGCGACACAGGTCGGCCATGAGGCGCTTCTGCCCGGCCATCATGGCGTGGTCGGCGATGGCCCATGAATCAAGATCGGGCAGCCAGCTCTTGATCAGCACCCAGGCCTCGGTGTCGGGGCGCAGGCGGGCTTGGGTGAGCAGCTTGGCGGCGGCGATGCGAGCCTCGAAAATGTCGGTTTGCCAGAGGCTTGCGGCGAGGGTGACGCGCTCTGGCACGGGGAGGGTGCGCCGCCACTCTGTGGTCACCTCGTTCAGCGCCGGGTTTGGGATGCCGATGATTTCGCGGGTCTGCTTGTGATAAGCCGCCATGCCCTCGGCCCGGCCGGGCTCGGCGAGGGCGCGGAGGGCGGTGAGGGCATCATCAAGGGTCATCGGGCGGTGAGGCTATTCAACGGTCACCGACTTGGCGAGGTTGCGGGGCTGGTCGACATCGGTGCCTTTGGCGACGGCGGTGTGGTAGGCCAGCAGCTGCGCGGGCAGGGCGTAGAGGATGGGGGCCAGCGCGGGGGAGACCTCGGGGAGGATGATCTGGCGCCATGTGCCTTCTGCGGCGGTTTTCGCGCCGCGGGCATCCGTGACAAGGACGACCTTGCCGGCGCGGGCCATGACCTCTTGCATGTTGGAAATCGTCTTGTCGAAGAGGCCATCGGAGGGGGCCATGAAGACGACTGGCGTGTGCTTGTCGATCAGGGCGATGGGGCCGTGTTTGAGCTCACCGGACGCGTAGCCTTCGGCGTGGATGTAGCTGATTTCCTTGAGTTTCAGCGCGCCTTCCATGGCCAGCGGGTAGAGCGGACCGCGCCCGAGGAAGAGGATGTCGCGGGCTTCGGCCAGTTTTTGGGCGGTGGCTTCGATCTCGGGGGAGGCGGCCAGGGCGGCGTTGAAGAGGCCGGGGAGGGCCTTGAGGTGGGCGAGGTGCTCCTGCGCCGCTTCGGGCGTGAGCGTGCCACGGTCGAGGCCCGCCTTGACGGCCAGCAGGAAGAGCACGGTGAGCTGGCAGGTGAAGGCCTTGGTGGAGGCCACGCCGATCTCGGCGCCTGCGAGGATCGGCAGGGCGATGTCGGAGGCGCGGGCGATGGAGCTTTCGGGGACGTTGACCACGGAGGCGATCATCGCCTTGTCTTCGCAGTAGCGCAGGGCGGCCAGCGTGTCGGCGGTTTCACCGGACTGGCTGACGAAGAGGGCGAGGGTGTTGGCCGGGATCGGCGGCTCGCGGTAGCGGAACTCCGAGGCGATATCCACCTCGACGGGCAGGCGGGCGATTTGCTCGAACCAGTATTTGGCGGTCAGGCAGGCGTAGAAGGCGGTGCCGCAGGCGACCATGGTGAGGCGGTCGAACTTGGTGAAGTCGAGCCCCGGCTCGGGCAGGGCGATGCCGCTTTCAGTGAGGTAGTAGGAGAGCGCCTCGCCCAGAACGGTGGGCTGCTCGGCGATTTCCTTGGCCATGAAGTGCTTGTGGCCGCCCTTGTCGATCTGGGCTGCGTCGATGGTGACGGTTTTGACCGGACGGTTGGCGCGGTTGTTCTGGGCGTCGAAGATTTCGACGCTCTCGCGGGTGAGCACGGCCCAGTCGCCCTCTTCGAGGTAGGTGATCTTGTCGGTCATGGGGGCCAGCGCGATGGCGTCGGAGCCGACGAAGATTTCGCCCTCGCCGTGGCCGATGGCCAGCGGAGAGCCTTTGCGGGCGGCAATGAGCAGGTTGTCTTCGCCCTCAAAGAGGAAGCAGAGCGCGAAGGCACCGGTGAGGCGGGCGATGACCTGCTCGCAGGCGTCGCGGGGGGCGAGGCCTTGGGCAAGGTAATGCTCGGTGAGCAGGGCGACGACCTCGGTGTCGGTGTCGGTCACGGTGTTGAGGCCGTGGGTGGCCAACTCTTCACGCAACTCGCGGAAGTTTTCGACGATGCCGTTGTGCACAACAGCGACGGGGCCGGCGCGGTGGGGGTGGGCGTTGGTTTCATTCGCGGCGCCGTGGGTGGCCCAGCGGGTGTGGCCGATGCCGGCCTTGCCGGGGAGGGGATCGTGCACCAGCAGGTCGGAGAGGTTGACCAGCTTGCCGACCGCGCGACGGCGATCGAGCGCCTCGTCGTTTACGGTGGCGATGCCCGCGCTGTCATAGCCGCGATATTCCAGCCTTTTCAGGGCCTCCACCAGCAGGGGGGCGGCTTCATGGTTGCCGAGAACGCCGACGATTCCACACATTTACTTGGCCTCTTTCTTTGCTGCCTTGGCGGCGCGGAGCCTGTCCATCAGTTTGCGGGCGAGGCCGGGCTTGTTGCTTTGGCGGCCACGGGCGACGGCGAGGGCGCCATCGGGGACGTTTTCGGTGATGACGGAGCCGGAGGCGGTAAGGGCCTCGGCGCCCACGGTGACGGGGGCGACCAGCATGGTGTTGGAGCCGATGAAGGCGCGGGCGCCAACCTCGGTACGGTGCTTGAAGACGCCGTCATAGTTGCAGGTGATGGTGCCTGCGCCGATGTTGGCGGCCTCACCCACGGAGGCATCACCGATGTAGCTGAGGTGGTTGACCTTCGCCCCTTCGCCGATCTCTGCGTTCTTTACCTCGCAGAAATTGCCGACCTTAGCGTTGTTGGCCAGTTCCGCGCCGGGGCGCAGGCGGGCATAGGGGCCGACCTGGGCGCCTTGGCTCACGTGGCAGCCTTCAAGGTGGGAGAAGGCGCGGATTTGCGCGCCGGTCTCGACGGTGACGCCGGGGCCGAAGACGACATAGGGCTCGATGGTGGCGTCGCGGCCTACCCATGTGTCCCATGCGAAGTGGACGGTTTCGGGGGCGGTGAGGGTGACGCCGTTCTCCAGCGCTTCGGTGCGTTTGGCCTGCTGGAAGGCGGCCTCTGCGGCGGCGAGGTCGGCGCGGGAGTTGACGCCCATGGTCTCGGCCTCGGCGCAGCGGACTACGCCGCAGGAGAGGCCACGGCTGCGGGCGATGGCGACGATGTCGGTGAGGTAATATTCGCCTGATGCGTTATCGTTGGTGACATCGTCAAGGAGCGAGAAGAGCGCGGTGGCATCGGCGCAGATGACGCCGGAGTTGCAGAGGGGGATGGCGCGCTGGGCTTCGGTGGCGTCCTTGTATTCGATGATCGCCTCCAAGCTGTCGCCATCCATGAAGAGGCGGCCGTAGCGGGCCGGGTCGGCGGGCTCGAAACCCAGCACCACAACGGCGTGCTGTGCGCGGGCGTCCAGCATGGCTTGCAGGGTGTCGGGGCGGATGAAGGGGGTGTCGCCGTAGAGGATGATGGCATCGCCCTCGGCGCCTGCGAGGGCTTCGCGGGCCTGAAGGACGGCGTGGCCGGTGCCGAGGCGGTCTTCCTGAATGACAACCTGCGCGGTGTCGTCGATCTCGGCCACGGCGGCCTCGACCTCTTCGGCCCCGTGCCCGGCGACAACCACCACGCGCTCGGGCTCCAGCGCGTTGCCCGCGTGCATGGCGTGGGCCAGCAGGGGCGCGTGGGCGACCCGGTGCAAGACCTTCGGCATGTCCGACTGCATGCGGGTGCCTTGCCCCGCGGCGAGGATGATCAGGCTGGTGCCCATGGCCCGCTGCCCCTTTTGTTCTGCTCAACACCGGTTATACCCGGAACTCTTGGCTCCGTTCTACTCGCATGATGCAGGGTGGCAAGGGGCTGGCGGGTCACATGTGGTGACGGATTGTGACAGGGGTTGCGAATGAAAACGGTGGTCTTCGATCTGGACGGCACGCTGGCGGATACCAGCAAAGACCTGATTGCCTCGGCCAATGCCTGCTTTATGGCGCGGGGGCTGGGCACGTTGCTGGACCCGGTGGCCGATGCGTATACGGCCTTTCGCGGTGGGCGGGCGATGCTGCGGCTGGGCTATGAGCGGGCCGGGTTTGGCGAGGAGGAGGTGGAGGCGGATTATCCGCGGCTGCTGGCCTACTATGGAGACAACATAGACACCCACACGGTGCTCTACCCCGGAGCGATGGAGGCGGTGGAGGCGCTGCGCAGTGCGGGGTTTGCGGTGTCGATCTGCACCAACAAGCCCGAGGCGCTGGCCGAGGCGCTGATGGGGCGGCTGGGGGTGCGCACGGCCTTCGGGGCGCTGATCGGGGCCGATACGCTCCCCGTGCGCAAGCCCGACCCGGCGCCCTATTTTGCCGCCGTGGAGCGGGCCGGGGGCACGCGGGGCATTTTGATTGGCGATACCGAGACCGACAGGGAGACGGCGCGGGCGGCGGGGGTACCCTGTGCGCTTGTCACCTTCGGCCCCGATGGGCGGGGGGTAGAGGCGCTGGAGCCGGAGGCGTTGATCGACCATTTCGACGAGCTGCCGGAGCTGGCGGCTCGGCTGCTGGCGGATTGACCGACAGAGGCGTGCAAAGCAGGGTGGCGGCATGAGCGAAGTGTTTGAGGGCAATTTCACCCAGCAGGAGCCGCTGCCTGAGGCGGCGCTGGAGGCGGCGATGGCGGTGCTGCGCCATGGGCGGCTGCATCGCTATAATCTTGCGGGCGAGGAAGCGGGCGAGGTGGCGCTGCTGGAGCAGGAGTTTGCTGCCTTTGTGGGGGCGAAGTTTTGCCTTGCGACGGCGAGCGGCGGCTCGGCCATTGGTGTGGCGCTCCGGGCCGTGGGCGTAAAGCCGGGGGACAGGGTGCTGACCAATGCCTTCACCCTTGCGCCGGTGCCCGGTGCGATTGCCGCTGTTGGTGCGGAGCCGGTGTTCGTGGAGGTCACGGACGGGCTTGTCATTGACCTTGATGATCTGGCCGCGAAGGCAGGCGAGGCGGGGGTGCTGCTGCTCTCTCACATGCGCGGGCATATTGCCGACATGGACCGGCTGATGGAGATTTGCCGCGCGGCGGGTGTGGTGGTGGTTGAGGATTGTGCGCATACCATGGGCGCAAGCTGGGATGGCGTGCCAAGCGGGCGGCACGGCGCGGTGGCCTGCTACTCGACCCAGACCTACAAGCACATGAACTCGGGCGAGGGTGGCTTGCTTGTGAGCGACGATGAGGACATCGCCGCCAAGGCGGTGCTGCTCTCGGGGTCTTACATGCTGTATGAGCGCCACCTTGCCGCGCCGGGGCCGGAGGTGTTTGCCCGCCATCGGATGGAGGTGCCCAACATCTCTGGGCGGATGGACAACCTGCGCGCGGCTATCCTGCGCCCGCAGCTTGCCGAGCTTCCGCGCCAGATCGAGCGGTGGAACGCGCGATACCGGGCGGTGGAAGAGGGGCTGCGCGGCACGCCGGGGCTGACAGTGGTGGAGCGCGGCGCGGCGGAGCGCTTTGTGGGCTCGTCGATCCAGTTTCTGCTCAAGGGTTGGAGCGGTGAGGCGGTGGGCGAGGTGCTTGCGCGCTGCCTTGAGCGGGGCGTGGAGCTGAAGTGGTTTGGTGGGCCGGAGCCGGTGGGCTTTACCTCGGCCTATGGGCATTGGCGCTATGCCGAAACGCCGGAGCTTGCCCGCACCGACGCCGTGCTGGCCGGGCTGGTGGACATGCGCTTGCCACTGACCTTTTCGGTCGAGGATTGCGCCTTGATCGCGCGGATCATCCGGGCCGAGGTGGGCGCGGTGTTTCAGGCGCGCTGAAGGCGGGTTTCATCACCTTTCATGACCGGGTTGAAACGGGCAACGGCGGGATCTCGCTGCAATTTGGCTGGTTCTGGGTGTGCCTCAGATCCGTGATGGAACGGGCCGGCACGCCCCGCTGTTGGTGCCCCACGCCAGCCGGGCGGCGATGTCTGATCGTGGAAGACCCGGCGGATTTGAGACGATGAACGGAGACATACGATGTTCAAGAAACTCACCCTGAGTGCCGCCGCCCTCTGCGTGGCAGCCACCCCGATGCTTGCCGCACAGGCGACCGCAACGACCGACCTCAACCTGCGTTCGGGCCCCGGCCCGGAGTTTGAAGTGATTGGTGTGATCGCTGGCCTGGACCAGGCCGAAGTGGAAGGTTGCCTTGACGGCGGTGCGTGGTGCGAAGTGACCTATGACGGCCAGACCGGCTGGGCGCACCGGCACTATCTGAGCGGCTCGGCCACCGAGGCGACGAAAGTGACCACCACCCGCACCGTGACCTACATGAAGGAAGGCGGCAACGAGGGGGCCGGGGCCGCAGCCGGTGCCGTAACAGGTGGCGCGATTGCCGGTTCGCTGATCGGCGGCCCTGCGGCCATTGCGGCAGGCGTAGTGCTTGGCGCCAATGCGGGCAGCGATGCCGTGCCCGAGCCGGAAACCAGCACCGTGACCTATGTGACCGAAAACCCGGTTGAGCCGGTCTACCTCGATGGCGAGGTGGTGCTGGGTGCAGGCGTTCCTGAGGACGTGGAGATTTATCCGGTGCCGGAGAGCGACTATTCCTACCTCAACGTGAACGGGCAGGATGTGCTGGTGAAGGAAGACCGTACGATTGTTTACGTTTACCGCTAAGCGCGGTGGAGGAGAGATAGATTGGGCGGCCCCGCTGTGGGCCGCCCTTTTTCTGTTTGGGAACCGATTGCCCCTGCGCGGTGTTGTCTCACCAAGCAGCGGGGGCCGCCAAGCCGCCCTTCGCCCCCACGAACGAAGTATGAGGACACGACCATGAAACTCCTTCTGACCGGCGCGGTTGCCGCGCTGAGCCTGACCGCTGTTGCCCCTGCCATTGCAGCCGAGGCGACTGCCACCACCGATCTGAACCTGCGCTCCGGCCCCGGCATCGAATACGCCGTGGTTGGCACCTTGGGGGCCAATGAGACCGCCGAGGTGGAAGGCTGCCTTGAAGCTGCGCCGTGGTGCCGGATCCAGTCTGCCGATGGCACCGCATGGGTGCACAGCCGCTACCTGAGCGGCAGCCCCGAGGCGATGGTGCCCGTTGCGGCCTCGACCATCACCGTGCGCCCGGATGAAGACACCACCCCGGCTGAGCTTGATGCGGCTGTGGTGAACGGCACGCTGGTGGATGCGCCAAGCAATGTGGCACCGCTGATCGAGATCCCTGAGGAGGCGATTGCCGTTTACATGACCGAGCGCGCTGGCCCTGACACGGCTGCCGATGGAAAGACCGTGGCGCTGGGCAACAGCGAGGCTGGCGTCAGCGTGCACAATATGCCCGAGGGCGGGCTGACCTACCTGACGATCGACGGTGAGACCCGCGTGCTGGAGCCGGGCTCCAAGACGACCGTGTATATCAACCGTTAAACCATTGATCCGAACCCGCTGGCCTGTCCCTGTAAGTGGTCAAGTGAGAGAGCGGCCGTTGCCCCGGCCGCTCTCTCTGCGTTTCGTGCAGGGGAATCGTTGACCCGGCCCGCTAGCTCTTCTACTATTTGAACGCTTGTTCAATAAATGGGAGGAGCGGGCGATGTTTGCAGGGCAGTTGAAATTTGACCTTGGCGAGGAGGTTGAGGCGCTGCGCGACATGGTGCACCGCTTCGCGCAGGAGCGGATCAGGCCGATCGCCGCTGAGGTGGATGCCACCAATGAGTTCCCCGCCGCGCTTTGGCAGGAGCTAGGTGAGCTGGGCTTGCTCGGCGTCACGGTGCCGGAGGAGTTTGGCGGGGCGGGGATGGGCTATCTCGCTCATGCGGTGGCGGTTGAGGAGATTGCCCGCGCTTCGGCTTCGATCTCTCTCAGCTATGGGGCCCATTCCAACCTCTGCGTGAACCAGATCCGGCTGAACGGCTCGCCGGAGCAGAAGGCGAAGTATCTGCCGGGGCTGGTGAGCGGTGAGCATGTTGGCGCGCTGGCGATGAGCGAGGCGGGGGCGGGCAGCGACGTGGTGAGCATGAAGCTGCGCGCCGAAAAGCGGAACGACCATTACCGCCTGAATGGCACGAAGTACTGGATCACCAACGGGCCGGATGCCGATACGCTGGTGGTTTATGCCAAGACCGACCCGGACGCGGGCAGCAAGGGGATCACGGCGTTTCTGATCGAGAAGTCGATGGTGGGGTTCTCCACCTCCAAGCATTTCGACAAGCTCGGGATGCGCGGCTCCAACACTGCCGAGCTGGTGTTTGAGGACGTGGAAGTGCCGTTTGAGAACGTGCTCGGCGAGGAGGGCGGGGGCGTGCGTGTGCTGATGTCCGGCCTCGATTATGAGCGTGTGGTGCTGGCGGCGATCGGGCCGGGGATCATTGCTGCCTGTCTGGACGAGGTGATGCCCTATCTTGCGGAGCGAAAGCAGTTCGGGAAGCCGATTGGCTCGTTCCAGCTGATGCAGGGCAAGATTGCCGACATGTATGTGGCGCTGAACTCGTCGCGCGCCTACGTTTACGAGGTCGCCAAGGCCTGCGACCGGGGCGAGGTGACGCGCGCCGATGCGGCGGCCTGCTGCCTTTATGCCTCCGAGCAGGCGATGGTGCAGGCGCATCAAGCGGTGCAGGCGATGGGTGGCGCGGGCTTCATGGCCGATGCGCCGGTGGCGCGGCTGTTTCGCGATGCCAAGCTGATGGAGATCGGCGCTGGCACCAGCGAGATCCGGCGGATGCTGGTGGGGCGTGAGTTGATGGGCGCGGTATGAGGGCGGCGCTGGCGCTCTTGCTGATGGCCACGGGATTGGAGGCGCAGATGATGACCAAGCAGCCCGGCACCTATGACGCGATTATTGCGCGGCTGGACGCCTGCCTAGAGGCGGGCGGCGATGATCGGTCTTGCGTGGAGGCCGCGTTGGGCGAATGCCTGAACGCGGGCAATTACGAGGGCTGCATGGTGCACCTTGCCGAGGCGATGATGGCGCGGGCCGAGGCGGCCTGCTCGGGTGGCTTGCCAGACCCGGCCTGCAAGGCGCGAGCGGCGGGCGAGGCTTTGATCGGGGCACGCAAGGAAGCCGCGAAATGAGGTGGATGGCGATTTTGCTGGTGATGGCTGGCCCGGCGGCGGCGCAGGAGCTGTCTTTCGATCCGTTGATCGCGGAGGAGTGCGAGGATCAGCGGCCCGAGCTTTCGGAGCGCGAGCAGTGCATCGGCTGGGCGGCGAATGCCTGTATGGAGAACTCCGAGGGCGGGCAGAGCACCGTGGGGATGAACGGGTGCCTCGATGCCGAGTGGCAGTATTGGGACGGGCGGCTGAACCAGCATTACAAGGAGGCCATGGCGCGGGCGAAGGCGTTTGACGTGGATATGGCGACGGCGGAGAACGGTTTACTCTCGGCGGAGGAGACGCTGCGGGGGATGCAGCGGGCGTGGATCACCTTTCGGGACGCCAAGTGCGAGTTTGTCCGGTCGCAGTGGAGCGGCGGCACGGGGCAGGGGCCGGCGATGCTGAGCTGCCTGATGCAGGAGACCGGGCGGCAGGCGCTGTGGCTTCAGGTGCAAGCGGGGAACATGTGAGCGAGAAGGGCGATCTTCCAGACCGTGACCGCCGGTTTGAGGCGGCCTTGGCCGCTGCACTGGCGGAGCAGGAGAAATATGAGAAAAAGCGCTACAGCCGTATGGGGCGCGGGGCCGAGAAGGCGACGGCGCCTCTTGGGGGCTTGTTGCGCCGCGTTGTGCCGTCTGGCGTGTTGCGCCGGGCTTTGGTGCTCGCCGACAGGGGCGCTGGGCTGACCTTGCCCGCCGCCAGCCATGATACCGATGATCTGGCCGCCTGCGATGCCACCGCGCTGCGGGTGCAGGGCTGGGCGGCGGGTTCTGGTGCGGCTTCTGGCGGGGCGGCGGGCTGGTTTGGCGGGCTTGGGATGACGCTGGATATTCCGGCGACGATCAGCCTTGCCGCCCGGACGGTGCGAGCCACCGGGCAGGCCTATGGCTTTGAGGGGGAGGGCGAGGAAGAGCTCGTGTTTCGCCTGATGGTGCTGGAGCTCGCCACAGTGCGCGGGCTGGAGGGGCGCAAGGAGAGCCTTGGCAAGGTCAACCAGCTCGCCAAGGAGTTGCAGGCCCCCGAGGTGCGCTATGTGCTGGAGAAGGGCGCGGATTGGGTGGTCGACAAGGTGATCGACCGGGTCGCGCGGGGCCTTGGCACCGATCTGCTCAAGCGCAAGGCGGCACAGGTGGTGCCGCTGGCAGGCGCGGCGATTGGCGCGGGCGTGAACGCGAGTTTTCAGACGGATGTGGCGCGAGCGGCGCGTTATGGTTTCAAGCTGCGGTGGCTAATGCACCGGCGGCTGTTGCCTGCGCCGGAAGCGGAGGCCGGGGAGAAGGCATGAAGTTGCAGTCGAAGATATCGGTGAAATCCGAGGAGTTTGCGGCCAATCGCGCGGCCTCGGAGGCGGCGCTGGCCCGCGCGCGGGAGGCAGCAGAGGCGGCGGCGCTGGGCGGTGGAGAAAAGTCGCGCGCGCGCCATGAGAGCCGGGGCAAGATGCTGCCGCGCGACCGGGTGGCGGGGCTGCTCGACCCGGGCTCGCCCTTTCTGGAGGTGGGCGCGACGGCGGCGCATGGGATGTATGGCGGCGATGCCCCTGCGGCGGGGATGATCGCCGGTGTCGGTCGGGTGAAGGGCCGCGATGTGATGGTGCTGGCCAATGACGCCACGGTGAAGGGCGGCACTTATTATCCGATGTCGGTGAAGAAGCACCTGCGGGCGCAGGAGATTGCAGAACAGTGCCGCTTGCCTTGCGTTTATCTGGTGGACAGCGGCGGGGCGAACCTGCCGAACCAGGATGAGGTGTTTCCGGATCGCGACCATTTTGGCCGGATATTTTACAACCAGGCGCAGATGAGCGCGAAGGGGATCGCGCAGATCGCGGTGGTGATGGGCAGTTGCACGGCGGGCGGGGCCTATGTGCCGGCGATGTCGGATGTGTCGATCATCGTGAAGGAGCAGGGCACGATCTTTCTGGCCGGTCCGCCCTTGGTGAAGGCGGCGACGGGGGAGGTTGTTTCTGCCGAGGAGCTTGGGGGCGGCGATGTGCACACGCGGCTCTCCGGCGTGGCGGATATGCTGGCGGAGGACGATGCCCATGCGCTGGCGCTGGCGCGGGATGCGGTTGCGTCGCTAGGCGGCTCGGGTGGTGGGCAGATTGCCCACCCTACGGGGGAGGCGCCGCTTTATGACCCGGAGGAGATTTTGGGCGTGGTGCCTGCCGACCCGCGCCAGCCGTGGGACATTCGCGAGGTGATCGCGCGGGTGGTGGACGGCTCGCGGTTTGACGAGTTCAAGCCGCGCTTTGGCGAAACATTGGTGTGCGGCTTTGCCCATGTGGAGGGCATGGCCTGCGGGATCATTGCCAACAACGGCGTGCTCTTCAGCGAGAGCGCGGTGAAGGGCGCGCATTTCGTTGAGCTGTGCTCGCAGCGGCGTATCCCTTTGGTTTTCCTGCAGAACATCACCGGCTTCATGGTGGGCAAGAAATATGAGAACGAGGGGATCGCGCGGCACGGGGCCAAGATGGTGACGGCGGTGGCGACGACGAGCGTGCCCAAGATCACCCTGCTGGTGGGCGGCTCCTTTGGGGCGGGCAACTATGGCATGGCCGGGCGGGCCTATTCGCCGCGGTTCCTCTGGACATGGCCGACCAGCCGCATCTCGGTGATGGGCGGGGCGCAGGCGGCGGGGGTGCTGGCCACGGTGAAACGCGATGCCATCGAGCGGGGCGGCGGGAGTTGGAGCGACGATGAGGAGGCGGCCTTCAAGCAGCCGGTGCTTGACCAGTTCGAGGAGCAGTCGGACCCGCTTTATGCCTCTGCGCGGCTTTGGGATGATGGGATCATCGACCCGAGGAAGAGCCGCGATGTGCTTGCGCTCAGCCTGCGGGCGGCGTTGAACGCGCCCATTGAGGAGACGCGCTTTGGCGTCTTCCGGATGTGAGGGGTGCGAGATGAAGGGAATGCCAGAGGAAGGCCGCTTTGTAACAGGCCGCCGCGACCCGGTGAGCGGGCAGCGCTGGGTGCATGTGAGCCGGGCGATGGTGGAGGCGCATCCGCAGGGGCGGCTGAACCTGCCGCTCTACGCGGCGACGCTGTTCTTCATGGGGATGGCCGCATGGCGGCTGGTGCTTTGGACCTTCGTTTTCGGCGGGTTCTGGATGCCGCTGGAGGTGATCGTGCTGCTGCTGGCTGCCGCCGCGATCTTCTTTCGGCTGCCGCCCGGCGGATGGCTCGGGGTGACGGCTTGCGGGATGATCCTTGTTGATTTTGCCACCGGCATGAAAGGCGCGTGGGGCGGCCAGCTTTGGGCCTTGGCAGAGGCCGTGGCGGCTGTGGTGGTGGGATTTTATCTGCTCACCGGCGCGAGGCCGAATTTCATCTATCGCCACCGGTTTCTGAGCGAAGCCGGGGAGGAGGATGCGGATGTTTGACAAGATCCTGATCGCCAACAGGGGCGAGATTGCCTGCAGGGTGATCGACACCTGCCGCAGGCTGGGGGTGAAGGTGGTGGCTGTCTACTCGGAGGCCGATGCTGATGCCCGGCATGTGGCCATGGCGGATGAGGCTGTTTGCATCGGGCCTGCGGCGAGCGGTTTGAGCTATCTCGACATTGGCAAGGTGGTGGGGGCCGCCTTGGAAACCGGCGCGCAGGCGGTGCATCCGGGCTATGGTTTCCTCAGCGAGAACCCGGAGTTCGTGGTCGCGCTGGAAAAGGCAGGCGTCACGTTCATCGGGCCTAGCGCAGAGGCGATCCGCGCGATGGGGCTGAAGGATGCCGCGAAGGCGCGGATGGAGGCGGCGGGGGTGCCAGTGGTGCCCGGCTACCATGGCGCGGAGCAGGATCCGGGGCGGCTGGAGGCCGAGGCGGCGCTGATCGGCTATCCGGTGCTGATCAAGGCCGTGGCAGGCGGTGGCGGGCGCGGCATGCGGCTGGTGGAGCGGGCGGAGGCGTTTGAGGACGCGCTGGAATCGGCCCGGGTGGAGGCGCTGGGGGCCTTTGGCAACGGCGATGTGCTGATCGAGAAGTTCATCGAGCATCCGCGCCATATCGAGGTGCAGGTGTTCGGCGACGGGCAGCGGGCTGTTCATCTGTTTGAGCGGGATTGCTCTCTGCAGCGGCGGCACCAGAAGGTGATTGAGGAGGCGCCCGCGCCGGGGATGACCGAAGATGTGCGCGCGGCGATGGGCGGCGCGGCGGTGCGGGCGGCGGAGGCGATTGGCTACAAGGGCGCGGGGACGGTTGAGTTTATCGTCGACGGTTCAGGCGGGCTGAGGCCCGATGGCTTTTGGTTCATGGAGATGAACACGCGATTGCAGGTGGAGCATCCGGTGAGCGAAGAGATCACCGGGGTCGATCTGGTGGAATGGCAGCTGAGGGTGGCGGCGGGCGAGCCCTTGCCCTGCGCGCAGGAGGATCTGACGATCCGTGGCCATGCGATGGAGGCGCGGCTCTATGCCGAGGATGTGCCCGCGGGCTTCTTGCCCGCCACAGGGCGGCTGAAGCACCTGCGCTTTGGCCCCGGGCGGGTGGACACGGGCGTGCGCGAAGGTGATGTGATCAGCCCGCATTATGACCCGATGATTGCCAAGCTCACCAGCCATGGTGCCACCCGTGCCGAGGCCCGCGCGGCGCTGGCCGAGGGGCTGGCGGCGACGGAGGTGGCCGGGGTTGTTACCAACCTTGGATTTCTCGGGCAGCTGATCGACCACGCGGGCTTTCGCGCCGGGGATGTGGAGACGGGGCTGATCGCCCGTGACCTTGAGGCGCTGACCGCGCCCTGCACAGAGCCGGAGCTTCTGGCGCTGGCCGCGCTGGCGGCACTTGGGCTCAATGAGGGCGGGCCGGGCGAGGGGTTTGCGCTTTGGGCGCCGTTGAGTTGGCCGGTGACACTGCTGCGGGGTGCGGAGCCGGTGGAGGGCCGGATCTCGGCGCTGGGCGGCGGGGCCTATGGCGTGGAGATCGGCGGGGTCGAGATGCGGGCCGAGCGGGCACCGGAGGGATGGCGCATCGACGGGCGCAGCATGAAGGCGCGGGCCGAGGTTATTGGCGGTGAGGTGCAGGTGTTTGGCGCCGAGCCGATGGTGTTTGCGCTGCCCGATCCGCTGGAAGTGGGCGCAGAGGCGGCGGGCGAAGGGGCCATTATCGCGCCGATGCCCGGTGTGGTGCGCAGCCTGCATGTGCGGGCAGGCGAGACGGTGCAGGCGGGAGACCGGCTGGCGGTGATGGAGGCGATGAAGATGGAGCATGTGATGCGCGCGCCCCATGATGGCGTGGTGGCCGAGCTTGCGGTGGCGGCGGGAGACCAGCTTGAGGCGGGCGCGCTGATTGTGCGGATCGAGGCAGAGGCATGAGCGCGCCGCTCATCCGCCCTTTGAGGCGTCTTCGCGGGGAGCGAGCCGCATGATCCGGCTGCATCACTGCCACGAGACACGCTCGATGCGGGTGCTGTGGCTGCTGCATGAGCTGGGGGTGGAGTTTGAGCTTGTTGTTCATCCTTTTGACAAATCGCTGCGCTCGGAAGATTACCTTGCGCTCAACCCGGCGGGGCGGGTGCCGGCGCTGGAGATTGAGGGCGAGGTCTGGTGGGAATCCGGCGCGATCATCGAGTTGCTCTGCGAGCGCTTTGCCAAGGCCGGATTGGGGCGCGCGTCGGGGCAGGCGGAGCGGGCGGATTGGCTGATCTGGCTGCATTTTGCCGAGACCGTCAGCCAGCATCTCGCCGCGCTGACTCAGCAGCACATCATGCTTTACGATGACGAGATGCGCAGCCCGGTGGTGATGAAGCTGGAGGCGGCGCGGCTGGGCAAGTGTTTGGAGGTGCTGGAGGCGCGGCTGCAGGGGCGGGCCTACCTGCTGGACAGCGGATTTTCGGCCGCCGATGTGGCGGTGGGACAGGCGATTTACATGGGCCGGCGCTTTGCCCGGCTGGATGCGTTTCCGGCGCTCAGCGCGTGGTGGGCGCGGATGGAGGAACGCCCGGCCTTTCAGGCGTCCTTGCCGCCGGAGGGGGTGGATTTGCTTTACAAGCAGGAGTTTTATGCGCCGTGGTGAAGGTGGAGATATTCGAGGTTGGCCCGAGGGATGGCTTGCAGAACGAGAAAGCCGTGATCGGGGTGGCCGAGAAGGTGGCTCTGGTGGATTGCCTCAGCCGTGCGGGCTTTGACCGGATCGAGGCGGCGAGCTTCGTCAGCCCGAAATGGGTGCCGCAGATGTCCTCGTCGGGCGAGGTGATGGCGGGCATCGCGCGCGCCGAGCGGGTGAGCTACTGGGCACTGACGCCGAACCTGAAGGGCTATGAGGCCGCGCGCGCGGCGCACTGCGACGGGGTGGCGGTGTTTGCTGCGGCCACCGAGGGCTTTAGCCGTGCCAACCTGAACTGTTCGATCGACGAAAGCCTGGAGCGCTTTGCGCCGGTGATGGCGGCCGCGAAGGCTGACGGGGTGCCGGTGCGGGGCTATGTTTCGGTGGTGACAGACTGCCCGTTTGAGGGCGAGGTTGCGCCCGAAGCGGTGGCCCGGGTGGCCGGGGCGCTGGCTCAGATGGGCTGCGCCGAGGTGAGCCTCGGCGAGACATTGGGGCGCGGCGCGCCAGAGCGGGTGGATGCGATGCTGGCCGCTGTGCTGGGCGAGGTGCCGGAAGAGCGGCTGGCCGGGCACTTTCATGACACCGGGGGGCGGGCGCTGGAGAACATCGAGGTGGCGCTGGCGCGGGGGCTGCGGGTCTTCGATGCTGCCGTCGACGGTTTGGGCGGCTGCCCTTATGCACCCGGCGCTGCAGGCAATGTGGCGACCGAGGCGGTGGCGGCCCGGCTGGCGGCATTGGGCTATGAGACGGGGTTGGATATGGCTGTGATCGCCGAGGCGGCGCAGATGGCGCGGGCGATGCGGGAGGGCGGGGCATGAGCCTGACGCGGATCGAGGTGGATGAGCGGGGCGTGGCCACGTTTTGGCTGGCACGGGCGGAGAAGCACAATGCGCTCTCGGCAGACCTGATCGACGAGGTGCATGCCGGAATCGAGCGGCTGGGGGCCGATGACGCCGTGCGCGTCGTGGTGCTGTCTGGCGAGGGAAAGAGCTTTTGCGCGGGCGGTGATCTGGGCTGGATGCAGGAGCAGATGGCGGCGGATGGCGAGACGAGGGCCTCGGAGGCGTGGCGGCTGGCGGAGATGCTGGGCGCGGTGAATGCCTGCCCCAAGCCGGTGATCGGGCGCATCCACGGCAATGCCTTTGGCGGCGGCGTTGGCATGGCCTGCGTTTGCGATGTGGCGATTGCGGCGGAGGGGGCGAAGTTTGGCTTTACCGAAACCCGCCTTGGGCTGATCCCGGCGACCATCGGGCCCTATGTGCTGGCACGGATGGGCGAGGCGATGGCGCGGCGGGTCTTCATGAGTGCGCGGATCTTCGGTGCGCAAGAGGCAGCTACTTTGGGCGTTGTGGCCGAGGTGGTGGCAGAGGGCGAGCTGGATGCGGCGGTGGAGCGGCATGTTGCGCCCTATCTGGACTGTGCCCCCGGGGCGGTGGCGGAGGCCAAGGCACTGGCGCTGCGTCTGGGCGCTGCGCCCTCGTTCGAGGCGGTGGAGGCCAGTGTGGAGGCCTTGGTGACCCGTTGGGAAAGCGCGGAGGCGCAGGAGGGGATCACGGCGTTTTTCGACAAGCGCAAGGCAAGCTGGATGGGCTGAGCTGGGGCCTGCATTGGCCCGGCATTGGCTATGCTGCGCGTTTGCGGGGCTGACGGGTTTGCCCGCTACGGAATGCGACCAAGGTGGGCGAGACATTTGCGGTGTGCGTGCTAGGTTCTGCCGGCGAGGAGGGCCTTAAGATGGCTGAGATTTCCGACAACATTCCTGCTGTTGCACTCGATTGGCATCGCGCGGGCAAGGGCGCTGTGCTGGCGACCGTGGTGGAGACATGGGGTTCGGCCCCCCGGCCCGTTGGCTCGCATCTGGCGATTTCGGGGGCCGGAGCGCTTGAGGGCTCGGTTTCGGGCGGCTGTGTCGAGGGCGCGGTGGTGGCCGAGGCCTTCGAGGCGCTGGAGCGCGGCGAGAGCCGGTTGCTGACCTATGGGGTGAGCGATGACGAGGCCTTCGGCGTTGGGCTGGCCTGCGGCGGGACGATCCGGATCTTGTTGCAGCCGATCGGTGCTGGCATGAGCGAGGCGGCGCTGGCCGAGGTGGTGGGCGCAATCATGGCCCGCCAGCCGGTGGCCTATGTGGTGGATACCGAAAGCTGGGGCAGCCGGGTGGTGGGGCCGGAGGGCTTTGCCGAGCGGTTCCGCGCCGACCGATCTGGGTTTGAGGAGGATGGCAAGACCTTTGTCAGCATCCACAACCCGCCGCTCAGGATGGCGGTGGTGGGAGCGGTGCATATCGCGCAGTTCCTCGTGCCGATGGCGCAAATGGCGGGGTATGACCCGTTTCTGGTCGATCCGCGCGAGGCCTTTGCCACGCCAGAGCGGTTTTCCGGCACCACGATCAGCCATGACTGGCCAGATGAGGCGCTGGAAGGCTGGGGGCTGGATGCGCGCACGGCGGTGGTGACGCTGACCCATGACCCGAAGATCGACGATCCGGCGATTGCGGCGGCGCTGGCCTCGGACTGCTTTTACCTCGGTTGTCTAGGCTCCACCCGGACCCATGCCAAGAGGGTGGAGCGGCTGAGCGCGGCGGGCGTAAGCGAGGCCGATCTCGCCCGCATCCATGCGCCGGTGGGGCTGAACATTGGCGCCAAGAGCCCGGCGGAGATTGCGGTGGCTGTGCTGGCGCAGGTGACCGAGGTGCTCAGGGGGCGCAAATGAGGTTTGGCCCGGTGCCGCTACGCGAGGCGGAGGGTGCGGTGCTGGCGCATTCGCAGCGCGCGGGGGGCCGAATATTGAAGAAGGGCGCGGTGCTGGACGCCGAGGCCGTGGCGGCGCTTGAGGACGCGGGGCTTTCGGAGGTTGTGGTGGCGCGGCTGGAGCCGGGTGATGTGGCCGAGGACGCGGCGGCGCAGGCGCTGGCCCGCGCGGCGGTGCCCGAGCCGAGCGAGGCGGGGCTGACGGTGACGCCGCCGCATACCGGAAGGGTGAACTTCAAGGCCACGGGCCCCGGCGTGCTGCTGGTGGATGCGGCGAAGGTTCGGGCGATCAACGCGGTGGACCCGGGGCTGACGCTGGCCACGCTCGCGCCCTTCACCCGGGTGACCAAGGGGTTGCTGACAGGCACGGTGAAAGTGATCCCCTATGCGGTGCCGGGCGCGGCGCTGGAGGCGGCGCTGGTGGTGGCGGGGGGCGCGATGCGGGTGGCTCCCGTGGTGCTGGCCCGCGCGGCGGTGGTGCTGACCGAGGTGCCGGGGCAAAAGCCCAGCGTCACGGAAAAAGGCCGCGCTGCGGTGGTTGGGCGGCTGGACGCGCTGGGGATTGCGGTGACGGCGGTTGAGGTGGTGCCCCATGCGCCGGGCGCGGTGGCCGATGCGCTGCAAGGGACCAAAGCCGATCTGGCGCTGATCCTCACCGGCTCGGCCACCTCGGACGCCCATGACGTAGCCCCCGAGGCGCTGCGCCGGGCCGGGGGCCGGGTTGACCGCTTTGGCATGCCGGTGGACCCGGGCAACCTGCTGTTTCTGGGCGCGCTGGGTGACATGCCGGTGATCGGCCTGCCCGGCTGCGCCCGCTCGCCTGCGCTGAACGGTGCGGATTGGGTACTGGAGCGGGTGGCTTGCGGAATGATCCCGGGGCCGGATGAGTTTGCCGCGATGGGCGTGGGCGGATTGCTGAAGGAAATTCCGATCCGGCCGCAACCGCGCGAGCGGCGGGGGTAGCGCGCGCGGCTTACGCGGCGTGGAATACCGGCTGGGCGTTGGGCATGCCCGATAGTCTAGGCAGTCACCGAATTGCATTCCGGCCTGCAGCCGGTTGGCGTGCGATGGCGGGCCGGGCATGAAAAAGGGCGGCCTGCGCCGCCCTGTCGTCATCTTGCTGATGGTCCGGCGGAGCCGGGCTTATTTTGGCAGCGGGTTGATCATCATGACCATCTGGCGGCCTTCCATCTTGGGCATCGACTCGACTTTGCCAATGTCCTTCACGTCTTCGGCCACCCGCTGAAGCAGGCTGCGGCCCACATCCTGGTGCGCCATTTCGCGGCCACGGAAGCGCAGGGTGACCTTCACCTTGTCGCCATTGCCGAGAAACTTGAAGACGTTGCGCATCTTCACGTCATAATCGTGGGTATCGGTGTTGGGGCGGAACTTCACCTCCTTCACCTCAATGACCTTCTGATTCTTGCGCGCCTCGGCCTCTTTCTTCTGGGTTTCGTACTTGAATTTGCCGAAATCCATGATCTTGCAGACGGGCGGGGTGGCGTTGGGGGAAATCTCGACGAGGTCCAGACCGACCTGATCGGCGAGTTCCATCGCGCGCTGGGGCGAAACAACGCCCACGTTCTGTCCTTCGTGTCCAATGAGCCGGATTTCACTGGCCGTGATGCGCTCGTTCACGCGGGGGCCTGTATCACGCACCGGAGGGGCGTTGTGGGGTCTGCGAGCTATGGGATGTCTCCTGTTTCAGCCTTGGGTCGAATGGGCGGCAAAATAGACCCGCGGCCAGCGCGGTTCAAGCGGATTGCGAGGTGGCGGTGGGATAAGACGCCGGGCCGGGCCGATGCGGCGGAGCAGCGCTGGCTTTGCCGCAGTGCCGCAATCGCGCATTCCATTCCCCGATCAGGTGGATTAAGGTGGGGCGGGCCTCTTGCGAGGCGATTGCGGGACAAGGAAAATTGTTATGGACAACAAGATGATCGGCGGCGTTGTTGTAGCCGCGCTGGCCATTGGCGGATACATCTACGCCACGAGCTCCGATGAGGAGGCCGCCCCCGAAACCACCGAAGCGGCTGCGTCTGCCGAGACCGAAGCCGAAGCTGCGGGCGAAGAGATGACCGAGGAGGCTGCCGAGGCCACCGAGGAGAGCACCGAAGAGGCTGCGGAGGCCACGGAAGAGATGGCCGAAGAAACCGAGGAGGCCGCTGAGGCCACCGAGGAGCCGACTGAAGAGGCTGAGGAGGCCGCTGAAGAGGCGGGCAACGCGGTGGAAGAGGCTGTCGAAACCGTTGTGGAAGAGACGGTTGAGGCCGCTGAGGCTGTGACCGAGACTGCCGAAGAAGCTGCCGGTGAGGCGATGGACGCGGCTGAGGGCATGGCTGACGCCGCTGCCGACGCGACTGCTGAGACCGCTGAAGAGATGGTCGAAGACACCGCCACCGCCGTGGAAGCTGCGGGCGACTCCGCCGATGCCGCGATGGAGCAGGCCGCCGATGCGGTTGAGGCTGCCGACGAAGGCGCCACCGAAGCTGCGGGCGAAGCAATGGAAGCGGCCTCCGAGTCGATGGAAGCGGCCTCCGAGGCCATGGACGAAGCTGCGGAAGCGGTTGACGCCACCGAAGAGGCCGCTGCCAGCGCCAGTGCTGAAGGCGCGGAAGCCGCCACCGAGGAAATGGCAGAGACCGCTGGTGAGGCCACCGAAGAGGCTGCTGGCGAGGCGATGGACCTCACCGCGCTCACCGCAGAGGGCTTTGACCTCGAAAAGGTGACCGAGATGATCGAAGGCTCCGATCTTGGCGACTTCCAGAAGACCGCACTGGTCAAGGCCGTGGAAGCGGCCAAGGACAACCCGGAAGCCCTTGCGGGCGCACTGGGCAAGGTGAAAGAGGCGCTCGGCCTCTGAGGCTGATCGACGCTTCGGCGCACACAACAAGGCCCGCGCCGATTGGTGCGGGCCTTTTTCGTTGACTGGGTGCGCGACAAAACGCCTGCTCAACCTGTGGCGATCGAATTTGGCTATATACAGGGGTGTTGCATTCTGTCAGACGGACCGGGCTAAGTTACCCAAGTCGATCCCCCTGCTTTCCCTACCGGACTACAGCGATTTCGATACCGGCCGACCGCGCCACGCTGTTGCACTTCCGCGAACAGGTTGAAAACTAAAGGAGATCTCACGATGGCTAATGGCACCGTGAAATGGTTCAACACCACTAAAGGCTTTGGCTTTATTGCACCCGAATCCGGCGGCAAGGACGTTTTCGTCCACATTTCCGCTGTTGAGCGTGCTGGCCTGACGTCGCTTGCCGACAACCAGAAAGTCACCTTCGACATCGAATCCGGCCGTGACGGCCGCGAATCCGCTTCGAACCTTCAGCTCGCCTGAACGGTCTGACCGGATGAGGGAAAGGGCGCCTTCGGGCGCCCTTTTTCGTTTCGCCTGCTCCGTTGCGGGGCCGGATTTAGAATATTTATCAGGGTGTTGCCGTGAAAACTTCAGGCGGTGCATCAGGCGGGGGTCTGGGCCGTTTCCAGCTTTTCGGAGACTGAAAGCCAGATGGCCTCGGCCCGCTCCAGCGCTTGCATCACCTCGGCGTATTTCGCGTTCCAGGTCGCCAGCTCGTTCTTGCGGGACTCGTCGTAAAGCTCGGTGTCCGCGAGCTTGGAGGCGAGCTTGTCGCGCATGTCTTCGAGCTTTGTGACGCGGGCCTCGGCCTTCTTTAACTCAGATTTCAGCGCCTGAATATCGGCCTGGCTGGTGCGTTTTTGCGCCTTGGGCTTGTCTTTGGCGGGCTTCTCGGGCGCGGCGAGCAGCAGGCGGCGGTAGGCTTCCAGATCCTGCTCGAAGGGTTTGACCGTGCCGCCATCGACCAGCCAGAGTCGGTCTGCCACGTGGGAGAGCAGGTGCATGTCGTGGCTCACCAGAACCACTGCGCCAGTATAGGCGGTCAGCGCCTCCACCAGCGCTTCGCGGCTTTCCATGTCGAGGTGGTTGGTGGGCTCGTCGAGGATGAGGATGTGGGGCGCCTCCAGCGTGGCCACGAGGAGCGATAGACGCGCCTTTTGTCCGCCCGAGAGTTTGCCCACCGGGGTTTCGGCCTGCGCGGCCATCACGCCAAAGCCGGCGAGGCGGGCGCGGTGCTTGCCGGGGAGCTCATCGGGCTTCATACGGCGCAGGTGCTCCAGCGGGGTTTCTTCGGGGCGCAGCTCATCTAGCTGGTGCTGGGCGAAGTAGCCGATGCGCAGCTTGCGGGCCGAGATCATCCGCCCGGAGAGCGCTTCAAGTTTGCCTGCCAAGAGCTTGGAAAGAGTGGACTTTCCCTGCCCATTTCGGCCTAGGAGGGCGATCCGGTCATCCTGGTCGATGCGCAGGGAGAGGCGCTGCAGGACGGGCGTGCCGTCATAGCCCACGGCGGCGCCTTCCATGTTGATGATGGGCGGCGACAGTTCCTCCGGCTCGGGGAAGGAGAAGGCCTTCAGCGCGGCTTCCTGCGGGGTGCTGATCGGCTTCAGGCGGGCCAGCATCTTGATGCGCGACTGGGCCTGCACCGCCTTGGAAGCCTTGGCGCGGAAGCGGTCGACGAAACTTTGCAGATGCGCGCGGCGGGCCTCCTGCTTGCGGTTCTCGGCATCGGCCACGGCGAGGCGCGCCGCGCGGGTTTCGGCGAAGCTGTCGTAGTTGCCTTGGTAGAAGGTCAGCTTGCGGTCTTCGAGGTGGAGGATGCCGCCAACGGCGCGGTTGAGCAGGCCGCGGTCGTGGGAGATGACGATGACGGTGTGCGGGTATTTCGCAAGGTAGGCTTCGAGCCAGAGCGCGCCTTCGAGGTCGAGGTAGTTGGTCGGCTCGTCGAGCAGCAGCAGGTCGGGCTGGGAGAAGAGCACGGCGGCGAGGGCCACACGCATCCGCCAGCCGCCGGAGAAATCGGCGCAGGGGCGCTGCTGGTCGGCGTGGGAAAAGCCGAGGCCGGAGAGGATCGAGGCGGCGCGGGCCTCGGCGGACCATGCGTCGATATCGGCCAGCCGGGTTTGCACCTCGGCAATGCGGTGGGGGTCGGTCGCGGTTTCGGCCTCTTCCATCAGCGCGGCGCGCTCCAGATCGGCGGCGAGCACGGTGGTGATGAGCGAGTCGTCAGTGGCGGGGGCTTCCTGCGCCACGCCGCCGATGCGGGCGCGGCTGGGCAGGGAGATATCGCCGCCCTCAAGCGCCAGCTCGCCCCGGATCAGCCGGAAGAGCGTGGTTTTGCCCGTGCCGTTGCGCCCGACGAGGCCAACCTTGTGGCCTTCGGGGATTGCGGCGGAGGCGTGCTCGAAGAGCGGGCGGCCCTCCATGGCGAAGGATATATCGGAAATGCGCAGCATGGGGGGCGAGGTAGCAGGCTTGGAGGCCGGGGGAAATAGGGGATGCGGTTGGGGTGGTGGGCAGATTGCCCACCCTACGGGGCGATCTCCTGACCATCCCAGGCGAAGAGCTTGCCGGAGTCCTCCGGTGTTGTGGTTTCGACCACGCGCCAGAGGTGGGCGGCGCTTTCGGCGGGGGTGAAGACGCGGGGGGCGTTGGCGCGGTAGGGCGCGGAGAGCGGGGTGGCGACCGTGCCCGGGTGCAGGCCGAGGAGGCGGGCCTCGGGGTGGGTGCGCGCCAGTTCGACAGAGAAGGTGCGGATCACCTGATTCAGGGCGGCCTTTGAGGCGCGGTAGCTGACCCAGCCGCCAAGCGCGTTGTCGGAGATCGAGCCGACGCGAGCGGAGAGGGCGGCGGCGAAGGCGGGGGCCTTGCGGGGCAGGCGGGGGAGGAAGTGCTTGAGGATCGTGGCGGGGAGGATCGTGTTGACGCGGTAGATCTCGGCCATGGCGGCGGAATCGAGCGCTTTGAGGGTTTTCTCGGGGGCATAGCCTGCGGTGTGCAGGGTGCCGGTGGTGATCAGGAGGCCGGAGATTTCGGGGAGGGTCTGGGCGAGTGTTTCGAGGGCGGCCTCGTCGCCGGGGTCGATCTGGTGGGGCGTGCAGCCTTCTGGCGCCGCGCCGCGGGTGACGACATGCACGGGCGGTGCATTGGGGCGGGCGAGGGCGGCGTGGGCCATGGCGGTGCCGATGGCGCCCGCGCCGAAGATCAGCAGGGGGGCGGTGTTCATGCGCCGGAGATAGCGCGCAGTTCGGAGCTTTCAAAAGGAGGCTTTCAAAAGCGGGGCCTCCATGTTACCGCAGCCGCGATTTATCGACCGGGCACGCCCGCCCGGCCAGCAAGGAGACGCCCCATGGCCACCGAACGCACCCTTTCTATCATCAAGCCCGACGCCACCCGCCGGAACCTGACCGGCAAGATCAATGCCAAGTTTGAAGAGGCCGGTCTGCGGATCGTCGCCCAGAAGCGGATCAAGCTCTCGATGGAGCAGGCTGGCAAGTTTTACGAAGTGCACAAGGAGCGCCCGTTTTACGGTGAGCTTTGCGAGTTCATGGCTTCCGAGCCAGTGGTTGTGCAGGTGCTGGAAGGCGAAGGCGCCATCCTGAAGAACCGCGAAGTGATGGGCGCGACCAACCCCGCCGATGCGGCTCCGGGCACCATCCGCGCCGAATTTGCCGAGTCGGTTGGCGAAAACTCCGTGCACGGCTCGGATGCGCCCGAGACTGCGGCGGAAGAGATTGCCTATTTCTTCTCCGGGCTTGAGCTGGTGGGCTAAGCCTTCAAAGGGCATAGGCCGAAACAAAGAGGCCCCGCGCTGAACATAGCGCGGGGCCTTTTTTGTTTGGTTTTTTGTGTCAGGGCAAGAGATTGACCGGCACTGGCATCCAGCCGTTGGTAAAGTCCGGCGGGTGCCCGGACTGGGGCTTGAGGGCCACGTCGAACCCGGCCCCGACAGCGGGCTCAACCTGCACGTCATATCCGCCGTGGGGCGTGTCGACGTAGTAGGTTGGCACAGTCGGGGCGTTCACGAGGCCACGAACGGTAACGGCCTGCGCGGGCCAGTCGTAGCCCGGCTGCGTGTTCCAGCCGCCGAGCGTGTCGCTCATCCGGCCGACGTGGATCACGGCGGTGACGCCTCCGGCGAGATGCGGGCGCACCAGCTCGATCAGACGACCCGCCATTATGAGTGTGTCGGACATGGCCAGATGCAGGCCGGCGAGGTTTCCGGCCCCGTCGCGGAAGGTGATGGTGGTGCAGGAGGAAACGCCGGGATAGACAAGCCGCCCGGCATTCCAGCCACCGCAGGTTTCTCGAATGATTTCATCGCTGCCGCCACCGGCCCGAAACCCATACCTCGGGGAGAATTGAGTGCCCATGATTTGGTCCTGAAAGTTGGAGTGGTGAATAATGAGCTCAACCTATGAGATGGCTTCCGTTGAGTAAACAGGGCGTGTGCATTGGTCAGCCCAAGGGGGGCATGGCGCGGGTTGGGCTAGTGACATCGCGCGCGCGGGCGGCCTGCTTTGCGAGGTTCTTTTCCAGCAGAGCGACGTTGCGGATGTTGGCGTTATAGGCGGCGTCGAAGATATCGCCGACGATCGGGATCGAGCCGATGGACCAGTCGAGCGTTGTGTTGATCGCCATGTAGGCCAGGGCGCCGGGGCTGGCCCCGAGGCGATGGGCCTTGACGATGATGTAGACGCCGGGCGCTGCGGCCAGCGCGTCGCCGACCACGGGGACGAGGCCGAGAAAGGTATCGAGGCCGATATCGACGGAGGTTCCGGGGATGCGAAACAGCGCGTCCATCCGCCGGGCGAGACGGTAGAGCGAGGCGATTTCTGCGTCTATGGCGGGGCCGGTGAGGTGGGTCATACTCTTTATGTGGGGTCACGGGTGCGTGATGTGAAGGGGATTCACATTAATTTTCACGCTCAGCGCGGTCGAACGCCTATTTTGTCGAGAATTTTTTCCAGCTCCGAGAGCCCCGGGTCATGTGCCTCGGCAACGATGGCATCAAAGCGGGCGCGCAGGCGGTCTTTCTCGACGCCTTTGCAATCATTCCACGGGCGGCCCTGTAGGCCCATTTCGATCACATAATAGGCGATGAAGTGGGGGCGTGCGCCGTTTTGCAGGAGGCGGCGATAGGTTTCATCCGCGCCCAGATCGGCCAACTCTTCGGCGGAGTGGATGCCCGCGCGGGCGCAGGAGGCCTCCATGGCGGGGCCGAGATTGCGGATGGAGGAGATAGGAGTGCGTGTTTCGGCCATGGTGGCCGCAGATTAGCGCCTTCGAGGAGCGCGATACAGGGGCGCAGACCGCCCCTGCTGACAGATCGTGTCAGCGGGTCAGATGCTGGCCCAGTCGGTGATGATAAACCGTTCATCGACGTCGGCATCGGGCTTGATATCCCAGATGTCACGCGGGGTTTCGCGCCGGCGGGTATCGACCGCGCTGCGCTCTTCGGTTTTCGTCTCCGGCTTGCCGGATTTCTTCGGTGCCATTGCCTTGTTCCTTTACTCTGTTACCACCCCAACGAGCGTTTCGCCGTGATGGTTCCTGCCTCTCATGTGGGAGTTTTCCTCCTCTGTCTGGATATTGGGTGCCGCAAATGTGACAAAATTGGGGCGCAAATCCTCGATTTGCCGCGATTGTGAGGTGTGTGGCAGGAAGGCCTCGGGGATATTGCGGGGTGCTTGGAAATATGATTAACATGTGAAGTATGTGAGCGGGGGAGGATCAAATGAGCGGCAATGAAGTGGAACAGACCACGGGCGAGGCGCTGGCGGCGGGGCTTGCCGAGGCGGGGACTGAGGTGGTTTTTGGCATTCCTGGCGCGCATATGTATGCCTTCAACGATGCGCTGGCGCGGGAGGCGGGGCGGATCCGGTTTATCCATACGCGCCATGAGCAGGGGGCGGGTTACATGGCTTATGGCTATGCCCGCTCGTCCGGCAAGCCCGGCGTGTTCACGGTGGTGCCGGGGCCGGGGGTGCTGAATGCGGGCGCGGCGATCTCCACCGCCTATGCCGGGGGCACGCCGGTGCTGTGCGTGACCGGCAACATCTTTTCTCACCTGATCGGGCAGGGCCGGGGGCAGCTGCACGAGTTGCCTGACCAGCTGGCCACTCTGGGAAGCATCACCCGTTGGGCGGGCCGGGTGGAGCATGCGAGCGAAACAGGCCGGATGCTGGGCCGCGCCTTTGGCGAGATGGCGCGGGGCCGGGGCGGGCCTGCGGCGATTGAGGCGCCGTGGGATGTGATGGCCGCCAAGGGCACGGTGCGTGGCGCTTTCGAGCGTGAGGAAGTGCTGGCGCCGCCTCTGAGTGAGGGCCAGATTGCGCAGGCGGCCGAGATGATTGCCGAGGCGCAGAACCCGATGATCTTTGTCGGCTTTGGCGCGATGGAGGCCGGAGCAGAGGTGCTTGCCCTTGCCCGCAAGCTGGGCGCGCCGGTGGTGGCGCATCGCAGCGGCAAGGGGGTGATCCCCGAGGATGATCCGCTCGCCGTGAACATGGTGGCGGGGTACGATCTTTACCGTGATTGCGATCTTGCAATCGGCATCGGCTCGCGGCTGGAGCTGCCCTTCATGCGCTGGCAGTGGCGGCCCGAGGGGCTGAAGGTGCTGCGCATCGACATCGACCCGACAGAGGCGGTGCGGCTGAAGCCCGATTGCTTTGTGCTGGGCGATGCTGCTGAGGTCTGCGCGGCGCTGGAGCCGCTTGTGGCGCAGGGGCCGGACCGGGGCGATGCGATTGGCGCGGCGCGTGAGGCGGCTGAGGCGAAAATTGACGAGATCCAGCCGCAGGTGGGCCATTTGAAGGCGATCCGCGCCGCGCTGCCGCGCGATGGGTTCTTCGTGGAAGAGATCAGCCAGGTGGGTTTCACGGCGCGCTTTGCCTACCCCGTCTACGAGCCGCGCACCTATGTGACCTCCGCCTATCAGGAGAACCTCGGCTTTGGCTACAACACTGCGTTGGGGGTGAAGGTGGCCAATCCCGACAAGGCGGTGGTGTGTGTCACCGGGGACGGCGGCTTTTTGTTTGGCGCGCAGGAGATGGCGACGGCGGCGCAGCATGGCATTGGCGTGGTTGTCGTGGTCTTCGACAACGGGGCCTTTGGCAATGTGCTTCGCGATCAGGATACGCAGTTTGAGGGGCGCCGGATTGGGGCGGAGCTGGGCAACCCGGACTTCGTGGCGATGGCCAAGAGCTTTGGCCTACATGCCGAGCGAGCCGATACGCCCGAGGCGCTGGAGGTGGCGGTGAAAGCGGCGATCGAGCGCGATGAGCCGGCGCTGATCTGCGTGAAGCAGGATTGCGGCTCGGATGGCTCGCCATGGCCGCTGCTGATGCCCGCGCCGCATGGGGCGCCGCCCAAGAAGGGGTATTTCTGAGCACGGCTCCGGCGGCTAGGGTGGCCGCGAGGAGGACGGCGGATGGATAAGAGCGTGGCCAGCCTTGAGGCCGCCGTGGCTGACGTAGCCGACGGCGATGTGGTGATGATTGCGGGCTTCGGCGGCTCGGGCATTCCGGTGGAGTTGGTGCATGCGCTGGTGATGCGGTTCCGCAAGACCGGGCAGCCGAGAAATCTGACCGTAGTCAATAATAACGCAGGCACCGGCGCGGTGGGCATTGCCGCGATGCTGGAGGCCGGGATGGTGGCGAAGGTGATCTGCTCCTTCCCGCGTTCCTCGCAGCCGCAGGCCTTTCAGCGCCGCTACGAGGCGGGTGAGGTGGCGCTGGAGCTGGTGCCGCAAGGCACGCTGGCCGAGCGGATCCGGGCCGGTGGCGCGGGGATTCCGGCGTTTTACACCGCAACGGGCGTGGGCACCGAGCTGGCCGAGGGCAAACCCTGCGAAGAGTTCGACGGGCGGATGTATCTGCGCGAGCGCTGGCTGAAGGCCGACGTGGCGCTGGTGAAGGGCGCGCTTGGCGATGCCCACGGCAACCTGACCTATCGGCTGGCGGCCCGAAACTTTGCACCCATCATGGCGATGGCTGCGGCACGCACCATTGCGCAGGTCACGCGGCTGGTGGCGCCAGGCGGGATCGACCCCGAGCAGGTGGTGACGCCGGGGATCTTTGTGGACCGGCTGGTGGAAGTGCCGCAACCCGCGCAGGAAGAGGCGCTGGTGCGCGCCGGGGAGGCGATTTGATGGAGAAGCTCAGCAGCGCGGGCATTGCATGGCGTGCGGCGCAAGACATCGAAGACGGCGCCTATGTGAATCTCGGCATCGGCTTTCCCGAGATGGTGGCGCAGTTTCAGCCCGAGGGGCGGCATGTGACCTACCACAGCGAGAACGGCATCCTCGGGATGGGCCCCGCGCCGGAGGAGGGCGAAGAGGATTGGGACGTGATCAACGCCGGCAAGAAGGCGGTGACGCTGAACCCCGGGGCGAGCCTCTTCCACCACGCCGACAGCTTCGCCATGGTGCGCGGTGGCCATATCGACCTTGCGGTTCTGGGCGCCTACGAGGTGGCCGAGACCGGTGACCTGGCCAACTGGCGGATCGGCAACCGGGGCACACCTGCGGTGGGCGGCGCGATGGACATGGTGAGCGGGGCAAAGCGGGTGGCCGTGGTGACGGAGCATGTGACCAAACACGGCGCGCCCAAACTGGTAGACCGCTGCGCCAACCCGTTGACGGGGGTCGGCTGCGTCTGGCGGGTTTATACCTCGCTGGCCGTGGTGGACGCGTCGGAGGGCCGCTTCGTGCTGCGCGAGAAGTTGGCATCCATGTCGATGGAAGCGCTCCAATCCCTCACCGGAGCAAAGCTGCACGTCGAGGGCACGGTTGAGGCCCTGACGGTGCCCGATGGCCTGTGACCGCGACGGCGGATGCCGGGAGAAAACCGCGGCCTCGGAGTCGTGACGCCCCGGCAACGTAACCAATGGAAAGCGTGAGTATCCAGTGGGGCGACTCCTGCGTCGGAGCGCCAAAAGAGCCGGGCGGGCCGGCTGGGGTTGATCATCGCACTTAAAGTGATCAGGGTGCTGCCTACCTGCGTGCGGCGCACGCGTCACGGCTAGCGGAGCCTTGAATGCCCGACCCCCAATCTGCCTCCTTGCCAGATTACCAGAACGTGGCCCTTTTAAGCGACTTGCCGGAGGGGCGGGTCATGACGGTACGGGTGGCGGGCCACCTGGTCGGGGTGGCGCTGGCAAGAGGTGTGCCGCGGGTGTTTCAGAGCCTCTGCCCCCATGACAAGGCCTCGCTGAAGGACGGGCGGATCGAGGGGTGCGAAGTGCAATGCCCGCGCCATTTTGCCCGGTTTGATCTGGGGAGCGGCAAGGTCTCTGCCGGGTGGCGGGTGGATGACCTGCGGCTCTATCCGGCGCGGGTGCGGGAGGGCTGGGTGCAGGTGGACGCAGACGCCCTCCGACGCGATCCGCCGGAGGGCCAGAAGAAGGTTTGGGATCTGTCCTGAAGAGCCGCGCGGGCTGCCGGATCAGGCGTAGACCGGCGGCGGGATCAGCGGCGAGTCCGAGTCGAAGCGCTCGCCATCCTTGAAGCACATCACCGGGCGCACGAGCTTGTCTGTCACCACCTCGACGCCGGAATTGTCGAACAGCTTGAACTTGCCGTCGATTATTTCGAGCACCGAGATATCGGCCCCGCGCGAGACCTGGAGCGAGCCCAGTTCGTCGGATTTTCCGAGCACGGTGGCGGGGTTCTGGGTGACGGTGCCGACGACCTCGGGGAGGGTCATGCCGAGTGTCATCAGCTCGGTCATCGCCACGGTGAGGTTGAAGGGGGCAGCGCCGAAGAAAGGGTTGGATTCGCGCACGTCCTTGTCGAGCCCTTCGGGCGGGACGGTGACGTTGAAGCCGTGCATGTCGGCCCCGAGGGTGAAGGGCTTGATGCCGGTGTCGAGCACCTTCTTGGCCACTTCGAAGCTGAAATGCGAGCCGTGGCCTACATCAACGCGCACGCCGCGGTCGATCGCTTCGAAGACGATGGGGTGCACCTCGCCTTCTTCCGAGACGAAGCCGCCGGGGTGGCGGGTGAAGGGGTGGGCCAGCATGTCGCCCTCTTCCATGATTGGCACCAGCTCGCGGATCAGCTCGTCAGGGTCGGGCACGGGGCCTTCCTCGAGCGAGGGCCAGAGCTGGCCGAGGTGGATGTAGAGCGGCAGGCCCAGCTCGCGGGATATCTGCTTGCCGACCTTGATCACCTCCATCCCCCAGCGCGACTGGCCGCCGATCTCGGCATGGGCCTTCACGCCGCGCACGATGTCTAGATTTTCCTTGGCCACGCGGATCGTGTGCTCGGGGTTCACACCTTGGGGGCCGTAAAGATCGGGATACATGTGACCTTCAAGGCCGCCGACGAGGTAGGCGGAGATGAAGCAATAGAGCTTGGTCTTGGCGGCCGGGTCGACGAGGTGCTTGAAGCCGCCGAGGGTCATGCAGCTGGGGCCGCCCTGGTCGATGATGGTGGTCACGCCGGAGCGGACGCCGACCATATCGGGGTTGAGGCCGAACTTGCCGGTGACGTGCTGGTAGATGTGGCCGTGGGTGTCGATCATGCCGGCGATGACGATCTTGCCGGAGAGGTCCACCACCTCGGCCCCGTCGGGAGTGATGGTGGGTTCAATCGCGGCGATCTTGCCGCCCTTGATCGCAACATCGAACTGCCCGTCGCGGCCTGTTGCCGGGTCGATCACCCGGCCGCCCTTCAGCACAGTCTCGTAGCCCATGGTCATATGCGTCCCTTTCCTGCGTCGCGTTTCGGTGTCACCGGGTGGCCCGTTGCAGCCCGTTGCGGGCGCGGATTGGCAGGGCGGTGGTGACCTCCCCTTGATTTAATCAGTATCCTGATCAATTCTGCTAATCAAGGCGCTACAGCCATTGAAAGCAGGGGGTTTGCACGAAATGCGGGCGGAAACACAGGTTACTGACGAAATATTCATCACACGGAGCGCCGCAGCCGCGGGCGGCGCGGGGGTGCTCACTGGTCTGCGCTTGGCGGTGAAGGACAATATCGACGCAGCGGGCTGGGTGAACGGCTCGGGCACGCCGGGTTGGGCTGAGGGCCGTGCTGCAGCTGAGGCGGATGCGCCGGTTGTAGCTGCATTGCTTGCGGCGGGGGCGCAGATGGTGGGGCGCACGGTGATGGATGAGCTGGCCTTTAGCCTGATGGGCCGCAACGCCCACTATGGCACGCCGCCCAATGGAGCGGCGCCGGAGCGGTTGCCGGGAGGTTCCTCCTCGGGAAGCGCGGCTGCGGTCTCGTGCGGGGAGGCAGATATTGCGCTTGGCACTGATACCGGTGGCTCGGTGCGGCTTCCGGCGGCGTGGTGCGGGTTGCATGGCTTGCGCACGACGCACGGCGCGGTATCGATGGCGGGCGTTACGCCGCTGGCCCCGAGTTTCGACGTGGTCGGTTGGTTCGCCCGCTCGGCTCCGCACATGGCGGCGGTGGCGCAGGCGTGCGGGTTGGCGCAGCAGGACGGGTTTGCCCGGGTCTGGATGCCGGATTCGCTGTGGGCAGGGGCACCTACTGCGCTGCGAGCGATAGCGGAGCGGATTGCCACGGGGCGGGTGGTGAAAGATGCACCGCTGCCCGACTGCGGAATGGCACGAGGTGAGGTGTTCCGCCGAGTGCAGGCGGTGGAGGCCTGGGCGACGCTGGGCGATTTCGTTACTGCACGCGGTGCGGGGCTGGCACCGGACGTGCGGGCGCGGTTCGAGGCGGGGCGCGACATGGGGCGTGCGGATTACGAGGCGGCTGTGGCGGCGCGGACGCGGTTTATAGAGGCGATGCACGCGGCCTTGGCGGGCAATACGCTCTTGCTGATGCCGACCACGCCCGACCCCGCGCCGATGCGCGATGCCGCGCCCGAGGTGCTGGACGCGACTCGGGGCCGGGCGATTGGGTTTCTCTCGGTCGCGGGGCTGGCGGGCCTGCCACAATATGCGCTGCCGGTGCCAAACCCCGATGGCCCGCCGCTTTCACTCTCGCTCATAGCCGCACCTGGCCGTGACGCTGACCTTATTGCCCTTGCCGAAGAGGTGGAGCCCTAATGACTGACCCTGTGGTGAACGACCCTGAAACGCTGGCCGAGGTGGAGGCCGCCTTTGCCCGCTACGAACGCGCCCTGACGGGCAACCTGATCGAGGAGATGGATGAGTTGTTCTGGCACCACGGGCTGACCGTGCGGCTGGGGGCGGGGGAGAACCTTTATGGGATCGAGGCGATCCGGGCGTTTCGCAGGGCGCGGCCTTCGAAGGGGCTGGAGCGGGCGCTGCGGAATACGGTGATCACCAGCTTCGGCAAGGATTTTGCCACAGCCTGTACTGAGTTTACCCGGGAGGGGAGCAAGAGGATCGGGCGGCAAACGCACAGCTGGGTGCGGTTTGCGGAGGGATGGAAGATCGTGGCGGCGCATGTCTCGTTGATGGAGGGAGAGCAATGAGCCTATGGGACGGGACCAGCCCGGTGCTGACGGGTTGTCTGCCGCTGGGTGAGGCGGTGCCGGGGCTTGGGGCGCGGGTGCTGCTGCATGCGGGGCCTGCCTTTGACGGTCTGGCGGCGATGCCACGCCCGGTGGTGAATGCGGCTGTGGCGGCAGTGCTGGCGGAGGGCTGGGCGGATGCGCCCGAGGAGGCGGAGCGGATGATCCGCTCGGGCGAGGTGGCGCTGCGTCCGGCGCAGGAGGTGGGGGTGGTGACGCCGCTGGCCTGCGTGGCTGCGCCTTCGATGCCAGTGCTGGTGGTCGAGGCCGAGGGCCTCGCTGCGTTTTCGCCGGTAAGCGATGGTTCGCCCGATGGTGCGCTGCGTTTTGGCACGGCCAATGCAGAAGCGCAGGTGGCGCGTATCGGCGAAATGGCGGATATGGCAGAGCCGTTGCGCGCTGCGCTGGGCACGGGGATTCCGCTGCTCGGGCTGATGTCGTGGGCGATCGCGGCGGGGGACGACCTGCATGGCTCGGTCGCCGCGATGAGCGCGGCGCTGGCCGACCGGCTGGCAATGAGCGGCGCGGCAGATGCCTATGCGCGGATGCCGCTATTCGCGCTGAACGCGGTTATGGCGGCGGCGGCGGTGATGCTGAAGGCCGGAGCCGCGCGGGCGCCGGAGCCGATGGTGATGGCGGCCGGGGGCAACGGGGTAGACTTTGGCTGGATGACCTCGGATGCGCCGGGGGTGTGGCAAGTGCGGCCTTCGACTACGCCGGAAGGTCCGAGGATGGATGGCGGGGCGGCCCGCGTGCTGCCCGCGATTGGCGACAGCGCGGTGATCGACGCGCTCGGGCTTGGCGGGCCGGTCCTGCGGCATGCGCCTGCGCTGCGGGAGGCGCTCGCTCCCTTTCATGGCGCTGAGGTCTTTGAAGCCTCGCCCGCCTTTCTGGCGCCGCACCCTGAATTGCCGGAGGATATTCACCTCGGCTGCGCCGTCGCGCGGATGGGTCAGCATCCGGGCGTCATGCTGGCGATGCTTGGCGCGGAGGGTGAGGGGCTTGTGGGACGCGGGCTGGCGGGGTGGCCGGGAGACTAGGCTCAGGACACCCGTAGCTTTTCCGGCTCGAAATGCGGGATCGCGGCCACCAGCTTTTGCGTGTAGGGGTCGCGCGGCGCGTGGAGCACCTGCTCGGCGCTGCCTTCCTCCACGATCTTGCCCCGGTTCATCACGATGGTTCGCTCGCAGAGCAGGCGCACCACGTTGAGGTCGTGGCTGACGAAGATGTAGCTCATGCCCAGTTCGCGGCGCAGCCGGTCGAGCAGTTGCAGCACCACGGCCTGCACCGAGACGTCGAGCGCCGAGGTCGGCTCGTCGAGGATCAGCAGCAGAGGGTCGGTGGCGATGGCGCGGGCGATGTTGACCCGCGCCTTCTGCCCGCCCGAAAGCTGGTGGGGATAGCGCGACAGCAGCTCGCCGGGCAGGCCGACCATCTCGGCCAGCATGGCGGTGCGGCGACTCAGTTCGCCTGCGTCCTTCATGCCCATGATCCGGCGCAGCGGCTGGGCGATCACATCCTCCGCCGACCAGCGCGGATCGAGGCTGTCGTGACTGTCTTGAAACACCATTTGCACCTGTCCGCGCTGGGGCATCCGGGCGAAGCGCTGGGCCGGGTGGTGCAGGATGTCGTGGCCATCAAAGATGACCGAGCCGGCGGTGGCATCTTGCAGGCGGGCGATGATGGAGGAGGTAGTGGACTTGCCGCAGCCGCTCTCGCCCACCAGACCGAGGCTCTCGCCGCGCCGCAGCTCGAAGCTGATGCCGTCGACCGCGCGGAAGGGCGCGGGCTTGCGGCCGAAGAAGCCGGTGCCGCGGCGAGGGAATTCCTTTACGAGGTTCACCACCTCCAGCAGCCGGTCTGGGCCGGGGCGGTTTTGCGGGGTGGGGGTGATCTTGGCGGGGGCTTCGAGCTGCCCGCGGGTCAGATCCTCAAGGCGCGACTCCGGGCCGGGCGAGGCAGCGATAAGCTTTTGGGTGTAGGGGTGTTGCGGCGCGGTGAAGAGCTGGCGCACCGGGGCGCTCTCGACCACGCGGCCCTTTTCCATCACCACGATCCGGTCGCAATATTCGGCGGCCATGCCGAGGTCATGGGTGATCAGCACCACCGACATGCCGCGTGCGCGGGTCAGCTCGCGCATCAGGTCCATCGTGGTCTTCTGGGTGGTCACGTCGAGCCCGGTGGTCGGCTCGTCTGCGATCAGCAGGCGGGGGGAGCAGGCCAGCACGAGGGCGATCATCACCCGCTGACACATGCCGCCCGACAGCTCGAAGGGGTAGGCGTTGTAGCGCTCTTCGGGGTCGTTGATCTGGACCTGCCGGAGCAGGTCGATGGCCTTGGTCTTGGCATCGGTGCGCCCAGCGAGCGCATGGCGTTTGAGCACATCGGAAAGCTGCTGGCCGACGGTCATGATCGGGTTCAGCGCGGCGCGCGGGTTCTGGAAGATCATCGAGATCTCGCGGCCCCGGAGCGGGCGTTGTTGGCCGAGCAGCGGCTTGCCATCGTAGCTGACGCTGCCGCCCGCCACCCGGCCCGCCTGATCGAGCAGGCCGATGGTGGTGTAGGCGGAGACCGACTTTCCCGATCCGCTCTCACCCACCACGCCGACCACCTCGCCCGCGCCGACCTCGAAGCTGACATCGTGGAGCGCCGTGACCTCGCCCTTGCGGGTGCGGAAGGCGATAGAGAGGTTCTCGACCTTGAGAAGCGGATGCATTGGCGGCCTCACGTGCGGCGGGTCGGGTCAACGAGGTCGCGCAGCCCGTCGCCCATGAGGTTGAAGCAGAAGACGGCGAGCATCAGCGCGGTGCCGGGGAAGAGGGCCAGCCACCACTCGCCGGAGATGATGTAGGAGGCGCCTTCGGCGACCATGATGCCCCATTCGGCTGCGGGCGGGCGGACGCCCAGCCCGATGAAGGAGAGGCCCGCCGCGTTGAGGATGGCCCAGCCGAGGTTGAGCGATATCTGCACCATCATCGGCGGCAGCACGTTGGGAAAGAGCTGGGTGGCGAGGATGCGCAGGCTGGAGCTGCCCGAGAGCCGGGCGGCCTGCACGTAGCCCGCGTTGCGGCGCACCGCCACTTCGGCGCGGGCGACGCGGATGTAGAAGGGCAGGTTGATGACGGCGGTGGCGTAGATCACGTTTTCGACCGTGTTGCCCATCGTTGCCACCACGCCCATCGCCAGCACGAAGAGCGGGAAGGCCATGATGGTATCGGACATGCGGCCGATGATGCGGTCGGCCCAGCCGCCGAAGAAGCCCGCGAGGCAGCCGAGCGCGGAGCCGATGACGAAGGAGAGCGCCACGGCGGAAAGGGCGATGCCCAGATCGAGCCGGGTGGCGACGATGACGCGGCTGAACACGTCGCGCCCGAGGTGATCGGTCCCGAAGGGATGCGCCCAAGATGGCGGTTGCAGCGCGTTGACGGCGCGGGTGGCCAGCGGGTCGTAGGGGGCGATCGCTGGGCCGAAGATCGCGAGGAAGATCATCAGCGTGAAGAGCCCGAAGCCGACCGCCGTGAGGGGGTTGCCGGAGAGCGTGTAACGGAGGCGGGCGAGGGGGCCCCCTAGGGCTGAGGCGAGGGTTGCGGCCATGTCAGCTTTCCAGTCCGATGCGCGGGTCGATCAGGGTGAGAACCACGTCGATGAGGAGGTTCACCACCACGAAGAGCAGGGCCATGCAGAGCACGAAACCCTGCACGGCGGCGTAGTCGGAGGCGACCAGCGCACCGATGGCGTAGGAGCCGATGCCGGGCCAGGAGAACACCTTTTCTACCAGCACGTTGGCACCGAGAAGGAAGGAAAACACCATGCCCAGCGTGGTCAGCACCGGCAGGGCGGCGTTGCGGAAGGCATAGACCCAGATCACCCGCGCCCCGCCCAGCCCGTTGGCCCGCGCGGTGCGGACATATTCGCCCGAAAGCGCGGCCAGCATGGCGGCGCGGGTCATCCGGGCGATGGGTGCGAGGGCGAAGAGGCTGAGGGTGATGGCGGGCAGGATCATCTGGCGCAGGCTGGCCCAGAACACCTCCCAATCACCCGCAAGCGCGGCGTCGATGGAGTAGAAGCCGGTCACCTGCGGGGGCGAGAGGTAGAGAAAGTCGAGCCGTCCGAGCGGCGAGGGCGCCCAGCCGAGCAGGTAGTAGAAGATGTAAATCAGGAACAGCCCGGTGAAGAAGGTGGGCAGCGACACGCCTGCGGTGACGAGCACGCGGCAGAGGTGATCGACCCAACTGCCGGGGCGGGTGGCGGCCAGCACGCCGAGCGGGATGGCGATGGCCATCGAGAGCAGCAGGCCCGCGAGGGTCAGCTCCAGAGAGGCGGGCAGGCGGCTCATCAGCTCGGTCAGCACCGGGCGGCCGGTGGAGAGGGAGTTTCCGAGATCTCCATGCAGGAGATCCCGGAGGTAGTAGAGGAACTGGACAGGAAGGGAGTGATCCAGCCCCAGCTCTGCGCGGATCTGGGCGATGGTGTCTTCGTCGGCCATGAGACCGGCGAAGAACACCGCCGGGTCGCCCGGCAAGGCCCGGGTCAGCAGGAAGGTGATCAGGATCACCCCGAAGACCGGGGGGATCGCCTGAACGATCCTGCCGAAGATGCGCGAGAGCTTTTCCACGGTTCAGCCCTTGGCCATGTTGGTAACGGCGAGTTGGCGGTGGAACCACGAGACATAGCCCTCGACCTCGGGCTTCATCGCAGCGTCGAGATAAGGCTGGTAGAGCGGGATGCGCGGAACGTCCTCGAAGGCGATCTCGATCATCCGCTTGATGTTGGGCTCATAGGCGGAATCATCGGTTTCCATCGTCAGGGTCTCATCCACCAACTTGGCAATCTCCGGGTTGGCGTAGTTCGACGAGTTGAAGAGATGGCCCTCGATATAGGCCCAGTAGAAGTAGTAATCCGGGTAGTTGAGCCAGCCGCCGAAATTTTCGAGATGCATCGGCAGGCGCTTCTCGACGAGCGCCGCGGTGCGCCAGTTGGCGCCCGGGATCTTGTCGAGCGTGGCGATGATGCCGATCTTGGCGAGGCTCTCCTGAATGAGCAGCGCGGTCGGCTCCATCCAGTCGGCCAGGCCGAGGTTGTAGGAGAGCGTGGTCTCGAACCCGTCGGCAAACCCGGCCTCCTCCATCAGCGCCTTGGCCTTCTCGAGGTCGGTCGCATAGGGGAACGGTTGGGGCCATTCGGTGGTGGAAGGGCTGGCCTCGGTGCCGCCCCACATCGGTTTGCCACGGCCATAGGCCCCGGCGGCGAGGATATCTTCATATGGCAGAGCGAAGGCGATGGCCTGACGCACCAGCTTGTTGTCGAAGGGGGCCATCGCCACGTTGAGGCCGAGCACGTGCAGGCAGTTGTCGATCGGCGCACCCTCGACCTTGGCAAGACCGCTCTCGGCCATTTCCTTGGCGTCCTTGGAAGGCACATCCATGTAGAAATCGACATCACCGCGCTCGAGCAAGGCCCGGCGGGTGGCCGCGGAGGGCACTTCTCGCACGATCACACGTTTCATCGGTGGCAAAGTGCCGAGCGCCCAGTCTTCGTTGCGCTCGTAGACGAACTGCTGCCCGGCTTCCCAGCGGGCGACCTTGTAGGGGCCGGAGCCGGCGGGGTTTTCGTGTAGATATTCGGTGGCCCAGGGGTCATCTTCGGTGGCGTGTTGCTTTGCCAGTTTGGAGTTGATCACCAGCGGCACTGGAACGGCGAGGTCGGGCAGGGCGAGTTTGGACGGGGCGGGCAGATCGACCCGGAAGGTCATCTCATCGACCACTACGAACTGCTCGGGGGACGACATGGAACCAGCTTTCATCTGGGTCAGCGGGAAGCCTCCGAGGGTCACGGCCCGGTCGAACGACCATTTGACGTCTTCCGCCGTGACCGGGCTGCCATCCCAGAACTTGGCCTTGGGGCTGATCTTGAAGGTGATCGACTTGCCGTCTTCAGCCACTTCCCAGCTTTCGGCGATCTCGGGCTCGATTACGGTGGAGTCATAGGCGATGGTGCCATCGTCCAGCGTCTTTGTGCCGAAGCGCACGAGCCGGTCATAGATGTTGACGGCCACCTGGTAGGAGGGGCGGTTGGTGCCGGTGCGGTGCAGATCGAGACTGTTGATCGTGTCGCCGATCACCACCAGCAGAGTGTCGTCCCCGGCCGCTGCAGAAGCGGGCAGGGCGCGGAGGAAGGGCAGCAAAGCGGCGCCGCCAATGGTGGCCGATCCGGCTCTGAGGAAGTCGCGTCGTTTCATCATGGTCTCCATGTCGGTTATCAGGTGTCCGCTCTTGCGGATTGGGTCTCGAGAAAGGCGCGCCAACCGCCGAACCGGGAAATATCTTCGGCCGAGGCGGTGGCCGCAGACTCGCACAGGAACCCCGTAACTTCGCGGCCATCGGATATCGTCAGTGTGCCGATGGTCATAGGGGCGGGGAGGGTTTTGAGGAAACTGCCCATTTTGGAGGCAGGCATCGCCCAGACTTCAAGCGCGATCCGATGGCCCTGCCCCTTTTCTGTGCAGCGCAGGAGTCCGGGCCGATGCGGCGGGCCGCCGGGGAGGCTGAAGAAGCGGTAGTCGGGGGCGGTCTCGGAGGCGTAGAGAAAGCGCGCGCCTCGACTGGTGAGATCGCCGTTCAGCGGCAGGCCCGACATATGCGCCCCGAGTACTGCCAGCGCGATCTCATCCTCGCCGGGTGCCTCGCTGGCGGACAGGAGGGGCGGCAGAGGCCAGCCCATACAGCCAGGGGCGGGGGCCAGCGCGGCTTGAAGTTCGCGGCCCAGCGTGGCGAGCAGAGCATCTTCGCCTGCGCCCGCAACTAGGGTCACGTTGCCCGGGTGGCCATCGGCGCGGGGCGCGACCGGCACTGCGAGCGCGGACATGTCGAGCAGGTTGACGAAGTTGGTATATGTGCCCAGCCGGGAGTTCGCAGCGACGGGCTCGCGGGAGATGTCCTCCACGGTGCAGAGTGCGGGAATGGAGGGCACGCAGAGCATGTCGAGCCCGGCGATCTGCGCTTCAATCTCGCGCTTGAGGTCGCGGAAGCGATACTGTGCGCGGAAGGTGTCGGTGGCCGAGAACTTCAGCGCCTTGCCTACGATCTCGCGGATCACAGGCAGTACGGCTTCCGGATCATCGCGCATCAAATCTTCGATCACAGTGTGGCGCTCGGCGACCCAGGGGCCATCGTAGAGCATCACCGCGACCTCGTAGAAGGGCGTGAAATCAAGCTCGACGATCCGGTGTCCGGCGGTGGCGAGATGAGCCAGCGTGTCATCGAAGCTCGCCTCCTGCGCGGTATCGCCGAAGAATTCGCGCGTGACCGGGCTTGGCACGCCGATGGCAAGCGGGCGAAGCGCGCCGGGGGCGGGGGTGGCCACAGGGCGCGCATAGCCATCGGCTGCATCGTATCCTGCTGCGGATTGGTAGGCGCGGTAGGCGTCGTCGACATTCAGGGCGAAGATTGAGGGGGTCTCGCAGCTGCGGCAGGCGGGAACCACACCGCTGGCGGATAGCGCGCCCAGCGTGGGCTTGAGGCCGACCACACCGTTCATCGCGGCGGGCACGCGGCCGGAGCCAGCGGTATCGGTGCCGAGCGAGAAGGTGACAAGCCCGCGCCCTACAGCTACGCCCGAGCCGCCCGAAGAACCACCGGGCACGAGCGCCGGGTTGATCGCATTACGTGGCGCGGCACCAGCTGTGCGGGTGCCATTGAGGCCGGTTGCGAACTGGTCGAGGCTGGTCTTGCCTAGGGGGATCGCCCCGGCGGCACGAAGACGCGCGATAAGAAAGGCATCCTTTTCAGGGGTATAGGCGAAGGCGGCGCAGCCCGCGGTGGTGGGCCAGCCGGCCACGTCGATATTATCCTTCACCGCGAAGGGCACGCCGTAGAGCGGGTATTTGACCGGGTCGAAGGGCCCGAGCGCCTCGGCCATCGCCAGCAGTTCGGCGTCGCTGGCGAGATGCAGGAAGATGCCCGGATCGCCCGCCGCATCGACCCGGCGCAGCGCCTCCTGCATCACCTCGGCGGGCGTGGTGCCGCTGGCGTAGGCCGTGTGGAGGGTGGTGATGTAGAAGGGGAGATCTTGCAGCATTAGGCCTGTCCGTTCGGTGAGTCTGATCCGATGGAAACACTCGCAGGCGATGCGCGATACTGCTATTTATGCACCATCGCGCTGCAATTTTTGCACCACACGGAGGGGTCATGCGCTTTCAGACCACGCTGAAATACATCGACGCGGTGGCCCGCACCGGCTCGATCCGGCGGGCGGCGGACACGCTCTCGATCACCTCCTCGGCGCTCAACCGGCGCATTCTGGCCTTCGAGGAGGAGCTGGGCGCGGAGCTGTTTGAGCGGATGTCGACCGGGGTGCGGCTGTCGGCGGCGGGGGAGCTGCTGGTGCAATCGGCGCGGGGGCAGATCGGGGAGATGGAGCGGCTGAAGGCGCAGCTCGCGGACCTGAAGGGGGAGCGGCGCGGGCATGTTTCGATCGCCAGTTCGCAGGCGCTGCTGCCCTATTTCTTTCCAGAGCAGATCGCGGCCTACCGGGCGCAGCATCCGCTTGTGACCTTCAACGTGATGCAGCGGGACAGAGCGGCGGCGGAAGAAGCGCTGGTCGATCACAGCGCCGACCTCGCGCTGGTATTCGAGCCGGCACAGCTTTCGGACTTCGATGTGCTGCTGACGGTTGACCAGCCGGTGCATGCAGTGATGTCGGCCGACCATCCGCTGGCGGGGCAGGAGGTGGTGCGGCTGCGGGAATGCCTTGGCTATCCGCTGATCATGCCAGCACGCAACATTTCTGTGCGCGGTCTGATCGACACCGCCGCCCGACGCAGCTCGGCGCGGATGAAGGTGATGGTGGAATCGGACAACTTCGAGTTCATGCGCAACCTCACTCGATCGGAGGAGATTATCGCCTTCCAGATCCCGGTCGGCCTGCCTTCGGGTGATTGGGACGACGGCACCGTCAGCCGCCCCATCGACCGGCGCGACCTTGCGGTGGGCCGCATCTACCTTGGCCACCTTAAGGGCCGGGTGATGCCGGTGGCGGTGGCGGGGTTTGCACGACAGATCCAGCAAGTGCTTTCAGACCGCTACGAGTAAGCCACCTATAAGTTCTGCCTGATTTTTTACCCGGGAGCTTGCAGATCGAAGAAAGAGTGGTAGGCTGATTATCAGTATACTGGCAATGCGCCCGGCCGTTTGGGCCGGGCCGAATGAAAGGCTCTATCGGTGAAGACTTCCGGGCGCGGCGTGGGCGCTTCGATTCCACGGTTTGAGGATGACAGGTACCTGGAAGGCCGGGGCCGGTTTGTGGGCGACATTCGGATGCCGAACATGCTGGAAGTCGCTTTTCTGCGCAGCCCGGTGGCCCATGCCGAAATTTTAGGCGTATCCAAGCCCGACGGCGCGGCGCATCAGGTGGTCACTGCTGAGGATCTGGAGGGCGTGAAGGGCGTCCGGGCTGATAGCGGTTTGCCGGGTTTTCGCAGTTCGGTGCAGCCGATTCTCGCCGCAGATCGCATTCGCCATGTGAACGAGCCCATTGCAGCCTGCGTTGCCGCCACCCGTGCCGAGGCGGAAGACCTCGCTGAACTTACCCACCTCGATGCAAAAACCCTGCCAGCGGTGCATGACATGCTGAAGGCGCGCGACAAGGATGCGCCGCTGCTGCACCCGGCGTGGGAAGAGAATGTCTTTCTCGAAAGCGGGATCGTGCAGGGGATTGACGCGGCCATCGACAAGGCCGCCGTGACCGTGCGCCGTCAGTACCGCACGGCGCGGCAGTGCATGTCGCCGATGGAGGGGCGCGGGGTGGTGGCCTATGTCGACGATCAGGCCGATCAACTGGTGATCATCACTTCCACCCAGATGCCGCATATCGTGCGCAACGGGCTGGCTGAATGTCTCGGTCTGGATCAGGCCCGCATTCGGGTTATTGCGCCTGATGTGGGTGGCGGCTTCGGCTACAAGGGTATCCTGCTTGCCGAAGAGGTGGTGTTGGGTTGGCTCGCCATGCGCCTGCGCCGCCCGATGCGCTGGATAGAGGATCGGCGGGAGCAGCTGGCGGGCAATGCCAACTGCCGCGAACATTGGTATGACATCACCGGTTACGCCTCGTCCGATGGCAAGCTTCTGGGCGTGGAGTGCGAGGCGATCGTGGATAGCGGCGCCTATTCGGCCTATCCGTTCTCGGCATGCCTCGAGGCCGCGCAGGTCGCCTCGATCCTGCCGGGGCCCTATATGATGGAGGGCTACCGTTGCCGCACGTGGTCGGTGGCGACCAACAAGCCCGCGATCCTGCCCTATCGTGGTGTCGCTCGGACGGGCGTGTGCTTTGCGATGGAAATGGTGATGGACGATCTTGCCCGAGAGCTGGAGATCGAGCCTGCCGAGTTTCGCCGCCGCAACCTCGCGCCCGCCGAGCGGATGCCCTTTGTGAACATCACCGGCAAGATATTTGACTCTGGTGACTACGTGGAGGCGCTGGACCGCGCGGTGAAGGCGCTGGACCTGCCCGCTCTCCGTGAGCGCCAGAAGAGGGGCGAGCCGGATGGGCGGCTCTTGGGTGTTGGCCTGTCGATCTTCTGCGAGCAGGGGGCGCATGGCACCTCGGTCTACAGCGGATGGGGCATTCCGATGGTGCCGGGCTATGAGCAGGCGACTGCGCGGATGACTCCGGATGGCGGGCTGGAGTTGCGGGTGGGCGTGCAAAGCCACGGGCAGAGCTTGGAGACGACCTTGGCGCAGGTGGCCAACGAGGTGCTGGGCGTGGAGCCGGGCAAGGTGCGGCTGGTGCATGGCGACACGGCGCTGACGCCCTATTCGACCGGCACATGGGGCTCACGCTGCATGGTCATGGCGGGCGGCGCGGTGGCGACGGCCTGCGAGGAACTGGCGGAGCGGGTGAAGGCGATTGCGGCCAAGCTGCTTCAGGCCGAGCCGGAGCAGATCACCCTTGCCGATGGCGAGGCGCGGGGGCCTTCGGGTTCGGTCTCGCTGAACAAGATTGGCCAGGTCTGGTATCACGCGCCGCAGGAATTGCCCGATGGCGTGGATGCGGGCGGGCTGGAAGCCACCAAGGGCTACAAGACGGTGCGCGACACTGGCACCTTCTCTTACGCCTGCCACTCGGCGCTGGTGCTGGTGGACCCAGAGACCGGCGAGGTGGAGATCGAGCGCTACGGTATTGTCGAAGATGGCGGCGTGCTGGTGAACCCGATGGTGGTGGATGGGCAGGTTTGGGGTGGTGCGGTGCAGGGCATCGGCACAGCGCTCTATGAAGAGATGCCCTATGACAGCGAGGGCCAGCCACTGGCAACTACGCTGGCCGACTACATGCTGCCCGGCGCGGCAGAGTCCCCCTCGATCCGGATCGACCATATGGAGACCCCTTCGCCGATCAGCAGGTTCGGGCAGAAGGGAATCGGCGAGAGCGGAGCGATTGGTCCGCCCGCCGCGATCGGCAATGCGGTGAATGATGCGCTGCGTGGCTTCGGGGCGCGGATCGGGCAGGTGCCGATCACGCCCGAGCGGGTGCTGGCGGCGCTGGCCGCAGGAGGCTCGCAATGAAGCCTGGGCGGTTTGATCTGGTGCTGGCGGGGTCGTGCGGCGAGGCGATTTCACTGCTCGGCGGGCGCGAGGAGGCAAAGCCGGTGGCAGGGAGCCAGTCTCTCGGGCCGATGCTGAACCTGCGGCTGGCGCGGCCTGCGGTGTTGGTGGACCTGTCGGGTTGCGCGGAATTGCGCGGGGTGACGGAAGAGGCGGACTCTGTGGTTTACGGCGCGGCGCTGACCCATGCGGAATTCGAGGATGGCGGGCTGGTGGATGCCACGCCGGGATGGCTGCCGCAGATCGCCCGGCGGATCGCTTATCGCGCTGTGCGCAACCGGGGGACCGTGGGAGGCTCCCTGGCCCACGCCGACCCTGCAGCGGATTGGGTGGTGACGCTGCGCGCGCTGGGGGCCTCGGTGCTGCTGGCGGGGCCGGAGGGCGAGCGGGAGCTTGCGCTGGACGCGTTCTTTACCGGGGCGCTGGCGACGGCGCTGGGGCCTGGGGAGATCATCCGCGCGGTGCGGGTGCCGCGCCGAGGCGAGGGGGCAAGTTGGGGCTACTGGAAGTTTTGCCGCAAGCTGGGCGAGTTCGCCAAGGCCTCGGCGGCCGTGCTGGCCGACCCGGAGCGCGGCGAGTTTGCCGTGGTGGCCGGGGCCATCGAGCGGGCGCCGGTGGCTCTGCCCGAGGCGCAGGCGCTGATCGAGGGGCGGGCCGACCCGCGTGTGGTGGTAGAAGAGGCGCTGCCCTTTTTGCCACCGGAGCGCCGGGCCTTGCAGGCCACGGCCACGGCCCGCGCCATTGCCGCGCTGCGCGAAGGAGAGAGCGAATGACCGAGTTCACCGTGAACGGCCAGCCTGTGCGCTACAGCGGCGAGGGGCGGACCCATCTGGCGGATTTTCTGCGCGAGGAGATGGGGCTGACGGCGACGCATATCGGCTGCGAGCAAGGGGTCTGCGGCGCCTGCACGCTGGTGAAGGACGGCAAGCCGGTGCGCAGCTGCATCACCTATGCCGCTGCCTGCGAGGGCGCGAAGATCCGGACGCTGGAGGATTACCGCGACGACGTGCTGATGGCGCGCATTCGCGCGGCCTTCAAGGAGCACCACGGGCTGCAATGCGGGTTCTGCACGCCGGGGATGCTTGCGACGGCCTATGACATTGCGACCCGGCTGCCGGAGGCTGATGAGGCGCGAATCCGGGAGGAACTGGCGGGCAATCTCTGCCGTTGCACCGGCTACATGGGGATCGTGGCAGCGATCAAGGCCGTGCTGGCGGAGGGGCCGCATGTAGCGCCCGAGCCGCCCGCGCGGGATGCGGTGATTGCCTCGGCGCGGTTTGGCGCGGCGGAAGCGCCCGAGGTGGTGGCAGAAGCGGCGGCGGCGCCGGTGGTGGCGGAGCGGCCTGCGCCGCTGACCGATGGGCACCGGCTGGAGCGGGTGGCGCGGATTGAGCTGCCGGCGGAAACCGTTTGGGCCGTGCTCAGCGATATTCGCCAGGTGGCCGCCTGCATGCCGGGCGCCTCCGTCGAGACGGTCGAGGGCGAGCGGGTGACGGGGGCAATGGCGGCGAAGATCGGGCCGATCACGGCGCGGTTTGGCGGCACGGCCTTTGTGACTTACGAGCCTGCGGAGATGCGGGGCGCGGTGGCGGGGCAGGGCGGCGATGGAAGCTCGCGCTCGACGGCGCGGGGGGAGGTGCATTTTGCGCTGGCCCCGAGCGGCGACGAGAGCTGCGATTTGACCTGCGAGATCCTTTACAAGCTGAGCGGTCCACTGGCGCAGGTGGGCCGGCCCGCAATCGTGGCGGGGGTGGTCGACAGGCTGCTGGTCGACTTCACCGCCAACGTGGAGGCCGCCGCGCGGGGCGAGGCGCCGACAGCCGCCGCGCCGCCGGGTTTTGCGCGTTTGATCCTTGCGGCCCTGCGCAATATGGTCGGGCGCAGCACATAGGGTGGAGATGAGTGCGATGGATAATCTGGAGCGCGGGGCGCAGGAGGCGGCGCCCGAGCGGGACCATGCAGGCGAGGAGGAAAAGCTCCTTCGGGCGGCCCGCAGCAACGACTGGGCCGAGACCGGGCTGCGCGACCGGCCGGGCTTTCTGATCCGGCGGCTGCACCAGATTCACACCGCGCTGTTCTTGCAAGAGTGCGCCAGCGAGGGGATTACCCCGGTGCAATACTCGGTGCTGACGGCGCTGGGGCAGCTCGGGCCGAGCGAGCAGATCGTGATCTCGCGCGCGGTCGGGCTGGACCGGACCAGCACGGCGGATGTGATGCAGCGGCTGGAGAAGCGTAAGCTGATCCGCCGCCGCCCCTCTCCCACCGACGGGCGCAGCAAGATCGCCACTCTGACGGAGGTGGGGATCAACCTGCTTCAGCGGGTGGATGAGGCAGCCTCAGCAGCGCACAGCCGCACGCTGGAGCCGCTGACGGCGGAGGCCCGGCGCGAGTTGATGCAGGCGATGCGGACGATCGTGGACGCCTACCCGGATCTTGAGCGCAAGGCCAACTGAGCGCCCGCCCCGCGTGGGGCGAGCCGCCCGTTTTTACAGCCCCATGTAGGCCTCGCGGATGCGGGCATCTTCTGCCAGCTCGGCGCTGGGGCCGGTGATGGTGACGCGCCCGGTTTCGATCACGAAGCCCTGGCTGGCGAGGTCGAGCGCGGTCAGCACGTCCTGCTCCACGAGAAGGATGCTGAGGCCGGTGCCGTTGATCTCGGTCAAGGCCTCACTGAGCACCTCGACGAGACGCGGGGCGAGGCCGAGCGAAAGCTCGTCGATCATCAACAGCTTGGGGGCCGACATGATGCCCCGCCCGATGGCGCACATCTGCTGTTCGCCGCCCGAAAGGGTGGTGGCATCCTGCGAGGCGCGTTCGCGAAGGATCGGGAAGGTGTTCATCACGAAGTCGAGGTCTCGGTTCACCTGCACGGTGTCGCGGCGCATGTAGGCGCCGAGCAGCAGGTTGTCGCGCACCGAGAGCCCCTTGAAGAGCCGCCGCCCCTCGGGCACGTGGACCACGCCCGCGCCGAGCACGTCATCGGGGGAGGCCCCGGCGATCTCGGTGCCCGCCATCTTGATGGAGCCAGCCCGCGGCTTGATCAGCCCGGAGATGGTGCGCAGCAGCGTGGTTTTGCCCGCGCCGTTCGAGCCGACGATGCAGGTGATCGCGCCGCGCTTCACGCTGAGGGAGATATCCCAGAGCACCTGCACGTCGCCGTAGCCGGCCTGAAGGCCGGAGATTTCGAGCAGGCCCTCAGCCATCGGCCATCTCCTTCTGGAAGCGTTCTGCGAATTTCGGGCCGAGGTAGGCCTCGATCACCTTGCGGTCGTGGACCATCTCTTGCGGCGGGCCTTCAGCGATCAGCTCGCCGTGGTGTAGCACCAGCACGCGGCTGGAGAGGCTGAGCACCACTTTCATGAGGTGTTCGATGATCAGGATCGACACGCCCCGCGCCGCGATCCGGCGGATCAGGTCGAGCGCCACGTCGATCTCGGTGGCGTTGAGGCCTGCGTTCACCTCGTCGAGCAGCAGCACCTTTGGCCCCATCGCGAGGCTCTTGGCCAACTCCAGCCGCTTGCGGTTGGGCAGAGTGAGCGACGAGGCCGGGGTTTCGGCCACATGGCCGAGGCCGACGAACTCCAGCTCTTCCATCGCCCGGTCGCGGGCTGCCGCGATGCTCTCGGGGTTGCCTCCGAAGAGCGCCGAGGCGGCGACGTTCTCCACCACGGTCATCCGGGGGAAGGGCTGCACGATCTGGAAGGTCCGGGCCAGCCCGCGTCGGGCGGCCTGAAACGGTTTTTGCTTGGTCACGTCCTCGCCCTTGAAGACCACCTTGCCGCTGCTCGGGCTGTGGACGCCGGTGATCGCGTTGACCAGCGTTGTCTTGCCCGCGCCGTTGGGGCCGATGAGGGCGACGATCTCGCCTTCGTGGAGGGAGAAGGACACATCGTTCAGCGCCTTGATGCCGCCGAACTGGCGCGACACGTTCGAGAGTTCGAGAATGGCGCTCATTCCTTGGCGCTCCCCTTGTCAGTGCTGCGGGCTTTGCTGCGGTCGGAGAGGCGGCGCAGGATGCGCTTCCAGTCCAGCCGCAGGATGCCGCCGGGCAGGAAGAAGATGAGCACCACCACGATGGCCCCCATGATTGCCCGGTTCCACTCGAGGAAGTTGGCCCAGAAGATCTCTTCAAGCATGACGAAGCTGAAGGCGCCGACGACCGGGCCGAGCAGGGTGCCTGCGCCGCCGAGCATGGCCATCACCGGCACCTTCACGGTGGTCAGGATGTCAAAGCTGTCGGTCGGGTCGATGTAACCGACCCATGAGGCATAGACGGCTCCCACGGCGCCCGGAAAGATCGCGGAGAGCACGAAGGCGGCGATCTTGTAGCGGGTGGTGTCGATGCCGACCATGTCGGCGGCGTCCTCGTTCTGGTCGATGCAGCGCAGGCCGAAGCCGAGGCGGGTGCGATCGACAATGACGTTGGTGATGAAAGCCAGCGCCATGATGCCGAGCATCACGTAGAGCACCAGCGCAGAGACCTCGGGGGGGCGACCCTGAAGCAGGGGCACGTTGAGGCCGTTGCCGCCGCCGGTGACGCTGCCCCAGGACGAGATCACCAGACGGGAGATATCGACGAGCGCGATGGAACCGATGGCGAAGTAGTGGCCCTTGAGCCGGAGCACGATGGCCCCGAGTGCAAAGGAGACACCGCCGACGAAGGCCGCCGCCGCCACCCAGGCCAGCGCCGCGGGCACGCCGCTGCGCTGCGCCAATGCGCCGACGTAGCAGCCGATGCCGTAGAAGGCGGCGGTGGAGAAGGAGGGGTAGCCGGTGAAGCCGCCGATGATGTTCCAGCTCAGGGCCAGCGCGGTGAACATGGCGATGGAGATCGCGATGCGTACCTCGTAGTTGCCGAGAATGGTGGGTGCGAGCGCCAGTGCCAGAACCCAGAGGCCCATGACGATGAGGGTCAGGTTGGATTTGCGCGACATCACTCGTACCCCTTCACGCCGACGAGACCGGTGGGGCGCACGATCAGCAGGAACAGCATGATCAGGAAGCCGATGGTGATCGCGTTTTGCGGGCCGACGATGACGCCGGCGAAGCTTTCGATGATGCCGAGAGCCAGCCCGCCCACCAGCGCGCCGGACACGCCGCCCAGCCCGCCGATGACGCAGATCACGAAGGCCTTGCCGAGGAACACGCCCGAGAGGTTGGTGGTGACCGGGAAGACCATGGCAAAGACCGCCCCTGCCGCCCCGGCCATCAGCGCGGCGATGGCGAAGGTGGTGGCGTAGATGTGGTTGACCCGGATGCCCATCAGCGCCGCCGCCTCACGGTCCATCCGGACGGCGACGATGGCGCGGCCGATGCGCGAGGTTTTCAGCACCAGAAACAGCAGGCCGGTGAGCACCAGTGCCAGTCCCATGCCGATCAGCCGGTCGACGGGCATCGACACGCCGAGCGCGTCGATCCGCCCGTAGTCGAGCGAGACCCGGCGGGGCGTGGCGGTGAAGAACACGGTCATCAGGTTGTAAAGGATCATGTCGAGGCCGAAGGTCAGCGTGAGCGTTGTCAGCACCGGGGCCGTCACGACCTTGTTGATGAAGAGATATTGCAGGGCATAGCCCAGCACGAAAAGCGCCACCGCCACGACGGGCAGTATGATAACCGGGCTGATGCCGGTGGAGGCCCATGCGAAGTAGGTCAGGTAGCCGCCGAGCACGATAAACGAGCCGTGCAGCATGTTGATGACGTTGAGGACACCCCAGACCAGCGAGAAGCCGATGGCGATGCAGGCGTAGAGCGTGCCCAGCACGACTCCGTTCGCCAGAATCTGCGCGAAACCCATGTATTCTGTTTCCTTGGGAATTATTCCGGGGCCGGCCGGGCTAAAGCGCAACCCGGCCGGCAGGGGGAGTTACTCGATGACCAGCAGCTCGGCGTCGGCGATGCTCTCGGGGTAGAGGATCTTGATTTCACCGCTCTGCACCTGGATGATCGGCATCTCGCGACCCTCGTTCATGCCGTTTTCGCCAAACTTGATCGGGCCGTAGAAGGTTTCGAGGTCGGTGGCGGCCAATGCGTCGCGCACGGCAGTGGGCTCGACGGAGCCTGCGCGGGTGACGGCATCGGCAACGACGTCGAGCGCGGCGGCACAGGAGCCATGAACGTAATCAGGATCTTCGCCGCCGGAGGCTTCGAGGAAGGCTTCATAGAAGGCGTCGGTGGAGTCCCACGCACCCGATACCTCGGTATACCCGGTGGCATGGTGCCACCATGTCGAGCTGCTCACGCCATTGGCCAGCTCGCCAAGCCCCTCGGTAAACTCCTTATAGGCCGGGCCGGTGACCATGGTGATGATCGGGGCTTCGATGCCGAGGTCTTCCATCTGCTTGCGGCCAAGGATCAGGTCTTGGGTATAGCCGGTCATGTAAACCCAGTCGGGCGACATTGACTTGATGGTGGAGAGCGCAGTGGAGTGGTCGATCGCGCCTACCGGGTAGAGCTCTTCATAGACCACTTCGATGCCCGCGCCGGAGGCGGCGGCGGAGATGGCGGTGGCCATCGACTTGGGGAACACGTCATCGCGGCCATAGACGGCGATGGTGCCAAGCTCCGGCATCGTCTCCTTGAACTCGGCGACCATCGCCTCGGTCATGCCGCTGTTGGGCGCGAGGGTGCCGAAGAGATACTTGAAGCCCTGGTTGAAGACCTCGGTGGAGGAGGAGACGCAGGCGACCAGCGGGATCTGGTAGCGCTCGGCCACGGCGGCGACGATCTTGGTGTGGCCCGACCCGAAGGGGGCCATCAGTACATCGACCTCGTCGTCGTTGATCAGCTTCTCGGCCAGCTGGCCAGCGCGCTTGCCGTCGGTCTGGTAATCATACTCGACGATCTCGACCAGCATCTTGGTGCCGCCCACGTCGAGGCCGCCAGAGGCGTTGATCTTGTCGCTCCACATCTTCCAGACAAGTTCTTGCTTATGGCCCTCGTCGGCCAGCCCGCCGGTGAGCGCCAATGGCGCGCCGATCTTCAGCACATCTTGTGCCATGGCCGGGGCGGCCAGTGTGGCGGCTGCGGCACCGATCGCGGCGGCGAGAGTCCTTGCCTTGAAGTGGGGTGTCCCTTGGGTGGTCATTGCTACGTCTCCTGATGGCTTCTTTGGCTGGTCGGGGCGGGCCGCGACCGGAGTTCCTGTCCTCCGACAACAATATTATCAGCATACTGCGCATTCTACCGCTCGGGCGCTGTCGGGGATCGGAAATACGCGGATGAGCCAGAATGAGGCGGGTTACCGGGGGCTTTGGCTAATTTGTGGGCATACTGCGTATCTGGGCGCAATGCAGGGTTGTGCAGCCGGGTGATCCGCACATGATTCCATTGATTTTGTGGGCGGTGGAGTGGTGTCGGGGCTAGGAGGAATACTCAGTAAGCCGATTGTTTTCATCAGGCTTTCGGTGCTTCGCAGGGGGTGCCCGATCTTGTTGTGGGTGGCCAGGCGCTTGCATGATCCGACCAACGCGGCAATATAGGTGGCATGCTGTGCATCTCGCCGCCGACGTGCTGACGGGTGGCGGAGATCAGGATTGGCGCGACCGAGAGGACACAACATGCTCAACCCCGCAATTGGCCTCAAGGGAGCCATAACTGCGCCGCATCAGGCGGCCAGTCAGGCCGGTGCGGGCGTGCTGGCAGAGGGAGGTAGCGCGGTGGAGGCGATGGTTGCCGCCGCTGCGTCGGTTGCGGTGGCCTATCCTCACATGAACGGCATCGGGGGAGACGGGTTCTGGCTCATCAAGCGGGCCGGGCAGCCGCCAATCGCAATTTTCGCCGGCGGCCAGGCGGCTGGGCTGGCCTCGCCGGAGTGGTACGCCCGGCAAGGCCATGCAACAGCAATTCCGGCGCGGGGGCCGCTGGCGGCACTCACGGTGCCGGGCACGGTGGGCGGGTGGGGCGCAGCGCTGGCGCTCTGTGACGCCCGGTTGCCGCTTTCTCGCCTCTTGGCCCCGGCGATCGCGCTAGCCCGCGACGGCATTGCGGTAACAGGCAATCAGGCCGACTGCACAGCGGAAAAAGCGGAAGAGCTTGGGCCGGCGCCCGGGCTTTCTGATATCTACATGCCGGACGGAAAGGCGCCGGAGCGGGGCAGCCGGTTAGTGCAGGCCGCGCTCGGGGCCACTTTGGAGCGGATCGCCGAGGCCGGGGTCATGGATTACTACACTGGCGACCTCGCGGCGACCCACGGGGCTTTTCTGGAAGCGTCGGGCAGCCCGCTGCGCCGATCCGACCTGGAGGCCTACGAGGCCGAGCGGCGCGTGCCGCTGGAGGTGATCACCTCACAGGGGACGCTCTGGAACATGCTGCCCCCGACACAGGGCGTGGCCTCACTCACCATCCTCGCGCTCTTCGACCGGTTGGGGGTAAGCGAAGGCGAAGGGTTCGCTCATATCCACGGCCTGATCGAAGCAACCAAGCAGGCGTTCCTTCGTCGCAACGCCGAGTTGGGCGATGGGGTGGATGCCCAGCCATGGCTGGAGGCGGATGTGCTCGATGAGATGGCTGCCCGGATTGACCGCGCACGGGCCTTGCCCTGGCCCCACCAGCCCCGGCAGGGCGATACGATCTGGATGGGTGCGGCCGATGCCGAGGGCACGGTGGTGAGCTTTATCCAAAGCGTGTTTTGGGAGTTCGGCTCTGGCCTGACCTGCCCTGAGACCGGGGTGGTCTTTCAAAATCGGGGGGCGGCGTTTTCGCTCCGGGGCGGGCCGAATGGGCTGGCGCCGGGCAAGCGTCCCTTCCACACCCTGAACCCGGCGATGGCCGAGCTGTGCGACGGGCGAGTAATGGCCTATGGCACCATGGGCGGTGAGGGCCAGCCACAGACGCAAGCGGCCGTTTTCAGCCGTTATGCGCAGTTCGGCATGGGCTTGCAGGGGGCGGTGACCGCGCCGCGCTGGCTGCTGGGCAAGACATGGGGCGATGACACGACAACCCTGAAGGTGGAAAGCCGGATGGACCCGGCGCTGGTGGCGCAGCTACGGCAGGCGGGCCACGAGGTGGAGATGCTGCCGCCCTTCAGCGACCTTGCGGGCCATGCAGGCGCGGTGGTGCTGCACCCCGGCGGGCTGCGAGAGGCCGCTAGCGACCCGCGCGCCGATGGTGCCGCGCTGGGGTTGTGAGCGGGGTGGCGGGACAAGGGGGCATGGCGCCGGAAGAGTTTTGGCAGCATATCGAGCCCGGCCCGCCACCGCCACCGCCATACGCGGGGCGGTTTCCTGCGGCGTTGCCGGGCGGCGGGGTGATGTGGTTGCCTCTGCGTCCGCTGGAAGGCACGGACAAAGCGCTGGCCTCGCTCATCCTCAATCAAGCGAGTTTTGCGGTGGCGGCGCGGCTGGCCAAGCTGCTGGCCGAGGCGTTGCGCCCGCATCGCGTGACCCGCGTGGTAGGCTTGCCGACGCTGGGGCTCGGACTGGCGGCGGGGGTGGCAGAGGCACTGGGCCACACCCGCTACGTGCCGCTCGGCACTTCACGCAAGTTCTGGTACGAAGAGGCGCTGTCCGAGCCTCTGCACTCGGTGACCAGCCCGGGCGGTGGAAAGCGGCTCTACATCGACCCGCGCATGCTACCTCTGCTGGAAGGCCGGCGTATCGCGGTTATAGACGACGCCATCTCCACCGGTACGTCAATGGTTGCCGCACTCGATCTTCTGCGTCGGGTCGGCACCGAGGCGGTGGTGGCCGGCGCGGCGATGCTCCAGACCGAACGCTGGCAGGCCGCACTGACTGGCCGGGTGGCGGTGGAAGGCGTGTTTCTTTCGCCACTGCTGGAAGAAGCGCCGGGCGGGTACCGACCTGTAGCGCGTCGGGACTGAACCGGGCGCCCGTGCGTGTGGGTGCCAATTATGCTGACGGGGCCTTCCCGGTATCCGAAGCTCACAATCATCACGGCGCTCGCGGAGACGGCCTTGATTGCGACCTCCACGTGTTTGACGGGAGTTCTAGGCGTCAGCAGGCAGCTGGGCTGGTGCCTCCTTACGGTGTGAAGTGCACCGCTCCGTCGGCGCAGAGCGCACCGCTGCCATCGGGGAGGATTCGGCTGGTGGAGGTGAAGTTAGTTGTGTCGGTGGCGCGCAGGGCGGAGCCAACGAGGCCGATGCATATCGCTAAGCCAAACGAGGCCTAATGCCATTTTGTAGATTGGCATGTCCCTCAGTTTCCCTAGGCTGGATCCCGCTGCTCCGATAAAGCAGAAGATCACATAGAAACCTATAAGTTAGACTTTGCTTTATTGGCTCCGGCGGTAGGCGAGGCGGGGTCAAACCCAACTAAGTCTGATTGGCCTCAAACGCCTTTATATCAATGCTTTGCGCGACATGCGCCCCAACCCGATTTCCCGGCGTGTGTGCCGAGAGTGGTGGATTTGTGTGCCTGTGTCTATCTGTATTTTCTTATCATCTCAACCTCCTCGATCTGTATTCGTTCGTATGTGTGGATAGGTTCTTGGGCGCTGGAACAAAAAAAGAACGCGCTAGAGGGTTGAACCAATCAGACCGCCCACCCATATTGAGTTCATGGCGCTCAATTGGGGGCGTTTCAGTTACGTGTTTAAACTGTCAAGGCCAGTTTCGCAGCCGGTGCAGGACGCGAGTTCGATCATTCGGGCTCCTCTCGCCAGCCACGCGGGCGGCTTTGCGGCAATCCGGCAATACCACATTGCCAGGTGCTTCACAGTATACACGACCACGTCGAAGACGAACGCACACCGCAGAACGGCGGGGGCGGAGATGTTAAGGGTCGGTGCGTTGACCCGATGCTCTTGCCCCCTCTCGCGGAGGCCGATGGAAGACGAGTTCGATTTCACCGCGAAGGACCTCAAGCACTATCCGCATTTCGATGCGCCGATCACGCTGAAGGAAATTCGCCGCCTCGTGACAGACCCGCAAAGGGTGGCAGCCAATTCCTTCTACCCCTTTTTCCTCTATGAAGAGTCATGGCAGCCGTACCGCTTCACGGATGCGGCCAAGCCTGACAAGAAGACGCGACCAATCCGATACGGCGCGCGGCGAGACGCCTACATCTTTTCCTTCTACCGCCGGAAACTCTCCCGCCTCTATGAAGCGCGTCTCCGGGAGATGGGCATTGAGGATTGCCCAATAGCCTACCGGCAGGTGTTGAAGCCGGGCCTAGGCGGTGGGAAATGCAACATCGACTTCGCCAAGGACGCCTTCGATGAAATCGACCGGCTCGGGGATTGCGTGGCGGTTGCACTCGATATCAAAGGCTACTTCGAGAACTTGGACCACAAGCGGATCAAGAGCATTTGGTGCGACCTTCTGGGCGTCGATGAACTTCCGCCGGACCACTACGCGGTCTTCAAGAACATCACCAAGTACAGATACGTCGATCAGCGCTCTGTCTATTCGCGGCTTGGCTATTTCGGGATGCGGGAGCGCAACGGGCACATGATTCCGGGCTTTCTGATGCCATTCCGCGACATGCCCAAGCAGCTATGTTCCAACGCGGACTTCCGCGCCAAGATTTGCGGCGGTGATCCGAAGCACGGTCCCTCGCTTGTCCAGAAGAACGTCCTCCCGCATGGTGTTCCGCAAGGTGCGCCAATCTCAGATCTGATCGCAAACTTCTACATGTTGGAGTTTGATGCGGTGATGGCTGAGTACGCAAGGGCGAGGGGCGGGCGCTATATGCGCTACTCTGATGATATTCTACTTATCTTGCCCGGCGCGAGCCCTGAGGCCCGAGCCGCTATCGACTTCGCAACCGTCGAGATGCGCAAGCATGGGCCGGAGTTGCGGATCAAAGACGCAAAGACCTGTGTTGCGCAGTTCGAGCAAACGCCGAGCGGGCTCCGGTTCAACCATTTGAAACAGCGGCCTGATGAGGCAGGGAAGAACGGCTTTGATTACCTGGGCTTCCGATACGATGGACGGCGTGTCTATGTGCGTGATAGCACCATATCCCGGTTCTACGGCAAGGTGGCGGGCGCGGCGAAGCGTGATGGGCGACGGCACGTTGAGAGCAACCCGGCGATGGACGCTGGTACGCTGATTGGCAATTTTGACTATCCGCTGTTCTCCCAGCGATTCAGCAAGGTCAAGAAGTCGAACCTGACCAGTGATTACCGAAGTTGGACGTTCTACTCATATCTCAAGCGTTCTGCCGAGACCTTCGGTGCAAAGGGAGATCGCATCTTGGGACAGGCGCGCGGCTTCGATGAATTTATGAAAGATCGCGTGAGATTGGCCATCGTCTCGGGCGTCGCAAAGCGCAAGCCGTCCGCCCCAGAGGCCACTTGAGCCTATCTGCCGAGCCTTAAGCGGGCCTTCCGTTTCAGCCTTGCGCGAGAAAGTTCGAGGAATGAGGGTTTTCTAAGTCGTTGACCTAGCGGGCGTATCTTGGCTCGGATGGAAGGCGAGGCGGGGTCAAGTCAAACTCGGTCTGCCTCGCCTTAAACGATTCAATATCAATGCTTCGCGCGTCACGCATACTAACCTGACTTCCCGGCATGTGTGCTGAGGGTGGTGGGGTGCGCACAAATCAGAGCGTTAGAGACAAGCACATGCAGTAGCGATAGGGTTCATTCGATTCAGTTTGAGGAGCACAAATGCATCTTTTGTATTGCGATGAATCTAATCTAGAGGAGCGAGCCGGGGACTTCCTGCTCTACGGGGGGCTTATGATTGAGGCTGAACAGGCACTGTCATTGTCTCAGGCGGTGGACGCTGTTCGAGACCGTCATGGGGTTCCAAGAGAATACCGGCTCAAGTTCAATCCGGGGCCGGAAGGCTTCACCCACGAGCAGTTCATTGCGCTGAAGCAGGATGTGATGACGACCGCTATCGAACACGGGGCTAAGCTTCTTTCATACTTGATTTTGCACGACATTGCCTCGTCCTCGGATGAAGCGAGACGCAACGGAATCAACGCCGTCTGCCTACATTTTCAGTACGTTCTGAACCGCGTAGGTGGTGCCGGTCTGGTTCTCATTGATCGCTTCAATGATGAAGGGAATGCTATTGAAGCACATCTACGGGACAAGTTCACAATAGGAATAACCGGACTGCCGTACACCCCGGAAATGCGCCTTTCCAATATTGTGGGTTTCCATTATTCCTCAATAGGTCAATCGCATCTGCCCAGCATAGTCGATGTGGTCTTGGGGTCTCTGCGCTTTGCTGTGAACGCTCAGAGCCGCAATCAAGAGAATTTCCACGAGACAGCCAAGAACCTACTTGGGCTTCTCTCGCCACTTTTCTGGCGCGCTGAGCCGGAGGCGGCGGTTCCCGAGTTGGGGCTTATGTTCAGCCCGAAGGTGATTAGGTCAAATCGCTATAGAGGGCAGTATCAAGCTCTGAAGGATTTTCTGGCCGAAGGCGGCGTTCCGACTTTTCAAGAGATTACCGATCAAAGACCGTACTAAAACAGACCAAAAAATCCGAAGCCCCGAACTCAACAGTTGATGAGCCGCGCGTCCCCCCGGTGGGGGTGGCTCTGCGGGGCTGGACTGGGGTCCTTGCTGCCTTCGCTCTCTTGTCGCCGGTCAATCTGCCGCAATGTCTCCTTCCAAGTTTGCCCGCGCGATTACCTCAAGCGCCTCTCGCTGTCCCACAGGGCAAGCTCTAACGAGACGTCTCAGGTTGCCCCGCAAGGTGTCCCAAAAGAATTGCATTGACCATTTGAGACAATTCGCCTTATAGAGTCTAAGACATTGTGAGACACATGCGGGAGACTTGAGACATGCTGGTAGGATATGCGCGGACCTCGACACTGGACCAGAAGGCTGGACTTGAGGGGCAGGAGCGGGAGTTGAAGGCGGCAGGGTGTGACCGGCTGTTCATTGAGCAAGTGTCATCGGTGGACGTGACAGCCCGTGAGAAGCTCGCTGAGGCCCTGTCCTTCATCCGGGAGGGTGACACCCTAGTCGTGACCAAGCTGGACCGTCTGGCCCGCTCTGTGGCGCACCTGCTTGAAATCCTCGACACCCTGACCGACCGGGGCGCGGCGCTCCGCATTCTCAACATGGGGATCGACACCAGCACCCCGACCGGGAAGCTCATGCTGACGGTGCTGGGCGGTGTCGCTGAGTTTGAACGCGAGATCATGCTTGAGCGGCAGCGCGAGGGTATCGCTAAGGCCAAGGCGGCGGGGAAGTATAAGGGCCGGAAGGCGACCGCTAGGGCCAAGGCTGAGGAGGTCTTGAAGCTGCACCGTGAGGGCGTAGGCGGGACCGAGATTGCCAAGCGGCTGGAGATCGGCAGGGCCAGCGTCTACCGGATACTGGATGAGGCGAAATCTGCCGCCGGTGCTGAGACCGCAGGGGGGGCGTGAGTATGGCCGATGTTGTCTTGCAGGTCATGGGGCTGGGATACTGCGGTATTGCGTCTATCGGGGCGCTCTACGGGGTCTTGAGGCTGTTCAGCGATTGACCGGGAGGGGCTGGCGGCGGGCGTTTCGTGACATTCGCGCCACTCTCTCACCCTATCTGTCTTTGTCCATTACGCCACCTGTGACTAACTTGTGTGCCCACTAGGTTCACCCTGACGACACCCTGAGCAATCCTCACAGGGCTAGCCTACTGTCGTGGCATCGGATTGGGTGGCAGATACTCCCCATGTAGAAACTTCATTCGTGTTGTCAGGTGCTTGCGTGCCGAACATGATGTTGCACGTCAAGTCGATATGAAAGGACGCGCCATGATGAAACCCAACGCAGTGCTCAGCCTGACTGACCACCTTACCGCCCTCACAGACCACCTCTATACCGCCGCCGATGCCAACCGCCTGACCGCCGCTGCTGTGGATACCCTGAGCGCCCTCAAGGACGCCGCAGAACAGCTTGGAATGGCCGCTGAGGGGGTCAGCCTAGGGAAGCCGTTGAGCGCCCCTGACGTGGCCCTGTGCGTCTCTGTGGCGCTGTCCAAGATCAGGGAAGCCCATGCTAACGCGGATGAGTTTAAAGAGGCTGCGCCGCTCGGTTTAGGCGAGGCTGCCGGGCGGCTGAACGCCGTGGCCGTTGAATAACTACACCCCATTGGACGAAAGCCCGAAAGGTTTAATACGTCCCATTGGACCAGACAGGCCCCTCCCGGTGAAATACATGCTGATAGGCAGGTGATTGTGAGGGGCAGGTAAAACCACCTCCCATTGGACCAGAGGGGGTCACTTTAACAGGATAGATACAGGTGGATGACATGGTTCATCAGGTAGCTGTCCATCAGACTGATGACCCGGTGCATCACCTCCCACCCATCCCCCCTCAATCTCCCTGTCTAGGTCTACCAGAGGTGGCCCCTATGGTCCCTCCTGAAAGCCTCTAGGGCTTCCCCATAGCTTCACCTCTGCCAAGATCGTTCACATGGCTCCGCTGGTGCGGAAGCCGTGGGATTACGTGCAGCCCCAAGGCCAGCCTTCCTCAACATCCTCATCATCCTGCCACGTCGCACTTTTCGTCGTCATGTCCAGTCCACCCGCCGGGATGCTGAACATGGGCAGGAAGGCTGCCCTCGGCGCTGTCCTCGCGCTGATGAGACCGCCGACCACCGCGCCCCCGGCGCACCCAATACCCCAAATCAACAACCATGAAAGGAACACCCAATGAGCAATTTCCAATCCGTCGATATGTCGCCCGCTGATTTCTCCGCCGATGACCTCGCCACGCTGCAACAACAGCTTGAGGATCAACAGGCCGGAAAGAAGGCCGGGACGTTCGACAACATCAAGATCACCACCGCCGCCGTCCACACCTCGACCATGAAGGATGGTCAGCTCTCAACAGAGATCGTGAACAAGGGTTTCGGCCCGAACGGTGGCACGGCCTACGCCAACGCGCCGCTCCGCCCCGGCCATGTGGTCATTCCCGGCGTGGGTGAAACCACGATTGATGCCGCCAAGGCCGGTGGCCTCCTGCCGCAGAGCTACCGCGAGGGCGACCCGCTCCCTTTTGACAATGCCCCGAAGGCTGCCCCTGACGGCAACCCGAAGGGCGCTCAGGCGGATGCTAATGCTGCTGACGAAGCGGACACGGACGACAGCCCCGCCGCCCACCGCGCCAAGGTCGCAAGTGATATTCTGCAAGGCGTGGATCAATTCCACGGGGCACATGTGACCGATGGTCTTGTCAGCCATGCCGTTGAGAACGGCGGCGACCCTGAAACGGTGCTGGACATGCTGCCCGAAGGGGTGAGCGAGGTTCAGGCGAAACAGGTCTACGCGGGTTACATGGCTCAGGCAGAGAACACCCTGGCCGAACGTGCGCCCAGCGCCTCCATCGCCATGATGAGCGAGGTTTTGAGCGAGGACCAGCTTCGCGCTGCCCGTATGGCCGTGGTGAACGGTGACACGGATAGTTTCGTGAACATCGCCAACGCTGCCGTGGATCACCTCGCCAACATGCCCAAGCTGGACCCCGAAGGGTTCAAGGAAATGCTGGAGGACATGCCCGCAGAGGAACGCAAGGCCCTCCGCTATGACCGCCTGTCGAACGACTGGCGTGTCACCATTCCCGGCCAGCCTGAAATGTCCTTCGGTGCGGCTGTCCGCATGGGGCTGGTGCGCGTATGACCGACGCCGCAGCCCACACCACACCCCGGCGCAGCGCAGCCATTCCGCCCATCAAGAATTGCCCCATGTGCGGGCTGGACTTCGTGCCGCCCTCTCACACCGCCGCTATCTGCCGGGGGTGCGCGACTGAGCACCGTCACGTCCGCCGCGAACGCCGCCGAGAACGGGCGCGGGCAAGGGCAGGTCGCAAATGACCTACAGCCTGTTCAAGATGCAGCCCATCGTCATCCGCGATAGCCGCACCGCCGAACGGCAACGCTCCCTCCCACCCGGATACATCGCCGCCACCGATCAGGACCGCCGCGAGGTGGTCTTGTGCCCGGATGGTCGCGTGATCTGGTGGAACACTTGGGAAGCGGAACAGCGCCGCAAAGCGACCGCACCCAGCGCCCGCGATGGCATGACAGACCAGACAGACCTTGATGAACATGACGCGGACCATAAGCAGTGGCCTGACGACATGCGGTAGGGGCGACACACAGCCCCGCAGAGGCACCGTCAGACGCCTCTAACAGTCTCCATTGAACTCACCTCCCGGTGCCCCTTGCGGTGCTGGGAGGGCTTTTCCTGCCGTTCTGGTGGGGTGCCCTTGATTGCGCCGTGCGCGGTCGATTTCGTCCTTTCTCCCCGCATGGCGCGTGGGGGTCAGGGGCACTCCTCCTGAGCCGCAGACAGCAAGGCTCTATCCCCCCCCCAAATGAAACGAGAAAGTGACCAATGAAACACGAACTGAACTTCATGCCTGAGATCAACGGATTGTCGGGCTACCGCCCCCTGAGCCTGAGCGAGTTTGCAAGGCTCAAGGCCGCAGACAAACGGGCAACAGCGCACCTGCACCCGAAACGTGCAGAGCAACTGCGAGACAAACGACAAGGCCGCTGGCCGGTCCCCTGTGTCGATGAGGACGGAACAGATTGCTACGCGGTGCCGCTGGACGATAGCCACACCAGCCACGCATTAGTTGAAGCCTCCGATTACTGGAAACTCCGTGACGGCGGTGCTGACGGTCTTTGGACTTCCTTCACCCGCAAGAATGGCCGGGACAAACAGGTGCAGATGAAAATTCCCATGCGCAAAGGGCAGCCCGGCCATTGGGCTTCCCCAGCGCGGCTCATTCTGGACCTGAGCGGCGGTAGGAAAGTTGTCTTTCTTGACGGAGACGGCCTCGATCTGCGGCGGAAGAACCTCGCACAGACTTTCGGATACAGTCGTCGCAACTCTGCCAGCATTGCCCGCCGTGGAGCGGAGCGCCGTGACAAGCTGGTCGCAGAGGGGCGCACGGTAGGCTTTCCCGCCTAAGCCCCTATTGATCCACCGCTAGGGCCTTTTTCATGGCCCTTGTGGCGGCTTTCAACCTCGCCACGTTGCCCCCATACACCCGGTCGCCCACGTCCTCTTGCGCGTGGCCTAGGATAAGGTCTTGATCTTGTTTCGAGACCTCCGCCTCCCGAAGCCAATCCTTCATATTGTGCCGCAGCGAGTGAAGGCTATGCCGGGTGTCCGAGGTGATCGCCCGCAGGTGCTTCATGAGCGCCGCAGAGACCGCCTCTGAACTACGGGCGCGGCCATAGCGGGGGAACAGCATATCGCTGCCGTCAGCGGCTTCTAGGGCCTCCTGAGCGGCTGTCAGGGCGTCCCCCACAAGGGGCACTTGGCGGATAGACGACTGAGTTTTCACCCGCCGTTTCTCATGCCAGGCAATCTTGATGTGGGGCAGGTCGCCTTTGGTGTCCACGTCCTCGACGCGCAGTCCGACGATTTCCGAAAGGCGGCACCCGGTCCCGGCGAGCAATCGCCAAATCAGCGCGAGATCGCTCCGGGCGCTGCCGGTGATCCGCTTCTTTGCAGCTTTCAGGATTTCTGGGGGCAGGGGCAACCGCTTCTCGCCCTCGCCAGAGCTTCCAGCGGCTTTCCTCTGTGGGACCGGGAGCTTGTTGAACGGGCTGTTGAAGGTCGCGGGAATGTCCATCTCGGTCGCAGCGAAGTTGATGACCGCCCGCAGAAGGTTCAGATACTTCTGGACCGACTCGGGACTGATCCGCTGCCCGTCAGACTTCACCTGATCCAGCATGTGATCGCGCACCGCACGGGCTTCTTCGCGGGTCAGTTCCGTCAGCACCGGGTCACGGCCCAGCGCCTCCTGTGTGAGCGCCACAGACCGCTTCACCTGTCCCTCTGCGCGGCGGTAGCTGTCTGGCGGCTCTGTCCCTCTCTTCTCCGCGAGATAGAGCTTCATGGCGTCCTCTAGGGTCGGGTCCGGGCGCTTGGTCGCCTCTGCACCGTTCCGAAGAATGTTGATGACCATGCGGTCCACCTCGGTCGCATTGAGGGGATCAAGGGTTTCCTCATCAAGATCATAGGGGGCAGACAGGGCCTCAATGATGGCCTCTCGCTTCTCTGCGGTGTCAGAATCTTGGGCAAGAGACGCAGCGCGGGCGCGGGCAATCCCGTAGGCTTGGCGCTCGGTCAATTCGTCTCGGTCGGCAGCGGCAATATGACCAGCATCGCGCTTGGCCTTCTCAATCGCCCGCTCAACCTCAGCGTGGAACTGGGGGTAGACCTTTAACGCCTCCCGCTCGGTATCCCCGAGGACGCGCTTGAACTCCCGCTTGTTGATGACCTCAGCGACTTCTTTGGGAACTCTCCGCCGATACTGCCAGCGGCCTGATTTGGTCTTCTCTACGTGTTTCAATATCAGCCCCATGTGTGCTCCGTGTGTGCTCAGATGTGTGCCGAGCGGAGCGACATGTCGCTTAATTTATTGATATTTATCCATTTTCAAAGGGAAAATGGCTCCGGCGGTAGGGATCGAACCTACGACCAATTGATTAACAGTCAACTGCTCTACCGCTGAGCTACGCCGGAACACTGGCGGCGCGTATAGCAATGGCTCTGGGGGGCGTCCAGAGGGTTTTGTGGAAAAATTTTTCTGCGTCACTTGAGGCCGTAGCTGGCGGTGCTTGAGAGGGCCGGGGTGGCGGTGACTTGGCCGGACTCCACGAGGGCGATGAGTTGGGCCAGCATGTTGCGTTCGGCGGCGGGCAGCAGGGCGGGGGGGATGTCTGTATAGACGCGTGCGGTGAGTTCTTGCGGGGTGCCGGGGCCCTTTTCGAGGGCTTGCAGAACCTGGGCTTCGCGGGCGTTTCGGTGCTCGGTCAGCCATGTGAGGCGGGCCGCGGGGTCGGTCACGGGGGCGCCGTGGCCGGGGTAGTAGATGCGGCTATTGCGCCCGGCAAGAACGGCGCAGGAGGCCATGAAGGCGGTGGCATCGCCGTCGGGCGGGCTGATGAGGGAGGAGGCCCAGCCCATGACGTGATCGCCGGTAAACACCGCCTCCCCGGAGGGGCGGGAGAGGGCGAAGCAGAGGTGGTTGGAGATATGGCCGGGGGTGTGCAGGGCCGTCAGTTGCCATCCCGGGCCTTCGAGCACCGCGCCATGGGGCAGCCGGACGTCGGGTGCGAAATCGGGCTGCACCCCTTCGCCGCCCCCCGCCAGACCGGACGCGGCGAGCGCCTCCATCACCGGGCGGCGACCGTCAAGGTGGGTGCCGAAGGCATGCACCTGCGCCCCGGTCTCGGCGGCGAGGCGGGCGGCGAGCGGGGAATGGTCGACATGGGAATGGGTGCAGAGGATGTGGCTGATGTGCTGTCCGGGGCGCAGCGCGGCCAGAAGGGCCTCGGCATGGCCGGGCAGGTCGGGGCCCGGGTCGATCAGCGCCAAGCCGGTCTCGCCGACAAGGTAGCTGTTGGTGCCCCAATGGGTCATCGGCGAGGGGTTGGGCGCGATCAGCCGCACCACCCCGGGCTCAAGCTCTTCCGGTTTGCCTGCCTCGCTTTGCATCTTTCGTTCCCCTGCCGCGGCACGTAACCTTCTGCCATGGATTTCTCGTGGTTGAAACGCTCGATGCCCAAGGGGATTTACGGCCGGGCCGCGCTGATCCTGCTGTTGCCGATCGTGGTGTTGCAGTTGGTGATCTCGATCGTCTTCATCCAACGCCATTTCGAGGATGTGACCCAGCAGATGACCGACTCGCTGCTGTTGGAGCTGCGGCATCTGTCGGCGGAAGTGGAGGCCGCGCCCGATGCCCCCACGGCGCTGGCGGAGGTGGCGCCATTGGCCGAGGCGCTGCGGCTTGAGCTGGCGCTGCCTGCGGAGGAGATGCACGGGTTTCGCCGCCCGTTCTATGACGTTTCGGGGGCCACGGTGATTGCCGAGTTGCGTGGCGGGCTGAGCGGTGTGGAGGCGGTGGACCTTTCGGAAAATTCGCGGCGGGTGATCTTGCAGGTCAGCACCGGGCATGGGCCGCTGACCATCACCTTTGATCGGCGCCGGGTCAGCGCCTCGAACCCACATCAGTTTTTGGTGCTGATGGGGTTTGTTGGCGTGGTCATGGCGCTGGTGGCCTTCATCTACCTGCGCAACCAGTTGAGGCCGATCACCCGGCTTGCAGCAGCGGCGGAGGCCTTCGGGCGTGGGCGGATCGAGCCATACAAGCCTGCGGGCGCGGTGGAAGTACGCTCGGCGGGCCATGCCTTTCTGGATATGCGGGCGCGGATCGAGCGGCAGACTGCGCAGCGGATGATGCTGCTTTCGGGCGTTTCCCACGATTTGAGGACGCCGCTGACGCGGATGAAGCTGGAGCTCTCGCTGGCAGAGGCCGATGGGGCGGATGTGACCGACCTGTCACGCGATGTGGCGGAGATGGAAGCGATGCTGGACGGGTTCCTCGATTTTGTCCGCTCGGAAGCGGGAGAGGCGGCGGAGCCGGTGGATGCGGTGGCGCTGGCCGAGAAGGTGGCTGAGAACGCCCGGCGGGCCGGGGGCGTGGTGACCTTGGAGTGCCGCGGGGAGGGCGGGGAAGAAATCGCGCTACGGGCGCTGTCGGTGGAGCGGGCCTTGGCAAACCTGCTTTCCAATGCGCGGCGCTATGGCAAGGAGGCGCGGCTGACGGTGGATCTGGGCGAGCGGATGGTGCGCTACACGGTTGAGGATGACGGGCCGGGCATTGCTGAGGATCGCCGCGAAGAGGCCGTGCGTGCCTTCACCCGGCTCGATGAGGCCCGCAATCAGGACCGTGGCAGCGGTGTGGGGCTCGGGCTGGCGATTGCGCTGGATGTGGCCCGCAGCCAGGGCGGCACGCTCAGGCTGGGCGAGAGCGAGGCGCTGGGGGGGCTGAAGGCGGAGCTTGTGCTGGCGCGGTGACCGCGGAGGGGCGTTTGGCGTGGCTGGCCTTGGAGCGGGCGCGCTGCCCCCGCACCCCCGGGAGTATTTGCAGCAAGAAAATGGGGCTTGGTCCGCTCTGGCGGCGGCGCGTTAAGGTTAATGCCTGTTAAGGTTAACGCACGGGAGGCGTGGGGCGGTTGGAGCGCCGGTGGCCGGGCGTGGCTGGCGGTGGTCAGGCAAGTGTGGCGGAGATGGCGAGGCCGGGAACGGGGCGGCGGAACTCGTTGCGCAGGATTTCCGGGCTCATCCGGTCGGGCGGGTTGAAGCCGGTTTGCGCCAGTGCCTCGCGGATCAGGTTTTCGCCGTGGCGGTAGCGCCCGGTTGGGGTCAGCTGCCAGCTATCGGGCGTGTCGGGCGCGGCCTCGCAGGTAAAGAGCACCCGGCCCCCGGGCTTTAGCGCCTTGGCCAGCGTGGCCAGCGGCAAGGCGATGTCGCCGGTGTAGATCAGCACGTCGATGGCAGCGATCAGATCGTAGATCCCCGGTTCGGGCGGGTCTTCGCGGGCGAGGTCGAGTGTGAAGAGTTTGGTGTAAGCGCCTGTCTTTGCCGCTTCTTCCAGAATGCCGGGGCTAATGTCCAACCCGTCGAGGCGGGCCGAAACCGGCGCGAGGACCGGGGCGGAGAGGCCCGAGCCGCAGCCTGCATCCAGCACGGTGAGGCCCGCGCCGGGGGCAATGTTGAGCCCGGCGAGGCTGGCCGCCAGCACCTCTGGGCCGCGATACTGCACGCCGGCGAGGCTTTGGTCATAGTGGCTTGCCGTTCTGTCGAAGAAACGGGCGATGTAGCCCGGGTCGGGCAGGGCTGGCGGGGCGTCTCCGGTGATGGCGGCGGCCATGAAGGCAAATTCGGCGGCGTCCCCATGCAGCGGGCGGGCTTGCTCGACGGCACGGCGGGCGGGATCGAGCGCGCCGAAATGGGCAAGCTGGGTGGCGGCGCGCAGACGGATGTCGGCGTCATCCGGGCGGGCGGCGAAGGTGCGGGCCCATGTTGCTTCGGCGGCGTCTGAATCATCCGCTTGCAGATGCAGATCGGCCAGCAGGAAGGCGCTTTGCCGGTCATCCGGGGCCATGCGCAGGGCGCGTTCGAGCGCGCGGATCGCCGGGCCGGGCTTTCCGGCCTCGAAGTGGAGCGCGCCGAGGTGGGCAAAGCCGGCGGCGAGGGGGGCCCTGCCTTCACAGTGTTTCTTGAGGGCGCGGAGCGCGGCGGCGCCGTGGCCTGCCTCGGTGAGATGGGACACGGCCTTGGCGAGCTCCGGCGCAGAAATCTCGCGCACCGTCAGGGCCTTTAGCGCATGCGCCTTTACGGCAGCGGTGTCACCTGCCTTTGCAGATTTCGCGGCCGCAGCCAGAGACAGGCGGGCAGGGGAGAGATCATCAATCATGGCGGGACGCTATGGGAGATGGTCCTTGGTGGCGAGCGAAATCGGGGGGGCTATTGCCCGAGAGGCGGTGTTTGGCGCAGAGCGCGCAGCAGGCGGAGGTTGACGAGAACCCCGGTCAGCGAAGCCCGCAGCAGCCAGCCCGCGCCGAGGATGACCACGCAGAAGATCCAGGCTTCGCTGGCCTTGTCGGTATCGCCCGCTTGGGTGAAGACGATGGGGGCCACCACCATGAGCACCACGGCGAAGACGCAGGCAAAGCCGATGTCGAGCCATTTGGCCCAGCGGAATGGGCGAAAGAAGGGGCCATAAGGGCCTCTCTTGGGGGTGCCGCGCATCCGGAATTCGGTGGTGCCATCTGCCAGCGGGCGCAGGCCGCCGTTGCTTCGCAGTTCCTTCTGGAAGGCGTCGAGGTCGGCCATTTTCGCTTCGGCCCATGAGAGCGCGACCATGAAGACGAGCAGGGCGGCGAAGGCAAGGTGCACCAGCGGCGTGGCGAGATCAAAGCCGACGGCGGCATACCATGCAAGCAGCACAGCCATCGGCCCCATGAAGCCCAGTGCGGGCAGCAGCAGGGCAAGGTGCAGACCGGGACTGCGCAGGGCGAAGGTGTTGGCGGTAAAGAGCAGGAGCCAGAGGCCTGAGGCCGCTGCAATGCTGAGCATATGCGCCCGGCTGGCAAAGCCGAAGCCTGCCACCGTGAGAAAGAGGGCGGTTGTGACGCCTGCCACAAAGACAAGCCCCCAGAAGCGGCTTTGGCGCTGCTCGGCGGGTTCGCGATACAGCAGGCGCGGGGGCTTGCTATTCAAGGCCAAACATTCTGTCCATTATATATTGCCGCTCATCAGGGTCGGCGTTGTTGAAGTAGTCGATCCCCTCGACCAGCCCCATGTTCTGGATCGGGTGTGCGTCGGGGTCGTAAAAGGTTTGGCTCCGCGGCGGGAAGAGTTGTTGGGTGAAGGCGGCGAGGCTGTCGAAGAAGCGACGTGCGGCGGTTTGCAGGCTTTCGCGGATGCCGGTGGCGTCGAGCGCCCATGACACTGCTAGGCCTATGCCGAGTGCGACCGCGCCGATCGCAAGGCCCGTCACCACCACTGGAGCGGCCATGCCCGCAGCAGCCAGGCCGAGCACGACGGCGGCGGTGGCGGCCACGCCCGAAAACACGCCGATGGCGACCATCAGCCCGAGGTTGACGCAGAGATCGGCCAGAAAGCGCTCGCTCTCGGGCAGGGTGAGCCAGTGAACCACCTCGATCACACCGCCGACGATCAGGAAAAAGCCGCCTGCGCCCCTGAAGGTGCCCCCCGCCGCGCTACGGATCGCGGCGGCATTTTGCCCGGCGGCGGTATTGGCATTGAGCACGGTCATCGAATTTGCGGGAAAGGAGGTGCGGCGCAGGAAAACGCGATTGCCTGCCGGGCCACGGAAACTGATGAGCTTCTGTCCACGGTGGGTGTAGACGCGTCCGACACGGGCCGAGAAGATCTCACGCAGGAAGATCCGGCGCATCCGCACCTGATCGGCCATGCTCAGGTTGCGGCCCATCAGGTCGTTGACGTTTCGGAAGGTGGTTTCGAAGTTCTGCGCCTGCGCCGCCATCGCTTGGGCCATAGTGCCACCCATGGAGTTGTAGACGGAATGCAGATCATCCCAGAATACGCCGAAGGCCTCGCCAAGCTCGTCCGTGAGGGCAACAAGCGTGGCGGGATCGAGCGTGTCGGGGTTCACCTCGCCATCACCGATGGGGGTGCGGGTGAGCGCCAGAAGAAAGACGCCCTCGCCGTTGCCGCCTTCCTGCTCCCAGCGGGCGGCGGCGCGCTGGCGATCTTCCTCGTCCATCTGGCGCAGGCGGGTGCGATACTGGATGCGCATGGTTTCGGGCGTGCTTGGGCTTGCGATCATATCTTGCAAGGCCTGCCGGGCCGGATCTTCCAGCGCGCGTTGGCCAATGTCGCGGGCACCCACATACATTTGCAGGTCTTCCGGCGTCAGCGGGGTGCCGTCATCAATCTGCGGATAATAGGTTGTTTGCGAGGTGCCCGAGCCAACCAGATCAATCGCCGCCGTCGTGTTGCCCAGCGTGTTGGGGAAGCGATAGGTTTCGCCCCGGGGCAGCATCTCGGTGGGCTGGCCGTTGACCATGGCGCGCAGCGAGAGCGCATCGTGATACTCGGCAGGAAGATCGCAGCGGAAGAAATTGACGGTTTCGCAGTTGCAGGTCTCTTGCCCGCGTTCGGTCGTCATGGCTGTGTCTCCTTGTTGCGCGTGCGCACATAGGCCTCAGCGGCGCGCCGGGCGAGGCGGGCGCGGTCATTGGGGTGCAGGGTGCGGTCTTTCAGGTAGTGCATCGTTTCGCCGTGGCGGGTTGGGTCGTCGCTGAGCAGATAGGCGCTGTGGGCAAAATCCTCGATCGCCCGCTCCTGCCGCAACTCGGCGTTCTCTGCCCCTGCGATAACGGTGGCCATCCATGCGGTGGCCTGATCGCTGCGCGCCTGTGCCAGCCGGGGATAGGTGGCGCAGAGCGAGGCGAGGAGTTGCCTGTCAAACCGGTGCGCGCGCCAGTGAGACAGCACGCGCCTGTCGTCTTTCGACAGCGCAAAGGGGGCGTTGGCCTGCGGTGCCATCCCGGCAAGAGCAGGGGTGAGGGTGCGAAGCTCCCCGGGGCTCTCGCTGGCGCAGAGGAAGGTGATGGGCATACGTCCGGCCTTGGTGCGCAGGCTCATGAAGGCCGCGGCCTTTTCTGGACACTGCCGCCACGAGGAGAGCAGCACGGCGAGCGCGCCGGATTCCCAGAAGCGCCAGTAGAGCCATTCATCATCGGGGCCGCGCACGCGGGTGAAGTGGCGCAGATGCTTCCAGACCTCCTCAAACCCGGCGCGGGTGCGCAGGATCAGGCCCGGGGCCTTATCCCAGAGCTGCCAGGGCGCATCGCCAGCGGTGAAGAGGTTGCGGCTGAAGCGGTTGCCCTCTTCGACCTGCACCAGCCATGGCGCGACCGTTTTCAGTTCTTCCTCCGCCGCGCCTTTGAAGAGGCAGCGATGGTCCAGCCCGGAGCCTTCCAGCAGATCGGGGAGGTTGGCGACCTTGCCCGCGTCGAGCACGGCATAGGTGGTAAGGGCGGGCAGGGCCGAGGCATCGCCCCCGGCAGCGGCGGTTTCATCGGGCGTGGCGGCGGGTTTGCCGAAGAGTAGCTCTTGCAGCGTATCGGGCACTGTTTTGGGCGCATCCACGCCAAGCTGGGCATCCAGTGGCTGGATGCCCTCGATCTGCGTTTCGCCAAGGAAGGCCGCTGTGCCGGTATCTTGCGGCAAAGACGGGGTCTGGGCCTGCTCGCTCGTCACTCTCGCCTCAAGCTATCAACTTGTTATTGAACAAAGGCTTAGCCTGCCGGGGTGCAAGGTGCAACCGGGCAACGCAGGCCTTAAGGGGCAATCCGGGGCGGGGCGGGGGACGTGGTAGGCCCGGCAGGACTTGAACCCGCAACCAAAGCGTTATGAGCGCTCTGCTCTAACCAATTGAGCTACAGGCCCGCCGGGGGACTGATTAGGCCCGTCGTCGCAAGGGGTCAAGCGCGTCTGGCAATTGGCCCGCGCTTGGGGTACCTCCCCGGCGACGGCACCGAGGAGAGCGCGGATGAGCGACAGTAAGAACGGTTTGACCTATGCCCAGGCGGGTGTGGACATTGACGCGGGCAATGCGCTGGTGGAGGCGATCAAACCGGCGGTGAAATCGACCGACCGGGCAGGTGTGATGGGCTCGATCGGCGGCTTTGGCGGGCTGTTCGATCTGAAGGCGGCGGGCTTCAAAGACCCGGTGCTGGTGGCCGCGACTGACGGGGTTGGCACCAAGCTGCGCATCGCGATTGATACCGGCGTTGTGAACGGCGTGGGCGTGGACCTTGTGGCCATGTGCGTGAACGACCTTGTGTGCCAAGGCGCGGAGCCGCTGTTTTTCCTAGATTATTTTGCCACTGGCAAGCTCGATGTGGCCGCTGGCACGGCTGTGGTGGAGGGCATCGCGGCGGGCTGCAAGGCGGCGGGTGCGGCGCTGATCGGCGGCGAGACGGCGGAAATGCCGGGGATGTATGAGGGCAAAGACTTCGACCTTGCCGGGTTTGCCGTGGGCGCGATGGAGCGCGGCGCGGCGCTGCCCGATGGGGTGGCCGAGGGTGACGTGCTGCTCGGTCTCGCCTCGGATGGCGTGCATTCCAACGGCTATTCCCTTGTGCGCCGGGTGGTGGAGATGGCGGGCCTCGGATGGGAGGCGGAGTCGCCTTTTGGTGGCGGCACGCTGGGCGAGGCGCTGCTGGCGCCCACGCGGATTTACGTGCGTCAGGTGCTGGCGGCGATCCGCTCAGGCGGCGTGCACGGGCTGGCCCATATCACTGGCGGCGGGCTGACCGAGAACCTGCCGCGCGTTCTGCCCGAGGGGCTCGGCGCAGAGGTGGACCTTGGCGCTTGGGAACTGCCGCCGGTCTTCCGCTGGCTGGCCGAGACCGGCGGGCTGGACGAGGCCGAGCTGCTCAAAACCTTCAATGCGGGCGTGGGCATGGTGCTCGTGGTCAGCGCGGAACAGACCGAAAGCCTGAAGGCGCTGCTGGAAGAGACCGGCGAGCAGGTATTCGAGCTGGGCCGCGTTGTGGCGGGTGAGGGGGTTTCCTACAGCGGGAAACTGCTTTGATGCGCAACTGCGCCATTCTGCTCTCGGGCGGCGGCTCGAATATGGTGAAGCTCGTCGAAAGCATGGGCGAGGCCGGGCATCCGGCACGCCCGGTGCTGGTGATGTCGAACGATCCCGAAGCGGGTGGGCTGGCCAAGGCGCAGGCGATGGGCGTGGAGACGGATGCGGTGGATCACCGGCCCTTTGGCAAGGATCGCCCCGCCTTTGAAGCCGAGCTGACGGCGCGGCTGGAGGCGGCGGGCGCCGACCTGATCTGCCTTGCGGGCTTCATGCGGGTGCTCACGGCGGGGTTTGTGCGGCGCTGGGAAGGCCGGATGCTGAACATCCACCCCTCGTTGCTGCCCAAATACCGCGGATTGCACACCCATGCCCGCGCGCTGGAGGCCGGGGACGCCGAGGCGGGCTGCACGGTGCATGAGGTGACGCCGGAGCTGGATGACGGGCCGATCTTGGGGCAGGCCCGGGTGCCGATTTTGCCCGGCGACACCCCTGATGCGCTGGCCGCACGGGTGCTGATCCGCGAACACGCGCTCTACCCGGCCTGCCTGCGACGCTTTGCTGCTGGCGAGCGGCAGCCGCTTTATCTGGCTTGAGCGGACGTCAAGGCAGGGTTTCCTTTCTTTCCTCATGGTCCTAGAAAGCGGTGAGCGGCAAAAACGAGTGGCGCAATCTGCGCCGGGAAAGAAAAAAGAGAGCCACCGCACCTTATGCGCACATTGACGACCACCGAGGAGCTGTCGGCATTCTGCCAGACGGCGGCCAAGGGCCCTTACATCACCGTGGACACTGAATTTCTGCGGGAAAGAACCTACTATTCTAAACTGTGCCTCGTGCAACTGGCCTTGCCCGGCGATGGCGAGGCGGTGCTGGTCGACCCGATTGTGGGCGAGTCCATGTCGCTGGAGCCGCTCTATGAGCTGTTTCGCAACCCTGACGTGGTGAAGGTGTTCCATGCCGCGCGGCAGGATCTGGAAATCTTCTTTGTCGAGGGCGGGGTGATCCCCGATCCGCTGTTCGACACGCAGGTGGCGGCGATGGTTTGCGGCTTTGGCGAGCAGGTGGGCTACGAGACGCTGGTGAAGCGGATCGTGAAGGCGCAGGTGGACAAGTCGAGCCGGTTTACCGACTGGTCGCGCCGCCCGCTGACCGATGCGCAAAAGGAATATGCGCTGGCCGATGTGACCCATCTGCGGGTGGTCTATGAGTTTCTGGCCGCTGAGCTGGCCAAGTCGGGGCGCGCGCCTTGGGTGGAGGAGGAGCTTGCGGTTTTGCTGAGCCCCGACACCTATGTGGTGCAGCCCGATGAGGCTTGGCGGCGGGTGAAGACCCGCACGAATTCTGGCCGTTTTCTTGCAATCGTGCGCGAACTTGCCCGCTTTCGCGAGGGCTATGCAAAGAGCCGCAACGTGCCGCGCAATCGGGTGTTCAAGGATGATGCTCTGCTTGAGCTTGCCTCGACAAAGCCCCGAAATGAAAAGGAATTGTCTCGCTCGCGCCTGCTTTTGCGCGAGGCGCGGCGCGGCGATATTGCCGAGGGTATCCTGACGGCGGTTTCAGCCGGGCTGGAGGCGGACCCGGAAGAGTTTCCCACGGTCGACAGGCGGCGGGAGAAGCTGCAGGTGAACCCGGCGCTGGCCGATTTGCTGCGGGTGCTGCTGAAGGCCAAGAGCGAGCGGTTCAACGTGGCGCAAAGGCTGATTGCCAGCGCGGCGGAGCTTGACGAGATTGCGGCGGGTGAGCGCGACATTCCGGCGATGAAGGGATGGCGGCGCGAGGTGTTTGGCGAGGATGCGCTAAAGCTTTGCGAAGGCCGCGTTGCGCTGGCTCTGAAGGGCGAGAACGTGGAAATCGTCGCGCTCTGAGGCCGGTGATGTGACGGGGGGATGACGACCCTCTGCGGCGGGGCGTTCCCTTTTCATTTGCGAACGCTTGCGGCACCCTGGAGCGGGGGCGCTGCCCCCACACCCCCGGGAGTATTTAGAGCAAGAAAATGAACAGGGCGGCGCGTTAACCTAAATCGCGGTTTAACGTCCCGCGCTGCGCTGGTTTGCCTGCCCCCGCACGACGATGCGGCTGATCCGCGAAAGTTCGAGGTTGGAGAGGTGGAGGGCCACCGTCACTTCGCGCGAACGCTGTGTGCCCTCGATCTGAAACTCGAGCGGCTCTTCGATTCGGAAGTCATAGGCCATCACACCGTTCTGCGGCAGGCCGTCGCGGCTGACGGGTACAAGCGCGGCGTCCCAGTAGCCTTGGCTCGGGGGCAGGCCCACGGCGGTGATGATCGCGCCGTTCGGGGTGCGCTCGATGCGAAGCTCTGTGACCTGCGTGACCAGCTGGCGGCGGTCGACCACGGTGACGGTTTCCACGGATTGTGCGCTGCGGGCCTCGGAGCGTGATCCGCCGAACCAGTTGAACGGATTGATCCGGCTTTCGGCCAGCCGCGAGCATCCGGTGAGCGCTGTCGCCAGCACCATGGTGGCCAGAAGCGGTTTGATCATGCTCGTCCCTCGGCTTTTCGTTCTTTCCGGGTTAGCGCAAAGCTGTGCCGTTGAAAAGACTGTGTGGGGCTGGACCTTGGCCGCGAGTCGCCCTAGCTCTGAGCGGCGAAAGGAGCCCGGCGCATGGCGAGAGACGACTTCGAGGACATCGTTGAGACCTTTGAGTTTCTGGATGACTGGGAAGACAGGTATCGGCACGTGATCGAGTTGGGCAAGGCGATGGAGCCTTTGCCCGAGGCGCAAAAGGTGCCTGCGACCAAGGTTGAGGGCTGCGCCAGTCAGGTTTGGCTGGTGCCCGAGATCGAGGGGGCAGGGCAGGGCGCGGTGCTGACCTTCAATGGCGAAAGCGATGCGATGATCGTGAACGGCCTCATCGCCGTGCTGCGGGCGTTGTATTCAGGCGCCACGGTGGCTGAGGTGCAGGCGGTGGATGCGCCGGCGGAGTTGAAGCGCTTGGGGCTGGATGAACATCTTAGCAGCCAGCGCTCGAACGGATTGAGAGCCATGGTGGCGCGGGTGCGCGCGGTGGCCGAGAAAGCGGCAACAGCCTGAGGGGGAGACCGGCCATGCGTGCATTGATCGTGGAGAAGGACGACGAGGGAAAGACCTCGGCCAGCGTTCAGGAGATTGACGAGAGCCGGTTGCCCGAGGGCGAGGTGACGGTGGCCGTGGAATACTCCACGGTGAACTACAAGGACGGGCTCTGCATCGGCCCCGGTGGCGGGCTGGTGCGCAATTACCCCCATGTGCCGGGGATCGACTTTGCCGGCACGGTAGAAGCCAGTGATGACGATCGCTACAAGCCGGGCGACAAGGTGGTGCTCACCGGATGGCGTGTGGGCGAGGCCCATTGGGGTGGCTATGGCGAGAAGGCGCGGGTGAAGGCCGACTGGCTTGTGCCGTTGCCCGAAGGGTTGAGCACGAGGCAGGCAATGGCCGTGGGCACGGCCGGGTTTACGGCCATGCTTGCCGTGATGGCGCTGGAAAAGCATGGGCTCACGCCCGGGCAGGGGCCGGTTTTGGTGACGGGCGCGTCTGGCGGCGTCGGCTCGGTGGCGACCGCGATTTTGGCCAAGCTGGGCCATGAGGTGGCCGGTGTGACCGGGCGCCCCGAGAGCGCGGATTACCTGAAGGATCTCGGCGCAACCCAGATCGTGCCGCGCGAGGAGATCGCCGAGACGGTGAAGCGCCCGCTGGAAAGCGAAACATGGGCGGGCTGCGTGGATGCCGTGGGCGGGGCGATGCTGGCCCGTGTACTCGGCCAGATGAAATACGGCGGCTCGGTCGCCGCTGTTGGCCTTGCAGGCGGTGCGGGCCTTCCGGCGACGGTGGTGCCCTTCCTGCTCAGGGGCGTGAACCTGCTGGGGATCGACTCGGTGATGCAGCCCTATGACAACCGTCTCGAGGCCTGGACCCGGATCGCAAGTGACCTGCCAATGGAGAAGCTGGAGGCAATGATCCAGCCCGCCACGCTGGAGGATCTGCCGCAGCTCGGGGCCGATATCCTCAAGGGGCAAGTGCGTGGACGGGTTGTTGTTGACATCACCGGTTAAGCGACAACGATATTTCATAAATTGCTCAAGAAATGCCGGGGCAGGGTGTCGTTTGCGGCACTCTGCCGCTACACTCTCCGCACATCTGCTCATTTTTCGGGCGGCACATTTTGAGGCCGACCTCCTGGAGCGCGTCTGCCGGCGGCTCTCGGGAGCGCCTTGTTACACGTGCCGTCTGCCGGGCAGCGGAAGGGAAAACAAGGAAAGTGGGGACACCATATGAGTGATACGACACCCGACGATCAGGGCATACCGGCGCCAGAGGGCGCGGCAGCCGTGATCGATACCGATCATGAAATCGGTGAAAAAAACATCGAGGGCAAGCTCGGGCCCTACGGATTCGACATTCACAACCCGGTGTTCTGGATCTCGGCCTTGGTCTGCGTGGCCTTTGTCATCTTCGCGCTGCTGGCACCGGCACTGGCGGACAAGCTGTTCAATGGGGTCGACTTCTCGGTGCTCGACATCCCCGAGAACGACCGCACGGCGCGCGAGGCGGCCATGGCGGGCTATGCCGCCACCTGCGAAGCGGGCGACTTTTGTGCCACCGGCCTGCGCAAGTTCATGACATCAACATTCGATTGGTTCTTCCTCTGGGGGGCCAACATCTTCGTCATCGTCTGCCTCGTCCTCATCGTCAGCCCCTGGGGCTCGGTGCGTCTGGGCGGATCGGACGCCAAGCCCGACTACGGCTACCCCGGCTGGTTTGCCATGCTCTTCGCCGCCGGAATGGGCATCGGGCTTATGTTCTTCGGCGTGCTCGAGCCTGCCTACTACTTCGGCACGCCCTGGGGCGACGCGCCGCTGGGCGCGGTCAGGCCGTTTGACGCCGATGGCAACCTCATCCCCGAAAACGTCGACGAGGCGCGGCGCATGGCACTTGCGGCCACCAGCTTCCACTGGGCGCTGCACCCCTGGGCGATCTATGCGATCGTGGCACTGGCTCTGGCCCTGTTCAGCTACAACAAGGGCCTACCGCTCAGCATCCGCTCGGCCTTCTACCCGCTCCTCGGTGAGCGGGTCTGGGGCTTCTGGGGCCATGTGATCGACATTCTCGCGGTTTTCGCCACGCTCTTCGGCCTTGCCACCTCTCTGGGGCTTGGCGCGCAGCAGGCAAATGCGGGCCTGAACTTTGTCTACGGGATCCCGGCAAACACCACCGTTCAGATCATCCTGATCTGCCTCATCACGGCGATTGCGCTCGTTTCGGTGCTCCGGGGCCTTGAGGGCGGTGTGAAGCTGCTTTCTGAGATCAACATGCTGATCGCGCTGCTGCTGCTTGGTTTCGTGCTCTTTGCCGCAGGTGCGGGCACGATCCTGAGTGAGTTTGTCGGCGGCATCGGTGCCTACCTGCAAGAGGTGATTCCGCTCTCCAACCCCCATGGCCGTGAAGACACCGGCTACCTGCAAGGCTGGACGGCATTCTACTGGGCCTGGTGGATCAGCTGGTCGCCCTTCGTCGGCATGTTCATCGCCCGTGTCAGCCGGGGGCGGACGGTGCGCGAGTTCGTGATTTGCGTGCTTATCATCCCCAGCCTCGTCTGCGTGTTCTGGATGGCCGTTTTTGGGGGGGCCGCGATCAATGACATGATCGCCAACCCCGAGGCCAGCGCGGTGAAGGCGCAGGTGATCGACGCCTACAGGCCAGAGCTTTCGCTCTTTGCCATGCTCAGCGGACTGCCCTGGGCCTCGGTGACATCGACCATCGGGATCATCCTCGTGATCGTCTTCTTCGTCACCTCCTCGGACTCCGGCTCCCTCGTGATCGACACGATCACGGCGGGCGGCAAGGTGGATGCGCCGGTGCCGCAGCGGGTGTTCTGGTGCACCTTCGAAGGGCTGGTAGCCATTGCGCTGCTTCTCGGCGGTGGGCTCGGGGCCTTGCAGGCGATGGTGATCTCGACAGGCTTGCCCTTCACCATCGTTCTGATCCTGATGTGCTTTGCGATCATCAAGGGCTTGATGGACGAAAAGCGGGTCTGATCTGCCCTTGAGAGACAATGCGCCCGTCCGGAGTGATCCGGGCGGGCGTTTTTTGTCGCTGGGATTGTGATGCTCGGTGAGCCTGTTAGGCTCTTTTGGTCGGGTTAATGTGCTTGGGGGTTTCATGCGACGGATTTCGGCAATGATCGGGGGCCTGCTGCTGGCGGGCGCGGGCGGCGCGATGGCGCAGGACGAGGGCGGCGGCGTGGATTGCGTGGCGCTCTATGCCGAGCTGGCAAACCGCTGGCCGGTTGCGCTGGAGCAATGCGAGCCGCAGCCGGTGAGTTATGCGCTGGAAGAGTGCATGCCGCCGCATGACCTAACCGGGGGCGGTGTGACGACCCATATCGTGCTGGCCATTGATGCCTCAGGCTCGATGGCGGGCAGCGCGGGGAGCATTTCGAAAATGGAGGCCGCCAAGCGCGAGGCGAAGGCCTTTCTGGGCGATGTGCATAAGGATGTCGCCGTTGGGCTGATGGTGTATGGCCACAAGGGCAGCAACAAGCCGGAGGGCAAGGCCGAGAGCTGTGCTGCCGCGGAGATGGTGCACGGGTTCGACGCCCTGCGCCGGACGTTGGGCGAGAGCATCGAGGCGCTGCGCCCGGTGGGCTACACGCCGATTGCCGGAGCGCTGGAGGCGGCCGGGCGCCAGCTTGCCGCCCTGCCGGAGCCAAAGGAGGGAGAAGCCGAGCACCGGGCGGTGGTTTACCTCATCTCCGATGGCGAGGAGACCTGCGAGGGAGACCCGGTGGGCGCTGCGCAAGCGCTGGCAGAGGCCGGGGTGGAGGCCACGGTGAACACCATTGGCTTTGCGGTGGATGCCGAGACCGAGGCACAGCTTGCCGCCATCGCAATGGCGGGCGGGGGCACCTATTACCCCGCCGAGGATGCCAGCGCCCTTCAGCGGCAGTTGAACGCGATTGCAGAGGCCGAGGCCTCGGGGCACCGATACGGCAACTGCGTGAACAGAAACGCCGGGCTGATCGGCGTCGCCACCCATAACGAGATCCTGCGCATTACGGCCTGCTACCAGAAGAACGGCCCGGCGCGGGGGCAGCGCGGAGTGAACAAGTTCTTTCGTGAAGCCAAGCGTAACAACGCGCCCGAAGCGGCTTGCGAGGGTAAGGTGCAACGGATGGCAATTCTGGACAGGCGCGCCGCGTTGAAGTGGTTGCCCCAGCGCAGCAAAGCTCTGAACGACAAGGCTCTTGAAGAGATAAGGGCTTATCGTGAAGGGGCTCAACTCAACGAGGAGTGAGCCACCAATCCGTCACCCAGTTGGGCGGGGGCCCGTTGATCGCCTAAGAGCTCTGCGAAAGTTGATCCGAAAGGCGCTGTGCTGCGTTACCCCGGCAGAGATCGCAAGGAGCCCTCATGACCCGCACCACCATCCTCTGGCACCGCCGCGACCTGCGCCTTTCGGACCTGCCCGCGCTCACCGCCGCCCGTGAGAATGGCCCGGTGATCCCGGTGTTCATCCGCGAGCGCAAGGTGGATGCGCTGGGCGCGGCGGCGGCTTGGCGGATGGGGCTATCGGTTGAGGCGCATGGGCACGAACTGGAGGGCGTGGGCAGCCGTCTCATTTTGCGATCCGGCAACGCGCTGGAGGTGCTGAGGGCGCTGGTGAAGGAGACGGGGGCAGAGGCTGTCTATTGGAGCCGCGAGTATGACCCGGTGAGCCGCGAGCGCGACAGCGAGGTGAAGGCGGCGCTGCGCGATGATGGGGTGGAGGCAAAGAGCTTTCCCGGCAAGTTGCTCTGGGAGCCTTGGGAGGTGAAGACGGGGCAGGGGACGCCTTACAAGGTGTTCTCTCCGATGTGGAAGACGATGAAGGGCGAAGAACCGGGCGACGAATGCCCGCGCCCGCGAGAGCTGGCTGCGCCGGAGGTTTGGCCCAAGAGCGAAACGCTGGAAGACTGGCAGCTTGGCGCGGAGATGCAGCGCGGGGCCGATGTGGTGGCGCGGCATGTGGTTGTTGGGGAGAAGGCGGCACAGGAGCGGCTGCGGGAGTTTGTGAAAGAGCGGATGCACAACTACCCCAAGGGGCGCGACCTGCTGGCCGAACGCTGGACCTCGGGGCTGAGCGAAAACCTGACCTACGGCGAGATCTCCCCGCGCCAGTGTTGGAACGCGGCGGAAGGAGAGGGCAGCGAGACCTTTCGCAAGGAGCTGGCGTGGCGCGAGTTCGGCTGGCAGCTGGGCTTTCACTTCCCTCACATGTTCGAGCGGGAGTGGCGCGAGGAGTGGAGCCGCTTTCCGTGGAAGGATGACGAGCGCGCCGCCGAGGTGAAGGCGTGGAAGCAGGGGCGCACCGGGGTTGAGGTGGTGGATGCGGCGATGCGCGAGCTCTACGTCACCGGCACCATGCACAACCGCGCCCGCATGATCGTGGCCAGCTACCTCACCAAGCATATGATGACCGACTGGAAGGTGGGCCGCGATTGGTTTGCCGATACGCTGGTAGACTGGGACGAGGCCTCCAACGCACTTGGGTGGCAATGGACGGCGGGCTGCGGGCCAGATGCTGCGCCCTACTTCCGGGTGTTCAACCCGGCCAGCCAGGCCGAGAAGTTTGACGCGCGGGGCCAGTATCGCGCGCGCTGGCTGGGCCGCGGCGAGGCGGCCCGAAGCTTTTATGCGGCAGTGCCGGAGCGCTGGGCCCTGACGCCGGGAGAGGACCGGCCCTCAAAGCCGGTGGTCGGGCTGGCCGAGGGCCGGGAGGCGGCGTTAAACGCCTATGCGGAGCGCGATTTCTAGCAACGGGACAATCGCAGCGCAGGGCCGCGATCGTCGCCGCTTTCCCGCGGTTTCGCCTTAATTTTGCCGGTTTCACATGGTGATCTCGCCCCATTCGAGGGGCTGGACTGCGCCCTGTTATCGCCATGGAGTGCCCATGCCTACCGCGACCAAGCTGATGTCTGCCCTGGCCTTCGCCGTGCTGGCCTTCTTCGCGTCGGAGATCTTCAAACCGCTGCTGCCCGAAGGCACGCAGACCGGGATGCTGTCGATCGCCAACGCGATCATCGGCCTTGTCTGCGGCTGGCTGATCATGGGCCGCCTCGCGGGGCGCGGTGTGATCGCCGCAGCCGGGGGCGGTGTGCGAACGGCACTGGCCATGGCCTTTTGGTGCCTCTTGTTCTGGTCGATCTGGGACATGCTGAGAGAATCCACGCGCCCGGGCACCTTTGCCGGGCCGATGGAGGCCATCAACGGGGCCTTCGCTCTGATGTTTGACAACGCACTGATGATCCTGACGGACGCCAGATTGGCCTTTACCCTCGGGGAGGGAACCTATTTTCTGCCCCAGATACCGCTGCTGCTGATTGTCGGCGGTATGCTCTGCGGTTGGTTCGCGGAGTGGACCGAGGAGCGGTCGGCAGACGCGGGCAAGATCGCCTGATTTCCCGCCTGCGCGCTCCTGATACGAGGCGCAGGTGAGGCAGGGATGGCCGAAATTTTCATTTACGGAACGCTGATGCACATGCCGCTGCTGCGGGTGGTGCTTGGCGCGGGATTCGATGCGGTGCAGGTTCAGTCGGCGCGGTTGCCGGGCTGGCGCGTGGAGGCGGTGCCGGGCGAGATCTATCCCATGGTGCGGGCCGATCCCGGTGGCGTGGCCGAGGGCCTGCTGCTGAGCGGCCTCACCGAGGAGGCGCTGGCGCGGGCTGATTTTTACGAGGGGCTCGACAACTACGGCTACATGCGCAAGCCGGTCGAGGTGCAAACCGATGGCGGCCCGGCAGAGGCGACAACCTATGTGCCGGTGGGCGAAGATAGCGCGGCGGCTGGGCCTTGGTCTTTTGAGCGGTGGGAGGCCCGTTGGGGCGCGCTTTCGGTGCTGGCGGCAGAAGAGGTGATGTGGTGGATGGGCCGGGCGACAACGGCAGAGGTCGGCCGCCGCTACGGTGTGATCTGCACCCGGGCGCAGGCCCGCCTCAATGCCCGTAAAATCGCCCCCACCACCCTGCGCCGCGAGGCCACGCCCGGTGATGTGGAAATCTCCGACCTGGACCGGCCCTATGCCGGGTTCTTTGCGGTCGAGGAGTATCAGCTGAACCACGAACGGTTTGACGGCACCCGCAGCGCGCCGCTGGAGCGGGCGTCTTTCATCTCTGCCGATGCCGCCACCGTGCTGCCCTATGATCCGCTGCGCGACCGGGTGATGCTGGTGGAGCAGCTGCGCACTGGCCCACTGGCACGCGGCGATGCCCAACCATGGGTGCTGGAGCCGATTGCCGGGCGGGTGGACCCGGGCGAAACCCCCGAGGATTGCGCCCACCGGGAGGCGCAGGAAGAGGCCGGGCTGACACTTGAGCGGCTGGTGCCGATCGGCGGCTACTATCCCAGCCCGGGCGCGAAGAGCGAGTATCTGCACGGGTTCATCGGACTTGCCGATTTGCCCGACGGCAGCGCCGGTCTTGGCGGCGAGCCGGGAGAGGGCGAAGATATCCGCGCCCATCTGGTGAGTTTTGACGAGGCCATGGCGCTTTTGGAGAGCGGCGAAGTGAACGTGGGCACCACCGTTGTTTCGCTCCTGCACCTTGCCGCCCGGCGCGAGGGCCTTCGGGCGGCGCGCTGAGGAACAATCACGAAAATTTTGCAGTGCCGCGCCTTTCCGGGCGGCTGTCTTGCCAGCTGCCGTATCGGGCGGACCGGATTGTGCTTTGCGCAGCGGAGCCGGTCTGCTGTTCTGCCGACTGGGGCCCTCTGCGGTGCGGGGCCGGTTGACCTCGCGAGCGGCTGGCCTATCAAGTGAAGCAGCGCCCGGAACGGGCCACACGGAAGGACGCTTGCCATGACCATCAAACCAGACCTCGCCGCAGCGGTGGGAAACACCCCGCTTATCCGCCTCAACAAGGTGAGCGACGCCACGGGCTGTGAGATTCTCGGCAAATGCGAATTTCTCAACCCGGGCCAGTCGATCAAGGATCGCGCGGCGCTGTTCATCATCAAGGATGCGGTCGAGAAGGGCACGCTGCGGCCCGGCGGCACCATCGTGGAAGGCACGGCGGGCAACACCGGCATTGGCCTCGCGCTGGTGGGCGCGTCGATGGGCTTCAAGACGGTCATTGTCATTCCGCGCACCCAGAGCGAGGAAAAGAAGCAGATGATCCGCCTCGCCGGTGCCGAGCTGGTGGAGGTGGATGCCAACCCCTATCGCAACCCCAACAACTACGTGCGCTACTCGGGCCGCCTTGCCGAGCGCCTTGCGCAGAGCGAGCCAAACGGGGCGATCTGGGCCAACCAGTTTGACAACACGGCCAACCGGCAGGCCCATGTGGAGGGCACCGGCCCGGAGATCTGGGAACAGACCGAGGGCCGCGTGGATGGCTTTATCTGCGCCGTTGGTTCGGGCGGCACGCTGGCCGGGGTGGCCGAGGCGCTTCAGCCCAAGGGCGTGAAGATTGGCCTTGCCGACCCGATGGGCGCGACGCTGTTCAACTACTACACCCAAGGTGAGCATAAGTCCGAGGGCGGTTCGATCACCGAGGGGATCGGGCAGGGGCGGATCACCGCCAACCTTGAGGGTTTCACGCCGGATATGGCCTATCAGATCCCCGATGCCGAAGCGCTGCCCTATGTGTTCGATCTTCTTGAGGAAGAGGGGCTTTGCCTTGGCGGCTCCTCGGCGATCAACATCGCCGGCGCGGTGCGCATGGCACGCGAGATGGGGCCGGGCCACCGGATCGTGACTGTGCTGTGTGACTATGGCACGCGCTATGCCACCAAGCTCTTCAACCCGGAGTTCCTGCGCGAGAAGGATCTGCCCGTGCCCGGGTTCCTCACCCGCGGCACCCGCCCGGACATGCCCGACGTAACGGTTGAGGCATGAGGGCGGGCACGCCTGTCTTGCGGCTCTGGTTGCTTTTGGCAACGCTGGCTTTCGCCTGCTGCCTCCCTGCGGCGCAGGGGGCGGTGGCGCAATCTCTGGCGGACGATCTTGTCAACGGAACCGGCGCAGCGGGCGGTGACGCGGCAAATGAAGAGCCGGTCAGCGAGGAAGATGGCACCGTGCCGCCCGTGACCGACTCGCTGGAAACCGCCTCGATGATCATCGAAGGCGGGCCGGACTACGAGGCTTGGGAAAAGGTCGCGAAGCAGGCACGGGAGGTGCTGGAAGCCGACCGCGCCTCATCGCTGGCGCTGGAGCAGCTGCGCGAAAGGCTGGCGGAGTGGCGGGCGGAGTTTCAGGATGCGCAATCGACCAACTCCAACCGTATCGACATTCTGCGCCGTCAGATCGACGCGCTTGGCCCGGCCCCCGATACCGATGCGGGCGAGAGCGAAGCCGAGGAACTGGCAGAGCGCCGCTCGGAGCTGAATTCGCAGCTCTCGCGCCTGCTGGTGCCGGTGCGGGCGGCGCAAGAGGCCTATATCCTTGCCGACGGGCTCATTGGTGAGGTCGACGCAGTACTGCGCGACCGGCAGACCCGCGAGTTGCTTGATGTTGGCCCCAGCCCGCTGTTTCCGGCCAATTGGACCGAGCCGCTCAGCCAGCTTGCCGGGGTTGGAGACACTTTGCAGGCCAACCTGCGCTCTAGCTGGCAAAACACCGCGCAACAGGACGCCCTGCGCAAGAACCTCGCGCCCGCGATCCTCGTGGCCCTGATCGGGCTGGTGCTGGTTGTGCGCGGGCGGGCGTGGAGCATGGCGCTTTCGGCGCGGCTCCTGCGCAGCTCGGGGCGGCAACAGCGTAAGATGATCTTTGCCATGCTGGTCTCTGTTGGCCAGCTGGTGCTGCCACAGATCGGGCTGGTGCTGATCGTTCTGGGGATAAGGATCACCGGGATCGGCGGGTTGCTGACCGATCAGATCCTGCAGACCATCCCGATCATGGGCATCATGATTTTTGGCGCGCGATGGCTCGGCTCTCACAGCTTTCCCAAGATCGAAATCCTGCCGCCGCCGCTGGAGCATGATGAGGGCCAGCGTGCCGCTGGCCGCCGCTGGGCAACGCTTGCGGGCGTGTCTGGCGCGCTTTCGGCACTTCTGGTGTCGCTCACGGCCTTCTCGGGGATCACCGAAGAGGCGGCGTCTTTCCTAAACTTCCCGATCCTCATACTCGGCGCGGTTGCCCTTTCGCGGCTTGGCCACCTTCTGGTGGTGCATGCCCGCGCCAGTGAAGAGGATGAGCCCGATGAACTGACGTCCAGCGGCTTCCGCGCGAAGGTTGTTCACCTGATCGGGCGGGCGGCGGTGCTGTTGGCGCTGGCAGGGCCGGTGCTTGCGGTGCTTGGCTACCTGAAGGCGGGGGATTTCCTCGTGTCCGCGCCGCTCTCGACCCTCGCGGTTCTGGCCGTCGTCTCGCTGTTCCAGCGCTTTTTCGCCCACCTCTACGCCCTCTTCTTCGGGCGGCAGGCCGATGGGTCTGACGGGCTGGTGGCGGTGCTCATTTCCTTTGTCATCATGCTGCTGGCCCTGCCATTCCTCGCCCTGATCTGGGGCGCACGGGTGGCCGACCTGAGCGAGCTTTGGCAGAGGTTCATGGCCGGGTTTTCGATTGGCGAAAGCACCATCAGCCCCTCGAACTTTCTGCTCTTCGCGGTGGTCTTCGTGCTGGGCTACATGCTTACCCGGCTGTTGCAGGGCGCCCTGCGCACCTCGGTGCTGCCCAAGACCCGGATCGACACCGGCGGGCAAACGGCGATCCTCTCGGGGGTCAGCTATGTTGGTATCTTTCTGGCCGCTGTGGTTGCCATCACCGCTGCGGGCATCGACCTGTCGAGCCTTGCCATTGTGGCTGGTGCGCTTTCGGTCGGTATCGGCTTTGGCCTGCAAACCATCGTCAGCAACTTCGTGTCGGGGATCATCCTGCTGATCGAGCGGCCCATCAGCGAGGGCGATTGGATCAGCTCGGGCGGGGTTATGGGTATCGTCAAGAAGATCTCAGTGCGCTCGACCCGGATCGAGACCTTTGACAGGACAGACGTGATTGTGCCCAACGCCGATCTGATCAGCGGGCAGGTGACGAACTACACCAAAACCAACATGTCCGGCCGCCTGATCGTGCCGGTGGGGGTGGCCTATGGCTCCGACACCCGCCGCGTGGCCGAACTGTTGCAGGAGGTGGCGGAAGAGCATCCCATCGTCATCCTCAACCCGCCGCCACAGGTGGTGTTTACCGGCTTCGGCGCCGACAGCCTCGACTTTGAGGTGAGGGTGATCCTGCGAGATGTCTTCTCGATCATCGCGGTGCAAACGGAGATACGCCACCGGATCGCGGAGCGCTTTTCCGAAGAGGGGATCGAGATTCCCTTCGCGCAGCGCGACCTTTGGCTGCGCAATCCCGAAGCGCTGGCCGGTGCCATCGCGGGCGGGGCCAGCGTGGAGGCGCCGGGGGCCGACGGCCTCGCGGCAGCGGGGGACGGTGAAGAGCCGACACAGGCCGAGCCCGAAACGCCCTCCCGCGCTGCGGCGCGCGTCGGTCTGACGAAGGACGATGTGGACGGCGCGGATGGAGACGGCGTGAGCGACGGCGACGGAGGAGGAGACAGATGACGCTGCGTCTTTACCGGGATGACCCCTACATGCGCGATGCCAAGGGCACGGTGGTAGAGCATACATCCGAGGGCGGTGTGGTGCTGGATGCCACCATCTTCTACCCCACGGGCGGTGGCCAGCCAGGCGATGCGGGGATGCTGCATTGGGACGGTGGCCAGCTGGAGATTGCGACCGCCGTAAAGGGTGAGGGCGATGCCGTGGTGCTGGTGCCCGCCGGGCCGGGCGCGCTGCCCGAGGTGGGCACCGAGCTGCGCCAGTCGCTCGACTGGGAGCGCCGCTATAGCCACATGCGGATCCACACCGCGCTGCACCTGCTCTCGGTCGTGCTGCCCTTCCCGGTGACGGGCGGCAGCATCGGGGCCGAGAAGGGGCGGCTGGACTTCAAGATGGAAACGCCCATCGAAGACCGCGAAGCGGTGGAGGCGGCGCTGAACGCGCTGGTGGCGCGGGATCTCCCGGTAAGTGAAGAATGGATCACCGATGCCGAGCTGGACGCAAACCCCGGCCTGGTCAAAACCATGTCGGTCGCCCCGCCGCGCGGCGCAGGCAAGGTGCGGCTGGTGCGGATTGGCGCAGGCGAGGACCAGGTGGACCTGCAGCCCTGCGGCGGCACCCACGTGGCCCGGCTGGGCGAGATCGGTGCGCTGAAGCTCGGCAAGCTCGAAAAGAAGGGCCGCGAAAACCGCAGGGTGAACATCACCTTCGCCTGATCGCGGCAGGGTTGTGAGTGGGCCTGCATAACGGCTTTCTTCACGTTGCGACAGGGCGACCGGATGCTAGGCTTATCTCGTTCCTGCGGCAAGTTTGCCGCCTCTAACGAGGACAGCCGCCTATGGTTAAGCCGAGTTATGACGTGATCCGAACCTACCCTGCGGTGGCGAAATGGATGCCGATGGGGATTAACGCAGTCAAATCGGACACGCGGGTTTTCAACGCCTATGTACGCTTCTCGGGCCTGACCCCGGCTTTTGCAGCCAAGTGCCTGTCACCGGGGTCTCTGCCGGAAGTGCGGCGCTATCCTAACGGTGTCTGGCCCGATGACGACGGAAAGGAGGACGGTTGGACCTCGCCGTTCATTCTCAACGCTGTTCACGTCAGCGAGCACGTTTTTCGACGGGCTGAACGCAAGCTTCAGCACAGCGGCGGAAAGAGCGCGACCGAGAAGATAGAGCGGACAATTCTGCATGAAATGGTGCATTGGGCGCATGTTCGCTACGGCACCCCGGCGTGGATGGCGAAAAAGGGAAGACGGTATGAGGCTGGCTGGGCCTTCGAGAAGTGGGCCTTCGGCATTCCCGGGATCTGAGCCACCCCTTGCGCTGTCGTGGCATGTGGGAACAGGCGGCGCGGCTTTCGGGTTCTCTTGGTGCAACCGGAGGATTTGCAGATGTCGCACACCCAAACTCTTGCCCTCGCACATGTCGAGCACCTGCTCGCCCATCCCGACATTTCGCGACACATTGCCGGGCTCAAACGCCTTCGCGTGGCGGTCAACGCCGAAGCAGGCGCTGTGTCCGGCCACGGCAGGGCAGGGGGCACCGTTTTGGTTGTGACCGGTCCGGTAGATGCCGAAACCGCCGAAGAGGCATTTCACATCACCCGCGTTATTCCACGCGACGGCGGGCACCTGCGGCTTGACTTTGCGTATCCGACCGCCGACCTCTCGGGCAGCGCCGAGGTGGACTCGGAGGGCCAGCTCGTGGATGTGGAAACATCAGAAAGCTAACGCGTTCGCCCGGCCTTGCTGTTACCGCCCCGGTGGCAGGAAACAGCCCAGCCGTGGGCCAGCAGCCTGCGCGCGTCATGGGGCAGCCGCAGCTGTGCTACTCTGGTCGCGCCACCGCGTCAGAGTCGAGAGAGGCAGATTGCTATGAGAATCGGGCCGAAGATCATGGCGAAGTTCCAGCGCGTCGCCAGACAGCTTACATACGCCATTCCGCGGCAAGGGCAGCGGCAAAAGGTGATAGAGGTGTTCTGCGAACTCTCCGAGCTGGATGAAATCCGCGCCAAGGCCTGTTTCCGCGATGGCACGCTGCCCATCATCGACTGCAAACCCATGGAGGCTTATGGCGAGACCAACCGCGATGAGCCGGATCGGGTGTGGATTGCCACAGACCTCTGCGAAAAACTGCAGGCGCTTTCACCGATGCATCGCGATACCCTGCATCTCTCTGCCCTGATCGAGCACACCGCGCTGCACGAAATGGTGCATTGGGCCGACCTCAAGAACAACGGCAGCTTCCACGGGCGCTCCGGCCCGGCAGACATTGGCGCGGAGTTTGAATATCGGGTCTTCGGGCGGGTGCTGCACGAGCACCCCTGAGCGCGGCAAACACCACAGCGACGCAAGGTGCCCGGTAAGCGCACCAGCCTGCACCCTTGAGCCTCTGAAGCCACGCGAATTTCCTGAGTCAAAGCCTCTTGCACGCCGCGCCGCAGATGCGCTAAGAGGCGCGGACCGGAGAGGTGGCCGAGTGGTCGAAGGCGCACGCCTGGAAAGTGTGTAGGCGGGAAACCGTCTCCAGGGTTCGAATCCCTGTCTCTCCGCCACTTCCCCTTGATGAACTGTTCTCCCCATCCAGCCACGACCGGATTTTCTCGTTTTTCGTCGGCTTTGCTGAACGGCCGAGCGCCGTTAGTCTTCGGACGTCATGGCCGCACCAATCTGCTGGCCTGATCCTTTACCAACGATATGGGCCTCCTCGGGTGTATCGCTCGGGCTGGCGCCGTTGATATGCGCAACCTCCGCCTTCCCTTAGGCAACCCGCCGAGAATGGGCGCAATCCAGCCAGACTTATGACAGATTCTTTATACAACTTTTGCGTTATCGAACCCCGGCCGTAACGCGCAATGGGGGATTTTTCATTTCAGAGGGCTTGCTGGGGATAAGGATGGATGAGATGAGGGAGCAAGATTTGCGGATACTTGCAGTCGACGATGACGAGACCTTCTTGCAGCTGCTGCGGACTGTCCTCACCGAAGCCGGCTATCAAGATCTGGACACTGCGCTCCACGCGCAAGACGGAATGCAAAAGATCACCGAGGCCAAGCAGCCCTTCGACTGCGTTTTGCTCGATATCGCTATGCCCGGTATCGACGGTATTGAGCTGTGCGGCAAGATCCGGGCTCTGCCGGACTATCGCATCACGCCGATCCTCATGCTCACGGCCAAGCTTGATGACGCTTCGATCGAACGGGCTTTCGATGCGGGCGCTTCGGACTATGTGACGAAGCCGATCCGCGGCCTCGAGCTGGGGGCCCGCATTCGCACAGCCCGTCTATTGGCCGAGCAAATGCGACGGTCGGTCGGCCTCGAGCGATCCGCCGCGCAGCTCGCGTCCCGGCTAGAAACGCTGGCGCGCAGGCCGCTTGACGAGGGGTTCACCATCCAAGGCGTGGCAGCCTGCATGCCGGATCGCGATCTTGAGCAAATGCTTGAGCTTTTGCCCAAGACGACTGTTGCCACCGAGGTCTTCGCCCTGCGCATCGAGGGTATTCAAGACATCTATCGCAATAGCACCGCCGAACAGTTCAACGCGCTGCTGACCGAAGTTGCAGGCAGTATCTCCGCAAAACTGGCCTCCAGTCAGCACTTCATCTCCTACGTCGGAAGCGGTGTGTTCGGCTGCGTGGTGCTGGGCAATGGCCGGCGCAATCTGGAGGTCGATGTGACCAGGCCGGAGTTCTGGAACCTGAAGACCGACGTCTTCGGCAATGGGCCGCAGAACATCCGCGTGACCATGAGCAGAACGCGCCGGCCCAAGGTGGAGCCGGGCAAAGTATGCGTGCAAACCCTGCGCACCGCAATTGCGCGCGCCACCGAAGAGCGCCTGATGCGCCGTCTGCAACTGGAAATCGATCAGACCAAGCGGCGCGATGGCATCATCGTTCCACGCCGACCGCGCCTGGGGGGCACCCGGCGCCCGAGGCCAACGCCGACCGGAGCCTGATCAGGCCTCGTTTGCGCTCTGTTGCCAGATCTCGACCACTTCCGACGCTAGTGTGAGCGGGTCGAAGGGCTTTGCAATGACACGCTGCGTGCCGAGTTGCATCAAGTGCTCCACGTCGTCCGAATGTGCCTTCGCCGTCATGAAGATGACCGGGACATCGGCGAGACCGTCGAGTTGGCGCAACCCGGCGAGAGTTTCTTCTCCCGTGATGTCGGGCATCATGACATCCAGCAGAAGGATATCGGGGGAAAATTCCTGCGCAACTTCCAGAGCCTCTAGCCCACTGGAACATTGAAGAACCTCGAGTTCACCCACCACCGCCAGGGCAATCTGTGTAATTGCGCGAATGTCGTCGTCATCGTCCACATGGAGTACGCGCGGGCGGGCCGTTGCAGGATCAGTCATCCAGTCAATATTTCCGTAGTTTTTGAAGCACCTTCCTAGTCACACACTAAACCTCTGGTGGAACGATAGCATAGATATGACCGAGCGGTAAGCTCAGTTGACCTCGAGTGAATCGGGGGCCGGGGCCATGCTGACGTTAAACATTGCGGCCTGCGAGCGATCACCATCGAGCTCGAAGCGCGGCCCCATGGGCACGGCCTCCATGCCGATCCTCTTAAGCCAGCGCTGGAAGACCGCCGGGACGATTCCGATAACGCTGTGGGCACCTTCCGCACGGGCCGCCTCTGCCATCTTCAACATGAGCAGGCGCTGCACCGCCGCGCGCCGTTGCGCAGGCACCGTATCGAGCAGGAACAGGCGGGTGGCCTCCCAAATCTGGTCTGACACTGGCGCCTCCTCGAAAAGCGGGTCGAGTGGGAGCCCCTTGAGCAGCCCCAGTTGCGCATCGCGGATCATGTAGGAATGTAGCCCGCACTGTGCCGTGGTGGGAGCGATGCGTATGCCGGCCAGTACCTCGCCATCCTCGTGAACGGCGATCCACCGTGCCTCGGGGGTGTCGTATTGATCAAACTCCATGCCCCGGGTTTCGGAGAGTTGCCAACCCTTCGACACGATAAAGACCTGACGCCGTGCCTTGAGGTAGTTCACGATCAGATTGCCATGCAGATGCATCGTTTCGACCGACATGGATGTAGCCTGAAGACCGCCAGCCAAGGGCAACCTCGGCCCGCTCTGCGCTCGCGGCTGCGGCTTTTCTGTGCGCTCTAGCGCGAAATGTTTCACAACTCCCGGTGTCACGAGCTCAGGGAAGACCCTCTGAGCTTTGGTCAGGTCATGACCGTGTGAATGATGCATTTTTTCCCCAGCATTTCGTAGACAGCCCACGAGCCACTATTCGTTTAGTTGTATGCTGGCGCCATATTTTTGCCACGTCACGCTCGTACTCTTCCTATGAGTGTGTCGGAAAGGCACCGTTCAAGCGCAGGTAATGACCCCTGCGCCGAGGTTCGGAGAGGCAGGTTGACGAAAGAAGCCAAGAGAGAAGGGCTGGCACTCGGAGCGCGAAAGAACGTGGTCCGGGCCAAGCAAATGAAGGATTATGCCGAGGTCGGACGAAAGCTCGTTTGGCAGCGGCAGATCATTTTCGCGGCGGCCCTTGGCCTGGCGGGCTACTACTACAGCATCGCGCTCGCTCTGATGACCGGCGCCCTGATCATTTTGTCGGAGATCTACGACTTCACGGTCTTCAAGCGCATCCTCGTGTGGGACGGGCGCGACGCAGCCGTGGCACGACGCCTCCTAAACCAGCTTTATGTTGGAACGGTGCTCAGCGCCTCGGTCATCGTCTTTTACTCTATCGCGATCGCCTTGGCGCAGGGGCCGGGAACGCACTTCATGTCGCTGTTCTTCCTGTTCGCTGCGGCGCTCTTCGCCGCCATGAACAACCACCACATCCTGCCCATCCTCGTTGTCCGGATCGGCATGTACGGGGCGACGTTCCTTTTCATTCCGATCTATGACATCTGGGTCACGGGTGCGACGATTCAGTCGGAGCTTTGGGCGCATCTCTTCACCAGCCTTTTCGTTCTGTATTTCGTGATTGATTGCTCGCGGATCTATCTGTCGTTCTACCAGCGCAGCCTCGAACAGATGGAAGCTTTGACGGTCGAAAATAACAAAGCCCAGCAGGGCTACGAGGCAAAGAGCGAGTTCATCTCGACGATGAGCCACGAACTTCGCACGCCTCTTACCTCGATCAAGGGGTCTATCGACCTCACCCACGCCGGACACTTGGGCCCGATCAGCGAAAAGGCCGAACAAGTGATGGGCATCGCCAAGCGCAACTGCACCCGATTGATTGAGCTGATTGATGAAATTCTCGACCTTCAGAAGATCGAGGCGGGACGCATGCCCTTCAATATGAAACGGTTCGATCTGCGAGATCTGGTGGAGCAGTCGGTTGCTGCCAACGCTCCGTTTGCTGCACGCTTGGGCGTGCGGCTCACCTGCGAGGCGGAAGCCGATCACCTGCCGGTGGTGGGCGACTCCGCGCGTATCGAGCAGGTGCTTACCAATATTGTGTCCAACGCGGCCAAGTTCTCTCCTGAGGGCAGCCAGGTTCGCGTGCGGCTGACTGTCGAGGAGGGGCGGGCGCGGGTCTCGGTGATCGACGTAGGCCCTGGCCTTGCCGACCATGACCGCGAGCGCGTGTTCGACAAATTCAGCCAGGTTGATTCGTCCGACACCCGCAAAATCGGCGGCACGGGTCTCGGCATGAACATTTCAAAGCAGATAATGCAGGCTCACAACGGCTCCATCGACTATCGAAAGAATGAAGGCGCCGGTACGACCTTCTACTTCGAGCTGGACCTCGCCGATAACGACGAGGAGGAGAAGCCTGCAAGGTTGGGCCCTTCGGCAGAAGCGACAGAAGCCGACGACCTCGTTACGAAATGCGTCGCCGCCAGCTGATCAATCCTGCGCTCTTCCGGCAAGCTCCAGACGTCTTGAGCAAAACTTCAAAGAAACTGCTCGCAACTTATGGGCGATCCAAATTTCGCCCCAATCGCCTCCTAGGGTACGCTTGAGTAGAAGGAGAAGTTTTATGAAAATCCTCGCAGTAGACGACGATCCTATCTTCCGGGCGGCGTTCGAGACCGTCCTCCAGCATAATGGAATCGATGATTTTGCGATGGCCGCATCGGGGCCGGAGGCCCTAAGGCTGGTGAGCCAGCAGGCGGCACCCTTCGACTGCATCTTTGTGGACATCCAGATGCCCGAGATGAACGGTATTGAGCTCACCGGGATTCTGCGTGCGATGGACCCGGAAGGCCTTTCCCAGATCGTCATGGTCACCGGCATGTCCGGTCGCCAGTACATCGACGATGCCTTCATGGCGGGCGCGGTGGACTACATTACCAAGCCGCTCGACAACCTCGAATTCAAAACCCGCCTCGCGTCGATCCGGCGCGTGCACGAAAGCCGCCTGCGGGCTTCCGCGATCAAGGATCAGCTGGAAGAGGTGACCTCTCACCAGCACCAACTCGACTTCGAAGACGCCGAAACGCCGCCTGATGTAAAAGGGCTGATCTCCTTCACCGCGTTGCGCAACTACCTGAAGGCCGTCGGTCGTCCGCGTTACTCGATCAGCCAGCGCATCGGCCTGAGTGTCGAGAACGCCGCAAACATTTACGTGCGCACAAATGACGAGGAGTTCCTCGACATCATGGCCGATGTGGCTGAGGTGATTGTGGACACGATGAAGTCCCAGAACCTGCTCGTGGCCTATGCCGGCTCGGGTGAGTTCATGGCGGTAACCTCGGCAATCCACCTTGCCTCGCAAGAGCAATTGGAAAGCCAGATCAACACCGCGCTCGAGGCCTACCAGGAAACCTATCTCATCAGCTGCGCCCCCGTCGTAAGGGTGGGCAAGCCTACGCGCGGTTCGTTCTTTTCTCGGCGGACGATTGATGAGAGCATTGAGGAAACCCTGAGTTCCGCGCGCGCCCGTCCGGCCATGCAGGGATTCGCCAGAAAAAGGTTCGCCTGATGAGCAGCACGTACCGGTCGCACAGACCGTCACAACCGGCCCAGAACGACTTCGCCCAGATGCTCGCGCCCGTCCGGATGGCCTTCTTGTCCTCTCTGCCCGAGCATATCGAAGCCTTCGAAAACTACTGCGCACTCGAAGCCCAAGCGGCGCGGCTCGAGGTTGCCGATGGCTTGGCACGTCGCGCGCACCGGATCTTCGGCGTCGCTGAAACGCTCAGCTTTCCCAAGCTGGGGCAAACAGCGCTGAAGCTTGAGGTCGAGATATCAAATGACAGCACCGGCACAGATCTTTCGCATCTTGCTGGCGAACTCGTGTCGGAGATGTACCAAGCCCTCAATTCCTGATTATCCGAAGACCGTTCAGAGAAAACGGCAGCCCGGGTGGCATTTGTGCGGGTGCATACGCGACTGGCTCTGAAAGCACTGCATTTTGCAGTTCGCCTGTCACGCTGGCACCACTCTGGCTCCGTGATTTCAACCGTAAGATGAAAGAGTTATTGACAGGTTCGCGCCGAATTCCGCAGCTTGTTGCAATGTTACAAGGGGAGGAGGTTTTGTGCTGAACCGAGTTGAGACAATACCCGAAGATCGGGCCTGCGATGTCGAGCGGCACAACCTTGCGCTTCGTCGGCTGTTCTTTCTGTCGCTCGATCCAGATATCGAGTTTGAAACCAAGGTCTTCAAGCTGCTGGAGATCGGCTGCGCGGCATTCGGGCTTCCACTCGGAATCGTCAGCCGTGTCGAGGGCGATACCTATACGATCGACCAAGTGAAAGGCCCCGACTGGGCGCCTACAGCGGGCACCGAATTTCGCCTGGCGGAGACATACTGCACTCACACCTTTTCGTCCGACGGCGTGCGTCACTTCCACCATGCCGGTCAGTCGGAGATCGCGGAACACCCCTGTTACATTTCTTTCGAGCTCGAAAGCTACATTGGAGTGCCGATACGGGTAGGCCATGATCGGGTCGGAACGCTCAACTTCTCTGGACCCGATGCCCGGTCACCCTTTACGCCGCAGGAGGCCGAGTTCGTCGGTCTCCTTGGCCGCTGGCTGGGGCAGGAGGCGTTGAAGGACCGCAGGGCGAGGGAACTTGCCGACAAGACAATGGTGCTCGATGCCATTGTCGATACCGTGCCCGACGCGATCCTGACCGTCGACGAAGAGCGCCGCATCACCCGGGTCAACCGCTCAGCCGTGCGCACCTTTGGCCGTTCACGGGAAGAGATGATCGGCCAAACAACTGCGATGCTCTACACCGACCCGGAATCGTACAGGAAGCAGGGCGAAACCATTTATCGCGAGGCGCGGCGCGCCGGCACTGACCGCCTCGAAATGATAGCCCGGCGCAAGTCGGGTGAGAATTTCAATGCAGAAATCTTCATCGCCCCTCTCAATGAACAGGGTGGGCAGCGGCTTGGTGTGCTGGGTGTCATCCGCGATATAACGCAGCAAAAGGCCGTAGAGGCAGCGCGCGAAGAACTTATTTCCACGGTCTCGCACGAGCTGCGCCAGCCAATCACCTCGGCGCAGGCTGCCGTTCAATTGCTACAGGCCGAAAAGCAAAAACTCTCCCCCGCTCTGCAACCCACGCTCGACATCGCCGCACGGAACCTGAAGCGTGTGGAGCGGCTCGTGCGGGATATTCTGGACTTCGAGCGCCTCAGTACCGGGCGGGGCAAACCAAACCTTCGCCCGGTCGACCTTGCCACGCTCTTGGCACAAGCGCGGGACGATATTCAGCCTTTCGCGGCGCAATATGGCGTGGAGGTGAGCGTGGTTCCCGGCGCGGCCGGGCAGGGCGAAATCCAAGGCGACGAGATACGGTTGGTTCAAGTGCTCAACAATCTGTTGTCGAACGCGATCAAGGCCTCAGAGCACGGGAGCCGTGTCGAGATCGGTCTAACCGAAACGCAGCCCGGGTTCTGGGTGCGCGACCACGGCTCCGGCATACCTGCAGAGCTTCAGTCCCGTCTCTATGAAAGGTTCACCCGAGCGCCGGAAAGTTACGCCAGCGGCCATTCCGGCTCCGGCCTCGGCCTCGGCATTGCAAGGATGATCCTTGAGCACCACGATGCCACCATCGCCTTCGAAACAGCGCCCGGCGTTGGGACGACTTTTACAGTGCACTTTCCTGAAAACCTCGACGCGTAGCTATCGCCGATGCGGTGTGGGTTTCCTCTTAGATGCCCGCGCCCGCAAGCCGCTCTTTGACCGAGGCATGCACCTCGGCTTCGGCGTCTCCGGAGGCCAGCCGTGCTGCTACGGTCCGGCCCTTGGAGTGTTTCCATTTAAGAAAAGGTGAATGCCTAAACTCAGCCACAAGTTGTATTTACTATGGCCTCATTCCCCAAATAGTCTAGCTGCAAAACAGGGGCCGCAATAGGGTAGAGCAGCGCATGAAAATTTTGGCAGTCGATGATGAGCAAGTGGTTCTCGATCTTCTGACGGTCATGGTGCGGAAGGTCGGGTTCTCCGACATCACCACCGTGTCATCCGGCGCGAGCGCGTTGGAGACCATAGCAAACGCGCCTAGCACCTTCGATTGCGTATTGCTCGATATCAGCATGCCCGACTTGGACGGCATCGAACTCTGTGCGCTCATTCGAACCATTCCGACCTATCACAAGATCCCGATCATCATGCTCACGGCCAGGTCCGCCGAGGAGTACATCGACCGTTCATTCAGGGCCAAGGCTACGGACTACTTGAACAAGCCGTTAGACATTGTCCAATTGGCCAATCGGCTCCAGAAGGCGCAAGAAATGATCGAGGGGCTGCCGAAGCGCTCCTTGGCTTTGGCCCCCGACACAAAAGATGATGGCGCGGAAGAGGTCAGTCTCGAGCGGGAAGTTTCCATCGATGGCGTCGAGGACATCGTCACCTTCACTGCGCTGCAGAATTACCTCACCCAGCTGTCTCACGTGGGCATCGCCGGATCGCAGGTGGTGGCCGTCAAGGTTGAGCCGATCGAGAGCATCTTCAGCAGAGCGTCTCGAGAAGAATTTCTCTATGTTCTCTCCGAGGTCGCCGACGCCATCTCAAGAGCCTTCGCGTCTGACCGGCATTTGATGGCCTATACCGGCAACGGAACCTTCGTGGTGGTGTCCAACAAGGTCGAAATGGAATCCTCGATACCGCTGGAAGCCGAGATTCAGGCCATGATTGATGAGAGGCAGATTGAATACGACAACGGCCAGCCGATTGATATAGATGTCTCAATCGGCAACCCAATCCGCCCAAGTTTGCACCGGACCCAGCGCGTGAAGCACACCTTCGAGCGCGCCATTGCCCGCGCTGAGAGCCGGGGGCAGAAAAAACGCGGCTCCGTTCAGCCACAGCGGTTTCGCGTGGTCTACTCCTAGCGGCACTACCGCTGGCGAGGTGCCCAGAGCATTGCGACAGGTCCATCGTTGCAGCCCGGGTTTTCGCGCGGGCCGAGCGGCGCTCGTTGCGGAGCCGCGCCGTTAAGGGCACCGCCTAATCCGCAGGGCACATCGGCAAATTGCGCAAGGCAGTGTTCCAGCACATGGCAACGCACGCGCTCGCTCGTCGCGGCATTTTCGCACCTCCGGGCCGTTCGATGAGGCGCGGCGTCACCGGCTGACCCCTGTTGGCGACGGGCTCTTCGTCAAATCCTACAGCTCCCGGCAAGAGCCCTCGATGGGCAACCCGAACCAGGCCGTGATGATGGAGCTGCAAGAGATTGCACCCGATGCCTCCGTCACCGTGCGCATGTCCGAACCCGTCGAGATGGTGCGCGAATTCAAGCTGGCATATCTCATGGCCAGCTCCGCCGAGGTCCATACCGGGGGCTACCCTTCGGAGAGCTTTCAGATGCACCGGATCGTGCCGCCAGAACTTTCACGCGTCACCGGCAAGCTGGCGGTGCCAATCCCCGAGGGGCCGTCCTTCGCCTATCTCCGAGTCACGCAGAAGAACGGGCAAATGGCTTGGTCCAGCCCAGTCTTCATCAACTGATCGCCCGCCAGAAAGGAGCACATCATGTCAGAGAAAATCACACTGATATTCGAGTTGCCCGATGGGGCACAAAAGCAGGTTGAGGTCACGGTCGGCCATGCGGTCATGCAGGCCGCGGTGCTGGCCAACGTGCCCCATGTCGAGGCCGAATGCTGTGGCTCGCTCTCATGCGCCACCTGCCATGTGCGGGCGGGCGATTTGCCCGGCGGGCCGAGCGACAGCGAAGATGCGATGCAGGACATGACCGAAGCCGAGCGCAGCGATGACAGCCGCCTGTCATGCCAGATCACGGTAAGCCCCGAGATGGATGGCCACGTCTTCCAGGTTCCGCAGCCAATGTAACAGTCGACCGAAAAACGGACCCGTGCACCCAACAAAGGGGGCGCAGATCTTGACCGGGATATCACAGACGCCGCCTACTCGGCGCAAAGCTCCGGCCCGCAACGCGCCGCGATGCGACATCACACGAGAAACGCCCGCGCGGCCCAAGCGCCAGCCGAGGTGAGACAGACAGGAGAGACGCCATGATTAGCCAGCAACTCAACGACCAACTCACCCGCACCGGCCCGGGCACCGATGCCGGGGCGGTGATGCGCCAATACTGGCAGCCCGCCGCGCTGAGCGACGAGTTGGCCAAGAACCGTCCGGTGGTGCCGGTGAAGCTGCTGGGTGAAGACCTTGTGCTGTTTCGTGACAGCGAGGGCGAGCTGGGGCTGATCGCGCGGGGCTGTCCGCACCGCGGCGCCGACCTTTGCTACGGGCGGCTGGAAGACAACGGGCTGCGCTGCCCGTTCCACGGCTGGCACTTCGACCGGACAGGCCAATGCGTTGAGCAACCCGGTGAGCCGGAGACCTCGCGGATGAAGGAAAACATCAAAACCACCTCCTATCCGGTGGTCGAGAAGAACGGGATCATCTTTGCCTACATGGGGCCGGGGGAGCCGCCCGAGTTTCCGAACTTCGACTGTTTCCGCGCGCCCGAGAGCCACGTCTTTGCCTTCAAGGGCCTGTGGGAGTGCAACTGGCTTCAGGCGATGGAAGTCGGAATCGACCCTGTCCACGCCTCCTTTCTCCACCGCTTCCTGCAGGATGAAGACCCGGCAGACGCCTATGGCAAGCAGTTCCGCGACAAGGCCGCCGATACCGACATCCCGATGACCAAGCTGCTGCGCGACTACCCGCGCCCGGAGATCTCGGTGGAAGAAACCGACTATGGCATGCGCATCGTCGCCCTGCGCCACCTCGACAACGGCAAGACCCACGTGCGGATCACCAACCAGATCTTCCCCGAGGCCATCTCGATCCCGATGAGCCGCGAGATGATCATCACCCAATGGCACGTGCCGATCGACGATGAGCATTGCTACTGGTACTCGATGTTTACCAGCTTCGACAAACCCGTCGACAAGGAGCTGATGCGCGAGCAGCGCCTCAAGGAACACCGCCTGCCGGACTATGCGCCGCTCAAGAACAAGCGCAACAACTACGGCTATGACCCCGAAGAGCAGAGCCGCGAGACCTATACCGGCATGGGGCTCGACATCAATGTCCACGACCAATGGGCGGTGGAAAGCCCCGGCCCGATCTTCGACCGCACCAAGGAGCACCTTGGCAAAACCGACGTGGCGATCATCAAGTATCGCCGGATGATGCGGGCGGCCATTGCCGCGATGGCCGAAGGGAAGGTTGAGGAGCTGCCGATGCATGGCGCTGTCGATCCTGCACAAGTCTTCGGCCCGATCTCAAACGACACGATCGGAGACCGCGAGAACTGGAAAGAGGCCTTCACCGCCAGTGATGCCGAGCGCCGCGCGGCTTGCAGTGGCTGGGATGCCAAGGTGGAGCAATGAGCAAGACGCTCGACAAGATCGCCGCCGGGCGACTGGCCCGCGAGGGGCTCCTGTCTCCCGAGGCGGTGCAGGCGGCGGTCGAGTTGGTGACCCGTCTTGAAGGCAGCTCGACAGAAACCGTTCGCGTGCTCTTTGCCGATCAAAACGGCATCCTGCGCGGCAAAACCGTGGTGGCCTCGGCGCTGGAGAGCGTTTTCTGCTCCGGCCTCGCCGCGCCCAGCACCCTGATCCTGAAAGACACCTCCAACCGCACCGCATTTCCGATCTGGGCCGACAACAACGGGATCGAAGGCGAGCTGGCGGGGGGGCGTGACCTGCTGATGGTGCCAGACCCGGCAACCTTCCGTGTTCTGCCATGGTCGCCGCATTCGGCATGGATCTTCTGCGATCCCTACTTGAAATCAGGTGCGCCAATCGCCTTCTCGCCGCGCGGCATCCTGAAGGCGGCCGTGGATCGCCTTGCCGAGCACGGCCTTGCCATGCAGGCGGGGCTGGAGGTGGAATTTCACGTCTTCGAGCTGCTCGACGACAAGATGGCGCACAGCGATGCCACCATGCCCGCCACGGCTGTCACCACCCGCAATCTCTCCCGAGGCTATCAGTTTCTGAGCGGCGCGGATTATGACCGTCTGGAGCCGGTGATGGATGACCTGCGCCGCAACTGTCAGGCCATGGGCCTGCCGGTGCGCTCGACCGAGGTGGAGATGGGGCCAAGCCAGTTCGAGTTCACCTTCGATCCGGCAGACCCGCTCACCCATGCCGACAACATGATGATGTTTCGGGCGATGGTGAAGGAAAGCTGCGCGCGCAAGGGCCTGCATGCAACCTTCATGTGCAAACCCGCCGTGGCCAACTCCGCCGCGAGTGGCTGGCACCTGCACCAGTCGCTTGTGGATACCAAGACCGGCGAAAACCTGATGATCCCGCCCGCTGAGGCAGAGCTGAGCGACACCGCCAGCGCCTGGATTGCCGGCCTGCTGGAGCATGCCGCCGAAACCTGCCTGCTGACCACGCCCACGGTGAACGGCTACAAGCGCTACCGCCCGCACCAGCTTGCCCCCGACCGCATTCAATGGGGGCGCGACAATAGGGGGGCGATGATCCGCGCCATGATGGCCCCGGGAGATCCGGCCTCGCGGGTCGAGAACCGCGTCGCCGAGACAACGGCCAACCCCTATTACTACTTTGCCAGCCAGATCCTCTGCGGGCTGGACGGGATAGAGCGCGGGTTGCGCGCCCCCGAACCGGTGGAAACCCCCTACGACAGCGCCGCCCCCGCTTTGCCGAACAGCCTGCTAAGCGCGATCCAGCACTTCGAGGCCTCAAACTTCTATCGCGCCGCGCTCGGCGATACCTTCGTGGATTTCATAGCAACGCTGCGCCGCTCGGAGTGGGAACGCTATCACCTGACCGTCTCCGAGTGGGAGCAGGCCGAGTATTTCGGGCTGTTCTGATGCCGCATTTCGTCTTCGAGCACGGCAACGCGCTGAACAGCCCCGAGGCCCGTCAGGCTGCGTTGCAGCTTGTAGGTGAGGTCGGGGCTGGCTGTGGCTCAATCGAGCGCGAGGATATCAAGCTGCGCATCTACGAAGCCGTGGAGTTCTTGCATCTCGACGGGACGGGCAGCTTTTTGCACCTGACGGTGAGCACGCTGGCGGAGCGGGAACCAGAGCAGAAAACTGCACTGGCCATAGCACTGAGAGACGCCCTTGCCGAGCGCTTCCCTGAGGTGGAGAGCATCAGCATAGACCTGCGAGATATGGACCCGACCCCCTACAAAAAGCGCTTACTTCCTGCCCGGTCGGGCTGAGAGCCGGAGGGAAAGACTGGGTTAAGGCCTTAGTTGTTTTCAAGGCAAAGCCGCGCACAGGTTGGCCCTCACCGCTGCAGCAAACCTCAGTCGCAGGCGTTAGCCCAAAGCGCGGCATATGCCCCAAATCGTCTGTCACTCGGGATCACAATGGAAGGCTGCGGCGCGGCTGCATTTGGCTTGTTACCTGCGTCTCTGACCAAAAGCGCCGCGCCTTGGCTGGTGCCGGTGGCGCTGCCCATGGGCAAAACCTCGCAGCCCGTAGCGGCACTGAGCATCTGTAGGTAGGGGCGGTTTCTAGCAAAGGGGCCTTCCACGATGATCTTGCCACGGTGGCCGATCAGGTCGAGACAGCGGCGGGTAACCAGAGCGAGATAGAAGGCCACGGCCACCCCGCGCTCGGCACTGCCGGGCTGGGGCTCGGGGCCCGTCCAGCGGTAGGCGCGGCCACGGAAGGGGCCGGTCTCTGGCACTATTGCGGGCAGCAGCATGATGCGCCGGTCGAGCACCTCAGACAGGGCCGCATCGCTCGCCTCGGGGTAGGGGCCGCCAGTGGCCAGATCATGCTCGCGCCCGCCCATGAACCGCGCCGACGGCACCGCCGCGCCAAAGGCGTTGACGTTGATCAGCACATCCTTTTCCGGATCAGGTGCCACAGGCCGCCCGCCGATGGACATTGCGATGGTCCACGTGCCGCTGGACACCACCGAAAACGGCGGCTCCTGCGCGAGAAGATGCGGAAGGAGCGAGGCGTTGCTGTCGTGGATGCCGCAGGTCACCAGTGTGTTTGCGGGAAGCCCGGTTTGCTCGGCAACCGCCGACAGGATCGGCCCGAGGATATCAGCCGAGCGCCGCGCCGGGGCGATCTTGCCCGCGATTTCCAGACGCTCCACTAAGGAAGAAAAGCGCCCCTCCTGCGGGTTCCACAGGTCGGTGTGGCACCCAAGCGAGGTCACGTCTGTTGCGGCGACGCCGGTAAGCCGGTGGCCCCAGTATTGCGGGTAGGTGACGATGGTGTGCGTGCGTGCCTTCAGCCCCGGATCAGTTGCAAACTGCCAATGGAGCTGCGCCCCGATGTTCAGCCCGCCGGACAGCCGTGGTGAGCCGGTTTCATCGAAGGGCGGGCGAATGGTGTCATACTCCGTTGCGCGCTCGTCCGGGCCGTTGAACTCGTAGTCGAGGATTGGGGCGGCAAGGCCCCCCTCGGCATCAAGAAGCGCGGCGCAGGCCCCGTGGGTGGTCACAGAGATTGCGTCGATCCCATGCGCGGCATGAAACCGGGCCAGCCCCTCCAGCAGAAAGCGCCAATGCCCTTCCACATCGAAATGCGGATAGGGCGGGCCGGGGCGCACCGTGTTGGGCCGGGTGATCACGGCGATTTCCGACAGTTCGGCAAGGTCTACCAGCGCCAGCTTGGCATTGGTCTTGCCGATGTCGATCACAGCGACATGGCTCATGGCATGTGAAAGACGGTTTCGAGCGGCACTGCTACGGGCTCGTTATCGGGGTGGGTTTCCATGATGTCGGCCATATGGGCCCACCACTTTTGCATGACCGCAGTTGCAGGCAAGGCCTCCATCCCATGATCGTCGCGCCGCCAGAGCACGCCGAAAAGCACGCCGGTTTCCCGGTCGAGGTGGATCGAGTAATCAGACACCCCGGCCTCTTTCAGCAGTGTCACAAGCTCCGGCCAGATCTCATCATGGCGCTTGCGATACTCTGCTTCGCAGCCCGGGTTGAGCTGCATCTTGAAAGCAAATTTCTCCATCACTTCGCCTGCCACATCTTCCAGAGCCGGGGCAGGGCGATGACCCCGATCAGCAGGCCGCCGATCACGATAGACATCACGATCCCCGGAACGTTGAGAAGCCCCAGCCCGAATGTCACCAACCCCATGACAAAGGCCGCGATGACCACGCCGGGAATGGTGCCCGAGCCACCAAGGATGTTCACGCCGCCCAGCACCACCATCGTCACAACTTCCAGCTCCCAGCCGGTGGCGATGGAGGGGCGGGTGGAGCCGAGCCGCGAGGTCAGGCAGATCGCCGCAACGCCCGACATCAGCCCGGTCAGCAGAAAGAGGATGAACTTCACCCGCGCCACCCGGATGCCAGAAAACAGCGCCCCGGTGGGGTTGTTGCCAATGGCATAAACCGCGCGGCCAAAGTTGGTCATATGCAGCACAACGCCGTAGATCACCGCCAGAATGGCAAAGAGCACCAACTCGAAGGTGATGACCCAAAACACGTAGCCCTGCCCGAAAAAGGCAAAATCCGCCGGGTAGCCGCGAAACGCCTGATCGCCCAGCACGATGTAGCTGATCCCGCGAAACAGGCTCATGGTGCCGATGGTCACCACGATGGAGGGCAACCCCAGCCGCGTCACCAGCACGCCGTTGAACGCCCCACAGAGCAGCCCGGTGCCAAGCCCAACGAGGATCAGCACCGGCGTTCCGGCCCCCATCTGCACCGCCGCGCCCATCGCCGTGGAGGCCAGCGCAATGATGGCGGCCACGCTCAGGTCGATCTCGCCGGAGATGATCAGCAGCGCCATGGCGAAGGCGATCATCGCCTTTTCGGTGAAGTTGAAGGTGGCGTCCGAAAGGTTCCATGCGTTCAGAAAGTAGGGCGAGGCAAAGCTGTTGGCGATGAAGATTGCGATGGCCACGAGCAGCAGCAGCGACTCCCAGCTTTTCAGGCGTTTCTGCAGCGGCGATTGCAGGCGGTCGGGGATGAAACGGGTTGTATCAGTCACGCCGCGTGCTCCGCTGATTTGAGGATGATCCGGCCCTTGGTGCGCGAGGCCCGAGCATTGACGGCCACGGCGATGATGATCGCCCCGCCCGAAATGGCCAGCTGCCAGAAGGGCGATACGTTGATCACCGGCAGGGCGTTCTTGATCACGCCAAGGAACAGCGCCCCCAGCAGCGCCCCGCCGACCGAGCCGATGCCGCCGGCAATCGAGATGCCGCCGATCACGCATGCTGCCACCACGTCCAGCTCGAACCCGCCAGCAATGTCGACATAGGCCACCGCGTAGCGCGACACCCAGAGATAGCCGGTCAGGCCCGCCAACGCGCCGGAGATGGTGAAGGCCCAAAATTGCGTGCGCCCCACGTCGATGCCGGTATAGGTCGCCGCGTGCGGGTTGCCGCCCACAGCATAGGCCGCCCGGCCCAGCGTGGTGCGCGACATGACGATGGTAAAGACCAGCACCGCGAGGATCGCCGTCCAACTCAGCATCGGCAGCCCCAGCAGTTCGAAGCGCGGGAAGGCCTTGAAGGCGGCGCTCATCTCGTGGCTGTTCACCCATTTTCCGTCGGAAATCAGAAAGATGATGCCCCGGTAGATCGTCATCGTGCCCAGCGTCACCACGATGGGCGGAATGTCGAGTTTCCAGACCAATATACCGTTGAACATGCCCATCACCGCGCCAAGCGCCACCGCCACCACGAGGATCACCGCCACCGGCAGGCCGGGGAAGGCGAGGTTGAGCATGGAGACGACCATACCGGTCAGCGCCAGATTGGCGGCCACCGAGAGGTCGATGCACTTGGTCAGGATCACGATCATCTGGCCGATGGCCAAAAGGATCAGCGGCGAGGTGTCGTTGAACACATCGGCAAGGTTGGAGGGCGCAACGAAGCCCGGAAACCGCGTGGCGATCAGCGCCAGCAGCACGGCGATGGCTCCAAGCAGGAGCGCCTCGCGCGAGGTGATCAATCGTTGCAGCATGGTGCCCTCATATCCCCGCCGCGTGGCGGACAAGCGTTTCGGGGGTCAGCTCTTCACCGGCCAGTTCCGCCACCATGCGCCCCTCGCGCATCACAATGACCCGGTCGGACATGCCAAGGATTTCCGGGATCTCAGAGCTGACCATGATCACCGCCAGCCCCTCTGCGGCCAGCTCGGCCATAAACTCGTGGACCGCAGCCTTGGAGCCGATGTCGATGCCCTTGGTCGGCTCGTCGAGGATGATGACCTTGGGCTGCGTTGCCAGCCACTTGGCGATCACCACCTTCTGCTGGTTGCCGCCCGAGAGATTGCCAACATCGGTATCAAGCGAGGCGGCACGCAGATCCAGCCGGTCGGTGTATTCGCGGGCCAGCCGGAACTCTTCGGCAAGCTTCAGGAAACCCCGGCGCGAGGTGCGCCCGAGCGAGGGCAAGGTGACGTTCTGAAAGATCGGCATGGCCGTGATTGCGCCCTGCTTGCCGCGATCCTCAGGCACATAAACAATACCCTGCGCAATGGCTTCGGCGGGGGAGCGGACAACGGCAAGCTTGCCATCAACTTTCGTCACCCCCTTGGAGGGGCGGGTGATGCCAAAGAGGGCCTGCATGAACTCGGAGCGTCCCGCACCGACCAGCCCATAGAAGCCGAGGATTTCGCCGCGCTTAAGGGAAAAGCGGATTTCGTCGAACTCGGTGGGGTGGCTGTACCCCACCACCTGAAGCACCTCTTCGCCCGGCGCACTCTGCCGGTCGGGAAAAACCTGGCTCACGTCGCGGCCCACCATCATCTTCACCAGCGCCGCCTCGTCGATCTCGGAGATCAGCCCATCGCCAATGAACTGCCCATCGCGGAACACGGTGAAGCGGTCGGCGATGCGGAAGATCTCATCGAACTTGTGGCTGATGAAGAGGATCGCCTTGCCCTGCGCCTTCAGTTTTTCAACCAGCTCGTAAAGCTCTTGAATTTCCTTGTGCGAGAGCGCGGCGGTTGGCTCGTCCATGATGACGACGCGGGCGTCGATAGAGAGCGCGCGGGCAATGGCCACTAGGTGCTTGTTGGCAATCCCGAGGTCGTGCAGCTTGTGGGCGGGGTCGATCTCGGCGCCGATCCCACGCAGAATTTCGGCGGAGCGGGCCTCCATCGCGGCCCAGTCAATCAGGCCGAACCGCCCGCGCGGGGCGTGTCCGATAAAGATGTTTTCGGCAACGGAAAGCTCGTCAAACAGCACCGTTTCCTGGTGGATCGCGGTGATCCCGGCCTTTGCGGCGTCCTGCGCCGTGGGGAAGCGGGTGGGCACGCCATCCACAAGGATCTGGCCGCCATCGGGCTGGTAGATTCCGGTGAGCGTTTTGACGACGGTGGACTTGCCTGCGCCGTTCTCGCCCACGAGCGCTGTTACCTGCCCGGGGTAAAGCCGGAGTGACACGCCATCGAGCGCTTTGACGCCCGGAAAGGTCTTGGTGATCCCGTCGAGGGCCAAAGCCGGGCTCGCCGCCGTGGGGGCGGGAGAAACGGGTTCAGTCTGCACCAGCATGTGAACAGCCCCTCTGCGGTTTCAGGAAAGTGTGGTGAAGGGCCGGGAGGGCAGTGCCCCCCGGCGCATCGTCACGCCAAAGTGCGGCGAGATCAGAAGATCGACTTGAACTCGTCGATGTTCGAGCTGTCGTAAACGAACGGATCAGCCATTGCGGCAGAATTGGTGTCGTCCAGCGTGATGGTGCCCATGCGACCGATGGAGATTTCCGCGCCGGGCTCTGCCGTGGCTTCGCCGGAGGCCAGCGCATGCGCGATCATTGCCGCCGAGTATCCAAGGTCGATCGGGTTCCAGATGGCAAAGCTCTTGGAGGCACCGCTCTCGATGGCACCGGCCATTTCTGAGGGCAGGCCAAGGCCAGTCACGTTGACCTCGCCAATCTTGCCAGCGTCTTCCACCGCCTGAGCGGCCGCCACGATGCCAACCGAGGTCGGCGCAATGATCGCATCCAGATCAGGGTAAGACTGCATGAGGCCCTGCGCTTCGCGGTAGGATTTGTCAGCCAGATCGTCGCCATAGACGGTCGAGACCACCTCGATGCCGGGGTAGTTGCCCATCACCTTGGTCATCTCTTCGATCCAGATGTTCTGGTTGGTCGAGGTGGTGGTGGCAGACAGCAGGGCAACCTGCCCACCATCGGGCAGCTCATCGGCGGCGAGCTTGATGATCATGTTGCCGATCAGCGCGTTGGACGAGGGGTTGAGGTGCATCTGGCGGCCCTCTTCGGCTACGCCCGAGTCCCACGAGATAACAGTGATACCGCGCTGCTGCGCCTTCTTCAGCGTGGGCACCAGCGCATCGGTGTCATTGGCCGAAACGGCAATCGCGTCAACGCCTTGGGCGATCAGCGAGTTGATCACCTCGATCTGGCCCTCGGCGGTGGTGTCGGTCGGGCCGGTGTAGATGATTTCCACGTTTTCGAGTTCGCCAGCGGCTTCTTCGGCCCCTTTGTGCGCGGCCTCGAAAAAGCCGATGCCGAGCGCCTTGACCACCAGCGCGATGCGCATGTTGTCCTGCGCCATGGCCGAGGTGCCCATGAGCGATGCGCCAAGGCTGAGGCCGAGGGCGAGTTTGGTAAAGCTGCGTCTTTTCATAATGATATCCTCCCTGGAATCACGTGTTGAGGCGGGTCTAAGAGGCCGCTTCGTCCTCCTCCTGCGCCGCGCCCGATTGCGCGACGATCAGTTTCACATCGACGGCCTCCAACATGGCGGCGGCCTTGTCGGTGATGCCCTCGTCGGTGATCACCGTGTCGATCCGGGCCAGCGGGCAAAGCACGAGGCTGGATCGGTTCTCGAATTTCGTGCTGTCGACCAGAACCACCAGCTCATCGGCCTGGCCAATCAACTTTTGCTCGGCCTGAACCAGCAGCGGGTCGGCCTCCATCAGCCCGATGGGGCCAAGGCCCTGCGCCCCCATGAACATCCGCCGCGCATAGAAATTGCGGGTCACGTCATTGTCGAAGGGGCTGAGGATGATGTTTTGCTCGCGGTAGATCGCGCCGCCCGAAAGCATGATGGTGTTCTTGGAATGCTTCAGCAGGTGCTCGGCAATGGGAAAGCTGTTGGTGAACACTTGGCAGCGGCGCGAGGCAAGCGGGTGCACCATCTGGAACGTGGTCGTGCCGCCGTTGATGATGATCGAGTCGCCATCCTCGCACAGATCAACCGCCGCCCGCGCAATCGCCTGCTTCTGGCGGCCCTGCATCGTCTGGTTGACGGAAAACGGACGCCCGGCAAGCCCCACGAACTGCGGCGGCGTGATCGCCTCGGCCCCGCCACGCACGCGCCGCAGCTTCTTTTGCATATGCAGCGCAGCGATATCGCGGCGGATCGTGGCCTCGGAGGCCTCGGTCAGATTGCACAGGTCCACCACAGTCACCATGGGCCGGTCCTGAACCGCTGACAAAATGATCCTGTGGCGCTCGGTTTCGTGCATCCGGTCCTCCCTTGGCGAGTGAACATTGTCCAGAATCACAATCGCTGTCAATCATGAATGATCATAAGCAATCATGCTGCAGTTCAATATGATTGAAAATGATCGTTTGTGATTGACAACTTGGCGCACCAAGATCAGTCTCCGGCGCAAGTGATCAGGCAGGGCGCGGCGCGCCGCATGGGAGGATGTCATGCTGAAAACCGTTGATAATCAGCTACTTGAAAACCGCTGGGATGAGGGCGAGGCAGCGGGGATGAGCGAGTCGGAACTGCTGCTCTATCGCTCCAATACGCTCGGCGCCGACAAGCGCGTGACCAACTATGGCGGCGGCAATACCTCGGCCAAGGTCATGGAGACCGATCCGCTCACCGGCGAGCAGGTGGAGGTGCTCTGGGTCAAGGGCTCGGGCGGTGATATCGGCTCGATCAAGATGGACGGCTTTGCCACGCTCTACATGGAAAAGCTGGAGGCGCTGAAGGGGCTTTATCGCGGTGTCGAGCATGAAGACGAGATGGTTGGCTACCTGCCGCATTGCACCTTCCGGCTAAACCCGCGGGCCGCCTCCATCGACACGCCGCTGCATGCCTATGTGCCGCGCAAACATGTCGACCACGTGCATGCCGATGCGATCATTGCCATCGCGGCCTCGAAGAACTCCAAGGAACTGACGCAAGAGATCTTTGGCGACAAGATCGGCTGGCTACCGTGGAAGAAGCCGGGCTACGAGCTGGGGCTCTGGCTGGGCAAGTTCTGCGAGGAGAACCCCGAGGCCGAGGGCGTTGTGCTTGAAAGCCACGGGCTGTTCACCTGGAGTGACACCGCAAAATCCTGCTACGACAAGACCATTGAAATCATCAATGTCGCCACAGAATGGCTGGCGAAAAAGACCGAGGGCGTGGCGCCCTTTAGCGGGGCAAAGCACCAGAGCCTGCCCGAAACCGAGCGCCGCGCCACGGCCGCGCGGCTGATGCCCGCGATCCGTGGCTTCGTGTCTGGCAACCAGCACATGGTGGGCCACTTCAACGACAGCGCTGCGGTGCTGGAATTCGTCAACGCGCAAAACATGGAGCCGCTGGCCGCGCTCGGCACATCCTGCCCCGATCACTTCCTGCGCACCAAGATCCGCCCGCTGGTGGTCAACTTCGACCCGGCCAAGGGCAATCTCGACGAGGTGCTTGAAGGGTTGCCCGCCCAGATCGAGGCCTACCGCGAAGACTACAAAGCCTATTACGAGCGCTGCAAACGTGATGACAGCCCCGCGCTGCGCGACCCAAACGCGGTGGTCTACCTCGTGCCCGGTGTCGGCATGATCACCTTTGCCAAGGACAAGGCGACAGCGCGCATTTCCGGTGAGTTCTATGTCAACGCGATCAACGTGATGCGCGGCGCGTCCTCGGTCTCCGAATACGTCGGCCTGCCCGAACAGGAGGCTTTCGATATTGAATACTGGCTGCTGGAAGAGGCCAAGCTGCAACGCATGCCCAAGCCAAAATCGCTGGCCGGGCGCGTGGCGCTGGTGACCGGCGGGGCAGGGGGCATTGGCGCGGCAACCGCCGAACGTTACCTGCGCGAGGGGGCCTGCGTCATGCTGGCGGACATCAACGATGAGGCGCTTGCGGCGACGCAGGAAGGCCTGGCCACGCGTTTTGGCAAAGACGTGGTGCGCACCGTCAACATGAACGTCACCGACGAGAGCGCCGTGGCCGCTGCCTATGCCGAATGCGCGGTGGAGTTCGGCGGCATTGATATTCTCGTCTCCAACGCCGGCATCGCCTCTTCGGCCCCGGTGGAAGAAACCACGCTGGCGCTGTGGAACAAGAACATGGATATACTCAGCACCGGGTATTTCCTCGTTAGCCGTGAGGCCTTCAAGGTGATGCGGGTGCAAGACATGGGCGGCGCGATTGTGTTTGTCGCTTCCAAAAACGGCCTCGCCGCATCGCCCAATGCCTCGGCCTATTGCACCGCCAAGGCGAGCGAAATTCACCTCGCCCGTTGCTTGGCGCTGGAAGGGGCGGAGGCCGGCATTCGGGTCAATGTGGTCAACCCGGATGCCGTGCTGCGCGGCTCAAAAATCTGGGAAGGTGAGTGGCTGGAACAGCGCGCCGGAACCTATGGCACCGACAAGGAAGGGCTGGAAGAGATGTATCGCCAGCGCTCGATGCTGAAGCGTTCGGTTCTGCCTGAGGACATTGCGGAAGCAGCCTATTTTCTGGCGTCGGACCTCTCGGCAAAATCCACCGGCAACATCCTCAACGTGGATGCGGGCAATGTTCAGGCGTTCACGCGCTGAGCGCGGGACAGGGAGGAAAGACAATGAGCATCTATGACAGCGCCAAGGCGCAGTTTTCCGATTGGGGCATCGACACCGAGGCCGCGCTTGAACGGCTCAAGACTATCCCGATCTCGATGCATTGCTGGCAGGGCGATGACGTAGTGGGGTTTGAGAACCGTACCGCTACATCGGGCGGCGGCATTCAGGCCACCGGCAACTACCCCGGCCGCGCCCGCACGCCGGATGAGCTGCGCGCCGATCTCGAGTTTGCCTACTCGATGATCCCCGGATCGCATCGGCTGAACCTGCACGCGATGTATCTCGACAGCGATGAAACGCCCGACCGCGACGAGATCGAATACAAGCATTTCGCGCCTTGGGTTGATTGGGCGAAGGCGCAGGGCATCGGGCTGGACTTCAACCCAACTTTCTTTGCCCACGAAAAGGCCGACGACAACCTGACCCTCGCGCACCCGGACAAGGGCATTCGCGATTTCTGGATCGAGCATGGCAAGCGCACGCGCGAGATTGCCGCGAAGATTGGCGAAGAGTTGGGCTCGGCCTGCATCAACAACATCTGGGTGCCGGATGGCTACAAGGATGTGCCGGTAGACAGGATGGCGGCGCGCAAGCGGCTTGAAGCCTCGCTGGATGAAATGCTGGCCCCCGGGCAGGATCGGGCCAAGATGCTGGATGCGGTGGAGAGCAAGCTTTTCGGCATCGGGGTGGAGGCCTGCACCGTAGGTAGCCACGAGTTCTACATGGGCTATGCGATCCGCAAGGGCACGCTGCTTTGCCTCGACATGGGCCATTTCCACCCGACCGAGAACATCGCCGACAAGCTCTCGGCCTGCGCCTTGTCTCTCGACGAGATCTTGCTGCACGTCAGCCGCCCAATGCGCTGGGACAGCGACCATGTGATCCTGCTGAACGATGACATTCAGGCGATGGCCAACGAGCTGGTGGCGTCTGAATTGCTCGGGCGCACCCACATTGGGCTCGATTTCTTCGATGCCACCATCAGCCGCACCGCAGCCTGGGTTATCGGCACCCGCAACATGCAAAAGGCGCTCCTGCGCGCCCTGCTGATGCCGCTTGGCCCGCTTCGCGCGGCGGAAGATGCGCTGGATTTCTCGTCCCGCTTCATGCTGACGGAGGAGTACAAGGATCTGCCCTTCGGCGCGGTCTGGGCAGAGTTCTGCGCCCGCAACGAGGCCCCAACCGGCACGGCGCTGATCTCTGGCCTCAACGACTACCAATCCTCTGTCGCAGGCCGCTGAGCGGCGTGGCTACTGAATGTCTCGCGTGGCTCTATAGGCTGTTCTGAACCGCCCGAAGGCCTCGTCGAAGCCGTCGCGCATGTCGGCAACCGGATCAATCCGCTGCCCCCGGTCTGGCGGCTGCATGACCGCTTCCATCGCCTCTCCGGTTGCGGCCAGCGTGGCAAGACGCGCCGCGCCGAGTGCAGCCCCAAATTCGCCATCGGCAGGCAAGACGAGAGGAATGCCGAGCGTCGTCGCAATGAGTTTGAGCCAATAGGGCGAACGGGTGCCGCCCCCGATCGCGATCAGCTCTGAAGGGTTGGCACCTGTGGCGCGCAGGGCTTCGAGGTTTTCGCGCAGGGCAAAGGCCACGCCCTCCATTACGGCGCGGGTCAGGCCCTCACGGGTGCAGTCCGCCCCGATCCCGGTAAAACTGGCTCGGATCGCGGCGTCGTTATGGGGTGTTCGTTCGCCCGACAGGTAGGGCAAAAAGCGCACCGGCCCCGGCGGCTGCAACGCCTCGCCAAGGGCTGCAGACAGCTCGGAGGGGCGGGTCTGGGTGATGCTGGAGAGCCAGTTGAGGCTATCGGTGGCCGAAAGCATCACTCCCATCTGATACCAGCGCCCCGGCACCGCGTGGCAAAAGGTGTGCACGGCGGTTTCCGGCGCGGGCGCGTAGCCGTTGCGCGCGGTCAGCAACACCCCAGAGGTGCCAAGAGAGACAAAACCCTGCCCCTCCTGCATCGCGCCAATTCCGCAGGCGGCGGCAGCATTGTCGCCCGCGCCGCCGGTCACGATAACCGGGTGCGCCAGCCCCCATGCGCGGGCCAGATCGGGGCGCAACATGCCCGCAGCCTCGCAGCCCTCCACCAGCCGCGGCATTTGATCCCGCCGCATGTGCCCGGCCTCCAGCAGCGCGTCAGACCAGCCGCGCGCACCGGTGTCGAGCCATGAGGTGCCCGCACTGTCGGACATGTCGGCCACATGTTCGCCAGTGAGATAAAGGTTCAGAAACCCCGCAGGCAGCAAGACCTTCGCCGTGCGGCCGAAAATCTCCGGCTCGTGCGTGCGGACCCAATCCAGCTTGGGCGCGGTGAACCCGGCAAACACGACATTGCCCGAATGGGCCCGCACGCCCGGCACCGCGTCAAGCCGGGCAGCTTCCTCGTGCGAGCGGCTGTCGTTCCACAAAATGCAGCGCCGCAGCACCTTGTCATCCGCGTCGAGCAGTGTGGCCCCGTGCATCTGCCCGGCAACGCCAATGCCGCGCAGGGCGGCAAAGGCCGGGTATTGCGCGCGCAGGGTGCCGATGGCTTTTTCCAATGCCTCGACCCAATCAGCAGGGTCTTGCTCCGACCAGCCGGAGTGCGGGTGGTGCACCGGATAGCTGGCCTCCGTGGCACCAATCGGTGCGCCCGTGTCATCGACAAGCAGGGCGCGCAGTCCGGAGGTGCCAAGGTCGATGCCAAGATAGCTCATCGGCTCAGGCGCTTGCTCTGCGCGTCAGCGCGGGAAAGGCAGCCTCAAGCGTATCAACCACCTGCGCCGCGCCGGCCTCCAGCAGCCGTGCGCGATGGCTTTCGCGGATCGGGTCAAGGTGGCCGCCGCCGACAAAGCCGATCGGGTGCATCCCAGCGGCGCGTGCCCCTTCGATGCCATGTGGCGAGTCTTCCAGCACCGCGCAATGCTCCGGCGCAACGCCAAGCTCACGCGCCGCCAGCAAAAAGAGATCGGGCGCAGGCTTGCCGCGCTCCACCGTCTCGGCGCTGAACGCACGGCCCTCAAAATACGCGGCCAACCCGCCAAGACGCAGGGTTTCGCGCATCCGCCGCACCGAGCCACCAGTTGCAATGGCGGTGGGCAGCCCTGCCTCGCTCAAGCGGTCGAGCAGGCGGGTGGCGCCGTCAATCTGCGTGAGCTTCTCGGCATAGACCGCAAACAGCCCGGTCTCCACGCGGTCAACAAAATCGGCGGGCACATCGCGGCCAATGCGCCGGGTGATGTCGCGGCAAATGTCGGTCATCGACACGCCGAGATAGTCGCGCCGAATGTCCTCGGCCCGCGCATCCTCCACGCCCACGGCGCGCATTTCTGTCGCAATCGCCTCCAGCGAATGCGGCTCGCTATCCACGAGGCATCCGTCGAGGTCAAAAATTATCGCCCTGATGTTATGCACGTCGCTGTCGCTCACAGGTGCTTCTCGGTGTTTCTGTCAAAGAGGTGCACCTTCGCCGGGTCGATGATAAAGCCAATCTCCTCGCCGGGTCGCGCCTGAAGGCGCTCCTTCACCACGGCGTCGATCAAATCCTTGCCCGCGCGGGCAAACACCTGTGTCTCCGAGCCGGTCGGCTCCACCACCACCACCTTCACCGGGGTACCCCCCGGCCCGATCTCGATATCCTCGGGGCGGATGCCATAGGTCACGGGCTGGCCCTCTTCCAGCGGCATATCGGGCACCGGCAACGCCATCCCGTCATCGGAAACAAAGTGGCGGCTGTCGCCAGTGCCAGCAATCTTGCCGTGAACGAAGTTCATCGAAGGCGAACCGATGAACCCGGCGACGAAAACGCTTTCGGGCCGGTCATAAAGCTCAAGCGGCGCGCCAATCTGCTCCACCCGCCCGTCCCGCATGACGACGATCTTATCTGCCATGGTCATTGCCTCGATCTGATCGTGGGTCACGTAGACGATGGTGGTTCCCAGCCGCTGGTGCAACTCCTTGATCTCAACCCGCATCGTCACCCGCAGCTTTGCATCGAGGTTCGAGAGCGGCTCATCGAACAGAAACACCTGCGGATCGCGCACGATGGCGCGGCCCATCGCAACCCGCTGGCGCTGCCCGCCCGAAAGCTCCTTGGGGAAGCGTTTGAGATACTTGGTCAGGTCAAGAATGGCCGCCGCATGCTCAACCTTCTCGCGCACCTCCTCCTTCGGGCGCTTCGCCATCTTGAGCGGAAAGCCGATATTGTCGGCCACGGTCTTGTGCGGGTAGAGCGCGTAGCTCTGGAACACCATGGCGATGTCGCGCTCTTTGGGCGCGATGTCGTTAACAACCCGGCCCCCGATGGAAATCTCGCCGCCCGATATCTCCTCCAGCCCCGCAAGCATGCGCAGCAGGGTGGATTTGCCGCAACCCGAGGGGCCGACGAGCACTACAAACTCGCCGTCTTCGATCTGCGCCGAGACCCCGTGCATCACCTGCACGCTGCCGTATCGCTTGATCACATTGTCGATTTTCACGTCAGCCACGGCTGTTCTCCTCGGGTGTCATTGCGGCAGTTCGATCTGCATCTTCACCTCTTCCGGCGGTGCCTCGGCGGCCCGCTGGAAGGCGGCGACGCTGTCGTCGAAGCCATATGTGCTGGTAATCAGGGGTTTCACGTCGATCGCACCCGAGGAAAGCATTGCCAGGCAGCGCGGAAAGACATGTGCATAGCGAAAGATGTTCTCCACACGGGCCTCGCGCACCATCGCCGCACCAGCGTCATAGCTGATCGGGTCCGGCTGGCCGCCGATGAGCGTCACGCAGCCGCCCGGGGCCAGCGGCTCAAAGACGCGCGCCGCCGCCTTGGGCGAGCCGGTCGCCTCCCAAACCACATCCGCGCCCCAGCCCTCGGTTTCTGCCAGCACGCGGGCCGCAAGGTCTTCGCCCGGGGCCAGCACCGGCACAATGGCCGGGCTGAGAGCGGCGGCGATGGCCAGCTTTGTCTCCGAAAGGTCGGTGACGTAAACCCGGGCGCAGCCCGCTGCCAGCGCCGAAAGCGCGGTGACAAGCCCAATCGGCCCGGCCCCCATCACAACGCCCACATCCCCCGGTTTGACCCGGGCCTTGGTGGCCGCATGCACCCCAACCGCCAGCGGCTCCACCATGGCCGCCTCGGCAAAGCTGACGTTCTCCGGCAGTTTGAAGGTGAAGGCCTCAGGGTGCACGCAGGTTGGCCGCAGGATGCCGTGCACCGGCGGCGTGGCCCAAAAGCGCACCGCCGGGTCGACGTTGTAGATGCCCAGACGCGTTGCGCGGGAGTTCGGATCGGGGATGCCCGGCTCGGCGCAAACCCTGTCTCCCACCGCCAGCGTGCGCACCTCATCGCCCACCTCGATCACCGTGCCCGAGGCCTCATGCCCGAGGATCATCGGCGCTTTCACCACGAAGGGTCCAATCCGCCCGTGGGTGTAGTAATGTACGTCAGAACCGCAGATGCCGACGGTGTGCAGCTTGATGCGCACATCGCGCGGGCCCAGCACCTCCTCCTCCCGGTCGATCTGCGGGAAGTCGCGCAGCGAAAGCTCGTGCTTCTGTTCCAAGACCAGCGATTTCATCCGCCTATCCTTTCCAGATGATGTAGAGGCCCGCCGCCACCGAAATGGCATGGGCGATGTAAAGGTCTGCCCCCAGCGGCTCGATGAAGCGCAGCCAGACGAGGCAGATGGCCACCCAGATCACCAGCGAGATGAACAGCCGGTCAAACCAGTTGGTCTCGATCGGCAGAAAGCCGACGGGTGGCGGGGCAGGGGGCGGCACCTCTTCTTCGAGGATGTCGATGGGTTCGTTGTCGATCTCGGTCATCTCATCACCCTTTCACGGCGCCAAAGGTGAGCCCGGCCACGATATGGCGCTGCACCATGGTGAAGACGATCAGCGCCGGGATCAGGGTGAACACCGAGATCGCCGCCATGATCCCCCATTCTGTGCCGGTGGTGGTGACGTATTCACTGAGCCCCGTCGTGAGCGTGCGGGCGTTGAAGTTGGTGAGCGTGGCGGCCAGCAGATATTCGTTCCACGCAAAGACCCAGGTCAGGATCAGCGTAACGGCAAGGCCCGGGCGGCAGAGCGGAAAGACCACTTCCGAGATCACCTTCCAGCTCGACGCGCCGTCAACATAGGCCGCCTCGTCCAGCTCGCGGGGGATGCCGTCCAGCGTGGGCCGCAGCGTCCAAATGGCGAAGGGCAGGTTGAAGGTGCAATAGACCATGATCATGCCAAACCGGGTGTCCAGCAGGGTGAAATCCCCGATCCGGTAAACCTGCGTCATCAGCAGGAAGAGCGGCAGCAGGAACACCGCGGGCGGGGCCATCCGGTTGGTGATGGTCCAGAAAAAGATGCTCTCCTTGCCACCAAGGTTGAAGCGCGTCAGCGCGTAGCAGGCAAAGAACCCAAGCGTGGTGCAGAGCAGCGCGTTGCCCGAGGAGATGATGAGCGAGTTCAGCATGTAGCCGCGCAGCGTCCGGTCTGTCCAGACATCCACGTAGTTCTGCCAATAGGCCCCGCGCAGAATGATATCGGGGGTCGAAAACAGGTCCACCGCCGGTTTCACCGAAATCACGAAGAGCCAGTAGATCGGGAACAGCGTGAGGAAGCTGATGATGACCCAAAACAGGGTTTGCAGCCATGGATTGCGCTTTTTCATCTCTGCGGCCTCACTTCTTGTTCCGGGGGGCGAGCATGCCGACGTAGAGCAGCCAGCAGACGACGATGGTGAGGTAGAGCACGATCACCGAAATGGCCGAGCCGTAGCCGTAGTTGGTCTTCGGAAAGACCTCCTTGAAGATGTGCACGCCAAGGTAGCGCGTGGCCGAGCCGGGCCCGCCGCCGGTGAGCATCAGCACCTCGTCCACCGTGCGCAGCGCGTCCATCAGCCGGATGAAGACGGTGGCCACCACGGCGGGTGCGATCATCGGCAGGGTGATATGCCAGAAGATCTGGCGCTTGTTCGCCCCGTCGATCTGCGCCTGCTCGAACGGATCGGCTGGCAGCGAGACAAGCGCGGCAATGAGCGTAAGCGTCACCAGCGGCGTCCAGTGCCAGACATCCATGATGACCGTGATGGTAAAGGCCGCAAGCGCCGACTGGCCGATGTTGAGATCATAGCCAAACCACTCGTCGAGCAGGTGCGGGATGATCCCGATCGAGGGGGTGGTCATCAGCTTCCAGATCGAGCCAACGATGATCGGCGCCATGATCAGCGGCAGCGTGTGGATGGTGCGAAAGATCGCCTTGCCGGGAAAGTCGCGCATGAAGGCGCGGGCCAGCATGTAGCCGATCACCAGTTCGGTGAGCACCGCGAAGACAACGAAGGCCACCGTGACGCCGAGTGAATTCAGGAAGGCGGTGTCAAACACCAGGCGGCGGAAGTTTTCGGCGCCGTTGTAGATGATGTCGGGGTTGGTGGCAAAGGGGTTCCACTGATGGAACGCCAGCCACAGCACGTAGAAAAAGGGCACCGCGCCGAAGAGGAAGAGCACGAGCAGGGTGGGCGAAAGCAGCCACCAGCCCAATCTGTTGGAACGCATCTGGCCAACCTTTCCTGTCAGGGAGCGCGGTGAAAATCGCCCCGGGTGGAGCGTCTGTGAAGGCGAGGGCGGGCCGCCCGGGAGCAGGCGGCCCGCCGCGAGAGCTTGGCTGCGGGCTTACTCGCGGTAGCCCAGCGTCTTCAGCTCTGCCTCGGCCTCTGCGGCCATCTTGTCGAGCCCTTCGCTGACAGGCGTGTCACCGGTGAGGATCGAGTAGAAGGTGGGCGCGGTCGCCTCCAGCACCTGCCGGTGGAACGGGTACTCCGGCGCGCCTTTGAACAGGTAGCCCTGATCCTTCATCATGGTGAAGTAGCCGCCAAGCTCCTCGTCGAGCTCCTTGACCATCGGCGTGTCATAGGTGCTGTCGAGCGTGATGCGCGAGGCCATCGCCCATTGCTCCTGCACCTCGGGCAGTGCCATGAATTGCAGGAACAGCAGCGCCGCATCCTGGTTCTTGGAGGTCGCGGGCAGGCCAAAGGCACCGCCGTCGTAATAGCCGATGTAGCCCTCACCAGCTTCGGCGGCACCCATCACACCCTCTTGCAGCGGCGGCAGGGCCACGCCCACATTGCCAACCACACGGCTCTTGGTCTCGTCAGCGGCGATCCAGGCTGCGTTTTCCCCATAGACCAGCCCCTGAGCAACCCGTCCTGCGGCAAAGGTGGTGGCCACTTCCGTCCATGTGGACTGCACCGATTCCGGCGGCGCGATGTCACGCATCGAAAGCCACCATGTCAGCGCTTCCTTGGCCGCGTCCGAGTTCATCTCGCCGCCATTCTCAACGCTGGCACCGTAGTTCTCGCCGGGGTTGATGCCCCAGTCGTACACGCCATAGGTCGGCGCAACACTCTCGAAGAACTCATACCACGAGGCCGGGTGGCCGGTGTGGGCCTGAGCCGTCGTGCCCCAGAGGTCCATATCGTTCTCTTCACCATAGGCGGTAAAGAACTGCGCGATCTCGGCGTATTCCTCGTGGGTCGTGGCCGGGGCAAGGTCTCGGCCCGTCTGCTCCTTGAAGGCGGCCTGAATATCGGCATCGCCAAAGAGGTCGGTCCGGTAAAGGTAGATCTTGATGAAGGCTTCCATCGGAATGCCGTAGAGGTCGCCATCCTCGGCACCGCGGAAGTTGTCGGCAAAGGTGGTGAAGTTGGCCTCGTCGTAGCCCGGCGCTTTCAGCTCGGACTTCTCGGCCAGCGCCTTGGTGGTGTTCACCAAAAAGTCGCGGGCGAGGTAGGCATAAACGATGTCCTGCTCGATATAGACCATGTCATAGATGCCGGTGCCGGCCTCCATATCCTTGATCGCCTTGTCATACATCTGATCCCAAGAGGTAGTTTCCACCTCCACGCGAATGCCGGTGAGCTCCTCGAATTTCGGCGCGAGCACATCGCCCACAAAGTTTGACGGCGGGGTGCTTTCCGTCACGCCGCGCAGGGTGACGCCTTCAAACTTGGCACCGGCCTCCTGCCACCAGTCCTGGTTTTCAATGGTCATGTCCTGTGCGCCCGCAAAGCCGGCAGCAAGGCAAAGTGCCAGCGCTGAGGCGCCGGTTCTAAATGCGATCTTCATGGTGTCCTCCCAAAAGGTCTTATGTGTCGCGGCAATGCGCCAGCAAGGCTCTATCCCCCTCACGCCAACGCCTCCTCGTGGGCTTCGATTTACATATGTAATGAGGGTCGCGCAAGTGAAAAATATCATTTGTATTGCTTGCCTGACATATGCATTTCATGCCATGTGAACCCACCGGCGCATGATCTGCCTGCGCCAAGGGAGGAACGGGAGAAGCAATGCCGCGCGATCCGCAGGACGACAGCGATGCCTTCATTTGCGAGGTATGCTGGCACTATTTCATCAACGAAATGACCCAGGCCGAAGTGGCCCGCATGATGGGAGTCACGCGGTTGCGGGTGAATCAGGCGATACAGAAGGCGCGGGCACAAGGGACGGTGCGCATCGAGATCGACTCGCCCTTCTTGCCCTGCATCGAATTGCAGGAACGGCTGCGCAGCGCGCTCGGGCTGACCAAGGCGCTTGTCGCCCCGGCAAACCGCGAGGCCTATGATTATCACACCCCCGTTGGCGCGGCGCTGTCGAGCTACCTGACCGAAGAGTTGCGCGATGGCGGCTGGAAGCGCCTTGGCGTGTCTTGGGGCCTTACGTTGGAAAGCGCGGTGCGGCGTCTGCCCCGGCTCTCCAACCCGGCGCTGGAGGTTGTCTCCATGCTCGGTGGCACCTCGCGCGGGGCCTCCTTCAATGCCTTTTCCATCGCCTCCGGCCTCGCCGAAAAGCTGGGCGCGCAATACTCCCTGCTCACCGCGCCGGTCTATCTATCCGAAGGGGTCGATAGGGCCGCCTTTCTGGCGCAGGAGCTCTTCGCCGCGCATTTTGCCAAATTCGAAGATCTCGACGCCGCTGTGCTGACGGCAAGCGATGTGTCTGACAAGTCGTTCCTTGTGGCCAATGGCCTGCCCAGCGAGGTCACGGCGGCAGACCTGCGTGCGGTGGGGGCCATCGGCGATGTGCTGGGCCGCTTTCTGGGCACCGACGGCAAGCCGATTGACCATCCGATTGACCGGCGCGCCATCGGCGTTTCGATGGAAACCGTCGCCCAAGTGCCGCTGAAGATCATGGCCGCCGCAGGGGCGCACAAGGCCCCGATCATCCGTGCCGCCACGCGGGCCGGGCTGGTCGATACCCTGGTAACAGATGACGTAACCGCCGAGCTGCTCTTGGCGGCGGAGGAGGAGGGCGCATGAGCGACGATTTCAAAGGCCGGACGGCCATCATCACCGGCGCGGGCAAGGGCATTGGTCGCGCCACGGCGCAGCTTCTGGCCGCGCGAGGGGCGCAGGTGGTGGCCATCGCCCGCACCGCCGCCGATCTCGAGAGCCTTGCCGCCGAAACCGGCGCACGGGCCATTACCGCGGATCTTGCCGATACCGCCGCGGCGCGCGCGGCGATGGACGAGGCCGGGCCAGCCGATTTTCTGGTCAACTGCGCGGGCACCAATGTGCTGGAAAGCGTGCTGGAGATGACCGAAGCAGGCTATGAGACGGTGCTTGGCATCAATCTTCGCGCCGCTCTGGTCTGCGCTCAGGCCTTCGCCCATGCCCGTGTCGCGGCGGGCGGCGGCGGGGCCATCGTCAACGTCACCTCCATTGCCGGGCACCGGGGCTTTGCCGAGCACATGTGCTACGCCGCCTCCAAGGCCGGGCTGGAGGGCGCGAGCCGGGTCATGGCCAAAGAACTCGGCCCCTACGGCATCCGCGTCAACTGCGTTGCCCCGACCATCACCATGACAGAGCTGGCCGCCGAGGCCTGGAGCGATCCGGCAAAATCCGAGCCGATGATGGTGCGCCATCCTGTCGGGCGGTTTGCCGAGGTCGAGCATGTGGCCCGGGCCATCGCCACGCTGCTGGGGGCCGATAGCGACATGGTAACGGGCACGGTGCTGCCCGTTGACGGTGGCTTTCTGGCCGTCTGATCCGCATTTAAGGGAGAGAGAGAATGGCATCACGTTTCGAAGGCAAGGTTGCAACCATCACCGGCGGCGCTTCGGGGATCGGGCTGGCCACCGCAGAGGCGCTGCTGGGGGAGGGCGCCACCGTGGTGCTGGTGGACCGCGACGAGGCCGCTCTGGCGCGTCTGACCGAGCAGCACGGGGCCCGCTGCCTCGCGCAGGTTACCGACTTGCTCAATGCCGAGAGCTGTAACGCGATGGTGCCCGAGATCCTCGCCAAGACCGGGCAGATCGACATCTTGCATTGCAACGCGGGCAGCTACATCGGCGGCGATTTGGCAGACACCGATCCGGCCACCATCGACCGTATGCTGGGCCTCAACATCAACGCGGTGATGAAAAACGTGCACGCCGTCATCCCCCATATGAGCGAGCGCGGCACCGGCGATATCATGGTCACATGCTCCGTTGCCGGCCATGCGGCGATCCCTTGGGAGCCGGTCTATTCCGGCTCGAAATGGGCGATGACGAGCTTTGTGCAAATCATGCGCCGCCAGCTCATGGGCAAGGGCATCCGAGTGGCGCAGGTGTCGCCCGGGCCGGTTCACTCGGCGCTGCTGGCCGACTGGCCCGAAGAGAACCTGCGCAAAGCCAAGGAAAACGGCGCGCTGCTGGAGCCGGGGGAGGTGGCGGATGCGGTGGTGTTTGCCCTTTCCCGCCCGCGCAATGTGACGATCCGCGATATGGTCGTGCTGCCCTCCAGCTTCGACATTTAGGCCGGGGCCAAAACATCCTGAGAGCCACAGCTTGACCGCAGCCCACCTTGTGCCTCACTCTTCACAAGAGCCAGCCCCCGGTGTGCCATGCGTTTCTCGGCCCTTGTCCTAGCCCTCGTCACCCTCGCCGCCACCCCGGCGCGCGCGGAACTCCTGCACCGCCTCACCCTGCCGGGCCTTCGCGGGGTCTCCATCGCCTATGATGCGCAGGTCTGCGGCTTCTGGATCGCCACCGAGGGGCGCGAGGTGATCCTGCTCAACACCACTGGCGAAGAGATCCAGCGGTTTGAAAGCGGCTTGTCTCAGGTGCGCAGCCTCACCGCCGAGCCCGGCGCGCTGCTGCTGGCCGATGGCTGGGGCGGCTTTCGTCGGGTCGACAGGTCTGGCCGCCCGATCGACAGTGATTTCTCCCTTTCCGCCACCCTCTCCGACACCGAAGGCCTGCACGCCGATGCAGACGGCAGCTATCTGGTGGTGGAGGATGACCCCTCCCGCCTGCTGCGCGTGGCCCCGGACGGCGCGGTGCTGATGGAACTCTGGGGCGATGGCTTCAGCCCGCCGATGATCGAGCCGCAGGGGGTGGAGCGTGATCCGTTCTCCGGCAACATCCTCGTGGTGGATGATAACGAAGGCCTCAACGCGCTCTTCGAACTGTCGCCCGAAGGCGAGGTGCTATCCGTCACCCCGCTCTCGGAGTGGGGCTTCGACGCCGAGGGCGTGGCCCTGCAACCCGAAACCAGCACCCTGATGATCGGCTTTGACGGCGGCAACGCGGTGGCAATCTTCGACTGGCTCCCAACCGGGCGCTCCATCGAAACCCCGCTTGCCCGCGGGCCGGATTGCGCGTTCTCCTAGCCAATCTGGCATCGGCCAATGCCGTCGATGGCCCGAGGGCTAAAGCGTAACCACCGCGCCGGTGCGAATGCTCTCATCGGCGGCAAGACAGATCGCAAGGCTTTGCACCGCATCCTCGGCATGGCGCGCAAGGTCGATATCCTCGGCAATGGCGCGTAGCAAAAACGCCTGCTCGGCATCGCAAAGCGTCTGATGGCTCGGCTCATCGGGCAGGTCGATCACCTCATCACCCCCGGGCCGGTGCAGCTTGAGCCCACCCACCCGGGTGTGCCCCTCGATCTCCGAAGAGCCGCCCTTGTCGCCATCCATGATCGAAACGGACCCTGCAGGGCTGACGATATCCTTCACGAAAAACGCGGTCTCCGACATCATCGGCCCCCAACCGGCCTCATACCAGCCCACCGAGCCATCCTCGAACACCACCTGAAACTGGCCGTAGTTATACATATCCGCCGCGATCTCATCGCTCAGCCGCAGCCCCATGCCATGCACCCGCAGGGGCCGCGCATCGGTGATCTGGCACATCACATCAACATAATGCACGCCGCAATCCACGATGGGCGAGGTGGTGCGCATCAGCGCCTTGTGGGCGTCCCATTCCGCACCGCTGGATTGCTGGTTGAGGTTGAGGCGAAACACATAGGGGCCGCCCAGGGTACGCGCCTCGGCGATCAGCCGCTGCCACGAGGGGTGATGGCGCAGAATATAGCCAACGGCGAGCTTGCGGCCCGTGGCACGGGCGGTGTCCGCCACCCGGCGGGCATCTTCCACCGTGGCCGCCAGTGGCTTTTCCACAAACACATGCGCGCCAGCCTCCATTGCCGCAACGGCATATTCGGCGTGGCTGTCGGTATGGGTGGCAATCACCACAAGCTCGGGCTTAAGGGCCAGCCCCTCCTCCAGTGTGGGAAACACCGGATAGCCATCCAGCGCATCCGGCAGGTTGGGCGCAGAACGGTTCACCAGCCCGATGATCTTGGAGGCTGGGTTGGCGTGGTGCGCCAGCGCATGGCTGCACCCCATATTGCCAAGGCCCACGATGAGCGTGCGTGTCATGCGGTGTCTCCCTTCCGCCGCGAGACTGGCCCGGCGCAGCGGAGAGGGCAAGTATTGTGCCCGGGGGGCAGGCCGGGCAGGGTGGCACGAACGGAGGAGAGGCAATGAGCGACAAAAGCCTGATGCGCCGGGAGATCGAGGAGATCCCGGCAGCGGTGGAGCGGTTGCTGACGGCGGGGGCTGTGCCCCGGGTGGCGCGGGCGGTCACGGCACGCTATCCGGCCTATTTCGTCACCGTCGCGCGCGGCTCCTCCGACCATGCCTGCACCTTCTTCAAATACGCTGCCGAGCTTGTGCTGGGGCGCGTGGCGGCCTCTGTCGGGCCCTCTGTCGCCTCTGTCTACGCCGCGCCCCTGCGGTTGGAGGGGGCGGTGGCGCTCTCGGTGTCGCAATCCGGCGGCAGCCCCGACATCGTGGAAATGACCCGTGCGGCCCGGGTCGGTGGCGCGCTGACACTGGCGCTCACCAACACGCCTGCCTCGCCGCTGGCAGAGGCTGCGGCGGAGGTGGTGGATATCTGCGCCGGGCCCGAGCGCTCGGTGGCGGCGACCAAGAGCTTCGTCACCTCCGCACTGGCGGCGCTCTGGCTGGTGGCCGAGGTGGCGCAGGACGCGGCGCTGCTGGCGGCGATCCGGGCGCTCCCCGAGGCGTTGGCGCGCGCAGTAGAGGCCGACTGGAGCGCGGCGGCAGAGGCGATGGACGCGGGCGGCTCGCTCTATGTGCTGGGCCGGGGGCCGGGCTGGGCCATGGCCAGCGAGGCGGCGCTGAAGTTCAAGGAATGCTGCCAGACCCACGCCGAGGCCTATTCTTCCGCCGAGGTGCTGCATGGCCCGGTGAGCATCGTCGGGCGCGGCTTTCCGGTGTTGGCGCTCGCCTGCGGCGATGCGGCAGAGGCAGGCGTCGCTGACATGGCCGACCGGTTGGCCGGGCAGGGGGCTCAGGTCTTTGCCACCACCGCACTGGCACAGGCGGCCCACGTGCTGAAGGCCCCCCGCACTGGCCACGGGCTGACAGACCCGCTGGCGCTGATCGTCGCCTTCTACGCCATGGCCGAAGCCGTGGCCCGCGCCCGAGGGCTGGACCCGGACGCGCCACCCCACCTTCGCAAGGTCACGCAAACCGTCTGAAGCCTGAGATGGCGCGCTCTAACCGCCTTGGCCGATAGGGCGAGGCGATTGGCATCTGTGAACAGGCAGCAAGCTCATGCCAGCAATTTCAGCGTGCGCTTCTCGGCAGCCGATTGCGCTGCAGTGTCAATGATCCGCTGTGCGGTGAGGCAAAGCGCCGGGTCAAGCGGGCCGTCGATGGCCCCGCCGCTCTTCAGGCGCGAGAGCATGAACTCCACAGGGTTGCGCTCGCCCTCCGGCAGCGGCTGCACGGGCACCGCATGCACCTCGGGCCGGGCGCAGGTTTGCAGGGTGACGTGGTCGGCATAGTCGAGGCTGGTGAGCGTGCCGTCAGAGCCGATGAAGGTGAAGCCGCAGGCGGGCTGGGGCTGGGTGATCCACGGCTCAGTGAAGGTGCCCCAGCGGGTTTCCATCTTGCTGAGGCCCTTGGCGTAGCGGCAGATGGTGATCGAGTGCTGATCCACCTCGATGCCCGGCGTTTCGTCGACCACGCAGGTCACCTCAAGCGGGGCCGCGCCGTTCATGAACCACGTGCCCAGCGTTGCGCCATAGCCGAGGTAATCGAGCAGGGAGCCACCGCCAGAGGCGCGTTTGTACCACCAGCTCTCAGGCTTCTGCCGCTCCACCTCCTCGGGCGTCACCTCCACCTTGTCGGCGAGGTGAAACAGCGGCCCCCGGTTGCCGCCATAGCTGCGCACTTCCCGCAGCTCGCCAATCTCCCCGGCGTCTACCAAGGCCTTCGCCGTCACATGGCTCTCCACCCAGCGCAGCGGCCAGTTGATCGCCATGCGCCCGCCGCCCGCCTCCATCGCGGCGATCATCCGGCGGGCCTCGTCGGCAGAGGCCGCGAAGGGCTTTTCAACCATCAAGTTGCAGCCCGTAGGCGCGATGCGCTCGGCCATATCCGCATGGCTGGCGGTGGAAGAGCAGAGAATGGCAAGGTCCGGCGCGGTGGCCAGCGCAGGCTCCAGTTCGGTGAACACCCGGCTCTCCGGCAGGCCAAAGGCCTCCACCGCCGCCTGCATCTTCGCCCTGTCCGGATCAAAGAGCGCGCAGATCTCCGCCTCCGGGTGCGCGTGAACCATCCGCAGCAGATCACCCATATGCATGTGGTCAAAGGAAATTCCGGCGATCTTCATCACGCTACCTCGTATCGGTGAGCCGCAGGTGAATGGCCGCAACGCCAAGGATGATGCCGCCAAACAGAATGCGCCGCGCCCCCTCGGGCATATGCAGCAGCGTCAGCATGGTGCCGAGCACGGTGAGGATGAGCGCGCCCACGATGGTGCCCGCATAGCCGCCCCGCCCCCCAAAAATCGAGGTGCCTCCGATCACCGCCGCCGCCACCGACGGCAGCATCAACGGCACCGCGAGCGACAGCGACGGCGCCTTGATGAGCCCGACATAGAGTAGCCCCGCCACCCCCGCGATCAGCCCCGACAGCGCGTAAAGCGCAAGGTGCACCTGCCAGCCCCGCACCCCTGCCAACCGCGCCGCGCCCTCGTTGTCGCCCATGGCATAGAGCAAGCGGCCAAAGCCCGTGCGCTTTTGGGCAAAGAGGATGAGCGCGGCGAAGGGGAGGAACAGCACCAGCGCATTCGGAAAGCCCCATGTGCGCCCGGTGCCGAGCCACGCAAGGCCATCAGGCACGACAGACCCGGTGGCGATCACCGTGCTTTGGTAAACCTGCAGGCACCCCGTGCCGATCAGCCCGGTGCCCAGCGTGATGATCAGCGGATGCACCCGGAAGAAGCCCACGCCGATGCCGTTCAGCAGCCCGATCATCACCGCAGGCACCAGCGATAGCGCAATCGCCCCGGCGGGGCCGTAAAACGGCACCAGCGTGGCCATGACGAAGCTGGAAATGGTGGCGACGATGGCGGCTGAAAGGTCGATCCCGCCGGTCAGCATGGTCAGCGTCTGGCAGGCGGCCAGCATGGCCAGCGGAATGGCGAATTTCACCGTGTTTGCGATCCACCGCTCGCCCACGATGCCGGGGCGCATGATCTCAAGGATGCCCACCAGCAGCGCCAGCAACACCAGCAGCGGAATGATCGGATGATCGCGCAATAGGGCCTTGAGCCTGTCCATCACAGCTTTCCCTTCGCCGCGAGCAGCCCGCCGATCATGACAACAACCACCATGATCGTGCCCTCGATGATCGCTGAAACATTGGGATCAACGCTCAAGAGCGTCAGGTCCATCCGCACCAGCCGCAGGATGAACACCGCAATCAGCGGCCCCAGCAGCCCCCCCTTGCCGCCACCCAGCACCACGCCGCCCAGCACCACGGCGGCCACGCTGGCCAGTAGGTAAGGACCGGGGATCGGCTCGCCAATGCCGGTGGAGAGCGTCAGCGACAGCCCCCCCATCGCGGCAAACACCCCCGCAAGCGCATAGGCCACGATCCGGGTGCGCCCCACGTTCACGCCCGAGCGAAACGCCGCCAGCGCATTCGAACCCACCGCATAAAGCGAAAGCCCCGTGCGCGAGCGCCGGATCGGCAGCCACACAATGGCCACCAGCACTAGCAAAAACACCAGCGCGCGCGGCACCCCGCCGAGGCCCGGAATCGGCAGGCCGCTAATGATGAACCCGCGCAGCCACTCTGCCGCATCGCCGCCCGGCGCATTGAGGATGAGCAGCGCCACGCCCTCCCAAACAAACAGCATCGCCAGCGTCACCACGATGTCGGGCACGCGGGTGATGTTGATGAGCAAGCCGTTCAGCGCGCCCATCCCGGCCCCCATCGCCAACACCAGCAGCACGATCCCGGCAGAGATCGCCCCGCCATTGCCCTCCATCAGCACCGCCGCCGTCACCGAGCAGACCGCCATCATCGAGGCGATGGAGAGGTCGATGCCCCCTGCAATCACCACCACCGCCTGCGCCACGGTGGCAAAGGCAAAGGGCAGGGCGGCGCGGGCAAGGCTTTCCACCCCGCTCGCGCCGAAGGTCGGCTGTATCAGCTTGGTTGCCGCGAAGAGGGCGGCGAGGATCACCGCAAGCCCGGTGATCCACGCATGCTTGCGCAGCGCCTTCATGCCGCATCCCCCGTCAGCCCGTAGGCGGCGCGCATCAGCCGCGCCTCATCGGCCTCTGCAGCGGGCATAGTATCGACCACGCGGCCATTGAAGATGACGATGCAGCGGTCGCAGGCCAGTTGAATTTCTTCCAGCTCGGAGGAGTAGAACAGCACCGAAGCGCCCCCCTCGGCCAGCTCCCGCACCAGCGGGTAGATCTGGCGCTTGGTGCGCACGTCGATGCCCCGGGTCGGGTCAAACAGCAGCAGGGTGTCGCAGCCGTGGGCGAGCCATCGCCCGATGGTCACTTTCTGCTGGTTCCCGCCAGAGAGGCGGCCCACTTCGCCCTGCGCGCGGGTATCAATCTGAAGCCGCTCGATGGTGCGCGCCACCACCTCGCCCTCCCGCTTCATCGAGATCGGCCCCCAGGCTCGGGCGCGAGCCGAGAAGGGCAGGGCGAGGTTGTCTCTGACGCTCTGTTGCATGGCCAGCGCATCGGCGCGGTTGCCGGGCACGAAAGAGAGGCCGGCGGCAATCGCATCCGCCGGGTGCGCAAACCGCCGCGCAGCGCCCTCCACTTCAATCACACCGCGATCAGGCTTGCGGGCGCCCGCCAGCACCTCAAACAGCTCATCCTGCCCCTGGCCCTCCAGCGCCACCACACCCAGAACCTCGCCGGGGTGGAGCGCAAAGCTCACGTCCCTGAGCTGCCCGCCTGCACCAAGCCCCTTCACCGCCACACGCGGCGTGCCCTGCGGCGCGGTGGCTATCCGCTCGGCGGCGGTCTCACCGGGCTTGATCGCCTCGCCCAGCATCAACTCAACAATCCGCTCCTCCGCGCCCGTCGCAATCGGCACCTCGCCCACGGTCGCCCCATCGCGCAACACCACGGCGCGCTGGCACACCTGCGCGATCTCCGCAAAGCGGTGCGATATGTAAATCACCGAGCGCCCGGCCTCGGCCTGTTGCTGCACCACCTTCAGCACCGCCTCCACCAGATCGGTGGGCAGGGCGGCTGTCATCTCGTCCAGCAGCAGCACATCCGGCTCAGAGGCCAGTGCACGGGCAAGGTCGATGATGCGCAGCGTGGCCAGCGGCAGGCTGTGGATCATCGCGGAAAGGTCAAACCCTGCAAACCCCAGCTCCCCCATCCAAGCGGCAAACCTGGCCGGATCGGTCCCGCCAAGGCGCAGGTTGTCGCCCACATCCAGATCCGGGATCAACGAGGGCTCCTGATACACCGGCACCAGCCCGCTCTTGCGCGCCTCCGCTGGCGAGCCCACGGCCCGCTCGGCTCCGCGAATGCGCACATGCCCGCCATCAGCCTTCAGTGCTCCGGTCAGTATTTTCACAAAGGTCGATTTGCCCGCGCCATTGGCCCCCATCAGGGCCACGATCTCGCCCCGGCGGATCGTCAGAGCGGCGCCCTTCAGGGCCACCACCGCGCCAAACCGCTTCTCTACGCCGCTGGCGTCCAGCAGCGGAGCCTCATCTGCCATATCGCCTCGTTTCACATGCGTTTCAAAGGGTTGGCCGGGCACGTTCATGCGCCCGGCCGAAGCGATTTATTCGCCCGGGCCCTTGCAGGCGATGATGTCTTCCATCGAGTAGTCGGTCCAGCCGGGGATCTGCACCGAAACCGGCCACTCCGGGTCCAGATCGGGGTTTTGCGCCGCCGCAATCTGCTCCTTGCCGGCGTCATCGTTGTTGGCCCAAAGGCTCGGGTCCACCAGCACCACGCGCTCTTCGGGGGCCTCACCTTCGAGGATCTGCAGCGCCAGCGTCACCCCCGCGCCACCGATCGAGCCGGGGTTGGTCACCGCCGCGCCGGTCAGCCCCTCCACGTTGGCCAATTGGCCCACGAACCCGGCATTGTCAGCGCCCACCACGGGCACCAAGTCCACATCGCTCTCCACCAGCGCATCGACGATCACGTTGTCGATCCCAGAGGTCCAAATGCCGTCGAAAGGAATGCCAGTGGCGATGTAATCAAGGATCTGCTGCTTGCCCTTGTCCTGCTGCCAGCCGGTAAAAACCTCCTGCGCGATCTTCACATCGGGAAACTCCTCCAGCGCCCGCTTGAAGCCCTTGTCACGGTCGTCATCCGCCGCAGCGCCCGCCGCTCCGCGCATGTAAACCACCTCGCCCGAGCCGCCGATGGTCTCGAAAAGCCACTTGGCGCCGAGGTAGGCGTATTCTTCCTGATTGTTGCTCAGGATATAGGCACCCTCCGCGTTCACGCCCTGATCGACGGCCACCACAACGATGCCCTTGTCGGTCGCTTCCTTCACCGCATCGGCAATGCCGTCGGGGTTGGCAGGGTTCACCACAATCGCATCCACGCCCGCTTCGATCAGGTTGCGAATGTCCTCCGACTGGCCCGCCGCATCGGTGTTGCGATGGGCGATGTTGAGGCTGTCGACCTTGCCCGACACCAACGCCTGCGCCTTCATCGCGCAAACCATCTCTTCGCGCCATCCGTTGCCCTGCACCGTGTTGGAAATGCCGATGGTGTATTCGGCTGCCGCCATGCCGGTGAGCGCCATCGTCAGCCCCGCCGCGGCGGTTGTGGCTTTCAGTAGTGTCTTCATTGTCTTCCCTCCCTAGAAAAAGTGAATATTCAGACGGTTACACGGGTTACTTGATGTAGGGCTGCAGCACGTCACGGGCGAGCAGAAAGCCCCGTTTCACCGCCTCCTCATCGGTCTCGAACACCTTGTCCTCATGCTCGATGATCACCGGCCCATTATAGCCCGCACGATAAAGCCCGGAGAAAAACCCGGGCCAATCCACATCCCCCAAGCCCGGCATGCGCGGTACCTGCCAGCCCATGCCAACGCTCATCACGCCATTCTCATAAAGCCCGTCCCGGTCGATCATCACGTCCTTCGCATGCACATGGGCCATGCGGGGGCCAAACTCCTTGATAAAGCGGGCCTGGTCGATCATCTGCCAAACAAGGTGCGACGGGTCGAAGTTCATGCCCACCGCATCGCCCCATTCCTCGAAAATCCGCCGCCAGATCTTCGGGCTATAGGCAATGTTGTGCCCGCCGGGCCATTCATCATGGCTGAAGATCATCGGGCAATTCTCGAAGCAGAGCTTCACGCCCGCGTCCTCGGCATGGCCGACGATCGGCGAGAAAATCTGCCTCGCCCTTTGCCAGTTTTCGTCTACATTCAGCGACTTGTCGCCACCAATGAACGTGTTCACCACCGGCACCGAAAGTGTGGCAGCCGCTGTGATCACATGCTTGAGGTGGCCGATCACCTCCTCGCGGTGCGAGGCGTCTGCGTGCAGCGGGTTCGGGTAGTACCCCAGCGCCGAAATCGAAACGCCCAGCTCGGCCAACCCGCCGGTAATCTCCTGCGCCTGTCCCTCCGACAGCCCGTTGCAATCAATATGCGAGGTGCCCGCATAGCGCCGCGCCTCGCCGCCGGAGGCGGGCCAGCAGGCAACCTCCAGCAGCCCCATGTCCACCTCAGCCGCCCATCGCGCCACCTCCATCAAAGGAGCGGTCTCGAAAGGGGCTGTCAAAATGCCAAGTTTCATGTTTGTATTCCTCGTCTTATCCGCCGATCTTCACCCATGCGCCGCTTTGGGCACTGGCAAGGACCGCCTCGCAGAATTCCATCTCAAAATGCCCGTCGGCAAAGCTCGCCCAAGTCGACGCCTCCTGCCGCCCGCCCGCCAGCACATCGCTGTAAACTTGCGAGAACAGGGCAAAAAACGTGTCGGCAAAGCCTTCTACATGCCCGCCGGGCAAATGCGCCGCCGCCGCGCCCGTGGCATTCATCAGCGCCGCATCGCGCTGCAATATCTGGTTCGGGCCGTCGCGGTGCCCGATGAACAGGTGGTCCGGCGTTTCCGAGTTCCACTCCGCACTGGCCGTGCTTCCGGCAATGTCCCAGCGCAGCGAATTCTTCCGCCCCGGAGAGACCTGGCTCACCGTCAGCGAGCCTCGCGCCCCGGAGGGATAGCGTAGCAATATCAGCGCGGTATCTTCCGTAGTTACAGTAACCTTCTCGGTCGCACCGGAAGCGGCGGTAAAGGTCTCCACCGGCCCCGTTGGCTTGTCGCGCTGCTTGAGGAAGGTGCTCAGCTCGGCCAGTACCTCCACCGGCTTTTCGCCCGCCACAAAGCTGGTGAGGTCGGCCCAATGGGTGCCAATATCGCCCACCGCCCGCAGGTCGCCCCCCTTGTCGCCCTCCAGCCGCCAGTTCCAGTCGGTCGGCTTGGCGAGCCAATCCTGCACGTAATGGCCGGTAATCAGGCGCAAATCCCCAAGCTCGCCTGCCGCAACCATGCCCCGCGCCTGCTGGTTCAGCGGGTAGAAACGGATGTTGTAGCACACCGCACAGACCAGCCCCGAGGCCTCGGCCAGCGCCACCAACTCCGCCGATTGCGCCGCCGTCATCGTCAGTGGCTTCTCGCAGACCACATGCTTGCCCGCCTCGATCAGCGCCTTCACCTGCGGGTAATGCAGGTGGTTGGGCGAGGTCACATGCACCGCCTGCACGCTCTCATCGGCGCAAAGCTGCTCCAGCGTGTCAAACGGGGCCAAGCCCAGCCCCTCCGCCGCCTTTGCGCTGCGCTCGGGCGAAGAGCCCAACACGCCGCGCAGATCCACCCCCAAACGCCGCAGCGCCCAAACGTGAACCGTTCCAATAAAGCCGGTGCCGATCACGGCAACGCCGATGCGCGAGAAATCCGTCATCGCGTTTCGCCCCAGAGCGGGGCGCCTCCCTTTGTGAAAGTCTCAAACAACCGAGTAGCCCCCGTCAACCGGAATGCATGCTCCTGTCATGAATCCCGCCGCTTCCGAGGCCAAAAACAGCACCGGCCCGGCGATATCCTCGGGCTGGCCCCAGCGGCCCAGCGGGGTGCGGGCGTTCACATTGGCCACATGGGTCGCGTCTTCGCGGCTCCGTGCCGATTGCGCCGTGACAATGAAGCCAGGCGCCACCGCGTTCACCCGTATCCCGTCCTCTGCCCAGGCGATGGCGAGCGACTTGGTCAACTGCTGCACGGCGGCCTTGGAGGCCCCATAGGCCGGGTTCTTCGGGCTGCCGAACCCGGCATACATCGAGGCGATGTTGATGAGGCAGCCCTTGGCCTCGGCGAGCTGGGGCCGAAAGGCGAGGGCGCAGCGCATGGTGCCGGTCAGGTTGATGTCGAGCACCTTCGAGAAGAACTCCGGCGCCATCTCCTCGCCCCGCGCCGTGATCGCCGCGCCGTTCACCAGCACGTCGAGCCGGGGCATGGACGCAGAAAGCGCCTCCACGGCGGCGCCGTCTGTTACATCAAGCTGGTGGTAGGCAAAGCGGTCGGCATCCTCCGGGGCAGGGGCCGCCTCAACGCCGGTAATCGTCACCTCCGCGCCCGCGTCCTGAAACGCCCGTGCAATGGCCGCGCCAATGCCCGCGCGGCTCGCGCCGATCACCAGAACACGCTGCCCCTCAAAGGCGGCGCTCACCTGATGCATCCTTTCGGCGTGATGCTGTGCATCCCTCCCCCCAAGGCCCTTTTCGGGCCGTGTAATCGTTTACATTGCAGGTCAAACATCCCACGGCGGCAGCACTTGTAAACGATTACAATCTCGCCCCGGCGCGGCGGCCTTGTCAAGCGGGGATGGACAAGCCCGGGGTGCGGCGCAATGGTGCCGGAGCAAAAGTCAGGGAGATTTGCCAATGAAAACGCGGGTGGCGCTTCTGCGCGAAATGGGGGCCGCGCGGCCCTATTCTCAAAGCAAACCGCTGCAAATCGTCGAAGCCGAGCTTGCGCCACCGGGGCCGGGGGAGTTGCTCGTCAAGATGGCCGCCGCCGGGCTCTGCCATTCCGACCTCTCCACCATAAACGCCGACCGCCCGCGCGAGATGCCCGTGGCGCTTGGCCATGAGGCCAGCGGCGTGGTGCAACAGGTTGGCCCCGGCGTCACCCGCTTCGCACCCGGCGATCACGTGGTGCTGGTTTTCGTGCCCACCTGCGGCCAATGCCTGCCCTGCGCCGAGGGGCGCCCTGCGCTCTGTGAGCCGGCGGCAGTTGCGGCGGCGGCTGGCACCCTGATGAGCGATGAAAAGAAGATCTCGGTCGATGGCACGCCGGTAAACCACCACATCGGCGTCTCGGCCTTTTCCGAGCACGCGGTCGTGGCCGAAGGCTCGGCGGTTAAGATCGACAAGGACATCCCCCTCGACAAGGCCGCGCTTCTCGGCTGCGCGGTCCTCACCGGGGTCGGCGCTGTCATCAACGGCGGCCATCTCGAAATGGGCCAAAGCTGCGCCGTTGTCGGTCTCGGCGGGGTCGGCCTCGCCGGGTTGCTCGGGGCGATAGCTGCGGGGGCAGGGCAGGTGGTCGCCTGCGACATCGCCGAAGACAAACGCGCCTTCGCACTGGAGCTCGGCGCACATCTGGCCGTGGATCCGGCCGAGCCGAACGCGGTCGAAAAGCTCAAGGAAGCCACCGGCGGCGGCGTCGATCTAGCCGTTGAGCTTGCCGGCGTGGTGCCCGCGCTCGATTTCGCCTGCAAGATCACCCGGCGCGGCGGCGTCACCGTCACCGCGGGCCTGCCGCACCCGTCAAAGGTGCTCGAGGTTCCGGTGGCCGCGCTCACGGTCAGCGACGCTACGATCCGCGGCAGCTACGTCGGCTCCTGCGTGCCCAAGCGCGACATCCCTCGGTTTGCCCGGATGATGCAGCAGGGCCAGCTCCCAATCGAAAAGCTGATGACCCACAAGATCAAGCTCGATGAGATCAACGAAGGCTTCGAGCGGCTGGCCGCAGGGCAGGCGATCCGTCAGGTCATCGCATTCGACTGAGCCGCACGCCCAGGCCTTAGCCCGTCAGCGCGGGCCGGTCGGGCGCGATGGTTTCGGCGCTGAGGCCGGTATCGCCCACCGCCTCCGCAACCGGGCGGCCCAGCACCAGCGTGGCCGCAAGCCGGGCCATGCCGGGCGAGGTCTGCACGCCGGTGCCGCCCTGGCCGGCCAGCCAGAAAAAGCCCGGCGCCCCCGGCGAAAACCCCACCACCGGCAGGTGATCGGGCGCAAAGCTGCGCAGCCCGGCCCATTTGCTCTCGATCCGGCGCACCTCAACCGCGCAGGTGGTCATCAGCCGGTCCGCGCAAATCGCCACGTCCATCTCCTCGGGCTGGGCATCGCAGGGGGCGGAGGGCGTTTCATCTGCCGGAGAGGCAAGCAGCCGCCCGGCATCGGGCTTCACGTAGAAATCCTCCGCCGCATCCACGATCATCGGCAGCGCCCCCACGTCGATCCCCTCGGGCGCCGCCACGGTGATCGCCGTGCGCCGCTTCGGCTGAAGGCCTACGCGTGCCACACCGGCCATCCCGGCCAATTCGTCGGCCCAGGCCCCCGCCGCATTCACCACCACGCCCACCCGCAGGCTCCCGTCACCCACGCTCACCCGCCAGCAGCCGCCCTCACGCACAAGCGCCGTCACAGGCGCACCCATCCGCACCTGCGCGCCCGCCGCCTTGGCCTGCCGAAAGAACCCTTGAAGCAGCGCATGCACATCGATGTCACTTGCAGCCTCGTCCAGAAAGGCGCGCTTCACATGGCCCGGCCGCAAGATCGGCGCACGCGCCTCAGCCTCTTCGCCACTCATCCAGATCAGCCGCTCCGGGGCGCGCATGTGGCCCGGCAGGGCCTCCAGCGCAGCAAGCTGATCCTCGCTCGCCGTGCGCATCAGCCCACGCGGGGTGAGCAGCGGCACATCGGCAAACCCCTCCGGCGGGGCGTCGAAAAACGGGCGGGAGAGGGCGGTGAGCGCCTGCATCGCGCTGCTGCCATAGCCCGGCGCGAAGAGCGCCGCCGAGCGGCCCGAGCTGTGGTATCCCGGCTGCTGCTCCGCCTCGATCAGCACCACCGAAGCGCCCTTGGCGATTTCTGCCGCAGCCGAAACCCCGGCGATCCCGCCCCCTATCACCGCTACGTCGAAGTCTGTCTGCATGTCCGGGCTCCCTTCGCGCCAAGACCTGCCCGGATCGGCGGCGGCACACAAGGGGCAGCCCTCAGCCGCAGATCTCCACACCCGTGCCCCAGCCGTCGCAAAGTGCGGCCAGTTCGGGCGCAAGCGGCGCATCGGTGAAAAAGCGATCTATCGCGCCCAGCGAGGCAATGCGCGCCGGGGCAGTGCGCTGAAACTTCGAATGATCCGCCACCAAAAAGGTGCGGCGCGACTGGGCCAGGATCGCCTGGCTCACGCCCACCTCCTGAATGTCGAAATCCAGCATGTCGCCTTCCCGATCAATCGCCGAGCAGCCCACCACCGCAAGATCGAATTTGAACTGCTGGATCGTTTCGCTCGCCAGCTTGCCCACAAGCCCGCCGTCCGAGCGGCGCAGGGAGCCGCCCGTCACCACAATTTCGCAGTCCGAGTTGGCAGCAAGAATGTTGGCTACGTTCATGTTGTTGGTGACAACGAGCAGGCTGCGATGGTGCATCAGCTCGCGGGCAACCGCCTCGGTGCTGGTGCCGATGTTCAGAAAGATGCTCGCGTTTTCAGGGATTTGCGCGGCACAGGCCCGGGCAATGGCGGCCTTGCCCTCAAGGTTCAGCGAGCGCCGCTCCTCGTAGCCGATGTTATGGGTGCCCGAGGCTAGGATCGCCCCGCCATGCACCCGTTCGATCTGCCCGGCATCGGCCAATTCGCTCAGATCACGGCGGATGGTTTGCAGCGTGACGCCAAAGTGCTCGGCCAGCCCATCGACCGTGACCTTGCCGTCGCGGCGGATGATGTCGAGCATTTCGGGGTGGCGGAAGGCTTGGCTCACGCGAGGTCTGTCCTGATCTTCAATGTTCGTTTCTTTTCGCATGCGACTTGAGGTTCGGCAAATGGTTTTGCCACAAAAGGGCAGGGGAAAGGCGCGGAAGGGGGCAATTCATGTTTTCCTTCAAAGCGTTCGCTGCAACGCGGCGCTTTCCGCAGCCGCGCGGCAAGCCTATGTTTGCACGCGACAAAGTCAAAAACGAAAAGAAACGAACATTTCTGCTTTCGTTACACGGCGACTCAGTGCATAAATCGGCCCAGCACACTTGGGAGGGATCTGTGCCAGAGGGGACACCCGCACAACCGGTCGATCTGTTCGTCATCGGCGGCGGCATCAACGGATGCGGCGTCGCGCGTGATGCGGCGGGCCGTGGTCTGTCTGTCACCCTGGCCGAGATGAGTGATCTCGCGCAGGCCACCTCGTCGTCCTCCACAAAGCTGTTCCACGGCGGCCTGCGCTACCTCGAGTTCTTCGAGTTCCGCCTTGTGCGCGAAGCCCTCAAAGAGCGTGAAGTGCTGCTGCGGAACATGCCGCACATCTCATGGCCAATGCGATTTGTGCTGCCTTATCATCGGGATATGCGGTTTGAGAAGGCCACGCCAACCTCGCGCCTGCTCTCCTTCGTCATGCCGTGGATGAAGGGCCGCCGCCCCGCATGGCTCATCCGCCTCGGCCTGTTTCTCTACGATCATCTCGGCGGCAGAAAGATCCTTCCCGCCACTCAAACCCTCAGCCTGCCCGACTCGCCCGAGGGCGCGCCGCTGCAAGAGCGGTTCCTGCACGCCTACGAGTATTCCGATTGCTGGGTGGAGGACTCCCGCCTCGTGGTGCTCAACGCCCGCGATGCCGAGGCCCGCGGCGCTCGCATTCTCACCCGCACCAAGGTGCTCTCCGCCGCCGTCGAGAACGGCATTTGGCGGGTCGAAACGCAAAATACCGAAAGCGGCGCAACCACCGCCCATCACGCGCGCATGTTGGTAAACGCCGGCGGGCCGTGGGTGGGCGAGATCCTCAGCCACACCATCCGCTCCAACTCCACCGAGGGCGTGCGGCTGGTGCGCGGGTCGCACATCGTCACGCGCCGCCTTTACGATCACGACAAGGCCTATTTCTTTCAGGGCGAGGACGGGCGGATCATCTTCGCCATTCCCTACGAGCAGGATTTCACCCTGATCGGCACCACCGAATGCGATCACGAAAGCCCCGATGAGCCGCCCCTCTGCACTGATGAAGAGCGCGACTACCTGATCGACTTCGCAGGCCGCTACCTCGCCGCCCCGATCACCGCTGATGATATCGTCTGGAGCTATTCCGGCGTCCGCCCGCTCTACGACGAGGGCACCGCCTCCGCCACGGCGGCCACGCGGGACTACACGCTAAAGGTCGATACCTCCGCGGGCGCCCCCGTGCTCAACATCTTCGGCGGCAAGATCACCACCTACCGCCGCCTCGCCGAATCCGCGCTCGAAAAGATTGCGCCGCATTTTCAAGGCCTTGGCCGCAAGTGGACAGAAGACGCCCCGCTGCCCGGCGGTGATTTCGCCCATGATGGCGCACCCGCCCTTGCCGAGGCGCTCACCGCGGATTACCCCTTTCTCCAGCCCGCACAGGCCGCGCGCCTTGTCCGCGCCTATGGCACCGACGCCCGCAAACTGCTGGGCGTGGCCAAATCCGTCTCCGATCTGGGGCAGGACTTCGGCGCAGGGCTGACGGGGGTGGAGGTTGATTGGCTGATGGCCCATGAATATGCCCGCACCGCCGAGGATATCCTGTGGCGGCGCAGCAAGCTCGGCCTGCGGCTCACGCCCGAGCAGGCCGGGGCGCTGGAGACATACATGAAAAGTCACGCCAAGAAACAAGGGCGCGATGAACGCCCGGCGGCGGCGGAATAGGGGAGAGGCATGGTTCTGGAACTCAAATCCGTGAGCAAGGTGGTGGGACGTGATACGCACATCCACCCCACGGAGCTGACCTTGGAGAACGGCACGATGAACGTGCTGCTCGGCCCTACCTCCTCAGGCAAAACCAGCCTGATGCGCCTCATGGCCGGGCTCGACCAGCCCACAGAGGGCCGGGTGTTCTGGAACGGTGATGACGTGACGGGCATGCGCGTGCAAGACCGGCAGGTGGCCATGGTCTACCAGCAGTTCATCAACTACCCCTCGATGACCGTCTACGACAACATCGCCTCCCCCCTGCGCCTCCAAGGCAAGGACCGCGCCACCATCGACGCCGCCGTTCACAAGACCGCCGAGATGATGAAGCTCACCCCCATGCTGGATCGTAAACCGCTGGAGCTTTCGGGCGGCCAGCAGCAGCGCTGCGCGCTCGCCCGCGCGCTGGTGAAGGGGGCAGGGCTGGTGCTGCTCGACGAGCCGCTGGCCAACCTCGACTACAAGCTGCGCGAAGAACTCCGCGTCGAGATCCCTAAAATCTTCGAAGAATCCGGCGCAATCTTTGTCTACGCCACCACCGAGCCTGAAGAAGCCCTCCTGCTCGGCGGCAATACCGCAACCCTCTGGGAAGGCCGCGTCACCCAGTTCGGTCCCACGCCGGATGTCTACCGCCGCCCGGTCGATGCCACCACCGCGCGGGTCTTCTCCGACCCGCCGATGAACTTCCTGCAAGTCTCGAAAACCGGCTCAAAGCTGATGTTCGGCGAGGGCCAGTCCGCTCCCGCCGCCGGCAAACTCTCCGAGCTGCCCGATGGCCGCTATCTCGCGGGCTTCCGCCCCAACCACCTCGAAATCAGCCAGCACAGCCCCGAGGCCATGCACTTCAACACCCGCCTTTCTGTCACCGAGCTGACGGGGTCGGAAACCTTCGTGCACCTCGACCACGCTGGCGAGCGCTGGGTCGGGCTGGTGCATGGCGTGCATGATCTCGCACCGGGCACCGATCTCGCCGTCTGGCTCGACCCTTCCCACGTTTACATCTTCGACGCAGAGGGGGCGCTGGTTGCACCGGCCTCCTATGCGGCGGCGGCATGAGGTAGAGCCATGGCCCAGATCACGCTAGACAACCTCGCCCATTCCTACCTCGCCAACCCGGCGAGCGAGGATGATTTTGCCCTCAAGGAGCTCAATCACACTTGGGACGACGGCGCCGCCTACGCCCTGCTTGGCGCGTCCGGTTGCGGCAAGTCCACCCTGCTCAACATCATCTCCGGCCTGCTCCAGCCCTCGCGCGGGCGCATCCTTTTTGGCGATCAGGACGTAACCCACGCCGCCACCGCCGAGCGCAACATCGCGCAGGTGTTCCAGTTTCCGGTGGTCTACGACACGATGACCGTGCGCGATAACCTCGCCTTCCCGCTGCGCAACCGCGGCCACGACGAGGCCTATGTCGCCGAGCGCGTGGGCGAAATCGCCCGGATGATCGGCATGGAAGAGGTGCTGGCAAAAAAGGCCCGTGGCCTCACCGCCGACGCCAAGCAAAAGATCAGCCTCGGCCGGGGCATGGTCCGCAAGGACGTGAACGCGCTGCTCTTCGATGAGCCGCTCACCGTGATCGACCCCCACATGAAGTGGGAGCTCCGCACCCAGCTCAAACAGCTCCACCACGACTTCGGCCACACCATGATCTACGTCACCCACGACCAGACAGAGGCACTCACCTTCGCAGACAAGGTTGTGGTCATGCACGATGGCCGGGTGGTCCAGATCGGCACGCCCGAAGAGCTTTTCGAGCGCCCCGAGCACACCTTCGTCGGCTACTTCATCGGCTCCCCGGGGATGAACCTGATCCCTGCCAAGGTCGAGGGCAACCGCGCCTATATCGACGGCGCCGAGCTGGCGCTGGCCCATGGCTACGGCGACCTTCAGGGCCGCGTGGCCCTCGGAGTGCGCCCTGAATACGCCAAGCTCTCCGCCAGCGAGGGCCTGCCGGTCAAGGTGCGCCGCGTGGAAGACGTGGGCCGCCACAAGATCGTCCGCGCCGAGTTTTTCGGCAATGAGATCAACGTGATCGCAGGGGAGGGGGATGAGATCGGCGCCGACATGACCCGCGTCGCCTTCGACCCGGCCCATGTGAACGTCTACGCCGACGACTGGCGCGTTTCACCGAAGGGGGAGGCCGCCTGATGGAAAAGACCCAGAACAACAAGGCCTGGTTCCTCGTCCTCCCGGTCCTGATCCTCGTCGCCTTCTCCGCCGTCATCCCACTTATGACCGTGGTCAATTATTCCGTACAGGACACTTTCGGGAACAACGAGTTCTACTGGGTCGCGCTGGAGTGGTTCGAGGAGATGCTCGAAAGCGACCGGATGTGGAACGCGCTCTGGCGGCAAATGGCATTCTCCGGCATCATCCTCGCCATCGAAGTCCCGCTCGGCATCTTCGTGGCGCTCAATATGCCCAAAAAGGGCGTCTGGGCCTCCGTTTGCCTCGTCCTCATGTCGCTGCCGCTGCTGATCCCGTGGAACGTGGTCGGCACCATCTGGCAAATCTTCGGCCGGGTCGACATCGGCCTGCTCGGCCACACCCTCGCCGCCATCGGGATTGATTACAACTACACCCGCGACGTGCTCGATGCATGGATCACCGTCGTCGTCATGGATGTCTGGCACTGGACCTCGCTCATCGCGCTCCTCGCCTACGCCGGGCTGCAGTCCATACCCGACGCCTTCTACCAAGCCGCCAAGATCGACCAGGCCAGCCGCTGGAAGGTGTTCCGCTACATCGAGCTGCCGAAGATGCAGGGCGTGCTGATGATCGCCATTCTGCTGCGCTTCATGGACAGCTTCATGATCTACACCGAGCCATTCGTGGTCACGGGCGGTGGCCCCGGCAATGCCACCACCTTCCTCTCCATCGACCTCGTGAAAATGGCGATCGGCCAGTTTGATCTCGGGCCAGCCGCCGCCTTCTCGATCATGTATTTCCTCGTGATCCTGCTGGTGAGCTGGGTGTTCTACACGGTCATGACCAACCTCGACAAAAGGGACGCGAAATGACGGACGCCACCCTGACCCCCGCCGCCAAAGCGCCGCGCGTCCGCGTCAAAGGCTCCGCCATCGTGATGGGCCTTTACCTGCTGTTCCTGCTGCTGCCGATCTACTGGCTGCTAAACATGAGCCTGAAAACCAACGCCGAAATCCTCGGCGGCTTCAGCCTCTTCCCGCAGGATCTGACCTTCGCCAACTACATGGTCATCCTGACGGACCCGAGCTGGTACATGGGCTACGTCAACTCGCTGATCTACGTGGTGATGAACACGGTGATCTCGGTCGCCGTGGCCCTTCCGGCGGCCTACGCCTTCAGCCGCTACCACTTCCTCGGCGACAAGCATTTCTTCTTCTGGCTGCTGACCAACCGCATGGCCCCGCCCGCCGTCTTCGCGCTGCCCTTCTTCCAGCTCTACTCCTCGGTCGGCCTGTTCGACACCCACATCGCCGTGGCGCTGGCCCATTGCCTCTTCAACGTGCCGCTCGCGGTGTGGATCCTTGAAGGCTTCATGCGAGGCGTGCCGAAGGAGATCGACGAAACCGCCTATATCGACGGCTACAGCTTCCCCAAGTTCTTCGTAAAGATTTTCATGCCCCTGATCGCCAGCGGCATCGGCGTGGCGGCCTTCTTCTGCTTCATGTTCAGCTGGGTCGAACTGCTGCTGTCGCGCACCCTCACCACGGTCGACGCCAAGCCGATTGCGGCAACCATGACCCGCACCGTCTCCGCCTCCGGCCTCGACTGGGGCGTGCTGGCGGCGGCTGGGGTGCTCACCATCGTCCCGGGCGCGCTCGTGATCTACTTCGTCCGCAACTACATCGCCAAGGGCTTCGCCCTGGGCCGCGTTTAAGGAGGAACAACAATGGATTGGATGGCATGGACGTGGCCCACCGCCATATTCTTCCTCGTGATCGCCAGCCTGCTGGTCACCTTCACCATTCTGGCGATCAAGTTCCCCGAGACGCCCCGCAAGGGCGTGCTCCAGATCGAAACCACACGGGGCGACCGCCTCTTCATCACCCTTCTCGGCTCGGCCTTCATCAACCTGGCCTGGCTCGGATTGACCGGCATCGCCCAACCTTGGGCGCTGGTCCTCTGCCTGATCTATGCCGCAGCGGTCTTCCGCTGGGTATAGCGCAGGAATAACGGCCGCGACCAACGCGGCGCTTCATAACCCAACAGGGAGGAGAAAACATGAAGCTCAATCTCAAATCCACCACCGCCTTTACCGGCGGGCTCGCGGTGGCCCTCAGCCTCGCCGTGCCGGCCTTTGCCGGGATGGACGAGGCGCGGGAGTTCCTCGACGCCGAAATCGGTGATCTTTCGACGCTGAGCCGCGAAGATCAGGAAGCCGAGATGCAGTGGTTCGTCGATGCCGCGCAACCGTTCGCGGGCATGGATATCAAGGTGGTCTCCGAAACCATCACCACCCACGAGTACGAGGCCCAGGTGCTGGCCCCGGCCTTCACCGCCATCACCGGCATCCAGATCACCCACGACCTCATCGGCGAGGGCGACGTGGTCGAAAAGCTGCAAACCCAGATGCAGTCGGGCGAGAACGTCTATGATGCCTACATCAACGACTCCGACCTGATCGGCACTCACTGGCGCTATCAGCAGGCCCACAACCTGACCGACTGGATGGCAGGCGAGGGGGCAGACGTCACCAACCCCGGCCTCGACCTTGAAGACTTCATTGGCCTGTCGTTCACCACCGGCCCCGATGGCAAGGTCTACCAGCTGCCCGACCAACAGTTCGCCAACCTCTACTGGTTCCGCTACGACTGGTTCAACGACGAGAAGACCAAGGCCGATTTCAAGGAAGCCTATGGCTACGACCTCGGCGTGCCGGTCAACTGGTCGGCCTATGAAGACATCGCCGAGTTCTTCACCGGGCGTGATATGTCTTACGCGGGAGGCCCGTCCGAAGGTGTCTATGGCAACATGGACTACGGCAAGAAGGACCCCTCGCTCGGCTGGCGTTACACCGATGCGTGGATGTCGATGGCCGGGATGGGCGACAAGGGTGAGCCGAACGGCCTGCCGGTGGACGAGTGGGGCATTCGTGTGAACGAAAACTCCCAGCCCGTCGGCTCCTGCACCGCCCGTGGCGGCGCAACCAACGGCCCCGCTGCCGTCTACGCCGTGACCAAGGCCATCGAGTGGCTGGAGAAGTATTCTCCCCCCGCCGCTGCCGGCATGACCTTCGGTGAGGCCGGGCCGGTGCCCGCGCAGGGCTCCATCGCCCAGCAGATGTTCTGGTACACTGCCTTCACCGCCGACATGGTGGGTGACGGGGCCGATGCGGTGCTCAACGAGGATGGCACGCCCAAGTGGCGCATGGCCCCCTCGCCGCATGGCGCCTACTGGGAAGAGGGCACCAAGATCGGCTATCAGGACGCCGGCAGCTGGACGCTGCTCAAGTCCACCCCGATCGACCGTGCAAAGGCGGCCTGGCTCTATGCCCAGTTCGTCACCTCCAAGACCGTGGACGTGAAGAAAAGCCACGTTGGCCTCACCTTCATCCGCGAAAGCACGATCCAGGACGAGAGCTTCACTGAGCGCGCCCCCAAGCTGGGCGGTCTGGTCGAGTTCTACCGTTCCCCGGCCCGTGTCCAGTGGTCGCCCACCGGCACCAACGTGCCGGACTACCCCAAGCTGGCACAGCTGTGGTGGCAGAACATCGGTGATGCGATGTCGGGTGCCAAATCCCCGCAAGAGGCCCTCGACAGCCTCTGCGCCGATCAGGAGCGGGTGCTGGAGCGGCTTGAGCGCGCAGGCGTTCAGGGCGATCTCGGCCCGGTCATGAACGAAGAGAAAGACCCTGAGGAGTGGCTGGCCATGCCCGGCGCCCCCAAGGCCAAGCTCGACAATGAGGATCCGACCCCGGAGACCATCAGCTACGATGAGCTGATCGCCTCCTGGAACTGATTTTCCTCCTCAAGCCGGGGCTGCCCTTACCGGGTGGCCCCGGCGACTTATTCTTTGACAGGCTAGCCATGCGTCCGTCACCCTGCGCCAAACCCTTGAGTGCCCTGACGGAGCCGTGCCATGCCGCCAGCCCCACCGCCCAGAAATGTTTTCCTGAAACGCGCCGCCATCGTGGTGGTGGCCGTGGTGTTGCTGATGATCGTCCTCGGCCCCTTCGTAGGGCGCACCCGCCCGCCAAGCGAGGCCATGGCAGCAGAGATGCTTCACGCCTTCGACGGGCAGGCGCTGGCCGCCATGGCCCCGACCGGCGAGATCGTGACGCTTCAGGTCGCGCCGGGGCTGGAGCCCTACACCATGCTCTGCCATCGCTTCGAGCGGCCCTGGCGCGGGCTGATGGGCACGGCGCAGCAGACCAGGCCCGATGCGTTCAACTGCGTGCTGCGCGTGGCCGTGGAGGGCGGGCTGCTGCACCGCATGATCCTTCAGGCCATCGCCCTGCCCGAAAGCCCGCCACCCAAGGCGCTGGAAGAGGCCGGTGCAGCATGGCTCGACGGCTTCGTTCTGGTGCCGCTGGACGCCCGCGCCCTCGGCCGCGCCTTTCCCTGACCGGGCAGGGTGGCTGGCTCTTGCACCCCATATTGCAACTGAACTCAGGCGGCTCCACCGCCAAGGCGCCGCCCCGGTGACGCCGCCTCAATCCCGCGCTAAACCATCCAAACCAAGGGAGGACATGACATGACCTACATTCTCGCCATCGACCAGGGCACCACGTCCTCCCGCGCCATCCTCTTCGACGAGGCGCTGAAGCCCGCCGCCACCGCGCAGGAGGAGTTCACCCAGCACTTCCCGGCATCCGGCTGGGTCGAGCATGAGGCCGCCGACCTCTGGACGACGACAGCGGCCACCTGCCGCGCCGCGATTGAAAAGGCCGGGGCCTCCAGCGGTGACATCGCCGCCATCGGCATCACCAACCAGCGCGAAACCACCGTGGTGTGGGACCGTGCAACCGGCAAGGCGATCCATAACGCCATCGTCTGGCAAGATCGGCGCACCGCCGATTTCTGCCGCGATCTCAAGGAGAAGGGCCATGAAGAGGCGGTCACAGAGGCCACCGGCCTGCTGCTCGATCCCTACTTCTCCGGCACCAAGCTGCGCTGGATTCTCGACAGTGTCGAAGGCGCGCGCGCCAAGGCCGAGGCGGGCGAGCTGGCCTTCGGCACCGTCGATAGCTGGATCATCTGGCACCTCACCGGCGGAACATCCCACGTCACCGACGCCACCAACGCCGCCCGCACCATGCTCTATGATATCCGCCGCGGCGCATGGTCCGAAGACATGTGCACCCTGCTCGATATCCCCATGTCGATGCTCCCCGAGGTAAAAGACAGCGCCGCCGACTTCGGCATGACCCGCCCCGATCTCTTCGGCGGACGCGAGATACCCATTCTTGGCGTTGCGGGTGACCAGCAGGCCGCCACCGTGGGCCAAGCCTGCTTTGAGCCGGGCATGATGAAATCCACCTACGGCACCGGCTGCTTTGCCCTGCTCAACACCGGCAGCGAGCCGGTGAAATCCGAAAACCGCCTGCTTACCACCATCGCCTACCAACTCGACGGCAAGCCGACCTATGCGCTCGAAGGCTCGATCTTCGTCGCCGGTGCGGTGGTGCAATGGCTGCGCGATGGCCTCAAGCTAATCCGCGAAGCGGGCGAAACCCAGCCGCTGGCCGAAACCGCCGACACGGGGCAGGGGGTGGTGATGGTGCCCGCCTTTACCGGCCTCGGTGCGCCCTATTGGGATGCCGACTGTCGCGGTGCCGTCTTCGGCCTCACCCGTAACACCGGCCCCGCCGAGTTTGCCCGCGCCGCGCTCGAAAGCGTTGGCTATCAAACCCGTGATCTGCTGGAGGCCATGAAGGCCGATTGGAGCAGCGGCAGCGAAACGGCGCTCCGCGTAGACGGCGGCATGAGCGCCTCCGATTGGGCGATGCAGTTCCTCTCCGATATTATCGGCGCGCCGGTAGACCGGCCCAAGGTGCTGGAGACCACGGCCATGGGCGCGGCATGGCTCGCTGGCCAGCGCGCCGGAGTCTACCCCGACAAGGCAGGCTTTGCCGAAACCTGGGCACTGGATCGCAGCTTTTCGCCCAAAATGGATGATGCTGCGCGGGAACAGAAATACGCGCGCTGGAAGCGCGCGGTTAACGCCACACTGGGCTTCTGAGCGGTGGGTTAACGCCTCGCCTCTATGTCAAATGACATGTGCATGGGTTGTGCATCACTTGTGCACAGGATGTTGCCCTTTGCTTTTTGGGGTTAACGCCCCGCCAGCTGGTCCAGCCCGTCCCGCATCTCATGGGCCGTGATCCGCTCCAGATCCGCCTCGATCCGGGCATGGGTTTTCCGCCAGATCGGCACCGCCTGTTTAAGCAGCGCGCGGCCGTCGTCCGTAAGCAGTAACCTTTTGGCGCGCTTGTCTTTTTCGTCCTGCGCCTGCCGCATCAACCCGCGCCGCTCCAGCACCTTCACCGAGGCCGTCAGCGTTGTGCGATCCATGCCGAGTTGCCCGGTCAGATCCGTCAGCCGAGGCGGGGCAGGGCGGTTGAGGCTCATCAACAGGCTGAACTGCCCATTGGTCAGGTTAAGTGGCCGAAAAACCTCATCAAATACCCGCGCCAACTGCCGCGCCGCCCGCTGCGCACGCAGGCAAAGGCAAGCAGATCCAACCTCATGGGTCACGTCTAGGGGGAGGTTCGGGTCCATGGTGTCCTTATGTTGATATCAACCAGAAAGCCTGTCAATCGTTCCCCGAAATGCGTCAGGAGCAGGGTGATTGCAATGGCCTAAGTTAAGGCGGTCGCTCGACAAGCCTTAGGAAAACAAGGCGCAATGCACAGAAATGGCCGGGGCGCCGACCAAGTTTTACAGGCGCTACGGCGTGGCTTGGTATGTCGGGGCCTTGCTTTCTCGGCCGATGCTGGTCCCGCGCGGCAGGGCCGACAGGGCGTTAACCAGACCTTTGCATTTGTATGTAAAGGTATCCGCATTGACGCCGGTTGCGGCGCGGGGCAGCGTGTCGGGCATGTCAGACCAATCCCAAAGCCCGCCGCCGCCCGATGGATACGCCCCGCTCACCACGCTCTGTGCGGTGGACGAGGCGATGGGCCCGTGGTTCCTGCGCGAAAACAGTGATGGCTCGCGCACCGTGGGCTTTCGGGTTGAGCCGAAGCACCTCAACGTCAACGGCGTCTGCCATGGCGGCGTAACAGCGACCTTTGCCGATATCCTCGCGCGGGTCTTTAACGAAACCTACAGCGGCAGGCCCGGCGCCGCCCCGCTGGTTGGCAAGATGGCTACGATCACGCTGGATATCGACTATCTCGGCCCCGGCCAGCCCGGCGCTTGGATCGAGGCCACACCAGAGGTGGTGAAACGCACCGGTAAGATGTTGTTTACCCAAGCCCTCATCACCGATGGCGAGGTGCCGGTGGCGCGCTGCAAGGCGATCTACCGTCTGTTCCAACAAAAAGGCGGGACCGACTGAACGCCGGACCCGCCTTCTTCGAGGGAACTAGATTGGCCTCAGGCGACGAGCGTCACCGTGGAGGCAAAGAACATGGCCTGGCTCACCGCAAGGCGCACCTGCTCCTCAGTGTAGGGCTTGGTGATCAGGAACACCGGCTCGGGCTTTTCGCCCGTCAGCAGCCGTTCTGGGAAGGCGGTGATAAAAATCACCGGCATCTCGCCAAACTCGCCCAGAATGTCGTTGACCGCATCAATGCCAGAGCTGTTATCGGCCAGCTGAATGTCGGCAAGGATCATGTCGGGGCGCTCTTGCTGTGCAAGCTGCACAGCGCCCTTGTGGGTGCGGGCGACCCCTGTCACCCGGTGGCCCATCTGGCCAACAACGGTTTCGAGATCCATGGCGATGATCGCCTCGTCCTCGATCACCATCACCTTGCCGCTAATCGACTTGGCCATCTCTTCCTGCGCCGTCGCCACCATCTCTTCGGCTTCTTCCTCGGTGCAATTGGTGATCTCACCGATCTGCGCATAAGAAAACTGCTCGATCGTATAAAGCAGCAGCGCTTCTCGTGTGCCGGGCGTCAGAGGAGACATGTGGCGGTTGGCCTGTGCGGCCAAAAAGCTGTCGCCCTCAGTGGCTTCCACCGGCGCGCCGGAGCTTGTCCAAATCGCGTGGAAGGCGGCAAAGAGCGCCACTCTGGGGCTGCGCGAGCGGTCACCCAGCTCGGGGTCGTCCAGCATGGCCTCAAGGGTGGCCGCTGCATAGGCGTCCCCCGATTTCTGGCTCCCGGTCAGCGCTCTGGAGTAGCGGCGCAGGTATGGAAGTTCCCGCGCGATGCCATCGGCAAAGCTTTCGGAAGGTGCACTATTCATGTTGCCTTACCCGTTTTTTTATTGGCGTTACGGAACCAAACGTAGGGGAGCGGCGTTTGGTTCCAAAATAATGTGCGCTGCAGGGAAAAAACTTTGGAACCATTTGGCGTGCCTAAGGGTTTTGACCGGGATGGCCGATAAATTCGGGTGGGTCAGGTGACGCAGAAAGGCAAGAAGGTAGCGATGAAAGAGCAGCAAAAAGAGGCTGGAGAAGGATTGCGTCGGCAGATCGACGAAAACTTGCGCCGGGTGTTTCAGGCGCAGGTCGAGGAAGATGTGCCAGACAGGTTCACGGATCTTATCAACCGCCTGCGTCAGCAGGATGGAGAAGGCGGTTCCAGCAAATGACAACAGCCGCAGCCGAAGTTCCACCGAGCGATCCGCGCGACGAGATCGTTGAGCATCTTCCTGCAATGCGCGCCTTTGCCATGAGCCTTGCCAGAAATTCTGCTCAGGCTGATGACTTGGTGCAAGACTCCGTGGTCAAGGCATGGAGCAACTTTGACAAGTTCAGACCGGGCACCAATCTTCGGGCCTGGCTCTTCACGATCCTGCGCAACACCTTTTATTCGGCACGCCGCAAGTCTGGCCGGGAAGTGGCTGACGTGGACGGGGTGATGGCGGGTAACCTTGCCTCTAAACCCGATCACGATGGCCGCCTTGCCCTCGCCGATTTTCAAACAGCCTTTGCGACCCTGCCCGATGAACAGCGCGAAACCCTGTGGCTCGTCGGCGCACTTGGTATGTCCTACGATGAGGCCGCCGTCACCTGCGGCTGCGCTGTGGGCACCGTCAAGAGCCGCGCCAACCGTGCCCGCGCCCGACTTGCCGAGATTTTGCACCTCAGCGATGAAGACGAACTGGAACTGACAGATCAGAGCACAATGGCCGTTGTCGCGGCCAGCAACACCCCGCTCGGGTGAGCCTGGGGAGCAGGGTGTGAAAAGCATCACACAATCACTGGTTTTTCGCGTCGTCGTGATGCTCACCGTTGCACTCTTGCCGGTGGGCATCATCGCTTTGATGCAGACGGCCAACGTGTCGCGGCAGGCCAGCGAGTTGAACCGCTCGGCCCTGTACGGGCGCACGGTGGCGGATGTCGAAGACATGCGCGATCTGTTGCACGGGGGCTTTGCGTCGGCCCGGGTGATGGCCACTTCAGTTGTCGGCCTACGCGATGATCCGGCGGCGTGCTCGGACCTTATGCGCCAGCTAGTTGATCGCAGCGTTGTCTATTCTCTGGCCATGTTCGTGGACGCCGATTACCAGAGCAATTGCAACTCCAGAGGTGAAACCTTCGACCTCACCGGTTCAACCTTTTCCGAGCGTATGGTCCGTGACCGGGTGCCAATGGCGGATCTGTTACAGCGGGGCAGAGTGACCGGAAAAGAGGTGATGGTGCTGGGCTATCCGGTCTATCAGGATGGTGTCTTCCTCGGTTTCGTCTCTATTTCGATCATGGAAGGTGATCTGACCCAGCATACCGGTGCCGACACGCTGCCAGCTACGGAAGAGATGGTAGAAGAGCCAATAGATCTCCTAACCTTCACGGATGACGGGCAGGTTCTGCTGGCGCGCAGCGACGCGGACACGCTTAGCCGCGAACTGCCCACCGATGTCTCTCTCCAAGCCCTCGCTGGCGGCGGTGTTACGGCTTTCTCGGCCGAGAACGCGAATGGGGAGACGCGGATTTACACGCTGGTCACGATTATTCCGGGCCTCGTCCACGCCATGGCGATCTGGGAAGATGCCACGCCGAGCGGGCTTAACTGGTATAGCGCCGCAGTGTTTCCGATGCTGATGTGGATCATCTCGCTCGGGGTTGCCTACATTGCCGTTCACCGGCTGGTTCTGGTCCATATCCGCCGCCTGCGGGCACGGATGATCCGCTTCGCGGCCGGCCATCGGAGCCTTGGCGGGCAAACCGGGCTTTCTGATCGAGCACCAACCGAACTGCGGGAGATGAACGAAACATTTTCCAGCATGGCCGAGACCATCTTGCGCGATGAAGCCGAGTTGGAGGACGGGCTACACGAGAAAAACCTGTTGCTGCGCGAGGTGCATCACAGGGTCAAAAACAATCTCCAGCTCATCGCCTCTGTGATGAACATGGAAATCCGCAAGGCTGAGGGCGATGAGGCGCGCACCACGCTGCGGCGTATCCTCGACCGGGTTCTTGGCCTCGCAACCGTGCATTCCAGCCTCTACCAAACCTCCCGGCTCTCCATCGTGCATGCTGATCTGCTCCTCAACGCGATCCTGCGCCAAACCCTGTCTACCGCGCTTCCAAAGGAGGCCGGGGTAAGCCCGAAGATGGATATCGAAGGTTTGACGCTGGCCCCCGATCAGGCCGTGCCGGTGGCACTTCTGACCACGGAAGCAGTGACCAATGCCACCAAGCACATGGGCCATCCCGGCGGGCCCGGCACAGCATGGCTGAAAATCACGCTTGAGGAGCTGGAGCCCGAGGACACGCCCGCCACCGGCGATGAAGACGAAGAGCCATCTGCTCGTGCACGGCTCACTGTCGTCAATTCTGTCGGCGAGCCGCTCAGCAGGGACTACACACCGCCCTCCAGCAACGGGCTCGGAAACCAGCTGATCCGCGCCTTCGCGGCGCAACTTGGCGGCAAGCTGTCGATTGACCCGGGCGAAGAGACCTTTGAGCTGTCGGTGACCTTCCCGATAGACGATCAGCCCGAGGGCACTCCGGTTGCCCCCGTCGCGCCGGGCGAGCGCACCGTGCCACCCAGATCCGGGCTGGCTGAAGGCCCTAAAGGCGGCACGATATGACGCTGGCGGGCGATCACACGCCCGCACGGCAGGAGGAGCGCCGCACGCAGATGCTCATCACCGCGCGCGAGGCCTATCCTGCCTTCGAGCGGGCCGTACTGGCGGCGAGAGAGCGGATCAATCTCAGCTTCCGTATTTTCGATCTGCGCATGCCGCTTCATAGCGAAGAGGGACGCGCTGTTGGCTCCAGCTGGACCGACCTTTTGGCCCATGTGCTGCGGCGCGGGGTGAACATTCGCCTCGTGGTGACCGACTTTGACCCGGTTGGCGCGCCTGACCTTCACCGGGGCTCATGGCGGACCATGCGGCAATGCGCCGGTCTGCGTGAGATTGCGGGCGAAGAGGGCACCGGCACGCTGGAGGCAATCGCCGCCCGTCATCCGGCGCGGATCGGCAAGGTGCCGGGTGCCGCTCTCTGGCCGATTGCGGCATGGAAGTTGCGGCAGGCGGTTCAAATGCTCAACGGCTTGCCTGGCGGTGAGCGTCGACGGTTTATCACCGAGGCGCCACGGCTGCGCCCCCATCTGAAGGAAGAGAGTGATACGGGCGATGTCATCCGGGCAAACTGGTGGCACGGCTTTCGCATGACGCCCGCAACCCATCACCAGAAGCTCGCGGTTATTGATGGCGAAGTTCTCTACATCGGCGGGCTCGATCTGGATGAGCGGCGCTGGGATACGCCCAAGCATGACCGCCCTGCGCGAAAGACCTGGCATGATATCCAGATGCTGCTCCACGATGCGCAGATCGCCGGTGTCGCTGAGCGTCATCTTGACAACTTCATCTCTCAAACAGCAGGCGAGGGGCCTGATCCCGAAGGGCAATATACCGGCGGGCAAGCTACACCCGGCAACCTGCGTTTTCTGACAACCATGTCGACGCCCTCCCGGCTCGCGCCCTTCCGGTTTTCTCCCAAAAAGCTCTCCTCTGGCCTCTACGATGCGCATGTCGCCCACGCTGATGAGGCCACCAATCTAATCTATCTCGAAACCCAGTTCTTTCGCGACCGGAAGCTGGCACGCCACCTTGCGCACCGCGCGCGGGAGAACCCGGATCTGAAGCTATTGCTCGTCCTGCCCGCAGCACCGGAAGAGGTAGCCTTCACAAGCGGCGGCACCGACGCCCGCTATGGCGAGTTTCTGCAATCCCGTTGTCTGCGAATCCTACGCAAGGGCTTCGGCAAACGGTTTTTCGCTCTTTCCCCGGCGCAACGCCGCAAACCGGGCTCCGAGGCGGAAGAAGCAGGTGAAGAGGCTGTTGGCACAGCCGATGGAGCGGGGCGGGAGAACGGCGGTTTGGGGCGGGTCGCCCTGCGCGGTGCGCCGATGATCTATGTGCATGCGAAACTGTCGGTGTTCGACGATACGGCCAGCATCGTTTCTTCCGCCAACCTCAATGGCCGTAGCCTGCGCTGGGATACGGAAGCGGGGCTGGAGTTTTCCGGCAGGGATGAGGTCAGCATGATCCGCGAGCGTGTCTTGGCTCATTGGTTTCCAGAGGCCGATGGCGCGCACAGGGCAGAGATGCTCGATCCGGCGCGCGCCTTTGAGGCCTGGGTCAGCGCGGCAAAGCGCGATGCGGCGCGGCAGCCAGAAGACCGGGAAGGCTACCTTCTGCCGCATGATCTCCGCCCGGCCCTGCGCTTTGGGCGCGCGGTGCCCGGCGTTCCCGAGGAAATGGTGTAAGGGCGGGCGGCTTACTCGTTCGCCGCTACCTTCTGCGCCGCCTCTTCATCGAGCGCCTGTCGCCGCTCTGCGGCCTCCCGCATTTCGTCATCGGGTTTCATCAGGTCGGCGACCAGCAGGAGCCAGAGCAGAACCGGGATTGCCACAAACCCACCCAGTGGCCCCCAGATCCACAGGAAGAAGACGAGCGACAGGAAGATGAGCAGAGGGTTCATTTTTAGCGTCCGCCCCACCAGAGACGGGGTGACAAACTGCCCTTCGGTGACGTTCATGCAGAGGTAAACCCCCATCGGCACGACCGACATGATCCCGTCAAAGGCGACGATGCCACCAAGCAGAAGAACCGTCGCAAAGATCGCTGGGCCGAGGTAGGGCACAAAGTTTACTGCAAAGGCCGCCAGCCCCCAGAGGATAGGCGAGGCCATGCCCAGCATCACCATGGCCGCGGTCACGGCAAGGCCAAGGCAGGCGTTGATCAGCGTAATCGTGATGAAATACCGCGATACCATGTGCTCTGCCGCAACCAGCGATGCTTTATAGCGCTCGCGCGCTTCACGGTTGCGACCGCCAAGTGCCTTCGCGGCCCAAGCGTAGATGCTGTCTCGCGTGAACAGGAAGAAGAACAGAACGCCGGTGAAGATCATCACCTGGGCGGCGATGGTGGGCGCAAGGGCAATTGCGTCCATGGCCGAGGGAAGGGCGACCGAGCCTTCGCCTTCTCCGTTCTCCCCATTCTCGCCCTCAGGGTTGATCGCGTCCTTCACGTCCTCCGTCATCTCGTTGAGGCCGCGCAAAGCATCCTGAAACTGGCGCAGGGTTTCCTGCAACTCGCTCCAGACCATTGGCAGCTTGTCGAGGGCCCGCCAGAGGACGGGTTCGAGCAACAGCGCCAGCGTGGAGAGGGAGACAAGGGCGAAGGCCAGCACGGTGCCGGCAGCAGCGGCGCGTGGAAGGCCCAAACTCAAGAACACGCCAATCGCCGGAGAAAGGATGACCCCGGTGATAAGTGCCAGCACCGTAGGGGCCAGAAAATAGGCACCGGCCTTCAGCGAGGCGGTCGTAAGGATCGCGGCGATGATGAACAGGGGGACGGATATCGAGCGGCTGGCGAGCACTTGGGGCATCTCCTCGGGGGCAAGGGCAGGAGGCGTGGGGCGGTGTTGGCGTGGAAACAAAATTCCCCCGAGACCGGTCGATCCGGCCCCGGGGGGCACTCGTCATTCAGCAGAAGCGCCCCCTGGCAGAAGGCGCTTCCATTGTGTTCAGGTCAACCGTCTTCGTACTCGGGGAAGCTTTTCAGCTGTTCCTCGGAGGTGTTGACGTAGGCGCGCAGATCATCGCCATCCGATTGCTTCTGCAGCGAAATGCCTTTGAAGCTGATCGCAACGGGCTTCTCGCCAATGCCGAGGAAACCGCCCACGTCGATCACCGCATCGGTGACGACACCATCGGACGAAATCAGGATCTCGGAGATCTCGCCAACGCGGTTGTCGTTCGGGTCGTAAACAGCCAGACCGGTCAACTCATCGGAAGACATTTCAGTGACCATCACTTCAGCGTAACCGTCGCGGGTGAAGCCGGTCATGTCGCCGCTCTCGGAAGAATCAGCCAAATTGGCTTCGGCTTCTTCACCAGCTGCTTCCATGGTGTCGCCTGCCTCAGCCATCTCGGCTTCTTCGCCAGCGGCTTCCATGGTGTCGCCCGCTTCAGCCATCTCGGCTTCGGCCTCTTCACCAGCGGCTTCCATGGTTTCGCCTGCTTCAGCCATCTCGGCTTCGGCTTCTTCGCCAGCGGCTTCCATGGTTTCGCCTGCTTCAGCCATCTCGGCTTCGGCTTCTTCGCCAGCGGCTTCCATGGTTTCGCCTGCCTCAGCCATCTCGGCTTCAGCTTCCTCACCGGTTTGCTCCATGGCAGTTTCGGCTTCGGCCAGCTCTTCGGTCATGCCAGTGTCGGCGGCGTTGTCGCCGGCATCGGTCATTTCGACCTCGTCACCGGGGGTCTCTTCGAGCGGTTCAGCCACGGTGCCGTCTTCAGCGGCAGCCTGGTCCGTCTCGGCGGGTTCGCTGAACTCGAAGGCAGGTGCTTGATCAAGCGCTTCACGGCTGGACGACACGGTGACGAAGTAGTCGCCCGGAGAGTCGCTGTCGGCCACAAGGTCGAGCGAGTCCATTGTCAGAGCCACAGGCTTTTCGCCGATGCCGAGGAAGCCGCCCACGTCAACGATAACGCCTTCGACTTCGCCGCTGCGGGCGAGGATCACGTCGCTGACTTCGCCGATGTCTTCCCACTCGGCCTCAGCTTCAGCAACACCTTCTTCGCCGTATTCCATCTCATCGGACATTGCGTAGACGCGCTTGCCGATGAAGTCGCTGGCCATCACGTCCTGCTGGTCTGCGGACTGGATGAAGCCACCGTCGGCCATCACTTCGGCGCCAGCTTCGGGCGCGGTTGTGTCTTCCGTCGTCGTGGCGTCCTGCGCGAAGGCAGGCATGCACAGCGACGCAGTCAGCGCGGTTGTTGCAAGAATGCGTTTCATTTTAGTCTCTCCGGATTTCTGGTTTCAGAAATTGCGGCATTGCGCCGCTTGTGGAGAGAGAACCGGGGAATGTGATGTTTGTTCCTGAGATATATGTTCTGCGGTGAAGGAACTAAATTGCACGTGGCGCGTTAGGGGCGCCCGTTTGGAATTGAATTATTCGGCGGTTATTCGCTGAGAGAGAATATAGGAGCTGAAATAAAAAGGGGCGCCAATCGGGCGCCCCTTCTTTGTTGTCGTGTACTGTGCGGTTACGGTGTGCGTCCGCGCATCGCCCGGGCGACCATGGCCACCACGAAGAGGATCAGGAACACGAAGAACAGCACCTGCGCGATACCAGCGCTGGCGCTGGCGATACCGCCAAAGCCAAACAGTGCTGCGACGAGTGCGATAACGAGGAAGGTAAGAGCCCAACCAAGCATTTTTCTTTCCTTTCATTTGATCAACATTGCCGAAAGATCATTTCCGGCTCTTGCATCGACAACAGCGGTAGCGAGTGTCTGGTTCCGGAAATTGTTTTCACACCTTTCTCGGAACCATTCGCCCTTCGGTCGGTTGAATTGTCGAATGACACATCGGAAATACGAAGGAGACGTCACATGGCACAGGCCAAGACGACTGAAAACAGCAGCGCAACCAAAGCCGAAGACGAAGTGTCGGCACAGATCGCGGCCCTGAAATCCGACATCGCAAGCCTCACCAGCGCGGTGGCTGACCTCGGTCGCGCCAAGGGTTCGGAGTTTCAGGCCTACGCCAAGGGCAAAGCAAATGACGCACGGGCGAAGGCGCAGGAGGGTGCGGATTACATGAAGCACAACGCCGAATTCGCTTACGGTAAGGCCAATGATTTCGTGGTGGAGCGCCCCGCCACGGCGATCGGCATCGCGGCTGCCGTCGGTTTCCTGGTGGGTCACATCTCGGCCCGTAAATAACATGCTGGCGCGTATTCAAATGAGCTTGGCGCATGCTGTGCGCCGGCTGGCTTTCTCGGCGGGCGCGAGCCTTTGCTTTCTGGTTGGCGCTGCCTTCCTGACCGTTGCAGGCTGGATTTATCTGGCCGAAACGACTTCGACGCAGACCGCCGCCCTTATCGTAGGTGCGGTTTGGTTCGCGGTTGGTTTCATTTTGCTTGGCTTGTCCCGCGTCAAGCCTGTGCATGCCGTGGCCCCCCCATCTGCCGCCGCTGCTCCGGGTCCGCTCGGGTTGGCCGAGGCCTTCCTGTTTGGCTTGCAGGCCGGGCGGGGCACCTCGAAGGGCGGGTAAGCCATGGCGACGGACTGCGAACATTGCCCGCTGCGAAAGAAGCCTATCTTCAAACAGCTGTCAGCGCGCGAGCTTAGGTTCATGTCCGATTTCAAGTCGGGCGAGCTCACGGTTGAGCCGGGCACACCGATCCTCATGGAAGGCTCCAACAGCCCCCAGCTCTATACCGCCCTGCGCGGCAAGGGCCTGCGCTACAAGCTGTTGGAGAACGGTGATCGGCAGGTGGTGAACTTTGTCTTCCCCGGTGACTTCCTTGGGCTGCAAGCCGCGATCATGGGGGAAATGGGCCATTCGGTTGAGGCTACCACGGCGATGACGCTTTGCGTGTTTGACCGCAATGCGCTGTGGGACTTTTTCCGCTCGCATCCCGAGCGCGCCTTTGATGTCACCTGGATCGCCGCAGAAGAAGAGCACTTTTTGGGCGAGGCCCTGCTCAGTGTGGGCCAGCGCAATGCCGTAGAAGCGATTGCTTGGGCCTTGGTGAAGCTGCACCAGCGCGGCGAGGCCCTTGGCATCACCCGCAATGGAGAGATGGCGCTGCCCTATCGCCAGCAGGATCTGGCGGATGCGCTTGGCCTGTCGCTCGTGCACACCAACAAGAGCCTTGCCAAGTTGAGAGACAGGCAGCTTGCCACATGGCGCAATGGCCGGCTTGCCCTGCACGATCTGGACAAGCTCCGCGAGATGGCGGGGATGGAAAAAGAAGAAACGCGCGTTCGCCCGCTGATGTAGGCGGTGTTAGCGCCCGGCGGCGAGCGCTGCCGAAATCGCTTCGCTCAGTACAGCGCGCTCGCCGATGTGATTGGACAGAACCAAGATCAGCCGGGCGTTAAGCGCCGCGCTTGCGTCTTCCGACAGCCCTTCATGAGCTTGCAGCAACTCGGCGTAAAAGCCGTCTGGATCGGGGATGTTGGGCTCTGTGTTCAGCATCGGGTCACTCCATGGCCAAGGCGCGGTGAAGGGCAAGCGACACCGCCGCAGGGTCGGGCGAGGCCCAACGGGCGGCGACGTGTTGGTCTGGCCGGATCAGGTACACGGCCTCTTTGGCCCCTCCAAGGTACCGCTCTGCCAAGCACCCCGTCGGGTCATCTTCCGGACGGATGGAAAGGCGCGCCACCTGCGCGGGCAGGTCGCCCGGTAAGTCCGGGCCGGTGCCGTTGATCGCGAGCAGTGAGAAGTCGCCGCCCAGTTGAGGCAGTAGAAACCCGTCGCGGAGGGGCGCATCGGGGCAGGGCGCGCCGGGGCGTGTGCGCTCGGGACCGCCCGGCAGGGCATCTGCACTGTTGAGCGGGCCATCGTCATAGGTGCAGGGCAGCGAAAGGCGGCCCGAGTTAACCAGCGGGCGGGCAAAAGCGTGGTGCTCGGCAAGGTCCAGCACGGCGTTGCGGAACATGTGGCTAACCGGTGATTTCGGCGTGATGAAATCGGTGGAGCGGGTGGAGTTGAGGATGTTTTCATCCGCGCCATACCGGCGTTCGGCGCAGTAGCTGTCGAGCAGGGCTTCGTGTGCTTCACCGCGCAGCACCATGCCCAGCTTCCAGCCGAGGTTATCAACGTCTTGCATGCCGGAATTGGCGCCACGCGCCCCGAAGGGGCTGACTTGGTGAGCGGAGTCCCCGGCAAAGAGCACGCGACCGTGGCGAAACTTCTGCATCCGGCGGCACTGGAAGGTGTAGATCGACGTCCAGACAATGTCATAGGCCACATCCGGGCCGAGCATGGCGTCGAGGCGGCGGCGCACGTTCTCTTCTTTCAACTCTTCCTTGCGGTCCACATCCCAGCCGATCTGGAAGTCCACGCGCCATTCGCCATCGGGCTGTTTGTGCAGCAGGGTGGAAGCACCCGCCCCATGCGAAGGCTCGAAGGAAAACCAGCGCTCGGTGGGCAAGGGGGCCTGCATGGTGATGTCGGCAATGAGGAAACTGTCCTGAAACACCCGGCCCTCAAAGTCGAGCCCCATCATCTTGCGGGTTGGTGAGCTCGCTCCGTCGCAGGCGACCACATAGTCTGCCTCGATCTGATAGAGGCCTTCGGGGGTGGCGATATCCAGCGTGACGTGGCTGGCATGAGGGGTGATCCCCTCCAGCCGGTTGCGGCCCCGCAGGTCGATCTGCGCACCTTCAGCGTTGGCCTCACGCACCCGCTCCACGAGGAAGCGCTCGAAGTAGGGCTGCTGAAGGTTGATGAAGGCCGGAAACTTGTGGCCTTCCTCGGGCAGAAGGTTGAATTCAAACACCTTTCTGTCTTCGTGGAACACCTTGCCGAGATTCCAGACCACGCCCTTTTCCAGCGCCTTCTCCCCCAGCCCGTAACGATCTGCGATTTCAAGCGACCGCTTGGAAAAGCAAATGGCGCGGGAGCCTTGGCCAACGCCCTCATGGTCATCAAGCAGCACCACCGGCAAGCCTTGAAGCCCGAGATCCAGCGCCGTTGCCACGCCAATCGGTCCGCCGCCAATGACGACCACCGGATGACGCACCGGCGCGGGGGCATCCTGATCGGTGGAGCGCGCGTAGGGGTAAAGCTTGAAGGCAAGCTGGTAGCGATCTTGGATCATCGGGTTTCCTCCCCTCGGGATGTCATCCTTGCAGCGCGGCCCACATTTCCTTGTCGCGCTCGGCGGTCCAAATGCGCGGCGTGTCGATGCCTCGGGCCTCATCAAAGGCGCGGGCGACGTTGAAGGGCAGGCAGTGCTCGTAGATCGCGTAATCCGCAAACTTTGGGTCACAAGCCGCGCGGATGGCGTCCCACGCCTCCTTCAACGTGCCGCCTCGCGCGGCGACCTTGGCCGCCGGAGCATAGGTGGAGGCGACGAAATCGCGGGTGTTCTCGATGGCGGCGTTGACCATTTCGGAGCCGATGAGCGCGTCGCCCCGGCCCGGTGCGATGGCGTCAAGGTCGAAGGCCTTGATGGCGTCCAGCGTCTTGCCCCAGTCAGCAAAGTGGCCGTCGCCGCAGTAGCAGGCGGAGTGATATTCAACGATGTCGCCGGTGAACATGACGTTCTGGTCGGGCACGTGGATGACGATATCTCCCGCCGTGTGGGCGCGCCCAAGCTGCATGAGGTCGACGCGGCGGTTGCCGAGGAAAACGCTCATCTTGCCGGTGAAGGTGCTGGTGGGCCATGTCAGGCCGGGAATGCTCTCGTGGCCTTCAAACAGGCGGGGGAAGCGGTCAAACTCGCTATCCCAATCCTCCTGCCCGCGTTCTGCCACCATGGCGCGGGCTGTATCGGACATGATGATTTGCTCGGCCCCGAAGGCAGATGCGCCCAGAACGCGAACGGCGTGGTAATGGGTGAGCACCACGTGGCTGATCGGCTTGTCGGTGACGCTTCGGACGCAGTCGATCACCTTGTTCGCCAGCCGAGGTGTGGCCTGCGCCTCGACGATCATCACGCTCTCGTCGCCGATGATGACGCCCGAGTTCGGGTCGCCCTCGGCGGTGAAGGCATAGAGGCCCTCGCCGACTTCGGTGAAGCTGATCTTCTTTTCGGTCATGTCTCCGGCAGAGGCGAAGGCTTTGGCCATGGTGCGTTTCCTTTGTCGTCTTGCCGGAGATTTCGTGCCTCCGGCGGGGATATTTTCAGCAAGAAAATGAGGTGGTTGGGCGATGGACCGTCGCGGCGAGATGTGCTTTGCTCGGGTCATGAAACGAGTGCATTACGGGTATTGGGTGGCGCTGGCCGTCACGGTGGCCATGGCGGCAGTGCTGCTGTGGTGGGGGCGCGAGCCGATTTGCAAATGCGGCTACGTGAAGTTTTGGCATGGCGCCGTAGTGTCGAGCGAGAATTCGCAGCACATCACCGACTGGTACACGCCGAGCCATATCATTCACGGGCTGCTGTTTTATGGTTTGCTCTGGCTGGTGGCCTGGAAGCTGCCGCTCGGCTGGCGCTTTGCGATTGCCACGGCGATCGAAGCGGGCTGGGAGCTGCTGGAGAACACCGACAAGGTGATCGAGCATTACCGCAGCGTGACGATCTCGCTCGATTACTACGGCGACTCGGTGCTGAACTCGGTCAGCGACATTGCAGCCATGTGGCTTGGCTTTCTGCTGGCCCGCAAACTGCCGGTCTGGGGCAGCGTGCTGCTGGCGCTGGCATTTGAGGCCTTCACCACATGGATGATCCGCGACGGGCTGGCGCTGAACGTGCTCATGCTGCTCTACCCGCTCGAAGCGGTGAAGGCCTGGCAGGGGGCGGGTTAGGGCCACTTGACGGCCCCGAGGATCTTGCCGGTGCAGGTGCCAAACCCGATGCGGTAGCCGTCGCCCTCGGCGTGGCCTTCCAGTGTGAGCGTGTCGCCGTCTTCGATGAAGGTGCGGGTTTCGCCCGTGTCCAGCGTCAAAGGCTCCTTGCCGCCCCACGTGACCTCCAAAAGCGAGCCGTAGCTGGATTTGTCAGCCCCGGAGATGGTGCCGGAACCGAGCAGGTCACCTGCTGTCATGGCGCAGCCAGAAGTACTGTGATGCGCCAGTTGCTGGGCGGCGGAGTAGTACATCTCGTTGTAGTTGGTGTTGGAAAAGGTGGTGGCCTTGGCCGCACCCTCGGGCTGGATCGCCGCCGAGAGCTTGATGTCGAAGAGGCCGGGGCGCGGCTCATCGAGGTAAGGCAGCAGGGGCTTTTCGCGCTCCGGGGTGGAACAGCGGAAAGGCTCCAGCGCGGCGGTTGTCACGATCCAGGGGCTGATCGAGGTGGCGAAGGCCTTGGCCTGAAACGGGCCGAGGGGTTGATATTCCCACGCCTGCACATCGCGGGCGGACCAGTCGTTGAGCAACACGTAGCCGAAGATCATCTGCTCCGCCTCCGCCACGCTCACAGGCTGGCCCATCTCGGAGGAGGTGCCCACGATGGCGCCCATTTCCAGCTCGATGTCGAGCCGCTTGCAGGGGCCGAAGCTTGGCATCTCGGCGTCCGGCGCCTTGGTCTGGCCGTTGGGCCGGTGGATCGGCGTGCCGGAGACGACCACGGTGGAGGCACGGCCGTTGTAGCCGATGGGGATGTGCAACCAATTGGGCGGCAATGCATTTTCGGCCCCGCGGAACATGGTGCCCACGTTGGTGGCGTGCTGCTTGCCGGCGTAGAAATCGGTGTATTCCGAAACGAGGAAAGGCATGTGCAACTCGGCCTCCTCCATCGGCACGAGCAGGGGCTGCACCACGCTGGCCTTGGGGGAGCCATCTGCCAGCAGCTCGGTGAGGGTGCTGCGCAGCTCGCCCCAGGCCTGCGGGCCAAGTTCCATCACCTCGTTCCAGAAGGGCACGTCGAACACGGGCACATCGGCCAGCGTAACCAAACCAGCCTCCTCGGCAGCGGCCATATCGAGGATCATGTCGCCTATGGCTACGCCGCAGCGCGGGTCTTCCTCACCAGTGGAGAAAACTCCGTAGGGCAGGTTGTTGAGGGGGAAGGGGTGGCCTTCGGCGTTGGCCGAAGCGACCCAGGATTTGATCAGGGGCATTGCGTTTCCTTGCTGCACGGTGAGTTGGCACCCACCCTACGTCATTTCTTTCCGGGGGTTCCGTCGAACTTCTTTTCCAGCGTTTCCCAACAGTCGATGTAGTTGTCTTGAAGCGGTGCCTCATTGGCAGCGAAGCTTGTGAGGTGCTGGGGGAATCGGGTTTCGAACATGAAGCTCATGGTGTTGTCGAGCTTGTGGGGCTTCAGATCTGCGTTGGAGGCCCCCTCAAAGGCGTCGCGGTCCGGCCCGTGGGGAAGCATCATGTTGTGCAGGCTCATCCCGCCGGGGACGAAGCCCTGCGGTTTGGCATCATACTGGCCGTAGATGTTGCCCATCAGCTCGGACATGATGTTCTTGTGATACCACGGCGGGCGGAAGGTATTTTCGGCCACCATCCAGCGCTCGCGGAAAAGGACGAAGTCGATATTCGCGGTGCCGGGCACGCCCGAGGGGGCTGTGAGGACGGTGAAGATTGACGGGTCGGGGTGATCGAAGAGGATCGCGCCAACGGGGCAGTAGGTGCTGAGGTCGTATTTGTAGGGCGCGTAGTTGCCGTGCCATGCGACCACGTCGAGCGGGCTTTGACCGATCTTCGTTTCATGAAACTGGCCGCACCATTTGATGGTGAGGGTCGAGGGCACCTCGCGGTCTTCGAAGGCCGCGACGGGGGCCTTGAAGTCGCGGGGGTTGGCGAGGCAGTTGGCACCGATGGGGCCGCGACCGGGCAGCTCGAACTTTTGCCCGTAGTTTTCGCAAACGAAGCCGCGCGCGGGGCCTTCGAGCACTTCGACACGGTAGACGAGGCCGCGCGGGATGATGGCGATCTCTTGCGGTGCAAGGTCGATGATGCCGAGCTCGGTGGCGAAACGCAGCTTTCCCTCTTGCGGCACGACCAGCAACTCACTGTCAGCGCTATAGAAATAGGCGTCCTCCATGGAGGCCGTCACCAAGTAGATGTGGCTCGCCATGCCGACCTGCGTGTTCACATCGCCCGCCGTGGTCATGGTGCGCATTCCGGTGAGCCATGTGAGTGGCTCTGACGCTTCATGTCCTACCGCTTCGCTACTTGAGGACGGGAGCGGCACCGGATCCCAGCGATACTGTCCCAGCGAGGTGACGTTATCCACCACGTTGGGGGCGGAGACCCAATAGGGCAGGTCGATCCGCTCGTAGCGGTGGGAGTGCTTCACCGAGGGCCTGATCCGGTAAGTCCATGTGCGTTCAGGCGGATCTGCGGTGAAGGCGGTGCCGGAAAGCTGCTCGCCGTAGAGGCCGTAGTTACACTTTTGCGGGCTGTTCATGCCTTGGGGGAGCGCGCCGGGGAGGGCCTCGGTTTCGAAGTCATTGGCGAAACCGGGCATGTAGCCGGGGGTGGTGCCGATGTGGCTCGGGGCCTGGGTGAGGCCTGCGGGCTTCGATTGGTCATTCATGGCGCGTCCTCCTGTGGGGGTGTGATAATAGTTGAAAATGTAACTAACAAGGGGCATCACAGGAGAATGAGCTTTGATCTGACAGACTTTCTCCCCTACTTGCTGAACCAGGCCGCCGAGGCCGCGAGCCTTGATTTTCAACGGGAATACAAGGCCCGCTACGGGATGTTGCGCACCGAATGGCGGGTGCTCTTTCACCTGGGGCGCTATGGCGACATGAGCGCGCGCGACATCGTGGAGCGGGCGATGATCCACAAAACGAAGGTGAGTCGCGCCGTGGCGGCGCTGGAGGAGCGGCGGTTTTTGACCCGGCGTGAGGTGGAAGAAGATCGGCGGCGGGAGGTGCTTTCGTTGACGGCTCAGGGGCGCGAGGCGTTTACTGAGTTGACCAGCTTGGCGGAGGCGCATGATGCGGCGCTGTTGGAGGGGGTCTCGGCGGAGGATGCGGCGGTGGTGCGGCGGGTGCTGCGGCAGGTTGCCGGGCTGTAGGGCAGGAACTGGTTCGCTCTACTGTTGGCGGCTGTGAGCCTGGGCGTATTCGGCAATCTTTTCAGCCACTTCCGGCGCGGGCGGGGCGGAGCGGCGGGTAGCCATGTCGATGTGCAGCAGAAGCTGGGTACAGGAGGCAGAGAGCGTTTCGCCTACATACATCTCGTGATGCATGCGCAGCTTCTTGCCCTCCGCCATGAGGATCGTCGTGCGCACCTCGCAGGCCGCGCAAGCATGCACCTCGGCCAGATATTTGATGTGATTGTCGACGGTAAACCAGCTTGCCCCCTGCGACCCGGGGCTGTCGGGGCCCATGCCGATGGCTACGAGGATCGTATCGCCCGCGTCTGACCAGAGCTGGCCATAGCGGCTTTCGTTCATGTGGCCGTTGTAATCCGTCCAGTCCACAGGGATCGTCCGGCGGAGTGTTACCAGAGGCTCGGGGCCGGGAGGCGGGGGCGGGGGCGTCAGGGATTTATCATGGGTGTTCAGCACCTTGCCTGCCGCGCTGCCCTGTTGCTTGAGGGCGCGGAGAAGGGCGACGAGGTTGTTGTCACGCTGGGTGGTGAGCTCTGAGATGGTGAGATGGCCTGATTGCGCATCGGATTGCGTGGCGATCTTTTGCACCAGCGCGTTATCTAGGTCTGGCACGTCGGTCAGATGGCTCCACGGCCATTTCAGCGCCGGGCCGAATTGGGCGAGGAATTGGGCAAAGCCGCCGTCACCGCCAGCGAGGCGGTAGGTCTCAAACAGGCCCATCTGTGCCCAACGCAGACCGAAGCCCATGCGGATGGCTTCGTCGATCTGCTCGGTGGTGGCCACGCCGTCTTTGACCAGCCAAAGCGCCTCGCGCCAGACGGATTCCAGCAGTCGATCAGCGATGTGGCCGTCAATTTCTGATGTAATCTCAAGTGGGTACATGCCAATGCTGCGGAGTATTCCGGCGGCTTTGGCGGTGTTTTGGCCGACGAGTTCGACCAGTGGAAGCAGGTAGACCGGGTTGAAGGGATGAGCCACGATAATGCGCCCCTTCCCGCCATTCAGGGCGGTGGGGGTGAAGCCGGAGGTGGAGGAGGTGAGCACCGCTCCAGGCGCGGCGTGCTCCAGCACTTTGCCCCAGATTTCATGTTTCAGTTCGATGCGTTCCGGGGCGCTCTCCTGTACCCATGCGGCACCTGATACTGCCTCCTCCAGCGTGCCGTAGCTCAGCGCGCCCTCGGGCGGCAGGGCGACTTCGGAGAGCATTGGCAAGCTGTGACGGGCGGCCTGAAGGGTGGTGATCACCTGTTCTTTGGCGTCGGGTGCTGGGTCGTGCACAGCCACGTCCCATCCCGCCAGCAGGAAGCGTGCGGCCCATCCGGCACCGATGACGCCGGCACCGACAATCGCCGCCTTCACTGGCACTTGGTAAAATGGGTCATGAACCCTTCATCCCACCAGAACAGGGTTGTGCCCCCCTCGACCATCAGGATCATATCGTTCTCATACTCCTCGCCTTCGCCCATACAGGACATGTGCACATCCCATGCATCTCCGGCTGCGAGGGGGGAGGCTGAGATGATATCGCAGCCATTCTCGTAGCCGAGAAACTCGGTGTCGGCCAAGTAGATCGGTGCCTGAGGCACCTCGCCGTTCGTGTTTGCGCACCACTCCGGCTCAGCAGCCCAATAGCCGGCCCATGGAGGAATTTCGGCGGCGGCGGGTGTGGCGAGACAGGTAAGGGCGATGCAAAGGCGCTTCATGGGTAATATCTCCGAAACAGTTTAAATTGGGTTTAAATGGGTGATCGCTTCACCAGACCGAGACTATCGCGCATCTGTTGCGCCGTCATCACCCGCGCACCGAGGCTTTCAACAATGGTCACGGCGCGCTCCACAAGCTGGGCGTTTGTGGCGAGTTCTCCACGGGAAATCATAAGGTTATCTTCCAGCCCTACACGGGCATGGCCGCCTGCAAGCACCGCCGCGGCCACATAGGGCATTTGATCGCGGCCCAGTGAGAAGGCCGAGAACGTCCACCCCTCAGGGATGCCCGCGAGCATGGCGTTGAGGGTGGCCAGATCATTTGGGGCGCCCCAAGGCACGCCCATGCAGAGTTGCACCAGCGCGGGGGAGGCTATGACGCCCTCGTCCACCAACTGGCGGGCGAGCCAGAGGTGGCCGGTGTCGAAGGCCTCGATCTCTGGTTTCACGCCGAAGGTCGTCATGGCGCGGGCCATGGAGCGGAGCATGCCGGGCGTGTTGGCCATTACATAATCGTTCTCGGCGAAGTTCATGGTGCCGCAATCCAGCGTACAGATCTCAGGCAGGCAATCGGCCACATGGGCGACTCGCTCTTCGGCGGAGAGGACGACGGATTGTTGTGAAATCGGAAGGGGTTGCGAGGGCGGGCCAAAGAAAAGGTCGCCCCCGAAACCGCAGGTGAGGTTGATCACAAGGTCAGGTTCGAGGTCGCGGATGCGCTCCACGGTTTCGCGGAAGAGGCCGAGGTTGTGGGAGGGCGCGCCGGTTTCGGGGTCGCGCACATGAATGTGGACGCAGGCGGCCCCGGCGAGCGCCGCATCGCGGGCCGCATCGGCGATTTGCTTTGGCGAGCGGGGGACGTGGGGGGAGCGGTCTTGCGTGCCACCCGCGCCGGTGAGGGCGCAGGTGATGAAGACCTCGCGGGACATGGTGAGCGGCATCGGCTAGTCCTCCCTTGGAGGAAGGTTAGGGCCGATGTCGCCGTGGCGCAATCACTTCAGGCAGGCAGCGTAAGTTGCTGCGATCTCTTGCAGAAGCGCGCTGTAGTGGTCCGGGCCGGGGGCAATGTCGCGGCCAAGCGGATCGAGCCCATGGGCAATGAGGGCTGTGCCCTCGGTGAGGGTGGCGACGGTTGCGGAAGAGGTATCCGGCTCGGTGATGAGGCAGGTTATGCCCTCTTCGGCGGCGTGGCGAACCTCTTCCATCGCGCGGGGGCCGGCGGTATTGCCGTCGACGCCCGAGAGGGCGTGGGCGGGGGCGAGGTGAAAGCGGCTTTCGAAGTAGGCGAAGGCGCGGTGGGTGGCGAGGTAGTCGCGGCCCTCATAGGGGGCGAGGGTGGCGGCGATCTCGGTGGTTTGCGCAGCGAGCTGCTCCGCGGCGCGGGTGGCGTTGGCGCTGTAAGTCGCTGCGTTTTCCGGGTCTTTCTCGGAGAGGGCCTTGGCGATCAGCGGCAACCAGGCTTGAGCATTGACCGGGTCGAGCCAGACGTGCGGGTCTTCGGGGCCGTGATCGTGCCCGTCATGCGCGCCTTCGGCGTGGTCCTCGTGGTCGTCATGGGTCTCGTGATCATGCTCGGCGTGGTCTTCGTGATCGTGGTCGTCATGGGCCTCGTGATCGTGCTCGGCGTTGTCTTCATGATCGTGGTCGTCATGGGCCTCGTGATCGTGCTCGGCGTGGTCTTCATGATTGTGGTCGTCATGGGCCTCGTGGTCATGCTCGGCGTGATCTTCGTGATCGTGCTCACCATGCGCCTCATGCTCTTCCTCGCCGTCATGGTGGTGGGCTTCGGCATTGGCGCTGTCGATGATGAGCGTTTCTGGTTGCTCCATCAGAGCGATGATGCGGGCGTTTTCGCCAAGGGTTTCAAAGGGCTTCTCAAGGCCGGGCGACATGGCGGGGCCGACCCAGAAGATCAGGTCGGCCTCTTGGGCGGCACCGGCTTGGGACGGGCGCAGGGAGAGGTCGTGGCCGGAGGTGGCGCGGTCCAGCAGGAGGGTGGGGGTGCCGACGCCGTCCATCACCTGAGCGACGAGGGAGTGGACCGGCGGGAGGTCGACCAGCACCTTGGGTTCGGCAAGGGCGGGGGTGGCGGCGAGGAGGGCGAGGAGGGATGGGGAAAGGCGCATGAAAGTCTCCGATGTGAGTCGGAGAGGGTGTAAAAGTGATGTTATAACATTGCAAGTGCTTGCAGGTGGGTTAACGGCGCGGTCGGGTGAGGGCCGCGCCGTAACCCGTTGTTATTTCACCTTTCCAGCACGACGAGGGCGTGACGTTTCTTGCCGGCGGAGAGCTTAACCGGCGCAGACAGTGCGGCGGCGTCAAGCATCAGGCCCGCGTCGGTGAGCGGTGCATCGTCGATCCGGGCGCCATTGTCGGCGATCAGGCGCTTGGCTTCCTTGCCCGATTTCGCCAGCCCGGCGCGGGTGATCAGCTGCACCACCGAGATACCGTCGGCCACATCCGCCGCCGTGAGGGTGAGGGTGGGCAGATCATCGCCCACGCCGCCCTTCTCGAAAACCTCACGCGCCGTTGCCTCTGCCGCTGCCGCAGCCTCGGCGCCGTGGCAGAGGGTTGTGACCTCATTGGCAAGCCGGATCTTGGCGTCGTTGATCTCGGAGCCTTCTAGCGCACCGAGCCTTTCGCATTCGTCAACGGGAAGCTCCGTGTAGAGCTTGAGGAAGCGGGCCACGTCGGCATCGGTGGTGTTGCGCCAGAACTGCCAGAACTCGTAGGGCGCGAGCATGTCGGCGTTCAGCCACATGGCGCCGCCCTGGCTTTTGCCCATCTTGCGGCCGTCGGAGGTGGTCAGCAGCGGCGACGTGAGGCCGAAGATCTGCTGGTCGATCACCCGGCGGGTGAGGTCGATGCCGTTGACGATGTTGCCCCACTGGTCGCTCCCGCCCATCTGGAGCAGGCAGCCGTAGCGGCGGTTCAGCTCCAGGAAGTCGTAGGCCTGGAGGATCATGTAGTTGAACTCGAGGAAGCTGAGAGATTGCTCCCGGTCCAGCCTCGACTTGACGGATTCGAAGCTGAGCATCCGGTTCACCGAGAAGTGCCGGCCGATATCCCGCAGGAATTCCAGGTAGTTGAGCCCGTCGAGCCACTCGGCGTTGTTCAGCATCAGCGCATCGGTGGGCGCGTCGCCGTAGCTGAGGTACTTGGCGAAAACGCTCTTCATCGAGGCGATGTTGTCGTCGATGGCCTCGGGCGTCAGAAGCGGGCGCTCGTCCGCGCGGAAGCTCGGGTCGCCCACCTTGGTGGTGCCGCCGCCCATCAGCGTGATCGGCTTGTGGCCGGTCTTCTGGAGCCAGCGCAGCATCATGATGTTGAGCAGGTGACCGACGTGCAGCGACTTCGCCGTTGCATCGTAGCCGATATAGGCCGGGACCACGCCTTGGATCAGTGCTTCGTCGAGGCCCTGATAGTCGGTGCAATCCGCCAGGAAGCCTCGCTCTATCATTACGGCCATGAAGTCCGATTTGGGGTGGTAGGTCATCGCTGTTTTCCATGCTTGCGAAGGGTTGTGAGACCCCCTCATACTGGCAGGCAGGCAAGAGGGGAAGGCCATGTTGAAAAAGGCCAAGGGTCAGTCGCGCGTGCGGGCGCTGGGAGCGATGAGCGGCACCTCGCTGGACGGGGTGGATGCGGCGGTGATTGAAACCGACGGTGATCAGATTTTTGGCTTTGGGCCAAGCGCTTACCGGGAGTATTCGGGGCCAGAGCAGGCGGCGATACGTGCCGCCTTGGGGCGCTGGCCGGGCGAGGCCGGCGTGGCTGAGGCGGCGGAGGTGGTGGAAACCGCCCATGGGGTGCTGCTGGAAGAACTGCTGGAGGGGGTTGATATTGTTGGCTTTCATGGCCAGACGCTTGCCCATGATCCGCACGGCCGTGGCACCCATCAGGCGGGTGACGGACGGGTGCTGGCGGAGGCGCTGGGTCGACCATTGGTTTGGGATTTTCGCAGCAGTGATGTTGATATGGGCGGGCAGGGCGCACCTTTGGCCCCGGCCTATCACTACGCTCTGGCCAAATGGATCGGCGCCGAGAAACCGCTTGTTTTTCTGAACCTTGGCGGGGTTGGCAATGTCACGTGGATCGACCCGGGGCGGGGGCCGGAGGCGATGGTGGCTTTCGATACAGGGCCTGCAAACGCGCCGCTCAACGATCTCGTCAGCCGCAGGCTGGGGCAGCCCTTTGACGAGGGCGGCGAATTGGCGGCGCGGGGCGTTGTGGATGAGGGAATTCTGGGCCGGTTCGCGGCGCATCGTTACTTCTACAAGGTGCCGCCCAAGAGCCTCGATCGGGATGATTTTTCTGATGTTTTGCAGGAGGTTGAGGGGTTGTCGGATGCTGATGCGGCGGCCACGCTGACGGCAGTGGCGGCAGCGGGTGTGGCGCGAGGGGCGGAGCATTTTCCGGCCCCGCCGGAGCGCGTGCTTGTGACGGGCGGTGGGCGGAAAAATCCGGTGATGATGGCGATGATCGCGCAGGGCCTTGGCTGCCCTGTTCTGCCGGTGGAAAAGGTTGGCCTCGACGGAGATATGCTGGAAGCTCAAGCCTTTGCCTACCTTGCGGTGCGTGTCGCGAAGGGCCTGCCGACCTCATGGCCGGGCACCACGGGCGTGCGGGCGGCGGTGGGCGGTGGAGTGGTGACAGAGCCGGGCGGAGGCTTTGCATAAATGCCGGTATGGCGGGCTTTTCGGTGGCGTTAACCCGGAAAAGCAACAGGCCACAACCTATGCACAAGTGATGCACATCCCATACCTATGCTTATTTTCCTCTACGCCCGGGGTTAACGCCCCGCGCGGTGGCGCATGACGGCATTCGTCACGTGACCCAAGGCGAAGCTGCGCGGTAGCTCTCTTGGCCAAGGTAACGGGCCTTGGACATGAGAGGATATGACGATGAGAGTTTTGGCAACCATTCTGGCGGTTCTGACCGCCTCGGCGATGCTGGCGAGCATGGGCCACGCCGCCCCGATTGCGAGCGCAAAGAGCCACGGCTATCGCGGGCAGGACGCGGTGAAATACCAGCGTTTGGTCGGCAACTACGCCAAGCGCGATTGCCGGGCGCTGGCGAAGGAATATGGCAAGGCGGCGAAGATTGCGGGCAAGGCGAGCAAGGGCCGGGGCCTGCAAGTGGCCGGTGCCCTGCTTGGGCGCGGCAAGAAGGCCGGGATTGCAGCGGAGATCGGCGGCAATGTGGTGAAGGATGCAGCCCTGCGGCGGGATGCGGCCCGCTCGGTTTACAAGGCAAAGGGATGTCGCTGAGTGGTCACCGGAGGCTGCGAAGGTAGCTCCGTGTGAATGCGGCATAGCCCGGGCTCACTTGCTGGAGGTGAGCCCGGGTTTTTTCATGCAGTTTGGGCAGGGCGTGGAAGGGCACGGCGGGGAAGGCGTGATGCTCGGCATGGTAGGGCATGTTCCACGCGAGGAACCGGATGGCGCGGGTGGTGAGCATGGTGCGGGTATTGGCCAGCATGTTGGCGACGGGCGGGCAGAGGCCGTGCTCGGCCAGCAGGTAGAGCCGGAGTGCGGGCTGGCCGAGCAGCAGCGGCAGCACCCAGAGGCTTAGCAGGTAGCTGGGCGGAACGGTGAGCAGCGCGGTGAGCCAGATCGCGATATGGGCGCGGGCCTCCCAGATGACCGCGCGGCGTTGGCGGGGCGGCACATAGGGCGCGGGGCGCGCGGCGGCGTTGCGCAGGAGCGCCGCGAGGTTGCCAAGCCAGAAGCCCCAGCCGGTGAGGTAGAGCGCGAGGTCCGCGCGGGTGCCCGGGCGGGGGTGGCCTGCGATCTCGGGGTCGCGCGCGGGATCGCCGGTGTGGCGGTGGTGGGCGAGATGGAAGAACCGGAACCAGCGGAAGGGCAGGATCAGCAGCAGCCCGCAGGCGGTGCCCACCGCCTCGTTGAACCAGCCGCCGGTGAAGGGGGTGGCATGGGTGCATTCATGCTCCAGCGTGAAGAGAAAGGTCATCACCACGCCGAGGGGCAGCATCATCAGCCACCAGAGCGGAAGGCCGAGGGCAACATAGCTGCCGGTGGCGAGGATGAGCGCGATATGGGCGGCAAGGCGGGCGAGGCCGGGGCCGGGCCGCCGGCGAGTGAGCTCGGCGCGGGTGTCAGGCGGAAGGCTGGCGAGCAGGGCCCTGTGATCCATCCCGGCGGCTCAGCTCTCGGGGATGTCAAAGCCCGCAGGCGCGAGGGTGAAGCCCTCGAAGGTGAAGCCGGGTGAGACGGTGCAGCCGACGAGCGCCCAGCCATCGGGGCCAGCTTCGGCGGCCTGCCAGTGGTGCTTGGGCACGATGATCTGGGGGCTCTGCGTGGCGAGGTCTGGCCCGAGGCTGTGGCGGGTGGCGGGGCCTGTCTCGGTTGCGGCGAGGCGGAGGGTGATGGGGGCACCGGCGTAGAAGTGCCAGATTTCGGTGGCATCGACGCGGTGCCAGTGGCTGCGCTCACCGGGCTTGAGCAGGAAGTAGATGCAGCTGCCCGAGGGGCGGCCCGAGGCCGGGCTTTCGACCCAGGTTTGGCGGTAGTGGCCGCCTTCGGGGTGGGGCGAAAGGGCGAGGTGGTCGATGATGTCTTGTGCGTCCATCCGGGCAGGCTAGCCTTGGGGGCAGGCAAGGGAAAGGCACGGCATGGGCGAGCGGGTTGTGATTGTGGGCGCGGGGCTGATCGGGGCGAGCTGCGCCTTTCGGCTGGCGCAGGGCGGGGCGGATGTGGTGGTGGTGGAGGCTGCCGGGCCGGGGGGCGAGGCGACTTCGGCCAGTTTTGGCTGGGTCAACGCGAGTTTTTATCATGACGCGCATCACTTCAGGCTGCGCCGGGAGGCGATGGAAGCGTGGCACCGGCTGGAGGGCGAGCTTGGGCGCTTGGTGAATTGGTGCGGCTGCCTGAATTGGGAGGTGGCCGATATTGGCGCGCTGGAGCGGTTTGGCTACCCGGTGGAAGAGTGGTCGGCTGCGGATCTGCGCGAGGAGGTGCCGGGGATGGCGGAGGTGCCGGAGCGGGCGTGGTTCATGCCCACGGAGGGGGTGGTGGAGGCCGCGGCGGTGGCGCGGCGGCTGCTGGAGGCTTCGGGTGCACGGATTTTGAGCGGGTGCAGGGTGCAGCGCATAGCGGTGGCGGGCGGCCGGGTAACGGGCGTGGCGGTGGAGGGCGGCGTGATTGCGGCGGACCGGGTGCTGGTGTGCGCCGGTGTTGGCGCGGCGGCGCTGGTTGAGCCGTTGGGTGTGGCGCTGCCGATGCTGACGCGGCCAGCGGCGGTGTTGCGCACCACGCCTGTGGAAGCGCGGTTTGCGCCGGTGTTGGTGCCCGGGGGCATGGAGATCAGGCAGGATGCGGAGGGCTGCCTGATTGCGCCGACATCGCCGAACCATCAAGCCGACGAGACCGAGGCCTTGGGGCAGACCGCACAGGCGCTGGCCGAGGCCACGCTGGGGCGGCTGGGGCGGATGTTTCCGGACTTGAAGCTGGAGATGGCAGAGGCGCGGCTGGCGTGGCGTCCGGTGCCCGGCGATGGCTTGCCGGTGGTGGGCGCGGCAGGGCCGGAGGGCCTGTGGCTGGCGGTGATGCATTCGGGCGTGACGCTTGGCGCGCTGATGGGCGAATTGGTGGCGGCGGAGATGGGCGGCGCGGCGCAGGAGGTGCTGGCGCCCTATCGGCCCGCGCGATTTGGGTGATCCGATCCGGCCTGCTGTGCGTTGATAGGGGCAACAGACAGGAGGATGCGATGCAAAAGCCGTCAGAAGGTGACCGGGTGGAATGGGATTGGGGCCGTGGCACCGGCGAGGGCCGGGTGCGCGAGGTGCATGAAGAGACCGTGGAGCGCAAGCTGAAGGGCTCGTGGATCAAGCGGAAGGGCACGGCGGAGAACCCGGCGCTGTTTATCGAGACCGACAAGGGTGCCGGGGTGTTGAAGCTGGCGAGCGAAGTGCGGGTGATGTGACCGCGACAGGGGCTCAGGGCAGGCTGACAGTGCCGAGCAGGGCCTCACCGGCCAGCGCCTCGGGGGTGACGCCGCCCCAGTAGCTCTTCCGCAGGGCCTCATAGGCGCGTTGGGCCTCGTCGCGGGAGGGCGCGGCCGCGCGGTTTTCTCCGAAGAGGGCCATGTTGATCTGGGCGGCGAGGAGCCCGTTTTGCGCCGTGACCTCAATGGCGTGGCTCTCGGTCAGGATGAGGCGTTGCGCGATGGTGGGGCGCTCTGTGACGAGATCGCTCCGGAAGCAGGTGAGGATCGGCCCTGCGTGGGTGCCGTGGTGCGGTGGGGGGCAGTAACGGGCTTGCAGGGTGCTGGGCGGCAGGTCGGACCAGTCGCCGGCAAGCTGGGGCGTGAAGCGGGTGGCGAGGCTGGCCTGCCCGAGCGGCGTGGCGAGATCGAAGAGCTCGACGGTGAGCGTTTCGGCCGGTTTGCAGGACCAGTGGTAGGGGAAGGCGGCTTCGGCGGCGCAATCGGGGTTGTCGGTGCCGAAGAAGACGGCATCGGCGCGGGCGATGCGGGAGAGTTCGGCAACGTCGCCCTTGAGCGTGAGGGTTTCCCAGATTGGGCGAGTGGTGAAGGTGAAGCCCTGTTCGGTGGTGCCGGTACGGGTGAAGCCCTCGGGCAGGGTGAGCCGTGCGCGACCGTCGAAGAGGGGCTCGGCGGCGGCCTGGGTGGCGAGGAGGGAGAGGGCGGCGAGAAGGCGCATGGGCGAGCCGAGGGCAAGGGTTGGCCCAGCCTAGGGCGGAGACGCTGGGCGGGAAAGGCCAGAGGTTGCACGTGACCTTACCCTGTCTTCCGGAGCGCTGAACGCGTCCTCGCTGCCTGTGACGCAGTGGCCGACGTCGCACCGGCTGCGCAAGGATCATTCTAGCGGTCGTTCTGGCTCGTGTGCTTCTTGCTTCGACCTGCCACCCAAAACAGCAGGGGACGGAACAGAAGGTATAGTAACGCGGCCAAGACAACGAGCGGATGATAGTCACTCCCGGTGAGCAGGGCGAATAGAATTCCGATTGTAGCCGTGACGCCTATAGAATTGATCGCAAGGATGGCCGCAGAACGGAACTGGCCGAAAGGCATACTCATCTCGTCTCCTCTCAACTCTTGCGCAGCCAATTCGGACTGTTATTTCGAGCCCTCAGGACTGTCCCGACTCTTCCTGCGTTCGCGAAAGGCCGCCCACCTTCGTGCGATGACGGGTTGTATCAATTCAAGGGCAATGAGGAGAACAGTCACAAGTACGATGGAAAGAACGTATTCACCGAGGTTTGCCTGCGTCTCCCGTTCATGATCCAGATCGCTAATTGCTACGGCGATCCCAAGAACAAGGTATGAAGGCAAATACTTGACCACTGTCTTATGAAGCTGGCCCCCACCTGTAACCCGCCTGAGCCAGTGGCTCCGTGACAGCAGGAATTCCATCGGCCAGGACACAAGGACGAACAAGGCCAAGAACGGTCCAAACCCGATCATCCAAGGATGGTTTTCGGATGCAAGCCAATAGAGCCATCCCGCTAACGCCGTCGCCGGAACGACGCCCAGCAAGATCACGGCGACAATGATCAGCTTGGCGTATTTCGCCGGAGTATCCTCCCGATCAACCATCATGTGTCTCGCATAAGGACGACCAGCCTTCGCTCATTGGGCAACCATTATCACAGGAAGGGTTCAATTTTGTTATCTCCCATCCTTGCCGCGTCCAGCTTGTGGCTGGCGGTATTCGATAATCACTCCGGCAATTCCGACCGCCAATATAGGCACAGATACGGCAATCCAGTCTGGCACGGAGACCCGGATCAACGCGAGCATGCCAAGATTTCCGATCAAAACAGCAGCCAGGATCAAACGCCAGAATCCCTGCGGCAATCGCTTCTTGTCGACCCGGCTATCCTGAATGTCGCAGTCATGCATTGTTATTTTCGCGTCGTTGGGGGCCAAGTTTTTATGAATACTACGCGAAAATTGCGACGAGACTAAGGCTTGGGAGCTGCCTGAACCTGTTGTGGTTTGATATCGTGAGTTGAGAGCCGAATGATTGTGTGAAACGCAGCATCAGCGTCGTGGGCTCAAACTGGCCTTCGTCGCCTGTTGCCAGCGCGCCAGCTTTTGCCGTGACGCGAGCCGCACTGTGTTGGGGGCAGACGGTCCCGACACCCGCAGCCCGGGCTGCCTTGTGCCGGGAGTGCCTCTTTGCTGTCGGAAGTTGCCGGTTCGCTCGAGAAGCGTGAGGCGGGCATTTGTTGGATGGGGGCGGGACGCCCGTGCGCGCCTCAGGCTTTGGCGGTTTGGCCGGGGGCGAGCATGAGGGTGCGGAAGATCTCGGGCGGGATGTCGCGTGCGATGGAAACTTCGGCGACGCTGTCGCGGCGCCCTGCGTGCCCGCGCTTGCGGCGGTTTTCGGCGAAGGCGTCCCAGCCCTCGGACACCGGCACAAACAGCCAGTCGCCGCGCACCGAGGCGCGGCGGGTGGCGGAGCCGGAGTTGATGGGGGAGAGGTCGATATCGGGGGCGAAGGCATCGAAGAAGCGGCGGCTGTCGAGCCGGACTTCGACGATCCCGGCCTCGGCCTTCAGGCTGTCGGCAAAGCTGGTGCCGCCGTCGGTGGGCCAGAAAAACAGGCGGGAGTTCAGCACGTCGGACCAGCTTTCGAGCGTGTGGCCGTCGAGAAAGGTTTCGACCTGTTTGGCGCCAGCGATCAGCGGGCGCTGGTGGTTGAGCTTGATGACTCGGTTGTCGAGCTGAATTTCGGTGCGCTCTTTGCGCAGGCGCAGGCTGCGCGGATCAATCCCGGCACGGCGTGCGATCTCGGCGGCGCGGATGAGCCCGCCCGCGTTGATGCCCGGCACGTTGGAGCGCATCGTGAGATGCACCAATTGCGGGCCGACATGCTCGACGAACTCTTCGCGGTCCATTGCTTGCTATCTCACGTCCCATTGATTTTGATTAGGCCTACAAAATGCCTTGCGCTACGTAAACTGCCTGCCCGTGCAGTTTTCGGTGGGTGTGGCAGCAGTGGCGCGGCTGGCCGGTGGCCTACTGCAGGGGCGTGGCCGTGCCGGAAGCCTCGAAGGTATAATCCGGTTCGGGCAAGTACTCTTTGAGCGAACGGAACTCGTCGATCTCTTCGGAGGGGGTAGTAGTGTAATAATCGCGCACCCCCTCCATGAAGGCTGTCAGACCGGGCGCGATGATCGGCCGGCTCGCCTCATCGCTGTAGAAGCTGATAATCTGGCCTTTAGGGCCGCCGTGAAGGCCCGCGCCGTCCACCACCAGGTAGGCGCCACCGCCGTTGTGGAAGATTGGCAGCCATGCCGGGTGCCACCAGTTCTCGAGTGTGAAATCGTGGCCGATCATGCCATCGAATTCTTCCTTAACCTCAAGCGCTTCGGACAGCGAAAGTACGGCCATGTTTTCGGCCAGGGTCTGAAAACTGCCGGGATCCTGGCCATCGTGCCAGCGGTAGATCGCGCGGACCTCCTCGGGGAGGGTGAGCCCATGAGCCTCCTCCAGCGCGCTGATCTCTGCCGCGTCAAGGCCGGGGCGGAGGCTTGCGGCGGCGTCGGGGGATTTTTGGCGTAAGAGGGTTTCGACTTCGGTCAGCAGAGCGGACAGGCCGGGCTCCGCGGCGGCGGGCGCGGCGGCGATGGAGAAGAGCGAAGAAAGGAAACGGCGCATGGAGTCGCTCCTTGAGGCTAAAGGGAAGGGCTTTGACTTTGACGCGGAACCGGTTGCAGTCCTCGTTGCCCCCGTGTGCGCAAGGCGCTTAGCCCTTCAGGACCGAGCGGCCTGCGTAGACGGCCACTTCGCCCAGCTCTTCCTCGATGCGGATGAGTTGGTTGTACTTGGCCAGCCGGTCGGAGCGGGCGAGGCTGCCGGTTTTGATCTGGCCGCAGTTGGTGGCAACGGCGAGGTCGGCAATCGTCGCGTCCTCGGTTTCGCCCGAGCGGTGCGACATGACGTTGGTGTAGCGCGCGCGGTGGGCCATATCGACGGCCTTGAGCGTTTCGGTCAGGGTGCCGATCTGGTTGACCTTCACCAGCATGGAGTTGGCCACGCCTTTTTCGATCCCGTCCGCGAGGCGGGTGGGGTTGGTAACGAAGAGGTCGTCGCCCACCAGCTGCACCTTGTCGCCGATCTTGTCGGTCAGGATCTTCCAGCCTTCCCAGTCATCCTCCGACATGCCGTCTTCGATGGAGATGATCGGGTAGTCAGCGGCGAGTTTGGCGAGGTAGTCGGCGTTTTCTTCGGAGGAGAGCGAGGCGCCTTCGCCCTTCATCTCGTATTTGCCGTCCTTGTAGTACTCGGTCGCGGCGCAATCGAGGGCGAGGTAGATATCTTCGCCCGGTTTGTAGCCGGCTTTCTCGATGGACTTCAGGATGAAATCGAGCGCGTCGCGGGTGGAGGCGAGCTCTGGCGCGAAGCCGCCTTCATCGCCGAGGCCGGTGGACATGCCAGCGGCGGAAAGCTCGCCCTTGAGAGTGTGGAACACCTCCGAGCCCATGCGCACCGCCTCGGCGATGGTGGGGGCCGAGAGCGGCATGATCATGAATTCCTGGATGTCGATCGGGTTATCGGCGTGTTCGCCGCCGTTGATGATGTTCATCATCGGCACCGGCAGGGTGCGGGCCGAGGTGCCGCCCACGTAGCGGTAGAGCGGCTGGCCGGTATATTCGGCTGCGGCCTTAGCCACGGCGAGGGAGACGCCGAGGATGGCATTGGCCCCGAGGCGGCCCTTGTTGTGGGTGCCGTCGAGTTCGATCATCGCGCTGTCGATGCCGACCTGCTCGGTGACTTCAAAGCCGACCAGAGCTTCGGCGATCTCGCCGTTCACCGCCGCAACGGCCTCGCGCACGCCTTTGCCCTTGTAGCGGGACTTGTCGCCATCGCGCTTTTCGACCGCTTCATGCGCCCCGGTCGAGGCGCCGGAGGGCACGGCAGCGCGGCCAAGGGTGCCGTCTTCGAGCGTGACATCGACTTCGACCGTGGGGTTGCCCCGGCTATCGAGAATCTCGCGGGCGTGGATGTCGATGATGATGCTCATTGGCCGGGCTCCCTTGGGACGATTGCTTTTGATTACGTCATAGCAGCGCGGGGGGAGGGCGCAAGGGTGTCAGGGCACGGCAGGTGGAGCAGCGGCGCGGCGGGCGGCAAGCTGGCGCTCACGCAGGAAGGCGTAGAGCCCGGCGGCGATGATGAGGAGCGAGCCGGCAATCGTCCAGCCATCGGGGCGCTCGGCAAAGAAGGTGACGCCGATGAGGGTGGCGAAGAGCAGGCGGGAATAGCGGAAGGGGGCGATGGTGGCCAATTCGCCCGTGCGGGTGGCCGCCGTGAGGGCGAGGTAGCCTGCGAGGGTGAAGAGGATGCCGAGCGGTGCCCAGAACAGGCCATCGGATGTGAGGGGCGAAAAGCCGGGGCCGATCAGCAGGGCGGCGGTGGCGGCGAGCGGCACCAGCGAAAAGCCCCAGGCAGCCAGCGTCAGCGAGGGGATGGCGCGCGGTGCGGCGCGGGTGGTGAGATCGCGCGCCGAGAGGGCCACGGCGGCGGCAACGGCGATGAGGGCGTTTGGGTCGAACCCCTGCAGGCCGGGGCGGACGATCATCAACATTCCGACCAGCCCGGCGACCACTGCCGCCCAGCGACGCCAGCCCACGCGCTCGCCAAAGAACAACGCCGCGCCGAGGGTGACGAGGATGGGGTTCATCTGCATGAGGGCGGAGACGGTGGTGAGGGGCACCAGCGAGATGGCAAAGGTGATGGTGATCGCCGCCACCCCTTCTGAAAGGCTGCGCCCCACGACCGCCGGGTGGAAGAAGGCGCGGGAGAACAGCGGCTCGCGGCGAGCGAGGGCCACGGCGGAAAAGATCAGCGCCGTTGCACCGCCCAGCAGTAGGATGACCTGCGGCGCGGGCATATGCTCGGCCATGAGCTTGACGACGGTATCGGTGCAGGCCAGCCCGAGCATGGCCAGCACCATCAGCGCGATGCCCTTGATATTCTCTGTCACCTGCGCGTCTCCCGGCCCTGTTCGTGGCAGAGCTACAGTGGCGGGCGGGGATTTACGAGGGGGTCAGCTGGCTGTTTTGCCGTCGTCGTCGTGGCGGCGGGGATCGAAGATGCCGAAGTCGCCCGAATGCTCGGAGCCGTTCGCCTGATCGAAGAACCCCTCAGCCGACAAGCCCCGGTGCAAGAGTTCGCGCACGGCGGCGGAGCGGCTCGGCATACGTAGCTTGAAGCGCCAGTCATCGAGGGCGCGCGTTTCCTCTTCGGTCAGCATGATCTGCAACCGTTCGGTCCGCTTGGTGTTGTCTTTCTCCATCAGGATCACCTCCTGCAGCACGCCCAATGGCGGGCGGGGTTTGAGCGGCCAACATGCGCGGGGCGCTGCGGTTCCGTCATTATGTGAGAACACACAATATGAGTAAGTTACTCAATTGCCGTAAAGTGAGCGACATGCGTCGCTTTAGCATAATAAACTACTGTTTTTATTAAGGAAAATTTAAATTCGGCCTCCGATGTGCCATAGTGGGCGCAGGAGGCCGATATGAGCATGCACAACCAGAACGGATCATTCGAAGACGGGCTGCGCCGCGTTGCCGTGTTGTCGGCGGATCCTGTGCTGTTCATGGATCTGCAGATGATGTTGCTGGAAGCGGGCTTCGACGTGGTCGAGGTGGATTCCTTCGAGGGTTTCGCGACATCCGATGCGCCTGTGTCTTCGGCGATCGTTGATGTGGGCGAGGAGCCGGAGGCGGCTTTGAAAGCGCTGATGCGCTTGTCTTCAGAGGAAATTCCGCATGTGGTGCTCAGCTACGAGGCGCAGGATGTGCCGCTGGCCCTTGCTGGCTCGATGCTGCGGGGCACGCTCTACAAGCCGGTTTGCGTGGATGAGTTGTTGCCGCTGCTGGGCCAGAGCCTGCCCGGTTAGCGCGGCTTGCGGCGCACGCCGTAAAGCTCCAGCCGATGGCCCTTGAGCTCGTAGCCGAGCCGGGCGGCGATTCTTTCTTGCAGGGCTTCGATTTCGGGATCGACGAATTCGATCACCTCGCCGGTTTTCATGTCGATCAGGTGATCGTGATGGTCGCGCTCGGCGTCTTCATAACGGGCGCGTCCGTCGCCAAACTCCAGCTTTTCAAGCAGCCCGGCCTCTTCGAAGAGCTTGACGGTGCGATAGACCGTGGCGAGCGAGATCTTCGGGTCGACCGCGGAGGCGCGTGCGTAAAGCTCTTCGACGTCCGGGTGATCGGAGGCGGCATCGAGCACCTCGGCGATCACCCTGCGTTGCCCGGTGATGCGAAGGCCCTTGGCCGCGGAGCGCTTGATCAGGGTTTGGGTCGTCATGAAGGCCTCCGGCTGGTGCCAAGGGTTTAGCCGGGAGAGGCAGGGATTTCCAGCGGCAGTGGCGCTTCAGAACGCGAGGGTGCCCTGCATCACGGGCACGGCAGCGCCGGAGATGGTCACGGCGCTGGCCGTGGTGGAAATGCGGATTCGCGAGGGCCGTCCCATATCGGCCCCCTGATGAATGGTGGCCGAGAGTGGCCCGTGCTGGGCGGTGAGAAATGCGGCAAGGGCAGCGGCGGCGGAGCCGGTGGCCGGGTCTTCGGGGATGTTGTCGAGCGGGGCGAACATGCGGGCGTGGATGGTGTCGCCATCGCGGAGATAGGCATATTGCGCGAAATCGAGGCCGGAAGGGTGGGCGGCGTGGCCTGCGCGGAAGGCTTCGATGTTTGGCGCGGCGCGGGAGAGCGCCTCGCGGGAGGTCAACTCGGTGAGGGTGAAGGGCAGGCCGACAGAGGCCATCACCGGCGGCGCGGCGATGTCACTTTCGGGGAGCGAGAGGGCGGCGGCCACCAGTGCGGGCGCGGGGTGGGCGATGGTTTGCAGCGCGACCTCGGTAGTGAAGCTGGCTTCGGTGGGGGTGGCGTGGGTGCGGATCGGGCCGACGCCGAGCTCCAGCACCATCTCGGGGCCGTGGCCTGCGCGGGCGAGGGCAATGGCGGTGCCGATGGTGGGGTGGCCGGCGAAGGGGATTTCCATCGTGGGGGTGAAGATGCGCACCTTGGCGGTGTGGTCGGGATCTTCGGGCGGGTAGACGAAGGTGGTTTCGGAGTAGTTGAACTCTGCCGCGATCCTCTGGAGGGCCGCTTCGGGGAGGGCCGTCGCATCGGGGATGACGGCGAGCGGGTTACCTGTGAATGGGGTTTTCGTGAAGACGTCTAGGGTGAGGAAATCTGTGGGCATGGACCGGCCTTGTTGGGATGCGGCCAGAGTGGCGAAGCGGGCAACCGCACGCAAGGATGCAAAACCAACGGAGGCAGAGGGCACAAGAGGCGCGCACGAAATGCACGCGCCCTTGTGGAATGTACCTCAGGCCGCCTGCTGGCGTCTGTTGACCACGGGCACGGCAGTGCCGGTGATACTGACCGATTTGGCCGTGGTGCGGACCTGAAGGACAGACGGGCACCGTGTGTAGGTGCCTTGGTACACGTTGAGGCTCTGATTGCCGTCGAGCGCCGTCAGGAAGGCGGCGAGCACAGCTGCTGCAGATCCGGTGGCCGGATCCTCGACAATGCCGTCTTGGAGGCTGAACATACGCGCGTGAATCTCGTTGCCTTTGCGGAAGTAGCAATACTGGGCAAAATCGAAGCTGCTCGGATAGAGCTTGTGGCCCAGTTGAAAGGCTTCGAGATTGGGGGACACGGCCTCTAGCGCACGGCGAGAATTGACCTCGGTCAGTGTGAACGGCAGCCCGACGGAGGCAAGCACGGGGCGGTGATGGCGCAGGTCGATATCGGCCTTTTTAAGCGAGAGCGCGGCAGTCACATCACGGATCTCGGGGCGCGCAAGGATGCGCAGCTTGGTTTCAATGGTGAAGACGGCAGAACTGCCCTTGGCCCAGGCGGCCACAATCCCTTCTGGCAGTTCAAACAACATGTTCGGGGCGCGGCCTTCCCGGCTCAGATACACAGTTGTCCCGATTATTGCCTGCCCGGCAAAGGCGACTTCGCGCGCAGGATTGAAGAAGCGCAACCTGGCGGCATGAGCCCGGTTGCGCGGTGTAAAGAGGAACACGGTCATCGGATGTCCGAGTTCCTGCGCTAGGCTTTGCATTTGGCCTTCTGTCATGCCGTCGGCGTCGGGCACGATCGCGAGGGTTGTGCCGCCATTGGGTTGGGCGGCGAAGATATTCATGATTTTAAAGTTCGACATGTTGCTCTCGCTAATAGGTCTACCAACTACAGCTTTCGGTTGCATTGGGGCGAAGAGGTGGCAGACAAACGCCTAAAAGTTGAATTTTATCTTTGGGAATTCATCCAAAAGTCGTAGGCGGTGTCTCGGCGGCGAGAAAAGCTGAGGATGGGCCACGTTTTGAGCCACTGGTTGATTTGGCGGCCCCAGCGAGTCGTGGCCGTGACGCGAGCGGGCGCCGCAGGCGCGAAATGGCTCTTTGTTTTAAAGGGGTAGATGGCTGTCAGAGCGACGGGTTCATTAACATTGCTCCAGCAGCCGGTTTGCTTGTGTCTTCTCACGGGCCATGCGGCACCTCAGAAAAGTGCGGCTTTCAGCGGAGGCGGTGCCCTTACCTTTCGCGCCGCGCCATGAAGGCCAGTCGTTCAAACAGATGCACGTCCTGCTCGTTCTTCAGCAGGGCGCCGTGGAGTTTTGGGAGGGCGTTGGCACCGTCGCGTTTTAGGTCTTCGGGGGTGAGGTCTTCGGCGAGGAGGAGTTTGAGCCAGTCGAGGACTTCGGAGGTGGAAGGCTTCTTTTTCAGGCCGGGTTGGTCGCGGATTTCGTAGAATTGCGTCAGCGCGGTGGTCAGCAACTCGCTCTTGATGCCGGGGTGGTGGACCTCGACGATCTGTTTCAGCGTCTCCATTTCGGGGAATTTGATGAAGTGGAAGAAGCAGCGGCGCAGGAAGGCGTCGGGCAGCTCTTTCTCGTTGTTGGAGGTGATGATGACGATGGGGCGGTTGACGGCCTTCACGGTTTCGCCGGTTTCGTAGACGTGAAACTCCATCCGGTCGAGCTCTTGCAGTAGGTCGTTGGGGAACTCGATATCGGCCTTGTCGATCTCGTCGATCAGCAGCACCACGCGGCCCTCGGCAGAGAAGGCCTCCCAGAGTTTGCCGGGTTTGATGTAATTCTTCACATCATGCACCCGCTCGTCGCCAAGTTGGCTGTCGCGCAGGCGCGAAACGGCGTCATATTCATAGAGGCCCTGCTGGGCGCGGGTGGTGGATTTGATGTGCCATTCGATCATGGGAAGGCCAAGCGCCGCCGACACCTGCCGGGCCAGTTCGGTCTTGCCGGTTCCGGGCTCGCCTTTGACCAAAAGGGGCCGCTCCAGTGCCACGGCGGCGTTGACGGCGACGGTCAGATCTTCGGTTGCGACGTAGCTTTCAGTGCCTTCAAATCTCATGAATTTCCTCAATCTTCTGCTGTCAGCCCTATTGTGATCACAGCATGTTCAATTCCACCCTGACGGCATTAAAAGACAGTGACAAGGGGGGCTTGCGGGTGTAGATGACCCCCAATGGAGCGCGCGATGCAAACGACTCGTGAGAATGAGAAGAAAGCACAGCCCGAGGGAGCACGGATGAAGCAGGAAGTTTTTCTGGACGATGATTATCGCCCGGCCGAAGATGAACCCTTCATGAATGACCGTCAGGTCGAATACTTCCGGCGCAAGCTGATTAAGTGGCGGGAAGATCTGCTGTCAGACAGCCGCGACACGATCGAAGCGCTGCAGGATGGCACACGGAATATCCCCGACATTGCCGATCGCGCGAGCGAAGAGACCGACCGGGCGCTGGAGCTGCGCACCCGGGACCGGCAGCGCAAGCTGGTGGCCAAGATCGACTCGGCGCTGCGGCGCATTGAGAACGGCGAATACGGCTATTGCGAGGCGACCGGTGAGCCGATCAGCCTCAAGCGGCTGGATGCCCGCCCGATTGCCACGCTGAGCCTTGAGGCACAGGAGCGCCACGAGCGCCGAGAGAAAGTGCATCGGGACGATTGATCCGGTGACGGATGCGAGAAGGAGCGCCCGGGGGCCAACGGCCCGCCCGGGCGTTTTGCTGTTATGAGCCTGATTGGATTGGATGCCTTGGTGCTGGGCGGCGGGATTGCCGGGCTGGCCGCTGCGCGCGCCCTGGCCTTGCGCGGGGCGAAGGTGCGCCTGCTGGAGCAGGCGGCGGCGCTGGAAGAGGTGGGCGCGGGCATTCAGGTGAGCCCGAATGCGGGGCGGGTGATTGAGGCGCTGGGTCTGGCACCCGAGTTTGCCGAGGTCAGCGATGAGAGCCGGGGTGTGCGGATGCGCGAGGCGGCTGGCGGGCGCGAGGTGGCTTTTGTGCCCTACGCAGGCCGGGGGCGGTTTGCCAATGTGCACCGGGCTGACCTGCTGGCGGTGCTGGAGCGGGGCGCGCGGGACGCAGGCGTGGAGATCAGGCTCGGTTGCCGCGTGGCGGAGGTGCGCCCGGGCGGATCTGTGGTGCTGGAGTGCGGCGAGGCGCTGGTGGCCGGGCTGGTGGTGGGTGCGGATGGGCTGCACTCGGTCGCGCGGCGTGCGATTTTGGGGCCGCAAGAGCCTGTTTTCACGCATCAGTTGGCGTGGCGCGCGCTGGTGGAGGCCGAGGCGCCGCTGCCGCCTGAGGCGCAGCTCTTTCTCGCGCCGGGGCGGCATCTGGTGGCCTATCCGCTGCGGGGCGGGCGGCTGGTGAACATCGTGGCCTGCGAGGAGCAGGCGGAGTGGGCCGAAGAGGGCTGGCAGGTGGCGGGCGATCCTGCGGGGGTCCGCGCCGCTTTCGCCGGGTTTGGCGGGCCGGTGCCGGGATGGTTGGACCGGGTGGGGAAAGTGCGGCGCTGGGGGCTGTTCCGGCATGGGGTTGCGGCGCGGTGGCACCGGGAACGGCTGGTGATTATGGGCGATGCGGCGCATCCGACCTTGCCCTACCTGGCGCAGGGCGCGGCGATGGGGCTGGAGGATGCCTGGGTGCTGGCGGCGGAGCTTGCCGGGGCAGAGAGCCTTGAGGCCGGGTTGGCGGCGTTTCAGGCGGCGCGGGCGGCGCGGTGCCGCAGGATCGTGGATGCGGCGACGGCGAATGCGCGGAATTATCACATGCCGCGCGGACCGAAACGCTGGGCGGCGCACCGGGCACTTGGAGCGGCGAGCCGGTTTGCGCCAGGGGTGCTGCCGGGCAAGTTCGACTGGCTTTGGGGGGAGGACGTGACCGCTGATTGATGGCGGGGTGACGTGCGCGCCTTCAGCGCGACACCCCACCCGCCGTCCCTTTGGGTTTTCAGAAGAGATCGGTGAGGGGGAGGCCTGCGAGGAGGGGCGCGGGGTGTGCTGTTTCGTCGGTTGCGGTGACTTCAGCGAGCGCGGCGGTGAGGCCTTCGGGTGTGGAGATGTCGGTGCTGGGGGCAGGGATTGCCCGAATTTCGAGGCCGCCTTCGCCCGGCTCCTCGATCACGGTGCCGGACCATTTGCGCGCCGTGCGTGCCGGGACGACGAAGATGTAATAGGCATCCCAGCCCGGCTGCGGATCAAGGGTGAGCAGTCGCAGCCCGTGAGCATCAAAGACTGGCGCGTAATGGGCCCAGACCACGGGCATGGCGCTCCATTCCTCGGCGTAAATGGCCTCGTCGGCGATGATCTGTGCCCGGTCGGGGCGCTCGGTGACGCCGTGGTGTTCCAGCATGGCGTTGAATTGCGGGCAGACCTGTTCGCAGCCGTCTTTCCAGTCGAAATAGGCGGCGCGAGGATAGTCCCAGCTAAAAGCCTCTATGAGATACCAAGCGAGGGTCACGGAACGGGAGCCGCCATCCTCCAGTGCCACGCCGGTTTTGGCCTCGATGGCCTCCGGCGTGTCGCCGCTCTCGATGGCGCGGGCGACCCGGATGGCTGAGCCATCGTTGCCGGTAATAAGGCGGGTGAGCTTGACGCGGGGCGGGTCAAGCACGCCCTGACGCCACATGTAGAGCGGTGGCGGGGCGAGGAGCGGCAGAGAGGCGGCCAAGGCGATGAGCGAGAGCGCCCCGCTGGCGGCGGCGCGGTCTGGAATGTCAGACATCCAGATCCACCCAGACAGGCACGTGATCGGAGGGTTTTTCGCGGCCGCGCACATCTTTTTCGATCCAGCAGTCGCGCAGGGTGTCGGCGGCTTGTGGGGTGAGCAGGAAATGGTCGATGCGGATGCCGTCGTTCCTGTCCCACGCGCCGCGCTGGTAATCCCAGAAGGAGTAGTGGCCGGGGCCGCGGGTACGGGCGCGGAAGGCTTCGGTGAAGCCGAGGTTGTTCAGGCTGCGCCACTTGGCGAGGCTTTCGGGGTGGAAAAGCGCATCGCCGACCCAGGCCTCGGGGCGGGCGGCGTCTTGCGGGGTGGGGATGATGTTGTAATCGCCGGCCATGAGGGCGGGCTGCTCATCGGCCATCAAGGCGCGGCCGCGCTCGATCAGCCGGTCCATCCACGCCAGCTTGTAGCGGAACTTCTCGCTGTTGCCGTCTTCTACCGGGTTGCCGTTGGGCAGGTAGAGGCCGCAGAGGCGCAGCGCGGTGCGCTCGCCGATGACGGTGGCCTCGATCCAGCGGGCCTGTTCGTCGGCATCGTCGCCGGGCAGGCCGCGGGTGACATCTTCCAGCGGGAGTTTGGACAGAATCGCCACGCCGTTGAAGCCCTTTTGGCCGTGGGTTTCGACCTGATAGCCGAGATCTTCGAAGTGCTCGCGGGGGAAATTTTCATCCACCGATTTGATCTCTTGCAGCAGAGCGACATCGGGGGCGCTTTCGGTCAGCCAATCGGTGACCGCGCCGATGCGGGCTTTTACGCCGTTGATGTTGAAGGTGGCGATTTTCATGGGGCCCTCCGCGCTTGCCGGGCCTTTCTGCCCCAAGGGGCGCGGATGCACAATGCGTGCGGGAACCTCCGGGGGCGCGGAGGGTTGGTTTGGCGAAACGCCCGAGTGGCGGCCCCTGAAATTTAGAAGGCAGGTAGAATGTTCGGCACCATCTTTGGCCAGCGGGCCACATCAACCCCACGCATCGAAACCCGCCGCGAGGCGATTGACCGGCTGCTCACCGACCTGAACACGGCGATCGACTTTTTGCCGGAGAAGCCGGTGGTGAAGGTGCATCCGGGCACCGGGCATATTGAGCTGGAGCTGCCCGAGGTTGAAGAGGACCGGACGCGGCATCTGGCGTGAGGGCGGCGTGACCGGCTTGTAGGAAGGTGGGCAGATTGCCCACCCTACGCGGGTCAGAGGCCCGTGATTACATCGAAAAGCTTGTGCCGCAGCCGCAGGAGCTTGTGGCGTTGGGGTTTTCAATGATGAAACGCGCGCCGATCAGCTCTTCGGAGAAGTCGATGGTGGCGCCTTCTAGGAAGGGCAGGGACACTTCGTCGACCACCACTTTCTGGCCGCCCTCCTCAAGCACGAGGTCGTCGGCGGCCGGTTCATCCAGCGTGATCTCATATTGGAAGCCCGAGCAGCCGCCGCCTTCGACGGCCACGCGCAGGGCCTTTGGGGCCGCGTCGATCTCGGCGAGGCGGGCGTAGGCGCGGGGGGTGACTTTGGGTGGCAAGGTCAGGGTCATCGGGTGCATCGCTTTCCGGTTACGTTTCAAATATATGGGGCGCAGAGGCGGGCGACAAGGCAGGGTCGCTCACGATTGGACGAGAAGGGGCAGGAATGCGCGCCAAATACGCATGTGATCCGGAGGCGAGCCGAGGGCGGCTCTTTCCCGAGGAGGAGAGCCATTTTCGCTCTCCGTTTCAGCGCGACCGCGACAGGATCATCCACGCCAGCGCGTTCCGGCGGCTGAAGCACAAGACGCAGGTGTTCGTGGAACATGAGGGCGATCACTTTCGCACCCGGCTGACGCATACGCTGGAGGTGGCGCAGGTAGGGCGCACGATTGCGGGCACGCTGGGGCTGAACATCGAGCTGACGGAGGCGGTGGCGCTGGCGCATGACCTTGGCCACACGCCCTTTGGCCACACCGGCGAGGATGCGCTGGCCGAGCTGATGGCGCCGCATGGCGGGTTTGACCACAATGCGCAGGCGATCCGCATCGTTACCTCGCTGGAGCGGCATTATGCGGAGTTCGACGGGATCAACCTGACGTGGGAGAGCCTTGAGGGCATTGCCAAGCATAATGGGCCGGTGGAGGGAGATCTGCCCTACGGGCTGGCGGAATATGCCAAGTTGCAGGACTTGGAGCTTCACACCCATGCCAGCGCCGAGGCGCAGGTGGCCGCGCTGTCAGATGACATTGCCTATAACAACCACGACCTGATGGACGGGTTACGCGCGGGGCTGTTCACCGATGCCGATCTGGAGGAGTTGGCGCTGACGGCGGAAAGCTACCGCCAGGTAGACCAGATTTATCCGGGGCTTGAGTTCAAGCGGCGGCGCTATGAGGCGCTGCGGCGGGTGTTTGGCGTGATGGTGGAAGATGTGATTGCCGTCAGCCGAGCGCGGTTGGAAGACGCGCAGCCAAAGTCGGCCCAGGAGGTGCGCGAGTTGGGCTATCCGGTGGTGGATTTCTCCGATGATCTGAAGGGGCGGATTACCGAGGTGCGGGAATTTCTGTTTCACCGGATGTATCGCGCCCCGGCGGTGGTGGAGATGCGCAGCAAGGTGACGAAGGTGGTGGAAGAGCTGTTTCCGCTCTTCATGTCCCGCCCCGAGTTGCTGCCCGATGAGTGGCAGAAGGATGTGGGAGAGGCGCAGGGCAAGACAGCGCTGGCGCGGATCGTGGCCGATTACATCGCCGGGATGACCGACCGCTTTGCCCTTCAGCAGCATGAGAAGCTGCTGGGGTGAGGCTCAAAGCGGCTGACGGGTGCCGCGCAGCCAGAGCCATGCGGTGACCAGCATTGTCAGCGGCACGGCGAGGCTTGCGCCCAGCCAGCCGAGCGAGGCGGCCAGTGCGCCACCAATGGTGATGCCGCCGGTGCGCAGCAGCTCAAGAGCGGTGGTTGGGCTGAACGGCGGATAGCCCATGGCATCGGCCAGCGCGGGCAGCAGGGCCGCGAGGCCGAGCAGGGTGGCGCAGGCTATGTTGATGCGGCTGCGGGGCTGGGCGAAGAGCAGGCAGGCGAGCGCGCCGAGGCAGAGCAGCAGCGGCAGCGGGCCGAGCAGGTGGTTGGCGGGTTCGGAGGAGAACAGCGCATCGGCCAGCGCTGTGAAGCGTTGGGAGGGGTCGGTTATCATCAACGCGGCCCCGGACAGCGGCAGGCGGGCAACCATCCACGGCAGAGCCCAGAGGGCGGCGAGAGCGATGAGCCAGGGGCGGGAGGCCTCGGGCAGCAGGGCTTTGCGGTGCAGGGTAACGGCGAGCAGCAGGAGGAGTGCCAGCAGCGCTGCGCCGGTGGACAGCGGGGAGAGGCCCGCGGTGTGGGCAACATCGGCCAGCACCAGCAGGGCGAGGGCGGCGAGCGCCGCGAGTCGCGCGCCGCGTTGGGGCAGGCGCAGGGCCAGCGCGGCGGTCAGCACCAGCGGGCCGGCGATGCCGATGATCGCGCCGAGGGACATGACGGCGATTTGCAGGGCATAGGCATCGCGGGCGACGAGTTCGAACTCGCTGCGGGTGGATAACCAAATATTGGCCACCGCGATGAGCGCCACGGCTCCCGAGGCCAGATGCGCGCCGATCCGCGCGCCGTTGCCCGAGCCGGGGGCGGGCGCGGCCTGTGGCAGGACGGCGGCGATCAGCATGGAGAGCAGCGAAATGGCCAGCGTTGCGCCCTGCACGATCCGGAAGGGCAGCCCCTCGAACTGGTAGAGCGGCGGCTGCGGCATGACCATCTCGCGTGGGATGGTGAGGAGCAGCAGGCTTAGCCCGGCAGAGGCGAGGGCGAGGGCGAGGCAGAGCCGCAGGGCGATGTGGCTGGGGGCGAAGTCTTTCATGCGGTGGGTCCGGTTTTTCGACGGGCGCGGAGGGCGGCGATGGCGAGCCAGATGAGGCCTGCGAGGATGAGCAGGGCCGCGAGGGTGCCGGTGATCTCGGTGATGGTGTTGACGGTCCGGAAGGTTTCGGGAGCATCAATGTAAAGCCGTGGCGTTATCTGCATCGAGAGCCAGTAGGCGGGCAGCAGTGTGGCGGAGGAGGTGAGGGCCAGAAGCGTGCCATGGGCCCAGCCGAAGCGCTGGCTGGCAGCGCGGCCCACGGCATGGGCGAGGCCGAAGAACAGCAGGAACATTAGGAAGATCCTGTATCCATATACCGCAGTGGACACGACGTAATAGGTGTCATGGAAGGCCCGGTCGACGGGCTGCCTAGGTCTGAGATCTACGAGGAAGGGTGAGAGCTGCACGAGGGCGGCGAGGCAGCCTGTGGCGAGCCAGGGCAGGCCGGGCGCGCGCCAAGGCGCGGCGAAGAGCGCGAGGCCGAGGATGGCCAGCGTGCCGCAGATGAGCGGCGCCAAGGGAGAGAGCGGGGCCGTGAGGCCGGCGGCGAGGGTGAGGCCGGCGATGGCCCATCCCGCCGCCACGCGCCCGGTGGCCCGACCGGCGAGGGCGAAGGCGGCAGCGAGCGGCAGGAGGCCGAAACAGGCGGAGGTGATAGCGATGTACGCGCGGGAGAACGCGTCTAGTGGGGTGCTCTTTGGGGCATAGAGCGTCCAGCCGGTGGCGGGGCTCGGGGAGGTGCGCAGGTATTCGATCAGCGGCGTGGGGAGCCAGACCAATGCGGGCAGGGTGAGCACAAGCAAAGTTGCCCCCCAGCGCACCGGTCCGCGCAGCGCGAGCCCCAGCAGCAGCGCGGTGAGCGCCATCGGCACGCCCCAATGCAGGTAATACTGGCTAAGGTCACTCGTCATGCCTGCCTTCTAGCAAGCGGCACGCCCGGCGCAAGCCGTGCTTGACCCTTGCGGGCGGGGTGGTAGAGACGCGGGCATACGAGAAGGACCGACGAGATGAACCTGTTTGCCGATATTCGTGCGCTGGTGGTGGCCGAGCTTGAGGCCATGATGGCGGAGGGTGCTTTGCCCGAGGGGCTGGAGCTTGCCAATGTGACGGTGGAGCCGCCGCGCGATGCGGCTCATGGCGACATGGCAACCAATGCCGCGATGGTGTTGGCCAAGCCCGCCAAGGCCAACCCGCGCGAGATTGCTGCCAAGCTGGCCGAGCGGCTGGCGAATGATCCGCGCGTGGCGCAGGCGGAGATCGCCGGGCCGGGGTTTATCAACCTTTCGCTTGCGGGGGAGGTCTGGGGCGGTGTGGTGAAGGCTGCGCTGGCCGATCGCTCCTCCTATGGTCGCTCCGATCTGGGCGATGGCAAGCGAGTGAACGTGGAGTTCGTCTCGGCCAACCCGACGGGTCCGATGCATGTGGGGCACACGCGGGGCGCTGTCTTTGGCGACGCGCTGGCGAGCCTGCTGGCCTATGCGGGCTACGAGGTGACGCGGGAGTATTACATCAACGATGGCGGCGCGCAGGTGGATGTGCTCGCCCGCTCGGTTTACCTCCGTTACCTCGAAGCACACGGGCAGGAAGTGGCCTTTGAAGATGGCACCTATCCGGGTGACTACCTGATCCCGGTTGGAAAGGCGCTGAAAGACAAGGTGGGCGATGCCTTTGTGGGTAAGGGCGAGCAGTTCTGGCTGGAAGAGGTGCGCGATTTTGCCACCGAGGCGATGATGGGGCTGATCCGCGAAGACCTGAAGGCGCTTGGCGTCGAGATGGATGTGTTCTTCTCGGAAAAGGGGCTTTATGGCACCGGCAAGATCGAGGCCGCGATTGACGACCTGAAGGGCAAGGGCCTGATCTACGAGGGCAAGCTGAAGCCGCCCAAGGGCAAGCTGCCCGACGATTGGGAAGCGCGGGAGCAGACGCTGTTCAAGAGCTCCGAATACGGCGATGACGAGGACCGCCCGGTGCAGAAGGCCGATGGCAACTGGGCCTATTTTGCCCCCGACATCGCCTATCACTACGACAAGGTGCAGCGCGGCTTTGACGAGCTGATCGACATCTTCGGGGCCGATCATGGTGGCTACGTCAAGCGGATGAAGGCGGCCGTGGCGGCGCTGAGCGAAAACCGCGTGCCGCTGGATGTGAAGCTGATCCAGCTGGTCAAGCTCTTCAAGGATGGGCAGGAGTTCAAGATGAGCAAGCGGGCGGGCACCTTTGTGACCCTGCGCGACGTGGTGGACGAGGTGGGCGCGGATGTGACCCGCTTTGTGATGCTGACCCGCAAGAACGATGCGCCGCTGGATTTCGACTTTGCCAAGGCTCTGGAGCAGAGCAAGGACAACCCGGTGTTTTACGTGCAATACGCCCATGCCCGCGTGCGTTCGGTGATGCGCAAGGCCGAGGCGGAGGGCTGGAAGCTGGACCCGGTGACCATGCTCGACCAAGACCTCGACACGCTGCACGAGGCCGAGCTGCCGGTGGCGCGCAAGCTGGCCGAATGGCCGCGTCTGGTGGAGATTGCCGCGCGGGGCCATGAGCCACATCGGATCGCCTTTTACCTCTACGAATTGGCGCAGGCCTTCCACGCGCTGTGGAACCGGGGCAACGACACGCCGGAGCTTCGGTTCTTCCAGGAGGGCAACGAAAGCGCGTCTTTGCCGAAAATCGCCATGGCGAAGGCCGTTTCCGTTGTCATTTCGTCCGGTCTTGGTATCTTGGGTGTAACCCCGGCGGAAGAGATGCGCTGAGCCTTTCAGGCCCGCGCCACTGATCGGGGAGGCAGGCAAGCGAGCCCAGCCCCGAAAAGAGGGCGGGCCGAGAGAGCGAGGCGAGCATGGATCATCGACCCATGAATCAGGTCGTGTGGGAGCCGGAAGGCCCTGTACAGCAGGCCCATGAGTACTATCAGGACGAGATTGACGCCGGGCCCGGACGGGGCGCGGCAGCCGCGAAGGCGGTGAACGTGGCGGGCGCGGCGATGAGCCTTGCGCTGATCGTCGGGCTGGCTGTTTGGGGCTATCGGATCGTGGTGCGTGACGTCACCGGCGTGCCGGTTGTGGCGGCGATCGACGGGCCGATGCGGATTGCGCCGGAAGACCCGGGCGGCGAGGTGGCTGACCACACCGGGCTTGCGGTGAACGATGTGGCCGCCGAGGGCGAAGCGGCAGATTTGCCCGAAGAGATCACCTTGGCCCCCGGCCCGGCGACGCTCAGCGAGGAAGATCTGCCGCTGGCCGCGATGGTGCAGCGCGAGGTAGAGGCCGCCAAGGTTGCCGTAGAGGAGGCGACCCCCGCCAGCGAGGCCGAGGATGGCGACTTGGTGGAGCCCGAGATTGCGGTGGCTGCCAGCCTGCCTGATGACGTGGACCCGAACGACCCTGTTGCCGTTGCGCTGGCGCTGGCCGGGCAGGTGAGCGAGGGCGCAGAGCCGCTTGCAGCCGCTGCGCCGGAGGCCGAGCCCGAGGCCGTTGATCCGCAAAAGGCCAAGCTGGCCAAGCTGCCCGGCGTGAAACGCTCGCTGCGTCCGCGCCTGCGCCCGGCGGGCCTGAAGGCCCCCGCGCCGGGTGCGGCGGAGCCGGACGCCAGCAGCACCACCGTTGTGCCCGAGAGGGCCGAGGTGGCCCGCGCCGATATCGTCCCCGCTGGCACGCGGCTGGTGCAGCTTGGCGCCTTCGAGAGCCCCGAAGAAGCGGCCCGTCTTTGGGCGCGGCTTGCAGGGCAGTTTGACAGCCTGATGGTGGAAAAGAGCCGCCTGATTATGGAAGCCGAGAGCGGCGGGCAGACCTTTTATCGTCTGCGGGCGCAGGGCTTTGCCGACCTTAGCGATGCCCGCCGGTTCTGCGCGGCACTGGTGGCTGAGAAGGCCGAGTGCATTCCCGTGGTTGCTCGGTGAAGCGTCCTGCACGGCTTTCGCCCTACATCTTCGGTTGTGACGGGCTCGAGGTGACGCCGGATGAGGCGGCGCTGTTTGGTGATGTGCAGCCCTTCGGGTTTATCCTGTTCAAGCGCAATATCGCGCATCCCGAGCAGGTGAAGGCCCTGACGGCGGGCCTGCGCGAAGCGGTTGGCTGGCAGGCGCCGATCTTCATTGATCAGGAGGGCGGCCGGGTGGACCGGATGGGCGCGCCCCATTGGCGTGAGTGGCTGCCGCCGCTGGATGAGGTTGCGCGTGTTGGCCCTGATCGGGCAGCGCGGGCGATGGAGCTGCGTTACAGGCTCATTGCCGACGATCTGCGCGCGGTGGGGATTGATGGCAACTGCGCGCCGATGGGCGATATTGCCCATGCCACGACCCACCCGGTGCTGCGCAATCGCTGTTACGGGGAAAGCCTTGAAACGGTTGTCAAATCCGCCCGCGCCGTGGCCGATGGCCTGTTGGCGGGCGGGGTGCTGCCGGTGCTCAAGCATATCCCTGGCCACGGCCGCGCGACGATGGACAGCCACCTTGAGCTGCCCCGCGTTTCCGCCTCCGCCGAGGAGTTGCGCGTTACCGATTTTGCCGCCTTCGAAGCGCTGAACGATCTGCCGCTCGGGATGAGTGCCCATATCGTCTATGAGGCGCTTTCGGAGCGGGCGGCGACGGTGGACCCGGTGATGATTGAGCTGATCCGCGAGGAGATTGGCTTCAAGGGTCTGCTGATGACCGATGATCTCAGCATGGAGGCGCTGGAGGGCACGCTGCCGCAGCGGGCCGAGGCGGCGCTGGCGGCGGGCTGTGACGTGGTGCTCTATTGCAAGGGGGTCTTCAGCGAGCTTACGGCGCTGGCCGGGATTGCCGAAGATATGAACGAAACAAGCCTTTCGCGGGTGGATGCCGCCTTGGAAGCCCGCCGCACGCCTGATAGCATCGAGCGCAGTGCAGTAGAGGCCGAGTATGAGGCCGTGTTGAAAGGGCAGGCGGCAGATGGCTGAAGATGGGGCCACGGGCTTTGGCGACGTATCCGACCGGCTGGCCGCCGAGGCGCTGATCGTTGACGTCGATGGCTTTGAAGGCCCGCTTGACCTGCTGCTGACGCTTGGCCGCACGCAGAAGGTGGACCTGCGCAAGGTTTCTATCCTGCAACTGGCCGAGCAATATCTGGCCTTCGTGGAGAAGGCCAAGGAGCTGCGCATCGAGCTGGCCGCCGATTATCTGGTGATGGCCGCTTGGCTGGCCTTTCTGAAATCCAAGTTGCTGCTGCCGCCGGACCCTTCGGAAGAAGGCCCGAGTGGCGAAGAACTGGCCGCGCATCTGGCGTTTCAGCTGGAGCGGCTTTCGGCCATGCGCGACGTGGCCGCCAAGCTGATGGGGCGTGACCAGATGGGCCGCGATTTCTTTGCCCGGGGCGTACCCGAGAGCGTGGAGCGGGTGCGGCGTGTGACCTATACCGCCACGCTGATGGACCTGATGAAGGCCTATGCGCGGATCCGGACGAAAGACGAATTTCGCCCCTACATCATGGACCGGGAAAACCTGTTTACGATGGAGCAGGCGCTGGACCGGCTGCGCGGCCTGATCGGCTATGCGGGCGAGTGGACCAACCTGATGACCTACCTGCCGGAGGGCTGGGAGAATGACCCGCAGCGCCGCCGCAGCGCCACGGCGGCCACCTTTGCCGCCTCTCTGGAGCTGGTGAAGCACGGGCACCTGACGATCCGGCAGGAGCAGAGTTTTGCGCCGATCCAGATCAAGCTGAGGGAGGCGCCCCGTGGATAGGCCGGCGGTTGACCTGCCCGATGATCTGGAGCCGGTGGAGGAGAGCCTTTTTGAGGCCCCGCCCATGGGCGAGCAGGAGCGGATGGTGGAGGCGATCCTCTTTGCCAGCGCCGAGCCCGTGACGGTGGCCGAGCTGAATGCGCGGATGCCCCATGGGGCAGAGGCAGCGGTGGCGCTGGAGAACCTCGCCAAGCGCTATGAGGGCCGGGGTGTGGAATTGCGGAAGGTGGGTGAGGCATGGGCCATGCGCACGGCTCCCGATCTTGGCTTTCTGATGCAGAAGGAAACCGTGGAGACGCGCAAGCTCAGCCGCGCCGCTATCGAAACACTGGCCATCGTGGCCTATCACCAGCCCGTCACCCGCGCCGAGATCGAAGAGATCCGGGGCGTGAGCGTGAGCCGTGGCACGGTGGATCAATTGCTGGAGTTGGAGTGGATCCGCTTCGGCCGCCGCCGCATGACACCGGGCCGCCCGGTGACCTATGTGGTGACACAGGATTTTCTGGACCACTTCGGCCTGGAATCTGCCCGCGACCTGCCGGGGCTGAAAGAGCTTCGGGCTGCGGGCCTTCTCGACAGTCGCCCGCCGCCGGGCATGGTCGGGTTGGGAGACAGTGACGACGAGGCGGAAGACGAAGAAAATCAAGATGAACTTTTCAAAGAGGATTGAGACATGGGCGATATTTTCTCGCAAATCTGGCGCACGATCGTGATGCAGTTTTCGAACAAGGCGCGCCACGCGATGAACAGCAAGCTGAGCCAGGGCATGAATTCGGCCCAGGACGGGCTGATGGGCAAAGGCAAAAAGGGCGACGAGTGAACGCTGGTCGACTGATAAACATGGCGCTGCGGATGCTGATGCGCGCGCAGCGCCAAAAGGCCCGTAAGGGCGGTGCCAAGTCCGGCATGAAGCAAGGCCCCGGGCCGAACAAGGGCACAGGGCGCAAGCTGCGCTCTGCCCTGCGCATCGGGCGGATGTTTGGCCGTTTCTAGGCTGGTGGGCAGATTGCCCACCCTACAGCTTGACCGCCCCCCGGTGGCGCGATAGGGCGTGGCCACCATGGCCCGCGCCCCGCTTCTGCAACTCTCCGACATTTCGCTCACCTTCGGCGGAAACCCCGTTTTTGAAGGCGTGGGTCTGACCGTGCAACCCGGCGACCGAGTGGCGCTGGTGGGCCGCAATGGCTCGGGCAAATCGACCTTGATGAAGGTGATGGCCGGCCTCGTGGAGGCCGATGCGGGCGAGGTGGTGGCCAGCCCCGGCGTGCGGGTCGGCTACATGGAGCAGGAGCCCACGATGGAGGGCTTTGCCACGCTTGGCGAATTCGCCGTGAGCGGGTTGGACCCGGGCGAGGCCTGGCGCGTGGAAGCGGTGGCCGAGGGGCTCAAGTTTGGCCTCGATACGGCGGTTGAAGCGGCCTCGGGCGGTGAGCGGCGCCGGGCCGCGCTGGCCAAGCTTCTGGCGGAAGCGCCGGAGCTGATGCTGCTGGACGAGCCCACCAACCATCTGGATATCGAGGCGATTGCGTGGCTGGAGCGGGAGCTGAGCAGCACCCGTGCGGGCTATGTGCTGATCTCCCACGACCGTGCCTTTCTGACCGCGCTGACCCGCGCCACGCTTTGGATCGACCGGGGCGTGGTGCGGCGGCAGGAGCAGGGGTTTGCCAGCTTCGAGGCGTGGCGCGACAAGCTCTGGGAAGAGGAAGACACCGCCCGGCACAAGCTGGACCGGAAGATCAAATCAGAGGCGCGATGGGCGGTGGAAGGCATCTCCGCGCGGCGCAAGCGCAACATGGGCCGGGTGCGTGCGCTGCAGGAGCTGCGGGCCGAGCGGGCCGGACAGATCCGCCGCAAGGGCGTGGCCGCGCTGGAGTTGGAAGAGGGCAACAAGAGCGGCAAGGTGGTGCTGGAAGCGCAAGGGATTGCAAAGCGTTACGGCGAGAAGCTGATCTTGCGGCCCTTCGACATCAAGCTTACCCGTGGCGAGCGCGTGGCCTTCGTTGGCCCCAATGGCGCGGGCAAGACGACGTTGATCAACATGCTGATCGGCAAGACCGCCCCCGATGAGGGGCGCATCAAGATGGGCCATGGCGTTGAGATGGCGGTGTTTGACCAATCTCGCGCCGCGCTCGACCCCGAGGCCAGCCTTTGGGAGAACCTCGCGGGCGATCCGGCGATGCGGGTGAGCGGGCAGGCCGACCAGGTGATGGTGCGGGGCCAGCCCAAGCATGTGGTGGGCTATCTCAAGGAATTCCTGTTTGACGAGGCGCAGGCCCGCGCGCCGGTGCGCTCGCTCTCGGGGGGCGAGAAGGCGCGGCTGCTGCTGGCCCGGCTGATGGCGCGGGAGAGCAACCTGATGGTGCTCGACGAGCCGACCAACGATCTGGATATTGAAACCCTGGATCTGCTTCAGGAGGTGCTCGGCGACTACCCCGGCACGGTGCTGCTGGTGAGCCACGACCGGGACTTCATCGACCGTGTCGCCACCCGCTCGGTGGTGCTGGAGGGCGAGGGCCGCGCCACCACCTACGCAGGGGGCTGGAGCGATCTTGTGGCGCAGGGCGGTGGCACGTGGCAGCGCTCGACAGGCCCGGCCCGGCAGGCCACCCGCGTGGCCGAAAAGCCCGCCCCGGAAAAGCCGCGCGCGAATGGGCTCAGTTTTACCGAGAAGCACCGGTTGGAGGCGCTGCCCGCCGAGATCGAGCGGCTGGAAGCCGAGATTGCCAAGCTGACAGAGCTGATGAGCGACCCGGAGCTTTTCACCCGCGAGCCGGTGAAATTCAAGAAGGCGACCGAGGCGCTTGCCGAGCGGCAGGCAAAGCTCTCCGCCGCCGAGGACGAGTGGCTCGCGCTGGAGGAAAAGGCCTCGGCCTGAGCCCCTTTCGGGTGCAGTCCACGGCCGAGAACCAGAGCGCCAACTCTGTGCATTTTCTTGCTGTAAATACTCCCACGGGGGTGTGGGGGTGTGAAACCCCCACTCCGACACTAGCCGCCCACGATCCGCCCCGGCACGGCTTCCACCACCTGACCGCCAGCGGCGCGGGCGTCTTCCTCGTCATGGGTGACCATCAGCACCGGCAGCCCGCGCGACCGGGCCCTGTCGAAGACCAGCCCGCGCACCTCGGCGCGGCGGGCGGCGTCGAGGCGGGAGAAGGGCTCGTCCAGCAGCAGGGCACCGGGCTCGGCAAGCAGGGTGCGCATCAGCGCCACGCGGGCCTGCTCGCCACCTGAGAGCGTGGCCGGGTCACGGGGGCCGAAGCCAGGCAGGCCGACATCTGCCAGCGCCTCTTCAATCGCGGCGCGGCGGGCCGCGCGGGGGCCGGGGGGCAGGGCGAAGGCGAGGTTGCCGGCAACGGAGAGGTGCGGAAACAGCAGGCTTTCCTGAAACAGGATGCCGAGGCGGCGGTGCTCGGGGTGCAGGGTTGTGATATCCGCGCCGTCGAGCTTGGCCGTTCCAGCGGCGCTGAGCGGCGGAGTCAGGGTGCCGGTGAGGGCGGCGAGCAGGGCGGATTTGCCCACGCCGGAGGGGCCCATGAGGGTGAGCACCTCGCCCGGTGCGATGTGAGCCGTGAGGCCGAGCAGGCAGGTGTCGCCCAGCATCACCTCCAGCTCGTCGAGCGTCAGGCCATTATCCACCGCGCATCCCCCGTCGATTGGCAAACATCAGCCGCGGCAGTGCCAGCGCGAGGGCGAAGGGCAGCAGCGCGGCGGCGGTTTGGGCTAGGGCATAAGCCCCGATCGCCCGCCGGTCGCCGCCCGAGGTCAGCGCGACGGCTTCGGTCGTCAGCGTTGTCACCCGTCCGCCTCCCAGCAGCAGCGTCGGCAGGTATTGCCCGACGGAGACTGCAAAGCCCACCGCAAAGGCGGTGAGCAGCGGGGCCAGAAGCAGGGGCAGGCGGAGGCGCCAGAAGCGGCGGTTTGGCCCCGCGCCAAGGGTGGCGGCGGCGGTGAATGTGCGGGGATCAATGGCATGGAACGGCCCGGCAAGGGCGATGAGCGTGTAGGGCAGCACGAAGGTGAGGTGTGAGAGCACCACCGGCCAGAGCCCTTCGCGCAGGCCGAAGGTGAGCATCAGCACCTGAAGGCCGGGGAGGAAGGCGATTTGCGGGATCAGCAGGGGCAGGTAGAGGATGAGCCGCCCGGCGGGGCCCATGCGAAAGCCATGCCGCGCCTCGGCTTCGAGGCAGCCGGTGACCAGCACCAGCGCAAGCAGTGCGGCGAGGCTGGCGATGAGCAGGGTGGTGAGCGCGATGGGGGCGAGCATGGGGCCGTGGCGCTGCCATGTGCGCAGCGAGAGCGCATCGGGCAGCGCGTCGGGAAAGCCCCAGAAGCCCGCGAAAGACCAGATCGCCTGCGACGCGAGGCCCGCGAGCACCGAGAGGGCAACCGCGAGGCCAAGGGCGAGGCCGAGCGCCCGCAGCGCGGCGTTGGGGCCGGGCAGGCGGTAGCCCGACATGGCAAGCGCGGTGCCAGCGCGGGCGGCCAGCGCCTCCGCCCCGCGCCAAAGCGCGAGGGCACCAAGCACGAGGGCCAGTTGCCAGAGCGCCCCGGCAGCCGCGACGGCGCGTAGCGAGAGGTCCGGGTCTGACATCCAGCGGGTGATCTGCACCGAGAGGGTGGGCGGGGTATTTGGCCCAAGGATCATGGCCACATCGACGACCGACATGGAGTAGGCCAGCACCACATAGACCGGCAGCCGCACCTGCGCGTAGTGCGCCGGAAAGGCGACCAGAAGCCAGCCGATGGCGCGGGGGTAGCCGAGGGTGGTGGCCACGCGGGCGTGGGCGTCTGATCGGGTCTGGCTGCGGGCGGCGAGGAGCATGAGCAGCAGAAAGGGCACCTCTTTGGCCGTTAGCCCGGCGATGAGGGCCAGCCCGGCGCTGTCTTGCACGATCAGCCAGTCGGGCGGGCGGTCCCAGCCGGTGAGCCAGGGCGAAAGGGCGCGGGCGATCCAGCCTGACGGCGCGATCAGGAAGGCCAGCCCGAAGGCGGCGGCGGCATGCGGGACGGAGAGCAGCGGCGAGAGCAGGCGATGCAACAGCGCGAAGGCGCGGGTGCCCTGCCAGCCCGCCGCGATGAGCGCGGTGATGGCCAGCGAGAGCGCGGTGGCGGCAAAGCCGGTGGTGAGAGAGAGGCGGGTGGCGGAGCCGATCCCGGGCCAGTCCATGAGCCGGGAGAAGGGCGCGGGGCCACCGGACGCGGCCATGTATCCCAGCGCGGGCGCGATGGTAAAGAAAAGCCCCAGCCCCACCGGCAGGGTCAGCAGCGCCACGGTGAGCGCGGGCAGGGTATAGCGGGGCAGGGGCATGGCGAGGGCGCTCATCCGCCATTCGAGGCGTCTTCGCGGGGGCGAAGAGGGCCCGAAGGGTGCGACGAGCCGCTTGGTCTCACTCTTTCACGCCGTGCTTGGCGATCCAGTCTTCGGTGAGCTTGGTCATCCACGAGGGGTGCGGCTCGGGCAGGGCCTTGCCAAGCTCGGCGGGCGAGAGGGTGGCTGGCCCCAGATCGAGCGCGTCAAAGGTGGCGCGGCTTTCTTCGGGCAGCTTGTCCATAGACAGAACCGTGCCATAGCCCAGCACCGCCGGGTCTTGCGCCCGCGCCTGCGCCTCTGGCGACATCAGGAAATCGGCCACCACCATCGCCCCGGATTTGGCCGAAGAGTTGTAGGGGATCGCCACGAAGCTCGCATTGCCGAGGGTGCCGCCGTCGAGCACATAGGTGCGCGCCGTGGGCGGCAGCTCGTTGTTGGCGATGGCGGTAGAGGCCTCGCCCGGCGAGAAGGAAATGGCGATATCCACCTCGCCATCCGCGATCAGTTGCAGCTGGCGCGGGCCGGTCTGCGGGTAGGCGCGGCCTTGGCGCCAAAGGTTGGGGGTGAGCTCTTCGATGAAGGTCCAGAGCGCCGCCGTCGCCGCCTCGTAATCGGCCTCCTCGACGGGCTTGGAGAGCGCCGGGTCATCGCCGTTCAGGTCGATCAGCGCTTGCTTGAGGAAGGTGGAGCCGAGAAAATCGGGCGGCTGTGGAAAGGTGAAGCGCCCGGGGTTGGCCTTGGCCCAATCCAGCAGCGCCGGCATGGATTTGGGCGCTTCGGGCACGCGGGCCTCGTCATAGATGAAGACAACCTGCGCCATCGCCCAGGGCGCCTCGTAGCCTTCGACGGGCAGGGTGAAATCTGTTTGCACGTCCTTGTTTTCAACATCGACATATTGCCAGTTCGGCAAGGCTTCCGCGAAGGGGCCAAAGAGCAGATCCTGCCCCTTCATCGAGGCGAAGTTGGGCCCGTTGATCCATATCATATCAACCGCGCCGCCCTCGTTCTGGCCCGCCTGCTGCTCGGAGAGGACGCGGGAGACGGCATCGGCGGTGTCCGAGAGCTTCACATGTTCGAGCGTGACGCCGTAGTCTTCCTTCACCCGGCTTGCGACCCAGTCGATGAAGGCGTTGGTGGTGGTCGAGCCGCCCCATGCGTTCCAATAAACCGTCTGCCCCTCGGCAGCCTCCAGCACGGCCTGCCACTCGTCCGTCTGGAGCCCGTCAGCAAGGCTTTCCGGGTCAGGCCCGGCGAGGGCGGGCGTGGTCAGCGCGAGGGTGAGCGCGAGGCTGAGGGTGGTGGCTTTGGTCATTTGGTCTCCTCCCCGGAGAAGGTGTGGTGGGCGAGTAGCACCCGGCTGATGGCAGTGACGAGGCAGAGGCCGCCAAAGGCCCATGCCAGCGGGTTGAACAAGTGCGGCAGCGCGCAGAGGGCACAGAAGAACACGATGGTTTCGGTGCCCTCCAGCAGGCCGCCGGTGAAATAGAGCGTTTTGGCGCCGCGCGATGTGGTTTGCATCTTCGCGCGCTCGGCCAGCACGGCATAGCCGAGGAAGGTGGAGCCGTTGATGTAGAAGCTCGCCAGCAAAAAGGCCCCCGCCGCGCCATTGGTTTCCGGGTCGGCGAGGACGAAGGCCAGCGGCACGGCGGCGTAGAAGGCGAAATCGGCGCAGATGTCGAGGTAGCCGCCGAAGTCTGTCTTGGTGGTGGCGCGCGCCACCGCGCCATCAAGACCGTCCGCGAGGCGGGAGGCGAGGAGCGGCACGAGGGCGAGGAGGGGCCAGCCCGCCCAGATCAGCGCGGCGGCAAGCAGACCGAGCGCGAGCCCGGCCAGCGTGACGTGATCGGCCTTCCAGCCGCGCGCGGCCAGTGCTGCCCCCGCCCGGTTCAGCGGCGGGTCGATCAGTTTGCGCGCGACGCCGTCGAGCATAATGCAAGCCATCCCCATGGTTTCAGGGGGTTATGGCGTGAGCCGCGTCTGCCTGGCAACCGGCTATAACAGCGCGTGACGTGTTTGTGAGAGCGGGTGCGTGCGGCGCCTACCACTTGCCCGAGGCACCGCCCCCTTCAGACTTGCCGCCGCCGGTCTTGGCCGTGGAGGAGGATTTGCTCTTTTTCGAGATCGTGTAGCGCTCGGTTGAGCTGTGGCCGCAGGCGCCGCAGGTGGTGATCTTCTCGCCCACGCCGGTGGAGGTTTCGGTAGAGTCCTGCACCGTGCGGCGGGTGATTTCGACCTGCCCCTTGGCGCCGCAGCTTTCGCAAACCCGGTTGGCCTTGGCCTGCTTTGACTTGAACACGACAAAGCCGATCAGCGCGACGATGGCCGCGCCGATGCCACCCATGATCGCACCGCCACTGCCGCCGCCTTCGCCCTCAGCTTCGCCGCTCGCCGCCGCCGTCTCACCGCCCGAGGCGGAGGCTGGGGTGGCGTAGGGGGTAGCGATGCGGGCGATGACGGCCTGCGTGCCCGCCACCACGCCATCGCCATAGCGATCTTCGCGGAAGGCGGGCAGCATCACCTCGTCGATGATCCGTGCGCTTTCCTTGCCGTAATCGGCCTGCAACCCGCTGCCCAGCTCGATGCGCACTTCACGGTCGGCGCGGGCGAGGAAGATGAGGATGCCATCGCCCTTTTCCTCATCGCCCAGTCCCCATTCATTGAAGAGCCCCGTGGTGAAGGCCTCCAGCCCATCGAAGCCGCCGTAATCGGCGGTGGACATGACGGTGACAACGGCCAGCTCGACGCCGGTGTTGGTTTTCACCTTGGCGATGGCCTCCGCCAGTTCGGTTTCCTGCACGTCCGAAAGCACGCCGGCTTCATCGAGCACATAGCTTGCGGGCAACTCTGGGTAGCTTTGGGCCATTGCGGCGGCGGGCAAGAGAATGAGGGCCAGAACGGCCAGAAGGAAATGGGCGGGGCGGAAAACGCGGAGCTGAAAAGTCATGGCGCGGATTTGGCCATGATCCTCAGCATCTGGCAAGAATTTTCAGGGCGTGAAGGGGGCGAGCGCGGCCTGGGCTTTCTTGGTTAGCCCGGCGCGGATGAGCGCGTAGCTGCTGCGCAGGCGCTCCTCCACCTCGGCGTCATCGACGAGGCCCCAGGGCAGCCGCACCCAGCTGCGGTGAAAATACGGAGCCTTGACGCCGTGCCCGGCCTCGATCACCAGCTGGGCCGTCTCGATGCTGTTAGTCTTCACGCTGACGCCGTCGCCCATCGCGCCGATGCAGGCAAACATCTTGCCGCCCACTTTCCAAGCGTCATGCCCGCCACCCCATGGGTCGGAGACCTCCGCGCCGGGGAAGGCCTTGCAGATCTTGTTCACCCGATCTCTGTCCATGCTCCACCTTGTTCATTTTCTTGCTGTAAATACTCCCACGGGGGTGTGGGGGTGTGAAACCCCCACTCCGAGCTCAGCCGCCGGTGGCACCCTTTTCGATCAACTCCTGCACCTGCCCGCCCGCGATAGTTCGGGCCAGCGGGGTGAAATCGCCCTCTGCCAGCATCGCCTCTGCGGCGTCGAAGATCACCCGATGGGTGGCGCGGGCGAGGGCGGACCCAAGCGAAACGCGCGCTACCCCGGCGGTGGCGAAATCGCTGAGGCTTGAACCGGTGAAGGGCCCCGCGGCCAGCGCGTTCACCGGCTTCTTTGTGGCGGCGCAGATGCGGGCGAGGTCTGCCATCGTGGGGGGAAGAGGCACATAGATGCCGTCGGCCCCGGCCTCGTCGAAGGCGATCACGCGGGCCAGCGCCTCTTCCATGTCGTAGACGCCGTTTATTACCCCGTCGGCGCGGGCGACGAAGAAGAAATCGCGCCCAAGAGATTGCGCCGCGCTGGCCCCGGCACGCATGCGTTCGGTGGCAAGTTCTGCGGGGTAGGGCAGGGTGTCGGGGTAGCTCATGTCTTCCACGCAGATGCCCGCCAGCCCCGCCTCGGCGGCGAGGCGCACGGTTTCGGCCACGGTCTCTGGGTCATCGCCAAAGCCGTTCTCGAAGTCGCCCTGCACCGGCAGATCGGTGGCGGCGACGATCTCTTCGGCATGGGCCAGCGAGGCATCGCGGGTGAGTGCGCCCATGTCACGGCTGCCCTGCACGAAGGCCAGCGCGGCCGAGGAGGTGGCCAGCGCCTTTGCCCCCATGCCCGCCAGCATCCGGGCCGAGCCGACATCCCAGACATTGGCGATTATGAACGGATCACCCGGCACATGCAGGGCGCGGTAGCTTTCGAATTTGTCCATCGTGATCTCCCTCTTTGGCCGCAGGCTGAACCGCCGCCCGGGGGTGGCACAAGAGGCTTGGCAGGGGGCGGGTGGGCTGCTACTGACATCTCATGACCCGCGCCGCGATCATCATCTGCTGCATTATCCGCTGACATCGTCACGCGGGCCCGGTCTCTTTTCTCGATAGGATGAAGTTGCTAAGGCCCGCGGGGACACCCGAGGACCGACCATGAACATCTATCTGCATAATACGAAAACCCGGAAGAAAGAGCTTCTGGAGCCGGTCACGCCGGGACGGGTGGGCATGTATGTTTGCGGGCCGACGGTTTATGACCGGGCGCATATCGGCAATGCCCGGCCTGTGATCGTGTTCGACGTGCTGTTCCGGCTGCTGCGGCACGTCTACGGGGCGGAAAACGTGCGCTATGTGCGCAACTTTACCGACGTGGATGACAAGATTATCGCGCGGGCCGAGGAATCTGGCCGCGAGATCGGGCAGATCACCGAGGAGACGAGTCGGTGGTATCTGGAGGATATGGCCGCCGTCGGGGCGCTGGAGCCCACCGACATGCCGCGCGCGACCGAGTGGATTGGCGCGATGGTGGAGATGATCGAGGGGCTCATTTCGGGCGGCCATGCCTATGCGGCGGAGGGGCATGTGCTGTTTCGCGTGCGCTCGTATGAGGCTTATGGCGCTTTGTCGGGCCGCTCGGTGGATGACATGATCGCCGGGGCGCGGGTGGAAGTGGCGCCCTATAAGGAAGACCCGATGGACTTCGTGCTGTGGAAGCCCGCGAAGGAGGGCGAGCCGGGGTGGGATTCGCCCTGGGGCAAGGGCCGGCCCGGCTGGCACATCGAATGCTCGGCCATGGCGGATGCGCTGCTGGGCAAGAGTTTTGACATTCATGGTGGGGGGAACGACCTAATGTTTCCGCATCATGAGAACGAGATTGCGCAGAGTTGCTGCGCCCACCCAGAGGGCGAGTTTGCCCGGATCTGGATGCACAACGAAATGCTTCAGGTGGAGGGCAAGAAGATGTCCAAGAGCCTGGGGAACTTCTTTACGGTCAGGGACTTGCTGGATCAGGGCGTGCCGGGGGAGGTGATCCGGTTTGTGTTCCTGGGGACGCATTACCGGAAGCCGATGGACTGGACGGAGAAGAAGCGGGGGGAGGCTGTTAAGATTCTGGCCAAATGGACGGGTGCCTTGACAAATGGCCTGATAAATAAACGGCTTCCAGAGGGAGAGCCTGACCCTGAGATCCTTGAAGCGCTTGCGGATGACCTGAACACACCGCTTGCTTTGGCTCGTATGCACGAATTGTTCAAAGGCGCTCGGAGCGATGATGGCAAATTAGCGAGTTTCGCAGCCAACCTGCGGCTCTTGGGTTTCATGGAGGACTACAACCTCGGCGCTTCCAAAGTTTGGTCAGAGAAAATGGCTAAAGCGATGCATCCCGCCCTTCAGACTTTGGAAGCTCGTCTGACGGAGCTTAGAAGTACAGCCATGCAAACCAAAGACTTCTCTGCGGTCGATGAACTGAAGGCGGCGCTGATCGAGGCCGGGGTCGAGGTGAAGATGAGCAAGCTAGGCGTTGATCTGGTAATGAAGCCGGAGTTTGACCCGGCGAAGCTGGAGAGTTTGGCATGAACTTCCAGGTTCAGAGCGAGGCCAGCGCCCGGCCCGCGCGGGGCGGGGTAGATCTGAGCGTGGCATCGCCGTTGTGGGCTCCGTCATCGTTGCGCGTGACGTCAAAGAAGCGCCCGCCCCGTGGGGGGGCGGGTCGGGCGCTGGCCGCCGGTGGCGGCCGGGTGCTCTGCGGGGGTGTTGCGCCATGACCGAACGGCTTTATCTCTACGACACTACCTTGCGGGACGGGCAGCAGACGCAGGGGGTTCAGTTTTCGCTGGACGAGAAACAGGAGATTGCGGCGCTTCTGGATGGGCTGGGCGTGGACCATATCGAGGGCGGCTGGCCGGGGGCGAACCCGACGGACTCGGCGTTTTTTGAGGCCAAGCCGCAGCTTAGGGCCACCTTCACCGCCTTCGGGATGACCAAGCGGGCCGGACGGTCGGCGGAGAATGACGAGGTGCTGGCTTCGGTGCTCAATGCGGGCACGCCTTCGGTTTGTCTGGTGGGCAAGACCCATGATTTCCACGTCACCGATGCGCTGGAGATCACGCTGGAGGAGAACGTGGAGAACATCCGCGCCTCGGTGGCGCACATCGTGGCGCAGGGGCGCGAGGCGCTGTTTGACGCGGAGCACTTCTTTGACGGCTACAAGGCCAACCCGGCCTACGCGCTGGAGTGCCTGAAAGCCGCGCTGGAAGCCGGGGCCCGCTGGGTGGTGCTTTGTGACACCAATGGGGGCACTCTACCCGGAGAGATTTACCAGATCGTAAAGGATGTAATCGAGGCCGGGGTTCCGGGAGATCATCTGGGGATCCATACCCATAACGACACCGGCAATGCAGTGGCGGGCAGCCTTGCGGCGGTGGATGCGGGGGCGCGGCAGATTCAGGGCACGCTTAACGGCCTTGGCGAGCGCTGCGGCAATGCGAGCCTGACGACGCTGATCCCGATCCTGCTGCTGAAAGAGCCCTATCGCAGCGCCTATACGACGGTTGTGACGGAGGAGAGCCTTGCACGGATGACGCTGATTTCGCGCAAGCTGGATGACATCCTCAACCGCGTGCCGATGCGCGCCGCGCCCTTTGTTGGGGCCTCGGCCTTTGCCCATAAGGCGGGGCTGCATGCGAGCGCGATTTTGAAGAACCCGACGACGTATGAGCACATCGAGCCGGAGCTGGTGGGTAATGCGCGGGTGATCCCGATGAGCAACCAGGCGGGCACCTCCAACCTGAAGCGGCGGCTGGCAGAGGCCGGGCTGGAGGCGGAGAAGGACCAGCTTGCGGCGATTTTGAACACCATCAAGGCACGGGAATCGCAGGGGTTTTCTTACGACACCGCGCAGGCGAGCTTTGAGCTTCTTGCCCGCCGCGAGCTTGGGCTGCTGCCCGAGTTCTTCGACGTGGAACGCTACCGGGTGATCTCGGAGCGCCGCCGCAATGCCAAGGGGCAGATCGTGGTGGAAAGCGAGGCGGTGGTGGCGGTGAGCCTGCCGGGCGGCGGGCTGACGACCAATTACTTCAAGAACGAGCACCCCGAAGAGATGCAGGATGCCGGGCCGGTGCACGCGCTGTGGAACGCGCTGATCGCCGATCTGGGGCCCTATGCGGGGCGGCTGGAGGGGATGCGGCTGGTGGACTTCAAGGTGCGCATCACCAATGGTGGCACCGAGGCGGTGACGCGAGTGATCATCGACAGCGAGGATGCATCCGGGCGGCGCTGGAGCACGGTGGGGGTGAGCGCCAACATCGTGGATGCCAGCTTTGGCGCGCTGATTGATGCGGTGACATGGAAGCTGGTGCAGACCGGCGCGGAGTTGCGAAAGGTGGGAGAGTGAGCGCTTTTCTGGAGCTCTTCGCCTCGGTGCCACGGCAGGGCCCGGGACTGGCCAAGGACGTGGCCTGGGCCGTGGCTGAGGCGGGGTCCGGGGAGGCCGCGAAGGTGTGCGACGCGGGCTGCGGCACGGGCGGCGATACCGAGGCTTTGCTGGCGGCCATGCCGGGCGCAAACATCGTGGCCTGCGACAAGGAAAACACGCTGCTGGAGGCCGCGAAGGCGCGGCTGGCCGGGGAGGCGCGGGTGCGTGTAGGGCCGGGTGACCTTGCCGCGCTGGAGACACTGCCGGAAGCGCCGTTTGACTTTATTTGGTGCGCCGGGGCGATCTATTTCTTGGGCACGGTCAATGGGTTGCGCGGGTTTCGCAAGGCGCTGCGTGCGGGCGGGGCGGTTGCGTTTTCGGCGCCGGTCTACTTTCGCTCTGATGCGTCGGTAGATGCGCGGGCCTTCTGGATGGATGTTCCGGTTCCGACGGAAGCGGAGTTGCGGGCAGAGGTAGCCGAGGCGGGCTATGAGTTGATCGCCGACCGCCCGCTGAGCAACGCGGCATGGGCGGCGCTCTATTCGCCGCTGAAGGCCGAGATCGCCCGGCGGCGGGACGCGGGGGCAACGCCGGAAATGGAAAGCGTTTTGGCGGCGATGGAGCAGGAAATGGCGCTGTGGAGCCGGGTGAAGCGGGAGACCGGCTATCAACTGGTCGTGGCGCGCCGTCCATGAGCTTGCAGGCCTGTGCAGATTTGGTGGCCCGCTCCGGGCGTGAGGGCTTTGCCGCCATAATGGCTGCGCCGGTCGAGGCGCGGAAGATTCTTTTTCCTGTTCAGGCCTTTGCACTGGAGGTGGCACGTGCGCCATGGGCCAGCGAAGAGCCGATGATTGCGCAGATGCGGCTGCAATTCTGGCGCGACGTGCTGGAGGAGGCAGAGGCCGGGAAGGCACGGGCGCATGAGGTGGCTGCCCCGCTTGCAGAGGCGGTGAAGGCCGGGGTGCCGGTTGCGCCGCTGATGGCCTGCGTGGATGCGCGGGAGTGGGATGTGGGGCGTGAGCCCTTTACCGATGAGGCGGCCTTCTGGGGCTACCTTGATGCCACGGGCGGCGGGCTTGTCTGGGCGGCTGCGGCGGCTCTTGGCGCGGGGGCGGAGGCCGAAGAGGGCCTGCGCCACTGGGGCCGGGGCGCGGCACTGGCGCGGTATTTTCAGGCGGTGCCGGAGCTGGAAAGCCGGGGCCGCTACCCACTGGTGGATGGTCGGCCCGAGGCGGTGAAAGCGCTTGCAAAACAGGGGCTTGTTGAGATGACTTCAGGTGCGGAGTGGCGCGGGAAACTCGGCAGTGAAGCCTCTGCGACGATGCTGACCGGGGCCATGGCACCGGTGCTGCTGCGCAAAGCAATCAGCGCGCCCGGCCGGGTGGCTGCGGGCGCGCTGGGGATGAGCGAGTTTCGCCGCCGGTTCCGCCTGATGCGGATGGCGGCGACGCCGGAATGGCGGATGTAAGCTTCGGCCTTTAACGCCTTGGCTTTAGGCGAAAATCAGGCGTTGGCTTCGCGGATCTTGTCGGCGGCGGCCTTGTCGTAGGTGACGCCGTTTTGCTCCAGCAGCGCATCAAGCTCGCCCGAGAGGGTCATTTCGGTGATGATGTCGCAGCCGCCGACGAACTCGCCCTTCACGTAGAGCTGGGGGATGGTGGGCCAGTCGGAGTAGTCCTTGATGCCTTGGCGGATGTTCTCGTCGGCCAGCACGTTCACATCGGTGAACTCGACGCCCATAAAGTTGAGCACCCCGGCCACGCGGGAGGAAAACCCGCATTGCGGCATCTCCTTTGTGCCCTTCATGTAGAGCACGACATCGTTGGCTTTGACGGTTTCGGCGATCTGGTCTTGTGCGGACATTGCTGTCTCCTTCGGCCTGCGCGGCCTTTCGGGCGGTGTGTTTCGGGCTAAGAGATAGAGCCGTTGAGGCGGGATTTCCAGCGGGTATCAGTGATGGTCCCATGGGCGGAGCCGACGGGCGCGCTCGGCCTTTGCGTCGGCTGCCTCTCGGGTCTTGGCGTTGCGCCGGTGGCGCGCGTCTTCGGCGTCTGCCTGCTCGGCTGCGCGCGCAAGGTGGGCGCTGTCGATGCGTGTCGTGGTGTTGTTCGGGCGGGGGGCCAGCATATTGACGGTGCGGGCATCGGGGCGGTGGCTCGAAAGCGAGCGGCGGCCCTTGCGGGATTTCCAGATAATCTCGGCCACACCGGCGATGGCGATGAGGGCGATCACGATCCATATGATGGTGCCGAAGCTGATGAAATTACCCTGCTATTTCAGTTTGTTGCGGGTTCTGGAGCGGGCGGCGCCATAGGACGCACGGCGCTTTCGGGCGGGCTTCTCCGGGGTGTCTGGCGCGCCTAGCTCCGGGTCGGGGTTGATCTGGTGTTTCTTGCGGGCGTTGTAGATTGCGCGAAGGATGACCATGCAGAGCAGAAATCCAACGGTTAGGATCAAGCCCGGGTCCATCGCGGCACCTAGGGCGCCCGGGTGGTGAGCGCCAGCGCGTGCAACTCGCCGGCCGGACCGTCCATCTTGCCCTTGAGGGCGGCGTAGACGGCGCGTTGCTGTTGCACGCGGTTCTGGCCGCGAAAGCTTTCGTCCACCACCTCGGCGGCGAAATGCTGGCCGTCATCGCCCTGAACGGTGATCTTGGCCTCGGGAAAGGCCTCGCGGATGAGGTTTTCGATGTCCTGCGCGTCGATGGCCATTTGGCCTCCTTCGTATTGCTCCCCCAAGATGTAGGCTGCGGGCCTCGGGGGAGCAAGGGGATCAGACGAGGGTGCCTTCGGGGGTGAGGGTTTCGAGGCCGCCAGTATAGGGCAGGAGGGCTTCGGGAAGGGTTACCGAGCCGTCCTCCTGCTGGCCGTTCTCCAGAACCGCGATCAGCGCCCGGCCCACGGCGAGGCCGGAGCCGTTGAGGGTGTGGAGGAACTCGGGCTTGCCGCCACCTTCGGGGCGGAAGCGGGCGTTCATCCGGCGGGCCTGAAAATCACCGCAGTTGGAGATGGAGGAAATCTCGCGGTAGGTGTTCTGCCCCGGCAGCCAGACCTCGATGTCATGGGTGCGGCGCGCGCCGAAGCCGGTGTCGCCCGAGCAGAGCACCACGGTGCGGTAGGGCAGATCGAGCGCCTCAAGCACAGCCTCGGCGCATTTGGTCATACGCTGCTGTTCTTCAACGCTTTTGTCAGGATGCACGACCGAAACCATTTCGACCTTTTCAAACTGGTGCTGGCGCAGCATGCCCGCGGTATCCCGGCCTGCGCTGCCCGCCTCAGAGCGGAAGCAGAGCGAGTGGGCGGTGTAGCGGCGGGGCAGGTAGCTTTCGCTGACGATACAGTCGTTGACGATGTTGGTCAGCGTCACCTCGGAGGTGGGGATGAGCCACCAGCCTTCGCGGGTTTGGTAGCTGTCTTCGCCGAACTTGGGGAGCTGGCCGGTGCCGAGCATCATCTCTTCGCGCACCAGCACCGGGGCGTTCACTTCGGTCAAACCGTGCTTGGTGGTGTGCAGATCAAGCATAAACTGGGCGAGCGCACGGTGGATGCGGGCAATGCCGCCCGACATCAGCACGAAGCGAGAGCCTGCGAGCTTGGCGGCGGTTTCGAAATCCATCGCCTCCTTGGCCCCGGGCAGCTCGTAATGCTCCAGCGGGGTGAAGCTGAACTTGCGGGGGGCGCCCCAGCGGTTGATCTCGACGTTGTCATTTTCATCGGCGCCGTCAGGCACATCGTCTTGCATGACGTTGGGCAGGCCCATCAGCATATCACGCAGCTCGGCGTCGCGGGCCTTGGACTCTTCCTCCAGCCGGGCGATTTCTTCTTTTTTTTCAGCAACAAGCGCACGGAGGCGCTCAAACTCGGCCTCATCGCCGGAGGCCTTGGCAGCACCAACCTGCTTGGAGGCGGCGTTGCGCTCGGCCAGCGCAGCCTCGGCGGCGGTGATGGCGGCGCGGCGGGCTTCGTCCAGCGCGAGGATGGGAGCGGAGGCAGAGGAGATCCCGCGCCGCGCCATGGCGGCATCGAAGCCGGCGGGGTTGTCACGGATGGTGCGGATATCGTGCATCTCTCTCGTCCTTTGTTGCCGTTGGTGGGGGTAACAGACCCACCGTACAGAGGGGTTAACGCGGCAGGGATATGGCGGAAAGAGTTAAGATGCACAATCCATGCACAGGCGATGCACAAGTGATGCATGCGCGATGGGCGCACAGAAGGGGCGGGTTAACCGGGCGGGCTGTGCGGGGGTGTGGATGCTGGCGCGCTTATGAGACGGGCTGGGCACCCGCTTCGGCGTTGGCTTTCGGCACGCGAGAATGACTGAAGATTCCGCAGGCGGTTGGTGCGAGACGGTCTTTTTGAGTGCAGGGAGGGACGGTGCCAGAGAGGCGGCGCTTTGCGGGCTTCTCAGGCTGTCTTGCACATCAGGTCCGCTTAAGCCGTCAAGGACAACGGGGCCTGGTCATACCCAGAGCATTGCTCGGCAGCATGCGTGTGAGAGCTCTTCTCGAACCTCAGCTTTTGGGTGTTTTCCAATCCTCGCAGAAGCCGATGATTTCACGGGTTGAGTGCGATTGGGGCCAGTGGAGGCTGGCGCGCGCGTAGCCGACTTCGAGAAGCTCGATGCTGACGTTTATGAGGCCTGTCCGATCTTCGCCGCTTAGCGAGAACTCGGTAAGTGCCTCTCCATCCTTTACGCCGGAGCTTTGCCAGTTGCGTTTTAGTGGAATAGTGGCGCCCTCCACTTGCAGGCGGTCAGCTGAGGCGGAGTCTAGTACTACTACGAAACTTACATCTGAAGCCGCGTAGACCCCGTCGATCCCCTCTTCTTCGGCTTCGAAAGCCAACTGAATCCGTTGTGCGTCCATCGCCCGCGCCTCCTGGCGGTTGGGTCGCTTCGCTGTGCGGGGCGACTGTGTGGCAGGGCTTTCGTCGTTAGCAGGATGGCATCATAGGGCCGAAACGACATTCACGCTAACACCCTTGGCGGAGGGATGAAACGATCAGGAACCGCGATGCGCGATTCAGATCGACCTGCGGGGTGAAGGATTCTTGCCTGCTGCAACTTCACCTGCTTGGAACGCCCGGTCGGCATTTACCGTGGTGCACGCAACTGTCGGCCTGTCGGTGGAACCGGCGAGGTGCGAGGCCGCGACAGTTTCACCGCCGCCTCTGGCGTTCCGGGCAAATCGTCCTTATCTGCCACCGCACGCGCTTGCATCGCCCCAGACCGGGCCATAGGGTGCGCGCCGAAACGCTCGCCGCGGCTGCGGGGGCCGGGACAAGAACAACAAGGAGCCTCCATGCAGGGCATTCAATCGCTCGTGCCGCTGATCCTGATCTTCGGGATCATGTACTTTTTGCTCATCCGTCCGCAGCAGAAGAAGCTGAAGGACCATCAGGCGATGGTGTCGGCGCTGCGCCGGGGCGATCAGGTGATCACCCAGGGCGGGATCGTCGGCAAGGTGACCAAGGTGCGCGACGACAACGAGGTTGAAGTCGAGATCGCCGAGGGCGTGAAGGTGCGCGTCGTCAAGGCGACCGTGGCACAGGTGCTCAACAAGACCGAACCGGCTGCCGACGCGAAATCGTAAGGCAGGCCGCAGACAACTCTCGGCGGGGGCGCAATGCTTCAGATAACCTTTTTCAACCGGCTTGTGATCTGGCTGCTGGTGGCCGCAGGGCTGCTGGCGGCAATGCCCAACGCCTTTTACTCGCGTGTGGAGAGCCACAATGACGCGGTGGCGGCCATCGAGGCCACGGGCGCCACGCCCGAGCTGGAGGCGGATGCCGCCAAATGGCCGGGATTGCTGCCCAACAACCTCGTCAACCTCGGGCTCGACCTGCGGGGCGGCGCGCATTTGCTGGGCCGGGTGCGGGTGGAAGAGGTTTATGCCGAGCGGATGACGGCGATGTGGCCGGAGGTGCGCGATGCGCTGCGCGATGAGCGTGCCACGATTGGCACCATCCGGCGCGTCGAGGGGCCGGAAGACCAGTTGCAGGTTCGCATTCAGAACGCCGACCAGATGGCCTCTGCCATGGAGACGGTGCGCGGGCTGGCGCGGCAGGTTGTGTCGCTCTCCTATCCGGGGGCGACCGATATTGAGGTGAGCGCCAATGGCGACGTGCTGGTGGTGCAGCTCAGCGAGGCCGAGCGCGAGCTGAGCGATCAGCGGACGGTGCAGCAGAGCCTTGAGATCATCCGCCGCCGGGTGGACGAAGTGGGCACCCGTGAGCCGACCATTCAGCGCCAGGGCAGCGACCGGATCATCATTCAGGTGCCGGGGATCGGCTCGGCGCAGGAGTTGAAAGACCTGATCGGCACCACCGCGAAGCTGACCTTCCATCCGGTGGTGCAGCGTGTTTCCAGCCCCGATGCCGATGCCTCGGGCCGCACCATCACCCTGCCGAGTGCCGACCCCTCAGAAGAGGGCGTTTACTACGTGCTGGAAGAAAGCCCGGTGGTGAGTGGCGAGGAGTTGGTGGACGCGCAGCCGGACTTTGACCAGAACGGCCAGCCTGCGGTGAACTTCCGCTTCAACGCCAGTGGGGCGCGCAAGTTTGGCGATTACACCGCCGAGAACGTGGGCAGCCCCTTTGCCATTGTGCTGGACGGCGAGGTGATCAGCGCCCCCGTCATCCGCCAGCATATTCCGGGTGGCACCGGCATTATCTCGGGCAACTTCTCGGTGCAGGAGAGCAGTGACCTTGCGGTGCTGCTCCGCGCGGGGGCTCTGCCGGCGGGCATGGACTTTTTGCAGGAGCGCACGATTGGTCCCGAGCTTGGGGCGGACAGCATCCGCGCGGGTGCGATTGCCTGTCTGGTGGCTTTCGCCGCAGTGCTCGTGTTCATGGCGCTCAGCTATGGGCTGTTCGGGATTTTCGCCAATATCGCGCTGCTCATCAACGTGGGCCTGATCTTTGGCCTGCTCAGCACCATCGGCGCGACGCTGACCTTGCCCGGTATTGCCGGGATCGTGCTGACCATCGGGATGGCGGTGGACGCCAATGTGCTGGTGTTCGAGCGTATCCGCGAGGAGTTGAAAACGGCCAAGGGGCCGAGCCGGGCGATTTCGCTGGGCTATGAGAAGGCGCTGAGTGCGATTATCGACGCCAATATCACCACCTTCATCACGGCGGCGATCCTCTTTGTGCTCGGCTCCGGCCCGGTGCGGGGCTTTTCGGTTACGCTGGCGCTGGGGATCATCACCTCGGTGTTCACGGCGATCTATGTGACCCGTCTACTCATTGTGACGTGGTTTGAACGGGCGCGGCCCAAGACGATCGAGGTGTGAACCGATGCGCTTGAGACTTGTACCGCAGGAAACCAACATCAACTTCTTCCGCGCCCGGAAGGTCACCTTTGGGGCCTCGATGGTGCTGATGGTGCTTTCGCTGGTGGCGTGGTTTGCCATGGGGCTGAACTTTGGCATCGACTTCCGGGGCGGCACCACGATCCGCACCGAGAGCACGCAGGAGGTGGATGTGGCCGCCTACCGCGATGCGCTGGCCCCGCTGGAGCTGGGGGATGTGGCGATCAGCGAGGTGTTTGACCCGACTTTCGACGCCGATCAGCACGTGGCCATGCTGCGCATTCAGGCCCAAGAGGGCGAAGAGAGCGCGGGCAATGAGATGGTGGCCAATGTCGAGGCGGCGCTGAAGGGGCTGGACGAGAGCATCAAGTTCACTTCGGTGGAGAGCGTTGGCCCCAAGGTGAGTGGCGAGTTGGTGCAGAGTGCGGTGCTGGCGGTGCTGGCCGCGCTTGGGGCGATCATGGTGTACATCTGGCTGCGGTTCGAGTGGCAGTTCAGCCTTGGCGCGGTGGTGGCGCTGTTCCATGACGTGCTGCTGACCATTGGCCTCTTTGCGGTGCTGCAGATCCGGTTTGATCTGGCCACGATCGCGGCGCTGCTGACGATTGTGGGCTATTCGATCAACGACACCGTGGTGATCTTCGACCGGGTTCGGGAGAATCTGATCAAGTACAAGAAGATGGCTTTGCAGGACGTGATGAACCTATCTGTCAACGAGACGCTGAGCCGGACGGTGATGACCTCTGGCACCACGCTGATTGCGCTGATTGCGCTGCTGGTGCTGGGTGGAGACGTGATCCGGGGCTTTGTTTTTGCCATCACTTGGGGCGTGGTCGTGGGCACCTATTCTTCGGTCTACGTGGCCAAGAACGTGGTGCTGATGCTGGGCACCAAGCGCGATTGGAGCAAGCCGAGCGACGGGCCGGGGGGCACGCAGTTTTCTACATCGGATGCCTGAGGCGCTTGCCGCTGCTTTGGCGGTGCCCGGGCTTGTCTGGGTGCTGGCGGCAGCGGGGGCGGCGGGTCTGGCCTATGGATTTGCGGGCTTTGGCGCGGCGCTGATCTTCATGCCGGTGGCCGCCGCACGGGTTGGCCCGGTAGAGGCGGTGACGCTGGAGGCCTGCATGGGGCTGGCCAGCGTGGTGACGGTTTTGCCGCGCGCGCTGAAGCTGGCCGACACGCGGGACACCGGGCTGCTGCTGGTCGCATCGCTGATTGGCTTGCCGCTCGGCGTGTGGCTGCTGAAGGTGGCGGACCCGGATGTGATGCGTTGGGGCATCTGCGGGGTGGCGGCGCTGACACTGGCTGCGCTGGTGGCGGGTTGGCGGCGCAAGACATCCGACACGCCGCGCGCGTTGATCGGCGTGGGCGCGGCCTCGGGGGCGCTTGGCGGGGCGACGGGGCTGACCGGGCCGGTGATGATCTTGTTCAAGCTTTCCGGGCAGGGCAGCGCGGTGGAGGTGCGGGCCTCGACGATCTCTTTCCTGACGCTGCTCTCGATGTTGCTGCTACCGATGCTTTGGCTGCAGGGGTTAATCCGGGGGGAAGCGCTGTGGCTCGCTCTGCTGGTGGTGCCGGTCTATGCACTGGGCGCGTTGTGCGGGCAGGCGCTGTTTCGGCCCGAGATGGAGCGGCTTTATCGGCGGGTGGCCTATGGGCTGATTGGCTTGGCAGTGGCGATGAGTCTGCCGGTATGGTGAGAGAGATGGAAGCGGATTGGGTGGTGGGCAGATTGCCCACCCTACGGGATGATTGAGGCGTTTCAGCAGGCTTGGGCCACCGAGGGCTTCTGGTGGCTGATGGCGATCATCGGGCTGGCCGGGCTGGTGCGCGGCTTTGCGGGGTTTGGCACGGGGATGGTCTTTATTCCGCTGGCCTCGCTCTTTCTGCCGCCGCTCTGGGTGCTGGCGGCTGTTATCTCGGTGGATGTGGCGGGCTCCGCCCCGGTGTTGCCGCGGGCGATCCGCGATGTGCGGGGGCGTGATCTGGGGTGGATGCTGCTGGGCTGCGCGGTGACGCTGCCCTTGGGCACCTTTGCGCTGACGGCCTCGGACCCTGCGGTATTTCGCTGGGGCGTTTCGGGCCTGTCACTGGCGCTGGTGGCGCTGCTCATTTCAGGCTGGCGGCACCATATTGAGCTTGGCCCGAAGGGGTTGGCGGGCGTTGGCGCGGCCTCGGGCTTTTTGGGTGGCTTTGTCGGCATGCCGGGGCCTCCGGTGGTGCTGGCCTATCTGGGCGGGCAATACCGGCCCGAGCGGGTGCGGGCGACGACGCTGCTGTTCATGCTGCTTTTCGTGGCGATGCTGGGGGTGGTCTTTGCCATCCGGGGCGTGCTGGAGGGCGGCGGGCTTGCGCTTGGGATATTTCTGATCCCGGCCTATGTGGTGGGCAATCTTGCGGGGCAGGCGCTGTTTGATCCGGAGAAGGCGCGGCTTTATCGCGCGGTGGCCTTTGCCGTCTTCATCGCCTCTGCCCTTGCGGGGCTGCCGATCTTTGGAGATTAAGGGCACATGCGGATACATGAAGTTGAGTTCAGAGGCGAGATGCCGGTGGAGGGCTACGGGCCCGGATTTTGGCGTGTTGGCGGGCAGGTGGTGCAGGGGCCGGTGCTGATTGGCCCGGGCGGGTTGCACGACTGGGCCGGGCTGGACGATGCGGCGGCGCTGGTGGAGATGGCCGGGCGCGTGGATGTGCTGTTTCTGGGCATGGGCGGCGAGATTGCCCCGGTGCCGCGCGCGCTGCGCGAGGCGGTGGAACTGACCGGGCAGGGGCTGGATGTGATGGCCTCGCCCACGGCGGCACGCAGCTACAACGTGCTGCTGAGCGAAGGCCGCCGGGTGGCGGCGGCGCTGATTCCGGTGGGCGGCGTTTGAGCCTATTGGCCGCAGAGGGCTTGGCCGTGTCACGCGGCGGGGTGCCGGTGCTGGAGGGGCTGACGTTTGAAGTGTCACCCGGCGAGGTGCTGGTGCTGCGCGGGCCGAACGGGGTGGGCAAGACGAGCCTGCTGCGGGTGCTGGCCGGGCTGGCGGAGCCGCTGGAGGGCCGGGTGGAGAGCGAGGGCGCGGGCTATGCCGCCCATGCGGACGGGCTGAAGGCAACGCTGAGCGTGCGCGAGAACCTGAGCTTTTGGGCGGAGTTGCACGGACAGGGGCTGGGCGATGCGCTTGAGCGGATGAACCTTGCGGGCCTTGCGGAGCGGATGGCCGGGAGCCTGAGCGCCGGGCAGAAGCGGCGGCTGGGGCTGGCGCGGCTCTTGGTGACCCGGCGCAGCCTGTGGCTGCTGGACGAGCCGACGGTTTCGCTCGATACGGCCTCCGTAGAGCTGTTCGCGGGCGTGGTGCGGGACCATGTGGCGGCGGGCGGCGCGGCGGTGATTGCGACGCATATTTCGCTGGGGCTGGAGGAGGCGCGGGTGTTGGAGCTGGGCGCGTTCAAGGCTGTGGAGCGGGCCGCCCCGGGCGGGTTTGACGAGGCATTCCTGTGAGCGGGGCGGGCTCATCCGCCCTTCGAGGCGTCTTCGCGGGGGCAGGCACCGCAGCCGTAGTGGACGGGGCCGGGCGCGGGATTGAGTATTTTCAGCAAGAAAATGGAGCGGGGCGGTGAGAGCTTTGCTGGTCAGGGATTTGCGGCTGGCGGTGCGGGCCGGGGGCGGCTTTGGGCTGGCCTTGGCCTTCTTCCTGATCGTCGTCACGCTGGTGCCCTTTGCCGTGGGGCCTCAGCCGGAGGTGCTGGGGGAGATCGCGGCGGGGGTGCTGTGGATCGGGGCCTTGCTGGCCTGTTTGCTCTCGCTCGACCGGATCTTTGCGCTGGATTACGAGGATGGCTCGCTGGAACTGCTGGCGACTGCGCCGGTGCCGATGGAAGGTGCGGTGTCGGTGAAAGCGCTGGCGCATTGGCTGACCACGGGGCTGCCGCTGGTGCTGGCCGCGCCGGTGCTGGGGGTGCTGCTGCACCTGCCGGGGCCGGGGTTTTTGTGGCTGACGGTGTCGCTGGCGGTGGGGACGCCCGCGCTTTCTGTCATCGGCTGCTTTGGTGCGGCACTGACCGTGGGGCTGAAGCGGGGCGGTTTGCTGTTGAGCCTGATTGTGCTGCCGCTTTACGTGCCGGTGCTGATCTTTGGGGCCGAGGTGGCGCGGCGGGGCGTTGACGGGCTGGCCGTGGGCACGCCGCTGGCGCTGCTGGGCGGGCTGACGGCGGCCGCAGTGGCGCTGCTGCCTTTTGCGGCGGCTGCGGCAATACGTATCAACCTGCGCTGAGGGGCTCCGGGGTATGTGTATTGAGCCTGACCAAGGCGGAGCCTAGGGTGCGCGGCATGTCGATTTGGGAATATGCAAATCCGGTGAAATTCATGGCGACGAGCGGGCGGATTCTGCCCGCCTGCGCCGTGTTGGCTGCAGTGGTCACGCTGGTTGGGCTTGGCTGGGGGTTCTTTGCGACCCCGGAGGACTACAAGCAGGGCGCGACGGTGAAGATCATCTTCATCCATGTGCCTGCCGCGATGATGGCGATCAACGCATGGGCGATGATGCTGGTGGCCTCGCTGATCTGGGTCGTCCGCCGCCATCATGTGAGCGCGCTGGCGGCGAAGGCGGCGGCCCCGGTGGGCGTGGCGATGACGTTGATTGCGCTGTTCACAGGTGCGGTTTGGGGCCAGCCGATGTGGGGGACATGGTGGGCGTGGGATCCGCGGCTGACGTCCTTTTTGATCCTGTTCTTGTTCTACCTCGGTTACATGGCGCTTTGGGCGGCGATTGACGACCCTGATACGGCGGCCGACCTCACCTCGGTGCTTTGCCTTGTTGGCTCGGTCTTTGCGATCCTGAGCCGCTATGCGGTGAACTTCTGGAATCAGGGCCTGCATCAGGGCGCTTCGGTGCTGCGGGCGGGCGCGGTGACGGGCAGCGACACGGAGGAGAAGGTGAGCAACGTCTATGCGCTGCCGCTCTTCGTTTCGATGGCGGGGTTTTTCCTGCTGTTTCTGGCGCTGGTGCTGATGGGCACCCGCACCGAAATTCGCGCCCGGCGGATCAAGGCGCTGGAGGCGCGGGCGCGGATGGCAGATGCCTGAGTTGGGGAAATATGCGGCTGAGGTGCTGATCGCCTATGCTGGCTCGATCGCCATTTTGGTGGGGTTGCTCGTTGTTACCATCAGGCGGGGGGCGAAGGTGCGTGCGCGGCTGCGGCAGATGGAAGAGAGCCGGAAATGAAACCGCTTTATTTTGTGCCCTTCGGGGTGATCCTTCTGATCGGGCTGGCCTTTTGGTGGGGCAACGGGCGCGAGGGGCAGAATGAGCTGCCCTCGACCTTCATTGGCCGCACCGCGCCGGAGCTGAAGCTGGAGCCCTTGGGAGGCGAGCCGGTGTTTACCCGCGAGATGCTTGAGAGCGAGGGGGTGAAGCTGGTGAACTTTTGGGCCAGCTGGTGCGCGCCGTGCCGGGTGGAGCACCCGAACCTTGTGAAGCTCGCCGAGGCGGGCGTGCCGATTTACGGGATCAACTTCAAGGATGACCCGGAGAAGGCCGCTGATTTTCTGGCCGAGCTGGGCAACCCCTATGCCGCCATCGGTGCGGATGTTGAGGGGCGCAGCGGCTTTGCATGGGGCGCCTATGGTGTGCCGGAGACCTTTTTGATCGACGGGGAGGGCAAGATCCTCGCGCGGGTGGCGGGGCCGGTGACAAGCTCGACCTATGCGCGCGATCTCGGCCCGGCACTGGCGGCGGCGGGGATAGAGGTGGATCTGGCCGACTAGGCGGGTAGTGGGCTGCGGGCATAGAGCCTGCGGGCGGCCATCAGCGCTGCGAGGGCCAGCAGCACGGCGGTGCCCCAGAGCGCGGTGAGGGGCGTGGTGGTTGCGCCGCTTTCGAGTGCCGGGACAAGGCCGCTGACAGCCGCGATCCATCCGAAGAGACCTGCGCCGGTGGCATAGCCGAGGGTTTGCACCGTGGGCATGAAAGAGGCGGTGCGGGCGCGCTCGGCCTCGGGGGCGGCCTCCATGATGAGCTGGTTGGCGGGGCCCCATGAAAAGCCGAAAGCGGCGCCCGAGAGCGATTGGCCGAGCAGGACCAGCGGCAGGGTGGCGGTGACGAAGCCCGCACCAACGCAGGCCGCACCCGCCACCTGCAGCGCAGGGGCAAAGCGCAGGGCGGCTTGGCGGTGGTGGGCGGGCAGGCGGCCTGCGACCATGGCCCAGAGGCTCCAGTTGAGCGCCATTGTTACAACCACCCAGCCGGTCAGAACGGTGGAGAGGCCGAAGATGGCGCGGGTGCAGAGGGCGGTGAAGATCGACGAGACGCTTTGCGCCACCGGCATCAGGAACACCAGCCAGGTGCCTGCGCCAATGGGCGAGAGGGTGAAGGCCTCGGACGGGAAGAAGCGCGTTCCGGCCCGGCGCCGCGGGCGACGGTCGATGACGAGGGCGGCGGCGATGAGCGCGAGGCCGGCGGGCAGGCCAAGCGCGGCAGCGGGCGAGGCGGGCAGGGCAGAGGGGAGCGCGAGCACGGCGGCCCCGGCAAGGCAGAGGGCGACGGGACGCAAGGGTGAGCGGCGCTTGATGACGAAGCTATCGGCGGCCCGGTCCGGCAAGATCAGGGAGGCCGCCGCAAGAAAGGTGAGCGCCAGTGGCAGGCCGGTGAGCATGGCGATGGGCCAGCCGAGGTGCTCGGTGGCATAGCCGCCCGTCAGCGGGCCGAGCGCTGCCGCGAGCGCCCAGACTGTGGCCTCTACTGCGAAGACGCGGGCAACGATGGTAGCAGCGAAGAGTTGGGGGATCAGTGAATAGCAGAGGGCGGCGATCACCCCATCGGAGACCCCCTGCAAGGCCCGCCCAAGCACGAAGGCCGGCCCGCTCCAGGCAAGGGCGGTGAGCGCCGTTCCGGCCAGAAAGCAGGCCGCCGCGCCGAGCGCCGTAGCCCGCGCGCCGAGCCGTGCCCGGATCTCGGCCGAGGTGACGCCGCCTGCGACCACGCCGATGAAGAACATCGCGTAGACCAGCGGCAGCATCGGCAGCGCGGAGAGCGCCTCCATCGCCACGGGGACGGAGGCGGTGATGGCCATGTCGTTGAAGGCGTGCATGCCGATTCCGGCGGAGATGGCCAACACCGGGCCACGGGTGCCGGCGGCGAGGAGGGAGGGGGTTTGCGTGCTCATGTGGGGCAATCTGCGCTCTCAACTATGGTTGAGGTCAAGAGGGCGATTGCACGACATCGACAGCCTGTTAGGTTGGGCGCAAGAGCAGCAGCATAACAAGAGAGGCGAAGATGGCCGGAACCCGCAAGACCACCGGAAGCAGCAAGAGCACATCGACCAGAAAATCCACCGCGACCAGCCGGAGCCGCAGCAAGAGCAGCAGCGCCAGCAAATCGACTGCGGCGGCCAGCAAGGCCGCAGCCAAGGCCACGCCGCCCGCGGTGAAACTGGTGGAGCCCGCCCCGAAGCCGGAAATCACCGTTGTTACCCCCGCCGAGCCGGTTGTGGCGGAAGGCATCGTGAAGAAGGTGGAGCTGGTTGCGCGGGTCGTCGAGGCGACGGGCCTGAAGCGCAAGGATGTGAAGCCCGTGGTGGAGGCCACGCTGCAAGAGGTGAACCGGATCATCGGGGAAGGCTCCAACCTGCAGCTTCCGGAGCTGGGCAAGCTGATGATTCACAAGCGCAAGGACGTGCCCAACGGCGAGATGGTGATGCTGAAGCTGCGCCGAAAAACTGCCCAGAAGCCTCTTGCGGAGAGCGACGACAACGGCTAAATCGCCCCCCACGGGTGATTAGCTCAGTGGTAGAGCGCTTCGTTCACATCGAAGATGTCAGGAGTTCAAATCTCTTATCACCCACCAGTTTGAGGGCCTCGGGCGTGAAGAATGCCCGGGGCTTTTCTCTGCCACAGGGCCCAATTTGGGGCCGGGCTCATCTAGGGCTTGCGGGGCAGGGCCGTGGCGGTGTAATCCGCTGCGCAATGGGTCGTTAGCTCAGTTGGTAGAGCGCTTCGTTTACACCGAAGATGTCGGGAGTTCGAGCCTCTCACGACCCACCACCTCCCTCCGAAGAGTTCAGGCTGGACCGGCGTGCGCGGCACGTCGCCCGACCGACGCATGCCGCTTAGGCGGCACACTGGGTCGGGAGATCAAGCTCGTCATGCCTCGCCAATCTCTCCATTAAAAGCTCAGGTAAAGGCCACGCGGTGCACTTGGGTTACTCCCCGGGGGGCTGGGTGGGCCATTTGGTCAGCACTGTTTCTTTGTCTTGGGCCTTCAGATATTTGCCCGCCCAGGCGTTTGTGGCGAGGAATGTGGCGATTGGGGCGCCGTAGCGCTCGGTTTTGGGGCGGAAGGCGGGGAGCGGGGCGCCGAGGGAGAGGTTGAGCATTTCGTCGGGGGTGAGGAAGAGGTTTTCCTTTCGACCGAGGTTGTACAGGTAGGCTCTGACGAGGCGTTCGGAGCGTGACTTCCACGCCGGGTTTTCGGTGTCTTCCTTGTGCCTCGGGATGCTGGCGGGGCGTGCGGGACGGCCAGGGGTGGCGCTGGTGTGAACGGGCGCACCGCGCCAGCGGACGGCGGAAGCGTTGCCGTTTGGCGTCTTGCGCTTGTGGCGCTTGATCAGAAGCTCGACGGTTTCGCGGTGGACCTTATAGGCGGCTGCCGCCTCGATCATATACTGGATCAGCCGGAGGTTGGCGGCGCGGGAGGTTGGGTGCTCTTCATCATCCGCGCCGGTGGGCAGTTGATATTCCGGGTGCCATTGGGCGCCGATGACCGGCGCGCCGTGGACGCTTTCGACGGCTTCGCTGGTTTGAAGCGCGCTCGGATCGCGGGCGCTCATCTGGAGCATGTTGTTGGGGACAACCTCATAGGGCTGCTCGGCCATGCCCGGGCGGGTGCCCATCGTTCGGGTGCGCACGGCGGCCCAATGCACCGAATTGGCGTGCATCGTGGGCATCCGATCTCCCTCCTCCAGCGCGGCGCGGGCCTTGGTGCGGCCTGTGGCATCTTCGAGCAGGCTGCCCGGGCGGGTGTCCAGCGGGTGTTTGAACTCGGTATCCACCCGGTTCATCGGCCCTGCGTGGCGGGTGCGGTTGGCGTTGGTGCTGCCTTCCCGCATGATCTTGCCGTCGCGCCCGAGGGCGGCCAGCTCGATGGTGGTGCCGCCGTAGTTTTCGACCAGCCGCCAAGAGCCCCCGCAGAGCGCGAGGATGGGCATGCCGAGGACGCGGGCCTGCTCGATCAGGTCGAGTTCGGACTGTGCGCGCTGGCTTGCATAGGCCGCGGCGTTGCCCTTGGCCACATTGTCTTTTGCCTGGACGACGGGGCGGCCCCTTCCGTTGGTTTTGACGGTGGGGATTTGGGTGTCATTGGCGTGGGGGCCGCCGGGCACCACCAGCAGGTGCATGTTGGCCAACTCGCCGAGGCGCACGTCATCGGCGGTGTCGGCCTCGTCCCAGGCAAGGGTGAAGGTTTCGATGTCGCGCCGCAGGGCGATATGGTCGAAAACCGCGAGATCGCCGCGGTGGGCCATGTTGCGGCCGTCGCGGCGCCATGTGACGCCGATGTTGATGTTGCCCGGCATGGTGGTGCCCTCCCTGTGGCTGCGGTGCTGGCGGACCGTCTCGGCGCGGGCAGGTGGTGGGACAGGCAAAATTGGGCCAGCGGAGAGGGTGCGGGTGTAGTTAACCCTACGGAAGGCGGCTTTGTCAAAGCCTCAGATTGTGGGGCGGCCCTCGCTCGCAACCCCTGCGATTGCCCGCTGCTGGCTAGACAGCTTGCCCCTGCGTCGCTTAGCCTTCTGCCCCAATAGTTGAGTGATTTCAGCGAGGGACAGGATGGTCAGACCGTTTGTATTGGTCTGTGGCATGGCGCTTTTGGCCGGGCCGGTGGCTGCTCAGGAGAGCCCGCCCTGTGATGCGCCGATTTACCTCGAGGGCGCGGCGGAGGGGGCCGCGGCGGATGTGGTGCATCGGCTGGAGGCCTGGCCCGGTGCCTTTGGCGGTGAGGTGCAATGCGTGCGCGGCCTGCGGGACGGGAAGGTGGCGCAATACTGGGCCGAGTTTTTGCCGGGTGGGAGCGAGACGCAGGAACATGTGACCTATACCGAGGGGCGCATTACCTATTTTTTGAAGTTCAAGAGCGAGGAGGGCGCGGCCCGCCCGGTGGCCGATTGCGCGCGGCGGAGCGGTGGCGGCTATGTGTGCCGGGTCGATCTGGCGGCGGGCAAGGGGCTGTTTCTGGTGCGCTTTTTTGACGACGCGCTGCAATTTACCGGGATTCGGGTGATGGCCTTTCCCGCCGATGGTGTGGTGAATGCCGCGCTTTGGGAGATGGTGGGTGCTGATGTGGAGGCCGGGCGCATGCAGATGGAGATGGAGCTGCTGCTGCCGGAGACGGGGCAGCGCTGGCCGCTGAGGCCAGAGGCAGAATCGGCTCCCGGTGCGCCGGTGCTGGGCTTTTCGGGCGATGCGGCATGGGATGTGATGAAGGTGATTTACACCAAGGCACAGCTGCTGGTGCTGGAAACTCGGGTGCGCAACGAAGTGGAAGGGCAGGAGGTGACGACCACGGCCACCCATGATGTGAGCGCGGGCAATCTGACCTATCTGATCGACAAGCTCGCGAAGGTGGAGGAACTGATGGTTTCGGACCTCGAAGAGACCAGAACGTTCAAATACTAATTGGGCGCGATTGGCCGCTTGACGAGGCTTTGCCGCCCGCTTAGAAGGCCCCCTACAGCGCTGCGCGGTTGTAGCTCAGTTGGTTAGAGTGCCGGCCTGTCACGCCGGAGGTCGCGGGTTCGAGCCCCGTCAACCGCGCCACGCTGTATTTGCCTTTTCAGGCCCATGCGCGGTTGTAGCTCAGCTGGTTAGAGTGCCGGCCTGTCACGCCGGAGGTCGCGGGTTCGAGCCCCGTCAACCGCGCCACTTTCCTATCTCGATTTTCTGCAGTGTCTCGCTTTATGGCGGGCGTTCGGCTGTTCGGGCATCGGTTTGAGCCCGCAGTCTTCTGTTTGAGGGGCAGCCCCCCGTCACTGCGCGGTCCTGTGGGGGGCCAGCCCCCCACACCCCCCGGAGATATCTAGAGCAAGAAAATGAGCAGGGTGTGCTAGCGGGCGCGCGTTAACCTTAATGGCGATTAGGGTTAATGGCGCGGGCGGGTGTTCAGAGGGTTTCGAGGAAGGTCTTGATGGCGCTGGTGGTTTCTTCGGGGGCGGTGTCGGGGAAGAAGTGGCCGCCGGGGAGGGCGGCGTGGGTCATGGTGGTGGTTTTGGGGGCCCATGTTTCGGGGACGTCGTAGAGCTTGGCCATGGCACCCGAGGCACCGTAGAGGATTTGCGCGGGGCATTGGATGCGGGCGCCGAGATCGGCGTCGTCGTCGGCGAGGTCGAGGGTGAGGGTGCTGCGGTAGTCGTTGCACATGGCGCGGCGGGTTTCGGGATTGGCCCATGCGGCGCGGTAGGCGGCGAGTTGGCTTTCGTGGAAATCGGTGAGTTTGGCGGCGCCCCAGCCGAGGAGGCAGGATTCGTAATAGGCGTTCGGGTCGGGGGCAATGAGGGATTCGGGGAAGGGCTCCGGCTGGGCGAGGAAGAACCAGTGGTAGTAGCTTTGGGCCACCTTGAGCTGGAGGTCGGTGAGGAGGGTGTGGGTTGGGACGATGTCCATCAGGGTGACGGCGGCGAGGCGGTCGGGGTGGTCTAGCGCCATGCGGTGGGTGACGCGTGCGCCGCGATCATGGGAGATGACGGCGAACCGTGCGTGGCCGAGGTGGGACATGAGGTCGGTGAGGCGGCGCGCCATTTCGCGGAAGGAATAGGGGGCGAGGTCTTGCGGCTTGGCGGAGGCGCCGTAGCCGGGGAGGTCGGCCAGCACGATGGGGTGGTTGTCGGCGAAGGCGGGCGCGATGGGGTGCCACATGGCGCGGGTTTGCGGGAAGCCGTGCAGGAAGAGGAGGGGGAGGCCTGTGGGGGCACCGCCGGTTTCGTAGGCGATGGAGAGGCCGTCGATATCGGCTGCGTGGGCGGTGAAGGTCATGGTGCTGTCATCCTCGGGCTTGACCCGAGGATCTCTTGCGGAGGGAGACCCTCGGGTCAAGCCCGAGGGTGACGGTGGGTGGGATCAGCCGTTGGTAAGAGCCGCGAGGATGCGGGCCCAGCTTCGGGTGCCTTTGTGGAAACTCTCCACGTCGTATTTTTCGTTGGGGGAGTGGATCGCATCGTCGTCTTTGCCGAAACCGATGAGCATGGCGTCCATGTCGAGGATGCTCTTGAAGTAACCCGCGATAGGGATCGAGCCGCCGCAGCCAACATAGGCGGCTTCGCGGCCATTTTCTTCGGTGAGGGCTTGGCGGGCGGGCTCGAAGGCGGCGTGGCTGGTGTTCATGTGGCCAGCGGGGCCGGCGCCGTGGGGGTGAAACTCGACCTCGCAATCGGGCGGCAGCATATCCTGGACCATCTTGCGGAAGTTCTCGCGGATGGCCAGTGGGTCTTGCTCGCCGACGAGGCGGAAGCTGACCTTGGCGGAGGCTTTGGAGGGCAGGACGGTTTTGAAGCCGTCGCCGGTGTAGCCACCGGTGATTCCGTTGATCTCGCAGGTGGGGCGGGACCAGAGCTGCTCCAGCGCCATGCGGCCCTTTTCGCCTGCGAGTTCGGAGAGGCCTACGTCTCCAAGGAAAGATTTTTCATCGAAACCGAGGGCTTCCCAGCTTTTCTTCAGGTTGTCGCCGATCTCGGGGACGCCATCGTAGAAGCCGGGCACGGTGATGCGGCCTTCGTCGTCGTGCAGCGAGGCGAGGATTTTTGTGAGCACGCGGATCGGGTTCATCGCGGCGCCGCCATACATGCCGGAATGCAGGTCTTTGCTGGGGCCGGTGATGGTGAGTTCTTCGCCCAGAAGGCCGCGCAGCTGGGTGATGATGGCGGGCACGGTATCGGCAAACAGGCCTGTGTCGCAGATCAGGGCGATGTCGGCCCGCAGCTCTTCGGCGTGCTCCTTCATGAAGGGGATGAGGGAGGGGGAGCCGGACTCCTCCTCGCCTTCAAAGAAAATGGTGAGCTTGCAGGGGAGTGCCCCGTGCTCGGCGACCCAGGCGCGGAGAGCTTCGACGAAGGTCATCAGCTGGCCTTTGTCATCGGAGGCGCCGCGGGCACGGATGACGCGGCCCTTGGGCGTGTCTTGCACTTCTGGGTCGAAGGGGTCGCGGTGCCAGAGGTCGAGCGGGTCGACGGGCTGCACATCATAGTGGCCGTAGAATAGGAGGTGGGGGCCTTCATCCGGGCCGCCGTGGGCGACGACCATGGGGTGGCCCGGTGTTTCACGGGCGGAGGCCTCGAAGCCGAGCGATTTGAGGTCTTCCACCAGCCAGTCGGCGGCGCGGGCGCAGTCGGCCTTATAGGCGGGATCGGTAGAGATGGAGGGGATGCGGAGCAGCTCCATCAGGCGCTCGAGCGCGTCGGGCAGGGACGAATCGATACGGGCGAGGACGGGATCGACAGACATTGGGCCTCCTTGGTTTCGGCGGAGGGTAGCACTGGCTGGGCGGGTGTCCAGCGGGGGCAATTCACGCAGAAGCGTGCATGGGCCGTGAAATTCACGTGATCTGGATCAAAGTGCCAAAATACCGCAGGAGGTATGTGTTCCCGTAGGAACATCGCTCTGTTAATAACTTCAGACACGCAGAGCGGACAAGAAGAGGACGCGCCCCGTGACATGCCCTATGAGCTCCAAGGCGGATAGCCTGCAAAGCATTGATACCGCGCTGGAAAAGCTGCACGAAGAAGGCCGTTACCGGACCTTTATCGACATCGAGCGCCGCAAGGGGCACTTTCCGCATGCGGTCTGGATGAAGCCGGATGGCTCCGAGCAGGAGATCACGGTGTGGTGCGGCAACGACTACTTGGGCATGGGCCAGCACCCGGTGGTGCTTGAGGCGATGCATGAGGCGCTGGAGGCCACGGGCGCAGGCTCGGGCGGGACGCGCAACATTTCTGGCACTACGGTTTATCACAAGCGGCTCGAGGCGGAGCTGGCCGACCTGCACGGCAAGGAAGCGGCGCTGCTGTTTACCTCGGCCTATATTGCCAATGACGCCACGCTGAGCACGCTGCCCAAGCTGCTGCCGGGGCTCATCATCTATTCCGACGAGTTGAACCACGCGAGCATGATCGAGGGCATTCGCCGCAACGGTGGGGCCAAGCGGATTTTCCGGCACAATGATGTGGAGCATCTGCGGGAGCTGCTGGCGGCGGACGATCCGGCGACGCCGAAGCTGATTGCCTTTGAGTCGATCTATTCGATGGACGGCGACTTTGGCCCGATCAAGGAGATCTGCGATCTGGCCGACGAGTTTGGCGCGCTGACCTATCTCGATGAGGTGCACGCGGTGGGCATGTATGGCCCGCGCGGCGGTGGCGTGGCGGAGCGGGACGGGCTGATGGACCGGCTCGACATGATCAACGGCACGCTGGGCAAGGCCTTTGGCGTGCATGGTGGCTACATCGCCGCCAGCGAGAAAATCTGTGATGCGGTAAGGTCTTACGCGCCGGGATTCATCTTTACCACCAGCTTGCCGCCGGTGGTAGCTGCGGGGGCTGCGGCCTCGGTGGCGCATTTGAAGAGCGACAGCACGATCCGCGAGCAGCACCAGACCAATGCGCGCATTCTGAAGACCCGCCTAAAGGCGCTTGGCCTGCCGATCATCGATCACGGCAGCCATATTGTGCCGGTGATCGTGGGCGACCCGAAGCATACCAAGATGATCTCGGATATGCTGCTGGAGGACTACGGGGTTTACGTGCAGCCGATCAACTATCCGACCGTGCCGCGCGGCACGGAGCGGCTGCGGTTTACTCCCTCGCCGGTGCATGGGCCCAAGATGATCGACGGGCTGGTGAAGGCGATGGACGGGCTCTGGAACCACTGTGAGCTGAACCGGCAGGAGCTCTCCGCCTGAGTGACGCTTAAGTTTTAAGACATTTGCAGAGTTTCTGGCCGGTGGGCCTTTACTCATCGGCAAGAAGCCTCCTGTAGGCGCATCTGCAAGTGCATCACTGTTAGCATCATGGTAATCTGTACGTGATCTTGGCGTGTAGCGCACGAATCGCCATAGGTCTTGGGGATACATATGGAAATGCGCACGGGGCAGGCCACATGATTAGGCGCAGGACGCCAAAGCCGGATGCGGAGGAAGCGCCGCCGAAGGGTTTTGATGATTTCGATCTGAGGCTCGGCGATATCATGCGCGGCGAGCGAGCGACCATGGGCAAGAGCCTGTTGGACGTGCAGCGTGAGCTGAAGATCAAGGCCACATACATTGCCGCAATCGAGAACTCCGACCCGAGTGCCTTTGAGACCCCCGGTTTCATTGCCGGTTATGTGCGCTCTTACGCCCGCTATCTGGCGCTGGACCCGGAGTGGGCCTTTGAAACCTTCTGCCGCGAAGCCGATTTTGCCACCCTGTCCGGGTTGGAGCAGAACGGGCGCAAGGGCGAGGTAAGCAAGGTTTCCAAGGAGGCAACCGCCGCCGCCGAGGGCGCGCTTGGCGGGATGCTGACGCGGCTCAAGGGGGGCGGCCCCAATGGGGCTGGCAAGCCCAAAGCACGCCCGCTGACCCGGGTGGCCGGTGCGAGAGACCCGTTTGCCGAGCCGAATGTAACCTTCACCCCGCGTGGCGACAGCCTGCTTTCGCGCATAGAGCCCGGTGCGATTGGCTCGTCGCTGGTGCTGCTCGCGCTGATTGGTGCGGTGGGCTATGGCGGCTGGGCCGTGTTGCAGCAGGTGCAGCGCGTGTCGGTGGCCCCGGTAGATGAGGCGCCCGGTGTTGTGGCCGATCTGGACCCGCTGGCTGCGCCCTCCATGCCTGAAAGCGCTGCGCCCGAATATGCTGGCGTGGATGCCGCGACCCCGGATGCGCTGGACCGGCTCTATCGCCCGCAGGCGCTTGATACGCCGGTGATGACCCCGCGCGATGGCCCGATTGCCGCGCTGGACCCAGCCACGCAGGGGGCCTTGGCGCCCGGTGCAGGGCTAGGAGCCGGGCGGGGCGCAGAGCTTGTGGCTGGCACCAGCGAGGTGCGCCGCGATGACGGCACCGTGGTGGAGAGCGCCGATGTGCTGGAACTGGTTGCCACCGCTCCGGCCTGGGTGAGGGTGCAGGACGCTGAGGGCAACATCCTGTTCGAGAAGACCCTGAACGCTGGCGAACGCTGGATTGTGCCTGAGGGCGATGATGTGGCGGTGCTGCGCACGGGCGCGGCGGGGGCCGTCTACTTTGCGATGGACGGCAAAACATATGGCCCGGCTGGTGCGCGGGGCAATGTGGTTTCGGGGCTGGAACTGCGCCGCGACGCGTTGCGTGACAGCTTTACCGTGGCTGACGCCGGATCGGATGGGGCGCTGGCTCGTGTGCTGGCAGAAGCGCCGCAGAAGCCTTTGAATGCGCCGGAAAATTACGAAGAGCTGCGCGCCGCCGCCGAGGCGATCGTGGCTGGCGCGCCGAAGGTGACGGCTGATGGCCAGCCGCTGGTGGAGCTTGTGGCCGTGCGCCCGAGCTGGGTGCGGGTGCGGGCCGCTGACGGCAGCACCATCTATGAGCGCATCATGCAGCCGGGCGACCGCTACAGCCTGCCGCAAGCCGAGGTTGCGGCAACGCTGCGCACGGGGGATGCGGGCTCGATCTATGTGGTTGCCGGGGGCCAGGCCTATGGGCCGATTGGCAGCCGGGGTGAGGTGGTTTCGAACTTCGCGCTCAGCGCAGAGGGTGCGACCGAAAGCCTTGCCGTGGCCGACCTCAGCCGCGATCCGGCGCTGCAAAGCGTGATGGTTGCCGAGAACGGGCTGCTGGTTTCGGAATAACCGCGCCAGCAGAGCCCCCGCGCTGAAATCTCGCATTGTCGGCAGGGCAGGCGCGGCCTATCTCTCGGCGTGACGCGAGCAGTTGCCGGAGGTTTCATGTCGATCAACGAAGTGCGCCCGTGGCGGAGCATCTACCGGCGAGAGAGCCGGCAGGTGATGGTGGGCAACGTGCCGGTGGGCGGCGGTGCGCCGATTTCGGTGCAGACCATGACCAACACCGCCACGACGGACGCTAAGGCGACCATCGAACAGGTGTTGCGATGCGCCGAGGCCGGGGCCGACATTGTGCGGGTTTCGGTGCCTGACGAGGCCAGCTCGACGGCGCTGAAGGAGATCGTGCGCGAAAGCCCGGTGCCGATCGTCGCGGACATCCACTTTCACTACAAGCGGGCGCTGGAGAGCGCCGAGGCGGGCGCGGCTTGCCTGCGGATCAACCCCGGCAACATCGGGGATTCGGCGCGGGTGAAGGAGGTTGTGCGGGCGGCCAAGGACCACGGCTGCTCGATCCGGATCGGGGTGAATGCCGGGAGCCTCGAAAAGCACCTGCTGGAGAAGTATCGCGAGCCCTGCCCGGAAGCGATGGTTGAGAGTGGGCTCGACCATATCAAGCTGTTGCAGGACAACGACTTTCATGAGTTCAAGATCAGTTGCAAGGCCTCGGACGTGTTCCTCAGCGCGGCGGCCTACCAGCAGTTGGCTGATGCCACGGATGCGCCGATTCACCTTGGCATCACCGAGGCCGGTGGGCTGACCAGCGGCACGATCAAGAGCGCGATTGGCCTCGGCAACCTGCTGTGGATGGGGATTGGCGACACGATCCGCGTGAGCCTCTCGGCCGATCCGGTGGAGGAGGTGAAGGTGGGCTATGAGATTTTGAAATCGCTGGGTCTGCGGCATCGGGGTGTCAACATCATCAGCTGCCCGAGCTGCGCGCGGCAGGGGTTTGACGTGATCAAGACGGTGGAGGCGCTGGAGAAACGGCTTGAGCACATCAAGACGCCGATGAGCCTGAGCATCATCGGCTGCGTGGTGAATGGCCCCGGCGAGGCGCTGTTGACCGATGTGGGGTTTACCGGCGGCGGTGCGGGGCACGGGATGGTGTATCTGGCCGGGAAGCAGGACCACAAGATCAGCAACGACGAGATGGTTGAGAAGATCGTGGAGCAAGTTGAGGCCAAGGCTGCGGAGATCGAGGCGAAGGCGGAGGCTGCAGAGTAGCGCGGCAGGGCGGGCGGGGTGCCCGCCGCTGCGATAGCTTCAGCGCATGGTGGGCAGATTGCCCACCCTACTTGGCGCCGCGTGCCTCTGCCACGAGGCCCATCATGGCTTGTAGCGGGACGTAGCCGCGCAGCATTTGGTCTTGCAGCACGAAGGTGGGCGTGCCGGTGATTTGCATGGCTTGGGCGAGGGCGTGGTTTTCGGCGATGACGGCGCTGACCTCGTCGCTCTCCATCGCGGCCAGCACGGGGGCAGGATCGAAGCCAGCGTCTTTGGCAAGCGCGCTCAGAGTGGTTTCGGTGTAGTCGCCGCGCAGTTCCATCATCCCGTCATGTACAGCCTTGTAGGCCTCGGGGCCGATCTGCTGGAGCGTGGCGATGGCAAAGCGGGAGGCGACAACGGATTGCTCGCCGAGAATGGGGAATTCCTTGACGATGAAGCGGATGTTGCCATCGGCCTCGATCAGGCTTTCGACCTCGGGGAAGGCCTTTTTGCAGTAGCCGCAGCGATAATCCATGAATTCGACGATGGTGATATCGCCCTCGGGATTGCCGCCGACATAGGAGTTGGCGTCGTTGAACAGGGCGTCGGCGTGGTTTGCCACGAGGGCGACATCGCCCTGCGCCTGCTCGGCGGCCTGCCGCTCTTCGAGCACGCCGATGGCCTCCATCAGCACCTCGGGGTTGTCGAGCAGGTAGGCGCGGATCTCGGCGCGGAAGGCCTCGCGCTCGGCGTCTGTCATGGCGGAGGCGTCGAAGGCGGCGGCGGGAAGTGCCGCGAGGGCGAGGGTTGCGGCGAGAAGGGGGGCGCGGAACATGGGCGTCGTCCTTTGGATAGCGGTCGTGCGCGGGTGTGGCACGGTTAGGGCTGTGCCGCAAGCTGGCGCGGCATTGACGGCAGGGCGCCGCTTGATAGTGGTGGCAGCAGGTTAAGGAGAGGCGCATGCGGGTTTCAAGACGAAGCGAGGTTGATCCCTTCATCGTGATGGACGTGATGGAGGCGGCGCGGGCGGCAGAGGCGGCCGGGCGCTCGGTGATCCACATGGAGGTGGGCCAGCCGGGCACGCCAGCGCCCGCGGGCGCGCGGGCGGCGGTGGCCGCAGCGCTGGAGGCCGGGCCGATGGGCTACACGGTGGCGCTGGGGCTGCCGGAGCTGCGGGCCGGGATCGCGGCGCTTTACAAGCGTTGGTATGGCGTGGAGCTGAACCCGGAGCGGGTGATCGTGACGACGGGCTCTTCGGGGGCGTTTCTGCTGGCGTTTACGGCGCTGTTCGATGCGGGCGAGAAGGTGGGGCTGGGGACGCCGGGGTATCCGAGTTACCGGCAGATTTTGAGGGCGTTGAGCTTGCAGCCGGTGGAGATTGAGGCGCGGTTGGCGACGCGGATGCAGCCTGCGCCGGAAGATGTGCCGGAGGGGCTTGCGGGGTTCATCCTGGCCTCGCCGGGGAACCCGACGGGGACCATTCTGGACCGTGCGGCGCTTGGGGCGTTGCTGGAGCGGGCCGGGGAGGTTGGGGCCTCGGTCGTGAGCGACGAGATTTACCACGGGCTGCATTATGGCGACCGGGCGGTGAGCGCGCTGGAGATCACCGATGATGTCGTGGTGATCAACTCGTTCAGCAAATACTTCTCGATGACCGGCTGGCGGGTGGGCTGGATGGTGGTGCCGGAGGCCGACATCCGCACCTATGAGCGGCTGGCGCAGAACATGTTTATCTGCCCGCCGCATGTGGCGCAGGTGGCGGCCTTGGCGGCGCTGGATTGCGAGGAGGAGCTGGAGGGAAACCGGGCGGTTTATGCCCGCAACCGGGCGGCGATGCTGGAGGGGTTGCCGAAGGCCGGCTTTACCCGTTTCGCGCCGCCGGATGGGGCGTTTTACGTTTATGCGGATGTGTCGGAGATGACCGACGACAGCTTGAAGTTTTCGCAGCAGATCCTTGAAAAGACAGGGGTTGCCGTGACCCCGGGGCTGGATTTTGACTCCGGGCGCGGGGCGAAGTGGCTGCGGTTTTCTTATGCGCGGGGCGAGGCGGATATTGCCGAGGGGTTGCGGCGGTTGGTTGAGGGTGTGCCCGGGATGTAGGGGTGGTGGTGGGCAGATTGCCCTTAGATGTAGTCGCGCAGGGTGGCGAGGAAGGCGGGCACGCGTTTTAGGGTGTCGCCAGTGGCGGCGAGGGTTTCGGGGGTGAAGCCCTCTTCTGGTGTGAGCGCAGTGAGAAGGGCCTCGCGGACCTCTTCGTCATCATCTTCCAGCCCGAGATTTTCGGCCATGGCGAGCAGTTCCAGCGCCTCATGCACCGACTTCATTTGCCGCAGGGCCTCGGACATGGGGGTTGCGAGCTCCGGCTCATCGTGCCAGCTCTTTCCGGCGAAGACCTCTTGCGTCACCCGCTGGCCCGCGCCGTTGCAGGTGTAGCGGGCGCAGCCGGAAAAGCCCTCTTCTTCAAGGTCTTCGTAGATGGAGCAGAGGTGGCGCTCCAGCTTGGGGCAGGGCAGGCCTGCGGGTTTGTCGATGGCGAAGTCCTCCCCGGCATCGAAGGCAAGCGCCATGCAGCAGAGCGCGGCGCAGCGGGAGCAGTCGGGGGTGAGGTCTGGGAGCCCTGTCATGCGTCGGAGGGGGGGGGGGGGGGGGGGGGGGGGGGGGGGGGGGGGGGGGGGGGGGGGGGGGGGGGGGGGGGGGGGGGGGGGGGGGGGGGGGGGGGG